>NZ_CBDCUB010000004.1:0-447542 GCF_965222475.1 Candidatus Palauibacter sp. | reverse complement strand
CGTCTGCGTCGCCGTCTTCTCCCGCTCCCCCGCGCCGCTCGTCGCCGTCACTACCACCACGTAGGTGTTGCCGGTGTCCTGGTCCTTCGCGTCCTCGTAGTTGGGCGCCGCGTCGAACGTCAGCGCCCCGTCCGTCGCCCCGATCGAGAAGAACGCGTCATCCGCCCCGCCGGTGATCTCGTAGCCCGTCACGTCGTCGCCCGCGTCGCTGTCCGTCGCCAGCACCGCGCCGGCCACCGTCTGGTTCTCCGCCGCGTCGAACGTCGCATCCGAGCTGAACGTCGGCGCCGCGTTCGCGTCCGTCCGGCCCGAGCCCGAGTCCGACCACGAGCCCGTGCCCTCGTCGTTGGTCGCCCGCACCTGCACGTCGTAGGACGTGTTCTCGGCCAGGCTCCCGATCGTCGCCGACAGCGTCGTGATCGTCGTGCCGGTCACCTCCAGTCCACGCGCCCTCCGGCGAGGTCGTCCGGTGGCGGTAGTCGTAGTCGGTGATCGCCGGGCCCGCGTTGGCCGGCGCCGTCCACGTCACGGTCAGGCTCGTCACCGACGCCGCCGACACCGCCGGCGCGTCCGGCTTGCCCGGCGCCTCCGTGTCCACGTCGGTCACCGTCACCGTGATCGTCTGCGTCGCCGTCTTCTCCCGCTCCCCCGCGCCGCTCGTCGCCGTCACTACCACCACGTAGGTGTTGCCGGCGGTGTCCTGGTCCTTCGCGTCCTCGTAGTTGGGCGCCGCGTCGAACGTCAGCGCCCCGTCCGTCGCCCCGATCGAGAAGAACGCGTCATCCGCCCCGCCGGTGATCTCGTAGCCCGTCACGTCGTCGCCCGCGTCGCTGTCCGTCGCCAGCACCGCGCCGGCCACCGTCTGGTTCTCCGCCGCGTCGAACGTCGCATCCGAGCTGAACGTCGGCGCCGCGTTCGCGTCCGTCCGGCCCGAGCCCGAGTCCGACCACGAGCCCGTGCCCTCGTCGTTGGTCGCCCGCACCTGCACGTCGTAGGACGTGTTCTCGGCCAGGCTCCCGATCGTCGCCGACAGCGTCGTGATCGTCGTGCCGGTCACCTCCGTCCACGCGCCCTCGGCGAGGTCGTCCGGTGGCGGTAGTCGTAGTCCGTGATCGCCGGGCCCGCGTTGGCCGGCGCCGTCCACGTCACGGTCAGGCTCGTCACCGACGCCGCCGACACCGCCGGCGCGTCCGGCTTGCCCGGCGCCTCCGTGTCCACGTCGGTCACCGTCACCGTGATCGTCTGCGTCGCCGTCTTCTCCCGCTCCCCCGCGCCGCTCGTCGCCGTCACTACCACCACGTAGGTGTTGCCGGTGTCCTGGTCCTTCGCGTCCTCGTAGTTGGGCGCCGCGTCGAACGTCAGCGCCCCGTCCGTCGCCCCGATCGAGAAGAACGCGTCATCCGCCCCGCCGGTGATCTCGTAGCCCGTCACGTCGTCGCCCGCGTCGCTGTCCGTCGCCAGCACCGCGCCGGCCACCGTCTGGTTCTCCGCCGCGTCGAACGTCGCATCCGAGCTGAACGTCGGCGCCGCGTTCGCGTCCGTCCGGCCCGAGCCCGAGTCCGACCACGAGCCCGTGCCCTCGTCGTTGGTCGCCCGCACCTGCACGTCGTAGGACGTGTTCTCGGCCAGGCTCCCGATCGTCGCCGACAGCGTCGTGATCGTCGTGCCGGTCACCTCCGTCCACGCGCCCTCCGGCGAGGTCGTCCGGTGGCGGTAGTCGTAGTCGGTGATCGCCGGGCCCGCGTTGGCCGGCGCCGTCCACGTCACGGTCAGGCTCGTCACCGACGCCGCCGACACCGCCGGCGCGTCCGGCTTGCCCGGCGCCTCCGTGTCCACGTCGGTCACCGTCACCGTGATCGTCTGCGTCGCCGTCTTCTCCCGCTCCCCCGCGCCGCTCGTCGCCGTCACTACCACCACGTAGGTGTTGCCGGTGTCCTGGTCCTTCGCGTCCTCGTAGTTGGGCGCCGCGTCGAACGTCAGCGCCCCGTCCGTCGCCCCGATCGAGAAGAACGCGTCATCCGCCCCGCCGGTGATCTCGTAGCCCGTCACGTCGTCGCCCGCGTCGCTGTCCGTCGCCAGCACCGCGCCGGCCACCGTCTGGTTCTCCGCCGCGTCGAACGTCGCATCCGAGCTGAACGTCGGCGCCGCGTTCGCGTCCGTCCGGCCCGAGCCCGAGTCCGACCACGAGCCCGTGCCCTCGTCGTTGGTCGCCCGCACCTGCACGTCGTAGGACGTGTTCTCGGCCAGGCTCCCGATCGTCGCCGACAGCGTCGTGATCGTCGTGCCGGTCACCTCCGTCCACGCGCCCTCCGGCGAGGTCGTCCGGTGGCGGTAGTCGTAGTCCGTGATCGCCGGGCCCGCGTTGGCCGGCGCCGTCCACGTCACGGTCAGGCTCGTCACCGACGCCGCCGACACCGCCGGCGCGTCCGGCTTGCCCGGCGCCTCCGTGTCCACGTCGGTCACCGTCACCGTGATCGTCTGCGTCGCCGTCTTCTCCCGCTCCCCCGCGCCGCTCGTCGCCGTCACTACCACCACGTAGGTGTTGCCGGTGTCCTGGTCCTTCGCGTCCTCGTAGTTGGGCGCCGCGTCGAACGTCAGCGCCCCGTCCGTCGCCCCGATCGAGAAGAACGCGTCATCCGCCCCGCCGGTGATCTCGTAGCCCGTCACGTCGTCGCCCGCGTCGCTGTCCGTCGCCAGCACCGCGCCGGCCACCGTCTGGTTCTCCGCCGCGTCGAACGTCGCATCCGAGCTGAACGTCGGCGCCGCGTTCGCGTCCGTCCGGCCCGAGCCCGAGTCCGACCACGAGCCCGTGCCCTCGTCGTTGGTCGCCCGCACCTGCACGTCGTAGGACGTGTTCTCGGCCAGGCTCCCGATCGTCGCCGACAGCGTCGTGATCGTCGTGCCGGTCACCTCCGTCCACGCGCCCTCCGGCGAGGTCGTCCGGTGGCGGTAGTCGTAGTCCGTGATCGCCGGGCCCGCGTTGGCCGGCGCCGTCCACGTCACGGTCAGGCTCGTCACCGACGCCGCCGACACCGCCGGCGCGTCCGGCTTGCCCGGCGCCTCCGTGTCCACGTCGGTCACCGTCACCGTGATCGTCTGCGTCGCCGTCTTCTCCCGCTCCCCCGCGCCGCTCGTCGCCGTCACTACCACCACGTAGGTGTTGCCGGTGTCCTGGTCCTTCGCGTCCTCGTAGTTGGGCGCCGCGTCGAACGTCAGCGCCCCGTCCGTCGCCCCGATCGAGAAGAACGCGTCATCCGCCCCGCCGGTGATCTCGTAGCCCGTCACGTCGTCGCCCGCGTCGCTGTCCGTCGCCAGCACCGCGCCGGCCACCGTCTGGTTCTCCGCCGCGTCGAACGTCGCATCCGAGCTGAACGTCGGCGCCGCGTTCGCGTCCGTCCGGCCCGAGCCCGAGTCCGACCACGAGCCCGTGCCCTCGTCGTTGGTCGCCCGCACCTGCACGTCGTAGGACGTGTTCTCGGCCAGGCTCCCGATCGTCGCCGACAGCGTCGTGATCGTCGTGCCGGTCACCTCCGTCCACGCGCCCTCCGGCGAGGTCGTCCGGTGGCGGTAGTCGTAGTCGGTGATCGCCGGGCCCGCGTTGGCCGGCGCCGTCCACGTCACGGTCAGGCTCGTCACCGACGCCGCCGACACCGCCGGCGCGTCCGGCTTGCCCGGCGCCTCCGTGTCCACGTCGGTCACCGTCACCGTGATCGTCTGCGTCGCCGTCTTCTCCCGCTCCCCCGCGCCGCTCGTCGCCGTCACTACCACCACGTAGGTGTTGCCGGTGTCCTGGTCCTTCGCGTCCTCGTAGTTGGGCGCCGCGTCGAACGTCAGCGCCCCGTCCGTCGCCCCGATCGAGAAGAACGCGTCATCCGCCCCGCCGGTGATCTCGTAGCCCGTCACGTCGTCGCCCGCGTCGCTGTCCGTCGCCAGCACCGCGCCGGCCACCGTCTGGTTCTCCGCCGCGTCGAACGTCGCATCCGAGCTGAACGTCGGCGCCGCGTTCGCGTCCGTCCGGCCCGAGCCCGAGTCCGACCACGAGCCCGTGCCCTCGTCGTTCGTGGCCCGCACCTGCACGTCGTAGGACGTGTTCTCGGCCAGGCTCCCGATCGTCGCCGACAGCGTCGTGATCGTCGTGCCGGTCACCTCCGTCCACGCGCCCTCCGGCGAGGTCGTCCGGTGGCGGTAGTCGTAGTCCGTGATCGCCGGGCCCGCGTTGGCCGGCGCCGTCCACGTCACGGTCAGGCTCGTCACCGACGCCGCCGACACCGCCGGCGCGTCCGGCTTGCCCGGCGCCTCCGTGTCCACGTCGGTCACCGTCACCGTGATCGTCTGCGTCGCCGTCTTCTCCCGCTCCCCCGCGCCGCTCGTCGCCGTCACTACCACCACGTAGGTGTTGCCGGTGTCCTGGTCCTTCGCGTCCTCGTAGTTGGGCGCCGCGTCGAACGTCAGCGCCCCGTCCGTCGCCCCGATCGAGAAGAACGCGTCATCCGCCCCGCCGGTGATCTCGTAGCCCGTCACGTCGTCGCCCGTGTCGCTGTCCGTCGCCAGCACCGTGCCGGCCACCGTCTGGTTCTCCGCCGCGTCGAACGTCGCATCCGAGCTGAACGTCGGCGCCGCGTTCGCGTCCGTCCGGCCCGAGCCCGAGTCCGACCACGAGCCCGTGCCCTCGTCGTTGGTCGCCCGCACCTGCACGTCGTAGGACGTGTTCTCGGCCAGGCTCCCGATCGTCGCCGACAGCGTCGTGATCGTCGTGCCGGTCACCTCCGTCCACGCGCCCTCCGGCGAGGTCGTCCGGTGGCGGTAGTCGTAGTCGGTGATCGCCGGGCCCGCGTTGGCCGGCGCCGTCCACGTCACGGTCAGGCTCGTCACCGACGCCGCCGACACCGCCGGCGCGTCCGGCTTGCCCGGCGCCTCCGTGTCCACGTCGGTCACCGTCACCGTGATCGTCTGCGTCGCCGTCTTCTCCCGCTCCCCCGCGCCGCTCGTCGCCGTCACTACCACCACGTAGGTGTTGCCGGTGTCCTGGTCCTTCGCGTCCTCGTAGTTGGGCGCCGCGTCGAACGTCAGCGCCCCGTCCGTCGCCCCGATCGAGAAGAACGCGTCATCCGCCCCGCCGGTGATCTCGTAGCCCGTCACGTCGTCGCCCGCGTCGGAGTCCGTCGCCAGCACCGCGCCGGCCACCGTCTGGTTCTCCGCCGCGTCGAACGTCGCATCCGAGCTGAACGTCGGCGCCGCGTTGCCGTCCGTCGGACACGCGTTCCCCTCGGTGTACAGGCACACGGTCGCCGTGGAGCCGACCGGAAAATTGGTCGCCGGGTCGTGCAGAGCCGTCGGAGCAAGCCACAGCCAAAAGGTACCGGTGCTGCGAACCGTTTTGTCGAACGGGAACTGGTGCCCATCGATCTCCAGCGTCAGGATGTTAGGAAGTCCGGCCAGGTTGACATTCAACCGCACATAGGTGACATCAGGTTCTCGCCCGTCAATGTACACCCCGACGTTGGTTACCTCATAGGTGGCCGACCCGAACTCAAAATCGTCGTCGGAGAGCGAACCAGTGCCGGGGCGGTAGCCGAACAGAACGTTGCTGAAATTTCCCACCGTCAGGGTCGTCGACCAGGCCAATGGCGGATAGTCGTCGTTCTTGATCGTGCCCGTCGCCGTCGCGACCGAAATCGCGACAGTCGCGTTCGACAACATCACCGTGAAGGTCTCGTCTTCCTCCACCGTCATGTCCTCGGTCGTCGATACCGTGAACGTCTGCTCCCTGGCGCCCGGCTCGAAGGTCAGCGTCCCCATGCCCTCCGTGAAGTCCGTGCCCGAGACCGCCGTGCCGCCCGAGGTCGCCCAGTCCACCGTCACCGTCTCCGTGCTCGGCAGCGACAGCCTCGCCGTGAAGGTCAGGTCCTCGCCTTCCGCCGCCGAGACGTCCGCCACGCTCAGCATCGGCGTCGGGGTCCGACACACCTCCCCCTCGGTGCGCAGACACACGAGCACCGTGGAGCCGACCGGAAAATTGGTCGCCGGGTCGTGCAGATCCGCCGGAGCATCCCACACCCAAGTCTTATCGGTAGATTCAGACTTTCTGTCCCCGAACGGGAACTCGTGCCCGTCGATCTCCAGCGTCATGACGTCTTCTGTCGGAAGTCCGCTCCTGTCGAGATTGAAAAACACCTCCCGGCCCGTGGTCACCGTGACCTGCTCCACCACATAGGTGGCCGACCTGTACCTCAAAGTCCTCGTCGGTGGAGAGCGAACCGGTCGAGGCGTGGTAGCCGTAGTGTTCAACAGCCAAAAAGTCATTTCCCACCGTCAGGGTCGTGGACCAGGCCAATGGCGGCCAGTCGTCGTTCTCGATCGTGCCCGTCGCCGTCGCGCCCGAAATCGCCGCGCTGGTCGCGTTCGACAACGTCACCGTGAAGGTCTCGTGGTCCTCGTCCGTCATGTCCTCGATCGTCGCCACCGTGAACGTCTGCTCCGTGACGCCCGGCGCGAAGGTCAGCGTCCCCGAACCCGCCGAGAAGTCCGTGCCCGAGGTGGCCGTGCCCTCCGAGGTGGCCCAGTCCACCGTCACCGTCCCCGCGAACACCTCGCTCGCCGGCGACAGCTCCACCGTGAAGGTCAGGTTCTCGCCTTCCTCCGCCGAGACGTCATCCGCCACCCGCAGCTCCGACGCCACGATGCGCCCCAACGGACACACCTGCGTGTCCGTGCGCAGGCACACCGTCGCCGTGCTCCCGAGCGGAAACTCGGCCGCCAGATCGTCCAGTGCGGCCGGAACGGATCCAATACCGACGTCCTTCCGCCAATGCCGATGCCGATAGGGATTCGATCCGAGGATGCGAGCGCGTGCCCGCCCAACTCCAGCGTCAGGGCGTCGTCCTGTCGGAAGGCTGCGCCGTCGACGACGAATCTGACGACATTCGTCGCCACGTCGATGGCAAGGACCCTATAGAAAAGGGTGGTCGCCGGGGTGGACCCGTAATCGAAATCGTCGTCGTCGAGCGTCCCGATCGCGGGCGTGCCGGTCGTCGTCGTAGCCGTGCCCCGCCGGAGTGTCGCCCGCCGTCATGGTCGCGGACCAGACCGGCTCGCCGCCGCCAGCGGTGCCGTTGACGCGGATCGCGTAGCGCCTTGCTAACAGTCCCCCGAGCTGGCGACGCCAGCTTGTAGACCCGGCCGCACGGCGTGTGTCCCGTATTGCCGATAGACCAACCGGACGCCGGGTTCGCATCTTCAGCGGTGGTCGTTCACCCAATCCCAGCCGGGTGAGCTGCCGGCATTGGCGATCGACTTCGTTGTAGATCATGACCACGGCATACGTCTTGCCCGCCCCCAGCGTTGAGTTGGGGGGAGCGTCAAACCTCACCAGGTGCTCAAGCCTTGCTACGATGCTCGCCGGCTTGGTCAGCGTGTAAAGCGGACTATCCGGGTGCCCTGCGCTTGCCCCCGACGCATGGGTAGACCAGATGGCGACAGTCAGCAAATCCATGTCCGCCGACGAAATACCAGCGTTACCCTTCACGATCTCGATCGAGCTCAGCGTGTAGTTGCCACCATCAGCGCCGACCGTGAAGGTCTGGCCGTACGCGACGCCGTCACGAAGAGGCTGCGTCACCAAGCTGCGTTGCTCCGTATTGCTGACCAGCACGGCGGTCTGGTCCTGGGCCGCGGCGGGGAGGGCGAGCGCGCCGGTGAGCGCGAGCAGCGCTGCGGCGGCCAGCGCAGGGGCGGAGCGGACAGGCCCGCGCGCGCGAGGCGCAGTCATGGCGGTGGGCGCTCCGCGCTCGCGACCGCATCCCGTCGCACGCCGCACCCGGCTATCCCCGTTCGACCGCTCATTCGCCTCTCTCCTCGATGAATGACAGCCGGGCAAGGATGTCGGGCGCCCCGCTGACTCGCCTGCCTACCTAACTTCCATTTGGACCCTCCCACCGCTCGTGCTCGATAGCTCGCGATAACTGGTAGTTATCGAGCGCAAAGTGCTCTGCGCGTATATCCTTGTACCGGAGTCGTTTATGTCCGTTTCAGCACCGGAATCGTGACCCCCCTTCCCGACCCGGCCACTTCGTGGTCACAAATGGGCGAGCGCCTGGTCGAGGTCCTGGAAGCCGCCGACGACGGCTACCTCAGCGGCAACACCGTGCGGGCGCTGAGAGCCGACCTGGAACGGTTCGCGGCGTGGTGCGCCGAGCGGGGCTCGAGTCCGCTGCCCGCGCGCGCGGCCACGGTCGTGGCCTACGTCGAGGCGATGGAGAGCGTGCGCGCGCCCGCCACCGTGCGGCGCTACGTCTCGAGCATCGCCGCCGTGCACAAGGCGGCCGGGAAACGGAGCCCGGCGGAGCACGCCACGGTGCGGCGCGCCCTGAGCCGAATGCGCCGGCGCAAGGGGAGCCGGCAGGAACAGGTGGAGGGCCTGACCTGGGCGCTCCGGCGGCGCCTGATCGAGGCCGCCGGCGGCGGGGAGCGCCTGATCGACATCAGGAACCGCGCGATCCTGGCCGTGGCCTACGACGCCATGCTGCGGCGCTCCGAGCTCGTGGCGCTGCAAGTCGTTGACGTGACGATGGATAGGGGCGGTTCGGCCTCGCTGCTCGTGCGCCGCGCGAAGACCGATCCGGAGGGCGGCGGGGCGGTGCTGTACCTGCACCGCGACAGCGTGAGGATGCTCAAGGAGTGGCTCGGCGCGAGCGGGATCGGCGAGGGGCCGCTCTTCCGCTCGATGCGCAAGGACGGGAGCGTCGGCGGGGCGCTCCACGGGAGCCAGGTGCCGCGCATCTACAAGGCCATGGCCGAGCGCGCCGGGCTCCCGGCGAAGGTCGTGCGGAGGCTCTCCGGGCACAGCCCCCGGGTGGGCGCGGCCCAGGACATGATCGCCTCGGGAATCGGCATCGCGGCCATCATGCAGGCCGGGCGCTGGAGGAGTCCCCGGATGGTGCAGCGCTACGGCGAGCGGCTGCTCGCGAAGCGCAACGGCGCCGCCCAGCTGGCGCGGCTGCAGAAGCGCCGGTGAGAGGCCCGCCGGGCAGAACCCTTGGTGCCGATGACTCCGAATGATTATCGTTGTCACCGGCAGGATAGCGCTCGATAACTACCAGTTATCGCGAGCTATTTTTCAAAGATAGCCGATAAGTGGTGAGCAGATCGTGACTACGCGGGTGCAGGTCGTGGCCCGTTAGTGGCTTTTTTCGCAAAACCCGCTATCCTCCACTTCCCTCCCGATTCGGCGGAACGCTGCCGGACCGACCGGCCGGAGCCTTTTTCGGCTCCGGCCCACCCTTCGGAAGCGAGTGGAGCATTGAGCGATCCAGTCCCTGCCGGCCCCGGAAACGGAGCGTCCGGTGACCGCACATCGCGGCTGAGCGCGGCGATCCTGCGCATCAGCGCGAGCCTCGACCTCGCCACCGTGCTTGAAGAGGTGGTCGATAGCGCGCGGGCTCTGACCGGCGCCCGCGCCGGCGTGATCACGACGATCGACGGCCGGGGCCGGGTCGAGGACTTCGTCACCTCCGGGCTTTCTCCCGAGGAGCGCCGGAAGATGGACGAGTGGCCCGACGGCGAACGGCTCTTCCGGCACCTCCGCGACCTTCCCGCCCCTCTCCGGGTGGCGGACGTTGACGACTACCTCCGCTCGCTCGGCCTCTCCCCGAACCCCTGGGGCTCGCGGACGATGCAGGGGACCCCGATGCGCCGAGGGGGCGAGCATCTCGGCAGCTTCTTCCTGGCCGACAAGGAGGACGGCGAGACGTTCACCGACGCGGACGAGGAGATGCTGGTCCTGTTCGCCTCGCAGGCGGCGACGGCGATCGCCAACGCGCGCACGCACCGCGAGGTGGAGCGGGCGCGTGCCGACCTCGAGGCCCTGGTCGAGACCTCGCCGGTCGGCGTGGCGGTGTTCGACGCCGCAACAGGCCATGCGGTTTCGTTCAACCGCGAGGCGCGGCGCATCGTCGAGCACCTCCGCACCCCGGGCCGCCCACCGGAGCAACTGCTCGACGTGATCACGTGCCGGCACGCGGATGGACGGGAGGTCTCCCTCGAAGAGCTCCCCCTGTCCCGGCAGCTCGGGAGCGCGGAGACGATGCGCGCCGAGGAGGTCGAGCTCTCGGTGCCCGACGGGCGGAGCGTCCGGACGCTCTTGAACGTCACGCCGATCCGTTCGCCGGACGGAGGCGTCGTGTCGGTCGTCGTCACCATGCAGGACCTGGAGCCGCTCGAGGAGCTGGAGCGGCAGCGGGCGGAGTTCCTCGGCATGGTGAGCCATGAACTGCGCGCCCCGCTCACCTCGATCAAGGGCTCGGCGGCGACCGTGCTGGACGCCGCCACGCTCCCGTCCCAGGCCGAGATGGTGCAGTTCTTCCGCATCATCGGCGGGCAGGCCGACCACATGCGGGGCCTGATCGCGGACCTGCTGGACGCCGGCAGCATCGAGGCGGGCACGCTCACCGTCCAGCCCGAGTCCTCGGACGTGGCGGCCCTGGTGGACCGGGCACGCAACACGTTCCTGAGCGGCGGAGGCCGCCATGCCGTCATGATCGACCTGCCGCCCGACCTGCCGCGGGCGATGGCCGACCGCGAACGCATCGTGCAGGTGCTGAACAACCTGCTGTCGAACGCGGCCCGTCACGCTCCGCCCTCCTCGCCGATCCGCCTCGAAGCGGCGCGCGAGGACGGCCATATCGCGATCTCGGTCTCGGACGAGGGCCGCGGCATCCCGCCGGACCGGCTGCCGCACCTGTTCCGCAAGCGCGCCAGCCCGGCCGGAGGCACCGGCCTTGGGCTCGCGATCTGCAAGGGACTCGTCGAGGCGCACGGCGGCCGCATCCGCGCCGAGAGCGGGGGGACGGGCCAGGGCGCACGCTTCACGTTCACGATCCCCGCGGCCGGGGCGGCCGCACCCGAGGCGGCCCCATCCGAGCGCGCCGTCCGGCCGGGCCGGGAGGCAGGGGGACAAGGGTCGCATCCTCGTCGTGGACGACGATCCGCACACGCTCCGCTACGTGCGCGACATCCTCTCCGACGCGGGCTACGCCCCGGTCGCGACGGGCGAGCCCGGACGAGGTCGCCCGCATCATCCGCGCCGAGAAGCCCCGCCTCGTGCTGCTCGACCTCATCCTCCCCGGGACCGACGGGATCGAGCTGATGAAGCACATCCCCGCGCTCGCCGACCTCCCGGTCATCTTCATCTCCGGCTACGGCCGGGACGAGACGATCGCCAAAGCGCTCGCGAGCGGCGCGGCCGACTACATCGTCAAGCCGTTCTCCCATACCGAACTGCTGGCGCGCGTCCAGGCGGCGCTGCGCGCACACGCCCGGCCCGAGACGTTCGCGTGCGGGGAACTCGCCGTCGACTTCGGCCGGCGCCGCGTCACCGTGGCCGGCCGAGAGATCCGGCTCACGGCCACGGAGTTCGACCTGCTGCGCGTCCTGTCGGCAGGCGGGGGACGGGTCGTGACCACGGAGGCGCTACTCCGGAAGGTGTGGGGGCGCCGGGGCTCCGGCGACACCGACCGCGTGCGCACCGCCCTCAAGAAGCTCCGCAAGAAGCTCGGCGACGACGCGGCCGACCCGGCCTACATCTTCAACGCGCACGGCATCGGCTACCGCTTCGCCGCGGGCCTCGGGCCTCCGCTGCGGTAGCGGGCAGCATCCACTGTCGGGTGTCGGGTTACGCGCCACCAGCCTTGCCCTGGTTAGGTCTTGAAGGGTTACTCTACGGGGAGGAATCATCAAATAGGGCCATCGGTGCGCTACAGCGCCTCAGGGACGACGGGCGGGACTATTGGAAGTCAAGCTCCCAAGCTCGGCGATGTCGGCGAAGACGAGACTGACGCGACCGATTCCCGCCAATCGATCCCGTTCTTCCAGCTATAGTGACACGGAGGAGTCAGATCTCGTCAAACGGCAAGAATGGCAGATCGTGCAGTCCTGTTTGAACTTACGTCATTCCTTGCCGTGATTCGCGCCACCTGCGGTCCGCCGACCCCCCGTGGCCACACTCCGTCAGTGGCCCGCGCCCTCCCCGGTGTCGGCGGATTCCCCCGTCCTGTGCCGCACGTAGCTCTCCAGTACGCGGTTCATTCGCGTCTGGTAGCCCTTTCCCGGAGCCTTGAAATAGGCCAGCACGGAGCGTTTGACGCGCATGGTGATCTGGTCGGTGCGATCGGGCTCGACGAGTTTCGCCCGCTCCCAGAATTCCTCGTCCAGTTCCGGTATGTCGCTGAAATCGATGCTCTCCACCCGGCCAATGCTGATGTGGCGGTCCTCGCCGTAGTCCCGGCGACGGTCGGGCGACGTCGCGACGGTCCCCTCGAAGATTCGCCTGGCGGTGTCGAACCCGATGCCGTGCTTGCGGATGTTCGTCTGGTTCCTGGTCTCGTCCCACTCGACTTCCATCGACCAATTATACATATAGATTGTAGTTGCAGCAACGGGTTCCACCTTTACCAGATCGAGTGGCGCGAGAACGGCCGCAGGCTGACTCTGCAACCACGAGATCGATCAGACCGCCACAAAGCGTTCCACCGTGATCTCCCCGGCGTGACCGCGTGCCTGCCAGAGATCGTACGCCATCTGCATCCCCAGCCGGGTCTCGGGCGCCGAGCCGAAGGCCTTCGACAGCCGGATCGCCATCTCGGCCGATACCCCCGTGCGCCCGTTCAACAACTCCGAAAGCGCCTGCCGAATAACGCCCAGGCCCTCGGCCGCCCGCGTCACGGTCAGACCCAGCGGTTCGTCCCGAGTAGCGAGTCCGTCCGAGGCAACAAACCCCTACTCATTCACCGCTCCAAGTCCCCCAGCTTCTCCCGCGCCTCCCGAGTCGGCTCGAAATCCACGTCCGCCGTCTCGCGGGCCTCGAGCACCAGCGCCATCTCGAAGTGGCTGTGCGGATCCCCGGGGTACAGCCGGAGCGCTTCCGTCAGCTCCGATTCGGCCTCGTCCAGGTGCCCGAGTTTCCGAAGTGCGCGCACAACACGGACGCGCACAGCACCAGATTGGTCCCGATGCCGATCTTTCGCTCCGCGGCACATCTTGCCGCCCGGGTCCGCCGTGAAACCAGGCGAGCATCAGCACGCTGGGCAGGAGCGTCAGGAAGGGTTGGTGCTGAAGTCGGAAGCTACGGCTCGCGGCACGGGTCGGGAAAGATGGCTTGCGGCAGCCAGTTGCCGGACAGATGTCCTTCTTGAGGAAGTCCCCGCCGACATGGCACTCCCGGTGATTCGCCCATGCGCCCTTCAGCGCGTGATCTCGCCGTTCAGAACCGAGCGGAGTCTCGTTGGCGATGAGGTGGAGCATAACCGACTTGAGCCGGTTCATGTCGTATCCGCCGGAACGCGAAAGGCGTTCCCAGTCCTTCAGGAAGCCACGCGTGAAATCCACCCGCCGAGGCGGGCGCGTCCGCTTACTGGTCGCCGGCTTCTTCAAGCTCCGCAAACATCTCGTCTGCGCTCGCGAATCGGGCCGTCCCCCGCCTCATCATCTCTTCCGACTCGGCCATGGCCCTGCGGGTCTCGGCGTTCGGCACCTTGAGTTCGAGAGGGAAGGCCTGATCGACCGCGATTCGGTGGAAGAACAGCCGCACGGCCTCCGAGGCCGTCAGCCCCATGGCCGCCAGTGCGGTCGTCGCCTTCCGCTTCGTCTCGGTGTCCATCCGCACGTGGAGCATCGAACTATGTGTCGTCATCCGGGCCTCCTGTATCGCAATTGAGATATATTCTCGCCATCGGTGGGGGGCCGGTCAACCTCGGCTGCGTTCAGGCCGCCATGGCGCCACGATGTGCTCCGGCCTCTCCACCAGCTTCGGAGCCGAGACGTCATGAACGTTACCTCAGCGGGTTCGCCAAAGCCGTAGCGACGAGATGCTCCCGGCTCTCGAGGCGCGACGCACATATCGTTCGTCCGCCGTCACAAACACACCCCCGAGGCCAAGCGCCACGGCATGGTACGCCGCGTCGTAGAATGCGACTCCGTACGTCACAGACAGAGACACGGCGCGCATTCTCCAGTTTGCGTCGAGCCGCGCCTCCGTCAGGCCGAAGTCGGCCAGCGATGCCAGGAGCGCCTCGGCGTCGTCGGGAAACCGCCTCGCCAGCGTGTTGCCCACCTCGTAGATCCAGAGTTGCGGAACGACCAGATCGAGGGTCCCCGCCACCGCCTCCTCACGCAGCGCGAGCGCCGCATCCGTGTCCTGCTCGTCGTCGCCCGGAAGAACCCACTTGAGAAGAACCGACGCGTCCGGCGTTACGATCACGGCAGCCGTTGCTCCCGCTCCTCCCGTATCCATCGGACGATCCGGTCGGTCTCGACTGCGGGCAATCGCGCTCGCAATGCGTCCATCCGGGCGGAGGCGTCCCGCTTCCTGGAAGCGCCCGACCACTCGCGGATGGCAGCGTTGACGGCGCGGCTTCGGGTACCGCGCGGCAGCCTCTGCAGCACACGCCACGAGTCATCGTCCATCATGATGTTGACCCGTCGAGCCATGTCGTTCTCCTCCCAAGTACGTCGGGCAGTGTGTAAAGATTACACACTATCGCGCATCCTCGCAAACCACCGGATCTGCTGTCCCGTCCGCCCGCTCAAGACCTTGATCGATGGCACCAAGTATGGCATGGTTATTACCATGGAAACTACCATCGACAAAGCTGGCCGCCTGGTTGTGCCCAAGGCGGTTCGGGAGGCGAGCCGGTTACGCCCCGGAACCCGCGTCCGATTCCGGGTTCGGGACGGCCGCGTCGAGATCGAACCCGTACCGCTGGACGTCTCGCTTGAACGGCATGGCTCCGCCGTGGTCGCGGTGCCGCGAGAGGGACGGCCCGTCCTGACGGCGGCGGAGGTCGAGGAGACGACCGCCGGCCTCCGCTCCGGCGCACCCTCGGCGGGCGGGACTCAAGGGGCCGGGTGACCCGTTATCTCTGCGACACAAGCGCCCTCGTCGCGACCGTCTGCTCCTGGCATGAACACCACGCGCGAACCCGCGCCGAGATCGAGCGACGCGAGCGCGCCGGCGAAGAGCTTGTGCTTGCCGCTCATTCGCTGGCGGAAACGTACGCGGTCCTCACCCGGCTACCCGGACCGAATCGTCTGCGATCCGCGGACGCCCTCGCGCTGCTGGAGGCGAACTGGGGCGAAACGCCGGTCGTGCACCTTACGGCGGCCGAGACCTGGCGCGCGCTGCGCAGAGCACAGCGAAGCGGAGTGATCGGCGGACAGACGTACGACATGCTCATCGCGGCATGCGCGCTGAAGGCCCGCGCCTCGACGATCATCACCTGGAACGTCCGCCACTTCGCCGCGGTGGCACGCGAGATCGGCATCGAGGCGCCCCTCTGACGATCGAACCGGCAGATGCTGCCCGCGTCAGTTGCCATCCGCGAGATTCATCTGGTACACGGTCTCGCCATCTCGCCGAACCAGCAGTCCCTGAAAGCCTCAAGGCTTCCAGTTCTCCGGTTACGAAGCCGTCCTCGTAGGTCTTCAGGAGTTCGACGAAGTGTGGAAACTCCTCGATACGCGCGCGGCTCACCGAACCTCGGCTGGCAGCCTCCGCACGACCACACGGGCCACGTCGAATTCGTCAAGCTCGATGAATGCTGCCAGTCCGTCCGGGCCGAAGGCATCAGGCAGCTCGGTCGCGCTGGCGGGATAGGTGCCGACGTACTCCCCTCCGGCCGTCAAGACATCGATCGGCCCGTCGCTTCCCGGCTCCTCTCCCCTGCGCTGCACCCAGATGCGGCCGTCCCATGTAGTAACCAGGCTGCGGAGGACCGGGATTTCGTGGTAGTACGACTCTTCGATCTCGACATTGATCGTGCCCTGGGGCCTGTTGCCGTCACCGCGCTGGCGGAATTCCAGCATCCTGAGACCCGTCGTCGCTCTGCCGAGTCCCTCCCGGGCGGCGGCGGTGCGTTGTCGGTAGTCCCTCTCGATCGCCGGCGTCACGGGTTGGGGCCGCAGGGGCCTCCGGAGGATGCGTGCGATTCCCCGCGCATCCGGCGGCGTGACCTTCAGTGCGTACGCGGAAGAATCCGAATGAACGATGCCGCCATCCGGGAGGACGCCCACCAGGAGCGCTGGCTCGAATATGGCGGGCATCTGCATGGTTCCCAGCATGTCTCGAACCTGGGCGGGGGCGTCATTCGGCACCTGGTCATCCAGATCGCCTCGCCGAGGCAGCCATCCCTTGACCACCGTGTCCGTGTGCACGACCTCACCGTCGAGTTCAACCCGCAGGACGGGACGGGACATGGGCGGGACCGTTGGATCTCCGCCCATGAGACTTCGGAGTCCTCCCATCAGACTGCTGGCAGCGATGCCTGGCCTGTCCCCGGCGAAAGCGAAGACGGCTCCACCGCGAGGATCGGGGTGAATCCTCTGCCCCAACACCGGCACACCGTCGGGCTCGCTCCCGGCGCGGACAAAGCGATGGAAGCTGCCGGATGCGTCAAAGAGTTGGTACGCGCGGTGGCCGGCGTCGCTCACCACCACGGTTCCATCCCTAAGCACCGCGAAGTCGACTGGCCGGTTGAACTCGCCGGGCCCGCCACCCGATGAACCGAACTCGCGCAGAAAGCCTCCCCCGCCGTCAAACACCAGGACCCGCACCTCTCCTGAACCGAGCCGGCCGGGAGTCCCATCAAAGACGTACAGATTCCCCGCCGCATCGAAAGCCACCTTGGTGATCCGGGCGAACATCTCCCAGGATTCGCCGTCGAGGACCCCGACTCGGTAGACCTCCTCAAACTCGGCGTCGATCCGCTGGTCCCGCCCCGGAAGTTCGATCACCTCCTGGGACTGGAGGGCAGGGACCGCGCCCAGGGTGACCATGAGCAGAGACGAGATGATCGGGGCGAGTCTGGTGGCATTCATTGCAATCTCTCGCGTGGCGTTGGGTGTGGGGCCACCGATCCGACGTTTCGGCCAACGCGAGGGTTGTCCCGCAATCGCAGTCTCGTTTCGTCACGCCCTCACTCTACGCGGAAATTTCAACGTGCCGTTGATTTTTCCGCATCATCGGTTTACCATGAGGGTCCCGGCGGGCGCCGGACCCCGTTGCTCGCCTCCACCGCCCGGACAGGTGAGGCCGAATTGACCGAGCTGCCGCAGCTCAGCAGACGCGAGCGCGAAGCCATGGACATCGTCCACGAGTCGGGCGCTGTCACCGCCGCCCACATCCGCGAGCGAATGACCGACCCGCCCGGCGACTCGGCCGTTCGCTCGGTGCTGAGGATTCTCGTCGAGAAGGGACACCTGTCAGCGGAGTGGAACGGGCCTCGGTACGTCTACTCACCCACGGTGTCCGCACAAAGGGCGCGAAGTTCGGCCATGCGGCACGTACTCAAGACGTTCTTCGGCGGCTCGGTGGAAGGCGCCGTCGCCTCGCTGCTCGAGCTGGAGGAGACCAGGCTCACCCCGGCTGAGCGAGCCCGCATCAAGGCGCTGATCGACCAGGCGTCCGAGGCAGGACGATGATGGACTCGCTGCTCGCTCCGGACTCCCTGGGCATGCCCGGCCTCGTCATCAGGGCCACGATCCTGCTGTCGGCGGCGCTGGCTCTTGCCTGGCTCGCTCGAAAGGGTTCCGCCGGCGTGCGTCATCTGCTGTGGACGATGACCTTCGCCCTCCTCCTGGGACTGCCCGCCCTGAGCCTCCTCGGCCCCTCGTGGGACGTGCCCATCCTGCCCTCCTCCGGCAGCCCGGCCCCGCAGCGCCCGTCGCCGTTGGTGGAGGCCCCCGCGCTCGATGTCGCCACAGATGCGCGCGTCACGCTTCCTGCCCCCGACACACCGTTGCCGAAGGCCGGATCCGCGGCGGTCGCAGTGGCGGATCCGGTGTCGCCACCGCGCTCGATCCCGCTTGCACTTCTGCTCTGGGGCATCGGCTGCACCGCCGCGCTGGTCTCGCTGGGAGTGGGCGCCGTGCGGTGCGCGCGACTTGTTCGCGGAGCGAGTCCGCTCCGCGATCCCAGCGGGCTTCGACAGGCGGAAGCGGTCCGCCGCCGGCTGGGGATTCGGGGCGACGTCCGGCTCCTCGTCAGCCCGACGGCCACCACCCCGATGACGGGCGGCATATGGAGGCCTGTCGTTCTGCTTCCGACATCCTCGGCAGAATGGTCCCGCGAGCGGTGGAGCGTCGTGCTGACGCATGAGATGACCCACGTGCACCGGCGCGATGTGCTCCGGCAGTTCATGGCCCGGGTCGTGGTCGCCATCTACTGGATCCATCCGCTGACCTGGTTGGCGGCACGCTTCGCGGCGGTGGCGCGCGAAGAGGCCTGCGACGAGAAGGTGCTGGCCCTCGGCACGCGCCCGTCGGACTACGCGACCCACCTGCTCGCTCTGGCGGCGGACGCGCACACCGAGCGTCCGGCGCTGTCTCTACCGATGGGCCAGCGCGCGCACCCCCCGTTGGAAAAGAGAGTCCTGGCGATCCTCAACGCGCATCCCCGACATCGGAGCACCATGGCGGCCGGGCTGGTTGCCGTGGCAATCAGCATTGCGGGCATGTCCGCCGCCGTCGCCCGTCCGGTCCGGAGCGTCCCGGCCGACACCGTCACGGCGGTCGTCAGCGCCCGCATCGGGAGTTCCGGCATCGGAGCCGAGAGCGACGAGTACATCTTCGGCGACGTCACGTCTGTTGCCGCCGATCGGCAAGGGCGGATATACGTCGCTGACCGCCTCACGCCATCGGTTCGTGTGTTCGACCCCGATGGCGAGTTCATGGCCTGGATCGGACGGGAAGGCGAGGGCCCCGGCGAGTTCACATGGCCGGTCGACATCCTGCCCGCCGCCGATGGAAAGCTCTTCGTGCGGGGCTCCCGGATCACCACTTTCGCCACGAGTGCTCTGTCGGCGTATCCGGACTCCGTGGCCGAGACGTGGAGCATCCCGCCGTACGCCAACGCCGACTCTTGGCGGGCTCGGCTGGTCGACGACATCTACTACTACCCGCACTACAGCTGGAGGCATGAATCTACGGAGTACTTTTATATGACATACGGTGCAGGCGGGCTCATGAGCGACACGGTCCACGTGCCCGAGATGGGGGACCTTTCGAGATCGCCGACGGCCTACTACAGGGTCGGCCCGGGTGGCGGCGGCCGAATGGTCGACGGACTGAACAGCGCCCCCTTCGCTCCCCGCGCGGATTGGGACATGACCGGGCACGGGACGATCATCGTGGGCGATGGGGAGACGTACCGGCTCCACGAGTTTGCCCTGGGCCGCGAACCTCTCAGGACGATCGAGGGCCCGGAGATGAAACGCCGCGCAGTGCCGCGGGCCGAACGCGCGGACAGCATGAGAGCGCTCGACGCGCGCATCGATTCACTTCCTGTCCCGCTGGACGAAGTCGTTCACGTTGCGCCGGAGATCCTTCGGGGCGAGATCCCGGACTCGCTGCCGGCCTTCAACTCCATCCACGTGGGAGCCTCCGACCGCATGTGGGTCGAGCGCTGGCCGGCGGAAGGCATGGCCTCGTTGCGGCACTACGATGTTCTGGAATACGACGGAAGCTACGCGGGCACCGTCGTCGTGCCGGCGCCATTGCTGGCGGATCCGCCGCCGTTCTTCGGCGAAGACGTCATCGTCGGCGTCGTCATGGACCCGACCTTCGAGGTGCACACGGTCGTCGCCTTCCGCTTCCGACTCCCTCGATAGAGCTCCGTCAGCCCTCCGGTTCGAGCGACACCAGCCGAATCACGCGGACGGTGGGCACATCCAGCTCGTCCCGTTCGATGTAGGCCAGCAGGCCGTCCGGGCCGAAGGCACCTGGGGTCCGCAGTCCATCCGCGGCCAGAGTGCCGACGTAGCGTCCGTCCGGCGTCACGATGTCGATGGGGCCATCGCGCGCGCCGTCCGCTCCCCTTCGGGTCACCCAGATCCGGTCCTCCCAGTCGACCTCGACATCCCCGATGACCGGCACCTCGTCTGCGAAGGCAAGCTCTTCCACGCCTTCGCGTTCTACCTGGAACGACGTTTGCAGATTTTGGAGCTGAGCGGTGGATTCGCGGTAGCGCTCGCGCTCCGCCTCCATGATCGCGTCGTCGACGGCCAGCGGCGCAATCGGCCGCTCGATGACTCCGGTTACGCTCCCGTCGAGTCCGATCAGCTTCACGCGGTAGCCGATCGAGTCGGCAAGGGCGAGCCGGCCGTCGGTCAGCACGTCGTAGTAGAGTCCCGGCTCGAAGGCGCGCCCCGCCGACATGCGGAGAGTCCTGGACGAATCAAGGTCGAAATCGTCGTCGTCGTCATCCTCGGGGAGAACCCAGGCAGTGTAGAGGATCTCGGGCTCCGTCCCGTCCAGCGGGATGAGGTGAATCGGCCGACCCTCCTCGTCGGGGGAACTCGCCGCCCGCGACGACGCCTCCATCGAAACGTAGCTCGAGGCGACCAGGC
The DNA here is from genome assembly GCF_965222475.1 of Candidatus Palauibacter sp. GTDB lineage: Bacteria > Gemmatimonadota > Gemmatimonadetes > Palauibacterales > Palauibacteraceae > Palauibacter. Next base: position 427,149 of record NZ_CBDCUB010000004.1, on the reverse strand, counting down.
GGCCGTCGGGGAGGGCCAAACCGGAAAAGAGGATCGCATCCATCTGGACGCGCCGCACGAAGGTTCCACCGGGGCCGAAGAGATCGACCTGCGAGAAGCCCAGCACCGTGTAAGAGCCGTCGCGGGCGACGATGGCCGAGCCGACGTTGCCGAACTCGCCCGGCCCCTCTCCCTGTCCTCCCACCGTGCGCAGCAGCGATCCGTCCCGTCCGACCACCAGGATGTGCTCGGCCTGGGAGTCGAAGATGTGCAGGTTGCCCTCGCGGTCGAAGGCCACCGAACTCACGCTGCCGAAGGTGTCCCACGCGTCACCGACAACCGACCCGACGGTGAAGACCTCTTCGGTGACGGCGTCCAGCATCACGTCCGGACCCTCGAGGGTTCCCAGGGCGCCGATCGCCCCGTCCTGCCCGGCGTCGCCGCAGGCCCCGAACAGGAAGAGCGGAGCGAAAACCAGCAGATGCTTCGGGTTTGCCGCCATGATTACAGCTCCTCGCCTCTCACTTCACTCGTGGCCTCGCCGCTACCGTGCAGGGGCCCGGCCCAACCCCGCAAGTTACCGCCGCTCCCAGGTTTCGCGAACCGGCACGCCTCGGCTGACCTGCAGCCGGAGGCCCGGCTCCGGCGGGTCCATCGCCGCCGCCCCATCCGCCGCCGGCAGGTCTCGCAGGAAGCCGCGCACCTCGCCGCTGAACTCGTCGAGCAGAAGTCCCATCGAGCGCTCCCCCTCGCGATCGAGGGCCACCGTCCCCTCCGGCCCGCCCAAAGTGATGCGCGCCAGCGTCTCCCAGCCTGCCGAAACCGGCAGCGTGAACACGAACCCCCGGTCGCCAGGATCTCCATCCGGCAGCAACGGCATGTCGAAGTTCATCGAAAAGAGCGTTCCACCGTTCGACGCACGTCCTTCCAACCGATAGGCGTCGCCCTCCACGGGAAGTTGCGGTACGGCGTCCACCACGAACGACGGGTCCAGAACGGGTCTCCCATCTTCCACGCGACCCCAGAGCAGCAGCGTCCGCGTCCTCCCTGCGACACCCGGAACGACCGAAGCGCTCGCCCTCAGCCGGTGCTCCGCCGCCTTCGTGAAGTGGTAGTCGCTGATCCAGCGGGGCCGGCAGTAGGCCATCAGGTCCGCGAGAACGGGATTGACCAGGGAGCCATCGCGGACGTCGTAGCCGCGCACCCCGATCGCGCCGCGCTCGTACGGGTACCTGGGGTCGACGTCGTCCGTCACGGCGCACGGCGCGTGGCGGAGGGACAGGTTGTGTCCCACCTCGTGCCCCATCGTGACCGGTTCGAGTTCCGAAACGCTCGCTTGGCCGGGGACGTACGCCCTGCCGCCCCCGTCACGGAGCATCCCCATGTAGTGGGCCGATGAGCCCTCCAGCAGCCGCAGCGCGTCGACCTCCTGCAACAGCGCGATGCTGTTGTCATAGATCGGATCCAGGTCCGTCCATACCGGGTCGTGAACCTCCAACTCGAAAGCGCCGATCGGGAGAAGATCCCGCGTGGCCCACAACGTGTCGTGCTCCGCGGTCAGCTCGCCTACCTGCCGCGCGAACGCGGTGTCCGGCTGAGCTCGCTGCAGGTACGGGACCACCGTCAGCTTCAAGGGCTGCAGTTCATAGGTTTCGATCGACAGCCGTCCGCTCTCGGGGATCCGCTCGTGCACGCCGAGGCTGAGCGCGACGGTCGTGTCGGGATCGACCTCGATCACCAACTCCACCCCCGGCTGGAGCACCGACCCCGGGACCATCCCGTTCGCGGACTGATCCAGCGCTCCGTCACTGAACTCCGTCGGGAGCGCCGCCGATCCCACCGGGATGTCCAGGGTGTGGACCAGCGATCCGTCCTCGTAGAACGTGGCGCGCACCGGCGGGATCCGTTCCTCGGTCTCCTGGACCGCTATCGGAAACACCCGCAGGAGGGCATCCTCGCCCGCGATCAGCGGGACCGGATTCTCGAGTGACTGGATGGCCTGAATCAGATAGAACGTCGCGCCTCCCTGCCGGCAGAGCGCCACCTCCGCCGTGGGCACACCCGCGAGCCATTCCCGGAAGTCGGCATCGTTGAGCGCGCACACGCCCGTGCCGTACAACCGCAGGTCCGCGAGTTCGGTGAGCGCCGAGAGTTCGAGCGGCATCGGTCCCGAGAGGCCGGCGTTACTGCTTAGCGCCAGCCGCGTCAAACGCGTCAGCCTGCCGAGTTCCAACGGGATGGGACCCCTCAGCTGGTTATCGTGGAGCGCCAGCTCCGTCAGCTTCCCGAGCTTCCCCAGTTCGGGCGGAATGGAGCCGCTCAACCGGTTCTGGTACAGCCACAGCTTCGTGAGTTCGCTGAGGTCGCCGAGTTCCGGCGGAATGACCCCGGTCAACGCGTTCGCCTGCAACTGGAGGTCGGTCAGCTGCGTCAATTGTCCCAGTTCCGGCGGGATCGGTCCGCTCAGCCGGTTGTTGTAGATCCACGCCACCTCGAGGCTCGCGAGGCTCCCGAGTTCGGACGGAATCGGCCCGCTGAGGTCGTTGAAAGTCAGCCAGAGTGTGGTCAGGCTCGTCAGCTGGCCGAGTTCCGGCGGGATCGGTCCGCTGAGATCGTTCGACGAGAGTCCCAGGTGGGTCAGTTCCGGCAGGTTTCCGAGTTGCGGAGGAATCGGCCCGCTCAGTTCATTTGAATAGAGCCACAGCCTCCGCAGCGTCTTGAGGTTCTCGATCTGGGGCGGGATCGTCCCTCGAAGTCCGTTGTCGACCAGCGCCAGTTGGGTCACGCGTCCCTCGGCATCGGTCGAAACGCCATGCCAGTCGGCCAGCGGTGCGTCCGAGAGCCAGTCCTCGTTCTGCTTCCAGTTCGGACCGTCGGTGCTCTCGTAGAGCGCGATGAGCGCGCCGCGCATCAGGTCCGCCTCGCCCTGGACGGCGAGGGTCTTCGAGGCGCTGAGCGCGCCCGAGGCAGCGGTGATCTCGACGGATCCCTCCGAGACGCCCAGCACCCGACCCTCCTGATCCACCGCCGCGACGGTTGTATCGCTCGACGACCACGTGAGAGTGAGGCCATCAATCGGGTGCCCGTTCCGGTCGAAGACCGTCGCCGTGAACTGCATCGAGTCGCCGACGGCGAGCGCGCTCCCGGGACTGGTGACCCGCATGGAATGCGGCACCTGCTCTACGGTGACCTCGGCGGTGCCGCGGGCCGTTCCCACTGAGGCCGTGATCGTCGCGCTGCCGTTGCCGACCGCCGTGATCAGTCCGGTCGAGTCCACTGCCGCGAACTCCGGGTAATCCGATGTCCAGGTCACCGCCGGCATCGGGATGGAATGGCCATCCTCGTCGGATGCCGTCGCCGCCGCCCGGATCGTGTCCCCCAGCGCCTCGAAGCTGTGCGAAGGAGGCTCGACCGTGACGTTCGCGGCGGACTGCTCCACCGTCACCCGCGCCGACCCCGTCGCGTTTCCCGCCGCCGCGGTGATCGTCGCGATCCCCCCACGGACCGCCGTCACCAGACCATTCGCGGCCACCGTCGCCACAGCCGGGCTGGAAGACGACCACGCGACCGTCACGCCGCTCAGAACCTGGCCGTCCTGATCGCGCGCCTCGGCGTTCAACTGCACCGTGCGGCCCAGCGCCGTGAGGGTCGCCGTCGAGGGAGTGACCGAAATCGTGGCGGGAACGGGCGCCGGAGGCGGAGGGGGACCTGGCGGAGGCCGCATGACGCCGGGGCTGTCGCCCCCGCCACATGCGGCGGCCAGGATCAACGCCGATACCAGCCGGAATTGCGGACTTCGTGACTCGCACGTTCAAGGTCGCCGCGGACATGCATGCTCCCACAGCCACGCGCCCTCTCCACACGTCCGCCGGATCTTCCCGGCCGTTCACGGGGTAGCCGCGAAGGAATCGGGCATGAGGTCTCCGTTTCGACCGACGGCATTGAGTTGTTGATCTTCGACGAACTGGACCCGAGATCCAAGACAGGCACACTGAACGTGAGCGCAGTGCTCCAGAGGGGCGGAGGATCATGCTTTCTGCCCGAAAGGAGACGGGCGTGCGGAACGCACGCGGAATGAGCCTCTGGATCGGTATCTGCGGCGGAAGCTGGGCGACGATGCGGTGGTTCTGGACGCGAATGCAGGCCCGGATCGAGACGGTTTCCCTAGTCTCGCCCTGCGCGAGGGGTCAGCACGATAGCTGTTGGACTCCTCCGACTCTAGCGTCCCGGTCTTCTACGAGGACGCGTAGGTCACGCCAATAGGTGGAATAGTCGTCTCGGTCATAGTGCCCTACGATTCCCCAGACATCGAATGAGTCATTATCGTCGTAGGTGGATACCGTCACTGTTTGGGGCACGTTCCAGTTATCTGGAGTGAATGTCAAGCTGGAGGGCGTGGATTGCACGGTTTGGAAAGGACTTACGTTGATCGTAACGTCCTCGGACGGCTGCGAGACGAGGGAGACGGTGTACGTGGCGCTGTCCCCTTCCGGTATCCTGATATCTTCCGTGGACAAATCGAACACGGGCGCTCTGTCCGGACGAGGATAATTTCGAGCGTCGTTCCGGACCGTCTGGTGGGAAAAGAGCGGAACGGCATTCCCGGCGGCGTCGACCAGAATGCCCTCCCCGGCCGCGGCGAACATGTTGTCGTAAGCCACGCGCACTTCCTGGTGGCCGGATACGGCGAATGACAGTTGCAGCCAGAGCTCGTTGCTGGAGATGTAGTCATTGTCCGATAGAACGTCGTCATGGCCGTCCACGGATACGTCCATGACCGCCTTGAAAAAACGGTATATGGGCACGTTCAACGATCGTACGGCGTATGCAACCTGCGGACTGACGGTGATATCCTCGCTGAACGTAACGATCACATACCCCCCGTCGGTCCTCGCGCTCACAAACTCCGGGGCAACAGTGTCCTCTTGCGCCTGGAGTGGGGCGAAGAGCAGGGTGGGCACGGCGCCCGCCATGGCCAGAGCGACGATGGTGTCGAACAGGCTGGTTGGCCGTTGTCTGTCGGTGCGTGTCATCAGGGCTCCTCTTTGTGTTTCGTGCGATGGGCCGGGACGCCCGGGCTCCCGTCCGTGCGTGAGTGATTGGGCGCAGCCGGAGTAGTGGTCGCCTCCCTCAGCTGCCGGTTAGTGTTAGTCTCGGAGCCAGCCCGCGCCGAACACGAACCCATCCCGGCTGACCACCCAGACGCGCGCGGATTCCGAGGCGATCCAGTTGCCGCCTTCCGTGAGACTGAGCACATCCGTGCCCAGGATGTCATACAGATCCCTTCCCAGCATTGCGGGGTGGTAGCTATCTACGATGTTGCCGCTTTCGTGGGCTATGAACGCGACCCATACCCCGTCGATGTGCGGGGCGTTGTTGTAGTATTCGATGGTCGTTGCCAGTCCCGCCGTGACGCTCTCCGGGCCATTGAAGGCTTCCACGGTCGCTTGCAGTCCCGCCGAACGGAAGATGCGGACCGCGGTGGCCACCAGGTACTGGGTGAACTCGTCGGCGTCGATATACCAGCCGGAGCCGAAGAGTAGTCCGTCGTGCCGCATCACCCAGGCGCTCTTGAGTTCCACGTCCCCGGGATCCGGTGAGTCGATGCGGCCTTTCCCGGGGTTCGTGTAGACGTAGGAGACCCAAGTGCCGTCCTCGTCGGCCGATAGCATCTCCGGGCCGAAGTCATACCCGTTGGCATCGGTCCCGACCCATCCCAGCAGATCCTGCCCCCGGCGATGGGGGTGTGGATGTCCGATCACCAGGTCGTCCTCGTTGATGATGAACAGGTACCACTCGCCTTCCATGCTTTCCTCACCGTTGTAATGGGCAAGGGTGGCATCGAGCCCCTGGCTTTCGTACCGGCCGATGGCGTTGCCGACGAAGGCCTTGGTGTACTCGACGCGCGCGGGAATGGGCGGAGTGGACACAATCTCTCCGGGCTCCGGCCGTTCGGGCTCCGGCCCGGTGGCGGGGTCCCGGCCTCCATCCCGGCAGGCGGCCAGAAACCCCATCGTTGCCGCGAGTATGCCGGCCGCGACCGCACCCCGTCGCACGCCGCACCCGATAGTGTCCGTTCGACCGTTCATTTGTTGTGCTCCGTGATGGACGAGAGTCGGGCGAGGATGTCGGACGACCCGCTGACTCGGCCGCCCGCCTGACTTCCACGGTGGGCTCGTGCTCGATAGCTCCTGATAACTGTAGTTATCGGGAGCAAAGTTCTCCGGACGTATACCCTTGTACCGGAGTCACTTATGACGATTAAGCCCACAGGAGACGTGACCGGCCTTCCCGGCCCGGCCACTTCGCGGTCACAACTCGGCGAGCGCCTGACCGCCTACCTGGACGACGCCGATGGCGCCCTCAGCGGCAATACCGTGCGGGCGCTGAGAGCGGACCTGGAACGGTTCGCGGCGTGGTGCGCCGAGCGGGGTCTCCGTCCGCTCCCCGCGCGCGCGGGCACGGTGGTCGCCTACATCGAGGCGATGGCGAGCGAGCGTGCGCCGGCCACCGTGCGCCGCTACGTGTCGAGCATCGCCACCGTGCACAGGGCGGCCGGGGAGCGCAGCCCGGCGGAGCACGCCGCGGTGCGGCGGGCCCTACAGCGAATGCGGCGGCGGAAGGGATGCCGGCAGAGGCAGGTCAAGGGCCTGACCTGGACGCTCCGCCGGCGCCTGATGGAGGCCACCGGCGACCGGGTGATCGACGTCAGGAACCGCGCGATCCTGGCCGTGGCCTACGACGCCATGCTCCGCCGCTCCGAGCTGGTTGCGCTGCAAGTCGTTGATGTGACGATGGAAAGGGGCGGTTCGGCCTCGCTTCTCGTGCGCCGGGCGAAGAACGATCCGGAGGGCGGCGGGGCGGTGCTCTACCTGCACCGCGACAGCGTCAGGCTGCTCTCGGCGTGGCTGAGCGCGAGCGGGATCGCCGGCGGGCCGCTCTTCCGTTCCGTGCGCAAGGACGGCACGGTGGGCGGAAAGCTCGACGCAAGCCAGGTGCCGCGCATTTACAGGGCGATGGCCGAACGGGCCGGGCTGCCGGCGAAGATCGTGCGGCGGCTCTCCGGGCACAGCCCCCGCGTGGGCGCGGCTCAGGACATGATCGCCAAGGGGATCGGCATCGCGGCCATCATGCAGGCCGGGCGCTGGAAGAGCGCCCGGATGGTGCAGCGCTACGGCGAGCGGCTGCTCGCCAAGCGGAACGGCGCCGCCCAGCTGGCGCGGCTTCAGAAACGCGGATGAGGCCGGAAACGCCCCAAGGGCTCGCCGGTCACAAGACTTGCCGCGGATAGCTCGCGATAACTACAGTTATCGGGAGTTATCTTGGAATGTAAGCCATGTTTTGTGAGCGAGTTGTGGCTTACGGGCGAAAGCTCGTGACCTGTTAGTGACTTCGCGCGCGAAACCCGCTATCCTCCACTCCCCGTCTTTCGCGGACCTTGGGACTCCGCTACCATTCGGGAGAGCCGAACCGACGACTTCACTGGACATGTCGAGGCGCTCTTCGCTACACGTCTCGCGACCATCCTGCCTGAGGTTCTAGCTGCTGATGAGCCGCTACCACCTGCCGCCGAGGCGCTGAGCATGGCGATCGACCTCGGGGACAGTGAGCCCTGGGATCGGTACATGGAGCTCGACATCGAGGACGAAGAGGCCATCCGCGATTGGGAGGACTGGTTCAGGAAGTACCTCGGGAAGAAAGCGAGGCGATAGGCGATGGCCGCAGCCGGGTGGTCGATCCGCTGGACGAACGGTGACGAGCTGCTAGCCGCCATCGGGGTCAGGAGCGGCCGGATGCCTGTCTACCGGGAAGAGGGTAACCGCCTCTATCGCCTGAGAGCCACCTTCCCTTCCTGCCTCAAGTTCATGCCGCATGCTGAGGTCGTCGAGGACCGGTGTCGCGTCAGCCGCAAGAAGATCCGCCCGCCGGGCCCCGGGGTCGTGCTACTTCCTTCCCCTAATAGCGGTAGTGCTCAGGCTTGAACGGACCGCCCTTCGGCACGCCGATGTAGTCCGCCTGCGTCTCCGTCAGTTCCGTCAGCCGCGCCCCCAGGTGATCCAGGTGCAGGCGCGCCACCTTCTCGTCCAGGTGCTTCGGCAGCATGTAGACCTGCCGCTCGTAGGCGCCATGGTTCCGCGCCAGTTCGATCTGTGCCAGCACCTGGTTGGTGAAGCTCGCGCTCATCACGAAGCTCGGATGCCCCGTCGCGTTCCCCAGGTTGAGCAGGCGCCCCTCGGAGAGGATGAGCACCGAGTGCCCGTCCCCGAACACGAACTCGTCGTACTGCGGCTTGATGTTGTTCCGCGTCACGCCGGCCTTCGCGAGCCCGGCCATGTCGATCTCGTTGTCGAAGTGGCCGATGTTGCCGACGATCGCCTTGTCCTTCATGCGCGCCATGTGATCGAAGGTGATCACGTCGCGGTTCCCCGTCGCCGTGATGAAGATGTCCGCCGTGTCGATCACGTCCTCGAGGGTCCGCACCTGGAAGCCCTCCATCGCGGCCTGAAGCGCGCAGATGGGATCGATCTCGGTCACCACGACGTGCGCGCCCTGACCCTTGAGCGCCTGCGCGCACCCCTTTCCGACCTCTCCGTACCCGCACACGACGGCGGTCTTGCCCGAGATCATGACGTCGGACGCCCGGTTCAGCCCGTCGATGACCGAATGACGGCACCCGTAGATGTTGTCGAACTTCGACTTCGTCACCGAGTCGTTCACGTTGATGGCGGGGAAGAGAAGCGTCCCGGCCTCCGCCATCTCGTACAGGCGGTGCACCCCCGTCGTCGTCTCCTCGGACACCCCGAGGATCGAGGGCACGGTGCGCCGCCAGCGATCCGGGTCGCTCGTCGCGATGTCGCGCAGCGTCTGCAGGATGACGCCCCACTCCTCCGGCTCGGTCTCGGGAGCGAAGGCCGGAATCTCCCCCGCCTCCTCGAACTCGAGACCCCGGTGGATGAGAAGCGTGGCGTCGCCGCCATCGTCCACGATGAGGCCGGGGCCGGATCCGTCCGGCCACAGGAGCGCCTCCTGCGTGCACCACCAGTACTCCTCGAGGGTCTCCCCCTTCCAGGCGAAGACCGGGATCCCGCGCGGGTCCTCCGTCGTCCCGTCCGGACCCACGGCGACCGCCGCGGCGGCGTGATCCTGCGTCGAGAAGATGTTGCACGAGACCCAGCGCACATCCGCCCCCAGATCGGCCAGCGTCTCGATGAGGACGGCCGTCTGCACGGTCATGTGCAGCGAGCCCATCACCTTCCGGCCCGCCAGCGGCTGCGCGTCGCGGTACTCGGCCCGCACCGACATCAGCCCGGGCATCTCGTGTTCGGCGAGGCGGATCTCCTTGCGGCCCCACTCCGCCAGGCGCAGGTCCGCGACCTTGAACGGGGGACGGTCCGAGACGGGCCCGGAAGCGGCCGTCGCCGCGGTCTCGATCATGTCGTGCAGTACGGCGCCTTCCATCGTCTATCTCCTTCGGGTCTGCAGTCTCAGATGTAGAGTCTGCCCGTGGTAGTTCTCGGCTCGCCCGGCTTGCGGGCGGTACCCGCGAACAGCATGGGGCCCGAGGCGTTCGGGTCGGGCGCGAGCGGAATGTGGCGGTAGCCGTCCAGCCCCGCAGCCGCCATCCACCCGCCCATCCGACCTTCGCTGAAGCCGGGCCACAGGTGGCCCATCGTCTCCCGGTATTCCTCCCGTCCATGCGCCCGCATGTCGAGCACGACGAGTCTTCCGCCCGGGGCGAGGGCCCGGGCCGCCTCGGCCAGCACCCGTCCGGGGTCCACCGCGAAGTGGAGGACGAGCATCAGCACCGCGACGTCGAGTTCGTCGTCGGCGAGCGGGAGTGTCTCCAGTTCTCCTTCCCGCAGGTCGACGTTCTCGTGCGCGGCCAGCCGCGCGCCCGCCGCCCCCAGCATCTCCGGCGACCGGTCGACCGCGATGACCCGCTTCACGAACGGCGCGATCGTCTCGGCGAGCGTGCCCGTCCCCGCGCCGAGGTCTCCGACCGTCCACTCCGGATCGAGCAGGCCGAACAGCGGCGCGAACCGGGCGTCGCGGCCGAACAGGTCGTCGCGAAGCGCATCCCAGCCTCCGGCGGTCTCCGAGAAGAACGCCGCCGCGCGTTCCCGGCGCCGGGCGAGCACACTCGCCGCGCGCTCGCCATCCTCCGCGATCCAGACGGCGTCCGAGAGGCTCTCCGCCGTCAGCCTCCACAGCTCCCGGGCCCCCGGTTCGAGCGCCCCCTCCAGGCGGTAGTAGCGCGTCTTCCCGTCCTGCCGTCGCCGCACCCAGCGGTCGTCCGCGAGCACCCGCAGGTGCCGTGAGACGGTCGACTGGGGAAGCTGGAGGACGGATACCAGTTCGGATACCGTGAACTCGTGCCGCTCCAACAGCGTGAGGATCCGCAACCGGTTCTCGTCCCCGAGGGACTCGAACCGCGAGAGCATCTCCCGCGTCGTCGCACCCACCACCATCGTATCCATAAATCCAAATATATGGATGCGAGTGCGATGGGGCCAGAATTGGTTCGAGGCCTGCGATCAGGGCGTCTCAGAAGCGTCCGGGTTCGAGGCGCGTAATCCCGTCGATGTCGAAGCCCCGGTCGAAGGTCGCGATGGCCCGGACTTCCCGATTGATCATGACGCCCGCGTGGACGGCATCCCGGGCCGATATCCCCGCGTGCGAGAGCAGGATCGTCTTCGCCAGGTCGGTGTCGGCCAGCGTGACGTCGAACACCTCGGGCATGAGGGCGACGAAGAGCTCGTACACTCTGGCGCCCAACTCGCGCCTGCCCAGCCCGGAATAGCGGTACAGAATCTCCTGCAGGACTTCGGTGCTCGTGCATAGTTCGTGTCCATCATCCTGTGCGTTCTCCAGGAACCGGACGCAGGGATCCCGGTGGGGATGATCCGTCCCCGCGACGTACATCGGGATGTTGGAGTCGACAAAGACCTTCACGACCGACCGGCTTCGATCTCGGCGATCATCACATCGATGTCGGCGGTGGGAGCGCCGAGTTGCCGCAGGGCCGCGAGAGGATCGGGGGGCAGGCCTCCCGATTCCCGCTCGAGGCGCTCTTCGATCGCCCGGCGCACCCAGGCGCCCCTGGAGCTGCGCGCCCGCCGCGCCGCCTTTGCGAGGCGGTTCTCGAGAGATCCGGAGATCAGCACCTGTAACCGGTAGCTCGCCACCCTCATCCTCCTCCCACGGGTGGGACCACTCCACCACGACTCATATGAGTACATACTACCATACTCAAGGGCGGCAACACGGAAAGACGTGGGGAGAACCGCGGTGCGCACCACCGTTCCGCGCTTGCCCCGGTCACGGGATCGGCTAGCTTCTCGGTCCACGCCGGGGCGTGGCGCAGCCCGGTAGCGCGCCTGAATGGGGTTCAGGAGGTCGCGAGTTCGAATCTCGCCGCCCCGATTTTCACCGCAGCACGATTCGGCCAGGGTCATCGACCCTCCGGCTCCCTCCTCTTACGATCACAGGCGCCCTCGCGCGCCTTTGATCACGTCCTCCTGCTGCGGAGTCGGAACCATGGACTCACGATCGAATCGAGACCGGGACGGCCGGCGACCGGCGGACGCGCTCGTTCATGCGGGCGTCCTCGTGGCGGCGTCCCTCCTGCTCTGGCCGTTGCCCGTCGTCGCCCAGGAGACTTCCGTACCGCTCGCGATCGTCGGGGCGACGATCATCGACGGAAACGGCGGTGCTCCGATCATTGACGGGACCCTCGTCATCGAAGGCGACCGGATCCTCGCCGTGGGTCCCGCCGCTTCAGTCGCCGTTCCCGCCGGCGCCGAGGTCATCGACGGGAGCGGCAAGTTCGTCACGCCGGGCTTCGTCGACACCAACGTCCACATGTCGCTCGCGTTCGGGCGCGGGGCGCGCGTCGAGGAGCACGCGGCGTACTGGCCGCACCACGAGCAGATCATCCTCCAGGGACTCCAGCTCCACCTCAAGCACGGGGTGACGACCGTGCGGGACAGCTACGGCGTGCTGCGGCCCATGCAGCGGGTCAAGAAGAAGATCGACGCCGGCGAGGAGATCGGCCCCCGCACCTATCTCGCCGGCAACATCGTGGGCTGGGGCGGTCCCGGCGCCGATCGCCTTCTCGCCGCGCGCCCAGCGCGTGATCGTGGAGGAGACGCACAGGCGCGGCCTCGTGGCCGAGACCCACGCCACGAGCCTGGAAGGCCTCCGTCTCTCCGTCCTCGCGGGGATCGACCTCATCCAGCATCCGGACAACGTCGGGAACCGCACGATCACCGATGAACTCCTCGACCTCATCGTCGAGCGCGGGATCGTGTGCTCGATGCTCATCAACCAGTTCACGGGCCCCAGCTGGCAGTTCCACGTCCGCAACATGGAGCGCGCGCGCGAGGACCTCGCCGAGGCCGAGGCCGGGGAGCGCCAGCGGCGCATCCCCCCGACGACGGCCGAGATCCGCCGTCGCGTGCAGGACACCGGACTCCCGCAGCCGGGATCCGTGATGGAGGGACGCTGGACCACCAAGCGGACCAACGCAAAGAAGCTCATCGAGGCGGGCTGCATCGTCACCGTCGGGACGGACAACACGCTGTTCGGGCGCGGCGGCGTGGCGGCGGATTTCCTGCGCGAGGAGCCCGAGAACATGGAGCACCAGCTGCCCGGCCTGGGCACGATCTTCGCGATCGAGGGGCTGGTCGAACTCGGGATGACGCCCTCGGAAGCGATCGTCGCGGCCACGAAGAATGGCGCCATCGCGAGCAAGGCGCTCGACGAATACGGGACCCTCGAGGTGGGGAAGGCGGCGGACATCGTCGTCCTCGACGTGGACCCGCTCGCCGACATCTCCAACATCCGGCGCCTCTCGATGGTGATCAAGGGCGGCCGGATCATCGACACCGACGCCCTTCCCGCGAACCCGATCGCGCTCGACTGGGCCGCCGGTACCCTCGAGCGGTCCTGCTAGCCTGGCAAAGATACCGATGCCTTCTGGGGCACTTCCTTCGAACGCGGGCGATCGACATCACTTCGTGTATGTCGCCCGGACCAGCTAGCAGACAAAGCCACCGTTGACCGACGGATCAAGTCCGCCTTGCAGAGCTTAGCGGACCTGCGGGCCTTCTTGCTGGAGCCGATGGTCGGGTGACGCCTGGGTACGGGCCTTGCGATCGAAGGCCTCGGCGAACTGGGCATGACCCCGTCCGAGGCAGTCGTCGCGGCGACGAAGAACGGCGCCATCGTGGGCAAGGCGCTGGAAGAATACGGCACGCTCGCGGCGGGGAAGGCGGCGGACACCGTCGTCTTCGACGCGAACCCGCTCGCCGACATCGCGAACATTCGGAAGCTCTCGATGGTCATCAAGGGCGGTTGGATCATCGACATCGACGACCTGCCCACGAACCCGACCGCCCTCGACCGGGCCGCCAGAACGCTCAAGGGATCGCGCTAACCGCCCGCAAGGTCGAAACTTCAGGTTCGTCGCCATCAATTCGCGACGGATCCTCGGTGACTACGAGTGCCCTCCGAAGGGCGGTCGAAGACAGTTCTCGGGGTTGCGCGGCAGGTCGATTCGGCGTTTATTCGGCAACATCCGAAGTGGAAGCCGCGAACGTCCTCGTGGTGCCACGGCGGAGGATTCCACCAGGCAAAAACAATGGGAGCGAACCACAACGTGCCTTCAAGGTCCGAGGCCGCGGCCGGTATGCCGCGGCGGGACTCCAAGCAACTCGGTGCCTACTACACGCCGCCCGAGGTCGTGCGCTGTCTCGTGTCATGGGTTTCGGCGGGAATCGGTGACGGGAGCATCCTCGATCCATCCTGCGGCGATGGACGTTTCCTTGAAGGAATGGAAAATGCCGTGGGCGTCGACATCGACCCTGCGGCCGCCAAGGCTGCGGCGCAGGGCACACGCGCCACGATCGTCCGAGAGGACTTCTTCTCTTGGGTGCGGCGCTCGAACCGGCGCTTCGCCGGTGCCGTAGGCAATCCTCCCTTCATCCGCTATCACCGTTTCAACGGCGACAGGAGAAGGAGGGCTCTCCAGTATTGCGCTACGCAGGGTGTACGGCTATCGGGGCTGTGCTCGTCCTGGGCACCCTTCATCGTGGGCGCGACAAGCCTGCTCCATAAGGGCGGCCGAATTGCGTTCGTGGTGCCCGCCGAGATCGGGCACGCGGTCTATGCCAAGCCGGTCCTCCGTCATCTGCTCTCCTCCTTCGAACGCGTGGAGATCATCGCGGTGCGCGAGAAGCTCTTCCCGGAGCTGTCTGAGGATTGCTGGCTACTGCGGGCAAGCGGATTCGGTCGCCGCGGCGAGGCGGCCTACTTCGCCAAACTGGACTCCTTCGATCCGCGCGATGATCGGTGGGTCTTCGAGCCCGTGCCCATCGCCGAAATCGAACGCTGGCATTACCGGTTGCGTCCCTTCCTGGTGGATCGAGCCGTGCGCGATGCCTACGGGGCGCTTGCCGATCAGCCAGGAACCATTCGGTTGGGCGACGTCGGCAATATTGGAATAGGGTATGTGACGGGGGCGAACGACTTCTTTCATCTCCGGCCCAGTACTGCCGCCCAGCTGGGCATCCCGGATGATCTGTTACGCGTCTCGGTGCGCTCGAATCGCGACTTGGCTGTTGATGACGTTGATGAGGAACTCGTCGCCTCGTGGCTGCGTGATGACCGTCCGGTGCTTCTGCTCGACCTAAGGGATGTCGACGATCTCCCGCGCGCCGTCACTGACTATCTGGAGTCGCCCGGCGGACGGGTTGCACGGCGAGCATATAAGTGCCGTACTCGACGACCCTGGTTTGTCGTACCTCAAGTACGCGTTCCGGATGCCTTTCTCTCGATCATGGCGGGCGGAACGCCACGGCTGGTCCGCAACTCGGCGGGGGTTTCGTGCACCAACTCGGTGCATGCCGTGTCCTTGACCAACGGACTGGATCTTGGTCGAGTGACGACTCGCTGGAACGGCCCGCTGACGGCTTTCTCGTGCGAGTTGGAGGGCCACGCCTTGGGTGGCGGCCTCCTAAAGATCGAACCTGCCGAGGCACGCAGAGTCATGCTTGCGTTGGATGTTGATTTGTCCGACGAAGAAGCGGACCTCATGGCCAACGGGGTGCGGGAGCTTCGAAGATGGCGTAACGCAGATGCCACCTGACGCCCCGGAACTCACGACGCTCCAACGGGCGTTGATGGACTTCGCCTTCCCCGTCCATAGCGTACAAAGCAGCCGGCACATCAGGCGGCTCCACTGGTACGTCTCGTGCCGCCTCGTGATCGAAGGCGGCTTCAATCCGCGCAATATCCTGCCGCGTCCGCCGATTCTGGTTGAGCGCAAGGGCAAACGCCGTATTCTCCACCACGCACCGGAGGCGGCGAAAGGCGGTGAGCGCACCATCCTCGGTGGCCTCAAGACGAAGCAACTCGACGTGACCGTAACGATTCCGGCTGTAGGACCGGTACTGGCTGTGTCGCTGAAGGGCACCAACAACGCATTCCGTAATCTGACGAATCGCATGGAGGAGGCTGCGGGCGACTGCACGAACATCCACATGGCTTATCCCGCCTTGGTCTACGGATTCTGGCATGTCCTCCGAGCCAATGAGGAGGATTACCCTACCGAAGGAGGGAATCTTCGATTGAAGGATGGAACCTACGACCGACAGGATGTGGCGATTCTCCGCGGCGGTCGGCCATTGGAAGCAGTCGAGCGTTACTCCGAGGCGTTGCGGCGATTGTCCGGCCGGAACGATCTCCGCGAGCCCCCATCGACCTATGAAGCGTGCTCGCTTACGCTGGTTAAATGTCGGAGCGGGCGAGATGAGACGGCTGTCTACTCAGAGTTCCCGCCTTCGGAAGCGGAGCTGGACTTCAATGAGTTTTTTAGCAAACTGTACGCGAGCTATGATCGTCGGTTTATCTACCACGCCCCTGCACTGAAGAGTCGGACGAGACGAGAAAACTGGGACCCGGAATCGCCGCTACTCGTCGACACGGTTCTGGGTGGTGAAGACTTTGGGGAGATAACGCCCCGCACAACGTGATCGGTATCGCCGCGATCCCGCCGCTTGGGCACATGGCCCTCGCCCGGTGACTCAAGGGTCACCCGGTGAACAGTTCCGTCTGTTCCGGCTCGTAGGCATGCTTCTTCATGACTCGATGGGTGGCGACGCCGAGGTCGTTGAGGACGACACGGAAGTCACGCAAGACGACCACGGCGTCAGGTAGCTGTGGCCGCCTGGATGGGGGATCCTGGAAGTAATTGAGAGGTAGATACGTGCGAGCCGCGTAGCTGCGAGCGGCGCGGACGAGCTTGTCCATGCTACCCTCCCTTCCACCCTTGGTCTGTTCCCATTTTCGAGGCTCTGCCATCTGGTACGTCGGCCTCCGTGGTTTGGGCTCCCGTTCCCCCCAAACTCTAGCGTATTATCCAGAAGTGATTTCGTTGCCAGCAGTCGGACAGGACGGAGAACGATGGCGGGCGACGATCAGAGAATACGACGCCCGACGGTGGGAAGTGACCAGTTCCGGCGGCGGCGTCGACGTTCGTTCGTTTCTGCAATCCGGATCTGCCAGTGCGCACGAAACGTTCTATGCTGCAATTGTAGATCCGAACCATGCGGCAATAACTTGGAGTTACCCCGGCGGTCTCAAGCGGTCAACGCAACGGTCCCGGCGAAGACTTCACATGGTTTCAGCCAGTCGAGGGTTTGTCGAGGGCGGCCGTTGAGCTGTCGGGCGACGGCATTGAGGTCATCCTGTGAGTGGGCGGAGAGATCGGTACCCTTGGGGAAGTATTGGCGGAGCAGGCCGTTGGTGTTCTCGCTGGTCCCGCGCTGCCAGGGGCTGCGCGGATCGCAGAAATAGACGGACACGCCGCTCTCGATGCTGAAGCGGACGTGCTCGGCCATCTCCTTGCCCTGGTCCCACGTGAGCGAGCGCTTGAGCTGGTCGGGCAGCGTGACCATCTGTTCGACCAGCGCGCGCCGCACATGCGGGGCCGTCCGCCCGCCGGGAAGGTGCAGGAGGAGCACGTAGCGGCTGCGGCGCTCGACGAGGACCCCGAGGGCGGAGCGTCCCAGCTTGCCCAGGATCAGGTCCCCTTCCCAGTGGCCCGGCACGGCCCGGTCCGCGGCCTCGGCGGGCCGCTCGGAGATGGAGACCATGCCCTTCAGCCGCCCCTCTCCGGGTCTGTGCCTTGGTGATCGTCGTCGCGTCCGGCCGGTGCGCAGGTACGCCGTGAGTTCCTTTCTGAGCGCGCCTCGCGTCTGCACGTACAGCGACTGATAGATCGTCTCGTGAGACACGCGCATCTCGGGATCCGAGGGGTGATCGAGCCGAAGGCGATGGGCAATCTGCCGCGGAGACCAGCGCTCGGCGAGCAGGCGCTCCACCTTCCGCCGCAACCGGGGGCACCGGGCGAGCTTCGCCACCTTCGGGCGCCGGGCCTTCCCGGACGCCCGTCGCTCCGCCCTCCAGGCCCGGTATCGTTCTCTCGAGCCGTTGGCCGCTACTTCGCGCGAGATCGTCGATGGCGCTCTGCCCAGGCGCCCGGCGATCAGCCGGTACGAGTCTCCCGCCTTCAAGCCGCGCGAGATCTCCTCCCGCTCGGCGACGGTAAGGTGGTGCGGCGAACGATTTCGACCCCGGGGCGCCAGTCCGCCGGTGCGTATCAATAGCCGTTGGACCGACTTGGTCGAACACCCGACCGCCGCGGCGATCTCGGCGTGTGTTTGCCCGTTCTTGATCCGGTCCCCGATCTCAAGCCGGTCCGCTTCGCTCAGCCTCCCGTACTTCTCCCGTTGGCGCATCGCATACCTCCCGGCAGTTGAACAGCCGCTGCCAAGATGTTGCGTTGACCGGTTGAGACCGCCCCCGAGTTGGTGGACACCCTTGAGCGTTGGTCACAACGAGGAGGTGTCGCATGTCGGGACGGAGATGCGCGCCGGAGTACAAGGCGCGGATGGTGGAACTGGTCCGTGCGGGCCGCGGCGCGGACCAGCTGGCTCGCGAGTTCGAGCCCTCGGCGACGGCGATCCGGCGCTGGGTGGAGCAGGCCGACCTGGACGAGGGGCTTCGCACCAACGGTCTGACGACGGCTGAGCGCAAGGAAGTCCGGGAACTGAAGCGCGAACTGCGCCGGGTGAGGATCGAGCGCGACATATTGGCGAAAGCCACGGCCCGACCACCGCTGCGCGGCGGTGCCCCGCGAGGGAGAGCGGATCGATCCCCCGGGGGGGTTCCGGTTCGCGGTTGATCACCGGGCCGCCTATCCGGTGCGCGTGATGTGCCGCCTGCCGGGTCTCTCCCCGAGCGGGTACTACGCGTGGCGGAAGCGGGAGCCGTCTCGGCGGGCGCGGGAGAACGCGGCGCTCACCGGGGAGATCCTCGATATCCACGCCATGAGCGACGGGACGTACGGGGCGCCGCGGATCCACGCCGAGCTGAGGGCCCGGGGCCGCGAGGCGGGCGTGAACCGGGTCGCCCGGCTGATGCGGGCGGCCGGGGTCGAGGGCGTGAGCCGGCGCCGCAAGGGCAGTACGACGAAGCGGGCCGCGAAGTCCAGGCCCGCGCCGGATCTCGTGGACCGAGACTTCTCGGCCTCCGGACCGGACGAACTCTGGGTGGCCGACATCACGTACGTGCCGACCTGGGCGGGCTTCCTCTATCTGGCCGTCGTGCTCGACGCCTGGAGCCGCCGCATCGTGGGCTGGTCGATGGCGACGCACCTGAGGACGTCCCCGGTGCTGGACGCCTTCGACATGGCGCTGGCGCGGCGGCGCCCCGAGGAGGTGATCCACCACAGCGACCAAGGCAGCCAGTACACGTCCTACGCCTTCGGCGGCCGCTGCCGGAGGGCCGGGGTCAGGCCCTCGATGGGCTCGGTGGGCGACGCCTACGACAACGCCATGTGCGAGTCGTTCTTCGCCACGCTGGAGTGCGAACTCATCTGGCGGCGCTCGTTCCGGACGCCCGGCGAGGCCCGCCGGGAGGTGTTCCGGTTCATCGAGGGCTGGTACAACCCGCGCCGGCGGCACTCGAGCCTCGGCTACGAGTCGCCCGCCAGCTTCGAGGCGCGCGAGAAGGGAGAGGCGGCGTGACCCCCGGGCCGCGTCCCTCTCCCACGGTCCGCCACGCCTTCGGCGCGGCGACCGCTCTTCTCTCCCGCGAGGTGGCGAGAAAGGAGGAAACCACCACTTTCACCTGTCCACTGAAAACGGGGTAAGTCCAAACTATCAGGAACCAGACGGGACCGAGTACGTATGAGGGTACCGATCAAGTTCGCATCTTGCGACTGAAAGACGGTAGACAGGTTAGAACGTACGACAGCCCCGGAATCGTCTTCGCCGAGAGTGCGGTATTGGTGCACGTGTTGCGAAATGGGAATTACAAAGAAAGGTGTAATGGGGGAGGCTACAATGACAGATAACCGGTGCTGTCATTCCTACGTGAGGTTCGGTCTTGAGAGGGCCTTCCCCTCTTTATCTGATTCAGAGTGCCGCTTACACGGTTCGCCAACGGAGCAACGTTCTCGTCGATCCAATCCCACTGCCGAGAGGCCCAATCGATTACTCGATGAACACCACGTCGTGGGTCTCGGGGTGCTATTGCCCGTGCATGCGGCGATGTTTCTGGCGTTCTTAGTGCCTGCAATAGTTCTGTTCGCGTTACTAGAGTTGCTGGATCATATCCTTCAAGTGTGTCGCCGTGCAGCGGCTCCCAAATGGTTGTTACGGGCGCTGTACTATTTTCTGGCTCTTCATCCAGCGCGTCGCTTGCCGGGGCCAGCGGAAAAGACTGTAACGGAAGAGGGGGCGCAAATAGTTCCACACATTTCGCGATAGATGTATGATGATGGTGGTTTTGACGTTTCTTGGCCTCTAGCACTTGTTCCGGTGACAGAACGGATCGATAGAGGTCTTCATCTATGATGCCAAGCCCACCCGGCGTTCCTCCTTGCCAATAGCAGGTGTGACACGGCGTCAGATCGACATAAGCCATTACCGTCAACCCCCGTAACAAGCCCGGCACATTCCATCGAAACTCTAAAACGTTGGACCCTGACTCTTTCTTTTGTATAATGAAACCATCCATGCTACCGGCCTAAGATGATGGCAGCAAATCTTCGATTAGCTCGTAGATGCCATCCAGCCGTGAGTCGTTGGTAGTCATGGTAACGTTCCCGTATCCAATGCCTCCTCGGCCAATGGATACCGTAAGGTTCGCCTGAACGTTACCGTCATCCGTGAAGTGGAGGTTCAGTCCCGAGATATGTGGCTTATCAATGCGCTCCCTCAGCTTTGTGTTAAGCCGCTCCAACTTTGGTGTTTTGCCGAGATCATCCAACTTCATTGCTTACTCCTTATTGTTATTGTTATTCGTTAGTGTTTCGCTAGTTTTGTAATTGTGCGAACAAAAGAGCGCACAACTACCCGAAACAAGCGAGACGAGACGAAGGTACGATGGCAAGGGCAAGGAAGTCAAACGGACATTAACAACGCGCCGGGGAAGGCGCACAGGGAGGGAATCACGCTGCTGGAGTTGGCCAGCATGTTCCCCGACGAGGATACATCGCGGAAGTGGTTCGAGTCGCTTATCTGGCCGAACGGCGAGCGGTGCTGCACGCGCTGTGGCGGGCTGGACACGTACGCGGTGACGAACCAGAAGATGCCGTACCGGTGCCGCGATTGTAAGCGGTACTTCTCCGCCAAGATGGGCACGGCGCTTGAGGGCTCGAAGATCGGCTACCGGAAGTGGGTGTTCGCCATCTACATGTGCCTGACGAACCTGAGGGGAGTTTCCAGCATGAAGTTGCATCGCGACCTTGGCGTGAGCCAGCCGACGGCGTGGTTCATGCTGCATCGCATCCGCGAGGCGTGGGGCTACGCGCCGGAGGCGTTCGAGGGTCCGGTAGAGGTTGACGAGGCGTATTTCGGCGGGTTGGAGAAGAACAAGCACGCCAGCAAGAAGCAGAATGCCGGGCGGGGTCCGGTCGGCAAGACGGCTGTGGTGGGCGCGAAGGACCGGGCGACGAACCGCGTTCAGGCGAAGGTTGTGGAGTGAGGTGGTCCCAGTTTTTTGGACAGGTCGTTAAGGTGGATTCCAGGACGGAACGGGAGGCACCGAGATGGCTGGGAAGAGACGGCGGTTCACGCCGGAGTTCAAGGCGCGGGTGGCGCTGGAGGCGCTGCGCGAGCACGACAGCGTGCAGGCGATCGCGAGGCGGCACGAGCTTCATCCGAACCAGGTGAGCACATGGAAGCGGCAGCTGCTCGAGGGGCTGCCGGAGGTGTTCGCCGGGGGCGCGGGCCGCAAGCTCGCCAAGGAGCACGAGGCGAAGGTCCGGGAGCTGCACGCCAAGATCGGGGAGCTCACGGTCGAGCGGGATTTTTTTCGGCGCGGGCTCAAGCGCTGAGCCGGGCGGAGCGGGGGCGGATGATCGAGCGGGACGGACCGCTGAGTCTTTCGAGGCAGTGCGCGCTGGTGGGCGTGAGCCGGTCGTCGCTGTACTACCGGCCGAGGGGGGAGAGCGCGGAGAACCTGGCGCTCATGCGTCGCATTGACGAGCTGCACATGGCGTATCCGTTCTACGGAAGCCGGCAGCTGGTGCGGCATCTGCGTCGCGAGGGCGTTGCCGCGGGCCGGCACCGGATCCGGCGGCTCATGCGCCTGATGGGGGTGGAGGCAACCTACCGGCGGCCGCGCACTAGCGTGGCGGGTCCGGAGCACCGGGTCTTCCCCTATCTGCTGCGCGGCCTCACGATCTCGCGGGCGGACCACGTGTGGTGCGCGGACATCACCTATGTTCCGGTGACGCAAGGCTTTTTCTACCTCGTGGCCGTGATGGACTGGGCGACCCGGCACGTGCTCGCGTGGCGGCTGTCGAACACGATGGACGCGTCGTTCTGCGTCGAAGCCCTGGACCACGCGCTGGGCTGGAGGGCTCCGGAGATCCTGAACACGGATCAAGGCGCCCAGTTCACCAGCGAGGCGTTCGCCGACCGGGTGCTGGGCGCGGGCGTGGCATTCTCGATGGACGGCCGGGGCCGCTTCCTCGACAACATCTTCATCGAGCGGCTGTGGCGGTCGCTGAAGTACGAGGCGGTGTACCTTCACGAACTCCGCGACGGGCTGGACGCCGAACGGATCATCGGCTCGTGGTTCGACTTCTACAACGAGGTGCGTCCGCATTCGTCCCTCGGCGGACGGACGCCGGGCGAGGCCTACCGCAACGGCACGGGGGCGGTGTGAACGGCGGATCTCGGCGTGCGCCGACGGTCGCCTTCGCAAAGCAGCAGCGGGGCGCGGGAGAAGCCTGGGATCTCCCCATGCCGCGCACCTCGTTCCGCCCGCGGCCAAGCCCCCGTCGCCGACCGGGTTCCCCTCCCGCCGGCCGGGGTTCATTTTGGAACCTGTCCCTCCCCTGCCGGGGGAGGACCCATGGGTGGAGCATCCACCCCGAGAGAACACACGGAGAAGGCTCCCGAGGGCTCTCACAACCACTCGGAATCCACCTTAACTTTGCCCTCGGACTGTCCAACGAAGTAAGACCACCTCAGAGCGCACGAACGCGGCTACGCTGGTTCCGTTCGTGGAGTCGCACCGCAAGGACGGCGCGAAGGTCTACACCGACGACTCGAAGGTGTACGGGAGCCTTGAGAACCATGAGACGGTGAAGCACAGCGTGAAGGAGTACGTGAACGGCCAGGCGCACACGAACTGGAGTTACCCCGAGTTGGTGGACACCTTTGAGCGTTGGTCACAACGAGGAGGTGTCGCATGTCGGGACGGAGATACGCGCCGGAGTACAAGGCGCGGATGGTGGATCTGGTCCGTGCGGGGCAGAGCGCGGACCAGTTGGCTCGCGAGTTCGAGCCCTCGGCGACGGCGATCCGGCGCTGGGTGGAACAGGCCGATCTGGACGAGGGGCGTCGCACCAACGGTCTGACGACGGCTGAGCGCAAGGAAGTCCGGGAACTGAAGCGCGAACTGCGCCGTGTGAAGATCGAGCGCGACATATTGGCAAAAGCCACGGCCTGGTTCGCCAAGGAGAGCGGATCGATCCCCCGGGGGGGTTCCGGTTCGTGAGCGATCACCAGGCCGCCTATCCGGTGCGCGTGATGTGCCGCCTGCTGGGACTCTCCCCGAGCGGGTACTACGCGTGGCGGAAGCGGGAGCCGTCGGAGCGGGCGCGTGCGAACGCGGCGCTCACCGGGGAGATCCTTGAGATTCACGCCATGAGCGACGGGACGTACGGGGCGCCGCGGATCCACGCCGAGCTGAGGGCCCGGGGCCGCGAGGCGGGCGTGAACCGGGTCGCCCGGCTGATGCGGGCGGCCGGGGTCGAGGGCGTGAGCCGGCGCCGCAAGGGCAGTACGACGAAGCGGGCCGCGAAGTCCAGGCCCGCGCCGGATCTCGTGGACCGAGACTTCTCGGCCTCCGGACCGGACGAACTCTGGGTGGCCGACATCACGTACGTGCCCACCTGGGCGGGCTTCCTCTATCTGGCCGTCGTGCTCGACGCCTGGAGCCGCCGCATCGTGGGCTGGTCGATGGCGACGCACCTGAGGACGTCCCCGGTGCTGGACGCCTTCGACATGGCGCTGGCGCGGCGGCGCCCCGAGGAGGTGATCCACCACAGCGACCAAGGCGGCCAGTACACGTCCCACGCCTTCGGCGGCCGCTGCCGGAGGGCCGGGGTCAGGCCCTCGATGGGCTCGGTGGGCGACGCCTACGACAACGCCATGTGCGAGTCGTTCTTCGCCACGCTGGAGTGTGAACTCATCTGGCGGCGCTCGTTCCGGACGCCCGGCGAGGCCCGCCGGGAGGTGTTCCGGTTCATCGAGGGCTGGTACAATCCGCGCCGGCGGCACTCGAGCCTCGGCTACGAGTCGCCCGCCAGCTTCGAGGCGCGCGAGAAAGGGGAGGCGGCGTGACCCCCGGGCCGCGTCCCTCTCCCACGGTCCGCCACGCCTTCGGCGCGGCGACCGCTCTTCTCTCCCGCGAGGTGGCGAGAAAGGAGGAAACCACCACTTTCACCTGTCCACTGAAACGGGGTAAGCCCATACATCGCGCTGCAAGATCACGATCTGCGGCACCGCCTCCACCCCCAGGAACGTTCTCATATATCGCTGTGCCGCTGCGTTTAGGTATCCCCGTCCAATGTGAATTTCATCGAACGGTCCGAATCGCTCCAGCAGCTCGGCTCCTCTATCGAGAGCCGCCTCAATGGACACACCAACTGTCACAAACCCATACTCGTCCTCTCTGGCATAATCTTCCAAATACCGTCTCGCGGCAAGCAACGCGTCCTCAAGTCGCGGATCGTTGATCCTCGCGCACGTCGTGGACGCAACGAACACGTACACAATCTCCGAATGACCTCTATTTCGAAGGGGATTACAAAGAAAGGTGTACGAGGCGAAGCCCTGCTAAACTGGCCACACCTCAGCGATCAACTGCAACACGAAACCCGTCACAATAAGTACAAGGCTAAGCCTCGACATCCGAACACGTAACGGCTGTCGCCGCCTCCATTCTTCACGCTTCACAACGTCTTCACCTTCAAGAGCGAAAAACGCTCGTGTTTGCGGATCAGGATACTTTTCAGGCGCAAATTTGAACAGCAGACATACGCCTGCGATATCCAACAGCAACCCTATAGCGGCTAACCAACTCACTGCGGTTTCCTCGCTGCTATCGTCCTGAACAGCGCCTTGGCCAGCGCCTGCGGTGTCGCGCCCTCGAAGCCCGGTACTTCGGACGGCACGTCGTACTTCACCCCGGATCCTGCATTGGCGGATAGTCGTGGGCCGGGGGCGTGATTATGACCCGCGGGGGCGGCGGTTCGGTGCCGGGAGGGGCGTTTTCGAGGCGGCGCCGGGCGTCGGGGACGTCCCGGGGGCGCTCCCGGAGCGTCCCGGGCGGCTCGCGGAGACACGGGGAGTGGGCGCCGCCGCGCGGCGCCTTCGGGAAGGCCGGGGCCGGGACCGTTCAGGCCGGTACGGGCGGCGGGAGACCGCCCTCGATGGTCCGGAGGACCCGCCGGAGGAGGCCGAGGGCCGGTTCGCCGCGCGCGAACCGGAGCGAGGTTCGGCGGGCGTGGGAGGTGATCCTGGCGGGGGCGCGCAGCAGGCGCAGCCGGATGCCGCGCGGCTGCACGGCGCGCCAGCCGCCGCCGAGGCAGTTCGCGCGCAGGACGTGAAGAAGCTGGTAGGCGAGCGCGGCGAGGCCCCACAGCAGGGCGTTGCCGCCGAGGTCGTCCACCGCGGTGCGGCCGGCCGAGAGCTGGCCCAGCTCGCCGATCCGCTGCTCGACGACCGCGCCCGCGTTGTAGGCGCGCCACGCCTCGACGGGGCCGATGCTCCCGATGTTGGCCGGAACGTCGGCGCTCATCGTGGTCTCCCACGCCGCGAGATCGAGTTCTCCCTCGTCCGGCCCGACCCGTCTCCGCCTCTCGACCGAGAGAAGCCTGGTCCCCCACAGCTCGCCGGAGGCGGTCCTCAGCTCCCGGCCCTCCGCCTCGTCCGCGGCGGCGGTCTCCCAGGCGCCCCGGAAGCCGCCGAGCCAGGCGTGCCGCGGCACCTTGAGCAGATAGGACACGCCGAGCGCCTCCATGCGCCGCGCGATGGACTTGGAGAAGAACCCCTTGTCCAGCCGCACGGCGATCCGCCGCACCCCCGCCCCCCTCAGGCGGGCCACCAGCCCGGCCAGCCACGCCTCCGCCCCCCGGGCCGTGTGCGCGTTGCCCGGCCGCCAGCGCACCCCGAGGCAGTCGCCCGTCTCCAGGACGTAGGCCGGAAGCGGGTGGTGCGAGGGACGGCCCGGCTTCTTCGGGTTGTAGCCCCGCTCCGCCCCCGCCCGCTTCAGCCCGTAGCGCACCACGACCGTCGAGTCCATCACGATCGTCGCCGACCGGGGCGCCCCGCCGGCCATCTCCCAGCGCCGCCGCACCATCCGCCACAGCAGATCGTCGAGCAGGGGGGACATCACCGCGGCCGAGCACCGCAGCCAGCGCCCGAACGTGGCCGGGTGCGGCACCCGCGCCCAGCCGAAGATGCGGCGCACGCCCCGCCGCTCCAGAAGCGGCAGGTCGTCCATCGCCCCGCCGCCGTACAGGAGCAGCACCACCCACAACTCGACCATCAGCGACGGCCGGTAGCGGCCGGGGACCTCCCCCGCCCGCGCGTCGATCCACCGGCCCAGCCCCAGCGCGTCCCACAGCTTCCGAACCACGACGAGGCCGCCCGCGTCGGTGATCCGTCCGCCGCCCCCGCGGACCCTCAGCGCGGCCCGCGATCCTTGCACGTGCGGGCGCGGTCCGGTATAGTCGTTTCCACGCACCATTCGGGTGTCCTCCGTTCCGGGGTGAACTCTGCTCAAGTCCCCTTGAACGTAGGGCCCCGGGCGGTGCTTTTCCATAGTCCGGCACTATGTTTCCACTATCCCGTCCCCGGCCGCGGCCACCCTCTCCGGGCCAGCCCCGCGCCGACGATCGCAGGATCCGGGTTCACGTGTAGCTCGTCCTTCGTCGGCGCTGGATCGCGGGTGTTGTCTCGTTCGCTATTAGTCGCCATTTCTCGTTCCATCGTATTATTGAAGGGATACGTACATCTGTTGTACCCCCCAATAATACACTACTCTCCCTAAAAGGTCAACCCGGATCCTGCATTGGCGGATAGTCGTGGGCCGGGGGCGTGATTATGACCCGCGGGGGCGGCGGTTCGGTGCCGGGAGGGGCGTTTTCGAGGCGGCGCCGGGCGTCGGGGACGTCCCGGGGGCGCTCCCGGAGCGTCCCGGGCGGCTCGCGGAGACACGGGGAGTGGGCGCCGCCGCGCGGCGCCTTCGGGAAGGCCGGGGCCGGGACCGTTCAGGCCGGTACGGGCGGCGGGAGACCGCCCTCGATGGTCCGGAGGACCCGCCGGAGGAGGCCGAGGGCCGGTTCGCCGCGCGTGAACCGGAGCGAGGTTCGGCGGGCGTGGGAGGTGATCTTGGCGGGGGCGCGCAGCAGGCGCAGCCGGATGCCGCGCGGCTGCACGGCGCGCCAGCCGCCGCCGAGGCAGTTCGCGCGCAGGACGTGAAGAAGCTGGTAGGCGAGCGCGGCGAGGCCCCACGGGAGGGCGTTGCCGCCGAGGTCGTCCACCGCGGTGCGCCCGGCCGAGAGCTGGCCCAGCTCGCCGATCCGCTGCTCGACGACCGCCCCCGCGTTGTAGGCGCGCCACGCCTCGACGGGGCCGATGTCCTCGATGTCGGTCAGCACGTCGGCGCTCATCGTGGTCTCCCACGCCGCGAGATCGAGCTCCCCCTCCACGGGGCCGACCCGTCTCCGCCTCTCGACCGAGAGAAGCCGCGTCCCCCACAGCTCGCCGGAGGCGGTCCTCAGCTCCCGGCCCTCCGCCTCGTCCGCGGCGGCGGTCTCCCAGGCGCCCCGGAAGCCGCCGAGCCAGGCGTGCCGCGGCACCTTGAGCAGGTAGGACACGCCGAGCGCCTCCATGCGCGCGACGATGGACTTCGAGAAGAACCCCTTGTCCAGCCGCACGGTGATCCGCCGCACCCCCGCCCCCCTCAGGCGGGCCACCAGCCCGGCCAGCCACGTCTCCGCCCCCCGGGCCGTGTGCGCGCCCCCCGGCCGCCAGCGCACCCCGAGGCAGTCGCCCGTCTCCAGGACGTAGGCCAGCAGGGGGTGGTGCGAGGGACGGCCCGGCTTCTTCGGGTTGTAGCCCCGCTCCGCCCCCGCCCGCTTCAGCCCGTAGCGCACCACGACCGTCGAGTCCATCACGATCGTCGCCGACCGGGGCGCCCCGGTCGGCCAGCTCCCAGCGCCGCCGCACCATCCGCCACGGCAGATCGTCGAGCAGGGGGGACATCACCGCGGCCGAGCACCGCAGCCAGCGCCCGAACGTGGCCGGGTGCGGCACCCGCGCCCAGCCGAAGATGCGGCGCACGCCCCGCCGCTCCAGAAGCGGCAGGTCGTCCATCGCCCCGCCGCCGTACAGGAGCAGCACCACCCACGACTCGACCATCAGCGACGGCCGGTAGCGGCCGGGGACCTCCCCCGCCCGCCCGTCGATCCAGCCGCCCAGCCCCAGCGCGTCCCACAGCTTCCGCACCACGACGAGGCCGCCCGCGTCGGTGATCCGCCCGCCGCCCCCGCGGACCCTCAGCGCGGCCGCCGATCCTTGCACGTGCGGGCGCGGTCCGGTATAGTCGTTTCCATGCACCATTCGGGTGTCCTCCGTTCCGGGGTGAACTCTGCTCAAGTCCCCTTGAACGTAGGGCCCCGGGCGGTGCTTTTCCATAGTCCGGCACTATGTTTCCACTATCCCGGCCCCGGCCGCGGCCACCCTCTCCGGGCCAGCCCCGCGCCGACGATCGCAGGATCCGGGGTCAAATATAGAAACATGAACTGCTCCACAATTCGACTCAGATCAACAACACCCGGTCATTATCGCGTCGTAATTACTGTAAGAAACGATAACGAAAGCTCGCTAAGTTGCCAAATCACTTCTTCTCCACCGGAACAACTCTAATCTCAATCGGGTAATCTACGCTACCACTAGACGGTAAGTCAGGTAGCTCAGGCATATGCTTTGCTAGTTCACGTAGAATATATCCCGTCTCGATAGCCTGTATCGCGTTCATGATGACGACGGCTTTGGGCGGCTGCCCGTGATCCGTTCGCACCATCACGAACGCCAATCCGTTGGAAGTATCAACCGCTACTTCGCCTTGGAGCGGCACGGACATATCGAGATCAATCGATTGTTGTGAATCGATTTCAATATGATTGTCTTCAAGCATGTCTTGAACGATGCGGTCAAGCTGCGCAATGCGTTCTGGAGTTAGTTCGGCCACTGGAACAACCTCCTGTCGATGCTCGCTACGAGAGCATCGTGAAGATGTGGTTCATACCTGCCGCAAGCTAGTAGGGGGTTACGTATGTATATCCTTCTTCACCCCCTTTCATTCTACGTTACTGCCACTCAAAGGTCAACTCATGGATAACAACACCCGCATAAATGCGCAATGCGACTCGGCATGGCTCATTTTTCTCCCCTCTCTGCCAACAAGGGCGAGACACGAAGGGAGCAAATGCTTAGAGTAGGGCGAGGCAGAGAGATGAAGGATGGAACGAGGAAGAGGAGGTTCCTCGTTGTTTCAGGTGGGTAGTTTGAAGTTCAGTTTGCCGCACACGAGATAGGCGATGGTGATGAAGTTCTCGGTGGGCCGGTAGCCGCGGGCCCTGGCCTTGGCGGCTTGGACGAGCGAGTTGATGCCCTCGATCATGCCGTTGCTGATCCTTGAGCGGAACCAGAGGAGGATGCCCGTCCCAGTGCTTGGCGATGGTCTTCGCCGCGTCGATGACGGGCTGGAGGCCGCTTTCGCCGGCCCACGAGCACCACTTCTGAAGGTAGGCCTCCGCCAGCCGGGGCGGGAGGTCCCGGAACGCCTCGAAGGCGAGCTTGATCCGGTAGACGAGGGCCGTCTCAGTCCCCGCCGCGACGGATCGAGCAGTTCGCCGATCCACCGCCGCTGAGAGGCGGTGAGCTTGCTCCGCCTCTTGAGCCACAGATAGCCGGGTGCGGTTCAGCTCGGGACGCTCCTTGCGCTCTTGGCGCCTCACCTCGTCGACCGCCCGGTTCATGAGCCGCTGGACGTGGAAACGGTCAAAGGTGATCCCGGCCTCCGGGAACGCCTCCCGCGCCCCCTTCATGTAGGCCGCGGACATGTCCATGCAGAGGTCCCGGATCCCCCCGGCGCGCCCCC
This sequence comes from Candidatus Palauibacter sp., assembly GCF_965222475.1. GTDB lineage: Bacteria > Gemmatimonadota > Gemmatimonadetes > Palauibacterales > Palauibacteraceae > Palauibacter. The sequence goes on along the minus strand of NZ_CBDCUB010000004.1, from coordinate 397,413 downwards.
CGGAGAAGTCCGCCTCCGCCCGGGACTCTCCCACGTGGCGCTTCAGAAGCCGCCACAGCCGCGTGTCGTGCTCGCCCACCAGGCGGGCCACCGCCCTGACCGGCATCTCCCGCGCCAGGGCCACCGCCAGCGCCTCGAACCACAGCGTGAAGCCCGAGCCCGGCTCCGCCCACGGCACCCTCGCCTGCTTCACCCCGCACGCCGGACACCTCACCCTCGGCACCCGCGCGTGCGGGTAGGCGCGGTGCTGGAAGAAGTCCAGGTGCCGCCAGCGCTTCCCGCTCGCGTCGTGCGCCTTGCAGCCCCCCCGCCCGCACGAGGGGCAGTCGAACGTCCCGCCCGGCTCGAAGTCCAGATGCAGGTCCAGGCGGCGCTCCGCCGCGTCGAACTCCGTCCGCTCCACCCGCCACGGCCACTCCAGCCCCAGCGCCCGCTCGAACAGTCCCCTCTCCGCCATGCCGCCGTCCCGCCCGGCCGCTCCGCATCCCTCCACCGCCCCGGCCGGCCCCGGAGACCACCGGGCACGTCACGGACCCGCTCGGGCACCGGCGGCCACCGCCGCCGGCCCCGCCACTCTACCGCCCCTCATCCACCCCGAACAGCGAAGAGCCAACTATGATCGTCGGTTTATCTATCACGCCCGTGCGCTGAAGAGTCGGACGAGACGAGAAAACTGGGATCCGGAATCGCCGCTACTCGTCGACACGGTTCTGGGTGGTGAGGATTTTGGGGAGATAACGCCCCGAACGACGTGATTGGTATCGCTACGATACCGCCGCTCGGGCATACGGCCCTCGCCCGGTGACTCAAGAGTCATCCGGTGAACAGCTCCGTCTGCTCCGGCTCGTAGGCACGCTTCTTCATGGCCCGACGCGTGGCGACGTTGAGGTCGTTGCGTATTCCGACGAAGTCGACCACCCATTCCGAGCGAAGCCGTCCACCTGTTCCGGGCGAAGCCGTCCACCGATTCCGAGCGAAGCCGTCCGGTTTGGAGCGGTGATCCCGAGGGGGTGCTGGACACGGGTGGATCAGGTCTGGTCGTGAGGGGTGTGGACCTCCTTGGTCGAGTCGTAGAACCGCCTCATGGAACCGCCCTTGAGGGTGATCCGGTGGGCGTTGTTGAGGACCCTGTCGAGGATGGCGTCCCCGAAGGTGGGGTCGCCGACGACATCGTGCCAGTGCTCGACGGGGAGCTGGGAGGCGAGGATGGTTCCGCGGCGGGCGTAGCGGTCGTCGAGGACCTCGAGCAGATCGAGGCGGCCCTGACCTGACAGGGAAGCGAGCCCCCAGTCATCGAGGACGAGGAGCCAGGTCTTGGCGAGCCGCTGGACGAGCTTGGGGTAGGAACCGTCGGCGCGGGCAAGGGTGAGTTGGTCGAGCAGGCGGGAGACGCGGTAGTAGCGCGTCGAGATGCCGTTGCGGCAGGCTTGGTGGCCGAGGGCGCAGGCGAGATACGACTTTCCCGACCCCGTTGCGCCGGTGACGAGCACGGTCTGTCCATCCTTGATCCACTGCCCCGAGGCGAGGCGGAGGATGAGGGAACGGTCGAGACCCCGGTTGGTTTTGAAGTTGAGGTCCTCGATGGTGGCGTCGAGATGGAGCTTGGCGATTCCCTTGAGGCGCCGGTAGCGGCGTTGTTCCCGTTCGGTCTTCTCGCGCTCGAGGAGCGGGGAGAGGCGGTCGTCGAAGGCGAGTTCGCCGATGTCGGGCATGGCGAGTTGCTCCTCGAAGGCCTGGGCCATGCCGGCCAGGCGCAGTTCGTGGAGCAGGTCGAGGGTGGGTTGTCGAAGCATGATGGTCACGACTCCTTTCCGTTGTGGGAGTTGGCGTAGTAGTTCGGTCCGCGGACGTGAGCGTGATCGGCGGGCGGGGACAGCGCCTGCCGGTCGTCGTCATCGGCCTGGTCGAGGCCGGCGGACAGGATGGTCTTCACGGACTTGTAGCTGTGGGCGCCGATGTCCAGCGCGCGGCGGCAGGCGGCTTCCAGGCGTTCGGCGGGGTAGGCGCGGGCGAGCCGCATGAGGCCGAGGCAGCTTTCGGCAGCCCTGCTCCGGGTGGGGCCGGCTCTCGAGGAGCTTCCTCGCGAAGGCGGCGGTCTCGGGTCCGGTCTTTCGCGCCCAGCGGACGAGGCGCGACGGGGTCCACTGGAGGTGGGCGCGGTGAGCTGCGGGCATATGGCCCGGATCGGTGGTATATCCGCCCTTCCCGCGGCCGCGGATGTGGGCCGCCACGCGCCGGTGCTTGTGAAAGATCTCGACCGTGGTCGTGCCGAGCCGGACCTCGACCTCCCGGCGGGCAAGCGCGTGGGGGACGCTGTGGAAGCGGCCGTCGACCTGGATGTGATAGTCGATGTTCACGCGGGCCTTGCGCCACTCGGCGTACTCGTAGCGATCGGCCGGGAGCGGCTTGAGCGCCGGACGGTCCAGATCCTCGAAGAGGCTGCGGCGGCTGCCCTCGGTCTTCTGGAACGGCCGCTCGTTGAGCGCCGCCAGCAGGGGCGCGATCGCCTCGCGGACCTCCGAAAGCGAGAAGAACCGGTGGTTGCGCAACGGTGCCGGAACCCACCGCCCCACGTTCTGGACCGCCGCCTCCACCTTCGCCTTGTCCCGCGGCGATCTCGGGCGGGCGGGCAGCACCGCCGTCCCGTAATGGACCGCCAGGTCGTGGTATGTCCGGTTGACGTCGGGTTCGTAGCGGCTCGCCCGCCGCACCGCCGCCTTCTCGTTGTCCGGGATGACGAGCTCCGGTACTCCGCCCCAGAACTCGAACATCCGTACGTGCGACGCCGTCCAGTCCGGCAGCGACCGGGTCAGCGTCACATCGACGAACGTATGGTTCGACGCCGCCAGCACCCCGACGAACACCTTCGCGTCCCGGACCTCGCCGGTGCGCCGGTCCGTCACCTCGACCGTCGATCCCGCGTAGTCCACGAACGCCTTCTCGCCCGCCCGGTACACCTGGCGCAGCACCACGTCGAGGCGTCCGCGCCACTGCCGGTAGCGGTCGCGGAAACGGCTGTACCGATACCCGTCCGGGTGGGCCTCGCGGTACTCCAGCCACAGAAGCTGAAGCGTCACGCCCTTGTGCCGCGCCAGCTCCCGGTGCACCCACGCCCAGTCCGGCTCCGGCCGCCGAACCCGCGACGGCGGCGTCGGCGGATACAGCGCCGCTTCCAGCCTCCGGTCGTCCAACTCGTCCGGCAGCGGCCACGAGACTCCCGCCTCCCGCGCCCGCCGGACGTAGCTGCCGACCGTGCTGTGGGAGATCCGGAGAATCGCGGCGATCTCCCCGTGGCTCCGGCCGAGTCCGTACTTCAGCCGGAGAACATCTCGAATCTTGCGCATGGACAACCTCTTCCGGGCCACCGTCTTCCTCCTCGCTCAAGGATCTCTCGCGAGGTTGGAAGAACGGCTCCCTGGATCAGGTCATCCAGCACCCTCCTCGCCCGCCCTACTCCCGCGCGCTGGCGCCCCACGCTCGACACAATGACGGCGCGTCGAGGTGGACGGCATGCGTCGGAATGGGTGGACGACATGCGTCGGAACGGGTGGACGGCATGAATCGGAATCAGTGGACGGCATCCGTCGGAATGCGTGGACGACATGCGTCGGAATCAGCAGGTCGTTGAGAACGACATGGAAATCGCGCATGACGACTGCGGCAGCAGGGAGCCGGGGCCGCCTGGATGGGGGATCCTGTTCTCCTGGGGTGGGTCCTCCACCCGGCTGTCCTCCGCCGGCAGGGGAAGTTCGGGTTCCAATATGAGCCCCGGCCGCTGGGAGGAGAACCCGGTCGGCGACCGGGGCTTGCCAGCGAGCGGAGAGGAGCGCGCGGGATGGCAAGATCCGACGCTTCTCCCCCTCCGTCATGAGCACCGACTGCTCGAACCCGTCCCGATACCGCGCCCGGAGGATCCCCTCGGAGACCAGGAGCGGATGTCCCCCGCGATCGTCAGGTCCTCCGGGAGCGGATCCGTCTGGAAGACGAGCGCGTCCGGTCGGGAGGCGATCGGCCTGCCGGGGATCCCGTGGCCGGGCAGCGTCTCCATCTCGATCTGGTCGCGCGGGCCCATCCCCTGGAACCCGAACCGGAGCGCCAGCCCGTAGGCGACGATGCAGCGGCTGTTGCTGGAGACCGTGTTGCGCGGGTCGTAGGTGTAGGTCGTCGATGGTCATCAAGGGCGATCGAATCATCGACATCGACGCGCTTCCCACGAACCCGGTCGCGCTCGACTGGGCCGCGGGTGCCCTGAACGGCGGCGATTCCCCCTAATATTGGCGGGGTGAAGCTGGTGTCCCTCCTATTCCATTGTTGTGTTTGCAGTTACGTGCGGAGCACGGCTCGGCCGGCGGACGGATCCGGAAGATGCGGACCCATGCCTGTAAAGGTGTTGCGGCCCCGAGACATATGCCCACCGAGAGCGCGGTCGGCGCCACGAGCGCACCGCAGGAGTCGGGCTTCGATCCGGGGAGGAAGGCATGCGACGCAGCGACCACCGCGGCGCGATCCGCATCTGAGGCGCCCTTGCGGGCGCCGGCTTCGTCAGGGCAGGAGCGGTAGCGACACGTAGGACGCCCGCGCTGCGTCATGGTGAACCGTGTTGTTCGCGACGCGCCACTTCCGGTCCCGCGGATCCCCCGTATTCCGGTTGATGTCGAAGTTGGGGAAGCTGCTGCTGTAGACATCCACGCGAATCCGGTGCCCTGCCCTGAACAGGTTCGCCGAGGGCTCGAGGGGGAACTCGAGCCGATACACCTCCCCCTCCTCCATGAGCCGCGACTGTTCGAACCCCTCCCGGTAGCGCGCCCGAAGGATGCCCTCGGAGACCGGAAACGCGTAGCCGCCCGGATAGTCGGGACTGCTCGGATGGACGTCGAGCAGCTTCACGTAGAAGTCGGTGTCCGGCGCGTCGGATGAGACGTGGAGGACGGCGGTGATATTCCCCGCGATCGTCAGCTCTGCAGCGAGCGGGGCGCTCTGGAACACGAGCACGTCCGGGCGGGAGGCGATGGGCATGCCGGGGATCCCGTGGCCGGGCAGCGTCTCCATCTCGATCTGGTCGCGCGGGCCCATCCCCTGGAAGCCGAACTCGAGCGCCGGCCCGTAGGCCACGATGCAGCGACCGTTGCTCGAGACCGTGTTGCGCGGGTCGTACGTGTAGGTCGTCGATGACGTGCGCGCGGCAGGCTGCTCCGCCGAGAGCGCGCCTCCCTCGTGAAGATAGAACGCCGTCTCCCGTACCGAGGCCGGGGGCCAACTCTCCTCGTAGCGCCACTCGCCGCCCTGGTTGATGCGGCCGTTCTCGGCTCGCCGCCCGTCGCCCCCGCCCATGATGAAGTACTTTGCGGGGGCCCACACATCGGCGCTCTCGTCGCCCTTCAGCCAGCGGTCGAACCAGCGCAGTTCGAGGTTCAGGTAGTCGTCGTAGACACGGATCCGCGCGCCCTGCTCGCCGAAGTTCACGTCCCCGATCGATGACTCGAAGTTGTTGTGCGTCCACGGACCGATGAGGATGTGCTGGTTCTCCCGCCCCATGCGCACCATCGCCTGGTAGCCGTCGCTGATCGTGCGCGGATACCAGTCGAACCAGCCCACGACCCACAGGATGGGCATGTCCGGGAACGACTCGAAGTGCTCGTTCATCCCCAGCCCCGGCTGCCGCCAGAAGTCGCTGTAGTCGTAGTTCTCGAAGTAGAGCTGGAAGGCGGCCTCCTCGTAGGTGGGTGCGAGGCTGAGCGGCGTCTCGCCCCGCCGCCACGGGATGCGCGAGGCCCAGTCGAGGAACGTCTGACCCGTGCGCATCTCATTGATCGCCTCGGTGATCTGCGGGTTCGCCCGCGCCTCGTTCCCGTTCGACGCGACGGACAGAATCCACTGCAGCAGCCCCAGACCCAGGGCGCCGCCGCACTTCATGCTGTAGGTGTAGGCGTTCGTCGGCCCCTCGTACGGGATCATCGTCTTGAGGCTGGGCGGGTTCAGCGTCGCGGTCTCGAACTGGACCCACGCCTGGTACGACACGCCGTAGGTGCCGACCTGACCGTCGCAGGAGGGGTGCCGGGCGACCCACTCGACCGCGTCGTAGCCGTCCTCCGGCTCCTGCACGAAGGGGAAGAAATCCCCCGGCGAGTTGAATCGCCCCCGGCAGTCCTGGACGACCGACACGTATCCGTTGCGCGCGAAGAACATCGCGTGCTCGATCGAGATCGGACGCATCTTGTCGTAGGGGGTCCTCGCGAGGACGGCGGGAAGTTGCCGCTCGAGCGGGACGCCGTTCTCGGCGGGCAGGTAGAAGTCGGTCATGAGTTCGAGGCCGTCGCGCATGGGAACCGGCACGTCCTTGACGACGACGACATCCCCTTCGGCGGCGGCGGAGAGGCGCGGATCGGGTGCCTCGGGGTCACCGGTCGAGGCCTCCAGATCGAACGCGGCGCCCAGCCCGGCCATCCCCGCGCCGGCCATCCCGGCTTGAACGAACGTTCTGCGGTCCATCCCGGCCTCCTCGGGTGGTGTGAGAGGGGAGGGTCGACGGCGGCAGCCCCGCGCCGCTCGACCTTTCGCTCAACCTACGAAGCCCGTCCGCCGCGTCCAGACGCCGGGTGTGGCCGTCCAGCCTTCGTCCGTCTTGTGTGGCAAAGCGCCCGCGTCGAAGGTTGGACCGACCTCGCTCCGGGAGAACGCCGCGATGACGGGCAACCAGTTCCACCTCGGGATAGACGTGGGCGGCACCTTCACGGATGCGGTCCTCATCGACGGCGATACGGGGCGTATCGAGACGGCGAAGGTCCCGTCCACGCCCGCCGACCCCTCCATCGGCTTCATGGCGGCGCTGGAGCGCGCGCTTGAACAGAGCGGGGCCGACCCCCGGGACATCGCGCACCTCGTCCACGGCACGACCGTCGCCACCAACTCGCTGATCGAAGGCAAGACGCCGAAGACGGCCTTCGTGACGACCGAGGGCTTCGGGGACATGCTGGAGATCGCCCGCCAGGTCCGGCCTTCCCTCTACGACATCCACTTCGAGAAGCTGCGGCCGCTCGTTCCGCGAGACCTGTGCTACGAGGTGCCGGAGCGGCTCGATGCGAGGGGCGGCGTCCTGAAGCCTCTCGATGAGGATGCGGTTCGGGAGATTTCGGACGCGCTCCGGACGCGGGACGTTCGGTCCGTAGCGGTCTGCCTCCTGCACGGATACGCGAATCCGGCGCACGAGGAGCGGGTGGCGGAGATCCTTCGGGAGGAGGATCCGGACCTCCTCATCTCCCTCTCGTCTACCGTGTGTCCGGAATTCCGGGAGTACTTCCGGGCCAGCACCTGTGTGATCAACGCCTGCATCATTCCCGTGGTGGGGCGCTATCTCGCCGGCATCGAAGCCGGCCTGAGCCGCGCCGGGGTCGGCGCCGAGCTTCTGGTGATGCAGTCCAACGGCGGCGTGCTGACGGCGCCCCAGGCGGCGAGCAAGCCGGTGTTCATGGTCGAGTCCGGGCCCGCGGCGGGCGTGGTCTCCGCCAACTTCATCGCGGGCCGGCTCGGCCACACGGATCTGATTTCGTTCGACATGGGGGGGACGACGGCCAAGGCCGGCCTGATCCTCGATGGCCGGCCGAGAGTCACGAAGGAATACGAGGTCGGAGCGCAGGCGCAGCCGGGGCAGGGGATGACGCGGGCCGCCGGGTACCCGATCCGCACGCCGGTCATCGACCTCGTGGAAGTGGGGGCCGGCGGGGGCAGTCTCGCCTGGGTGGACCCCGGCGGAGGGCTCCGCGTGGGTCCCCGGAGCGCGGGTGCCGATCCCGGGCCGATGTGCTACGGAAAGGGCGGGACGGAGCCGACGATCACGGATGCCAACCTCGTGCTCGGCCGCCTGAACCCGGACTACTTCCTGGGCGGCGAGATGGCGCTCGACCTCGACGCGGCCGCCGCGGGGATACGCGAACGCTGCGCGAAACCGCTCGGACTCGACCTCACCGCGGCGGCCCACGGGATCATCGAGATCGCGAACGCCACCATGATCAACGCCCTCAGGCTCGTGACGGTGCGCCGGGGCAACGACCCGCGGGATCTGACGATGGTCGCCTTCGGAGGCGCCGGACCCCTGCACGCGAACCGGCTGTGCGAGGAGATGCGGATTCCGGCGCTCATCGTTCCACCGAGCCCGGGGACGGCGTCCGCCCTCGGCCTCCTCGTCACCGACCTCCGGCACGAGTTCTCGCGCACGCGGCTCATGTCCGCCGAGGCCGCGGACCTGGGCGGAGTCCGGGCGCTGTTCGAGACCATGGAGGAAGAGGGCCGGCGCACGCTCCGGCACGAAGGCGCGGCTCACGAGCAGGTGGAGTTCCGGCGCGGGATCGAGCTGCGCTATGTCGGCCAGTCCTCCGAGGTGGCGGTCACCTGTCCCGGGGAGGGGCTGGACGCCGGGGCGCTGGCCGACGCGGTGCGGAGGTTCCACCTGGAACACGAGCGGGCCTACGGGCACGGATATCCGGAACAGCCGGTGGAGTTGGTGAACTTCACCGTCACGGCCATCGGCAGGATCCCCCGGCCGCGTTTGCAGAGGATCGGCTCGAACGGGACGAGCGTGGAGGACGCGCGAACCGATACGAGACGTGTGTTCTTCCCCGACGCCGGCGGCTTCGTCGAGACGGCGATCTACGACCGGGTGCGGCTACGCCCGGGCCACGTCGTCGTCGGACCCGCCGTCATAGAGGAGGTCGACTCCACTACGGTCGTGCAGCCGGGATACCGCGCCGCGGTGGACGACTTCGGCCACCTCCTGATCGCCGCGAGGCGTCCGGGATGAGCGGGCGCGCCCCGCGCGGCGAGGGAAGCCGCCTCCCCAGGCTCAACCCCTGGCTCGCGCTTCTCATCCTGGTACTCCTGGGCTTCGGCTACGTCGGGCTCTGGGGTTGGCTGCTGCGGGGGTAGCCGATGACGGAGGGGATCCGGCTCTCGTGGTGGCTCATCGGGGCGTACCTCGCCCTCATGCTGGGGGTTGGCGTCTGGTTCCGGGGTCGGGTGCGATCCGTCGAGGACATGGCGGTGGCGGGGCGCCACTCGGGCGTGTGGCTCATCGCGTTCTCCGTCGCCGCGACGTGGATCAACGGGACCACGCTGATCGGGATTTCCGCGCTGGGGGCGGACTTCGGCCTCGACGCGTACTGGAGCGGCGGCTCGTTCATGCTGGGGACGATCTGGATCGGGTACTTCATCATCCCGCGGCTGTGGGGGACGGGCGTCATCACCATCCCCGAACTCTTCGGCCGCTACTTCGGGCCCCGGCACCGCGTCGTGTCGCTCGTCCTCGTGATCCTGCGTGACATGGGCGTCACCGCCGGGACGATCGGGGCGCTGACTCTGGTGACCACGGCGGTGCTCGGGATGTCGGTGGGCGAGTCGCTCCTGCTCTGGCTCGGCGTGACGTCGGTCTACGTGGTCCTGGGCGGCATGTGGGCGGTGATGGCGACGGACGCGATCCAGTTCTTCATCATCCTGGCCGGTTCGATCGGGGTGCTCGTGGGGGGGCTGGCAGCGGCCGGCGGGCTCGGCGAGCTGAGGGCCGACCTCGATCCTGCTCTGCTCGACATCTTCGGGCGGGCGGGTGTCACCCAGGTTCTCGCCTGGATGGTCATCGGGCTGGCGATCACCGGGGCGTACCAGGGGCTCATCCAGCGCGGCTTCGCCGCCTCGAGCGCGGAGGTGGCGCGCAAGGGGTTCCTGTACGGCGGAGTCATCGCATCGATCTGGTACATGACGCCGCCGCTCACCGGGATCGTCGCCCGCACGATCTACGGACCCGGCATGGCGGCCGAAGACGCCTTCGTCACGCTCGCGTTCGGAGCGGCGGGAGACGAGCTGGCGAGCCTGGTCGTCGTGTGCGTGCTCGCGGCGAGCATGTCCACGCTCTCGAGCACGATCAACACGATCGCCTCGAACTTCACGCTGGATCTGTACGTGCGGTTCTTCGCGCCCGCGGCGAGCGCCGCCAGGCAACTGTGGGTGTACCGCATCAACGTCCTCATCGTGGGCGCCCTGGCCGCGGTCCTCTATCTGGCGCTGCCGCTCCTCATCGAGCTGTTCTGGATCGGGGGACGGATCATGGGAGCCTCGGTCGCGCCCGCCCTGGTCGGCCTCGTCCTGTTCGGATCCGTCCGGGAGGCCCCCCGGACCGTCATGGCGGCGATGCTCATCGGCGGCGGAGTCCAGGCCGCCTGGCAGACGTTCGGAGCGATTCGCGAGGTGGGGGCGGTCGTCATCATCTGGGAGCTGGACCCGATCCTGGTCGGATTGCCTCTCACGATCCTCATCCTGTGGCTTGGAACGCGCCTCGAGACTCGAGCGGGAGGTCCACGTGCCGCCGAGTGAGGGCCGGACCGCGGACCCGGTGCTGTTCGAGGTCATCCGGAACGCGCTGGCCGAGGCGACGGAGGAGATGTCCGTCACGCTGCAGCGGACGGCGTATTCGACCAACATCAAGACACGGCTGGACTATTCGTGCGCCTTCGTGGACGCCGAGGGCCGCATGGTCGCGCAGGCGTTCTGTCAGCCCGCCCACCTGGTGACGATCGGGCGGCTCGTCCCGCGCGCGGTGGCGGAGTACGCGGACGAGCACGGAGGCGCGACGCTCGCTCCGGGAGACGCTCTGCTGGTCAACGATCCGCACCGGCAGGCGAGCCATCTCAACGACGTCTTCCTCATCTCCCCCTTCTTCCACGAGGGCGAACTGGTCGGCTACGTGGCCAACTGCTGCCATCACGTCGACGTGGGAGGCGGGGCGCCCGCCAGCATCGGAGCGTTCCGCGAGATCTACCAGGAGGGGATCATCCTTCCCGTCGTCAGACTCTTCGCCGGCGGGGAACTGGCGGAGGACGTGCACAAACTCTTCCTCGCCAACGTGCGCGCCAGGAAGGAGGTGGCGGGCGACCTGAGGGCGCAGTCCGCCGCGAACGAAATCGGGCTGCGGCGGCTGTCCGCGCTGTGGGAGCGCTACGGCGCGAAGACCCTGCGCTTCTACATCGCGCGCATGATCGCGTACAGCGAACGGCGGCTTCTCGCCGAGTTGGCGGGCCTCCCGCGCGGCGAGTTCGCGGCGGAGGGGTGGCTGGACGACGACGGAATCACGGGAGAGCCGGTTCACCTCAAGGTCCGGATCCGCTTTGACGGTTCGTCGGCTCGCTTCGACTTCACGGGCACGGACCCGCAGCGGGCGGCCCCGATGAACTGCAACCTCACGCAGTGCTTCACGGCCTGCGTCTACGTGCTCAAGTGTCTGGTCGACCCCGACATCCCGCTGAACGAGGGCTTCTATCGTCCGATCGAGGTGGTCGCGCCCGAAGGATCGGCGGTCAACGTGAAGCCGCCCGCCGGGGTGGTCGGCGGGTGGGAAGTCGCCATGCGGCTCTGCGACATCATGTTCCGGGCTCTCTCGGATCCCATGCCCGACTGCGTTCCCGCGGGAACGAAAGGGATGATCTGCCATGTGGGGTTCGGGGGCGAGGATCCCGCGAGCGGAGAGTACTACTGCTTTCTCGAGACGCTCGCCGGCGGATACGGCGGACGCCACGACTCCGATGGTCCGGACGCGGTCCAGACGCACATCCAGAACACCCAGAACGCGCCGGTCGAGGAGACGGAACTCAACTACCCGGTCCGCATCCACGAGTACAGTCTGGTCCCCGACTCCGAGGGCGCGGGGCGCCACCGCGGTGGGCTCGCGCTGTGCCGGGAGTATGAGTTCGTGGGGCACGAGCCGACCTTCACGACGCTGGCGGACCGGGCGCGGTTCCCGGCCCACGGCCTGCACCGTGGCGGTGAGGGGCGGCTCGCGCGGTATCTGTTGATCTCGGCCGGGGAAACGCGGGATCTCGGCTCGAAAGCGACGGTGCAGCTTGCGAGGGGAGACCGCGTGCGCATCGAGACGGCGGGCGGCGGCGGGTTCGGGCCCGCGCACGAACGGGATCCGGAGGCCGTGCTCCGGGATGTCCGCGAAGGCAAGATCACCCGGGCCCGGGCCCGGGAGGCCTACGGCGTGGAGATCCAGCCGGACGCGTGGGCCGTTGACGTGGCCGGGACGGAAAGGCTGCGCGGACGACTCCACGGATGAAGACCGCCGATGCCGTCGTCATCGGGGGCGGGATCATGGGGGCCAGCGCCGCGCACTTCCTCGCCCGGAAAGGGTTCGGCCGCGTCGTCCTGCTCGAGAGAGGACGCCTGGCCGGCGTGAGCACCGGGCATTCCGCCGCGATCGTGCGCACGTACTACTCGAATCCGATCACCCTCGAACTGGCGAAGCGGGCCCTTCACATGTTCGAGAACGATCGGGAACTGCTTGGCGGCGACTGCGGATTCCGGTCCATCGGCTTCCTGCTCCTGATTGGCGAGCGTCTGCGCGCTACTGGGGAGCACATCCTCGAGTCGGAGCGGCGGCACGGACTCCACGTCGAGGATCTCTCGCCGGAAGACATCGGCGAGTTCGCGCCTCAACTCTCCCTGGACGGTGTGGCACGCGGCATCCTGGAGCCCCGCTCGGGTTACGCCGATCCGACCCGGACCGTGGAGAACCTCGTGGCCGCGGCCCGCCCATGGGGACTCGAGCCCCGCGCCGGCGTCGCGGCCACGGGCGTCCGCCTGCGGGGGGACCGCGTCGTCGCGGTTGAATCCGAGCAAGGGATGATCGAGACGAACGTCGCGGTGAACGCTGCGGGCCCCTGGGCCGGTCGCGTCGGCTCGTGGCTTGGCCTCGGGTACTCGCTGCGCTGGAGCCGGGAGAGCGATCTGTTCGTGGAAATGCCGGCTGGCTTCGGAGATCTCCCCGTGGTGTCCGATCCGGGCCTGCGCTTCTACCTGCGACCCTGCGGCGAAGATCGAATCATCGTCGGACTGGGGGCGCCCAAGGAGATCGAGCCGGTGGATCCCGACGACTGCGATCCGGGCCTCGATCCGGCGACGCGCGAGCGCATCGAGCGCCCGCTGTTCGAGCGGATTCCCGCGCTGGCGAACGCAAGACACCTCGGCGGCTACGCCTCGATCTACACGATCACGGACGACTGGCACCCCATCGTGGGCCCGGAGCCGGGCATCGAGGGCTACTACGCTTTTTTTGGCGGGAGCGGCCACGGATTCAAGCTGGGACCGCCCATCGGCGAAGCGCTGGCCGATGTCATCTGCGGCGAGACGCCGGCCATCGACCTCTCACCCTTCCGGCCCGGCCGCTTCATCGACGGGGAGCCCCTCACCTCCGCATGGGGCGAAGGAAACCGCGGCTGAGGGTTGCAACGGGGCGCTGTTCGGTTTCTATTCGGTATCGTTGATCTGACAGTTTCGCATGCACAGGTACTCGCCGCATGGGTGAACAGACGGCCATCGAGTGGACCGACGCTACGTGGAATCCGGTCACCGGATGCACCAAGGTCAGCGCGGGCTGCGACAACTGCTACGCAGCGGCCTTCGCCCGCCGGCGACTCAGGCATACCTATCTCGCGCGTCGACCCGCCATTGAATCAGGGGAGAATGAACGGGATCCCTTCGCAGTGAGGTTGTGGCCCGAACGTCTGGGGCAACCCGAACGCTGGTCCCGCTTATCGACGCCATCACCTGGTTCAGGTCCCTGCTTGCGTTCGATTCCTGTCATGCGAACCGTTACTGGGCCCGCTCGAACTGGACCTCGAAGGCATCCATTGGGTGATCGTGGGAAAGCAATGGGGCGGGCGGACGCCGAAGGCGGGCGGACGACTTCTGGACGGTCGTGAGTGGAACGAATATGCATGAGGCCATGGACCTCGTGTCGACCGTCTCCGCAGTCCACTGATGTCAGCACCGCGAGAGACGGTTTGGGAATTCGGTGAGCACTCGCGCGGCAAACATCTCGTACTCAGGACGTATCTCAAGGTCCTGGCTCCCGATTCTCGGTCAGACGCAGGGCAGGATCATCCAAATCTCCATCACGTATGTGGCCGGCCGGTCAGAGCCGTCGCCAGGTCTCGATCCGGTCTCGCAGCGCTTCTACGAGTTCCGGAACCGCCCCCCGCTCCGCTTCAACGCGCCCGGCGATGCGGGCGATCTCCGGCGGCGTCCGACCGAGAGCCTGTGCCAGGCCCGATAGGGTGACCCTCGCTTCATCCTTTTGCTGCACCGCACCCTCGATCGATCGCTCCAGGTGCTCCATCCGCGGAACGAGGTCGCTCTGCGCGACGCCGAGGTGGGGGGTGTATTCCGCGGGGCGCAGCCGAATCGCGTCCCACAGCCACTGCTCGGGCGTTCCTCCGCCCGGCAGGAACAACAGTCGCACGGTATGTCCAAACTTGTCCGCTGCCGCCCTCAGTTCGTGTTCCAGGTTACGGGCGTCGCCGTCGAGCACGAAGATGAAGTCGGCGAGTTTGTTGAACATGCCGAGCGTGCGGATGTGACCTGCGAACTCGTCTTTCCCGGTGTCTCTTCCCACAACGACATCTTCGTGACGCAACCCGATTTCGATGTTCAGCCAGTCCAGAATCCCGCGGATTATGCCTTCCGCGACGGCGTCCTCACACAGGATCGACAGCTGGTCTCGCGACTGTCCGTACAACGCCTTCTGGAAGATGTCCCGGTAGAGGGGGGCGCGCCGCACCTCGCCCGTCTGGTCGTCTCGCTCGAAGAAGAGTCGCGCCTCGGGGGGTACGCTCTCGAGAACGACCGAGCTGTGGGAGGCGACGACGATCTGGAGGTCCTGCCGCAGGGCGCTACGCTGGAGTTCGAGCATGACCTGCTGCTGCGTGTACGGGTGCAGTCCCGTGTCGATCTCGTCGATAAGAACGAGGGCGTTCCGCAGCTCGGAAATATCCTTCGAGATGCGCAGGATGGTGCGCTCGCCCGAGGACATGTGGAACTCGGAGTAGCTCGTTTCCTCGGTGGTCTCGAGCTCGGCGAAGAGGAGGTCTCGCGTCGGACGGTCGCTGATCAGGGCGAGGCTCCGGTAGCGCCACGGGAGAATCCGGTGCGCGAAGACCAGAAAGTCCGGCGTCAGGGTCTCGGACTGAACCCGCTCTCTGCCGAGCTGGAGGACGCTGCGGACCTCCGAGGGGTTCGTAAGGTTGGCCAATGTGCGCAGGTAGACGTCGCGCTCCGGCTGACGGCCTCCCTTTCGGCCCATGAAGCTCCTGTTCCAGCGCTTCCCCCGACGCCAGGCCATCGAGAGACGCTCGCCCCCGTGTAAGTAATAGAACTCAAGTTCCGTGCGCTGCACCGCATCCGACGACACGGCGAACTGTCTACTGGTGAAGTTTGGGAACAGGCTGCTGGGGACGAACTCACGCGCGCCGCGGCCCGGCGGACGGTAGGCGCAGGCGCACGAGAAGAGCACAGTTGACTTTCCACACCCGTTGGGCCCGGCAAGCACCGACACGGGATAGGAGAACGGAACCCGGAGATCCCGCACGTTCCGGAGCTGCTTGATCCGGATCTCCTCCAGCGTGTCGTTGCGCTCTCCGCTCTTGGCTCGCAACGCGTCCCATATCTCGCGCAGTTCACGCGCGATCAAAGACACGGTCGCTTCCGGTGGTCGGGTGCTGCTCGGTCAGTTCCTGGCATGTGCTCTTTTCCATCCGTCGCGAAGATCGTAACCCCGCTGCACGCGGTCGGGCGCAGTTGCAAGCCACGAGGTCACGGTCTGTCTCTGGACGAGCCCATTGTAAGATAGGCTTCGCTGGCCCGCTTGGCCTGCCTTGAGACTGTGTCGAGCCAAACGCTAGCGGAGGGTGAAGCGCTGCACGCGCCGGCCGGTGGAGGCCTCGCCCACGTAGATGTTTCCCCAAGAGTCCACGCTCATCCCGTGCGGGCGCAGGAACTGGCCCAGCTGGCGTCCGCCCCGGCCGAACTCGCCCACGATCTCGAGGTCGGTGCGGCTCAGGATCCACACCTTGTGGTTGGTGCCGTCGGCGAGGTACAGCCAGCGCTGCTCCGCGTCGGGTGAGAACGCGATCACGAAAGCGGAGCCCGACGCCAGGGTTCCCGGGGCCACGATCTTCTCGGCCTGGAACGCGCCGCTCTGGTCGAACACCTGAATCCGGTTCCCGCGGCGGTCGGCGACGTAGATGAGGCCGTCGTTCGATCCGGCGAGACCGTGGACGGTAGAGAACTGGCGTGGCGGCGAGCGGTCCGGGTCGAGGTTGGCGTAGTCGTATGGGTACTCGTCGTCCGGCGAGTCGCCGTAGGCGCCCCAGTGGCGCAGATGGGCTCCGGTCTCGCCATCGAAGACGACGACGCGGCGGTTCCGGTAGCCGTCCGCGATGAAAACCTCGTTGTCCTCCGGGTCGACCCAGATGCCGGCGGGGCCACCGAGGAGTGCGGGGTCGTCGCTGCCCCCGTTCTCGTCGTAGCGGCCGATCGTCATGACGAGGTCGCCGGATCGCGTGAACTTCATCACGCGATGGTGCCGGTACGTGCCCACCCACACGTAGTCGTTATGGTCGACGAAGATGCCGTGCGCGTTGCGCGGGAACTGGGACACGTCCTGGGTCGCAGGATCGCCCCATCCCTGAACCACGTTGCCCTCGGGGTCGAACTCGATCACGACGGGAGCCGGAACGCAGCAGGTTCCGATCGGCGGGTCCTGCACGGCGGACGTCTCCTCGGGGGTCAGCGTCTCGGGCAGGTGCGTGACCCACACATGGTCCCCGCCGTCGACGAACACGCCGGTGACCGACCCCATGATCCACTGGTCGGGCATCTCGCGGGGCCAGCCGGGATCGACCGCGAACACGGGCACGCCGCCGGCCTCGCCCGAGCCGCCAACCGCCGCGTGATCGGGATCCCCCGCGCCCGAACACGCCAAGGCGAGGACGCAAGCCGCCAACCCGGCTACCCCTCCGTGCCGCCGCTCTTGCTCGATCCGCTTCATGACGCCGTCCCCGGTCGCTGTCGTCGCTCGTTGCCTCTCGCCCGTCGCATCCTCAGTGTAACGGGTCATTCCCGGATTCCCAGCATCGGAGGTGTCCGTGTCGAACCCGAAGAGACGTACCCTCGGTGGCTGGGTCTTTCCGACGCTCCTGGTCGTTGCGTGCGGCGCGCCGCCGGTCGAAGCGGACCACTTCCTGCCGTCGAGACCCGAGTCGCTGAACTGGGGCTGGTATCCGCTCGACAAGGAGCCCGTGCTCCGGATCGCGTCCGGGGAGACCGTCCGGATCCACACGCTCACCCACGTCGGGGCCACGCAGAACGAAGACCCCGTCGAGTTCCTTACCGGACTCGGGGTTCCGCGGGAAGAGATCCTCGACGACGTCATCGACTTCTGGGCCTCGCGCGACGGTCGTCCCCGCGAGGGCCGAAGCGGGCATGTGATCGCCGGCCCGATCCATATCGACGGGGCCGAGCCCGGCGACATGCTGGAGATCGGGATCCTCGACATCGAGACGCGGGTGCCGTGGGGCGTGAACTCCACCAGCGGCCGGGGCGGCGTCTTCTCTCCGAGCTATCCCGGCGCGCGCGCCGACGACACGGCGCTGGATATCCCGTCCGTCCGCCACCTGATCCGGACCGGAGAGGTCGAAGGCCGGGAAGTCGCGTTCTTCTCCCCCGACATTCAGGTGCCGCTGGCGCCGTTCATGGGGATCCTCGCCGTGGCCCCCGCTCCGGTCGTCGGCGAGCCGGGAGTGACGGTGCCGGGCGTTCAGGGGTCCCGCCCGCCGGGCCCCTTCGGCGGCAACCTCGACGTGAAGGACCTCACGGCCGGGACGACGGTGTATCTCCCCGTCTTCCATCCGGGGGCGCTCTTCTACACCGGTGATCCGCACGGGGCCCAGGGCGACGGGGAGGTCAGCGGCACCGCGATCGAGCAGTCGCTCACCGGCGTCTTCCAATTCGTCCTGCACAAGGGGGTGACGATCTCCGCCCCCCGCGCCGAGACGGCGACCCACTACCTGATCATGGGGATCGATCTCGACCTGGACCGCGCAGCGCGCGAGGCGACGCGCCTCGTCGTGGAGTTCCTCGTCGAGGAGAAGGGGTTGGCCCCCGACAAGGCGCTTTCCCTCGCCAGCATCGCCGTCGACTTTCGCGTGAGTGAGGTCGTCGACCTGACCCAGGTCGTGACCGGGTTCATCCCGAAGGACATCTTCCTCAACGAATGAGGAGCGGGGTCTGCCGATGCCCATGACGCAGCGCCACCTGGCGTTGGCTTCCGTTGTCGCGATGGTGCTGGCTCTGCCCGGTGGGGATGTCCAGGGGCAGGGGAGGGGCATCGAGGACCGGCAGCAGATGCGGGCCATCCGCGACACGGGAGGGACGCTGCGCCTGGACGGTCGCCTGGACGACGCGGTGTGGGCGGAGGCGGAGTTCGTGACCTCCTTCTGGCAGCGCGAGCCCGACGAGGGCGAGCCCGCCACGCGGCGCACCGAGGTCGCGTTCGTGTTCGACGACGAGGCGCTGTGGATCGGCGGCCGCATGTACACCGACGACCCCGCGAGCCTTCAGGCGTACCGCACCAGGCGCGACCGGAACACGGGTTCGGAGCGGCTTCTCGTATCTCTCGATCCGTACCTGAACCGCCGCACCGCCGTCTCGTTCGGGGTGAACGCCGCGGGCAGCCGCACGGACTGGTTTCATCCCGAAGACAACGTCTCCAACCGCGACTACACCTGGGATCCGGTATGGTCGGCCCGGGTGCAGCGGGATTCGCTCGGGTGGACGGCCGAGATGCGGATGCCGTTTTCCCAGCTGCGCTTCAACGGTGACGAGCCGGCCTGGGGGGTGAACATCAACCGCTACATGCCCGACATCCAGGAGAACCTCCTGTGGGAACTCGTGGTGCGGAGCGAGCCGGGGTGGTCCTCGAGGCTGGGTGACCTGACCGGACTCCAGGGGATGCGCGGGCGTCGCGGGCCCGAGTTCCTCCCCTACATCGCCGGGGACATGCGTACGCCGACGGGAGGTCCTTCGAGCGGGCTGGTTACGCACAGCGAGGCGCGCGTGGGGGCCGACCTCAAGCTCGGTCTGGGTTCGAGTCTGACGCTGGACGCGGCCGTGAACCCCGACTTCGGACAGGTCGAGGCGGATCCAGCCGTCGTGAACCTGACGGCGTTCGAGGAGGTGTTCGAGGAGCGCCGGCCGTTCTTCACGGAGGGCCGCCAGCTCATGGAGGGGCTGGGGCCGCGCTACTTCTATTCACGCCGCATCGGTGCCCCGCCGCACGGCCGCGCGCGGGCCGACAGCGTGGAGATGCCCGACCAGACGACGATCCTCGGGGCCGCGAAGGTGACGGGACGGATGCCCGGCGGGACCGCCGTGGGCGCCATGTTCGCCGTCACGGGCCGGGAGGAGGCGCGGACGTTCGACTTCCCCGAAGGCGAGGCGCCGCTTCCCGGCGAGACGCCGACCCCGGGACAGGCGATGGTGCCGGGCGAGACGTTGGTGCCGGTCGAACCGCTGAGCGCGTTCGGCGTGGCCCGGCTCGAGCAGGAACTCGGCGAGAGCGGTTCGACGGTCGGGTTGGCGGGGACCGCGCTCAGCCGCGAGGCGCAGCCCGGGCTCTCGGAACTGCTCGTGTGGCGCGCGGTCGCAGGGGGCGGGGACTGGAACCTCCGGTTCGGTGGCGGCGAATACGAATTCACCGGCCACGCCGGCTTCTCGAGCATCAGCGGCAGTCCCGAAGCGATCCTGCGGGTGCAGCGCTCCAGTGCCCGGTTCTTTCAGCGTCCGGACGCGAAGACCGCTCGACTCGACCCGTCGCGCACCTCCCTCTCCGGCTACGCCGCCGCGCTCGCGATGGAGAAGACCGGCGGCCGGCGCTGGTTGTGGCGCGTGCGGGGCGACGCGATATCGCCGGGCTTCGAGATCAACGATGTGGGCCAGATGTTCAACGCGGACCGGCTCACGGCCGAGGCGGACGTCGCGATTCGCGAGACGCTGCCGACCGCCCTCGCGCGCTCCTGGCGGCTCGGGCTGACGTCGTCGAGCGCCTGGAACTTCAACCGCGTCCGTACCGAGACGATTCTGGGGGCCGAGGCCACGGCTACCTGGCACAACTACCTGCGCACGACGCTCGACTACGAGTACCAGCCCCGCACGCTGAGCGATCATCTCACGCGCGGCGGCCCCCTCATGGGGATGTTGGCGCGCTGGCGCGGCGGCCTCAGGATCGCGAACGACCGTTCGTTCCGGACGGGATTCAGTCTCACCGGAGCCTACGGGCAGGACGAGGTCGGGGGCTGGGCGTACGACGTGAGGGGCTCGCTCACCCTCCGTCCGGGGCCGGCGCTCCAGCTCCAGATCGAGCCCGGCTACCGTCGCGAAGTGGAGTCGAGGCAGTACCTCACGACGCTGGATGGAGGGCGCGTGGAGACGTTCGGCCGGCGTTACGTCTTCTCCGCCATTGAGCGCAGCACCGTCGCGGTGCGGGTCCGGGGCGGCTACGCGTTCACGCCCGACCTCACGCTCGAGGCGTACTTCGAACCCTTCGCGGCCAGCGGACGCCGCTACGGGCTCGGCGAACTCCTCGCGCCCCGCAGCCGCGACCTGCTCGTGTACGGCGAGCGGGGGTCGACGATCGACCGGGTCGCCGACGGCTCCTGGAGCGTGACCGAGGGCGGCGGCGCGTTCGCGCTCCCGGCCAGTGACTTCAACGTCCTTTCCCTCCGCAGCAACGTGGTCCTGCGCTGGGAACTGCAGCCGGGGAGCACGCTCTTCCTGGTGTGGCAGCAGGACCGCTCCGACATGCGCACCTCCGGCGAACTCGTCGACCCGGGCCGTCTCGTCGACAGCCTGCGCACGGGTGGCCAGCACGTCTTCCTGCTCAAGATCGCCTACTGGCTCCCGCTGTGACGCCCGCACTCGATCTGACCGACCGGGTCGCGCTGGTGACCGGCGGAACGAAGGGGATCGGCCGCTCGATCGCGGAGCATCTGCTCGAGGCGGGCGGGTCCGTCGCCCTCTGCGCGAGGACCGAATCCGAGGTTCGGGCGGTTGCGGCCGAACTCGGCGGCCGGGCGCTCGGGATCGCATGCGACGTGGCCGACCCCGCCGCCTGCGCGGGCATGGTCGAGCGGACGGTGGCTCACTTCGGGCGGCTCGACATCCTCGTGAACAACGCGGGGCTCGGCGTCTTCAAACCGCTGGCGGAGATGACCGTCGAGGAGTGGCAGCTCCAGATCGACGTGAACCTGGGCGGCGTCTTCTACTGCTCGAAGGCGGCGCTCCCACACCTCGTGGCGAGCGGAGACGGGTTCATCGTGAACATCGCGTCTCTGGCCAGCCGCCATCCGTTTCACGGAGGAACCGGGTACAACGCGAGCAAGTACGGGCTGCTCGGCCTCACCGAGGCGATGATGCTCGACGTGCGCTACGACGGCGTGCGCGCCAGCGTCGTGATGCCGGGGAGCGTGGACACGTACTTCGACGGCCGGGAGCAGGTGCCGGAGCGGACCTGGCGGCTGCACGTTGACGACTGCGCGGCGGCCGTCATGCAGCTCCTCTCCTATCCGCCGGAAGCCCACGTGAGCCGCATCGAACTCCGGCCTTCGCAACCGCCGCGGAACGCGTGAGCTCCGACGCCTGCCGGGACGAACTCGGCGCTCACGTCTCGGTGGCGGGCGGAGTACAGAACGCCCCCGGGCGGGCGGCGGAGATCGGTGCGGCGAACTTCCAGCTGTTCACGAAGCAGCCCAACCGTTGGGCCGAGCCGAAGATCGACCACGAAACCGCGGCGGCGTTCAGCGAAGCGCGCGCCGAGCACGGCGTGGCGATAGCCGGGGCCCACGACTCCTATCTCATCAACCTCTCGACCCCGGACCGGCGCCTGTGGCGGATGTCGCAACGCTGCTTCCAGGGCGAGCTTCAGCGCTGCACGGCCCTCGGTCTCGATTTCCTGGTCACGCATCCCGGCAACGCGACCGACGGCGACATCGAGGAGGGACTCAGGCGCAACGCCCGGGGCGTGACCGAATCATTGGAGGCCGTCGAGGGACCTACCCGCGTGCTGCTGGAGTTGACCGCCGGCGCCGGGACGACCGTGGGGGCGAGCTTCGAGAACCTCCGCAGCATCATCGATCAGATCCCTGTCTCCCAGCGCGACCGGGTGGGCATCTGCTTCGATACCTGCCACGGGTTCTCCGCCGGGTACGACCTCGTGGACGACTACGATGGCGTGTGGACCGCGTTCGACGCAGTCCTCGGACTGGACCGGCTCGGCCTCATCCACATGAACGATTCGAAGCACCCCTTCGGCTCCCGCAGGGACCGGCACGAGGAGATCGGGCGGGGAACCCTCGGCGAGGCCCCGTTCCGGCGGCTCATACTCGACCCTCGCCTGCGTCACGTCCCCAAGATCCTCGAGACCCCCAAGGGGGACGACGGCGCCGACGCCGACATCCGGAATCTGACCCTCCTCCGCAGCTTCCGCGAAAGGAGTCGCTGAACATGTCCGACCCCGTGAAGACCGAACGCCGAGGCCGCGTCCTCGAGGTAATCCTCGACCGGCCGCCGGCGAACGCGATCGACGTGGCGACGAGCGTCCGCATGGGAGAAGTGTTCTGCGACTTTCGGGACGACGACGATCTCTGGGTGGCGATCCTCACCGGGGACGGCGAGCGCATCTTCTCGGCCGGCTGGGACCTAAAGGCCGCGGCCGGGGGCGAACACGAGCGGATGGACTACGGCGCGGGCGGCTTCGGCGGGATCACGGCACTGTGGGACCTCACGAAACCCGTGATCGCGGCGGTGAACGGCCTGGCGGTGGGGGGGGGATGCGAGGTGATGCTCGCGGCGGACCTCGTCGTCGCCAGCGAGAAGGCAGAGTTCTGGTTCCCCGAGACCCGCCTTGGAAACCTGGCCGACGCGGGAGCGGTGCAGCGCCTGCCGCGGAAGATCCCGCACAACGTCGCGATGGAGATGTTACTGACAGGGCGCCGCATGGAGGCCGCCGAGGCGCGCGACTGGGGGCTCGTGAACTGGGTCGTCCCGCCGGATCAGGTGCTCGCGAAGGCCCGTGAAGTCGCCGAGAAGCTGGCCCGCAGTGCCCCCCTCTCCCTGCGAGCCATCAAGGAAGTCGTCCACGGGATTGAAGGCCTGTCGGTCCGCGATGCCTTCCAGGCGATCTACGACGGCCGGTTCCCGACCTACGAACGCATGCTCGTCTCGGAGGACCACGAGGAAGGCCCCCGAGCCTTCACAGAGAAGCGAGACCCGAACTTCAAGGGCCGGTAGCGGTCAACGTCCCACTGCCTGGTCCTGGTATAGCCGGAGGCCCTCCTCGAAGGTCGCGATAACTTCGGCTTTGTGAGCCGGGTCGTCCCAGCGGTCCATGGAGTGGAGGTCCTCGAGCGTCCGCTCGATCCAGCGCACGAAAAACGCGGCGTCCTCCTGCGACCGGACCGGCTCGCCGTCGGCGATCACGAACACCGGGTTCGTGTGCGCGAACAGGTAGCTGTCCATGGCCCCGTGCTGCGGGGGGCCGAGAACCCGGGCCGCGATCCAACCGCTGCCGTCCATGCGCACGTCGATCTCCGCCTCGATCGACTTGCCGTCGCCCGTCGCCTCGACAGTGTGGATGATCTCGCCGTTTCGGATGATGTCGAGGTGCTCCATCTCGAACAGCGAGCGAGCGCTGACCGCCACCGTCACCGTCTCCCCGCCGGCGACCGCGAGTTCCTCGCCCATTCCCATCCCTTCTACATCGAGCGTGAGGAGGGGTCCGCTCGTCACGAAGGCGTGGCCCGCGGCCATCGCGTCGGCCCACTCGTCGTAGTCGAGTTCCTCCTCCGCCGTGTAGACGTAGGACCGCGTCGTCCCGACGGCCGGGTGCCGCCACATGTCGGTCATCACATCCGTCCCCGCGGTAGCCGGGATCCGGGATCCGGTGTTGAGAAGACGATACCAGATTGCGGCCGTCCCCAGTTCGTCGCTCCAGATGCAGGAGACGTCCACGAAGTCGGCCAGCCCGAGGATCGCGTCGACGGGTAGCTCGCGCGCCCCGCCGGGCGCCGGGTCCGGCCCGCGGTGGCTGAGCCCGAACGGATGAACGTAGCCGCCGATGCCGCCCTGCTCGTGCACGCGCCGCAGCACCGCCGCGTTGTCGGGATACAGTTCTCGGTACGCCGTCCCCTCGTAGCCGATGTAGAACGGCGTGATGAGTTGCACGAGGTTCAGCAGCGACATGTGGGCGAAGAAGTTCGGCCGGTACTCCTCGTTGTAGTAGACGATCGTCCGCGGATCCGGATGCGGGTGCGGGTGGCCGAGGAAGTGCTCCAGGTCTTCGACCCGGCTGTTCGCCCAGTAGTTGGCGATCATCCCGTTCGCCACGTTCAGGTCTTCCGCCAGGGCCTTGTTCCCGAGGTCGAGCGGGGTGACGAAGTAGTGTCCCCCGTAGTTCGGGTGAATATGATTGTCGCCCGAATACCAGCCCTCCGCGGCCATGTCGATCCAGCGCTCGAGCTGGACATAGACATTCGTCCACTCGCCCGCGCCAACCTCGACCGTTCGCGTCACGGGCTCGTACTCGAAGCCGCGCCACACCTCGAGTTCGGCCGTGCCGACGGGAAGCGTGAGCGAGAAGCTGCCGTCCGTGTGGAAGTAGTAGTCCTCGGGGCCGCTGAGGACGCGCGGGAAGCTGCCGTCGGGGAAGTAGCTGCGTCCGTCCGACGCCTCGAGATAGATGCGCGACGGGAGCCGCCGCCCGTTCGCGTCGCTCACGCGCACCTGTACCCGGCCAGTGGGTTCCGACCAGGCGTAGTCCTCGATCCGGACCGGGACCGGCTCCCCGCCACCACGTCCCGTCGTGTAGAGCCCGAACCCCATGCCGCCGTCAGTCGTCCGCTCCGTACCCGCGCTGCCGCCGTTCCGGGAGTAGACGAGGCGCTCCCCGTCGGGAGACCAGGATGGGAAGTACTCGTCCGTGCGGGTGTGCGTGAGCCGCACCTGCTGGATCCCGGGGCTGGAACGGTCCTGCGCGGCGCCCGCCCGGTACGTCGGCACCTGGTAGATGTCGTTGTTCCCCGAAGCGTCCGTGACGTAGGCGACCGAACCTCCGTGCGGGGCTACGACGGGTGACGCCTGGTAGTTGGTCTCGATGCGGATGAGAAGCTCCGCCTCGCCGGTTCCCGCGCTCCAGCGCCACAGGGAGCCCGAGCCGAGCGCCGCCTCCCCGCGCTTGGAGACGAAGACGATGTCCCCGGTATCGCCGATCCAGTCGCCGGCCATGTCGTTCGCCCTTGGGTGGGCGATGACGGCCTCCAGCGCTCCCGCCCCGAGGTCGTACCCCCAGAGGTCGAACGTTCCGTCCCGTCCGGTCGTGAACAGGATCCTGGAACCGTCGGGAGAGAACCGCGGGCGCATGTCGATGGCGGGATCTTCCGTCAACCTTCGGGATTCGCCGCTCTCGATGTCGAGCAGGAAGATGTCGAGATTGAGGTCGACGTCGGCCGCGTAGGCGATGTGGCGGCCGTCCGAGGACCAGCTCGGCTGCGAGTGGTACCCGGCCCCGGACGTGAGCTGCCGGGCCACGCCCCCTTCGGCCGAAACCGCCCAGATCCGCCCCTGGTAGGCGAAGGCGATCGAACCTCCATCGGGCGCCCACGCGGGATAGGTCGGAGACGCCGTGACCGGGGGCGGGAAGTAGCTCTCCATGTACATCTTGCCCGACCCGCCGATCCCGCTCATCGCCGGATACCCGCCGGGGAACGGCCCCGGATACGCGGCCACGTCCTGCCCGGCGAGAGTGGGGGGGCTCGAAAGACTCGAGATGATCAGCAGGTGGCCTGCGATTCGTGCGGTTCGACCCATTTCATCCTCCGGAACGGCCAGGAAGCGCTCGACTGGGGTGGTTGTGCGCCACATCTCGACTGCTGTGGCGCATGACCGGATTTGTGTGCCACGAGTGTCGCACTGCGGTCCCACGTTCGTTCCACACCTTACGTCGGGCCGTGAACGTGGCGCCAACCAGGGAAGCAGGGAGGTTTGACCGAAGAAGGCTCGGGAGACTAGATCCGAAGGCGGTCCCGTTCGCCGGGGCAGGTGTCGATCGCCGAGAAAGGCTGTGAGATGAAGGAACGGACCCGGGTGACCTCCGGCGTGAATCTCCGACGGGTGCCACTGGGAGTGACATTCCTGGGAGCGGTCCTCTCGGCATGTGCGCCCGGCTCCGAATCGGAGGTGGCGGGGCCGTTCGACGTGCTCATCACCGGGGCGCGGATCGTGGACGGGGCCGGGAACCCCTGGGTGCGGGGCGACATCGGTCTACGCGGCGACCGGATCGCGGCCGTCGGCGACCTCACCGGCCACGCGGCCGCGCGCACCATCGACGCGGCCGACCGCGTCGTCAGTCCCGGCTTCATCGACATGATGGGCCAGTCGAGCCTCGTCCTCGTCACCGATCCCGCCAGCGCCGAGAGCAAGCTCCGGCAGGGGATCACGACCTACCTCTCCGGGGAAGGCGGGTCCGCGGCGCCGCAGAGTGACGCGACACAGCCCGAAGGCCCGGTCGTCGACGGCGAGGAACTGCGCTGGCGGACGTACGCGGAGTACTTCGCGCACCTCGAACGCATCGAGATCCCGATCAACGTGGTGCACGATGTCGGGCTCACGCAGGTGCGGCGCGTCGTCCTCGGCGACGGGGATGTGCAGCCGACGCCCGAGCAACTCGAGGAGATGAAGGCGCTCGTCCGGCAGGCGATGGAGGACGGCGCCGTCGGGGCTTCGACCTCGCTCATCTATCCGCCCGCCGTGTACGCGACGACGGAGGAACTCGTCGAACTGACGCGCGTGGCCGGCGAGTACGGCGGCACCTACTTCACCCACATGCGCAACGAGTCGCACTCCGTGCTCGAGGCGATCCGCGAGGCGATCGAGATCGGCGTCGGCGCCGGCACGCCGGTCCACATCTACCACCTCAAGGCGGCCGGGCAGGAGAACTGGCCACTGATGGCGGAGGCGCTCGCCCTCATCGACTCGGCGCGGGTGGCCGGGATCGATGTGACGGCGGACATATATCCCTACATCCGCAACGGGATCGGCCTCGGCTCGTTTCTCCATCCCCGGCACTACGCGGAGGGGACGGCCCCCTTCCTGGCGACGCTCTCCGATCCCGAGGTCCGGGCCGAACTGCGACGCGAGGTCGAGACGACGTCCGACTGGGAGAACTGGTACCGCCACGTGGGGATGGAGTGGGAGAACGTCCTCATCGTCTCCGCCCCGGACGAGGTGGACGCGCGGGTGATCAACCTCTCCATCAGCGAGGCGGCGGAGGTCCTCGGGACCGACGCGTGGGACGCGTTCTTCGATCTCGTGCAGGCCGGGGGCGTGAGCGTGAATCCCCGGAGCATGAACGAGGAACAGAAGTGGCAGGCGCTGCGGGCCGAGTTCGTGATGATCGATACGGATGCCTCGCCCGTGAACCCGGCCACGACGGCGAGTTCGCATCCGCGCGCGTTCGGGGCCTTTCCGCGGGTCATCGCCAAGTATGTGAGAGAGGACGGAATCCTCAGCCTCGAGGACGCGGTCCGGCGCATGACCTCGCTTGCCGCGCGTCGGTTGGGACTGGCGGATCGGGGCCTCATCGCGCCGGGAATGGCGGCGGACCTCGTCCTGTTCGACCCGGATGAGGTGCGGGACGTGGCCCGGTTCGGGGATCCGATGCGCTACGCCGAGGGGATGGATTTCGTGTTCGTGAACGGCGTGCCGGTGATCGATGACGGCGCACTGACGGAGGCGCGGCCGGGCAGGCTCCTGCGCCGGGAGACGGGAGGGACCCCGTGATGACGAAGATGAGGCCTTTGCGCCCCGCCGCCGCGCTGGCGGCGCTGTACCTCGCGGCCTGCGCCGCGCCCCCGGGCGAGATGGCGGATCTCGTCCTCGTCGATGGGGAGATCCTGACGCTGGGATCGCCGGGCGTCGTGGAGGCGCTCGCGGTCGGCGACGGTCGCGTGCTCGCGGCGGGGACCTCGGAGGAGATCCGCGCGCTGGCCGGGCCGGATACGCGCGTCGTCGAACTCGGCGGCCGTACGGTGATCCCGGGGCTCACCGACAACCACTATCACGGCATCGGGGGCGGTCCCGGCGTCGATCTCACGGGGGCCCGGTCGCTTGCGGATGTGATCGACGCGATCGCCGCTTTCGCGCTGGAAACGGGCCCCGGGGAGCTGATCGTGACCAACCGCGACTGGCACGAGGGGCAACTCGCGGAGCACCGGCTGCCGTACCGCGACGATCTGGACCGCGCGGCCGAACAGCCGGTCGTCGTCGTCCGCGGCGGTCACGAATACGTGCTGAACAGCGCGGCGCTCGCCCGCTGGGGCATCGACGAGTCGACGGCGGAGGTGCCGGGCGGCCGGATCGGCCGCTATCCGGACGGGCGGCTGAACGGCGAACTCGTCGACCGGGCCAAGGATCTCGTGTCGCTGCCGGAAGCCGCGCCGCCCGACCCGGAGGCCGTCCTCGACGCGCTGGCCGAGGAGTACGCCGCGCTCAAAGCGCGGGGCCTGACCAGCATCCGTTACCCGGGCGGCCCCCCCGAGCAGTACCGGGCCATCGAGCGCCTCCGCGGCGAGGGCCGGCTCACGCTACGGGTGAACTACGTGCTCAGGGCCCCGCGCGGCGCCGGCGCCCAGCCGCTGGAGGAGGCGCTCGCGTCCTGGCCCGCCATGGACGAGGGCGACGACTGGCTCCGTGTCGGCGGCGTGAAACTCGGCGTGGATGGCGGCTTCGAGGGCGGCCTCATGCGCGAGCCGTACGAGGAACCGTGGGGCGAGGGCGGCACCTTCCACGGCCTCCAGACCGTACCGACAGACCGCTACATCGAGACCGTCCGCGAACTCCACCGGCAGGGCTGGCGGGTGGCGACGCACGCGGTGGGGGACGCCGCCATCGACCTCGTCCTCGACGGCTACGAGGCCGCGAACGCGGACGCCCGGATCGAAGGTCTCCGTTGGGTGATCGAGCACGGGTTCATTCCGCGCGAGGACCACTTCCCGCGCATGCGGGCTCTCGGGCTCTCCGTGACGGCGCAGAATCACCTCTACGTCGCCGCTCCGAGCCTTGTGAAGTACTGGGGCGAGGAGCGCGCCGCCTGGACCACGCCGGTGCGCGCCTATCTCGACGCCGGGATCCCGGTCTCGCTGGGAACGGATTCCCCCGTCGTCCCCTGGGACCCGTGGTGGATGCTCCACCACTTCACGACGCGTGGCACGATCAGCGCCGGCGTGCTGGACGAATCTCAGGGCATCACGCGCGAGGAGGCGCTGCGCGCTGCGACGCACGGGTACGCGTACCTGACCTTCGAGGAGGCCGAGAAGGGGACGCTCGAGGTCGGCATGGCCGCCGATCTCGTGGTGACCGCGGACCACGTGCTGGAATGTGAGGACCCATGTCTGGAGTCGATGGAAGTCGATCTCACCGTGGTCGGAGGCCGGATCGTGTACGAGCGGTGAGGGGCCGCGTCCGGCGGGCGTCTCTGCTCGCGGTGGTTGGGGGCTTCATCGCCGGCGCAGCCGGCCCCGCTCCGGGACGGCCGGTGGGAGCGGTGCACGGCAGCGACGCCCGCTACGTCGTGGAACTCGAGTGGCCGCGCGAACACATCGCGCGCACGCTCGGGGTCGCGCGCTCGGAACTGCTCATGTACAGCCGCGGGAACCCATTCCAGACCCGCGACATCGGCGGCCGGACCTGCGTCGTCGGCCCCCTCTTCGCGCTGGATATCGAGGACGCGTTCGCGTTCGATATCGATGAGCCGGTCGACCTCCTGATCACTTACGCGCCGGAACTCACCGGGACGTTCAGCGTCGGGTTCAACGACAACGGTGGCGACGGGATCGGCGAGTCGGAGCCCGTCGAACCCGAGTCCGGGGCCACACTCGCGACCGCCCGGGTGACACTCGACCGCGCCCGTTTCGCCGCGCACGGGATCCGCGACACGGATCTCGCCATCGGTGGATCCGACGGCATCGCTCTCTGCGACATCGAAGTCGTGCGGAGCCACGCCACCCCGGTCCCCGCGGGATTCGGTACGCTTCGCCTGTCGGTGGAGGACGCCGCCACGGGACGCGCGGTGCCCGCCCGGCTCGGCCTCTACGATGGGACGGGCCGGGCCCCGCTCCCCTCCGAGCGCTCCGTCCTCGTGCACCGGTTCGCGGACGAGGTGCGGCTCCTGTGGGTGAACCCGCGCACCTGGTGGCCGTCCGAGCACCGCCTCGCCTTCTACGTGGACGGGGACTACGAGGCCCGCCTGCCGGCCGGGAGCTACGAGTTCGTCGCGACGCGGGGCCCCGAATACCGCGGCTACCAGCGTACCGTCGAGGTCCGCGCCGACGAGACGACGGATCTCACCGTCTCCCTCGAGCGCTACGCGGACCTGCCCGCGGAGGGCTGGTATTCCGGCGACTCCCACGTCCACATCGCGCGCGACCATACGGAAGACGACGCCGTATGGGCGCAGATCGCCGCCGAGGACATCCACGTCGCAAACCTGCTGGAGATGGGAAACATCGCCGTCACCCACTTCAAGCAGCCGGCGTGGGGGGAGGCGGGACAGTACGTGCGCGAAGGCCACGCGCTCGTATCCGGGCAGGAGGACCCGCGCACCGTGCAGCGCGGACACACGATCCATCACAACCTGCAGCGTCCCATCCGCCAGGATCCGGAGTCCTACTTCCTCTACCACCGGGTGTTCGAGGAGTCGCACGCCCAGGGCGGGATCTCCGGCTACGCGCACATGGGCCAGCTCTTCAACGGGGAACGAGGGCTGGCGCTGGACGTGCCCTTCGACCTCGTCGACTTCATCGAGGTGCTGCAGGGCGGACGTGTGTACGACGACATCTGGTACAGCTTCCTCAATCTGGGCTTCAACGTCCGCCCCATCGCCGGCGCCGATTACCCGTACTTCGGACCCACGCTCCCGGGCGTAGAACGCACCTACGTGAAGCTGGACGGGCCGTTCGCGCCGAACGAGTGGTACAACGCCTACCGCCGCGGCCACACGTACGTGAGCAACGGACCGTTCCTGGAGTTCCGCGTGAACGGCCAGGAGATGGGTTCAGAGCTTCGCGTCGAGCGCGGGGTGAGCCTGGAGATCGTGGCAGAAGCTTCCCTCAATCCCGATATCGATCGCCTGAACCGGCTGGAACTCGTCGTCCACGGCGAGGTCGTCGCGACGGAAGCCGCGGTCGGCAGCGACCGCATACGACTCGAGACCCGGATCGAGGCCGGCGAGAGCCTGTGGGTCGCCGTCCGAGCCTTCGGCGACCGGGACGGGGAACGCGACATGACCGTCGCGCACAGCGCCCCGGTGTTCGTCGTCGTGGATGACGAACCGTGGTGGAAGCTGGAGGCCGTGCCGGACCTCGTCGCCCGTCACCGGGCGAAGCTGCAGGAACTGCTCACGGAGCCGATCCAGCCTGCCGGCGACCTCGAATACTGGGAGACGACCCGGATCCTCGAGGAGGAGTGGGAGCAGCAGCGTCTCCGCCTCGAACCGCGCGTGCGGGAGGCGGACGCCCGCTACCGGGCTCTGCTCGACCGCGCCCGCGCCGCGCCGGCGGCGACCTCGTCATGAGCGGCTGACGCCGATCTCCCGCTCGAAGCGGTCTTCGAGGAACGCCGCCATGCCCTCCGGGACGCCCGCCGCTTGGGCGTGCGCGGGCCAGCCGCCCAGAGCCTCCAGCACCTGCTCGATGATGCGTCTCCCCGCGGCGGGCACATCGAACGCTCGTCCCACCCGCAGAAGGTCCGCCCGCGTGATGTCGCGGAAGCGGCCGTTCACCGAGAGCTGGTGCTGCCGCGTCCACGCCTCGTTCTCCGCGTAGGTCACGTCGTAGGCGGGCGCGAGACGCCAGCGGCCTCCGCGATCCATGAGAAAGGCGAAGTTCTTGACGTGGTCGTCGAAGTTGACGGTCGCCACGCTGAACACCAGGCGCCGGAACGCCTCGTTCACTGACGGCTGGTCCAGCCCGAGGGCCCGGATCGTGTCGAACCAGCCCTCGTAGCTGAACACGAACTGGTCGTTGAAGTCGATGTGCCGCAGGCCGCCGAGGCTGTGCAGGTGGAGCCGCTCGAAGACCGTACCTCCGCGCACATCCGCAGCCGGAGCGGGGGCTCGGTCGAAGCGTCGCGTCATGAAGTGAGCCAGATCGCCGTCGCGGAGCAGATGTGTCTCCGCCATATCGATGCCGGCATCCCGCGCCAGACGGGAATACGCGAATTCGATGCGGCCCCACGGACCGGGGCGGCGGGCGGCGCGCATGTCCAGCCCCGACGCGTCGCGGCTGGCTCCATCGAACTTGATGAGCCACAACTCCTCCCCGGGCCGTGGGCGGGCGAACCCCGAGCGCACACTCCGCGTCGCGCGATCCCAGAGAATCAGCGCCTTGGGACGGGCGCCGCCCGCGCTTCCTCCCACCTGCATCATCTCCGGCACCGCGACCGAGACATCGCCCTCGATGACGCGCCGTGCCTGCTCGACGAGCGCCCGCACTTCGAGGGGCTCCTCCGTCCCGGGGCCGGGGTCGTGCGGGGGAAGGAACTCCAGGCCCCCCATCGCGCGATCTCCGATGTAGAGCATCCGCTGGAGCGGCGACCACGCGTCCCCGGGGCGCCCCCGCGCCTCGAAATAGCGGCGGATCACGGCGTTGCCGAACCGGTCCGGCAGCGCGTCGGCGAACACGCCGGGCAGTCCGATGAAAGCGGGCTTGCGGGCGAGTTCCGGGAAGGAAACCGGTCCGGGACGCGCCAGCGGCAGGTGGATCGGCGAGATCTCGAGTCCCGAGTCCCGGAACCCGCGGTCGTACTCGAACGTGATCCGCCCGCCCTCCGACTCGAGGAGGAGACCGACCTCGCGCCCCCACAGCCGCACGCGGACCGTCGTGTATCCGTTCACGACAGCCGCTCCGGGGGCCGGGTCCGTCTCGACGCGCGTTGGCGCGGCTTGCCTCTCAGCTGCTCGATCTCATAGGGGGAAGGTTCGGGAGGAGGAATCAGGGCCTCGAACGCCTGGAGCCGGCCCAGACCGCGCATGATCCGCACCAGCGTGTCGGTGCCCACGCTGTGCCCGGCCTCCGCCCGGTCGATGGTGCGCGCACCCACCCCGGCGCGGGAGGCGAGATCCTTCACGCGGAGGTTCTGCCGTAGTCTCAGCGTCTTCAGCCGTGCGCCCACTTCCCGCAACACGTCCGGCGTCCGGCTCGTGGGGATGATCGTTCCCATTTCCCGGTTCTCCCGTCCAGTTCCCTCGAAGCTCGGCCTGCGCGACCTGCGGAGCCTGCCCGAACGAAGCGAACGTAGGTACGAGAGATGGTCATGTCCAGACCGTCATATATGGCGCGAAATCATGTTTTCGAGCAGTTATGCGCCTTAACCGGCGTGTTGACAACATGTAGGCAGGTGGTCGCATGTCCTCACACACTGAACCGGAGATACCCGAGTCGAAGAGTGGCGCGCCACCACCATAGTGGGACGCGTCCGCCACGGCGCTCAGTCAGCCGCCATGCGCCTGTCCCGGTCGTCGGCATACCTTGGCGAAAGGCAAGGATGACCCAGCCCGTCAGAAGGAGGACCCCATGCGCCGCCCTGCTCTCCTGGCCCTCTGCCTCGCCGTCCTCGCGCCGGCCCTCTGGTCCGAGGCCCGGGCGCAGACCCGTTCGCCCATCGGCTCGGACACCCGCTGGACGCTGGCCGCGGTGGGCGACGTGATCATGAACCGCCGCACGGCGCCGCTGGATCACCCCGGCGATCCGGGCTTCCACGAACTCGCCAACATCATCCGCGCGACCGATGCCGCCTTCCTGAACCTCGAGCAGTCGGTCTTCCGGCTGCAGGAGTTCACCGGCTGGCCCGCGGCCGAGAACGGCGGCAACTACGAGGTGGGCTCGCCCGAGACGCTGAAGGATCTCGTCGACATGGGCTTCAATCTCTTCAACCGGGCGAACAACCACACGACGGACTACGGCGTCGAAGGCATGCGGCTCACCAACCGGCTGATGGACGAGTGGGGACTCATCCACTCGGGGACGGGCGAGAACCTGGGCTGGGCCAGCCGTCCCGGGTATCTGGAGACGGCGAAGGGACGGATCGCGCTGATCGGGATGGCGTCCACCCACACGCCGATGTCGCGCGCGGGGCGGACCGGGCCCACCGTGCAGGGGAGGCCGGGGCTGAACCCTCTGCGGCTGAGTACCCGCTACGAGGGATCGCCGGAGACCATGGCCGCGCTGCGGGACGTGGCCCGCAGGCAGGGCGCGAACGTGTCGGACAACGAGGGCGCGCCGGTGCGCGTGTTGGGCTCCACCGTGTTCCCGGGCGACCAGGACCGTTCCGTGGTGTCCCTGAACGACGTGGACCGTGAACGAGTCCTCCACGAAGTGCGAAACGCGACCGACCAGGCCGACTACGTCGTCGTCAACAGCCACTCGCACGAACCCGGCAACGCCTTCGTGACCGCGCCGGCGTGGATGGAGGAGTTCGCGCGGCAGACGATCGACGCGGGGGCGAACACCTTCATCATCCACGGGCCGCACCAGCTCCGCGGGGTCGAAATCTACAAGGGCCGGCCGATCTTCTATTCGCTGGCCAACTTCATCTTCCAGAACGAAACGATCGACCCCATGCCCTCCGACCAGCGGGACCGCTACGGGATCCCGCTCGACCGGCTCGCGTCGGAGATATACGACACGCGCTTTCAGGTGGACGAGGACGGGAACCCCACGACGGGATTTCCCACCGGGGCCGAGTGGTACGAGAGCGTGGTTCCGGTTGCGACGTTCGAGGGCGACGAGGTAGTCGAGATCGTGTTCTACCCGATCGAACTCGAATGGAAGGCGCCCCGGGGCCGGCGAGGCACCCCGCGCATCGCGCCGGAGGAACTGGGCCCCAAGATCATCGAGCACCTCGCCGAGCTGTCACGCCCCTACGGCACCGAGATCCGCTACGAGAACGGCGTCGGAATCTGGCGGCGGTAGCTCCCGTGGGTGGAGCGGGGCGGTTCACGGGCCGCCCCGCTCGGCCGCATCAAAGAAGCGTGCTGCCTCGCCTTCCTCGATGAAGCCGAGTTCCTCGATCTGCTCTTCCTGACGTTCCGACAAATCGTCGAACAGCATACGGTCGCGTGAGGTCGGCGCCGCGTCCGAGGCTTCGGCGTGTTCGAGCAGCTTCGCGAACTTGTCGTCGAGGCGGACCGGCCAGTTGATGAGTTCCTGCTTGGCCCGGTGCTCGCGGGAGGGCCGGAACTGGCGCAACTGGTCCTCGATCTCCCACAGCCGGGCGTCCAGTTCGGCCCCGGCGCGGGCGACGTCGGCGGCGCCCTCGGTCCCCGCGGCGGCCTCGGTCGCTTCCACGATCCTCTGCCGCAGGCTGTGGATGCGCGCCACCGCGCGGTGGTTCTCGCCGATCTTCTCCCGGATCGCGATCAGGAACCCGAACTGCTCGTCGAACTCGGCCTGCGGCGTGGACACGCGCGGATCCGGCACGATCTCGAACGGGACCGAGAACGTTTCGCCGTCCACCGTCAGCCGCGCCTCGTAGCGCCCCGGAGGCGCCAGCGGCCCGTACGGGTCCCGGTGGCGATATAGCGTCTTCGGAACCCAGTCGACCGGCTCCGGATAGCGCATATCCCACTCGAAGACGTTGGCGCCGGCCTCCGCGGGGAGCCCCGGCTCCACCAGCTCCGCTGGATCGATCAGATCGGGTCCCGGCTCGGGGGCGACGCCCCTGCTAGAGAACGTGCGGATCTCCTCCCCCTCGCCCTCGTCGCCCGACTCGTGGATCGACAGCCGGACCTCGCCCTCGGGGGCCCGGGGCAGGTAGTAGCGCAGCACGACGCCGCTCGGCGGGTTCGGCATCGAGAGGCCGCCGAAGGTCGCCTGGGTCACCATCTCCCGGAACCGGATCGTGGGTCGCGGCGTGAACGGGCGAATTCCGTCCTCGACTCTCGGTCCGCCACCGTCGGCGCGGAGCGTCGCACCCGCGGCCGCGAGCTGCCGCAGCGGCGAAATGTCATCCAGGATCCAGTGCGAACGCCCATGCGTGGCCGCCACCACGTCGCCGTCCTTCAGTTTGAGGTCGCGGACGGGCGTGACCGGCAGGTTGAGCCTCAGCGAGTGCCAGATCTCCCCGTCGTCCAGGCTCACCCACACGCCGCTCCACTCAGCGCCTGCGTACAGCAGCCCGGGTCGCTCCGCGTCCTCGCGCACGACCCACACGAAGTCGTCCTCCGGGAACCCCGCATCGATACGGCGCCAGGTGGCCCCATAGTCGGCCGTCGCCCACACGGACGGCGCGTCGTCCCCCATCATGTGGCGGTTGGCGGAGACGTAGGCCACCGCCGGATCGTGGCGCGAAGGCTCGACTACGCTCACCCAGGTGTCGGCCTCCATGTCGGGAGGTGTCACGTCCTCCCAGTTCCCGCCGCCATCGCGTGAGAGGTACACGAGGCCGTCGTTCGACCCTGTCCACAGGACGCCTTCCCGCAGGGGCGACTCGGCGATGCTGGCGATCGCGGCGTACCACTCGATTCCCACGTTCTCCCGCGTGAGACCCCAGAACTCGCCACGATCGGAGGGTAGCGTCGCTTCGAACCGGGTCTCGTCGGCCCGCGTGAGGTCGGGGGAGATGTCCTCCCAACTATCCCCCTCGTCCGTCGAGCGGTGGACGAACTGGGTCGCCGTGTACAGCACGTCGGGGTTGTGGAGCGAGAGGAAGAGCTTGACGTCCCACACCTGGCGGTAGCGGAGCTGGGCCTCGCCGGTGCCGTAGTAGTTCTCCCCCCAGACCGAGATCCAGCGGCGCTCACCGGTCGATCGGTCGACACGCGAGATCCAGTGGTGGTCGCCGCCGTAGCTCACGTCGAGTCGGTCGGGGTGGACCGCGATCCCGCCGTTCTCGGCGGCCGCGGTCGTCCAGCGCTGGTAGTCGAAGATCCGTCCTTCATCGGATCGGCTGGGCACGCAGATGCTCGTATTGTCCTGCTGGGGCGCGCAGACGTTGTAGGGGAAATCGTCGTCCACCGACGCGTTGTACATCTGGCCCGTGGGCTGGTTCTCGACCGACGACCACGTACGGCCGCCGTTGAGGGTGACCGTGGCGCCGCCGTCTCCCCCGCCCAGCATGCGGCGCGGTTCCGCGGGGTCGATCCACAGCGCGTGGTGGTCGCCGTGGGGAAGCGTCGTGAGCGCGGCGAAGCTCTCGCCGCCGTCCGTCGACTTCCAGATCGAAGTGTTGAGGACGTACACGACATCCGGGTCGGTGGGGTCGGCCACGACGTGCGTGTAGTACCACGGGCGCTGGAAGAAGTTGGGATTGTCGGCGACGCGCTCCCAGCTTCCGCCGCCATCGTCCGAGCGGTAGAGGCCGTTGCCGGAGCAGTAGTAGTCGCGGCACGGCTCCCAGTCCGCCTGGCCGGGGGCGTCGGCTGTGTAGAGCCCCCCTGTGCCATCCCCTTCCGCCGTCATCAACGCCCACACCCGGTTCGGCCGCGACTGGGACACGTCGAGCGAGATACGTCCCTTGAGTCCCGCCGGAAGCCCTGCGGCCGCCGAGAGATCCTCCCAGCTGTCGCCCCCGTCCGTCGACTTCCAGATTCCGTTTCCGGGGCCCGCGTCGCGAATCGTCCACGGGAAGCGGCGCCCGTTCCAGGACGCGGCGTACAGGGTTCCGGGCGCGCTCCGATCCATGACGAGATCGATCACGCCGGTTTCGTCGTCGACGTAGAGGATGCGCTCCCAGGTCTCACCGCCGTCGCGAGACCGATACAAGCCGCGATTCTCGTCCGGCACAAAGCCGTGCCCGTGCGACGCGGCGTAGACCAGATCGGGGTTTCGGGGATGGACCTCGATCGCGGACAGGTTCCTCGTCTCGACCAGTCCCATGTTCCGCCAACCGCGTCCGCCGTCGGAAGTCCGGTAGATGCCGTCCCCGCGCGAGATGTTGGTGCGGAAGGAGACATCCCCTGTCCCGACGTAGAGGATGTCCGGGTTGGACTGGGAAATGGCCAGCGATGACACCGTGGTCGTCCCGAAGTAGCCGTCGGAGAGGTTGTGCCAGCTCACCCCGGCGTCGTCGGTGCGCCAGACGCCGCCCCCGTTCGTGCTCCCCATGTAGAAGACGCCGGGCTCCGTCGGATGCCCGGCCCCGGCGATGGACTTGCCGCCCCGCCAGGGTCCGATCGGACGCCACTCGAGCACTTCGATCACGGCTGCATCGGCCGAACCGCCCGCCAGCCCGGCGGCCGCGTCCCGGTCCGGCACGTCTTCCGGACCCGCACAGGCGAGGGCGGAAACGAGGATGATCGAGAAAACGATCCCCGGCGACGGTGAGTGATTGTGGTGGCGCATCGTCGGCTCCCGGCTTCGAGAAGACGTTCCCGTAGGGACTCCTAGTAAGACAAGGCTATATCATCCACGCGAGTTCTATAATGTTCGCCAACCGGAAGCTGGCCCGCGAGGGAGGCGATCCCCTCTCGGAGAAGCGCCGGGTCGAGTCGACGCCTACCTTCGCGGACGCGGTCCGGCAGGTCTGGAAGCAGCTGCGGCCGGGCTGGCGCTCCCCCGAGCATGCGCAGCTCTGGCTGAGCAGTCTGGAGCGCTACGCGGTCCCTCGCATCGGAAAGATGCCGATCTCGGAGGTCACGAGCGCCGACGTGATCGGGATCCTCGCTCCGATCTGGCATGACATGCCGCCGACGGCCCGGAAGCTGCGCCAGCGCATACGGAATGGGCGCGGTCATGGAATGTCCGTGGCGATGGATCTCAGGCCGGACAATCCCTGCGACCGGATCGGCCCGGTGCTCGGTTCACAGGGAAACGGCGTGCGGCACATGCGGGCGTTGCCGCACGGGTCCCGGTCGAGTTTCCGCGACTGGGCGGCCGAAGAGACGGATCATCCCCGCGAGGTCGTGGAGGCGGCGCTGGCACACAAGGTCCGTAACCAGGTCGAGGCGGCGTCATGACGGCCAGGCGCTTCCCCTCGCCGTGTCCTGCGGAGGGAGCGGCGCGACCGGAGCGGGACACGCCGCAAAGTGTGACATTATACATGGCCATTGACACCGAGCGGCGATCGATTGCTTCGCCACCTGGCTCTCGACCCGCCTCCCCGGAGGCTGGTCGTGAATACCGCTCGGCGAGGGTCCGTGCCGTACGGGGAGTGCACATCTGACAAATGGGTGCATGTGCGCCGGGAGGCGGTTCCCCGGCAAACATGCGCTCCTTCTTATGTCGTGGGCCGTCTTACGGTTACGGGTGGGCCGCTTGCGCGGCAGCCCGTTCCCGAGGGTCTCGGGGATAAGACGGAGCGACCCACCCGATCGGCATGCCCCGATCAGCACCGCGGAGGGTCGGCATGTGCACAGCCATGCCACCCCCCGCTCGCGGGTCGCTCCCCACCAGCAATCCCTCGCGGGAAGGCCGTCAAGCGCCTTTGGTAGACGTCGATGCGCCGGGCAAGGGATCGGTGGTGTCCCGACGAACGATCCCGGCCCGTGTTCCCTTCCGGGGAACGGCTGGCCGCTTCGTTGCCGTGTCGGCCCGCTACGACTTGTCGGCTTCCCGCCGGAGATCCATCTGCCACGGAGAGTCCTACCGCCGGTTCACCCGGTCGCGAAGGAGTCTCGAGGCGTTGGAGACCGGCGCACGGCGGAGCGGAACGTCGACCGGTTCCCCTGTCCGGGGTTGCGGGCCGTGCGCGGCTTGCGGCGTTGCACCTTGAAGGTGCCGAACCCCCTGAGTTCGATGCCCTTGCCCCCGCCGTGGCAACGGGACGGGGAAGGAGTCGCTCGTCCGCGAAGTCGGCCCGAGCGCGGAGCCTCCCGGGGATCGAAGGGGGGGCAGGAGCCACCCCTCGCCAGAGCGCAATGTCCAACGTTGCGTAGCCGGACTGCCGTCCGCTAACCAACTCGGCGACCGACGCTGGGAACCCCGCCAGCGGATGCCCTCGAGCTGCGCCTGGAGCGGCTGAGGAGAACCTCGATCGCGGTCGGCCGAAGTGCGTTCTATCCGGGGAAGTTCATCCACTGCGCCTGCCCGGATCCTAGCCAAGCACTTTCTCCACGAATCAGTCAGGACTCGCCGATCGGCAACATGTGACCCACGCCACGGTCGAGGGTCTTGGCGTGGTGTCGGACGTGGGTCGCAACCGCTTGGACGTGGGGCGGAAAACCTCGCCGTGTCCCGCTCCGGCAAGACGTTTCCGGGAATAATCCGAGGGCTCGTGGCCGTAGTCTAAGCCGTTTTATGACATGGGATAGCTATGTCCTAGACATAATGACTTCTTGTTATTTACCGGACACGTTGTGACGTCTAAATATACCTCTAGTCGGATGTTGCCCGGCGATACGGTCCGGCAGCACCAGACTCGACGTAATAGTCTCAGAACGGGAGGCATACCTTGGCCGAACTCCGGTGTGGTCTCACGGTGGGCGGGTCCGTCCGCCATGTGGTCCACTACGGCCTGACATTGGTTGGTCTGCTCTGGGCGTCGAGTTGCGGAGATGGGACGTCACCGGCGGTCCCGATGCCAGTCGACGTTGCCCCCAACCGGGGCCCGGAGCCCGGATCACGCCGCGGACGCTGGAGGCGGGCGGTGCGGAGACGCTGGACGTGGCGGGGTACTTCGGCGACCCGGACGGCGACGAGCTGACCTACTCGGCGTCGTCCTCGGACGAGTCGGTCGCGACGGCCTCGGTGTCCGGGAGCGCGGTGACGGTGGCGGCGGTGGCGGCGGGCGAGGCGGTGGTGACGGTGACGGCCTCCGATCCGGGGGGCCTGGCGGCGGAGCAGCGCATCGCGGTGGCGGTGGCGGAGGCGCCTCCGCCCCCCAACCGGGGCCCGGAGCCCGTGGGGCGGATCACGCCGCGGACGCTGGAGGCGGGCGGTGCGGAGACGCTGGACGTGGCGGGGTACTTCGGCGACCCGGACGGCGACGAGCTGACCTACTCGGCGTCGTCCTCGGACGAGTCGGTCGCGACGGCCTCGGTGTCCGGGAGCGCGGTGACGGTGGCGGCGGTGGCGGCGGGCGAGGCGGTGGTGACGGTGACGGCCTCCGATCCGGGGGGCCTGGCGGCGGAGCAGCGCATCGCGGTGGCGGTGGCGGAGGCGCCTCCGCCCCCCAACCGGGGCCCGGAGCCCGTGGGGCGGATCACGCCGCGGACGCTGGAGGCGGGCGGTGCGGAGAAGCTGGACGTGGCGGGGTACTTCGGCGACCCGGACGGCGACGAGCTGACCTACTCGGCGTCGTCCTCGGACGAGTCGGTCGCGACGGCCTCGGTGTCCGGGAGCGCGGTGACGGTGGCGGCGGTGGCGGCGGGCGAGGCGGTGGTGACGGTGACGGCCTCCGATCCGGGGGGTCTGGCGGCGGAGCAGCGCATCGCGGTGGCGGTGGCGGAGGCGCCTCCGCCCCCCAACCGGGGCCCGGAGCCCGTGGGGCGGATCACGCCGCGGACGCTGGAGGCGGGCGGTGCGGAGACGCTGGACGTGGCGGGGTACTTCGGCGACCCGGACGGCGACGAGCTGACCTACTCGGCGTCGTCCTCGGACGAGTCGGTCGCGACGGCCTCGGTGTCCGGGAGCGCGGTGACGGTGGCGGCGGTGGCGGCGGGCGAGGCGGTGGTGACGGTGACGGCCTCCGATCCGGGGGGCCTGGCGGCGGAGCAGCGCATCGCGGTGGCGGTGGCGGAGGCGCCTCCGCCCCCCAACCGGGGCCCGGAGCCCGTGGGGCGGATCACGCCGCGGACGCTGGAGGCGGGCGGTGCGGAGAAGCTGGACGTGGCGGGGTACTTCGGCGACCCGGACGGCGACGAGCTGACCTACTCGGCGTCGTCCTCGGACGAGTCGGTCGCGACGGCCTCGGTGTCCGGGAGCGCGGTGACGGTGGCGGCGGTGGCGGCGGGCGAGGCGGTGGTGACGGTGACGGCCTCCGATCCGGGGGGCCTGGCGGCGGAGCAGCGCATCGCGGTGGCGGTGGCGGAGGCGCCTCCGCCCCCCAACCGGGGCCCGGAGCCCGTGGGGCGGATCACGCCGCGGACGCTGGAGGCGGGCGGTGCGGAGACGCTGGACGTGGCGGGGTACTTCGGCGACCCGGACGGCGACGAGCTGACCTACTCGGCGTCGTCCTCGGACGAGTCGGTCGCGACGGCCTCGGTGTCCGGGAGCGCGGTGACGGTGGCGGCGGTGGCGGCGGGCGAGGCGGTGGTGACGGTGACGGCCTCCGATCCGGGGGGCCTGGCGGCGGAGCAGCGCATCGCGGTGGCGGTGGCGGAGGCGCCTCCGCCCCCCAACCGGGGCCCGGAGCCCGTGGGGCGGATCACGCCGCGGACGCTGGAGGCGGGCGGTGCGGAGAAGCTGGACGTGGCGGGGTACTTCGGCGACCCGGACGGCGACGAGCTGACCTACTCGGCGTCGTCCTCGGACGAGTCGGTCGCGACGGCCTCGGTGTCCGGGAGCGCGGTGACGGTGGCGGCGGTGGCGGCGGGCGAGGCGGTGGTGACGGTGACGGCCTCCGATCCGGGGGGCCTGGCGGCGGAGC
This sequence comes from Candidatus Palauibacter sp., assembly GCF_965222475.1. Taxonomy (GTDB): domain Bacteria; phylum Gemmatimonadota; class Gemmatimonadetes; order Palauibacterales; family Palauibacteraceae; genus Palauibacter. The sequence continues at coordinate 354,969 of NZ_CBDCUB010000004.1, read as the reverse complement.
AGCGCATCGCGGTGGCGGTGGCGGAGGCGCCTCCGCCCCCCAACCGGGGCCCGGAGCCCGTGGGGCGGATCACGCCGCGGACGCTGGAGGCGGGCGGTGCGGAGAAGCTGGACGTGGCGGGGTACTTCGGCGACCCGGACGGCGACGAGCTGACCTACTCGGCGTCGTCCTCGGACGAGTCGGTCGCGACGGCCTCGGTGTCCGGGAGCGCGGTGACGGTGGCGGCGGTGGCGGCGGGCGAGGCGGTGGTGACGGTGACGGCCTCCGATCCGGGGGGCCTGGCGGCGGAGCAGCGCATCGCGGTGGCGGTGGCGGAGGCGCCTCCGCCCCCCAACCGGGGCCCGGAGCCCGTGGGGCGGATCACGCCGCGGACGCTGGAGGCGGGCGGTGCGGAGAAGCTGGACGTGGCGGGGTACTTCGGCGACCCGGACGGCGACGAGCTGACCTACTCGGCGTCGTCCTCGGACGAGTCGGTCGCGACGGCCTCGGTGTCCGGGAGCGCGGTGACGGTGGCGGCGGTGGCGGCGGGCGAGGCGGTGGTGACGGTGACGGCCTCCGATCCGGGGGGCCTGGCGGCGGAGCAGCGCATCGCGGTGGCGGTGGCGGAGGCGCCTCCGCCCCCCAACCGGGGCCCGGAGCCCGTGGGGCGGATCACGCCGCGGACGCTGGAGGCGGGCGGTGCGGAGAAGCTGGACGTGGCGGGGTACTTCGGCGACCCGGACGGCGACGAGCTGACCTACTCGGCGTCGTCCTCGGACGAGTCGGTCGCGACGGCCTCGGTGTCCGGGAGCGCGGTGACGGTGGCGGCGGTGGCGGCGGGCGAGGCGGTGGTGACGGTGACGGCCTCCGATCCGGGGGGCCTGGCGGCGGAGCAGCGCATCGCGGTGGCGGTGGCGGAGGCGCCTCCGCCCCCCAACCGGGGCCCGGAGCCCGTGGGGCGGATCACGCCGCGGACGCTGGAGGCGGGCGGTGCGGAGAAGCTGGACGTGGCGGGGTACTTCGGCGACCCGGACGGCGACGAGCTGACCTACTCGGCGTCGTCCTCGGACGAGTCGGTCGCGACGGCCTCGGTGTCCGGGAGCGCGGTGACGGTGGCGGCGGTGGCGGCGGGCGAGGCGGTGGTGACGGTGACGGCCTCCGATCCGGGGGGCCTGGCGGCGGAGCAGCGCATCGCGGTGGCGGTGGCGGAGGCGCCTCCGCCCCCCAACCGGGGCCCGGAGCCCGTGGGGCGGATCACGCCGCGGACGCTGGAGGCGGGCGGTGCGGAGAAGCTGGACGTGGCGGGGTACTTCGGCGACCCGGACGGCGACGAGCTGACCTACTCGGCGTCGTCCTCGGACGAGTCGGTCGCGACGGCCTCGGTGTCCGGGAGCGCGGTGACGGTGGCGGCGGTGGCGGCGGGCGAGGCGGTGGTGACGGTGACGGCCTCCGATCCGGGGGGCCTGGCGGCGGAGCAGCGCATCGCGGTGGCGGTGGCGGAGGCGCCTCCGCCCCCCAACCGGGGCCCGGAGCCCGTGGGGCGGATCACGCCGCGGACGCTGGAGGCGGGCGGTGCGGAGAAGCTGGACGTGGCGGGGTACTTCGGCGACCCGGACGGCGACGAGCTGACCTACTCGGCGTCGTCCTCGGACGAGTCGGTCGCGACGGCCTCGGTGTCCGGGAGCGCGGTGACGGTGGCGGCGGTGGCGGCGGGCGAGGCGGTGGTGACGGTGACGGCCTCCGATCCGGGGGGCCTGGCGGCGGAGCAGCGCATCGCGGTGGCGGTGGCGGAGGCGCCTCCGCCCCCCAACCGGGGCCCGGAGCCCGTGGGGCGGATCACGCCGCGGACGCTGGAGGCGGGCGGTGCGGAGAAGCTGGACGTGGCGGGGTACTTCGGCGACCCGGACGGCGACGAGCTGACCTACTCGGCGTCGTCCTCGGACGAGTCGGTCGCGACGGCCTCGGTGTCCGGGAGCGCGGTGACGGTGGCGGCGGTGGCGGCGGGCGAGGCGGTGGTGACGGTGACGGCCTCCGATCCGGGGGGCCTGGCGGCGGAGCAGCGCATCGCGGTGACGGTGGCGGAGGCGCCGAACCGGCCGCCGGTCGCCACCCAAACCATCCCTGACCAAACGATCCATGTGCGGAGCGAGCTGCAGGTACTGACTTCTTCGAAGAATCGCGTCAGGGTACGAGGTCTTCCCAACTACTTCAGTGATCCCGACGGGGATCCCCTGCGATATGAGGCCTCATCCTCAGACCTACGGTACGCCACGGTAGAGCTAATCATCATTGCCGCCCTCGACCACTATGTCTTAGACGTTAACCCGGTAGCAGTGGGGCAGGCGACCATAACGCTTACGGCTACCGATTCGGAAGGCTTGAGTGCGAACTATGTGTTCGATGTCAACGTCAGACCACCGATACCCAATCGCCGCCCCGTGGTCCAGTGGCCGATCGCAACTCAGCGGGTCCATGTGGGTGTGCCGGATTCGCTACGCTTGCGGGACCACTTCAGGGATGAAGATCTGTACGGGAGCTTCTTCCAGCTGAACTACGGAGCCTCCTCCGCTGACAATGATATAGCTCTTGTTCGGGTATCGGACAAACGAGATCACAAGACCGGACATGGATACGCCCGATTGGTCATCAAAGGGGTCAGCGCCGGGCAGACGAGGGCCACGGTGGTAGCGACCGATTGGGAGGGCCTGTCGGTAGAAGAGCGGTTTACTGTCATCGTCGGGACGCGCCCTCCGAGGGTTACACGTCGTATCAGTGACCGGTCGGTGTCGGCCGACAGCGAAACGTATGTGTGGGCCCTGCATAACTATTTTGCCGATCCAGACGGGGGTGAGCTCACGTTTGACGCCTCTTCAGATAATGCCGCCGTGGTTCTCGCCAGAGTGTCCACCCACGGCCCTTACGTTGTTCTTTCCGCCCGCACGGTCGGCACGGCGGACGTAACTGTGACGGCGACCGACCCGACCGCCCTGACGGCAAGCCAGACTTTCACGGTGACGGTCGTTGCGCCGCGCCCCCCGACGATAACGCGTCGCATAAGTAACCGGTCCGTGTCGGTCGGCAGCGAAACGTATGTGTATAGCCTGCATAACTATTTTGCCGATCCGGAGGGGGGTGAGCTCACGTTTGACGCCTCTTCAGCTGATGCCGCCGTGGTTCTCGCCAGAATGGGAAACGGTCCTTTGGTTCATCTTTTTGCCCGCACGGTCGGCACGGCGGACGTAACTGTGACGGCGACCGACCCGACCGGCCTGACGGCAAGCCAGACTTTCACGGTGACGGTCGGCGCCCCCACGTCGTGATCCCACGCCCAATGGAAAGGGCGGTCTCAACCGGTGAACGCAACATCTTGGCAGTGGCTGTTCACTTGCCGGAAGGTATGCGATGCGCCAACGGGAGAAGTACGGGAGGCTGAGCGAAGCGGACCGGCTTGAGATCGGGGACCGAATCAGGAACGGGCAAACACACGCCGAGGTCGCCGCGGCGGTCGGGTGTTCGACCAAGTCGGTCCAACGGCTGTTGATACGCACCGGCGGACTCGCGCCCCGGGGCCGAAATCGTTCGCCGCACCACCTTACCGTCGCCGAGCGGGAGGAGATCTCGCGGGGCCTGACGGCGGGAGACTCGTGCCGGGCGATCGCCGGGCGTCTGGGCAGGGCGCCGTCGACGATCTCGCGCGAGGTCGCCGCCAACGGCTCGAGAGAACGATACCGGGCCTGGAGGGCGGAGCGACGGGCGGTCGGGAAGGCCCGGCGCCCGAAGGTGGCGAAGCTCGCCCGGCGCCCTCGGTTGCGGCGGAAGGTGGAGCGTCTGCTCGCCGCGCGCCGGTCTCCGCGGCAGATTGCCCATCGCCTTCGGATCGATCATCCCTCGGATCCCGGGATGCGCGTGTCTCGCGAGACGATCCACCAGTCGCTGTACGTGCAGACTCGAGGCGCGCTCGGAAAGGAACTCACGGCCTGTCTGCGCACCGGCCGGACGCGACGACGATCCCCGAGGCACAGGCCCGGAGAGGGGCGGCCGAGGACATGGTCTCCATCTCCGAGCGGCCCGCCGAGGCCGCGGACCGGGCCGTACCGGGCCACTGGGAAGGGGACCTGATCCTCGGCAAGCCGGGACGCTCCGCGATCGGAGTCCTCGTCGAGCGCCGCAGCCGCTACGTGCTCCTTCCGCACCTTCCCGGCGGGCGGACCGCTCCGCATGTGCGCCGCGCGCCGGTCGAGTGGATGGTCACGCTGCCGGACCAGCTCAGGCGCTCGCTCACCTGGGACCAGGGCAAGGAGATGGCCGAACACGTCCGCTCGGCATCGAGAGCGGCGTATCGGTCTACTTCTGCGATCCGCGGAGCCCCTGGCAACGCGGGACCAGCGAGAACACCAACGGCCTGCTCCGCCAATACTTCCCCAAGGGCGTGCTCGCCCCGGACGACTTCGTCCGGCGCCAGCCGCTCTACGAATACGAAGAGACCCTACCTGTCGACATCCTGCGGGGGTACTCGGGGCGCGGAAGGGTGCATGTGGAAGCCGAATTGGAGGGTTTCGCACTGTCGGCGGAGCGGCATCTGCCATACTGACTATTGCCGATGGGAGAGCGTCGCGCCGAACAATTAGTGCCCGGCGGCAAGCCGCGACGCACCCAAGGCCGTGCAGGAACACCTTGATGGGGTTGTTCGAGTTGAGCGGTTGGTCGATGCCGTACACAACCGGCTCGACTTCCGGTTCGAAGGTGCCGAACATGCGATCCCAGATGATGAGCATGCCCGCGTAGTTCCTGTCCCAATACTGCCGATTCGAGCCATGGTGCACTCTGTGGTGAGAGGGCGTGTTGAACAGAAACTCGATCGGTCGCGGAAGCTTCCGGATGCCCTCCGTGTGCAGTATCGTCTGGAACTGCTGGATCAGGACTGAGGTGGTCCTATTTCGTTGGGGGTGGATGCTCCACCCGCGGGTCCTCCCCCGGCGGGGGAAGGACAGGTTCCAACATGGGCCCCGGTGGCCGGGAGGGGAACCCGGCCGGTGACCGGGGCTTGGCCGCCGATGGCGCGAGGCGTCCGGGACGGGCGGATCCCGGGTTTCTGCTCGGCCGCGGCGACTCGGGAGGGCGCGCTCCGGCAGGTGCGGAGATCCGCCGTTCACACCGCCCCCGCGCCGTTGCGGTAGGCCTCGCCCGGCGTCCGCCCGCCGAGGGACGAATGCGGGCGCACCTCGTTGTATAAGTCGATCCACGAGCCGATGATGCGCTCGGCGTCCAGCCCGTCGCGGAGCTCGTGGAGGTACACGGCCTCGTACTTCAGCGACCGCCACGGCCGCTCGATGAAGATGTTGTCGAGGAAGCGGCCCCGGCCGTCCATCGAGAACGCCACGCCCGCACCCAGCCCGCGCTCGGCGAACGCCTCGCTGGTGAACTGGGCGCCTTGGACGCTGTGTTCAGGATCTCCGGAGCCCGCCGGCCCAGCGCGTCGTCCAGCGCGTCCACGCGGAACGACGCGTCCATGGTGTTCGACAGCCGCCACGCGAGCACGTGCCGGGTCGCCCGGTCCATCACCGCCACAAGGTGGAAAAACCCTTGCGTCACGGGGACATGGGTGATGTCCGCGCACCACACGTGGTCCGCCCGCGAGATCTCGAGGCCGCGCAGCAGGTAGGGAAAGACCCGGTGCTCCGAGTTCGCCACGCTCGTGCGCGGCCGCCGGTAGGTCGCCTCCATTCCCATCAGCCGCATGAGCCGCCGGATCCGGTGCCGGCCCACGACGACGCCCTCGCGGCGGAGATGGCGCATCATCTGCCTGCTCCCGTAGAACGGGTAGTCCATGTGGAGCTCGTCCATGCGCCGCATGAGCGCCAGGTTCTCCGCGCTCTCCCCCTTCGGCCGGTAGTACCGCGACGACCGGCTCACGCCCACCAGCGCACACTGCCTTGAAAGACTCGGCGGCCCGTCCCGCTCGATCATCCGCACCCGCTCCGCCCGGCTCAGCGCTTGAGCCCGCGCCGAAAAAAATCCCGCTCGACCGTGAGCTCCCCGATCTTGGCGTGCAGCTCCCGGACCTTCGCCTCGTGCTCCTTGGCGAGCCTGCGGCCCGCGCCCCCGGCGAACACCTCCGGCAGCCCCTCGAGCAACTGCCGCTTCCATGTGCTCACCTGGTTCGGATGAAGCTCGTGCCGCCTCGCGATCGCCTGCACGCTGTCGCGCTCGCGCAGCGCCTCCAGCGCCACCCGCGCCTTGAACTCCGGCGTGAACCGCCGTCTCTTCCCGGCCATCTCGGTGCCTCCCGTTCCTTCCTGGAATCCACCTTAACGACCTGTCCAAAAAACTGGGACCACCTCAGACCTCGGCGAGGAGCACCAGGATCGGGTGGTATCCCAGCATGACGATCGGAAAAGAGAACAGGAGCGGGAACACCGCGTCGAGGGGACCAAAACGGTAGGCCACCGACATGTTGAAGTGGCGTGAGCTGTGATGCACCGTGTGAGTGGCCCACCCGACCCCGATCCTGTGCATCAGGCGGTGATCCCAGTAATACATGAGATCGGCCAGCAGGACACAAGTGACGATGGTGACCCAGTTCAGCGCTCTCGTGATCGCGTCGCTCATGGGTCTCGGCGCTCCACCCGTTCCCTGGCCTCGTCACCTGAATCGTCCACTCGGTCGATTCCTCGAGCTGCTCCTTCAAGCTGAAACCGTGTTTGCTCCGCCGCCTCGTCGAACGCGCTGGAATCCTCCTCCGAGCTCGCCAACGTGGGGGCCCAGACCATGGTGCCCACGATGATCCCCGTCGTCAGGATCTGCGCCGAGAAAGAGAGTCGATTCGGTTTGCGGTTCGACATGTCAAGACTCCTTCGCTGCAATGGTCGAAAGCCCGCTCGCGATGGTGTCCCAGACGAGGTCCTGCGCCTGAACCCGGCCCAACTCGCCCTCGCCGACGGCCCGAGACGCCGCCCATATCAAGCTGTCGATGCTTGCCACGACCCAGGCCAGCGGGACATCCGGACGAATGAAACCCTCCTCCCTGGCACCTCTGACCAGATCCGCCAACTCCGACATCTGCCGTTCATAGGCCCTGACGATCTCCGGCTCGTCGCGGAGCTCAGCGGCCGCCTCGAGGAATCGATAGGACTCGCCCGCGCCAACGACGGCCTTCGTAGCTAATCTCAGGGCGTCGGCCGCCGTGCAAGCCTGGGCTGTGGCCTGCCGGGTCACCCTGTCCGTTTCGGCGATGGCTCGGCTCGCCAGCGCCTTCAGCAACCCTGCACGGCTCTCGAAATGGCGGAACACCGTGGCTCGTCCGACCCGCGCTTCAGCCGCGATCTGGTCCACGGTCGCGTTCAAGCTCTCCGACAGGGCCCTGACCGCCCCCTCCAGGATTCGTTCTTCCGTCGCCAACGCCATGATACATAACCATCTTGAATGAGATGCCATAGTATCGCAAGTTCGGACAGGCGTTGTCAACCAGTTCGATTTGGTTTGTGTTCAGTCGGTGCGGCGCAGATCGTCTGCGAGAACGGCGTCGGGGTCTGGCGGCGCTAGCTGCGGTCCGGGCCCAGCGCCGTCAATCGCCGGTGTCGGCCACGCCGAGGCCTTCCCGCTCGGCGGCGTCGCTAAGGCGCTGATCGAGGCAAAGAAACACCAGCGGGTCCGAGAGCTGCTCGCTCACCAGCAGGGCGGCGCCAAGTTGGCCGGCATCGGCGGCCCGGAGCGGGTGCCGCGCCAGCACCGCGTTCGCCCGGGCGCGCACGGAAAGCACATCGATCACTTCGTCCCAGCCGGCGGCGAAACCACGAAGGCGGCCGAGAACCGTCCGCCGCTGCCGCCGGGTCAGCGCCCCTTCGCGCGTGCGCCTCTCAATCGCGCTCGTGATCTCCGTCCTCGTCCAGGCCCATGTGACGATGTGATCGTCTTCCAGAAGCCACGTTCGAGCCAACCGGCTACCGGGCTCGGAGACGATCAGCGGGACAAGCGCCGATACGTCCCAATACCTCATAGCCGGTCGATCCGGTCCTCCGCCAGGGCCTGCGAAATGCTCGTCGACAGTTTCACGGGAGGGTCGTCGAGAATCGAGGTGGCCGGTCCCGCGCGGGGCCGGAGGAGACCATCGCCAATCAGCCGGTCGCGGACGGCGTCGTCGCCGCCCGGTTTGGGCGCCATCAACCTGGCGACCGGCACGCCGCGGTCGAGGATCTGAACCTCGCCGCCCCGCCGGACGTGGCGAAGGTAACGCGAGAGATTGGCCTTGAGGGCCGAAATCGACACGGTAGTCATAGGACCAATCTAGTCTCGGTAAAAAGACCAATCAAGTCACAACTCGCGCGAAGGCCCTAAGTCGTCGCGGCGTCGAGCGACCGATGGATCGTGCCTCAGTCGGCCCGGCGCAGCTCCACCGGTTGGCCGTGGGGCGTGTGGCGGTAGGCGTCCGCCCACGCTTCCCTGCAGTCGTCGAGGGCCGCGGACGTGCTCAGCCGGCGGTCGACGACGAGCCGTTCGAGCGCGGCGACCCAGTGGTGGTAGTAGCGGGTGCCGTCGTCCGGTTCGCCGCGCGCCTCCGCTTCGCCGAGTTCGTCGGCGAGCGTCCCGGCCCATTCCTTCCAGGTGAAGTGTCCCTCCTCGGAGAGCTTCACGGCGAGCGCGAAGGCCTGCGCCTGCCACGGCGCCTCGAACACCGGGCCGTCCTCGTCCGCGGGCAGGGGAGGGAGTGCCGCGAGGCGCTCGGCGTCGACCCGCTCGGTCCCGGCCATCACGCCGGCTCCAGGTAGTCTTCCCACAGGTCCACGTAGATCGCGTCGCCCGCGGCGGCCCGCTCGCCCCACAGCTCCTGCGCCTCGAAGCGCACCGAGTACACGTGCTGCGGTCGGCGGTCGGGTGGGCGCCTCCCGTCCTCGTCGGTGTCCTGCAGCGCGTAGACGCCGTGGTCCTCGACCACGGTTCCCTGCCGGCCGCGGACGTAACGCGGCTGCCGGGTGTGGCCGCGCGGGTGCAGGTTGCGCGCGCGCACCCGGTCGTTCGGTCCGAAGCGGGCGGGTACGTCCCTGTCGAGGAGTCCGGCTCCCAACGAACCACTGTTCGACCCCGGGAGCAGCTCCGGCCGGGGCGCCCCCGGATCCGGATAGCCTGTCTCCAGTTCCGTCTCCGAGATGAGACCGCTCACCAGCAGCCGGGTGGTCATCATCCGGAACCAGCGCTCGTAGTAGGACAGGCTGAGGTATTCGACCGGCGGGATAGTCTCGAGCGTGAAGCGGAAGGGGGGCCACTCGCGACCCCGGCCCCACGGGCCGACCGCCCTCGTGAGGGCGTACACGCGCCCCTCCCAGCGGTGGTGGAAGACGGGCTCGTTCTCTTCGGGCTCGATCGGGCCGAAGCCGTCCATGCCGCCCATGTCGTGGATCGTGTTCACTGGTCGCCTCCGGACGGCGTCTCGACCCGGGCCACGCCGATCATCGAGTCCCGGGTGACGATCCCGGCCAACTCCTCCTCGGTCATGTCCTCGGTGCCGGCGGGTCGCTCGGGCAGCACGAGATAGCGGATCTCGGCGGTGCTGTCCCAGACCCGGATCTCGACATCCCCGGGCACGTTGAGGCCGAACTCGCTCAGGACCTCGCGCGGCTCGATCACCGCCCGCGCCCGGTAGGGGGCGGACTTGTACCACACGGGAGGCAGGCCCAGGGTCGGCCACGGGTAGCACGAACAGAGCGTGCACACGACGAGGTTGTGCACTGCGGGCGTGTTCTCGACCACCTTCATGTGCTCGCCCTGCCCGCCGAGATAGCCGAATTCTCCGATCGCGGCCGTTCCATCGGCGAGGAGGCGCTCGCGGTACGCGGGGTCGACCCAGGCCCGCGCGACGACCTCGGCGCCGTTCCGGGGGCCGACGCGGTTCTCGTAGGTGTCGACGACCTCATCCAGCGCCGCGGAGTCCACCATCCCCTTCTCGACGAGGACGGACTCCAGCGCCCGCACGCGGAGGGCGATGTCCGGCGGCACGTCCTGATGGTCGTGATCGTGGTCGTGCCCGTGGTCGTGCCCGTGCCCGGCCTCGTGGGCGTGAGCGTCCGTCTCTTCGGCCATCAGCTTCCCCGGGGCGGCGAACGCGGCCGCTCCGACCGCCGCATCCTTGATGAATTCACGCCGGTCTACCGGCCGCCCTTCCGATTCGTCCATAGGCTCCCCCTGTGCCTTCATCGTGTCCGCAGGCCCGGAACCGCGCAACCTGCGCCCCTCTTTGGCGCAGCGGGTTGCGGCGGCAGCGGGATTGCGCGGCCAGAGACGCGCGCGCACCCTTCGCGCATGACCGTCTCGTACGAGAACTCGAAGGCCGTCTTCGACGGGATCAGGGCCGCCGGCATACGCAGCATCTCGGCCCTCCCGGAGACGTGGCTCGGGCTCCTACTCCAGCGCGCCGAGGACGACCCCGACGTCGAACTCATCCAGGTCGCCAAGGAGGAAGAGGCGATCGGGGTGGCGGCGGGGGCCTACTTCGCCGGCGAACCCCACATCCTGCTCATGCAGAACCACGGGTTCTTCGCGGCGATGAACGGGATCATCTCCCTCGCCCAACTCTACTCCGTCCCGCTGTGCATGCTGATCGCGGTCCGCGGCCACTGGGGGGAGCCGTATCCGTGGCACACGCGGGGAGGGATCGTGACCGAGGGCCTCCTCCAGGCGCTGAACATCCCCTATCACCACGCCCGCGACCCCGCCCTCGTCGCGAAGGAGATCGCCGAGGCGTACACGCTGTCGCAGAGTTCGCTCTCGCCCGTCGCGCTGCTCCTCACCCGCGACCTCATGGAAGTCTGACCGGGGGAGGGCCGCGTTGGAGCGAGTGCAGTGTCTGGAGCTGATCTATCCCGAGATCGAGGACAAGCTCGTCGTCACGATCATGGGCGCGTGCGCGCAGGAACTGTACGACCTCGGGCACCGGGAGAACTTCTTCTACCTGCAGCACGCGATGGGACTCGCCTCCTCGATCGGGCTCGGCCTCGCGAGCCATCTGCCGCACGAGAAGGTGATCGTTCTGGACGGGGACGGCTCCGCGCTCATGAACCTGGGCACCTTCACCACGCTCGCGCGCTACCGGCCCCGGAACCTCCTCCACATCATCTTCGACAACGGGAGCCTGCTCTCGACGGGCGGGTTCGAGTCGCACACCACCTCGGGAATCACCGATCTCGCTGCGATCGCGCGCGGGGCCGGCATCGCGCACGCGGTCGCCGTCGATTCGCCGATGGCGTTTGGCGAGGCGTTTGTCGAAGCGATGGAGCGCGAGGATCTGAGCGTGATCGTCGCCAGAGTCGACGCCGTGGGCCCGGACAACTACGGGATGGACTTCGCCCTGCCGGAGAACGCGTTCCGCTTCAGGCGCTGCGTGCAGGAGCGGCGTGCCGCGACGGGCTGGACCCCGCCCCCCATGCCGGGGCACATGGGCGCCGCCTAGGCTACGGCGGAGAATCCTCCGTCGACGGCGCGGCTTCGGCCGCCACACGTTCCACCACTTCCCGGACCCGGTCGCGAAAGCCGCGCGCGCGTGCCATCGCCTCCGCTTCATCCACCGTCAGGATCCGTCCGTCCCGTACCACGATGCGACCGTTCACGAGCACGGTGGAGACATCGCTCCCCCGGGCCGCGTAGACCAGGTGCGAGTAGACGTGGTACAGCGGCGTGAGTCCGGCGCGGCGCGTGTCGAGCAGCGCGATGTCCGCCCGCTTCCCCGGCTCGAGCGAGCCGATGCGGTCGTGCAGGTTGAGCACGCGGGCGCCGCCCATGGTGGCCATCCGGAACACGGTCTCGGCCGGCAGCGCGGTCGGGTCCGCGTTCGTGAACTTGTGGAGCTTGGCGGCGGTGTCCATCTCGTCGAACAGGTCGAGGTTGTTGTTGCTCGCCGCGCCGTCCGTGCCGAGTCCCACCGGGATCCCGGCCGCCAGCGCCTCCACGACCGGCGCCGCCCGCTGAATCCCCAGCTTGAGGTTGCTCTCGGGGTTGTGCGAGATCCCGGCGCCCCCGGCGGCGATCCGCGCGATGTCCTCCTCGGAGAGGTAGATGGCGTGTGCGAGCACGGTGCCCGGGCGCAGGGCCCGGATGGATGCGAGGGCCTCCACGACCCCCATTCCGGTCCGTTCGTTCGCCGTCGCAAACTCGCTGGCGTCTTCCGCGGCATGGATCTGAAACGGAGCACCGAAGTCGATGGCCAGCCGGGCCGTCTCGCGGACATCGTCGAGGGAGGTTGTGTAGAGCGAATGAGCGGCCATCCCCGGAACCAGTGTGGGATGGTCGCGATACCTCTCAAGGAACTGCGCCGCGTCCCGGAGAGTCGCCTCCGGTGACCCGAAGTCCGGGGCCGGGAAGCCGATGACGTGCGGGCCGAGGACGGCGCGGATGCCGGCATCGATCACCGCCCGCGCCGCGTCGTCCCGGAAGTAGTACATGTCCGCGAAGGTCGTCGTCCCGCTCTTCAGCATCTCGATCGATGAGAGGAGCGTGCCCCAGTAGACGAACTCGGGATCGACCAGTTCGGCCTCGGCCGGGAAGATGTGATCGTCCAGCCATGTCATCAGGGGCATGTCGTCGGCGAGTCCCCGGAAGAGCGACATCGCGGCGTGGCCGTGGGTGTTGACGAGGCCGGGGATGACCAGGTGGCCGGTCGCGTCGAGGACCGGGACGCCGGGGGGGCGGAGCGCCGCCCTGTCCAGCAGGTCGACGATGCGGTCCCCCTCCACGAGCACCGCGCCGCCCTCGAGCACGGTGCCGGCCTCGTCCACTACGACGACCGTGCCCCCGTCGATGAGGAGGAGGCCGTCCCCCCCCCCCGCCTCGAACCCTGCGGAACAGGCCGCCAGCAGGAGGCAGGCGACGAGAACTCGCGGACTCGCTTCGCGGTCTCCCGGGGTGCAAGCTCGTTCCGTGACGTCGGTTCCGTTCACGGTCCGGGCCCGGTCGCCCCTGCCCACAACGCCCCGACCGGCACGGCGAACAGTCGGTCGCCGAAAGCGGTTGAGTGGTCTCCGTCGTAAAGCAGAATGCCCGCCCCGAAACGATCGCCGGCAACGCTGCGGAATCGCCTCAAGGCGTGAAAATCCTTCGCGGCAAGCCCCGCCGCTGCCTTGACCTCGATCGCAAAGCATCGACCCGAGAGAGTCTCGATGATGATATCGATTTCCAGCTTGTCCTTGTCGCGGTAGTGGTGGAACGTCAGCGGCTCGCCGACCCACAACGCCTGCTTGCGCAGTTCGTTGTACACGAAGGATTCCAGCAGAGACCCGAGGTCGCCGGGGCGCTTCACCAGTCCCTGCCGGGTGATCCCGCGCAGAGCGCAGATCATGCCGGTGTCGGCGGCGTGGATCTTCGGGGCTTTGACGAGTCGCTTGAATTCACTGGTGTGCCACGCTGGCAGGCGCTCCACCAGGAAGAGTTGCTCCAGGAGAGCGAGGTACTTGCCGACGGTGACCCGGTTCAGGCCCAGCCTCCCCCCCAACTCGGTGAGATTGACGAGCCGTCCGGAATAGAGCGAGGTCAGCTCGAGCAGCTTCGTCATCGCGTCCAGGTGCTCGATCCGGGCGAGTTCAGCCAGATCCCGCTGGACCAGCGTGCCGACGTACTGTTGGTGCCACGCTCGGGCCCGCCATTCGCTCGCGCGGGCCAAAGGCTCGGGGAAACCGCCTGCCACGATGCGCCGCGCCAGATGATCCCGCACTCGCAGATCGGTGGCCACCGGCATTTCCAGCCGCAGCATCCTGCCCAGGAAAGTGGGCTCTCGCCCCGTAAGTTCGCACTCGGACAGCGTGGCCAGACGGACGGCTTCCATCCTGCCAACCAGCGCGCCGGAGAGCTTGGGCAGCAGCATGGCGTTCGCGGATCCCGTCAGCAGGAACCGGCCGGGGGTGCGATCCTCGTCCACGGCCTGCTTGATAGCGAGCAGCGTATCGGGCACGCGCTGCACCTCGTCGAGAGCGATTCTCTTTGGGGGCAGGTTGCGTATGAAGCCCACCGGATCCGCCCGGGCGATCTCCAGCTGCGCCCGGTCATCGAAGGTGATGTACTCCCAACGGTCGTCGATCATCATCTGCACCAGAGTCGTCTTCCCCACCTGCCGCGCCCCCATGAGGAATACGACGGGCGTGTCGGCGAGCGCCTCTTCAACGAAGCGGGTGGCGAAGCGTCGGTACATTGGCTGGAACCTTGTGCGTTGCCGGGTCTCGGACGGCGGGGCCGGGAATGGCGCAGAGGCTACGGTAACAGCACCGGGCCAGCTTGGGAACGGCGTCTGATCGTTACCAGGATGGCGTCTGATCGTTATCAGTGCTACGTCTTATCGTTATTGAAGTTGCGTCCAATCGTTATCAGAGCTGTGTCTGAACGCCCGTTGATCGCCTAGCCGTCCCTTGGTTGCGGGACGATCCGGATGTAGGGGAGCGGCTGCTCCCAGCCGTCGGGGAACCGCTCCCGCGCCTCGTCGTCCGAGACCGCCGGCGCGATGATCACGTCGTCGCCCTGCTCCCAGTTCGCCGGTGTGGCGAGTTGTTTCTCGGCGGTAAGCTGGCACGAATCGAGGAGCCGCAGGAGCTCGGCGAAGTTCCTCCCCGTGCTCATCGGATAGGTGAGCGTGGCCTTGATCTTCCTGTCCGGGCCGATGACGAACACCGAACGCGCCGTCGCGTTGTCCATCGGCGTCCGGCCCTCCGACGTGTCGCCCGCGTCCGCGGGCAGCATGTCGTAAGCCTTCACGATCTCGAGGCCTGGATCGCCGATCAGGGGGTAGCCGACGGCATGGCCGTGGAGCGACTCGATGTCCTTCGACCAGGCCTTGTGGTCGCTCACGCCGTCCACGCTGATCCCGATGATCCTGCAGTTCCGCGCCGCGAACGCGTCCTGGAGCGCGGCGACGGCGCCCAGTTCCGTCGTACACACGGGCGTGAAGTCCTTCGGATGAGAGAAGAGCAGGGCCCAGCCGTCCCCGATCCAATCGTGGAAGTGGATCGTCCCCTGGGTCGTCTCGGCGGTGAAATCCGGCGCGGTGTCGTTGATGCGGAGCGTCATCGGTACTCCCGGGTCTTGGTTGGTCTCGTCAAGTCCGCCGCTGGCGGCCACGGCCAATGATCGGCCCTTCCGGCGACCGGGACAACGCCGGCGCGCGCCGGACTTCACCTATGGCCGAAACGTCGCCGATCCCTTCATGTTGATCGCCCTTCGTCGATGCGCTCGAAGAACCGTAGGCCGTACAACCTGGAGAGAGTTGAGAATGAAGATCGGCCGCCGCGTCCTGCCGACCACCGCCCTGCTCACCGTCGCCATCGTCGCGACGGCGCAGGCACACACGATGTTCCTGAAGCTCGAGAGCTTCTTCCTGGAGCCGCACTCGACGAATGTCGTCGCCCTGCTGAACGGGGACTTCGACAACAGCGAGAACACGATCACGCGCGACCGCATGCTGGACGTGCGGGTCGTAGGTCCGGATGGGGTCGTACAGCCGCCGACATCGGCGTGGCGCGACACGGCGATGTTCCACTGGCACGCCGACAGCGTCGACACCGCGCTCCTCACCTTCGAGACGGGCTCCGCCGGCACCTATACGATCGGTGTGTCGACTGCGGCCCGGGTGTTCACGCTCACGGCGCAGGCGTTCAACGACTACCTTGTCCACGATGGCGTCGTTGACGCGATCGCCGAGCGCGAAGCGACCGGGAAGACGAACGACGAGGCCACCGAGCGTTACAGCAAGCACGTGAAGGCGATCGTCCAGGTCGGAGAGGCGCAGAGCGGGGAGTGGGCCGAGGAACTCGGCTACCCTGTGGAGTTCATCCCCCTGCAGAACCCGTACGATCTCGATGTCGGCGACGAACTCGAGGTGCGTTTCCTCCGCGCCGGCGAGCCGGTGGCGAACCAGGTCGTGTACGCGAACCACGAGTTCAATCACGAGCACGACGACACGGGCGAACACGTCGACGCCGTGGAGACCCGCACGGACGGGAACGGCGTCGCGACGATTCCCCTGATGGCAGGTGGGCGGTGGTTCGTCCGGGCGATCCACATGGTCGAGACGACCTCGGAGCCCGACGTGGACTACGAGTCGAACTGGGCCACGCTGACGTTCCAGATCCGCTAGCGGAAGGTCCGACCGGGCGGCGCGGTCCTAGTAGCCGCGCTCCCGGTCGACCACGGCCAGAAGCGGTTCCCCGGCCACGAAGCGCCGCAGGTTCTCTCGGAAGAGGACCCACATCCGCTCCATGTGTCCGTCGGAGTCACCGCCCAGGTGTGGCGTGATGACCACGTTCGCCATCGACCAGAGCGGGTGGTCCGGCGGGAGCGGCTCGGGGTCGACGACGTCGAGACCCGCGGCGGCGATCCGTCCCTCTTCGAGCGCCGCGACGAGGGCCTCCGTGTCCGTCGTGCGACCGCGGCCCAGCGTGATGTAGAAGGCGTTCGGACGCGTCAGTCGGAAGAACACGTCGTCGATGAGTCCGTCGGTCTCCGGCGTGAGGGGCAGGGCGTTGACGATCACGTCGGCCTCCGGCACCAGTTCCAGGAGTTCCGAGGCCAGGCCGACGCGTTCCACGAAATCGGGTCCCTCCCGGCTGCTGCTGCGGGTCGCGATGACGCGCATCCCGATCCCGTTCGCGATGCGGGCCGTCTCCGTGCCGATGCCGCCGAGGCCTATGACGAGCATGGTACGGCCGCGAAGTTCGAGCAGTTCGCTGCCTTCGCCGACGTAGGGGGAGGGACCGGTGAGGGGGGTGATGTCCCAGCTTCGCTCGTGCTGCAGGTCGCGGGCGATGTGGAGTCGCCGCGCCAGCGCGAGCGCCATGCCGAGTGCGTGTTCCGCCCCGCCGGGCGCGAAGATGCGCTGGGCGTTGGTGAGGACGAGATCCTCGGCCTCGGCGAACCCGGGGATCGCCAGGTAGCGCTCGACGCCCGCCGAGGCGAGTTGCACCCAGCGGAGCCGGTCGCCGGCCGCGAGGATGTCCGCGTTCAGCGCCCCGAGGACCGCGTCGGCGTCGTGCGCCTCGGCCGCCGCGGCCCGGGAGTTCTCGACGACGACGAGGTTCACGCCCGGGGCGACCTCCGCCAGTTCGGCCGTGCGTCCGGGCCACAGGTCGACTGCGACGACCTTCACCGGAGCTTCCCAGTCAGGAGAGGAACGATCGGGCGAGGGGCCCGGGCGCAGGCCGAGCCCCCCGGCCGACGTGCCCGGGGCGTCCACCGCGCTCTCCGGCGGTCGATCCGCCCGGCAACCCCCAAGTGCGAGCCCGGCCAGCGATGCGCACGCGACGCGATGCCCGGTCTGGCGAGTTCGCGGGCGCCCGCGCCACGGCCGACTCCCCGGAGGGCGCGCTACCGATCCCCCCCGGTCCGCTCCTGGTACCGGGCGCCGCTCAGCACGTTGGAGATCGCGTAGTTGCCTTCGTGGCAGGCGTACTCGTAGAGCAGATGGTCGAAGCGCTCGAAGGGGACCTGTCCGCCCCAGGTGCTCGTGTAGGTCCCGGGGTCGTCGATCGTGAACTCGTACAGGATCGTCTCTTCATCCACGCGCGTGAATCGCTCGACGACCTTCCTGTCCTTCGACGGCGGCACGCCCCTGAAGGCGTGTTCCGGATTGAGGTGCGTCGTCTCGACGACGAGCGTTCCGTCCTCCCAGTAACCCCACGAGCTCCCGAACCACGGACGAAGGTCGGCCCGGCGCTCCGCCGGCTCCCCGGGCGGGTCGCGCAACTCGATGATCCGGGCATCGTGGACCATCTCGGCCATGATCACGATGTAGTCCTCGTTCTGCGCGATCGTGTAGCTGTTGTTATACCAGTAGTTGGGCAGCATCGGAGGTCCGGCGCTCGAACCGAACGAGACGATGCATCGCTCGGCGAGAGGCCGAAGCTCGGGGTGGTCGAACTGGCCGAATCGGCTGCGGAATTCCGCGGCCTCCTCCAGCCGGCGACGCGCCTCCGGCGTGAGTTCCGGGACTCTGCCGTCCGGCGGGTGCGTCACGAGTGAGCTCCGCGGCTCGCCGTTCACGATCGCCACGCGGTCGCCCGGCTCGCGGTAGAATTCGTCGTAGCAGGTGGTCGCCCCGTCGATGCACACGGTGTGGTCTCCGCCGGGCGGCAGCGCTCGATCGGGATCGACCGGGGCCGTACGGTCGGCGACGGTCTCGGCCTGCCCCCCCTCGATTGCGGCCACCTCCTCCCACGTCAGTACCGGCTCCCGGCCCTCGGGGCGTTCGAAGGGGGTGAGGGTCTGGTTGGTCCAGTTGCCCTGCAGGTCCGGGTGCCCATACGGGGTCAGCGGGGGCTCCCAGTCGGCCGAGGCGGTCTGGGTTCGGGCCATGTCGGGCAGGAGCAGGGCCGCGGCGGCCCCGAGGACGAGCACGCCGATTGCGACGTACCTGGACGGGCGGGCGCCGCAGTGATCCGCACTCATCGTTCCTCCTTCGTGCCGGCGGGAAGTTCGGCCTCACGGCCAATCTGTCCTCCGCGACTCACCGGCGCGAGACGTGGAACGCGAAAGGGCCCGGTCACCCGGGCCCTTTCGGATACTTGAACCGCGTTACGGCGGGATCAGAAACCGCCCCCGCGGCGCCGCGCTGTCCGACCCGTCGACCTGGCGCCTGAAGAGGTGCCGACGCGACGAGCCACCGTTGGCGTGCTCTTGGCCGGCTTGGCCGCACTCGAAACCGTTGGGGTGGAGGAGATCTGCAGGTTGTATCCACCGCCGCCACGGCGCCGGGCGGTGCGGCCGGTGGAGCTGCCGCCGGAGGAGCCGCTGGAGCGGCCGATCGACGGCGTGCCCCGCGAACTGCCGATGAATCGGGTAGCGCCGCCGGAACTGCGCCCGCTGCTGTAGCCCCGCCCGGCGATCACCCGGCCGCCGCTGTCGGTGTCGCCGACCCGGATGATCCCGGGTCCGTATCCGTAGCCATACCCGTAGCCGTAGCCGTACCCGTAACCATAGCCGTAATACGGCGAGTAGTAGCCGGACCGGAAACCGTAGTAGGGATACCCCCAAGGGGACAGGCCGCCGAAGTACGGATCGTAGAGCCCGCCGCCGAGCCGGGGTCGGGGACCCGCGTCAGGGTCGGAGGAGAGGGCGAAGTGCTCCGGATAGCTCCGCGCGATCATCATGTCGATGACGGCCTCCGGGACGCCGGCATCGGCAAGCTGGATGAGCCGGTCCGCGTCGACCTCGAGGGGGCTCTCGTGTTCGACGACCCAGGCCTCGACCGCCTCCGGATCGACATGCCGCGCGGCCTCGACCACATCCTCGACCGAGTAGCTGCCGGAGGCCGCGAGCCGCATCGAGCGCACCGCCAGGCTGCGGTCGGCCGCGATCTCGCCCAGGCCGACGGCGTCCGCCTCGCTCTGCATCGCGAGCCGATAGCGGGTCACCCAGGTCAGCTTCTCGTCGTCCACCGCGACGACGCGCGTATCGATCCAGACCTCGGGCGAGATCATCGCGAACATCCCGCTCGACGCGCGTTCCACGCCACCGTCGCAGGTCTGGTCCACCTGCATGAAGACCCGGCCGGGTCGCGAAGCGAAGGCTGCGAGCCGCGAGCCGCGGCATCCCTCGAGGCTCGACTCGCGGGGCTGTCCGTCCGCCCGCACGATCTCTCGCGACGTGATCTCGCCGTCTTCCACCCAGACCATCTCGACGCCGGCCTCGCCCTCGCTCGGCCGGAAGCAGAGCAGCGACTCGGGTGCGTCGGCGGTCGTCGAGGTGCGGACGGGCTGCCAACACCCCATCCAGGCGAGCCAGCGCTCGTCCATCTCCTGTGCCGTCACGTTCGCCAGTGGCCCGGCGGTGAGCATCGCGACGGCGGCGATGCAGAGGGCGGAGCCGATTCCAGCAGTTCGCTGTTCACTCATGAGACTTGACCTCGGTGTTTACAGCCGCAGCGAGAAGCCGAGCGCGGCGCGCAGACCCGTCAGGTCGATCGGATCGAACCCGACGAAATCGTTGCCCATGTCCGCACTGGCCCAAGAATAGCGGGCTTCGGCGGTGAAAATCCACCGCAGCCCGAGCGAGTAGTCGAAACCGGCCGTCGCGTAGGCGAGCGGCGAACCGTCGCTCGACGTGAAATGGTCGCGGAAGATGTCCAGGGTCTCGTAGTCGACGAACTCGCCCGTCTGCTTGAATTCGTACCAGACAAAGCCGACGCCGCCGCCCACGAAGGGGGCCCACTTGGCGGGGATCCAGGCGAGATCGCTGATGCGGCGACCCCGCTCCGTCAGGTAGGCTTTCAACCCGACGGTAAAGGGGACGCGTCGGAAATTCGTCGTCTGCAGGATCGGCAGGTCGTCATCGCCGATGAAATCGCGGGATTCGGAATCGATCTCGCTGTTCTCGTATCCGAGCCCCAGCGAAAGGTCGATGCGGTCCGCGAGCCGGATGCCCAGATCGCCCGCGATGGCGGCCGCGTTGAAGTCGCCCTGCTCGACCGTGAGTTCGTCACGCGTGAAGTCGAAGATCTCGCCCTCCGCGCGCGGCATGGCGTATCCGAACCGCACTCCCAGCGTCACGTTCGGGCGGCGGAGGAGAAAGTCCTGCGCGAGGGCGATGTCCGCGGCCCAGACCCCCGCCAGCACCGCGAGGCCGACCGCCATCGAGAACCGTCTGGCTTGGTACGTCACGCTCCCCCCTTCAAACGGCACCCCTCGGGCGCCGGGCCGGTTTTTCGATCATCCACTCCTAACACGAGGCAACCGGCCTTCAGGTCACATCGCCCGATGGCGGCACGAGCGACCGGGAGCGCGTGCCCGGGGACGGAACTGTCTCCGGCGGCCTGAACCCTGCGGGACGGCCTCGGCTACCCGCTTCGGACGATCACGGAAGCTTCCTGCTGGACTTCGCCCCCGCCCGAATCACGCGCCGTGACCGTGAGCGTAGTGGTCCCCGCGGCGACGGCGACCACGGTCAGAGTGCTGCCCGAAGCCTGGGCGGCCGCCACGAGGATGTTCGCGGTCGCCGCGTCGAATTCCAGCTCATCACCCTCGGGGTCGGAGAAGTACTGCGACAGGTCGATCCGCTGCGCCTGCCCCGCCGTAAGGTTCAGGGCCGGGAGCGACCGGACGACGAGCGGCGGCTGATTCGGCACGTTCACCGCGAAGTTCTGCACGGCCTCCCCGCCGGCCGTATCGCGCGCCACGATGGCGCCGGCGGCCCGGCCCGTGGACACCGCGACCACCGTCATGATGTTGCCCGCCACCGACGCGCCCGCCACGAGCGCGTTCGTCGTGAAGGCTCCGTACGCGAGAGGATCGCCGTCGGGATCCTGGAAGAAGGCGGACACGTCCACCGTGACGTGGTCGCCGGCCGCGATGGTGATCAGCGGCACCATCCCGACCGGCACGGGCGCCTCGTTGAGCGTCGCGGGTTCCATCGGCCCGTCCTCGCTCTCGACGCATGCGGCCACCGCCATGACGCAGAAGGCCGCCGCGGTGCAGGCCCATACTCTTCCAAAACGCAGATTGTTACGTACCATTGTTTTTCTCGTCTTCCTGTCTTGAGGGGTTCAGTCCCGCCCAACGTTCGCCGCGAGAGTCACGGCAGCGTCATCGCCGCGAGACCATCCGTCAACTGGATCATGACGTACTGCTTCCCCTCGTGGACCCAGCTCGACATCCCGTAGCGGGTGTTGCCGGGAAGCTCCACCTGGCCCACGCGCTCGCCCGTCCGCTTGTCGATCGCGAACAGGTGCGGCGTTCCGTCGCTCGTCTGTCCAGACGCAAGAAGGAGCGTTGGAGTTGCAACCATGGCGGAATGGCCGCGCCGGCCCTGGTTCGGATTCACGTCCACGCCCTGCAGCATGGGATGGTCGCGGATCACCGCCTGCTGCCGCTCGGGCGCGTCCCCGTGCGGGATCATCCACAGGTGCTCACCCGTGTTGACGTCGATCGCCGTGATCCGCCCCACGGGCCCCTTCCAGATCCGCAGGCCCTCGACCGTTGCCTGGTCCGCCGTGTTCTCGGTCACGACGCCCGTCGCGCGCGAGAACTCCGAGTGGGTCACCCCCGTCTGGTCGGGGCCATCCAGCTCCGACTCGATGCCGGGAGCCACCATCACCGGAGAGCACCCGCTGGTGGAGGTGACGAAGACGACGCCGTCCACCGGATCGGCCACGGGCGGACCCGTGATGTTGGCCCCACCGCCTCCACCCGGGCAGATGAGCGCCGGGCCGTCGCCGTCGGGGTTCCCGAGGTGCGTGGGCGGATTGAACAGCGGCGCGAAGAGGTCGTTCTCCCGCGCGTACTCGAGCGCCATCTCGCGCAGTTCGGGCGTGTAGTCGATGAGATCCTGCTCGGTGCGCCCCTGCAGGTCGTACGGCAGCGGCCACGTCGGGTGCGGCTGTGTCGGCGACAGCTTCTCGCCCGGCACCTTCGAGGCCGGCACCGGCCGCTCCTCGATGGGCCAGATCGGCTCACCCGTCTCGCGGTCGAGCGCGTACAGCCACGACTGCTTCGTCGCCTGGAAGACGCCCTTGACCGGCCGTCCGTCGACGACCACGTCCATGAGGATCGGGGCGGTCGGCGTGTCGTAGTTCCAGATGTCGTGGTGCACGAACTGGTAATGCCAGCGGCGCTCTCCCGTCTCCACATCGAGCGCGATCATGCTCGTGCTGAACAGGTTGTCGCCCGGGTGGAAGCCGCCGTAGTAGTCGATCGTGGCGCCGTTCGTGACGACGTAGACGAGTCCGAGTTCCGGGTCCGCCGACAGCGGCGCCCAGGCGGAGACGTCGCCGGTCCACTGCCAGGCGTCGTTCTCCCACGTCTCGTGCCCGAACTCACCCGGCCGCGGGATGATGTGGAATTTCCACTTGAGCTCACCCGTGCGCGCGTCATAACCGAGGATGTCTCCCGGGACCATCTCCTTACGCGTCTGGTTGTAGCCCTGCTGCGCGGAGTTCCCGATCACGACCACGTCGTTGACGACGATGGGAGGGGAGGAGGCGGTGATGTAGCCGATCTCGAGCGGCATCCCCTGATCCGGGTCGTACTCCTGGTTCAGGTTTTCCCACGGCCCCCATCCCTCGATGAGGTCCGCCACCATGTCCACCGTCCCCGTGGACGGGAAGCCCGGCAGCGGCACCGCCTCGCCCCAGTTCTCCAGCGGCTGGCCGGTGACCGCGTCAAGCGCGTAGAGGAAGAACCCGGGACTGATGATGTAGACGACGCCGCGTCCATCGATCTCGGTGTAGGCGACGCCTTTGCCGTACGCCTTCCGCATCGAGTACTCGTGCCGCCAGGTCATCGGTTCCGCGAAACTCCACAGGAGTCTGCCGGTGGAGGGATCGAGGGCGATGACATGCCGGTTCTCGCCCGTAACCGTGATCATCATCCCGTCGACGTAAGACGGTGTGGCCCGCGCCGTGCTCGGCCCGAAGCTCGAGGCGTCCCAGCGCCAGGCGACCTCCAGGCTCTCGAAGTTCGAGGCGTCGATCTGGGTCGCCGGCGTATAGCGGGTGTGCCAGGCGTCGCCACCCAGGTAGGTCCACGCAGCCCCCTCGACGCCGGGGCCCGGGCGCTGGGCCGCAAGCGGGCCGACCGCGACGGCTCCGAAGAGAAGGGGAAGAAGAAGCGCGCTGCTCGACCGCCAACTCCAATGGTTCTTGATCATCCGTCCGCTCTCGCTGTTCTCTCTTCCGCAGTTCGCCGTCCGGTGTCCGGCAAGGATAACACTCCATGGTGGACGCGCGTTTCCCGATACGCAACGGGCCGTATGCGGTGGGCGGGTGTGCTGCGGCTGAGGCGGCTTCGGGCGTTGGAGGGACGGAACCGGTCGGCTTATCCCGTCACCGGTGGATACCGGACATCAGCCTTGCGGGCGAACCCGCCCCTCATGGAGTTGGGGGGGCAGTCCGGTCGATTGCGTTCAGCGTTCGTCCGCGACCGTGAACCGCATGAGACTTCCCGGGAACATTAGCCAGGCCGTGTCGTCGTCCAAGATGCGGCTGCTCCACGCCTCTTGGCGCTGCGGGTCGCGCCACAGCACGGTGGCCCGGCCATCCTCCTCGTAGGGCAGGAATACCCCGTCCACCGGATCAATCGCCGGGACGAGCCACACCCCCCGCTCGCCGGCCCGCATGTCCTTAAACCCCGGCGCGCTGACGCCGGGGCGGCCCGTGACGCGCCGCTCCATCTCGGCGCGCGTGCTCTCGACCAGCCAATCGGGTACCGCGATGCGGGAGATGCGAACGATCCTGGGCGGATCGTACTCCAGCTCGATTCGCCACAGGATCGTCCGCATCCCGTCGAGGAGGATGACCTCGCCCTTCCGCCCGCCCGACACCACCAGATTCAGGGGGAGTATTCGGTTCATCCGGGACGTCTCGGACGCCAGCTCCGCCGGAAGCGGAACCTCGTTCGGGATGTTCAGGGGCCGGTCCGCGACCGCGTACGCCGTGAGCAGGAAGCCCGGTTCAACACTCGGTCCGACCGGACCGAGGACATGATCGACGCCGAATCCGGCTGCGGTCGAGATCACCGGAAGCCGCACGGTTCGCGGCTCGCCATCTCCGGGAGGGAACCGCACCAGCGCTCCGCGGCCGAGGTCGCCCACCCACAACGCGCCGTCCGGTGCGAACTCGACGCGCCACGGGGATTGAAGAACGTCGGGATCCCCCGGTCCCGAGGGCCCGCCCAGGGTCGCGATATGCTCCCCCTCGGAGCGGAACAATTGGACCCGACCCGCCAAGCGGTCCGCGATCGCGACCGTGTCCCCGAACAGATCGAACCCGTCAGCCGACTCCAGGAAGAGGTCGTCCGAAAGGACGCCGCCGGGCGGCAGTTCCCGCACCAACTCCTTCACCACGACCTTCCTGCTCGAACCGACATCGGGTCGAGCGCCGGCGCCACCCTCGCCGCACGCCCACGTCGCCACCGCGACTGCCGCGACCAGGCGAAGCCGACAGTGGAGCAGCGGTGCATTTCTTCCTCGGCTGTCACTCAACACATGTTCAACGTATTACAGGGATCAGGAGCGGGACCAAAAATGGTAATCGTCGAACCGCAACCGCCGCTGGTTGAAAAGTTCTCGATTCGACCATCGGCCATCCTCTAAAAGCAGACACAGACCTCGCAGGTGACGAAGCCCCAGGGGTCCAAGGGAACATCCACACAAAATCCGGATACGCGGACGCCACGATCGGGGTTATTGGGGCCGCCCGAGATGTACGGGGCACAGCCGCCCTGAACCGCCGCCGCTCCGTCCACGCCCGGTGCGGCATCCGCTTCGGTCGCGGGCACATCGCTGACCTCGTACTCGTCCTCCTCCGCGTGGACATGTCCGAGCGGCGTGAAGGGGGCAAGCGCGGACGTGATGGAGAGGAGGAGGGCGGTCGCCACAACTCGACGGACGCCGTCGCGCGTGAAGGGCTTGAGGAACGAGACGAAGCGGACGGGGTTGCGGCGGTACATGAGGTTCCTCCCGGGTCTAACAGGCGAAGGACTCGCTCCCGGGACTCGCTCCCGGGACTCGCTCCCGGGACTCGCTCCCGGGACTCGCTCCCAACCTAGTCCTAAAACAAGCGAGTAGCGCTGGCGAGGCGTCATTATGACGTTGAGCTGCGGATTATGGGCCGAAGAGTGTGCCGGGAAGCCGGTTTTGGGTGGTGCCGGGGCGGGGATGCGGCCCTCGTTTTTTCGCTTGCCGGCCGGGGCTTTGGGGGGCGTGATTCGGCGCCGGGAGACACCGGTCCCGGGGGATTCGGGTGGAGGCGTGGGACGAGCGGGAGAGCCGGGGGCGGCCCGCGGGCCGGACCTCTTCGCGGATGCGGGCGTTGGTCAGGAGTCCCCGGTCGCCG
Source organism: Candidatus Palauibacter sp. (assembly GCF_965222475.1). Classification (GTDB taxonomy): domain Bacteria; phylum Gemmatimonadota; class Gemmatimonadetes; order Palauibacterales; family Palauibacteraceae; genus Palauibacter. The sequence continues at coordinate 329,204 of NZ_CBDCUB010000004.1, read as the reverse complement.
ACCAGCACGACGCGCGACAGGGAGAAGCGCTTGCGCAGCTTCTCGATCTGGGCGCCCAGGGTGCCGGGGTCGGCGGTGTTGCCACGGAAGACCTCCACGGCGACCGGACAGCCCTCGCGGTCGCAGAGCAGGGCGAAGACGATCTGGAGCTTGCCGCGCTTGCCGTCGCGGGAGTAGCCGCGCTTGGCCAGCGGGCACTTCGAGCCCTCGAAGTAGACCGAGGTGATGTCGCACAGCGTCAGCCGAAGCCGGTCTGGAACGCGGTCCTCTCGATGGTGCGCCAAGCGCTGAACAGCCGGTCGGTGGTGGGCCGCCAGCCGATGATCCGGAGCGTGGTCCGCCGGGCCCGGCGGATGACCTGGCAGGGCACGAGGATCATCTCGCGGACGAAGCGCCTGAACTCCATGGCGACGTACCTTCGGCGGTCGGCCTTCAGGTGCATCATCATGGCCAGGAAGCTCTTCAGGTTCCACGCCAGCGCCGCCATCACCATGTAGGCCCAGTTGCTCACCAGGTCGTAGACCGGCACCCGGAGCGCGTTCACCCCGTTCTTGAGCTGCTCGATCACGTTCTCCCGGTCGCAGCGGGCGTTGGCCAGCCGGACGACCTCCGCCGCGCCCAGGTCCCTCCGGGTGGTGATGTGGAAGAAGTAGCGGATCTCGTCGACCAGGGCGAGCTCGCCCTTCATCTTGCCGGTGTTCTTGCGCACCACCACCATCCGGTACGTCCCGCGGCACTTCCCCGGCCGGTAGTCGTACTCGGCCACGTCCTCGTGGTTGAGCCGCTTGTTCACGTAACCGCGCTCGCGCACGATCCGTCCCTTCTCGTCGGGCCGCTTGCTCCGCGTCGCCCCCGTCGGCGACACATGGCGCGGCTCGCGCTCCAGGCGCGTCCACGCGTCCGCCTCCAGCGCCTCGGCGCGCGCCACGATCGCCGGCTGGGCGTCGTAGCCGAAGATGAAGTCCGCCTTCTCGCTCCAGCGGTCGAAGTTCACCGTCAGAGAGAAGTCGGTGTCCCCGCGCACGCACACCCGCTCGGCATACGGGGCCACGAGGCCGATGGCCCGGTCGATCCACTCCGCCGCGCCGGAGTGGCTCACGGCGTTGCCCGGCCGGTTCACCACGTAGAGCACCTCGTCCGTGTTGGCCAGCGACACGACCAGCGGGTGGTAGCCCCACACCTTCTTGTAGGACATGTCCATGCCCGCCTTCTTCCGGCCCAGCGTGGGCGCCAGCGTCCCGTCCATGTCCACGTAGGCCACCGGCCCCGGCAGATCCCGGCCCCGGCCCCGCCACAGCTTGGGCCCGGCCGCGTTGACGCACTCCATGAGCTCGATCACGCCGGACTCGGAGAAGCGCCGCGTGAAGTCGCCCGCCGCCGTCGGACTCGGGATCAGCTCCGCGCCCAGGGCGTCCATGTACGCCGCGTCGTGGCGCAGGCCGTTCAGATCCTCCAGCCGCGCGCCCCCGCACAGCAGGTTGTAGGCGATGTCCGGCACGTGGTCCGACTCGTGGTACGGCAGGTGCCGCTGCAGAAGCTCCAGGTGCCGGTCGATCTCCCGCGCCAGCCCCAGCTTCGCCACCAGCCGCCGCACGGCGCCGATGCCCCCGAAGCTCATCGCGCTCGTCCGCGCCCCGATCTCGTAATGCACCATGCCCGCCCCGAACACCGGCTTCGGCCGGCAGCCCCGCCGCCTCGCCCTCGCGTGCCGGGCCCGAACCTTCCGCTTCCGCCGGGCACTGTTCTTCCTGCTCTTGCGATGCGATATTCTCTTCACCGGAAAGGCCTCCTTGGTTGGGACCGGGCGTCCGCGCCCGAATCCGCTATCTACAATCAAGATAGGCCTTTCCGGTACTTCTTAACAGGGGTCCGCGACGAATCGCGCTTGTTTTGGGGCTAGCGGTGGTTGCCGTCAGCGAATAGTGCCAGGCGCCGGCGTCTTCGTTGACTTCCGTCGGCCCGCTGAGTGTGACCGTTACCGCCGGCTGGTCGGAGCTCGGTCCAACGACCGTCTCGCCGGGCATTGGACGTCCGGTCTGATCCCGAACTTCCGCCGCAAGCCGAACCGTGTCCCCAAGGGCCGACAGCGCGGCCGATCCGGGGGAGGTCGTGGCGTTGACGGGGGAGGCGGCGGTTGTAGCGGGCTCTGATGGGCTCTCGCCACAGGAGAGAAGGATCGCCGCGGCCGCCGTTGCCAGCGTGAGCGAGACACGAGCCAGCGACCTCATGGCGTGCCCCGGCCCTCATGGCGTGCCCCGGCCCTCATGGCGTGCCCCGGCCCTCATGGCGTGCCCCGGCCCTCATGGCGTGCCCCGGCCCTCATGGCGTGCCCCGGCCCTCATGGCGTGCCCCGGCCCTCATGGCGTGCCCCGGCCCTCATGGCGTGCCCCGGCCCTCATGGCGTGCCCCGGCCCTCATGGCGTGCCCCGGCCCTCATGGCGTGCCCCGGCCCCGCGACATGGTGATCTCGATGCCGCCGGTCGTCTTGGCCCGCGCGGGCGCGCACCGGGATTCATAAGAAGATCCGGAAGTCCAGCGCGACCGGGCCGCGGACGATGGCCGATAGCACGACTGCGGACGGTGGATGGGGACGAGGCCGGGCAGGCCCCGCCCGCGGGCCTTGCGGACACCGCGCCACCGCCCTAGCCGGGTCAGTAGATCGAGGGATCAAACCTTGTGCATGTCCTGTTCTTGCGGGGTCCCCTGCGCCGCCGCCGTCTCTTAACATAGCGGATTGCATGTGATCCCGGGGCGACAGGAAACGATCGTTCGACGATATTCCGGCGATCATCCCGGGAGGGGTGGCCGGTGACGAACGATACTGACGCCGCGCAAGCAGATCGAGGCGTTTCGGGAGCGAATCGCCAACTGTTCATGCCAGTCTGGTGGCGCGACCCCTCCGGCACGCGCTCAGGAGTCTTGCGGAGCCGGTTCGCCTTCCAGGCCCGCGGGCTCCGTGGTTCCCGGTCAACAGGACGGTGGCCAGCCGCTGCCTCATCCCCGGCGAGAGTGCGGGTTTCAGCCCCTCAGGGGGTCATCGTGATCGATCGATGGGGAGCCCGCTCGGCACGCTGGCCGGCGTGACCGCCGACAGGTCCCGCGCCGCGTCGTCCGTCAGCGCCTTGAGGAACTCGATCAGGTCGTCGACCTCGGCCTCCTCCAGACGAATCGGCAGCAGCATCGTGTCGCGCGTCGCGAGGATCTCGTCGTAGTTGTGCAGCAGCGTGGGCCGGAGCAGCGCTTCGACCTGGGAGACGTCGTAGGCGACGAGCGTGCTGTCCACGTTGTTGTAGTGCTCCACGAAGCCCCTCAGCGTGACGAACTGGCCCACGTGGCCGTAGGGAGCCGTCAACTCGACGTTGCGCAGCGGAGGCGTCTTGAACCGGCGGCGATCCTCGGGGTCCCCGGTCGCGCGTTCACGGCCGAAGTCATCCGTTCCCGTCGGCCCGTCGCCCTGTCCGGGCCCGAACTGCGCGAGGGCGTCATTGTGGAACTCGTTTCCGGGGCGGGCGTCCAGGACATCCGTTTGATGGCACTTCGTGCAGCCCACCGTCATGAAGTTCCTGGCTCCCCGCAACTGCGCCTCGGCGAGCTGGTCGTCATCGCCTCCGAGGAAGCGGTCCCAGGGCGAGTCCGAGAACGAGAACGACGAGGCGAAGAATCCGCCGATGGCGTTGGAGGCGTGCGCGAAGGTCATATCATCGAAGGAAGTGCCCGGATAGGCCGACTCGAACAGTTCGCGGTACTCGTCGATCGTGCCCAGCCTCGCCATGATCCGGGACCACAGTTCCGTGAAGTTGCCGTCCGGAACCTCCGCCAACTCGTTGCCGGGCCCGAGCATCTCTTCGCGGGAACTCACCGGGAAGAGTCCGGCGGCCGATACGGCGCCAAACTCGAGTACGGCTTCCATCTCGGACGTCAAGTGCTCCCCGGCCGGAGACCCGATCGAGCCATCGTCCAGTTCTTCAAGCCGGCCATCCCAGAAAAACTTGCGCACGCGGTGAAGATTGAAGAGGGCGAGCGAGTGGCGCAGGGTAAACTGCCCATCGGGGTGCGTGCGGTCGGGTCCCAGCCCCTCTCCCCCCTGCCCGACCGGAAGCGACTTGCCGTCCCCCGTTGCGAACGTGGGCAGGTGACAGGTCATGCAGGAGACGTCGCGGTTCCCGCTCAGGATCTTGTCGAAGGCCAACGCGCGGCCGAGCGTGACCAACTCACCTCGAACCGGAGCGGGCAACGTGACCGGACGGAGGTCCTGCTCCCGCGCCAACTCGCGCACCGTCGCGACCAGACCGGTTTGCACGGGATCGTCCGGCCCGACCGGATCGAGCGGATCGACGACGTCGTCCGTGCAGGCCTGCATGGGCGCCAGAGCCAGCAGGAGTGCGGCCGGCGAACGGAGTGGACTGTTCGCGTTCGCACGGCGTGGCGACCGCTTGTCGCGCTGCAAGTGTGACATGTGCGTTTCCTCCCGGCGTCGTTGGCGTGGCTATTGGATGGAGTCGGGTCTGGACACCATCCGCGCGGCCGGGCATGGCCCCGCCGCGGGCCTTGCGGACACCGCGCCACCGCCCCTGGCCCGGTCGGTAGATCGAGGGATCAAACCTTGTGCATGTTCCTGTTCTTGCGGGGTCCCGCGCCGCCGCCGTCTCACTGCGGCGTTGCAGGAGCGAATCGCCAACTGTTCATGCTGGCCGCTCCTCTATTGCGGTTAGTTCGGCCGCCGCGTGGCCGAGGTCGCGGCCCCGTGGCGTCAGACGGTAGATCCGTCTCCGGCCGCGGTCGGCGATCCGCGCCATCCCGTCGTCCTCGAGGGAACGAATCGCCCGACTTGCTCGCCGCGCCGGACAGCCGAGAACCCGCTGCACCGCGGTAGGACCGAACAGGGATCCATCGGCGAACGCGGCGAGGACCTTCTTCGCGTCGTCGGTCATTCACCGGCGCGGTGGAACGGGTCCGAGGGTGGGAGCCACGCGGATACGCTCCCGCGCACAAGTCTCGCAGGCGTCCCGCGGACCGATGCAATCTCCGCCGTACCGCAGCCGGCGCCGGGGCCGTGGGCCCCCCACTCACGCTGCCGATCCTTGCGGGTACGCGACCCCGCCCGCGGCTTTTTCACGAGTCCCGCTCTGCCCGAAGACCTGCACGACGGTTCAAATAGGCCGCCTGGAATCCCGCGAAGCTGCCGCGCGTACCGGAATGCACGTTCGCAAACCGACCCGCACCCCCTACACGGGGCGGCACCTGCGCCAGCAAGCGCTCCAGCTCTTCGTTCTCCCCATGGTGCCGGGCACTCGGCACGCCCCCCGCGTCGCAGAGCCCGTCGTGTTGCGACAGAATGTCCCGGGCGCGGTCGTTCGCCTCGAGTATGCGCCCCTGGCGATCCAGCTGGATAATCCCCAACCGCCTGTTCTCCAGCGGTTTGGCCAGCGCCGCGCCCAACGCCTCGGCATCGGCCATCGCACGCCGGACGCGCGCGGACTGGCGCATGCGAGACGCGAGACGCTTGATGGCCCGAATCTGATCGTGCCCCCAGCCTTCGCGTTCCGTGGAATCGCCGAAGGAGATGACGATCGCCCACTCGTCCAGCCCGTCGATCCCCATGAAGAGGCCGTTCGCCGTCTTGTCGGCGCGCCAAGACCTCATTGTGTATGCGGCGGACATCTTCTTCTCCTGGTCGCGACCCGCACCCCTACTACTATTCTAGGGGTTGTCGTATGATTGCGGGGCGACAGGAAACGATACATCGACGATAATCTGGCGATATTCCGGGAAGGGGTGACCGGTGACGACCGATACTGACGCGCTGCTGCGGCGGGTCGAGGTGCTGCGGGCGCGCATCGCCAGGCTGTGCGGGGCCCTCCTGCGGATCAGCGCGAGCCTCGATCTCGACACCGTGCTGCGGGAGGTCGTCGACGGCGCCCGCGCGTTGACGGGCGCCCGCCGCGGCGTGATCACGATGGTCGATGAGCTGGGCAGGGCGCAGCGGTTCCTCAGCTCCGGCATCCCGCCGGACGAGCACCGGCAACTGGCGAACTGGGCCGACGGGCAGCGGCTGTTCGAGCACCTTCGGGACCTTCCGCGCCCGTTGAGAGTCGCGGATCTGCCCGGCTACGTCCGGTCGCTCGGCTTGAGCGCGCCCGTGCTTCCGGGCAAGACGCTGCAGGGCACGCCGATCCGTCATCGGGGCGTGCACTTGGGCAGCCTTTTTCTGACCGAGAAGGAAGGGGGGCGGGAGTTCACGAGCGAGGACGAAGAGATGCTCGTGCTGTTTGCGTCGCAGGCGGGCGCGGCGATCGGCAACGCCCGCGCCTACCGGGACGAGCGGCGCGCGCGGGCGAACATGGAGGCGCTGGTCGAGACCTCGCCGGTCGGCGTGGTGGTCTTCGACGCCGGGAGCGGCGATGCCCTGTCGGTGAACCGGGAGGCGGCGCGGATTGTCGAGGGCCTGCGGATGCCGGACCAGTCCCTGGAGCAGCTGCTTGAGGTGATCACGTGCCGGCGCGCCGACGGGCGCGAGGTCGCCCTCGCGGACTTCACGCTGGCGCTGCGGCTAAGCACCGCCGAGACGCTGCGCACCGAGGAGATCGTGCTCTCGGTCCCCGACGGCCGGAGCGTGAAGACGCTGGTCAACGCCACGCCGATCCATGCGCCGGAGGGCGGGGTCGAGTCGGTCGTGGTCACGATGCAGGATCTGGCGCCATTCGAGGAGCTCGAGCGGATGCGGGCCGAGTTCCTGGCGATCGTGAGTCACGAGTTGCGCACGCCGCTCACCTCCATCAAGGGCTCGGCGGCCACGGTGCTCGCCGCCTCGCCGGGCTTCGCTCCGGCCGAAATGCTGCAGTTCCTCCGCATCATCGACACGCAGGCCGATCACATGAGCGGTCTCATCGGCGACCTGCTGGATGCGGGGCGCATCGCGACGGGCACGCTGTCGGTCGCGCCGGAACCGTCGGAGGCGGTGGCGCTGGTGGACCGGGCGAGGAACACGTTCCTGAGCGGCGGCGGCCGGCACACGGTCCTCGTCGACCTTCCATCGGACCTGCCTCGCGTGATGGTGGACCGGCAGCGCTGCGTACAGGTTCTGAACAACCTCTTCTCCAACGCGGCCAGGCACGCTCCAGAGTCCTCGCCCATCCGGGTCACCGCGGAGCGCGATGGCGTTTACGTCGCGATCTCGGTTTCCGACCGGGGCGGAGGCATTCCACCGGAACAGCTCGCGCACCTGTTCCAGAAGTACGCCGGCGCCGGCGCCGGGGAGCGCGGTCTCGGGGCCGGTCTGGGCCTGGCCATCTGCAAGGGGCTGGTCGAGGCACACGGCGGCCGCATCTGGGCCACGAGCGGCGGGGAGGGCCGGGGTGCCCGGTTCACCTTCACGGTCCCGGTGGCCGATGAAGCCGGCGGCGACCCGGTAGCACCTGCCTCCGCCCGGGGTCGAGCGGTGGCGCGACGGCAGGGCCGGGAGCCGGCGCGCATCCTCGTGGTGGACGACGACCCGCAGGCGCTGCTCCACGTGCGCGACGCGCTCACCGAGGCGGGCTACGCCGCGCTGGTCACGGGCGACCACCATGACCTTGACCGGGTCATCCGGGCGGAGAAACCCCATCTGGTCCTGCTCGACCTGATGTTGTCCGGCACCGACGGCATCCAGCTGATGGAACACGTTCCCGAGCTGGCCGATCTGCCGGTCATCTTCATCTCCGCCTACGGACGGGACGAGACGATCGCGAGGGCGCTTGAAGCCGGGGCCGCCGACTACATCGTCAAGCCGTTCTCGCCGACGGAGCTGACGGCGAGGATCCGGTCGGCGCTAAGGAGGCACACCCAACTCGAACCCTTCGTGCTGGGAGAACTCGCCATCGACTACGAACGGCGCCGGGTGACCTTGGCCGACCGCCCGGTGGCGCTGACGGCCACCGAGTACGAGGTGCTCCGCGTCCTGTCGGCCAACGCGGGACGGGTCTCGACGCACCGCTCGCTGCTCCGCCAGGCGTGGGGACGGGCTGAAGGCCACGGCGACCCGAAGCTCGTGCACGCCGTCGTGAAGAGGCTACGCCGCAAGCTGGGCGAGGACGCGGCCCGGGCGGCCTACATCCTCAACGAGCGCGGGGTCGGCTACCGCATGCCCGCACCGCGCGAGGAGTAAGGTAACGGCGGGCGGCGGAGACCCAGCCCCAACGTTGGGAATGGGCTCGCGGGCATTCCCACGCACGGACGTGCGGACTTCCGCACCGACGGCTTTCTCCCCGGACATCGCCTCAGCATGAGTTCGTCGGCCACCCGCTGCGCTCCGTGCGTCGGGTGCGCCAGCGCATGGGCCGGGATCGCCTCCTCCACCTCCGACGCCACGCGGTTCGGGTGCGGTCCTCTCGCCCCGGGCATGCGATCCAGCAGTCCCTCGGCCCCGTACCGCGGAGGAGAGAAGAATGACCACCGTCCAAGCCGCGAAGATAGCGCGGCGGAAGCTGTCACTGCAGAACTGGCCCAGGAACTCGGCAGCGTGTCGAAGGCGGGCCGGATCGTGGGTTACGGCCGGCAGCAGTTCTACGAGATCCGAAGGAACTTCCAGGTGTGTTCTAGAACGGTAAGCGGAATACCCGAGGCTCAAATCACGGCGAGAAACCACGTAAGTTCAAACAGGACTGCACGATCTGCCATTCTTGCCGTTTGACGAGATCTGACTCCTCCGTGTCACTATAGCTGGAAGAACGGGATCGATTGGCGGGAATCGGTCGCGTCAGTCTCGTCTTCGCCGACATCGCCGAGCTTGGGAGCTTGACTTCCAATAGTCCCGCCCGTCGTCCCTGAGGCGCTGTAGCGCACCGATGGCCCTATTTGATGATTCCTCCCCGTAGAGTAACCCTTCAAGACCTAACCAGGGCAAGGCTGGTGGCGCGTAACCCGACACCCGACAGTGGATGCTGCCCGCTACCGCAACGGAGGCCCGAGGCCCGCGGCGAAGCGGTATCCGACGCCGTGCGCGTTGAAGATGTAGGTGGGGTTGGCCGCGTCGTCGCCGAGCTTCTTGCGGAGCTTCTTGACGACGGTGCGCACGCGATCGGTGTCGTCCGAGCCCCGGCGTCCCCACACCTGCCGGAGGAGCGCCTCCGTGCTCACGACCCGTCCCCCGCCTGCCGACAGGACGCGCAGCAGCTCGTATTCCGTGGTCGTGAGCGGAACCTCGCGGCCTGCGACGCTCACGCGTCGCAGGCCGTAATCGACGGCGAGTTCCCCGTGCACGAACGTCTCGGGCACGGCTTTGTTCCGTAGCGCCGCCTGGACCCGGGCGACGAGCTCGGTCGGCGAGAACGGCTTGACGATGTAGTCGGCCGCGCCGCTCTGGAGCGCCGCGGCGATGGTCTCGTCCCGGCCGTAGCCGGAGATGAAGATGACCGGAAGATCGGACAACTCGGGGACCCGCCGCATCAGCTCGATCCCGTCCGTCCCCGGCAGCATGAGGTCAAGCAGCACGAGGCGGGGCTTCTCGGCGCGGATCAGGCGGCCCAGCCCGTCCGGATCGCCCGTGACGAGGGGGGCGTATCGCGCATCGGAGAGGACGGCCCGCACGTAGCGGAGCGTCTGCGGGTCGTCGTCCACGACCAGGATGCGCGTTTTCTCCCGCCCCGCCCCCGGCGTGCGCGTCGGGCCGCGGAGCGGGGTCGCTGCGGGTGCGGTCTCCCCGGCCGCGGGGATGGTGAACGTGAACCGCGCGCCCTGCCCCGTCCCCCCGCTCTCGGCGCGGATGCGGCCGCCGTGCGCCTCGACGAGTCCCTTGCAGATCGCGAGCCCAAGGCCGGTGCCTCCGGCCGGGCTGGCGCGCTTGCGGAACAGGTGCGGCAGCCGGTCCGGCGGGATGCCGCGGCCCTCGTCCGAGACCGAGATCGCGATATGGCCGTCCTCGCCCGCCGCTTCGAGGCGGATCGGCGAGGAGGGCGGAGCGTGACGGGCCGCGTTCGACAGCAGGTTGTTGAGCACCTGCACGATGCGCTCGCGGTCGGCCATCGCCCGCGGCAGGTCCGGCGGGAGGTCGATGAGGACCGCCTGCCGGCCTCCGCCGCTCAGGAACGTGTTGCGGGCCCGGTCCACGAGGACCGCCACGTCGGAGGACTCGGGCTGGACGGTGAGCGTGCCCGCCTCGATGCTGCCCGCGTCCAGCAGGTCCGCGATCAGGCCCCGCATGTGGTCGGCCTGCCCGCCGATGATGCGGAAGAACTGCACCATCTCGGCCTGGGAGGGGAGCGTGGCGGCGTCGAGCACGGTCGCCGCCGAGCCCTTGATCGAGGTCAGCGGGGCGCGGAGCTCATGACTCACCATGCCGAGGAACTCCGCGCGCTGCCGCTCCAGCTCCTCGAGCGGCTCCAGGTCCTGCATGGTGACGACGACCGACACGACCCGTCCGTCCGGCGAACGGATCGGCGTGACGTTGACGAGCGTCCGGACGCTCCGCCCGTCGGGCACCGAGAGCTCGACCTCCTCGGCCCGCATCGTCTCCGCGTGCCCGAGCTGCCGGGACAGGGGGAGCTTCTCGAGGGAGACCTCCCGCCCGTCCGGGTGCGTGCACGTGATCACTTCGAGCAGTTGCTCGGGCGGACGGCCCGGGGTGCGGAGCGCCTCGACGATGCGCCTGGCCTCGCGGTTGAACGACACCGGATGGCCGGTTGCGGCGTCGAACACCGCGACGCCCACCGGCGAGGTCTCGATGAGTGCCGCCAGGTCGGTCCGCGCCCGCTCCACGTCCCGGTGCGTGCGCGCGTTGGCGATCGCGGTGGCCGCCTGCGAGGCGAACAGGACCAGGACCTCCTCGTCCGCGTCGGTGAACGCCCCGCCGTCCTCCTTGTCGGCGAGGAAGAAGCTGCCGAGATGCCCGCCGCCGCGGCGCATCGGCGTCCCCTGCATCGTCTTCGAGCCCCAGGGGTTCGGGGAGAGGCCGAGCGAGCGGAGGTAGTCGTCAACGTCCGCCACCCGGAGAGGGGCCGGAAGGTCGCGGAGGTGCCGGAAGAGCCGTTCGCCGTCGGGCCACTCGTCCATCTTCCGGCGCTCCTCCTCGGCAAGGCCGGAGGTGACGAAGTCCTCGACCCGTCCCCGTCCGTCGATCGTCGTGATCACGCCGGTCCGGGCACCGGTGAGAGCCCGGGCGCTCTCGACCACCTCCTCGAGCACGGTGGCCAGGTCGAGGCTCGCGCTGATGCGCAGGATCGCCGCGCTCAGCCGCGAGATGCGCTCATCGGACACACCGCTCCCGGGACCGGCCGGGTCTGGATCGTTCAATGCTCCACTTCCCGCAGAAGGGTGAGGCGAAGCCCGCTAGAGGCTCCGACCGATCGGTCCGGCCAGGTTCCGCCGGACCAGACGGGAGTGGAGGATAGCGCGTTCCGCGCAAGAAGTCACTAACAGATCACCAGACTTTGTCTGTAAATCACAACTCAGTCACCAAATAGCGCGTAGCTTTCCGGATAGCTCTCGATAATTGTAGTTATCGAGAGTAAACTGCGGCAACTCTTGTGACCAGAGAGCCCCCCGTGTTCTTCGGGGCTCATCTGCGTTTCTGAAGCCGTGCCAGCTGTGCGGCGCCGTTGCGCTTGGCGAGCAGCCGCTCGCCGTAGCGCTGCACCATCCGGGCGCTCTTCCAGCGTCCGGCCTGCATGATCGCGGGGATCCCGATCCCCTTGGCGATCATGTCCTGAGCCGCGCCCACGCGGGGGCTGTGCCCGGAGAGCCGCCGCACGATCCGCGCCGGGAGCCCGGCCCGTTCGGCCATCGCCTTGTAGATGCGCGGCACTTGGCTCTCATGCAGCCGGCCGCCCAGCGTGCCGTCCTTGCGCATCGAACGGAAGAGCGGCCCGCCACCGATCCCGCTCGCGCTCAGCCACTCCGAGAGCAGCCTCACGCTGTCTCGGTGCAGGTAGAGCATCGCGCCGCCGCCCTCCGGATCGGTCTTCGCGCGGCGCACGAGGAGCGAGGCCGAGCCGCCCCTATCCATCGTCACGTCAACGACTTGCAGCGCGACCAGCTCGGAGCGGCGGAGCATGGCGTCGTAGGCCACGGCCAGAATCGCTCGGTTCCTGACGTCGATCGCCCGGTCGCCCGCGGCCTCCATCAGGCGCCGGCGGAGCGTCCAGGTCAGTCCCCGCACCTGCCTCTGCCGGCACCCCCTCCGCCGGTGCATCCGCTTAAGCGCCCGCCTCACGGTCACGTGCTCGAGAGGGCTCCGCTCCCCGGCCGCCTTGTGCACGGTGGCGACGCTCGACACGTAGCGTCGCACGGTGGCCGGCGCTCGCTCGCTCGCCATCGCCTCGACGTAGGCCACCATCGTGCCCGCGCGCGCGGGCAGCGGAGAACGCCCCCGCTCGGCGCACCACGCCGCGAACCGTTCCAGGTCCGCTCGCACCGCTCGCACGGTATGGCCGCTCAGGGCGCCATCGGCGGCTTCCAGGTAGGCGGTCAGTCGCTCGCCGAGCTGTGACCGCGAAGTGGCCGGGTCGGGACGGTCGGACACGCCTCCTGGCGCCGAAATCCGCATAAGTGCCCCCTGCACAATGACATACAGCAAAACGGTTTGCTCTCGATAACTACAATTATCGAGAGCTAAATCCGCCCGCGGAAACCGCCAGGGGAACCAGCGAAGGAGACATCGCGATGACTAGGACACCTGACGGACGCGGCCGCGAGCGCCGCACGGGTACCATCTTGCCGAGCGTCTCAAGCGCGAGGGAACACGGCTGCCCGCCTCCACGGCCTGAGCACCTGCCGCCCCGCCGGGGCGGCCGTCCCTCTCCTTACACACCACCCGGCGGCAGCGGCCACCATGTCCAGATTCGCGCCGCCAGCACCTCTCCTGCTCCGCGGCAGCGCTGTGGCCCGCCTCGACCGACGCGTTCAAAGCCGCAGGGGGCATCCGCCGCCACCGGTCCCGGCAGGGGCGGTCCGCAGCCGCTCGTGCACGCGTTGCTCGTTACCCTCGCCCTGCTGCTGCCGCCGGGGGTGGCCCAGGCGCAGGAGATCTCGCTGGTCTCGAACATCACGGAGTCGCACACCGGCCTGCAGAACGTATTTCCCCCGGATTATACAATTGGGACTATTGAACTCGGCGAGAAAAGAAATGCCCAGCGGTTCACGACCGGATCGAATCCGGCGGGATACACGCTCCAGAGCGTCGTGCTGAACCTGCTCGAAGGTAGTGGCACGGGGCAGGTGGTGCGGGTAGCGATCCACGACGACGGCAGTTCCGGCAATCCGGGGACCCTGCTGGCCGTGCTCGACAGTCCTGCCGACCCCATTGGAGACAACTCGGGCACGGCGGGAAACCGGACGTTTGCGGCCCCAAGCGCGCTCTCGCTCAACGCCGATACGGAATACTGGGTCGTGGTATCGAATACCACGACTGACAATTCTTACTTCGATATTTCCGTGACTAATTCGAACAATGAGACAACCGCACACGGATTCAGCATCCGGGATTCGCGTCACGGGGGGACACCAGGCAGTTGGCTGGAGGACAACAACACCAAACTGAGGATGGAGGTCCGCGGCACGGTGGTGATCCCGACGGGGCTGGAAGTGACGCTGCATCTGAGCGACAACGAGCCCCACGAGGACCTCCTGGCGGTCACGGTGACGGCGACGGCCTCGCCCGCCTCGCCCGTGGCCTTCACGGTGGAGATCTCGGCGAGCCCGGTGGCGCCGGCGACCGACGACGACTTCGAGCTGAGCACGAACCGGACGCTGAGCTTCGCGGCGAACGCGACCGGGAGCACCGGGACGGTGAGGATCAGTCCGGTTAGCGACGAAGACCCCGAGCCGAACGACGTGGTGAAGGTGTCCGGCGTCGTGTCGAACCCGGCCATACCGAACCCGGACGACGTGAGGCTGACCATCCTGAACGACGATGCGGACCTTCCCCAGGACATCGCGATCGACGCGCCGGCGGCCGTGGACGAGGGCGCGGGGACGGCGAATGTGACCGTGACGCTCACGACCCGGCAGAACACCGCGCCGGTGATCGACGCGCAACTGTTCTATCGGCAGCGCCCGGGAACGGCAACGCGCGGCGACGACTACACCAGGCCGCAGGGCCTGGGCAACCGTATCGCCATCGTGCCGGTCTCGGAGTTCTCGGCCAACGCCGACGGCACGGCCTGGGTGGCGCGGCACTCCTTCGAGATCGGCATCGTCGACGACGGGGAAGCCGAGGCGGACGAGACCATCGTGTTCGAAATCTACATTATCAGCGACAACCGCGGGACCGAGCAAACTATCGTCATCCGCGACGACGACACGCCGCCGGCGGTGAGCATTGCGGCGGCCAACCCGACGGTCCTGGAGGAGCAGCCCGCGGTATTCACCCTGAGCCGCACCGGTGCCACGGGGTCGGCGCTGACCGTGACGGTGGCGCTGACGGAGCAGGCGGACCGCGACGTGCTGCCGGACGGGGCCGCGACGCAGCGGACGGTAACGTTCGCGCGCGGCTCCTCCACGGCGGCGCTGACGGTGGAGCTGGAGAACGACGATCTCACCGAGCCGGACGGCGACCTGACCGCGGCGGTGCGGGCCGGGGCCGGGTACACGGTGGGCGACCCGTCTACCGCCACCGTGACGGTGGTGGACGACGACGGGCCGACGGCGCCGGTGATCGAAGACATCGAGGTGGTCTCGACGCCGCGGCTGCGGTGGCGGAACAGCAGGGAGGAGGACACCTACGGCGAGGGCGAGAACATCCGCATCGAGGTGCGGTTCGACCAGACGGTGCACGTCGAGGGCGAGCCGGCGATGGCGCTCGAGGTGGGCGACCCCTGCGGGTCGGTGTGCGAGGCCCGCTACGAGTCGGGGAGCGGCACCAACACGCTGGTGTTCGCGTACCTGGTGCTGGTGGTCGACCTCGACCGCAACGGCGTCGCGATCCCCGCCAACCCGATAGGCGAGTCGATCGACAAATTCGACGGCTTCAGCATCCGCAACGACTGGGACCAGGAGGCGCGCCTTTCCTACAGGAGGGAGGGCACGAAGAGCGGCCACAGGGTGGACGGGACGCGGCAGGCGGCGCCGTACTTGTCGGTGGAGGACGCCGAGGCGCACGAGGCCGACGGCGAGATGGCGTTCACGGTGCGCCTGGAGCCGCACGGCCTGGGCATCGTGACGGTCGAATACGCGACGCGCGACGGCTCGGGGGACACGGGCGCGAAGGCGGGCCTGGACTACACGGAGACGAGCGGCACGCTGCGGTTCAATCCGCTGGAGACCGAGCGGACGGTGACGGTGCCGATCATCGACGACGACGAGGAGGACGACGGCGAGACGTTCACGCTGAGGCTGTCGAACCCGGACGGCGCGAGGCTCAGGGACGGCGACCGCGCGGCCAGGGGCACGATCCGCAACAGCGACCCGGCGGCGCTGTCGGCGAGCTTCCCGGCGAGCGCGTTCGCGTCGGCGTCGCACAGCGGCGCGGACGACCGGCCGCAGGTGGTGGTCGCATTCAGCGAGCCGGTGGCGGAGTTCGGGGCGGACACGCGGTCGGTGTCGGTGACGGGCGGCACGGTGGCCTCGGTCCAGCCGCACGCGGAGGACGGCTTGGAGAACGCGTGGGTGTTCTTCCTGGTCCCCGACGGGGGCGGCGACGTGACGTTCGCGCTGGTGGCGGACGCGGCGTGCGCCTCGGGCGGCATCTGCACGGCCGGCGGGAAGGTGCTGACGCAGGTGCCGGCGGCGTCGACGATCCCGGGTCCGGAGCCGGGTCCGCCGCCGCCGTTGACGGCGGAGTTCCGGGACATGCCGGAGACGCACGACGGGGAGAGCGCGTTCACGTTCAGGATCGCGTTCAGCGAGCCGCTGAGCTGGATGAACGGCCGGCGGTTGCGGGAGGACGTGGTGGCGGTGGCCGGTGGCCGGGCGACGTCGGCCAGTCGGGTGAACCGACGCAGGGACCTGTGGGAGTTGACGCTCGAGCCGGATTCGCCGTCGGACGTGACGGTGACGGTCGCGGCGGGGGCGGCCTGCGGTACCCCGGCGGCGGTCTGCACGAAGGACGGCCGGGCGCTGTCGGAGACGATCTCGGCGACGGTGGAGGGTCCGGTGAACACGACGGTGCCGCGGATCACGGCGGTGCAGGTGACGTCGGTACCGAAGCTGGAGCGGGACACCTACGGGCTCGGGGAGACGATCCGGTTCACGGTGTCTTTCAGCGAGCAGGTGGAGGTGACGGGGAGGCCGCACTTCACGTTCTCGCTGGGCAACCGGAGCGCGACGCGGCGGGTGGACGCGCCGTACGAGTCGGGGAGCGGCACGGCGGCGCTGGTCTTCGGCTACGTGGTTCAGGAAGGCGACGAGGACAACAACGGGATCTTCCTGGTCGACGGCGACGCGCTGGGCCGTGCCGGTCCGGTGGCGCTGGACGCGGGGGAGGCGATCGCGGCGTTGGGGGGCGGCGTGGACGCGGACCTCTCCTCGTCGGTGCGGGGGACCGAGCGCGACCACAAGGTGGACGGCTCGCGCGCCCCGGCGGCCAGTGCCCCCATGAGGGAAGACCTGGCCGCGCGCGCCTGCTCGGCGCTGGCCGGCGGAGACGGTCTGGCCCCGGGCAGGGCGGCGGCGGCGTTGTGGAGGGACGGAGATATGGACAGTGACCAGCTCGCCGCCCTGGACGATATGGGGAACGGGAACGGAACGTATGACCTCGGTGATCTGCTTGCCTGGATCAACCGCTGCCGGCCGGGATCCGGGTCGGCTGACGGCGCGGGACCACCGCCTTCCGCTCCCCCCGCGATGCCGGCGTCGCAGCCGGCGCGAGAGGCCAGCCAGCGGCGAAAGGGCGCGCGCGGCCCCGCCCGCCGCCGCCGAGCGGCTGCGGACCCGCCCACCGCCGGTTCCCGGACCCGGCGGTCCGGGTGGTTGCGGACGGCGCTGCTGGCCGTCGTAACCTTGGCCTGGGGCTGCGGGGACGGCATCGTCGGCCCGCGGGCTGACACGCCCGGCCATGACGCAGTGGGCGCGGCGTTCACGGATCCCGGCCCTCTGCAGGTCCGGTTGACGGCCCCGCCGCGGGCCCGCGACATCGGAGCCATGCTGGTGATCGAGGGTCCGGCCATCGACTCGGTGCAGGCGCCGGGCCTCGAGATCTTCGAGACGGACGAATCGTCCTCCATGCGGCGCGAGGTCGTCATCGCCGGAGCGCTCCCGCCGGACGCGCCGGTGCTGCGGGTCTGGGTGCCCCACCGGGGCGATGAGGCACGCTACCGCGTCAGCCTTCTCCAGGTCGCGGCCGAGGACTTCACGCTTGGGGACCCGGAGGACTACGCGGTCGCCATCGGGCGGTAGCGCGCGGGACGCCCGAGAGGGAAGGATGGTGTGAGAGGGGTGTGCCGGCCGGCGCGCCCCTCTTTCCGTCTGGTGTTCCCGAGGAACCCGGCTCGCCCCGCCTCGCCCGCGGCCCCCGATCCGGTCCTCGAGGACGGTCCGGGCCCCACGGACCCCTGAAACCCGGTCCCACGCCGGTCGGGGCCTGCCCGCGACGGAGGCCCCGGCACTCCCCTTCCCGCGGCGGCTCCCATCCGCCGCCGGCCGCGCTTCGCGACACCTGTTCAACGGGTTCCCCCAAAGTGCTCGCGGGGGCGCTCCGCCACCGCATTGGCGGCGGCCTCCCGGACAGGAGGGACACGTCGGACAACATCGGACAGGACAGACACTTAGGAGATTTCCTAAGAATTGACTTCCTCGAAAAGGCCCTTTCACCGTTAGGGGTCCTGACACGGTTGGAACGGCAGTCATGCAGACGCTGGAGGATCAATTCAACACACGGGTGAATGCGTTCCCGGAAGAGACGGGCATGAGTCCGACGACGCTCGGAATGAGGGCCGTGGGCGACCCCAACCTGATGCGCCAGATCGCGGGCGGCCGCTCGCCGTCGCTCAGGACGGCGGACCGGGTTCTGGCGTTCATCGCAGGCTTCGACCAGGACCCGGGCAGGGCGCAGGCTCCTCCCGGCCGAACCCGGAGGTCGAGGCCCGGGGCGCGGTCGAGGAGAACGCGGAAGAGCGGAGCGGAGACCGAGAACGCGATGGAACGGAGAACGAGACCGCCGACCCGCTTCCTGCGGGTATCGGAGGTGGAGGCCCGGACGGGCCTGTCGCGGAGCACGATCTACCGGTGGTCGGCCGAGGGTCGCTTCCCCCAGGCGATCCGGCTGAGCGAGCGCGTGGTGCGCTGGGTCGAGGCCGAGGTGGAGGACTGGATCCGCGAGCGGATCGCGCGGAGCTCCGGTGTGCGGGCGCATAGGCGGCAGCGTGTGCGAGGGTAAGCCCGGCCCGGGATCCTCGGGCCGCGTGAGCACGCGGAGGAGGCCCGTCCGCCGCGTCGAGTCCGGGCACCCGCGGCGGCGGCGCACGGGCTTGTCGGACGCCGCTAAGGTCGGGGAGCCAGCTTACCCTCCGTGGCCACACTCCGTGTGTCTCCCGGAGGGGCTGGCGGGGGGCTGTGCCCCCTCTGACCCCCGCAACGGCAACGGCGCGCCGTGAGCGCCGGACGCGCCGTGTGGGTGAAGATCCGCTCCAGCGAGGCGGAGCGTGCCGCGTGGCACGCCAAGGCCCGCGCCGCGGGCCTGACGCTGTCGGATCTGATTCGCCGCTCGATTGGCCGGGCGCACACCTGGACCGTGGCGCACGCCGAGGTGGAGCGCGAGCGCACGCGGGAGGTGGCGCGCGTCGGCAACAACCTCAACCAGATCGCTCGGTGGGCCAATACGCACAAGGGGGCGGTCGAGGCCGTCGAGGTGATCGGCCACCTCATCGCCATCGAGCGGGCGCTCGCCGCGCTGGCTCGCTTCGAGAGTTCGGACTCCGATGCACATTAGGTTTCTGGCCCGCGGGACCGGCTCGGCACGGGACGCCGCTGGCTACCTCCTCGGGGAGCGGGACGCGGCCGGGAAGCCGCGCGAGGGCGTCGAGGTGCTGCGCGGGAACCCGGACATGGTGGCCGCCGTGGCCGACACGCTGGCGTTCGAGCACAAGTACACCTCCGGCGTGATCGCCTGGGCCCCGGAGGACGGACCCACCGACGAGCAGATCGAGGCGGTCCTGGACGCCTTCGAGAAGACGGCCTGGGCGGGACTGGAGCCCGACCGATACGCCTGGGCCGCCGTGCTGCACCGCGAGCGCGGCGGAGGCGCTCACGTGCATGTCCTGGCCGCGCGGTGCGACCTGGAAACCGGGCGGAGCCTCAACATCGCGCCGCCGGGCTGGGAGAAGACCTTTGGTCCCCTTCGGGACGCATTCAATCACGAACACGGCTGGGCACGCCCGGACGACCCGGCGCGGGCCAGGGTGGAGCAACCCGGGCACCGCGCCTATGTCGAGGCGGCACGGCTGCGGGCCGGCCTCCGGCTCGAAGCCTCCCCCCGCGACCTGATCCGGGACTACCTGCTCCAGCGCGTCGAGCACGGCACGGTGCGGGACCGTGCCGATGTCGTCTCCGCACTGCGGGAAGCGGGCCTTGAGGTGCCGCGCCAGGGCAAGGATTACCTCACCGCGCTGGACCCCGAGAGCGGGGTCCGGTGGCGGCTGAAAGGAGAACTGTATGGAGAGAACTTCGAGCGCGAACGATTTGACCGAGCGGCTGCGGAGACGGCTGGAGAGCGAGCGCCGGGAGATCGAGGAATTGACCGCGAGCGAGCTCGGGCGGCTCGGCGAGAACTCGCGGCGCGTCGCGAGGAACGCGCTGCGTACAATCGAGCGCGATACGGAGGAGGCGACCGGGCGGATGCGCGGGCTGCTCATGAAGGCGTGGCTCCGGCCCTTCGTCGTCGGCCTGGGTCTCTGGCTCGGCATCTTCGGCGGAAGCTGGGCGACGATGCGGTGGTTGTCGAGGAGCATCCAGGCCCGGATCGAGAGGGTCGCGGAACTGGACTACGACATCAACGAAGCCCGGCGGACGCTCGCGCAGATGGAGGTGGACACCTGGGGGGTCGTCCTGCTGGAGATCGAGGGAGAGCGGGTCGTGGTGCTGCCAGCGGGGACGCTGGACAATACGGGCTGGACCTGGCGCGATCGGCCTGCCGTGAAGCTGTCGAGAGAGTGAGGGAACTGTATGAGCGAGTTGGAACGGCAGTTGACGGCGGCCTTGAAGAGGTTGTCCGCGCAGTACGAGACGGAGCAGCGGCGGCACTCCGGGCAGGTCGAAGCCTTGCGGCGGCGCGTCGAGCGGCAAAGCGGGGAGAACGAAGCCTTGCGGATGCGAATCGAGCGGCTCGACGGGCAAGTGAAACGCTTGGCCGAGTGCTACGGGACGCTCGCCGCGACCTTGTGCTGATGGTGACGGTGATACGCCAGCGCGGGCCGGACCGCGATCATGGTCCGAGCCGGTGATGAACGGGAAATCTGGCGTGGACGGCCCCGCGCAGCGAGCTTTGAGGCGCGCAGATCGTGCAGTCCATCACGAGAGGAATCGAATGATGGCACGCACGAAACGAAGTCGGCGCAGTTACGGCGCCGGCGAATGGGGCCGGAACCGGGTGAGGGTGTTTCCCGATCCCAAGACCGGCTTGTACCAGATCGAGTGGCGCGATAACGGGCGCAGGCTCACCCGGTCGCTCAAACACCGCGACTGGGCGAGGGCCAAGAGGCAGGCGGATGAGGTTGCCGCTGGCTTGACGGTCCACGAGCCCAACGGCAAAGCCGACTCCGAGCCCGAGCCGCTCACCCTGGAGATGCTTTTTGACATTTACGGTGAGGAGGTGACGCCCACCAAGGGCGAGCGGACCCAGCAGCGTGACCGAGTCGCGACGGCGATGTTCCTTCGCTTTTTCAGCAGGGACCGCGACCCGGCGACGCTTTCGCAGCGCGACTGGGACCGCTTCATCCGGCAGCGCCGCGCGGGAAGGATCGGCGTCTCAGGCAAGCCCGTGGGCAACCGGACGATCGAGTGGGACCTGACGTTCCTGCTCGCGGTCCTCAACTGGGCCGAGAGGTCGAGGGACGAGCGAGGCCGCCTGCTCCTCGACCGGAACCCGCTGAAGGGCCTCAGGAAGCCCAAGGAGAAGAACCCCACCAGGGTCGTCCTTTCCGAGGAGGAGTACCAAGCGCTTCTCCGGGTTTCTCGGCAGGTCGGCTGGCGATTCCACGTCGCGCTCGTGCTCGCGCATGAGACCGGACACCGGATCGGGGCCATCCGCAAGCTCAGGTGGGCTGATGTTGACTTCGAGGGCGGAGTGGTCCGGTGGCGCGCGAAGTACGAAAAAACCGGATACGAACACCGGACGCCGGTGACGACCGAGGCGATCGCCGCCTTGGAAGAGGCGCGACGCATGAGCAATGGCACCGCGGACGCGCCGGTGCTGCCCGCCCCGAGGGATCCGTCGAGGTGCTTGGGCCACATGTCGGCACACCGCATGTGGAACCGGGCGGAAACGCTCGCGGAGCTGGAGCCGAAGCACCGCCGGGGCTGGCACTCTTTAAGGCGCAAGTTTGCGTCCGACCTCATGGACCAGCCGCTGAAGGTGCTCTGCGAGCTGGGCGGCTGGAAGAACGCCCGGACAGTGCTTACCTGCTACCAGCGACCCAACGAGGGACAGCTCAGGAAGGCCCTGGAAAACCGCCACAGGGTTCGCCCCTGAGATCCCATTCGGCGGGAATCATTCGGCGGGAATCCGGCCAGCAAAGCTGCTAAGCCCAACGGTTACAAACAGATGCCTGCCCGACGGTATCTGCACGGTAATCACCTGACAGCTGCCCCCGAAAAGGGGGACGGTGGCCACCCGGCCTCCGCCGCCGGTTAGTTGAGGAGTGCTCAAACAACTCAACAACGACAAGGACATCGTCGTCCTGGGGGATTTCAACATCCCGAGCGTCAACGACGCGACCTTCCGGGCGATTACGAGCAAGGGGCTACGCGTACCCGCAGCGCCCCGGGGGCGCGCGGGGCACCAATCTGCGACGGAACAAGCGGTACGATCAGAACCTGCATTGCCCGCGTGAGACGAAGTCCTTCACCGACCGTGGCGGGGTTGTCGATTTCTTCAAGGGCAACTTCGGTCCGCTCTTCCCAGGTATCGAGATTACCAAGGACGAGGCCACCTGTCGGCCGTCCGACCACCTGCCACTCTGGATCGAGGTGAACGTGGATACGGCCGACGAGGTCCTCGACCAGGTCACTTCCCGGGCACGTGAGCGCGCGCGGGCGTGGACATCAGTGGACATCAGTCGTGAGGGAACTAGCCCCAAGACAAGCGTGATTCGTCGCGGACCCCTGTTAAAGAGTACCGGAAAGGCCTATCCTGATTGTAGATAGAGGATTCGGGCGCGGACGCCCGGTCCCAACCAGGAGGCCTTTCCGGTGAAGAGAATATCGCATCGCAAGAGCAGGAAGAACAGTGCCCGGCGGAAGCGGAAGGTTCGGGCGCGGCACTGTAAGGCGGGACGCCGGCGGGCGCGGGCGAAGCCCGTGTTCTCGGCGGGCGCGGTCCACTACGAGATCGGGGCGCGGACGAGCGCGATGAGCTTCGGGGGCATCGGCGCCGTGCGGCGGCTGGTGGCGAAGCTGGGGCTGGCGCGGGAGATCGACGCCCGGCTGACCTCTTGAAGAGACGCCTGCCGTACCACGAGTCGGACCACGTGCCGGACATCGCGTACAACCTGCTGTGCGGGGGCGCGCGGCTGGAGGATCTGAACGGCCTGCGCCACGACGCGGCCTACATGGACGCCCTGGGCGCGGAGTTGATCCCGAGTCCGACGGCGGCGGGCGACTTCACGCGGCGCTTCTCCGAGTCCGACGTGATCGAACTCATGGAGTGCGTCAACGCGGTCAGGCCGCGGCTGTGGCGGGGCCGGGGCCGGGATCTGCCGGGGCCGGTGGCCTATATCGATGTGGACGGGACGCCGGCGCCCACGCTGGGGAAGAAGAAGGCGGGCATGGACCAGTCCTACAAGGGGGTGTGGGGCTACCACCCGCTGGTCGTGTCGCTGGCCAACACGGACGAGGTGCTCTACGTGGTGAACCGGCCGGGCAACGCCGTGAGCCACTCCGGCGCGGCGGAGTGGATCGACCGGGCCATCGGCCTCGTGGCCCCGTATGCCGAGCGGGTGTGCGTGCGCGGGGACACCGACTTCTCTCTGACGGTGAACTTCGACCGCTGGAGCGAGAAGGCGGACTTCATCTTCGGCTACGACGCCCAGCCGGCGATCGTGGCGCGCGCCGAGGCGCTGGAGGCGGACGCGTGGACGCGCCTGGAGCGCGAGCCGCGCCATGTGTCGCCGACGGGGAAGACGCGGAGCAAGCGGGAGGACGTGAAGGGACGGATCGTGCGCGAGCGCGGTTACGTGAACAAACGGCTCAACTTCGAGGACGTGGCCGAGTACGACTACCGGCCGGGGAAGTGCCGCGGGACGTACCGGATGGTGGTGGTGCGCAAGAACACCGGCAAGATGAAGGGCGAACTCACGCTGGTCGACGAGATCCGCTACTTCTTCCACATCACCACCCGGAGGGACCTGAGCGCGGCCGAGGTCGTCCGGCTGGCCAACGCCCGCTGCGACCGGGAGAACGTGATCGCGCAACTCAAGAACGGGGTGAACGCGCTGCGGGTGCCGGTCTACGACCTGGTCAGCAACTGGGCCTACATGGTGATGGCGGCGCTGGCGTGGAACCTGAAGAGCTTCCTGGCCATGATGATGCACCTCAAGGCCGACCGCCGGAAGTACGTCGCCATGGAGTTCAAGCGCTTCATCCGCGAGATGATCCTCGTGCCCTGCCAGGTCATCCGCCGCTCCCGGCGGACCACGCTCAGGATCATCGGCTGGCAGCCCACCACCGACCGGCTGTTCAGCACTTGGCGCACCATCGAACGGACCCGCTTCGGCTAACGCCGCCCCCCCGGCTCTCCCGCTCCTTAGACGCCGACGCCGACTCCGACTCCGCCGCCGGGACCGGTGTCTCCCGGCGCCAAATCACGCCCCCGAAAGCCCCACCAGCCCGAGCGAAGCACCCCGCTCCTCCGCCCCGGCGCCACCAAAACATGGCTTCCCGGCAGGCGCTTCGGTCCATAATCCGCCATCCAACGTCATAGTGACGCCTCGCCAGCCCTACTCGCTTGTTTTAGGACTAGCTGTGCTAGGGGACGCCGCCGAACGTTCGCGCGCGCATCGGCGTCGCCCCTCGGGACAGCTTCCTTACGGCAGCCACTCCGTGGCGTCCGGGAGGCCGCGGCTGAACAGGATCTCAAGTCCGGGCTCGGGTGACAGCGCGGCGGCTTCGGCCCGCGTCATGGTGGACGGGAGGTCACGGTAGATCGCCCGGATCTGGCCGGTACGCGGATTCCGGATCATGGCTGCCGGACGCTCGGTCTGCGCGTCCAGCGAAACGGAGCCGTCGGGTCCCGTAAGCGTTATGCGCCGGAGCCGCCCCGCCCACGAGGTCTGCGCGGGGACGGCGAAGGCAAACGATGCGCCTCCCTCGCCGTCGAAGCTCCGGGGCATGTCGAAGCTCAACGAGAAGAGCGTGGCTCCATCGGAAGCGACGCCCGTGACGCGGTACGGGCCGGACGACGACGGCAAGGCGGCCGGCGCATCCAGCACGAACGCGGGTTCGAGGAAAGGCGCGCCGTTCGGTTCGGTCCCGCCCCAGACGAGGAGCGACGGGCCCGCCGCGGTCGCCGCCGCACTCTCGCTACCCTCCACTTCGAAGCGGTAGCGCAGCATGTTCGCATGGAAGTACTCGCTGACCCACACGTCGGGGCCGCAGTACGACATGAAGTCGGGTTTGGTCGGCGGGACGAGCGCGCCGTCCTCGAAGTCGTACCCCCACGCGCCGATCGAGCCGTCGCGATGGGGATAGGCGAAATCGATGTTGGTCTGATTGGGACCGCAGGGAGCATGGCGCAGGCCCAGGTTGTGTCCGAGTTCATGAACCATGACCCAGGCGTCGGGTATCGCGAAGGTCGACCGGCCCGGCTCACCGATGGATATGCCGGGGAAGTCCGCCTGGCTCTCCGGGAGGGTCGCCATGTAGTACCCCTGCCCCCGTTCCGCGACCCGGATCGCTTCCGTCTCCTGCACCAACGCGTGGGGGTGGGTCGAATTCGTCGTCACGGGCTCGTGGACCGTCAGGTCCAGCTCACGCACCGGCATGAGCGTTCGTATGGCCCACAGCAGCGGGTCTTCCGCCTCGAGCCCGTCGGTAATGTCGAGGAGGGACGAATCGGGGGCCGGAGCGTAGAGCAGCGGGATCAGCGTAAGGGCCAGGACGGGCATCTCCCGCACGTCCACGTCGATCCGCCCCGTCTCGGGTATGCGCCTGGCCACGCCCAGCGCCGCGTCCAGCGTGCCGTCGGGGTCGATCTCCACCGCCATCTCGAGCCCGGGACGGATCACCGAGGCGGGAATCACGGCGTTCGCCGACGAGGTCAGCGAACTCTCATCGACCCGATCGCGGATGAACGACGCGTCGGAGCTGATCTCCACCACCTCCGCCTCCGCTCCGTCCAGGTAGAAGGTCGCCCGGACCGGGGGCATGGGTTGCCCCGCGGCCTGCGGCGCGACCGCGAATACGCGCAGCAGCGCCTCCTCGTCCGCGACGAGCGGGACCGGGAACCGGCGCGACTGCACCGCCTGCGTCAGATACGCGGTCGAACCGGACGCCAATGCCTCGCAAGGCTGGACCCGCTGAGTTTGCACAACCCTTAGCCATCCCCAGAATCGCTCATCATCGGGCCCGCACAGCTCCGTGCCCCCGGTCAGGAGCAGGTCCAGTCCTTCAATCCGGGTGAGGCTGTGCGGGAGGGTTCCCGACATGTTGGTGTTCGTCAGGTTGAGGGCGGTGAGGGTCGAGAGTCGGCCGATGTCCTCGGGTACGGGGCCCGTGACCGGATTGTCGGCAAGACTCAGGCTGGAGAGGTGTCTCATGCCGGTGAGCCCGGGCGGGAGCGATCCGGAGATGTCGTTCAGTGCGAGATCCAGGTCGCGGAGTTCGGGGAGGTTCACCAGCTCCCGGGGCAACGGGCCCGCCAGAGAGGTCCCCTTCAGAATCAGCCTGCGCAGGCGCGGAAGGGTGGTGAGTTCCGATGGAATCCTGTCCGCGCCGTTGTAGGTGAGGTCAAGCACTTCAAGCATCTCGAGCTGGCCGAATTCGGGTGGTATCGGCCCGTCCAGGCGGTTATACGCGAGGTCGAGCACCCTGAGAAACTCGAGCCGGTGAAGCGCGGGTGAGAGCCGCCCTTCCATCTGATTCCACGACAATTTCAGACTGGTGACACGTCCCCCCGCATCGACCTCCACACCGCACCACCGGTCCAGCGGAGCGTCCGTGAGCCAGCCGCTGTTGCACAGCCAGCCGGTTCCCCCGGCGGCGTTGTAGAACGCCACCAAAGCCGCCCGGTCCGGATCGCCGCCCGGGTCGGGGGGCTCGGGGGGCTCGGGGGGCTTGGGGGGCTCGGGGGCCTCGGGGGGCTTGGGCGGCTCGGGGGGAGCCACGGTCTCATCACCGCACGAAACCACGGCCAGGGCCGAAACCGCGACGGCGATGGCCGGGAGGAGTCTCGACGGCGCCTGCGGCGATTTCGGGCTGATACGATCGATGCCCCTCATTACTCATCTCTCCATTGCGTGGTGCTGCCGGAACGACGAGCACCGAACGCGGCAACGCCGACCGCTGCGCAATCGTCTGGTGAGGCATACTCAGTACGGTTCGGGATGTTCCGGAGATGCTGATGTGATCGGGTCGTAACTATCGCGCCGCACTCGACCTATGTGGGTGCGCCGACCACGGTTCGCGCGATTCTCGGCGCATCCGTGCGGCGCGAAGTCACCCCTTCGAAAACAAGAAACGGGCGCACTGTCACGCCGGTCACACCCGGCGGTCACATTCTTCGGGGACGGGGCTGTACGCCCGCCCGGCGGGGGCAAACGGCCCAACTGTCACATGCCACCTTCGCGTTGTGCGACAGCGTCCTGCCCCGGCCACGCGGGGGGCGGGGCCCTCCCGACCACCTGCATACGCGCGCGAGCGGACGTGTGTGCGGAGACCCTCGCGCGGCGGGAAAGAAGGGAACCTACCTTGCGCAGGCGGATATTACTTAAGATCCGCAGCCCAGGAGTAGAGTAGCATGTTCCCCAGTCGTATCTTCGTGCCCGTCCGGCCCGCGAGTCCGGTTCTTGCGTTGAGCGTGGCCCTCGGCGCATGCGGAGAAAACGCTGCGCGCCCGGTGACCCCGGATCCGGTCGCCGCGCCCGCGCCGCCGCCGCCTCCCCCCGCGCCGCCTCCCCCGCCCCCCCCACCGCCTCCTCCCCCTCTGCCGCCTCCCGCCACAGAGGTGACGCCATGTGTCGGTGGCCTTGCCGGCATCTTCCCGTGCGATGGCGTAGATCTGGTGGCACGCGTGTCGCCGAGCGCCTTGAGACCGGGGCGGCCGACCGCTGGCCTGAACGACATTTGGGGATGGACCGACCCGGAGACGGGCGTCGAATACGCACTCGTCGGGCGCCGGGAGGGAGTCTCGATCGTCGATCTCTCCAACCCGGTCGTACCGCGGCCGATCGCGTACCTCGCTGCACCGCACGGTTCGAGTACGTGGCGCGACATGAAGGTGTATGCGGATCACATGTACGTCGTCGCTGACGGCATCGCCGGCCACGGCATGCAGATTCTCGACCTTACGCGGCTCCGCGGCCTGACGGAGTTCACGGAGCTGCGGGCGGACGGGCGGTACACGCGCGTGAGTGCGGTCCACAACCTCGCGATCAACGAAGAGACGGGCTTCGCC
Source organism: Candidatus Palauibacter sp. (assembly GCF_965222475.1). Taxonomy (GTDB): domain Bacteria; phylum Gemmatimonadota; class Gemmatimonadetes; order Palauibacterales; family Palauibacteraceae; genus Palauibacter. The sequence continues at coordinate 301,474 of NZ_CBDCUB010000004.1, read as the reverse complement.
TACGCCGTAGGCAGCAACGGCGGCGGCGACACCTGTGCGGGTGGACTGCACATGATCGACCTGTCGGACCCGAAGAATCCGACCTTCGTGGGTTGCCACGCCGTAGAGGGCACCGGATATGCCGGCAGGGGTTACACCCACGATGTCCAGTGCGTCGTGTATCGGGGTCCTGATACGGAGCACGCGGGCAAAGAGATCTGCATCGGCTCGAACGAGACCGTTATTGTGGTGTCGGACGTGACCGACAAGACGAATCCGATCACCCTGTCGACCGCCGGCTACGCGGACCACAGCTACATTCACCAGGGCTGGCTCAGCTCCGACCAGGGCTACTTCTACCAGAACGATGAAGGGGACGAGGCTGAAGGGCTGACACCGCGTACGCGCATGCTCGTGTGGGACCTCACCGACCTCGATGACCCGGTCCTTGCGAAAGAGCATCTGGGTCCCACCGCCGCGGTCGACCACAACCTGTACGTCCACGGCGACGTGATCTATCACTCCAACTACGACTTCGGTGTCCGGGTCATCGACATCACGGATCCTGCGAACCCCTTGGAATGGGGGTTCTTCGACACCGTGCCCGAGCCTGAAGGCTTCGGATCCTGGTCAACCTACCCCTACTTCGAAAGCGGCCTTTTCGTCGCCACCAGTTGGCGCGAAGGCCTCTTCGTCCTGCGCCGGCAGCAATAGCGGCGGTCCCCTCCGGTTTGGGGGCGCGAGGGGGGACTCCCCACCGTTTGTCAAGAGGCTCGAGTCCGGCGATGGCGACGCCTTCCCGGGTCTGCGAACGGGGGCGAACACCGAGGATCGATCGGGCCGCATGCCGAACCCGCGCGTGATTTGGCTTTGCTCGCGGGGTCGTGCCGGACGGCGGCTCGGGCCCAGTGGTACAGTGCGTCGCGCAGACGGGGGTGGGTGGCGAGGCGGCGCACGACGATGGCCGACTTGCCGGAGCGCCGCGTGACGGGAGCCACTCCGCACGGGCACCGGAGCGCCTGGTAGTCGCGTCTGCGCAAGGGCTGGGAGGCCTCGGCGAGGAGCGTGGCGAGCGACGAGCTACGACGTGATCCGGCTTCGATCCGGCACGACAGGACGGCCACCGCCTGGAAGATAGGCGTCAACTCGGCCTCGACCGATGGCCGGGTCCGTGATCCGCGTCGTCTACCTTGAGCCCCTCGTGGTCTCCTTCGAGCCCGCGCGCAAATTCGAAGACAACCGCAGCCAAGTCCCGCCCCCGCCGTGGAAGCAGCTCCTCACTGAGTACGGACACAGCCTGTACCACGAGCCCTCTAGGCCTAAAACAAGCGAGTAGCGCTGGCGAGGCGTCATTATGACGTTGGGCTGCGGATTATGGGCCGAAGAGTGTGCCGGGAAGCCGGTTTTGGGTGGCGCCGGGGCGGGGATGCGGGGTTTTTCGCTCGTCGGCCGGGGCTTTGGGGGGCGTGATTCGGCGCCGGGAGACACCGGTCCCGGCGGATTCGGGTGGAGGCGTGGGACGAGCGGGAGAACCGGGGGCGGCGTCAGCCGAAGCCGGTCTGGAACGCGGTCCTCTCGATGGTGCGCCAGACGCTGAACAGCCGGTCTGTGGTGGGCCGCCAGCCGATGATCCGGAGCGTGGTCCGCCGGGCCCGGCGGATGACCTGGCAGGGCACGAGGATCATCTCGCGGACGAAGCGCCTGAACTCCATGGCGACGTACTTCCGGCGGTCGGCCTTTAGGTGCATCATCATGGCCAGGAAGCTCTTCAGGTTCCACGCCAGCGCCGCCATCACCATGTAGGCCCAGTTGCTCACCAGGTCGTAGACCGGCACCCGGAGCGCGTTCACCCCGTTCTTGAGCTGCTCGATCACGTTCTCCCGGTCGCAGCGGGCGTTGGCCAGCCGGACGACCTCCGCCGCGCCCAGGTCCCTCCGGGTGGTGATGTGGAAGAAGTAGCGGATCTCGTCGACCAGGGCGAGCTCGCCCTTCATCTTGCCGGTGTTCTTGCGCACGACCACCATCCGGTACGTCCCGCGGCACTTCCCCGGCCGGTAGTCGTACTCGGCCACGTCCTCGAAGTTGAGCCGCTTGTTCACGTAACCGCGCTCGCGCACGATCCGTCCCTTCACGTCCTCCCGCTTGCTCCGCGTCTTCCCCGTCCGGGACGTGTGGCGCGGCTTGCGCTTCAGAGGCTTCCAGTCCTCCTCTTCCAGCGCCTCGGCCCGCTCGATGATCGCTGGCTGCGCGTCATAGCCGAAGATGAAGTCCGCCCGCTCGCTCCAGCGGTCGAAGTTGACGGTCAGCGAGAAGTCCGTGTCCCCCCGCACGCACACCCCGGGAACATGCGGCGAGACAAGTGCGAGGGCCTTGTCGATCCACTCCGCCGCGCCGGAGTGGCTCACCGCGTTGCCCGGCCGGTTCACCACGTAGAGCACCTCGGCCGTGTTGGCCAGCGACACGACCAGCGGGTGGTAGCCCCACACCTTCTTGTGGGACATGTCCATGCCCGCCTTCTTGCGGCCCAGCGTGGGCGCCGGCGTCCCGTCCACGTCCACGTAGGCCACCGGCCCCGGCAGATCCCGGCCCCGGCCCCGCCACAGCTTGGGCCCGGCCGCGTTGACGCACTCCATGAGCTCGATCACGCCGGACTCGGAGAAGCGTCGCGTGAAGTCGCCCGCCGCCGTCGGACTCGGGATCAGCTCCGCGCCCAAGGCGTCCATGTACGCCGCGTCGTGGCGCAGGCCGTTCAGATCCTCCAGCCGCGCGCCCCCGCACAGCAGGTTGTAGGCGATGTCCGGCACGTGGTCCGACTCGTGGTACGGCAGGTGCCGCTGCAGAAGCTCCAGGTGCCGGTCGATCTCCCGCGCCAGCCCCAGCTTCGCCACCAGCCGCCGCACCGCGCCGATGCCCCCGAAGCTCATCGCGCTCGTCCGCGCCCCGATCTCGTAATGCACCATGCCCGCCCCGAACACCGGCTTCGGCCGGCAGCCCCGCCGCCTCGCCCTCGCGTGCCGGGCCCGAACCTTCCGCTTCCGCCGGGCACTGTTCTTCCTGCTCTTGCGATGCGATATTCTCTTCACCGGAAAGGCCTCCTTGGTTGGGACCGGGCGTCCGCGCCCGAATCCGCTATCTACAATCAAGATAGGCCTTTCCGGTACTTCTTAACAGGGGTCCGAGACGAATCGCGCTTGTCTTGGGCCTAGTACAGCATCAAGAAACCGGTGCGCAAGGGCCTGGGACGCTCGCTGTATCGGAGTGCGGGGCCGTCTTGCAGGCACGGGGCCTTTCTTCGCACTCTATCCGGGTTGGAAACGGGACGAGTCCCAGCGCTCCAGAGGAGGACGTCTCATGCGTGGATTGTGTGATCGCTCAAGCCATGGCTGGTCGCGTGCGGCGGCCCCGGCCGTATTCATCACCCCCTTGGCCCTCGGCCTCGCGTTCGGCGGATTGGCGGCGCAGGGGCCGACCGCCAACGGCGCCAACGGGGCGGAGGCCGACGTCACCTTTTCGAAGGATGTGGCACCCATCCTCCAGGCGAACTGCCAGATCTGCCACCGGCCGGGCTCCGTCGGTCCCATGCCGCTCCTCGACTACCGCGACACGCGGCGCTGGGCCTCCCGCATGAAGGAACTGGTCTCCCAGCGGCTGATGCCGCCCTACCACCTCGACACGGGCGTCGGCATCCAGGACATCAAGGGTGACTGGCGGCTGAGCGACGAGGAGATCGAGACGGTCGTGGCGTGGGCGGACGCCGGGGCGCCGGAGGGGGACCCGGCCGACATGCCGACCCCGATCGAGTGGCCGAACGAGCAGAAATGGCAGCTCGAGGACGTGCTCGGCCCCCCGGATCATGTCATCAAGTCGAAGCCCTTCGACGTGCCCGCCGAGGGCGGCGACACCTGGTGGCGCCCGCGGGTCCCGACCGGACTCGAGGAGGACCGCTGGATCACGGCCTTCGAGACGCGGCCTTCGTTCCCGGCCGGACGCCAGGTCGTCCATCACGCCATCCCCCGTCTGCTGCGGCTCGACGAAGAGGGCGAGTACCAGCGCATCCAGAGCCTGTCGGAGTACGCGATGGGCAAGATCGGCGAGATCGTGCCGACCGACGCCGGACGGCTGTTGAAGGCGAACGACATGATCGAGTGGGATGCCCACTACTATCCCATGGGATATGAAGTCGACGACGATCAGGTCGAACTCGGGATCTGGTTCCACCGGGAAGGGTTCGAGCCGGAGTTCACACAGGATCTGAGCCTGTATCCTCTCCGCGGCGACATCGCGCTGGCGCCGGGAGGTACGGCCATGACGCAGGGGTTCCACCGCTGGGACCATCCGGTGAGACTCGACAGCTTCCAGCCGCACGGGCACGTGCACCTGCATGCGATGTCGATCCAGGCGATCTATCCCGACGGCAAGGTCGAACTCGTCAGCATGGTCACGGACTTCGACGCGCGCTGGCACCACAGCTACATCTATGAAGACGATGCGGCGCCGCTGCTCCCGACCGGGACGGTGCTCGTCATGACGGGGTGGTACGACAACACGGAGGAGAACGATCTGACGCCGGACCCGGAGATCTGGTACGCGCGCGGCTCGCGCACCGGGGACGAGATGTCCCACGCGTGGCTCGCCGTAACGCACCTCTCGGAAGACGGTTTCGAGCGGCTGGTGGAGGAGCGGGAGACGCTCACCAGCGACGACGACGCCGACGACAGCAACAACGACGGCAACAGCGACAACTGAGCCGAACCATGCGTACCGGACGTCTCGCGGCCGCCCTGCTCGCCGCGCAGCTGGGGGCGGTCGCGCCGTCGGCCGCGCAGCAGGTACAGCGGCTGCCGCTCGCGCCCATCCCGCCGCAGGGCGAGCCGGTGGCGCCCTTCTTCGAGGGCTGGTACCGGAACGACGACGGCACGTTCACGCTCTCGTTCGGCTTCTTCAACCTGAACACCGAACAGATTCTCGAAGTCCCCATCGGCGCGGAGAACTCCATCGAGCCGGCCGAGTTCGACGGGGTGCAGCCGACGCACTTCCCGGTGCGGCCGCGCCGGGACCGGGGCGTGTTTTCGGTCACCGTGCCCGCCTCCTACGAGGACGGGGAGCAGCGCGTGGTGTGGACGATCACGGCGAACGGCGTGACCTACTCCGTGCCGGGGCGCGTGGGGGTCTCCGCGCTGCAGCTCGACTACGGGCCCCGGGCGATGGGGTCCGTGCCGCCGCTCGTTCGCTTCTCTGACGAGGGCCCGCCGGGCCAGCATGTGCAGGGCGTCTGGTCCGAGCCGCGTAGCGCGAGGGTCGGGGAGCCGCTCACGCTGCAGCTGTGGACCGAGGAGGTCTCGGTCCGGGACCCCGAAGACTTGGTGAACCAGGAAGTCGACGTCGAGGTGACCTGGTTCAAGCACCAGGGACCCGCCGGGGAAGTGTCGTTCGAACCGTGGCAGATCACGGTCGCGGGGGGGACCGGCGAGACGACGACGGCCGCCGTGTTCACCGAGCCGGGCGAATACGTGCTGCGGGCGCGCGTCGACAACTGGAACGCGAACGACAGCACCGGGGGCGACCAGTGTTGCTGGTCAAACGCCTACGTCCGGGTGACCGTCACCCCCTGACGCCGGCCGTGTCCCGGTAAGCGGTCGCGCGAACCCCCACAAGGAGGCGCCATGGCGGATTCGATGCGCCGTGCCATTGCCGCGCCCAGCAGCCGCCCGTTCCCGCTGCTCCCGCTGCTCCCGCTGGCCGCGCTCGCAGTCTGCGTGGCCGCGTGCGGTCCCACCTACCCGGCTCCGCCGGAGACCGCTCGCGTTCCGGTGGTCGACACGCTGCACGCGGTCGCGTTCACGGACGACTACCGGTGGCTGGAGGACCAGGAGAGCGCCGAGACGCGCGCCTGGATCGCCGAGCAGAACGCCTACGCGCAGCAGATCGTGGGCGACACGCCGCTGCGGACGGAGCTGGAGGGGCGCCTCCGCGAGTTGATGGACGTGCCCGGGGCGATCTTCCCGCGCCGGGCGGGCGAGTACGAGTACTTCTCGTTTCGGAAGCCGGGCGGGGAAGTCGGAGCGATCTACCGCCGGCCGGCGCCGGAGGAACCCGACGAGGGTCCGGTGGATCCCACCGGCGAGTTCGAGGTCGTGATCGACCCGCTGGATCTCCACCCCGATGGCACCACCAGCGTGAGCATCCTGGACTTCTCTCCCGATGGCCGTCTCATGCTGTACGCGATCCGCGATGGCGGCCGCGACGAGCGGGAGGTCCGGATCCGCGACCTGGCTTCCGGCGAGGATCTGCCCGACCGCCTGCCGCCCTACCTGTACGGCAACATCGCCTTCGACCCGGAAGGCGACGGCTTCTACTACAGCCGCCGGTCGCGGGAGACGGGCGCCCGGATCCGGTATCACCGGCTGGGGACCGACATCGAGGAGGACGAGGAGTTGTTCGGAGAGGGGCACGGACCGGAGCGGTTCGTCAACTTCTCACTGGGCGGCGATGGCCGGTGGCTCGTGTACACCGTGCAGCACGGTTGGGCGCGGACCGACGTCTACCTGCACGACCGGCGCTCCGGGGCTGCCCCGGCGCCGCTGGTCGTCGGAGCGCCCGCGCGCTTCAGCACCCGCTTCGTCGAGGACGAACTCTTCCTGCTCACGAACCTGGATGCACCGAGGAACCGCCTGCTCGCGGTGGACCCCGCGAATCCCGACCCGGACCCGGCCGCGTGGCGGGAGGTGCTGCCCGAGGCCGACGACCTCCTGACCGGCTACCGATTCATCGGCGACGATCTGTACGCCGACTACCTGCGCAACGTGAGCAGCCGGATCGTGCGCTACGGCCCCAACGGGGCGGTGAAGGGCGAGATCCCGATCCCGGCGCACCATGTGGCGACGCTGCGTTCACACGGAGAGGACGGGGACGAGGCCCTCCTCACGCTGACCTCGCTCCTCACTCCCTCCACCGTCGTGAAGCTGGACCTGGAGACGATGGAGACGGAGGACTGGTTGCCGTCGTCCGTCCCCTTCGACGGTTCGGAGTATGAGTTGAAGCAGGTCTGGTACACCTCGGAGGATGGAACCCGGGCTCCGATGTACATCGCGCACCGCGCGGGACTGGCGCTAGACGGGCGAAGACCCGCCCTCCTGTACGGGTACGGCGGCTTCAACGTGAACCTGCTGCCCCGTTTCGACGCCCGGGCCGCTGCGTGGATGGAGCGGGGCGGCGTGTACGCCATCGCGACGCTGCGGGGCGGGGGCGAGTTCGGCGAGGAGTGGCACCGGGACGGCATGCTGGAGAACAAGCCGAATGTCTTCGCCGATTTCATCGCCGCCGCCGAGTGGCTCGTCGACAACGGCTACACGAATCCGAACCGGCTCGCGATCCGGGGCGGCAGCAACGGCGGCCTGCTCGTCGGCAGCGCGCTCACCAAGCGGCCGGACCTCTTCCGCGCCGTCTTCTGCGGCTTCCCCGACCTCGACATGGTCCGCTTCTACCAGTTCACCGACGCGAACAACATGCCGGCCCTGCTCGAGTACGGGAACGCGGCCGTGGCGGAGGAGTTCGAGGTCCTGCGCACCTTCTCCCCGTACCAGAACGTGCGCGACGGAGTCGACTATCCGGCGGTCATGCTCACCCAGGGAGATCTCGACACGCGGGTGCCCCCGCTGCAGGCGCGCAAAATGACGGCCCGCCTCCAGGCCGCCTCGACGTCGGGTCTGCCGGTGATCCTCGACTACGACCCGCGCGCCGGCCACGCGGGGGGCCGCGCCTTCAGTCGCAACGTGCGCAACACGGCGATGGAACTCGCCTTCCTGCTGCAGCAACTCGGCGCCCCCTGACGCCCAAACCAGGCTCGGTCGCCCTCCTTCGCCTATCTTGAATCGCGAAGTCCCAGAGGAATCCGGGGGACGGCCATGCGCAAACACGGCGATTTGAACGAAGAAACCAGCACCCCTCCGGCAGATCCGGTGCGTCCGAGGGCCATCGATGTCGAAGCGCTGCTGCATCGAATACAACTCCGGTCCGAGACGCTCGGGCCCGTCGATCTGAGCGAAGACAACCTTCGACGCCTGAAGGACGCCGGGAGGCCGTGAGTCGGTCGAGTTGGGGCGAATGGGGGGCAACCTGCTGCGGGACCCGCGGGTCGAACGCGGGACAGGGAGCTTCGAACGACCCGGCGCCGGAGATGCGGGACACCATGGAGAAGATTGCGGGTAGCGAGCGGGTCTGGACGCGACACCCGTGACCGTGGTTACGGCGCCCTTCACGCTTGCGATGCTCCTCCCGGCGGCCGCCGTCTGCCAGGAGGGCAGGGAGATCCGTCACGAGGACGACCTGCCGGTGGCGACGCTGGTGGAGGTTCTCGAACTCGATCTGTCGGAAGCGCCGATTGCCGGGCGAGTCTCGAGCCTAGTGGAGTCACCCGACGGGACCGTCTTTGTCGGCGGCTCGACCGAAGTGCTGGTGTTCGATCCGGACGGTGCGTATCGGGGTGAGATCGGCCGGCAGGGGGACGGCCCGGGCGAGTTCCGGTCGCTGACCGGTCTGGGCATGCACGGAGACACGCTATGGACGGGGGATGCGATGTCCGGGCGCGTCACCCGGTTTCTGTCGGACGGGTCGCTGCTGGAGATCATCACGCCGCCTCCATCGGTTCGCGGCGTGCCGAGTTTCCTGACCCTCGCGGCCGACGGATCCATCGTTGGAAACCCGCTGTCATTGGTGAGTCCAGGGGCACCGGCCGGATCACGTCTCGCGGTCTGGTGGCGGTGGCGCGCGGAGGAAGGGTCGGGCGCGGGGGTGGTGGATACGCTCATCGCCACCGAAGTCCGTGACGACATGCTGCAGGTCAGCACCGGGGGCATGGTGGTCCCGCGGCCGCAGCCCTTCGTCGAGTGGGAGCCGGTCGCGTTCGGAGGGCCGGAGTCCTACGCGCTGGCGGCGCGCGCCTCCGCGGAAGACGACGACGGATTCATCGTCGTGGAGCGGGTCCAGTTCGATGGGGCTGTCGACACGGCGGTCGCGGTCCGATATGGGCCGAGGCGAATCACATCCGAGGATGTGGACCGCGTGGTGGACGAGTTGGGCGGCATGCTTTCGAACCCACCCGGAACCCGGGACCCGACATCGCGTCCGCGTCCGGAAATCGCGAGGGAACTGAGGCGCCAGATAAGGACTCCGGAGTTTCACCCGGCGCTCACGGATCTGGTGCAAGGCTCCGGAGGCAACATCTGGATCGGCCGCGAAGCCGCAGCCTCACAGCGGAAGTGGCTGATCGCGCAGGAAGGTGTGGGCCCGCTGGCCCGGACCACGCTCGCCGACTACCAGCGTCCCCTGGCCGCGGGCGATGGATATGTCTGGCTGCTGGAGCCGGGAGCCTTCGACCTCCCCCGCATCGTGAAGTACCGCGTCGACACGCGGTAGACGCCGGGAAGGGCGGGTGGCCGAAAGGTCGGTCATGTGTCCCTTCGGGGAGCCAGGCATCTCTACACCGGCGCCGCGATCGCACAATCGGACTTCGGTTTTCTTCACGCTGTTCCAAGGCGAATCGGCGATTCGGAGTCTTGAACAGATCCCGCCGATCACCGAAGTTGCCTCCTTGCAGCGGTAGCAACGCCCTCATGACCCGGGCTACTACGAACCGCTTGCTGTGCTCGGTGCTGCTGTCCACGCGTGGTACTCGACGTGGAGCGATGGATCGGCCATTGCGATCCTACCCCCATTCCGGGTCGGCCGCGTCAACCACTTGGTTCCGGGTCCGCTGAGAACAGCCTGACGCCCCGCGGTCGACGCGACGGCCCGCGCCCCTGACCCTTACCGGAAGCTCACGAACATTGACCAGAACCAAACCGTTACAGCTGAGTCGTTCCAACAACGTCGTTTCGGTGGCCGGCGGGTTAACCGCGACCGACTATCGACGGCTTCTGGCCATGCTGCACCGGACCATAACGAAGCGAGGTTTTGCGGACATCGTTCTGGATTTCACCGAGTGCACCGCAGCCTTCCCAGGGCCAATGCTGGCGTTATGCTCTGAAGTCTCGCGGCGGCGCGCAACCGGAGTCGATTTCGACCTACGTGTGCCGACGCACGAATGGCTCGGAAGGATGTTCATCAACTCGAATTGGGCTCACCACATTCAGCCGGAGCGCTATGCCGAGTCAGGTTACCGGGGCTATGTCCGGGTGCCGATGACTCAGTTCGAGACGCCAAGTCAACAACAATCGCTGGTTGATCGAATGGTCGACGCAATCCTGTGCTCCCAAACAGAATTCTCGCGCGGGGACTTAGGTGCGATCGAATGGGCGTTGAACGAGATTACTGACAACGTGATGAATCACGCGGATTCACCGATCGGCGGTTTGGCGCAGCTCGTGAACTACAAGCAGTCCGGACGTGTCGAGTTCGTTGTGGCCGATCCGGGGATCGGAATCCCTCAGTCGCTTCGCGTTGGCCACCCCGAGCTTCGTTCCGATCCGGAAGCCCTTGATCGAGCCATTCGTGAAGGCGTCACAGGCAATAGCTCCTTAGGTCAAGGCAACGGGTTGTTTGGGACCTTGGAGTTGTGCCAAGTGGGCTCGGGCTATCTGCAGGTTCATTCGAGCTACGCTCGCTTCGCGTACAGATCCGGCGACCAACGCACCCTCAGCGAGCAGGTTCCATTCCGGGGCACGTTGGTCATTGCCGCCTTGGACGTTTCGGATACGGACGCCCTTGGCGAGGGTCTGCGGTTCGGCGGGCGGCGACACGAACCATTGGACTACATAGAGTCACATTTTGAGGTTCCTCGCTGTTTCATGTGGGTAGGTTGAAGTTGAGTTTGCCGCACACGAGATAGGCGACAGTGATGAAGTTCTCGGTGGTCCGGTAGCCTCGGGCCCTGGCCTTGGCGGCCTGGACGAGCGAGTTGATGCCCTCGATCATGCCGTTGCTGATCCTCGAGCGGAACCAGAGGAGGATGCCGTCCCAGTGCTTCTCGATCGTCTTCGCCGCGTCGATGACGGGCTGGAGACCGCTTTTGCCGGCCCAAAGACACCATCTCTCGAGGTAGACCTCGGCCAGCCGGGGCGGGAGGGTCCGGAACGCCTCGAAGGCGAGCTTGAACCGGTAGGCGAGGGCCGTCTTCAGGCTCCGCCGCGACGGATCGAGCAGTTCGCCGATCCACTCGCGCTGGGAGGCGGTGAGCCCGCCGCGCCTCTTGAGCCACAGGTAGCGGGTGCGGTTCAGCTCGGGGCGCTCCTTGCGCTCGGCGCGCCTCACCTCATCCACCGCCCGGTTCATGACCCGCTGGACGTGGAAGCGGTCGAAGGTGACGCCGGCCTCCGGGAACGCCTCCCGCGCCCCCTTCATGTAGGCCGCCGACATGTCCATGCAGAGGTCCCGGACGCTCCCGGCCCGGCCCCCGCGCGCCTCGAGATCCTCCCGGAACAGGCTCACGACCGAGGCGTCGCGCCCCGGCGTCGCGTACAGAAGCCGCGAACGGTCCAGATCCGCGAACAGCGTGATGTAGTCGTGGCCCCGCCGGCACGCCGTCTCGTCCACCGCCACCGCGCGCACCGCGGAGAAGTCCGCCTCCGCCCGGGCCTCCCCCACGCGGCGCTTCAGAAGCCGCCACAGCCGCGTGTCGTGCTCGCCCACCAGCCGGGCCACCGCCCGCACCGGCATCTCCCGCGCCAGGGCCACCGCCAGCGCCTCGAACCACAGCGTGAAGCCCGAGCCCGGCTCCGCCCACGGCACCTTCGCCTGCCTCACCCCGCACGCCGGACACCTCACCCGCGGCACCCGCGCGTGCAGGTAGGCCCGGTGCTGAAAGAAGTCCAGGTGCCGCCATCGCTTCGGGCTCGCGTCGTGCGCCTTGCAGCCCTTCCGCCCGCACGAGGGGCAGTCGAACGTTCCGCCCGGCTCGAAGTCCAGATGCAGGTCCAGGCGGCGTTCCGCCGCGTCGAACTCCGTCCGCTCCACCCGCCACGGCCACTCCAGCCCCAGCGCCCGCTCGAACAGTCCCCTCTCCGCCATGCCGCCGTCCCGCCCGGCCGCTCCGCATCCCTCCACCGCCCCGGCCGGCCCCGGAGACCACCGGGCACGTCACGGACCCGCTCGGGCACCGGCGGCCAACGCCGCCGGTGCCGCCACTCTACCGCCCCTCATCCACCCCGAACAGCGAAGAGCCCATTTTGAGCTGGACGACAGCGATGTCCTTCTCGTGAAGTTGGCGGAAGAAGCAGACTCGTTCGGAGCCCGGCGTGCCGGGGCTCCCCTGCGGGCGAAGCTAAGAAACATCGTGAAGATGAGCGGCGGGCGAAGGGTGGTCGTCGACTTCTCGGATGTGCCGCTTGTTTCGAGCAGCTTTGCGGATGAGGTGTTCGGAAAGCTGCTCGTGGAAGTAGGTCCGCTTCAATTCATGCAAACCATCACTCTCCAAGGGATGTCGCGGATCGTGTCGGAGTTGGTCGATCGTGCTATGCGACAGCGATCACGAACCGGCCTGTGACGAGCGAAGCCGGGAGAGAGCGGTCTACTCGAGGAGCTTGAAGACGCCGTCGGCGGCGTCGCTGTAGAACTCGATGTTGAGCTTGGTCCAGATATCGTCGGGAAGGCTCATCAGCTCGCGGCGGGCGGTGACAGGGAGGAGTAGAACAGAAGCTCCCTTGTCCACGGCGAGTTCGGCGATGGCGACTGGGTCTGCGAGTTGGTCGAGGGAGCCGCCGAGGTTTAGGGGACCCGTGATGATCGCGCCGCCGCGGGTGCCGCGGTCGAGGAGGGCTCCGACGAACGCGGCCAAGACCGGTACGCCGAGGCGAGTCCCGGAGGTGTCCGCGTCGAAGGGTCGGAGTTGTACCGTGTACTCGTGGGCGCGGGCATCCCGGTCACCGATAAGGCTTGCGGCGCCGGCGTAGAGATTCTGTTCGGCCACCTTCACGCTCTCGCGGAAGGCGGGTGGGACGGGATGGTTCAGGATCTTTGTGCCGCTGCGGGACCCTCGGTGACCTCGATCCGGTAGAGACCCGGCCCGGTCTCGGCGAGGCCTGGGCCTATCGCCCACACCTGGCCCGGGGGGAGGGGATCGGGGTCGATCGCCTCGTCGCTGTGGAGTTCCGGGGTGGCGACGAACTGCTCGGTGCCGTCCACGCCGAGGGTGAACGAGAAGTGCGTGTTCCGGAACTCGGCCTTGAGGCAGCGCTTCTGCTGCTCCTTCACGCGGCGGCGTGACTCGAGTGCGAGCCGCACCATCCATTCCAGATCCTCGTCCTCGATCTCCATGTCTGGGTCGGGGAAGATCAACTTGAGGAGTCCCGAGACGGTCTTGTGGACTGCTTCGATGTCGCGGCCGGAGAGGGCGCCGCCCCAGAAGACGCGGTTCTGGATCTTGGGGAGCCGCGACTGCGCGCGCAGGCTGGTCCAGCAGGCGCTCAGGAAGTCGTTGACGAGGCCGAAGTGGTCCGTGAGGTGTTCTCTGGGGTCGAGCTTCGGGAAGTCCCAGCCCGGAGCGTACGAGTGGATCCGGTCGTGGAACGCGGTGTCGTCGCGCATCTGCTTCGGGAGCGGGCTCAGGAGGTGTCCGATGCGCTGCTGCTGGTCGACCGACACGTTGAAGTTGCCGACCATCACCATGCAGCCCTCGGCGCGAATGCTCTCCTTGCCGCGGCTCAACTCCCTCGACGCCATGTAGCCCTTCATGATGTTGACGCCGTCCTTCTGGTCGAAGGAGACGCCGGCGATCTCGTCGAAGCACACGACGTCGTAGTGGCACACGAGACCGCGCTGACCGTTGGCCATGTTGACGAACATCTTGGCAACGGTCGCCTTCCCGCCCGAGTTGAGGTGGGAGAAGGGGGAGAGCTGCTGGTAGACGTGGCTCTTCCCGGTTCCGCGCGGCCCAAGTTCCACAAGGTTGTAGTTGCGCTCGACAAACGGGATGAGCCGCAGAAGGACAACCCGTTTGGCGCGGTCGTCCAGCGTGTCAGGCTCGAGGCCGGTCGAGCGGAGGAGGAAGTCGATCCATTCCTTCGTCGTGAAGTGGCGCCGGCCGCGGGACAGCACGTCGAGCACGTTCGGGCTCGACATCTGGATGGGGCGCAGCGTCTGGATGCCGAAGGGGCGCCAGTTCCGCTCCAACGCGATGACAGGGTCGTATTCGAGCGTCACCTCCGCGTAGAAGCCGTCGGCGAGCATGCGCTGATTCTCCGTGACGAGCCGGGTGACGAGCCGGGTGCCGATCCGCGCGTCCCGTAGTGCGAGACTCGGCAGCTCGGCGAGGTAGCAGTCGTTCTTCGCATCGAGGCGGGCCCGGATGATGTCGATGAGTCGGACGGTGCCTTCCTCCCGAGCCCTGGACTTGAAGATCTCCTGCTCGGCGGCGCGGATCGTGCGGCCATCGAGTTGCTTCTGCACGATGGCCAGGCCCTCCTCGATCTCCGCCTCGTCCACGCTTGCGCAGTATCGGCCGAGGAGGAACTCGACGACGTAGGTCGGCACCGGGTACTCGCGGGCATAGCGCCGCACCAGATCCTTGCGCACCAGGTAGCCCGGGAACGCCGTGTCCGCCGTGACGTCCATCGAATCCAGCTGAAGACCATGGATCCCCGGCTCGTCCGCTACAATTGGCCGCGGGCGTGCCCGTCAAACTGGAGATCGTAGATATTCGGAGGGAGTGACGATCTGCACACCAGAGAAGGGATGCAGGGCGAGCAGATCCGCGTCTCCGGTCACGATGCAGGATGCGTCGCCGTTGACGGCCAACTCCAGAATGAGGTCGTGGGAAGACATCTCTCCTCAACGCCCATCCAGGATTGTCTGCAGGGTCTCCGGCGTGAGTCCCCGTCGCTGCGCGTCCCGGCTGATGTCACGCATGATCTCGCGAAGCGATTGCCGGTCCTGCGTAGCATCACGCAAGCGTAGGTTCACCAACAGATCCAGCTTGCGGCGGTCCATATCGGAAACCGAGCGATACGCTTCCGCTACGTCCGGGTCCACCGACACGGTGATCTGATCCGTCATGGCTTCGCCTCCTTGGAACGCCTCGCCGCCTTGTTATCGAAGGCTATCCGCTTGGCGAGACTGCGTTCTTCTCTTGGCGTGAGACCATACCTCACACCGTACACAAAAATGAGTTGCACACGGCGCAAGTATGGCGTCCGTCGCTGTACGATTCCAGGAGTTGGCCGTCGCATTTCGGGCAACGAATCTTCCCGGCGCGGTCACGAGAACTTGAGAATGTCCCGCCGCGACCCTCCATCAGGTATTCTCTGAGCAGAATCCCTTCCCGCAGCATCGTCATGTCCGCTCCTCTATTTCGAGCCGAGTGGTACACTCCCGACCATGAAGATAACGTGCCGACCGATCGTTTTCGAACAACCCGTGATAGCGGAAGCACCGTTCAGCGCACGATCACCGGTCCGTGTCGGACCGCCTCCGTCAGCTTCCGTTGGTGTTCCGCCAACCAGTCCTGGACGGCTGTTTCGTCATCCAGCGTTCCGCGACGGACATCGACTGTCGTGACCGGTGGATCGTCGGGCGGGAGGTGTCGGACAGCCTCGGTCATTGCTTTGCCGGCCCGGCCGGGCACGGCGTCGATACCCGACTGCCAGGCCGATAGGCTGCGGGCATCAAGGGCCTTGCTCAGGGCGTCGGTTGTCTGGACCTGGAGCGGCTGGGGGAGGGTCAGTCCGACATCGCGCCGAGCACCTCGCGGGCGACGGGGTGGTCCGCCACCGACTGGTCCCACCCGACGACGACGAGCGGCGCGTCGGACCCGTCGCGCGCCCGTTTGAGGGCGACCCCCCACGCCCGGTGGTCCCCGTCAGGGAAGCGTGGGGACAGGCGCGCCAGCGATGCTTCAGCGCCGGTCTCGATGCGGGCCTGAAGATCGTCGCCGTGGAGTTCGCCTCCGCCCCCCTGTAGCACGGGGTCCTCCATTCCGCGCCCTCTCGCCTCCCCCAGCACTTCCTTCCACGAGCAGGACCACTCGTCGCGAAGCCACACCCGCACCGCGTCGCCGTCTCCCCCGTCCGGGTCCGTGTTCGTATGCAGCGCCAGCTTGCGGCGCTGCTTCGCCTCCCCGTGGGGGAGCCGGATCCTCGACACGATTTCCTGTACGGCGGTGCTCAGCAGCCGCTCCCGGTGCACCGCGACTTCGACCTCGAGATACTGGGTCGGCCATCCACACGCCCCCAGCAGCACGGAGAGCACGGTCTGCCGTACATGGTCGACGTTCCCGCCGAGGAGAGAACCCGCCGCGGCGACCGCGGAGATGCCCGTCCGTTTCGCCCGACCATCAAGCTCCCGAAGCGCGGCCTCGACCCCGGACGGCAGCCCTCTCGGCACGAGCCCCCGCGTGGTGGCCCCATCCTCCAATTGAGTATTGGCCCACAGGTGGGCCAGCATCTTGAGCAGGTGCGACTTGCCGCTCCCGAAGAACCCGCTCACCCACACCGAATCCTGGCGCGATCCGTCGAGGTTCGTCAGGTGGCGCTCCAGAATCCGCTGCAACGCGTCGCCGAACTGGCCCTCGCACACGAAGGTCTCGCGTTCGGCGCGCAGCTCCCGCACCACCTGCTCGTCGTCCCCGGCGCTTCGTGGCGTTGTGCCCGCGCCCACGCCGAGTGCAACTCCGCTTGGTGAAGTGAGGCCCACTCGACTACGAAGCCCGGCGCCCTTGGCGGAATCCGTCCCTTGAGCACTGCGAGATCGTCAATGCCCACAACGGCCTGTGCCACCGTATTCCGCGTGGAAATGGGGCGGACCATGTTCCCGGAAATACATGCGGATGACGATGCCGTAGAATCGACTGACTTCAGGCACTTGGCGCTTGCGCTCGAAGCGCCGTCAGAACGTCTTCCGCCGGCTTGCCTGTCAGTTGAACGCGAACTGAAGAGCGGGGTATCCGGCCTCGTGCGAAGTTACGCGCCAGCGGCTATTATTCCATCGCTTGCGCGTCGATTGTTCCGCGGGAACCGGATCGAATCCATGCTGAGAACCGTCCGCTTCACCCCCGTTGGTTGGCGCGCTGCGATCAGCTTGGCGCTCCTCGCGATCCTCTCCTGCGGCGAGTCTCCCACGACCGTGCCTCCCCCGCCTCCGCCCTCGCCGCGGCCTGCCACGCTGTCCGTGAATCCGACCGCGGCGGAGTTGACCGCCTTCGGCGACACCCTCCATCTCACCGCGGAGGTGCGCGACCAGAACGGTCAGGTCATGTCCGGCGTTTCGGTGACCTGGGCAAGCAGCAGCGCCGGGGTCGCGACCGTAAACGCGTCCGGGCGGGTGACGGCCGTGGCCGACGGAGTGGCGACGATCACCGCGGCGTCGGGTTCGGCGTCGGGGAGCGCCTCGGTGACGGTAGCGCAGGAGGTGAGCGAGGTCGCCGTTTCGCCAGCTGCCGACACTCTGCTCAGGGGCGAGACGCGGCAACTGGAGGCGGAGGCCCGGGATGCGAACGGCCACGCAGTGGCAGGTGCGGAGCTCACATGGGCGTCCAGCGACACCTCGGTGATCTCGGTCGACTCCACGGGCCTTGCCACGGCGGTGGCGGAAGGAGCGGCGGTTGTCACCGCTGTTTCCGCCGGGGTCGCGGGGCGGGCGGAACTGCGCGTCTTGCCGCCGGAGCCCGCGACGGTCGTGGTGACGCCGGCGGCGGATACCATCGCCCCCGGAGACACGCTGCGTCTGGCGGCCGAAGCGTTCGACGGCGACGGGCAGCCCTTGCCCGGGGCGTCCTTCACCTGGAGTTCGGACAACGAGTCGGCCGCGCGGGTGGACGCTTCGGGCCTCGTTCTGGGCATCCTCGAGGGTGCCGCCACGATCACCGCGACCACGGGCGCGGCGTCGGGAAGCTCGGAGATCACGGTACTCAACCCGGACCGGGCGGCGCTCATCGCGCTGTACGAATCAACCGGTGGTCCGAACTGGAACGACAGCCGGAACTGGCTGACCGATGCGCCGGTCGCGGCCTGGGCCGGCGTCCGGGTCAAGGGATCTCGCGTCTCGGGTCTGAACTTCGGCCCGAACAACCTCCGAGGTCCCCTTCCCGCGGAGATCGGTAATCTCACGGAACTTGAAGACCTCACTCTCTGGGGAAATGCGCTGACCGGCTCGATTCCCCCGGAGGTGGGCAACCTCGAACATCTCGCAATCCTGAATCTCCACGGCAACCAAATGACCGGCCCGCTTCCGGCGGAAATCGGCAACCTCGTCAACCTTACGGCGGTGAACCTCAGGATAAACGGGATTACCGGCCCGATCCCGCCGGAGGTGGGGAATCTTCGCGACCTGGAGACCCTGGATCTCAGCAACAACAGGCTGACGGGCCCCATTCCGCCCGAGTTGGGCAACCTGTCCAGCCTGACGGGCCTGAATATCTACGCGAACGGCCTGACCGGTCCGCTCCCGCCCGCTCTGGGCCGCCTCGCAAGCCTGGAAACCCTGACGCTGTCACAAAACAGGATCGAGGGTTCCATCCCGTCGGAACTCGGCGACCTGGTCGCACTCAGAAGAATCACGCTCGCGTCGAACAATCTCTCCAGTCCCATTCCGCCGGAGCTCGGGAAGCTCGCCGAGCTCGACCAGCTGGACCTCGGAGGAAACAACCTCAGCGGGCGGCTCCCGCCGGCCCTTGGTGACCTCTCCCTTCTGAGAGTTCTCAGCCTGGAGTCCAACCGTCTGACCGGCCCGATCCCCCGGAGCTTTCTCCAACTGGGGCAACTCACGGCATTTCGTTTCCGGTCCAATTCCGGCCTGTGCGCCCCCGGTACGACCGACTTCGTGTCGTGGCTGGAGGGGTTCTTCTTCCCGGGACCGTTCTGTAACGAGTCCGACGTGGCGGTACTGGGGTCGCTGCATGAAGCCACCGGCGGCGCGGACTGGACAAACTCCGACGGTTGGCTCGCCAACGCGGCGACGAGCGAATGGCACGGTGTTCGGGCCGATTCTCTGGGGCGCGTGCAGGTGCTGGACCTGAGCGGCAATGGCCTGGCTGGACGTCTTCCTCAGAATCTCGGCCTCCTGACGGAGCTGACGGAACTACGGATCGGCGGTAACGCCCTCTCCGGCCGACTGCCACTCTCCCTGACGGAACTGGCTCTCCGGGAACTCGCCTACGCCGGCACGGAAATATGCGCCCCGACGGACGCCGCATTTCGTGACTGGCTCGCTGCGGTGCCCTCCCACGACGGGACGGGTCTCGAGTGCGAACCGCGTTCGGATCGCGATGCTCTCGAGTCGCTGTACGATGCGACGGGTGGACACAACTGGATCCGCCGGGGGAACTGGCTGACGGACGCACCACTCGAGGACTGGGATGGCGTCAACACGGATGACGAGGGGCGAGTCATCGGGCTCTACCTCGGGGGCAACCGGCTTACGGGTCTCATTCCGCCTGAACTCGGCGAGCTCTCGAAGCTGGAGACGCTGTGGCTCGTCGAGAACGGTCTGAGCGGCCCGATTTTGCCTGAACTGGGCAACCTCGGCAACCTGAACTTGCTCGCGCTCCTTGGGAACCGTCTGACCGGCTCGATCCCTCCGGAACTGGGGAACCTCTCCAGACTGGAATCGCTGCAACTCTCCTCCAACACGCTGACCGGCTCGATTCCACCGGAACTGGGGAACCTCTCGAGTCTGGAGCGGCTGGATCTCGCGGCAAACGCCCTGACGGGTTCGATACCACCCGAGATAGCTGACCTCTCCAACCTGGAGAACCTGGATCTCTCGGAGAACTCACTGACGGGCTTACTTCCATCGGAACTGAGCCGTCTCTCGGAGTTGAACGCTCTGTCTCTGCGCAGAAACCACTTTACAGGACCGATCCCGCCGAAGTTCGGCGATCTCCACGGCCTGCGGGAACTTTCCCTCGACTGGAACAACCTGTCGGGTCCGGTGCCGCCGGAACTCGGTCGATTGACGAGCCTGCGATTGCTGGGTCTGGCCAACAATGCGGGGCTTTCGGGGGTCCTCCCCGCCGAACTCACGGCCCTGCGCGAACTCGATACCTTCCGAGCCGGGGGAACGGAGCTTTGCGTGCCCTCCGAGGAGCGCTTCATCTCCTGGCTGGAGGGGATTTCGATCCGACGCGTGGCGCTATGCGCGCGGGTCTCCGCCTACCTCACGCAGGCTGTGCAGTCGCGTGAGTTCCCGGTACCGCTCGTGGCGGGGGACGAGGCCCTGCTGCGCGTGTTCGTGACGAGCGAGCGCGCCGCCGGAGCGAATTTCCCACCGGTCAGGGCCGGATTCTTCGTGGGGGGCACGGAGATCCACTCCGCCGATATTCCGCCATCGTCCGCTCCCATACCCGCCGAGGTGACCGAGGGCGACCTGCGGGCGTCCGCAAACGCACTGATTCCTGGAGATGTGGTGCAAGCGGGACTGGAACTGGTCGTCGAAGTCGATCCTGACGGGACGCTCGATCCGGCCCTCGGGGTTGCCGGGCGGATCCCGGAGACGGGTCGGCTGCGGGTCGACGTGCGAGCGATGCCGACTCTGGACCTCACGCTCGTTCCCTTCATCTGGGATCAGACGCCTGATTCGACGATCATGGACATGGTCCAGGGCATGGTCGAGGATCCCGAAGGACACGAACTCCTGTGGGGCATACGGACGTTGCTGCCGGTGGGCGACCTCGACGTGAAGGGCCACGCGCCCGTAGTGACGTCGACCACGCGAGGCCGTGACCTGCTCCACCAGACGGCAGCGATCCGGACCATGGAAGGAGCGACCGGGCACTACATGGGCACGATCACGGGCCGCGCCCCCGGTTTCGCCGGAGTCGCTCAGCGCCCGGGCCGGGCCAGCTATGCGCGGGCGGACGCCGGGGTCATGGCTCATGAACTCGGGCACAACATGAACCTCCAACACGCTCCCTGCGGGGCGAACAGCTTTCTCGATCCGGCTTTCCCCCACGAGCGAGGCTCGATAGGTGCGTGGGGGTATGATTCTCGCCCCGGTTACGGACTGGTCGCGCCGCATGTGAACGACCTGATGTCGTACTGCAGGCCGCAGTGGATCAGCGACTATCACTTCACCGAGGCGCTCCGCTACCGGCTGAGAGATGAGGGGACGGCTGACGCAGCCGTCGCGGCCGCTAAGACGAAAACCCTTCTGCTGTGGGGCGGAGTGGACGGCGACGGCACTCCGTACCTTGACCCCGCACTGGTCGTTCGGGCTGCGCCGACGCTCCCGCGGCCGGGCGGAGAGTACGTGGTCTCGGGACGGACCGCAGCCGGCGCCGAGCTGTTTTCGCTTCGCTTCGACATGCCGGAGTTGGCGGACAGCGAGGACGGCTCGAGCTTCGTGTTCGCGCTCCCGGTCGAGCCGGAGTGGGCCGACAGCCTGGCGGAGATCACCCTGTCGGGGCCCGACGGTGCCTTCACTCTCGACGGAGAGACGGACCTTCCGGTGGTCATTCTGCGCGACCGCGACACCGGCGAGGTGCGGGGCATCCTGCGCGACATGGCTCCGGCCGACCTGGCACGGGGAGCGGCGGCGGGCGTATCGCTTGAGCCGGGACTCGAGGTCCTGTTCAGCCGGGGCATCCCGGATTCGGCGGAGTGGAGACGCTGATCGCGCGGATCGCCTGATGGATTGGGTTCTCCAACGACTCAGCGAAGGCGCCTAGCACCTGGCCTTCAACCCCGGTCATTCAAGCAGCTTGAAGACGGCGTCGGCGGCGGCGCTGTAGAACTCGATGTTGAGCTTGGTCCAGATATCGTCTGGAAGGTTCATCAGTTCTCGGCGGGCGGTGACCGGGAGGAGGAGGACCGAGGCCTGCTTGTCCACGGCCAGTTCGGCGATCGCGACGGGGTCGGCCATGCGGTCGAGGGATCCGCCGAGATTGAGGGGGCCGGTGATGCCACCTTCACGCTCTCGCGGAAGGGGGGCGGGACGGGCTGGTTCAGGATCTTCGTTCCGCCGCCTGGTCCCTCGGTGACCTCGATCCGGTACAGGCCGGGCCCGGTCTCCGGGAGCCCGGGTCCGATGGCCCACACCTGGCCGGGCGGGAGGGGATCGGGGTCGATCGCCTCGTCGCTGTGGAGTTCCGGGGTGGCGACGAACTGTTCGGTGCCGTCCACGCCGAGGGTGAACGAGAAGTGCGTGTTGCGGAACTCGGCCTTTAGGCAGCGCTTCTGCTGCTCCTTCACGCGGCGGCGTGACTCGAGTGCGAGCCGCACCATCCATTCCAGATCCTCGTCCGCGACATCCATGTCGGGGTCGGGGAAGAGGAGCTTGAGAAGTCCGGAGACCGTCTTGTGGACCGCCTCGATGTCCCGGCCGGAGAGCGCGCCGCCCCAGAAGACGCGGTTCTGAAGGACGGAGAGGCGCGGCTGGGCGCGCAGGCTGGTCCAGCAGGCGCTCAGGAAGTCGTTGACGAGGCCGAAGTGGTCCGTGAGGTGTTCTCTGGGGTCGAGCTTCGGGAAGTCCCAGCCCGGAGCGTAGGCGTGGATTCGGTCGTGGAACGCGGTGTCGTCGCGCATCTGCTTGGGGAGCGGGCTGAGGAGGTGTCCGACGCGCTGCTGCTGTTCGACCGAGACGTTGAAGTTGCCGACCATCACCATGCCGCCCTCGGCGCGGATGCTCTCCTTGCCGCGGCTGAACTCGCCGGACGCCATGTAGCCCTTCATGATGTTGACGCCGTCCTTCTGGTCGAAGGAGACGCCGGCGATCTCGTCGAAGCACACGACATCGTAGTGGCACACGAGGCCGCGCTGCCCGCTGGCCATGTTGACGAACATCTTGGCGACCGTCGCCCGCCCGCCCGAGATCAGGTGCGAGAAGGGGGAGAGCTGCTGGTAGACGTGGCTCTTGCGTGCGCCGTGGAAAGGCGCGCCTTCCTTGCGGGTGCAAATCCCGCCCGGCAACTGTCGCTCCAGCCGGTAGCAACCGGAGCGGCTCATGGAGGTAACGACATGGGTTGAAGCACTTCGGTACGGGCCGCGCACGATACGCGACACCCTACACGGGCACGAAGTCGGAAACGGTGGAGACGGCCAAGGGAGGAGCTAAGTCGGAAGGCGGTTCAGCGACCACGCGGGCCGAAACGCGAGTGAACGCCGAGCAGGCCTCGAAACATCAAACGCGGGAGCCGACCCTCCGCAAGAAAGGGGAAGGCCGCCGACTGGCCGGGAAAAGAAGAGCGACGGGACAATCGGCTGGTTTCCGCCGGGGTAGTGGCGTCGGCACGTGTGGAAGATGGAGAGTGTGGCAACGCGGGAAGCCCCGTCGGTGCCGTGGCACGCGGCAACCGGAACCCCGCGAGGGGCAGGCCGGGCCGGCGGGGTGGCGGATGGGCCCGTAGTACCGGGGACGCGGGGTAATGCCCGTCGAGGGAAGGGGCCCTGAGTTGGGAGCGGTACGGAAAGGAGGCAGGGACATGACCACTGGCGCGAGCCTAACAGGGTCGGTGAGCGTTCGGAGACTCCAGACCGTGCTACATGCGAAAGCGAAGGAAGAACCCGGACGGCGCTTTCACGCCCTTGTCGACAAGGTATGGCGGGAGGACTTCCTGCTGGCGGCATGGGGGATGGTCCGGCGCAACGGCGGAGCGGCTGGCGTCGATGGTGTGACGGTCGCGGACATCGGGGCGCACGGAGTGGAGAGCTGGATCGGGGAACTGTCGCGGGACCTGAAGGATGGCACCTACAAGCCGAACCCGGTGAGACAGGTGCTCATTCCGAAGAAGCAGCCGGGGAAGTTCCGTCCCCTGGGCATCCCCTGCCTGAGGGACCGGGTTGCGCAGACGTCGGCAATGCTGGTGCTGTCGCCGATCTTCGAGGCGGACCTGGAGCCGGAGCAGTACGGATACCGGCCGGGACGAAGCGCCAAGGACGCGGTCAGGCGGGTCCACCGCCTGCTGCGCGGGGGCCGCAACGAGGTGATCGATGCGGACCTCTCGAACTACTTCGGCGAGATACCGCACGCCGAATTGATGAAGAGTGTTGCCCGGCGCGTTAGCGACGGACGGATGCTCGGACTCATCAAGGCGTGGCTGGAGATGCCGGTGGTCGAGGAGGACGGGGAGGGCGGCACGCGCCGCACGAACCGGGCGCGGAAGGAGAGAAAGGGGACTCCGCAAGGGGCTCCGATCTCGCCGCTGTTGAGCAACATCTACATGCGGCGGTTCATCCTTGGCTGGAAGGCGCTGGGTCATGCCCGGCGCTTCGGTGCGGAGATCGTGAACTATGCGGATGACTTCTGCGTGCTCGGAAGGGCCCCGGCGGCGGAGATGCTGGCGGCGGTCAACCGGCTCATGGAACGACTGAAGCTACCGGTCAACGCCCGGAAGACCCGATGCCTCCGATGCCCCGAGGAGCCGATCGAGTTCCTTGGATACCGCATCGGCTGGAACTATCGCCCGACGGACGGAAGCCGGTACATCGGCACCAGGCCCAGCAAGGCGAGCATTCAAAGCATACGCCGCAGGATCAGGGCGCAAACGGAGCCACGTTACGAGGGCTGTCCAGCAGAGGAGGTTGTAGGGCGCCTCAATCGGATGCTGTCCGGATGGGCAAACTACTTCACACTCGGCCAGGTCAGTCCGGCCTACGCGGCTGTGGATGCGTACGCGGCCCTGCGGCTGCGACAGTGGTTCTGCCGGAAGCACAAGGTGAAATCAGGAAAATACGTGCGATTTTCCAACCGACGGCTGTGGGAGGAATGCGGCCTCACGCGCCTTGCGCTGACGACACGACACCTTCCGTGGGCGAAGGCATGATCCCGGCTGAGAGCCGGATGCGGGAGATCCGCACGTCCGGTTCGATGAGCGGGGGCTGGAAACGTGACTACGGGAGCCGGTCTGCGGCCCGGAGCGAAAGCGACGGAATAGCCACCGGACCCTACGGCCGGCGCGCCAGCCCTCGACTCTACCGGTTCCGCGCGGTCCGAGTTCCACGAGGTTGTAGTTGCGCTCGACGAAGGGGATGAGCCGCAGGTGATCACGGCCGTGACCAGTCCGCCGAGCACGGCGCGGCGCTCGCCGATTCGCTTGATCACGGGCTGGACGAGTCCCCCCTGGACGAGGACCGCCATGAGTCCCACGAGCGCCAGCGACAGGCCGTTGGCGAGTTCTTCCCACCCGAACTTGTGTCCGGTGTAGAGCACCCACACGGTCTCGAGGCCGCGCTGGGCCATGATTACGAACACGAAGGACACGGCGAGGCCCGCCACCAGCGGATATGAGCGCAGCACGAGGAGGCTCCCGGCCGGGTTGGCCTTCTCCCAGCTGAAGGCGTCGCGCTTCTCGGGCGGCAGCGATTCGGGGAGGACGAAGATGCCGTACAGCGCGTTCACCAAGGCGAGTCCCGCCGCCGCGAAGAAGGGAAGCCGCAGGTCGATGCCGCCCAGGAGTCCACCGATGGCGGGACCGAAGATGAATCCGAGGCCGAAGGCCACGCCGACGAAGCCGAAGTTTCTGGCTCGCACTTCGGGCTCCGACACGTCGGCGATGTAGGCGTTCGCCGTGGTGATGCTCGCGCCCATCACGCCAGCGATGAGCCGGCCCGCGAAGAGCCAGCCGATGGAGGGCGCGAGCCCCATAACGATGTAGTCGATCCCGAGGCCGAAGAGGGCGATCAGGATGACCGGCCGCCGCCCGACCCGGTCCGACAGCGCCCCCAGGATGGGCGCGAAGAAGAACTGGGCGACGGCGTAGGTCGCCGCCAGGACTCCGAACCAGCGCCCCGCGAGCGCGGTGCTTCCTCCCGTGAACTCCTAGATCAGTTCGGGGAGGATGGGGATGATGATCCCGATTCCCAGCACGTCGATGAAGACGGTGATGAGGATGAAGACCATCGCCGACTCGGGGCCCCGTCCGCGTCCGTTCAAGCAGATCTCCTCGCCATCGCTCGTGGCAACCGCCACGGCGGCCACCACCGGTGGAGAAACGCGCGGGGCGGGATCCCCGCGTCAGGCCGGCTTCGGTCTCCCGTACGCGCGGGCGTTCTCAGATCTCCTCGATGACGAGCTTTTCCATGACCGAGTCGACGAATCCGAGCAAGGCGGGCCGGATCCGAGCCCATTCGTGGGCGGATTCGAACGACAGCGCCCTACCACCGTGTGCCCAATCCCGGAGATCCGCCGACTCGCCAAGCGTCTCCAACGCTTCTCGGGCCAGCTTGCATGATTGGTCGCCGATGCTGACGCTGAAGAGCGTCGGCTTCGGATACCCCGCGTACACGCCGAAGTACGTCTTGGTCTCCAGCTTACCGGCATCCGTGGGCAGCGTGACCTGAGAGACTTGGCAACTCCCGCACGTCATCCGTGTCACTCAGCGACCAGATTTGAACCCTGCTGTTCGTCGTATGCATGGGTCTCACCCTACGGCAATCCCCACACGGCGCCAGACCTGAGTGGACGGGGCTCGAGGGTCACGCCGGCCTCAGCGGTCGTGCCGCCGGCGGAGGGCGTCGCGGCGCTGGCGGTAGGGGGCGTAGACGCGGTCGTCGTCGCCGCCGCGGCTGTGGCTGCGCGGGTCCGAGAACCCCGTCAGGTGCAGGGTGACCTCGTCCGCCACGAGGGCGCCTCCGATCGCGCCGTCCGCCCTGATCCCCACGTCGCGGCCGAGGCCCACGGCGGGGTAGTCGTCGAACGATCCCTCGCTCAGCCGGTCGAGGAAGTCACGGGCTCCGGAGAGGGGCGCCGCTTTCGCGGCGTCCGCCCGCGGTCCTAGCGCATCGACCGCGTAGCTGCGGACGAGCTTGGGGAGGAACGCGGCCAGCGTCCCCGGCCGGTCGAACAGGTCGAGCCCGTAGCGCCGCTCGCCCACGGCGAAGATGGCGCCGACCTGGTCCGGGGCGGGGGTCACGTCCCGCACGTAGTCGTTCAGCGTCCTCTCGTGGCGATCGAAGATCTCGCTCATCGCTCCGGTCTCGGAGGGGGCGGACATCGCTGCGGCCGTCTCATCGATGGAACTCCAGACCCGGCCCTGATCGGAACGCCGCGTGCCCGTCGTGCGCATCGACGCCTGCACGCTCCGGTATCGCTCCGCCCGCCCGCTCGCGTAGTGCATGCGCTCGGACACCGCGAAGTCCCGGCGGTCGTACGACCACCGGCCGGCCTCCACGCACGAGACGGGGATGATCGTCGTCTTCCCGGCCGCCACGAGCAGGGTGAGGTTGGCAACCCGGTTTTGCTTGGCGCCGACCAGTTCCTCGCCGTCGACGATGAGCACGGGACGGTCCGCGCGGTTCTCGACCGCGAGGTCGGGCACGCTCCCGCCCTGCGAGACCTCGCGCACCGACACGAGTCCCTCCTTCAGCCCGTCCGCGAGCAGCTGGTAGTCGAGGGAAGGGCGCTCCTTCGCCGTGAGAGGGAAGACGGAGAGCCCCCCGTGGAAGGCCGGATCTCCGATGCTCAGATTCGAAATGGCGGTCTTGACTTGGTCCATGGGTCGACTCCTCGTATATTGTCAGTGATGATACGATGTTGACAGTAACGCGGATTCCCGGATAAGTCAACAGTAGTCACATGTACACGACATGAGTTGTCACGCAACGAAGGGACCGGCACCATGGGCGGCTACACGGTCGGGGAACTGGAACGCGACACGGGGTTCAGTCGCAGGACCATCGCCTACTACGTGCAGTTGGGACTGCTGCCCAGAGTCGGGCGG
The DNA here is from genome assembly GCF_965222475.1 of Candidatus Palauibacter sp. GTDB lineage: Bacteria > Gemmatimonadota > Gemmatimonadetes > Palauibacterales > Palauibacteraceae > Palauibacter. The sequence continues at coordinate 273,918 of NZ_CBDCUB010000004.1, read as the reverse complement.
CTGGGGCCGAAGACCCGCTATCCCGAGCAGGTCCGGGACCGCCTGCGCTTCATCCGGCGGGTGCGGGAGGCGCAGGCGGCCGGGGAGGTGCCCCCCGTCTCGCTCAGCGACATCGGGGACGTCTTCGACCGTGCCCCGCCGGAACTGATCTCAGGCGTCGCCGCCGGACGAACGCCGGTGACTCCGGAGATCTTCTCGCCACCCGGCCCCCGATTCTCAGCCCCCTCGCGGCGCCGCGATGCGCTGCAGGACCGCCTGGACGTGCGCGAGGTCCGGGAGGCGTCGGCTCCCTATGCGCGTGCCCGGGCGAGCGACCCGTTGGAGCGATACGGTGCGGACTCCCTCGCGTCTTTTGCGCCCCCTTCCGACGTACTCCGCGAGCGCGAACCGCGGGCGTACAGCCAGCGGCGGGAGGCAGGGCCCCGCGACGACCCCGAACTTGCCGAGTTGCTCGCCACCGTGGAGGAGGCGGCGGAGTTGCTCGAGACCTTGGGACGGAGGCTCCGCCGAGTGCTCCGGCGTGGTCAGGACTCGATGTCGTAGAAGCTCTCGACCGGGGGCGGGGTCGCGGGGACGGGATCGGATTCGAGGGTCTCGCGCATCCCCGGCCCCCACCGGGCGGCGGCGAACCGGCGCAGGCCCGAAGCGCGTTCCGTCATGGCCGCGACGAGCCGGGTCGCGCGGTCGAGGCGTTCGGCGATCTCCTCCTGGATCGGCTCGAGACTCCAGTCGCCTCGCTCCATCACGTGCCCGAGGGCGATGCCGTCGGCGCGGGGGAGGATCCCGATCCGGCCGCCGCCCGGCGGGCTCCCCTCGAGGCTGTAGTCGAGTTCGGGCTGGGGGGGGAGGAAGGTGAGCTGGCCCTTGATGGGCGTCATCGTCTCGTCCCCGAACAGGGCCCGCGAGCCCAGCCCCGTGCAGTTGGCGATGAGCGGTTCGTCGAGCGACATGAGGTCGCGAGGCGTGCCGAAGTCGCGGATCCGCACCCGCCCGCCGAAGAGGAGGAACTCCTCCATCAGCCGGTCGAGGTAGATCGAGGGTTCGATGCGGAGCGTCGGCCGGCGGAGCGCGTACGTGCCGGGGAAGGGATGTTCTCCCGGCTGCAGCACCGTCGCCTCCACATCGAGACCGGGGTCGAGGCCGCTCTCGACCTCCGCCAGGCCCGAATCTTCGCTCGCCGGACCCGCGAGACGGTTCCTCCACGTGTACGTCGTCAGCCACGACACGCCGCGTCCCGCCCCCGCGAGCAGCTGGAGTTGCCGGTACGACGCGCGGACCGCGCGGTCGAACTGTGCGTCGAAGGACGGGGTCCGCTCCGGGGCCGACACGAGGTTCGAGAGGGGTGAAAACCCCGCGTAGGCCATGTTCGAGGTCGTGTCGGGCGGCAGCGCGCGGGCGTAGATGGTCACGTCGAAGCCGCGCCGCTGGAGCTGACGCGCGGTGGCGAGGCCGACGGCGCCGGCTCCGATGACGGCCGCCTGCCGCGAGGCGTGAGGCTCGGCCAGGTCGGCCACGAGCAGGCCCGTCCCCCACGAGAGCGAGATCCCCGCCCCGCCGTGCCCGTAGTTGTGGATCACGGTCTTGTCGTCCAGCCGCTCGGCGGCCACGCGGAAGCCCGCGGGACGGAAGGGTCGAAGCCCCACCGTGGTCCGGATGACGCGATCGGGTGAGACGCGGAGGAGGGGGAAGGCCGGCGCGGCCGAGGCCGGAGGATAGCGACGCCAGACGCCGGAGCAGCCCCCGAGCCCACCACTCAGGGCGGCCGCCCCTACGGTCTTGATCAGCGTCCGACGGTTCACTCGGCCTCGCCTTCCCCTGCGCCGCTGCGGCTGTGCCCGCAAAAACTGGCGCGAGCCACCCCGATCGGCCAGACGCGCCGTCGGATGTCGGACAGCGCTACAGGTCTTCGGCGAGACGGCGAAGGGCGGCCGCGGCGACCTTGTCCGGCGGTCGGCCGGGGGCGGGCGCGGGGTCGCCGGCGGGATTCGGAAGAGCCCCGAACGCGGAGCCGAAGAAGATCGCCCAGCCCATCGCGCGTACGACCAGGGCTTCGGGCGCGCCGTACGAAGCCAGGCACGCGCTCCGCGCCTGGCGGTCCTCGAACAACATCCACACGGCGGCGAGATCCGTCGCCACGTCGCCCGCCGCGAGGTCTCCCCAGTCGATGACCCCGGTGAGGATCCCCCCCCGGACGATGAGATTGGAAGGGTGCAGGTCTCCGTGCAGCCAGCGGCGCGCCCCGTGGGTCGGTGCGGCGACGGCGCGCCGCCACGCGCGGAGGAGCTCCGGAGTCACGAGGTCGGTCCGGTCGCTCAGCTTCGCGAGCCGGCCTTCGACGTCCCCGGCCCGATCCCTCAGCGGCCCCCCGCGGAAGGGGTTCGTCGGCGCTCCGGGCGACGCGATGGCGTGCAGTGCCGCCAGGAAGTCCGCGACGCGCGCCCCCTCGGCGACTCCGAGTGGCTCGACGTTCGCCGTCGTGCCGGGAATCCACGGGACGACGCTCCACGGCCAGGGGAACTCCGCCCCGGCCCCCCCGACCCGAAGCGGGACAGGGACCGCCACCGGCAGCTGGCGGGCGAGCGACGGAAGGCACGTCTGTTCCTTGATCGCGAGTTCGGCGGCCGCGCGCCGGCGCGGCAGCCGCGCCGCAAGGTCGTCGCCGAGCCGGTAGGTGACGTTGTCCCACCCCGAGTGGCGCTCGTGGATGGGCAGATCCGCCAAATCGGGATGCTGGGCCCGCAGCAGATCCGCCACCAGCCGCTCATCGATCCGGACTTCGGGTTCCGGCACTCCCGGGTTGGGCACGTGCAGCTATATCGTTTCGAGGTCTCCGGCTCGCACCCACCCGACCTTGCCATCCTCGAGCACGATCTCGATCCACTCGTCGGATCGCCGGTCGATGCGGACGACGGCCCCCTCGTGGATGGTGAACAGCTGCAGCGACGGATCATCGGAGGGCGCGCTCTGGACCGCGGTCTCGGTCCGGAGGATCACGCCGCGCTCGGCCCGTCCGATATCGAACTCGCGGATGAGGAGATTCGCCCCGAAGACGAGTGTGAGGACGGTGGCCGTCGCGGCGACGCGCCCTGTCCACGGACGCGGCTCCCTCGCGAGCAGTTGATGGAGGAGGGCGGAGGCGAGGGCGAGATAGCCCACCGTGACGATCGCGATCAGCCAGCCACGAGGCACGAGGCGCACGGCCCAGCTCACGACGCGCGGCACCCAGAAGCCGGGGAGGGGCGTGATCTGGTCGGCCGTGAGGGAGCGCGCGAGTTCCAGGTTGGCGCGCACGCTCTCGTCGCCCGGAAGTTCGACCCGGGCCCGCTCGTAGAAGAGGATCGCGCGGCCCAACTCGCCGAGCTTGAAGTATGCGTTTCCGATGTTGTAGTGGAGGTCGGCGCTGTCCAGCCCCTCCTCGAACAGCCCGAGCCAGGCGTCGAGGGCGCCCTCGTAGTCCCCCGCCTGGTAGAGCCGGTTCCCCTCCTGGAACCGGTCGGCGGCCGACGCCGCGTCCGACAGGGCCGGAGCTTCCTGCAGGCTGGCGAGCCCGGCCGCGGAGGTGCCGGCCGCGAAGGCGCTGGCCGCAAACCCCAACGGGAGTGCCGCCAGCAGTAGCCGGCGCGGCCGAGGCCGCCGGCCCGCACGCGTGCGTTGGGTGGTTCGGCGCGGCATCAGCCGATCTCCCGGGCGAGCGCCGACAGCACCGACTCGGCGCGGGCGAGGAAGGCGCGCCGCTCCCCGATCTCCGCGCCGACCGGGGCGAAGCGCTGCCGGTCGCACGCGTCGAGGACGGCGAAGAACTCGTCGGCCGTGGTGGCGCGGGCGCCGCGGCCGGCCAGGGCAGGGCGCAGATCGTCGCGGATGATGCCGGCGGCCGAGGTGTCGAGCTTGTCGGCCGCGTAGCCCTCGAGCGCCCGGGCCGTCTCGGCGTAGAAGGCCCGGGCATCTTCGCCGCCCGCGAGCCGGGCCGCCCGGGCCAGGCGCTTCCGGGCCACGCGGGCCGCCCGGCGGTCGCGCGCGTACGCCTGGTCGCCCGCGAGCCGGTCGCGCCGGCGCCGCACCCCGGCCGCGCCGGCGATCATGCCGAGCGGCGCCAGCGCGACGACCCAGAACCAGGCCTGGTCGAACAGCGTCTCGCCCCGGCGGCGGAAGCGCGGCGTGTCGATCCGGATGAAGCGGATGTCCGAGCGCAGCGCCTCGACCGAGCCGCGCGCGCGTGCCCCGGGCAGCGCGTCCACGACCGCCCGGCCCGTCACCCTCAGTTCGACCGGGTCCGCCGATGCCGTCTCGTACCGGCCCGCCGCCGCGTCGAAGTACCCCAGGTCGACGCCCGGGACGGTCAGCGTCCCCGGCGCGCGCGGGATCAGCACGTATTCCCACGTGCGGGTCCCCGACACGCCCGCGTCCGTGGTGCCGAGGCGGTCCGTCACCTCGGGCGGAAAGGCCTCGACCGTGGGCGGAAAGGCGAGTTCCGGCGGCGCCAGCGCCTTCAGGTTGCCGGAACCGGATACCTCCACGCGCAGCGTCACCGCCTCGTTCGCGGCGAGGCTGTCGCGGTCGACCGAACTCTCGACCGCGAGGTCCCCCACGAGTCCGGTGAACCCGGCGGGCCGGCCCTCCGCCGGGAGCGGAAGCACCTCGATCTCTATCGGGCGCGAAGCGGCTCCCGTCGATACGACTGCTCCGAACAGGGAACTCCGGTCGAAGAAGCCACCGAAGATCTCGTCAAAGCGGTCCCGCGACCGCCGCTGCACGCGCACCTGGGCCTCGATCGCGAGCGGCTCGAGCGTCTTGGTGCCCGGTCCGGTCGGGTACAGCGCTACCTTGCGGATGAGCGCCGTGGCGTACGCCTCGCCGTCCCGCACCACCTGCTCGACCCGCGGCTGTTGCGGCAGTTCGAACTCCTCGACCCAGAACCCCGGCGTCGGCGGAAGACGCGTCACCCCGTACGAACTCACGTTGACGCGCGTGTAGAGCCGGTACTCGACGATGACGGGCTCGTTCTCGCGTACCTGGCGCTTGTTCGGCTCGGCGACGACGAACAGGTCGTCCGGGCCGATCGTCCCCGAGTCGGCGGGCCGTTGCGCAGGTGCGCCCCCCGAGCCCGGTCCCGGCGGCGGGGTCGGCGACACCCGCAGGCTGAGCGGCTCCGTGCTCAGCGTCCGCCCGCTCGCCGCCACCGCCACGGGCCCGATCTCGAACGTCCCCTCCGCCGTCGCCTGAAAGCGGTACTGCACGGTGAGCGAGACCGTCGTCCGTCCGTTCACGATCCGGACCGAAGTCTGCGTCCCGCTGCTCAGGAAGGCGGCGAAGGCGCTCATGTCGGGGAGCACCGGGTCCTGGTCGAACCGCTGCACGCCCTCCAGCACGACGTTGAGCGTGAAGGTCTGCCCGATGCCGACCTCCCCCCGGTCGAGATGCGCGGAGGCCGTGACGTCCTGCCCCGCCAGAACGGACGGGGCCAGGGCGCAGGCCAGGAGCCACGCCGGCGCGGCGGGCGCCCGGCGGAGCGCGAACGAAAGGACCCTCATCACCAGTCCCTGCGCGGCCTCGTCCCGCGCGCGGCGGTTCGCGGCTTCCGATTCACTTCGTCCTGATCCTCCTGAATCGCGTCCAGCAGACGCTCCGCCTCTTCCCTCGTCATCTCCCCCGGCGGCGGAGGTCCGCCCTCGGGCGGTGGCTCGGCGTCGTCCGGGTTCCGCTCCTGGTCCTGCTGCTCCTCCGGGTCCTGCTGCTCCTCCCGGTTCCGTTCTCCCCCCTCGGGCGGCGGTTGTCCCTCGTTCTCCTGTTCGTCTTCCGGTTCGTTCTCGCCGTCACCCTGTTGCTGTTGCTGTTGCTCCCGCATCAGTTCGAGTACGCGCTCGAGGTTGTGCTTGGCGTCGACGTCCGCCGGGTCCGCGCGCAGCGCCTGCTTGAACGCCTCGAGGCTCTCGGGCAGGGCGCCCTGCCGGTAGAGCGTGTTCCCGAGGTTGTACCAGGCGGCCGCGGCGAGTTGCGGGTTCCCGCTCTCCACGGCGGCGCGGAAGGACTCCAGCGCGGACTCGTAGTTCTCGCCCCGGTAGAGCGCGTTCCCGTCGTTGAACCGGATGATGGGGGAGTCGGGAGCCTCGAGCAGCGCCTCGAGATACTTCTCGTGCGCCTCCGCGTACCGTCCCTCCTCGTAGAGGCGGTTCCCCTCGCGCGTCTCGCCGCGCCCCGCCTGGCCCCGGAGTTCGGCCGCCCCCGCGACCAGGAGGGCGACGAGGGCAGTGAAAGCCGTCAGGGCCGCCCGAGCCGCGCGAGCCGCCCGAGCCGCGGTGACGGGGAGCGACGGAGGCCGCCGGATGTCGATGCCGCCACGCTTCGTGCTCACGAAAACCTCCCTCTCCAGGCTCGTACCGTCTTCTTCCGGTCCGTCCACAGACTCTCCAGGAACAATAGGAGAATCGCGGCGCCCAGGAAGATCTGAAACTGTTCCTCGAACTGCGTGACCTCGCGGGCGTCAATCTCCCGCCCGCCAAGCGACGCGATTTCCTCGATGAGGGCCGTGAGTTCGCTTGCTTCGGGGGTGCTGCGGAACAACTGTCCGCCCGTCCGCGCCGCGATCTGCCGCAGCGTCGTCTCGTCGAGTCGTGTGGTGATCACGGCTCCCGTTTCGTCCCGCTTGAACCCGCTCGGCCGGCCGGCCGCGTCGAACTCGGGGATCGGCACGCCGTCCGTCGAACCCACACCCACCGTGTGAATGATGACCCCGGCGTCGAGGGCCCGCTCGACCGCGGCCTCGATCCCTCCCTCGTGGTCCTCGCCGTCCGTGACCGCGATGATGAGCCGCTCCTCGACCGGCGCGTCGGAGAAGGCGTCGAGCGCGAGTTCGAGCGCGGCCCCGAGGTCGGTCCCCTGTATCGGCACGAGGTCCGTGTCCATCGCGTTGAGGAAGAGGCGCGCCGCCCCGTAGTCGGAGGTGAGGGGGCTCTGGACGAACGCCTGTCCGGCGAAGGCGATGAGGCCGATGCGGTCCCCGTCCAGCCGCTCGATGAGGCGCTGGATCTCGAGCTTCGAGCGCTGCAGACGGTTGGGGGCGATGTCCTCCGCCAGCATCGAGGTGGACAGATCGAGCGCGACCACGATGTCCATGCCCTCGCGGCGGACGGTCTCCACGCGCGAGCCGAACTGCGGTCGCGCCATGGCCACGACCGCGAACCCCACCGCCGCGAGCACGAGCACAGCCTTCCAGAAGCGGGCCCGCGGGTTCACGGTTCGGCTCAGCTGCCGCACCAGCTCCACGTCTCCGAAGCGGGCCAGCGCCCGGCGTCGCAGCGCCGCCCCCCGCCACAGCAGCGCGACCGCCAGCGGGATCAGCGCCAGCGCCACGAGAGCCGTCACGAAACCGAACCGGAACACGACCTACACCACCTCCTGTCTAGGGCAATCTTCTGAGGACGGTCTGCGCGAGCCCGATCTCGAGCAGCAGCAGGCCGAGTCCGGCGGCGAGCGGGAAAAGGAACAGTTCGCCGTAGCTCGTGAAGCTCTCGACGTCGATCTCGGTCATCTCGAGTGCGTCGATCTCCTCGTAGATCCGCTCGAGGCTCTCGCGGTCCGTGGCGCGGAAGTACCGCCCGCCGGTGACCTCGGCGACCTCCGTCAACGTAGGTTCGTCCACGTCCACCGGGATCGAGACGAGCCGCCGCCCGAATACGGGGTCGTCGACGGGGACGGGCGCCGTGCCCCGCGAGCCGGCCCCGATCGTGTAGACCCTCACCCCCAGCGCCCGGGCCATGCGGGCGGCCGTGGCCGGGTCGATCTCGCCCCGGTTGTTCCGACCGTCCGTGAGGAGGACGATGATCCGCGACTCCGCCTCGCTCGACTCCAGCCGCTTGAGGGCGGTCGCGAGCCCGAGGCCGACCGCGGTGCCGTCCTCGACCATCCCCACCTCGAGTTCGGCCATCACCGAGGAGACCGCGGGGTGGTCGATCGTGAGCGGGGCCTGGGTGAACGCCTGCCCGGCGAACACGACGAGCCCGATGCGATCGTTGGGGCGCCGGGCCACGAATTCCGCCGCCACTTCCTTGGCGGCTTCCAGCCGGTCGGGTGTCAGATCCTGTGCGAGCATCGAACTGGAGATGTCGAGGACCATGACGATGTCGATCCCCTCCGTCGACACGTTCTCGACCGTGGAGGCGGACTGCGGGCGGGCGAAAGCGACGATGAGCGCGGCAAGGGCGAGAAGTCGCAGCGCCAGCGGCACATGCCGCGCCCGGCCCGTGCGCTCGGCCCCCGCGCGGCGCAGGAGCGCGAGATCGGGGAATCGCAGCGCCCCCGCCTTCCGGCCGCCCTTCGCGAGATGACGGTACGCGAGCGCCGGGACGAGGAGCAGGAGCAGGAGAAAGGCGGGGTCCTCGAAGCGGTAGATCATGGGACCGCCGCCTCCACCGGCTCGGGCTCGGCGGCGGCGGGCGGTACGAACTTCGTCCGCTCCACCAGTTCCCGCGCGTCCGCGAGGGTGCGGCGGCACGTGCCGGCGTCCGGCCGCTGTTTGGCGAACTTCACCAGATCGCATGCCTCGAGGAAGCGCTGGAAGTCGGTCCGCGTCGCGGGATCGACGCCGGCGCGTCCCAGGCTCGAGATCACGTCCGGCGTGATCATCTCGAGCGCCCAGATTCGGTACCGTCCCTCCAGATAGGCACGGAGGATCCGGGACATCGCGATGTGGTACCGCTTGATCTCACCCCGCTCCAGGAGGGGGGACGCCGCGAGCAGGTCCAGCGCCTCGAGGGCGACCTCGTGCGGCGGGCGCTCGGGCTCGGGGGGCACGGCCCGGTCGACGTCGGGCCCGGCCCGCCGACGTCGGAACCACCAGTAGCCGAGGCCGGCGAGCGCCAGGGCGAGGAGTATCCACGGCCACAGGAGCAGCCAGTTGAGGGCCATCGCGCGCGGGCCCTTCACGTCGCGGATGTCCCCGCCCTCATCGAGTCCGATCGTCGTCACGCCGATCTCGACCGGATCGGTGGAGACGGTCACGCGTCGCTCCGCCCCGTCCGAGAGTTCGAGGTCGAACGATGGAAGCTCGAGTTCGCCGAGTTCGAACGCGGTCACGCGGAGGACTGCGGGTGTGCGCGCACCGGCTCCCTCCGCCACCGGCTTGCCCACCTCCAGGACGAGCGCCTCGAACGGTCCCAGCGGCAGGGAATCCGGCCAGCGCACGGACAGGTCGGCCGGGTGTTCCACCGACAGCCGCAGCGAGAGCGGGTCGCCGACGTGGATCTCCGTCGTGTCCGCCTCGATCGTGACCCGCGGCGTCTGCCCGCGCCCGTCCTCGACCGCCGCCGCGAGGCCCGAGAGGGCCAGCCCGGCCCCCACGACCGCGGTCCGCCACGCGCGAGGAACCGACCCGCGCGTCATGCCCGCCGCCCCCGTTCCTCGAAGAACCTCATCAGCGGCCGCAGGTACGGGCACCCGGGGCTCAGGTCCACGACATCCACCTTGCCGCGCCGGAAGGTTCGATCCTGCCTCGCGCGCTCCTCCGCCCCCTGAGTATCGAGGGCCGCGCGGAACTCCCGGTCCGAGGTGTCGACGATGAGCCGCTCGCCGGTCTCCGCGTCCTCGAGTTCCATGAGACCGATGGGGGGAAGCTCCGCCTCGCGCCGGTCCCGGACGCGGAGCGCGATCACGTCGTGCCGGCGGCCGGCCACGCCGAGGGCCTTCTCGAACGGCTTCGACACGAAGTCGGACACGACGAAGACGACGGCCCGCCGCCGGATGATGCGCGACAGGTACTCGAGTGCCGCGGCGAGATCCGTCGTCCGCCCTTCCGGCTCGTGGTACAGCATCTCCCGCAGCACGCGCAGCACGTGTCGCCGTCCCTTGCGGGGCGGGACGAACTTCTCCACGCGGTCGCTGAAGATGATGAGCCCCACCTTGTCGTTGTTCTTGATCGCGCTGAAGGCGAGCAGCGAGCACACCTCCACCGCGAGATCTCCCTTCATGCGCTCCCGCGTGCCGAAGTCGCCGGAGGCGCTCACGTCGACGAGCAGCATGACCGTCAGTTCGCGCTCTTCCTCGAAGATCTTGACGTGCGGGGTCCCCGTGCGCGCGGTGACGTTCCAGTCGATGGTGCGGATGTCGTCGCCGTAGTCGTACTCGCGCACCTCGGCGAAGTTGATCCCGCGTCCCTTGAACACGGAGTGGTATTCGCCCGAGAACACCTGGTCCACGAGGCCCCGGGTCGTGATCTCGATCCGGCGCACCTTCCTGAGGATCTCCCTCGGAATCATCCGTCGCTCTCCGTCGTCCTCGGCCTGCCCGCCAGCGACCCGCGGCCCGGCTAGGGGACCTCGACGCTGTCGAGGATGCGGTTCACGACATCCTCGCTCGTGACCTCCTCGGCCTCCGCCTCGTACGTGATGAGGACGCGGTGGCGCAGGACATCGAGGGCGACCGAGCGCACATCCTCGGGCGTCACGTAGCCGCGGTGCCGCAGGAAGGCGTGCGCCCGGGCCGTCCGCGAGAGGCAGATGCTGGCCCGGGGCGAGGCTCCGTAGGCGATGAGGTCCGCCAGATCCTCGAGCCCGTGCTCGGCCGGCGCGCGCGAGGCGAAAACGAGTTCCACGATATACCGCTCGACCTGCCGGTCCATGTAGATGAGGTCGACGGCGCCGCGGGCCCGGAGGATCTCCTCCGGTGTGACGACCGGCCGCGTCTCGGGAGCGGAGCCGACGCCCATGCGCCGCATGATCTCGAGTTCTTCGTCCTTGTCCGGATAGCCGACGGAGAGCTTGAGCATGAACCGGTCGACCTGGGCCTCGGGGAGCGGGTAGGTGCCCTCCTGCTCGATCGGGTTCTGCGTGGCGAGCACGAGGAAGGGGTCGTCGAGGGGGAAGGTCTCATCCCCGATCGTCACGGTGCGCTCCTGCATCGCCTCCAGCAGCGCCGACTGCACCTTGGCGGGAGAGCGGTTGATCTCGTCGGCGAGGATGATGTTGGAGAAGATGGGACCCCTGCGGGTCTGGAACTCGCTCCGCTTGGGGTCGAAGATCAGCGTCCCGATGAGGTCTGCGGGGAGGAGGTCCGGCGTGAACTGGATCCGCTGGAAGCCGGTGTCGATCGCCTGCGCGAGCGTGCGCACGGTGAGGGTCTTCGCCAGGCCCGGCACGCCTTCCATCAGCACGTGACCGTCCGCGAGGAGGCCGATCAGCAGCCGCTCGACCATGGTATCTCTGGCCCACGATGACGCGCCCGACCTCGTCGACCAGCCGTTCGACGAAGGCGCTCTCCTCGCGGATCTTCTCCTGGATCGCTTCGATGTCGTGACTCACGTCGGCTGTTTCCTCTCCTCGCAAATGTGCGTCGGATGTGTGTCGAATGCGTGACGGCGCTCCGAGCGCCGGTGACCGGAGCGGGCGTTTGGATGGACATCTTATCGAATTCTCGCGTTGCCCGGCGGGTCGGCCGCCGGACGTCCCTGCGTTGACGCGAGCCGTCGCGGCGGACACCCTGAGATGGACCCTTCGCGAGGAGCGCCGGCATGCAGGACACCCTGGAATCGAGCCCGGAATCGAGAGCCGTTCACCGCCGTGACCTCCTCCGCTGGCTCGCGGCAAGCCCGCTCCTGGGGGCGCTGGGGGCCTGCGGCGACCTGAGCCTCATCGGTCGCGCGCTCGCGCAGGAGGCGCCGTCCCGGTCGCTCGACGACCTCGTCGCGTCGGCGCAGGAGGCGCTCGATGTGTTCGACCTCGAGAAGGTCGCCGCGCAGACGGTGCCCACGGCGCACTGGGGCTATATCAAGACGGGCGTCGACGGGGAGGGGACGCAGGCGAACAACCGGGCCTCGCTGGAGCGAATCTACCTCCGCGCGCGCCGCCTGGTGGACGTCTCGAACATCGACATGCGCGTGTCGATCTTCGGCCGCGAGTGGCCGACGCCGCTCATGATCGCGCCGGCGGGGAGCCAGGGCGCCTTCCACCGCGACGGCGAACTGGCCACGGCTCGGGCCGCGGCGGCCCGCAACCACCTGCAGACGCTCTCATCCGTCAGTTCGACGGGGGTCGAGGCGGTGAACGAGGCGAGGGGCGAACCCGTGTGGTATCAGCTCTACGCGCCCCGCTACTGGACGGCCACCGTCGCCCTCATCGAACGGGTCCGCGAGGCCGGCTGCCCCGTGATCGTGCTTACCGTCGACCTCCTCGGCGGGAGCAACCGCCTCACCCTACAGCGCTACGGGCGGATCGACGATCGCAACTGCGACAGCTGCCACCGGAGCGGGGGGCGGGCGGACCCCGTGAAGCCGATGTACGAAGGGCTGCCCCAGGGTCCGCCGGACAGTGGCGGGCCGACGATGACGTGGGACTACGTCCACCGTCTGCGCGACATCACCGACCAGCGGATCGTCGTCAAGGGCCTCGTCACGCGCGAGGACGCGGAACTCGCGCTCGAACACGGCGTGGACGGGATCTGGGTCTCGAACCACGGCGGCCGCGCGGAGGGGAGCGGGCGCGCGACGATCGACGCGCTCCCGGAAGTCGTCGAAGCGGTAGCGGGCGAGATCCCGATCATCGTCGACGGGGGCTTCCGCCGCGGGACGGACATCTTCAAGGGCATCGCGCGCGGGGCTACCGCGGTCGCGATCGGGCGTCCCTATCTGTGGGGGCTCGGCGCCTTCGGCCAGACCGGCGTCGAGCGCGTGCTCGAGATCCTGATCGAGGAACTGCGCATCACGATGGGTGCGGTCGGTACCCCGTCCCTCGCCGACATCGGCCCCCACTCCATCGGCGTCGACTGACGAGAGAACGTTCCCGCGGGAACGTGAAACGACTGCTTCAGGGGCCGATGCCAAGACTCATCGCGAGGTACCCCAGCGCGATGAAGATGATGGGGAGCAGCGTGACGCCAACCGCGACGGTCACGGCGGCCCGGAAGAGCAGGGGGCCGGCGGGGAAGAGTTTGCGGCCGAAGAGCTTCTGGAGTGCGATCTCGGCTATGGGGCCCAGCGTGTAGGATACGTTCGCCGCGACCAGCCAGAATATGCCGGAGCGGACCCAGAACAGGGGCTCGAAATCGCCGTTCAGGCCCATGATCAGCGAACCGATGGTCACCGTCACGAACCCGGTTCCGCCGATGGTCAGGTTGTAGGGCAGACGGCGCTTCTCCCACCAGCCGATGATCGCCCCGACGCGACGCCTGGCAGGAGCCGGATAGAGGAAATCACCGAGCGCGGTGCCTCCGGGGACGATGCCCCCGGACGAGGGGCCGGATGGCAGAGCGAAATCGGTCGTGGTTTCGCGCTCCATCACAAGCCCAGAATCATCGCGACGGTTCCGATCATGAACAGGAGGATGGGGAGCAGGGTGACGCCAACGGCGAGGGTCACGCCCGCGCGGAAGAGGAGGGGACCGGCGGGGAGGAGGCGTCCGCCGAACATCTTCTCGAGCGCGATCTCGGCCACGGGACCCAGCGAATAGCACAGGTTTGCCATCACGGCCCACCAAATGGCCCCGCGGAACATGTCGATCGGTTGAAGTCCGGCCACCACCGCCGAGACCACCATGCCGAACGTCATCGTCACGAGTCCGGTTACGCCGACGACGAGGTTGTAGGGGAGGCGGCGCTTCTCCCACCAGCGGATGATCGCCCCGACCCGACGCTCCGCGGGGGCCGGGTAGAGGAAGTCCGCGAGGAAGGTGCCGCCGGGGACAATGCCCCGGGTAAGTCCGCCGGCAAAAGAGGTCGAATCGGTCGGGGCGTCGTGCTTCATGCCTGGCTGGTCTCGGGCTCGCGTCGGGGTTGAGGCGGTGGCGGCCGGCCTCCCGGCGCGGCGGTTCTCGCCATGATACGGCGACCCCCGTGCCTGGGTTCCCTCGGCCCTTGCCCTGGGCGCGCTCGGGCTCCCGGAGCGGTGGCCGGGCGCCGGCGGTTGGCGGTGACGAACCGTGCGCCCGTGATCGCCCCGTACACGGCCCCGAAGCCGGCGCCGTCTCCGACGAGAAAGCCGAGCACGCCCACGCCGAGCGGCCCCGCCGCGACGAGGCCCACGACGCTTGCCAGCGTCCACCAGCCGGCCTGGGTGACGCGCCGCAGAATCAGCCATTGGACAATCCCGAACGCGCTCAGGCCCGCGAGGCTCCCCACGATCCCCCCCAGGGCCTCGCGCCCGTTTGCGGAGAGGAGATCCAGCACACCCAGGGCGATGGCGCCGCCGACGAGTCCGGCAGCAAGGGTCGCCGGCACCCACCAGTCGGCCCAGGGCGACCGCCGCCGCAGAACGAGCCACTGCCCCGTCGCGATCGCACCCAGCACCCCACCTGCGGCGACGGCCCCGAGTACGGCCTCGCCCATCGCCGTTCCCACCACCCGCGCCGGAATCACGCCCACCGCGCCGCCGATGGCGCTCGCAACGACCCACAGGAGCCACAGGCCCCACCCGCGACGACTCGTCAGTGGGCCGCTAACGCTGGAGGCGCAGCACGAACAGACCCTCACGCATGCTGGTGACGACCAGGATGCCGCTCTCGAAGTACGGGTAGTTCGACCACGAGCCCCAGAGCTCCGAGCTGTCAGTTTCCGGCACCGTGTCGAAGAAGCCGAGTTCCACAGGATTGTCCCTGATGGAGATGTCGAGGATCCTGATCCCGAAGTTGTAGTTCGAGTGATAGATGAGGTTGCCGCGGACGTAGAGGTTGTGGTCGGTGGCGCTGTTGGGCCCGTAGTGCTCTCGGACGAGGACGGGATCCTCGAGATCCGCCAGGTCCCAGACCAGCGTGCGGGCTGCCGGGACCATGTTGTAGTACTCGTCGAGTTCGTCGTTCTGGTAGAAGAAGCGGTGTGCTTCGTCGAGCCAGCCCTGGTGGGCGTACCCGACGCGTGGATACGCGCCCGTGGAAAGCGTCTTCGGATTCGACTTGTCGGTAACGTCCGACACGACCACGTGGGTTTCGTTCGACCCGACGCAGATCTCACGTCCCGCGTACGTCGCGTCCGGACCGCGGTAGACGACGCACTGGACATCGTGCGTGTAGCCGGTACCACGGAAGCCGGTGCCGGCGGCGGCGTGACAACCCGCGAACCTGGGCGCCGTCGGGTTCGAGACGTCGACCATGTGCAGGCCGCCCCCGCAGGTTTCCCCGCCGTCCGCACTCCCGACCAGGTAGGCGAACCCCGTCTCCTCGTTGATGGCGATGTTGTGGACGGAACTCACCCGGGTGTAACGCGCGTCCCGCCGGAGTTCGGTGAACTCGTCGAGGCCCCGCAGCCGGGTGAGGTCGAGGATGTGAACGCCATGCCCCCTCGCGGCGTCGGCCACGATATAGGCGTGATCCGCGTACACCTTCACATCGCGCCAGAGACTCGGAGCCGTTGAGGAAGAGAGGAAGGCGACGGGCCGCGGATCCGACGGATCGGAAAGATCGACGATCGACAGTCCGTCGTTCCGCCCCACGAGCGCGTACTCCGTTCCGGTGAGGGGATCCGTCCAGCCCCATACGTCGTTCAGATCGTCGGCGGGCCGGCCGGGCCGGAGTCCACTGGGGGACACCTGGCCCACAAGATCCACGCCCTCACAGGGGTAGCTATCGGCTCTGCCATCCACGCACCTCACCGCGCGGGCGGACTGACGGACGGAGACCGCGACGGTTCCGCCGGCCTCGCCGGACGTGGCGGTCACGGTCGCTTCGCCTTTCCCGGCTGCGGTGACGAGACCCGTCCCGTCGACTGCGACGATGGTGGCATCGCTGGAGGACCAAGCCACTCCCGGGCTCTCGATCAGGCTGCCCCCGGCGTCGCGCACAGTGGCCGAGAGCCGCGTCGTGTCCCCGGGGGCCGCGAGCGTCAGCGGATCCGGCGAGACGGCCAGAGAGGCGGCGGATTGGCGAACAGACACGGGGATGGTCCCGTCGACCTCGCCGGAGGTGGCCGTAACACGCGTCTCGCCGTTGGCAATGGCCGTGACGAGCCCGGTCGCATCCACCGTGGCGATGGTGGGGTCGCTCGTAGACCATGCAACCTCTGCCCCCGGGACGTCGTTGCCGCCGGTGTCGCGAAGCATTGCTACGAGTCGGGCGGTGTCGCCGAGAGCCGCCAGACTCAACGTTTCGGGAGAAACGGCGACCGAGGCGGCGAACTGACGGACGGAAACCTGCACCGTCGCGTTCGCCTCGTCCGACGTGGCGGTGACGGCGGCCTCGCCGTTGGCAACGGCGGTGACGAGCCCGCCCGCGTCCACCGTGGCGACGGCGGTGTCGCTGGAGGACCACGTCACCTGCGCACCTTGGAAGGGGCTTCCGAACTGGTCGCGGATCTCCGCCGTGAGGCGGACCGTCTCGCCGAGCGCCGACAACTCCACGGTGGCCGGACTGATCGAAATCGAAGCGGGTCGCGGCGGCTCCGGGGGGTCGGGTGGAGTCACCGGATCGGTCGGGTTGTCTCCGCACGAGAGCACGGCCAGGAGGGCGAGGCCCGATGCGAGGATCCGGACGGGTCGTTTCGAGAGCATGGTTACTGAAGGTATGACACTGCCCCGGGGGCCGCGTGCGACCCCCGGAGCTTCCCGCGAGAGATGGAGGTCAGCGCAGCGAAGCCGTCAGGTCGCGGATCGCGTCGGCGAGGAGCGCCAGACGCCGGGCATCTCCCGGCCCCTGGGCGTTGGCGGCGCGTCGCGCGTCCACGTCGAGTTCGTCGGCCACCGCGTTCAGTTCGTCGAGCGTGGCGCCGCGCTCCGTGCCCGACTGGCTCTCGGCCTGGTCGAGCAGCGCCGCGACGCGCTCTCCGCGCTCGACCTGGATCCCGTTGCCGCGCTGCATCTGGATGAGGTAGGAGCGTGCCACCGCGAAGCTGGCGGGCCAGGCATAGACTTCCTGGTTCTGCACGTTGGAGTCGCCGACCATCACCGACATCGCCGCGTCGACCTCGGCCTGTGAGAGGTGCTCGCTCGCCGCCAGCTGGAACACGTCCACGCCACGCGCGATCTCGGCGCCGTAGATCGATCCGTTGTGCCAGTAGGCCGACCAGTAGCCGCCGCTCAGCATCTCTACGGCGTCGAGCGGACCGCGGTCGAAGTAGGCGATCTCGAACGGATTCGCCGGGTCGGTGAAATCGAAGATCGAGAGGCCGCCCTGGTACCACCCCTGCACCATGATGTCGCGGCCCGGCACCGGGATCATGGAGCCGTTGTGGGCGACGCAGTTCTCCTGCTCCGTCTGCGGCACCGGCAGCTTGTAGTAGCCCGCCAGTTCCATCTTGCGGTCGCGGATCGTGAAGATCGCGTTCGCGCCCCACGTCTCCGGGTCGGAGCCGCGGCACCGGGGGGCTCCGCCGCCTCCCCATTCGTCCGTGAAGACGATCGCGGTCCCGTCGTTGTTGAAGGTGGCCGAGTGCCAGTAGGCGAAGTTCGGATCGACCACCTGGTCGATGCGCACCGGATTCTCGGGGTCGGAGATGTCCAGCAGGATGCCGTTCCCCGAGCAGGCCCCGGCGGCGAGGCCCAGATCGGAGCGCACCGTGATGTCGTGGCACTGGTTCGTGAGACGTGACGACTGCGTGCCTTCGCCGTGGTCGCCTCCCGCCCACAGGCCCGCGATTTCCCCCGTCTCGGGATCCGCGAAGATGCGCGGCATGTTCACGACTTCGGCGTTCTCCGGCGCGTCCACCGGCACCTCGATGATTTCGATCCTGAACAGCGCCGTGCGCTCGTCCTCCTCCGCCGGCAGGCCGGAGCAGCCCTCGAGTTCAGTGCCCGAACGCACGCGGCCCGTGCCCGAGACGTAGATGTAGACGTGTGAGTCGTCGTTCGGATCGGTGACCAGCGTGTGCGTGTGGGAACCGCGGCACGTCTGCACGGTCTTCACCTGCCGCGGATTCCCGATGTCGGAGATGTCGAAGATCCGGATCCCCTGAAGGCGTACGGTGCTGACGCTGTCCTGTACCCCTTCCGTGCCGCAGTCGAGTCGCGCCGACGTCTGCTGGACCGACATGAAGAGGAGGTTCTCGTGTACGCTGACGTCACCCTGCCCGCCGGGGCACACGACCGCGACGACGAGTTCGGGTTGCGCGGGATCCGAGGCGTCGAACACCTGGAAACCCCAGTAGCTGCCCTGGAAGACGAAGTTGTCCTGGAAAGCCAGGTCCGAGTTCGTCGGGCCGCGTCCGCCGGCCTCGTCGGTGAGGAAGGGATCGGGCTTCGGGAGGCTGATCAGCCGCTCGAGGTTGCCGATCGCCATGCCGGCATCGTGCAGGCCCGGGGCGAGCCCGATGCGGGGGTCGTCGGGATCCCATTCCCAGACGGCCTCCGGGGGCGGCGGCGGCGGGTCCTGAGCCGCGAGGGCCTCCACGCTCGCCACCCAGGCGAACGCCAGAGCCGACGGGAGCGCCGCCAGGCCGATCCGCCGCGGCGCCATCAAGATCTCTCTGCGTGACATCTTCCTACCTCCCGTGAAACGCCAATGAATGGTCAGGGGATCCTGTTCAACATGTCGCGCATGCGCAGGATCTCCATGTCCTGGTCCGCGTCCACATCAGCCGCGAACCGAAAAATCTCGGTCTCCTGACCTCCGCCCGGACTCCCGAACAACTCGGCCACCATGGTCAGCGCGCCCGCATGATGCTTGATCATTCCTTCCAGGAAGAGCCGGTCGAACCCGGAGCCGCGGGCCGCGGCGAGCGCGGT
Source organism: Candidatus Palauibacter sp. (assembly GCF_965222475.1). Taxonomy (GTDB): domain Bacteria; phylum Gemmatimonadota; class Gemmatimonadetes; order Palauibacterales; family Palauibacteraceae; genus Palauibacter. The sequence continues at coordinate 255,290 of NZ_CBDCUB010000004.1, read as the reverse complement.
CATCTCCGCGCGCGACAGCATGCCCGGCATGAGTTCGCCCTCGCCGAGCCCGTGCGCGTGCCCGGCGCCCATCATGGGGGCCGCCTCCCCCCTCCGTTCGAGCCAGCGCGTCATCCAGGCGATCTCGTCTCGCTGGGAGATCTCGATCCGGAGCCCCAGCAGGTGCAAACCCTCGTGATCCGTCCGCTCCGGGATCAGGGCGGCCATCTCCAGCGCCTGGGCGTGATGCGGAATCATCCCCTGCATGAAGCGCACGTCCGCCGGCGTGTGCGTGACGTGCTCGAGCGCTGCGGCTTCCGCGACGCTGAGGACGCGCGAGGCCTCGCCGGGGGCGCCGGGCTGGACCGTCCGCACCTCGCCGTCGCTCGCGGCGGAACGGCACGCCGCGAGCGCAAGGAGCAGGACCCCGATCCCGTGCCTGAACTTCATTCCGGAGCCCTCCACCCGGCGGACCGTTAACTGTCGTCCTGCGTGGCGAGTTCGGCCCTGGCCGCGCGCACCATCTCGCGCACATCGGCCAGCAGCTGCTTCGCGTCGTAGACGATCCCGTCCTTGATCGTGAACTTGATGCCGCCGACCCGCTCCACCTCGCCGGTCTCGTCGTTCAGCTTCACCGCGCCGGTCCCGTACAGGACCTTCAGATTCTCGAGCGGGTTCTCCTCGACGACGACGAAGTCGGCTTTCAGGCCGGGTCGGATGAGGCCGAACTCGGGCGGGAGTCCCTTCGGGTCGTTCAGTTCCTGTGCCCCGTACAGCGTGGCGGAACGGATGACCTCGACGGGGTGGAAGCCCGCCTCGCGCAGCAGCTCGAACTCCCGGATGTAGTCGAAGCCGTACAGCTTGTAGATGAAGCCCGAGTCCGAGCCCGTCGTCACCCGTCCGCCGCGGTTCTTGTACTCGTTCAGGAACTCCATCCACACCTTGTAGAAGTTCCGCCACGCGACCTCGTCCTCCGAGGTCCAGTAGAACCAGTACGAGCCGTGCGCCGCGCGGCTGGGCTGGTAGAAGTCCATCTGGCTGGGGAGCGTGTACTCCTCGTGCCAGTCCGCGTTGCGGGCGCGCATCACGTCGCGGCTCGCCTCGTAGATCGTCATCGTCGGGTCGAGTCCGAACCCGAGTTCGAGAAAGCGCTCCTGGAGCGCGTTCCAGCTCTCGGAGCCCGGACCGCCGATCTGATCCCAGAGCCGGGCCACGCCGCCGAAGCGGTGCTGCTCGTTCTGGTAGTTGTAGTCGAGCGGCCAGTCCTGGATGCTGTAGTCCGACAGCATCGACTCGAACAGCCCGTAGTAGTGCGTCATCATGTCCAGTCCGACCTCCGCCGCGTCGAGCGCGGTCATCCGCCCCACCCCCATCTGGCCGAGGTGGGCCACGGTGCCGAGCCCGTGCTGGTGCGCCTCGTCGATGAGCGCCTCCATGATCGGGGGGTCGTAGGAGCCCAGCTTCAGGCCGTCGATCTTCTGACCCTCGACCTCCTGTGCCGCGGCCCACCGCACCCATTCCCGCGCCTTCTCCGCAGAATCCACCGGCCCCTCATCCCAGGCTTCGCCGGGTCGCACGTAGGTGTACATGCGCGGGGCGACGATCTCGTTACGGGCGGCCTTCGCCTTCTCTTCCAGCGCCCACATCATCGGCCCGTGGCCGACGCCCCGGGAGGTCGTGATCCCGTGCCCCATCCAGAGCTTGTACACGTACTCGGGCTGGGGCGCCTTGGGCACGCCGCCGGTGTGCGCGTGCATGTCGATAAACCCCGGCATGACGTAGTGCCCGGACAGGTCGATCTCGTGCACGTTCGCGTCCGGCCGGTCTTCGACCTCGACGTCGGGGCGGCGATCCTCATTGATGTCCAGCCCCGGGAACCCGACGCTGCGCACGGATGCGATGCGGTCGCCCTCGATGACGATGTCGACCGGACCCTGCGGCGGCGCTCCGGTACCGTCGATCACCGTGACCCCTCGCAGGATCAGACGGTCGTACGGTCCGTCGCCTTCGTCAGCGCCGCGAGGCGTCGTTTCGGGACGCTCGTCGTCCTGGGCGTGCAGGGCGAACCCCGGTCCCGCCAGCAGGAGGATCGCCGCGGCGAAGAGGGAGCTCCGGCATTTCCAAGTGGTCCTCATGATCTCTCCATCGGTTGGCCCCCGGGGGTCAGGAAGTCGCCGTCACCTCGGCGATGTTGCTTTCCCGGGGCAGTCTTATCCGGAACTCGGTGAATTCTCCCGCTTCGCTCTCGACTTCGAGTTCGCCGCCATGCCCGACGACGATATCGCGGGAGATCGACAGTCCGAGGCCCGTCCCCTGCGTACCGGACTTCGTCGTGAAGAAAGGTTCAAATATCTTCCGGATGATGGAATCGGGGATCCCGGTTCCGTTGTCGCGTATCGTCACGATCACCTCGTCCCCGCGGTCCTCGGTCCTGAGCAGAACGGTGGGCGAATAGGAAGCGTCGGCTTCCTCTCGCCGGGCCGCCGTGGCGTGACACGCGTTGGTCACGATGTTCAGGAAGACGCGACTGAGGTCGCGCGAGATCCCCGTAATCTCCCCCGCGTTCTCATCGAATTCCCGAACCAGCGTGACGTTGAAGGCGGAATCGGTGCCGCGGAGGCCGTGGTAGGCGAGCTTCGCGTACTCATCGACGACCTGGTTGACGTCGATGGGCTCGGCCCGCCCCGCCTCATCTCGCGAGTGGGCCAGCATACCCTCGACGATGCGGTCGGCGCGGCCGCCGTGCTCCCGAACCTTGCTCACGTTCATGTCGAGGTCGCCGAGAATCTCGTCCACCAGCTCCCGGTCCAGTTCACCGTTCTCGCCGACCGACTCGGCAACCTCCTCCTTCAGCTCCTCGATCAGCTCCCGTGAGAGGACGGCGAAGTTGTTCACGAAGTTGAGCGGATTGCGGATCTCGTGTGCGATCCCCGCCGTGAGCGCCCCCAGCGACGCGAGCTTTTCCTGCATGACGACCTGCTGCTGCGTGCGACGGAGCCGTTCGAGCGTCTCCTCGAGGGCATCGTTCTTGGCCTGGACTTCCCTGGCGAGCTTCTCCACCAGATTGAGCCGCTGCACCTCGAGGGCGTGCTGGCGGAAGACCTCCAGCGCCCCCGCCATGTCGCCCACCTCGTCGTTGCCCTCGATCCGCACCTTTGCCTCGAGGTCGCCCTCGGACATGCGCCGGGTGGTTTCGAACAGGCTGCTCAGGCGCAGGATGAGGGGTTGGCCGAACGCCTTCCAGGCGATGCGAGCCGCGCCGACGGTCAGCAGGATCACGCCGAGCAGGAACCAGAACCCCAGCCGCACGAGGAACTGGGAGCGATTGGCCGCCTCCCGGGCGGTCATCTGGACGCGCTCCATGAGCGCTGCGACCCCGATGTCGAGTTCCGCGGTCGTCAGCCGGTTGCGCGTCAGCAGCTCCTGCGCGCGGCCGATCTCCTCCAGTTCGCGCCGCCGCGTCTGGAAGATGCCGGTGGGGCCTCCCCACAGCTCCTCGAGGGCGCTCACCTCGATAGCCAGCGTGTCCCTCAGCGGGGGGCGGATCTCCGGGAGCGACTCCTGGACATCGCTCAGCGCCGTCTCCACGCGTTCGCGATTGGCGCGCAGCAGCGCCGCGTCCGTCTGCGTGAACGCCTGCTGGATCAGCGTCGTCGCCTCGTTCTCGGACGCCTTGAAGCTGAGGAGGCCCGTAAGTTGCTCGATTTCGTCGAGCGCCTGGCGCCGTGAGACGGGAGCCGGAACGTCCTCCAGCTCACGCAGTCCGGTGTGCATGAAGAAATACTGGTCGTCGATCGCCTCCTCGAGCCTCGATCGCAGCCGCAGACCCGACGCCTCGACGGTGGCCTGCATCTCCCCGAGTTGCGCCTGGTAGGTCATCCGGTTCCCGACCGACTCGTGGATCTGGTTGATGCTCGCGACCAGATCCTCGGCGAGATCCTCGACCCCCTCGTCCGCTCCGGCCTCGCTCGCAACCTGCCGGACCCAGAGCTGGAGGCTGTCCTGTTCAAGCAGCACGCCGGCCCCGACCTCCTCCAGAGCCGCCGGGTCGGCGGCGGCCAGAAGCTGCGGCGACGCCCGCACGAGCGCCTCGCTGTGCTTGGTCACCTGGTGGCCGGCGACCAATGCCGGGATCTGTTCGTCCGCGACCTCGCTCTGCCCGCGCTGCACGATGCTCATCAGCACGAGGGCGAGGAGGATGGCGCCGATCGTGAGGAGTACGCCGCCGCCCAGCCCGACGACGATCTGGCTCCCGATCCCGAAACGACCGCCCGTCGCCTTTCGAGCCCGCTCGCCGAGTCCGCCCGGGATCCGGGTCAGGATCCATTCGAAGGCGCGGTAGATGCGGTCGTCACCGGTGGTCATCGGGCGCGCCGCGTCTTCAGCGGGAAAGCCGGGTCACGGGGACGAACTCACTCCCCCGAATCACGGTCAGGAAGACGAGATCCGAGCCCTGGTTGTCGCCCTCCCCGTACTCGACGACGAATCCGCCGAGGTCGAGCGGGCCCGATTCCACCAGGGTGCGAAGGAAGGACTCCCGCGTGGGCCGGGTCCCGGGGTCGCCTGCCGCCAGCGTCTCGACGACGAGGCGTCCGGCCAGGTAACCCTCGAGCGACACGAACCCCGGTTGAGCCGATGAGTCCACGGCGCGCAGGGCGGCCTGGTACCGTGCCACGGCCGGCACGCCGGTATCGAGGGGGAAGGGCACGACCTGCGTCACGACGACCCCATCTCCCTGACGCCCCAGTTCGTTGAGGAGGGCGTTGCTGCCGACGAAGGAGATGTTCACGAACACCGCGTCGAGCCCGATCTTCCGGGCCCATCTGATGAAGTGCGCCACGGGCGCGTAGGCCCCGATGATGATGACGGCCTCCGGGTCGCCGGCCCGGATGTCGAGGAGTCCCCGCTTCACGGCCCGCGTGTTCCGCATGTACGCGGCCTCGCCGACGAGCTGCATGCGGTGCTCCTGAATGGCGTTCCGCACGCCCGTGAGCCCCGCCAGCCCGTAGTTGTCGTCCTGGTAGAAGACCGCGATCCGCCGGAATCCCAGATCCCCGACGAGTCGGTCCACCATCTCCTCGGTTTCCTGGTCGTAGGAGGCGCGCAGGTTGACGACGTAGTTCTGGTCCTCGCCCCTCAGCAGGCCGGCGCCCGTGAAGGCGCCGATGTACGGTACCAGGGAGTCGCTGGCGATGGGCGCCGCGACGTTGGAGGTCGGGGTGCCGACGGCGCCGATGAGTCCGAACACCCCGTGCCTGATGAGTTCGTGCGTGTTGGCGACGGCGGCTTCGGGTTCGTATCCGTCGTCGCGGACGACGAGCCGGAGGCCCCGGCCGTGCACGCCGCCCTGGCGATTCACTTCCTCGAACGCGGCCCGGATGCCGAGGTTCATGTTGCGGCCCAGCTCTCCGGCGGGACCGTTCAGCGCGGCCGACTGGCCGAAGACGATGGAATCGGGGAACACGCCGTCCCCGGCCTCCTGAGCGGCCCAGCCGCCGGCGGGCAGAATGGCGCCCGCCGCCGCGACGGCGACGTGCGGGGCGAGGCGCCAGCCGGCCATCAGGAGGTGTCCCCCAGGTACCGGAGTGCGAGACAGGTGATGTCGTCGGACTGCGGCGCCTCGCCCGCGTGGGCCTGGGTCGTCTGCACCACGTGGCGGTTGACGTCCGACGCGGTCAGTCCGCCGCATTCCGCGAGGACGTCTGCGAGTTCCCCCTCCCCCAGCTCGTTGCCCTCCTCGTCCATCGCTTCCGAGATGCCGTCCGTGTAGAAGAAGAAGGTGTCGCCCGGTTCCAGCTGCACGAACCCTTTCGGGTAGTCGAAGGTCGGCATGATTCCCAGGACGAGCCCCGGTTCGCACTCGATCTGCTTGACCTCTCCCGACGGCTTGACGATGAAGGGAAGGTTGTGGCCGGCGTTCGAGAAATCGACCCGGCCGGAGGCGGGGTCGAACTGCGCGTAGAACGCGGTCACGAACATCGACTCTTCATTCTCCTTGACGAGCAGGTCGTTGACCTCGCCGAGACACTTCGCCGGGTCGCTCTCCCCGATCGCGGTCCCTTTCAGCAACGTCCGGCTCACCATCATGAAGAAGGCGGCAGGGACGCCCTTGCCGGAAACGTCCGCTATCACGATCCCGGTCCGATCATCTTCCAACCGGAAGAAATCGTAGAAGTCGCCCCCGACCTCGCGGGCGGGGGTCATCCAGGCGTGCAACTCGAAACGGGGGTCCGTGGGGAAGGCGGTCGGAAGGATCGTCTCCTGCATTCGCGCCGCGACCCCGAGTTCCTGACGCAGGGCCACCAGCTCGTCCCGGGAGCGGAGCGCGTCCCTCATCACCTGCAGGTGATCGAGTGTCTTGTGGATCGTCGTATCCAGATCCTCGAAATCGATGGGCTTCGTCACGAAATCGAACGCGCCCCGGTTCATCGCGGTCCGAATGTTCCTCATGTCCCCATAGGCGGTGACGATGACGGCCCGGATGTCGAGGTTGAGCTGGTCGAGTTGGCCGAGGAGGGTCAAGCCGTCCATCTCGGGCATGTTGATGTCCGAGAGCACCATGTCCACATCGGGATGCCGGTCGAGTTGCTCGAGCGCCTGGACGCCGTTCTGGGCGAAGATCAAGGTGTACTCGCCCTTGCGGATCCGGCGCCGGAATTTCTGCCGCAGCAGCAGCTCCAGATCGGGTTCGTCGTCTACGACCAGAATCTTCGGCATCAGAATCTCAGTTTGGGGAGCGCCGGTCTTGTCTGGGACCGAGTCGAGTCGTCATCGTCCGTGTCGATTCGCGAGGCGTGAATCTCCACAAACCGGGACCGGGCGCGCAATATGTTGGAGCCGGACACCGGGCAGCGAACAAAGGAGCGGACAAGGTTGCGGATAGCCGTGAAGCGGGACCCGAGCGAGCCCAGACGGGTGGCGGACGAGGTCGAACGCGTGTGTCTCGAACGCGGGCTCTCGCAGGACATCATCTTCAAGTTCCAGCTCTCGATGGACGAACTGCTGACCAACGTCATCTCGTACGGGTTCGAGGGGGTGACGCAAGCTCCGGTCATCACGGTGGACATCCGCGTTGACGATGCCGAGATTGACGTCGTCATCCGGGACAACGGCCGACCTTTCAACCCGCTCGAGGATGCGGCGGAGCCTGATCTGAGTCTTGACGCCGAGGACCGCCCGATCGGGGGACTTGGCATTCACTTGACGAAGGCTTTTATTGACAAGCTTGCGTACGAGCGGGTGGATGGTTTCAACTGCCTTACCCTGACGCAGCCGCTGGCTGCCGCCAACACCGAGGAATTACCAGAGGAACCACCAGAGGAAACCGCCAGATGAACATTGAGACCAGCTATTCCGGGGCTACCGCCGTGGGGGTGATCAGCGGCCGGGTCGACTCCAGCAACGCCAAGGACTTCGACGGTGAGCTCTCGAGCATCATCGACGGGGGGGCAACGAACCTCGTGCTGGATTGCGAAGGGCTCCGCTACATCTCCAGCGCCGGGCTTCGGGCGCTGCTCATCGCCATCCGCAAGACCAATCAGGCCGGCGGGGGACTGGCCCTGTGCCAGGTGCCCGAGAACATCCTCGAGGTTCTGGAGGTCAGCGGCTTCGTCCGGCTGACGAAGGTCTTCGACACGGTCGAAGACGCTCAGGCCAGCTTCGCGTAATCCGGTGGCGCCGGCTGGACGCCCGGCGCTGCCCGCCACTCCTTTCGGGCCCGCCCGAATGCGGGATCAGAAGAAAGCGAACGCCTGGACCTTCAGGGACCAGTCGGAACGCTCGCCGGAAGTGTAGAAATCCACGTTCGTGGAGATTCCGTTCCGGCCCACGAAGTAGACCATGACGCCGGGCGTGATGACGGTTCCCGTCACCTTGTCCGGGTTCTCGGCCCCGGAATCGACCCAGCTAACGCGGAGCATCGGCTCGATCGCCGCGAACCGGGACTCCGGCGCGAAGGGCAGGTACCAGAAGGCCATCAACTGAAAGGCCGAGAACTTCGCGTCGTCGTTCAGCTTCCAGTTGCGACCCCGCAGGCCGTTCGCGATCAGGTGCGGGCCATCGAGCCATGTGCCGACCTCCACCTCCGCGCCGTAGGCCGGCACGCCCATCGTCTCGCCCTGCATGTTCAGCGTCTCGTCCAGGGCGAAATAGGCGGACACGCGCGTGTTTCCGGCCGGGAAAACGGACAGCTGTCCCGATGCCGATTTGCCGTCGTTCACGTCCTTGTTCCCGATGCCCTCGCCGTTGGTGAGCGTGAAGCGGTACCCGAAACGCTCCCCCAGGCGACCCTGCGCGAGGATTCCCGGCTCGTAGTTGTCGAGGCCCAGCGCCCCGGTCAGGCGACCGAAGGAACAGACGCTGCCGACGCCGGGACAGTGGTCCACGCCGGTGACCCGCGCGTCCCGTTCGATGATGGGGAGCCAGGCGTTGGGCACCAGCCAGAAGTACGACATACCCTTCTTGAACTGGCCGAGTTGGACCTGCAGGGCGTCGCTCGGGGTGAGTTCGAGATAGGCCTCGAGCACCGACGCCCCATCGATGTTGAACTGGGCGCGCGCCGATACGAGATCGTTGAGCCTTCCGTCCATGGTGACCCACGCCCGCCGGATGAAAAAGGACGATGGGGTGTCATCGGAGCTCGACGCCTCGTACTGGGCCTGGATCCGGGCGCCAAGGGTAACCGCGGACCCGCCGCGGGCCCGGATCTCCTGGGCCATGGCAGCCTGGACAACGCAGAGCGCCAGCCCCAGCCCGAGTCCGGCGGCCACTCCGATGAAGCGTTTCCTCATGGTGGTATGCCTCTCGTCGAAGATTCGGGTGCACCCCGGCCCCACCCGAAGATAACGGGCTCCGGTCGCGAGGCTACCGGCGGGCCGAGAACCCGTTGCGCGATGCCGATCCGACACACAACCTAGAACGCGTCAGGACACACTCCGGCTCCATCATCACAACGGGATCATGGCAGCACCTCAACCTGTCGAGGAAGGAGCACCCGTGAGCACGCACCAGCCACGCCGGGCCCGCCGGTTCGCCGCGGGACGACACCTAGCGACCGCCGCGCTCCTCTCGGGCGCGAGTTTCCTTCTGGTACCGTCCGCTCTGGCGGCGCAGGACGGCGCCGGCGACCTCGGCTTCGTCCTCAACACGTTCTCGTTCCTCATCTGGGGCGTGCTCGTGATGTGGATGTGCGCCGGCTTCACGATGCTCGAGGCCGGGTCGGTGCGGTCCAAGAGCGCGTCGATGATCTGCATGAAGAACATCGGACTGTACGCAGTCGCGGGCCTCACCTACTACATCATCGGCTACAACCTGATGTACGTGGATGTCGGGAGCGTGATCGGCTCCCTGAGCTTCTTCTACGGCCCGTCCGCCGAGGAAGTCGCGCTCCTCGGCGGTGACGAGGGTGTGGCCGGTGCCGTCGCCGAGAACGGCTATGCCGTGATGTCGGACTGGTTCTTCCAGATGGTGTTCGTCGCCACGACCGCCTCGATCGTCTCCGGGGCGCTGGCCGAGCGCGTCAAGCTGTGGACCTTCCTGGTCTTCACGGCCGTCCTCACCGCGATCATCTACCCCATCGTCGGTGCCTGGACGTGGGGTGGCGGCTGGCTCGCTGCGATGGGCTTCACCGACTTCGCCGGGTCCACGATCGTGCACTCGACGGGCGGCTGGGCCGCTCTCGCCGGCGCGCTGGTCGTGGGGCCGCGGTGGGGCAAGTTCCGCAAGGACGGCTCCGTGAAGTCGACGCCTCCGTCGAACATCCCGGCGGTCACGCTGGGCGTCTTCATCCTGTGGATGGGGTGGTTCGGCTTCAACGGCGGCTCCCAGCTAGCCCTCGCCGGCGTCTTTGACGCGGTCGCCATGAGCAACGTCCTCGTGAACACGAACCTCGCCGCCGCGGCCGGCGTCATCACCGCGCTCTGCCTCTCGCGGCCCATCCTCGGACGCGTCGACCTGTTCGCCACGCTCAACGGGGCCATCTCGGGGATGGTCGCGATCACCGCCGGGCCGAACATCGCCAACCCCCTGTGGGCGCTCCTCATCGGCGCCGTCGGCTCCCTCCTCTGCATGTTCGGCCTGAAAATGCTGGAGGTGCGGAGGATCGACGACGTGGTCGGCGCGGTCCCCGCGCACCTTTTCGCCGGGATCTGGGGCACGCTGGCGACCTGCATCGCGGCCGGCGGCGACTTCGTCACGCAGCTGATCGGCGTTGTGAGCGTAGGCGCCTTCACCTTCTCGGCGGCGTGGCTTCTCTGGACCGTGCTGGACAAGCTGATGGGCGTCCGCGTCTCGCGGAGCGTCGAGGAGATCGGCCAGGACGCGGCGGAACTCGGCATCGACGCCTATCCCGAGTTCATCCTCATGGCGGACCCGGACATGGGGGACGACTTCCGCGACGCGGACTGACGTCCGGGGAGAGATCGGTCCTTGTCGCCGATAAAGTTCAGCGATCGCGGATACGACGACCTGGACCCCGGTCTCGCGGCGGGGTCCGGGGCGTTCCGCCACTACGAGCTGGCTGAGTCGTTCCACGACGAGTTGTTCCAGGAGGACGGGACGCCGCGGGAACGCGCCCGCCGCCTCGGGACGGCCTTGTCACGGACAGCGTATCACCGCCCTCAACCTCTTCCCGCACGATGTCTACCACGACGGAAAGTCGCTTCGGGACGGCGTGGTTCCGATCGACCTCGTGCTGGGCTGTCCCGCGTACCGGCTCGAGATGCGGGAAATGAAGGTGCCGCACGACATCTACGTCGCGGTGTGCGGGACCGACATCGTGCGTACCGGCGGCACGTTCGCGGTTCTGGAGGACAATCTGCGCGTGCCGTCGGGCGTCTCTTACATGCTTGCCCGCCGCACGGCGATGAAGTGGGCGTTTCCGTATCTGTATCGCGCGTATGGCGTGCGGGAAGTGGCGGAGTATCCGGAGCGGCTCTACTCGACGCTCGCCTCGCTCGCCCTGAGTTCCGGGACGCCGCGGATGGCGGTGCTGACGCCGGGCCGCTACAACTCGGCCTACTACGAGCACGCCTTCCTGGCCGGAGAAATGGGGGTCGACCTGGTCGAGGGTCGGGACCTGGTCGTGCACGACCAGGTGCTGTACGCGCGGACGGCCGCGGGTCTGCGGCGGATCGATGTGCTCTACCGACGCATCGACGATGATTTCCTGGACCCGGTGACCTTCCGCGAAGACTCCGTGCTCGGGGCCGCCGGCCTCTTCCACGCCTACCGGGCCGGGAACCTCGTGCTCGCCAACGCCCCGGGGACGGGGGTGGCGGACGACAAGGGGCTGTACGCCTACGTCCCCCGCATCATCCGCTACTTCCTGGACGAAGATCCGATTCTGGCCAGCGTGGAGACCCACCTCTGCCGGGAACCCGACGGCCTCGCCTACACGCTCGAGCACCTGGACGAACTCGTCGTGAAGGAGGTCGGGGGGTCGGGGGGGTACGGGATGCTCGTGGGTCCCCATGCCTCCGCGGCGGAGCGGGAGGAGTTCGCCGCGCAGCTTCGAGAGAACCCGGCCAACTACATCTCCCAGCCGGTGCTGCCGCTCTCCCGCGCGGGCTGTTTCGTCGACGGGCGTCTCGAGCCGCGCCACGTCGACCTCCGGCCATTCGTCCTGCAGGGCCGGGACAGACAGCATGTGGTGCCGGGCGGCCTGTGCCGCGTCGCGCTGCGCAAGGGGAGCCTGGTGGTGAACTCCAGCCAGGGCGGAGGTTGCAAGGACCTCTGGATTCTTCGTGAGTAGCGCGTTGCGAGGGACGAACGCCCGATGCTAGCCCGCATGGCGTCGAACTTCTACTGGCTGGGCCGGTACGTGGAGCGGACCGAGAACACGGCCCGTCTGCTCGAGCATCAGCTGGAGCGCCTGGTCGACACGGCCGCCGACGACCTGGCCATCGGGTGGCGCGTCCTGTACCGGGCGCTGAGCCAGCCCCCTCCGGAGGCGCCGGCCGACGTCGACGAGGCGGAGGCCTACCTTGTCGCGGACGCGTATACGCTCGCCGGAGGGCTGGTGGAGGACTCCACGAACCCGGCTTCGCTCATCTCCTGCTGGGCAATGGCGCGGGAGAACGCGCGCGAGATCCGGCCCCGGCTCCCGCTCCGAGTCTGGGTATGCCTCAACCAGGGCTTTCTCTGGCTCGAGGACACCGAATTCCACGAGGTCGAGACCCGCGAGGGGGTCTGTCAGGACTACGCACACGTGATGGCCTCCATCCTCCGGGGTTGGGGCGTCCCGACCCGCTACGTGTCCGGATATCTGGGGCCGGATCGCGGCGATGGGGAGGGGGCGACGACCGGGGAGAGCCACGCGTGGGTCGAGGGGTGGTTCCCCGGGCGGGGTTGGATCGGTCTCGACCCGACCAACGATGTCCAGTGTGACGAACGACACGTCCGGGTAGCGCTGGGTCGGGACTACGCGGATGTTCCCCCCACCCGCGGTGTGTTTCGCGGATCCGCGGAGTCCGTGCTGAGTACTCAGGTTCGCATCGTCCGGGAGACGAGTTCGCGCTGAGGCGGCTCGCTCGGGCGCGCTGCGCCAACCGTCCTACAGAGGAGGGAATTGTGTTCACGACCCGTTCACATGGTTGTCCGATCCGGCGTCTTCGGCTCCCCGCCGCCTTCGTCGCGCTCCTTGCCTTCGCCTCGCCGGCCTGGGGACAGTCCGTCTCGGTCGGCGCCGACGTGGTCAGCCGCTACGTCTGGCGCGGCGCCGACTTCGGGGAATCCATGGCCGTGCAGCCGGCGATCACCTTCGGCGCCGGGGGGCTCGAGTTCGGGGCGTGGGGTTCGTACTCCATCTCCCGCTCGGGCGCCGACGCAAACGAGAACGACCTCTGGGCCACCTACACCGTGGCGGCATCGTCCGGGCTGTCCGTGTCGTTCGGGTTCACCGATTACTACTTCCCGTCGCCCGACGCGGAAGCCGGGTTCAGTGCCGGAGACGCTCATACGCTGGAGGCGTCGCTCGCCTTCTCGGGCCCGGAGACGTTCCCGGTCACGCTCCTCGGTGGGGTGCTCACCGGGGGCGGCGATCTGTATGTGGAGGCGGGCGTTCCGTTTACGGTCAGCGCCGTCGATGTGGCGCTCCACATGGGTTTCGTGGGCGGCGAGAGCGTCTTCTACGGCACGGAGGGTGCGGCTCTCATCAACGTGGGCGTGACGGCGAGCAAGGCCCTGCGGATCACGGAGACATTCGAAGTGCCGGTGAGTGTCGCCTACATCCTGAATCCGGACCAGGACCGTGCGTACCTGGTGTTCGGCTTCAGCATCGCGCCGTAAGCTTTACGGATGAGAGCCCCGCGGATCGTCCCGCTCCTGTTCGCATCGGCGTGCTCGCTCGCGCCCCCGCCGTCGCTCCCCGAGCCGGTCGCGGAAATGCCCGGGGACTTCGCCGTGAGGCTGGCCACGGGGGAGTACGAGCCGCTCGAATGGTGGCGTGCCTTCCGCGATCCGGCCCTCGACACGGTCGTCGATTCCGTGCTCTCCTCCAACTTCGACCTGGCCGAGGCCGTCGCGCGGGTGCAGCAGGCCAGGGCCAGGGCGCGCATGGCGAGGGCGGCCTTCTTCCCCAGCGTCGGCGTGAGCGGGTCCGTCCAGGATCTGGACATACCGACCGACGCGGGCATCGGCGCCCAGATCCAGGCCCTCGGGCTGGGTGGCGAAGCGGGAGACACGATCGCCGGCTTCGTGCTGCCGGAGCGCCTGGAGGTGACGACCTACTCGGTGAGCGCGGACCTGGCGTACGAACTCGACTTCTGGGGGCGGGCCCGGAACGACGCGCGCGCGGCGGGGGCGGAGTACCTCGCCTCGGAATCGGACTTCCAGTCGGCGCGTATCGGGATCCTGGCCGAGACGATCGCGACGTACTTCGATATCGTCAGCCTCCGGCGGCAGACCGCGCTCGCCCGGGAGACCGTGGATGTCCTGCTGGAGCGCGAGGCGCTGGCCTCGACCCGTTACGACCGCGGCCTGATCGACTCCTACACCCTCTACCAGGTGCGCCAGGATCTGAGGAATACCCAGGCCGGGCTCCCGCAACTGGAGACACAGTTGACCGGCGCCGAGGGGCGCCTCGCGGTGCTGCTGGGCGGATACCGGGCGGACCTGGAGGAGATTCTGCCCGATTCTCTCGCGCCCGCGCAGGCGGCGACGCCCGTGCCGGCCGGGATCCCGGCCGACCTCCTGTACCAGCGGCCCGATGTCCGAGCTGCGGGGCAGAGGCTGGATGCGGCCCGCTACAGCGTGGGCGCCCGCCGCGCCGAACTTCTGCCGTCCATCTCGCTGTCGGGCTCGATCGGCCTCGCGAGCGCGGAGAGTTCGGACCTGTTCAACGTGCAGCAGTGGTTCACCAACCTCGGCGCGAACCTGCTCGGGCCCATCTTCCAGGGCGGACGCCGCAGGAACAACGTCGAACTCGCCCGGGGCCGCTTCAACCAGGCCGCGGCGATCTACGGGCGCACGGTGGTGACGGCCGTGAACGAGGTCGAGGCCGCCCTCGCCGGCCTGGAGAACGAAGACCGGCGCCACGTCTTCTTCCTCTCTCAGCGCGAGGAAGCTCAGGCGTCCCTTGATCTCCAGTCCCAGAGGTACGAGTCCGGGGTCGTGGGTTATACGGATTACCTGGACGCGCTGCGCACGCTCCTGAACGTGGAGGCTGCGCTCGCGGGGGCGAGCCGCGATCTCGCGCTGGCGCGGCTCGCCGTGCACAGGGCGCTGGGCGGCGCGTGGGTCGCCTCGGGTCCGCTCGCCGAACCCCGCATGGTCCCGGCTTCCGGCGAGGCGGGTGCGGGGGGAGCCAACAAATGACCGACGAAAGCCGATGAAGCCATGAGACGCAGCGTCCTTGTCGCGCTGGCCACCTTGACCGTGACGCCCGGGATCGCGCTTTGCCAGGAGGCGAATTCGGCGGGGATCCACGATCCGAACTACCTCGGGACGTACTCGATCATCGGGCGCGACCCGGACACTGGCCAACTCGGCATGGGCGTCCAGTCCAAGGCGTTCGGAGCCGGGAACCGGGCCATGCACGCGAAGGGCGGGCTCGTCATCATCGCCCACCAGGCGGCCGCGAACCCGATGTACGGCGCCATCGGAATCGAACTCCTGCAGGCCGGCTACTCGCCCGAGGAGGCGCTCGAGATCATGGTGGCGAGCGACGAGGGTCGGGATCGCCGGCAGGTCTCGATCCTCGACCAGGAGGGGCGCACGGCGGCCTGGACCGGCACCGGCGCGAGCGACTGGAAGGGCCACCGGTGCGGCGTGAACTACTGCGCGCAGGGGAACATCCTCACCGGCCCCGAGGTCGTGGCCGCGATGGCCGCGTCGTTCGAATCCTCGACCGGGACGCTGGCCGAGCGGCTCATGGACGCGCTCGACGCGGCCCAGACGGCGGGTGGCGACGCCCGCGGCATGCAGTCCGGCGCGATCCTCGTCGTGGCCCCCCGCGTCAACGGCGGCTACAGCGACCGCGTGGTCGACATCCGCGTCGACGACCACGACGAACCGCTCGTCGAGATGCGCCGCGTGCTGAACGTGTACCGGTCGGGTCAGATGCTGCGCGAAGCGGGCCAGATGCGGCGCGATGGCGACCTCGAGGGTGCCGAGGCCCGCGCCCGGGAGGCGTCCCGGGCGTCGCCCGGGAACGACAACGTCTGGGTCTCGCTGGCCTCCATCCTGCTCGAGTTGGGACGCGAGGAGGACGCCTTCGCCGCGCTGGAGCGGGCGGTGGAACTCAATCCGGGCCGCCGGCGCACCCTCCCGCGGGACAACGCCTTCGAGGGCGTGCGCGACGATCCCCGCTTCCTGAGGATCGTCGGCCGCTAGCGTCCCGGCGCCCGGGGCGGCTGGCGGCCCCGGACTGCTAGTGGTGGTCGGACTCCTCGTAGTGCCGCGCGAGGGCGTCGCCCCCGAAGTCGTTCTCCAGATCCCGCCACACCGAGTGGACGTGGTTCGCGTCGTTCTGCGTGTTGTCGTACTCGATGAGGAAGGCGGGGCTGTGGACGCGGAAGTAGTGCCCTTCTTCCGGCTCCGGGGACCCCGCCCAGGCGAAATGGATGTTGCTCGCCGGGATCTCGGTCCGGACCCTCACCATCCAGTCGAAGTCGTTCGTCATGTTTCCGGCGTACTCGTGCACGATGTCGAAGAGGATCGCGCGCTGCGCCTCGTCCATCGCGTCGGCGGGCAGGCCCTCGAAGGCGTCCAGCCGCGCCTCGCGGTCGTTGCCGGTGAGGATGTCGCTCGGCGCCTCGGCGTCGATCATCGCCCGCGCTCGCTGCTCCGCGGAGAGGCTGAGGAGGAGCGCCCGGGCCAGGTCCTCCTCCCGCCCCAGCGGTCGCCAGCCGGCTTTGGGTCCCGACGGGACGCGCGCCGGGTTCGCGCCCATGAAGGCAGGTCCCGTCACGGTGAGCAGATCCGATGGCGAGGAGAAGTTGAGCGACAGGTGGTGTCCTTCGAAACGCCACGCCCAGGCGCCCCCGGCGGACGGTTCGCCGAAGATGGTGACGTAGTAGTTCTCCGGGTCGCGACGTTCGGGCCGACCCTCCAGGACGCCCAGGACCCGCTCCAGTTCGATGATCGCGTTGGCCTTGTGATAGCCCTGGCTGCTCAACGCCGACTGGAGGAGATCGTGCGCGGCGGCACGCTGTTCCACCGTCATGCCCGCCAGCGGCAGGCCGTTCCGTTCCCGGGGGATGAAATGCCAGTCGAAGCGTTCTTCATCCGCCAGCGGATAGAGCGCCTTCTCCCGCGCCGCCGCATCGAGCGTGGCCATGAACGCCTGGGCGGCTGAAGCGGCGTCCAGGGCCGCCACGGGGGGGGCAGCCCGTTCCCGGTCCGGTTCTTCGCCGCTGGCAATCGCTAGCAGCGCCGCGGGAACCATGAGACACGCGGCCCACGTCATCCGCCCGATTGTCGCTTTCCTGTTCGCCATCTCTTCCTCCTGCGCACGGCGGGCGCACTCGCGGTTTGCTGTCGGCGGCTTCAAGTTGGCAACCCCGAAGACGGACTTGACCACCCCTCATATTCCGGGTCGAAAGGCGGGATCGCCAGATGACAGCGGGTCCGAACGGCGCCGAGGGCGCCGGCCACGCCACACACGTCGAGTTCAATGGCGTGAGCAAGAGCTACGATGGGCGCACGCTCGTGGTGGAGGATCTGAACCTCGGAATCGGGAAGGGCGAGTTCGTGACCCTCCTCGGTCCGTCCGGATCGGGGAAGACGACGATCCTGATGATGCTCGCCGGGTTCCAGACCCCGACGTCCGGCACGATCCGTATCGGAGGCCGCTCCGTCCAGGACCTTCCGCCCCGAAAGCGCGGGATCGGGATGGTCTTCCAGAACTACGCGCTCTTTCCGCACATGACCGTCGGCACGAACCTCGCCTTCCCGCTGGAGGTGCGCGGCATCCCCGAGGAGCAGCGGCGGGAGCGGGTGGTGAGGGCTCTGGAGCTGGTCCGTCTGACGGGGTTTGAGGACCGCCGGCCCGGCCAACTCTCCGGCGGGCAGCAGCAGCGCGTGGCGATCGCGCGAGCGCTCGTCTTCGAACCCGACCTCGTGCTGATGGACGAACCGCTCGGCGCCCTCGACCGCAGTCTGCGCGAGGAGATGCAGTACGAGATCCGCTCCATCCACCAGCGGCTGGGCGTGACCGTCGTATACGTGACCCACGACCAGCAGGAGGCGATGGTGATGTCGGACCGGATCGCCGTCCTGAACCGGGGGAAGATAGAGCAGATCGCCGGACCCGAGGGACTCTACGAGGAGCCCGAGCGCGCGTTCGTCGCCCGCTTCATCGGCGAAAACAACCGGCTCGACGGCCGTGTCGTCCGCGTCGAAGACGACCTCTGTGAAGTGGACTCCGGCGGCGAACGAATCCGGGCCTTCCGGGTCGCTCCCTGCGAGTCGGGAGACATGGTCACGCTCTCGATCCGGCCGGAGCGGATCGCGATCGGGCCCCGCGAGGATCTGTACTACAACGAGGTCGACGCCGCGGTCGAAGACATCACCTTTCTCGGCGACCACCTGCGCCTCCGGCTGGCGACGTGCGGACGCCGCGATGTCGTGGCGAAGATTCCCAACATCGTGGGCCACGGAGCGATGATGGTGGGCGACACCCTCCGGATCGGCTGGACCGTCAACGACTGCCGTGCCCTGGACTACGAAGGGGAAGAGGAGAACCACGCATGAGGAAGAGACGCCCGATCCACTGGCTGCGCGACGCCATGCTCGCCGCTGTCGGGGCGGCGGCGCTCGTCCTGATCCTCTCCCGCGGGCCCACCCAGGCGCCCGAGGGACCGTCGATCACGGCCGTCTCGTGGGGCGGTTCCTACGGTCGGGCATACCGGGACGGAATCCAGGTCCCGTTCGCCGAGGAGACGGGAATCAACGTCGGCATGGAGGACTACAACGGCGGCTTGGCGCAGATAAGGGCCCAGGTCGATGTCGGCAGCGTCTACTGGGACGTCGTCGACCTCGAGATGGCCGACGCGATGCGCGGCTGCGACGAGGGCCTGCTGGAGCCGATCGACATCGACAGGCTGCCGCCCGCCCCCGATGGGACTCCCGCCCGGGAGGACTTCTATCCCGAGATGCGGGGGGAATGCGGGGCCGGGATGTTGTTCTACTCCACGGTGTACGCGTACAACGCCGACCTCTTCCCGGATGAGAAGCCCACGACCATGGCGGACTTCTTCGACCTGGAGAGGTTCCCCGGACGCCGCGGCATGCGCCGCGTACCGCAGGTCAACCTCGAGTTCGCGCTCATCGGGGACGGCGTGCCGCTGGAGGAGGTGTACGCCACCCTGGACACGCCGGAGGGGCTGGACAGGGCCTTCGACAAGCTGGACTCGATCAGGGACGAAGTGATCTGGTGGGAGGCGGGCGCGCAGCCGCCCCAGATGCTGGCGGACGGGGAGGTCGGGATGAGCACGGCTTACAACGGCCGCATCTTCAACGCACAGGTCCTGGAGGACCAGCCGTTCGTGATCGTCTGGGACGGCCAGTTGCTCGACTATGGCCAGCTGGGCATCGTGGCGGGGACGCCCCGACTCGAGGACGCCCTCCGCTTCGTGAGCTTCGCGACATCGGCTCAATCCCTCGCCGAGATCGCGAGCCGCATCTCGTACGGCCCGGCCCGCCGGTCGGGAGAGCCGCTCGTCACGACGCACCTCGCGACCGGCGTGGAGATGGCGCCGCACCTGCCCACCAGCCCTCGGAACATCGCGCGTGCCCTGCGCAACGACTGGGCCTGGTGGGTGGACAACCAGGACGAGTTGAATGAGCGCTTCAGCGCCTGGCTGACGCGCGGAGCCAGATGAACGCACCCGAGGGCACGCCGCCGCGCCGGCGGACCCTGGCGACCGGTCCGGGCGGTCGCGAGCGATGGCGAGCCCTGGCACTCGTACTGCCGCTGCTGGCCTTCGCCGGCGTCACCTTCCTCGCCCCGCTGGGGACGATGCTGCTCAGGAGCGTCTACGATCCCGTGGTGGCCGACGCCCTGCCGGAGACGATCACCGCGCTACGCGCCTGGGACGGGGAGGGACTGCCTCCGGAGGCGGTGTACGACGCGGCCGCCCGGGAACTCGGGCTGGCGCGCGAGGCCCGTACCCTGGGCCAGGTCGCCGGCCGCGTGAACCGCGTGGAGAGCGGTCTGCGCAGCGTGTTCACACGGACCGCACGGGATCTTGGGGACGTTACCGGGGGCCCCTGGCGCGACGTCATGGCCGGCATCGACTCGGCCTGGGTCGAGCCGGCGACCTGGCACGCGATCCGCGCCACGGGCGAGCGCTTCACGGCCCGGCACTACCTCAACGCCGTCGATATGCGGCGGCTGCCGGATGGCTCGGTCGCACGGCAGCCTGAGGAGCGCCGCATCTACCTGCCGCTCCTGTGGCGCACGTTGCTCGTGAGCCTGGCGATCACCGTCCTCTGTCTCATCCTCGGCTATCCGATCGCCCACCTGATCGCGCACGCGCCGCCCCGGCGCGCCAACCTGCTCCTCGCCCTGGTTCTCGTCCCCTTCTGGACTTCGCTCCTCGTCCGGACCACCTCCTGGATCGTCCTTCTCCAGACGCAGGGGGTGATCAACGACGTGCTCGTGGCGATCGGGCTGATCGGGGACGATGGCCGGCTCTCGATGGTCTACAACATGACGGGGACGCTCGTCGCCATGACCCATGTGCTGCTGCCCTTCATGGTCCTGCCGCTCTACTCCGTCATGCGCTCGATCCCGCCCCTCCACATGAGGGCCGCGGCCTCCATGGGCGCCACGGCCGCGCAGGCGTTCCGGCGGGTGTACTGGCCGCAGACTCTGCCGGGTGTGGGCGCGGGCTCGCTGCTCGTCTTCATCCTCGCGATCGGCTACTACATCACGCCGGCCCTCGTGGGCGGGAGCAGCGGCCAACTGATCTCGAACATGGTCGCCTACCATATGCAGACATCGCTGAACTGGGGGCTGGCTGCCGCGTTGGGCGCGCTTCTCCTGGTGGGCGTGCTCGGTCTCTACCTGCTCTACGACCGGCTGGTGGGCGTCGAGCGTATGAGCCTGGGCTGAAGAGGCGAAAGAGACCGTGACCGGATCCCGCCTCGGCCGCTTCGCCTATCTTGCCTTCTGCGTCTTCGTATTCGTCTTCCTCGTGATGCCGATCATCGTGATCGTGCCGCTCAGCTTCAACGCGGAGCCCTACTTCACCTTCACGGAGGGGATGCTCCGCCTCGACCCCGAGGCCTGGTCGCTGCGCTGGTACCGGGAGATCGTCGAGAACGAAGCATGGACGCGGAGTCTCGTGAACAGCATCGTGATCGGGGTCTCCGCCACGGTGCTGGCCACGGCCCTGGGCACGCTGGCGGCGCTGGGGCTGTCAAGTCCCGCCATGCCCGCCCGCCGCTTCGTCACCGGCCTCCTGATCTCGCCGATGGTCACCCCGGTGATCATCTCCGCGGCGGGGATGTTCTTCTTCTATACCAACCTCGGGCTGGCCCAGACCCACCTCGGCCTGATCCTGGCCCACGCGACGCTGGGCATGCCCTTCGTCGTCATCACGGTCGTGGCCACGCTGTCCGCCTTCGACCGCAACCTCACGCGGGCCGCCGCCAGCCTCGGAGCGGGCCCCGTCCACACCTTCCGGACGGTGCAACTACCGCTGATCGCGCCGGGAGTGATCTCCGGCGCGCTGTTCGCCTTCGCCACGTCTTTCGACGAGGTGGTCGTCGTGCTGTTCATGGGCGGGCTGGAGCAGCGGACGATCCCGCGCCAGATGTGGGCCGGGATCCGCGAACAGATCAGCCCCGCGATCCTCGCGGTGGCCACGTTCCTCGTCGTGTTCGCGCTCGCGCTCCTCCTCACCGTCGAATGGCTGCGGCGTCGGGCGTCGGCGTGAAAACGGTTCGACGAAGTCCCCCCTCTGGTTCTTGGGCGTAGTCCGCGATTAGGATAGTACCCCGACCCGATAAGGTGACCTGATACGTCGACCCATGGGGAGGGAACATGTTGAGTTTCGCCCGTCCGCTGTCGCTCCCGCTTTCCGTCTTTCTCTGTTGCTGCCTGCTGCTGCTCGTCGCCGCCGAACCCCTCGCCGCGCAGACGGCGGATTCCGGCGATACCGCGTGGCTGCTGACGTCCACCGCGCTCATCCTGTTCATGACCCTCCCGGGGCTGGCCCTCTTCTATGGCGGCCTCGTGCGCAGGAAGAACGTCGTGTCGGTGCTCCTCCAGTGTTTCGCGATCACCGGGGTCGTCACGCTGATATGGACCGCCTTCGGCTACAGTCTCGCCTTCGACACCACGGGCATGGCGGCCGGAGACTCGGGCCTGCACGCCTTCGTGGGGACCTTCTCCAAGGCGTTCCTGAGAGGCGTGAGCGCCGACAGCGTGACGGGAACGATCCCCGAGGTGCTCTTCTTCGCGTTTCAGCTCACGTTCGCGATCATCACGCCCGGTCTCATCATCGGAGCCTTCGCCGAGAGGATGAAGTTCTCCGCCATGCTCCTCTTCTCCGGTATGTGGGCCGTATTCTGCTACGTCCCGATCGCGCACATGGTCTGGGCCGGAGAAGGGTCCTTCCTGGGAGACCTGGGGGTCATCGACTTCGCCGGGGGCGCCGTCGTCCACATCACGGCGGGTACGGCCGCCCTCGTGGCGGCGGTCATGGTCGGCGCGAGGCGGGGATTTCCGCATGCAATCGAGCCTCCGCACAACCTCACGCTGACGCTGATCGGCACCGCGATGCTCTGGGTGGGCTGGTTCGGGTTCAACGGGGGCAGCGCTCTGGCCGCGGGCGGACAGGCGGCGATGGCCGTTGTCGTCACCCAGATCTCTCCCTCCGTGGCCGCCCTCACGTGGATGTTGATCGAGACGATCAGGGTGGGGAAGCCCAGCGCCCTCGGGTTCGCGACGGGAGCGATCGCGGGCCTGGCCGGCATCACCCCCGCCGCCGGCACGGTGGGACCGGTCGGGGCCATAGCGATAGGCCTCGTCGCGGGCACGCTGGGCTACGTCGCGGCGACCTCCCTGAAGTTCAGGTTCCGGTACGATGACGCGCTGGATGTCGTGGGGGTGCACGGCGTGGGAGGCTTCGTCGGGATCGTGATGCTCGCGGTGTTCTCCTCCACCACGTTCGGCGGATCGATGGCGAACCTCGACATGCCACGGCAGCTGGGCGTCCAGTTCCTCGGCGGACTATTCACGGTCGTCTACACCGCCATCGTCAGTGTGGTGATCCTGAAGGTCGTGGATCTCCTGGTCGGCCTGAGGGTCGAGGAACACGAGGAGGTCGAGGGTCTCGACGTCACCCAGCACGGCGAGGTCGGCTACCGCGACATCTAGCATCCAGCGGGCTGCGGGCAGCGCCGCCGGTCAGTTTCCGTCGATCGAGAGGTTCACCAGTTCCCGGAAACGCTGGAGCGGGTTGTCCCCCCGCGGGGTCTGCGTGAACACGAGTCCGATGATCTCGCGCTCGGGATCGAGCCACGCGTTGGTGCCGTCTGAGCCGCCATGGCCGAAGTTGCCGTCCGCAAGCCGCCAGCCGTAGCCGTAGTAGCTCGCGTCCTCACCCTCTCCGGCGATGTGGACCTTCGGCGAGGTCATCATCTCGACCGACTCGAGGTCGAGGATCCGGGCACCGTCGTAGGTGCCTCCGTTGAGGAACATCTGCGAGAAGACCGCATAGTCCCAGGTCGTCGAGATCATGCCGCCTGATGCGCGCGCGAACGGAAAGGCCACAGGTCCTCCGGGCGTACCGCCGGGAGCCCAGTCACCGTCGGGCCCACGCTGGTAGTAGACGGCGCCCATGCGGTCGAGCTTGCCGCCCACCGGGTGCCCCGCCCGGTGGTTGAAGGAATCCTCCATCCCCAGCGGCCCGTAGACCTTCGCCATCAACCGGTCCTCGAGCAGCTGGGCGGAGGCGATCTCGACCAGCGCCCCGAGGGTGTTGTAGCCGGGGTTGTTGTAGGCGTAGGACTCCCCGGGAGTGACCTCCGCCCCGATCGCGCCGAAGCGGGCCGATTCGCTCCGGAGGGTCGGATTCTCGCCCAGCGGCTGCAGGAAGAGAGTGGGGATCCGGAGACCGCTGCTGTGGGACAGGAGGTGGCCGATGGTGATGAAGCCCGACCGATAGTTGTCCCACTCGGGGATGTATTCGCGGACGAGGTCGTCGTACGAGAGTTCGCCTTCTTCCACGAGCTGGGCTACCGCGGTGGCGACCAGCGGCTTGGTGTTCGACGCCATGCGGAACAGGGTGTTCCGTTCCATGGGCAGGCCGCGCTCCTTGTCGCGCATCCCGACCGCTTCGTGGAGGACGATCCGGCCCTTCCGGGCGACGAGGACGACGGCTCCCACGAGATCGCCGCGTTCGACGGCCTCGTGGTACAGGCCGAGCGCCCCCTCAAGGACCGCGCGCGACATGCCCACGTCCTCCGGCTCGCCGTAGGAGAGGGTCTTCGCCTCCTGCGCCGCCACCGTCGGCGCCGAAAGCACCGCCAGCGGCAGGATGACCGCGACTGCGAGCCACGCGACGGCGCGAACGCCGCTGAAGCGCCGGGAATACTGCATCAGTCCTCCTCCGGGTGCGGAAGAAAAGAGTGGGCCGGGGCCCCTGCTGGAACCCTAACCCGGCTGGAGAGCGCGAACCAGATCGGACTGACCTTGCCCCCGGCGTCCGGTGCGGACATCTAATGGGCCGGGCGGTCGGCGCGAGGCCGACGCGTCGACGATTCCTGCGCACGGAGGCGTTGCCCACATCGGTGCCCACATCATCGTCTACCTGAACGGGGACTACCTCCCCATCGGCGAGGCTGTCGTTTCCGTGGAGGACCGCGGATTCCTGTTCGCGGACGCCGTGTACGAGGCGGTGCCGGCCTACAGCGGCCACTGCTTCCTCTTCGAGCGCCACCTGACCAGGGTCGCCTGGGGCCTGCGCACGCTCCGCATCGAGGCCGACGTGACTCCGCTTGCCCGCGTGGGCGACGAACTCATGGCGCGAAATGATCTCCTCGGGGCGGAGTTCTCCGTCTACTACATGCAGGTGACGCGGGGCGCCGCGCCGCGCACGCACGCCTTCCCGAAGGCGCCGGTTCCCCCCACGGTCTACGCCTTCGCCAAGGAACTCGTCCGCACCACGCCCGAACGCTGGGAGCGGGGGTTCGCCGCCATCACCGTCCCCGACCAGCGCTGGGCCCGCGCCGACATCAAGACCACCGGACTCCTGCCCAACGTCCTGGCGCAGCAGGCGGCGATGGAGGCCGAGGTCGAGGACGCGATCTTCATCCGCGAGGGGATGGTGCAGGAGGGGACGCACAACAACGTGTTCGCGGTGATCGGCGGCGAGGTGACGACGGCCCCGGCCACGAACCACATCCTGCACGGCGTGACGCGCGCCTTCGCGCTCGAACTGTGCGAGGACTTGGGCATCCCGGCCCGGGAGCGCGCCTTCACGGTGGACGAACTCCGGGGAGCCGAGGAGATCTTCTTCACCGGAACGACGACGGAGGTACGCCCCACGGTCGAACTGGATGGCCGGCGCGTGGGGATCGGGCGCCCGGGCGAGATCACCCGGGCGTTGTCGGAAGCCTACCGGCGAGCCGTCGCCCCCGGCTGAAGCCCCGCCGCGTAGCGGCTTACCGCGTATCCGGCAGCCGCCCGACGCCTAGCGCGTCTCGACCGGCTCCATGCGCAGGATCGCGGTCGCTTCGCCCCGCCGGCCATCGATGGCGATGTAGATCAGCCCGTCCGGACCCTGCCGGACATCGCGGATGCGTCCGAGACCCTGGACGAGCGTCTCCTCGCGCACGACCTGCTGCCCGTCGAGCGTGAGGCGGGCCAACTGCTCGCCGGCCATCCCGCCCGCGAACAGGTTCCCCTTCCAATTCGGGAAGCGGTCGCCCGTGTAGAGGAGGAGTCCGGAAACCGCGATCGACGGCACCCAGAAGTGGACCGGGGGCTCCATCCCCTCCTTGTGGGTCCCCTCGTGGATCGCGGTGCCCGAGCCGTAGTTCACCCCGTAACCCACGACCGGCCAGCCGTAGTTGAGTCCCGGCTGGACGAGGTTTAGTTCGTCGCCGCCCTGCGGCCCGTGTTCCGTGGCCCAGATGTCGCCCGTCTCCGGGTTGATGACCATCCCCTGCTGGTTACGGTGCCCGTAGCTCCAGATCTCCGGGCGGATGTTCGGGTCGCCGACGAAGGGGTTGTCCTCCGGGATCCCGCCGTCCTCGTACACCCGGTTGACGGTGCCGTGATGGTTGGAGGGATCCTGCGCCGGGTGGGCGTAGAGATCGCCGCGCGTCGAAGCCTGGCGCTCTCCCACCGTGATGAAGAGGTGTCCCTGCCCGTCGAAGACGAGGCGCGAACCGTAGTGCCCCCGCCCCTCGGAGACCGCGAGGAAGATCTCCTCGATGTCGGTGAGGGCCCCGTTCTCGTACCGCCCGCGGATGACCGCCGTGGTCCCGCGCTCCGTCTGGTTCGGCTTCGAGAAGCTGAGGTAGAGGAGCCGGTTGTCCTCGAAACCCGGATGTGGCACGACATCGAGGAGGCCGCCCTGTCCGGCCGAGATTACCTCCGGCACGCCCTTCACGGGCTCGGGAAGGAGCATCCCGTCGCGCACGACGCGGAGCGTGCCGGCCTTCTCGGTGACCAGCATCTCGCCGTCGGGGAGGAACGCGATCGACCACGGGCGGACAAGGTCCTCCACCACGGGGACGAGCCGGTAGTCGTGGTACGCCGACTGCACCACCTCCTGGCCCAGCGCCGGAGTCGCGGTCGACAGAAGAAGCCCGGCGGCGAACATCGCCAGAGGGGTCCGCTTGCTCATCTCATCTCCCGGGGAGAAACCAATGTCATCGCAAAAAACTGTCCCGCCGCGCCCCGACACAGCAAGGCTTGGCGGCTTCCGCCGGCCCTGAAACACCGACGCCTGAAGCAACGTTGGTCAGTCGGCGTCTTCCTCCGCGTGTCGCCGCGCGATCCGGGCGAGCTTCGGATCGATGGATGTCATCAGCGCCGCGAACAACACGAGCGCCCAACCCGCCGAGAGGATCAGTTGGATGCCGACCAGCGTCCGGTAGAAGCATGTCGCGGATGATCGGCTTGCCGCCGAAAATGTCCGGCCGAACCGTGATTCGGCCGAGAAGCTCGCCCTCAGCCGTCACGGTTACCCCTCCGCGATTCCATGCTTCGAGCGGCGAGCCCGCGACCCCGGCTCGTTAGCGCTGGCGGAGGCGTTGGCTTCGGCCGCGAACGCCGGATCACAGAACGGACTCGGCCCACTCGACGACGCGCGCGGCGATCTCGATGGCACTCTCGTAGTCGTCCACGGAAACGGACGGGCCCCTTATTACGGTGCCGGGATACCGTGCGGCCACGGCGTAGGGTGACAAGGCCAGTGCGTCGAAGACATGGGTAGGCACCTGGAGTCCGGTGTCCTCCAGCAAAGTCAACAAGTGGGACAGGTCATGTGTCATCGGGATCTGCATCTTGCGGGATACCAGCAACCCCTTGAGCGCTTTCTCCACCGCCTGTTGCGCATTGAAGCACAAGTCCCCCAGGCGAACCGCCGGGGCACGCTTGCTGGCCAGCGCGAGATTGCTACGGGCGTGGTCCATCCATGCCTGAGGTTCGGCATGCCTGAGGTTCGGCGGCTGGAGGGCGATCACGCGGTGTCATACACGACCTTCCCGCGCTCGAGGGCGTGCTGGAACACAAGCCCCGGAATGTCCTTGTGCTGCTCCACATGCGCCGGGGTCGAGACCACGGCGGTGACCCCGACCCCGACGCCGCACAGCTTTCTGTAGATTGTCGTCGTGGTGCGGCGCGGATCCTCGGTTTCGGCGATGATGAGCAGTCCGATATCGGCGTTGGGTGCCATCCGGCTGCGGGCGGCGGGGCCGAACAGGACGATCTTCTCGGGCCCGGCCGCCTCGACGACGCGGCGGACAACCTCGGCCAGCAGGGCCGGATCCACCGCTCCGTCGAATTGCGGCCTTCTCCGAACCTGGAGTGGGCGCCATGGGTCGGGCGCGGCGGTGTCGTACACCACCCTGCCTTCGTCCAGAGCGGACTTGAAGACGAGTCCGTTGGTGTCCCTGTGACGCTCAACGTGTTCCGGCGTGGCGACCAGAGCGTCGACCGCGATGCCGACACCGTAGAGCCTCCGGTAGATGTCCCCCATGAGATGGCGCGGATTCTCGGTCTCGGCGATGATCAACAGATCGAGGTCGCTGTCCGGATCCATCTGGCCGCGGGCGGCGGAGCCGAACAGGATGATCTTCTCCGGGCTGGCCACTTCGACGACGCGGCGGACCACTTCGTCCAGCACCGCCTGGTGCGCGGCTTCCGGCATGGCTACGTCTCCTCGCTGCGTTCGCGGACCTTCATCGGTTTCTTCAGGGCGTCCACGGTAAGGTAGTAGTGCTGCACCTTCCTCACCTCATGCCAGGGTCGGCCGGCCGGATCGAAGATGGGATCTTCGAGCTTCGGGTCGGTCGCGCAGTTGGTCACCGCATACAGCCAGTAGCAATCCCGGCGGTCCTCGGCCACGCGCCGTTCGTTGGGCGTAAGCAGGATCGTACCCATCGCCGCCGCCAGCCCCTTGATCTCAATGAGGCGGAGTTCGCCTTCGTTGCTCAAGTCACCTCCCGGCGTGATCCGTGTGTGGCCGCGTTTCGTAATAGCGGAGGGACTCGGCTCCCGCGAGGTTCCGCCTAACGAAACCGCCCTCGGGGAGCGCTACCGCTCCGAGACCACCACGGGGCCCTCCTCGCCGTCGAGCGTCTCGAGGACCTGCCGCCACTGGAAGTTCTTGCCGATCCCGCGGACGTAGTAGTCCATCCACGCCATCTCGCTCACCGCCTTGACGAGCCGGTTGCGAGGGTCCGGGATGCCGTGGCTGCGCCCCGGGTACATGAACAGTTCCGTCGGTACGCCCAGCTTCTTGAGCGCCATGTGGAGTTCGACCGACTGCGGGCTCGGCACGCGCGGGTCGCCCTCCACGACGTGGATCATTGTCGGCGTCTTCGCGTTCGCGATGTACTTGAGCGGGGACTGGTCGAAGTAGGTGTCGAAGTCCTCGTACAGGAAGCCGTCGCCCACGTAGAACTGGCGGTTCCGCTGCACATCGCTCTGCGCGTACATGCTGATCCAGTTCATCGTCCCCGCGCCCGAGCTGATCGCCTTGAAGCGGTCCGTCTGCGTGAGGATCCAGTTGGACCAGTGGCCGCCCGCGCTCCAGCCGAGAGCGCCCATGCGGTCGCCGTCCACGATGCCCTCGTCGATCAGGTAGTCGACGCCGGCCATGATGTCTTCGTAGCCCATCGTGAAGTAGTCGCCCACGATGTCCGTGCGGTGCGCGTTCCCGTAGTTGCGGGAGCCCCGGTAGTTGGGCTTGAGCACGGCGTAGCCCGCGCCCGCGTACACCTGCGCGCTGTAGCCGCCGTTGAAGCGCAGGACATCCGCCGACGCCGGCCCCCCGTGGATCGCGACGATGAGCGGATAGCGCGTCCCCTCCTCGTAGCCTACAGGATAGACGAGGACGCCCCCGACCATCTTTCCGTCAGACGAACGCCAGTCGATCTCGATTTCCTCTCCGAGGGCGATCTCCCGCACATGCGGGTTCACGTCCACCAGTTGCGTCCACGCCGAGCGGTCCGGGACGTCGTCCACGCCCGCCACTGTGAACACGGTGGGCGGCGTCTTCGGATCGCTGTAGTTGAGGAGGAGGGTGCCGGTGTCATCATCCCGGGACACCGAGAGCGCGGCCCGCTCGTCGGTGAGCTGCCGCACCGCGCCCGTCTCCACGTCGAGCGCGTGCAACTGCGTCGTCACCTTCACGCCGGCGTTGAAGTAGATCGTGTTCGAATCCTCCGACCAGAACCCGACGCTCGAACTCTGGTCGAAGTCCGCGCCCAGCTTCCGGAAGGCGCCCCCGCGATCGCCGACCTCGCGGATGTACACGCGGTTGTCGGTCATGGAGTAGCGTTCCATCTCATCCGGCGCCGAGAAGGCGATCCAGCGGCCGTCGGGAGAGAAGCCGAGCCCGCCCTCGCCGACCTCGTAGTTGTCGGTCAGGCGCTCGATCTCGCCCGTCGCGACCTCCATGAGGTAGAGGTCCGCGTACAGCCGCTGTCCCGTGATGTTGCGCTCGTAGCGCTTCGTCGACCCGCCGGTGATCCCGATCCAGCGCCCGTCATCGGAGATCGTGAAGCCGTTGATGCTGTACGTCGGGTCGTCCGTCTCGCGCCGCTCGGTGGCCGACTCGATCTCGAGGCTCCACAGGCTCGAGAGGGGCGTGATCGCGTTCCGCACGTCGACCGTGAATCCCTCCTCGCGCCGCTTCTGCTCGTCCTCATCGAACGCGTCGGGACGCGCGAAGTAGACGCGGCTCCCGTCGGGCGTGAAGTCCCACTGGTCGACACCGGCCTCGCCGTCGGTGATCTGCTCCGGCTCGGCCCCCGCGAGGTCATCGGCCGGCAGCCGGTACAGCTGCTCCTGGTTCGACTCTCCGGAGCGGTAGACGAGCCAGCGCCCGTCCGGACTGAAGGCGAACCCCGAGACGCCTTCCTCCGCGTCGGTGATCTTCCGGGCCTCGCCCCCATCGTGCCGCATCATGTAGAGCTGGTTCTCGTCCCCGTCCCGGTTGGAGGAGAAGAGGAAGAACGATCCGTCAGGACCCCACGTCGGACTCGTCTCGTTCTTGTCCTCGGTGTAGGTGAGTTGCCGGCTCGACGGGACGCCCTCGTCCAGAGACACGAGGTGGATGTCGGTCTGGGACTCGGCTTCCTCCCAGTCGGGGGTGGTGACGGTGTAGAGCATCCACGCCCCGTCCGGGCTCGGCGTCCACGAGCCGGCGCGTCTCATCTCCTGAACATCCATGAACGTGAGCGGCCGCTGCTGGGCGGCGAGCGGCGCGTCCAGCGGCAGCGCGAGCACCGCCACGGGAAGGACGAGGGCGACGGGAAGGGAGCGCATCTGAACCTCGGTACCAAGGGTGAACTGGAGTCCGTCTCATCATACGACCTTCGCCTTGCAGGAACGAGCGGCCCGGAATAGCGTAGCATTGAGGTGCTACTTGGAGGGATTCATGGTTCGAAGCGTGAAACTGAGGCGAATGGGCGGGTCCGTCGGGGCCACGCTACCAAGGGATATGGCGCAACGCCTCCACCTCGAGGCAGGCGACGAGTTGTTGGCGGTCGAGACGGCAAACGGGATCTTGCTGAGCCCCTACGATCCGGAGGTTGAGGAGGGGCTGGCCATCGCGGCCGAGGCTCAGAAGCGGTATCGGAAGGCGCTGAGAGAACTCGCGCAGTGACCCGGCCGAAGCCGCGCCGGGTTCCCCGGCTCGTTGTCGAGGCCGTGCAGCTCGACCAGGTGCGCGAGCACGGCGGCCTGATCGGCCTTCGCGACGAGGACGCCCTCGAGGCGGCCCTGGCCCGGGCGCGGCAGAGATGGGCCTATGATCCCGGGTCGGATCTCGCGCGTCTTGCGGCTGCCTACACCTTTGGCATCTGCTCCGGCCACCCGTTCCGGGACGGGAACAAGCGCATCTCGTTCCTCACCGCGGTCATCTTTCTCGGCCTCAACGGCCTGGACCTCGTCGCGCCGGACGAGGAGGTGGTGGAGAGGATGTGGGTTCTGGCCGCCGGCAAGCTGGATGAGGAAGCGATCGCCGAATGGTTCCGCTCGCGGATCGAGCCCCGTCGTACGTGAGATATGCGCGACGCAACCCGCCGCATGGGAGTTGTGTCCCCGGTGGGAGAAATCGACGTTGCCTGTCCACGTTTCCCCGGGGGCGATAATGAACCGACCCAGGCTCCGCGTACCAGGCGCCGCCGTGCTGCTCCTCACCGTCTCGATCCTTGTGCCGCCGCCGACACTCGCCGGCCAGGATGTGGTCGAGAGTGCGGCTCCGCGGGATCCGGACCTGAGGCTGGCCGACGAACCGCTGGTGCGCGTCGGCATCGTCGACGGTCCGCTGGAATACATCTTCGGCAACGTGACGGGCGCTGTGCGTCTCGAGGACGGGAGCATCGTCGTCGCGGACGAGCAGAGCGGCAACATCCGCAGATACGACTCGAACGGTCGTCACCTGTGGACCAGCGGCCGGTCGGGTGAGGGACCGGGGGAGTACAAGGGGCTCCGGCTCCTCAGGAACTGCCCCGGGGCGCCGCTCACCGTCTTCGACTGGAGCCTGGCCCGCATCACCGAGCTGGATCTCGATGGCAACGTACTCGGGACGCGTTCGCTCCTTGCGGCCGGCGTCCGCCCTTACAACGATCCCCTCTGTGCGCCTGACGGTCGCCTGGTGTACACGCCGTGGCCCGACGACATGGGTGAGAGCTACGAGGAAGACCTGGCCGAGGGGGACCTCTACCGGTGGCACACGACCCTCGAATCCGTCGAGGGCGATAGCGTCGTCACCCTCCGGGCGGGGATCCCGGGCGCCGAACGGTTCTTCATCCAGGCTGGAGCCAGCGGTCCGCGCTGGTGGGGGCGCGACATGGTGTTCGCGCCCGCAGGCGCCGGCGTGTGGTACGGGACGGCCGACGATTACGAACTCGAGCACCTGGACTGGACGGGCCGGGTCATCCGGGTCGCCCGCTGGACCGGCCCCGACCTCACGGTGACGGACGAGCGCGTCGAAAGCTATCGGGAAGGCTGGCTGGCACAGTACGACGACCCGGAAGCCCGGCGGAACTTCGAGCGGGAGGTCTGGCCGGACATCCGGGATCAGCTTCCGGAGCGCTTCCCCGCGTACGAAGCTCTGATCGCGCTGCCGGACGGCGCCTTCTGGGTCAAGACCCACGCCTGGCTGGCTGCGGGCGAGGAACTGCACCTCCTCGATGCAAGCGGCGTCTGGCTTCGCCGCCTTACGCTCCCGAGCGGCGTCGTCCTGGACGCGGGCCGGGACTGGGTGCTCCTGCGCCAGCGCGACGAACTGGGCGTCCCGACCGTGGCCCTCTACAACTCGAAACCGGCGGCTGACGACGAAACGACGCCGTAGCTACTGTTCGCTCCCTCTCCTGTCTTGCCGCGAGACCGATCCATCCGACCTTACCTGAACGCGGCGGAGTTCTCGCGACGGCGCGCCAGGTAAACGCTCCGACCGCTGCCCGCGTCTCACTTTCGAAACCACGCACGGGGGAAGGGACCGGGGGCGCCATGCTCTCCGACCGAGAGATCCTGGATCTGGCCCGACGGGCCGGGAAGGGAGAGCGAAGGGCGCTCGAGAGGCTGGCCGGCGCTCTCCGTCCCCTCGTATGCCGGTGGGCTCTGGTCATGACCGGCGATCCGGATGACGCGGAGGATGTCGCACAACTCGTCCTGATGAAGACGCTGAACTCGATCGAGAGCTTCGATGGTCGCGCCAGGGTTACGAGTTGGGTCTACCGGATTACGCGGAACACGAGTCTGGATTACCAGCGAGCGAAGCGGCAGGAGCAGCGGCTGGCTCAGAAGGCGGGGTGGTGGGCCGAGGCCCGGACGCCGCAACTGGCGGATCCGCTGGACGAAATCGAGATGACGCGGACGCTGCACCTGATCCGGACCCTGCTGCGGGGGCTGCCCATGACGCAGCGTGAGGTCTTCGATCTGGTGGATCTGCAGGGACTGAGACCTGCGGAAGCGGCGCGACTGCTGGAGATGAACCCGAACACGCTGCGCGTACATCTGCTTCGCGCGCGGCGCCGGATGCGGAAAGAGATGTTGGCGCAACCCGGGGGGACGGAAACCAGGGAGAACGATGGCTGAGCGTGATGACAGGCCGAAACGTCCGGAGGACGGCATCGAGGCGACCAGCGGCTCGAACGCTCGGGGGCGTCGGGACGCCGAGCGGATATCCCGGGACGAGCGGAACATGCACGCCGTCCTGTCGGCAATGGCGAACCAGCTGAGCGAAGGCCTGCCCCCCGTACCGTACCAGTCCGCCACGCCCGTGGAGCGGCGTGGCCTGCGGCGCAGGTGGACCGTGGGGCCGCTCGCGGCGGCCGCGGTCGTGGCGGCCCTGATCCTGTTGCCCGACGGAGCCATCGAAGAAGTCGACGGCCCCCCCGCGTCGCCCGCACGGAGCATGGTGAGCGAAATGGATGTGGAGGCCGACAGGCCGTTCGTGGTCTTCCCCACGAATGATCCCGACATCGCCGTTGTATGGCTGCTCAGCCCCGGAGGAGAGTGACTGATGTTTGAGAAGGAGAAGAGGTGCGGTGCGAGAGGAACGAGTATCCGATACGCGTTGATCACGCTGTTGGCCCTCGGCTCGCTTCCGGGCGTCGGGAGCGCGCAGGAGCCTGAGGAGGCCGCGGAGACCATCCAGAACGTCCAGCTCGTGTTTCACCTGGTCGAGGCGGATGGTTTCACCGATGAGGCCCCCGAGATCAGCGATGTCGTGGCCGAACTCAGGAAGCTCTTCAGCTTCCGGGGATACCGGCTCCTGTCGACGTCGATGCTGAATGTCGGCCTGTCACATCTCAATAGCAGCACCGTCAGCGGTAGCGGGTCGCAGAGAATCGTCCTGGACGACGCCCGGACTCCGTTGGCGATCAGCACGGAGGTCCGTGCGCGCCGTGCCACAAGGACCGTCCGCGCCACGGTGACCCTTACGGATCTGGTGCCGCTACCCCTTCTCGAAGCCTCCGTCACGATCCGCGACGGTCAGAGGGTGGTTGTGGGATCGGCGCGCCGCTCTGCGGATGCGCCCGTGCTCATCCTGATCGTGACCCCAAAGATCGATCCCATGTGACCAGGCACTTCGCAACCCGTCCCGGCATCGTCAGGGCATGGCGACTCAACGTCCACAGGAGCGAATCCATGAGATGGCATCTGACCCTCACGGGGGTCTGTCTATCGGTCCTCGCGGGTTGCGGCGACGCCCGCCCGCACGCCGAACTGATGGCCGACGCGGCAGCCGACATGGAAGCGATCGAATTCGAGCGCGCCAAGGCCCGCTACGACTCGGCGCGCGCCGCATCACCCGATGACGCCGATGCACACCGGCAGTACGCCACGCTGGCCAGCTACTTCAGTCTGCATGCGGCAGCCGCGCAGGCCTGGGAGCGGGTGCTCGAACTGGAACCCGGCGATCCCGCTGCCTGGGAAGGCTACGTCCACGATCTTCGCTGGGCCGGCATCTTCGAGACCGATCGGAGGTACGGGGAGAAAATCCTCCGGATCCTCCCCGAGGCACTCCGCCGCGCGCCGGACCGGCCCGTCATCTACAACGAAGCACAGGACGCGGCGGAGGACCTCGGACAGCTCGACGCGTACGGCGCGATCCTCGCCGAGGTGCGGGCGATGCGGCCCGATGACCAGATCCTGCTCCACGCGGCGGATGCGCTCCGCGCCGCGCTCGCCGATCAGGAGGAGGGCGAACGGGCACAGGTCGTGAGGGATTCGATCGGGGCCGCGCTCGACGCGCTCGCGGCCGAGGCCGAAGACGATGCGGACGTCGCGGCCCCGGTCCTGTACCGGCTCGCGGCGGGATACGACGACTTCGGGATCCTCCGGCGGGAAGACGACGCGGACCGCTGGCTGGAACGACTCGAGGCGGCGCCCGACCGGGGAGTGTTGGCGGACGACCTGCGGTACTGGGACCTGACCAGCGACTTCGAGATGGCGCGGCGCGGGTATGCGGATAGTACGGTCGACATGGCGCGCCTCGCCGCCGAGGGGTTGAAGTCACGGGATCTCGGGCGCCGCGGCGCGTGGGTGGACCGCAACCACACGGTGGTGACGCAGCGTGCGCTCGCTTCAATCACCGGTGATGCGCCGAGCAGCAGGACGGTGTGGGGGGCGGCGACCGTCGTGGCGGAACCCCCGCATGCGCCGCTCGAACCGGAGGTGGCCGGGCAGCTGTTCGATGCTTCGATGGCCGTGGTCCGCTGGCGTGAGGGCGTGTTCTCCGCACTCCGCGGCCTGCTCTATTTCGGGATCGAGCCGCGGGCCGTGCTCGATGCGGCGACCGCGATCGAGGAAGACTTGCGAGCCCACAGCCCGGGATACCTGTACCCCGGCCTCCAGGGCGACGAGCGGGAGCGGTCGCGACAGAACCTGATCGACATGGCCCGCATCCTCCAGGCCCGCGCCCTCACGCAACTCGGCGATAGTCAATCGGCGGGCGAGTTGTTCGAGCAGGTAGCGACAGAATCCAGAGATGAGACCACGCTGGGAGAATACGGGCGTCATCTCCTGCGCACGGACCGGCCGGCGGAGGCTCTGGACGCGTTCGTGGAGGCGTTGGCGTTCGGCGGATCCCGGTTCCGCCCGCTCGCGGATGAAGCTGCCGCGGCGGCTGACCTGTCTCCCGAGACGGTCGAGGAGCGGCTCGCCGTGCGGCGCCCCGTCGTTGAGGAGGAGATGGAGCGGCGCGAACTGGGCAATCGACTCGAGCGCGAGGCCCCGGCGTTCGCGTTCGCGGACCAGACCGGAATCGAGTGGCGGCTGAGCGACCTCGAGGGGAAGATCGTCGTGCTCAAGTTCTGGGCGACCTGGTGCGGCCCGTGCATCGAGGAGTTCCCGCACTTCGTCGAACTCCTGAAGACGTACGAAGACGACGAGGATGTCGTGTTCCTCACCGTTGCCACGGCGGGGTCTCCCCGCGAACAGGTCGCGCGGCAGATCGAGGAGGGCGGCTTCACGTTCCCCGTCCTGTTCGACGAGCAGGGGCTCGCCCTGGATTACGAGATCCTCGGCTATCCGACGACGTTCTACCTGGATCAGGCGGGGTTCATCCAGTTCAAGCGCGAAGGCTTCGAGGAATCCGGCTACGAAGAAGGCGCCGCCCGCCGCATCGACGCCCTGCGCACTACGGCCGACGCGACGGCTTCGCCTTGAGAGCCGCCGATACACCCCTCGAGCCAGGCACCGCCCAGCGATTCCGGCGCGGCGCCCGGGACAACGGCCGATGATCTCGACGCTCGCCATCGCAGCGCTGGCGGTCGCGCCCATCGGGGTCGCAGCACCCATCGGGGCCCAGGAAGCGGTCGAGAGCGCGGCGCCGCGGGCCCCGGACCTGACGATCGCCGGGGAGCCGCTGGTCCGCATCGGCGCGCTCGATGGTCCACTCGAATACATCTTCGGGGACGTGGCGGGCGCCGTTCGTCTGGATGACGGCAGCATCGTCGTCGTGGACGAGCAGAGCCACAACGTCCGCAGGTACGACGCGGACGGACAACACCTGTGGACGAGCGGGCGGGAAGGGGACGGGCCCGGAGAATACCGGGGCCTGCGCCTCCTGCGGAACTGCCCGGGTGCGGCGATCACCGTCTTCGACTGGGTCCAGGACCGGATCACCCAACTGGATCTCGACGGCAACGTCGTCGACACGCGCGCCCTCCACGCGAGCGGCGTGCGTCCCTACGGGGAACCCGCCTGCTCGGCCGATGGTCACCTCGTCTTCACGCCGTGGCCGGAGGATCGGCGAAGCGTCCTGGAGCGGACCGTAGGCGAGCAGTGGCGCTGGCGCATGTCGCTGAGGTATGCCCTGGGCGACGGTGTGACCGTCCTGCGCTCCGGGATTCCGGGGGCTGAGCGCACCCGTGTTTCCGCGACCAGCTCCCGACCTAGCTACTGGGGACGGGATGTGATCTACGCCGCCGTGGATACGGGCGTGTGGTTCGGGACGGCCGACAACTACGAGGTGGAGCATCTGGACTGGACGGGCCGGGTCACGCGCACGGCCCGCTGGGCCGGTCCCGACCTCGCCGTCACCGACGAGCAGGTGCAGCGGTACCGCGAATACCTCTCGGCCCATGACTACTATGCCGACTACGGGGATCGCTTCGAGCGAGAAGTCTGGCCGGAGAGGCGGGCCTACCTGCCCGAGCGCTTCCCCGCCTACGAGTCCATCCTCGCCCTGCCCGACGGCCGCGTGTGGATCAGGACCTATCGCTGGCAGGCCCCCGGGGAGGAACTGCACCTGCTGGACCGAGACGGCGCCTGGCAGCGGCGCCTCACGATGCCCGGCGGCTCCGTCCTCCTCGACGCCGGCTCGGACTGGGTCCTCATCCTGCAACGCGACGCGTTCGATATCCCCACCGTGGCCGTCTACGAACTCGTGGAGGTTGTCGGATAGACCGTCTGCGGCACCCCCTCAATTATGGGGGTGTGAAACGCTTTCGGCCTTTCGTAGGATTACCACCGCCCAGCGGGCCAGTTCGTACTTGCGTGTCCCCGCCTCGAATCGTAACGAGAACGGTGCCGTCTGCGGGCTGATCCCGGGCACTAGCCGGGGTCTCCCCGAGTCACCACCGGAACAGCGTTAGGCCCCACCTCATTGAAGATGAACGGTCGACCCGCCCTCCGCCGCCGCGCCCCCCTACCTCAGAAACAGGAGCAGGTAGCGGCGAAGACTGCTCACGCAAGACCGATCGGCTGTGCCGGTGTGCTGCTTCTGCTGGTCTCCTGTGGAGACTCCGCGACACGTCCCGACCCTTCACCGCCACCGCCGCCGACGGCACCGCCTCTGACGGTCTCGGTAAGTCCACCCGAGGCGACGTTGGCTGCGCTGGACGATACGGTTCGGCTCACCGCCGACGTGCGCGACCCGGCTGGACAGCCGATCGGCGGGGCGTCCGTGACCTGGTCGAGCAGCGCTCGCTCGGTCGCGGGCGTGGATGGTTCGGGGCTGGTGACAGCCCTGAACAACGGTACGACGATGATCACGGCCCGTGTGGCGCGCGCATCGGCAAACGCGCTCGTTACAGTGATGCAGGTTCCGGCCGGCATCACTGTGACGCCATCCCGGCTGGAGTTCGACAGGATCGGCAGCACGGCGCGGCTGACCGCCTCCCACGCGGATGCCAATGGCCATGCCATCACTGGTGTCGACGTCGCAGCGACCTGGACAAGCGTTGACCCGTCTGTCGCCATTGTGGACTCGACAGGGCTGGTGACGGCCGTCGACAACGGGTCTACGGCAGTCATCATGGTATCGGATTCCAACGCCGTAACGATATCCGTCGCTGTCTCCGACCCATCCAGGGATCGGGAGGCTCTGGAACGTCTGTATCGCGACGCCGGAGGCGATGACTGGAGGCGCAACACGAATTGGCTGACGGGGGCGCCTCTGTCGGAGTGGTTCGGTGTAAGGGTCGGTCCGAACGGCCGGGTCGATGGTCTCACGCTTGTGAACAACGGACTGAAAGGCTCCCTGCCTCGCGAACTGGGTGACCTGGATAATCTGACGATTCTGCTGCTCCACGACAATCAGCTCACAGGTCCCATCCCCCCCGAATTGGGCAAGCTCTCGCTGCTGGAGCGTCTGGGGGCGTTACGGAACCAACTGAGCGGCCCTCTCCCGCCGGAACTGGGCGGACTACGGTCCTTGCAGACCCTGGTTCTCGACGAGAATGATCTCTCGGGGCCGTTGCCCTGGGAGATCGGAAATCTCGTCCGGTTGAAGCGCCTTGGCCTGACGTGGAATGCAGGTCTTAGTGGACTCTTCCCACACAGCCTCCTGAACCTGAAGGAACTGACCCGGTTTTGGGCATACGAAACCGCTCTCTGTCCGCCCCTGGACGATGCATTCAGACAGTGGCTGGACGGCATTGCCGAAAAAGAGCTGAATGAATGCAATCCGGCTGACGTCGAAAGCTTTGTGTTGTCGGAGTTCTTCGATCTCACGGGCGGCGAGTCCTGGAACGACGCAAGTGGCTGGAATACCGATATGGATGTGGGAGACTGGTACGGTATCACGGCCGAGGGTGGACGTGTGCGGTCCTTGTCGATGACGAATAACGGTTTGACCGGACGGCTGCCGGGGGTCATAGCGGGTCTGACCGAGCTGGACGGCATCGATCTCACTGACAACGAACTCACCGGACAACTCCCGGAGGACATCGGATCCATGGCCGCGCTGAGGACGCTACGGCTCAATGGCAACGAGGGCCTGGAGGGATTCATTCCGTTCACGATAGGAAACCTGACGCAGCTCGAAGTCCTGCA
Organism: Candidatus Palauibacter sp.; assembly: GCF_965222475.1. Taxonomy (GTDB): domain Bacteria; phylum Gemmatimonadota; class Gemmatimonadetes; order Palauibacterales; family Palauibacteraceae; genus Palauibacter. The sequence goes on along the minus strand of NZ_CBDCUB010000004.1, from coordinate 215,890 downwards.
GTACGAGAACACAGGCCTCTGTATTCCTCCAACGCGGGGCTTCGATACGTGGCTTGAAGGCGTCGCTGTCGTGGAGGGTCCCCGGTGCGAAAACGTGGAGGGGGTGAAGTTGACACTTCCGATGATCTATCTCACGCAGGCCATCCAGAGGCCGACAGGCGATGTTCCGCTCATTGCCGGTCGCGATGCGCTGCTCCGCGTGTTTCCTACGAGCGCCGTGCCGAACGCGTTCTACAAGCCGGAGGTCGTGGCGAAGTTCAGCCGGGGCGGAGAGGAGGTGCACCGAGTCACGATGGCTCTGCCGGATCCCATATTGCCAACCTTCGCTGATCAGGGTGACCTCCGCGGATCCTACAATGCGGTCATTCCTGGCGACCTTATCCAGCCGGGTCTCGAATTCGTGGTCGAAGCGGATCCTGAGGGGGCGGTTCCGTTGACTGAAGGCAGCCAGACGCGCTATCCCGCCTCCGGTCTCGCGCTGGTGGATGTGGTGGAGGTGCCCCCGATGGAGCTGACCGTGGTTCCAGTGGTCGAAGCTGCGGCACCTGACTCCTCGATCTACGGCTGGACTGACGGTATCGGGGATGACAGCTGGCAGGTGGGCCTCGTCCGGCATGCGTTCCCGTTCGGCGAGTTCCGAGCCCGCAGCCGGGACACGTATGTGACGTCCCGAGACTTGACGACGTCGGCGGGGCAGTGGCGCCTGGTTCTCGAACTCGAGGGGGTTCGGGCCATCGAGCGAGGTACGGGCTACTGGTATGGAGCGGCCTCGAGCGTCAACGGCTACGTGCGCGGCATCGCGAGGTTGGGTGGCCCCGTGAGCATGGGCAAGCCGACGATCGCCGAAATCGCCCACGAAGTGGGTCACAACCTGAACCTGGATCATGCTCCCTGTGGGAATCCGCTCCAAGTCGATCCCGGCTTTCCGCACCGGGACGGGGGCATCGGAGGGTGGGGGTACGACTTCCGAGACGGCAGCGTCGTCGTTCCCGAGACCCGCCGAGACATAATGGGATACTGCTACGCGCAGGGTTGGCTCAGCGATTACAACTTCGAGAAGGTGATCAGCCACCGGGATAGCGTCGAGGCTGACGCCCGGCCCGCGGCGCCGCAGCCGAGATCCGAGGTGCTCGTTCTGTGGGGCGGTGTCGTTGATGGGGAGCTGCGGATCGAGCCGGCATTCCGGGTGCCGGCCACGGAGCGTCTTCCGGACGGGCCCGGTCCATACCGCCTCGAAGGGTTCGAGGACGGTGTCCCGGAATTCTCCATCTCGTTCAGGCCGGAGGAGGATCAGTTCGGAAACAAGTATTTCTTCTTCATGATCTCGGCCGAAGCCCCGGATCGGATCACGTTTACGGGACCGGAGGGGACGGCCACGATCGGTGTGGACGATCAACGTACGGTTTCGGTCGTTCGCGATCCGTCGAGTGGACGAGTTCGGAGCATCCTGGACGACTGGAACGGTGATCTTCCGGCGGCGCTTGGGCGGGTCGGCGGTCTCGACGTCGTGACCTATCGCGCGCTCGGTGAGGAGAGGAGATAGGCCCCGCTTCCGCCCGGCGGGCCGTTCGCCTCTTCCGTCATGGCGGCGGTCCCCTATTCGGACAGGCGGCGCTCCGGCAGCGGCGGCGCGGGGTCGATCCCCAGCACCAGATGCCAATACGCCCACGAGCGAGGATCGAAAATCCCCGGATGAGCCTGCCTCAGCGCGGCGCGGAAATCGTCCTCGTGGAAATGCGACCGGGCGATCCCGATGTCGTCCGCCGTACCCCAGGTCATGATGTGGTTGAGGAAGAGCACGGGATCGCGCAGCGTCTCCTCTGGCGGCTTGAACCAGACCATCCGTTTGGCCACGCGAAGAAGGTCGGGGGAGTGGAGCGGGTTCATCACGACGACGCCCCGGACGCCTGAAGACCCGGCTGAGCGGAGAGATTCGGGACGCTCTCCAAGTCGACTTCCCGGACGACATCGGCCAAGCGCGCGCGGACCGCGCCCGGGACCGCCGCGAGATCGCCGTCGCCGAAGAAGGTCAGCGCCTTGAGCGTCAGGACTGGGTTGAAACGCTCGCCGTGGACCGCCGCAGCGGCGCCCAGCGCCTGGCTCAGGCCGATGCCCGAGAGGTGAACCAGCGCATCCACATCCAGGTAGTCCCTCGCGCTCGCCCGACTCTGCACGACCTGTACCTTGGTCGCCGCGAGATCGAGAAGAGAGGCGACGAGGATCCCCGCACCGGCCGCCCGCTCGGGATCGCGGACGCGACTCAACGCGAGACCGCCGAAGAAGGACACGCGGACCGGTCCGCCACGATCGACCAGGCACGTCAGCGTGTTCTCCGCTCTTCGCACCACCTCGGCCGGGTCGAGGTAGGATACGTCGGCGAGCAGACGCTCAGCGTCCAGCGGGTCCGATGAAAAGAAGTCGAAGTCCTCCGACTCGCGATGCGCCAGCCGCAATGCCAGCGCCGTGCCGCCGTAGAGGACGAACCCGGAGGGCGTCGAGCGCAACTCGGGCCACAGTTGCCGCTGCGGCGGCGGAAGAGCGTCTAGTCGAGGCTGCAACACATGCCCTCCTCCCGCCTTCCTTCCCTCGTCCACGCACGGCCAGCCGTACGCCGATCCGGCCGGAGATTACCCCTGAAAATACCCGCCCGGCGCGCCACGGGACACCTCGCGGCAGGGCGGTGGCCAGCGTGCGAGAGGAAACCGGGGATACGGGAGGGCCTACGAGCCGAGTCTGATCACTGTCTCGATAGCCCCGCGCAGACCGGCGTAGGACACGTCCCCAGGGTCGAGTGACAGGAGGGGGTTGAGCCTGATGGTCTTCTGCGCAGGTCTCTCGGAGTCGAGCCTGAAGGTGGCGAGGACAAGAAACCGCCACTGGTCAATGTCGAGGGGATCGGGATCCCGGCGGGCGGGATCACCAAGGAGACTGAAGACGTATGCGCTCGCCGTACGACGTGGCGGGTCATAGTTCTCCGTCTCGTTGGTCAACGGATCCCATACCTCCTTGCGCGGCGCGATGTCGAACTCGATGACCGATGGCTTCGTTTGTGGCCAGCTCTGCCAGTAGGCCGCGCTCTTCACCTCGACCCCGTGACCTTCGCGCGTCCTGACGTCGTAGGCGCCCCATTCGAGCCGGGGTGTCTCCGCTGTTCCGAGTGCGCGGGCGACCAGGAACTCGGCCATGACGCCCCTCTGCGTGTTGCTGAGTAGGTCGGAACCGGACCAGCTCCAGTAGGTCCCGCAACGTGAAGTCCGTTGCGGTGTCGACCGAGCGGAATGGCTCGCATCCGCTTCTCAGGCGCAGCCCCTGTGCTCGCCGATCAACCATCTTCCGGGTCCTCGGTTCGCCGAGCCGCGATGAAGGAATCCACTACGCTTCCTGCGGTTCGCTTCTTGCGCTTGGCGAGTTCCTGATATCGGCGGATCACTTCGTCTGCCGCGCGAAGCGGAAGCGCGTCCCGATCCGAGCCGCGCGCTGGATGCGGTCCTGGGGGCTTGTTTGGTGCGTTGTCCATGGCACGACCTCGAGCTGACCAAGTCCTACCTACGCTGTGCACCCTCCTTTCTACCATGACGCCCGGGCATTCGCTACGATCACGGCGACCGCGACCGACTCCGGCCGTAAACTCCGATCTTCGTCCACGGAACCATGCCCAACATCTCAAGTTTGCGTTTCGAAACGAAGCCGCGTTCCTTCCTCCCTTCGCTAGCTCCCGGCCTCGCCGCCTCGCTCGTGCTCATTGCCTTTGCCTCGCCCGGGGCATCCCAGGAGGTTCCCGACGCGCTGACGGAGGCGGACTACGAACGGGCGGAAGGGCGGCTCGGGAACCACACGAACCCGCTCGTGCTCGGGGCTTCCGTCCTCCCCGTGTGGCTGGACGATGGACGGTTCTGGTATCGGAACCGGTTCGAGGGTGGCACCGAGTACGTCATCACCGATCCGGCCGCGGGGACGCGGGAGCGCGCCTTCGACCATGCGCGCATGGCCGCCGCGCTCACCGCGGCGAGCGGCGAGGAGCACACCGCCTTCGCGCTCCCATTGGGAGATCTCGCTCCGGAGGCCGTGACGGTCCGCTTCGAGGTCGAGGTAGAAGGGGAGACGTACTCCTGCGGGCTCGACCCCGACCGCTGCGGGGCGGTCACATCGCCCGACGCCACGCCGGCCGGTCGCTTCGACATCGTGTCGCCCGATGGGACGAAGGCGGCGTTCATTCGCGAACACAACCTGTGGCTGCGCGACCTGGCGACGGGCGAGACGACGCAGCTCACCGAGGACGGGGTCGAGGACTTCGGCTATGCGACGAACAACGCGGGCTGGGTGAAGAGCGACCGTCCCGTGCTCAAGTGGTCTCCCGACTCGCGCCGCATCGCGACCTTCCAGCACGACGCGCGCGGCGTGGGGATGATGTACATGGTCACGACCGAGGTCGGGCACCCCGAACTCGAGGCGTGGCGCTACCCGCTCCCGGAGGACTCCGTCATCTTCCGGATCCACCGGCTGGTGATCGATACGGAGGCGCCGGCGGGAAGCCGCGTCGTCCGCCTGGACATGCCCCCGGACCAGCACCGCTCGACCGTGTGCGACCACGTAGCGTGCCGCGGGGGCTTCTCCGACGTCGAGTGGAGCGCTGACGGCACACGTCTCGCCTTCGTGTCGAGTTCACGCGACCACAAGCGGGCTTTGGTCCGCATCGCCGACGCGGCCACGGGCGAAGTGCGCGACCTGTTCGAGGAGGTGGTCGAGACGTTCTTCGAGTCGCACGGCAACTGGCGCTACCTCTCCGCCTCCGACGAGATCCTCTGGTACTCGCAACGCGACGACTGGGGGCACCTCTACCTCTACGACGCCGACACCGGGGAACTGAAACGCCAGATGACCTCGGGCGCCTGGAACGTGGAACGCGTTCTCCGCGTCGACGAGGAGGCGGGGGACATCCTCTTCATGGGGAACGGGCGTGAGCCGGGCGATCCCTATTTCGCGTATCTCTACCGCGCGCCGCTGGCCGGGGGCGATGTCGCGCTGCTCACGCCGGACAGCGCGAACCACGCGGTGTGGCTGGCGCCCGACGGCGAGACGTTCGTCGACCAGTACTCCACGCCCGCGATCCCGCCCGTGACCGTCGTCCGGGACATGGACGGCGAACTTCTGCAGACGGTCGAACAGGCCGACATCTCGCGTCTGGAACGCAGCGGCTGGCAGCCGCCCATCCCCTTCACGGTGAAGGCGCGGGAAGGCGAGACCGATCTGTACGGACTGATGTTCCGTCCCTCGAACTTCGATCCGGACGCGACGTATCCCGTGATCAACTACCTGTATCCGGGGCCGCAGAGCGGGAGCGTGGGGAGCCGGAGCTTCCGTGCCGCGCACCGCGACCTGCAGTCGCTCGCCGAACTCGGGTTCGTCGTCATCGAACTCGACGCGATGGGCACGCCGAGGCGCTCGAAGACGTTCCAGGACGCCTACTACGGGAACATGGGCGACAACGGGCTCCCGGATCAGATCGCCGGCATCCGCCAACTCGCCGAGCGCCATCCGTGGATCGACATCGACCGGGTGGGGATCTACGGCCACTCCGGCGGCGGCTTCGCCTCCACGTCCGGGATCCTGCGCTACCCCGACTTCTACAAGGTCGCCGTCTCCCAGGCGGGGAACCACGACAACCGCAACTACGAGGACGACTGGGGCGAGAAGTACCAGGGGCTGCTCGAGACGTACGCCGACGGCGCCACGAGCTACGACAACCAGGCGAACCAGATCGTGGCGGAGAACCTCAGGGGCAGGCTCCTCATCGCGCACGGCACGATGGACACGAACGTCCCGCACTCGAACACGATGCTCGTCGTGGACGCCCTCATCGCCGCGAACAAGGACTTCGACCTGCTGCTCTTCCCGAACCGCGGCCACGGCTTCGGCAACGAGCCCTACATGATGCGCCGCCGCTGGGACTACTTCGTCCGCCACCTCCTCGGCGCCGAGCCGCCCCCCGAGTACGAGTTCGGCCGGCTCCAGCCGCTCGTGCCGTGATGTGCCGACACTCCGGTCCTCGGTTATCTGGCGATCAACTGCGGCGGGCCCGCTTCGTAGGAAGTGCCGTAGTATTTGGCCTGTTGAGAGGGGGTATGATGGTGCCCCGCCGATACCGCCAACGCGAGAGTACGAAATGATAATCAAGCCCGGCGAGTTCAACCGTAAACTCGCGACGATGCTGAAGTCGGCGACGCATGTAGACATAGCCACGGCTTGGACTACCGGCGGAGAGCACCTGAGGCTGCTGGAGAGTGCGGCTGGCCGGAACGTCAAGATCAGGGCGATCGTGGGAATATCGGGTAACGCAACCCACCCGGATGCCCTCGACGAACTGTTTGAGATCGGCCACCTAAGGATCGTCCGCGACGAGGGGCGACTCTTCCACCCGAAGGTCTATGTCTTCCACTACGGAGAGAGACGAGTTGCCGGCCGTGCATGGATCGGGAGCGCGAACTTCACAGACGGAGGATTCTGGCGCAACGAAGAAGTCATGCTTGAATTGGGGGGTGAGAAGGAATTTGAGGAGTTGGCAAGTTGGTTCGAAGATCGGTGGAACCAGTGTTCTACTCAGACCCCAGTGTCGGCAGAAATCAAGCGCTATCGCGAAAGATGGAAACGAAATCCGCCTCGCAGAGGTATCATGAGGCTGGCTTCAGGGGTGTCCACTCGCGTCGAACTCCTCAGGGAAAGCCAGCCGCCGAACTTCGAGGCTTATTTTGACGCTTTGAAGACCTGCGACCAAATGCTGGCAACGAGAGGATGGAGGGTCTTCAGCCGCAAGGGTTATGTGAGAGCGTTGACCGAGCGCCGCAAGCTGCTGTCGTGTCCTCCGCCTTGGCGTGAGCTCCCCCCGCATCGGTTAGAAGCTTTGAAGGGCAGTACGCGAGCCCGAGCGGGCGCTTGGTGGGGGCTGGGTGGACGCATGAGTCGAAACTGGTACGCAGTCGAGAAGCACGAGATGGCGATACGGGACATCCTCAAGAGAGTTCGAGACGCCAGTCCCGAGGATTTCCCAGCAATCGGCGTTTGGGGTCTCGACGAGATACGCGGCCTCGGTAAGGGTTTGCGTCGCGGCGGAACCGCGACATTACTCCTAATGTTAACGCGTCCAGATCGACTGCTCTCGGTGAATGGCGAGTCCACGCCAGGGGCCGAACAAGGCTCGGTAAGAGGACTAGCTACTCTATCGGGACTGGCACCAACGACGCTGAGGAAACCAGCCAAATACGGCAAGTTGCTGGAATGGCTCTACGACCAACCGTGGTATGCGGACGAAGAACCGGTCGCGGATGACCTCAAGGAGGCATGGGGCCTTAGGGCTGGGCTCTTAGACGCGTTCGTTTACGTAGGCACGGAGTAACCTCGCCAACTCGAGCAGCGATCCGATCTTACTCTTTGAACCCGCGGCCAGGGCTTCGGCAACGAGCCCTACATGATGCGCCGCCGCTGGGATTACTTCGTCCGCCACTTCCCCGGCGCCGAGCCGCCCCCGGAGTACGAGTTCGGCCGCCTCCAGCCCCTGGTCCCGAACCCCGGCCCAGCTGCCTGGTGTCGGAATTGAGCATCAGGCGAGAGTCGGCATCCGCTCCACGTCGATCCGGCTGGCATGCTTCATGGCCTGCGCAAGGTCGTAGGCCGATTGAAAGCGATACCAGGTCTCAGCCCCACCTCCAAACGCCTTGTCCAGGCGGATCGCCATTTTGGGAGAGATGCCCGAACGGCTGTTGACGAGTCACCGGGCAGGTGGGCAACGCGCCTCGCAGTGTACCCTCCCCGCGACCTCCAGTTGTTGGCGGAACTCGCGTTCGTCGTCGACCCCCGGGCCCGCGTCCCTCTCCCACGGTCCGCCACGCCTTCGGCGCGGCGACCGCTCTGCTCTCCCGCGAGGTGGCGAGAAAGGAGGAAACCACCACTCGCCGTCGCCATGATCGTCGCCCGCGTCCTCGACCCCCGCTCGAAGCTGGCCACCGCGCGCTCGCTTGGCGGGGAGACCATGAGCCACACGCTGGGCGGGGAGCTCGGCGTCGGGGACGCGGACGCGGACGAGCTGTACCGGGCCATGGACTGGCTGCTGAGGCGCCGGGACCGCATCGAGCGGCATCTGGCGGGGAGACGCCTGGCGGACGGCTCGCTGGTGCTGGCGACGTTGCACGTGTCCACGAGGTGGCAAAACGGGGTAAGTCCAGTCCTTCATGTTAGGTCCTCCTCGACTGCGTAGGCGCGGCCCTCCGAAGTTATAACGTAGGTCGAGTGGTGGCCCACGATCCGTTGTTCATGCAGGAACCCGCGGTGGACGAGCTGATCTACGTAATGCCGCGTGACGACGTGGTTTTGGTTGACCAAATGCGCGATCAACTTCGCGGTCAAGGGCCGATCATCACCTGACCATGCGACGCACGCAAGTATCTTCTCCTCGGTTTCGTGCAACCAGCCGTCTAAAGTGTCGTCGTCGATAGCGTCCTCCTCTTCCTCCGAATCCTCAGTGTTGTGGAGGTCGATCCGCCCAATCTCGTCGCGAAGACTCGCCCAAGTTCGACCCAAGCCCACGGAGACCTGCGACTCCGGTATCGGCGCCGTCGCCAGGGTGTTTACGGCTTTGAGGAGCCGTTCAACGTCTCGTTCGGTGAATTCCGTGCATTGAAACATCGCCAGCGGAGAGCCAGCTAAGTCGGTAGGTGATATGCCCAACAAAAGGGGACTGACGTAGGACGGCCCGCGAACCGCTCTCGCGACTGCGCCGGCCTCGAAGTTCACCCAGGGGCTGCGGATAGCGCTGGGCGTCAAGCAGACGATGCAGTATGATGTCCGCTGTAAGCGACCCCACAGTTCATCGCTCCACCGCGTGCCCTTCCGGATGTCCTCCGATGACACCCAAGGCCTGACGAACGGCAGAACCTCGGGTAGCCACTCTCGAAGGATCCGAGCGGCGGCATGACTGTCACGCCCCGCCCAGCTAACGAAGATGTCCATTGGATTCCAGAAGTTCTCGGTTGCGACGATTCGTCACACCCGAAAGACCTTCATGACTTCGTCGCCGAGGTGGTTGATCACCTTGACTGCGATGCGGCCGGATTCGGGCTTGGGGAACGGGCGGGAAACGTTGCTCCGCAGCGTGCTCCAGGCGTCCGGGTCGATCTCGGCCTTGAGCGTGGTCTTGAGCGCCTTGTAGGGATCGTTCGCGCCGAGGAAGTATGCGTGGCGTACGAAGAAGCTCTCCTCGTTGTAGTCCGTATCGATGAACCAGCAGGCGATGCCGTCGGTGTCGTCGGAGCGAAGCTCTCCGGTACCGGGGTGGAAGACATCGACGCCCTTGATCTCCACCTGAATCTGCTCGTCGTCCACGCTCTGAATGTCGATATCCGGCTCCCCGAAGATCACGAACAGGTTGCCCGCACCCGTGTTCTTGAGTTCATCGGCCATATGAAGGTCGGCGTTCATGCGGGCCTTGAGGATGGGCACGCGGCCGACTTTGACAAAATCCGCAGAGCGGGCGTCGTAGTTGAACGCGCAGGCGATCACGGAGTCGAAGCCGGCCTCCGCGGCCTCCTTCGCCGCCGCCACCAAGTCGGGACGTGACACCGTCCCGAACTCGGGCCCGATCAGGATGCCCGCCCGCCGGGCGCGACCCGCCTCCATGTACTGTCCCATCGCGCACACGTAATCCCCCGGCCACCCCGTCACTGACGTGAAGTCGATCCGATCCTCCTTGTGAGCCTGCTGGACGCCCGCCGTGCGCAGTTGGTCGAGAATCATGCTCGCGAAGTCCTGCCGGTCGCCGTAGTCGGAGGGCGGTCTCTCCGCCGCCCGGTCGAGTAGCTGATTCTCCGCGTCCACTCCGAGCACACGATGCGGCGACAGGCTCTCGACCGTGAATGGGCCGGCGACGCGCACGATCTTCTTGTCCTCGTAAGGTTTGTCGTACAGGTTCTCGAACGGCGCGTTCGCGGCGATGGACGCGTCGATTTCCTTCTGCCGGGCGATGCGAGCCTTCCACCACTCAGCGTGGACCTTGTGGGTCTCGGGATCCCAGGAGTCATTCGGGCGGCGGGGAATCTCCCATTCTTCCCACTCGGTGCCGACCAGGGCGTTCAGCTTCTCGCGAAGGGGTTCAAGTGTCTCCTGGTATTGTTCCCAGATGACGTCGATCTCGGCGTTGTTTGCGATCTGCTTCAAGGTGATGTGTGGAACCCGTTCGTAGACGAATCCCTGCCGGACGCGCCCGTAGGTGGGATGGTCGGACGGTGCCTTGCGCGTGATCTGGGCTTCCTTGCGCTGGCCCTCCGGGCTGTCGGCGAGGAGGTAGTAGGGGTAGCGGGCACCCATGACGCGGGCTCGTGCAAGGGCAAGGGCCACCCGGGAGGTGTCGATGGTGATCCAGCGTCGGCCCCACAGTTCCGAGACGTAAGCGGTGGTCCCGGATCCGCAGGTCGGATCGAGGACGAGGTCGCCGGGATCGGTGGTCATGAGGAGACAACGTTGGATGACCTTCGTAGCGGTTTGTACAACGTAAAGGCGCGGATCGCTGTACTGGCCTGTGACGGTGTCCACCCACGTCGAACCCAGCGGTTGTACGGGGTAGTCGTCAAAAAACCGTACGTACCTAATCGATGCTCGACTCTCATGCAGTCGATTGGCGCGATTCAGCCGTCGCATACCATCCGGCGAAGTAGTCCAGAAGCGACGACCTGGCTCAAACCGCCGTCCGTGAAACGGAACGGGAGTTTTGCCTTCGCTGTACTCGTGGCTGCTCGTGAGGTCGCCAACCGAGTACCGTCGATCGAATGGCACATCGTCCCCATTCGTGATCCTCCTTCGGACACCCGCATCGTCTTCCCAGTAACCATAGAACGACAGATCACTCTCGTAGCCCTTAGCTACCAACGGGGATCGGTACTTCAAGTCCTTACGGGACTTTGCATACCACACCAGGTAATCATAGTTGTTGGACAGGAATTCGGACGTTAGAGAGGTGGTTTTCTTGAACGAGATCAACGCCACATAATTGTCCTCCCCGAACACCTCGTCCATCAACGCCCTCACCCGGTGCACTGAGGTGGTCCCAGTTTTTTGGACAGGTCGTTAAGGTGGATTCCAGGAAGGAACGGGAGGCACCGAGATGGCCAGGAAGAGACGGCGGTTCACGCCGGAGTTCAAGGCGCGGGTAGCGCTGGAGGCGCTGCGCGAGCACGACAGCGTGCAGGCGATCGCCAGGCGGCACGAGCTTCATCCCAACCAGGTGAGCACGTGGAAGCGGCAGCTGCTCGAGGGGCTGCCGAAGGTGTTCGCCGGGGGTGCGGGGCGCAAGCTCGCCAAGGAGCACGAGGCGAAGGTCCGGGAGCTGCACGCCAAGATCGGGGAGCTCACGGTCGAGCGGGATTTTTTTCGGCGCGGGCTCAAGCGCTGAGCCGGTCGGAGCGGGGGCGGATGATCGAGCGGGACGGACCGCTGAGTCTTTCGAGGCAGTGCGCGCTGGTGGGCGTGAGCCGGTCGTCGCTGTACTACCGGCCGAGGGGGGAGAGCGCGGAGAACCTGGCGCTCATGCGGCGCATGGACGAGCTGCACATGGCGTACCCGTTCTACGGGAGCCGGCAGATGGTGCGGCATCTGCGTCGCGAGGGCGTTGCCGCGGGCCGGCACCGGATCCGGCGGCTCATGCGCCTGATGGGGGTGGAGGCGACGTACCGGCGGCCGCGCACGAGCGTGGCGGGTCCGGAGCACCGGGTCTTCCCCTATCTGCTGCGCGGCCTGGCGATCTCGCGGGCGGACCACGTGTGGTGCGCGGACATCACCTATGTCCCGGTGACGCAAGGGTTTTTCTACCTCGTGGCCGTGATGGACTGGGCGAGCCGGCACGTGCTCGCGTGGCGGCTGTCGAACACGATGGACGCGTCGTTCTGCGTTGAAGCCTTGGACCACGCTCTGGGCTGGAGGGCTCCGGAGATCCTGAACACGGATCAAGGCGCCCAGTTCACCAGCGAGGCGTTCGCCGACCGGGTGCTGGGCGCGGGCGTGGCGTTCTCGATGGACGGCCGGGGCCGCTTCCTCGACAACATCTTCATCGAGCGGCTGTGGCGGTCGCTGAAGTACGAGGCGGTGTACCTCCACGAGCTCCGGAACGGTCTGGACGCCGAACGCATCATCGGCTCGTGGATCGACTTCTACAACGAGGTGCGCCCGCATTCGTCCCTCGGCGGACGGACGCCGGGCGAGGCCTACCGCAACGGCACGGGGGCGGTGTGAACGGCGGATCTCGGCGTGCGCCGACGGTCGCCTTCGCAAAGCAGCAGCGGGGCGCGGGAGAAGCCTGGGATCTCCCCATGCCGCGCACCTCGTTCCGCCCGCGGCCAAGCCCCCGTCGCCGACCGGGTTCCCCTCCCGCCGGCCGGGGTTCATTTTGGAACCTGTCCCTCCCCTGCCGGGGGAGGACCCATGGGTGGAGCATCCACCCCGAGAGAACACACGGAGAAGGCTCCCGAGGGCTCTCACAACCACTCGGAATCCACCTTAACTTTGCCCTCGGACTGTCCAACGAAGTAAGACCACCTCACACGTTCTCGTCGCCGATCTGCACGAAGATGGACCCGCTCTGGGACAGGAGGTCGCGGACGGCCGTGAGGCGGTCCCGAAGGTGCGCCAGGTAGGAGTGAATGCCGTCGCGCCAGGTGTCGCGGAACGCTTTGACCTGCTCCGGCTCGCGTGTCATGTGGTTGCGGCTGCCGTCCCTGACGTCACGGCTGGTGGTGGACCACTGGAAGTTGGAGTTGAACTTGATTCCGTACGGTGGGTCCAAGTATATGCACTGGACTTTCCCGCGCAGATCCTCCCGCTCGGCGAGCGAAGCCATCACCTGGAGGCTGTCTCCCAGGATCATCCGGTTGGACCAGTTGGCGTCGTGCTCGTAGAACTCCGTCTCGGTCGCTTCCTCGGGCAGACCGTTGAAGTCGGCGAAAAGATCGATGACTTCGTCGGGCGGGGCGGCCGCCTTGGAGTGCCGGGCCAGATCGTCGATGAGAACCTTGGGTTGGACCTTCTCCTGGATTATTCCCAGGGCCGTCGCCGCGGGCCGGCCCTCGCGTCCGGGTCGGAGCCGCCCGCTTGGATTAAGGCCTCGCCCGCGATGGCGACGGGATCTCCCGTGGCGACGCGGACGACGTGGCTGAACCGGTTCTCAATCACGGCATCGAGGTCCGCTTCGAGTTCGAGCACCTCCCTGAACTCCGCGAAGGCCCAGCGTCCGTAGCGGGCGTGACGGTTGACGCCGGGGACCCAGTAGTGAGGTGGTCCCAGTTTTTTGGACAGGTCGTTAAGGTGGATTCCAGGACGGAACGGGAGGCACCGAGATGGCTGGGAAGAGACGGCGGTTCACGCCGGAGTTCAAGGCGCGGGTGGCGCTGGAGGCGCTGCGCGAGCACGACAGCGTGCAGGCGATCGCGAGGCGGCACGAGCTTCATCCGAACCAGGTGAGCACATGGAAGCGGCAGCTGCTCGAGGGGCTGCCGGAGGTGTTCGCCGGGGGCGCGGGCCGCAAGCTCGCCAAGGAGCACGAGGCGAAGGTCCGGGAGCTGCACGCCAAGATCGGGGAGCTCACGGTCGAGCGGGATTTTTTTCGGCGCGGGCTCAAGCGCTGAGCCGGGCGGAGCGGGGGCGGATGATCGAGCGGGACGGACCGCTGAGTCTTTCGAGGCAGTGCGCGCTGGTGGGCGTGAGCCGGTCGTCGCTGTACTACCGGCCGAGGGGGGAGAGCGCGGAGAACCTGGCGCTCATGCGTCGCATTGACGAGCTGCACATGGCGTATCCGTTCTACGGAAGCCGGCAGCTGGTGCGGCATCTGCGTCGCGAGGGCGTTGCCGCGGGCCGGCACCGGATCCGGCGGCTCATGCGCCTGATGGGGGTGGAGGCAACCTACCGGCGGCCGCGCACTAGCGTGGCGGGTCCGGAGCACCGGGTCTTCCCCTATCTGCTGCGCGGCCTCACGATCTCGCGGGCGGACCACGTGTGGTGCGCGGACATCACCTATGTTCCGGTGACGCAAGGCTTTTTCTACCTCGTGGCCGTGATGGACTGGGCGACCCGGCACGTGCTCGCGTGGCGGCTGTCGAACACGATGGACGCGTCGTTCTGCGTCGAAGCCCTGGACCACGCGCTGGGCTGGAGGGCTCCGGAGATCCTGAACACGGATCAAGGCGCCCAGTTCACCAGCGAGGCGTTCGCCGACCGGGTGCTGGGCGCGGGCGTGGCATTCTCGATGGACGGCCGGGGCCGCTTCCTCGACAACATCTTCATCGAGCGGCTGTGGCGGTCGCTGAAGTACGAGGCGGTGTACCTTCACGAACTCCGCGACGGGCTGGACGCCGAACGGATCATCGGCTCGTGGTTCGACTTCTACAACGAGGTGCGTCCGCATTCGTCCCTCGGCGGACGGACGCCGGGCGAGGCCTACCGCAACGGCACGGGGGCGGTGTGAACGGCGGATCTCGGCGTGCGCCGACGGTCGCCTTCGCAAAGCAGCAGCGGGGCGCGGGAGAAGCCTGGGATCTCCCCATGCCGCGCACCTCGTTCCGCCCGCGGCCAAGCCCCCGTCGCCGACCGGGTTCCCCTCCCGCCGGCCGGGGTTCATTTTGGAACCTGTCCCTCCCCTGCCGGGGGAGGACCCATGGGTGGAGCATCCACCCCGAGAGAACACACGGAGAAGGCTCCCGAGGGCTCTCACAACCACTCGGAATCCACCTTAACTTTGCCCTCGGACTGTCCAACGAAGTAAGACCACCTCAGTAGTTCTCCATCGTCACCTTCTTGTCCTTCGCGTCTTCCTTTCGGAAACCCTTGATCTCGACGACGAGGCGTAGCGGATCGTTCGCGCCCCGTCCATCGTCGATCAACACGATGAAATCGGGTATGTAGGTTCGGTGCTCCGACTTGTGACGGTACGGCACCTCGAGTCCAAGGTTGTGGTTCTTCACGTAGGAGAGAACCTGCGAATGCGCCTCTACTACCCGGCAGAACTCTCCCTCCCACGAGCTGTCGAGGATGGCCCAGTTGACATGGCAGCGGCGCGGGTCCGTCTCGTGGCGGTGCGTCTTCGTCGTCTCGAAGCGGACGTGTGCGGTGGAGCCCTCCGGATTGTAGGGGTCGAGCAGGGCTCTCACATGCCGCCCTCCCTCCGATCGCAGAATCGCTGCCGTGATGCGGTCGCACGCGATGTCCGCGAGTTCGCGGTACAGAAGCTGGCCGGGATGCGTTCCGCCCTTGCATACGAGGCACGAATCGAGCCACCGCCGTGAGATCTGCTTGACCTGCCCGAACAGGTGAAGCGGGGGAGCCGCCCAAGCATCCCGCCATTTCGTGTAGAGAAGGTGCTTCGTGAGGTGATAGTTGACGGTGTTCAAACGCCCGTTGAGGTGTTCAATGGTGAGGTCGACGCCCTCGCCCACGATTCCTTCGTTCTTCGTGAGCGACGGTCCCACGAGGTCTGGCGTCAGCTCGAGGCGGGAGTCCTCGTTGAAGTTCGCTGTCAGCCGCTCCTCCGGTAGTTCCACCCGGTATCCGATGACGCGCGGGAAGCGGATCTCAAGCTTGTCGCGCTCCGGCCGCATCGCGCGCACCGTGATCGTCTCCTTGGGCGGCGTCGGGCGCACGACGACGGGCTTGGCGGTGAAGTCGAACGGGATCCCGAGCACGTCGGCGTACTCAACGTCGAACCGGCCATCCTCGTTCAAATCGTAGGATTGTCGGCGTAGCGCGCGACCCACCGCCTGCTCGCACAAGAGCTGGGTGCCGAACGCCCGCACCCCGAGCACGTGCGTCACCGTGTTCGCGTCCCAGCCCTCCGTCAGCATCGAGACGGAGACGACGCAGCGGATCGAACCACCGAGCCGGTCGCGTTTCCCGACGGTGTTCATCACCTCGCGGAGTAGATCCTGGTCCGTGATGTTCTCGCCCGCGTGCCGATCGCCCGTGCGGGCGATCCTCTCGCGCCGAAAGCGGTCGATCTCGGCGGCCGCCATCTTGCGGAACTTCCGATCGAGGGCGTCCCCGGATTCGAGCTGGCGGCTGTCGATGAGGAGGGTGCGGGGCCGCGGAATCCGCTCGTGGTTTTCGTCAAAGTTCCGGAACAGGGCCAGCCGTCCGTTTTCCACACCCCGTCCGCCATTCTCCGCCGCGCGCTCGAAACCGGAGACATAGTCGTAGACGAGCTTCGACGTGGAGGTGTTGTTGCACACGATGATGAAGCACGGCGGCACGCTGATGCCCGCCTTCTCCCATTCCTCGAACGTTCTCGCGTAATGTCCGTAGAGGGCATCGAGCGCCGACTTCAGATCGAGCGGAAGACTCAGCGGATCCAGCGTCCCGGCCTTGCCTCGGCCCTTCTTCGGCATCTTGGGACGAATGTGCTTCCACAGGTTGCGGAACCGGGGCATCTCGGCGCCGGGGATGTTGTCCGCCACCGGAACCCGGGGCAGCTTCACGATCCCGCACTCGATCGCATCCATGAGCGAGAAGTCGCTCATCGTCCACGGAAACAGGGTACCCTCGGCGTAGCCGGACCCGCGCAGGAAGAACGGTGTGGCCGAGAGGTCGATCACCCGGTTGATGCCGAGCTTCCTCTGCACGGATTCGAGGCCGGAGATCCAGAGCCGCGCCGCCTCCGCGTTCTCCTTGGCCTCCTTTCGGTCGTCGCCCTTGAGCGATCCCTCGTCGTCCTCGCCAGGGTTCTCCCGGTAGCAATGGTGCGCCTCGTCGTTCAGCACCATGATCCGCTTCATGCCTATGAGTTCGGGCATGACCCGCCGCAGCATCTGGCCGGTGCTCTCCGTGGTGTCCGGCGCGGGGCCTCGCCCCTGGAGTAGGGCCCGGCTGCCCTTGGCGAGCTTCACGCGCTCGCGGTGCTTGAAGGCGTGGTAGTTGCTGATGACGATCCTCGCCTGCCCCAGGTCGGGCAGCATGTCCCCGGGGACCAGCTCGCGATCCTTGTAGTAGCTGTCGGGATCGTTCGGCTGAAGCACCCGTAGCCGGTCCCGAATCGTGATACCCGGCGTCACGACGAGGAAGCCCTTCGTGAACCGCTGGCTCCGGGGCCGGCGCACCGCGTTGATCGTCTGCCACGCGATGAGCATGGCCATGACGGTGGTCTTGCCGGTGCCCGTCGCCATCTTGAGCGCCAGCCGCGAGAGACCGGGGTTGGCACCCTCGCTCACATCCTCCATGTGCTTCAGCAGATCTCGGCCGGCCTTCGAGTGGGTCGCGACCTCCGTGAGCCAGATGGCGGTCTCCACCGCTTCGACCTGGCAGAAGAAGGGCCGGATGCTGGAGAACCGGTGCGACCGCCAGTGCTTGAGGAGGCGCGCCGTCTCGGGGGTCACGCGCCACTTCGCGGAATCCGGGATGAGGCGCCACTCGTCCACCCGCTCGCGCACGCGGTTGATGATCGCGGCCAGGTATTGCTGCTCCTCCGTCGAGAGCCCCTTGCCCTCGTCGAGCACCATCCCGACCTGTTCGACCTTCGGACCCTTCTTCGCCTTTCGCTGCTTCGGCTTGGGAATCGGCGAGATGAACGAAGCGGGCCGCCGGTATCCGAGTATCTTGTGCGTGGGCTGTCCGGCCGCGTCCAACTCCCAGTGCTGCGAGGGGTATTCGTACGGCGAGTTAAGGATCGGCCGCTCGAAGAACCGCTCTACCGAGGAGGCGTCGTCCGCCCCGGCATCGTCGTCTCTTCTCCGGTCGCTCCCGTTCTTCGAGTCGGTCACCCGATTTTCCTCGGTCCGCCGTTCGTCATCCGTGGTTTCGCCGAATACCTCGTAAACTAACTCCGATCAGTCGCGGTGGCGGACGAAGGTTCGCACTCCGCACCCGCGCACTGCAACATCTTCCCCCGAAGCCGCGCCCGCCCCTTCATCGCCACCCGGCAGCTTTGACCGAGAGCCGAACGAGTTCCTGCCACCCGAGGGATCCAGACTGCAGTCCGTCTCGAATCGACAGCATGCGGATCCACGTCCACGGTTTTCCTGATCCGCAGGCGAATGTGCTGCTCCGTAGTGATACCTTGTTCATCAACGTCGTGCTGCCGCGCCGACCCGTGACGGTTCAAACACCACGCGGCGTTCGCTAACCGGAGGAGACCCGAGACCATGGACAGGGAACTGGCAACCAAGTGCTTTGAGGCTCTCGTCGAGGAGACTCGCAGACGGATCAGATCTGACGCCGTTCGGCTTGAGGAAGTTGAATGTCCCGCTAGGGTGCCCGCACGAGGTTTCAGCCTGTGTTCCGAAGACAGGGAGATCGCAGTCTGCTTCCATCGGGATGGAGACAGTTCACAACCCCACCTGGTCGGCCCGTTTCTCTTGATCTACGTCGGCACGCCCGACGCTCCTCTCACGCCCTCGGACTATCGTGCCCTTCATTTTTGGGACGCGCGTGAGGGCGAGCGGTGGACCACCGACCTTGCTCGCACCGGCTATATCGACCGATTCAATACCTTGCCTTCGGGAGATGTCGTGCACCATACCTTCACCAACGCCGAACTAGCCGATGAACTCCTCAGAGTATAACGGCTGGTCGATCATCTAGCCGACGCGACAGGGACTCCGGCATCCAGATGATCTGGCCGGCAACGGCAACGGCCACGGTCCGCGGGAAGCGGATCGAATTCGCGCACGGCCGACGTCTTCAATGCTCCCAAGGATGTGACCGTGCAGGACTTTCTCGCGTCATCCGCATGACGGACAGGCCTCCGGCTTCGGAGAAAACCGGGCTCCTGACTCCTGGAGGGCATCGATGAGACGCTTTGCCGCGCTGTTCATGGCCGTGACGGCAACGATGGCCTGTGCAGTACAACCCCTTATCATGACACGTCCGGCAAGTGTGCAAGCTGGTGGGCTCGACTGCGTTCGCGTGACGGTGCAGCGTCTCGGATACATGATCACCGCCGGTGATCGTTCACTCGGGTTCGTGAGAGCGGAACGCATGCGTACGCGCGAAGCGTTCCCGACTGGTCATCTGATCACCGATGTGCTGGTCGTGAACTACATCAGCACGGGTACAGTGGACGACAGCTTGGACAACGTGATCCAGGTGAAGGTCGCGAAGGTCGGGGAGCATCGAGACAGCGCGCCAGCCCGTGAAACGATCTCCGACGCCGAGCACTTGCTGGACCAATGCGGGAAGCTCTGAACCACAGGGCCCCTGATGCGTGAACGAGAGTGGCCGAGCCCGCCATTGAGGGTCGCTGCCACCTTGGCCATCCTGCTGGCCGCTACGGTGCAAGGAACGGTCGCCGCTCAAACACGCAACTCCGTCCCCACGGGCACCCTTCGTCCCGATCTTGATGGGGACGCCTACCTGGACGACACCGCACGCCGACTCGTGCTCGGGCTGAAGGCCGCCCGCGACACCGCGCGCCTGACCATCGACACCTACACGGCGCTGATCCGCGAGCGGCTGGGTTTCGAGTGGCCCTCACCGCGGCGCAATCGGCCCTGGGTACACGGCGAACGCACGGCCCGCGTGCGGTGTCACGTGACGAGCCCGCCGTCGTGCATGTTCGCGCGGCACGGTTCCGGGTTGCACTCGTCGATCCCGAAGATTCGGAGTTCTTCACCGGGCTGCGGACGGAACGATTCGCGGCCGACCCGCTGGGCGACCCCTTCACGTTCGGCTTCACGGTCTTCGCGCCGTCCACGGAGGCCGAGATCACCACTCGCAGCCCACTGGGGCCGGTTTCCGAGCGCTACTACCAGTTCCGTTCCGGGGACACGATCGCCGTTCGGTTGAGCAACGGGAGCACCCTGCGGGCGGTCGCCGTCACGGTGATCCCTCGCTACTCCAGCATCCGCCTCGTCTCCGCGATCATGTGGATCGACGCGGAGTCTTTCGGGCTCGCGCGCGTCGCCTACCGACTGGCCAAACCGGTCGACCGTGAGATGACCTGGCGGCTCCAGAGCGGCGGGCGCTGGAGTCCGGGACTGCATATCGACATCAGTCCCCCTGATCCCGCCGACAGGGCACCCGCACCCGATTCAACTCCCGATCGGCCCGGCTTCTTCGACCGGCTCGTCAACGGAGCGTTCAACAGCGTGTTTCCACGCCTTCGGCTGGACATCTCGACGGTGGTCGCGGAGTACGAACTCTGGGAGATGCGCCACTGGTTGCCCCGCAGCGTGACATGGAGGGGGGACATGAGCGCGATGGAGGGTGTCACCGCCGCCGGCCTCGCGCCTCTCGCCGTTCCGGCGATGATCGACTGGACCCTTGAAATCGAGGACATCCGTGAACGCGGCGCGGAGGCCACTGCGGGGACGCCGGCCACGGCCGCAGCGGCGCTTCGGCTCTGGCGCCAGGAAGGGGACATCATCAGCGGGGCGCTGGCGGAGGCGGAACCCGGCGAGACGGTCACGATCACGCCTGCGGACCGGCAGGCCCTGGTCGCGAGCGACCTGCTGCCCCCGACCGTGTGGGAGGAGGAGGGCGGAGTCGACGACGCTATCATCGAGCGGATCGCGGCGGAACTCGCGGGTATCGGTACGGGCGAAGGAGGCGACCGGGCCGAGGCCCCGAGCCCCTGGCTCTTCGACGCCCCCGGCAAGACGCTGAGGCTGCTGCGCTACAATCCCGTGGAACGCGTGTCCCTGGGAACCCGCCTGCAACGTGACCTTGGATGGGGGCGCGCCGCGTTGACGGCGAGGGTCGGGACTGCGCGCGTGGCGCCGGACATCGACCTTACCCTGCAGCGCAACCATCCCGGTCACACGATGCTCGTCTCCTTCTACCGGTCGTTGCGGGACGGCGAGCCGGGCGAAGGCGGCAGCACGCCCGGCATCTACGTGACCGGGGACACAGAGGACTTCCATTGGTCGCACGGCGCCGCGGTTCGATTCCTGCCACCCCTCGGCGAAAGGAGTTGGCTCTCTCTCCGCCTGTTCGCCGAGCAGGACGCCGCCATCCCGAGCGACGCCAAACGGAACCGGGCCGGGGCCGCCGTCGCATGGGCGCCCTGGTGGGGCACCCTGAAGCCTGGATCGTTCGGCGGGGGCGGTCGAGCGAGCGTCCGTGCATCGGCGGGAGACAATCCCCACGTGCGGGCCGTGGTCGAGGGAACGCTGGTGATCCCCCTGTTTTCCCGGCTGTTCCTCGGGCTGCAGGCCGGAACGGCCCGGGTCTGGGGGGATCCGGCCCCGCACGACCTGTGGCGCATCGGTGCGAGCGGGCGCTGGCTCCGGGGCCACGCGGAATCGGTCCGGGGGGCGCGAGTCCACATGGCCAGAATCGATCTGCAGCGACCGATCCGCTTCCTCCGCCTCTCCGTGTTCGGCGACTGGGCGTCCGCCGGAGGCGAGGACTTCTACGCCGTGGGCGCGGGACTCGTCTTCATGGACGGCATCCTGCGGGTGGATGTGGCCCGGGGCCTGGGGTCGAACGGAAGGGACGGCGCCGATCCCGTCCTGAAGCTGCACTTCCGCGGGGACGCCTGGTTCTAGAGGCCGGTCATCAGCCTTCACTCGGGATCTCGATTCTGCTCAGGTTCGCGCGGTCGGATGTTCTACTATATATTTAGTTGATAGCGGTAGCCGGTTACATCGCAGCGCTTGTCGCCACGATGCCCGCACGGCCCGTAGGCAACCCGCGACGGCAGCGGAGCGCCACGGACATCCGATGGCATGATACCCGATCCGCAGGAGGGTGAGACCGTGACTCGGCCGACGTTTCGGAGGGGACGATGGACTCGCCTTGGGGTCCTGAGCAGCTTCCTGAGTCTGATGTGGGGCATGCCAGCCAAGGCACTGAACGGGCAGGTTGAGTCCTGGAGTCTGGTCGATGAGATGCGATTGTCGGGATCGGACTCGTTGCCGTTCGGCAGGATTCTCTCGGTGGCCATCGGACCGGACCGATCCGTGTTCGTCACGGGGACAGGCGACGTGGCAGTCCACCTCTTGGGACCAGATGGAGATTACAGAGGAACAGTCGGCCGGGAGGGTGACGGGCCCGGTGAATTCAGGACAACACCATCGATCGGCATCCGGAACGACACCCTATGGGCGATAGACAGCGCACAGCGGCTCGTACACTACTTCCACCTGGCAGGGCGTATCGTCGGTGCAAGGCGCGTTCCCGACGCCTCATCGGCGCGGGATCTGGGGATGATGCCGATCGCGCTCCTGGATGGTGAACGGTTCCTGTTGCTGGAATCGGCGGGGAGCACCCAAGTGGCCGAAGCGGAACCCGAGGGGCGGTTCGAGCGAGAGCTCGCGCTGCTCTTGGCGGAGACCGGCGGGGTCGTCGACGTTGTCGCACTGGATGCCTCAACCCTGTGGCTCCAATTCGAGCTGCCCGGCGGGATCGTCGCCGCGACGCCGCAACCGTGGTCAACGATTGACCTGTTGGCGGTCTCACCGAACGGTGATGGGTTCGTCGTCGTCAGGGGTCGTGGGACGGAGCGCCGGGCAGGGCGCTACCTGCTCCAGTGGTTCGATACGGATGGCAGGACAAAGGGTGCCAGATCGGTTGAGTTTGTCGCGGCCGACCTGCGGAAGAGCGAAATCAAGTCGTTTCTTGATGGAGTGAGCGAAGGATTCGCCGCAAGGTCCAGGGGAGATGCAGAGTCCGTGAGAAGAACGATTGCGGACGCCTTGTACACGCCCGAGTACCTTCCAGGCGTCAGATCCGACGCCCGCAACTGGTCGGGCGGAGGGGTCCTGATGGCTGCAGACGGAACGACGTGGGTCGCGCAGCAGGACTCTGATGGAATGAGATGGCGAGTCTTCGATCCAATGACGCAGGAACTGGCCAAGGTGGGTGCGCCGGAAGACTTGAGCTTACGCTACGTTGGCAGGGAATACGTGTGGGGTGTTCGAGAAGGCGAGTTCGGGACACCCGGTCTCTACCGATACCGCATCTCGCGATGGTAAGCCCTGACCGGTCGCAGACTCTCCTTCTTTCACGAGTGTGAGCGTTCCCGCGGGAACGTCGTTCAGCCGGCCATCACTCCAGGCCGAGTCGCTTGGCGAGTTCGTCGACATCGATGACTTCGCCCTCACCATGTTCAACGGAGGCGATGGACTCGCGAAGGTGCCGGGCGTTCGCCGGGGAGCGGAGAACGTAGGCCGTCTCCATCCATGACGTGAGTTCGTCGGCCGCGACCAGGGCGACCGGTTCCTTGCCGCGCCGACGTATCAGAATCGGCTCGCAATCGTCGACGACCTCGTCCATCAACGCCGCGAGGTTACGGCGTGCCTTGGAATAGCTGATCTCCCTCATCTGGTCCGACCTCATCATTTCATGGTGGCATCCGCAGCATTCAAGGGAAGACTACGGGAGTGTCGGGCGCCGTGCCCGCCCGGTTCCTCCTGTGCTGCTAGGAAAGCGCCAGGAACGCTGCTTCCTCATCGGCCCCGAAGGCGAGGATCTCGGTTCGGTTGGATCGCAGCAATGCCTCGATGTCCACCGTGGAGCAGTTGCCCCGGCGAATCCAGATGACCTTTGGAGGCGGACCCCGCAGGAAGCTCACCTGGTGGAAGTCCGAGTCCTTCGAGAGAATCGTGAGACCTCGGTCCCGGGCGTAAGCCCAGATCGCGGCGTCGGTCGCTCGGGCCAAACCGACATCGCGAACGTGGACGGACCCGGGAAACACGTCCGAGAGGGCGGCGACGAGACGCGGAGAGATGTTCTCGTCGAAGAGGAGCTTCACCCGGGCGGGATCGACACGAAACTGCGCTCACGCGCCGCCGCGAACGCCAGCGCTGCCCGGATGTCTTCGGGTTCCAAGTCCGGAAAATCCGCCAGGATCTCCGCTTCCGTCATCCCGGAGGCCAGGTATTCAAGAACATCGTGCACCGTGATCCGGAGTCCCCGAATGCACGGCTTCCCGCCTCTCTTGCCCGGTTCGAGCGTGATGCGATCCAAGGGGTCCATGCCCCAAGAATACCCGGAGGACGGATGGGAGGTCAAACTTCGACGATGGCCGCTTCCTCACGTGAAGACTACGGGGGCATTGTGCGTCGTGCTCACGCGACCCCTCCCGCCGGGCGAGTTCCGGGACAATCTTGAAAGACACGTACGCACAGGAGCGAGTGAGGGCCGGGGATCGGGGCGCGCGGAATACGGAGGAGTCCATGAACGCACGGCGACGGCCAGACGACCCGGCAAGCGCGCTTCATGTGAGGAACGTCGCCTTCCGGCCGTTGGCGTTCGTGGGGTTGGCTGCGGCGTTCGCGCTCGTGGCTTGCGTCGGCGATGACGGGGGCTCCGACTGGCTGCCGCCGCCGAGCGATGAGTGGACGTACTACGGGGGGCAGAACTCCTTCAACCGGTATTCCCCCTCACGCAGATCGACCGCGAGAACGTCGATGCGGTGCAGATCCTGTGGCGGCGGCCGGCCGTCGACGCGGCGCTGACGGCCGAGTTCCCGGACCTGAACGTCAACAGCTACCTGCGCGGGACGCCCGTCCTCGTCGACGGGACGCTGTACGCGCCCAATGCCATCGGTCTCGTGGAGGCCTTCGATCCCGGGACGGGCGAGACGCGCTGGATCCAGCGGCCGGAGTCGGAGGAGGACGCGCGCGGACGGAGCTTCCGCGGCGTCGTCTACTGGGGCGGCTCCGGCCCGGGCGGCGGGGACGGTGGCGCCGATGGCGGAGACGGTGAATCCGCCGGGCGGATCATCTCGGTGCGCGGGCCCTCGATGTACGCGCTCGATGCGCGGACCGGGGAACCCATCGCGTCGTTCGGAGACGGAGGACGGGTGGACCTGCAGCTTCCGGCCGGGGGGCGGTTCGGCTGGAGTTCCGGGCCCGATCGTGGTCGGGGACGTCATCGTCGTGGCGGGGACCGTGGACGGGGCGGGGGACGGGGGGACGGAGTGGCGGGGGAGCGTTCGGGAGGACGTGCGCGGGTTCGACGCCAGGACCGGCCGGCTCGTCTGGACCTTCCACGTGATTCCGGAAGAGGGGGAGTTCGGGGCGGACACCTGGGGCGACGGGTCGCTCGCGGAATCCGGCGACCTCGGCTCGTGGTGCTGTCTCAGCGCGGACGATGATCTCGGCTACGTCTACGTGCCGCTCTCGGCGCCGACCTCCGCCTACTACGGGGGACACCGGCCCGGCGACAACCTGTTCTCGAACAGTCTGGTGGCGCTGGACGCGGCGACGGGCGAGCGCGTGTGGCACTACCAGATGGTGCACCACGACATCTGGGAGTACGACACGGTGGGTCCGCCCGTGCTGGGCCGGATCCACGTAGACGGGCGCCCGATCGACGCGGTGATGCAGGCGAGCAAGACGGCTTTCCTCTACACCTTCGACCGCCGGACGGGGGAGCCGGTGTGGCCGATCGAGGAGATGGAGGTGCCGCAGTCGACCGTGCCCGGTGAGGCCACCTCGCCGACGCAGCCGATTCCGGCCCGGCCGCCCGCGTTCGACCGCCAGGGAGTCACGCCGGAAGACCTCATCGATTTCACGCCGGAGATCCGCGAGCGGGCGCTCGCGCTGGCGGACTCGCTGGTCATGGGGCCGCTGTTCACGCCTCCGGTCCAGAAGGGGACGATGGACGGGAAGATCGGGACCTACGTCATCCCGGGCGCGTGGGGGGCGGGGAACTGGAACACCGGCGCCTTCGACCCCGAGTCGGGCGTCTACTACGCGGTGTCCCATACGCTGCCGAACGTCTGGAGTCTGTCCGAGATCTCGGAACCCGATGAGATGGAGTACGGGACGCAGGGAGGGTGGCCGAGGGCCGAGATCGAGGGCCTGCCGCTGGTGAAGCCTCCGTGGGGGCGGATCACGGCGATCGACATGAACCGGGGCGAGCACCTCTGGATGGCGGCCAACGGTGACGGTCCCAACGACCATCCGCTCTTGGAGGGTCTGGATCTTCCCCCGCTCGGGAACGCGAACCGGCCGGCGCCGCTCGTCACGGGGTCGCTGCTCTTCATCGGTGAAGGGAGCGACGCCGTGATCGGGACGCCGGGCACGCACTGGGGGACGACCTTCCGCGCCTACGACAAGGCGACGGGCGAGGTGGTGTGGGAGACGGAACTCCCGTCGGGGACGACGGGCGGGCCCATGACGTACCTGCACGAGGGGAAGCAGTACATCGTGGTCGCGGTCGGGGGCAGCGAGCATCCCGCCGAGTACGTCGCGCTGGGTCTGCCGTGAGCCGAGTCGTGGGCCGCGCCGGGGTGTGCGTGCCGTGACCGGCCTGTGGTCGCGGGCGGCGGCGGTGGCGGCGCAGACGCCGGCCTCGCGCAACCGCTACGTGGACTTCCTGCGCGCCCTCTCGATCGGGGCCGTGGTGCTCGGCCACTGGATACAGGCGGCGCCGTATACGGGCGGTGCGGAAATCACGCTCTCGAACGCGCTCGAGTACCAGCCGTGGACGCGCTGGCTCACGTGGGTCTTTCAGGTGATGCCGGTCTTCTTCCTCGTCGGCGGCTACTCGAACGGCGTGTCGTGGCAGTCGGCCAGCCAGAAAGGGAAGAGTTACGCGGAGTGGCTGGAGGCGCGGCTCCGGCGCCTGCTCGGTCCGGTGCTCGCGCTGCTCGCTGTGTGGGTGCTGCTCGGCGCCGGCATGGGACTGGGCGGTGTCGACGCGGGGCTCGTGGGCGGGCTGTCGCGGATGGCGCTGATCCCGACGTGGTTCCTCGCCGTCTACATCATGGTCGTGCTCGTCGTGCCTCTGACGTACGCGGCCTGGCGGCGCTTTGGGCTGTGGTCGTTCTGGGCGCTCGTCGCCGCGGCGATCATCGATGACGTCCTCTTCCTGGCCGCCGACCTCACCGTTGTGGGCTGGGCCAACTACGCCTTCATCTGGGTCGCCGTCCATCAACTGGGCTACGCGTGGCGCGACGGGTACACGGCGGGCCTGCGCAGGGGTGCGGCGTGGGCCGCCCTCGGAGGCGCGGCGCTGGTGGCGATGGTGACGCTCGGCCCGTATCCGGTCAGCATGGTGAGCGTCCCCGGCGACGAGATCAGCAACTCGCTGCCGCCGAAGCTGCCCATGTTGGCGCTGGCGCTCGTGCACACCGGACTCCTGCTCTCGATCGAGGGTCCGATGCGGCGCTGGCTCGACCGGGCCGTGCCGTGGACGGCGACCGTGCTCGTCAACGGGATGATCATGACGATCTTCCTGTGGCACCTCACGGCGGCGACGCTGGTCATCGGGGTCGCGTTGCTGCTGGGGGACGTGGGTCTCGGCGTCGACCCCGCCACCGGAGGCTGGTGGACCGTCCGGCCGCTGTGGCTCGCCGTGTACGCGCTGGCACTGATCCCGTGCGTGCTCGCCTTCGGGCGCCTGGAGCGCAGCGGGAGCGCGGGACGGTCCCGTCCGGGCTGGCTCCTCGCGGGCGGCGCGGTCGTGGCGTGCGCCGGGCTGGCGCTACTCGCCCTCGGCGGCATCGCGGCGGAGGGCGCCGGGCCGCTCGGCCTCAGACTGTGGGTGCTGGCGCTCCCCTTCGCCGGGGCGGCGCTGGCCGGCGTGAACCCGCTGGCGGGCGCCCGCGCCGGTTGATCGCCGATCATTCCTTGGAGGTAACGATGCGTAAGAGAAGGCTCCCGCTCTTGATCTGCGGTTTGCTTGCCGCACCCCAGGTTGTCCCGGCGCAGACGTTGCCGCCGGCAGCGGGCGCGGCGGCACTTCCGGCCTCGGGCTTCGCGGCTTCGATCGCCCTCGTCGGCGAGGACGTTCTCGTGTCGCGCACCGGCGCCGAACTCCGGCTCGCCACCTACCCCGAGCCGGGCGGTGTGTACGTCTACCGCCGCGACGAAGCGGGGGACTGGAGCATCGCGAACGTCCTGAGGCCGATGGTCAGCGAAGTGGGTGACCAGTTCGGGGCCAGCATCGCCTGGTCCGGCGACTGGTTGGTCATCGGGGCGCCTGGCGCGATCGGCATGCAGGGCGCAGCCCACTTCTTCCAACGTTATTCCGACTCCTGGGTCGAGCGAAGCAGGTTCTTCATCGCGGAGGGACAACGTGCGGGTGCTGGAAGCGCGATCGCGATCGCCGGCGAAACCGTCTTTATCGGCGCTCCCGGCGGACTGGGCGACCTGACGCGCTTCGGTCAGCCCGCGCCGCCGCAGCCCGGCGGCGTCCATATCTCTTCGACGGTGCGGGCCGAAGCGCGGCTGTTTCGGGGCGTGTCGACAGCTCCTGAAGCGGAAGGTTCCGACAGATTCGGTGCCGCTCTGGCCGCCGCCGAGGGCAGGCTGTTCGTGGGGGCCCCCGGTACGAACGAAAACCGGGGCGCCGTCCATCTCTACGAAGAGGCGGGCGACGACTGGCGGCATACCGGACCCTTCACGTTGGACGACGGCCTCCCGGGCGATCGGCTGGGTGCCTCGCTCGCGTTCGACGGGACGACGCTCTTCGTGGGCGCGTCTGGTCGCGCCGGCGGTGGCGCGGTGGCCGTGTTCGACCCCGATGGCACGTCGTCCCCGGCCCGAGTTCTGACCCCCCCGGCGGGATCGGAGGCCGCGGGCTTCGGGGCCGCGCTAACCGTGGCCGACGGGACACTGTGGGTCGGTGCGCCTCGCACGGCCTCGGCCGCCGGAGCCGCCTACGCCTTCGATGCCGCGTCGTTTCAACTCGTCCAGACCTTCGACGAGCCGCCCTTCGGTCCGGGCGCGTCGTTCGGCTCCAGCCTTGCCGTGGCTGGCGACCTCGCCGTCATCGGGGCGGGACAGGCGGACCTCCGGCTCGGTGCGGCCGCGGTGTTCGAGCGTTCCTCCCCGGCCGCCGACTGGGAGATGTCGTCCACGCTGCGCGATCCGGAGCGACCGAGCATGACCGCCGTGTCGGGCGAGACCGTGAGTTGCGAGGAGGGAACCGCCCTCGACTACGCCTGCACGGACGTGGATCTCGTGGCCTTCCTACCGCTCGCCGAACTCGGCGCCGGCCCCACGTCGATCGCGAACGACATCTGGGGCTGGACCGACCCGCAGACGGGACGCGAATACGTCCTCCTCGGGAAGTCCAACGGCACCTCCTTCGTCGACATCACCGACCCCAACGCGCCGGTCTACGTGGGCGAACTCCCGCTCACCCAGGGGGGCGTGGAGAACCTGTGGCGCGACATCAAGACCTACGCCGACCACGCCTTCATCGTGGCGGACAACGCCGACGCGCACGGCGTCCAGATCTTCGACCTCACGCAGCTCAGGGACGTTCGCGATCCCCCGGCGATATTCGAGGAGACGGCGGTCTACGACGGCGTGTTCAGCTCGCACAACATCGTGATCAACGAGGAGACGGGATTTGCGCACGCCGTCGGGAGCAGCGGCGGCGGCGAGGCGTGCGGCGGCGGGCTCCACATGATCGACATCCGCGATCCCGGGAATCCCCGCTTCGCCGGCTGCTTCGCCGACCCGAACATCGGCGGCACCCTGGGCGCCGGATACACGCACGACGCCCAGTGCGTGATCTACGAGGGACCCGACGAGGAATACGTCGGACGGGAGATCTGCTTCCACGCCTCCATCGACGCGCTCGGGATCTCCGACATCACCGACAAGGAGAATCCCGTCGCGCTGGCGAACGCCGGCTACCCCGGCGCGGTGGCCGCCCACCAGGGGTGGCTCACGGAGGACCACCGCTACTTCTTCCTCGGCGACGAACTGGACGAGGAGTCGGGCACGGTTCCGAACACGCGGACGCTCGTGTGGGACGTGGTGGAACTCGACGATCCGGTGCTGGCGACGGAGTACTTTGCGGAGACGCGCTCGATCGACCACAACCAGTACGTGCGCGGCGACTTCCTCTACCAGTCGAACCTGCTGGGCGGACTTCGCATCCTCGACGTCGGCGACCCGGAGAATCCCGTCGAGGTGGCCTTCTTCGACACCGTCCCCACGGACGATGACGCGACCGCCTTCGGCGGTACCTGGAGCAACTACCCGTACTTCGAGAGCGGCGTGATCGCGATCTCGAGCTGGAACGAGGGCCTCTTCCTGCTCAGAAAGCGGGAGCGCGTCCTCGTCCCCTAGCGAAACTTCAGGGGGAACGGCAGACGGGGGGGCGACCCTTCGGTCGCGCCCCCCGAGTCGCTACGGCTTCCGGCCGGCTCGACGCCGGCCGGCGGCTCCCAATGCTGAACGCTACGAGCGGCTGTTGCTGTCCGCTGCGGTCATGCCGTCGGGGAAGATTTGGTTCCACGCCGTCATGAAGCGCTTCATCTCGTCTTCCGTCCCTACCGAGACCCGCAGCCAGTCGAGCATGGGCGGAAAGTCGCGGCCCACGGCGACGTCGTGCTCGCGGAACGCGGCCCTGACCTCCGACGACGGACGCCCGGTGTGGACCATGAAGAAGTTCGTCTCCGACGGGAGTATGTCGAACCCCTGCGCCTTGAGGGCGTCCGTGGTCTGGTTCCGAAGCGTGTTCGAGGTCTCCTTGACCCAGGCTTCCGACTCCTTGTCCTCGAGCGCCGCGACGCCGCCCCACTTCACGAGTGCGTTCACGCTGCCCGTCGCGTAGTTGCGCATCTGGTCGATCATGTCGGGCGGGGCGACCCCGTAGCCGAGGCGCATGCCCGCCATCCCGTAGATCTTCGAGAAGGTGCGCGTCACCAGCACCTTGCGGCCTTCCTTGATGTAGGGGATGGCCGTGGCGTATGCGGGATCCTCGATGAAGTGGTGGTACGCCTCGTCGATGAGGACCGGGATGTCCTCCGGAATTCCGTCCAGCAGCCGGCGGATGTCGTCCGCGGGCACGATGACGCCGGTGGGGTTGTTGGGGTTGCAGATATACACCATCCCCACGTCGCGATAGTTGCGGTTCGTGACCTTGATGAGGTCGTCGATGTCCTGGGTGTAGTCGGGCAGGAGCGGGCGCTCGATCACGTCCGCGTCGATCCCGGAGGCGACCCGGTAGACCGTGAGATAGGTCGGGGACACGCCGACGACCTTCTCCTCGTGGCGCAGGAACGCGAGGCCCGCCACGCGCAGCGTCTCGCCGGAGCCGGCGTTGATCATGACGTGATCGGTCGGGACCCCGTGGTGCTCCGCGATCTTCTCGAGGATGTCGCCATCGGGGTAGCCGTACCGGTTCGAGTACTTCCAGGCCCCCTGCATCGCCTCCATCATCTTCTCCGAGGGCCCGTACGGGTTCTCGTTGGAGGAGAGCTTGGCGAGGTCGTCGTAGGGATCGAGCGGGGCCAGACCCTTCGGGGGAGGCCGCAGCCCGCTCCCCAGCGCCGTTCGCGGGCTCAGGCCGAGGACGCCCAGCGCCGCGGCGGTGCCGCCCATGAAGTGTCGGCGTGATACGGTAGACTCTGGTTTCATCGCTGCCTCCGTTTCGTGTCCCTGCGTGTCACCGAGCGTGTGCGCGACCCGGACGAACCGCGCCATGCATACTGTGGGACACGGGACGGGGTGGACGCAACGGCGGCCGCGCATCGGCCCTGCGTCCGGTGCCGGGCCCGGCACCCGGCGGAGCGGCGAACCCCGCGTCGTCGGGGTGGCCCGAAGCGTCTTGTGATTCCTAGGTTTACACCTCCTCCGCCATGGCGGTTGCCCCACTTCACCGGAAAGACGGCATGTCCTCCAATCACACAAAGCCCGACGCGGGCGGTCCGCCGATCGAACCGGACGCGATGGCAATTGCGGTAGAGCCGGTTTACGCGAGCGAGCACTCCGATCCCCGCGTCTGGCAGTACGTCTTCGTGTACCACGTCACGATCGAGAACGTGGGCGGCGATACCGCGCAACTGTTCTGGCGTCACTGGCTGATCCACGACCTCGTCGCGGGTGACCACGAAGTCGAGGGGGAAGGCGTCGTCGGCGAGTCCCCGGTGCTTGGGCCGGGCGACTCGCACCGGTACCACAGCTTCTGCGTCCTGCGCGGCCCGACGGGTCACATGGAGGGGTTCTACCACTTCCGGCGGCGCGACGGGTCCGAGTTTCGCGCCCCGATCCCGCGCTTCCACTTCCACGCGCCCCCCGAGGCCGTGGGCACCCTGTTCAGCT
Source organism: Candidatus Palauibacter sp. (assembly GCF_965222475.1). Lineage (GTDB taxonomy): Bacteria > Gemmatimonadota > Gemmatimonadetes > Palauibacterales > Palauibacteraceae > Palauibacter. The sequence goes on along the minus strand of NZ_CBDCUB010000004.1, from coordinate 183,920 downwards.
AGCGAGGGCGCCGAGGCGCATGGCAGAACCGATGCACCGGGCGCTCTGGGCCCGGAACGCCGGCCTCGCCGAGGCCTGCCTCCGCTCCCGATTCGTGCGCGGCCTCGCCGATGGGACGCTCGCCCCCGAGGCGTTCAGGCGCTACGTGGCACAGGACGCCTTCTTCCTGCGCGCCTTCTTCAGCGCTTATGCGCTGGCCGCCGCCCGCGCCTCCGAACGCATCGAGGTCGCCCGCCGCCTGCACGCCCTCATGCAGGGCGTGCTCGATGAACTCGAGCTTCACCGCGCGTACGCCGAGCGTCTGGAGATCGACCTCGAGGACGTGACGCCGAACGCCGCCGCGAAGGGCTACACGGACTTCCTCGCGAGGACGGCGTGGCATGCGGGGGTGGGCGAGATCCTCGCCGCCATGACCCCCTGCATGCGGCTGTACGCCTGGCTCGGGCGGCGCCTCTCGCGGGGCGACCACGAGGGGAATCCGTACCGGGAGTGGATCGAGACCTACGCTTCCGACGAGTTCGAGGTCCTCGCCGCGGAACTCGAGGGACTGCTGGACGAACTGGCCGCCGACATCCCCGCGCCGGCCGAGGCCGCCTACGCCGAGGCGATGCGCCACGAACTCGCCTTCTTCGAGGCCTTCGCCGACGGTTAGACCGAACTTCCGCGTGAATCGGGGCCGCTGCAGGCCGTAACTCGTTAACGGGGAACCGCATACGCGGCTTCATGCGCGGTTCTCGGTACCCATGTAGCGTAAGATGCATAGCGTTGCCACGATGTGTTGTATGCGTTATGTTTATGTCCATGTACGTCGAGCGCGTCCCCAACCGGAACTCCCCGCCCGCCGTCCTTCTGCGCGAGTCCTACCGCGAGGGCGGCAAGGTCAGGAAGCGCACGCTGGCCAACCTCTCGAAGTGGCCCGACGAACTCGTCGAGGGGCTCCGCATCCTCCTGAAGGGGGGCGTCGCGCTTCCCTCGATGGACGACGCGTTCGAGATCCTTCGCTCCCGGCCCCACGGCCACGTCGCCGCCGTCCTGGGCACCCTTCGCGCCCTGGGGCTCGAGAAGCTGCTGGACCGCCGTCCGTCCCGGGAGCGGGCGCTCGCCGTCGCCATGATCGTCGCCCGCGTCCTCGACCCCCGCTCGAAGCTGGCCACCGCGCGCTCGCTTGGCGGGGAGACCATGAGCCACACGCTGGGCGGGGAGCTCGGCGTCGGGGACGCGGACGCGGACGAGCTGTACCGGGCCATGGACTGGCTGCTGAGGCGCCGGGACCGCATCGAGCGGCATCTGGCGGGGAGACGCCTGGCGGACGGCTCGCTGGTGCTGTGCGACGTGACCTCGACCTACTTCGAGGGCCGCAAGTGTCCGCTCGCCAGGCGGGGCTACTCCCGCGACGGCAAACGCGGCAAGCTCCAGATCGTGTTCGCGCTGCTGTGCGACGGAGAGGGGTGTCCGGTGGCCGTCGAGGTGTTCGAGGGCAACACCGCCGATCCGGGTGTCGTCGGCGCGCAGGTGGCGAAGCTGCGCGAGCGCTTCTCCCTGTCCCGGATCGTCTTGGTCGGCGACCGGGGGCTCATCACCGGCGCCCGCATCCGGGAGGAGCTGCGGCCCGCGGGGCTGGGGTGGATCACCGCCCTGCGCGCCGACGCGATCCGCAAGCTCGCCGGCGGCGGCGACCTCCAGCTGTCGCTCTTCGACGAGCGGAACCTCGCCGAGATCGAGTCGCCCGACTATCCCGGGGAGCGGCTGGTCGCGTGCCGCAACCCGCTCCTGGCCGCCGAGCGCGCCCGCAAGCGCGAGGAACTCCTCGAGGCCACCGAACGCGAGCTGGAGAAGGTCGCCGCGGCCACGCGGCGCGAGCGGAGCCCGCTCACCGACCCCGAGAAGATCGCCGTGCGCGCCGACCGCGCCCTGCGATCCCGCAAGGTCGGCAAGCACTTCGACACCGAGGTCGCCGGGGACGGCCGCTTCGCGTACGCGCGCAACGAGGAGCGCATCGCCGCCGAGGCGGCCCTGGACGGCATCTACGTCATCCGCACCAACGTGCCCGCCGACGAACTGCCGGCCGGGGACGTGGTCCGCTCCTACAAGAGCCTCAGCCGCGTGGAGCGCGCCTTCCGAAGCTTCAAGAGCGTCGACCTCAAGGTCCGTCCCGTCCACCACCGCCTCGAGGGGCGCGTGCGGGCCCACGTCTTCCTCTGCATGCTCGCCTATTACGTCGAGTGGCACATGAGACGCGCCCTCGCCCCGCTGCTCTTCGACGACGACGACCCCGACGCCGCCGAGGCCCAACGCGCCTCGCCCGTCGCGCCCGCGAGACCCTCGCCCGCCGCGCGCGCCAAGGCCGCCCGCAAGCGCACTCCCGAGGGGCTGCCCGTCCACAGCTTCCGGACACTCCTGGCCGACCTCGCCACCCTCACCAAAAACCGCGTCCGACCCGTCGCGCCCGGAGCCCCGGCCGCCGACATCCTCGCCCGTCCCACCCCCCTTCAGGCCGAGGCCTTCCGGCTCCTCGGCGTCAAACCGTGACCCGTACCCAGTAGCACCCACCCCCGAAATCGAGTCATGTGACCACGTCGCAACAACTTGCCGCGTTCCGGGCTGCGGAAGTTCGGGTTAGAGGCCCGAAGGTTCTCGCCGCTCATTCCTCGGCTTGCTAGCAACGCTAGCAAGTCATTACTCTTGTCGCAACCAGGAGGCATGACGCATGGCGAACATCACGATCCGCAACCTCGACGACGATATTCGAACCCGCCTGCGAGTGCGGGCGGCGGGCAACGGCCATTCGATGGAGGAGGAAGTGAGGCAGATCCTTCGCAAGGCCGTGGGGCGCGCGGGGAGGTCCCGAGATCTCACGAGCATCATCCGCTCCCACTTCGGGCCGGCGAACGGAGTGGACCTGGAGTTGCCGCCGCGGGAGTCAGGGCGCGAGCCGCCTTCCTTCGAGTGAGTTCGCGGGCCATGGCCACGCTGCTCGACACGAACGTCGTCTCCGAACTGATCCGCAGGTTGCCCGAGCCCGCCGTCGCGGCTTGGGCCTCGGGCCATCTCGTGGAGGACTTGTTCTTTTCGGCGGTGAGCGAGGCGGAGTTGCGCTACGGCGTGGCGATCCTCCCGCTGGGCCGCCGCCGCGACACGCTGTTGTTCGAGATCGAGGCCATGCTCCGGGACGCTTTCGAGGACCGGGTGCTCCCCTTCGACAGCGATGCCGCTCGCGCGTACGGCCACATTGCGGCCAAGCGCCGCTCCTCCGGGCGTCCTGTTTCGCCGGCGGACTGCCAGATCGCGGCGATCGCGGCATCTCGCCGCATGACGGTGGCGACGCGCAACGTTCGTGATTTCGAGGGCATGGGTATCGAAATCGTGGATCCCTGGGCAGCGACTTGAGCGCCCCGACCAAACCGGCGTACCAAGATGCCGGAAGCGGCCGCCGCCGGGAGCGCCGCCGTCAGAAGCGGTAGGTGTAGTTCAGCTTCACGGCGCCCCCGCGTGAAAGCGTCTGCAGCTGCAGCCACTCCGGGTCGGTCGGCCGGTCGAGCAGCCCCGACTCGAGATTCCGCCAGTTGTGCGTATAGACGAGGAAGAGATCGTTGCCGGGCTTGAGGATCCAGCGAAACCGCATGAACAGGCCCAGCACGCGGCTCACATCGTCGTACTGGAACTGGTTCGTGAAGCCGATCCACGGCGTCGGGTCCCAGTTTCCCTCGAGGCGGTAGAGGTTGGTGACGAAGGTCCCTTCAGGCAGGGCGACCGCGTTGCGCTCGAAGCCGGTCTCGAAGTTGATGCCGGGGTTCGGCCGGAAGTTCGCGTTCACGTCGACCCGCGCGCGCTCCCCGCTCCAGAACCCGCCGTAGTTCACACCGCCGCGCACCGACACGGGGCGGCGGCTCGTCGTGCGCCCGCGGAAACGGTACTCCCAGTTCGTGTAATCACCGGCGGCGATGTCGATGCCGTCGCTGATCTCGAAGCTCCTGTCGAGAAACTCGTACGTCCGCACCGCCTCGAGGCTGAGGTTGTCGCCGCTCTCGAAGTCGATGTCCAGCGCGTTGAGCTGGATTTCCTGCTCTTCGAGGATCCCGGTCCCGAGTTCCCACAGGTTTCGGAGCTGGACGGAGAACTGCAGTTGCCGGATCCAGTCGATGGCGGGCCGCGGAGACCAGCCGATCCGGGGCTCTACCCGGCGGAAATCGTTCCGCTGCACGAACCCCACGGCGGGACTGTAGTCGTCGCCGAACTCGCGGTAGGAGACGTGTCCCGACCAGATGTCGTTCGGGAAATTGATCCGGCCGCCCCAGGCGGAGAGATCCTGAAACGACCGGGTCGTCGTCGGGTCGGGGTTCGAGTTCCAGACGACGAAGGCCTCGACCTCGAAGTTGTTCCGCCCCAGGAAACTCCGGGTCCGGTAGTCGAGGTCCGCGCCGAGCGTGTGCCGGTCCACGGGCGCGAAGCCCAGCGAATCGGCGGCGGTCGTGCGCTGGCTGTAGATCGCTCCGATCGAGGACTGCTCGAGGAGCGGGACCCGGGCCCGGGCCACCGTGAAGGACTCGCGCTCGAACCGAAGGAAATCCTCCGGCCGCGGCGAGGCCGGATCCTCGAGTTCAGTCTCGGAGAGGTAGGAGTGAGTGCCCGTACCCATCCGGTAGAAGCCGAGGTCGACGCCGGCGAACTGGCCGGTGAGGCGCAGTCCGTAGTCGATGGGAACCTGCTGGCCGCCCTCGATTCCGATGCGTCGCGAGAAGAAGGGCTGCGGACCGCTCCGCGGCGCGAACGTGAACACGCTGGACCCTTCGAGGAAGAAGTCCCGTCGCTCGGGGAAACGGAGCGGGAACCGCGTCAGGTTGACCCGCCTCTGGTCGCTCTCGACCTCGGCGAAGTCCGTGTTCACGCTGAAGGAGGCGCGCAGGCTGGGTGTCACGCTGTAGTTGAGGTCCAGGCTGAGGTCGCGCGGGAAGGTGGTGGGGTCGGCGTCGCCGGGGGTATGGCGCCAGCTGCCGATCCCGGAGGCCACCGCTTCGAGGCCGATCCCCTGGGACAGGCCCTCGAGTCCCGCCAGCTCTCCGGCGAACACGAGACGGTTGAGGCCTTCATTCCGGCGGTAGCCGCGCCACAGGACTTCCTCGTTGTTGCGCCGGATGGAGCGCTGGAAGTTGATCCCCCAGCTGCTGTCTTCCGGGTTGAAGTTCAGCGTCCGAAAGGGGATCCGGATCTCCGCCGACCAGCCGTCGTCCCGGCGGGCGGTCCTTACGTCCCAGATCCCGTCCCAGGAGCGGTTGAAGCCGCCGAAACCGCCGCCCCCGCCTCCGCCGCCCCTGCCCCCACCCGATACGAGGCCGTCGCTGAGCACGCCGGCCGCGTTCGTCTCGAAGTAGTAGCCGGTGCGGCCGTCGCGGAACGTGTCGAGCACCCAGGCGAAACGGTCGTCCGTGAACAGGAAGGCGTCGCGCGCCCGCTGCCGCGCGAGGATCCGGTCGGGATCGTCGAACAGGATCGCCGCGATGTAGAGGTTGTTCCGGTCGTAGGCTACCCGGACCTCGGTCTCCCGCGACGGGGGGCCGCCCTCGACGGGCTCCTGCTGGGTGAAGTCGCGGATCGCCGTGGCCCGCTCCCAGGCGGACTCCTCCACGCGGCCGTCGAGGTCGATGCGCTCGTCTTCCGCCAGGAGCATCGCCCGGATGGGCGGGCCGGTACCCTCCTGGGCCCGCGCACTCTCCGGGGACCCGGACAGAAGAAGGAGCGCGAGAGCACCGGCGACGCGGACGAGCCGGTGGGGACGCAGACATCCCACAGATATCAGCGTGATGGCCGAGTCCTCTCTCCGGGCCGGCGATGGACGGGCGCCCGACGCGGGCGACGCCAGAAATACAGACAACCGGCGCTCAGGGAGAGTTGAATCCGGGCTGCCGAATCCGGACTGCTAGGTCACGATCACGCGGGCGTCCAACATGATGCCGGGGTGGGTGGCGCAGTGGTACGTGTAGGTGCCCGCCGTCGTCGGCGTCACCGTGAACGTGTCGTCGCTGCTCATCGTCGGGCTGTCGAAGGCCCGCGCGCCGGACGGCACGCTGGTCGAGGTCACGGTGTGCGGATTGGCGCCCACGTGCCGCCAGCCAACGGTCTCGCCGCTGCGGATCGTGACTTCGGCGTCGGCGTTGCGGCGCCCGTCCGGGTCGACGAAGGCGTTGTCTTCGATCAGGACCGTCACGTTGGCGCCCGGCACATCGGTGGGCGATGGAGGAGGAGGCGGCGGCGGCGGAGGAGGCGCCGCGGCCGGTCCGCCGCTGTCGCCGCAGGATGCCAGGGCCAGCAAGGCGGGCACGGCGGTCAGGAACTCACGACGTCTCATGCATCACACTCCTCCCGTTGCCTGATTGGGCCCCCGCCGGGGCCGCCCGAAACCCGGACGCGGGTCGTCCGTACTATGTCCCGTTCGAGAAGAAGGTTCCATGTGATCGCCGCCGGTACAATACCGGCGGATGGACATTCCGAGAGAGAGATTTCGGGAGGAAGACGATGAACGGCAAGAAGTGGAGCATGTGGGCCAATGCGCTGCTGCTGGTTGGCGCCCTGAACTGGGGGCTGATCGGCCTCTTCGGTTTCAATCTGGTGGCCGCGACGCTCGGACCCCTCGCCCGCATCGTGTACCTCGCGGTGGGCTGGGCGGCGGTGTACCGGATCTGCGCGAACGGCGGCGGAAGCGACGCCTGACCCCCTGACCCGGCGCCGTCAGACGACGCACGCGGAGCCGAAGCGCCTCGCGACGGCGACCGCGGCCCCGCGGTCCCGGTACTCTAGCCGGGGAAGCGGCGGTCGCCGTTGAACGACACTCGCGCTCCCGATTCCACGTGAAGCGCGGAGACGCCCACCTCGCCACCCACGCGCCGGGAGATGCGCCGGAGCCCTTCGCCGATCGAGTCCGGAACCACGCACGCCGCGCCGGAGGGCGGCATTTCCGGAAACGTCGGCGTCCGCGAGTCCTGTGCGCCGCCCTCGTCCGGAGAGAGCAGCAGGGCGCCCAACGCCAGCGTCCGCGCGGGGATGCGGCGCGCCGGCCAGGGGTCGCCGGCTAAAGGGGCTCTCGGGGGTGGGGTCGGCGCGATATTCACGCTTTTTCAGAACATCCGTCCGGTCGAAACGTTGTATCCGGCGGCACATCTCGCGCCGACCAACGGGTTTGCGTAATCTGCCGTAGAAGCCGTGTCGCACCGAAGGATCGCTCGCCGATGGAGGTCCCATGCGTTTCCCGCTCCCGAGTCGCATTGCCGCCGCCCCTCTCGCCCTCGCCTTCCTCGCCGTCGCGTGCGGGGGTGGAGAGCAGGCCGAGGCGGACGCCGCACCCGAGATCGCCCCGGAGCCGATGCCCACGGTACGGATCGTTCAGCCGGAGGAGGGTGCGACGGTGGGCCCGGACGTAATGGTCCTCCTCGAGACCGAGGGGGTCGAGATCGTCTCGATCACGCCGCCGGTCGTCGGCACCGGCCACCATCACCTGTATGTGGATGTGGATCTCACGCCGCTCAACGAGATGATCCCGCAGAACGACCCCCGGATCATCCACAAGGGGGACGGGAGCAGCGAGATCATGCTCGAGGGACTCGCGCCCGGAGAGCATCGAATCATCGCGGTCGTGGCCAACCCGGCGCACATCCCGATCGATCCGCCGATCGTCGACACGCTCCACTTCACCGTCGCGAACCAGCAATGAGGGCGGCGGCCGGGACGGTCGGCGGGATCCCCGTCCTCGCGCTCGCCTTCACGACGCTCGCCTTCACGACAGGCTGCACCCCCGGCGACGCACCGGGCGGCGGGGGTGACCCGGCGACGGCGGACGCCGCGGGCGAGAGTGGTTCGGAGACCCCGGCGCCGCAGCACACGCTGACCGCCGACCAGACGCACAACCGCTGGAGCCGCGCGATCCCGCCGATCCGCACGGTACAGTCCGGCGCCGTGATCGAGGCTTGGCTCGAGGAAGCGTCGGATCAGCAGCTGACCCGCGAATCCACGGTCGAGGATCTCGCCACGCTGAGCTTCGACCCGATCCATCCCCTGACCGGACCGGTGTACGTGGAGGGCGCCGAGCCGGGCGACCTCCTGGCGGTCACGCTGCACGAGATCGAACTCGGCGACTGGGGCTGGGTGGCGAACGTCCCCGGGTTCGGGTTCCTCGCCGACCGCTTCCCCGATCCCTACCTCCGGATCTTCGAGTTCGAACCGGGGGATACGAGCGTGGGCTTCGCGCCGGGCATCCGCATCCCGCTCCGCCCGTTCCCCGGCGTCATGGGCGTCGCGCCGGACACCGACTCGATGCTGGTGACGATCCCTCCCCGCCAGAACGGCGGCAACATGGACGACCGGGACTTGGTCGAGGGGACGACGGTGTACTTCCCGGTGCTGGTCGAGGGTGCCCTCTTCTCGCTCGGCGACCCGCACATCGCGCAGGGGGACGGCGAGGTGGGCGGGACAGCGATCGAGGGTCCGCTCCGCGTCGTGTATGAACTCGAGGTCATCAAGGGCGCCGGGCCCATCCCGTCGCCCCACTACGAGACGGACGAGTTCTACGCCGTGACCGGGTTCGCGCCCACGATCGACGAGGCGGCGCGGAACGCCGTGGAAGCGATGATCGACTATCTCGTGAACTCGCGGGACCTGTCGCGCGCGGACGCCTACGCGCTGGCCTCGATGGCGGGGGACCTGAAGATCTCCGAGGTGGTCGACGTGCCGAACATGCTCGTCGCCATGCGCATCTCGAAGGACGTGTTCGGCAACTAGGGCCGGGTAGGGCCGGGTAGTGCCGGAGCCGCCAGCTGTGCGTAACGAGGACGTTGGTGACCCGTGGCACCACGCGGCGCTGGAAGGGAGTACAGAGTCCGATGGCCATCGCGAGGGGCCACCCGAGGGTGCGCGACCCGAGGTTCCAGCCCGATGGTTGTTGTTGGACGTCCCTGTGAAGCCTTATGCCAATCCAAAATCAAACTTTCAATTGGCTTAATCCGATGCAGGGGCGTCGGCTCCTCCCATGATCGCTCCGGATCTGGCGCCGTTGCTCGGACGGGCCGCGGCGACCATGCCCGTTGTGACCCTCACGGGGCCGAGGCAAGCGCCGAGGCAAAGCAGAGCTAGAGCCCCTGTTCGTCGATCGCGAGCAGGGTGCGCAGGAGGACGTTGGCACCCGCCGTGATCTGATCGGGCGCCGTGAATTCGAGCGGCGAGTGGCTGATGCCATCGCGGCTCGGCACGAAGATCATCCCCACCGGTCCCAGGAGCGCGACGCTCTGCGCGTCGTGCCCCGCGCCGCTCGGCATGCGGAGGGTCGTGAGCCCGAGGTCCCGCGCCTCCGCTTCGATCCGGTCCCTGAGTCGCGGGTCGGTGGGCGCGGCGCGGCTCTCGTAGAACTGCTCGAGGGACACCGTCGTGCCGTCCGCCGCCGCGATCTCCTCCGCCCGCCCGCGGATCGTCCGAAACACGGCGTCGATCCCGTCCATGGCGAGGTCGCGGATCTCGAGGCTGAAGGTGACCCGCCCCGGGATGACGTTCGGCGCGCCCGGTTCGGCGGTCAGCCGGCCCACGGTGGCCACGTGCCGCCCGGGCAGTTCGAGCGCGATCACCTGCACCGCGTCGACGATCCTCGCCGCCGTCACCATGGCGTCCTGCCGGAGGTCCATGGGCGTCGTACCGGCGTGGTTCGCGAACCCGTCGACCGTCGCCGTCCAGCGGCGGATCCCGACGATCCCCCGCACGACACCGATGTCGATCGCGCCCCGGTCGAGCACGAACCCCTGCTCGATGTGCAGTTCGAGGTAGGCCGTCAGGCTGCCGGCCCCCCGCCGGGCCGCGGCCAGATCGCCGAGGTCGCCCCCGAGCCGCCGCGTGCCCTCGCCGATCGAGAACCCGCTCGCGGTGACGATGTCGAGTTCCTCCGGCCGAACCTCGCCCGCGATGGCGCGGCTGCCGGTCTTGCCGCCTTCCTCGTTGGCCCAGATGACGAGTTCCAGCGGGTGCCGCGTCTCATGGCCCGCGTCGGACAGCGTCGCGAGCGCTTCGAGCGCGCCCATCGAGCCCACCTGGCCGTCGTAGCTCCCGCCCGCCGGAACGGAGTCGATGTGGGAGCCGACGAGGATCGGCGGGAGCGAGGGGTCGGTTCCGGGCCGCCGGCCGATGAGGTTGGCGGCCCGGTCGATGTGCACGTCGAGTCCGAGTCCGGACGCGATGTCCGAGAGCCAGTCGCGGGCCGCCCGGTCCTCGTCGCTGTACGCGAGCCGCGTCGTGCCTTCCGCGGCGGCGCTGAAGCGGGCGAGTTCGCCCATGCGGCGGTTGATCCGGTCGCCGTCCACGAGCAGAGGCTGGGGCGCGACGCGGCCCGGGCTGCCACGCGCTGCGCCACTGACGGGCCAGGGGGTGGCCGCCGCGCCCAGGGCGCCGAGGGCGAGCGTCCCGAACCGCCGCCGGGAGATGGGTCCCGCCGGGCTCCCGGGTCCCGCTGGGCTCCCGGGTCGCCTCGGGCTACCGGCCATGCGGCTCAGTGGCTCAGGCCGTAGATGATGTAGTTGATCGCGAGTTCGTACGCGTACGTCGAGCGGTCGATCGGGTAGTACGGGTTCTCCGACCACTCCCACGCGTCACCGAGGTCCGTGTTGTGGTTGATCACGACCATGACCTCGCCCCGATCATCGAGGATCCCGTAGATCCTGGGTTCGCATGGGCCCCGGCATTCCTCGTACCGGCCCCTCATGGCGTTGTTGATGCTCGGGACGGTCAGGATCTGCTCGATGTCGTAGAACTGGTGGAAGATCGGGTGGTCGTCCGGGATCGGCCGGATCTCGCGGTTGGGCAGGACGATGGACATGTGATACGCGAAGTTGGCCCACTCGTCGGGTCCCCAGAAATCGTCCACCACGAGGAACCCGCCCGCCTCCAGGTAGTTCCTGAGCCCGAGGATCTCCGGCTCGGTGAGCCGCATGCGGCCGACCTCGAGCATGTACAGGAACGGGAAGCGGCGCAGTTCGGGGTCGGCCAGCGACACCGGATTCTCCCATTCGTACAGGTCCAGCAGCGTGAGCAGGCGATGGAGGATGAAGAGGAACTGGCGGTCCGCCTTCGGAAAATCGGTCGACCAGCTCCCGCGACCGCGCCAGTAGCCTCTCGACCCCGAGTAGATGGCGCGCGTGAAGTAGAAGTCGCGGCCCCATTCGGCCAACGCCTGGGCCAGCGCCGGCTCGCGCTCGAGCAGCGCGTCGCGCGGCCCGACTCCGCTCCGGTCGGGGGCCAGCGACCCGGTCGCTCCCGCCACCGCGATCGCGGCCAGCACGGAGACGACGGCGGAGGCGGCTGCCAGACGAGGACGAGTCATACGCTGATAAGGATCGCCCGGCGGCCGTTCGTCAACACCGCCGCCCCACCGGGGGCCGACTTCCGCCGGGGGGCCGACTTTCCCGGCTGCGGGTGCGGGCGTACACTCCTCCCCCCCTTTCCCGACCCAGCAAGAAGTGCTCCGGAATGAGCGACCCCGACGGCCGACCCAGCGTACGTGTGGACGGCGTCACCCTCAGGTTCGGGGGCGTGACGGCGCTGACCGACGTGTGTCTCGACATCCGCGGCGGTGAACTGCTTGCGCTCATCGGCCCCAACGGCGCGGGAAAGACGAGCATCCTCAACTGCATCTCCGGGCTGTACCGTCCCGGGGTGGGCACCATCACCCTCGTGGAGGCCTCCGGCAGGACGCACCCGCTCCATCGCCTCCCGCCGCACCGGATCGCCCGGCTCGGGGTCGCGCGCACGTTCCAGGGCATCGAACTGTTCAAGCACATGACCGCGCTCGAGAACATGATGCTGGGCCGTCACGTCCACATGCGCGGCGGCGTGCTCTCGGGCGGACTGTTCCGGGGGCGCCAGCGCCGGGAAGAGATCGAGAACCGCATCCGGGTCGAGGAAGTGATCGACTTCCTGAACCTGGAGCCGATCCGGCACGCGACCGTCGGCAACCTGCCCTACGGACGGCAGAAGCTGGTGGAACTGGGCCGCGCGCTGGCGCTCGACCCGGAGATCCTGCTCCTCGACGAACCGATGGCGGGGATGAATTCGGAGGAGAAGGAATCGATGGCCCGCTTCATCCTCGATGTGCACGAGGAGTGGGGCGTCACGCAGGTCGTGATCGACCACGACATGGACGTGATCATGGACATCTCGGAGCGCGTCGTCGCCCTCGACTTCGGGCGGGTGATCGCTCAGGGTTCTCCGGCCGAGGTGCGCGACGATCCCCGGGTGGTCGAGGCCTACCTCGGCCGGCATGACGCCGCGGCCGGCACGATCCGGTGAGTCTCCGGTGAAGGTCGGATTCCTCGAAGGCAGCCTGCCCGGCCGCCTGCACCTTCAGGCCGTAAGGCGCGGGGAACGCGTCGCCCTGCGCGAGAAGGAATACGGGATCTGGCAGAGCATCACATGGTTCGAGTACGCGCGTCGCGTACGCCGATTCACGCTGGGACTGCGCGATCGTGGCCTCGCGAAGGGCGACCGCATCGCGATCGTCGGAGACAACCGGCCCGAATGGGTCATCGCCGAACTCGCAGCCCAGTCGCTGGGGGCGCTGCCGCTCGGTCTGTACCAGGATGCCGTCGCCACCGAAATCGAGTATCTGCTCGCCGCTTCCAGGGCGCGCCTCGTGGTCGCCGAGGACCAGGAACAGGTCGACAAGGTGCTCGAGATCCGGGGTGCGCTCCCCGACCTCGAGCACATCGTGTACTACGATCCGCGCGGCCTGGGCGGCTACGAGGCGGCGGGGCTGCTCTCGTTCCACGAGGTGGAACGGCGCGGAACCGACATCGAGCGCGCGCTGCCGCACGAGTACGACAGCGTCCTCGCGGCCATCCGGCCCGAAGACACCGCGCTCCTGTGCACGACCTCGGGGACGACGAGCAAGCCCAAGCTCGCCATGCTCTCGCACGAGAACCTCCTCAGCATGGCCGAGCAGCTGCAGGACGTCGACCCGATGTCCGCCGCTGACGAGTTCGTGTCATTCCTCCCGCTGGCCTGGATCGGCGAGCAGATGATGACGCTCTCGCGCCAGCTCATCGTCGGCTTCCCCCTGAACTTCCCGGAGGAGCCGGGTACGGTGCGGCAGGACCTGCGCGAGATCGGACCGCGCGTGATGTTCTCGCCGCCGCGGATCTGGGAGAATCTCGTCTCCGAGGTCCAGGTCATGGTCGAGGACACGACCCCGCTCAAGCGTCGCGCCTACGGCTGGGCGATGGGCGTGGGTCGCGAACTCGCGGACGCCCGGTTCGGGGGACACCCGCCGACGGCGGCGCAGCGCACCCGCCGCCGAATCGCGGAGTGGATCGCGCTGCGTGCGATCAAGGACCAGCTCGGACTCAGGCGCCTGCGCGACGCGTATACGGGAGGTGCCGCGCTCGGACCGGACGTGTTCCGCTTCTTCCACGCCCTCGGGGTCAACCTCAAGCAGATCTACGGACAGACCGAAGTCGCGGGCATCTCGGTGCTCCACCGCGACGGAGATATCCGATACCAGACCGTCGGCCGGCCGCTACGCGGGATGGAGGTCCGCGTCGCCGAGGACGGGGAGATCCTCACCCGCGGCCCGGCCGTGTTCCAGGGCTACTTCCGGAACGCCGACGCGACGAGCGAGACGCTGGAGGGGGGCTGGCTGCACTCCGGTGACGCCGGGTACTTCGATGACGAGGGCCATCTCGTCGTCATCGATCGCCTGAAGGACGTGATGTTGCTCGCGGACGGGACCAGCTTCTCGCCCCAGTTCATCGAGAACCTGCTCAAGTTCAGCCCCTACGTGAGCGAGGCGGTGGTCTTCGGCGGGGAGCACCCGTACGTGGCGGGGATCATCGCGATCGACTTCGAGAACGCGGGCCAGTGGGCGGAGCGCCGCCAGCTCGCCTACACGACCTTCACGGATCTGTCGCAGAAGCCGGAGGTGTACGAGCTGATCCGGGCCCATGTGAAGTCGGTCAACGAGGATGTGCCGGAGGCGGCCCGGATTCGCCGTTTCCTCCTCCTCCACAGGGAACTGCACGCCGACGACGCCGAGCTTACGCGCACGAGGAAGGTCCGCCGTCGTTTCATCGCCGACCGCTTCAGGAGTCTGATCGAGGCGCTGTACGGGAACGCCGAGGCGGTGACGGTGGACATGGAGATCACCTATCAGGATGGACGCACGGCGAAGGTGAAACACGATCTGAGGATCGAGCGTCTGGACGGGGCCGCGTAGCCGTGGACCAGTTCCTGCAGCTCACGGTCACGGGCCTGGGGACGGGGATGATCTACGCCCTCGCGGCCGTCGGCTTCGTCATCATCTACAAGGCGAGCGACGTGATCAACTTCTCGCAGGGGGACCTCCTCCTGTTCGGAACGTACCTGATCTTCTTCGCGCTCGTCCAACTGGGGCTGCCGTGGACGCTGGGTGTTCTCCTGACGGTGCTGATCGCGGCGGGGATCGGCCTCGTCGTCGAGCGTCTCGTCCTCCGGCCTCTCATCGGCGAACCGGTGATCTCGATGATCATGGTGACGATCGGGCTCTCGAGCGTCCTGCGCGCCGTCGTGGGGGCGATCTGGGGTCCGCAGCCCCGCACCTTCCCGTCGTTCCTCCCGCAGGGCGAGATCATGCTCGGCCCCGCCATCGTGAGCGCGGACCGGCTCGTGGCGATCCCGCTCGCGCTCGCCATGCTGGGGGGACTGGCGATCTTCTTCCGCCGCACGCGGGGCGGGATCGCGATGCGCGCGATCGCCGATGACCAGCAGGCCGCGCTCAGCATGGGGATCAGTATCCCGCGGGTGTTCGCGACGGCCTGGGCCCTGGCGGCGGTGACCGCCGCGATCGGGGGGATGATGCTCGGCAGCATCGTCGGGGTGAGTTCGAACGTGGCCCAGATCGGCCTGCGCGTCTTCCCCGTCGTCATCCTGGGCGGCCTCGACTCGATCCGGGGCGCGGTCGTGGGCGGGGCGATCATCGGGCTCCTGGAGATCTACGCCGGGGGCTACATCGGCCACGGCCTCAGCCTCATCGTCCCCTACGTCGCATTGATCGTGGTGCTGATGGTCCGTCCGTACGGACTGTTCGGCAAGGAAATCATCGAACGGGTATGAGCGGCCCCCCGACGGAACCCCGCTGCGGGCGGCCGCGATGTTGAGCACCGAGTGCGGTGTCTTTCACACGGACTACCGGAGCGACATGGGGCTCCGGCGCCGGCCGACGGAACGCGTCCGGCTCGGCCTGTTCGTGGGGGCGCTGCTCGTGTTCCCGTTCCTCGCCTCGCCGTACTGGCTGAACCTCGCGAACCAGATCGCGATCGCGACGATCGGCGCGCTGGGGCTGAACATCCTCGTCGGCTATACGGGGCAGATCTCGCTCGGGCAGGGCGCCTTCATGGCCGTGGGGGCGTACACGTCCGCGCTGCTCACGCTCAGACTGGGTCTGCCGTGGGGCGCTAGCATCGTCGCCGCATGCTTCGCGACGGCGGCCGTGGGCGTCTTCTTCGGACTCCCCTCGCTGCGGCTGAAGGGGCTCTACCTGGCGATCTCGACGCTGGCGGCGCAGGAGATCGTGGAGTGGGTGGTCACGCACTGGCCGGGGCTCACGGGCGGCGTCGAGGCGCTCGTGGTCCCCGCACCGCGGCTCTTCGGCCAGCGGTTGAACACCGACTTCGGCTTCTACTGGCTCGGCATCGTGCTGGCGGGCGGGACCGCCCTCTTCACCGCGAACCTCTTCCGCTCGCGCATCGGTCGCTCCTTCGTCGCGGTGCGCGACCAGGACATCGCGGCGAGCGTCATCGGGGTCAACGTGTTCCGGACGAAACTCCTCGCGTTCGCCACCTCCTCGTTCTTCGTCGGGCTGGCCGGGGCCCTGACCGCGTACTACCGCAACATCCTCTCCTGGGAACGGTTCACGCTCGAGACGAGCATCCTGTATCTGGCCATGATCATCGTCGGAGGCCTGGGGACGATTCGCGGGTCGCTGTTCGGGGCGGCGCTCATCACGCTCCTGCCCGCGATGATCACGACCCTCGGCCGGGGGCTGCAGGATTCCACGCCCGCCATCGCCGCCCAGCTGCCCAACGTTCAGCAGGCCGCCTTCGGGCTCGTCATCATCCTCTTCCTCATCTTCGAGCCCGAGGGTCTGTCCAAATTGTGGCGTAACGTGAAAGACTACTTCTCCGTGTGGCCGTTCGCGTATCGTCGCGGGGAGGGCCGCTGAACACGAAGCAGGGGGGGTGCCCGGACATGCGTTCCACCCGATCCCCGATCCTGGCCCTCGCCTTCGCGCTCTCCGCGTGCGGAGGCACGGGGGGCATCGCGGATGACGCGATCGTGATCGGCGCGATCTTCGACCTCACGGGTCCGACGGCCGACGTCGGCCTCGACTACGCCGCGGCGGTGCAGGGGCACGTACAGTGGCTGAACGAGCAGGGGGGCATCGGCGGCCGGCCTGTGCGCCTCATCTATCAGGACTACGGCTACCAGGTCCCTCGCGCGGAGCAGCTGTACACCCAGTTCGTGCAGGAGGGCGCCCTCATCTTCATGGGCTGGGGTACCGGCGACACCGAGGCCCTGCAGCTGAAGATCGCGGAGGATCGCATCCCGTTCGCGTCGGCCTCCCTCTCCCATGTGCTGGGAGACGCCGGGGCGTCGCCCTACAACTTTCTCGTGGCGACGAGCTACAGCGATCAGTTCAAGATCGTGCTCCGCTGGATCGCCGCAGACCACCGGGCGAAGGGCGGGGAGGGGAACGCCCGCGTCGCCTTCATGCACAGCGCGAGCGCGTTCGGCTATTCTCCGTGGGCGCAGGGTGGCGAGGACTACGCGCGCGAAATCGGGGTCGACGTCACTCCCTACGAGATGCCGCGGGCCGCGACCGACTATACGGCGGAGTTCTCCCGGATCAGCCAGTCGGGCGCGGGCTACGTCGTGTTCCAGAACACCTCGGCCCCGGCGGCGGTCGCCCTTCGGAACGGCCGCAGCCTGGGAGTCGACGCGACCTTCGTATGTCTCAACTGGTGCGCCAACGCCCTGCTGATGAGGCTGGCCGGGGTCGACGCGGAAGGCGTGATCGGGGCGATCCCGTACGCCCCTCTGACGGACGACATCCCGGGGGTCGAGGACATTCGCGCCTACTTGGAGTCGCGGGGCGAGGACTACCGGGAGAAGACGAACGCGTACACGCAGGGGTGGTGGACGCTGGGCGTGTTCGTGGAGGGCCTGCGCCGCGTCGTCGAAGCGGGACAGGAATTGAACGGGGAGAACATCAAGCGGGCCCTGGAGACGCTGGACGGGTTCGACACGGGCGGCGCGGGTCCCCCGCTCACCTTCACCGCCACGGATCACCGGGGTTCGAAGGGACTCCGACTCTTCCGCGTCGAGGACGGCGTCTGGTCGCCGCTGACCGAGTTCCTCACCGCGCCGAACTAGCCCCGGAGACGCCCTTGAGCCCTCTGCTGGAACTCAACAGCGTCGAGGTCCTCTACGACGACGTCATCCTCGTGCTGCGAGGGCTCTCGCTCGAAGTGGGCGAGGGACACATCGTCGCGTTGCTCGGCTCCAACGGAGCCGGCAAGACGACGACGCTGAAGGCGATCTCGGGGCTGCTCGATGTCGAGGACGGCGAAGTGACCGACGGCTCGATTCGTTTCGACGGGCACGAGATACACGGCCGGTCCCCCGACCGAATCGTCCGTGAGGGGATCTTCCAGGTCCTGGAGGGCCGGCGCGTGTTCGAGCACCTCACGGTGCACGAGAACCTCCTCGCGGGGGCGCACACGCGTTCGGAGCGTGGCCGGGTGCCGGCGGATCTCGACCGCGTGTACGAGTACTTTTCCCGGCTCGGGGAGCGCCGGCAGCAGCAGGCGGGATACCTGTCCGGGGGCGAGCAGCAGATGCTGGCCCTGGGGCGCGCGCTGATGGCGCGCCCGCGGCTCATGCTGCTCGACGAACCCTCGCTCGGGCTCGCGCCGCTCCTCGTGCGGGAGATCTTCGAGATCATCCGGCGGATCAACGAGGAAGAGGGGACGACGATCCTGCTCGTCGAACAGAACGCGCGCATCGCACTCTCGATCGCCGACTACGGCTACGTCATGGAGGGGGGGCGTGTAGTGCTCGAAGGGTCGGCCGAAGTTCTGAGAGAAAACGAGGACGTTCGCGAGTTCTACCTCGGGCTGAGCGAGATCGGCCGCCGTTCGTATCGGGACGTGAAGCATTACCGACGTCGCAAGCGGTGGCTGTCATGAATCCGGAGGCTCCGAAGCCGCGCCTCTGGGACCCCGCCGCGGAAGCGCCGGCGGATTGGGGTGCCGCGCAGGACGCGCTCGCCGACCGGGCCGTCCGCCTCGCGCTCGAACGCAGCCGTGAAGCGAGCGGACGGCTGGGGGAGGCCGGTATCTTGCGGCCGGAGCCACGGGGCGTGGCGGGGCTGCGTCGGGTCGCGGTCCTCGCGAAGGACGATCTGCCGGACCTCCAGGCGGGCGACCCGCCCTTCGCCGGCATGCTGGGTGTGGATGTGAGCGCGCTGCGCCGTCTTCATCGGTCGCCCGGCCCGATCAATGACCCCGAGGGCCGGAGGGCGGACTTCTGGCGCATGGCCGCCGCGTTCGCGGCCGCCGGTTTCCGCGCCCGCGACATCGTGCTCAACACCTTCTCGTACCACCTGACGCCGGGCGGGCACATGATGGACGCCGGACTGCGCGAGGTGGGCTGCGTAGTCGTCTCCGGCGGGGTGGGAAACACCTCGGGCCAGGCCGCCTTTGCGTCGCAGATCGAGGCGACCGGCTACGTGGGAACGCCGCAGTTCCTCCTCGCTCTGCTCGAGCGGGCGGCGGCGGAGGGCGTGCCGCTGAGCTTCCGCCGCGCGCTGGTCAGCGGGGCGCCCCTGCCGCCGGAACTGCGCAAGGAGCTGGAAGGGCGGCACGGCGTCTCAGTGTTCCAGGCGTACGGGATCGCCGACGCGGGCGCGATCGGCTACGAGTGTGCCGCCAGGGACGGGTGGCACGTGGCGCCCGGCGTGGTTGTGGAGGTGTTGGACCCCGGCACCCGCGAGCCGTGTGGCCCGGGCACCCCGGGCCAGATCGTCGTCACGAGCCCCAACCCGGTCTATCCGCTCGTCCGCTTCGGCACCGGAGACCTGTCCGCGTTCATGCCGGATGCGTGCGACTGCGGACGGACCTCGGCGCGCCTCGCGGGCTTCCTCGGGCGGGTGGGCGAGGGCGTGAAGGTGCGCGGCATGTTCGTCCACCCGCGCCAACTCGCCGAAGCGCTCGCCGGCCAGCCCGGCGTGGCGCGGTATCAGGTCGCGGTCACCGCAACGGGCTATCGGGATATTCTGACGGTCCTGGTCGAAGCCGAGCCCGGTCGGGAGCTCGATCTGGACGGACTCGATGCCCGTCTGCGAGAGGCGACCCGGCTCCGCCCCGCGGTGCGGGCCGTGGAACCGGGGACGATCGCCGAAGACGCCCCCCCGCTGGTCGACTTGCGCTAGTGTTCTGTATCATAAGTTATTGCCCAGTGGATGGCCGCGTGGTATCCTTCCCCCGCAGGCTTTCAGGGGACACTCCAAGGGGGAGACTGCGACGCCATGGCGAACCACCACACGCGAGTGGTACCGGAGATCGACGACGGACAACGAGAGGAGCTGGAGCGCTGGCTTCGGCGGTCCAGGACCGGGCAGGCCCTTGCTCTGCGTGCCCGGATTGTACTGGCGTCCGCCGAGGGCGGGAGCGACGTGAGCGTGGCGGCCCGCCTGGGCACGACCCGCGCGACGGTCGGCAAGTGGCGCCGGCGGTTCATCGAGAAGGGATGCGATGGCCTTCTGGACGAGCCGAGGCCGGGTGCCCCGCGCACGGTCGGCGACGCGGATGTCGAACGGGTGGTGACGACCACGCTCGAGTCGATGCCGCGGGGAGCCACGCAGTGGAGCACCCGCTCGATGGCGAGGGCGTGCGGGCTGAGTTCCGCGACGGTGAACCGGATCTGGCGGGCCTTCGGCCTGCAGCCGCACCGCACGGAGACCTTCAAGCTCTCGGCCGACCCCGTGTTCATCGAGAAGGTGCGTGACATCGTCGGGCTCTACATGGCCCCGCCGGAGCGGGCGGTCGTGCTCTGCGTGGACGAGAAGTCGCAGATCCAGGCGCTCGACCGCGCCCAGCCGATGCTCCCGCCGCGTCCGGGGACACCGGCCCGGCAGACCCATGACTACAAGCGCAACGGCGTGACCTCGCCCTTCGCCGCCCTCGACATCGCCGCGGGCGAAGTCATCGGGAGATGCTACCCGCGCCACCGGTCCACCGAATTCAGGAAGTTCCTCACGGTCATCGAGAAGGCGGTCCCCAAGGAACTGGATGTCCATGTGGTTCTCGACAACTACGGCACCCACAAGACCGCGATGATCCACAAATGGCTTCTCAGGCACCCTCGCTACCACCTGCACTTCACCCCGACCAGCGCATCATGGATCAATCAGGTCGAACGCTGGTTCGCCGAGATCACGAACAAGCGGATCCGGCGCGGAAGCCACCGAAGCACCCGGGAACTCGAGCAAGCCATCGAGGACTACCTGGCCGTCTACAACGAGAACCCCAAGCCCTTCATCTGGACGAAGTCCGCGGACGACATCCTGGAATCACTGAAGGGCTACTGTACACGCGTTAGTGATACAGGACACCAGGGCGCTTCCACCGCATGCTCCTGGACGAGCACCTGAGGGTGAAGGGGCGCGCCACCTGGTACGAGTCCGTGAAGCAGATACAGAAGGATCTTGACGCGTACATCGAGACCTACAACCGGAACCGTCCCCATCGCGGGCCGCGGCTTGGAGGGGCGAACGCCGTATCAGGTCTGCATGAAAGGGATCCGCGAGCCCAGGAGCCGGAAGAAGTCAGCGAAAAAGGAGATGCAGACCGCAGCCTGAAGCGCTGACCCCACCGATTCATCGACCTTCACACAACCGCATGAATGTTTCCGGTTCGGGTGCGTCACGTATATCGAGCTGGCGTATAGGACTACCGAATGACCGACCCACTTCGCGGAACATGAGCATACCCCAGGCACTGCACCACATTGATTTGGTCGGGCACAATGGCTTCGACAAATCTGGTCCTTCTCCCGGCGGATAGATATGCAGGGCGCGAGATCGGCACTCCACCGCCGGCTGCGTGCTTGATTGCGCTACTTCGGCCACGTACTCGCGACCGCGACCGCCTGGCTCTGCTCGGTAGATGCGCGATAGTGCGCTAGTCAGGAGATCATGGAGACGCTTACTCTGTTGGTATGCCTCGTGTACGGGATCTCCGCTACCATCGCCCAGTATTTCCCGCACACGTGCTTCGAAGACCCGCGTGAACACGTCGAATGCCTGGGGATACGGTGTTCCATTCTCGCGACGATTCATTGCGGCCGTCAGCACTCCAACTGCACGGACCTGGGTTTCGTTTTCCGGCGAAAGGTATTCCGAGTTCACCAGCAGGATATCGCCCAGCTTGCTAGTGTAGTGCCGCTAAAGTGGCGTTCGCACGGCTCACTTTCGCCAGGATGTCCTCCGCGGCGGCGGTCCACTTGAACGGCGCCGGGTCCCGGTTCCGGTCGTCGATGTAGGCCGTGATCGTGTCGGTCAGCTGCTTCACGCTGGTCACGGCGAGCCGCTTGAGCCGGCGCTGCGTCAGCTCCGAGAAGAAGCGCTCGACGAGGTTGAGCCACGAGGACGACGTGGGGATGAAGTGGAACTTCACCCGGGGGTGCTTCTCCAGCCACGCCTCCACCTTCCCGTGCTTGTGCGTCGAGTAGTTGTCGAGGATGACGTGAAGGTCCAGCTCCGGATCGACCCGCGTCTCCACCTCGGCCATGAAGCGGAGGAACTCCCGGTGCCGGTGGCGGGGCATGCACTTGTGGATCACCTCCCCGGTCGCCACGTCCAGCGCCGCGAACAGGGTCGTCGTCCCGTGGCGCTTGTAGTCGTGCGTCATCGTGCCGCACCGGCCCTTCTTCCACGGAAGCCCCGGCTGCGTGCGGTCCAGCGCCTGGATTTGGCTCTTCTCGTCGAAGGCGAACACGACCGCCCGCTCCGGCGGGTCCACGTACAGCCCCACCACGTCGCGGAGCTTCTCCACGAACTCCGGGTCGGTCGAGAGCTTGAAGGTGCGCGTGAGGTGGGGCTTCAGCCCGTGCGCGCGCCACACCCGCCCCACCTGGCTGTGGTGCACCCCGGCCGCCTCCGCCATCAGGCGCGTGCTCCAGTGCGTCCCCCGCGGAGGCTTCTCCTCCAGCGTCCGGCGCACGATCTCAGCCTCCACCTCCGGCGTGATGCTCGTTCGCGGACGCCCCGCGCGGGGCCGGTCCTCCAGTCCCGCCGGACCGTCCGCCTCATACCGGTCCAGCCAGCGCTTCACCGTCGGCGGCGAGACGCCCACCTCCCGGCGTAGAGCCCGGGCCGACAGGCCGTCGGCCGAGCCGAGGATGATCCGGGCGCGCTCGACGCGCCGCTGCGGGGTCGTGCGGGCCCGAACCCAGCTCTCGAGCTCCTTGCGGTCCCCGGGTCGCAATCGGATCCTTCGTATCTTGGGCATGCATGAAAGATAGCACCCCCTCAACGTTATGTACATCGCTCTTTAGCGGCACTACACTAGAGAATTCCTCCAGCTCAGATTGCGTGCGTGTCTCATGTATCTGGCGAATGAATGCAACACCAGCGTCCGATGGGAAACTGCTCCCCAGCAGATTCGTCGACTCGCCGCGCAGCACGGCGAGTACTTCATCCATGGTAGGTGTGCGCCAGCCGCCAGCCGCGTCCATTACTAAACCTATCTGAGGCGGCTTCTCGCTCTGTCGTTCTTCAATCGACCGGACCTCACGTTGCTGGCCGTTCAGCGATAGCGGAACAGAAAACCAGATCAGCGCGAGGATCAATGATCGCGTCATCCTCATTGTTCGATCTCCCTCGGCTAGCAGCCAGTTGGGATGCCATGACCAGGCACATCATGTACGTATAGTTGCCAACGTGCGCGGGCTCGATAAGACCAAACAGTTGGCCCCGGCCGGTCGGTCGTGCTGCCGTATGCGGAGGGTTGCAATATCTTCCAACATTGTTCCCAATCGTCGTCCACATCCCGCGCGCGAACTTCCTCGGCCTCGGCGGCCGCTGGCGCGCCGTGCAGCCGCGCGGCATCCGGCTGCGCCTGCTGCGCCCGCGAGGATCACCTCCCGCGCCCGCCGAACCTCGCTCGGGTTCGCGCGCGCCGAACCGGCCCTCGGCCTCCCGCGGCGGGCGCTCCGGGCCATCGAGCGGGGTCTCCCGCCGCCCGCGCCCGCCTGACCGGTCCGAACCCCGGCTTTCCGAAGGCGCCGCGCGGCGGCGCCCACTCCCCGTGTCTCCGCGAGCCGTTCGGGACCCCTCCCGAGCCCCGCCGGCCCTCCGCCGAGGCCCGGTCCGGCCCCGAAAACGCCACCGCCCGCGCCAAGTCGCCACAACCGCCGGTCATAATCGCCCTCAGGCCGCCCGACTATGCGCCAACGCAGGATCCGGGATAACAGAATCCGGTGGTTCTCGGCGATACAAACAGCCAGTAGTTGCGCCGCTCGAACCATGCCGCGCCCGAACATGTTGAGCGGCAGCATTCGTTCCAACCCAATGTCGACATAAGCAATATTGTCAGCCGCTGTAATCTGGTGGACACGAGGGTTGACGAGGCGAAGATACTCGACCAATCGGTCAGCTTTCTTGGCAACAACGACTTCCAAGATCAGATCAACTTCATAGCCAGTGTCGGCGGTTACGAAGGTGGCGGGGATAGGGATCCGATTGATTTCAGCTGGCTCGAGTTCCGTGTCGACGATGTTTGCCTCGAAGCTGTCGCCCTTGTCGACGAGAGTGGCGGTCATGGAGATTGGCTTTGGCGTGTCAGCACGACGGATAGTCGCGTCGTCGCGGAGGAGCGTGAATCTCGGCGCAGAGGGTAGGGGCGTCGACCAAGGCGAGTCAACGGCGGCAGTACAGTATTGGACTTCCGGGGGCGTGCCGGGCCGGAATGAGTGTCATGGGATATCGGAGACCGGGGGGACTTCGTTTCCGGCGATCCACACGGACTCGATCGCGCGCAGGTTCTCGACGCCCTCCAGCGGGTCCGCGGAGAGGAAGATAAGGTCGGCCCAGTTGCCGGCCTCGATCGTGCCGACGCCCGCGAGCCCCGCGCAGCGCGCCGCGTCGCCGGTGGCGGCCACGAGGATCTCCATCGGCGACATGCCCGACTCCGCCATGAGGGCGAGTTCCATGTGTTCGAAGTAGCCCTGGAAGCGCGCCGGCGGACCCGTGTCCGTCCCCATGGCGATCGTGACGCCCGCGTCGGATAGCGCGCCGAGGTTCCGTTGCGCCTGCACGAGGGCCTCCTTGTAGCGCTGGGCCGACTCGCTCTCGCGATAGCGCGCCATGCTCTCCGGGGCGCGCAGTGCCTCCAGCACCCCCGGCTCCGCCGACGCGAGGAAGAATTCGTCCGCGAAGAACTCCGGCTCGCTCTCGTACACGAAGGTCGAGACCTCGCGCGTGAGCGTCGGCGAGTAGCAGACATCGGCCTCGACCAGCCGTTCGGCGAGCCCCTCGTCCACATCCCGGTCGCGGACGCTGTGCACGATGAAGTCGGCACCCGCGTCGAGCAGCCCGTGGGCGTCCTCCAGGTAGAACAGGTGCGCCGCCACCGGGAGTTCGAGTTCGTGCGCCCGCTCGATCACGGCCCCGTACACGTCCGGCGGCATCTTGCGCGTCGCGCCGAGATTGTCGTCGACCCGGATCTTGATGAAGTCGACGCCCATGGCCGCGTTTCCGTTCACCATCTCGATCGCGGCCCCCGGCGTGTCCCCTGTCACCACCGCCCCCGCCACGAAGAGCCGCGCGCGGTCGAGGGACGAGGTGTCCTGCTCGTCCCGCACCTCGACTCCGGCCGGCTCGTCCCCTCCGAGGCTCACGACGGTCGTCACGCCGTAGCTCGCGTACAACTGAAGGTGACGGAGGACGTTCTCCCGCGAGTAGTGTCCGCCCTCGAGGCCGAGCGTGGCGCCGACGTGGCCGTGTGCGTTGATGAGGCCGGGGACGACGTACTTCCCGGCCGCGTCGAGAACCTCGGCGTCGACCGGGATCTCGACCTCCGCCGAAGCCCCGACGGACTCGATCCGCCCGTCGCGGACCACCACGGTCGCGTCGGAGACGGGTTCAGCACCCGAGCCGTCGATGACGGTCGCGCCGACGATCGCGAAGGCCGGCGTCCCCGCGTCCAACACCGAGGTCTCCTCGGCACCGGTGCCACAGGCCGCAACGGTGCCCGTCACGAGAAGCAGGATTGCCGGCAACGGGGTCGACTTCGACATGGTCCAAACTCCTCTGGCGGTTGCTCGCTGCGCCTCGCCGGGCGGGACCATCATCGTAAGGTAAACCTGCGAACGTGTGAAGGTCTTCGCTTCGCACCCGGGCGGCGCCGGCCGCACCAGAACTCGCTGCGCGGCTGGTCGCAGGCGGCTACCCCGAGCCTCTCACGCGAACTCCGACGCGCGCCCGCCAGTGGCACCGTCAGTATGTGCGAAGCATCGTGGATCGGGATGTCCTCGAAGTGTCGAAGGTCCGGGTTGCCGATCAGGTCGGCCATCTCCTGGAGCTACTCGCCGTCCGAAACGGCGAACTGTTCAACGCAAGCGGCCTGGCGCGCGACCTGGGCCTGAACCGCGACACGGTGGCCGAGTACGTCTCGGTGCTCGAGCGGGTCTTTCTCGTTCGCCGATTGCGTGCGTGGCACCGGAACCTCGGAAAACGACTCGTCAAGGCACCGAAGATTCATCTCATCGACAGCGGTCTCGCCGCCACGCTGGCCCAGTTGTCCGCGTCTGACTGGCTCACGAAACGGCAGCGTATGGGGCACCTCCTTGAGTCCTTCGTCGTGGAGCAGTTCGTGGCGCAGGCCGGCTGGACGCATCCCGATGTCCGTTTCCGGCACTACCGGGACAGAGATGGACACGAGGTGGACCTGGTGGTCACGCTCGGGTCGCGGACCTGGGGCGTCGAGGTGAAGGCGACGAGCACTCCGGGACGGTCGGCCGGGCCGGGACTGAGACGCCTCGCCGCTCTCTGTGGGGATGACTTCGAGGCCGGCATCGTAGTCTACAACGGCAACGATATCCTTCCGCTCGCGGAGGAGAGGATGCTGGCCGTTCCCTTCAGCGAACTCTGGGCACGGTAGCCCTCACTACAGAGGCAGATAGATCTCTCCATGCGCCCGGAGAAACAGAACCGTCGTCTACGCGGCGGGTTCGCCCCGGATCGTGACGCGGTAGCCGGAGCGCACGTGGGGGAAGTAGTCCCAGATCGCGTGGTGCTGCGTGCAGCGGTTGTCCCAGAACGCGATGGAGTTCTCGCGCCACCGGAACCGGCAGTGGAAGTCCGGGCGCTGCACGTGGCGGAAGAGGAAATCGAGCACCGCCTCGCTCTCGCCCGGCGGGAGGCCCGCGATGCGGACCGTGAACATCTGGTTCACGAACAGCGCCTTCCGCCCCGTCACGGGGTGAGTCCGGACGACGGGATGCTCCGACGACGGATACTCCCGGCCTCCGTCATCACGCCCGATCAACCGGTTCACTTCCCGGTAGTAGGGGCCGCCGTCGTGGATCGCGGTGAGGCCGTCCAGCAACGCCTTCATGCGGTCGGACAGCGCCTCATGCGCGGCGTACATGTTCGCGAACAGCGTATCGCCCCCGGCCTCGGGCACGGTGTGCATGCGCAGGATCGAGCCCATGGGCGGCGTGGGATCGCACGACACGTCCGAATGCCAGCGCTCGCCGGTCGCGCGCACGGAGTGCTCGTCGGCATGGATCCGCATCACTTCGGGGTGTCCCTCCAGCCCCGGATCGTTGGGGTGGACGACGAGTTCCCCGAAGCGCGCCCCCAGCGCCTTCTGGCTCTCGATCGAGATGTCCTGGTCCCGGAAGAAGAGGACGCAGTGCGCCATGAGCGCGTCGCGGATCGCCTCGAACCCGGCGTCGTCGAGGGCTCCCAGGTCCACGCCTTCGACTTCGGCGCCGATCACCGGCGTGACGGGACGGATGGTGGGCGTCGTTCGCATATCGGCGAATCTCGGGCACCGGTCCCGCGACAGCAACGTGACCGGCCAGGGCGCCCGTGCGCCCGCGTCTCGCAACCTCCGTCGCGGGGGACGTGTAACCCCTGCACGCGGCGAGAGCTTGCCTCAGGCACGCAGGCGGCCTCATTTTTTCAGGTCGGACCGCGCCCCAGGGTCCGGCGCGGCGTCATGTGAGAAGTGGCTGTACCCCAGGAGGGACTCGGATGAAGGGTCGTTGGCCAGTCCTGTTGTTCGCGACGGTCGTTGCCCTCAACTGCGGAGGCGGGGGCTCCGGCGCCGATATCGTCGCTACGCCCGTTGATCCGCCGCCGCCGGGTCCGGCGCCGGCTCCCAGGCCTCCGACCCCGCCCCCACCTCCGCCGTCGCGCGTCGAGCCGCCGTTCGGCTCGGACGCCAACTTCGACATCCAGGACGACACGTTCGTCGATCCCGATGGGAATCACGACCAGGAAGGCCATGTGGAGGTGAAGCGGAACGCGACGATCACATGGACGCAGAACGGGGGCAACATCCACCGCGTGGAGTTCAGCAAGGTCCCCAAGGGTTCGAAGTCGCCCGACAGCACCGACCTGCGGCCGGGACAGATCTGGGAGTTCCGTCCCAAGGTCGAGGGAGAGTACGTCTTCTTCTGCCGCTATCACGAATACATGATGGATGCGCGAATCACCGTGGCAACGCCCTGACCGGAGCTTCGTCCAGGCCTTGCGGGGAGTCGCTCACGTGCTGAATCGCACCCGGCTGTCACTGGCGATTGCGGTCGCGGGAATCCTCCTCGGGATCGGCGCCTGCGGCGACAATTCCGTCGGCCCGCCGAACCCGCCCCCCGGGCCCCCGCCGGAGCCGCCGCCGCCCTCTCCCGCGGAGGTGCGCGCCATGCTCATCGACACCGTGCGCCTCCTCGTGGATCACCGGAACCTCGATCCGCTCGAACCGCCGCCGCCCGTGCGCCCCGAACTCGTGGAACTCGGACGGAACCTGGCGTTCGACCGGATCCTGAGCGGGAATCGCGACCTCTCGTGCATGACGTGTCACCTGCCGAGCTTCGCCACCGGGGATGGCCGGTCCCTCTCCATCGGGGTCGGCGGGAGCGGGCTGGGACCCGGCCGAACCCACCCCGACGGCGAGTTCATCCCCCGGAACTCGCCCGCCCTCTTCAACCTTCACCTCTCGACGCAGTTCTTCTGGGACGGGTTCGTGGAGGAGTTGGAGGATGGATCGATCTCGACGGAGGCCGGAGACCAGATGACGCCGGAGATGCGGGCGGTGTTCGAGTTCGGCGCGCTCTCGGCGCAGCCCATGATCCCGGTGCTGCGGCGCAAGGAGATGCGGGGCTCGGGCGGCGGGAACGAACTGTCCGCGCTGGACGACGACGATTTCACCGGTGTGTGGGCGGGGCTCATGGCGCGGCTGGGGGAGATCGAGGCATACCGGGACATGTTCGAGGCCGCCTATCCCGGCACCCCCTTCGACGACATGACGTTCGCGCACGCGGCCAACGCGATCGCGGGCTTCTACGTCTCCGACCTCACGTTCATCGACACGCCCTGGGACCGTTTCCTGAAGGGGGACGACGACCGACTCGGCGACTCGGCGCTGCGCGGCGCCAAGAGCTTCATGACGATCCGCTGCATGCAGTGTCACGACACGGACCAGTTCGACGACCGGAACAACGAGCACCACAACGCGGCCATCCCGCAGATCGGGCCGGGGCTGGGAGACGGGCCGGGCGGGAACGACGACTTCGGGCGCGAGCGGGTCACGGGAGATCCCGCGCACCGGCGACTCTTCAAGACGCCCCCCATGCGCAACGTCGAGTTGACCGCGCCCTACGGGCATGGGGGACAGTTCGCCACGCTGAGGGCGATCGTCGTGCACTACGACAGCATCGACAACCGCCTCAAGGACTACGACGTGTCGCAGGTGGAGCCCGCTCTCCAGCCCACGCTGCTCAACAACTTTGACGAGATTCTGGCCACGCGGGACACGATCCTGATCCCCATCGCCTTCGACGACGCGGGGGCGGACGATCTCGTCGCCTTCCTGGAGTCGCTGACGGATGAGGCGGCGCGCGACCTCTCGCACCTCGCGCCCGCCAGCGTCCCGAGCGGGCTGCCCATTGACAGATAGCCGGGCGCCGGGCGGGTCGGCTTTCGGCGGCGGCTCCCGAGGTCAGCCGCCCCCGTCGAGAAGCGACCGGATCACCCGTTCCAGCTCACGCGCCTCGGATGCCGGATCGTCCTGCGCGGGGTTCCCGACCAGCGCCAGGTCGCCGCGGGCGTCGACGACATACAGCGCGGGCGGCGAGATCAGCTTGTAGTCGGCGGCGATCCGCTCCGCGTGGAGCAGGATCGGGACGTCGAGTCCCCATTCCCGCAGCGTCCGGGACGCGTCGGCTTCCGCGCTCTCCCACCCGTTGAGAGCCAGGAAACGAACCCCGGCGTCGGCGAACCGCTGTGACACGGCGCCGTACTCGGTCGCGAGGTCTCGGCAGGGGATGCACCAACTCGACCAGAAGTTCAGCACCACGATCTCTCCCCGGAGTTCCGAGAGGCGAAGCGACGCGCCTTCCGCCGCGGGGAGACGCCAGTCGGGCGCCGGTACGCCGGGGACGAGCGCCCGCTCGTCCTCCTCGAAGACTTGCTCGGCGTCGGGACCCGTCAGGTCCACCTGGATCGCGAGTTGCTCGGGCGAGGTGGGCGGATCGATCTCCAGTCGCCGAATCTCGAACGCGAGGGCCCCGCTCCCGTCCTCCGACTCCCAGCGGAAGGCGCGGGGCAGGTCGCCCACGACCCCGATGTGCCACCACACGCGCGCAGGCCCGAACTCGTCGCTCGTGCCCCGCAGGACGTCGCAGAGGACGCCGCCGACCGTCTCCTGGCTGACGAGTTCGAACTCGCCCGCGAGTTCCGCCTCGAAGGGGGTTG
Source organism: Candidatus Palauibacter sp. (assembly GCF_965222475.1). Classification (GTDB taxonomy): domain Bacteria; phylum Gemmatimonadota; class Gemmatimonadetes; order Palauibacterales; family Palauibacteraceae; genus Palauibacter. The sequence continues at coordinate 153,886 of NZ_CBDCUB010000004.1, read as the reverse complement.
CTTCCGTGAACTCGGCGAGCACCGCGAAGGCGGCGTTCGCGACGAGATGTCCGGAGCCGCCCGAGATTGTGCCGTAGCTGAAACGCGCCAGCGCTTCGTCGCGTGCGGCGACAGGATCGCCGCCTCCCGACAGGATCAGGGCGGGCGCGGGGTCGTCCCCGGCCTCGGCGGGGTCCCACGACGGCGAGGGCCGAAGTTCGGCCCGGTAGAGCGACGGCCCGCGCGCAGGGCGCACGAGCCGGACCAGGCCGGTGAAGGAGCCGGCGGCGCTCCCCGACCCCTCGTACGAGTAGTCGTAGATGAGGCTCTCGAGCCGCTGGATGGCCTCGGCGGAGGCGAGCAGTCGGTCCCGCGCCGTCGGCACCTCCGCGCAGGCGGCGCACAGCGTCACCGCAATGCCCGCGACCATGATCTTCCGCGCACGCCACAGGTTACAGGACATCATGATTGCGATCTTCTCCTCGCCGCTCCGGTCCGAGCGGCCCCCGCGCCCCGGCATGCAGGATTCCGTCTTCCCAACCACGGGCCGAAGATAGTGGAGGGGGAAGGCGGGAACGAGCATGCCGCCGGCGCGGGTGACCGCTCGAACGCAACGGGGCTTTTGCCGCGGGTCGCCGGCAATCAGGATACACATGTCCGTACATCCGTACCGAGACTCGTCGGTCTGTGGCACGGTCGCGTGTAACGACAGGGGAGGTGGCTACCATGAGCAGGAGAACCGCGCGCGCCGTGGGGTTGGTGGTTCTGGTCCTCGCAGGGTGGCCATCGTCGTCGGCAGCGCAGCGCCCCGCGGCGGCGGCGCAGGCAGCGCTCGCGGCGGATATGGCGAGTGAAGACGGGGCGACCGCGGTGGTTGCCCTGCGGGCGGCGCTGCGGATTTCTCGGCAGGAACGCGGCGCGGAGCTCAGGAGCGCGCTGGTGGAGGCGCTGGCGGCGCACGGACGGCGACCGGACGAAGGGGCGCAGCCAGCCCCGGGCTACGAGGCGCTGGCCGATCATGTGAATGTCCTCTTGGAGGAAGTGCGCGCGATGGAGGATCCGGCGGCGATCCCGGCGCTCCTGTGGTCTCCGGACTTCGGCAGCCTCGAGGCCGTGGCGGTGGCCGAAATCGGCTGCGGGGGGCAGGTGGCAGCGCTGGAGGCGGCACTGGAGATGGCCACATGGGGCGGAGATCGAACGCCGAACGGTCTGTTTGCGCTCCGCATCATGGTCGAACTGTGGGGCGGAGCGGCGGCCCTCCCCCCGGAAGTGTACGCGCTCCTCGTGGACGCGGCGACGCTGTATCTGGACGGGCCGGGGGAACGATACCCGAGAGTGACGTCGAGCGCGACCTGGCGCAACGGCATGGTGGTGCGCAGGGCCCTGGGCCTGGCGGCGGTGCTCGACGACCCGGGGCTGCGGGCGCGCATGGAGCAGATCGCGTCGGACGTCGTGGCGGCGCGGCAGCTGGGCGTAACGGAGGATCTGCCCGAGGGGTCCTCCGGGAACCTGCAGACGCTGGCGACGGACCTTCTCGGGGGCAAACCGCCGGATCCGCGGCCTTACGCCCCGGCCCTGCGTTCCGCGGCCTATACCGAGCAGCTGCCTTCGGCCGGCAGGGACGATCCGATCTTGCAGGTGAGCGAGGCTCTGCCCTCGGTCGTCGATGTGGCCGAGGAATTGGAGAGCGGCGAGTGCTTGGCGCACTTCGCCCGCGCGTGGTCGGACGACTATACGCCGGTGCCGCTCCGGGTGGAGTTCCCCTCCGGGCCGACCCCGCCGGCCGAGCCGCCGGAGGTGTTCGAACACGAGCGGAAGCGGGGGGACGAGGTGGCGATACGCGTGGTCTGCCTGCATCCGCCCACGGCGTGGCACCGCGAGTACCTCCGAGGCGTACTGCTGCAGCGTCTCCTACAACCGCCGGGGGTGCGGGATGCCGGCGGCTGGCTGCGGCTGCGGCCCGGGTGGAACGTGATCCGAAGCCCGGAGGCGACGCCGGGGAACGTCTGTGCCGTTGGAGGCCGCCCGCCACGGGGGTCACGATGAGAGATGAGAAGACTGGCGGCCGCGGATCGCCGTCCGCGGCTGTGGACCGGCGTACGCTCCTCAAGCTGGGCGCCCTGGGTGCCGGTGCGGCCATCCTGTCCGGGTGCCGGGGGCGTGGTGACGGCAAATCGACGCCGCGGGGCTCCTACGACGGTGACCCGGCCCCGGAGGCGCTCTTCGCGGCGCCGCCGATGGAAACGGTCCGCATCGGCTTCGTCGGGATCGGCGGCATGGGTTCGGTCCACGTCCGGAACCTCCTCGACATCGAGGGCGTCGAGTTGACGGCGCTCTGCGACGTCCGCCCCGAGCACGCGGAGCGCGCGCGCGACTGGGTGGTCGAGGCCGGAGGGCCCGAGCCCACGCTGTATACGCGCGGGGAGACGGACTTCATCCGCATGTGCGAGGCCGAGGATCTCGACCTCGTCTATACGGCGACGCCGTGGCGGTGGCACGTCCCCGTCTGCGTGGCGGCGATGGAACACGGGAAGCACGCGGCGACCGAGGTCCCGGCGGCGTACACGATGGAGGACTGCTGGCGGCTCGTGGAGACCGCCGAGAACACCGCGCGCCACTGCGTGATGATGGAGAACGTGAACTACGGTCGCTGGGAGATGTTGGTCTTCCACATGGTGCGGCGGGGCCTCTTCGGTGAGATCCTGCACGGGGAGGGCGGCTACCTGCACGATCTGCGCGGGATCAAGTTCGCCGACAGCGGTGAGGGGCTGTGGCGGCGCGAGCACTCGAAGACGAGGAACGGGAACCTCTATCCGACGCACGGCCTGGGGCCGATCGCGAACTGCATGGACATCAACCGCGGAGACCGCTTCGACTACGCGGTCTCGATGAGCGGCCCCTCGCGCGGGCTGCATGATTTCGCGCGCGAGCACTTCCCGGAGGATGCGCCGGAACGCCGGGAGACCTTCGTGCTCGGAGACGTGAACGTCACGCTGATCAAGACTGCCCTCGGGCGAACGATCTACGTCTCGCACGACACGAACCTCCCGCGCCCGTACTCGCGGATCCACCTCGTGCAGGGCACGCAAGGCATCTTCCAGGGCTATCCCGAGCGCGTGTACATCGAGGGCCGCAGCGAAGGGCACCGGTGGGACGCCGCGGAGGACTACCTGGAGGAGTTCGAGCACCCGCTGTGGCGAGAGATGGCGGGGGTGGGCGAGGGGCGAGGGCACGGGAGCATGGACTACCTTGAGGACTACCGGCTCATCAAGTGTTTGCGCGAGGGCCTGCCCACGGACATGAACGTGTACGACGCGGCGGCGCTGTCGGCGGTTTGCGCCGTGAGCGAGTCGTCCGTGTCGGACCGGAGCCGGCCGGTGGACTTCCCGGACTTCACCCGCGGACGGTGGGAGACGTGGCCGCAGCTCGGCGTGGTCGAGGCCTGATTGCGCGCCGCCGCCGCCGGCCTCTCGTCGTGCGCGCGCTGCGCGGCGTGGCCGCCCTCACCCTGACCGGGCTGGCCGTCGCGGCCGCGTACATGGGGTTGCGGTCCCTGGGGTTGCGCCCCCGCTGGGAGGTTGCGGCTCCGGCCGCGAGCCCGCCGCCGGAGCTTGAGAGCCGCATGCCCCCGCCGCTTTCACCGCAAGGCGTCGCCCCGGACGGGCCCGGAGCGGGCGGGGAAGGCGACCCGTCGCCTTCGGAGGGCGGTCGGGCCGCTCCTTACGAGCCCGCGCGGATCGAGTTCGAGACCTACGGCGATGGCCGTCCGGTGGAATCCAACTCCGCGGTGGCGGAGGAGTGGCGCGAGCAGGGTCTCGTGCTCTCCTTCCAATCGTACACGGCCGACGCCACCAGACCCCATGTGCTCGACGCCCGCGGATACCTCCCGCCGACCGCTTCGATGCGCGCGCTCGGTCCCCCGCTGTCCGGAGAGCAGGGACTCGAAGTCGGGATGACGCATCTCGACTTCCCCGGGCGTCCGCGAAGGGTGGCCTTCACCCTGTTCGGCCCCGACCTCATCGAGAGCTTCCTGGTGATCGTCTGGAGTGGGGGCGAGCGCCTGCCGGCGGGCGCCGCGGCGCACTCACCCGACATGAGGTACGCGATGGAAGGGCGTTCCGGGTCGGGCAAGGCGACGTACAGCCCGGGCGGGCGCGCCCGTTTCCGGGCCGAACGCGTCGTGGTGGAGGTCGCCGCAGGGATCGAGCGCATCTCCCTCGACGGTTGGGGTCCGCCGGGTCACGTCCTCCTCGTGGACCACCTCGAGATCGTCCCCTGACTCAGCGGATCGGGATGCGCACCCAGAACTGGTGTGTATGCACGGTGGCGTCCGCCAGCGTCAGCGGCCCCTCCGGGGCGACGACGAAGTCGCCTCCGCTGTCCGGGGAGTTCACCACGATTCCGCGATCCACGCCCGGGTGGCCGGTGCCCGTGGTCAGACGCACCCCGTAATGCAGATCCACGCCCCGCAGCCGGAAGACCGCCGCCACCGCGGGAGTCCACTCGATCCAGGACTCGTCCTGCGTCCTGTATTCGCCGTTCACGTTGTTCGTCTGCTCGAGCGTGTAGTCGTAGGACCGGCCCTCGAGCCCCAACCTCACTCCCACCTTCTCGAACTCGTGCGCCACTCCGACCCGCAGCCGCACGTTCAGGAACGAGAAGTCGTTCTCGATCGTCCTGCCGCCCGACGGGATCGTGGTCCCGTTCGTCGTCTCGACCGGGTCCTCCGCCTCCTGCCAGGTGTCGCTCCGGATCGGCTGAAGCGCCACGTCCAGCCCCGCCGTGGTACCGTCCAGTGAGCGGGCGATGCCGAAGCCCAGCTCCCAGGCCGTGCTGTTGCCCGGGTCCCGCGGAATGTTCTGGATGTTGTAGTTGGGGATCTTGGGGTGCGACTTGCGGTTGGCCGTCAGGGAAGTGCCGATGCGCCAGCCGGGCGCGCGCAGGCGGCGGTCCCAGGCCAGCTGCAGCCCCCACGTGCGGGTGCGGTCCAGGTTCGTCTCGGTGGTCAGGGAGACCACGCGCTCGGGAGGGGAAAAAAGGTTCGGCTGTACCCACGCCACGTCGGCGTAGGTTACGTCATGCGTCATCGAGACCGAGTTGCGAACGAGGACTGCCGAAGCGCGATCGCGGCCTGACTCGCGGTAAACGCCGAGCCTGAGGTCGTGTATCGAGCCGGACTGATCTATGCGGTCCGCGCCGGCGTAGAGCAGGTCCACGCCATCCAGGGCTTGGAGACGCGCGGTGCGCACGCCGATTCCGAGAGACCAGCCGCCCGATCCAAGCCGCCGGCCGACGAAGCCGCCCGCGTACAGATTGCGCGTCGACGCATCGGACAGCCTTTCGCCGTCGCCCGGCCACCCCCGGAAGTTCGTGGCGTTGTCGATCTCCTGGAGTGCGGCCGTGGCCCCGCCGAACCACCTGTCGCCCTTGATCAATCCCGCGATCGGGAAGGTGAACCCGCCTCCGCCCCCGTCGGAAATCCCGTAGTAGACGGGAGCGCTGAGGAGCGAGGACTCGGAGAGGAGCGCGCCCTTGGCCGGGTTCGACCATCCGTCGGCGATGGAGTCGTCCACCGCGTAGGTGAGCCCGGCCATCCCGAAGTTCGCCGCAGGCGTCGTCAGGAACTGGTCCCCGGTTGCGACCGGTACGGTGCGGATCGGAATCAGCTGTGCCGCCGCCTGTCCCGCGAAGGCGGGGCAAGCCGCCAGGATGGTGCCCACAGCCAAGCGCCTGAGCCGGTTCGCCGTCATCTCTGCCTCCCGGGAGTTGGACCTGCACCTGTCCCATAGACGAACCAGGTGCGCGGTCCGTGACGCGCGGGGACGGCTCATGGGGGACGCGGAAGGTGGGGCGTTCCCCGAGTCCGGTCAGTCGAAGCCGACGCGGGGCAGGGTTCGAAACAGGCCCACGCCGGCGGCGACGGCGACAAGGCCGAAACCGATCGCCTCGGCGGTCTGGCCATACAAGGCCATCCCGGTGGCGAAGAGAGCCGCATACACCGTCGCGCAGCCCAGACCCCACGCCGCGACCCCCGCTGCGAGGCTCCCGGGCGTGCCGGGACGGGTGTCAACGGCCTTCCGCCACCCACGGGGGAATGGGCGGATTCGGTCGTAGAACGCCTGGAGCGTCCGGGTCTCCGTGGGTCGGGTGAGGAACGTCACGAGCAGCCACACCGCCGTCGTCACCCCGACGCCGAGCAGCAGGCGCACGGAGGGCTCCAGCGCCGGGAGCCCCACCCGCTCGTGGACGAGCGGGAACCAGAGCGCGATGGCCGCAGACACCGCCATGCCCGAGATCTCCGACCACGCGTTCACCCGCCACCAGAACCAGCGGAGCAGGAAGATCAGCCCGCTCCCGGCGTGCAGCAGCAGGATCAACTCGAACGCCTGCTTCGCGCTGTCGAGGAAGAGGGCGAGGGCGGCGGAGAGGGCGATGAGCGCCCCTGTGGAGATCCGGCCCACGCGGACGTAGTGGGCCTCGTCCCGGTCGCGGGCCACGAACCGGCGGTAGAAATCGTCGACGATATAGGACGAGCCCCAGTTCAGGTGCGTGGAGATGGTCGACATATAGGCCGCCGCGAGGGAGGCGACGACCAGCCCGAGCAGGCCGTGCGGCAGGAAGACGAGCATCGCCGGGTAGGCGAGGTCGTGACCGATGATGCTCGGATCGAGGTTGGGGAAGGCCGCGCCGATCGATTCGAGCGTGGGATACACGGCGATCGAGGCAAGGCCGACGAGAATCCACGGCCACGGCCTGAGCGCGTAGTGCGCGATGTTGAACCACAGCGTGGCGCGCATGGCATCGCGCTCGTCGCGGGCCGCGAGCATCCGCTGCGCGGCATACCCGCCGCCGCCGGGTTCGGCGCCGGGATACCAGCTCGCCCACCACTGCACGGCGATCGGGATGACGAACACCATCGCCGCCGTCCGCCAGTCGGAGAAGTCGGGCAGCATCGACAGGTTGGGCGCGATCCCGGGGTGTGTGACGAGTCCCGCCAGACCTCCGACCGCGGGCTGCGACAGCGCGTAGTACGCCGCGGCGACGGCCCCCGTCATCGCGATCGCGAAGAGCAGGAGGTCGGTGACGACGACGCCCCACAAACCGGAAGTGGCCGAGTAGAGGGCGGCCACGGTGCCCGCGACGAGGACGGTCGTGTATTTGTCGGCCCCCAGCAGCACGCCGGAGATCTTGATCGCCGCCAGCGTGACCGTGGCCATGATGACGACGTTGAAGAAGACGCCCAGATAGAGGGCCCGGAAGCCGCGCAGGAACGAGGCGGGGCGCCCCGAATAGCGGAGTTCGTAGAAGCCGACGTCGGTGAAGACGCCCGACCGCCGCCACAGTTTGGCGTAGAAGAACGTCGTGCACATCGCGGTGATCAGGAACGCCCACCAGACCCAGTTCCCGCTCACGCCTCCGTTACGGACGAGGTCCGCGACGAGGTTGGGGGTATCCGTCGAGAAGGTGGTGGCGACCATCGATGTCCCGAGGAGCCACCAGGGGAGGTTGCGGCCCGCGAGGAAGAACTCGTCGGTGCCCGCGCCGGCGCGGCGGGCGAACCAGAGCCCGACCGCGAGGGCCACGGCGCCGTAGGCCGCGAGAACGATCCAGTCGAGACCGTTCAGCTGCACGAGAGTCCTACCACCCCCAACCCGAACGGTAGTTGGCCTTCACATAGCGCTCTGGGATCGACACGCCGTCGAGGATCTCGCCCGTGTCGGGGTCGATGCGGATCTCCCGGCCGCTGCGCACGGAGAGGTTGCCGAACAGCACCATCTCGGTGAGCGGCCCCGCGTGCTCGACGAAGTTCGACCCGGCGGGCGGCCCGTCCTTGCAGGCGGCCGCGAACTCCGCGTACACCCCGTCCGTCCGCGGGTACTTCTCCGCCGGCGGGTCGGCCCGGATCTCGGCATCCCGAGCAGCGTCCAGGAGCCGCGGGTTCTCGCCGTAGATGCCTGCGAACAGCGTGCCGTCCGTCCCGATCCACAGCTGCCCGCTCGCCTCGAACGGCCACCTCGCGTCGTCCGGTACTTCCTCCGGCCGCGGCGGCGAGAGGTTGCCATCGCGCCACACGACCTTCACGGCGGGTCGGTCGCCACGCGCCGGAAAATCGTATTCGATCCGCGACGCGGCCGGCGCCGTCTCGGGGAAGAGCGGCGTCGATTCCGCAGAGATCCGCTCGGGCGTGCCGAGGTCGAAGGTCCAGAATGCGGCGTCCATGGCGTGACACGCGATGTCGCCCAGCGCGCCGGTCCCGAAGTCCCACCAGCCGCGCCAGTTGAACGGAGCGTAGGCCGGGTGGTAGGGGCGGTCGGCGGCGGGCCCGAGCCAGAGATCCCAGTCCAGCGTCGGGGGCGCGTGATGGGCTTCCGTCGGCCGGCGAATGGCCTGCGGCCAGATGGGGCGGTTGGTCCAGTACTCGACGCGCCGGATCTCGCCGATGGCGCCGGCCTCGTACCATTCGCGGACCTGGCGCGTGCCATCCTGGGCGTGGCCCTGGTTTCCCATCTGGGTCGCGACCCTCGCCCGCTCGGCGGCCTCCATCAGCTGGCGCACCTCCCAGATGGTGGTCGCGAGAGGCTTCTGGATGCGGGTCGGTTTCCCCAGCGAGAGCGACATCATGCCCGCCGCGGTATGCGTATGGTCCGGCGTCGAGATCACGACCGCGTCGATGTTCCCGGCCTCGTCCCGGAGCATGGTTCGGAAGTCGCGGTACCGCTTCGCGCGCGGGAAGGCGCTCCAGGAGCCGGACGCCTGCCGCTCGTCGACATCGCAGAGGGCGTAGATGTTCTCGCCGACACCCGCCATGCCCCGAACATCGCCGCCGCCCATGCCTCCGACGCCGATGTGCGCGACGTTCAACGTGTCGCTGGGGGCGCGATGACGGGGGCCGCCGAGGACGTGGCGGGGAACGATGGACAGACCGAGGCCGGCCGTGCCCGACGCCCGAACGAAGTCACGTCGCGAGAAGTTGGTCTTCGACGTCATGCTGCGCCTCCGGGGAAACCTTGGTGCGGGGGAACCTGGCAAACTACTGAATGGTCTCGCGCCGGCGACGGCTAGGCCAGCCCCAGGCGTTCGAGAACCTCCGGGGGTGGGCCGTCAAAGCGGGGCATAGGGCGATTGCCCACGAAGCCGAGGTCGGCCATCCCTTCCGCCGTGGTCCAGAAGGCGGTCGACGTCAGGTCTCGCACCCGATCGAAGAAACGCGCCGCGACCCGGTATTCCGGGGCCGCGTTCTCCACCCAGCAGATGTCGTCGCAGATGGCGTGCTTCTGATCGAGCGTCAGGTCGGTGAACCGTCCGCCGAAGCGCCCGGCGGACTCGACGTCAAGCCACACGAGCCCGCCGCGCACGAGCGTGAGATCGTTCCGGTTCCCATCGTAAGGCGCGCTCACCCACTCGTCGATGAAGTCGTGGGCGCCGAGCGTCGACGCGCCGGGGGAGCGCTCATCCTCGGGGATGATGATGTCGGACAGCGCCGCGAGCGTCGCGAGTTCCTCCTCGGTGAGCAGGAGATCCCACCACACCGCGGGCGAGACGAGATCCGGGTCCGTGGGCGTGCCGGCGGCCCGGGGGTTGCCGCCGCTAGTAGCGCCGGTGAGAGCGGCCGCATCCTGCGCGGAGGGCGATCCGGACTCGCTGCCGTCCCGGCACGCCACGGCCGGGAGCGCGGCCGCGCCCGCCGCCCCCGCGGCCAGTACCTGAAGCGCCCGGCGGCGGGTCAGCCCCTCGGTCGCGTCCCGGTCTCGCTCGTCCACGCGCCCGGACATCAGAGGCTTCCCTGCCGGAGCTGCTCCACGAGGTACTCCGACGACCTCCACGCGACCGCCATGATGGAGAGCGTCGGGTTCTTGTCCGCGTTGGAGACGAACGGCCCGCCGTCCATCACGAACAGGTTGGGGACCTCCCACGCCTGGCAGTACTGGTTGAGCACGGAATTTTCCGGCCGGTCTCCCATGCGGACCCCGCCCACCTCGTGAATGATCTGTCCGGGCGCCGCGATGGCGCGGGCCCCGTCGGTCTGCACGGTCGACAGCACGCGCCCGCCCATCTCCTCGATGATCCCGGCGAACGTCCGCTGCATGTGCAGGGCCTGATTGAGTTCGTGGTCCGACCACTTCCAATGGAACCGGAGCACGGGGATGCCCCACTGATCCACGATGTCGGGATCGATCTCGCAGTAGCTGTCCTCGTTGGGGATCATCTCCCCGCGGCCGTCGAAGTTCATGAACGACCCGTAGTAGCGACGGCACTCCTCCTTGAAGCGCTGGCCGTAGGCTCCCGCCGTGAGCGGCTCGATGCCGCTGAAGGCGCCGTAGCCCGGCATCCGTTGCCCTCCCCCGAACTCGACGTGGTAGCCGCGGGCGAAATCCAGGCGTCCGGCCGCCTGGTCGCCGTACAGCCACCACGGCATGTACATGTGCATGGCCGAGGCCCCCTCCTCGGCGTGGCGAGGCAGGTTCTCGAGCGCCGGGATCTGCCCGGAGACGCCCGCGCCCACCGTGTCCATCACGTACTTGCCGACGAGCCCGCTCCCGTTGGCGAGGCCATCGGGGAAGAGGGAGGTGCGGGAGTTGAGGAGAATCCGCGCCGACTCGCAGGCGCTGGCGGCGAGTACGACCACGGGTGCCGAGACGTGGCGGTCGGCGCGCAGCTTCTTGTCGATGTAATGGACGCCCGTGGCCCGGCCTCGCTCATCGATCGTCACCTCGCGCACCATCGCGTCGGTGATCGTCGTAAGGTTGCCGGTCGCCTGAGCCGGCGGCAGGCAGACGGTCGTCGACTGGAAGTTGGCCTTGATCGAGCAGCCGCGCCCGCACGGGGTCGCCCAGTAGCAGGCCGCCCGGCTTCGCATGGAGTCGCGCGTCACCCGGCGGGCGGTCGCGTTGTTCGGCCACAGCATGCTCGACAGCCGGTCCGCGTCCTGCGGCTGCGTGAGGATCGCGAGGTGCGCGGGGATGACGGGGATCCCGAGCCCGTCGCACGTCTTCTTCGTGAGCAGTTCGTAGGCACGCGGCGCGGGCGCGGGCTGGAGGATCCCGTCGGAGGAGTCGGGCGTGTTCTCGAGCCCCTCGTTGGAGCCGTAGACGCCGACCAGCGCCTCGGTGCGGTCGTACCACGGCGAGAGGTCCTCGTACGTCATCGGCCAGTCGAGGCCGAGCCCGTCCCGGCTGTAGGGCTTGAAGTCGTAGGGGCCCATGCGGAGAGAGATCCGGCCCCAGTGGTTCGTCCGCCCCCCGAGCATGCGTGACCGCCACCACATGAAGTTCACGCCCTCGGCGCTGGTGTAGGGCTCGCCGGGCACGCGCCAGCCGCCGTCGACCGTCGCGTCGTAGAAGCCGAACGGCTTGTCGGCGGTCCCCGCGGCCCGCAGCGGCGCGTCCGCGGGGGTCTGGAACATCGGGGTCTCCGACACGGGATCGTAGTCCCGCCCCGCTTCGAGGAGCAGTACGCGGACGCCGTGACACGCGAGTACGTAGGCGGCCATGCCGCCCCCGGCGCCGGAGCCCACGACGATCACGTCGCGCGCGTCGCTGCTCTGTCGGGTCAACGTCGGCGCGGCGCGGGGCGTTCCGATGGTGCGATGGGCTGAGGACATGGGCGACGATGGGCGCGAGGGCCACCGGTGGTCAATCCCCCGGGATGGCAATCGCCACGCCCGACGGATCGTTGCGCGCCGCTCTCCTTGCCGCGCCCGACGAGGCGGCGAACCTTCAGCCGGTCCACCATGGGAACTCCATGGGAACTTCAGGGGAGGCGAGATGCACAGACGAGCCGCTGCGCGAGCGCTGGCTGTCCTGGCGCTGACGTTGATCACGGCCCGGCCGGTCGCGGCGCAGACGTTGACCGAACTCCTGTCGGACCTGTTCGTGTTCGGCGAGTGCGGCGTCCCCCTCTGCATGGACCCGGCGGCCATGTCGGCCGGGCAGACGGGCGCCACGCACGGCGTCCATTTCCGCCGCGGCCTGGTGCCCCGGAACGACGCGCTGCTCCTCTTCCTCGAGGACGGGATCGCCGGGATCGTCGGCGGCCTTCCAAGGACCCCCATGGCGGCGGGGCGCATCTGGTCCGACGGTGAACGCAGCGCCTCGCTGGGGCCGGTCTTCGCCGAGCGGGCCGAGACGCTCGGGATGGGCCGTTTCTTCATGGGTCTCGAGGCGACCGCCTTCCGGACCACGAACTTCGGGGGGGCGCCGACCGACGCCCTCCTCCTCAACTTCTTCCACCATGACACCAGCCCCGCTCTGGGCCGGAATCCCGGGCTCGGGGTGCCCGCGTTCGAGCGGGACGTGCTCCAGGTGCGCACGAACCTGGCCGTGGACTACGTCGTCGCGACCGGCGTCGTGAGCGCCGGGCTGACGCCGTTCATGGACGTCGGCTTTCTCATTCCGGTCGTGCGGGCGAGGCTGGAGGGCACGGCCGATGCCCAGATCCTTCCGTTCGACCCGTCCTCCTCGCACCGGTTGGGCGGAAGCGAGACGGTCCCGGTCCTCCAGGCGCGGAAGTCGGTGAGGGGTTCGGCGACGGGTGTCGGCGACGTCACGGCCCGGGTCAAGGTGAACCTCTCCGGGGGGACCGAGGTGGGCGTCGCGCCGCCCGAACTCGGGATCGCCCTGCTGGCCGACTACACCTTCCCGACCGGGCAGGAAGAAGACCTGCTCGGCACGGGCGAAGGCCGCGGGCGCGCGCTGGCGGTCATCACCCGGAGGTGGGGCGACTTTTCTTCCCACGTGAACGGGGGATATCTCCTGCGGGAGCAGAATGCGCGCGAGGGGAACTTCGACCGCGACGCGGTGCTCGGTTCGGTCGGCTTCGACGTCATGGTGACGGACGAGGTCACCGTGGCCGCGGAGATGATCGCGCAATTGGAACTGGCGGATCCGGACCCCCCGTTGCCCGGCCCCGTCACCTTCGTGGGCGCCGCACCCCTCACCGTCGAGGCGTCGTCCATCCCGGAGCCGGGTCGCTACCTCCTGGACCTCGCCATGGGGATCAGGTATCAGGTCCGCAACGACATGGTCCTGGCCGCGAGCGCCCTTCTCCCGATCCAGGGCTTCGGTCTGCGGCCGGACGCCATATTCACTGTCGGGCTTCAGGGCACGTTCAGGTAGTGCAGTTCCCTCACGCGGAGATGCCCATGCGTTTCTCGTCACTCCTGCTCCTTGCCGTGAGCCTGGCCGGGAGTCCGCTCGTCGCCCAGGAGGCGCCGAGGGCCCGGGATCTCGGGATCCCCTTTCCCGGCGACCCCGGCAGCCTGAATGCGATCACGGATGTAGCCGGCGTCCGGGTCGGGCACACGACGATCATCGAAGGCGAAGGCGAACTCGTCGTCGGCGAGGGCCCGGTGCGCACCGGAGTCACGGCCGTGATCCCTCGCACCGGGGGATATGAGCCGGTCTTCGCCGGCTGGTACTCGCTGAACGGAAACGGGGAGATGACGGGGACGACCTGGGTCGAGGAATCGGGGTTCCTCGAAGGTCCGGTGATGATCACGAATACGCACAGCGTGGGGGACGTGCACCAGGCCGTCATCGAGTGGTCGCGGGACGCGGAGGCGAACCACCCCATCGCGCCCGGCATCTGGTGGAGTCTTCCCGTCGTCGCGGAGACGTGGGACGGGCGTCTCAACGACATCAACGGCTTCCACGTGCGGAAGGAGCACGTCTTCGCCGCCATCGAGAGCGCGTCGTCCGGCCCCGTCACCGAAGGCTCGGTGGGGGGCGGGACGGGGATGGTGTGCAACTCGTTCAAGGGCGGGATCGGGACCTCCTCCCGGCTCGTGGGCGACTACACGGTCGGCGTGCTCGTGCAGTGCAACTACGGTCGCCGTCCCGAACTGCTCATCGCCGGCGTGCCGGTGGGGCGGGAACTCCTCGACGGGACCCCGGCGGGCGCCGCCGGAGGATCGGCGGGCGGGTCCGAATTCGACGGCCTCGGTTCGATCATCGTCGTCGTCGCCACCGACGCACCCCTGCTGCCGCACCAGCTCAAGCGCCTGGCGCGGCGCGCCCCGATCGGGATCGGGCGCATGGGCGGATACGGGTCCAACAGCTCGGGCGACATCTTCATCGCCTTCTCGACGGCCAACAGCGGGGCGTGGAACCGGGGTGGGAACTCGACAGTAGAGATGATGCCGAACGACGCCATATCGCCGCTCCTCCTCGCGACGGCCCAGGCCACGGAGGAGGCGATCACGAACGCGATGGTCGCGGGCCGCACGATGGTGGGCCGCGACGGGAACATGGTGCCGGGGCTGCCGCACGACGAAGTGCGGCGGATCCTCGCGGCCCACAACCGACTGGAGAGCCGCTGATGGCTTTCGGGCGCAGCGTGACGCGAACTTCGGGCCCCGTGGCCGCGGTCCTGCTGGGGGCCGCGGCGCTGGGGGCGGCGACGGGCGCGGCGCCATCGGCCCAGCGCGCGACGGGCGCCGTGGCGGAGGCCGTCGAACGGGCACTGGACAGCGGGGCGGGGAGCTTCGACCACTCCGCGGAACATGTCTTCGTGGCGGCCTCGCTCGTCCCGCAGCCGGATTCGGAGGAGGAGCTGGGCTTCGTGGCGCGGCTCGTCACGTGGCTGCGGGATACCGCCGCGGGCCTGGGGTGGCTGGGCCCCTTCTTCTACGGGCTCGTGTACGCGCTCGCCGTCGTGCTGTTCGTGCCGGGTTCGGCGCTGACCATCGCGGCGGGCATCACGTTCGGACTTGGGCTTGGAACGCTCACCGTGTTCGTCGGCGCGAACATCGGGGCCGCGCTCTCCTTCCTGATCGCCCGCTACGTGCTTCGAGATCGCGTGGAGAAGCTGCTCGCCGGCCGCCCGGCGCTACGGGCGATCGATCGCGCGGTGGAAACACAGGGCTGGCGGATCGTCTTCCTGACCCGCCTCTCCCCCGTGTTTCCGTTCAGCGCGCAGAACTGCTTCTACGGCCTCACCGGCGTGACGTTCTACCAGTACGTCGCGGCTTCTCTGGTCGGCATGCTCCCCGGGACGATCCTCTACGTCTACATCGGGGCGGCCGGGGCGGAAGTGGCGGAGGCTTCCGGCGGCGCCGCGAGCTGGGGGCAGACGACCCTGCTCGTGGCGGGGCTGCTCGCGACGGCCGCCGTGGTCGTCCTCGTCACGCGCGTCGCCCGCCGCGAACTCGAGAAGGCCCTCGCGGAGGTGGAGACCGAGACCGCCCCCGACTCGACGGCGCCGTAGCAGGCATCGCACCGAAGAAACGGCGCCCGGGACGACGCTATCCGCCGAGGACGACGCGGCCGCCGACGTAGAGCCCGCGGCCGGGCGCCGCGAACCCCCACACCTCCTCGTACGCGGAATCGAGGAGGTTCTCGGCGCGCACCGTCAGCGTGAGGCCCGGACGTCCACCGCCCCCGGCCGTCACCCGCCGCGTGTCGGTCAGGCTCTTGAAGCCGAAGAAGCCGAGGCTGTCCGCCGGGCTGTCCGGCTGGTCGTCCGTGCCGCTGTCCGCCTCCCACACGTTGACGAAGAGCCGCGTCTCGAGCGCATCCGTCCAGCGGCGCCCCGCGTCGATGTGACGGTGAGCGCGTCGCCGAACGAGTACGCGTTTCGGTCCGCCACCGCACCCGTGCCGTCCGTGGGATAATGGCAACGAGAGTCGTTGTAGCGCATGGCGAGCGCCGCGTCGGTATCGGCGTCCAGATAGCCTTGGACGCGTCCCGAGGCCGTCGTCTGCCGGTACTCGTTGTTGAAGGCGAGGGTCCGTCCCGTCGGTGGTGTTCCCATCCAGGGAGAACGCGTAGGAGAGCCCGCCGGTGCCGCCGGAGAGGTCGCCCTGCCACCGGCTCGTCCCGAAGCTCCCGCCCTGGAAGGAGAGGCTCCCGCGGGGTCGGCCCTCGCCGCGCCGCGTGAAGACCTGAATCACGCCGCTCACCGCGTCGGAGCCGTAAAGCGCGGAAGCGGGCCCCCTGACGATCTCGATCCGCTCCACGTTGTCGGTGGTCAGGGAGGAGAAGTCGAACGACCCTCCGGGCTGGTTCACGCGCCCGCCGTCCACGAGCACCTGCACGTAGTCCGACTCGCCGCCGCGCAGGAACAGGGAGGTGATGGCGCCGAACGATCCGTTGCGGGCGACCATCAGTCCCGAGGCGAAGCGGAGGGCGTCGGCCACGTACTCGATCCCGGCCCGTTCGAGTTCCTCCCCTTCGATGAGGGTGGTGTTGGCGAGTCCGTGAGAGTGGCGCCCGCGCGCCGGATTCACGTCTGGCCCGCATGGAAGGGCTGTTCGAGGGATTCGTTCGTCGGCGGAAGGACCCGAAGACCGCTTGACCCTTGGGGAGCGCCCGGCCGGCGTCAGGACAACTCGTCCACCCGGTGGCCGAGTTCCCGGAGCCGGGCCACGATCGTCGCGATGTGCTCGGGGCCGCGCGTCTCGATCGTGAGTTCGATCCCCACCTTGCCCACCGAGATGTCCCCGAAGGCGCGCGTGTGTTCGATGTGGAGGACGTTCGCGCCCTCGATCGCGACGAGGGCCGTCACCTCGTTCAGGTAGCCCGGCCGGTCGCGGACCACGACCGCGAGGCGGGCGAGGCGGCCGTCGGCCCACAGCGCACGGTCGATGACGCGCGACACCAGGTTCATGTCGATGTTGCCGCCCGACAGGATGCAGACGGTGACATCGGAGGGGCGGAGGTCGACCTGCCCCTCGAGGACGGCCGCGACGGAGACCACTCCTCCGCCTTCGACCACCACCTTCTCCGATTCGAGCAGGAAGAAGATCGCGCGGGTGATCTGTTCCTCGTCGATGAGGACGACATCGTCGACCAGCGCCTGGAGGTGAGGGAAGGTGAGGTCGCCGATCCGCTTGACCGCGATCCCGTCGGCAAGCGTGTCGGAGCGCTCGAGGTGAACGGGTTTTCCCGCCGCCAGCGACTCACGGGCGCCGGGTGAGGCGGCGGCCTCCGCGCCGATCACCCGCACGCCGGGCCGGCGCGCCTTCACGGCGGTCGCGATGCCGGAGATCATGCCCCCGCCCCCGATCGGGACGATGACCGTCGTGAGGTCGGGCACCTGTTCGAGGATCTCCAGCCCGATCGTCCCCTGGCCCGCCATCACGTCGAGGTCGTCGAAGGCGTGAACCGGCGTCAACCCTTCCTCGGCGGCCAGGCGGTCGACGAGCGCCATCCCGTCGGACATGGTCTCGCCGGTCTGGATGACACGGGCGCCGTAGCCGCGCGTGTTCGCGACCTTGACCAGGGGGGCGTGGTTGGGCATCACGATCGTGCAGGAGATCCCCAGCCGGGCCGCGTGGTAGGCGAGCGCCTGGGCGTGATTCCCGGCGCTGGCCGCGACGACGCCCGCCTCGCGCGCCGCCGGGTCGAGGCGCAGGAGCTTGTTGAGCGAGCCGCGGTCCTTGAACGAACCGGTCCGCTGCCGGAACTCGGCCTTGAGGTGGAACCGGCCGCTGGCCCGCGCCGCGAGGGCGAAGGACGGCGGACACCCGGTCTCCACCACCCCGGCCCGGATGCGTTCGCGCGCGGCGAGGATGTCACAGGAAGCGAGCATGGAGCCGAGACCCCGGCTACGGGTGGCGGATCGGGAGGACGTGGCCACCGCTCAGTTTAGGCGGTAGATCTTCCTCCATGGCGGCGGGAAGAAGACAAGGCCGGGAGCCCAGTGGACGCAACGATCTTTCGAACACCTCTGCCCGAAACGGGTTCCGGATCTTGCCGATGCTCCTCCGTGGCGGGTTGGCCTCGCGTGAAGCGATTTGGGCTGTTCCTCCTGGCGCTGGGCTCCGGCGGTTGTGTCGAGCAGGCGAGCCCGCCTGCGGACATCGCGGTTCGGGACAGCGCTGGCGTCTGGATCGTCGAATACCCGGGAACCCCCGTCTCGACCGGCGTTCTCACGCTCTCGCCATCCCCACTCTATCAGCACGGCACACGCGACGGCGAGTATCCGTTCACCTACCCGCACAGCGGCGTTCTCCTCTCCGATGGAAGCGCGGCCATCGCGGACGGAGGTTCGGGGGAAATCGTCCTGCTCGGGCCCAACGGCTCATTCCGCGCTGTCCTCGCGGCATCCGGTCCCGGACCGGCGGAACTGGGCGATGTCAGGCGGCTGCTGGTACTCGGGCAGGACACGGTTCTCGTGGATGATCCTGATCGGAGTCGACTGTTGCTGCTCAGAGGTGGCTCTCTTGTCCGAACGGTGGATCTTCGCGAACACGCCGGCCGCCTCGCAATCAAGGGGGTTGACTCGATGGGGCAACTCCTCGCTTCAAGCGCCCGTCTGAGGACGGGTGTGAATACGCCTTGGCAACCGGGTCATATGACCCGCCTGGATCCGGATACGGGCGCGGTCGACACGATCGCATCCTACGACTGGATCCCGCCCGGAGGCCCATCGCCGGATCGCGGCAACCCCTTCGAGCCGCAAGGGGACGTGACGGTTGCAGGTGGAGTATTCGTCTACGGCCGTTCGGATACACCGGAACTCGTATGGCGGCGACCCGATGGAGCGGTGAGCCAGATCGTGCGGTGGGTGCCCCAGCGGACGTGGCCCACGGATGAGTACTGGGCGCGATTCGAGGCCTACGCCCGTGCGCGGTTCCTGCGGTACAACGCCCATCTGGAGCGATCCTCGGTCGAGGAATACGTGCGCATGGATCTGGCCCGGTACGAACATGTGCCTGATGAACCGCTGCCGCTGTACAGGCTGCTCTTCGGAGACCGCGCGGGGCGCGTATGGTTGGGCGAATACACCATGAAAGGAGCCGTGAGCGTCCCCCGGTATACGGTGCTATCCCGGGATGGGGGACCACTCGGCGTCGTCGAGGTTCCCGCCGGCTTTCGCCTGCTCGACGTAGCTGGGGGGCGTCTGCTGGGCGTCCTCCCGGACGCCATGGATGTCCAGACCGTCACGGTGTACGAACTCCTGCATGACGAGGGATGAGAATAGCCGCGGCACGAGGGCGCGCGGCCGGTCGATATCGGATGAGATCAGGAACTGAGTCGCTGTAGTCGGTCGATAGCGCCGGCGGCGTCGAGACGGGTGAGGTCGATCGCGTGTCTGTCCGCGCCCCCCTCCTCCAGCCAGCGGCCGACCATCGCGCTGGGCACGGATTCTCGCGGCGAAAGCACGACCGGCGCCCGCAACTCGGCCACGCGCACCGCGTAGCACGCGTCCTCGACGGCCTCCTGCCACACGCCGTCGACCCACGTCACGCGCCGCCGCCGGAGCACCTGGCCGCGCGCCACCGGCTGGAGCGTCCGGTGCGTGTCGTCGACCCCGGGGAGCACGATCAACCACGAGTGCGGCTCCCCCTCCGGTTCCAGTGCGAACCGCAGGTTCTCGAGTTCCTCCAGCCAGTCGAGCCGCAACTGGGCTTCGGCGGCCCGCTCGAACTCCAGCCTCTCCGAGGCGGCGTCGCGTGCGGCCGTGAAGCGGTCCATGAGGTCCCACGCGAACTCGCGGTCCACCAGCAGGCGGCCCGCCGCACCCGCCTGCCGGCGGTACGCGTTGAGTCCCACGCGGCGCGCGCACGGGGCGCTGCAGAGTCCCATGTCGAACTGCATGCAGGGGCTCCGGCCCAAGTCGGGGCGGACCGGTTCGGCGCAGTTCCGCAGCCGGAAGACCTTCTCGACGAGACGGCGAATGCGTTCGGGCAACTGCCGGCTCCAGAAGGGGCCGACGTACCGGGCCCCGGCGCGGCGCGGGCGACGGACCACCCGCAACCGGGGGAAGGGCTCGTTCCAGTGCAGTTCGAGGTACCAGCCGGCGCCGCGGCGCTTGAGGGCCTTGTTGTAGGGCGGGCGCTGGCCCAGGATCCGTTCCGCCTCCACCAGGCGCGCCTCGAGGTCGCTCCCCGCGGGATGCGCTTCGACGCCCCGGGCGATCCGCAGCATCTCGGCGAGCCGCTCGTTCGAGGGGCCGCCGGAGTAGAAATAGCCGCGCACGCGCCGCCGCAGGTTGACGCTCTTGCCCACGTACAGCGGGTGGCCGTACGCGTCCACGAACACGTAGACGCCGGGGCTCGCCGGGAGATCGGGTACCCATTGCGGAACCGGCGTGGCGCGGGGAATCGCGAAGCCTCCTCTCCCTCCGGGACCTGACGGGCAGCGGGAGCGAGAATGTCTGCTTCGGGTTGTATTCGGTCAAGTCCCGGCGAGAGTCTCGATTTGGCCGGGGCGGGGCGGCCGCGCATATTCGCGGCATGATCGCACTCATCACCGGAATCACGGGACAGGACGGCTCCTATCTCGCGGAGGCGCTACTCGAGAAGGGGTACGATGTGCACGGCGTCGTCCGTCGCTCCTCCGTGGAGAAGTTCGACCGCATCTCGCACCTCAAGGATCGGGTCACGCTTCACCAGGCGGACCTGCTCGACCAGTTGTCGCTCATCCGGGTGCTCGAACGGGTCGGCCCGCGCGAGGTGTACAACCTCGCCGCGCAGTCGTTCGTCCCCACCTCCTGGGAGCAGCCGCTGCTCACGGGCGAGTTCACGGCGCTGGGCGTCGCGCGCATGCTCGAGGGGATACGCGCCGTCGACGACACGATGCGCTTCTACCAGGCCTCGTCCTCGGAGATGTTCGGGAAGGTGCGGGAGACGCCGCAGACCGAGGACACGCCGTTTTATCCCCGCAGCCCGTACGGCGTCGCGAAGGTGTACGGACACTTCATCACGGTGAACTACCGGGAGAGCTACGACCTGTTCGCGGCGAGCGGCATCCTCTTCAACCACGAGAGTCCCCGGCGGGGGCGGGAGTTCGTCACGCGGAAGGTGAGCTGGGAGACGGCGCGCATCCACCACGGGCTCGCCGACCGGCTCCCGATGGGCAACCTGGCGGCGGAGCGCGACTGGGGGTTCGCGGGCGACTACGTCGAGGCGATGTGGCTCATGCTGCAGACGGAGACGCCGGAGGACTACGTGATCGGGACCGGCGTGACGCACTCCGTCCAGCGGCTGATCGAGATCGCCTTCGATGAGATCGGGCGCGACTGGCGCGACTACGTGGAGCAGGACCCCGCGTTCCTCCGGCCCGCCGAGGTCGAACGGCTCTGCGCCGATCCGTCGAAGGCGCGCCGACAGCTGGGCTGGCGCCCGCGCATGTCGTTCGAGGAGTTGATCCGCCTCATGGTCCGCGCCGACATCGAACGAGTGGGGAGAGGAACGAGGGCCTGAGCCTGGCTCGGGATCAGGTGCGGAGACGCGCGAAGAGGAGAAGCGCGGCCGCCAGGAAGACGGCATTCGGCAGCCAGGCCGCCATGGCCGGAGAGAGCGCGCCGCCGGCGCCCATCGCCTCCGTGATGCGCGTGAAAATCAGCAGGAGAATGGTGGTGCCGAGCGCGATCCCGATCGAGGTCGGCGCGCCACCGCGCCGGTTGCTGTGCGCCAGCGGCATCCCGAAGATGACGATCACCACGCAGGCGAAGGGGAACGCGACCCGGAAGGCGCGCTGTGTCCGCAGCTGGTTCGTGTTGCCGCCCGATCTCTCCGTCGCCTCGATGAGGCGGCCGAGTTCCGAGTAGCGCATCTCATCCGGCTCCTTGGGCCGGGCCTGCAGTTCCTCGGGAGATTCATCCAGGTGCGGGATCAACATCTCGCGGAACTCGTAGGCGCGCTCCCGGTCCGGCCCGTAGAAGCGCCGGGCCCATCCGTCCCGGAGCAGCCAGCGCGACGAGATCGAGTCGTACCGGGCGGTGTTCGCCGTCACATGCATGGTGGGGAAGTCGGGGCCGGTACCCAACCGCTCGATCTGTACGTCCTCCATCTGCCCGGCCCGGGTATCGAGTTGGCGCGCCTTGTACACGAACCCGTCGTCTCCGCGGTAGACGAAGAACTGCCGGATCGTCTCGCTCCGCGCCTCCTCGGGTTCGAGGGCCTCGATCGATTTCCGGTTCGTCACCGCGACCACCTCGGTCAGACCGAGCGCGACGAAGCTGAGGAGGGAGGCGGAGATCAGAATCGGGACGCTGAGCCTGTAGAACGACACCCCTCCCGCCTTCATCGCCGTGACCTCGGAATGCCGCGTCATGGCCGCCACGGTGAACACGGAGCCGAGGAGGGCGGCGATCGGAAACCCGAGGAGCGACTGGTAGGGGAACTGAAAGATGTAATGGAGAGCCACCTGAAGGCGGGTCACATCCTGATCCACGAAGACGTTGATGTTGTCGGCGAGATCGATGAGCATGAAGATCAGCGGCACGCCGAGCACGCAGACCAGGAAGATCCTGAGGAACTGCAGCGCCACGTAGCGGTCGAGCAGCCTCATCGGGTCAGCGCGTGACCCGCGTGGAACGCCACAGCGCCGCCATGCCGAAGAGCCCGAACAGGATGTTCGGAGCCCACATGGCCCACAGGGGCGAAACCCACAGGCGGTCGGAGAGGTCCTCGCCAACGATGAGGAAGACGTAATACGCCCCGAAGCAGACGAGGCTCACGCCCACGACGAGGGCGACGCCCCCTCGCGGGAAGCGGACCGCGATGGTCGCGCCGATGAGGACGAACACGATGCACGCGGCGGGGATCGTCCCCTTCTTGTGAATCTCGACCCAGAACTGGTTGACCCTCCGGAGGCCGGTGAGTTCGCGGTCGGCGTACTGCTCGAACTGATTCGCGGCATCGAAGGCGGTGTAGAAACGGCGCGCCGCACTCTCCGCGACGAGCGCCGCGGAATCGGGTGCCGCATCTTCTCCGGTCGCGGCAGCCTTGGAGTCGGGGTCACCTCCCGAATCCAGTTGGATCTCGTCCACCGCGCGCGACCCCTTTTCCGTTGCGGGTTCCAGGCTCGATCCCGGCTCCCCCGGGGCTTCGACCTCCGGTCCGGCCGTTGCTCCCGTCGCCGTCCCCGGAGGCGATCCGTCCTCCACCGGTTGCCGGAAATCGAGGAGCTGGCGCGTGATCGCGCGGGCGTAGGTCTCGCTCTCCGCCCGCGCCGCGTCCGCCATCAGGAAGCCCCGATGCGCCTCCTCGCGCATTTCGGCGATGTTCATCTCGCGGTCTCCGCGCACGGCCCCCATGGTGTCGCGCTCGAGGGCGTTCCCCACGTCGGGGATTCTCAGCGTCATGTGCTCGAAGGCGACGCGGCGAAAGGCGTACGGCCGCTGGTTGGGCCGGATCTGCATGACGCCGTCCTCGAGGTCGAAGTAGAGGTCCTCGCCCCCTTCCTCGAAGGCCATCTTCCCGCGGGCCGCGTAGATGGTGTGGCTCTGCTGTCCGTCCCGTTCGTCGTAGATTCGGACATCCTCGATCTCGCTCCGCTCCTGATCGATGGTGCCCGGATGCACGTAGAGCCGGGAGGGGATGACCTCGTTGATCGTCTGTTCGCGCAGGTTGAACGTCGGCTTCTTGCGGCCGATGCCGGTGAGGAGCACCTGAAGGTGGTGGTTCGACTGTGGCAGGATGGCGTTGTTGAACCACGTCATCGCACCTGCCAGAATGACCGCACAGACGAGGAGCGGCGCCATCACGCGCGTGAGCGGGATGCCGCTGGCCTTGATGGCCGTCACCTCGAAATCGCCCTCCAGCCGGCTGAAGACGTAGAGCACGGCGATGAGCACGGCCATGGGCAGCGTCTGGGCGATGATGAAGGGGATCGAATAGACGAAGACCTCGACGATGACCGACCAGTGGAGACCCTTGCCTATGAGCCTTTCGAACCGCTTGCTCACCTGGTCGAGGAGGAGCAGAACCGTGAGGCCGCTGGCGGCGAACAGAAACGGCGCCAAGTGAAGGCGCAGAATGTAGCGGGTAAGAGTTCGCATCGCCCCGAGATTACGGTGTTTCGCGGCCGTTGTCAGCCCGGACGCACAGAGTCGTGTACCGAAAAGGCGGCCCGGAGGTCCATCCGCCTTGGTTCGCGGGGAGGCGCCGCTTGACGCTGCCCCTCGACTCCGGCGCGCCGCGCCGCGTGGCCATCGTGCTCATGAGTGCGGTGGGGAGCACGGTTCAGGGGTTGCCGGTCGTCGCCTCGCTGCGGAGAGCCTGGCCGCGGGCGCACATCACCTGGGTCGTGCAACCCGGCCCCGCGGCGCTCATGGCCGGGCACCCGGACGTCGACCGCTTCCTCCCGTTTCACCGCGGACTGGGCGCCCGCGCCTACCTCCGCTTCCGCCGCGAGGTCTCGTCCGAAGCGTTCGACCTCGTCATCTGCCTGCAGCCGAACTTCAAGGGCGGGATGGTGACGCGCCTCCTTCCGGCCCCGGCGCGGCTCGGCTACGATCGCCGGCGCGCCCGCGACCTGAGCTGGCTCGCGACGAATCACCGAATCCCGCCCCGTCCGGTGGCGCACGTTCAGGATGAACTGTTCGAGTTCCTCGACCACATCGAGGTGCCCCGGCGCCATGAGTGGGACTTCCACTTCACGGACGAGGAGCGCCGGGAGCACAGGCGGTGGCGGGAGAGGTTCTCCCGTCCGGTGCTCGCCGTCGTCCCGCGGAGTTCGAACCCCCGGAGGAACTGGACCCTGGAGGGGATCGCCCGGGTAATCGACGTGGCGGGCGGTGACTTCGGCCTGCAGCCGGTCCTGGTCGGCGGCGACTCGGAAGCCGAACTGCGGGACGGACGCCGTCTCCGGGAACTCTGTTCCATTCCGCCGCGCGAGGAACTGGGCGGGACGCTGCGGCAACTCGCGGGCCGCCTCCAGGCGAGCGACGTGGTGCTGGCGCCCGACACGGGTCCCCTTCACATGGCGGTGGCGCTGGGGACGCCGACGATCGGACTTTATGGTTACACGGACCCGAAGCGGAGCGGTCCGTACGACCGTTTTCTCGATCTCATCGTGGATCGCCACAGCCGCGACGGCGAGCGGCGGCCGTCGCGGCGCACCCGTCCCGGCCGCATGGCGAAGATCCGCGTGGAAGAGGTGGTACGGAAGCTGGAACGAGCCATGGACCGGTATCTGTGAAAGGCAGCGCATGACGGAGGCGACCAAGACCGTGGCGGGCCGGGTCCTGTGGGTGGACGACGAGGTCGACTTCCTGCGGCCGCACCTCATGCTGCTGCGGTCCTCCGGCTACCACGTCGACGCGGTGATGAACGGCCAGGACGCCCTCGAACTGCTGACCGGTTCCTCCTACGACCTCGTGTTGCTCGACGAACGCATGCCGGGGCTCCGCGGCATCGAGGTGCTCGACCGCATCCGGAGCTCCGCGCCGCGCCTCCCCGTGGTCATGATCACGAAGAGCGAGGAGGAATCGACCATGCACGAGGCGATCGGGCGGCGAGCCGACGACTACATCGTCAAGCCGACGAGCCCCCGGCAGGTGCTGTCCGTCGTGACCCGCCTCCTCGCGGGCCCCGCGCTGCGCCACGAACACATCACGCGGGACTTCTCCCGCCGCTTCGGCGAACTCCAGGAACAGCTCTCGATCGCGGCCTCGTGGCGGGACTGGGCCGAGCTGTACTCGGAGCTTGTCGACTGGGAACTCAAGCTCGAAGAGGCGGGCGAGGCGGGTCTGGGAGAGATCCTCAAGGGTCTGATGAGCGATCTCAACCGCGGCTTCTGCGATCTCGTAGCCGACCGCTACGCGGACTGGGTGCACGAAGGCGGCGAGACCGGTCCTACGCTGTCGGTGGATGTGCTGCCGCGCTTCTTCCGTCCCATCCTCGACGAGGATCCCGCCGCCCTCCTCGTCATCATGGATTGCATGCGACTCGACCAGTGGCGAGCCATCCTCCCGATCATCAGCGAGCACTTCGAGATCGAGGAGGCGCTCTACGCCGGGATCCTGCCGACGGCGACCCCGTTCGCCCGCAACGCCCTCTTCGGTGGCCTCTTTCCGGATGAACTGGCCGAGTTCCGCCCCGCGTGGTGGGAGCGGGGAGACGAGATCGGGTACAACTCGTTCGAGGACGAGCTGTTCGAGCGTCAGATCCACCGGTTGACCGCCTCACGAATCCCCGTTCACTACGAGAAGATCTTCACGGCGCAGGAGGGGGACCCGCTCCTGACGCGGCTGGGCGGCTACCTCTCGAGTCCGTCGGCTACGGCGCTCGTGTTCGGTTTCGTGGACATGCTCACGCACGGCCGCGCCCGGTCGCGCCTCATCTGGGAGATGGCGCAGGACACGAGTGCGCTGCGCTCGCTCACGGTTACCTGGTTCGAGCGTTCGCCGGCCCTGAAGGCGCTGCAGCTGGCGGCGCAACGGGGCGTGCGCGTCCTCCTCACGACGGACCACGGCTCGATCCACTGCCGGCGCTCGGCGACGATCTACGCGGGGCGCGACGCGTCGACGAACCTGCGCTACAAGTTCGGCCACGACATGAAGGTGGAGAACCCCGGCGCCGTCATGACGACATCGGATGCCGACGAGTGGCGCCTGCCGCCCGGCGGATTGAACCGGACCTACGCGCTCTGCCGCGAGGACTATTTCTTCGTCTATCCGACCCGGCTGCGCGAATACCAGAACCGCTACCGGGACAGCTTCCTGCACGGTGGGGTGAGCCCCGACGAGATGGTGCTTCCCGTGGCCCTGCTGACGCCGCGTTGACGCCGCGGCCCGGGAGCGGGGGCGGATCGTCGTACCGGCGCCTGCTGGGGTTTCTGCGACCGTACCGCTCGATGTTCGTCGCCAGCCTGGCGCTCGGGGTACTCGCGGCGGGACTCGAGGCGTTCAGTCTCCTCCTGCTCATCCCGTTCCTCCGCTCGCTGTTCGGCATGGGCCCGCTCCTTCCCGGCGGCGGGCGCAACGCGGCGGAACGCTTCATCGACAATGTCGCGGGCGGGTGGCTCGGCGCGGGAGAGGGGCTCGACGCCCTGCGCGCGGTGTGCGTCGTGGTGCTGGCGGCGCTCCTCCTCAAGAATCTGTGCAGCTTCGGGGGGCGGGCCCTGTCGATCCGCACGCAGGAGTTCCTGGTCCGGGACGCGCGGGACGCGGTGCACGCCCACCTGCAGCGTCTGCCGCTCGCCTTCTTCGAGCGGGGGAAGGTCGGGCAGATGATCGCCCGGGTGATCTCGGACACCGGGGAGGCGAAGCCGGTCGTGACGGACGCGCTCGCGCTGGCCGTGCGCCAACTGGCGACGCTCGCCGCCTACGCGCTGGCGCTGTTCGCGCTCTCCTGGCGGCTGGCGCTGCTCGCCGTCGTCCTGGTGCCGCTCGTGATGCTCGGCCTGCGGCCGCTGCTCCGCCGGCTCCGCGACAGGTTCCGGCGCACCTGGCATGACCAGGGAGAACTCGTCGCCGCGCTGCAGGAGTCGCTCGGCGCGGTGAGGCTCGTGAAGTCGCGGGCCGCGGAACGCTTCGAGGAGCGTCGCTTCCAGCGCAGGTCCGACGCCTTCAGCCGCAAGCGGATCGCCGCGGCTACGACCCGATACCTGGCCTCGCCGCTGTCGGAGGTGCTCGCTTCGATCGTGGCTCTGGGCCTCGTGTGGATCGGAGCCGGCTTCGTCGCGGGCGACGGGTCGCTGGCGCCCGAGCAGTTCGTCGCCTTCGTGACCATCGCGCTGCGCGCCGTCTCGCCCGTGAAGGGTCTCGCGCAGTATCCGGCCGTCGCCGCGCAGGGACTCGCCGCTGCGGACCGCTTCCTGGAGATCCTCGACCAGGAGCCCGAGCCCGCCGGCGGCTCGCGGAGGGCGGCGGCGCCGGAGACCGGGATCCGCTACGGGGGCGTGAGTTTCGCGTATGAGCCCGGACGGGCCGTCCTCCGGGACGTCGACTTCTTCATCCCGTGCGGGTCGGTCGTCGCCCTCGTCGGACCGTCCGGTAGCGGGAAGAGCACGCTCGTCGACCTCCTGCCACGGTTCGCGGATCCGCAGAGCGGACGGGTCACGATGGACGGGACGGACATCCGCGAGTTCCCGCTCGACGCGCTGCGCCGCCTCATCGGTTTCGTCGGCCAGGAGGCGTTTCTGTTTCACGACACGGTCGCGGCGAACATCGCCTACGGGGAGGACGCGGCGGCCTTCGCGGACGTGGAGGCGGCGGCGCGGGCGGCGCACGCGCACGAGTTCATCGAACGCCTGCCGGGTGGCTACGACACCGTGCTCGGCGACCGGGGCGTGCGCCTGTCGGCGGGGCAGCGGCAGAGGATCGGGATCGCCCGGGCGGTGCTTCGGGATCCGCCGATCCTCATCCTCGACGAGGCGACGTCGGCCGTCGACGCCGGGACGGAGTCCGTGATCAGGGAGGCCGCGGCCGACCTGCTCCGGGACCGGACGGTCATCGTCGTCGCCCACCGGCTCTCCACGGTGCGCGAGGCGGATCGCATCTTCGTCCTCGAGCGCGGGCGGCTCGTCGACGCGGGGCACCACGAGGAGCTGGTGTCGCGCGATGGGCCCTATCGCCGCCTGTTCGGCCACCAGATGGGGCCCGCCATGGCGGCCCGGCCGTGACGCCCGCGGCCGGCGTGGCGGACCCGGGCCGGCGGAGCGCCGGCGCGCGGCTGGGCGGCGCGCTCGCGGACGGCGCGCTGACCGGGCTGCATCTCGGGCTGCGGGCGGCTCCGGAGCCGCTGGCGCTGGCGGCGGGCCGCGCGCTCGGAACGCTCTCCCGCGCGCCCCTTCGCGTGCGCCGCCGCGTCGTGGAGGCCCAGCTCGCGGCCAGCTTCCCGGGTGCCGGGCCGCGTTGGGTCCGGGCCACCGCCCGCGCCTGCTACCGACATTTCGGCCAGGAGGTCGCGCTGCTCATGGGCGGCCCGCCGCGGATCGAGCGGATGCTCGCGCGCGTCGTCGACGAGGCGGGGCTCGGCCCGCGGCTCCGCACCGCGGTGGCGGAGCACGGTGGCGCCGTGATCGTCTCCGGGCACCTCGGCAACTGGGAGTTGGGTGCCGCCGCGGTCCGGGCTTCCGGGGTCGGCGTCACGGCCATCGTACAGCGGCAGAGGGGCGCCTTCGGCCGACGCCTCCACGACATGCGCTCGCGCCTGGGTCTGGATGTGCTGTACCGGGACGCCGCGGCCCGGCCCGCCCTCGGCGCGCTGCACTCGGGCCGTACCCTGGCCCTTGTGGCCGATCAGCACGCGGGACGCGGGAGCGCACCCGTCGAGTTCCTCCGCCGTACCGCCTGGATGTCGCTCGGACCCGCGCGTTTGTGTCTCGCCGCCGATGTCCCTCTCTTCTTCGCCGCGTTGGTGCGAGACCGATCCGGGTATAGGATCGTCCATGAAGAGATCGACCGCGGCCGGTCCCGAACCGGCACCGGCGCGGCCGAGATCACGAAACGCTGGGTCCGCGCCCTCGAGAAGCAGATCGAGGCGCGGCCGGAGCAATACTTCTGGTTCCACAGACGGTGGAAGCGGGCAGCGCCCGGGGGTGAGGACGCGTGATCCACATCGGCATACCCGTTCGCAACGAGCGCGACACGATCGGTCCGCTCCTGTGGCGGATCCGCGAATTGCTCCACGAAGGGCGGCGACAGTTCCACGTATTCGTCTGCGACGATGCCTCGGACGACGGTACCCTCGAGGCGCTGGAGCGGTATCCGCGGGTAGTCCCCCTGACCGTGCTCCGGAACGAGACGCGCCGCGGCTACGCCGCGAGCCTCGACCGGCTGGTGCGCGCCACGCTGCGGCGTTCGGCGTACCCGCGGCGGGATGCCTTCGTCTCGATGCAGGGCGACTTCTCCGATCCTCCCGAGCGTCTGCCGGAGATGCTGCGTCACTTCGAGAGCGGGGCCGATCTCGTGACCGTCGCGCGCGCGGACGACGAGCCGTACGGGCGGCGGCTCACGCGCTGCGGCGGGCGTCTGTTCGCGCGCGGCCTGCGGGTGTCCCCGGAAGTGACAGACCCCTACGCCACCTTCCGCCTGTATCGATTGTTCACCCTCGAACGCGCCGTCGCCGCCGCGGACGGGAAGCTGCTTCGCTTCGAGGGCTGGGCCGCCAACGCCGGCCTGTTGCTGCAAGTCCGGCCCTTTGTTCGCCGATTCGAGGAGATGTCCCATGCACCGCACCCCGTTCGCCGCTATCGCGCGCCCCGTTTTCGGGCTGGAGAGGAACTCCGCCAGCTGTTCGCCGCCGGCCGTGACCGTTCACTGCGCGAACTCGGCCGCCGGACCGACGAGGCAGCCTGACATGTCGGGACCCTTCTTCCGTCGCGCGGCCGTCTTGCTCGCGGTCCTGGTCGCCTCCGCCGCCGGAGCACCCCCGCTCTCGGGTCAGGCGGGAGAGGGAATGGTGGACGACGGTG
This sequence comes from Candidatus Palauibacter sp., assembly GCF_965222475.1. Classification (GTDB taxonomy): domain Bacteria; phylum Gemmatimonadota; class Gemmatimonadetes; order Palauibacterales; family Palauibacteraceae; genus Palauibacter. Next base: position 123,815 of record NZ_CBDCUB010000004.1, on the reverse strand, counting down.
GGTTTCCCGAGGCGGTGCCGTTCCGGATCGGAGACGAGGCCGAGTACAGCATGCTGTTGGGTCCCGTCAGCTTCGGCCGCATGTACCTGCGCGTCGAGGCGCAGGACACGATCCGGAGTACGCCCGCCTATCGGCTCACGATGGAAATGAAGGGGGGCGTACCCCTCTATCGGGTGGACGACCGCACCGTGAGCTGGCTCGCCACCGAGCCGTATCGGTCACTCCGATTCGAGGAAGTCCTCCGGCAGGGCAGCTATCGTCGGCACCGCCGCTGGGAACTGGATCACGAGAGCCTGACCGCGACGCGAGAGGACTGGAATGAGGAGGCGGGAGCCTACCGTCCGCACCGGCGGCAGCGCGACCTCCCGATGCCGCCCGGAGCGCTGGACGAGATCTCCTACCTCTTCCTGATCCGGGCGCTGCCCCTCGAGGTCGGCCGGACCTACGAGTTCAACCGTCACTTCGAGGAGGACGGCAATCCGGTCATCGTCGAGGTTCTCCGGCGAGAGCGGATCCGCGTTCCCGCCGGCACGTTCGAGACGATCGTCGTCCGTCCGATCATTCAGACCGACGGCCTGTTCGCGGAAGATGGGGAGGCGGAGGTCTTCATCTCCGATGACGACCGGCGGCTCGTGGTGCAGATCAAGAGCCGCATGCGAAGAGGGGCAGTCAACATGTACCTCCGCGACTTCGCCTCCGGCGCCGAGGATGCCGACCGCTGACGTGCCGGCCGGATCCGGCGGTCTCCCTTTCTGCGCTGCTTCATCCTAGGTTAGTGTCGAAGCCGGCGTAGCGACGGACGACCAGCCAGGAGGTGCCTTGAGCAAAGGAAGCTACGTGCCGAAGTCGAGTGACCGGGCCCGCGACGAACTCTTCAGCCACATCCGACGCTGCGGCGTGCTCGACGCCGCGGACGATCAACGCCAGGAGTGGTTCGACGACACGATCGAATACCTGGGGGAGCGATACCCCGAATTGACGCCGGTCGAACTGTCGACCCTGCGCGAGATCGGCGAGAGGTACTGCGCCCCGGCGATTCCGCATGGCGGTGCGGGCCGGAAGGTGGAGGAGGCCGGGGTCTAGCAGCACCAGCCGCTGAATGGACCTCGGACTCGTTCTGAGGCTCGGCGCGGTCCTCGCGCTGGTGGCGGCGAACGCCTTCTTCGTAGCCGCGGAGTTTGCCCTCGTCAGCGCCCGCCGAACCCGGATCGGCGAGCTTGCGGACGCTGGCGACCGACGAGCCGGAGTGGTCCGGAGGGCGCAGGACGATCTCGACCGAGCGATCTCCGGCACGCAACTCGGGATCACGCTCGCCTCCCTCGGCCTGGGCTGGATCGGAGAGCCCGCCCTCGCCCGTTCGCTCGAACCGGTGTTCGCCGCGCTGGGCTTCGCCGCCAGCCCCGCCGCGGTCCACGCGAGTGCGATCGCCGTCGCCTTCATCCTCATCACGTATCTCCATATCGTGCTCGGTGAACTGGCGCCGAAGACGGTGGCGCTGCTCCGTCCGGAAAGCGTGAGCCGCCACCTCGCGGGTCCGCTCCTCACCTTCAACCGGGTCATGTCACCCGCGATCCGGCTGCTCGACGGATCAGCGAGGCTCTTCCTGCGGTTGATCCGGGCCCCGGTCGGCGACATGCACGGCCTCGAGCACGCCCACAGCCCCGGCGAGATCGAGTTGCTCCTCCGGCAGAGTCTTCGCGAGGGCGTGGTGGAGAAGGACGAGCAGGCGATGATCGAGGGCGTGTTCGACCTCACGCACACGGTCGTGCGCGAGGTGATGACGCCCAGGCTCGACATCGTCTCCGTCAGCGCCGCCGACCCGACGAAGGTCATCCTCGAAGTCGCGGCCGAATCGGGCTTCTCGCGGCTCCCCGTAGCGGAAGATTCCCTCGATGAGATCGTGGGCGTCGTCGTGCTGAAGGATCTGCTCGCCGAAGTGGTCGCCGAACGGCCATCGGGGCTCCGCGCGCGGGATATGATGCGCGAAGCCCTGTTCGTGCCGGAGTCGAAGCCGATCGACGATCTGCTGGCGGAGATGCGGGCCCGCAAGACGCACATGGCCGTCGTGGTCGACGAGTTCGGCGGGACCGACGGCATCGCGACGCTCGAGGATCTGCTCGAGGAGATCGTGGGGGAGATCTACGATGAGCACGACGAGGCGGAGGAGGGGCTGGAGGTGGGCGCCGATGGGGCCGTCGCGGTGGGGGGTGGCGTCTCTTTCGCCGATCTCCTCTCCGGCCTCCGGATCGACGACCTCGAGGACGCGGAGGAATACGATACGGTGGCGGGCTTCGTGATCGCTGCGCTGGGGCGGATTCCGGAGCCGGGGGACCGCGTCCCGCTGGGAGACGCCGAGCTGGAGGTCGCGGAGCTGGCAGACCGCCGGATCACGCGGCTCACCCTGCACGGCATCGACGAGGCGGGGGTCCGTGAACTGCGCGAGGCGTTCGGACCGTGACGGAGCGGAAGCAACTTGCCAGGCGGCCAGACGAGCCCGAGATTCAGCATGGCCCCCCGACGAAAGGCTCCGCTCCGGAACGCCGAACCAACGTCAAGAAGGTACCAGGCTTGAGGTTCTTCGCTTGAACCAGCCCGATTCCTGGAACTACGAACACTTCGACGCCGAAGCGCAACGGCTGTACGAGGCAGGCGACTTCGACCAGGCCCTCGGCCTCCTCAAGGAGGCGCTCGCCCGCTATCCGGCCTCGATCGAACTCCTCGTTTCCCTCGGATATACGAGGCTGGCGCGCGAGGAGTACGCGTGGGCGCGGGCCGCGTTCGAGGAAGTCCTCCGGCTCGACCCCGAGCACGAGGAGGCGTTGGCCGGGCAGGGCGATGTCCTCCTCAAGCTGGGAGAGCGGGCGTCCGCCTTTCTGCTCTTCGAGGCGCTGGTCGAACTCGGATACGACCGGGACGTCGAACTCATGCTCTGCGTGGGGCGAAGCCTCCTGCGCGAGGGCCTCCTGCGGCGGGCCGAACGTTTCTTCCGGCTCGCGCTCGCGGCGGACCCGGAGAGCGCCGACGCGGCGCTCGATCTCGCGTTCACCTTCTACCGGGAAGGGGACTCGGAGGGGGCGTTGTACTGGAGCCGCGAAGCCGTCCGGCGCGATCCCGGGTTCGGCGAAGCCCGCGCACTCTTCGGAAACGTCCTTTACGAGCGCGGCGACTTCCGTGCCGCCCTCGCGCAACTCGAGACGATCCCGGCACCGGACGTCGCGGACCCGGCGGTGGCCTGGCGGATCATCGAACTCAAGCGCCGACTCCGGGACCTTCCCGCAGACGCCGAGGAACTGGGTCCCTACCTGCTGGCGCTGGAGGAACTCACGCCCGACCCGACGCCGGAGGAGCGCCTGCTGGCCGAGATGGAGGCGGGCGCGAACGGACTGTCGCCCTGGCCGGGCGCGGGTCAGCTCGATCTGTTCGGGCGCCCCCCCGCGGCCGCGGAAGGGGAAGTGCACCGTGTGCGAGTGGCCAACGGGATCGTGTACGAGGGCGACTGGGACGGCATCGTCCGGGCCATGCGGAACGGCTCGGACCGGCCGGGCGCATCGCTCTCCGACTTCATGAGGGACGAAGCGATGCGGCTGCAGGCCCTGACCGGCCTCCCCGTGTCGTGGCAGACGGCGCGCGCCTTTCTGGAGGATTCGGCCCGAGTCGGCGCGCTCGAGATCGAACGCTAGCAACTCGTGGCGAGAGCGGTCGGCCCCCCGGCGCTGAGAATCGCGGTCATCGGCGGGGACGGGATCGGTCCGGAGGTCACCCGCGAGGCGTGTCGCGCGCTGAACGCCGCGGCTTCCGCCGGCCTCGCCGATCTCGAATTGACGGAATTCCCGCACGGGGCGGATCACTACCTCTCCACGGGCGAGACCCTTGCCCCGGCGACCTTCGCGACGCTGAGGGACGACTTCGACGCGATCCTGTTCGGCGCGGTCGGCGACCCCCGCGTGCCGGACGGGGAGCACGCGCGAGAGCTCCTGCTCGGCCTGCGGGTGCGGCTGGACCTGTTCATCAACCGGCGACCCCTGCGACTGCGCGCCCCGGAACTGTCGCCCCTGAAGTCGGCGGCTGCCGCGCCGATCGACTTCGAGATCTTCCGCGAGAACACCGAAGGTCTCTACGTGGGCGTGGGCCGGATCGAGAACGCGGGGACGCCGGAGGAGACCGCCGTGTCGGAGTCGGTCGCGAGCCGCTTCGCGGTCGAGCGCATCGTGCGCCGGGCGTTCGAGCACGCGGCCCCCCGGGGGCTCCGGGTGACGCTCGCCGACAAGGCGAACGCGGTCCCGCACATGTTCGGCCTCTGGCGCCGGGTCTTCTCGGAGGTCGCCGCCGAGTACCCCCGCGTGGCGTCCGAGATGCGCTATGTGGATGCGCTGGCGATGGAGATGATTCGGGTGCCCGCCAGGTTCGGCGTCATCGTCACCTCGAACCTCCTGGGGGACATCCTGTCGGATCTGGGGGCCGAGATCGTCGGGGGCCCGGGGCTCGCGCCCTCGGCCAACGTGAACCCGGGCGTGCACGGCCTGTACGAGCCCGTGCACGGCAGCGCGCCCGACATCGTCGGGACCGGACGGGCCAATCCGATGGCGGCCGTGCTCAGCGCGGCGCTCCTCCTGCGCGATCATGGGGCCGAAGAGGCGGCGGATGCACTCGAGGGGGCGGTCGACGCGGCTCTGGCGCGCGGGGTCCGCACGCCGGACATCGGAGGCGCCGCTACGACCGCCGAGGTGGGTGCCTGGATCGCGGGACGGGTGGCCTCGGGCGCGGCCTGATCTCCTTCGCTACGTTGCACCCGCGGGGCGGTGCGTCTTCACCGGATGGACGGAGCCCGACCCGCCGCGGACATCGACCAGGGGGAAGCAGAGATGAGCGGCACGAACGGAAACGGGACGGTCTTTCTCTCCGCGGCCAGGACGGCCATGGGGGCTTTCGGCGGCAGCCTGAAGGAGTACTCGGCGGTCGATCTCGGCGTTGTCGCGTCGACCGCGGCGGTCGAACGCTCGGGCGTCGAAGCCGCCGAGTTCGGCCATGTGGTGATGGGCAACGTGATGCAGACCTCGGCCGACGCGATCTACCTCGCGCGGCATGTGGGGCTGCGCGCGGGACTGCCGATCGAGACGCCGGCCGTGTCGGTAAACCGCCTCTGCGGGTCGGGGTTCCAGGCGGTCATCGACGGATCGCAGGAGATCGAACTCGGCGAGAGCGACGTGTGCCTCGTGGGGGGCGCGGAGTCGATGAGCCAGGCGCCGCACATCGTGCGCGGCGCGCGCTGGGGCCTGCGCCTGGGCCCGGCGCCGAAGTTGGAGGACTCGCTGTGGGAGGCGCTCACGGACCCCTACTGCGGCTTCTCCATGGCTCAGACGGCGGAGAATCTGGCCGAGGAATACGGGATCTCGCGCTCGGAGGCCGACGAGGTGGCCGTGCGGAGCCAGCGGCTTGCGGCGGAGGCCTGGGAGGCGGGCCGATACGCGGACGAGGTCGTTCCGATGACGGTCGGGCGGAAGGGAAGGGAGACGACCTTCGAGCGGGACGAACACCTGCGCCCGGAGACGACGACCGAGGGACTGGCGAAGCTGCGGCCGTACTTCAAGCAGGACGGCCTCGTGACCGCCGGCAACGCGAGCGGAATCGGTGATGGAGCCGCGGCGCTCGTTCTCGCCGGGGCCGAGTATGCGGCCGCGCACGGCCTCGAGCCGCTCGGGCGCCTCGTCTCGTACGCCGTGGCCGGGGTGCCGCCCCACATCATGGGCATCGGACCCGCGCCGGCGTCCCGCATCGCCCTCGACAAGGCCGGCCTGTCGCTGGAGGACATGGATCTCGTCGAGGTGAACGAGGCCTTCGCCCCGCAATACCTGGCCGTCGAGCGCGAACTGGGCCTCGACCGGGAGAAGGTCAACGTGGACGGCGGAGCGATCGCGCTCAGCCATCCGCTCGGCATGACCGGGGCGCGAATCACAGGCCACCTCCTCCACGAGTTGCGCCGCCGGGGCGGCGGGCTCGGACTCGGGGCGGCCTGCATCGGCGGTGGACAGGGGGCGGCCGTGATCGTGGAGGTCGACGCCTGACCCCGGCTCTCCCCAGCTGTTGGAGGTGCTGAACATGGATCCCCTCTTCTTCATACTCGCCGGCGCGGGAGCGCTGGCGCTGGCCACGAGTCTCAGGATCCTCAAGGAATACGAGCGGGCCGTCGTCTTCCGGCTCGGTCGTGTGCGTCCGACCCGTGGACCCGGGCTGATCTTTCTCGTCCCGTTCGGGGTCGAGCGCATGGAACGGGTGAGCCTGCGCATCATCGCGATGGACATCCCGCCTCAGGACGTCATCACCCGCGACAACGTGTCCGTTAAGGTCAACGCGGTGCTCTACTTCCGCGTCAGGCTCCCGGAGCGCGCCATCCTCGAGATCGAGGACTTCCTCTTCGCCACCTCTCAACTCGCCCAGACGACGCTGCGGTCGGTCATCGGCCAGGCCGAACTGGACGAGGTCCTCGCGGAGCGGGAGAAGTTCAACCAGATCCTGCGCGACATCATCGACCAGGGTACCGACGCGTGGGGGATCGACGTCACCGGCGTCGAGGTCAAGGATGTAGATCTGCCGAACGAGATGAAGCGGGCCATCGCGCGCCAGGCCGAGGCGGAACGGGAACGCCGCGCCAAGGTGATCAACGCGAAGGGCGAACTGCAGGCGGCGGCGAACCTTCGGGACGCGGCGCGGCAGCTGAGCGAATACCCGGCCTCGCTGCAGCTGCGCTTCCTGCAGACGGCGACCGAGATCGCGGCGGAGAACAACTCGACGACGATCTTCCCGCTCCCGGTCGACCTCGGGTCGCTCTCCGGTCTGTTCAAGGCCCGGCCGCGGGCCGCGGAGCGTGCTTTCTCGGCTCCGGAGACGGCGGAGGATGCGGAACGGGCGCTCGAAAGCGCGGAAGGCGCGCCGAGACTGCCCGGCGCCAAGGCGGCCGGCGAGGCCGAGGAGGCTGCCGGCCAGCCGGAGGGCGTGGCCGGAGAACGCGATGCCGCCGGCTGACTCCGGTCCCGCGGAAGGCAGGCCGCCCGCTCCCGCGGAAGGCAGGCCGCCCGCTCCCGCGGAAAGCCGTCCCTCCGTCCCCGCCACGATCACGCGGGAGCAACTCGAACGCGTGATCCGCCGGGCCTCGGACCTCCAGTTCAGGAGTTCGACGGCGGTAGACGGCTCGATCGGCTCGCGCGACGTGGTCCAGATCGGGGCGGAGGTCGGTCTCGAGGAACGCCACGTCCGGCAGGCGCTGGCCGAGGTGGAGGCTGCCTCGCTCCTTCCCGCGACCCCGGCGGACACCGGTCTCGCGCGCAGACTGTGCGGGCCGGCGATCGTGAGCGCGAGTCGGGTCGCGCCCGGGAGTCCGGACGACATCGACGTGAATCTCGAGCCGTACCTCTCGGAGAAGGAACTCCTGCGGCGGGTTCGTTCGCGACCGGGTCGGTCGCTGTGGGAGCCGGCAGCCGGGCTCGTCCCCCAGATGCGCCGCGGGCTGGATTTCGGCGGCCGGGGTTACACCCTCGCCAAGGCACGCAGCCTCCAGGTCGTGACCGAACCTCTGGAGAACGGCTGGTCGCTGGTCACCCTGACGGCCGATATGACGAACGTCCGCACGGAACACCTCGGGGGATGGTTCGGGGGGATGACCGTTGGCGGCATCGCCGGCGGGCTCGGACTGACGTTGGCGACCGGCGGCGGGATCCTGCCCATCCTCGGGGGGGTCGCGATCTTCTCGGGCTGCATCGGGGTGGCGACGGTCTCTGCCCGGTCGACGATGGCGAAGTTCAGGCAGCGGATGGAACTCTCGCTCCAGGGTCTCCTCGATCGCCTCGAGAGCGGCGAGGATCTCGCCGGCGCCCGAGAGCCGTGGCACCAGAAACTCCCCTGGTGAGGGGGGCATTTCTTCAAGGGAATATTCGGAAGGGGAGTCGACATTGACTGAGATTCGGAAGGTCGGGGTGGTGGGCGCCGGGCTGATGGGGAGCGGGATCGCGCAGGTCAGCGCGGCGGCCGGCTACGAGACGGTGGTGCGCGAGGTGGAGCAGGGGTTCCTCGACCACGGCATGGCCCGCATCGCGAAGAATCTCGACCGCGCGGTGGCGAAGGAAAAGCTGGGGCCCGGGGAACGGGACGCGATCGCGGGTCGCCTGCACCCGACCGTGGATCTGGCGGATCTCGCCGGCTGCGACCTCGTCATCGAGGCGATCACGGAGAGCCTCGAGGCGAAGCACGAACTGTTCGGCGCCCTCGGCGGCGCGTGTGGGCCTGGCGCGATCTTCGCCTCGAATACGTCGAGTCTCTCGATCACGGAACTGGCGGCCGGGACCGATCGACCGGACCGCTTCGTCGGCCTCCACTTCTTCAACCCCGTCCCGGTGATGCCGCTGGTCGAGGTCGTCCGCTGCGGGCAGACATCGGAGGAGACGTTCGACGTCGCCTTCGCATTCGCGAAGTCGGTCGGCAAGAGCCCGATCGCGTGCGGGGACAACACGGGGTTCGTCGTGAACCGGCTGCTCGTCCCGTACATGCTCGACGCGATTCGCGCCTACGAGTCCGGCATCGCATCGATCCCGGACATCGACAAGGGGCTTCGCCTGGGCTGCGGGTATCCCATGGGCCCCTTCACGCTGGGCGACTTCGTGGGCCTCGACACGCTGTACCACGTCACGGAGATCATGTACGACGAGTACAAGGAGGCGCGCTTCGCCTCCCCGCCGCTGCTGCGCCGCATGTTCCTGGCTGGCTACCACGGCCGGAAGACGGGGAAGGGGTTCTACGACTACAGCGGCCCCGAGCCCGTGGTGTCGGATTTCGTGAAGTAGCCGCCCCTCGCGGACAGCGCGCCGGGTCTGACGTGCGCTCGCTTCGTGACGTCTGCGGAACAGTACTCGTGCCGCCCGATTACGGAGGAAGATGATCGCGACAGCGCGCGCACCGCTGCTGCTGGCATTGGCGGCCGTTGTGTGGATTGTTCCCGGGTCTCGGGCGCTGGCGGCCCAGGAGGCGGTTCGGGTGGCGGGCACCGTGACGGACGAGACGACGGGCCAACCGGTCGAGGGCGCGTTGGTCCGTCTCGCCGACTTGGCCGGTTCGGTCCGGGAGGCGCTCAGCGGCTCGGCGGGCGGCTTCGCCTTTGACGGCGTCGCGCCGGGCGAGTACGTACTCGGCGTGCGGCGCATCGGCTACGAGGGTCTGAGCACGCCGCTCGAGATCGGCCCCGGCGCGCAGGCGACGCTGAACCTGCGGCTGACGCCGCGGGCGATCCCGCTGGAGCCGCTGAACGTCGTCGTCGAGGGGCGGGCCCCCCGCCTGGCGGAAACGGGCTTCTACGACCGGCTCGAGGAAGGCTGGGGCACGTATTTCGAACCCGAATGGATCCGGACGCGAAGCGCGGGCTTCATCCGACTGTCGCACTTCGTGTCGAACCTCCAGCGTCGCGCGCCGCTGTCGCGCTGTTCCCAGGTCCGGGTCTACTACGACGAGAGGTTCATCGGCCACGCGGCGGGGTGGGGGACGAGCAAGCCGGTGTCCATCAACGCGGCGGGCCTGCACAGATCCGCGGTCGGGCCGGCCCCCCGGATCCTCGACGCACTGTCCGTGACGGATCTCGGCGCGGCCGAACTGTACACGCCCCCCGCACCGATCCCCCTCTTCGCGCTCAACGACACCACGGCCGCCTGCGGCGCGATCATCCTGTGGTCCGACTGGATGGCTCGAACGGCGGAGATCCCGCAGATCGAGGTGAAGCTGTGCGAGCCCGCCGGCCGTCCGGGCGAGGTGGCCCTGGAGGGGTTCGTGGAGGACGAAATCACCGAGGTGCGACTGCCGGCGGCGCACGTCTTCGGCTCCTACCCGACGTCGGACGGCGCCGTACGCCGCGATCTCGCGGTCCGGACGGATTCGCTCGGGCGGTATCGTCTGTGCGACGTGCCGGCCGGAGCGGCGGTGGAACTGGAGGCCGCCTACGGCCCGGAGACGGGTCGGCGGGATGTTGTCGAGGCCGCGTCCGGCGAGGAGGTACGGCTCACCGTCCAGGTGACGGTCCCGGGAGTGATCAGCGGCCTGGTCGTCAACGAGGGTACGGGGCGCCCCTTCCGGAACGTGCCGGTGGTGCTCGTGGGCACTGACTTCCGCGCCGTGACGAACACCGCGGGGCGTTTCTCCGTCGAGGGGCTCCCGCCGGGTGCCTACCGCCTCCGCGCCATCTGTGAGGGTTTCGAGTCCATCGCGCAGGACGTGGAACTCGTCCCGGGCGCGAGTGTCCGCGTCATGCTCGCCCTCCGTCCGGCAGGCCCCCTGCCTCCCAGGCGGTGCGTCGGCTGAACCGCCGCTTGGCCGGAAAGAGCGCATTGCAAACCAATAGATGCAACGATAGCATGCATTCATGCTAATGAATCAGGAAGTACGCATGGGGCTGCGGCTGAAGGTTGCTCGAAAACGCGCCCGGCTGACCCAGCAACAACTCGCCGACGCCTTGGGTATGGCGCATCGACAGACGCTCGCCCGCATCGAATCGGGGCAGCGTGGCTTTAGCGCCCAGGAACTCATTGAGGCGATGAAGATTCTCCGTGTCGACCTCGACTACTTCACGGATCCCTTCCAGCTCGCCGGCGAAGGCGAGTTCTCATTTCGGACGACCGCGGATGTAGGAAATGCGGTTCTTGACGACTTCGAGTACAGCGCCGGACGCTGGCTTGCGCTGTATCGCGAGTTGTCGATCGAGCAGGGTCGAGAACAACCGTGGCTCCAGTCCAGGCTCCCGTTGACGCCCCAGTCGTCCTTCGAGGACGCGCAGGCGGCGGGCGAGTGGGTAGCCGACCGGTGGCAACTGGGGGAGCCCCCTGCCGAGTCGTTGCGATCGGCGATGGAGAACCACGCTTCAATACTGGTTCTGAACGTCGATACTCCACCTGGCATCTCAGGGGCGGCATCTCGCGTATCGGGATTGAATTGCGTTCTGGTGAATCGGCACGATTCCGAGCGACATCGGCACTTCGACCTGGCACACGAACTGTTTCATCTGTTCACATGGGACGCGATGCCGCCGGACCGGACGGACGTTGTCGATGTTCCCAGGAACGGGAACGGCTGGCGTGTCGAGCGCTTGGCGGAGAACTTCGCCGCCGCGCTCCTCATGCCGGAGAGTATCCTCAGGGAGCATTGGGAGCGGCAGTCGACGCAGGCAGACGTACACGAGCGCATCGACGAAGTCGCCGACGCCCTGCGAGTTTCCGGCACCGCGTGCAAGTGGCGTCTCCATAACCTCGCCTGGCTCTCGAGGGCCGAACTGGACCGCATCGAAGACCGGCGCTTCGCCACAAACGGACGAATACCGCCGGCCGCTCGAGAGGCGACTCCGTTCAGCCAGCCGTTCATCGATCGAATCGCCACAGCTCTCGATACTGGTCGTCTCTCGGTGAGGCGGACGGCTTCCCTGCTCGATCTGGCGGTGCCGGACCTGGCTTCTCTCCTCCGGGACTATGGCCACGAGACATACTTCGAGGCCTGACGTATTCACGGTCGCCCGGCCCGGTATCATCCTCGTGGACACCATGATCGTTATCGAAGCGGTCGACACCGGGTGCTGGAATGCCATCACCGGCCAGCGGCAGGTCGTCATACCGAGAGTTCACGTGGCGGCTTGGCGCACAACCCTTCGGATGAAGGACCTCACGTGACGTCTACCTGCGCGGACCCACCGGTCAGGTCGGCCACAGCCACCCGAAGGCGCCGCCCGTGAGCAGGCCGTAGACGAGGCTGTCGAACACGTTGCGGGCGGTCGTCCCCCACGCCTGGGAGTACCAGATCGACCTCTGCAGGTGCGCGAGCCCGTATCCCCCGAAGGCCACCGTGGACGACATGCGGAAGACCTCCATGTAGCCGGTGCCCGGTCCGAGGGCGAGACCGGTCACGTACCCTGCGAACGCGCTCACGACGAGGCAGTAGACGAGCCACTGCACGAGCTGCGTGCCCATATCGGAAGGGCCTCGCGAGGGCAGCAGCGTCATGAACCCGGTCGGTCCCCGCGTCCACTTCTCCCGGAATTCCTCGCTACCCATGACCTCCTTGCCGACCGCGTGGGGGAAGGAGTAGTCCCCGGGCGGGATCCCGAAGCCGCGCAGCGCATCCATGAGGCCATCCTCGTCGGCAACCCCCTTGAAGTCCTTCCGATGGTAGCCGAGAACCATGTGGATCGCCGAACTCGCGACGAACACGAGCGCGGCGGCCAGGAGGATCGGGATCCAGAGGCTGGGCACGTGAACCATTTTGCGACTCCCTGCTGTACGAAGCGTCCGGGGGATCCGCGGCACCCGCTCGCCGCGAAACGTGAGGCCGGACCCCAACATACGGGGCGCGAATCCAGGGCGCTCCGGGGAGGGCCGGACCCGCCCCGGTGGCTGCCGCCTGCAGCGTAGCGCGAGCTAGAAGCGCAGCCGGACCCCGACGCCGTCCACGAGAACGAGTGGTTCGATCCGAACCCCGGAAGCGGGCCCCTCGTCGTCGTCGCGGGGTGCACCGGCCACGCGCAGCCACCCTGCGGCGGCGCGGGTCGCTCGACGCCCGACCCACAGCCCTACGAAGCCCCCCGCCACGACGTCGGACAGCCAGTGCCGGTCTCCGTAGATCCGGGCGAGGCCGGTGCCGGCGGCCACGGCGTAGAAGGGGATCGCCCATCCGCCGTCGGTCACTTCGTCGACCGCGGCCGCGATCGCGAACGCGTAGGCGGTGTGGCCCGACCCCAGCGAGGCGTTGTCCCGAAACGGGTCGAAGTGCAGCGACCCCCTCTCCTCCCGTGGGCGGCTTCGGCCCAGCGTCCAGTTGAGGAGGGTGTTGGACATCGATCCGGCGAATACGCCGAAGAACGCCGATGTCGCCTTCCGAACTCCCCGGCTTCCATCCAGCGTCACTCCGAGAAGAAGTCCGCCTCCCGCGAGGAAGGGGGCCGTCCGCTTCCAGTCGCCGTAGTCATGGCCGATCCCGGCCAGGTCGTCCCCCGGAGTGCCCTGCAGTTCCCTGGCGATGTCGCGCCCGGGCTCATCGAGGAGGAACGCCGCGCCCAGGACGCCCGCTCCGAGTGCGACATCCCGCCACATCCGACCCGTCCGGTCCGCGACCGCCTCCGCGTCCGGGATCATCTCCCCGGCCTGGGCGACGGCGTGAAGCGGTGCGAGCGACAGCACGGCTCCGAGCGGCAGCACGGCCCCTCGGGAGCGTTTCGTTCGCACGATCGGGCGGCGTCGGCCGCGGTGGCGGAATGGCGTCATGAACGTTCTCGAAGCTGACCTCGCGAGACCTGCCGGGCAACCGTTTGCGGGAGACGGAGGACGCGACCGCGAATCCCTAGATTTCCTTGCGGCATAAGGGTTTTCGCGGTATTTTCGGGATACGTGATGAAGACACCGGAGGCACCGTCCGTCCGTCGGCCCGAGGCGTCCTCTGCGCCTTTCCTCAGGCGCCTGACCCTGAGTGATTATCGCAACTTCGAGCGACTCGAGTGCGAGTTCCCGGAGGAGGGCGTCGCGATCATCGGGCCCAACGGATCGGGCAAGACGAACCTGCTCGAGGCGATCCATTACCTCGAGGTGTTCCGGTCCTTCCGCGGAGTCCGGGATCGTGAACTCGTGCGGTTCGGGCAGACGGTGTTCCGGGTGGAGGGCGTGGTCGAGGGGGCGACTTCCGTGGCCGCGGCCTACGACCGGTCCCGGCGGATCAAGAAGGTCGAGGTCGATGCGCTTGAAGTGGACCGCGTTTCGGCCGGGGTCGGTTCGGTCGGGGTCGTCGCCTTCCGGCTCGAAGACGCCGAGATCGTGCGGGGGGGGCCGGCGCTGCGGCGTCGGTTCCTCGACGTGGCGCTCTCCGTGGGTGTGCCGGGCTACCTCGCGGCGCTGCAGCGCTACCGGGGTCTCCTGGCGCAGCGGAACGAGGCGCTCAGGCGCGGCTGGTCGAGTCGGGAGATCGACGCCTGGACGGGCGGGTTGATCGAGGTCGGGGCATTCCTCGCGGAGAGGCGGGCGACGTGGGTGTCGGAGGGGGCGGAGCGATACGGCGACTTCCATGCGCGGATCTCGGGAGGTGACGCGGCGCGGCTGCGCTATGCCGCTTCCATCGTTTCCGGCGATCCGGGGGGAGAGTCCGGCGGAGACGGGGCATGGACGGAGCGGTTCCGGAGGGCGCTGGAGGCGACCCGGGAACGCGAGCGACGGCGGGGCATGACGGTGATCGGTCCGCACCGCGACGAGATCCGGTTCGACGTCGAGGCGCCGGAGGGCGTCCGCGACCTGCGGAACTACGGATCGAGCGGTCAGCAGCGGACCGCGGCTCTCGCGCTGCGTCTGCTCGAGGCCGACCGGCTCAGAGAGCGCCTCGGCAGGGAGCCCGTGTATCTGCTGGATGATGTGTTCGCGGAACTCGACGAGGACCGCTCGGGCCGGCTGTTGCGGCTCTTCGAAGCCGAACGGGATGGGCAGGTGATCCTCACCGCGCCCAAGCCCGGCGATGTCGGCCTGCGGGGCGGGGAACTGGCGCGCTGGCATCTCCGGAATGGACGGCTGATCGCATGAGCGGGGCGGATCGGGTCGCCCGCCGCCCCGGTGACACCGCGGCCGCCCGGCGGCGCCCACAACGCGTGGGCGGCGTGCTCACGGAGATGCTCGACCGGATGGGCATCCGCGAACGGGTGGAGCGCAGCGCCACCGCCGCGCGCTGGGAGCGCGTCGTGGGGCCGCATATCGCCCGCGTGACGAGGGTCGGCGGGCTGAGAGCCGGGACGTTGTTCATCGAGGTCTCGGGTGCGGCCTGGATGACGGAGTTGAGCATGATGCGGCGGACGCTGCTGGCCCGCCTGAACGAGGGCCGGGACCGCGGCAGGATCGACCAGATCATGTTCGTGCAGTCCGGCGAATCGCCGACGGTCGCCGCGCGACGCGGCCGAAACAGGAGCGGGAGGGGTTGATGACGGAGTCGAAGACCGGGAGGAAACCCGCGGGCAACGACCAGGGCAACTCGGACTACACGGCGCGAAAGATCCATGTCCTCAAGGGGCTGGACGCCGTCCGCAAGCGCCCCGGCATGTACATCGGGTCCACGTCGGGGCGCGGACTGCATCATCTCGTCTACGAGGTCGTCGACAACTCGATCGACGAGGCGATGGCGGGCTACTGCTCCGGGATCGACGTAAGGATCGGCGAGGACCAGTCGATCCGCGTGGCGGACGACGGGCGCGGCATCCCGGTCGACCTTCACCCGACCGAGAAGGTGCCCGGCGTCGAACTCGCGCTGACGACGCTTCACGCCGGCGGGAAGTTCGACAAGTCGAGCTACAAGGTCTCGGGCGGGCTGCACGGCGTGGGGGTCTCCGTCGTGAACGCGCTCTCCGAATGGCTGGAGGTCGAGGTCCGCCGCGACGGCCATGTGTGGTCGCAGCGATACGAACGGGGTGTCAGCCAGGGCAAGCTCGGGAAGGGGCGGAAGACGAAGGAGACGGGGACCACGGTCACCTTCCGGCCGGACCCCGACATCTTCACCGGACTCGGCGCGAATCTCGAATACAGCTTCGAGACGCTCGCCAACCGGCTCCGCGAACTCGCGTATCTGAACCGGGGCGTACGGATCACCCTCGTCGACGAGCGTAAGGAGGGACTTCGGCGCGACTTCCACTTCGAGGGCGGGATCGCCCAGTTCGTGAAGTATCTTCTGGGGAACAGGCAGCCGCTTCATTCCGACGTGATCTTCGTGTCCGGCGACCAGGACGACACGGAAATCGAACTCGCCATGCAGTACACGGACGCCTACAGCGAGAACACGTTCACCTTCGTCAACAACATCAGCACGCACGAGGGCGGCACCCACCTCTCGGGGTTCAAGGGCGCCCTCACCCGCACGATCAACAGCTACGCGCAGCGGAACAACATCCTCAAGAAGGCGGATGCGGCACTGAGCGGCGACGACGTGCGCGAGGGGCTCGTGGCCGTCCTCTCGGTCAAGGTCATGGAGCCGCAGTTCGAGGGGCAGACCAAGACGAAGCTGGGGAACAGCGAGGTGCGCGGGATCGTCGAGAGCCTCGTGAACGAGGGGCTCGGGACGTGGATGGAGGAGAATCCCGGCCCGTCGAAGAAGATCATCGAGAAGGCCCTCCAGGCGTCGCGGGCGCGGGAAGCGGCGCGCAAGGCGCGGGACCTGACCCGCAAGAAATCGGCGCTCGAGACCGGCATCCTGCCCGGCAAGCTGGCGGACTGCTCGATCACGGACCCGGAGATTGCGGAGTTGTATCTCGTGGAGGGAGACAGCGCGGGCGGGAGCGCGAAGATGGGGCGCGACCGGAACTACCAGGCGATCCTCCCCCTGCGCGGGAAGATCCTCAACGTCGAGAAGGCGCGGATCGACAGGATCCTCTCGAACGAGGAAATCCGGGCCATGATCACGGCGATCGGCACGGGGATCGGCGACGAGTTCGATCTCTCCCGGGCACGATACCGCAAGGTCGTGATCATGACGGACGCGGATGTCGACGGCGCCCACATTCGGACGCTGCTCCTGACCTTCTTCTTCCGTCAGATGAGGGAACTCATCAACGCCGGCTACATCTACATCGCCCAGCCTCCCCTCTACCGCGTGTGGAAGGGAAAGACGGAGTTCTACTGCTACGACGAGGCGGAGCGCGTCGCCGCCCAGACGAGGCTGGACAACGGCAGGGGCAGGGCTTCGCTGCAGCGGTACAAGGGTCTCGGCGAGATGAACGCCGACCAGCTGTGGCAGACGACGATGAACCCCGACCGGCGGACGCTGCTTCAGGTCAGGATCGAGGAGGCCGTCGACGCCGACAGGCTGTTCGACACGCTCATGGGCGAGAACGTGGAACCGCGCCGCGAATTCATCGAACGGCACGCCCGATACGTCCGCAACCTCGACGTCTGAGTCTGATTCGCAGGATCTCTCGTCTCACCGACATCTCCCCGGTTGACGCCCCGTTGATACCCCTCCCGATCCTCGGTTCAGAGAGGGCGGCAGGGCGTCGCCCTCGCAACTCAATCCGGGGAGGTGGAGGATGATGAGGACGAGAAGAAGCAGACGCGGCGTGGCATGGGTGCTCGTCGCGGGGTGGGCCATCGCCGGCGGTGTCGCGGATCCGCTGGGAGCCGAGCCCCCGAACCCGCCCGCGACAGGAACGCACATGGCCGATCCGGTCGAGTTCGGAGTCGAGCCGGTCGCGACGGCCTCGGCCGCGACAAACGCTACGGCGGCCGCCTCGGCCGTCCAGATCTGCGGGGGCGCCGGGTTCTGCGTCACCGTCCTGGATGTCTCGGCCACGATTCCGTTCACCGGGATCGGAATCAGGGTATACTGTGATCTCTGCGAATGCACCTGGGTCGAGGACGGTTTCCTCTGGCGCTCCAGTTGGTGGGACTGCGGCTCCCGGGCCCTCGGCGTGAGGGCGTAGTGATGCCCCGCGCGGTGGCAGGTCTGTCTCTGGCGGTCCTCCTTGCCGCCTGTTCAGCAACCGATCGCGCTGACGCCCCCGGGTACCGCTTGTCGGTACCCGGGGCGTTCGTCGGGCGCTTCCCCCCCAACCCGTTCGACCCGGAAGCCGAGATCCTGATCGAAGGAGCCTACGGCATGGCGGTCGGACCGGAGCAGGACGGTGTGTTCGTGCTTGACCGGCGAGGCAGGCGGGTGTTCCATCTCGACCGGGATGCGAACCTCCGCGCCGCGTTCGGCCGCCCCGGCGGAGGGCCCGGAGAGTTCGAAGCGCCCGTTTCGATACAGCTCGATCCTGGGGGTGATGTGTGGGTTTCCGATGCACGACTGAGCCGGTTGTCGCGCTTTGGCGCCGGCGGTGACCTCCGGGATGAGTTGTCCACGCCGTGGCCCGTTACGAACTTTGGAATCCTGCGGGATGGCGTGTCGATCTATCCCACGGTGGAGCAGACTACGCTTCTGGCGGTCCAGTCGGGTGCAGAGCACCGGGAGATGGAAATCGACCCAGCGGTCATCCCCGATGGAATCAGTGCTCATCCGATGGAGCGACTGATGAGCGGTGCCCTGCAATTCTTCCCCCTCGAACCAAACACCGTGCTCATGTTCCAGAACAGGAACGCGGAGTTGTTCGGGGCCTGGCGCATCGAGCTCGATCCGCCGGGAACGCGGGTCACGGAGGTGGCCACGTGGCCGCTTCCTGACTGGATCGTCGCCGAGACCGAGTCCCGGGGAGGGGTGATCGAGGTCGAACAACAGGGCGAGCGCACCCGGATCTCCGAGATGGTGCCGTTCAACAGCGTTCGCGTCGTTGACGACGAGTTGTGGCTCGTCACCGGGCTCATCGATGATGTCCTCGCCGCTTCGATCCCGCTCGTCGAGGGTGATTCGGCTTCGATCGTGCTGCCACCCGAGACGGCGATCGACTGTCTGATGGACGTCGCCGTCCTCGGCGAACGGCTCGTGGTTCTGTGTGAGACCGAAGTTCGGTTCTACGAGCTGGACCGGGTGGAATCCGAGCGGTTCTCGCCGCCGTGAACGCCGCGTCCGCGCTCGTCGCGATCGACCAGGGCACGACCTCGAGCCGCGCCATCGCGTTCGACCTCGCGGGGAAGCCGGTCGCGACCGCGCAACGCGAGCTCCCGCAGAGCTATCCCGCGCCGGGCTGGGTGGAGCACGATCCCGAGCGCATCCGGGACGACGCGATCGACGTGACGCGGGAGGTCATCGGGGAGGCCGAGGCGCTCGGGTACCATGTGGAAACGATCGGCCTCACCAACCAGCGCGAAACGACGGTGGTGTGGGAGCGCGCGAGCGGGAGGCCGATCCACCCCGCGATCGTGTGGCAGGACCGGCGGACGGCGGACGCCTGCGCCGAACTGCGCGAGGCGGGTCATGAGGGGTGGGTCGCGCGCCACACCGGGCTGCGACTCGATCCGTACTTCTCCGGGACGAAGCTCGCGTGGATCCTGGACCGGATCCCCGGAGCGCGCGAGGCGGCGGGGCGGGGCGAACTCGCGTTCGGAACGATCGACAGCTGGCTGCTTTGGTGCCTTACCGGAGGGCGAGTGCACGCGACGGACGCGACGAACGCGTCGCGCACGCTCCTGTACGACATTGGCGAAGGTGAGTGGCGCGGCGAACTGCTCGAACTGTTGCGAGTGCCCGCCGCGGTACTGCCCGAGGTTCGGGACTCCGCGGGCGATTTCGGCGAGACGCGCGCCGACCTGTTCGGCCGTCCGATCCCGGTGCGGGGTATCGCCGGAGACCAGCAGGCGGCGACGTTCGGCCAAGCCGCGTTCGAACCGGGCGGAATGAAGTTCACGTACGGCACGGGGGCCTTCGCGCTCCTCAACACCGGGTCCGAGCGGCTGACCTCGCAGCACGGCCTGCTGACCACGGTGGCCTGGCAACTCGGGGGTAAGCGCACCTACGCGCTGGAGGGGAGCATCTTCGTTGCGGGCGCCTCGGTTCAGTGGCTGCGGGATGGGCTGGGCATCATCTCCGATGCGGCGGAGACGGAGGCGCTCGCCCGCTCCGCCGACTCGACCGGGGGGGTGGTGCTCGTGCCGGCCTTCGTCGGACTGGGCGGCATCCACTGGGACCCCGGGGCGCGCGCGGCGCTGCTCGGCATGACGCGCGATACGGGCAGGGCCGAGATCGCCCGCGCGGCCCTCGAAGCGGTGGCCTACCAGTCGCGGGAGCTGATCGATGCAATGCGGGCGGACGGGGCGCCACGCCCGCGGAGGCTGCGCGTGGACGGAGGCTTCACCCGGAACGCCTGGGCCATGCAGTTCCTGGCCGACATGCTCGACCTCGAGATCGTCCGCCCGCCCGTCACGGAGACGACCGCGCTCGGAGCGGCGATGCTGGCCGGGCTCGGCGCCGGCCTGTTCGCGGACCTGCCGGAGGTCGCCGCTCTGTGGCGGCACGACCGCGCCTGGACCCCGGCCATGGAACCCGGGGTGCGCGAAGGGCTGTATGCCGGCTGGCAGCGCGCGGTCGCCCGTGTGCTGCCGAACTGATATTCTGCCGGAAACCACCTGGTTCGAGGCGCGCGGGGTAGCCCCATGGAGACGAAGAGACCGACGGTCGCCGCGGCCGAGGAGATCCTCGGCTGGTACTTCCCCGTGCTCGACCACGGGTTCGTCGCGCTTGTCGACTACATGGGTTCGGACGCCGACGTAGAGGCAGCCGCCCGCGTGAGCTACGGTGCCGGCACCCGCCGGGTCAGCCAGACGCGCGGCCTCGTCCGCTACCTGCGCAGGCACGCCCATACGACGCCGAGCGAGATGGTCGAGTTCAAGTTCCACTGCTCGATGCCGATCTTCGTGGCGCGCCAGTGGATCCGGCACCGCACCGCCTCCGTCAATGAACTCAGTGCCCGGTACAGCCTCCTGCCGCTGCTCTTCTACGAGCCGGACCAGGCGCAGTTCGCCTATCAGAGCAGTCTGAACAACCAGGGGCGGCAGGGAGATCCCGCCCCTCGGGCCCTGTACCGAGGCGCGATCGATCGGTGGGAGCGGCTGCGGACCGAAGCGGCCGACGCGTACGGGTGGCTGCTCTCCGAAGATGTCGCCCGGGAGCTGGCGCGCATCGACTTGCCGCTCTCCACGTACACGCAGTGGTACTGGAAGATCGACCTGCACAACCTGCTTCACTTCCTTCGGCTCAGGGTGGACGCCCATGCGCAGTGGGAGATCCAGGAGTACGGCCGGGTGATGGCGGGGATGCTCGAGCGGGTCGCGCCGCTCAGCTACGAAGCCTGGATCGACTACGAAGTCATGGGCGCGCGCCTGAGCGCGGGAGAACTCTCGATCCTGCGCCACCTGCTTCGCGCGGATGCCGAAGCGGGGTCCATCCATGCCGGCGGGATGGCGACCCGCGACGACCTCAAGGCGGCGGGTCTTGCCCCGCGGGAAATCCGCGAACTCATGGACAAGCTGTCGCCGGTGGAGCGGCCCGACTTCTCGCTCGACCTGTCACGGATGCACACCGCGGAGCAAATGGCCCGGAGAATGGCCGAGGCTACGCCTGATCCCGCGACCTGATCCCGTGCCCTGAGTCCGCGCCCTTCGGCGCCGGGTCCTACGCTCGAGACCCCCGTTTCTCCCCACTCGGGAGCGTACGGACCGCGAACCAGCCCAGGGCCGCCAGCCACAACGCGTAGAACAGGATCCGGATCGGGTGCAGGGCCAGCGACTCCATGAATCGCGGGTCGACGGCCGCGACGGACATCGCCGTCCGGGATAGCTGTTCGGCGGTGAACCACCCCCAGAGGACGGCGGCCCACAGCAGGCTCCACCGCTTCCAGGCCGGTGGGCCCAGTTGGGCCGGCAGGCGCCGCACGTTCATGTAGCCGACCACGAGCGTGAACAGGAACATGCTGGTCATCGTGAACGGCCCGGCAATGAGGAGCAGGAAATCGGGCTGAAGCACGTCCAGCCCCTCGCCGCCGATCCACGACGCGGTGATGATCCCCATCGCGGCCAGCACGAAGATCGTCAGGAATACGAGGAAGGTGCGCTTCTGGGTGAAGAAGCGCGTGCGATGCCCGAAGCGTTCGTAGAAGATGCAGCCCGTGATCCGGGTCACCGTGTCGAGGATCGCGAGCTGTGTCGAGAAGATGACGAGCGACCCTCCCAACAGGAACGCGACCCTCAGCCACAGCCCTCCGACGCGCTGGATCGCCTCCCCCTGAAGCGTCACCATCCCGGTCAGGTCTCCCGCCAGACCGGGATTGTCCGTACCTAGCGTGGCGACGACCAGCATGCACGTGATGACGACGCTCAGGAGCGTGAGGAGCACGAACGAGACGAGCAGTTCGTGATGTACGGTCCTCATCCACCCCCGGAAGCGCCCGAGGGCGGTCGGATCGGCCGCGTCGAAGACGAAACCGGTCGTGCTGATCTCCTCGTTCCGGCCCCGTATTCCGGCGATCCGCCCCTGGAACCTCGCCATCCCGAAGCCCTTGTCGCGCAGCCACAGCGACTGGGCGAGGAGCAGCGTGCCTCCCGTTCCCGCGTACGCCACCGCGAGAATCAGCGTCGGAAACTGGTCCCCCGTGAACAGTTCCGCCGGTGCGCGCCCGAACGAGACCGCGCCGACCGCGAGTTCGAGCAGGTGCGACGGGACGAGGCCGACGACGAGCAGCGTGATCAGGAGCAGCGGAAAGAACCCCGCCACGAGCGCGATCTCCAGGCGCTCGAGCACGTTGTACACGATCCGGGAGACCGCGAGCCCGAACCAGATACAGGCGAGCATGAGGAGCGCCATCGGCTGCCACGCAATGTCCGGCCCGCCGCTGATCACGACGATCTGGCCCACGAACTCGGCGGACTGCGACGCCCAGCCGGGCCAGAAGAAGCTCACCAGCGTCGCGACAAGGAACAGCCACGGCCAGAACCCGAGCCGGTCGAGCCGCGCCATCCCGTTGAAGGTCGACTCGCCCGTGGCGATCGTCCAGCGCTCGATCTCGCCGATGACGACGAACTGCGTGACCACCCCGATCCAGAACAGCCACCAGATGGAGAATCCGTTCGCGGCCACAAGGTTGGGCCACAGCAGAAATTCTCCGCTGCCGAGCCCCATGCCGAGCGCGATGACGGAGGGACCGATGATGTACCTGAGACGGGGAACCCGGGACATCTCCCGCACGAGCTTGAAGGGCGGCCCGTGGCCCCGCCGCGGGAAGGCCCCGCCGTCGGGTGCGTCCGGCAGCTTGCTCTCGTCGAGCGGTTCGTAGACGCCCTCCCTGTAGCGGCGTCCCTCGTCTTCGCTGGACGCGATCGAATCGGGCGGTGCGGAACCGGAACCGGGTTCGTTCAAGGCGTCGGCGGGTCGAAGCGTCCTTCGGGTACCGCCTCGCTCGCGGCGACATCTTCGAAGTAGATGAAGCGCTCTCCGTCGCCCCTGGCTCGCGTCATGGCGAACTGGATGTCGCCCACCTGACGCCAATCGGACCACCAGATGACGTCGCCGGGGGCTTCGGACCGTCCGAGGTGATACTGCCAGGCCGCCATGCGCCCGGACTCGTCGAGAAAGCCCCAGTACCGATCCTCGGTGGTGCCCAGGCCCTGATCGAAGCTGAGGTGGACCGCCGCGTATTCGCCTCCATCGGAGAGCGTCCGGGTCCCCTCATAAGCGAGGTGCACGCCGGGGTCCTCCCACTTGAAGGGCATCACGGCCCAGTACGTATCGTTGATGAAGGCTCCGTACCCCCGCCGCAGAGCGGAGTCGCGCGCGACACCGGTCAACTCCGTACCGCCGACCCAGGCGCGGCCGGCGGGAACCTTGCCGAGTTCGGGGTGCTCCTCGACCTCGGTGACGTTGAACAGCAGGACGTACGCGGCGCCTTCCTGTTCGTAGGCGACGCGATATCTCCCGTCGTACCGGTCCCAGGCGTGTTCCCGGTTGGCCACCACCTGTCCGTCCCGCTCGACGATCCAGCGGAACGAGAGATAGCGCGTTCGATCCCACGCGTCCCGTCCACCGAGACTTTCCGTCAGCTGCGCGGCATACATGGCGGCCGTGTCGCCGGGTGCCGCCTCGCTCCGGGGACCGCCGCCGGACGACGCTCCGTCGCAGCCGCCCAGCAACGGCGACGCGATCGCCAGCCACGCGAGCCCGAGGAAGGGCCGCGCGCGAACCGCCTCAACAGGTCTGTCCATCCGTCCCTCCCGCCGTGGTGCGTCGACGCGACCGGAACGTACGCGCGCCGAAAACGGGTGTCGATAACGCACCCGAGATGTGTTCAGAACTCGAACTCCGCCTGTGGCGCGCCATCCGGCGCTGTCCCTTCAGGGGAGGGCGGCGTCCGCGGCTCGTCCGCGGGCGGGGAATCGGTCTGCCCCCGCCGGCCGGAGTGCATTGGGTGCACGGCTTCGACCGCGACGCCCGGGCGCAGGCTGACCGCCGGACGGCCCGCCTCCCGCGGGGCGCGCCGGATCGCGGCCCTCGCCGAGGTCGTCGCCACCGAGCCATCCGACAGCTCCCACGCGACCTCGTCCGCGGCGTGCGCCTCGAGGAATCCCACCAGATGGCCGGTCCGTTTCCGTTCCGGGAGAATCGTGAATCCCTTCCCCGCCCGCCCTTGCACCCGGAACTCGGTGAAGGGGATCCGCTTGGCGTAGCCCGCCGACGTGGCGACCAGCAGATCGGCGTCCGGCCGCGGGGCCGCGGCGGCCACGACGACGTCGCCGCGGGTGAGTTCGATCGCCTTCACGCCACGGGTCGTGCGGCCCATGACGCGGATCGTGGACTCCGGAAAGCGGATCGCCTGGCCGGACCGGGTCGCCAGGAGGAGGTCGCCGCCGCCCTCGGTGATGAAGGCCGCCACGACCTCGTCGCCGCGTGCGATCCGGACCCCGATGATGCCTGCGGCGCGCGCATTGGCATAGTCGGACAGGGCGGAGCGCTTGACCTGCCCCTGTCGCGTGACGACGACAAGAAACCGGTCCTGAGCGAAGTCTTCGACCGGCAGGACGACGACGATCTCGTCGCCCAGCTCAAGGTCCAGGAACTCCGACAGGTGCCTGCCACGAGAGCTTCGGGTGCCCCGCGGCAGCGCGGAGACGGGCAGGGCGTGCGCGTGCCCGCGCGCCGTGACCGGCAGGATGGTTTGCCCTCCGCCGGCCAGGAACGCGTGGCGCGCGAAATCGCCCGCCCGGTTCGACAGGGCCTCGGCCCCCGCCAGCCCCCCGCCCGTCGCCGCCGGCTGGGCTTTCACGTAGCCGCCCCGGCTGACGAGCACGAGTTTCATCTCGCCGCCGCCGCCCCGGGAGACTCGGAAAGTCGTCCCATCGTCGAGGATCTCGGTCCGCCTGGGGTCCTGGTAGCGTCTCGCGAGCTCCCGAAGCTCCTCGCGCAGAAAGCTCCGCCGCGTGTCCTCATCCTCCACGAGCGCGGAGAGGCGCACGATCTCCTCCTGCAGCGCCAGGAGCTCTTCCGCCAGCTTCGTGCGTTCGAGGCCGGTCAGCTGGACGAGTCGCATGGCCAGGATCGCGTCGGCCTGCCGCTCACTCAGCGCGAACTCCGCCAGCAGCCCGCTTCGCGCGGACTCCGCGGTCTTCGATCCGCGGATGATCTCGATCACGCGGTCGATGTCGTCCAGCGCCACTCGAAGGCCTTCAACGACGTGCGCGCGATCGCGGGCGCGGCCGAGATCGTGCGCCGCGCCGCGGCGGATCACGGAGAGCCGGTGTTCGATCCAGATCCCGAGGGCCGTCTGGAGATCCAGTTCCTCGGGCCGGCCGTCGACGAGGGCGAGGATGATGACGCCGAACGTGTATCGGAGCTGTGTCTTCTTGAACAGGGTGGCGACGACCTTGTCCGGTTCCGCGTCACGCTTGAGCTCGATCACGAGCCGGATGCCGTCCCGGTCGGACTCGTCTCGGAGGTCCGTGATCGCGTCGGTCTGCCCGGCCCGTACCAGCCGCGTGATCTGTTCGATGACGCGCGTCTTGTTCACCTGGTAGGGGAGTTCGGTGACGATGAGCGAGTTCTTTCCGAACCTCCCCTCCTCAATATGGATCCGGGCGCGCATGTCGATCCGACCGCGCCCCGTCCGGTAGGCGGACTCGATGCCGGCCCGGCCCCGGATGTAGCCGCCGGTCGGGAAGTCGGGCCCGGGCACGCGGGCGAGCAGTTCGTCCACGCTGCACTTCGGGTTCGCGATGAGGTGGTCGACCGCGTCGAGGAGTTCCACCGCGTTGTGCGGCGGAATCTTGGTCGCCATCCCGACCGCGATCCCATCGCTTCCGTTGATCAGGAGGTGAGGCAACCGGCAGGGGAGTACCTTGGGCTCTGTCAGGCGCCCGTCGAAATTGGGCCGCATGTCGACCGTGTCGCGATCGATGTCCTCGAGCAGATCGACGGCCAGAGGCGTCAGCCGTACTTCCGTGTAGCGGTAGGCGGCGGCCGAATCGCCATCGATCGAGCCGAAATTGCCCTGCCCGTCGATGAGCGGGTAGCGCAGCGAGAAGTCCTGCACCATCCGCACCATCGTATCGTAGACAGCGCCGTCTCCGTGCGGGTGGTACCGGCCGAGTACGTCGCCCACGACCGTCGCGCTCTTCTTGTGCGGGCGCGACGGGTGCAGTCCCTCTTCCCGCATCGCGTAGAGGATCCGGCGATGGACCGGTTTGAGACCGTCGCGCGCATCGGGGAGCGCTCGCTGCACGATGACGCTCATCGAGTAGTCGATGAAGGACTCGCGCATCTCCTGTTCGAGGGCGCGCGGCTCGATCCGCTCGTGCCGCAGGGTGCCTGATGTCACCGCCGTTCCTCCTCTTCCACCTCATCCATGGGCCGGGGCGGCCTCTACTCGCACAACAGGTCGGCCGTGGCGCGCTGTGCGTCCGTTGGGTCGGCGGGCATCGCGACCACCAGCGCTTTTCGGTTCGGCGCCTCGGGCAGATGGATCAGCATGGGATCCGACGGGGCCGGATCCGGAGCCGGGGTCGCGAGTCCCTCGGACGAAATACTGACGAGTCTGCCGGGTTCGATCCGGGAAGCCAGCCACGCCCCGTAGGAAAGCCAGGCCGTCAGCGCGTCGGCTCCCGGGGTCACCCCTTCGACCTCCGAACGGTATCGCGCGACGGCGCGTTCGTAGGCCGCGGCGTCCCGCGCCTTCAGCTCGAGGAGAAGCCGCCGGTACCGGGGCTGCACATCCTCCAGCCCGTGAGCGGCCAGCGCCTCGGTGTAGGAATTCGTCATCCCCTCCCCCCCACGCTCACGAACCGCCGCCGGCGTAGCGAGTCGAGACCTCTTCCACCGAACGCTCCACGAGTTCGCGGAGCACGTTCAGATCGACATCCTCGAGTCGCTTGATGTAGAGGCAGGACTTGCCGGTCCTGTGCCGGCCCAGCCGCGACAGCAGTTCACCGTGCTTCGCGAACCCCGACATGATGTAGAGCGTGAGCGCGTGCTTCCGCGGCGAGAATCCGGCGAGCGGCCAGTCGCCCTCCCGCCCGCTGGCGTACCGGTAGTGGTAGCTGCCGAAACCGACGATCGAATCCCCCCACATCACCGGCTCCTCGCCGGTCACCCCCTTCATCAACTCGAGCAGCGCGAGCGCGTCCCCTCGCCTTCGCTCGTTCCCTGCCTTCGCGAGGAAATCCTTGACGCTCGCGTCGTTGGGCCGGGTCTTCAATCGTTGTGGCTGAGCTCGTACTCCCGCTGGGCACGCGTGCGCTCGCTCCCGAGTTTCGCATCGCGCTTCTTCGCGGCCGCGAGCGATCTCCCCTTCCGGGACTCGGAGTGGACCCGCGGCAGGGAGATGAGCTTCTCGAGATCCTCGCTCTCGCACGACGTACAGGCCGGCGTCCGCCGCCCCAGGACGAGGAGCTCGAACTCACGCATACAGCCGCGGCACCTGTACTCGTATATGGGCATGCATCCTCCGGTTCAGCCGACGAAAGCAGCATGCTCTTCCGGCTCCCCCCGGGCAAGTCGCCCCGCGCGAGCCGGTCTCGTTTTGACAGAGTCCGATCCCGCGTGGGATAATGGCGGACTGCCAATCGATCACGGACAGAGAGAAGGATCACATGCCCGACGCCTTCGGCACGCGCCTCCTTGTAACGATCACGCTGGCGCTCACCGCGCCCTCAATCCCCGCGTCGCCCGCCCACGCGCAGGAAGGTGCCGCCGAGGCTGTCAGCAACGCCCCCGCGCACCCGCTCCTCCAGGGCTTCCGCTGGAGATCGATCGGCCCCACGGGGCAGGGCGGCCGCGTCGACGATCTCGCGGTCCATCCCACGGACACCCGGATCTTCTACGTGGGGTTCGCGACCGGCGGCCTGTGGAAGACCACGAACAACGGAACCACGTTCGAGTCCGTCTTCGACAGCTACGGGACGCACTCGGTCGGGGATATCGCGATCGCGCCGTCCGATCCCGACATCCTCTACCTCGGAACGGGCGAGCCCAACAACCGGCAGAGTTCTTCGTTCGGGGACGGGGTGTACAGGAGCAGCGACGGCGGCGCCTCGTTCACCCACGTCGGGCTGCGCGAGACCCAGACCATCGCGCGGGTGCTCGTGCACCCGTCGAATCCGGACATCGTGTGGGTGGCCGCGGTCGGCCGTCTGTTCGGGCCGAACCCCGAGCGGGGCGTCTTCAAGTCGACGGATGGCGGCGGGACGTGGCGGCACGTCCTCGCGGTCGACGAGGACACCGGCGCCACGGACCTCGTCATGGACCCGACGAACCCCGACCTCCTGCTGGCCGCGACCTATGAGCGCCGGCGCACCGTCTGCTGCTTCGTCGGAGGCGGGGCGGGCAGCGGGATCTGGCGGTCGGAGGACGGCGGTGAGAACTGGTCGCGCGTCGAGGGCTCGGGGCTCCCCAACGGGATCATGGGGCGCATCGCGCTCGCCATGACGCCGGCCGACCCGGATGTCGTCTACGCGCAGATCGAAGTGGCCGCCGACCGGGAGACGCCGCTCGCCGAGGAGGAGCGCGAAGAGTGGCAGCGGCTCGCGAGAGCGGACTCGCTGCCGCCCGACCCGCAGTGGTCGGGGGTATGGCGCTCCGGGGACAATGGCCGCTCATGGGAGTTCCGCAGCAACGAGAACGGGCGCCCCATGTATTTCAGCCAGATCCGCGTCTCGACCGAGGACCCGGACATCGTCTATACAGTGGACCAGCGGGTGGCGAAGTCGCGCGACGGCGGCCGAACGTGGGAGACGCTGAGCGGGTTCGGGCACGTCGACCAGCACGCGGTCTGGGTCAATCCCGACGACCACGATCATCTCCTCATCGGCAACGACGGCTCCGTCGACGTGAGCCGGGACCAGGGGGAGACGTGGGAGTCGCTGCGTCCGTGGGCCGTCGGCCAGCCCTACCACGCTTCGGTCGACATGCGTCGGCCCTACCACGTATGCACGGGTCTGCAGGACAACGGAAGCTGGTGCGGACCGAGTTCGGTGCGCTCGGGGCCGATCCTGGCGCAGGACTGGTATCGCGTCGGGGGCGGAGACGGATTCTACACCCAGGTTGACCCGACCGACGCCGCGATCGTGTTCGCGGAATCGCAGAACGGCCGTATCCGACGGGTCGACCTGCGCACCGGGGAGTCCCGGTCGATCACGCCGCGCGCCCCCAGCGAAGAAAATCCGGACAACACGAACATCGTCCCTGCGCCGCCGGTGGACACCGAAATTCGCTGGAACTGGAACACTCCGTTCCTCCTCTCACCGCACAACCCGCGGACCCTGCACGCCGGAGGCAACCGCTTCTTCACCTCACGCGACCGCGGCGAGACGTGGACGATGAGCCCGGACCTCACGAAGGACATCGACCGGGACGCCGAGGTCGTGATGGGCGTGGCGAACACGGTCCCCCGCTGCTCGCAGTTCGACCGAGGGGTGGAATGCAATCCGTCGCGGAACGACGGCGTCTCCATGTGGAGCAGCCTCACGTCGATCACCGAGTCGCCGATCGTGCCGGGAATTCTCTGGGCCGGGGGCGATGACGGGAACATCCAGGTGAGCCGGGACGGCGGCGCGACCTGGACCGAGGTGAGCCGGAACCTCCCCGGCGGGACGACGCGCCACTACGTATCCCGCGTCGAGGCCTCGCATGTGGATCCCGCGACCGCCTACGTCTCGATCGACGGACACAAGAACGACGACCTCCGTCCCCATGTCTACGTGACGCGGGACTACGGCCGCTCGTGGACCAGCATCAGCTCCAACCTGCCGTCGTTCGGCAACGTGAACACGATCCGGCAGGATCCGCGCAACCCGCGGCTGCTCTACGCCGGGACGGAGTTCGGCTTCTTCGTCTCTCTGGATGAAGGCGGGACGTGGCACGACTTCATGCCCGACCTGCCGGTGGTGCGGATCGATGACGTGCTCGTCCACCCGCGGGAGAACGACCTCGTCCTCGCGACGCACGGCCGCAGCATCCATGTGCTCGATGATGTCACGGCCCTGCAGGCGCTGGGCGACGACGTGCTGGCGAAGGACGCGCACCTCTTCGAGCCGCGCCCGGCCGTGCGCTGGAAGAACGAGATCCAGCGCAGCCGCTCGGTCACGGGTAACAAGAACTGGGTGGGAGAGAACGCACCGGCCGGAACGGCGATCCAGTACTACCTGTCCGCACCGGCCGACGTCTCGATCGAGATCTCGGAAGTCACGTCGGGAGAGGTCGTGCGGGAACTCGCGGGGACCGGAAACGCCGGCCTCAACCGCGTGCAATGGAACCTGCGCACGAACCCGGCCCCCGAGAGCCCGGTGCAGACGCTCGGACCGCCGGTCGATCCCGGCACCTACCGGGTGACGCTGACGGCGGGAGGTGCGACACACACCGTCCTCGTCGAGGTGCTGGAGGACCGCTGGCTGAGGGCCCCGTAACGCCGCAGGGACGGATGCATCGGTGCTCGAATAGCCGAGATATTTCTGGGACGCGACACTAGCTGCCGGCGGCCATCGAGTCGAGGAACTCCTGGTTCGTCTCCGTGCGCCGCATCCGTTCGATCATGAACTGAATCGCCTCGGCCGGCGGCATGTCCGACAGGAAGTTCCGCAGCAGGTACATGCGATTGAGTTCGACCTCGTTGAGGAGGAGTTCCTCCTTGCGGGTGCTCGAGCGGTTGAGGTCGATGGCCGGATAGATGCGCTTGTCCGATATCTGACGGTCCAGCAGCACCTCGCTGTTGCCGGTGCCCTTGAACTCCTCGAAGATGACCTCGTCCATCCGGCTGCCCGTCTCGATGAGGGCGGTCGCGATGATCGTGAGGCTCCCGCCTTCCTCGATGTTCCGTGCCGCTCCGAAGAAGCGCTTCGGTTTGTGGAGCGCGTTCGCGTCCACGCCGCCCGAGAGGATCTTCCCGGAGTGGGGTACCGTCGTGTTGTAGGCGCGGGCCAGCCGCGTGATCGAATCGAGCAGGATCACGACGTCGTGCTGGTACTCGACCAGCCGCTTGGCCTTCTCGATCACCATCTCCGCGACCTGCGTATGGCGGTCGGCCGGCTCGTCGAAGGTCGAGGAGATGATCTCGGCCGGGACGTTTTCCTCCATGTCCGTGACCTCTTCGGGCCTCTCGTCGATGAGAAGCACGATCACCTTCGCGTCCGGCTGGTTCTCGACTATGGCGTTCGCGATCTTCTGGAGGAGGATCGTTTTCCCGGCCTTCGGCGGAGACACGATCAGGCTCCGCTGCCCCCTCCCGATGGGCGCGATGAGATCGAGAATCCGCATCGACACATCGCCGTCCTCGCTCTCGAGAACGAGCCTCTCCTCCGGATAGCGGGGCCGCAGGTTGTCGAATGCGATGCGGTGTTTCGCCTTGTCCGGGTCCACGCCGTTCAGGGTCTCGACCTTGAGGAGGGCGAGATACCTCTCCCCCTCCTTCGGCGGCCGGACCCGGCCCTGGATCGTGTCTCCCGTCCGCATGTCGAAACGCTTGATCTGCGAGGGGGAGACGTAGATGTCATCGGGCCCGTACAGATAGTTCCAGTCCTGGCTCCGGAGGAATCCGTAGCCTTCCGGCAGGATCTCGAGTACGCCCTCGCCGCGGAGGACCACGTCGGAATCGAGCAGGTTCTGCTCGATTCGGAAGATCAGGTCCTGCTTGCGAAGACCCGAGAAGTTGAGAATGTCGAGTTCTTCGGCCAGGTCATGAAGCTCGCCGATCGACTTCGATTTGAGTTCGGCGATATCCAACGCCATCCTCCGGAAGAGGGAGTGGGAGCGTGAGTGAGCCGGGTTGCGGTCGTGAGGTAATGCCAGCAGCTACAGCCGGGGGATGTGGTCCGGGGCGGACCCGACGACCATAATGGGGCCGCCCGACAGGGTCAAGCGACCGCCCGCAAGTCAACTCTCACCGTCGAGCGCCCGATGGCCAGACACAATCGCGAGGGAAGAGGACTCGACCAGCTCGGCAATCTGTGGCGTATAAGCTATCAGCCGGACTGGTTCCGGCTGTTGAAGTTGTCGTGCCCGGTACCGGGGGGACGCCGCTCCTCCCGCACGCTGTGCCGGAACCCGGCCCGCGCGGCGGACGCCGAGCCGGGTCGCGCCATCCGTACGCGGATCACGGCGGCGGATGGATCCGTCGATGTCGCCGTGTCGCTCGAGGACCGCGACCAGGTCGTCGATCACATCGTCATAGCCGTCCGGCGAAGGCGTGGCCGTACGACCGAACTCCTGAAGTTCGCCGTGCACGGCGCGCTGCCGAGCCGGAGAAGCTGACGGGCCGCTAGAGCTAGAAGACCCGGACGCGCAGCCACCGCGACGGGCTGTACTTCAACTCCTCGGCGAGGGCGGCGACCGTGACGCGCAGGGCGTCGAGCTGCCGATGGATTTCGCCGTCCATCAGCGCGCGACCCACCGTGCCTTCCCCCCGCTCGATCCGCTGAGCGAGCGACGCAAGACGGGTTCCCATCGCCTCGACGGCCGCCGTGGCCGTCTCCATGCTGCGGCGCGAAGCCCGACGCTCCGGGGACGCGTCCAACGCCGCGAACCGTTCGGCGACCCGGTCGGCTGCCGCCCCCACGAGCGTGTCCGTCACGAACCGAGCCAGAGAAGACCGCGAGAGGTCGCCTTCGAGAAGTTCTCGCAGCGTTCCGAACTCGCGCCTCAGCCCCTCCAGCGTCTCGGGCTCCTCGCGCAGGCGCGCGAGTGAGCCGCGACCCGACGTGATCGCTTTACCGGCCTCCGCCGCGAGAGCCTCGAGCGATCGCACCGCCATCGCCAGCGTGTCCGCGCGTGCGAGGACGGCTTCGGGGTCGAGCGGCGGTCCCGCCGCGCGGAGCGTATCGGAGAAGTTCCAGGGCGGCGCGGATCCGCTTCCCGGATCGATGGCCACGATCGCCGCCGCGAGAGGGTCGGACGTCCGCACCTCGGCCGTGGCGTCCTCTCGAAGGATCGGCTCGGCCACCCGTGCGATCACGGCCTCGACCACGACGTGCGCCTGCGTCGGCTCACGGGGGCTCGCGTCGAGCGGGCGGAAGGAGATGGATGAGACCCGCCCCACCGGTCGCCCCGCCACCCAGACGGTCGAACCTGGCGAGAGTCCCGCCGCCGAGTGCGCCAGCACGGTGATGCGCGACCCTTCGAGACTCCAGCGAACGATGAGGTCGCTGGAGAAGACGGCTCCCGCCAGCAGCGCGCCGCCGGCGATCAGGAGGAAGCCCGTCCGGGCCCGGCCCCGCGCCAATCTGGAACGAGAATCGATGTCGACCATCCCTGAGCAGATCCACTTGCGACGATGACGTCAAGATCCGATCCGCCACCTCGTCCGGTGGAGGGGTCGGCCTTGGGAGCCCGTCGTCCAGACCGGATACTGGCACGTCCCCCAACACCCGTCCATGAACACGAAGGGAGAAGGCAGGCATGTCGAGAACCGTGAACCGGGTCATCCTGGTAGGCAACGCCGGGAGCGACCCCGATGTCCGCGAGACGACCTCCGGCACCCCGGTCGCACACCTCTCACTCGCGACGAACCGTGTCTTTCGAACGAACGGGGAGACCCGGCGTCGCACCGACTGGCACCGTCTCACCTTCTGGCGCAAGCAGGCGGAGACGGTCGGGGAATACGTTCGCAAGGGATCGCGGCTGTACGTCGAAGGCCACCTCGAATACGGATCCTTCGAACGAGACGGGATCGCGATTCCGACCGTGGACGTCGTCGTCGAGGATCTCGTCATGCTCGACCCGCGACCGGTCGGGTCGGAACTCGAGGCCGAGAACGCGGAACTCCCGGCGTAATCGAATTCGCCGCCGGGTGCCCGGGGAGGTGGCGGGTACAGTTGCGCGAGTACTGGAGACGCGCTCCCGCAACGTGCATCTTCCCGGTGACCCGGAAGGCTTGGAGACCAGACGGAAGCGGAGGATCCGATACAGACGCACGACCCGGGGTTCCTGACCCTCTCCAATCTCCTGTCGCTGAGTCGCATTCCGCTCGGACTCGCGTTCACCGTGGTGGCGGACCCCGGGCTCATGGCCGTGCTCGTGGGCACGGCCGGCGCGACCGATGTCCTGGATGGGTTCATCGCCCGCGTCAGCGGGACGCGCTCGCAGATCGGACGCCTGCTCGATCCGCTCTGCGACAAGCTGTTCGTCCTCCTCGCGCTTGCCGGTTTCCTCGCCTCGGGCGGACTCGACGGGGCGTCGTTCCTCATCCTGATCCTGAGGGACCTGTACACCGCCGGGTCGTACTTTCTCGCTCGCCTGGTGTCTCTCATCATCCCCTTCAGACCGCGCTGGCCGGGCAAGATCGCCACGGGACTGCAGTTCCTTACGCTTCTCGCTCTGATCTTCGACCCCCGATATGTTCCGGCACTCGTGCTCCTCGTCGGGGTCACCTCCGTGTGGGCGATCATCGATTACGGGACGCACTGTCTGCGCCGCAAATGGAAGAGCGTGGCGTGACCGGTTCCGGATGGCGGGGACAACGACGGCGTGCGCAACGAAACGGTCGATATCACAATCATCGGAGGGGGCCCGACCGGTCTCTACGGGTTGTTCTACGCCGGAATGCGGGGTGTGTCGGCCCGTATCATCGACGTTCTGCCCGAACTCGGCGGCCAGTTGACCGCTCTCTATCCCGAGAAGAACGTCTTCGACGTGGCCGGGTTCCCACGGATCCTGGCCAAGGATCTGGCGCGGGATCTCGTGACGCAGGCGACGCAGTTCAACGCGGAAGTCTGCCTCGAAGAACGCGTGCTCACCCTGAATCCCGGAAA
Organism: Candidatus Palauibacter sp.; assembly: GCF_965222475.1. Classification (GTDB taxonomy): domain Bacteria; phylum Gemmatimonadota; class Gemmatimonadetes; order Palauibacterales; family Palauibacteraceae; genus Palauibacter. Next base: position 89,142 of record NZ_CBDCUB010000004.1, on the reverse strand, counting down.
CGAATCGTTCGACCTTCGCACGGATGAAGGACCGCGTCCAACGCGGACCGTCGTGATCGCCGGGGGGAAGGGCGCCTTCAAGAGCCGGACCCTGGCCGCGCCGGGCTGGGACGAGTTCTGGAAGCGGGGGCTGACCACCCACGTGAAGGACCCCGAATCATGCCGCGGGAAGAGGGTCCTCCTCGTGGGCGGGGGCGATTCCGCCTTCGACTGGAGTTGGGCGTTGCGCGAGATCGCCGGCGAGCTGACCCACATTCACCGCTCGGACCGGTATCGCGCGCACGAGCGTACAGTGGCGCAGGTCGAGGGCGCGCACGAGAGGGGCGAGCTGGAGCTCCGGACCTTCCACACCGTCACGGAGATCCACGGGAGCGGCCGGGTCGAGGCCGCGACGCTCCAGCACACGAAGACGAAGGAAACGGTCCGGCTCGAGGTGGACGAGATCATCGCCCTCATCGGGTTCGTTCCCAACATCGGTCCGATCGCCGAATGGGGACTCGAACTCGAAAAGAATGCGATCCTGGTCGACTCGCGCATGCGGACGAACATCCCGGGGGTGTACGCGGCGGGAGACATCGCCACCTACGAGGGCAAGCTGGAACTGATCTCCACCGGCTTCGGCGAGGCCGCCATCGCCGTCAACAACGCGGTGCACTACATGGACCCGAGTGCGAAGGTGGACCCGGGCCACTCCACGAGCTCCGAAGCGTTCAGGTAGCCGGCCGCTCCTCGGCGTGCGGCCGGGGTCCCGCGAGTTCGATCAGACGGTTGCGGGGGGCGTGGAGGTTCCGCCTGGCCCAGTCCCGGACATCGTCCTCATGGGTGAAGAGGATGACCTGGGTCGATTCCCCGACCGCGCGCAGCGTCCGGAGCATCGCCTCCTTGCGTTCCGCGTCCGACGCGCCCACGACATCGTCGAGGATCAGAGGACAGGTCTCACCCTTCCCGGTGAGATGGCGGGAGAGTGCGAACCTGAGGAGCAGATAGATCTGCTCGGCCGTCCCGTGCGACAGCAGCTCGGCGGCACGCCAGCGTCCCCGGTTCGTGCGGACTTCCACGAGCAGGGACTCGGGGTCGATGCGACAGCCCGTATAGCGTCCGTCCATCACCCCGGGAAGCCATTCGAGAATCGTGCTCGTGAGGATCGGCGCGATGTCACGGAGGACGCGTTCCTCCGCCTCCCGCAGGAAGGCGATCGTGCTGTCCAGTGTGCGCTTGAGTCGCCCAACGCGGGCCTGTTCGCGCTCGGCCGCCGCCAGAGCGTCTTCGGCGTCCGCCACGCGGGGGAGGTTCTGCTCGCGTTCCGTGAGCTGGCCGTGCGCCCTGTCCACCTCCGAGCGCGCGGACTCCGCTGTCGAGCGAAGAGCTTCCAGTCTCTCGGCCGTGGGCCCGCTGTCGCGGGCCATCGCAAGCGCGCGCGGCCCCACCTCGTGCGCCAGCCGGTCCGCGCGGGCGCGGAGCCGCTCCGCCTCCGCGGCGAACTCATCCAGCGTTCGGTCGCCGAGCAGCTGCTGTAGCCGGTCCCACGATTCGCTGCGCCGTCCGGCTTCCCCGAGGGCTCGTTCCCGGCCCGCCCGCCACGCCTCGAGCGCCTCGGCCAGCTCTTCCCCGTCGTCGCCGGTCACGTCGATCCGCGCGGCCGTCGCTCGCAGCGTCTCCGTGGCGGCGGCGATCCGCTCGGTGTCCAGGCGGTGCCGGGCTTCCGCCGCGAGGCGCTCGGCTCGTTCTTCCTGCCACCCGCGGAGTTCGTCGTCGACGTGCTGCTCCATCTCGGCGAGTTCACGCGCGGATACGCTTCGTGCCCGCAGTTCGTCCAGCCGGGATTCGTCCGCGGATGCGCCGAGGCCAGCGGCTTCTTCCCGGAGTCGTCCGGCCTCCGCGACGAGTTCCTCCAGCGACGACCCGCCCAGCAGTCCCTGAAGCTCGTCCCATTCGAGGCCCAACTGGGCACGCGCCAGCTTCGCATCGCGCCACGACGCCTCCCACTCGCGCAGCCTTCGGAGGACCGTCTCCGGCTCCGATCCCGCGCCGTTGTCGAGCGCGGCGAGGTCGACCAGTTGCTCGATCAGCGCGGCTCTGCGCTCGAGTGCGGCTTCGTAGCGAGCCTGTTCGGTGCGGCGCACCGCGAGGCTGCGAGCCATGGCGTCGCGTTGCGTCTCGAGCACGAGAGCGATGTCCGCCCCGCCGGGCCGCGAGTCCATGAACCGAAGCCAGAGGAACGCCGCGGCCCCGGTGGCGGCCACGGTCAGACCCACGACCCGCAAATCGGGCAGCAGCAGGGCAGCGGCGATCCCCGCCACTACAGCGACACCGCAGGCGAGGAGATGTGATCCGGATCGTCGCGTCCCCGATGCGGCGCGGCCCCCCCGACGCTTCCTGTCAAAATCCGCCAGACGCAGTTCGAGTTGCTCGACGTCCGGCCCGTCCGGCTCCCGGAGGGGTGGGAGCGACTCCCAGGCGTTGAGAGCGTCCCGAACCTGGCTCGCGTGCGCTTCCTCGGCGGCGGAGGTGCGCGGAGCGCCCGCCGGGAAGAGAGCCCCCAGCTCGCGTGCCCGCGCGACGCGGCGTTCGACGTCGAGCGCCCCGGCTTCCGCCACGACGGCGCGTGCTGCGAGGACCCCGCGGTGGGCCCGGTCGATCCTCTCCGCCAGTTCCTGCGCCGAGGGCCCCGTCAACTCCTGCAATACCGGCCGGTTGCTCCACGTCGTCAGCGTTTCAATGACTTTCCTGTGCAGTTCGCCGCCATCGGGCAGCGGGTGAGGCGCGCCTTCCGGAAACTGTTCAACGAGCGCTCGCGCGTCTCCCAGCCGTTCGGCGAGCGCGTTCGCTTCAACATCGGCGAGCGCGGCTTGCATGGCATCGACCCGCAGCTCCGCCTCCCTGGCCGCTTGCTCCTGATCCTCCACCTGCACACGCCGCCGCAGGTAGTCGCGGTGGGCTTCTTGCGCGGTCTCGAGCGCCGCGCGCGCGTCGTCGGTTTCCCGTTCGGTCCTCACCAGCGGCTTCGTCGGCGCCCGTGTCGAGCCGACCCGGTCCCTCAGGTAGTCATCGAGCCGCTGAAGCGCCGCGGCGGCCGTCGCATCCGCCCCGGCCGTGGCAGCGGCGCGCTGCATGTCCTCCTGAAGGGACAGGGGGTCGTCCCGCACCCTGAGGATGTTCGCCTGCCGTACACAGGCCGTGTGAAGGAACGAGCGGCGGTTGAGTCCCAGCCAGTGCGAGCCATCGGGCGCGCCCTCGTGGATGATCTCGCTCGAGTAGTCGCGACCCGCGACGCCCGCATCCCGCGCGCTGCTGTCGACCCTGCCCGCGAGATCGTGCCGCAACTCGACGCGCCGTCCGTCCTCCAGCGCGATGACGGCCCCCACCTCCCATTCGTCGCTCCCCCAGGGCCTGTGCCGTTCCGCGAAGACCTTCTCGTCCTTGCGCGGCATTCCCCGGCGGCGGCGCATCCCGCACAGGCCGGCGTAGACCGCGGCGTGCCAGGAGGATTTCCCCGCCTCGTTGGGACCGTAGACGACGTTCATGCCCGGTGCGAACTCGAGGCTCTCGTCCCGCAGGGGGCCGAAGGCGTACGCTACGACAGACTCGAAACGCACGGCTCAGAGCACCTCCAGATCGTCCCGCCCGTCGAGGGCTCGGAGTCCCATCCTCAACACGCGGCGTCGTTCGTCCTCCGGCAGATCCGCCCCCATCACGTCTCTCGCGAACTGGCCCCGCACGGTGGGTTCCTCGCGGATCCGATCGAGGTCGTACGCCAGGTGAAGACCCGATTTCCGGATCTGGACGGCCTCGAAAGTGTCAAGCAACTGTTCCCGGATCGTTTCCTCCTGAAGATCGAGCGAGGGTTCGAGGTCCCCGGTCACCGTAAGGCGCGCGAGACCGCTGCGGCCCTCGGCGACCTCGCGCAGGGTGTCTCGAATCTGCTGTCGGCTCGTGAACTCCGTGACGTCGAGTGTGAGGTCGTGGACCTGCGTCACCGCGACGACACGACGTTCGCACTCCACCGCGCCCTCCGCCGTGATCGTCGCCACGACGGCCCCGCGCTCCCCGTCCTCTCCGAACTGCAGGGGATCGGGATTGCCCGGATAGGTGTGGTGAGCGCCGTCCGCGGGCCGGTGATAGTGGCCGAGGAACGCGTGGTCGAGGCCCGCCGTCCGGATGTCCGCCGTGTCGAAGGGGGCGTGCGGCACCTTCCCCTCTCCCTGCGCGGCGAGCCACGACTGTTCCGCGCCGTGGAAGAGCGCGAGATGGACGCCCGGGCCCTCCACCCGGACGCCGCCGCCGAGAAAGTTGTCCGTATTCGCGGGCGCGCAGTGCGCGCCGCCCCAGAGCGTGATCCCGGATGCGACCGGGACGGGGCGCAGAACCGCTTCGCGGAAGATGTGGACGTTGCTGCTCCACTCCTCCGTCGCATAGAGGCTCGTCGGCCCGTACCAGTCGTGATTGCCCGGAGCGATGTAGACGGGCATCGGGTCGAGACCGGCGAACGTCTGCCGGAGGAATTTCTCCGTGTCCAGGGTCACGCGGTCGTGCTCGTAGAGATCGCCGCCGCAGAGGAGCGCGTCCGCATCCGTATCCCTCGCAAGAGCCGTGATCGCGAGGAGCGTCTCGCGCAGCGCCTCGCGCCGGCGACGGGCCACGTCTCCGCTCGCCTCGCACCAGGCGAAGGGAGAGTCGAGGTGAAGGTCGGCGAAATGGACGATCTTCACGTGCACGGTCAGGTGAGAAACGACGCGATACGGTCCCAGTTCGATTCCGCGTCGGCTTCCCCGAGTTCGACGAGCGTCCGCACGTATTCGCTCTCGAAGAGGAGATAGCTGAGGAAATCCGCGTTCCTGACCCCCGGCGTGCCGAGACCGCGCACCAGGAACCTCAGCGCCGGAGGCAGTTCGATTTCGAACTCGCGTGCGAGTCTCCCGATGTCGCGGGAGGGTCTGAGGATGAGCAGGTCGACGTGGCGCAGACCCTGCTCCGACGCCACTTCGGGCGGGAGGCTGTCGATGAGATGGTTGATCCTCCGCAACGACGCCGCGTCCCAGTCGAGCGTGTCGAGAAAGACCGAGTTGAGAAGCAGGCCGAGCACGCGTGCCGGGGGCGGGTAGCCGGCCGTGTCCGGTCGCCTCGCCTCCAGTTCGGAGCGCCGATAACGGGCCGAAATCGTGAAGATGCGATCCGCGCCCATGTGGATCGCGGGCGCCAGCGGCGCCGCGGTGCGAAAGCTGCCGTCCCCGTAGTGCTGCTGCCCCAGTTTGACGGCCGGGAACACGAGCGGGATCGACGCGGAGGCGAGGATGTGGTCGACCGAGATGTCGGTCCGCACCAGCCGGTTGCGCGCCGTGGCGGGCCACGGCCGCGCGCTCGATTCCCCTTGGAGGAAGAGCACGGTACGCCCCGTCTGGTAGGACATCGCCGTGAGACCGATCGCCTCGAGGTAGCCCGCCTCGATCCGCTCCCCGATGGCTCCGACGCCGAGGTTGCGGTCGATGAACTCGCGCAGCGGCGCGGTGTCCACGAGGCTCCGGAACTGCGGACTCAGTCCGACCCCGCCCCCGAGAAGCGAACCGCCGAGCCGGACCCCCACCTTCAGGAGCGAAGTCGGGTTCGTCCGCAGTACTTCCTCGGTCGTCAGCGACAGCCAGCGCCGCCTCAGGGCCCGCGTCGCCTGCCGGAAGTCGCCACGATAGGAGGCGAGGAACCCCACGTTGATCGCGCCCGCAGAGACACCTGTGAGCAGGGGGATCCGGAGCTTCGGCAGCCGCTCGCCGATGTGGCACAGGACTCCGGTCTGGTAGGCGGCCCGGGCGCCCCCCCCGGAGAGGGCGAAGGCCAGCTTCCCCTCCGCCGAGCCCGATGCGCCCCCCCCCGGACCTCCCGTCACACCGGTCCCCGGATCAGGACCGTCCGGCCGGCCGGGCCACGAGCCGTCGGTGCCAGGAGCGGGAGGCCGGCCGCTCCAGGTCGCCCGCCCGCAGTTCCGCGAGCGTCTCGATGGTGGGATCGAAGACCGCGGTCGAATCGTCGACCTGGCCGGCCGCCGCCCGGGCCCGGAACGCGGCCCGGGCGCAGCCCACGATCTCGCCGGACTCGCCGCGATAAAACACGCGCGTGCCGTCGAGCAGCGAGCAGCCGAGCCGCGCCTCGAGCGCGGCGAGCCGGCGCACCATGGCATCGATCGAGCACCCCGAGGCCGGCGCCGAAGCCTCGTCCACGGCGATGACCGCGAAGCGCCCCTCGACCCACTCCACGCCGGCGCGGAGCGCCGCCCCGTGGGCCGTCCACGCGTCGACGAACGCGCGCAGGTCGCCCACGAGCGCTTCGCGCTCCCCGTCCGACAGCGGACGGTCCGTCCCGTAGATCCAGAGACGGGCGGTGTCGGGCAGTTCTCTCAGCGGAACGCTCATTCGATCGCGTCCGGGACCGGGTTGAATAAACACCCCGGGGCAAGGCCCGCGCGGGTGTCAGGGCTCACGCCGGGACCATACGTCCGCCCGCAACGTACCGCCAATCCCGCCCCGGGGAGAGGTTGCCGGGAGAAGCGGCGCGAGAAGCGGGCTATTCGTACCGCAGCGCCACGATCGGATCGAGTCGCGCGGCGCGGCGAGCCGGCCAGATGCCGAAGAACACGCCGACCACGGCCGCGAACACCACCGCGAGCCCGATCGCCTCCGGAGCGATCGCCATCGTCCAGCCGGCCGAGCGCGAGAGGATCTCCGCCGCGCCGTATGCGAAGCCGACGCCAAGGATCCCGCCCGTCACGCAGAGCGTGGTGGCTTCGAACAGGAACTGGAGCATGACCGCGCTCCGCGTGGCGCCGAGCGCCTTGCGGACGCCGATCTCCTTCGTCCGCTCGGTGACCGACACCAGCATGATGTTCATGATCCCGATCCCGCCGACGAGGAGGCTCACCGCCGCGATACCCGCCAGCAGCATGGTGAAGGTCTGCGTCGTCTCCTGCGCCGTCTGCAGGAACTGCGCGCTGTCGGAGATCCAGAAGTCGTTCTCCCGCCCGAGGGGAAGGCGGTGTTCCCGCCGGAGGACGTCCTCGATCTGCACCATCGCGATGGGAATCGCGGTCTCGCTCTCGACGACGACCTTGAACTGGTTCACCCTGTCCGTCCCGAGGAGCCGGAACTGCGCCGTCTGGAGCGGGACGAAGATCTGCTCGTCTTCGTTGAACCAGCTCTGCCCGCCCTTCTCCTCCAGGACGCCCACGACCTCGAACGTGATGTTCCGGATCGAGATCGAGCGGCCGACGAGTTCGGCCGGGTCCGTGCCCAGGACTGCCGGAACCGCCCCCCCGAGCACCGCGACCCTCCGCCGTCCCTGGTTCTCCGATTCGTTGAAGAACCTGCCCACGGCGACCGTATAGTTTCCGACTTCGGCATAGTTCGGCGTCGTCCCGAGGATGCGGACGTTCGCGTTGTTGCGCCCGAATTGAACCTGCAGCTGCCCCTGCATCTCGGGCGCGATCTGGACCAGCGCGGGGGCCCCGTTGCGCACCGCGTCCACGTCATCGACCGTGAGGCGCGAGCTCGAGCCGCCCCGTACGCCGCGGAACATCCCCTGTCCGGCGCGAACCGTGAGCACATTCGTCCCCAGGGAGGCGATCTGCTGCTCGACCTGCCGCTGCGCGCCCTCGCCGAGCGCCACCATCGTGATGACGGCCCCCACGCCGATGACGATCCCGAGCATCGTCAGGAACGAGCGGAGCTTGTTGGCCCGGATCGCGTCCATGGCCACGCGAAGCACCTCGAAGAAGATCATGCGGTCCTCGTCACCTTCCGCCGACGCCCGGCAGCGCCGACCTGCTGCGGATCCGGTTCAGGAACTCCTGCTGCTGGATGAGGGAGAGGGGAACCGCCACGATCTCCTCGCCCTCCTCGAGCCCCTGCACGATCTGCGTGTGGTCGAAGTCGCTGAGCCCGATCATGACGGCCTTGACGCCGAGGGCGCCCATCTCGTCGTACCTGAACACGAACGCGGGCCGCGGCTCATCCGGCCGTCGCCGTGGGCCGCCGGCCCCGCCGCCGGCCCCGCCGCGCCCGCCGCCGCGGAACTGCTGCATGAGGCGGCCGCGCTCTTCCGCGGACAGGTTCTGGATCACCCGCATCCGCTCCTGCTGCGACATCGACTGGAACTCGGACATCGGCACGCCGCCGATCTCGGGTTCCTCCTCGGCCTCGCCGCCCGCCTCGGCCGTCGTTCCGTCCGCCGTCAGGGGCTCCGGCGGCCGATTCCGCTCGCGGAGATCGCTGATGAGGGCGTTCACATCGGCGTCGATCTCGAGGGCGCGGACGATCTGGGCCGCTTCCTGCTGCGACTTGATCCCGCTGTTCGCGACGGCCAGCACATCTTCCTGGCGCCCGATCACGACCTCGACATCCGCGTTCATCCCCGGCCGCAGCAGATCCTCATCGTTCGAGATCCGCGTCAACACCGCGAACATGGTCACGTTCTGCTCGACGACGGCTTGCGGCTCGATCTTGAGGACCGACCCCCGGAACGTCCGGTTGGGGTAGGCTTCGACCGTGATGTTGGCCGGGAGTCCCTGATCGAGGCGCCCGATGTCCGTCTCATCCACGAGCGTGCGCACCTGCACCTCGTTGAGGTCGGCCATGCGCATGAGCACCGTGCCACCCGTCAGATCACGCGTCCCCGTGATGACCTGACCCTCTTCGAGCGTCCGTTCCACGATCGTCCCGGTGATCGGTGCCCGCAGCGTGACGTCGTCGAGCTTGTCCTCCGCGAGCTCGAGGTTCGTCCGGGCGCGCACGAGCGAGGCTCTCGCGTTGGCCGCCGAGAGCGTCGCGTTCTCGAGTTCCTCCGCCGTGACGATGTCCGAATCGTGCAGCGTGGTGATGCGTCCCAGCTGCAGCTGCGCGACCTCGTTCTGCGCCAGAGCCACGTCGAGGTCCGCTTCCGCCTGGGCGAACGCGTTGTTCACGTCGCGTGGATCGATCCGCACGAGGAGCGTCCCCTGCTCGACGTTGTCACCAAGTTCGACGGGAAGTTCGAGCACCTCGCCACCCGCCTGCGACTTGACCTCGATCACGCGGATCGGCTCGATCGTGCCCGTCGCCTCGACGCTCGACACGATGGTCTGGCGGGCCGCGGTCAGCGTCTGGAGCGTCTGCTCGGGCTCGTTGGCCTCGCCGATCGCGCAACCCGAGGCCACCACGGCCAGGGCGCCGAAGACCGCGGCAAGGGGCGCGGAGCGCCGGAAGCAGCGTTGCGTTATGGACATCGGGATCTCGTCTCGCGTCAGGTAAACTTCAAGACAATCCGGCGGCTGCGGGTGCCGGCGAACACGCTTGACACGACACCCGGAGCCACCGGGACGTTGAACAGTTCGGCCGTCCGCGGTCCGTTCGGCCGGACCGCTCGTTACGGCTGGTCGAGTCTCCGGCCGAGAAGGGCTTCGATCGCCGAGACCGCGACCTCATACTCGAAGCGCCGCGTGACGAGGTCGACCTCGGACTGCGTGAGCGTGATCTGCGCATCCTGCAGTTCGAGGATGGTGGCGAGACCGAGCCGGTACCGTTCCTGGACCACCCGCAGGCTCTCCTCGCTGAGTTCGACGTTCTGTACCGCGAGGTCCACGCCCGCGAGTGCGGACTGGCCTGTCGCGTACGCCCCGTCGAGCTGCGAACTCAGGTTGAGCCGGGCCGCCCGCTCCGACTGTTGGGCCTGGTCCGCCTGCGACCGCGCCCGGAAGACCTGGGTCTCGCGCTGGAAGCCGTTGAAGAGCGGGTAGGAGCCGCTCAACGAGAACTGCCACGATCGGTTGCTCGGGGGGAACTCCTGGTTCGACCACCCCCAGCCGCCGCCGACGGAGATCGAGGGCAGGTAGCTCGAGCGCGCGCTGGACACCGCGGCCTCGGCCGCCTCGACGGCCGCGGAGGCGGCCTGCAGCGCGGGCGCCGTCACATCCGCCATCGCGAACAGCTCGTCGCGCGTGTAGGGGATCGGGGTCACGGCGAGTTCCGCCTCGGCGGTCGGTCCGATCAGGGTCTCCGACCCCACGACCCCCGTGAGCCGGAAGGTCGTCGTGCGCACGTCGTTCTCCGCGTTGAGGAGCGCGAGTCGCGCGTTGTTGAGATCGACTTGAGAGCGAAGGGAGTCCGAGCGCGTCGCCCGTCCCAGTTCCAGCTGCTGTCGCACGAATTCGAGCTGGTCGGCGGCCCGCTGGACCCGGCGCTCCTCGACCGCGACGAGTTCGCGCGCGGCCACGGTCGCCGCGTATTCCTGCTTTACCTGCTGGATGACCTGAAACTCGACCTCGCGGTAGCGGGCGTTCTGCTCGACGACGCCGAGCCGCGCGCCCTTGAGGTCCGTGAAACGGCTCCAGCCGTTGAACAGGTTGTAGGAGGCGTTGAGCCGCGTGGAGTAGCTCGTCGCCACGATCCCCTCGCCGAGCGGATCGAGGCGGCCCGTGGACGAATTCTGATAGCCGAAGCTCATGTTGAGCGACGGCAGCAACGAACCAAAGGCGCTCAGCCGGTTGTGCTCCGCCATCTCGATCGACGAGTAGGCCTGAAGCAGCGTGGGGTTGCGGCGGAGCGCGATCTCCACGGCCTCGTCGACCGTGATCGCGCGGACGTCGTCGGTCGCCTGTACCTGCGCGACGGCCGTCCCGGTTGGCATGGCCGAGGCGAACAGAATCCCCGGCAGGAGGGCGAACCCCCATCGACGAAGACCGGCGCAGAGCCGGCCTTCGCGTCCCGATCTATGTAGAGTGATCATCGTTTTCCTCGCCCCCGGAGGGCTGGTTTTCGCAGTGTCAGCCGTCTCTCAGTTGTCCGACTCCGGGTTGTTGTTGCCCGACCGACCTGACTCTCGCTCCCGTCCACCGCCGTAGCGCTCCCTCAGCAGTTCCCGGTACCCCTCGACCTGCTCGTCGGTGAGCACCGACTCGATCTCCGTCCGGACCGAATCCATGAGCGCGCGGTACCGCGGGCGGACCTCCTGCTGCAGCATCCTCGCACCCCCCCGGAAATGGTCCAGGTAAGCCTCGATCTGCGTCCGCTGATCGGCCGTGAGGCCGAGTTCGTCCGCGAACGCCTCGATCGTCGTCTGCCGTCCGCGCCGCTCCCCGTCACGGTCCTCCGACTCGGAATCGGTGGTGTCCGTCGGCTCGTCGACTGCGGCCACGCCAGCGAAGAGATCGAGCCGGTCGACCGCGACACCGACCACGGCGCCCGCCGCGAAGATGACGCCCAGCAGCAGCATCGCCCGGAATCTTGATGTGTCCATACGCACCCGGCCGTGATCGCGTTTCAGCGTGCTGGAGGGTTGACGAGCGCGGCCGTGAGCACCGCGTCCCGGCTCGGCTCGACGAGGTCGATGAGCAGCGCCGGCGGAGCCTCCACGTCCGGCGCGAGAGAGCGCACGAGTTCGACCGGCTCCGTCTCCGGCTCTACGGCAAGATCGGGCGCGGCCGGCCCCGAGAGGCGATAGACCAGCACCCCGGCGGCGACCAGCAGCCCCGCCGCGATCGGAGTCAGCGCCGCCGACCAACTGGCGGTGACGTCGATCCACGAGAGCGGCCGTCGCTCCAGCAGTGCCCCCGCCGCGGCCATCACGTTCCGGCGCAGCCGGCGCCGCGTGAGCTGGTCGGGCCGCAGCGGCCCGAGGTATTCGGGCCAGGCGGGTCGCCGCCCGCCGGATCGCCCGTGATTCGTGCTACTCATCTTCTGCTCCTTCGGTGGGAGACTCCGCACTCTCGACCAGAATTCGGCGCAGCGCGTGCCTCCCGTGATGAAGGTTCGCCCTCGACGTGCCCACCGCGATCCCGAGGATCCCGGCGATCTCGGCGTGATCGTATCCCTCCAGGTCGTACATCATGACCGCCGTCCGCTGCCGCTCCGGAAGCCGTTCCAGCGCCCCGAGCACTCGGCCCCGGGCGTGACTTCGTTCGAACTCCCGGTGCGGATCGTCCCGCGACGCCGCGGTGTCCGTGAGTTCCGAGTGCGTCCGCAGCAACTCGCGCCGCCGGAGATTAAGACACGTACTCCGCAGCACACGATAAAACCACGGGCCGAAGCGACTCCCCGGCCGCAACTGCCCGATTCTCTCCAGCGCGCGGATGAACGCGGCCTGCACCGCGTCTTCCGCGTCCTGTTCCTGACGCAGGATCGAAAGCGCCACGGCGTACGCCGGGTCCATATACCGCGTCACGAACCGCGAGAACGCCTCCACATCGCCCGCCTGCACGGCCTCAACGAGGCCGGGCTCGTCCGCCCCGGGGTCCGTCTGCTCATCGGGCCCGGAGCCGGAGCGGGTCGCGGTGGCCGGTCGCTGTGTCCGCGTTCGCGTGTCCTCCGCCAAAGGCGTCACCATCGCTTGGGTAACACTCCCTCGATACCGGCCGTTGCAACCGCCCCCCGCATCGTTCGGCGCGGCGCTTGTTCCTTCACCGTGGCCATCGCATCTTCGGCCCCGTGAACAACGCAACGCAAGCCCGAACCTCGCCCGAGGATCCAGGGGACGACGCCCTCGCCCTGGCCGGCCGGACCCTCGTCCGGGAACGCATCCGCGGGATTCGCAAGGTCGTCGGCCGAAGGCTCGGGCCGGGCGACCTCGTCCTGCGAAGAACGGCCCCCGAGGTGCGCCGGCATCTGTTCGAGGAAGCCTGCGAGCTGTACTGGAACGAGATGAGCTGGGAGGAGATCACCGAGGAGGAACTCGTCGGAGACGAGGAACTCACCGAGATGATCTTTCCCGGACTGCTCGCACTCATCGACGCCTTCCTTCCGAGGGCCCCGAACGGGGAACCGGATCGCGACCGTGAACGCCGCGACGTGGCGCACGACTTCCTCGACTGGCTGGGTACGCGGCTCGTGAAGCTTCGCGAGGCGCGGCCGGAGTCGGAGCACGAACGGGCCAGGATCCGCCGCCAGCGGGACGTCACCGACGCCCTCGTCGACATCATCGCGTTTCGCGTCTGTTCCCTCCGCAACGAAGAAATCGAGACCTACCAGAGCGCCTGACGCGAAACGACAGAGACGCGATGAACACGATCGTCTGCATGAAGCGCGTCCCGGATTCGGCCACCCGGGTGCGCGTGACCCCGGATGGGGCGGGGCTGGACCCCGCCGCCGTCAAGTACGTCGTGAACCCCTACGATGAGTTCGCGCTCGAGGATGCCATCCGTCGCAGGGAAGAGGCGGGGGAGGGCAGGGTGACCGTCATCGCGCTCGGGCCGCCGCGGAGCGCCGAGTCGATCCGACAGGCGCTCGCCATGGGAGCCGATGAAGGGGTGCTCCTGACCTGCGAGGGCTCGCACGACGCGCTGCCGGTGGCGCGCGCGCTGGCCGACGAGATCCACGGCCGCGAGTACGATCTGGTCCTGTTCGGGAAGCAGGCGATCGACGACGACAACATGCAGGTCCCCCAGATGGTGGCCGAATTCCTCGAACTCCCGTGCGCGACCGTCGTCGTCGGTCTCGAGATCGAGGGACGGGAGGCGAGGGCCCGCCGCGAGGTCGAGGGCGGACACGAGGTCCTCGAGTTCACGCTGCCCGCCGTCGTGTCGACGCAGAAGGGGCTGAACGAGCCGCGCTATCCGAGCCTCAAGGGGATCATGGCGGCGAAGCGGAAGCCGCTCGATGAGCGGGAGGTCACGCTCTGCGCGCCCACGATCGACTTCGTGCGTCTGGAGGAGCCGCCGGCCCCGGCGGCCGGCCGCATCGTGGGCGAAGGGGCGGACGCGGTGCCCGAACTCGTGCGCGCGCTGCGCGAGGAAGCCGGGGTGCTCTGATGTCGGATGTGCTCGCCTACGCCGAGATCCGGGAAGGGGCGGCCGGCCGCCCGTCGCAGGAGGCGGTGGCGCTGGCACGCAGGCTCGCCGACGAACTCGGCGGTGAAGCGCACGCGGTCGCTCTCGGCCCCGAGGGCACGGCGGCGGCGGCGGCGCCGCTCGCCGGCTTGGGCGCCGACCGCATCTTCGTCGGGGAATCGGACGATCTCGCGCTCTGCCAGCCGGACGTCGCCGCGAAGGTCGTGGCGTGCCTCGTGGAGGCCGGTAGCTACGGGGCGGTCATCTTCGCCGCCACCGCCCAGGGAAAGGATGTCGCTCCCCGGGTCGGCGCCCGCCTCGGGCGGGGGGTCGCGTCGGAGGTCATCGACTGTCGGCTGGAAGGCGGCGAGATCGTCGTCCGGCGCCCGATGTACGCGGGGAAGGCGATCGCCACCCTCAGGTTCGGCGAGGGACCGGCCGTGATGACGATTCGGGCCAACGTATTCCCCCCCGCCGAGCAGGCTGCGGCGGGGGAGATCTCCACGCTCGATCTCGTCGGGATCGAGGGGCGCGTGCGCACCGTCGCCGCTGAGCAGGGCGATCGCGACCGCCTCGATGTGAGCGAAGCGACGATCATCGTCTCGGGCGGGCGCGGCATGCAGGGCCCCGAGAACTGGCCGCTCCTCGAGGGACTCGTGGACGCGCTGGGCGACGAGGCGGCGCTCGGAGCCAGCCGGGCGGTCGTGGACGCGGGGTGGCGGCCGCACGGCGAGCAGGTGGGGCAGACCGGGAAGACCGTCTCCCCCAATCTCTATTTCGCGGTCGGGATCAGCGGGGCGATCCAGCACCTCGCGGGCATGCGCACCGCGAAGATCATCGTCGCGATCAATCGCGATGCCGACGCCCCCATCTTCGGCGTGGCCGACTACGGATTGGTGGGCGACGTGTTCGAGGTTCTGCCCGCGCTCACCGAGGCGGTTCGCGAGGTCCGTCGGGGCGGGTAGCCACCCGCCTTCGGTCGTCATGAGTCTACGGGACGTACGCGAGGACATCACGCGCTGGGCCGGGCGGGGCGATCCGATCGCCATCGCGACGCTGATCGCGGTGCGCCGGTCGGCCCCGCGGCCACCGGGCGCGCGGTTCGCCATCTCCGGGACGGGGGAACTCGCCGGCTCGATCTCCAGCGGCTGTGTCGAGGGCGACCTTCACGAACGGCTCACCGCGCTGCTGGGCGGCGGCGCGCCGGCCACCGTCACCTACGGGATCACCGACGAGATGGCCGCGGGCGTCGGCCTCTCCTGCGGCGGGGAGATCGACGTGCTCCTCGACCCGTACGATCCCGGTGACCCCGTCTGGCACCGGCTGTGGCAGCTCCAGGAGGCCGGCGCGCCGAGCGTCCTCCTCAGCGGCGCCGCGGCGTCGACGCGCTCGCGGCACCTCCTCCTCGAAGCCGACAGGTCGCTGGGAACGCTGGGGTCCGCGGAGTTGGACCGACGGGCCCGCTCCCGCGTCGACGAATGGCTCGACCGGTCGGACGCGCAGGTCGTCGAACTCGTCCGCGGCGACCCGGAGAGCGCCGTCTTCGTGGAGTCCTTCGTCCCGCCGCCGCGCCTCGTCATCGTGGGGGCGACGCCCATCGCTCACGCGCTCTGCGCCATGGCCGCCCGAACCGGCTTCCAGGTCCTGGTGGTCGACCCGCGTGAGGCGTTCCTGCGGCCGGAGCGCTTCCCCGGGGCCGCCGCGCTCGACGCCCGCTGGCCGGACGAGGCGCTGGAGGCGCTCGATCTCGACCCCCGCACCAGCGTGGTCGTCATCACGCACGACGACAAGCTGGACGAGCCCGCGCTCGAGGCCGCGCTCGCCTCGCGCTGCGGCTACGTCGGTCTGCTCGGGGGACGACGGACCCAGCGCAAGCGCCGGGAAGCGCTGCGCGCGCGCGGGCTGGACGAGCCCGCGTGCGACCGCATACATGGCCCCGTGGGGCTGGACATCGGTGCCCGCACACCCGAGCAGATCGCGGTCTCGATCCTCGCGCAGCTCATCGCGCTTGGCCGCGCGCCCTGATCCGGACCCCCTCCACCCGCGATCCCGGCCCGACGCGCTCAGTCGCGCGTTCGCCTGATCTTCCAGCGGTCGACCACCCGACGCCCGAGCACGACCTCGAAGTGATCGAATTGCGCGACGGTCAGGCAGGCGTGATTCGGCAGCACCCGGATCTTCTCCCCCACCGCGTACCGGCCGGAGATGCGCCCGTGTTCCTGGCTCACCGACGTCACGCGGTCGTCCCCGAGTTCGCCTCCCGCGAGGTCGGGAAAGAGCCGCCCGTAGTGCGGCGGGTCGTCGGGTCCGAGATCCTTCGAGAGCGCGAGCGCCCCGCAGTCGGCGATCGCTCCGATCGCTCCGTCCCCGGCGGAGACGACGGTCGACAGTATCGTGACCGCGCAGTCCCGCACCGAGCACGAGCCCAGGCGCGTCTGCGAATAGTCGTAGAGGGCGTAGTTGCCCGGCCGTGCCTCGTCGACCCCCGCCAGCGTCTCGACCCGGCTCATCCCGGGCGTGGATCCGAGCGACAGCGTGCCGGGTTCGATCCCCGCCGCGCGGAGTACCCGGCCCGCGTCGACCATGGTTTGCCGCTCCTCTTCCGCCACCGCCGCGATCGCGGCGGGTGAGTCCGCCGCGTACGTGTGGCCCGCGTGGGTCAGGCAACCGCGCAGCGTGAGCCTGTTCGCGCGCGCGATCCGTGCCGCCACCTCCACGACCCGGTCGCTGTCGTGGGGGACTCCCGAACGGCCGTAGCCGCAGTCGATCTCGAGCCAGACGGAGAAGCGCGCGGCGGCCGTCTCGAGCGCGGCCACCGCCGCGTGCGAGTCCACCGTGACGCCCAGTTCGATCTCACGGGAGAGTTCCGCCGCCTCGCCGACCCGGGACAGGTTGAGCGGGAAGGCCCAGAGGATGTCGTCGAACCCCGCCTCCGCGAAGACCCGGGCCTCCGCCAGCGTGGACACGGTGATTCCCCTCGCCCCCCCGCCGCGCTGCCGTTCGGCGATCTCCACGCACTTGTGCGTCTTCACATGGGGGCGAAGCCGGACGCCGAGTGCGTCCGCCCGCTCCTGCATGACCCGGAGATTGTTCTCGAGAACATCGAGGTCGAGGACGAGCGCCGGGGTGGGGAGACCGGAAAGATGCGGTGCCGCCCGCGTCGCGGCATCGCGGCTCTCGTGGGTGGCATGGTTCCCGGCGTTCACGCGCGCAAGGTAGTTGGGGAACCCCGCTTCCGCTAAGTTCTCGCTACAGGTTCAGGGTCTCGAGGGGATGCTGCCCCGGGGCCGATGATCGAAGCGAGTGACCGTAACGAGGTAGAGGTCGTCTTATTCCCGAAGAGAAGATCTTTCGGGTCGGGCCGGAGGGTCGGATTGTCCGCGAGGAGCCGAGCGACGCGGAAACGGTGTCGGCCGTCCTGGCAGGCGACCGCGAGGCCTACGGGATTCTCGTCCGGCGGTACAAGGATGTGTTGTACCGCTACGCGGAGCGGATGACCGGCCGTGCGGACGACGCCGCGGATGTCGTGCAGCGCACTTTCATCCGGGGCTTCCGTCGGCTCGACCGGTGCCGGGATCCGGAGCGCGTGGGAGGCTGGCTGTTTCGAATCACCGTGAACCTGTGCAAGGATCAGTTGAAGGGTCGGGCGAAGAGGGAAGTCTCCCTGGAATCGGTCGGTCCCCTGACCGCGACGCGGGGTCTCCCGGAGGCGAGAGCCGAACGGGCGGAGATCCGGGAACAGATCTACCGGGCGTTGCAGTCGCTGAGCGATGAACAGCGCGAAGCCTTCGTCCTGAAGCACGTCGAGGGCTGGTCGTACGATGAGATGGCTGAGAAACTGGAAGTCTCCGTGTCCGCGCTGAAGATGCGCGTGCACCGGGCGCGGGATCAGTTACAGGTGCTGTTAGAGGATTACCGATGAGAGACGATCTGAATCTGTATCTGGACGGGGAAATGGAGCGTTCGGAACTCCCGCCCGATGTTGCGCGGGAGGCCGAGCGCTGGGACCTCTTCCTCTCGGACGTCCGCGATTCGGGAGTTGAAGGTGCCCCGGTCGGGCTCGAGTCGAGGGTGCTCGACGCGATCCGGGCCGAGGACCGGCGTCCCTGGTCCGGTCTCGTCGACTGGTGGGTCCATCCCCGTTCCGTACGGGTGCGACCGTGGCTCGGGCTCGCGGCTGCCGCCGCGCTGGCCACCTTCCTCTTCCTGCCGCGCGAGAACGTGCTCTCGGAGCCCGCGGGCGCGGCCGCGACGCTCGTCAGCGAAGAGGTGCACTACGTGCAGTTCCGCCTCGAGGCGCCGGGGGCGAAGTCGGTTTACGTGGCCGGTGATTTCAACGAATGGCAGCCCGAGATCGCGCTGGCCGACCCCTACGGGACCGGCGTGTGGTCCGGCCGTGTCCGGCTTCCGCCGGGGGTGCACAAGTACATGTTCCTCGTGGACGGCGAGACCTGGATGACCGATCCACACGCGGAACGCTATGTGGAAGACGGATACGGCAACCAGAACGCCGTCATCGCCATCACGGGCGGCGCGGGCGCCCGCTCGCTGGCTCCCTAGCAGCTCGTGGCCAGGGCCCTGCTCCTCGTCGCGGCGATGCTGGTGGCGGGCCCGCTGGCGGGGCAGGACGCGCGAGCCCGCTTCAGCCAGCACCTCGGCGCGGTCTACGCGGCCCGTACCCTCTCCGTCATCGAGGCCGGCGTGCGCGACGGGCTCCCCCGCAGCCTCCTCATCGACAAGGCCATGGAGGGCGTCGCCAAGCGGATGGCCCCGGAGGTCGTCCTCGCCGCGGTGGACACCTTCGCCGAAGAACTACGGGCCGCGGCGGCAGTCGTGGGTCCCGGCGCCGAGCCGATCGCGCTCGAGAAGGCGGCCGATGCGCTGCGCCGCGGGGTGGCGCGCGGGCTCCTGACCACGCTCGGGCGCGATCGCCCGGACGACTTCGCGATCGTCGTCGTCTCTCTCGAGGAGATGCTCGACGCCGGGGTCGAACTGGGCCCCGCCGAGGACCTGGTCCGTTACGCCCTGTCGGAGGAACTGGACAGCGACGCGGTGCTCCGCCTGCCTGCCAGCGTGAAGCTCCTCGTGCGAGAGTGCGGCGGCGGCCAGCCGGCGGATTGCTGGTCCCGCGCGGCCGTCCGCGAGTGCGCGCGGGCGCTGCCGGCCCGCCGGTGCCCGACGGAAGCGCTGACCGAGGCCGCCCGCTCGGCAGCCGAACGATTCCTCATGGCCGGGTCCGTCCCCTGGCAACTCGGGGGCCGGCCGGGCGGCTTGGCAACGCTCCCCGTCCCCGCCTATACTCCCGGACTCTCCAATCCAATGTTGAAGGTGTGCCCTTGGCAGCCAGAGTCACTGCCGCGGTAACGGGGACCGGGAGTTACCTGCCGCCCGACGCCGTGAACAACTTCCAGCTCTTCGAGATGGGAACCCTGTGCGCGTCGTTCGATGTCGAGCAGGCCCGATCCGCGCTCCGAGGCATCGAAGGGGCCAACGGGCTCTCGGCTCCCGAGGTGTTCGATCAGTGGGCGCGCCAGGTGACCGGAATCAGGTCACGCCGGTGGATCCCGCCGGAGAGCGACGTGACAACCGAAGACATGTGCGCCCGCGCGGGACTCGCCGCGCTGGAGGCGGCTGGACGCGAACCGGACGAGATCGACCTGCTGTACGTCGCGACCGTGTCGCCGTCCGACGAGGTGCCGAACATGGCGTGCACGGTGGCGACGAAGATGGGGAACCCGCAGTTGGGCGGGTTCACGATCAATGCCGCCTGCGCCGGCTTCGTGTACGGCGTCGGCGCGGGCTGGTCGGCCATCGTGAGCGGCATGGCGGAGCGGGTTCTCGTCATTTCGGGCGATGCCCTCACCCGCCTCGTGAATTACACCGACGTGCGAACTGCGGTGCTCTTCGGCGATGGGGCGGGGGCGGCCGTGCTCGAGCGCTGCGAAGGCGACCGGGGCGTCCTCGGGCCTCCGGCCTCAGCGGGCGAGTTCGCCCGCGATCCGCTGTATCTCGCGGGACAGGGCTGGCGGCGGGACGATGACCGGATCCCGATCCTCCATATGGACGGCGGTCCTCGCATCGTGAGAAACGCGATCATGAAGATGGCCGAAGTCGGCGAGCAGGCGCTCGAGAGGGCGGGCCTGGACTGGTCGGCCGTGGACTTCGTGATTCCGCACCAGGCGAACATGCGGATCACACGCGGGCTCGAGCAGAAGCTCGAACTTCCGAAGGGGCGGGTCGTCCACAACATCGCCGATTACGGCAACATGTCGGCTTCGACCGTGGCCATCACGCTCGACGAGGTCCTCCGCGGCAAGCACGGGCCTGTGCCCGATCCGGCCACGATTCTGCTCACGTCGATCGGTGGAGGCTACACGATGGCGGCGGCGGTCATCCGGGTCTGACCCGGCGCCCCGACGGCCCCGCTACAGACCGCCTCAGCCGGGCGGGCTCGCCCACTCCCGCAGGGGAATCACCAGCGCCCGTTCGCCTGCTCGGACCACGTCCGTTCCGAGCGGCAGCGCTAGCAGTCCGTCGGCCAGCATCGAACTCAGGTTGCCCGACCCCTGCGGTCCGCTCGGGCGAGCGACGAGGTCGCCGGACGGGGTCGCCTCGACGAGCACGCGCAGGAACGAGACCACATCTCTCGGGCCGCGGACGTCCCGCGCCGCGACGCACGCGATCGGCCGGCGGCAGGGCCGCGCGAACCCGGCCATCTTCCGCACGGCCGGACGCACCAGCGTCTCGAAGGTGACGAGCGCGGAGGCCGGGTTGCCCGGGACCCCCCAGAAGGGCCGCCCGCCCAGCGTCCCGAAGACCATCGCGCTGCCGGGCCGCATCCGGAGGCGCCAGAACGAGCGCTCGAAGCCCAGTTCGTCGAGCACCTGCTTCACGTAATCGTGGTCACCGACGCTTACTCCCGCGGCGGAGACGATCCCGTCGCAATCGCCGGCCCGCTCCAGGCATCGCCGCAGGTCAGCAGGATCGTCGCGCGCGATGCCGAGTGATACCGGTTCGGCCCCCGAGGCTGCGAGTTGGGCCGCCAGCGCGTAGCTGTTCGAGTTCAGGATCCGGCGGCTGGCGAGTACCTCCTCGAATTCGTCCAGGTCCGCCAGTTCGTCTCCGTTGGCGAGCACCGCGACGCGGGGGCGGCGTCCCACTTCAACCTCTCGAAGACCGGCCGTGGCCAGTAGCGCGAGCGCCGCCGGTCCGACCTCTTCGCCCCGATCCACGAGCGTGTCGCCCGCCTCCACATCCTCACCGAGCAAGCGGATGTGCCGCGCAGCGTCCGCGTCGTCGAAGATCCGCACGCTCCGTCCGGGGCCTCCATCCGTGTGCTCGACACGAACCACTCCCGTCGCGCCGGCGGGGACCGGTGCGCCCGTCATCACCCGCGCGGCCGAGCCGGGCTCGAGCGGCCCTCGAGGGAAGGCCCCGGCCGGGATATCGTCGGAGATGGGGAGGACGACCGGCCGCTCCGAACTCGCGCCCCGGACGTCGCCCGATCGCACGGCGAACCCGTCCATGGCGCTGTTGTCCCACGGAGGATGCGCGACGAGGGCGGAGACGCGACGGCCGAGGGCGCGGCCCAACGCATCGGGCAGCGTCACGCGCTCGGTCCCGAGAGGCGAGACGGCCGCGAGGACGCGACCACGCGCCTCTTCGAACGAGATCCAGTCCGCGTCGCTCATGCTCGCCCGCTCCCGGGTCCGACGCGTCTCGACGGCGGGTGCCTTCCCGCCGGGCCTCGGCGCCGGAAGGTTAGAAGTAGTACCAGATGGAGATGCCGAACTCCGGGTTGTGGCCCCACACCGTCCCCTCCGGTGCGGGGGCGCCCGACGCCTCGAACAGATCGAGGGTCGCGGGGAAGAGATACCCGTCCGGGGCGGCGACGCGGACGAGGTAGTCCCGGATCTCGAACCCGATGCCGATCTTTTCCGAGGGAAAGATCTCGAACCCGAGCCCGACGTAGATGTGGGGCGCCGTGGAGATGTCGTAGCGGAACGGCTCGAGTGCCTGATCGGCGAGGGCCTCCGAAGCGCCCTCGTTGATGCCGAACACGAACCCCCCTCCGATCATCCCGTAGGGGTGGATGCCGTTCCAGGTCCGTGCTCCGGTGAGGCCGATCTGCGCCCCGGCGTCGGCCCGCAGCCACCCCGCCGCGACCGTGTCCACGATCGCGGGCCCGCCCTCCCCGCTGACGTCCAGCGTCCAGCGGCTCGCGGCGCCGTAGGTGGCGCCGAGTTCGAGCGACAGAGGGCTCGATGCGCGCACGCGCATCTTGGCGCCGGCCACGCTCGTGGGCCCCTGCGCGAATTCGAGCCGACCCCGGTTCGCGGCGTGGTAGCCCCCGAAGAGACCGACGCGGAAGCCCTTCTCGCGCCAGCGGAACGGCGAGTCGATGCGTTCGGCCTGAGCTTCCAGGGCCGCGGGGTACGAGGCGAGCGCTGCCAGTCCGATGACGAAGAGGCTCGCGACCGGGCAGCCGCGCCGGCGAGGGTTCAGTCTGTTTGACACTGGTTTGACGCGGCTTCCATATATTCGAGGAGCAGTTTCCTGGATCAAAGAGATCTCGATCTCACGACGGGGTCGCGGCGCGGGGAATGTAGGTGGCGGACAGGGTCCTTACCAGAAAAACGTCTCATCGCAATCGCTTGCGGCCGGGAATCCTCCTCCCGGCGGCG
Organism: Candidatus Palauibacter sp.; assembly: GCF_965222475.1. GTDB lineage: Bacteria > Gemmatimonadota > Gemmatimonadetes > Palauibacterales > Palauibacteraceae > Palauibacter. The sequence goes on along the minus strand of NZ_CBDCUB010000004.1, from coordinate 66,681 downwards.
CTGCTCTGCCTGCCGTTTCAGATGTCCGGGCAGGTGCGTGAGGTTGTCCTCGAGGGCGAGACGTTCCGGAAGACGGCCGACGGCCTGCGGCTCGCCGAGCTGAATCGGGGCACGCGGGTCGTGGTCCGCCGCACCGACGGGTCCTGGGCGGAAGTCGACGTCGAAGGCTGGGTTCCATCCGCCGCGATCGCCGCGTCCACGCGCGAGGGTCACAACGGGGTCATCGCCACGCGGGGCGGCGAACCGCTCAGGGCCGAGCCTGCCGGGCCGGTGACCGGGCTGCTCCTCGAGGGTTTCCTGGTGGACCGCGTGGAAGACCGGGAGGAATGGAGCCGCGTCCGTCGAACGGGCTGGGTGCGGGACGCCGCGCTCGGGGCCCCGGCGACATCCTTCGCTCCTCCGGAGAGCGAGGCCGGCCGAGCGTCCCCCCTCGTCGCCCCCGGGAGCGAACTCACGGCGGGCGAAGCCGCGCTCGTCCTGTACGCGGCGCCGGAGGGACGGACGATCGTGACGGTGGAGACGGGCACTCCCGTCACGGTCGTGGAGCGCCGGAGCGGCTGGACGCGGGTGCGCGTCGAAGGCTGGGTCCCCTCCGAGCAGTTGGTGACGGCGGATCCGGACTCGGTCGTGGCCGGGGTCTCGGCCGCCGCCCTGCGCGCGAACCCGGATGACTACGCGGGAGCGAGGCTCCGCTGGGCGGTCCAGTTTCTGTCTCTGGAGCGGGCCGAGCCGGAGCGAATCGATTTCTACGAGGGGGAACCGTTCCTGCTCGCGAGGGCGCCCGATCCCGGGGATGGTCTCGTCTACGTGGCGGTCCCCGCACAACTCCTGGCGGCGGCCGGGGAACTCCGGCCCCTCCAGGCCCTCGACATCCTGGTACAGGTCAGGACGGGTCGTTCGGCCCTGATGGGCGTCCCGGTGCTGGATCTGCTCGCGATCTTCTAATGAACGCGGCCCCGGGACGCGCAGCCGCAGCTCGCGTCCCGGGGCCGTGTATTCGCCGTCGCTGGCGGCGGGGAGCGGCTAGCGGTTCCCCTCGCCCTCGTTCATGGACTGCTCCAGGAAGTCCTCCGCCTCCTGCAGGCCGGCGTGTGCCCGACCCTGCCACAGATCGGCGACCTTCGCGTAGGCTTCGGCGGCCATCGCCGCATCACCGTTGGCGGCGTGCGCCCGGGCCAGACCGAGCAGGGAACGCGGACGGTTCGGCATGCGCAGCAGCGAGGTCTCGAACTTCTCGACCGCCTTGTCGGGCATGTCGAGGTCGAGCAGCAGCTCGCCGTACAATTCATGCAACGGCTTGACCGGACTCGCCGAGCCCCGCGGCGGCGCCATGGTCATGACCTCGGCTTCGGCTTCATCCATGAGGCCGGTCGCCACGTCCGGGTGGCCCATCGCGGCGTGGCGAAGCGCCCCGATCTGCTTGTGCATGACGTGCGTATAGCCGCTGCCGTCCGACAGCTCGGCCAGCGCGGCTTCCGCGTCGGCGACGATCAACTGGTCACCCGTGCGGGCGGCGCTGAGCCCGGTCGCCAGGAGTTCGTGCGCCGGCGAGTCCTCCGTGACCGGCTGCACCTCCCACTCCTCGGTGTCGACGATGTAGCGTGCCTTGAGGAGCGAGACCGCGCCCTGCGCTCGCGCGATCCCCGCCGCGCCCCGCGCCCCGCTTGCCGTCCCGAACCCCTCGTTGTCGACCATGTCGCCGAGACGGTCCATCCAGAGCTGCGCCTTCTCGTAGTCACCGCGCTGCAGATCGCCGTACTGGCCCCAGTCGAGCGCGTGCACGGCATCACCCACCGGGTCGCCCGGCTGCCACAGCTCCTGCGCGACGCCATAGGCCGACTGGTTGTTGCCGGACACGCGATCCCACATCCCGTGCTGGATGAAGATGTGTGTCGGCATGTGCCGCGCGTGCGAGACGGCGGGCGCGATGTCCGCGAACGCGTAGGCCGCGTCCAGCGCCAGCGGCGCCATGATCGGGTTGTCGAACGAGTGAATCGTGTAGTGCGCCGCGCCCGGGTGCATCGGGTTCCTGTTGAACAGCTTGAGCGCGATCGTGCCCGCCATGACGTTCCAGCGCTGGCTCAGATCGCGCGTCGCCGCGGTCGCCCCGAGCAGGGACAGCGCGTAGAAGGCCGCGATCTCCGAGTCCTCGGGATAGGCCTCGTACAGATCGCGCATCGCCTCCATGTAGCCGACGCGCCGCTCCGTGTGGTCCGCCTCGCCCCACAGGATCTCGACTGCCTTCAGGAACCCTTTTTCGCGATCCGTCGGCGCCTTCGTCATGCGCTCCTCCGGGGTCGCCCCCAACCGCTGCAGCGCCTTGCGCGGATCCGTCGCGTCCATCTGCGAGACGAGCGGGTGGTTGTACGCCAGCGACTCGCCCCAGTAGGCCATCGCGAAGTCGGGATCCAGTTCCTGCGCCGCGTGGAACTGCTCCCTCGCCTGCTTCCACCCGAAGCTGTGGAGGATGGCCACGCCGCGGAGAAAGTGCTGCTGCGCCTCGCCGGTGGCGGAGGTTGGAAAATCGATCGACCCGACCTCGTCGAACTGCGCTTCGACACTCCCGGGAACGATCGAAAGCGTCGCCACGAGGAGGAACGCCGTCAGGACCATGGACCATCTTTTCATCGTACTATCCCTCTCAGGAAGAAACGCCGGCCCACCTCGACCGGCATGGAAGTTACGGTGCCGAAACCCGGAGCCGTCGGCAAGGCGTCGCGCATGGCGCTCGACATGCCGTTCATCCGTCCGGGAGTTCGTAGTCAATCGTCAGCGTGTGCGCGCCGGCGCCGTCGACCGAGATCTCCACGGAGCCCGTCAGCCCCTTCAGATCGCCGGTTCCGGAGCCGGGCACGACGTGCCCGCCCGTCTGCTCGCGCCCGCCCGCGCTCAGGCCCCAGTGCTGCATCACGAACGTGCCCTGTTTCCCCGCGAGCGACCCCCGCACGACTTCGCTCGCGATGTAGCCCGCGCCCGCCGAAATGTCGCTCGTGTCGGCCTGGCACATCATCAGCCGGGCTTCGCTCTCGGCGACCAGGTCCCCGTCGAAGTGCTTGCGGACCACCGCACTCGAGAGGGTGGGACCTCCGGCTTCCGACTCGGGTTCGCCCTGGTCCCAGCCCGTGACGTCGAACGAGGCGGCGGCGCGCGTCATGTCAGGCTCCGAACCCGTCTATGGCGCCGCGGTCTACAGAGCCGCGATGGCGCCGGACAGGTTGTCGAGGGCGCGCTGCACGAGTTGCCGCGAGGTCGCGATGTTCATCCGCATGTGCCCCTCGCCGCCGGTCCCGTAGCTGGGCCCGTTGTTGAGATAGATGCGGGCGTTCCCGGCCAGCCAGCGCTGGAGGATCGTCTCGGGATCGACCGGCTGCGCGGCGGTGCGATTCTCGTAGTCCGCCTGCCCCTGCGCGTCGATGCGGTCCATCAGCCCGCTCATGTCGAGCCACGCGAGGAAGGTGCCCTGCGCCTTCGTGTACTCTACGCCGGGGATCTTCTCGCCGATGTAGGACTCCGTGAGGTCGTGGTTGCCGTCGAGGTAGACGAGGAGCTGGTCGAGCCATTCCTCGCCCTCGTTGTTGGCGGCGCGGGCGGCCACCATCCCGATCGTGCTCAGATCCGCTCGCGTGTACGGGCGCAGGCGCTCCATGAAGGCGGGGTTCGTCGAGAAGTACCAGGCGACCTTGTTGGCGGCGAGGCTGAAGGTCTTGCTGTTGGATTTGAAGGTGACGCTGTTGTCGGCGATCCTCCGGTCGAGGCTGGCGAACGGCGTGTATTTCTGTCCCTTCGTCACGAAATCGCAGTGGATTTCGTCGGAGAGCACCGGCACGCGGTGCTCGAGACAGATCTCGCCCATCCGCGTCATGTCTTCCGCCGACCAGCAGTTCCCCGTCGGGTTCTGGGGATTGCAGAGGATGAAGGCGTGCACCCGCTGCACCCGGCGCTCGAAGTCCTCCCAGTCGATCTCGTAGCGGCCGCCGACCACCTTCATCTCGCTGTCTTCGGCGATCGTGCGCGTGAAGCGCAGGTCCGAGTAGAAGCCGTTGTAGGTGGGGGTCGTCAGGAGGACCCGGCTGCCGGGAGGGGCGAAGGTGTGAAGTCCGGCGATGATCCCGGGGTGGACGCCCGACGTCCAGACGATGGTCGAGGGGTCGATGTCGAGGTCGTAGCGGCGCTGGTTCCAGGCCACGACCGCGTCCGTGAAGGAACTGTCGCGGTGCTGGTAGCCCCAGTTCTCATGGCTGCAGCGCTCGGCGATCGCCTGCGTGATGCACGGCGCGGCGCGAAAGTCCATGTCGGCGATGCCCATGCCGACCTCGATCTCCGGGCCGTACTGCTCGATCGCGCGGTCCCACTTGACGCAGTCGCTGCCGCGGCGGTCGTAGATCTCGTCGAAGTCGAAGTCCTCGCGGGCGGCGCCGAGCCCGGTCGGGGCGACAGCGGTCGCGGCCACCTCGCTCGCGAGCGCCGAACGCGCGCCGACGGCGCCCAGTACGGCGGTGGCTCCGGTGCTCCTCAGAAACGCCCGACGGTTCAGCCCGTGATTCCGCAGCATTTGCGAGTCCTCCTTCGACTTTCCCGGTGGCGGCGTTGCGACCCGTTGTCCCGATTGTTTCCGAATCAGGGTGGGCGAAACGTGCCGATCTGGCAAGGCGGCGGGGGGGCGGACGCCGGCGCGGCTCAGCCGAGATGCTCGAGGTGGGCCGAGCTCTCCGACACGCCGGCCTCGATGCCGACCTTGCGGTACAGGTCGCGGGCCTCCCGCCACAGTGCCCGCGCTTGCTCGCGCTCGTCGCGCGTCTCCCTGAGGATGGCCATACGTCGGATCGCATTGGCGACGTCGAGCAACGGGGGCGATGGGTGCGCCCGGTAAAGGACCAGTGCCTCGGTGTAACACGGCTCCGCCCCCTCGAGATCGCCCATCTCCCGCAACACGTCGCCCAGATGGCGCACGGTGTGGGCGAGGACGAGCGGGTCGTCCCCCCGCCGGCAGAGGGGGACCGCCTCCCGGTAGAGCCGGAGGGCGATGTCGCGCCGTCCCCGGTCGCGTTCGACGTTTGCCCGGCCGTGCAGGGCGCGGGCGAGCGCCACGGGATCGTCGTGCCGCCGGGCCAGCGCGACCGCCGTCTTCATGTGCCGCATCGCCTCACCGGGACGGCGCGTTCGCCGTGCGGCCATCCCCCGCTGGACCAGCGACTCGACGGCTTCCCGGGGACCATCGGTCGCTTCGGCAGCGACCATGTCTAGCGGCTCGCCACCAGTTACCACCCCTCGCGGGGCACGGGCGCCGAAGAGTGGCCGTTGAGGATCCGCCACCCACCGGTTTCGTGCGCCCACAGCATCGTCACGGCCCCGCCGAAACTGAATCCGAACCCGCCGTCCCCCGAAAAAGTGCTCTCGAACAGGGCGTGAACGAGGGCGAGTCCCGGCGCCAGCGCCTCGATCTCCGTGTCCCGGTACGTCGTCTCCGCGCGCATCCCCGGCGGAAATTCGGCGAGGGCCGCGCGCACGTCGGCGGATGTCGGGTAGCGCAACTCCCCGTTCTCATGGAAGCGGAACGCCGGCGACTCCGAATAGAAGTCACCGACGGCTTCCCAGTCCGCCGCCGCCCCGAGGTCCCGGAAACGATCCAGCGCGCCCGCCACGCTGTCGCGGATTGCCGAGGCATGCGTTTCAGTGAGCGGCGCAGCCTCCGGCTGGCACCCGAGGCACAACCAGACGCCGAGAGATGCGCAGAGCTTCACCAGGTTCTTCATGTCCGTCCTGTCATAGTTCGACTCAGCAGGTTGACCCGGGCCCGGGTAATCCCAAAATTCGCAGCCGGTTCCAATCCGCCACAGGGTTGACCGGTCATCCTCCCACATTGGTGCCATGAATCCGAGCAGTCTACAGGTGGATCGTGACGGCGGCCGGGTTCGGATCGCGGGCGACCTGAACCTGGGTTCGTTCCGGCGCGTTCTCGCGGCGGTACACCAGGTTACGAGCGACAAGGGGTTCACGGACATCACGCTGGATTTTTCCGGGACGACCAGCGCTTTCCCCGGTCCGATGCTCGCAGTGCTGGCGGCGTGTGCCCGCCTGCGGGACGAACAGGACGCGAATTTCTCTCTGATTCGCCCGGCGGATCGTCGCTTGCGACGGCTGTTCTTCAACGCCAACTGGGCGCACATGGCGGCTCCGCAGAAGTTCGAGAGATCGACGTGGGAACCGACCCACGTCATGCCGGCGCGGCGGTTTACCTCGCCTGCCGAGCAGGACGACATCGTGAACCGAATCGTTGATGCGGTGCTCTCCTCTCCCGCGGACCTGACGCGTCCGAATCTGGCAGCGTTCGAGTGGACGGTGAACGAGATCACCGACAACGTGCTTCAGCATGCCGACTCGGCGCAGGGCGGAGTTGTGCAACTGAGCCAGTACCCCAAGAAGCAGCAGGTGGAGTTCGTTGTCGCCGATGCGGGGCAAGGAATCCCCGAAACCATGAGGACGACGAGGGCCGGGATGTCCGACGCGGAGGCTCTCGACCTCTCCATCGAGCGCGGTATCACAAGAGACAAGGATCTCGGGCAGGGGAACGGCCTGTTCGGCACTCATCAGGTGTCACGGGTGGGTACCGGGCGCTTCGCGATCCACTCCGGTTACGCGAGTATCGGTTCCGATTTCGGCACCCGTGAGGAGACGATCCCCGTCGTCGGCACGCTCGTGGTTGTCCGGCTGGACTACTCGGATCCGGAAGCGCTATGGCGCGCTCTTGGGGCAGGTGATCGGCTGGACACAGGCGATTATGTGGAGAATCGCTACGAAGACAAGACAGACGACGTGCTCAACTTCGTCGTGAGGCACGAAGCCGGTTCGGTCGGGTCGAGGTCCGCCGGGAGACTGGCCCGGGCCAAGCTCGAGAACCTCATGTCGATGTACCCGGGATACCCGGCCAACGTTGATTTCGACGGCATATCCGTGGTTTCGAGCAGCTTTGCCGATGAGTTCCTGGGCAAACTCTTCGTACGAATAGGGGCCCTGCGATTCATGAGCGCGATCCGCCTGCGAGGTGTGGGCCCATCGGTCCAGTCGGTGCTCGACCGGGCGATCCTCCAGCGTGCGCATCAGGAAGCCGAAGACCGCTGACACCTGCGGCTTGCCCACGACGCCATCGACATCGGGCCGCAGCCGCTTGCGGAGGGTCGTTCGGGCGGTCCAGCTTGGGCTTACAGGCCTCCCACCCCGCCCAGGAGCCAGACCATGAGGGTCTTCCGTCGTCTTCGTTGCGCCCTGCCGGCGCTCTCCCTGACGATCGCAGTGTCATCGGCGCCCCCGCTCGCCGCCCAGAATGCGCCCGACGAGGTGCAGGAGCTGGACATTCCGTCCGGGTACATCCTCCCGGACCAGACCGTGCAGGATCTGTTCGCGACCGACCCCAATCACGCCACGCTGGACCACATCAGTCCGGACGGCGACCACTTCGTCGTCCCGCTCTCGACGGAACTCTCGACGCTCGCGGAGGTGGGGGAGGAGACGCTGCGCCTCGGGATGCTGGAGATCCGGGCGCGCACCGACCGCCCATGGCACCTCGACATCTACGGCCTGTACGGCTTTCGCTTCTACTCGCTGAGCGAGCGCGCCTTCACCGACGTGCAACTGCCCGAAGGCAGCTTCGTGAGCGACCTCATGTGGTCGCCGGACGGCTCCCGGCTCGCATTCCTCGCGCACCTCGAGGAACGCACCGAAGTCTGGATCGCCGACACGAGCGACGGCAGCGTGACGCCGGCCGGCGACGCGCGCGTGATCGCGACGATCGGGACATCGTCGCGGGGACAGGGATCAGGGCCATCGCGCATGCTGCAGTGGACGCCCTCGGGCTCGATCCTCGCGCTCGCGGCGCCGGCGGACCGCGGAGCCGCCCCGCCGGCTCCGGCGCTGCCCTCGGGGCCCACCATCCGTCACACGCGCGGGACGGCCACGCCGACGCGCACGATGCCCTTTCTGCTCGAGGACGAGCACGGCGGCGATCTGTTCGAGTACTACACGCGGAGCCGGATCGTCGAGCTGGCGCCCGGCCGGCCCGCGCGGACGATCGGCGAGCCGGGCATGTACGAGTCGCTGTCGCTGAGTCCCGACGGACGTCACGTGATGGCGCTGCGCCTCGCGCGTCCCTTCTCCTACATCGCGAGCTACACCGGATTCCCGCGCGTGACCGAGGTGATGGAGGTGGGCAGCGGTGACGTACTCGCCACGCTCGAGGAGCGCGAACTGCGGGAAGGCTCCGGCGGCGGCCCGGACAACGGACCGCGAGACCGGGCGTGGCGTCCGGACGGAAGCGGGATCTCCTACCTGCACCGCGCGGAAGCCGAGGACGGCGAGGACGGCGACGAGGGGGAGGACGAACGCCCCGACCGCATCATGCTGCTGCGCGCCCCGTTCGGCGACGGAGATTCGGAGATGGTGGCGACGAGCAACGACCGGATCTCGGGCGTCACCTATTCCGCGGACGGCGGCCACGCCTTCGCCTCGGTGCGCCGGGACGACGAGGCCGCGCTGGTGCACTACGCGCTGGGAGTCGGGGACGCGGAGGGAAGCGCCCTCGTCCCGTTCCACGACCCCGGCGACGCGGTCGAACTGCCGGGCGACCTCCTCACGGCCCGGACCGGGAACGGGATCGAGTACGCGTGGATGTCCTCCGGCGGGGGGAGCGTCTACCTGCGCGGGGACGGGTGGAAGGAGGACTTCCGGCCGCAGCCTTTCGTCGACCGCCTGTCCATCGCGGATGGGGCCACGGAGCGGTTGTTCGAGGGTTCGCGCGACAGCTTCGACCAGCCGCTGGTGCCGCTCGACGCCGATCTGGAGCGCATGATCGTGGGCCGGGAGGGGAGGAACACCTTCCCGGACAGCTACATGTGGACGCGAGACGGCGGGATGGAGAATCTGACCCGGAACGTGGATCCGTTCCCTCGGTTGACCGCCGCGCGCCGCATCGACTTCGAGTTCGCGCGTCGCGACGGCCTGGAGATTCAGGGGCGGGTGTCGCTGCCTGCCGACTACGTCGAGGGCACGCGGGTGCCCGCCATCTTCTGGACCTATCCACGCGAGTACCGGAGCGAGGACGATTTCGAGAACGCGACGATCCGCGCGCGCAATTACAACGCGCACACGCACCTGACCTGGCTGCGCTGGTCCGACATCTGGCTGACCCAGGGGTACGCGCTGGTCTATCCCGACATCCCGATCGTCGGGGAGAACTACAACGACTACTACATCTCGAACATGGTCGACGGGATGTACGCCGCGATCCGCGCCGTCGATGCGCTCGAGGTGATCGACATGGACCGGATCGGGCACGGGGGCCACAGCTACGGCGCCTTCGCGACGGCGAACTTCCTCGCGCACACGCCCTTCTTCAAGGCGGGGATCGCGGGGGACGGCGCCTACAACCGGTCGCTCACGCCGATGGGGTTCCAGGCCGAGCCGCGCGACATCTGGGCGGCGCCGCACGTGTACATGGAGATGTCCCCGTTCTTCAAGGCGGACCAGATCAACACGCCGCTGCTCATGTACCACGGGGCGGATGACAACAACTCGGGCACGTATCCCATACAGTCGAGGCGAATGATCCAGGCTCTTACCGGGCTCGGGAAGACCGCCGCCCTGTTCGAGTATCCGTTCGAGTCGCACACGCCGCGCGCGATCGAGAACAACCTCGACATGTGGGCGCGCTGGATCGACTGGTTCGACCGCTACGTGAAGGGGGACAGGCCCCGAACCCCGCGCCACGTCGGAGGGGGATTCGAGGCCGTAGCGCGCGGGATCACCAGTCGAAGGCGTAGCTGGCGCGGACGTAGTACAGACCGCCGTTGAACCCGAACGGCGACTGCTGGCTGTACAGATTCCCCACGTTCGCCGCGGCGCCCGGATTCATGTCCGTGAACGTGTTGAAGAGGTTCTCGGCGCCCACCGTGAGGGTCACGGAATTGGCGAGCGTGTACGCCACTTCGGCGTCCACGAGGGCCTTGCCCCCGTAGGTGTGGTCGTCGAGCCAGTCGTACCAGCCCGAGAAGTAGCCCACCTTGCCGAAGAAACGCAGGCGGCCCGCCCGGTGGGTCGCTGAGAGGCTGCCCCGCGTCGTGGGAAGAGCCTCCCGCAGCTGCCGGACGCGCAGCGGAAGCTCCCCGGCGGACAGCCGGTTCGGATCCTCTCCGGCGTATTCCGTGACTTCCGTGCCGGTGTAGTTGAACAGCAGGCTGAAGGTCGTATTCCCGTTCAGGGCCGGCGGCGAGTAGCTGGCGACCACGTCTATGCCCTGGCTGCGGGTGGAGAAGTCGTTGTTGTAGTAGCGGAACCTGGCCAGGTTGCGCGCGCCCTCCACGCCCTCGGCGATGAGTTCCTCGATCTCATGCGGCTCGAGTGTGTAGTCGGGGCTCAGGTTGATCCGGTCGGAGACCGAGACCCGGAAGTAATCTGCCGTCACGATCAGCGGCCCCTGGGTCAGCGCGGCGCCCAGCGCCAGGTTCACCGAGGTCTCGGGTTGCAGCTGCATGCCGCCCCGGCGCTGCGCGACGGCCGATGTCGGCGGGATCGTGCCGCTGTTCACCAGATCCATGAGTGTGATGTCGTAGATCGTCCCGATGTGCTGGAGGTTCTGTTGCCCTGGAGTCGGGGCCCGGAACCCCGTGCTCGCGCTGGAGCGGAGCGCGAACCCTTCCGCGACCCGCAGACGTCCCGACAGCTTGCCGTTGAACGTCGTCCCGAAGTCCTCGAAATCTTCGAGGCGGAGCGCCAGGCCGGCCTGCCACCGGTCGTCCGCTCCGTCGTGGTGCGCATCCCCGTAGACCGCCACGTTGCGCCGGTCCCAGCGTCCCTCGGAGAGCGGGCCGAACCCCGGGAACCCGTTGGACGCGGCGCTGAACCCCTGCTCCAGATAGGGTCCCAGTTCCCATGACGCCGTGTCCCCCGGCACGATCTCGAAGCTCTCCACGCGGCGTTCGAAGCCACCGGCGACGTGGGTCCGCTCGCCGAGCGCGTAGTGCAGGTCGAGGTTGAGGTTGAACTCCCGCTGCTGGTTGATGCCGGGCTTGAAGTCCGTGGGCGTGTCCGGGCCGAGGGAGGCGTTGACCGTGTTCATCATGAAGAAGTCGATCCTGTGCGTGCCCCAGCCGGCGCTCAGGTCCCACTCCACGCCCGCGGTCGTGCCCTTGATCCCACCGACCGCGGAAGCGTCGAACGCGTCCCCGCCGAACTGCGGCGTGAAGCCGCCCGGGAACCGCTCCTGGAAGGAGAAGCAGTTGGGGTCGCTGCGGACGCGCTCCATCGCCACGGGGTCCGGCACGTGGTTCACGATGCGCACGACGGGGCAGTTCGCCGAGCCGTCGACGACCCCATCCTGCGCGTCGAGGACATCGCCGATGAGGAGAGTCTCTCCGCCGTCGATACTGAACACGGCATCGCGGGTGTTGGGGTTCCGGAAGTAGAAGCCACCCTCGACCCTTTTCGTGTGGTAGCTGCCGAATCCGTACAGTTCCACGCCGCCGCCGAAGGTGTAGCCCGTATTCGCGAACAGCTTGACGTTGTCGTCCACCTCCGGGGATCCCCAGATCTGGGCCGGGTCGCGCACGGGGAAGCCCGCAGCCGCCAGGGCGGCGGCATCATTCCGCTGAATGCTGCGGCTGGTGGGATCGGACTGGCCGAATTCGCCGCTCAAGCTGAGGAATCCGGTCTCGCCCAGAGGGAGGCCGACGTTGGCGGCAGTCGTGAACATGTCGCCGTCGCCCTCCTGGTAACGACCGCCCCGCACCTCCACGCTGCCGCCTGAACGGTTGTTCTTCGGCACGACGTTGATCACGCCCGCGATGGCGTCCGAACCGTACTGCGCGGAGGCGCCGTCCCGGAGGACCTCGACCCGGCTCATCGCGATGCTCGGAAGCGTAGAGATGTCGGGCCCCTGGGCGCCGTCCGCGACGCCGTTGCCATTCCAGAGGACGATGACGGCGGAGCGGTGGCGGCGCTTGCCGTCGACCATCACCAGCGTCTGGTCCGGCGCGAGGTTCCGGATGTGTACCGGGCGCGCGATCGTGGCCGCATCGCTGATTGGTTCATCGGCCACGTTGTAGGAGGGCAGGACCCTCCTCAGCTGCGAGCTGAGATCGGGCGTCCCCTGGCTGGCGAGTTCGGATACCGGGACGACGTCGAGCGGCACCATCGACTGCGTCGCGGTCCGGGGCCGGGCGCGCGAGCCGATGACGACGAGCCTTTCCAGCGCTATCGCCGCTTCGATCAGCGTCACGTTGACACGTAGCGTCCCCTCCGCGCGCATCACGACCTCGAGCGTCTGGGTCTCGTAGCCGATGCGGGCGAACCGCACCTCGCGGGCACCCGCTGGAACCCCGGCGATCCGGTACGCACCGCCAGCCCCGGTGACGCCCGTGAGGTCTAGCGCCGAGAGCGTGATGCCGACCCCCGCCACGGGCTGGCCGGCGCCGTCCCGCACCGTCCCTTCCAGCGTCCCCTGCGCGGCGAGGGCCCGTGGAAGGCATGCCAACGTCGCGAACAACATGACGCGGACTCCGATTCTCCGTACCATTTTTCCTCTCCTGTTCCTGCTTGGCCTGTCGCCGTGACTGCGGGGCGCCTGACTCCGCGCAGGCACCTGTCGCTACCGCATGCTGATCGTCGCCGGCCCGCTTGGGCGCTGGGCCAGGCTCCAGCTCGTCTGGTACACGAGCCGGACCACCCTCTCCAGCTTCTCGTAGTTGATGCGCTCGGGGATATCGTCCTGGCGGTGGTAGTCCGGGTGCAGCCCCGTGTGATAGAAGAGCGCGGGGACGCCCACCTGCATGAATGGCCAGTGGTCGCTGCGGCGCAGGAGCTGGATCGGGTGGTTGTCGTAGCGGAAGCGCAGATCGAGTCCGATCTCCCCGTTCGCCCGCTGGACCTCGGACAGCAGGTCGTCGCTCCGGGTGGTCCCGAGGATGTTGATCGCGTTGTCGTTGGATTCGGAGGACTGGATGTCGAGCCCCCGGAAGCGGCGGCCGCCTCCCACGACGACCTCCTCGTTGCGCCCGATCATGTCCATGTTGAGGACGGCCACGGTCTGTTCGAGAGGCTGGAGCGGGTTCTCGGCGTAGGCCCACGCGCCCAGCAGTCCCTTCTCCTCGAAATCCCACGCCGCGAGCAGGACGGAGCGGCGGGGTCCGCGACCCATGCGCGCGGCCTCGACGTAGGCTTCCGCGATCTCGATCAGCGCCACGGTGCCGGAGCCGTCGTCGTCCGCGCCGTTGTAGATCACGCCGCCCTCGGCGCCGTCGTGGTCGAAGTGCGCGCAGATGATGACCCACTCGTCTTTCAGCTCGGGGTCCGAGCCTTCGATGAGGCCGACCACGTTACGGGCAGTATGGACCTCCCGTCGCACGTCCGCCGAGACCATCACCTCGAGACCGGGGAGGGAAACGGGTGCGGTGCCGCCCTCGGCCTCCGCGCCACGCGCCAACTCCGCCAGCGTGCGGCCGGTGCCCGCGACGAGGTTCTCCGCCAGCGCCGTCGAGATGCGGACAGCGGGGATCCGGATCCGGTTCAGGCGGCTCTCGAGCGTGTAGCGCCCCCCGCGGCGCGGGGTCTCCGGCCAGTATCCGGCGGCGTCGGCGGTGAAATTGCCGGGGTCGGGGTGGTTGTGGACGTCCGTCACCAGAAGGGCGGCGACCGCCCCGGCCTTCTGCGCGGCGGTGAGCTTCCGGTAGGCGGCGGAGGCCTCCGAAGTGACGAGGCCGTCGAAGGCGCTCTCGGGGTCCGTCTCTTCCGGTTCGTGATCGAGGATGAGCACGACCTTGCCTGCGACCCCGCCGCCGTAGTCATCGTGGCCCAGCTCAGGCGCGGAGATCCCGAAACCGGCGAACACGACCTGGCCCCCGGCCGCGCCGCTCCCGCTCTCGCGCAGGGGGTAGAACTCCTGGCCGCGCTCCTTCGAGATCCTGAGGCCATCGGCGTACTGGACGACGAGGCCGTTGTCTTCGCCGACCTCGGTCTGGACGACGTTGAAGTTGTGGTAGTACGACCCGCCCGGAGCGGCCGGCGTGAGCCCCAGCCGCTCGAAGCGCGACTTGATGAAGGCGCTCGCGAGGCGTCCTTCGGGCGAGCCGGCGAGGCGGCCCCGCATCTCGTCTCCCGCCAGGAAGAAGAGGTCCGCGCGGAGGTCGGCCGCCGCGATGGATTCGATGGCGGGGGCGGTTTCCCGTGCCGGCGTCCCGTCCTGGGCCCACGCGCTCGGCGGGAAGGAGAGGGTGATGAGGCACGCGACCGCGGCGGCGGGACGGACGGGGCTGAACATCGGGTACCTCCTGCCGTGAGAGCCGGCGTTGCAATCTGCGTCGGAACTGCCGGGGAAGGTGAGACAATTCAGATGGCCGCCGCCATAGACGGCGGTTACGTTGTGCCCGAAGCCGCTGACGCCGGCCGCCGGCGACGCGGTGATCTCGTGGCGGTTGAACCCTTGTGAGTGGATTTGGCTTGCGAGATATGAAATCGGTCCAGGCCGCGGGTCTTGGCCTCCTTCCGGGTCTTCTCGTCGGCGCCGCCGCGGGATTCCTGCTGTGGGGCGGCGACGCGCGGTCTCCGGGCGCGGATGGCGAGGCCGCGGACATCCTCGCGGGCATGGCCGAGCGGCACGACGAAGAGTTGGAGCGGCTCACACAGGTCGCGGACCAGTCGGCCCAGCTGCAGCGCGAACTCGCGCTGGCGCTCTTCTACCGTCTGCAGGAATTCCGGCGCTTCGGGCTTGAAGGCCAGATCGTGACCTGGGTCGTCCCCGGGGCTTCCGCCGAAGCGGGCACGAGTCCGCTCTCGGGTTCGCTCGCGGGCGCGATCCGCCTGCCCCAGTTGGCCGTCGACGCGGCGACGCGGCGCGAGTGGCGGGCCGTCTCGGAGCGGCTCGCTTCCATCGGCGCCGAGGTGGACCCCACTGTGCTCGCCGCCTTCGAAGCCGTCATGGAGTTCGCCGGGCGCCACCCCTGGCCCGAGGGTTCGGGCCTCGCGCCGGCCGGCGCCTCGCCGTGGACCGATCCCGCCACCGTGGAGAGTTGGCTCTCACTGAACCGCGCCCTCGTGGGCCGCGCGGATGCCATCCTCTCCGGCTTCTGAGGGACCTCCCCGCCTCGTGAGCCGACGAAATCTGCGCGCAATGACGACGCTGGCCGGTTTCGCCGCCTGCGGGCCGGCCGACTTCTCCGCCCCCGCACAGCCTGCGGAGTGGAGCGAGGTGCCCGGCGCGCGGTGGCGGGATCTCGCGGTGGAGGGAGGCGCTGCCGGGTTCACCGCAGTGCCTTTCTCCTGGTCCGGCGTGGACTTCGCCAACGGGCTTTTGGACGCGAGCTTCATCGAGAACCAGATGCGGGGGAACGGCGCCGGGGTCGCGACGGGAGACGTAAACGGGGACGGACGCCCCGACCTTTACCTGGCTCGGCTCGAGGGCCCCAACGCCCTGTACCTCAATCTCGGGGACTGGCGGTTCCGGGAGGCGGCCGCCGCAGGCGGAATGGCGGCCGCGGACCGGTTCTCGACCGGCGTGACGCTCGTCGATGTGGACGGCGACGAAGACCGCGATCTCATCCTCACTTCGATCGAGGGTCCGAAGTCCCTGTTCGTGAACGACGGAACGGGAAGCTTCACGGAGGTCGCCGGCGCGGGGTTGCTGGACTCGCCCGGGGGCATGTCCACCGCGTTGGCGGACATCGACGGCGACGGAGATCTGGATCTCTATCTCACCCGGTACAAGAGCCGCTCGGTCCTCGACCGCTTCACCCCGGAGGAGGTCGCCTTCCCCAATACGGTGCGGCGCACGGAGACGGGATTCGAAGTCGTGGAGCCCTTCACCGAGCACTACGACCTCTTCTGGCGGGCGGACGGCGTCGCCCGGCTCGAGCGGGGTGAGCCGGACGAACTCTACCTCAACGAACTGAACGAGGGCGGCGGAGCTTTCCGGCACGTCCCGTTCACCTCCGGCGCCTTCCTCGACGCGGACGGCAAGCCGCTGGCGGAGGCCCCGGCGGAGTGGGGGTTGGCGGCCCGCTTCGGAGATCTGGATGCGGACGGAGACCCCGACCTCTACGTGGCGAACGATCTCCACAGTCCTGATCGACTGTGGATCAACCGGGGAGATGGGACCTTCCGGCTGCCGGCTTCCCACGCGCTCCCGACCACGAGTGCGTCCTCGATGGCCGTGGACTTCTCCGACTTCGACAGGGACGGGGACGCCGACGTGTTCGTGCTCGACATGCTGGCCCGGGACTCGAGGTCGCGGAAGACACAGGATCCGGTGTCGAGGGTGGAGCAGACGCCGCCGGGCGAGGCCTCCCACGCCCAGCAGGTGAACCGGAACACCCTGCTCGCGAACCGCGGGGACGGGACGTGGGCGGAGATCGGGCGCCAGGCGGGGGTCGAGGCTTCCGGATGGTCGTGGTCGGCCCTGTTTCTGGACGTGGATCTGGACGGCTTCGAGGACCTCCTGATCCCGAACGGCCACATCCGGGATTTGATGGACGCGGACACGCAGATCCGGATCCGGGAGGCCGGCCTCTCCGGCCAGCGCGAGTCGACGCTCCTCTACCGTCCGCTCCCGCTGGCGAACGTGGCGTTCCGGAACCTGGCCGGTGCGGGGTTCGAGGAGGTGGGGCGCGAGTGGGGCGTGGCGCCCGAAGCGGATGTCTCGCACGGCGCGGCTCTGGCGGACCTGGACGGTGACGGGGATCTGGACGCGGTCATCAACCGCCTCGACCGACCGGCACTGCTGCTCCGAAACGACGCCTCCGCGCCCCGGCTGGCTGTCCGTCTCGTCGGGGCACCGCCCAATACGGCCGGGGTCGGGGCCACGGTGTGGCTGGAAACGCTCGGACTTCCGCGACAAACGAAGGAGATCGCGGCCGGGGGCGGATATCTCTCGGGGTCGGAGGAACTGGTCTCCTTCGCGATGGCCGAGGCGGCCGAAGGCACGCTCGGCGTGGACTGGCCCGGGGGCGGCCGGTCGGTCGTCCGCGTGGATGGCGCCGACCGGCTGTACGAAGTGTTCCAGACGGAGGCGTCCGTGGCGCCGGTCGCGGGGGAAGCCGGGTCGGCCGAGGCAGCCGGCGCGGCGCCGTGGTTCGAGTTGGACGAGAGCTTCGGCCCGCTCCACGACGAGCCGCCGTTCCCCGAGGTGACGCGGCAGCCGCTGCTCCCCCTGCGTTTGGCGCGCATGGGGCCGAGCGTCGCGTGGCACGACCTGGACGGCGACGGCGATCCCGACCTGCTGCTGGGCTCGGGGGCGGGCGCGCCCCCCGTGCTGTTCCGGAACGACGGCGGAGCGCTGGCCCGCGTGACGCTGGCCGGGCCGCGGGCGCCCGTGGACCAGACCGGGCTCGTGCCGCTGCCGGGCGAGAGCGTCGCGAGGGTGCTGCTGGGTCTGTCGAGCTACGAGGCTCCGCCCGCCGAAGTGACCGCCGTGCCCGGCGTGGTGTCGATCGAATGGCCCGCCGATGCCATGCGTGGCGTGGCCGTGACCCCGGTCAACCGCGGCGTGGTGCCGGGAGGCTCGGCGTCCGTGGGGGCCCTGGCGGTCGCCGACTATGACCTGGACGGGCGGCTGGATCTCTTCACGGGCGCGCGAGTCGTGCCCGGCGGATATCCGCTCTCCGGCCCCTCGCGGGTCTTCCGGGGCCGTCCGGGAGGCGGCTTCGAGGCGGACCGGCGAGACGCCGCCGTCTTCGAGCGCCTGGGCATGGTGACCGGGGCCGTGTTCACGGACTACGACATCGACGGGGATCCGGATCTCGCACTCTCCATCGACTGGGGCCCCGTCCGGCTGCTCCGGAACGACCGGGGGCGGTTCACGGAGGTGACCTCGGAGGTCGGGCTCGGGGAGCATGTCGGCCGCTGGAACGGGATCTCGACCGGCGACTTCGACGGGGACGGCCGGCCGGACCTCGTGGCCATCGCCTGGGGGGACAACACGGAATACCGCCCGACACCTGGGGCGCCGCTCGAACTCCACTTCGGAGACGTGGATCTGAACGGCACCCTGGACCTGATCGAGGCACAGCGCGACGACCGTCTCGGCGCGGTGGCGCCGCTGGCCTCGCTGGGCCGCCTCGCCGAACACATCCCGCCCGTCGCCGAGCGGATGCCGACCCGCGCCCTCTACGCGGAGGCGGATCTGGAGGAGGCGCTGGGCTCCCGGCCGGAGGGACGGCTGGAGGCGACGGAACTCCGGCACATGCTGTTCCTGAACCGAGGCGACGGCTTCGAGGCATTGCCGCTCCCGCGCGAGGCGCAGCGCGCGCCGTCCCTGGGGCTTCTCGTGGCCGATGCCAATGGGGACGGACGCGAGGACCTCTTCCTGTCCCAGAACTTCTACGCCACAGACGAGGACACGCCGCGCTACGACGCGGGCCGGGGGCTGTGGCTCGAGGGCGACGGGCACGGCGGCTTCCGTCCCGTGCCGGGGCAGGAGTCAGGGGTCGCCGCCTACGGGGACCAGCGGGGTGTTGCGTCGGCGGACATCGATAGCGACGGCCGCGTCGATTTCGTGCTGGGAATCAACGGCGGAGCGGCGCGCCTCTTCCGCGGCCGCGGCAACTCGCCGGGACTACGGGTCCGCGTTGCTGGAAGCGGAGAGAACCGCTACGGAATCGGGGCCGTCCTGCGCGTGGTGTACGCCGACGGGTTGGGCCCGGCCCGCGAGGTGAGGGCGGGGTCCGGGACGGGCTCGCACGACGACCCGGTGCAGATCATGGGCCTCTCGGGCGATCCGGTGGCCGTGGAGGTCCGGTGGCCGGGCGGCGCGGTCGAACGCGTCGAGATTCCCCCCGGCGCGCGCGAGGTCAGGATCGGCCCGCCGTGACGGGGCAATCGCTTAACGACTTGGCCTATCACCGGTGAAGCTCTGTTGTTGCGCGGTCTCGGGTCTTGGCGCATGCACGGTGATCTGTCCGACGGGCTGCCTACCAATGATCCGAGCATGGCTCGCGACATCGCAGTGCCATCCAAGTTGCCCGGACCGCGCCGGTTGAGGGGCGACACGTTATGCGGCGTCGGCGGGGAGGGGCCAGCGTCGAGTTGGACGCTGTCGGTCCTCATCGCAGCAATTCGACACCCTCTAGTCGCGCCGCCTTCCGATCGAAAGTATAGAGCGGCCGCGCTCCGGACCGCTCCGCCGCGGCAAGGATCATCAGATCCGAGAATCCCGGGCCACCCGCTTGGTAGCGAAAGGCGGCTCGGGCCACATCGTCCGCGGCCTCGATAACGAGATTCTGCGTCGCCACGAGTTCCTGCAGGATCGTCGCAATGCGTTCGCGGGAAACCCCGTAGGCCCGTTCCAAGACCCAGACGAGTTCGAGGACAACCTCGCGGCAGGCATAGCCTGGGCGTTCGGTCGTGAGCGATTCCAACAACGAGCGAGCGGACTCCGCCTGCCGCGGGTCGTCGCGCACCAGGTAGCGGGCGAGGACGTTGGTGTCGAGGGCGATCATTCCTCAGACGCTCCGTCGGCTACGGCTTGCTCCATTTCCTCCACGGTGACGGGTGGGCCATCGTGCTTCAGTACGCCGAACAGCCGATGAATAGGCCGTACGGGCAGTATGCGCACCTCGCCGTCAAGAACGATGTAACGCACGCGGTCACCGGCCTGTACGCCCAGGGTGTCCCGGACGGGCTTGGGGAGCGTGGTCTGTCCCTTTTTCGTTACCGCGGATTCGAGCATGGCCGCACCTCTATTTACCTTACGATACATCCACCTACCTTACATT
This sequence comes from Candidatus Palauibacter sp., assembly GCF_965222475.1. Classification (GTDB taxonomy): domain Bacteria; phylum Gemmatimonadota; class Gemmatimonadetes; order Palauibacterales; family Palauibacteraceae; genus Palauibacter. The sequence goes on along the minus strand of NZ_CBDCUB010000004.1, from coordinate 46,933 downwards.
GTGCAGTATTGCCTTGCTTGTCGCAACAAGGTAAGCGTTCCGCGCGACCAGTGCGTGCGCCTTCCCTTGAGCTTCTCGTGGCCGATGCCGACGGAGACGGACGGGAGGATCTGTTCCTGTCCCAGAACTTCTACGCCACGGACGAGGAAGCGCCGCGCTACGACGCGGGCCGCGGGCTGTGGCTGGAGGGGGACGGCCGCGGCGGATGCCGCCCGGTCTCGGGACAGAAGTCGGGGGTCGCCGCCTACGGAGACCAGCGCGGCGCGGCGGCCGCGGAACATCGATGGCGACGGCTGGCTCGATTTCGTGCTGGGGTTGAACGGCGGTGCGGCGCGCCTCTTCCGCGGGGCCGGGTCTACGGGTTCGCGTCGCTGGAACGGCGGAGAACCGCTACGAATCGGTGCCGTCCTGCGCGTGGTGTACGCCGATGGCCTCTTGAGGCCCCGCGCGCGAGGTCACGATCGGCCCGCCTTGGCGCGGTAACGCGATCACCTGAGGGCGTCCCTCAAAATGAGAGGAGCTGTTCCAGGGAATGGGGTTCGCGCAGCGCCTCGAATGGCGAATCCGTCCGCAAGGGGGATACGAGCTGTACCATGCCGTGTCCCCCGAGCGCGTTGTGCAGGACCAACAGCACACCTGCAACGGACTGGTCGCGCGAGAGATAGGCATGGACGCGCTCGGTGTCCCGCGTATCCCAGCCCAAGCCACCGACCTGCACCGCGACGTATAGCGGCGAGAACGTTTGGCGGATCTGTTTCGCCTTGCCGCGGAGCGCGTTCAGCACTCGGTCGGCTGTGTCGTCGCGGATCGCGGATGAGGGGAAGCTGCGGATGCCTCCTCGATGGCCCTCCGAGGCGTGGCGGATGCTGCTCACGAACAGCGTCCAATCCTCCGTTGGGTGTCGGTATACGGGCAATCCGTAGCCATTCTCATCCCAGTTTGGTCGCCGATCTTGCAACCCGTACAGGCCCCGTATGCCATGGATATCGAAATAGTGCGAGCGGATGCCGGCAGCACGAAAATGACTGATTGCGTCGTGTATCCCCGGCACCAGACGTTTGACGGACGGTGTGTCGCCCAGCTTGCCGCGCGATTCCAGCCCGATCCACAGGCCCAGGGGAGTCTCGCTGGTGTCGAAGTGTAGCCGAAGCCGCAGAATGACGTCCTCCTCGGCGTCGGTCTTCCCGGAATCGTAACCCCGGACATGGGTGGCCTCCACCTGGAAGCGTTCGCACAGGAAGTCGGCCCCACCCTCCGGGGCCTCGTAGCGTGGCTCCAGTCCCATGCGGTGCAGCATTCCGAACATCTGCATCTCGAACCGGGCACCCTCGAACTGTCCTCGGTGCTTGCTGCGAAGGCGGCCGCGCAACGCTTCTTGTCCCCGGGGCGGGAATAGCGCAAAGAGCATCTCCAGCTCCTCGCGGACACTCGCCGCGCGCTCGTGGGATTCGATCCACCGGAACGTGGTCTCGCCCGGACGGATGTAGGCGTCGTGGCCATCCGGGATCTGCTCTACGTCGCGAAATAGCATATGTGTCCCCACACTCTATTCGTGTCGTCGCGGATCGTTCAGCGTGGTCCGCTTGGCCCGCGTGCGACGCCGGAGTCTGTGAACCATGCCTGTCTCCTTGCAACTCCCGGGAAGCGGCACCGCCTGTTGAGGGAGAGAGATACGGCCCATTTATGTCAAAGTTATCTGGGTTTACCTCGATGAAGGACGATGTCGTTCGTCGCATGAGGCATGTCGGGGGGACGGAGACCACCCCCAATCGGAAGCCGGCGACGCGCGGCCCGTTTCAGCCGGAGGGCGTGATCATCGCCCGTGCGACGTACTGGACACCGAACGCGTCGGTGACGATGGCCCAGAACTTGTCGTCGCGCACTAAGGGCGGCAGGAAGGGCAGGGCATTGAGTGCCGTAGAGGTCGCCGTCCCGGCATAGGTCCCGTCCGCCGAGAAGACATCCCAGGTCGCCTCCTCGCCCGTCGAAGGGACGCGGACCCAGATATCGCCTTCCGCCGAGGTGAAGAGGTTGACGATGGAGGGCTTGACGTCGGGGATCTTCGACCAGTCGCGGTCGGTGTCGGCACCCTGCTCCCGGAGGCGTTCCCGGATCCCCTCGATCGCCGCGTCCCGCTCTTCGCGCGAGACGGGGATGTGAGGTTTCCGAATTTCCACGATCAGCGCCGTGTCCCCGGCGAGGTGCCGCCGCGCGATGCGGTAGCCGGCCGGGTCAGTCTCGTGAGCGCCGATCCAGACCGTCCCCTCGCGATCGTAGTACCGGACGCTTCGGGGATAGTAGGGGACACCCATGAAGCCGGAACGGCTCCCGTCGCGGGACTGCCAGGCGAAACTGGAGGGAGTGGCGTCTTCCCCCTGCTGTGCGGCCTCCCGGGCCGAGAGCCCCCTGCTTCCGTCGTCGGGCTGGGAGAACGACTCCACGAGTTCCATGTTCAGGTCGTAGATCTCAAAGCCCTGCGGGCGCAGGGTAGGACGCACGATCCTGCCATCCGCCGTCATGGTACCCTGCCAGATGTAGGCGTAGAAGGCGAAGTTGTGGCGGAAGGACTCCACGAACCCGGTCTCCGGATCGAACACCGACAGGCGGCCGTTGGCCGGGTCCGTGATCCAGAGGCGGCCGTGCGGATCGAGCATGAGCCCGTGGGCGCCGCGGAGTTCGCCGGGGCCTTCTCCCTCACCGCCGTAGGTGGCGCGATGCGAGCCGTCCTCCGCGAACACGCGGACTTCCTGCGCCTGCGAGTCCAGCACCGCGAATCCGCCATCGGGCAGCACGACCAGTCCCCTCAGTTCGCCGAAGACGTCGGGGCCGTCTCCGTCCGCGGATCCGACCCGAAGCTCTTCGATGAGCGTCCAGGTCGGCGTCGGATCGTCGGGAAGCGTGTTCGTGACGCGCTCGATGCCCGAGGGCAACGTCTCTCTGGTCGCGGCCCGGCCGATACTCGTGGGTCGCTGTTGCTCGCAGGCGGTCGCGACGAGCGTCAGGCCCGCGGTCGCGGCCGACACCAGCGCGTTCCGGATTCTTCTCGTTCTCCGTGCCGTTCCGGCCAATCCCCCGCTCCTCGGTGAGGGTCTCGGAAAGTATGACCGACGAGCCGCGTTTTGGTTCCCCGCGTGGGCCCGGGAAAGGCGGGTCAGGCGCTTGGGACGGGGGATCAGACGCCGAAGACGGGGCCGGCCAGTGCGCGCAGGTCCTGACGGTGCTGCGGATCAAGTTGGCGGAGATGCTGGCGGAGCTCGAGCGTTGCGTTTATCGCCCCCCGTACATGGCCGTCGGAAGACCAGGTGGTCCCGTTCAGCGCCGCGCTGAGCCAGTCTTTCACATCGGACCAGCGCCAGAACCTGTACCGGCTGCCGGGGTCATTCACCGGCGGCGGAAACCCGCCCGGTCCGCGGGCGCCGGTCACCCACAGCCGGACACACTCGCGGGACCGCCCGATACGCGCCGCGATCTCGGACATCGAGAGCAGATCCAGATCGTCGACCCGAACTACCCGGAGGCCTTCAACCGACTCGGCATGCAGGATCGCGGATAGAATCGCCGCGTCGAGCCTCGGCGCCTCGCGGGCAAAATCCATGACCTGGATTCCGTCCGTGGTGCCGATGGTCGCATCGTCGCAGCCCGCTTCGTAGAGGGCGTCGAAAACGTCCGGGTCGTTGATGTCCACTCCGTCGACGATCAACGTGAATCTGTGGGTCGTCATTGATCGACCTCTCCTGTCCTTCGATGAGTGCATCGGCGCACGGCCTGCAGGACGTCGCGGGCATGATCGCCGGGGTTCCGTGGCGTGGAAGCGATAGACCTCCGACAGACACTCCTGCCGGTCGCCGGGCAGTACATCACGCCCCAGTTGTGCCCGGAGGATTTCGGTATGACCGTCCACCCGGTTTTGCGGGCGATGGCCAGCGCTTTCTCGATATCCTTCTTCGGATGCCTCCGAAGCCTGATCATGCCTCACGGTGTTGCGTCGTGTCAACGCCGTATCAACGGGATAGCACGAAGGAGGCAAGAAGGCGGGTCAGGCGCCGGGGACGGAGCGGGTCAGCCGCCGAGGACGGGGCCGGCCAGTGTGCGCAGGTCGGGGCGGTCCTGCGGATCGAGTTGGCGGAGGTGGTGCCGCAGTTCGAGCGCCGCGTTGATCGCCGCCCGAAGGTGATCCTGGGAAGACCACGGTTCGCCTCCGAGGACTCCGCTCAGCCAGCCCTCCACGTCCGACCAGCGCCAGAACCGGTACCGGTCGTGAGGGTCGTTGAGGGGCGCCGGAAATCCGCCCGGCCCGCGCTTTCCGTTCACCCACAGCCGGACGCACTCGCGCGAGCGTCCGATGCGGGCCGCGATTTCGGACATCGATACGAGGTCGGGGTCCGCGATCCGGACCACCCGGAGACCAACGACCGATTCGGCATCGGCGATCGCCGAGGAGATCGCCTCGTAGAGGCTCGCCGCTTCGCGTCCGAAGTCCATGACCTGGACTCCGTTCGTTGTTGCAATCAGGGCGTCATCGCAGCCGGCTTCGTAGAGAGCGTCGAACACGTCCGGCTCATGGATGTCCACGCCTTCGATGATCAAGGTGAAACTTTGAATCTTCATCGCTCGACTTCTTGTTGCTTTCCGTGAGGACACTGGCGCACAATTCTCCGGATCCTGCTGACAAGATCGCCTGGATTGCGTGGTGTCGACGCGATAGACATCCGGCAGCGGCGCGTCCGGGTCGCCGAGCAGTACATCACGCCCCAGTTGTGCCCGGAGGATTTCGGTATGACCGTCCACCCGGCTTTGCGGGCGATGGCCAGCGCTTTCTCGATATCCTTCTTCGGATGCCTCCGGAGCCTGATCATGCTCCACGGTGTTGCGTCGTGTCAACACCATATCAACGCATGGCATGTGATGCGCCGACGGTACGGGTTGTGAACCGACCCTCTTCGACCGGAGGCCGAACGGGTCAGCCGCCGAGGACGGGGCCGACCAGTGTGCGCAGGTCGGGACGGTCCCGCGGATCGAGTTGGCGGAGGTGGTGGCGGAGTTCGAGCGTCGCGTTGATCGCCGCCCGCAGGTGATCTTGGGATGACCAGGGTTCGCCTCCGAGAACTCCCCTCAGCCAGCCCTCCACGTCGGGCCAGCGCCAGAACCGGTACCGGTGGTGAGGACTGTTGAGGGGCGCCGGAAATCCGCCCGGCCCGCGCTTTCCGTTCACCCACAGCCGGATGCACTCGCGCGAGCGCCCGATGCGGGCCGCGATCTCGGACATCGACACGAGATCGAGATCCGCGATCCGAACCACCCGGAGACCGTCGACCGATTCGGCATTGGCGATCGCGGAGGAGATTGCTTCGCAGAAGCTCGCAGCTTCGCGGTCGAAATCCATGACCGGGATACCGTTTGTGATTCCTATGGTCGCGTCATCGCACCCGGCTTCGCAGAGGGCATCGAAGACCTGTGGATCGTCGATGTCCACCCCTTCAACGATCAACGTGAAGCTGTGGGTCGTCATTTCTCGACTTCTCGTCTCTCTCCGCGATGACATCGGCGCACAACCTGTCGGAGTCTTCTGGCATGATCGCCGGGGTTGCGCGGCGTGGACGCAATGGATTTGCTGCAGGCGCGAGTCCAGATCGCCGGGCAGTACATCACGCCCCAGCTATGCCCGGAGGATTTCGGGATGACCGTCCACCCGGCTTTTTCGCGCGACGGCCAGCGCCTTCTCGATATCCTTCTTCGGGTGCCTCCGGAGCTTGATCATGCCCCACGGTGTTGCGTCGTGTCAACGCCGTATCAACGAGCATCTCACTCCGCCCAACGCGGACCGTTCTAAAGGTTGGTGCCGGTGCCCCGCAATAACTTGTCGGCCCAGCTCACGACGATCCCGGCGATCTCGGCAGCTTCGGTGTATTGCGCCTCGGAGACGGCCGCTCCCGGCCCGGGATAGCGGGTCGCCACGGCATATCGGGTGAGACTGCGCGCGCGGTGAACGTCGCTTGGAATACGTTCTCCATGCGATTCGAGGGACAACAGCAGACGCGCCAGGTCATGCACGTACGGAAACTCGATGCCGCGCAGGATCAACACGGCCTTGATGGCTTTCTCGGCCGCCTGGTGCGCGTCGAAGCAAAGATCCTCAAGGTAGACGCCCGGGAGGCGGTTTTCAGCTCGCGTCAGATTGCTCCGCGCGCGGTTCAGCCACTCGCGGGGGTCATTCGCGGGAAGATGCTCAGGCGGCGTCATAGACCACCCGGCCCTCTTGCAGCGCCGGCTTGATGACGAGGGCGTGCGCGTCTCGGTAGCGCTCCACGTCGCCCGGAGTCACCACGATGACGTCGACCGCGGCCGGGACGCCGTACAACTCGTCGTAGATCTCTTCCAGCACATCCCAGTTGTTGTCGCACTGCTTGACGACGAGAAGATCGACATCGCTGTGACGGCCCATCTCGCCGCGGGCGGCGGAGCCGAAGAGGATGACTTTCTCCGGTCGGGAGGCCGCAACCACTCGCCGCACGATGTCGTCCAGCGTCGTCTCATCGAGTACTGAACCGCGCGTCCCTGTCGATTCGTTTGCGTCGGGCATCCTCACCTCTCCCGGGCCACCCGGAAGCACACGGGCTTGGTCAACGCATCCAAGATAAGGTAACGGTGCCGCACGGTGCTCACCGGCCGGGGTCGATCAGCGGGGAACAATGCGGCGCGCGAGCCAGTCGTCGAGGCTCAGGCGGTCGTCCTCGAACAGGATGAGGACGAGGACGAGGAGCAGCGCCCGCGGGATCACGTGCGCGTCGAAGGCGTAGAGCGGTTCGGCGAGCAGGTGGCCGAAGGTGACGAGGATAAGGACGCTGCCCAGCGCCAGCGCGGCGATCCGCCGCTGCCAGCCGGCCAGCATCAGCGCGCCTGCGACCAGTTCGACGAACGGGACCGCGACTCCGGTGGCCCATAGCGACCAGTCCGGGAGGAGCGTGTCGGCGTAGGACTCGACGAACATGCCGCGCGCGTGCTGGAGGGGCCCGAGTTCGAACACCTTCCAGAACCCGGCCATGAAGAAGATGAGGCCGAGGATCGTGCGGGACACGAACGCCGCCCAAGCCCTCGGGGTGAGCGCGCCGGTTTCGGGTTCGCCGCTCGCTCCGGCCTCGAGGGGCGGCTCGGGTGGAGACCGGCGCGGGGTCATCTCGCCTTGTCCGGGGCCGCCGCGACCGCCGCCGCCAGCCGCGCGGCGCGGGAGGAGGGCGCCTCATCCCGCTCGCCGTCCGGCGCCGACCGCAGCAGGGAGCTCATGCAGGCCACGTCTTCGGCGTACTCGGCGAGGCGCCGGTCGTGGCTGGCCCGGGTTTTGGTGCAGATCAGAGTAAAGGGCCTGCCGCGGCGCTCGGTCACGTGGGTCAGGTCGAGACCGTAGCGGTCGATCTCCCGGTGCAGGTGTCGGCGCAGATCCTTCCGCAGCGGGAAGCGCGCCGAGCGGGCGGCCGGGTCGCGGCAGAAGGCCCGCACGGCCGCGCAGTGCTCGCAATCGCACGGAAGGTTCGCGGCGATCGTCCAGTCCGCGGGCGCCTCGGGCGGTGCGGAACTGCGCGCCACGAGGGCGTCCGCCGACACGCGCCACAGGTATGCGCAGGCGCCGGCCCCGGCCACGCCTTCGTGCCCGCGCAGGTCGGCCAGCGCCGCCGGGAGCACGCGCTCGGGGGCTACCCACTCCGGATGGCCGGCGATCTCCCGCGCCGCGGCTTCGGCTTCGTCCGTGAGCCCGAAGCGATAGGCCATGATCAACAAATCGCGCACGGCCTCGTGGTCGAGCGACTCGTCGGGCGGTTCGTCGAAATCCAGCTGCAGCCGAACGTCCGGGACGGGGGAATCCAGCACCGCGGACAGACCAAGCAGCGCCGCCCTGGCGCCTTCCCGCGCCACCTCTCGCCACGCCGCCGCCGAAGCCTCGGCCGGCGTCTCGCCGATCAAGGTGAGGAGCGACGGGATCGCCTTCGGCCGGCGGGCGAGGTGTTCCCGCACGAGGGCGGACACCACCTCGGCGGCGACATCGGATCCGAGCATGTCGATGACGCCGGCCAGCGCCTCGTTCTCGCTTCCGTCGTACTCCGGAACGATGACGCGGCGCACGAAGCGCGCGAGACCCTCCTCATCGCCCGCCGCCGAGAGGAAGCGGAGCATTTCGGCCCGCCCGGCCCCATCGAGGTGGCCGCTCGCCACGATGTCCACCGTCTTGGAGCGTGGCCAAACGACGAACGCGGCCAGACGGTATGAAAGCGCAAGCGTGGCCCCCTCGTTGCCGGTCGACTCCTCCAGCCGCCGCTCATCCGGCTCGGCGTCGTCGAGCGCCCCACGCGGATGGAGTTCGCGGTCGTTGAGCGGCACGCGTCCGAAGGGTGGCCGCCCGGCGTCGCGACCCGCCCGCCCGGCGTCGCGACTCGCCCAGCCGTCCAGCCACCGCCAGCCGTCGATCACCTCCTCGAATTCCGAGTCGCTGTATTCGGCATCCCATGAGCTGCCCCACCCGCCGTCGTATACCTCCAGTGTCGGCATGCCGTACTCCTCGATGTGAAGGATCGCCGCGTGCAGCTCGCAGCCCGCGCGGTCTGCGGCGGACGACAGAACGCGCGCCCGGGCCGCGTCGATCCCCTTCAGCGCGCCGAAGGACAGCCCCTCCTCGCTGTACTGGTGGTCGAGGACCCACGCGAGCTTCTCGGTCGCTCCCTCCCTCCGCCAGGCCGACAGACTTTCGGCGACCCGGTCCGCCAGCACGGCGTAGTCGGGCGCCGCAGGCGGCGTCTCGCCGGGAGAACGGAGACACAGGTTGAAGACGAGCGACACCCGGTATCCGTCGGTCACGGGCCGCACCTCGTGCGGGCAGTCGGCGTAGAACGCCGCGAAGGCCACCTCCGACGGCTCCTCCGCGGTCATGTCGAAGACGGTTTCGCGGTCGCCGTGGCGTACGACCAGCTCGCCCCCCGCGCCCTGCGCCGGCAGCGCGACCGACAGCGTCGCGACCATGCCGTCGCTCTTCTCCGTGTCGCGGTGCGCCGAAAAGAAGCCTCCCGGCTCGTAGACGAGCAGCTTGTAGAGCTCCACGTCGAGGAGATCGCGGGAGAGCCCGAGGCCGCGCGCGACGCGGTCCATGATCTCGTCAAACGAGTCCGGCCATCCGCGGCCGGCCAAACGGACCCGCTCCGCATCGATCTGCCGACAGTCCCGGACCGATCTGTCCACCAACGTCTTCGTTCCCTTGCCGTACGGCGCGGTCTGCGCGGCGGCGATCAACGCCGCCATCTGCGATTCGGGGACCGGAAACGACAGGTCACCGACGCCTTCCACGGTGAGTTTCGGCATCGACGCGTAAAGCCGCCCGCCGACGCAGTAGTCGCCGGGGCGGTCGATCGAGAGGAGAAGCTCCTCCAGCCCGCCGTCGTTTACGCCGTGCTCGATGTCGTCCATGCGTTGCCTTTCTCCCACTCGGGATCGAGCAACAAGAATGATGTCGGACAGCGTGTCGCGCGACCGGCACTATCCCGCAGCTCGGATTCGACGGTTGAGAGCAGCTTCACTCCTCTTGCATCTCGTTTCGCACCGCCTAGATTGGCCGGTTCGATTTTCGGTTTTTCTTCGGTTTTTGGGTTTGGAAAGGATCGCATGGACGCAGGTCGCGGGAGCCGGATGGCGCTCTGCCTCTGGTGGCCGGGGTTCGAGCTGGAACTGGAGCGGGTCCGGACGCCGTCGCTCGCGGACCAGCCGCTCGCGCTGCCGACGGTGGGGAACCGCCGCCGCATCGAGATGGGGTGCGCGCTCGCGGCCTCATTCGGAGTCGAGCCGGGGATGATCGTCTCGCAGGCGATCGCGCTCTGCCCCTCGCTCGTCCTCTGCGAGCCGGACCCGGATTTCCATGACGCGGTGTGCGACCGGTTTCTGGAGATTCTCCGCATGTGGAGTCCGGTCGTCGAGCGGTCGGTGGATCGGGGGCGGTTCTTCGTGGGGGTCGACGGACTCGAACGGTTGTACGGTCCGCCGGAGCGTCAGATCGCGGGGCTCCGGGCGAGGCTCGAAGCGCTGTCGCCGTGGCTCGCGTCGAGCGCCCGGATCGGCTACGCGCCGGGGAAGTTCGCGGCTTGGGTCGCGGCCCGATCTGCAGGGCTCGCAGAGTCGGCGAGTTCCGCGCGGCCGGCTGCGATCGCTTGCGCGGCGTCGACCGATCTCGCCGCGTTTCTCGGGCCGCAGCCAGTCGAGGTGCTGCCGGTGTCGCCGCGCATGGTCGAGCGGCTGAAGCGGCTCGGGGTCAAGCGGCTCGGGCAGCTGGTCCGCATGCCCGAGCCGGCGCTCGTGTCGCAGTTCGGGGCCGATGGGCGCCGGGCGCTCGCCTGGGCGCGGGGGTTGCGCATCGACCATGTGCGGCCGGAGGCGCCGGCCCGGCCGATCCGCGTCGCGCTCGACTTCCCGAGCCCGATCGGGCAGGTCGAACTGCTGCACGCCGCGCTCGATCGGCTCATCGCCCGCGCGCTCGAGCATCCGCGGCGGCGGGGCAAGAGCGTCCGCGGGCTCAGGGTGTCGGCGAGCCTCGAGGATGGCGGCTCCTGGTCGATTCGCGCGATTGCCCGGGAACCCACGAGCGAGCCTGAGCGGCTCGGGGCGTTTCTGCGCTCGCGGATCGCGCTCGACCGGCCCCGCCGCGCGGTCGAGACGCTGCGGCTCGAGTTCTTCCGCTTCGGCCCGGCGAGCACGCAGACCGGGCTCTTCGACCCGAGGGAAGGCGCTCCCCGTGCCCTCGGTTCGCTGGAGACGCGGAGCGGCGAGCTTCTGCCACCCCTTCGGCACGCGGCGCGCCTGCTGCGGCTGCGGCTGGGGGGCGCGGCGCTGTACCGGGTGCTCGAACTCGAGCCGGAGTCACGTCTGCCCGAGCGGCGTCACGCGCTCATGGAACTGGCCTGAGCAGCCCGTGGCCAACCCGCGACCGACGAAGCCGAAGCCGCCCGCGGGGAAGCTGCGTCCGCTCAACCGGCCGCGTCCGGTGCGGGTCCGGCTCGGCGGCGCCGGCGTGCCCGTGAGCCTCGAGATCCGGGGTCGCTGGCGTCGGATCGGCGCGGTACTCGACCAGTGGCGGATCGATGACGAGTGGTGGAGGGAACCGATCTCGCGCGCCTACTTCTCGATCGTGCTCGAGACCGGCGCGCAGCTCACGGCCTACCACGATCTGATGCTGGATCGCTGGTTCCTGCAGCCGGAATAGTCGTCCGTGGACGCCCGGCCGCCCCTGGACGCCTCATCGCGCTTGGCCTCGCTGCCGCCCGCGGCTCCCCGGCGCACCGTCGACTACGTCGAACTGCATGCGCACTCGGCCTACTCCTTTCTCGATGGGGCGTCGCGGCCCGAAGAACTCGCGGCGCGCGCGCTCGAACTGGGATATCCCGCGCTGGCGCTCACCGACCATGACGGGCTGTACGGCTCGATGGAGTTCGCGCGCTTCGCCCGGGCCCACGGACTGCAGCCGATCACGGGCGCCGAACTCACCCTCGCCCCGCCGTTCGCCGCCGCCGAACGTACCGAAGGACATGGTGGAGGCGCCGGAGACGTTCCCGCGGGAACGTCCAGAGGCCGCGCGATGGCTGAACGGGCGGTGGAAACGGGCGACTGCCACGTCACGGTGCTGGCGGAGAACGCGCGGGGATACGCGAACCTGTGCCGGCTCATCACGCAGGCGCACATGGAGAACCCGCGCGGGGAGCCCCGGCTCGACCTCGACGCGCTTCTCGAGCGGTCCGAGGGGCTCATCCTCCTCACCGGGTGCCGCCGGAGTCCGCTTCTGGCGGCGCTCGAGCGGGGGAGGGACGAGGCCGAGCGGCTGGCTGGGCGCCTGCGCAACGCGTTCGGCCCCGGCAACCTCTTCGTCGAACTGCAGCACAACGCGGTCCACGGCGACCTCGCGCGCGGCCGGGCGCTGGGCGCGCTGGCCGACCGCCTCCGCATCCCCGTCGTGGCCACGGGCAACGTCCACTATCACATCGCGGACCGGCACCGTCTCCAGGACATCCTGGTCGCGATCCGGAACCGGACGACGGTCGACGATTCGCACGCGCTCCGCCGTCCCAACGCCTGCTTCCACCTCGCCTCGCCGCGGGAGATGCAGTGGCGCTTCGCGTCGCGGCCCGACGCGCTCCGGAACACGCGGGCGATCGCCGAGCGCTGCCGGGCGTTCGATCTCACGGCCGACCTCGGCTACCGGTTCCCCGACTTCAAGGGGAGCGGCTTCGCTCCCGCCATGCGCGTGCTCCACCATGTGTGCCACAGGGCATTCGAAACCCGATATCCTCCCGGCAGCAGATACCGGAAAGAAGCCGAAGAGCGGCTCGCCACCGAACTCGCGCTCGTCGACCGCCACGGACTGGCCGGATTTTTTCTCGTCTACCACGACATCCTCGAACTGGCCCGTGAGGTCGCCCGCCGCGTACGGGGCGACTCGATGCCGCGCCAGTTGCTCCCGCCCGGTCGCGGACGGGGGTCTTCCGTCTCCTCCATCATCTGTTATCTGATCGGGCTCTCCCATGTGGACCCGGTACAGACGAACCTTTTTCTGGGCCGGTTCCTGAATGACGCCATGGAGAGTGTCCCGGATATAGACATCGACTTTGCGCGCGATATTCGTGAGGAACTGATCCTCGCGGTCTATGAACGCTACGGGTACGATCACGTCGGGCTCGTGTGCACTTTTCCCACCTACCGCACGCGCTCGATCGTGCGCGAACTCGGCAAGGCGCTCAGCCTCCCGGCCGGCGACATCGAGAAGCTGGCCAAGCTCGCCGAGCCGGGCCCGGACGGGTTCATGGCCGAACTCGAGCGAATTCCGGGTCTCGAAGCGCGCGCGAACGCGAGGATCTGGCAGGTATTCGCCGAACTGGCCGAGGAGATCAAGGGGCTGCCGCGGCACATCTCCCAGCATGTGGGCGGGATGATCATCTCGAGCCGGCCGCTGGTGGAGATCGTCCCGCTCGAACCCGCCGCCTGGGAGGGGCGCGTCCTCTGCCAGTGGGACAAGGACTCCTGCGACGACGCGCGCTTCATCAAGATCGACTTTCTCGCGCTGGGGATGATGTCGCTCGTCGAGGAGGCGGTGGAGACGATTCACGTGCGCCACGGCGAGATCCCGGATCTCTCCCGCATCGACTATGAGGACGGGAAGATCTACGACCGCATCTGTTCGGGAGATACGGTGGGCCTCTTTCAGGTCGAAAGTCGTGCCCAGATCCAGATGCTGCGGCGGGTGCGGCCCCGGAATCTGGCCGACCTCGCCGTCCAGGTCGCGATCGTCCGGCCGGGCCCGATCGTCGGCGGGGCGGTGAACCCCTACGTCCGGCGGCGCGAGAAGCTGCGGGCGGACCCGGGCTACGTCGTCCCCTACGACCATCCGCTGCTCGAGGAGGCGCTCGGGGAGACGCTGGGCGTGATCATCTTCCAGGACCAGGTGCTCCAGGTGTGCAGGGCGCTGGCGGGCTTCAGCGACGGGCAGGCGGAGGGTCTGCGCCGCGCCATGAGCCGCAAGCGCTCGCGCGAGGCGTTGCTCGAGTACTGGGAGGCGTTCCGCGACGGCGCGATGGGGAAGGGGGTCGACGGCCCGACCGCGAAGAAGGTGTTCGAGCAGGTCGTCGCCTTCTCGGAGTTCGGGTTCCCGAAGTCGCACGCGGTGGCGTTCGGGCTCCTCGCCTTCCAGTCCGCGTGGCTCCGCGACCGCTATCCGACCGAGTACTACGTGGGGCTGTTCAACAACCAGCCGATGGGGTTCTACTCGCTCGACGCGATCGGCCGCGACGCGCGCCGGCACGGGGTCGGCGTCCGGCTACCGGACCTGAACGCGAGCGAGGTCGCGTGCACCGCCGAGGGGGACGATGTCCGCATCGGGCTCGGCATGGTCCGCGATCTGGGGACCGAGGTGGCCGAACTCGTCGTGGCCGAGCGAGCGCGCGGCGGTCCGTTCACGTCACTGCCCGATTTTCTGCGCCGGACCCCGGCCGCGCTCAAGCGGGCCGCGATCGAGAACCTGATCTGGGTCGGCGGGCTCGATTCGCTGGGGATCGAGCGCCGCGACCTGCTGTGGCAGACGGGGCTGTGGCTGGGCCCGGAGGCCGAGACGGAAACGGAGCGCCGCCGCCGGGAACTCGCGACGAGCGCCGCGGGGCTGGGCGGAGACGCGCCGCCGGTGCGGGGCCGGCGGAGTACCGACCGCTCGGACCGGGGCCAGATCGAACTCGCGCTCGACGATCCCTATGCCGATCTCCGCTTCGGGGGCACGCACGACATGGAGAAGATGATCGCGGAGTACCGCATCCTCTCCTTCGCCGCCTCACAGCACCATCCGTTCGCGCTCGTGGGCGACCACCTGCCGGAGCGCACGGTCTCCTCGGCGCGCTTCCCCGATCTCCCGAACGGGAGCGAGGTGCGGGTGGCGGGGATCGTGGTGGCCCGCCAGCGCCCGCACACGGCGAAGGGATACATCTTCATCCTCATGGAGGACGAGTCCGGGCCCATCAACGCGATCGTGAAGCCCGACGTCTATCAGGAATGCCGCGTCGCGATCCGGCTGGAGCCCTTCCTCTATATCGACGGCACGCTCCAGAAGGACGGCGCGACGCACAATGTGATCGCCGAGGGCGTGTATCCGCTGCGCCTGAGCCCCGAACTCCGGCTGGGCCACGAGACGGTCCCCCCGGTCGAGGGAGAAGCGGACACCGCGGCCGTCCCGGTCCAGCTGGACGTCCCCGAAGCGTCGTCCCCGGACCCGGCCCCCCCGGCCGACCGTAGCCCGAACCGGATCGCCGCCGCAGCCAATCGGCTCGCCGGTCCCGATCCGTTCGCGTATCTGGAAGCGCTCAGACGCGACCCGCCCCCCGCTATGAGCTGGGGCCGCGGCGGGGGCTGCCGCTAGCGCTATGGAGGAGGAATCCGGGTCCACGAACTCGATCGCGAAACCCGATGTCTATCAGGAATGCCACGTCGTGATCGGTCTCGTCGCAGCTCGCGCGGATCGCCGGATGGGGAGACACCTTCACATGACAACGCGGATCACGTATAGTTTTGCGAATGCTGTTCGTTGAGACATCGGTGTTCACGAAGCACCTGCCAGCGCATCTCGATGACGACAACTACGCCGCCCTACAGGTGTTGCTCGCCGTACGGCCGCACGCCGGGCCGGTCATTCGCGGATCGGGGGGGGTCATCTACTACTGGCGCGCTCCAGAAGGCCGGATCTACTTGCTCACTTGTACAGCAAGGGAGTACGTGACGACGTGACTCCGGCCGGCCGGGCCGTCTGGCGCCGTGCCGTGGAGGAAATCATGAATGAACGGAATATCGCAGCCGAAGTCCTCGAGGGGCTCCGGGAGGTCCGCGAGCACCGGGCGCGAAAGCTCAGTCTTCGGACCATACGGCTCCCGGCGCCGTTGCCCGGACTTTCGGCCAAACAGATCAGGGAGGTTCGCGAGGAGTTCAACGTGTCGAGGGCGGTATTCGCACGATTGCTCCGCGTGCCTGTTCGGACCCTCGAGGGTTGGGAGCAGGGGAGGTCCAGACCACCTCACGCCGCCGCGGCGCTCATTCTGATGGCCCGGAAATACCCCGACACGCTCGACCGGCTGGCCTCGCTGTAGGTAGAACGCGCGCGCAGACCCGCACACGTCGCGCTACGGCACAACGTCAGGCGATGCGATACGATCGCAGCGGCAGGGCTTCGGCTTCCAGCGTGGAGAGGTCGAGCCGGGGCCGCGGCGAGGGCCGCCGGTAGCGGTCCACGACCCTTCGTCAGGAGGGAATTAACCGCTTTGAGTACGCTCGAGCGTCTCTAGCCACCGAAAACCGTAGGCCGGGACCCGGGGTGCCCCGGTCAACCCGTCGGGAAACATGTCGAACCGCTCGACGCGCAGGCGGTAGTCGTAGTCGTGGGCGGGCTGGAAGCCCACGATCTCGCCACGGAAGGGGGCATCGTTGACGAGCTTGCAGTACCCGGGATAGCCATCGTCGCACTCGACCCTGTGGCGATCGATGGTGATCTCCTCTTCCGTGCCCGCGGCCCTGATTTTCGAGACGACTTCACTCAACACGTACCGGCCATCCCTATACCTGTTGGCTCCGAGGCTGTAGTGGTAGCCGGCCTCGTATTCGAAGCTGGCGATCAGGTCGTCGTACGGCGCGCGGTCCACCACCGGGCAGAAGTCGTCACTCCGGTGGCATATGACCCGCGCCGGACCCACCGACAGGGTTGCCCGCGTGGATGGCGCCAGGGTCTTCTCCAGTTGCTCCAGCAGACGGTACGCATACCGGCCGGCATCCTGCGGCGGTTCCCTCCCATCCCAGGGATCGTACTCTCCGATCCGCAGGAGATAGTCGTAGCCGGCCTCGTATTCGAATCCTTCGATTCCGTCGTAGAAGAGTCCGCCGTTGACCACCATGCACGACTGCGGGCCCACGCCGTAGCACTTGGCCAGGGTGGGGCCGACGATCACCTCCCGTATCTCGAGGTATGCGGACGTGTCCGGCTCCATCGAGCGGCCACAGCCGGCAAAGACCAGGGTCAGCAGGAAAAAGGGAGCGGAGCTTCTGGTGCGCACTGGAGTTCTCCTTCGGTACGGCTGCCGCCGCCACCCCGCGTCCCGCTTTGCATCGCAACAGGCTCGGATGGCTCTACTCCGAAACGTACCCATCGGCCCCCCGAAGGTCCCACCACCTCCCGCACGTCCGCTCCCGCAGGGGCTGCCGTCAGGCAGTCGGAAACTCATGTGACGGACGCGTGTACGTAGCCCTTGAAGTGCGGGACTGCCGGATGCCGCTGCACATACGGAGACGCTGAAAATGGGTCTGCCACACCGAAGCTTCGTTAGCGCGACCGTCGCGCACGCGTCAGCGGGCCTCATGCTACTCTCGGGGGGTGTTCCGGCCGCCGCGCAGTCCGGGGTGGGGGCGGTGGTGTGCGTGGGGAGCGAACTGGGCACGCCGCGAACCCCGGATCCCGGCCGCCGCTTCGGCTGGGAGGGCATCACGGTGGTCCACCGGTCGGATGTAGCGGTGGCCTACCGGGTCGGCGTCCCGCTCGATGACCGGCAAGACGTGGAACGGGCCGTGCGCTCGGAACTCGGCGGCCACGCGGAAGTTTCGTGTGTCTGGTCGAACCGGGGGGACCATCATGCCGTGATCATCAGGTACACGTCGACGATCCGTCTCGCCCCGGCGTCGGATCCGGACATCTCGGCGTTCCAGCGTTTCGCCGTGGGGTTCGGGGCAAGCGCGGAGGCGGCCGAGACGAACGCGACGACCGGCAACGACCGGTTTGCGAGCTACTACGACGGGGGCGGCTACGAAGTCCTCGCCCGCGAGAGCTGGGGCGCCGGGGAAAGCGGTGTGGCGCCCGGGACGGCGGACCGGCCGGAAGAGGTGCTCGAGGTGTTTGAGGTGTTCCGCGACTGCGCGTTTTGTCCGCAGATGGTCGTGGTACCGCCGGGGACGTTCACGATGGGCTCCCCGGAGTCGGAGGAGTTCCGGGGAGAGGTCGAAGGCCCGCAACGCTCGGTGTCGATCGGGGCCCCGTTCGCGGTGGGGGTGTACGAGGTCACGTTCGTGGAGTGGGACGCGTGCGTGCGGATGGGCGGCTGCGGCTACACGCCGGCCGATCGCCGCTGGGGCCGGGGGCGCCGTCCGGTGATCAATGTCGGCTGGGAGGACGCGCAGGCGTACGTGTCCTGGCTTTCCGGGGTGACGGGACAACGGTACCGGCTCCTGAGCGAGGCGGAGTGGGAATACGTGGCGCGGGCCGACACCATGACGGCGCGCCGAACCCGTTCGGGTTGTACGACATGCTGGGGAACGTGTCGGAGTGGACTCAGGACTGCTGGAACGACAGCTACTCGGGCGCCCCGACGGATGGACGCGCCCGGGAGTCGGGAGACTGTAGCCGTCGCGTGCTCCGCGGCGGTTCCTGGAACATCAGCGCGTGGTTCCTCCGCTCCGCCAACCGGTTCAGGAATGTCCCGGACAGCCGGGACATCTACTACGGGTTCCGTGTGGCCCGGACGCTCAATTGATTCCTGTCTGATTCCGGGCCCGGCGTCCCGGCCCCCCCCGGTGTATCATGTGCCACCATGGAACGGCACACCGAGCAGGCAGGCGGGCGGGAGCAGGCGGGCCGCGGCGAACCCACGATCGTGGACAAGCCCTGGGGGCGCGAGGTGTGGTACGCGCACACCGGCCGCTACGCGGGGAAGATCCTCGAGGTCGAGAAGGGGCACGTCCTCTCGCTGCAGAAGCATCTCGTGAAGCACGAGACGATGCTGCTCCAGTCGGGGCGCATGCGTTTCACGCTCAACGACGAGGTGTTCGAGTGGGCGCCGGGCGAGGTCATCTCGATCCCGCCGGGGAACGTGCACCGCATGGAAGCGCTCGAGGACAGCGTCATCCTGGAGGTGAGCACGCCGGAACTCGACGACCTCGTGCGTCTCGAGGACCGCTACGGGCGGGCCCCCTGAGCCGTGCGCACGTCGCGGACCGTGAGCCCTTGCGCCGCACCCGAACGTTCCTGCGGGAACGGCACGCCGTCCGCAGCGTGAATCCCGGCAGGAAATCGTCTAAAGTCATACAGGACTGCACGATCTGCGTTTTCTGCCGTTGGGCTGGACCCTGCTGGACCGTGTCCCGAAAGCGGGAGAATCAGTGTGAATCGGCGGGAATCCCGCGTCTCGTCGCGGGCACCCGCTCCGGTCCAGATCGCAGTGACGGAGTCCCAAAAGCCAAGCTGGCGTTTACCCAAGAATGGCAGAGAGAATCAACCGCTTTTCGAAGTCCGTATCCTTAAGCTCCGGGCCGTGTGCTCATCCAGTCGCACTCCTCGTCCGAGACCAGGTACATCAAAACCCAAGTCTGAAGTTTCTGCAAATCGTCGATTCGCCGGTCCAGGACGAATAGCGTATCGCCCCGGAAGGTCTCCATCGGTCGGATCTCGAAGTCGTGCGGCACGAGGGTGTCCACACACGCTTGTGAGAGGTCTGGCGAAAGGACTCCGAGCCACACTTTGGCGGTGAGCACTGGCATCGGCTGCAGCTGGAGGGCCGTCTGATCGTGGTGGGTGAACACGAACCCGCCGCCCGGAAGTGGGAATAGTTGACGGAGTCGCGAACTGCCCTCCAACTGCTCGCGGAACGGGATATTCTCGATGTCGATGCGTTCCCGGAGGTCGGCCGGGACGCCCTTTCTCCTCGCCACCGGGATGTTCGCCGTGTCCACCACCTCGCCTCGCAGGTTCAAGACGAACATCTCGTCCAGTCCGGACCAGCCCTGCACGAACCGTCCGTCGGCGTACGCAAGAGAACCGATCCGAAAGAGACTCGCATAAGACCAGTTGTCACTGCTGAGCGACGCGACGTATTCCTCAGGGAGTCTGCCCATGCTCCTGAATTCGTCTGTGGATGGGTGCCAACGAGTCAGTGATGTTTCGCGCCGGATCTCGAAATCGGTCATCCAAACCTCTTGGCCGATCACCACCGGGGGAGTGATTCCGGCCAGCGCGGGGAAGTTCACGACCCGAATGGTCTCTGCGGTGTTTCGGTCGAAGATGTTCACTCGCCGCGACCTTGTGGTCTGTGCGGCTACGGTCGAATCGTCGAGCACCATCGGAGCTCCGGGCCCGCCGCGAAACTCTCCCGGCCCCTCTCCCGGCCGTCCGTACACCAGCATCAGACTGCCGTCTCTACGGAACCTGAGGAGCCGTCCCGAAAAGATGTCCGATATGTAGAAGGACCCGTCGAAGGGGTCGACGACCAGAGCGTATGGATTGCCGATGTACAGCGTGTCGGCTTCCGGCAGTAGAATACTGTCGACGGGAGTGAGAGTCGGCCCCGCCGTGTCTGCGGCCACGGGTTCGCCGGACTCGGAGCCGCAGCCTGGGATTAGGAACATCCCGCCGGCGAACAACGCGACGCCGACACGACGGGACCAGCCCACTACTGCCCCCCTAACCGTCAATCAATGATGACGATGATGGGGGGCGCATGAAAGCAGCAGACGGGCGCGCTGGGTGCGCACTCGTCGGGGCACTCGAAGTCCTCGAAGCTGAGTAGCCCCTGGGGCTCGTCCTGCGCCTTGGCCGCGAAGGGAGCAGCGCCCAAATACACCGCCATCAGCGCCACGATGGCGAGCGCCCCGGTGACCAGCTTGCCGCGAATCTTCATTCTAACCGCTCCTTGTGTTGGGTGACTGCAGCTCCGCGTTCCACGCTACTCCATCTCCCTCTGTTGTTGATTTCGCCTCGTGTTCCTGAGCGCCGCACCGCCGTCGTCACCGCCCGCGTATCGGCGGCCGAGTTCGCCGCTTGGCGGGCCAAGGCCGCAGCCGCGGGCGTGCCCCTGTCGGCGCTGATCCGGCGGGCCATGGCGCGCACGCGGACATGGACTGCTCCGGCGGCCCAGGTCGAGCGCGAGCGCACCCGGGAGGCGGCGCGCATCGGGAACAACCTTAATCAAATCGCTCGCTGGGCCAATACCGGATCGTCCTCGACGAAGAAGAGTACCAGGCGCTGCTCCGCGTGTCCCGACGAGTCAACCGGCGGTTCCGCGTCGCGCTCGTGCTCGCGCACGAGACCGGACACCGCATCGACGCTATCCGCCAGCTCCGGTGGTCGGATATCGACCTCGAATCCGGAGTGGTGCGGTGGCGCGCGAGGCACGAGAAGACGGGCTACGAACACACCACGCCGCTGACCGCCGAGGCGCTCGCTGGCTTGGAAGAGGCGCGGAGGATAAGCCAGGGGACCGGGGACGCCCCGCTGCTCCCCGCGCGGAGGGAGCCGTCAGTGTGCGTAAGCCGCTCTCTGGCGCGCGACTGGTGGGTGCGGGCCGAGGCGATCGCCGGACTGGAGCCGAAGCGGGGCCGTGGTTGGCACTCGCTCAGGCGCAAGTTCGCAACCGACCTCATGGACCTGCCGCTCAAGGTCCTGTGCGAACTCGGCGGCTGGAAGAACGCGCAAACGGTGCTCAGATGCTATCAGAAGGCCGATGAGGGACAGCTCAGGAAGGCGCTGGAGAGTCGGCGGAGGGTTCGCACCTCAAGTCCCGATCAGCGGGAATCAATCGGCGGTAATCCGGGCCCGCCGAACCCCCTAAACAAAACGATCACAACCATATCCAAACCCCACCGCTCCCGCGGGAACGTCACACGCGTCAGCCGCTAGCCCAGCGCGTCGAGGATCTCCGAATGGGACGGGTGTCGGCCCGTGGCGACCTTCGAGTAGATGAGCTTCCCATCGGCTACGACCTCGAACCGGCCGCCGCCGGACGGGATCATCTCGATATCGAGGTTGTCGAACCGTCCTCTGAGGGTAGCCGCCAGACTGACGGCCTTCGGTTCGTAGTTTCAGGCCGTGCAGTACTCGATCGATATGTGCATCGTTATCGTCCTTGTCGCGGTTCCATCGGTGCGTGGCGCGCCCGCCGCGGGGCGCGATCCGGGGTCCGGCACGTTCGCCGTTGACCCACGCGGGAACAAGGGGGTATCTACGGGCATGAGACACAAGCCTGGGCAGCAGCCGGACCTGGCCCCGCTGATCCGCGAGGTCGAGGCGCGCGTCCCCGAAGCGCCCGCGTCGGCGGTGCGCGGACTCTCGCGGCGCCTGTTCAGCCGCGGCTACGCGGCCATCGCGGACGGACGCCCGAACGGCGGCCTCGCGCACGACGTCGCCGCCCTTTACCGGCTCGTAGAGAGCGCCACCGGCGGCACCATCGCGATCCGGATCGACTGGGACCCGGAGGACGCCTCCCGCGGGGTGCTCCAGACGGTGATGGAGGACCGGCCCTTCATCGTCGATACGCTGCGCGAATATCTGCATTCGGTGGGACTCGAGGTCCCCCATCTCCTGCACCCGGTGGTCGTCGTCGACCGCGACGCGTCGGGGCGCGTGGTCGACATCCGCGACCGTTCCGCCGATGGCCCTCGAGCCTCCGTCACCCACATGGTGCTCGACGGGGCGCACCACGCGCCGACCCGGGAGACGCTCGAGGCCGAGATCCGGCAGCGTCTCGAGCTGGTGAAGGCCGTCACGGAGGACTTCCCGGCCATGATCGAGCAGGCCGGGACGCTCGTCGGCGAACTCGAAGCGAAGCGGCTCGAGATTCCCTGGCGCTCCGGCGAACTGGAGGAGATCCAGGAGTTGCTGCGGTGGCTGGTGGATCCGGGTTTCGTCTTCCTCGGCTACCGCGCGTATCGCATCGAGGAGGACGAGGCGGGGCGCGACTGGATCCATGTGGACGAAGGGAGCGGGCTCGGGATCCTGCGGGACGACACCAGGTCCAGGTATCGCGAACCCAGGCCGCTCGACGGACTCCCGGCCGACCTCCGCGCGCGGGTGCTGGGCGGGCCCCTGCTCATCATCTCCAAGACCAACGCCGAGAGCCCGATCCGGCGCTACGTTCGCATGGACTACGTCGGCATCAAACGGCTCCGCCCGGACGGGACGGTGCGGGGCGAACACCGGTTCCTGGGACTCTTCACCGCGAAGGCGTTCTCGCAGGAAGCCTCCTCGATCCCGATCCTGCGCCGCAAGCTGCGCGAGATCCTCCAGCTCGAGGCCGCGCCTCCGGGATCGCACGACTACAACGTCATCCTCCAGACGTTCAACTCGATGCCGAAGGAGGAGTTGTTCCTCGCCTCGGTGGAGGAGATCCGCTCGGTCATCGACGCGGTGATGACGACGGCCGGGGCGGACGACGTCCGGGTCACGGCGCGCCCGGACCAGCTCGGGCGCGGCGTGCAGATCATGGTCATCCTTCCCAAGAGCCACTTCTCGGGGCAGGTGCGGAGGAAGCTGCAGGCGGCGCTGATCGAGGCGTATCAGGGAGGTCTCCTCAACTACCACCTTGCCCTCGGGCAGGGCGACCAGGCGCGGCTGCACTTCTATCTGGAGCACGACCCGGACGAAGCGGGTCCGGTCGACCTCGACGCGGTCGAGAAGCAGGTCCGCTCGATCGTCCGCACGTGGGAGGAGCGGCTGGAGGACGCCCTCTCCACGGTGCACGGCCCCACACGCGGCCATCACCTCGCGACGCACCTCGTGCAGTTCTCGTCGGGATACCAGGCGGCGATGGACATCGACACGGCGGTCGAGGACGTCGCCCGGCTCGCACGGCTGGCCGAGACGCGCGAGAGCCAGCTTCGGCTCAGGCTGTCGACCTTGGAGACGAGCCGCCGTTACCAGCTCCGCCTGTACGCCGAGCAGGGCCAGTACGTGCTCAGCGACGTGATTCCCACGCTCGAGAACCTGGGGCTGAGGGTCCTTGATTCGGTCCGCTTCACGGTGGACCTGCAGGACGAGGCGCTCGCCGCCCGCGACGAGACGCTCCCCGCGAAGCTCCAGATCTTCGAGGCCGAGGCGCGACGCGATTACGACCTCGACATCGAGGCGGTGGAAGACCGAATCTCGGACGCGCTGCGGGCGATCCAGCAGGGGGCCGCCGAGGACGACCGCCTGAACGAACTCATCGTGACCGCCGGGCTCTCGTGGGAAGAAGTCGCGGTCCTCCGCGCCTACGCCGGCTACACCTTCCGGGTCGGGGCCGTCGCGAGTCCGACGGGCGGCCAGTTCCCCCTCGCCCTGTACCCCGCCATCGCGCGCTGCCTGTTCAAGGTCTTCGAGGCGCGCTTCGATCCGGCCGCGCGCGAGGACTCCGACGGGACCCTGCGGCGTCTCGGGCGCGAGTTCAACCGGGGGCTGGCCTCGGTGCGGGGAATCGAGGACGACCGCACCCTGCGGCGCATGATGGAACTCGTCCACGCGACGGTGCGCACGAACCATTACCGGGGCGAACTGCGCCGTTCTCCGCTCCTCGCCCTCAAGATCGCGAGCCGTTCGGTCGACTTCATCCCGGAACCGAAGCCGAAGCACGAGGTCTACCTGCGAGGGCCCCGCACGGAAGCCACCCACCTGCGCATGGACGACGTGGCGCGCGGCGGGATCCGCTGGAGCGACCGTTACGGGGACTTCCGGGTCGAGGTGCTGGGGCTCGTCAAGACGCAGCGGGTCAAGAACGCGGTCATCGTGCCGGGGGGCGCGAAGGGCGCCTTCATCGTGAAGAGGCTGCCGGACGACCGGGAGGCGCGGCTCGCCGCGGGACTCGACAGCTACCGGGACTTCATCCGCGGGCTGCTCGAGATCTCCGACAACGTGGTCGACGGCGAGGTGACGCGCACCGCCGGGGTCGTCATCCACGACGAGCCCGATCCCTACCTGGTCGTCGCGGCGGACAAGGGCACGGCGAAGAACTCCGACACGGCCAACGAACTCGCCGCGGAAGCGGGGTTCTGGCTCGGCGACGCCTTCGCCTCCGGCGGATCGCAGGGGTACGACCACAAGAAGGAGGGGATCACGGCCCGCGGCGCCTGGGAGTGCGTGAAGCGCCACTTCCGCGAGGCGGACATCGACTACGAGAACGAGCCCTTCACGGCGGTCGGCGTCGGCGACATGAGCGGCGACGTGTTCGGCAACGGGATACTGCTGAGCAAGCAGGTCAAGCTCGTGGCGGCGTTCGATCACCGGCACGTCTTCCTGGATCCCGACCCGGACCCCGAGACGTCGTGGACCGAGCGCAAGCGGCTGTTCGACCTGCCGGCCTCGTCGTGGGCGGACTACGACGCGGCTCTCCTGAGCGAGGGGGGCGGCGTCCACGAGCGCACGGAGAAGCAGATCCACCTCTCCCCGCCGGTTCGCGAGCGGCTGGGCATCGACCGCGAGACGGTGAACGGGAACGAACTCATCCGCGCCATCCTCACCGCGCCGGTCGATCTGCTCTGGAACGGCGGCATCGGCACCTACGTGAAGGCCGGCTCGGAGCGCGACGCCGACGTGGGCGATCCGAGCGGCGACGCGGCCCGGGTGGACGCCACGGAGGTCCGGGCCCGGGTGGTCGGCGAAGGGGGCAACCTCGGCTTTACCCAGCGCGCGCGGGTGCAGTTCGCGCTCGCCGGCGGGCGGATCAACACGGACGCGGTCGACAACTCCGCCGGCGTCGACATGTCCGACCACGAGGTCAACCTCAAGATCCTGCTCGGGGCGCCGCTCTCGCGCGGAGCCATCGACCCGACGGCACGGAACGACCTCCTCAGGGAGTGCACGAACGAGGTCTCGTACAAGGTTCTCCGCAACTGTTACA
The DNA here is from genome assembly GCF_965222475.1 of Candidatus Palauibacter sp. Classification (GTDB taxonomy): domain Bacteria; phylum Gemmatimonadota; class Gemmatimonadetes; order Palauibacterales; family Palauibacteraceae; genus Palauibacter. The sequence continues at coordinate 21,764 of NZ_CBDCUB010000004.1, read as the reverse complement.
GCCAGAGCATGGCGCTCAGCCTCGACTACATCCGCGCCAGGCGGAAGCCGGCCGTGTTCCGGGAGGTGATCCAGCGCTTCGAGCGGGAAGGGATCCTGGACGCGGCGCTCGAATACCTGCCCACCGGCGACGAACTCCTCGAGCGGGAGAACATCGGTGCGCATCTCACGAGACCGGAACTCGCGACGCTCCTCGCCTACTCCAAGCTCCACCTCAAGCACTCGATCACCGGGTCGAGCGTCGTCCAGGGACCCCGCGATGATGGAGCTGGTGGAGGACTACTTCCCCTTCGGCGCGCTGAAGGAGGTCGAGGACGCGGATCTCGAGGGGCACCGGCTGCGGGCGCACATCTCGAGCATGCTGCTGACGAACCGCTACGTCGACCGCATGGGGGCCACGAGCCACATCCAGCTCATGGACGAGACGGGGCGGGCCGCCGCGACGGTGGCGCGCACCTGGTACGTCGCCTCACGCATCGCGGATGCCGAGGACCTGTACGAGCGACTCCGCGTGGCCGACGTCACGATGCGGAGCGGAGCCCAGTCCCAGTGCTACCTGGCGATGGGCGACGCGCTCACGCGCGCGACGCGCTGGCTCCTCCAGCATGTGGATCCGGCGCAGCCGATCTCGGACGCGATCGAGTGGCTCCACGAGCCCGTGGACGCGATCCGCGCCACCCTGCCGGAGTTCCTCAGGGCCGAGCGGCTCGAGCGCTTCCGGTCCACCTGTTCATTGTACGAGATGGACGGGCTCGATCCCGAGGCCGCGCTGTCGCTGGCGACCTTCCGCTACGTGGAAGAGTTGTTGCCGGTCGCCCGCCTGGTCCGCGAGACCGGGGCGGACACGATGCGGGTGGGAGAGGTCTACTTCGGGCTCGCCGACGACATCGACTTCCCGTGGCTGAGGAGCAGCATCTACGAATTGGCCACGGATGATCCGTGGGACCAGCGCGCCTCGCGCATCCTCGTCACGCGGCTCGAACGGGCGCGCTCGCGGATGGCGGCGCAGGTCATCGCGGATGCGGAAGACTCGACGGTCAACCGGGCGATGCGGGCCTTCCGGCGCCGGCACGCCGTCGGGCTGAGCCGCATCCGTAACGTGATCTCCGACATGCGGAGCGCCGGGGAGACGCACCTCGCCGGCCTCGTGGTGGCCGTCGACGCCGTCAACGATCCGGGGATCCTGGGACCCCCGGACCGCTGACCGGCTCAGGCGGCGGGGCGGCGTTCGCCCCGGGCCGCGACTAGTTAGTAGTCGATGTACTGCTCGATTTCCCACTCGGAGACCGACGCCACGTAGTCGCTCCACTCCGCCTTCTTGCGGCTGACGAACTGCTCGAAGATGTGGTCGCCGAGGGCATCATGCATGACCTCGCTCGCCTCCAGTTGCTCCACCGCCTCGCCGAGGTTCGCGGGCAGCACCTCGAGCCCGATCCGCTCGCGCTCCTCGTCCGACAGCTTCCACACGTTCGTGTCGAGCGGCGGGCCCGGATCGATCTCGTTCTCGATCCCGTCGAGGCCGGCGGCGAGCTGGCAGGCGAGCGCCAGGTAGCCGTTGCACGCAGGATCCGGCATCCGGAACTCCGCCCGCGTCCCCATGCCCCGCTGGTCCGGAATGCGGATCAGCGGCGACCGGTTGCGCTGTGACCATGCGATCGAGATGGGCGCCTCGTAGCCCGGCACGAGCCGCTTGTAGCTGTTCACGATCGGGTTCGAGACGGCCGCGATCGCCCGCGCGTGCTTCTTGAGTCCGCCGATGTAGTGGAGCATCACGTCCGCCAGCTCGTAGTCGGCGTCTGGGTCGTGGAAGACGTTCCTCCCGTCCCTGAACAGCGACTGGTGCGTGTGCATGCCCGACCCGTTGGCGCCGAAAATGGGCTTCGGCATGAACGTCGCGTGGAGCCCGTGCGCGAGCGCGATGTTCTTGACGACGAACTTGAACGTGATCAGGTCGTCGGCCGTCCGCAGCGCCTCGCCGTACTTGTAGTCGATCTCGTGCTGGCCCTCGGCGACCTCATGGTGCGCGGCCTCGATATCGATGCCCATCGCCTCCATGCCGGTGACCATCTCGCGTCGCGCGCGCTCCGCGAGGTCCGACGGCGTGAGGTCGAAATACGCCCCGTTGTCGTGCGTGACCATGTTGCAGCTTCCGTCCTCGTTCTTGTTGAAGAGGAAGAACTCGGCCTCCACGCCGGCGTACATCTTGAAGCCCATCGACTCGGCCCTGCCGACGACGCGCTTGAGCGCCGCGCGCGGGCAGCCGCCGAACGGCTTGTTGTAGGGCCGGCGCACCTCGCAGTACATCTGGGCCACGCGGGCCTCCGGATTCCCCCACGGGAAGATCCGAAACGTGTCCAGATCCGGTCTCAGGAGCATGTCGCTCTCCTCGATGCGGACGTAGCCCGCGATCGAAGAGCCGTCGAACATGATCTTCGCGTCGAACGCTTCGCCGAACTTGCTCGCCGGGACTTCGACGTTCTTCGGAAAGCCGTTGATGTCGATGAAGACGAGGCGAAGGAAGCGGACGTTCCGCTCTTCGCAGAGTCTCAGGAGCGCGTCGCGGTCGGCCGAGGCGACGGTGCTCCCGTAGTCGTCGTATCGGACCTGCGAGGAGTGCTCACTGGGTGCCGCAAAAACGGCGTCGGACATGGTGCGACCTCCGGGTCATTTGGGCAGGCTGCAGGGGGGGGTCCGTACGTTCGGTTCCGCGCCGGGCGGTCGAGCACGACCCGCAATGTCGCGGGGCATTATCGGGAGCAGGTACGCTATCGTCAACCTCTTTCAGGGGGGCGCGGACCTGCGCGCGGCTCCGCCGGATCAAGGCCAACTCCACCGGCGCACGTCAGCGGGCGCGTGCCTGCACGCCACTGCGCCGGCAAACCCGTCTCCGGGAAGGAGATCGAGGAGCCAGTAGGGCCGACCTTCGAGGAGGCCGCGGATCGTGTCAACGCGACTGAGCGGGCGTGACAGCCCCAGCCCGGCGGCCTTCAGCATGGCTTCCTTCCGGGTCCAGACCCGGAAGAACTCCGGCCTCGCCTCGATGGCGCTCCAGTCCGGACGCAGCTCCCGTTCCCCCGCCGAGAGATGGTCGCGGGCGAGTCCCTCCGGATGGCGCAGCGGCCGTATGCGCTCGATGTCGACGCCGATCTCGCCCGCCTCGCCCACCGCGAAAAGGGCCAGGTCGCCGGAGTGGCTGAGATTGAAGAAGAGCGGCGTCCGATCGCGTTCCGTCTCCCCGGCGAGGCGCGGCTTCCCGTGTTCTCCGTACTCGAGTGCGAGTTCCCCGGGGGAGAGTCGGACGTACTCGGCCAGGAGCTGCCGCATCGCGATGCGGGCGCGGCTGAAGCGGGTCCGGGCGCCGGCCGAGACGAGTCGCGCGGCTCGCGCACGCTCGCCGGGACTCAGGAGCGCGACCCCGTCCCCCTCGTCGCAGGCGGCGAGGTCGACTCGCCATACGTGAAGGTCCGCCCCCGGAGGCCCCGCGTGGTGGGGCGCCCGGGGCCATTCCCGCGCGTTCAGAGGGTCGCGTACCAGTCGAGAGTCTCCCCGAGACCCGGGACGAGGGTGTGGGTGGGCGCGTAACCGAGCCGCTCGCACGCCAGGGAGATGTCCGCGTAGGAATGCCGGATATCCCCCGCCCGAAAGTCCTCGTACACCGGCTCCACGCCCTCGAGCCCAGGTCGCGTTTCCGCCAGCCCGTCACGGATCATCTCGAACAGCCGGCTCAGCGTCGTCCGATCCCCGGAGGCCACGTTGTAGACCCTCCCCGTCGCCCCCGCCTCCGCCGTCGCGGCGAGCAGGTTGGCCTGGACCACGTTCTCGATGTAACAGAAGTCGCGGCTCGTCCGGCCGTCCCCGTAGATCCGGCACGGCTCGCCCTCAAGCAGGAGGCCGATCCAGCGGGGGATGACGGCGGCGTACGGTCCGTCGGGGTCCTGACGCCGCCCGAACACGTTGAAATAGCGGAGACCGACGATCTCGATGCCGTAGCTGCGGCGATACATGGCGGCGTACAGTTCGTTCACGCGCTTGGTCGCCGCGTAGGGCGACAACGGGATCCCGATGCGGGCCTCCACCTTGGGAAGTTCGGGAGAATCTCCGTACACCGAGCTCGACGAGGCGTAGACGAGACGGCGGCCGCCGGCGTCGCGGGCCGCGTCCAGTACGCTGATGAAGCCGTTGACGTTGCAGGCGTAGGTCGCGCGCGGCTCCTTGATCGAGCGGGGCACCGAGGCCAGCGCGGCCTGGTGCAGGACGACATCCACGTCCCGGCACGCCGACGCGGCCGCCTCGCGGTCGGCGACGTCCGCCTCGATGAAACGGCACCGGTCCGCGGGAGCGCCCGACGCGGCCACCGCCTCCAAGACGTTGCGCCGGCGTCCGGTCGCAAGGTTGTCGAGCGCCACGACCTCCTGACCGAGAGCCAGGAGTCGTTCGACGAGGTTGGATCCGATGAAGCCGGCGGCCCCGGTGACCAGCCAGCGCCGGGGGTCCGCCCGCAGCTTCGCGCAGGCGCGATCGTACTCTGTTTCCACGAGCGTACATGTTATGCTTCCGGGGCCGGACGGCGGAACCCCTCCAGGGCCCGGACCCTGAAACCTGTCTCCCGCCGAACGGAGTATGGGGAGGACGACGCCGGTGGCCCCGGCGGCAACCGAGGACGGACGAGCACGATGGCCGAAGAGAATATGACCGAAGAAGGCATGAACGAGATTCTCAGGAAGAAGATCTGGAGGAAGCTCCAGGCGCTTCCCGAGGAGAAGCAGTACGAGGTCGCCGATTTCGTCGACTACCTGTCGTCGAAGTACGCCTCGCGGCCGGCCCCGGGCGCCGATCCCTTCCAGCATTTCGCCGAGTCCGTGCATCGAGGGTTACGGCGCACGAAGGCCTCGACGACGGCCGTGAAGGGGACGATGAAGGTTCTCGGCGCCGCCGACCGCGTGATCGAGTCGTTTCGTGAAGCGGGGCGCGGGTTCCTGGCCGAACTCGAGGCCGGTACCCCGGAGCCGCCGCCGAAGGACGATCGCCCGCCGCCCGAGACGCGCGAGATCGTCGTCGACTAGTCCGAGCGGCCGAACGCCGCCGCATTCGTTGACGCGATCCCGCAAGGCGCCTACGATGGCGCATGGAACCTCGAACAGCCCGCTCGGCGCGCGAAGCGCTCACCTTCGACGACGTACTGCTCGCTCCCGGCCACGCGCTGGTGCATCCGGCGGACGTCGATGTCTCGACCCGTCTCACCGAACGGATCCGGCTCCAGATCCCGCTGCTTTCCGCGGCCATGGACACGGTCACGGAGTCCCGGATGGCCATCGCGGTCGCCCGCGAAGGCGGCCTCGGGATCATCCACAAGAACATGTCGATCGAGGCCCAGGCCCAGCAGGTCGACCGAGTCAAGCGATCCGAGAGCGGGATGATCCTGGACCCGATCACGCTCGGACCCGAGGCCACGCTCGGGGAGGCGCGGTACCGCATGCGCGAGTTCTCGATCAGCGGCGTTCCGATCGTGGACGAAGGCGGCGCGCTCATCGGCATCCTCACGAACCGGGACCTCGTGTTCGAGAGCGATCTCTCGCGGCCGGTGCGGGAGGCGATGACGAGCGAGAACCTGATCACGGCCCCCGTCGGAACCTCTCTCGAGGAAGCCGAGGAACTGCTCCGCCGTCACAAGATCGAGAAGCTCCCGGTGGTGGGGGAGGACGGACGGCTGGCCGGGCTCATCACGGTCAAGGACATCTTCAAGCGACGGCGGTTTCCGAACGCGACCAAGGACGACCACGGTCGCCTGCGCGTGGGTGCGGCGGTGGGTGCGAGCCCGGTGGAGCTCGATCGGGCGCGCGAACTCGCCGGGGCGGGTGCGGACGTCATCGTCGTGGACACGGCGCACGGACACTCAGAGGGCGTGCTCGAGGCCGTGGCCCGGGTGCGGGAGGCGCTCCCGGACATCGACCTCATCGCGGGCAACGTCGCCACGCGCGAGGGGGCGGCGGCGCTGGTCGCGCGCGGGGTGAACGCGGTCAAGGTGGGCGTGGGCCCGGGTTCCATCTGCACGACGCGCGTCGTGACGGGGGTCGGGGTGCCGCAGATCACCGCGATCGAAGACAGCGTGGCCGGCGTGGCGGGCCGCGTGCCCGTGATCGGGGATGGCGGCATCAAGTACTCCGGAGATCTCGTCAAGGCGATCGCGGCGGGCGCCGAGACGTGCATGCTCGGTTCCATGTTCGCCGGCACGGATGAGAGCCCGGGCGAGACCTTCCTCCTCGAGGGCCGCCGGTTCAAGATCATCCGCGGGATGGGTTCGCTCGCGGCCATGAAGGCGGGGTCGGCGGACCGCTATTTCCAGGAGGGTTCGGCCGTCCAGAAGCTGGTGCCGGAGGGGATCGAGGGCCGCGTCCCCTACAAGGGGCCGGTGGCGGACACAGTGTTCCAGCTCGTGGGCGGGCTCCGGAGCGGGATGGGCTACTGCGGCGCAGCCACGATCGACGAACTGCGGCGCGAGGCCCGCTTCCTCCGCATCACCTCCGGCGGCTTGCGCGAGTCCCATCCGCACGATGTGGTGATCACGCGCGAGTCCCCCAACTACCACGTCTAGCCCTGGGCGCTGACGTCTCGACAGCCTCCATTCTCGACAGCCTCCGTATGGTTCGGTACGATCCATGTGCGCTGACCCCTCCGGGGCCCGGCGCGACGCGGTGATGGAGCGGCGAGTGGAGTGTGGAGTATCGGTTGCAGAAGGGGGGAGGTGCCGCGAATGACCGAGCCGTTTTTCGCTGAACGATCGCATACACGCCTGTTCGGGCCGGGTCCGCCGCTCGCGGCGCTGGCGGCGCTCGGGGCCTTTTTCCTTTCCGGCTGTGTCCTCGTCCAGCGCGCCGTCGGTACCGATCCCTCGCCCGAGCCGCCCGCATCCGGACCGGCCGCAGCGGATATGCCCGCCGAGAGTCCGCCCGGGACGACCCCGGTCCCGCCCTCCGACGCCGGGGGGGAGCCGGCGGAGGCGCCGCTCCCGGACGACGACCTGATGCCGGAGGATCCCCGCGTGCCGGAGCCGGCCGGCGAGGCATTCCACGGGCCGACCCCCGAGGAGATCGACCGGGCGCTTCGAGAGACGCTCGGCGGCGATCCGATGGGGCTGGTCCACGAAGGAGAGGATCCGCGCGTCTTCCGGCTCGATATGAACGAGCGCGTCCAGTCCTGGATCCATTACTTCCAGAGCCAGCTCCAGGAGCGTTTCGAGATCTACCTCGCGCGCAAGACCCGCTACGAGCCCATGATCCGGCGGAAGCTGCGCGAGGCGGGCCTGCCGCAGGACCTGATCTATCTCTCGGTCATCGAGAGCGGCATGAACCCGAATGCCTACAGCCGGGCGCACGCGGTCGGCCTGTGGCAGTTCATCTCGGGTACGGGACGGCGCTACGGGCTCGAGATCTCCTACTGGCTCGACGAGCGGCGCGACCCCGAGAAAGCCACCGATGCGGCGGTCGCCCACCTCAAGGACCTGTACGAGGAATTCGGCTCGTGGTATCTGGCGGCGGCCGCCTACAACGGGGGGCCGAATCGCGTTCGCCGCGGCCTTCGAACGGTGCCGGACGGGACCTTCTGGGATCTCGCCGAACGTCGCCTGCTGCGCCGGGAGACGCGTGACTACGTGCCGAAGATCATCGCGGCCGCCATGATCGGACACGATCCGGACCGCTACGGGTTCGAGTACCCGGAACGGGAGATGCTTCCGGAGTACGAGACGGTGCGGGTGCCGGACGCGACGAGCTTCGATGTGCTCGCAGAGGTCGCGGGCACGGACGAGGAGACGATCGACCTGCTCAACCCGCAGTTCCCGCGCAGCGTGACCCCGCCGCACCGGGAGGTGGAGATCCGGGTTCCGGTCGGGGGCGCGGCGCAGTTCGCGGTTCGCTATGCCGCGGTCCCCGCCGACGAGCGGGTGACGTGGACCTTTCACACCGTGCAGAACGGCCACACGCTGGGCTGGATCGGACAGCAGTACGGCGTGTCGGTGGCGGCGCTCCAGGCCGCGAACGGCAACATCAACCCGCGGCGCCTGCAGATCGGACAGCAACTCGTGATCCCCAGGGCCGGGGGGACGTCCGCCAGCCGGACCGCGAACGCGCCGAGCCCGGCGCCCGCGGCCCCGCGCCCCGCGGTCCGGACGAACGCCGACGGGACCCGGGTGGTCACCGTGCAGCGAGGCCAGACGCTGGATGTGATCGGGCAGCAGTACGGCGTGTCGGTGGCGGCGCTCAGGGCCGCGAACGGCAACGTGAACCCGCGGCGCCTGCAGATCGGTCAGCGACTGGTGATCCCCGGCGCCGACATGCCCTCAGGACCGATGACGGTCGTCGTCCGGGAGGGCGACTCGCTATGGCTGATCGCCCGCCGATACTCGGTATCGACGCGGCAGATCATCGAGTGGAACCGGCTCTCGTCCAGCCTCATCCGCCCCGGAGACCGGCTCGAGATTCGGCGCTGATCCGCTCCGCGGCGGTCCGGCGAGGGGATAGAAGGCCCCGCCCCCCGTCCGGCCCCGCAGGCCGTTCCGCGTATCGATCACGAGGGTCGCCTTCTCCAGCACGAGGTCGTAATCCACCTCCCGATGGTCCGTCACGACGACGACCGCGTCGGCGGCTTCGACGAGTGGTTCGTCGAGCGGCACGGACGCGAGGTCTCCCCCCTCCAGCGCGAGGCGCGGGACGAAGGGGTCGTGGTAGCCGACCTCGGCGCCGCGGCGACGCAGGAGTTCGATGATGTCGAGTGCCGGACTCTCGCGAACATCGCCGACATCCGGCTTGTAGGCGACGCCGAGCAGCAGGACGCGGCTGCCGTTGACCGGGAGACGGCGCCGGTTCAGCGCCTGGGCGATGCGGTCCACGACGTAGCGCGGCATCTCCGCGTTGACCTCCGCCGCGAGTTCGATGAAGCGCGTCCGGTACTGCAGCGTGCGCATCTTCCACGCGAGATAGTGCGGGTCGACGGGGAGGCAGTGGCCGCCGAGGCCCGGACCGGGCGTGAAGCGCATGAACCCGTACGGCTTGGTCGCCGCGGCTTCGACGACCTCCCAGATGTCGATACCGAGGCGGTCCGCGATGACGGCCATCTCGTTCACCAGACCGATGTTCACCGCGCGAAAGGTGTTCTCCAGCAGCTTGGTCAGTTCGGCGGCCTCCGGCGAAGCGACGCGCACGACCTGCTCGATGACCCGTCCGTAGAGTGCGACCGCGAGCTCCCCGCAGGTCTCCGTCAGCCCGCCCACGACCTTGGCGGTGTTGGTGAAGGTGTAGGTCGCGTTGCCGGGGTCGACGCGCTCGGGACTGAAGGCGAGGAAGAAATCCTCTCCGGCCCGGAGCCCGCCGCGCTCGAGTTCCGGCTGCAGAAGCTCGCGGGTCGTCCCCGGGTACGTGGTCGACTCGAGGACGATGAGCTGCCCGGCCCGGAGCCCGTCGCCGATCTGCGAGAGCGCGTCGAGGATGTGGGAGACGTCGGGGTCCCCGGTCTTCCCGAGCGGGGTCGGGACGCAGATGATGACCGCGTCCACCTCGCCGAGACGGCCGAAGTCGCTCGTCGCGTCGAGCAGGCCCGCGCCGACGACGGCGGCCACGGTCTCCGGGGCGACGTCCCCGACGTGCGATTCGCCCCGTCGCACCCGGCGCACGACGCGCTCGTCGATGTCGAAACCGAGCGTCCTGAAACCCGCCTCGGCAAAGGCCGTGACGACCGGGAGGCCGACGTACCCGAGCCCGAGCACGCCCACGCGGGCCGCGCCGGACTCGATCCGTTCGAGCAGCGCCTCTCGCCGACTCACCGGGGCCATCGCCTCACTCCGGCTCGGCCGCCCATGTGCCCGAGCGGCCGCCGCGCTTCTCGAGCAGCCGGATCGGGCCCAGCGACATGCCGCGGTCGATCGCCTTGCACATGTCGTACAGCGCGAGCAGACCGGCCGCGACGCCGGCCAGCGCCTCCATCTCGACCCCGGTCCGCCATTCAGCCGCTGCCCGGACGCCGAGGCGGTAGCCCGGCAGCGACTCGACGGCCTCGATCTCGATGTCCACCGCATCGAGCGGGATCGGGTGGCAGAGCGGGACGAGCGTCGACGCGGCCTTGGCCCCCTGGATCGCCGCGATGCGGGCGACCGCGAGCGCCTCCCCCTTCTCGATCTCCCCCCCGCGGATCGCGTCGAGCGTCGCGCGCCGCATCCGGATCCTGCCCTCGGCGACCGCCACCCGGCGCGTCAACGGCTTCTCCCCGACGTCGACCATGCGCACCCGCCCGTCCGTGTCCAGATGTGTTAATCGATCCACGAAGCTGCCTCCCGCTTCGGAGTCCCGGTCGGCTCCAATGATGGGGTTCCCGGCCGCCGGCCCGCGAACGCGGCGCTCATCTCCTCGAGCAGAAGGGCGATCGTGGCCTGCGGGTTCATGTTGCGGCCGACCCCTTCCAGCGCCGCATCGAGGGACGCGAGGGCGTCGAGGACCGCCAGATCCGTCACGCCGCGTCCCCTCGCGAGCGTCTCCACGCCATGGGCATCGAGCGCCTCTCCGGCGGCTTCGGCGGCGACGCAGAGGAGGTCCCGCAAACGCACGCGCAGATCCTCGAGGGCGGGCTGCAGCTCGCCCCTCGCGCCCCGTGCCGTGTAGCGGATCGCCGCGCGATACCGCGCCCCGGGCGTCCCGTCGAGTGCCGCCGCCAGCAGTTCATCGGCGGCCGTCTCGGACTCCCGCGCGCCTTCGTCGAGCAGGCGCCGGCCCCGGTACACGGCGCCGTCGGCGCGCCGGGCCACGGCGAGGGCGCGGTCCGGTGCCGCGCCGAGTCGCTCGGTCAGGTACGCTGCCACCCGGTCCGTCGGCAGAGGCGCGACGCGGAGCGGCACGCTGCGGGACCGGATCGTCGGGAGGAGCGCGGCGGGGCGGCTGCTCGTGAGCACGATCCAGGCGAACGCCGGGGGTTCCTCGAGCAGCTTGAGGAACGCGTTCGCGGCCTCCGGGCTCGCGCTCTGCGGCACCATGCGGTCCGCCTCCTCGACCACGAACACCGATTTCCGGGACATCGAGGGGCGCCGCGAGGCCTGCTCGCGGATGTTCTCCACGGCCGCGACGTAGAGTCCCGTCACCGCCTCCGGGTCCAGCCGCGCGTGCAGGTCCTCGCGCAGGAGCGCCAGACGTTCGTGCCGCTGGGCCTCGATCGCCTCCCGGAGTTTCGCCCGCGAGGCGGTCGCCTTCGGCCGCGGCATGGGGAAATGGACGTGGATGTCCGGGTGCTCGAGACGGGCCGCCATGCGGCAGCTTCGGCAGGTGCCACAGGGCGCATCTCCGGCCCCGTCTCCCTGCGCGTCGCTCCCCGAGCCGTCGCACTGGAGCGCGCGGGCGGTCCACAGGGCCAGCGCCCGTTTGCCGACGCCTTCCGGTCCGTGGAGCAGCAGCGACTGCGGGAGCCGTCTCCCCGCGATCGCCCCCCCGAGGTGCCGCAGCAGTGCTTCCTGGCCCCACGGCTCCGCGAGGCCGGCGTCGGCTTCGCGGCCCTCCGCGCTCACGGCCGCTCCCTCAGCCAGCGCACCGGATCCACGGCACGCGGCCCCGCCGCGCCCGGCTCGTAGATCTGGAACTCGATGTGAGGATTCGTCGCGTCTCCCCCCACCTGTCCGATGACCTGGCCGGCCTCGATCCGCTGCCTCTCGTCGACGATCACATCCCTCAGTTTCTGATAGGAGGAGTAGAACCCGCCCCCGTGGTCGACGATCACGGTCTGCCCGGAGGCCCGCGCGACCACGGATGCGACGATGCCCCGATCCACCGCGCTCACCGGGGTCCCACGCCCCGCGCCGATCCCGATTCCCTCGCGCGGGATCGTCGTGCGGCCCTCCCGCTGGGGTCCGAAGCCCCAGAGGATCCGGCCCTCCACCGGCCACGCGAGGCGGCCCAGGTCCGACGTGGTGAGCGAAGATACCGTCGCGGCGCCGGCCTCGCGCTCGGCCGCGCGGCGCCGCTCCTCGAGGCCCCCGATCAGGGCCCGCAACTGCGCTTCCTCGGTCGCGAGACGCGCCAACTCGGACCGGGCCTCGGCGCGCTGATCGGAGAACACGAGCAGCCGTTCCTGCCGCTGTCGCTCGAGCCGCTCGAGTTCGTCGTGTTCGACGAGCTTCTCGGCCCGCACGCGCGCGATGCGCTCGGTCTCGCGACCCAGCGCCTCTCGCTGCCCGGCGAGCCGGCGCTCCAGACCCTCGACTTCCTCGACGAGCAGGCGGTCGAAGAGGGCGATCGCGTGCAGGTACTTGTACCGGTTGAGCAGATCCGAGAACGACCGCGACGTGAGGAGCACCTGGACCGTCTGAAGGGGGCCCCGCTTGTAGATGTCGCGCAGCCGCTCGTGGAGAACGACCCGACGCGCCGTGAGTTCGTCACGGGTCAGCAGCACGTCGCGCGTCATGGCCGTGACCTGCCCCGTCAGCACGCCCAGCTGGACATCGAGTTCGGCCAGCAGGCTGGCGGAGGCGTCGATCTGCCGCTCGACGTTCACGAGTTCCGCCGAATCGCCGCTCACCCGGCCGGCGATCCCCTCGAGTTCCCGCCGCAGCCGCTCGCGCTCCCCGCGGATGAGTTCCAGGCGGCTCTGGCTCTCGTCGAGCTGACGGCGAATGTCCGCCGGCTCCTGCGCCGAGGCCGGCCCGGCGGCGCCCGACGCCAGGATCGCGACACCCCCCAGGATCGCCGCCCGGGCCCGGCTACCAGGGGCCATAGGCGCGTCCCACCTCGCGGTGCACCGAGTGGACGGCGGCGAGCAGCCCGAGGATGGAGGCCGCCAGTACGCCCGCGATGACCCAGCGCTCCGGCAGCCAGGCGAGCGACCCCAACCCGTCGAACCGCGTCCGGACGAGCGCGTACGCGAGCCTGGTGACGCCGAGTGCGATCAGGCCGCCCGTGAGCCCCGTGATCGCGCCTTCGAGCAGGAACGGGCGCTGGATGTAGCCCTCCCGGGCGCCCACGATCTGCATGATCTCGATCTCTTCGCCGCGCGCGAGGATCGCCGTGCGAACCGCCGTCCCGACCAGAAGTACGGCGACGAGGGCGAACCCCCCGCCCACCAGGGCGGCGGTGCCGGCCGCGAGCCGGCGCAGCGCGAACAGGCGCTCGACCCACTCCTCGCCGAAGCGCGCCTCCTCGATGAACGGATACGCCTCGAGGCCCCCGGCGATCTCCGACACCGCTTCCGGCGTGCGGAACCCCTCCCGCAGCCTCAGGTGCAGGGAGGCGGGAAGCGGGTTCACGCGGAGGTCTCCGTACACGTTCGAGAACTCCACGAGATCGCGCCGCGCGTTGGCGAGCGCTTCGTCCTTCGACACGTAGCGCACTGCTTCCACCGCGGGAAGCGCGGTCAGCTCCCGCCTCGCGACCCGGATCTGCTCCGGGCTCGCGTCGTCGAGCAGGTAGCCGACGACCTCCACCCCCCGTTCCACGTCGCCGATCGCCGCGCCCATGTTGTAGGCGACGAGACCGAACAGGCCGAGGATCACGAGGCTGAGCCCGACGGCGCCGATCGACAGCCCGCACAGCAGCGGGTGGCGCCGATAGCTGGCCAGCGCCTCTCGTAGCGGCCTCACGCGGCGCCGCCCGTGGTGGAGGCGTCCGCCACGCCCGCGCCGTCCGCCACGCCCGCGACCGCGAGGTCGGCGGCCGAGTCCCGGACGAGCCGGCCCCCTTCGAGTTCGAGCACGCGGATCGCAGGGTGATTCCGCACGAAATCGGCGTCATGGGTGGCCATGAGGACCGCCGTACCGAGCCCGTTCACCGTCCGGAACAGCTCGAACACCCCGTGCGCCGCGCGCGGGTCGAGGTTGCCGGTCGGTTCGTCGGCGAGGAGGATCAGCGGCTCCGTGGCCAGCGCCCGCGCCACCGCGACCCGCTGGCGTTCCCCGCCGGACAGCTCCGAAGGCAGCGCCCGCGCCCGGGAGGCGAGCCCGACGTGGCTCAGGAGACGCTGGACCCGGCCGTCGATCTCGCGCCGCGGCGTCCGGATCACCTCGAGCGCGAACGCCACGTTCTCCGCGGCCGTCAGCCGTTCCAGCAACTTGAAGTCCTGGAACACGAACCCCACGCGCCGCCGCAGGGCGGGTACGTCCCTCCTCCGAATCCGCCTCGAGTTGTAGCGCGAGACCTGGACTTCGCCTTCGCTCGGGAGCGTCTGGAAGTGGATGAGTTCGAGGATCGTCGACTTGCCCGCCCCCGATGGCCCGGTAAGGAAGGCGAACTCCCCTCGCCGGAGGCGAAACGAGACCCCGCGCACCGCGGCTCCCCGAGGGTACACCTTCGAGACGTCCCGGAACCGGATCATGATGCGGCGACGCGGGCCGCGCAGAAGCGCGCGCAGAGGTCGATCGCCGCCCGCATGGCGCCCGGATCGGCCTTCCCGCGGCCGGCGATGTCCATGGCCGTGCCGTGGTCCGGGGAGGTGCGCGGGAAGGGAAGCCCCGCCGTCACGTTGACCCCCTCGTTCATGGCGATCGTCTTCAGCACCGCGAGACCGACGTCGTGATAGGGGGTCACGATCAGGTCCGCCTGCCCGCCGAGCGCCTTCAGGAAGACCGTATCTCCGGGGAAGACGCCGAGGAGTTCCAGGTCGGGGTCGGCGCCGAGGCGCTCGAGCGCCGGCCCGAACACCTCGATCTCCTCCGTGCCGAAGAGCCCGCCTTCGCCCGCGTGCGGGTTGAGCCCGGCAAAGGCGACGCGGGGCCGCCCGATGCCCCACCAGGTGCGCAGCGCCTCGATCGCGATCGAGGTCCTCCGGGTGAAGAGCCTGACGTCGAGGGTCGACGGGACCTCCCGCAGCGGCAGGTGGGCCGTCAGGAGGGCGAGTCGCAGCGGGCCGCCGAGCGGGGTCCGCTCCGCGGCCATCATCATCGTGACCTCATCCACGCCCGTGAGCGTCTGCAGGAACTCGGTGTGCCCGGGGTGTGGGTAGCCGCCCGCCCGCAACGCGGCCTTGCTGATCGGAGCGGTGACGATCCCGTCCACCTCCCCGGCCCGCGCCAGTTCGACTGCCCGCTCGATGGCTCGTCCCGACAACTCGCCCGCGAGCTTCTCGCCCCCCGCCGGATCCCAGTCGCCCACCGTCTCCCGGGCGAGGTGTCCCAGCCGGCGCTCGATCTCGCCGAGTCCCCGGGGGCCGACGAGCACGGCCTCGACCCCGTCCGCGACGCCTTCGCCCGAGGCGAGCGCCGCCGCGGTCACCTCCGGCCCGATCCCGCGCGGGTCTCCCAGCGTTATCCCGACGCGCGGCCTGTTCATCGCCCTCCCACTCCCCGCCACCGCAACCGGATCAGCGCCTCACGATCCGAATCTTACATCTATGTAGGTGTTCGCCCGCACTTCTTCGAGGAGGATGTCGATCTGCTTGCGGGTCCGAACACTCTGACGGATCGCGTCGCGCACGTCGTCGAGTTCGACCGGACCCTCGGACCGGAAGGAGAGGACGTGCACGACACCGAACTCCGTGGGGCCGCCGCGCTCCATCGGGAGCGGCCCGTAAACGGTCCCCGGCACCGGATTGCCGATACCGGAGTCGCCCGTGTCCGAGAACTGGGTCAGGAGATTGGTGAGGGGCACTTCGTCGAAGCGGATGGCTTCGTCGGCCACTTCTCCCCGGAACCACGCCGCGACTCGTTCAGGGTCGACGCCGGCACGCAGGCTGTCGCCGATCTGGGTCGCGAGCGTCCGGGCTTCCTCGAGGTCTTCCGGCTTGATCTCGGGGCGAAGGAGGACGTGTCGCAGAAAACGCTCGCTCCCGCGCTGGCGCTCGATCTTGACGAAGTGGAAGCCGAACTGGGTCTGCACGGGTCCGACCGTCGCGCCGGGCCCCGCTCCCCAGGCCGCATCGCCGAACGGTTTCACGAGCAGGTCGCGGCTCATCCAGCCCAGTTCGCCACCCTGCTCCCGTGTGCCGTCGTCGTCGGAGTGGCGGCGCGCGATGACCGAGAACTCCTGGCCATTCGCCAACTCGTTCTGGATCACGAACGTGCGGGCGATGGCGCTGTCGCGCGCCTCGCCGCTGGGGGACGGCGTGACGACGAGCCGGTTGAAGGAGACGAGCGCGGGGCGGGGCGGCTGGCTCTGCGCGTACTCGTCGAACGCCGCCACGATCTCCTCCTCCGAGACGATGACCGGCGGCAGGTCGGAGCGTTCCTCGAGTTGGACTCGATACGTCTGCCGCAGTGCCTCGGCCTGCGCATCGGCGCGGATCATGTTGCGGTACTGGAGCATGTTCATGCCCGTCTCCTCCACCGCGAGCATCATCTCCTCGTCGGACGAGAACCTGGACCGGGTCTGCTCGAAGTACTGGTCTGCCATCTCCTCCACGCGGTCCTCGCTGGCCGTGATCCCCGCGATCTTCGCCTGCTGCAGGAAGATCAGGTCATCGACCATCGCGGTGAGCACCTCGCCCCCGAACCGGGTCCACTCCGGCGACCCCTCGGCCGGGATGCCCGCGCCCCGGGCCTGGAGCTGGTAGAGCGTGACCCGGAGGTCGGACATGAGGATCGCCGTGTCGCCGACCACGGCAATGATGCGGTCCAGTTCCTCCACGCCCTCGGGGAACGCCATGGACACGGTCGTGTCCGGCGGAGCCTCGGCCTCCTCCTGGAGTCCGGAGGCCGGCGCGGCGGCCGTGACGATCGCGACGGGCAGCAGGCAGGTCCGAACGAACCGGCGCTTCGCCACGCGCCGCGGAACCGCACCCCACCCGGCCTTCCCTCCTCCACGAATCTCGGTCACCTGAAGACTCCTCCCGCGGTCACGGACACGCCCTCGCCCTCCGCCTCCGATCCACCCGGGGTCGCGAGGATCCCCAGGGCTTCCACCAACGTCGGCAGGAGGGGTTCGGTTCCCGCCCGTCGCAGGACCAAGGATAACGGCTCGAGCCGCCGCACTTCAACGTTCAGCTGGCGGTCTCCGAGTGCGTTCGTGAGCAGACCCAGCCTCGGCGCCGCGCTCGCTTCGAACGAGATGCGCGCGTCGTCGCCCGAGACCCGGATCCACGCGGCCTCGACCATCGCGCCCAGGATGCGGAGTTCGGCCGCGCCCAGAAGTCGTTCCGCCGGCGCCGGCAGCCGTCCGAAGCGGTCCTCGAGTTCCGCCCGGAATTCCTTCACCTCTTCCCACGTCGTGAGACGCGCGAGCCGCCGATAGAGATGCATCTTCAGCTGCGATCCGGAGACGTAGGCGTCGGGCAGGAACGACTCGCCGTCCACGGAGACCCGCACGCTCGGCCCGGCGTCGTCCGCCTCGCCCTTCAGCCTCCGGAGGGTGCTCTCGACGAGCCGCTGGTACGTCTCGATCCCGACCGCCGTCGCGAAGCCGCTCTGTTCTCCGCCCAGGAGGTTCCCGGCGCCCCTCAGCTCGAGGTCCCTGAGCGCCACCTGGTAGCCGGACCCGAGATCGGTGTGATGTTCGAGGACGCGCAGCCTCTGGGCGGCCTCCGGGGCGACGTTCTCCGGGACGACGAGATAGCAGTAGGCGCGGCGGTGCGAGCGACCGACCCGTCCCCGCAGCTGGTAGAGCTGCGCGAGACCGAAGTTGTGCGCCCCGTGCACGACCATCGTGTTCGCGGAGGGCACGTCGAGACCGTTCTCGATGATCGACGTGCAGATGAGGAGGTCGACCTCGGCCCGGACGAAGCGGTGCATCACGTCCTCGAGTTCGCGCTCCGGCATCTGGCCGTGCGCGATCTCGGCCCGGGCCTCCGGCATCAGCTTCCGGACCCGCCTCGCGAGCGCCTCGATCGTCTCCACCCGGTCGTGGACGAAGAAGACCTGCCCCCCGCGATCGAACTCCCGCCGCAGCGCCTCCTCGAGAATCCCGTCCTCCCACGACAACACGTGGGTGATGATCGGCATGCGGTTGCGGGGCGCCGTGCGGATCGTCGACAGGTCGCGCAGACCGCCGAGCGCGAGGTGGAGGGTGCGCGGGATCGGGGTGGCCGTGAGCGTGAGCACGTCGACCGATTCGCGATACTCCTTGAGCCGCTCCTTCTGGCGGACGCCGAAGCGCTGCTCCTCGTCCACCATGAGGAGCCCCAGATCCTTGAAGCGGACGTCCCGGGACAGGAGCCGGTGGGTGCCGATGACGATGTCGATCGTCCCGTCGAGGAGGCCCGAGACGACCTCGCGCTGCTCCTTCGGCGTGCGGAAGCGCGACAACGCCTCGATGTGGACGGGAAAACCGGCCAGACGCTCGCGGAAGGTGCCGAGATGCTGGTCGGCGAGGATCGTCGTGGGCGCCAGGACGGCCACCTGCGCGCTCTCCTGCACGACCTTGAACGCGGCGCGGATCGCGACCTCCGTCTTCCCGAACCCGACATCGCCGCACACGAGACGGTCCATCGGGACGGGTGCCTCGAGGTCGTTTCGCACGGCTTCCCAGGCGCTCAGCTGGTCCGGCGTCTCCTCGTACAGGAAGGCGGACTCCATCTCTCGCTGCCACGCCGTCTCGAGCGGGAAGGCGCGGCCCGGGGCCATCTGCCGCCGGGCGTACAACTGCAGGAGTTCGACGGTGGTGGCCTCGATCGCCGCGACCGTCCGCTTCTTCAGTTGCTTCCACTTCCGGCGCCCCAGCTTGTGGACCGCCGGTGGACGGGCGTTCGAGCCGGCGGCGCTCCATCGTTCGATGAGGTCGAGCCGGTAATGGGGGAGGCGAAGGACCTCCCCATCGGCGTACCGGATCTCCAGCGTCTCGATCGTCTCCCCCTGGATTTCGACCCGATCCATGCCCACGTAACGGCCGATTCCGTGGTCCATGTGGACCACGTAGTCGCCCGGTTCGACGGACGCGATCGATTCGATCGTGGCGGCGCCGCGCATGCGGACGCGGTGCCGGCGATACCTCCGGCGGAACACCTCGTGGTCGGTGAGCACGAGCAGCGTGCCGGGGATGCCCACCCTGAACCCGCCGCTGAGCGAACCCACCGCGAGGGTCGCATCGCGGCGCAGCGCCGCCCCGCCGCGTTCCTCGAGGATCTCCTCGAGCCGCTCGATCTGGCCGTCGTTGTCGCACAGGATGAGGATCCGTTCGCCGCGCGCGCGGGCCGTCCCGATCTCGGCCACGAGGCGCTTCATGTCGCGGTCGATGGCGGGCGGGGGCTGCACGGGGAGCCGGATCACGCCGGGCTCTCCGGGCTCCCCCGGCTCTCCGGGCTCCCCCGGCGCCGGGTCGCCTTCGTCTCCGTCCACGAACGCGAGGCGGCGGAGTCCGGCCAGACGCGCTTCCGCCTCGGCAGGCGGGACGACGAGCCACTCGACGGGCTCGGCCCGGGAACCCGCCTTGCGCCGCGCGTCCCGGACTTCTTCCCACAGGCGCGCGCGGGCCCCGACGCCGGCGCGCGGGTCGAGGACGAGCGCCGCGGCGGTCGGCGGCAGCGTTTCGATCAGCGCACGGCGCTCCACGTCGCCCGCCGCATCCGGCGCGCGCAGGGCGACCGGCAGCACCTCCACGGCTTCCAGCGTCTCCGTCGAGCGCTGGGTGAGCGCGTCGAAGCGGCGCAGCGATGCGACCTCGTCGCCCCAGAGTTCGAGCCGGAGCGGCGCCGGATGGCCGAAGGGAAACAGGTCGACGATCCCGCCGCGGACGGCGTAGTCGCCGACCTCGCTCACGGTGGGGGTGCGGGTGAATCCCATCTCCTCGAGCCGGTCGCCAAGCGCGGCCAGCGGGTGCGTGTCCCCGTTCGCGATCGTCAGGGCCAGCGTGGCCCCGGCGCCGACCGGGATGGGGGCGCGTTCAGCGAGCGCCCGGGCCGTCGTCACGAGGATTCGGCAGCGCCCGGCCAGCAGGGCGCCCAGCGCGTCGACACGCTGCGCCGCGATCTCGACGTGCGGGTCCTCGTCCTCGTACGGGAGCGTCTCGCGCTGCGGGTAGCAGCGGACGCCCGTAGCGCCGAGGGTACTCAAGTCGTCGTGGAGCGCGTCGGCTCTCTCGGGGGTGTCGGCCACGAGGACGACCGGCGCGCCCACCGCGAGGTCTTCAAGCGCCAGGGCGAGCGCGGCCGGCGCCGCGCCCGGCAGGTGGCGGATGGACGCACGCGCACCACTTCGCGAGAGCGCGCCGGGGATTCCGGCGGCTCGCACGATCTGACTGAAAGACGTTCGAATCAGCTCGAAACGCCCGATTTGGCCTCGCTCCTCTCGCGGTCCGGTCTCGGGCGGCGCGACCGGCCCGGCGTCGCCAGGAACAGCTCGAGCCCGATCAGAACGAGCGCGAGCGCGATGAGCCAGGGGCGCGATGTCGCGGCCTCGCCGCGCGCGGAAGACACCCTCCTCCCAGGCCGCCGCCTCCGGACCCGCAGTGAATACCGGCCGGCCGGCGAACAGTTCCTCCAGATCCTCCCGCGCGATCGGTGTGGGGTCGGCCTCGGGCTCCGGCACGTTCGCCGCGAACTGGGTCTCGGCCGGTCCGGGATCGCCTCCGTTGCCGCGGACGGTGTATACGCCGGCCCTCACTGGCGTGAAGGGCGATCCGCCTTCCACGCTCCGCACGGACCCGTCCGGCGACACCACCTCGCTCGCCCACTCCGGGAGCGACAGCGGCTCTCCGGCGCCGAAATCGGAGAACGGCCATGTGGCGAGGTGCGACCAGTGCACCAGCACCGCCTCGAGGAACGGGATCATGGCCGGGTGGGCCGGGAGGTCGCTCGCCGCCGCGGTCAGCGGCGACGCGAGGATCAGGGCCATGCGGTCGCCCGATTCGGTGCGGACGAGCCAGGGTTCGCCGTCCTCCGTCCGGATCAGCGCCGTGTCGGCGGGCGACCCGCCTCCCACCGGACGGAACAGGTATCGCTGTCGAACGCGAACGCCCGAGAGCGAGAACGCCGCCCGCGGTTCCTCAAGGGCGAGGTCTCCCAATGCCGGGTCGATGCGCGCCTGCCAACCGATCCCGAGCGCGGCCAGCCCCTGGTTGAACGCCGCGAGGTCGACCGGGTCCCCCGGCGGAACGAACACGACGGTCGAGGCCCCGGCCCAGGGGGCGCCGCGCGCCGCGTCGCCGTCCACGACCGCCACCGCCCCTTCCGCTCCGGAACCCAGGCGGCCGGCCTCGCGGAGCGTCTCGATCCCGAGCCCGGCGAAGCTCGTCTCGTCGCCGTGGAAACGAACCGCCGGGGGCGGCACGACGCGGATCGCGAAGTAGCGGAGATCGTCGGCGCGCGCCCCGGCCGGGTTCACTTCCAGCCGCCCTTCGTGGAGCCCGACCCCGAGTTCGGGAAGCCCCAGGACCGCGCTCGTGCCCCACGGCGCCCGGGCCGCCCCGCTGAGCCTTCCGTCGAGTTCGAGCCGGATGTCCGCTTCGCCGCCCTCGAGCGAATCCGCCGCCTCCTCCACTCCGCCCCCGGCGCGGGCACTCCGCACGACGACCCCGTGTCCGATTCCCGATGGCGCCGTCGTGCCGCCCGTCAGTTCGACGCCGACGAGCGCGCCGTTCGGTTCGGCCGGCGGGCGCGGCGCGTAGGCCACGAGCGGGGTGGCGTCACCGCGCGCCGTGGGGGATGTGCGCAGCGCCGACGCCTGGAGGTCCGAGAGAAGCTGGACTTCGCGCCGCCGGTCGCCGTCCGCGGGGAGCGCCGCGGCGGCCCGCGCCACGACTTCGGCGAGGTCGGCCGCGCCGTCCGTCGGTTCGATCTGCGCGAGGGCCGCCGCGGCACGGGCCGCGCCGACGCCCGCGGCGACCGGCTCCCCGACGGTGGGGAAGAGCCAGATGCGGTCCTCGGGGCGGGTCGCGGCGAGCG
>NZ_CBDCUB010000003.1:0-204152 GCF_965222475.1 Candidatus Palauibacter sp. | reverse complement strand
GGGGCGCTGCGGTTCTACCCGGACGAGGAGTACGGCTACGAGTACCCGGAGATGTACAACCGGATCTTCGGCGAGGATTACGTCCCGCCGGACTACATCAAGCAGGCGGCCGAGTACGCCGCGAAACACCCGTTGTACGTCTCGGCGCGCATGATCTGCGTGAACGACACCTACGCGTTCCAGGATGACATGGAGGTCTCGCTCGACCCCTTCATCGACATCATCGGACGCCATTTCAAACAACCGAAGGAGGGTCTGGGGTACGACAACAGCCCGGTCGCGCACATGTGGCGCTCGATCGAGATGCCCTGGGCGCCTCTGTAGTACGACCCATTCGAGGAGTCGCGGGCTCACCGGCTCGGGCCCGCGGGCGAAGTGACGACGGAGCCGGATCGTGGCAACGACCAAACCGCAGGAGACAAGTATGCTGAAACGCGCATTGACCATTCTCGCCTTCCTGGCGACACCCGCTGCGGCCCACGCCCAGGGTTCAATCGAGGGCCGGGTGACCAACGCCCAGAGCGGGGCGGGGCTCAGCAACGCGCGGGTCGCGATCCCCGCCCTCGACATCTCGGTCGGTTCGGGCCCCGGAGGTGCGTACATGATTCCCGATGTCCCGGGCGGCGACCACGTGGTCGAGGTCCGGCTCATCGGATTCGCGGTGCAGACCCAAACGGTCACGGTCGCCAGCGGACAGGCTGCCACCCTCGACTTCGAGCTCAGCCTGTCGGCGATCAACCTCGGCGAGCTGGTGGTGGTCGGAAGCCGCGCGCAGCCGCGAACGGTGACCGAGTCCATGGTCCCGGTGGACGTGATCCCGGTGTCCGAGATCACCAGCCAGGCGGAGACGAACATCGACTTCCTGCTCCGCACCGTGGTCCCGTCCTACAACGTCCGCGTCGAGCCCATCAGCGACGCGGCCACGATCACGCGCCCGGCCAACCTTCGGGGTCTCGCGTCCGATCACACCATGGTGCTGATCAACGGGAAGCGGCGTCACCGCGGATCGATCATCACGTGGCTCGGGGCCGGTCTCTCGGATGGCGCCCAGGGCGTCGACATCGGCTCCATTCCCGGCATCGCGCTGCGGCAGGTGGAGGTCCTCCGCGACGGCGCCTCGGCCCAGTACGGCTCGGACGCCATCGCCGGGGTGATGAACTTCATCCTCAAGGACGACCGCGACGGCGGCATGATCGAGGTGAAGAGCGGCAGCTACTATGAAGGCGACGGAGACATGCTCACCGTCTCCGGCAACGTCGGGGTCCCCCTGGGGGCCACCGGCTTCGCCAACCTCAGCGTCGAGTACGGAAACCAGGATCCGACCGACCGGGCCATCCAGCGCGCCGACGCGATCGGACTCCGCTCCGCCGGCAACCTCGCCGTGCGAACGCCCACGGCCCAGATCTGGGGGTCGCCCGAGGTCAACGACGACCTCAAGGTATGGCTCAACACCGGTTATACGTTCAGCGATGACGAGCAGTTCTACGCGTTCGGGAACCTCTCCACCAAGGAGGTGGACGGCGGGTTCTTCTTCCGCAATCCGAACACGCGCGGCGGCGTGTTCAGCGGTGACAGGGGCGAGACGCTCCTCATCGGCGATGTGCTCGACGCGAGGGACGGCGTGAACGACGGGTCGGCGAACTGCCCCGTGGTCCGCATCACCAACAACGTGCCGGATCCCGTGGCGCTGGGGCAGGTCTTCGCCGATCCGAACTGCTTCTCCTTCCAGGAGCTGTTCCCCGGCGGCTTCACGCCCCAGTTCGGCGGCAACGTCACCGACTGGGCTGTCGTCAGCGGTGTCAAGGGCAGCAACGGCCGCGGCTTTTCCTGGGACGCAAGCGCCAGCTTCGGCAGTCACACCTCAGATTTCTTCATCTACAACACGGTGAATGCGGCGCTCGGACCGGAGACGCCCACCCACTTCGACCCGGGTCTCTACACGCAGGAGGAGTTCAACCTCAACTTCGACGTCGCGTACGAGGCGAGCGATCAGGTGCACCTCGCGGGCGGGCTCGAGCGCCGTGACGAGCGCTTCGTCATCGGACAGGGGCAGGACGAGTCGTGGAGGATCGGCCCCTACGCCCAGCAGGGCTTCAGTTCGTCCTCCAACGGCTTCCCCGGCTTCAGCCCGATCGCCGCGGGAGACTGGGACCGCCAGAACGTGGCCGTCTACGGTGATGTTCACCTGGGCGGCAGCGACGACCCGTGGACGATCGGAGCCGCGTTGCGCTGGGAGGACTTCTCCGACTTCGGAAGCCAGGTGACCGGAAAGGTCTCGGCCCGCCTCGAGGTCAGCGACCAGCTCGCTCTCCGCGCCGGTGGAAGCACGGGCTTCCGCGCGCCGACGCCGGGGCAGCAGAACGCCTTCAACGTTTCCACGGTCTTCGACGCGACGATCGGCGACCTCGTGAACCGGGGCACGATCCCCTCCACCTCCGGCGTCGCGGCGCTTCGAGGCGGGGAGCAGCTGTCGCCCGAGAGGGCGTTCAGCCTGACCGCGGGGACCGTGTTCGATGCGGACGCGTTCAAGCTGACGATGGACTACTACCGGATCTCGATCTCGGACCGCTTCGCGCAGACGAAGACGTTCTCGCTCGAGGACGATGAGGTCACACGGCTGCTGTCCGAAGGCATCACCAGCGCCGCCAACCTCGCCGAGTTCCGGTTCTTCACGAACGACTTCAGCACGAGGACGCAGGGGCTCGACATCGTGGCGAACTACACGCCGCCGTCGATGGGCGGCAACACGAGCTTCAGCGCGCTCTTCAACTACAACGGCACGACGGTCACCGAGCACGATCCCGACGTCATCGACCAGGACCGGCTGGATCAGCTCGAGCTGTCCGTCCCCTCGTGGCGGGGGTCGCTCAACGTGATGCACACGCTGGGCGGGGTGCGCGCCCTCGTGCGGGGCACCTGGTACGATTCGTGGGTGGATGTCGGAGGCGTGGTGATCGGTGGTGTCGAGGGCGTCGCCTTCCCCGGGCGGTTCCTCGTCGACATGGAGTTGTCGGCGGACCTCACGGAGGACGCGTCACTCACCATCGGCGCGAACAACCTGTTCGACGCGTATCCGTCCACGCAGACGCCGGACGAGGCCGACGACGTGGGCCTCCTCTATCCGGAGAGCTCGCCGTTCGGCTTCAACGGCGGCTACTACTACGTTCGCGTGAACTATCGGTGGTCGTGGCTGACGGGGTGAGCTCGGAAGCGTAGCCACTGGCACCGGGCAGGACCCGAGGTCGCCGGTAGTCGAGGCGGACCCCGGAAGGTAGGATCGACCCCGGCGGGAGGCAGTTCGCCCCCGCCGGGGTTGCCCGTTACATGAGAGACTCGCTCGCACAATACGCAACGCGCGACACCACAACGCCGCCTGCGGCCCGGAAGGAAATCCGTGAACAACCTTCGGAAGTTCTACATCGACGGGGCGTGGGTCGAACCGTCCACCGCCGAGACACTGGACGTCATCAATCCGGCCACCGAGGAGGTGATCGGGGCCATCGCGATGGGAAGGCAGGCCGACGTTGACGCCGCGGTGTCGGCCGCGAGCGTCGCCTTCGACACTTTCTCGCGGACGAGCCGGGAAGAGCGGGTCGCGCTCCTCGAGCGCATCTGCGAGGGCTACGCTGCCCGTTCGGCGGACCTGGCGGCCACCGTCAGCGCGGAGATGGGCGCGCCGATGAGCCTCGCCGTGCAGGCCCAGGTGCCCTCCGGTCTGGCGCACCTGAGGACGATGGGGAAGATCCTCGCGAACTTCGAGTTCGAGACCGACCTCGGCTCGTCGTTGCTGGTGCGGGAGCCGGTCGGAGTGTGCGCCTTCATCACCCCGTGGAACTGGCCGCTGAACCAGATCGCCTGCAAGGTGGCACCGGCGCTGGCGGCGGGGTGCACGATGGTGCTCAAGCCATCGGAGGTCGCGCCGCTCAACGCGCTGATCTTCGCGGAAATCCTGCATGCGGCCGGCGTGCCGCCGGGGGTCTTCAACCTCGTGAACGGAGCAGGTCCGGTCGTGGGCGCGGCGCTTTCGGCGCACCCGGATGTCGACATGGTCTCCTTCACGGGCTCCACGCGGGCCGGCGTGGAGGTCGCCCGGAACGCGGCGCCGACCGTGAAGCGCGTCGCACAGGAACTCGGCGGCAAATCGGCGAACATCATCCTGGATGACGCGGACTTCGGGCGGGCCGTGTCGCGGGGCGTGTTCGCCGTGTGCAACAACACCGGCCAGTCGTGTAACGCGCCGACGCGGATGCTCGTTCCCCACGCGCGCATGAACGAGGCCGCGGAGATCGCGGCCGCGGCGGCGAAGAAGGTCGTGGTCGGCGATCCCGCGGTCGAAGGCACCGGGATCGGCCCGGCCGTGTCCGAAGTGCAGTTCGACAAGATTCAGCGGCTGATCGAGACGGGGATCGACGAAGGTGCACGGCTCGCCGTGGGCGGGCCCGGGCGGCCGGAGGGGCTGGAGCGAGGGTACTACGTCCGGCCGACGGTCTTTTCGCATGCGAGCAACGACATGGTCGTCGCGCGCGAGGAGATCTTCGGCCCGGTCCTCGTGCTCATCGGATATGAGGACGATGATGACGCGGTGCGTATCGCCAACGATACGCCGTATGGTCTCGCCGGCTACGTGTCGGCGGGGGATCCGGAACGCGGACGGGCGGTCGCGCGCCGCATCCGGTCGGGCCAGGTGAATCTGAACGGGGCGCGCCCGGACTTCCGGGTCCCCTTCGGCGGCTACAAGCAGTCCGGCAACGGCCGCGAGTGGGGCCGTCACGGGCTCGAGGAGTTTCTGGAAGTGAAGGCGATCCTCGGCTACCACGAGGGGGTGAGGTGAGCACGCTGCTTTCTTCGGCGTCCGTCCCTTCGGCGGACGAGGCGGCCAGGGCCGGCGTGGCAGGCGCGCCGAGCGGATTCCACACTGGGTGGGAGGCGAGCCGCGATCCGGGGCTTCCGGCCGGACTTCGCCGGTGTTCAACCCCGCCACCGGCCACCGGACCGGTGAACTGCCCCTGGCCAGCGTCGCAGAGGTCGACGAAGCGATTGCGGCGGCGGCCGCCGCGTTCGAGAACTGGCGGGGCGTCAGCGTCGCCCGACGCACGAAGCTCATGTTCGCATACCGCAATCAGGTCGCCGAACACGCCGAGGAGATCGCCCGGCGGCTCACGGCGGAGCATGGAAAAGTGCTGGCCGACGCGATGGGCGAGGTCGCCCGCGGCCTGGAGAACATCGAGTACGCGTGCGGACTCGCGGAGCACTTGAAGGGGACCTACAACGAGCAGGCCTCAACGGGCGTGGATGTGTATTCCGTGCGGAGGCCGCTCGGCGTCGTGGCGGGGATCACGCCGTTCAACTTCCCGGCCATGGTGCCGCTGTGGATGTTCCCCAACGCGATCGCGTGCGGGAACACGTTCGTGCTGAAACCGTCACCTCGCGATCCCGGCGCAGCCAACTTCATCGCGGAACTCTTCCACGAGGCCGGCTTTCCACCGGGCGTCCTCAACGTCGTGCACGGCGACCATGTGGCCGTGAACCGTCTGCTCAAGCACCCCGACGTGCAGGCGGTGAGCTTCGTGGGTTCGACTCCGGTCGCGCGACATGTGTACGAGACGGCCTCCGCGCACGGCAAGCGCGTGCAGGCGTTGGGCGGCGCCAAGAACCACATGGTCGTCCTCCCGGACGCCGACATCGACCTGGCCGCGGATTCCGCCGTATCCGCCGCGTACGGGTCGGCAGGGGAGCGCTGCATGGCGATCTCCGTCGCGGTCGCGGTCGGCGACAGCGCCGATCCGCTCGTCGACGCGATCCGGGTGCGCATGGAGAAACTGCGCATCGGCCCGGGCGACGATCCCGCCTCGGAGATGGGCCCGCTCATCACGGCCGAGCACCGCGACCGCGTCGCGGACTACGTCCGCCAGGGCGCCGAGGCCGGGGCGCGCGTCGTCCTGGACGGTCGGCAGGCACAGTTCGACGGGGACGGCTTCTTCCTCGGCGTCACGTTGCTCGACCACGTCACGCCCGACATGACGGTCTACCGAGACGAGATCTTCGGGCCCGTCCTCTGTGTCGTGCGGGCAGGCACGTACCACGAGGCCGTCGACCTGCTCCGGGACAACCCGTGGGGGAACGGCGCGGCGATCTTCACGCGCGACGGAGGGGCGGCGCGCCGGTTCCAGGAGGATGCGGACGCCGGGATGGTCGGCCTCAACGTCCCGATCCCCGTCCCCGTGGGATACCACTCCTTCGGCGGCTGGAAGGAGTCCGCGTTCGGGGCGCACGCCATCTACGGCCCCGAGGGCGTCCACTTCTACACGAAACCCAAGGTGATGACGACGCGCTGGCCCGACCCCGCCGGCAGCCGCGTCGATCTCGGCTTCCCGACGAACCGCTGAGGCCCGTCCCAGCGGGGCACCGGACGGCCCCGGTACGCCGCACTCCCCGGCGGCGGTCGCGTCCACGGTGAGTTCAGCGGCAGCGCCATACTTGCGGAAAATCCGTAATATACGTAATATGTGGCATGTCAAATAGGCAGGACTTCCCACCGCATGTGCGCAGGGTAAGCGCGACCGAGGCCGCAAAAAACTTCGGGTCGATCTTGACGGAGGTCCGTGAGCGGGCCGCCGAGTACGTCGTCGAGCACCGCGGCAAAGCCGTCGCCCGGATCAGCCCTGAGGAAGACCGAACGCTGACCTTGAGGGAGTTCGCGGAGATCGCCAGACAGGGAATCATCCCGTCTCCCGGTGAGGAATACCTGCGCGACGTGGAGGAAGGCATCGCCCGCTTCAATCGCGCGGAGGTGCCGGTAGATCCTTGGGAACGCTGATCGACACAAGCATCCTCGTGGCGATCGAGCGGGGTCAACTTGAGGCTGATGCCATCCTCGGCTTCCGCGATCCCGGGACATTCGGGGCCATCGCGGCAATCACGGCGGCGGAACTCCTGTACGGCGTGTACCGGTCAAGTGGGGCCCGGCGGGTCAGAACGGAACGGTATTGCCAAGGGTGGCTCGCGTTGTTTCCGGTCGTTCCGTTCGATCTTGAGGTGGCTCGCGTCCACGCGATCCTGACGCAGCAGCTTGGCCGCCAGGGCACTCCCATCGGCGCACACGACCTGGTCATCGCGGCCACGGCGGTCAGCGGCAGCTACCGAGTCGCCACACGGGACCGGCGGAGCTTTGACCGGATCGATGGACTGGAGGTCGAGTACTGGTAGACCGCCGCGTGGTCTCAAGCCCATGCGCCCACTTCCTCGAGGAACGCCTTCCGGCTGCGCGAGGCGGCGCACACCGGAGCGTCCCGGGACGGCCACGAGGGGTCAGCCGCCCCCGCTCTCGGCTCGGATGATCACGCCCGGGACTTCGAGGTTTCCACTGTCGTCGACGGCCCGGCTCATGATCGAGATCTCGCCGCCCATTGCGGCCGGGTTGTACTCGTAACTCCAGTCGGTTCGGCCACGAGCCGGGTGCCACGTCGTCCCGCCGTCGAGCGACACTTCGACGGCCGCGACCACGCCGCCGCCCGTATCCGACGCCGTCCCCGTGACCGTGACCATGCCGCTCTCCGCATCGGGCTCCGACGGCAGGTTGAACGACGACATGGGCGGGACGAGGTCCGTCGAAGCCGTGGCGGGCACGAGATCCGGCTGCATCGCGGCGGGCTGCACGCCCATGTCCGCGAACAGATTCATCGTCGCCTGCTGCAGGACGAGGTCCGGGCCGTGCGGATCGACGCCGACCCGCGTGTCCGCGCCGTTCTGACGCTCCGGCGGGACGCCCGTCTCGGTGTCGTGGTGCGCGTCGAGGCCCCACGACCACTGCAGCGTCCCCGAGCCGAACACGAGCGCGCCGCTCTCGTGCCGGTACAGCACCGCGTGGTGCGTGGCCGTGCCCGTCTCGCACCCTCGCCCAGGGTGGACGCAGTAGAGCGTGTTGTCGATCGGCGTCGCGGCCACCTGGAACAGCCCCGGCGGCCGGAACCCGTTGTCGATGTCCGAGTCCCACTCGTGGCCCAGGATCCCCTTGATCGACACGTAGCGCTCACCCGGCTGCAGCCGCGCGACCTCCGTATTGCGCCAGAACCTGAGGTCGCCGAACTCCGCGTCGACGATGATGGGGTCGTTCCGCCACGCGTTCACGGTGAACAGCGTCCCCGTGAGCGCGTTCTCCGGCCACGGGCCCTCGGCGTTGATCGAGCGGTGGTCCCGGAACTCTCCCGTCCACTCGACCGGATCGAGCCGCCGGTGATCCTGCGAATCCTTGTAGGTGACGAGCGTCCGATGCGGCTCGCCGGACCCGTCGATGCTCGCCTCCCAGCGCACCTTCCAGTAGACCTCGTTCGAGCTGAAGAAGGCGAGGTGCATCCCGGCCGCCCGGGCCGCCTCCACGTTTCGCCGCTGCTGTCCCGTCCAGTATTCGTCGTGTCCGACCGAGAGGAAGACCCTGTGCTCGAGCAGTTCCTCGCCGCGCCGGTCCGTGTCGATGCCCGAGGAATAGCTCACGTCGTACCCGTTTCGCTCCAGCCAGCGGACCATCGGGTACTCGGAGTTGAAGACCATGTTCACGGCCCGATAGTGACGCGTCTCGAAGGGCCGGTTGTAGCTCACCTTCGGCGCGCGCGGCGGTCCTCCGTGGAGCCGGACCCGTTCCTGGTTGAGCCGTCCGTACACGCTGTGCCCGCCGTACCGGTTGTATGCCTGCCAAGTGAGGTCCGACGTCTGGAACAGCATGTCGGACTCGCCGTCATCGTCCCGCACCACGAAGTAGATGTGGCTGGCGCGCGGCTCGCGCAGTCCGTTCCGCATCACCGCCCGGAATCCCGGGGTCTCCCACAGCGAGTCCTCCCCGGTCGGGGGGAGCGGTGTCGCCCGGAACTGGTCGTTCTTCACCCAGCCATCGATCGGGTCCTCGCGCACGAGCCGGGCGAAGTAGATGCCCGAGGTCGCGTCGGCGGGCGCCTGCCAGGAGGCCGAGACCGCCCAGTTGCCACAGTCGACGAGCGGCGCGGGCCACGTCTCCATCCCGCCCCCTTCGGCCAGCACGGGGATCGGACCCCGGATGCACTCGGGCTGCATCTGGGGCAGCGCCGCGGCCGGCTCGAACGAGTCCACCCGGCGCGCGCCCATGCCGCCGTAGTAGCCCATCCGGTAGATGTCGATCCGGTAGTCGTCCGAATCCGTGTCGATCTTGAACTCGATCGTCTCCCCCCGGTTGATCGCGATGTCCGTGCCGAAGCCCTGGATGCTGGGATCGCCGTAGCTGTTGATGTCCCACTCGGTCGGCGGATGCCCCTCGAGACAGTTCTCCGCCACGATCTCGTTGGCGGGGGCGGCGCACGGATCGCCCGCCGACGTGCCGAAGGACTCACAGCCCCCCGCGACCAGGAGGGTCGCGGCCGGGAAGACGAAGAAGAAGGGACGGACAAGCGGGCGCGGCTCGGTCATGGCGACAGCTCCGGGTCGGAGTCGGCATGCGGACGGCCGACCCTCCGGCCGTCCCGTCCCCGAAACATGACCCAGCCTTCAGATGTCTACAACGGCGACGGAGAGTCGGGGCCTCAGCCGCCCCCGCCCGGCGTCTCCAGATTGCCGCTGTCGTCCACGGCGCGGCTGAGGATCGTGGCCCCGTCTCCCGACGCGCTGGGGTCGAACGCGTAGCTCCAGTCCGTCCGGCCGCGGGCCGGGTGCCATGTCCGTCCGTCATCGAGTGACACTTCCACGGAGGCAACCACGCCGCCGCCGGTATCCGCCGCCGTCCCGGTGATCGTCATCATGCCGCTCTCCGGATCGGGCCCCGAGGGCGCCTCGAACGAGGAGGTCGGCGGAACGTCATCCGTCGAAGCCGTCGCCGGCACCAGGTCCGGCTGCAGCGTGGCGGGCTGCACGCCCATGTCCGCGAACAGGTTCAGCGTCGCCTGCTGCAACACCAGATCCGGACCGTTCGGATCCACGCCGACCCTGGTGTCCATGCCGTTCTGGCGTTCGGGCGGGACGCCGGTCTCGGTGTCGTGGTGGGCGTCGAGACCCCACGGCCACTGCAGCGTGCCGGAGCCGAAGACGAGCGCGCCGCTCTCATGCCGGTACAGGACCGCGTTGTGCGTCGCCGACCCCGTCTCGCACCCCCGCCCCGGGTGCACGCAGTACTGCAGGTTGTCGATCGTCGTCGCGGAGACCTGGAACAGCCCCGGCGGGCGGAATCCGTTGTCGATGTCCGAGTCCCACTCGTGACCGAGGATCCCCTTGATCGACACGTACCGCTCACCGGGCTGCAGCCGCGCGACCTCCGTGTTGCGCCAGAACCTCAGATCGGCGAACTCGGCGTCCACGATGAGGGGGTCGTTCCGCCACGCGTTCACCGTGAACAGCGTCCCGGTGAGCGCGTTCTCGGGCCACGGACCCTCCGGGTTGATCGAACGATGATCGCGGAACAGTCCCGTCCACTCGACCGGATCGAGCTTCCGGTGGTCCTGTGTCTCCTTGTAGGTCACAAACGTCCGGTACGGCGTCTCGGCCCCGTCGATGCTGGCCTCCCAGCGCACCTTCCAGAAGACCTCGTTCGAACTGAAGAAGGCGAGGTGCACGCCGGCCGCGCGGGCCGCCTCCACGTTGCGGCGCTGCTGGCCCGTCCAGTACTCGTCGTGTCCGACCGAGAGGAAGACCCTGTGCTCGAGCACTTCCTCGCCACGCCGGTCCGTGTCGACCCCGGACGTGTAACTCACGTCGTAGCCGTTCCGCTCGAGCCAGCGGACCATGGGGTACTCGGAGTTGAAGACCATGTTCACGGCGCGGTAGTGCCGCGTCTCGAAGGGCCGGTTGTAGCTCACCTTCGGCGCGCGCGGGGGCCCCCCGTGGAGCCGGATCCGCTCGGGATTCAGGCGCCCGTACACGCTGTGGCCCCCGTAGCGGTTGTACGCCTGCCAGTTGAGATCCGAGGTCTGGAAGAGCATGTCGGATTCGCCGTCGTCGTCGCGCACGACGAAGTAGATGTGGCTGGCGCGCGGCTCGCGGAGCGCGTTACGCATCACCGCGTGGAAGCCCGGCGCCTCCCACAGGGAGTCCTCGCCGGTGGGCGGGATCGGGGTGGGTTCGAACTCATCGTTCTTCACCCAGCCCTCGACCGGCTCCTGGCGAACGAGCCGGGCGAAGTAGATCCCCGAGGTCGCGTCCTCGGGGGCCTGCCACGAAGCCGACACCGCCCAGTTGCCGCAGTCGACGAGTGGCGCGGGCCACGTCTCGATCCCGCCCCCCTCGGCGAGCACCGGGATGGGGCCGCGGAGGCACTCGGGCTGGATCTGGGGCAGGGCCGCGGACGGCTCGAACGAGTCGACGCGGCGGGCACCCATGCCGCCGTAGTAGCCCATGCGGTAGACGTCGATCCGGTAGTCGTCCGAATCCGTGTCGATCTTGAACTCGATCGCCTCCCCCCGGTTGATCGCGATGTCCGTGCCGAACCCCTGGATGCTCGGGTCCCCGTAGCCGTTGACGTCCCACTCCGTGGGCGGGTGCCCCTCGAGACAGTTCTCGGCCACGATCTCGTTGGCGGGGCTGGCGCAGGGGTCGGCGGCGGTGCCTCCCGGCTGGCAGGCGGCGACCAGACCGGCGGCGGTTCCCGCGAGCCATGCCCGGGCGCGATGCGGGGGGCGGGCGGCGGTGGGGGGGGCGGGCGGCTGGATCATGGCGGCATCTCCCGGCCAAGGGTCGTTGGGACGCGCGCGTCCGAGCGGTGCGGACGCGCCTGTGGAACGTATGCCCAGGCCAACGGGTCCGGTACGCCCCCGTCGACCGCGCAGCTTGCCTTGCCAACCGTCTGGGGGGGTGTTGTTGTGTGCATCGGTTGATGCGCAGGCGCAGCGAGGCCGTCAATGCGCCGCACGGCATGGCACAAGGCGGCGAAGAAGGGAGGAGCAGATGAGAGCACGTTGGTGGGGCGCAGGCGTGCCGGTGACCGCAGTCTTGGGCGGGGCTCCGGTGCCCGTCGTCGATTTGTGCCTGAGGAAATGCGTCTAGACCGCTGCCTCGCGGCGCGCCGCGGCAATCGACGCGCACGGGGCGGGGAACCCTGGAAGGGCATGGTCGTCGCCTCGGCGATCCTGTGGCCGTGCACCGTCTCCGCCCAGGACGTGATTCAGATCTCGACGGAACCGCCCGCGTGTGCCGTTGTACTCGATGAAGCGGTCCGCTTGGGCGACATCGATGACCCGGGCACGGTCGGCCCCGCCGGCCAGATCACGCAGCTTGCATCTGGGGACTTTCTCGTCGCGCATTGGGACAACGGCGCGCGGATCATGGTCTACGGTGCGGACGGCCGCTACCGGGAGAGCATCGGTCGAAGGGGGGAGGGCCCGGGCGAGTTCTCGGATCCGGGCATCGGCAAGCTCCGCCCCGCGCCCGGGGGCGGCGCATTCATCCTGGATCCCGGTACGCGTCGCATCACGCATTTGGCCGCCGACTGGAGCCTGCTCGGGACGACGCAGATCGGCGCGATTTTCCCCCTTGACTTCGTCCCACTCGCCTCCGGTCGCGGCTTCGTGGTCGGCGGGTGGGGGCGCGCCGAAGATGGGCGGTTCGGGGCGGTTGCCGAGCATCTTGATGCGGAGGGAGCGGTTCGGGAGACCATTGCGGTGGTTCCCACGGATCGCGAGCTGATCAACCACTTCTTCGCGCCCGCGGCCCGGGACGACGAAGGGAGGGTGTGGCGTTCCTTGCCGGTCGAGTACGCCGTCGAGGCGTGGGATCCGGCGGCTCCCGACCGTTTCCTGCGCCTCGAGGGACAACGCGAGTGGTTTAGGCCATGGCCCCCGGCGGACGGATACCCGCTAGAGGCGCCTCCGTTCTCCGTCATTCAGGGGTTGCGGCACAGGGACGGATTGCTGTGGCTCGCGACGTCGGTGGCCGACGACGGCTGGAGGGAGGCTGTCGCCAACCCCGTGCAGGGCGTGCCCATCGATGGGAATCGGCGGCGCGATACGGTCGTCGAGGTGGTCGATCCCGCCACGGGGGAGCTGGTGGCGCGGTCCGTGCTCGACGATTGGTTGTGGTGGACGGGGGACGGCGGATACCTCTACGCGGCGCGCGACGAAGGCCTGGTCTCGAAGGCCGCGCTCTTCACCGTGCGCCTGGAGGGCGAGGACTGCCCCTAGCCGGCCCGAACGCCAGCGACTCGGCGTAGACCCGGCCAAATCGGTCGGTGGCCTCCACGCGCACCTCCGCCACGCCCGGGTCGACGGTCGCGTAGAACATGTGGTTCGTGACGCGGGGCTCGACCCACGGCCGGTGTGCGGGCAGGTCGTCGCCCGAGTGAAGTGCGACGCTCAACGGGTCGCGTCCCGGCCGCCGCGCCATGAGCCCTCGCGGCTGGCCGTCCTCGAACCAGCGCACCGTCCACTGGGGATCCCAGTCCCAGACGTTGGCCACGATCTCTTCCGGCGCGGCGGGATCAGCGCCTGGAGCGTAGAGGCGCATCTGGTGCGACGCCGGGAACCCCGTGGCCTTGTAGCGCCACGTGATCTCCTCGCCCGCCGCCTCGTACACGCAGTAGCCGTTGGGCGCGCCGTCGTGGCAGATCGGTCCGCTCCACCACGCTCCGCAGACCGCGCCCGCCACGTGCTCGTGCGTCCCGCTCTCGAACACGTGCTCCAGTTCGTGCGTGTGCCCCGTGAGGATGTGCGCCCGGAAGGGTTCGAGCAGCCGGTACAGCGCTTCCCGGTTCATGATTGCCACGGGTGCCTCCGGCGAGTTCCGCCCCTGGCGCGCGTGATAGCTGCCGAGGGCCGGGATGTGCGTGGCCACGACGACGGCCCCCCCCGGCTCGACCCGGCTCAGGTCCGCCCGCAGCCAGGTCAGCGCGTCGGCATCGAGGTAGCCGAGATAGCCGCTCCCGTGCCAGAAGACATCGTCGAGGACCACGTAGTGCACGGTCCCGCGGTCGAAGGAGTAGTACCGCGGCCCGAAGTGACGGGAGAAGGTGTCCGTCGAGGCCTCGTCCGTAGGACTCTCCATGTCCAGGTCGTGGTTCCCGATCACCTGGAAGAAAGGCACGCCGATGCGCCGCACCGCCCGCTCGTACTCGGGATACAGCTCGAGGTGGTCGAACATGATGTCACCGTCCGCGATCCCGACGATCGGCGCGTCGCCGAGTTCTTCAACGGTACCCTGGAGGTCCGGTATGGAGCGCTCGTGGAACCAGCCCATCTCCTCCTCGGTCTCGGTCTGGATGTCGCCGAGCAGAAGCACCGCGTGGCGGTCATCGGACACGCCGAGCGGTTCGAGGTCGAACGCGACCGACATCTCGCTGCGCGAGGGATCGATGGGCCGGTAGAAGCGGGCCGTGCCCGAAGGGTTCGTCGGCACCTGGTAGCCCCCCGGGACTCGCGCCCAGACAAAGCCGCGATCCGTGGAGGTCACCAGCTCGAAACGGCCATCGGAGTCCGAATCCACGACCTGGAGTCCGTCGGAGACGGCGACGCGTCCGAGACCCCGCCCGCCGGCGCGGACGATGCCCTGAACCCGCACAGGCGACGCGACGGTGGGCGCGATCCCGGGGCGCTGCGGGAGCGGATCGTAGGGAGCGGCCAGAAGGCGGTCGGCCAGGGCCACCCACCCGGTCGCCGCCAGGGTCCCGGCTCTCACGAACGTTCGCCGGGTCAGCATCCGCACGTGCTCGTCCGTCTCGATCATCTCGTCCTCCCAAGGGGCTGCGGGGCTCGCCCGAACGCCGTGCGCACGGTATCGGGTCCGGGTCACGCACGATTCAACGACCGGTCAGGCCCGCGCAACAAGCGGTTCCGGCCCGCGGCGGCCGGATCCTGTCGTCTGGCGGTTGAGGCGCCGTATAGACTTTTCCGTGCTCACGCCCGTACTTCTTCTCGTCCTCATCTACTACGCGGAGCGGGAGCTGCGGGCCTATGCGGAACAGGGGATCGCCAAGGCGTTCGACTGCGCGATGGACTTCGCGGTCCAGGCGGCTTGCGTTCACGCTCGCGGTGCCGTCGCCCGCGGTTCGGGCCGTCAGCCTCGTGGCGGCCGCGTTCGCGTTCGCGATCGTATTGCTCGCCGCCGCGCCGCTCTCCGGTCAGGCGGTAGCTGACACTGCGGCCGCGGGCGACACCGTGGCGGCCGGCGCGACCCTGGCGGTGGGCGAGACCATGGAGTTCGGCGTCCAGTTCGGCCCCGTTCAACTCGGGAGCAACCAACTGACCGTCGCGGATAGAGAGACGGTTGCCGGGGAGGACATCTACCGCCTCGAGGTTGATTTCGGGGCCCCCATTCCGTTCTTCAGGATCCACGACCGGCAGACAAGCTGGGTGATGCTGGCGCCGCTTCGCTCCCTGCGCTTCGACCGGTTCATCCAGGAGGGACGAAGGCGCACCAGTTGGCGGGTCCACCTCGATGAGCCCGGGCGGCGGCTGCGTGTCGAACACCTCGGCGGTCAGGTCGCGGATCCGGCGGACCCCGATGCGTCCGATCCACCGCGCGAAGTCATGCTCCCCGAAGCCCCGCTCGACGACGTCGCGATCCTGTACGAAATGAGGCGCCGGATCGCGTCGGGAGAGACCTCTTTCCGCATGGACCGCTACTACCTGGCCGAGGACAGCCCCGCCGTGTTCGAGTTTGAACGCCGGGATCGGACGCGAGTCCCCGCGGGACGGTTCGACGTCTACATCCTGCGGGCGGTGATCCCGGGCATGTCGATGTTCAAGCCGGAGTCGGACGCCCGGATCCACGTGGCCGTCGACCCCCCCCACCCCATCGTCATGGTCACGACCGAGACCCTGCACGGACGCCTCACGCTGTACCTGAGGGATTTCCGTCCCGGCGACGCGTCGGCGGATCCCCCCTCCTGAAACGAGCGACGCTTCGCGGCCGGCCGCATCCAGACGTAGGCGCATCCCGCCGCACCTGGCGCGCCTGCCGCACCTGGCGCGCCTGCCGCACCTCGCGCTCCGTAATCGCGAACCGCACCACCGGCGATTCCTCGAGCGTCCGGGCGATGTCGTCCGCCTCCAGCCCCAGCGCCTCCAGCCGCCCCGGGTCGAGGTACATCTGGTTCTCGGAGCCCTCGTAGAACGCCACCACGCCCGGCCCGCCGGGGTCGACACGTTCGTTCAGCCACGCCGTCACGTCGCCGTAGGTGGCCCACAGGTCGTCGCTCGCGGGGGTGTCGGGCATCCCGTGGTCCGCCGTCACGACCAAAGCCAGGCCGCCGGGCCCTGCCTTCGCCTCGAGCGCTTCCACGATCCGGCCCAGCCACCGGTCCAGTTCCGCCAGCGTCGCCTCCATCTCCGGCGAGAAGGGGCCGTACTTGTGGGACACGTAGTCCGTGCCCTTGAGGTTGGCGAGGAAGAGGTCCGTGACATCGTCCTCACCGAAGGCGCTTCCTTCGATGAGGGCGACCGCCGCCTCTCCCTCGAATCCCGAGAAAAGGGCCGAACGCCGGGCCTCGCCGTAGCTGTCGAGTTCGTGGCCGAGCCAAAGCCGGTCGACGGCGTCGAGTCGCGGACCGAAGTGGAGTTCGCGGGCCGCCGGCGGAAGCCGAAAACACGCCTCGTTCGTAGTCCAGCCGCCGCTGCCGGAGTCGTAGAAGGCCAGCCACACGGAGTGGCCGCCGAGGATGCACTTCCCGTGGCCCGCCAGCGCCACCGCAGGGTAGTCCGTACCCCCCTGGACGACGATCTCCGCCCGCCCGCGCGTCGCCACTCCCCAGCGGTCCGCGACCGCAAGCGCCATGAGGTTGTGAGGAGAGGCACCCTCGTACGCGACCGTCGCCTGGCCCGTCCGGCGGTCGTACAGCGTGTTGCCCACGATCCCGTGTACCGCCGGGTCCGTGCCGGTCGAGAGCGTCGTGTGCGCGGTCGAGGTGTTCGTGGGGACGTAGTCGACTCGGGACTCCGCAAACCGGGCGGCGCCCGCCGCGAGCCGGGTCAAGTTGGGGAGAAGGCCGGCGTAGCGGTCGAGGTAGTCCGCCCGCATCGCATCCAGCACCAGCACGGCCACGAGCCCCGGGCGGGCTCTCGCGTCGCCCTGCCCGCCGTCGGCTTCGTTCCCGGCGTCCGAGAACGCGGCGCGCAGCGGATGTCCGGTCACGTCGGCTCGCGGCGGCAGCCCGAGCAGCGTGGTCAGCGTTGCCCCGATGTCCTGGTGCGAGGCCGGCCCCCGATGCGTGCGGGGCTCGAAGACGCCCGGGCCGTACAACAGGAGCGGCACCGCGGTGTCATGCGACCACGGGCTGCCGTGCATGTACCGGTAGTCGGGGCCCGGCGACGTGATGATGGCTCCCGGATCGGGGATCACGGCGATATCTCCCACGCGGCCCGGGAAATATGCGCGGGCCAGCGCCCGCACGATCGCCTCGCGCCCCGGCTCTCCTCGCGCGACGCGCTCCCCGGGGGTGTCCGCGCGGCAACCATCCTCCCCGCACCCCGCAGAGACGAGCCCGAGGGCCGCCGCCACGCCGAAGAGGACAGGGGCGCATGGGCGCGGACGCATCAGCGGCGAACCCCGGCGCAGGTCGTTTGCGGTCCGGCTCCCGTCAGCTGAAGTCGCGGCCGAGGATCACCGAGACGATGATCGCGCCAACCGCGAGCGGCGCCACCCAGCGGATGAAGAAACGCCACGCCCCGTACCGGAACCAGCGGGGCTCCGTGCCGTCCAGCAGTTCCCGTTCCGTCGCGTTCCTGGTCATGAACCAGCCCGCCGCGAGCGTGATCGCGAAGCCGCCGGTCGGGAGCATCCAGTTGGAGACGAAGTGGTCGACGGTCGAGAACCAGCCGATCTTGCCCGCGAAGATCTCCAGCGTGGCGAGGAAGGGCGTGCCCGTGAACGAGAGCGCCGCGAAGATCGTGAACACGAAGATCGCCGCCCCGCAGAGGATCGTGGCCTTGTGCCGCGGGACGCGTCGCTCGTCGATCATGTAGCTCGAGACCACCTCGAGCAGCGAGATCGTCGAGGTCAGCGCCGCCAGCGCCACCAGCACGTAGAACAGCGGCCCCAGCACGACGCCGAACGGCACCGCGGTGTAGAACAGCTCCGGCAGCGAGATGAAGAGCATCCCTACCGGCGAACCGCTCACCTGGTCGCTCATCCCCGCTACCGAAAAGATGACGGAGAACATGATCACCGTCGCCACGAGCGCGATCAGTGTGTCGAGCCCCACGATCGCCGCCGACGCCTTCACGATCGACTGCTTTCGCGAGATGTAGGATCCGTACGTGATCATCGCCCCCATCCCGAGGGAGAGGGTGAAGAAGGAGTGCCCGAGCGCCTCGAGGACGCCGCTCGTTTCCAGCTCCCCGAAGTTGGCGCGGAAGATGAAGCGCAGCGCCTCTCCCGACCCGCTCATCCCCAGCGCGCTTACGAGAAGGAGAAGCAGAATCCCGAACAGGATGGGGAGGAAGATGCGGGCGATACGTTCGATCCCCTTGCTCACCCCGAAGTAGACGACCGCGATCGTTGCGATGCTGAAGCCCAGCGACAGCATGAGCTGAAGGCCGGCGTTCCCCACCTGCTCGTTGAACAGGTCGCCCGCCGCCATCCCGGCGGGGTAGCCGCCGAACGACCAGCCGATGGACTGGGCGAAGTAGTAGAGCGACCAGCCCGCGATGACCGTGTAGTAGCTGAGGAGGATGAAGCCGGCGAGCACCCCCCAGCCGCCGACGATCCCCCACCAGGGTCCCGCCGCCTCCTTGAGCGCCCCGACCGCGCTCTTCTGGCTGCGGCGCCCAATGAGCAGCTCCGCCATCATGATCGGCAGGCCGACCGCGACGATGCAGATCAGATAGACGAGGACGAAGGCCCCGCCGTTGTTCTGCCAGGTGATGAACGGGAACTTCCACAGGTTGCCGAGGCCGATCGCACTGCCGGTCGCGGCGAGCACGAGGCCGGCGCTGGAACTCCAGTTATCGCGGGGTTGATTCATGGGACATGTCCGGTCGGGCGTGGTCGAATCAGGGGGTCTGCGCCCCGGCGGCGACGTGCGCACCTATTGTACCTTGCCCCGATGATGGGCCACCAGACCACGAGCGTTGCGGACGTCATCCGTGACATCCCCAAGGCCGAGTTGCACATCCACGTCGAGGGCTCGCTGGAGCCCGGGATGATGTTCGACCTCGCCCGCCGCAACGGCGTATCTCTCCCCTACCGGAGCGTCGACGAGGTCCGTCAAGCCTACTCCTTCGCCAACCTCCAGGAGTTCCTCGACCTCTACTACGAGGGCATGAACGTGCTCCGAACGGAGGAGGACTTCTTCGCGCTCGCCGACGCCTATCTGCGACGGGCAGCCGCGGACGGGGTCGTCCACGTCGAGATGTTCTTCGACCCGCAGGCGCACACGGGACGGGGCGTGCCGCTGGGGACGCTGATGGACGGCCTCGAGCGGGCCATCGCTCGCTCCCGGGAGCGGGGCGTGAGCGTCTCCCTCATCCTCTGTTTCCTGCGCCACCTGACGGAGAGGGAAGCGTTCGAGACGCTGGAGGAGGCCGAACCGTACCTGGACCGGCTGCTGGGCGTGGGTCTGGACTCGAGCGAGGTGGGTCACCCACCCTCGAAGTTCGCGCGCGTGTTCGAGGCCGCCCGCGACCTCGGACTCCGTCTCGTCGCCCACGCCGGGGAGGAGGGTCCGCCGGAATACGTGTGGGAGGCGCTGGACGTCCTCGGCGTGGAACGGATCGACCACGGCAACCGCGCCCTGGAGGACGAAGCCCTCGTCGCCCGCCTGCGCGACGACCGCATCCCCCTCACCGTATGCCCGCTCTCGAACCTGGCCCTCCGCGTCGTCGACGACCTCGCCGCCCACCCGATCAGGCGCATGCTCGACCTGGGCCTCCTCGCCACGGTGAACTCGGACGACCCGGCCTACTTCCGCGGCTACATCAACGAGAACTTCCGCAGCGTCGCGGAGGCGCTGGACCTTTCGACTGCGGAAATCGAGCGACTGGCCCGCAACTCCCTCGCAGCATCGTTCACGGCGCCCCTCGCGTAGCTTCTCGGTCTCCCGCCAAGACCGGTGCCGGGACGGTCCCCACGAGAGCAGTTGGGCTCAGCGGCCTTTCGGGAAGGTCATCGCGGGCCGAACAGAAGCTCCAGCTTGTTCACGACCTCGCCCAGCACGGCGGGAGGGGCCTGACAGGCGAACTCAGCTTGCCGGGCCCGCCAGTCCAGACTCTTGACCTGATCGGCCAGAACCACGCCCGTCACGCGGGCCGTGGCTGGAAGGCCGACTTCAAAGGGGTAACCCTTTACCCTGGAGGTGATCGGACAGAGCAGCGCCAGACCGGCTTTGCGGTTGTACGCGCGAGGACTGAGCACGAGAGCGGGACGACGGCCGGCCTGTTCGTGTCCAGCCTGGGGATTGAAGGCGAGCCATACAATCTCGCCGCTGTCGGGGACATGCGGATTCCCTACCAAACCTCATCGCCCACGGCCGAACCCGTATCCACCTCCGAATGCAGGGTTTCCGGCGTGATCCGGTCCAGGATTGTCTCCAGGTCATAGGCTTTCCTGCGCATGACAAGCCGATCACCGCGGGGGATCATCTCTATGCGGGAGCCCTCTCGGACGCCCCATTGCTCCGCGACGGGTTTGGGAATCCGGACAGCAAGACTGCTGCCCCACTTGGCAATATGTGAACGGGCACCCACCGGCTCCTCCCATGTTCAAGATCTACAATAGATATCCGATGACGCGGTCCGGGTGTCAACGTCGAGCTTGACGTAGAGTGCGTTCATGGCAACCGTCGGGCTCGAATCTTCACCCCGAGGCCAACCATCGACTCGTCCGAATTCTGAATCGTGCCTCATCTTCTTCGACCCGCAGGCGCACACCGGGCGCGGCGTGCCGCTGGGGGCGCTGATGGACGGCCTCGAACGGATCGACCATGGGAACCGGGCGCTCGAGGACAAAGCGCTGGTCGCCCGGCTGCGCGAGGACCGCATCCCGCTCACCGTGTGCCCGCTGTCGAACCTCGAACTCCGCGTCGTTGAGGACCGTAAAGCGCACTCGATCAAGCGCATGCTCGACCTGGGCCTCCTCGCCACGGTGAACTCGGACGACCCGGCCTATTTCGGCGGCTACATCAACGAGAACTTCCGCCAGGTGGCCAACGCCGTTGGCCTCTCGATCGAGGACATCGCGGCCCTCGCCCGCAACTCCCTTGAGGCCTCGTTCACGGACCACCCGAGATTCTAAAGGAGCAGCCGATCTTGATCTGGAACTTGTGCACCCTGAAGGACTACGTCAGTCTCATGTGTGGAAGACAGACCCGAGTCACTCGCGACGAGGTCCGGTGTCGTTGAACGACGTGGAACACCTCGAACGAGCGCCCATCGCCGAGGCAATTCTCGACTGGCGAGTGGAACCGGCGGATGGGATCACCGTTGATGCCTTCGCCGAAGCCGCGTCCTGCCTTGCCGACGAACTTCCCAGGAAGACGGTCGGCACGCGAGTCGAAGGGGTTTTCGAAGTTCGAGAGGGCGAGCTTCTTCCATCGGATCCGCCGGAAGCTGTACGGTACGGCTTCCTGCTTGGCAGCGCCGACGGAAAGCGCGCGGCGCAGTTTCGAGTGGACGGCTTCTCGGCCCACCAACTTCGTCCGTATCCTGGGTGGGGTGACCTCTCGTCCGCAGCTCTCAACTGGTGGTTGCTTTATGCCGAGCTCGCGTTGCCCAAACGTGTTGTGCGGCTGGCCGCCCGCTACATCAACCGCTTCACGCTTCCATCGTACACCGAGGATCTTGAAGAATGGCTTGCGGCGCCGCCCCCGATCCCGCAGGAC
Source organism: Candidatus Palauibacter sp. (assembly GCF_965222475.1). Classification (GTDB taxonomy): domain Bacteria; phylum Gemmatimonadota; class Gemmatimonadetes; order Palauibacterales; family Palauibacteraceae; genus Palauibacter. The sequence continues at coordinate 182,398 of NZ_CBDCUB010000003.1, read as the reverse complement.
CTGCCTCAGGTGTTGTCACAATTCCTCACACGCGTGACGATTCACGAAGCAGAAACCGGCAACGCGGCGCACGTCACGCAGACCATGGAACACAACCCTGATACCGAGTCGGTTGTTCTGATTCTTGACATCGAAGCGTTTCGAGCCATCTCGGCCCCGGCAGATTCTGACAGGATCGCGGAAACTCTCGCCTCGTTGCGGGTCTTAAAGAACCGGATTTTCTTCGAAAGTGTGACTCCACGCACCCTGGAGTTGTTCCGATGACGACAACCATGTCTGCCTATGCTGTTGCTTCAAGCGGACCTGAGCCCCTGTCCCCCGGGATCGGGGCCGAGGCTTGGGCCGTGAACAGGAGCCTTGGCGAATGGCGCGACACGCGAATGGCCAGCCTCACTCTATCCAGGTTTAGGGCGTGGCTTGATTTGACGGAAGTCCATACGGAGTGCGCGATGCAAGGCTGGGATGGTGAGGAGGCCGAGCCGGTGTCGTCGGCGACGATTGCGCGGGCGCAGGTGTTTCTTTTGACGCTGCCCTCCGGCATCCCCGATCCAGAGGTTGGGGCCGACCCGGACGGCGAGGTGTCCTTCGGCTGGTTCACCGCGCCGGACTGGGGGGTAGCTGTGGCGTTGAGCGCCGACGGTCGCTTGAGCTACGCAGCCATGTTCGGGGCGAATCGGGCTCACGGGACTGAACGATTTCGGCAGGAGATCCCACGGCCGCTCCTTCAGATCTTCCGGCGGTTGTTTGGCTGAAGCAACGTTCGATGAGCCGCTTTCGGAAGCGGAACCGCTGGCCAAGTTCCTTTATGTCCGGAAGGGCCATTTCCGCATCGATCCCCCGGAACCTACATGGCGTGCCTTCCTCCCAAGGAAGGGAGAGCAGGAAGTGTCGGTTTTCCGTACCACCGGTCTCCGGGAAGCCGAAGTTTGGGATCTCGCCGCGACCCACGTTAGGCCGAACCCCAAGGCACAAGCCATCGTGAAACCGCGGGACGTCGTCGCCAGCGGATTGCGCGTTGATCCGGACAACATCCCTCCGCGACCCGCGAACATCGCAGGCTGGCCTTCGACGAAGGATGCCCAGATGAACCATGCGCTGGACTTGGCGAATCGAGGAACCGTGGTGCTGGGGCCGGGCCTGTAGCGCATGCTCGGCCCGGCTCCTCGCGACGGTGGTATCCCGACGCGACCTCACCCAGCGCGCCGAGGCCGTCAGCCTCTCAAGCGGCGGAATTGAAATGCTCGCCCGTAACTCGTTGCAAACGATCTCCGACTCCACCGCCGAGCAGCTTGGGCCTGCCGTTAGTCGGCACAACTCCAACGCGGCCAGTCGTCCCCCCTGCTCTTGTTATTTCGCCAGTGAAGCGGTTGGAGGTTCGAGACATCGTCGCTCCCACCTTTCGAAACGGGCTTGATGTGATCGATCTCCCAGCCCCGTGCGGAAGTCCCGCCGTACTCATTACGGTCCATCACGGTGCCGCAGCGGTCTCGCCGATAGCGGTCACCGTAACCCGGAATCGGTTTACCCCTCCGCCAGACCGACGTCACGACCACCGCGCAGTCGTAAGAGTCGAGCCAGCCGTCATTGAGCGGGTGCACTGCGAGATTCACGTCCGAGCCCTTCTCCCCGGTGCGGATCACTTCGGCCGTGCGTTGGCTTCCGACCGGGTTCACGAGCGGGGCCAGCACCGGATGGCTTAGGAAGTGCCCAAAATACACCTCTACCTCAGCACCTTCTCGAACAGCGCGACCAGATCCAGCCATTTCGATGACGAACCCTTGAGGGCTCCGTAGTACAGATTGAAGCCGTGGCCGTTGACGGCCGGGTCGACCGAGCTTGACGTGGGGCGCGCCGATGACGACCGTCGGGCGTGAATTCAATCCCGACCAAACGACCATCGCTTCGTCCCGGCCCAGACGCGTGCCGCTGACCCTGGTTCGAGCGCCGGCCGCGGCCCCCCTCTGGGAGGCGTGCGTCGACCGATTCCTCGCGGGCGCCGCCCCGCCGACTGGTTCTGAAGAAGGGCAGACCGCGTGGATCTGGCTCAACCACCGGAACCTGCGGGATCTCCTCTACGAAGCGGCGCAGGAACGCGGCCATCCGGGGTGGCTCGACCCGCCCGTCAGCCAATTCGGAGAACTGGCCGCGCGGCTCGATATCCGGGAGAGGTCGGTCGGACTCCTCACGCGGCGCCGCCTGGTGAGCCGGCACGCGGCCCGGCTCGGGCGCCGGATTCTGGGTCGGAAGCCCGGCCGCGGCGACGGGGTCATCCGCGGACACATGCTCGACGCGCTGCTGGGAGACCTGCTGCCGGAGGGTGTCCCCCCGGACGACCTCGAAGAGGCGCTGGGCCGGATGGGTGGTGACGACTTCGCCGTGAAGCGCAACGCGTGGGCGGTGGGGGTCTATCGCGCGTACCTGGACTCGCTCCGCGAAAGGGGCGTCACGGACCCACGCGCGGTGAACGCCGTCATCGCGGAACGGATCGAGGCCGGCGGGCTGCCGGGGGCGCTCGGGGGCGCCCGTGAACTCCACGTGTACGGCATCGCGAGCCCGCGAACCCGGCGCCGCATTTTGGCGGCGCTCGCGACACAGGAGGAGGTGGAGGTCTACCTCTACCTCCCGCTGGAGTCCGAACCCGATCCGTACTTCGACGCCCTCGCCGCCCGCACGGAAGTGATCGGAGGTCCCGACGACGGAAGCGGCGCCGGGCCGCTGCAAGTGCAGCCGGTGCCGGATGCGGCGCGGGAGATGGACTGGGTGGCGCGGCAGGTCAAGGGAATCGTTGCCACCGGGACGGCCGAACCGCATCAGGTCGCCGTCGTGGCGCGATCCGGCCGCGACAACACGCACCGCGCATTCCGGGCCCTGATTCGGGCCGGCGTGCCCGCCAGCGCCCGCGTTCGGACGCCGCTCGTCGAGATCCCGGCGCTCAAGGCTCTCCTCCTCCTCCTGCGCGGGGCGGCGCGGAACTGGGACTACCGGTCTCTGCGCGCCGTACTCGAGCATCCGTACTTCAACACAAGAGTGGACCTCAGGGGCATCGACTGGGTCGCGGCCACCCGGCGGGTCGTGGGGCTCGAGGCGTGGGGGGAAGGCCTCGAACAGCTGCGGGCGCTCGTAGAGCAGAAAGCGCGCGAGATCCGGGGAAAGGGACTCTTCGCCGACCGGGTCGAGAAGGACATCGAGGGGTTCGACGTCATGCGCGAGACGCTCGAGCCCCTCGGCCAGGCGCGCCCGGAAGCCGACTGGATCGACCTCACGCTCGACCTTCTCAGAGAGGATCGCGGCGTCTTCAGACTGAGGCGCCGGGTGTGCGACCCCGTCGAGGAACGATGGGAGGTCGTGCGCTCCGACCAGCGCGGGATGCTCCTCCTCGAACGCCTCCTGGGCGAGTGGCGGGGCCTCGACCACGTCGCCGACCCCGTCGAGCCGGCGGCGTGGCACGCGCTCCTGCGCAAGCTCCTGCAGGCGAACGAACTCGTCCTCTCCACCCCGGGGCAGAAGGGCGTACAGGTCCTTGAGGCGCATGACGCGGCGCTCGTTCCCTTCGCCCACACCTTCGTCGTGAACGCGAACGACCGTGAGTTCCCGCGGCTGGCCGGATCCACGGGTGTGTTCAGCGATGCCGAGCGTCGCCAGCTTGCGGCGCTCGGGCTTCCGGTCGCCTACCGGGACGAGACGCTGCGTCGCGAACGCGGGCTGTGGCGCGCCGTCACGCAGCAGGCGGGCCCGGTATGGATCAGCTACCGGACGACCGACGCCGGCGGTACGCCCCTGCTCCCCTCCCTCATGGTCCCGCGGCACGACCCCGACGTGGAACTGCCGCGCGTTCGCCGGCCGTCCGACGACAGAGAGCCGATCACGCCGGCGGAGGCGGACCGGCGTGCCGCCTTCGCCCTGCACGAGTCTCTGGCCCGGCCGGGCCCGGCGGACTCGGAGGAGCAGATCCGCGTTGCTCCCGCCCGCCCGGAACGGATCGCGCGGGCCATCGTGGCGGCCGCGGCCGAAGTCCACCGCGGCCCCGGACTCGACCGCTACCCGGGATTCCTCCTGTCCGCGCACGAATCGAGCGGCGTACCCGACAGGCACCCCGCGCTGCGGCCGAACCCCTGGAACGGTCACCTCCGCGATCCGGACGTACTCGCGAAGTTGGCCGACCGCTTCGCTGATGACTACCGGTGGTCCGCAGGCCAGCTCGAGACCTACGCGCGGGCGCCCTTCGCCTTCCTCATCCAGCGCGTGCTGTGGCTCGAATCCATGGACGAGGCCGAGGAGGAAACCACACCCCTCGCCTTCGGGAAGGTGGCGCACGAGATCCTCGAGCGCTTCTACGACGAGTTCAAGGACGATCTTCCGGTCTCTCTCTCGGACATCGTCGAGAGCCGTCTCGCCGAGATCTGCCACGAGGCCTGCGCCGAACGCGAGGGCAAGGGAGAGTGGCTCGGCGTTGCCTCCCTCTGGGAACAGACCCGGGAGGGCATCATGGCTGCCGTGCACGACTACGTGGCCTGGGAACTCGAGTACATGGCGGAGAAGGGCGAGCGTCCCCTTCTCACCGAGGTGGGCTTCGGCTTCGACGACGAACGCACCTTCCTCGAGGGCGAAGACGTGCGCGGCAAGCCGGCCCGCCTGCGCCTCTGCGGCCGCATCGACCGCGTGGACCGGAGTGTGCACGGGACCGGGGTCCACCATGTGCTCGACTACAAGAGCTACGGGACGCCGGGCGCGCCGAGCTTCGACGACGCGACCGCCCTCCAGGGTGTGCTGTACGCGCAGGTGATGGCGGATCGCGGCTACGACATGGGCTCCTGCCGCTATCGGTCGATCAGGAGTCCGGGGAAGCCGCTTAACGGTGGTCTCGTCAAGTTCGGTTCGACGAGGTACACTCGCGCTCTCGCGCTCGCCCTTTCCATCCCCGGCCGCGTGCGGCGCGGCTGCTTCGAGGCTGTCGCCTCGCGGAAGGGCCGGTGGGTTAACTGGGATCCGCCGACCGAGGTCCGCCGCAGCGGCGCACAACTGGACGAAGGCCATCGCTTCGATGACTTCGGCGCACCTGCAGGGGAGGGCGCCGGTGGCTGAGATCCGGTGGACCCCCGAACAGGTGCGTGCGATCCGGTCCGAGGACGACACGCTGCTCGTCGCGAACGCGGGCACGGGCAAGACGACGACGGTCGTCGGCAAGATCATGTGGCGGCTGGGGCTCCCCTTCGGCGTCAGCGGGGAGACGGGTCAGCCGATCGAGCCGCCGGCCCGCCCCTGCCGACTGGACGAGATCGCCGCCATTACGTTCACGGAGAAGGCGGCCTACGACCTCAAGCGGCAGCTACGGGCGCGCATCGAGGCGTCCCCGCGAGCGGACGCGCTGCGGTGGGAGATCGACCGGGCCTCGGTCGGCACCATCCACTCCTTCTGCGGCGAACTCCTGCGGGAACACGCGTTGCGTCTGGGAATCGATCCCACCTTCGAGATCCTGGATGAGGACGCGGCGTGGGCCGAGCAGGACGAACTCATCAAGACGCTCTTCCTCGAGAGACTGGCCGAGGAGGATCCCGCCGCGCAGGCGATCCTGAGGCGGATGAAGCTCACGGGCTGGGAACGCCAGAAGGGCGCCATCGACCACGTCCGGACGGTGCTGCGCGACCTCCGCTGGCGGGAGGAGCGGTACCGCAAGTGGCTCTGGCACGAGCCGCCGCCATCGGAGACCCTCGATCTTTTTTCCGCCGAGCGTCCTCCCTCGGTGTTCGACCTCCCCGCCCTGAAGGCCGTGTGTGAGGAGAGCGACGAGAAGGACGAGGTAGCGCTCGCCATCTGCTCGCACCTCGTCGAGCTGGCGCTCGAAGCCCGAAGGCGCTGGGACGCGTGGCTGGAGGAGGAGAACCAGCGCGACTTCGACAGTCTCGTCCTGGGTGCGGCCGAACTGCTGCGCGGTGAGTCCGGGGACGCGGCCCTCGCCGCCATCCGCGACCGCTACCGCATGCTCATCATCGACGAGTTCCAGGACACCGACTTCACGCAGCGCGACATCGCCTTCGGCATCGCGCGCGGCGTGGATCGCCCCCAACTCTTCCTCGTGGGCGATCCGAAGCAGAGCATCTACCGCTTCCGGGGGGCGGACATCTCGGTGTGGAACGCCGTCGCCGCCGACTTCGCCGAAGAGGGTGAGGTCCTGGAGCTTCCACGGAACTTCCGCAGCGCACCTCCCATCGTCGACTTCGTGAACGTCATCAGCGGCGCCGCGATGAAGGAGACGGGGACCTCGCTCGCGGAGGAGCGGTCCGCGAGCCGGATCGACTACGCGGAGCTGGTGGCGGGGATCCCCGACCACGAACAGACGCGGGTGGAGTGGATCGGCGTTGAGGGCGGGAAGGTGGCGGAACGGCGCGAGGCGGAAGCCGCCCAGGTCGCGTCGCAGATCCTCGAGTCGGTCGGCCACGTCGAGATCAGGGATCCCGACACGGGCGAGCTGCGCCCCCTGGCCTGCCGCGACATCGCGCTCCTCTACCGCTCCCGCGCGGGACTCACGCACTTCGAGACGGCGCTCAAGCGCTACGGCATCCCCTACTCCGTCTCCGGCATGACGCACCTCGGCGAACGCCAGGAGATCCTCGATGTCCTCAACGCGCTCCGGCTCGTGCAGAACGAACGGGACGACCTGCGCGCCTTCGGCTACCTTCGCTCGCCCTTCGTCGGGCTCCGGGATGAGACGATCGCCCGCATCCGCATGCTGCAGCGGGGCGGACCGCTCCTCCGCCAGGCGAAGCGGTGGCTGGACGAGGGGACATGGCCGGAGTCGCCCGATCACGCGCGACTTGCCGGGATCGAGCGGCGGGCGCTTGAGGAGGGTCTCGCGGTGCTCGACGAGCTGCGGCAACTCGCGCCGAGGCTCGCGCTCGACGAAGTCATCGAGGAACTGCTCGAGCGCACAGGATACCGGCTGCACGTGCTGCTGATGGAGGGCGCGGAGGAGATTCTCGGAAACCTCCAGAGTCTCATCCACTTCGCGGAATCCCACCGCGCGCACGACGTCTCGACCTTCTTCCAGGTATGGGATCGGTCGACGAACCGCGACATCGGGATCCCGCAGGCCCCGCTTTATTCGAAGGAGGACGATGTCGTCACGCTGTCGACGATCCATCAGGCGAAGGGGCTGGAATGGCCCGTCGTCTTCCTGGTCGGGGTCGAGCGCCCACTCTGGAGGCAGCCTTCGAACGAGTACTGGGCGGATCCCGAACTCGGCCCGTTCTTCTGCCTGAAGACGTCCGACCGCGGGGTGCGCGGCGAGCAGATCCTGCGCCGCGAAGCACTCGAGTCGGCAGCGGAGGAGGCCCGCCTCCTGTATGTGGCGGCGACGCGGGCCCGGGATCGGCTCGTCATCGTGGGTCCGCCGGGTGGGGAGAAGGGGTACGACAAGTGGCTCGCGTCCGGAGGAATCGAGACCCGGAGCGACGTCACGGTGCGCGCGGCGCCGCGGACCGGTCGCCCGCCGACGCTGGAATGGCTGGATCGATATGAGGTCGCGGAGCCTTCGGCGCTGATCGACGCCCTCCCCGAACCCACGCTGCGCTGGACCCGTTCGGCGACCGAACTCATGCTCCGGGACGAGGACCCGGAGGAGTGGGCCCGCCGCTACCGGCACGGTGTGCAGGCTCCGTGGCACTTCGCGCCCGAGGCGTCCGGAGGGGAGGCGGGACTCCCGGCCATGGTCCGCGGGCAGATCATCCACGGCGTGCTCGAACGGCTGGAGGCGGAGGCGGAGATCGCCCGCGTCGTCGAGGAGACGATCGGTTCGCTGGACGAGCCCGAACTCGAAGCCATGCTTCGCCCCGGCACGGAGTATCGGGAACAACTCGAGGAGGAGATCCGGCGCGTGGCCGCGAGCGAGGAGTGGGGCTGGTACACGGAGGGCGATCTCGGCCGCGACTACTGGAAGGAACTCACCTTCATCCATCTCCAGGGTCCGCGCGACTGGAGGTTCGGCGCCTTCGACCTGTACCGGCGTCTGACGGGCGCCGCCCCCGAGCGCCTGGCCCGCGCCCTGGACCTGGGCGAGCGGCTGGACGCGCTGGTGATCGACTTCAAGACGCATCCGATCACGGCCGCGCAGGCCCCGCAGGTGGCCCGCGACTACAGGATCCAGGCCGACGTCTACCGCGCCGCGGCCGAGAGCATGGCCGGCCGTACCGCCGTCGGCCTGCATTTCACGGGGCCCAACGGGCTCGTCCCGATGCGCAAGACGCCGGATCCGACCTGACCAGCTTGGTGTGTCGCGGACGGCTGAGGGTGCGGGGAATCGTGGAACCGCCACACCGGTGATGGTTTTCGGCGCTTGGCGCTCATCTGTGAAGTGGTTCTGCAAATCTGTGAAGCTACCTTTTTGACGTCTACAGATAGTTTGTGAAAGCCGTATCCGGTTGTGGACGCTCCAGGCAGCAGTTCGCACCGGAGACCGGGCCCCTGTCGCGTCGGCACCGCGTGCGGAACAACCTGCCGGGTACGAGGCGGTTCTGCCCGCTGGTTCGACGGACCCCTCAACTTGAGCGCTATGTGAACATGCGCCTGGGGGAGCGTGCTCGAGAAGTGATTGGACGTACCCACCCGGATGTCGTCCGTCGCGCCGCGGCCTTTCTGCTCCTCGAAGACAGCTAGGCGTCGTTTCAGATCGAAGGTGAGCGTCCAACGCTGGATCGGGGGCTCCGTTGGGGCCGAGCGATCGGCGAGGCCGGCCAGCGAGACCTTGCGGTCGATGAACTGGTGCGTCTGCAGGAACTCGTGATCGGTGACTCGAGGTTCGTCGAGCTCGGACTCCGGACCGAGGGCGGGTGGATCGGCGAGCACGACCGGGGGACGCGTGATCCGATTCCGGAACATATCAGCGCACGTCCGGACGACTTGGCCGATCTGATGCGGGGGGTGGTCGAGTATGGTCGGCGGACAGCACAGTTGGCCGTCGATCCGGTCGTATCGGCGGCTGTTCTGTCTTTCGGGTTCGTATACATCCATCCGTTCGAATTCGAAGACGGGAACGGCCGCCTTCACCGCTGGCTGATTCATCACGTGCTGGCCCGTGCCGGGTACAACCCGCCGCATGTCGTGTTTCCCGTGAGTGTCCCCATGCTGAGGCGGATCTCGGAGTACCGTGAGGTTCTCCGCAGCTACTCCTCGCAGGCCCTGCCCCTGGTCGAGTGGCGCGCCACTACACGGCACCACGTCGAGGTCCTGAACGAAACGGTCGACTTCTACCGGTTCTTCGACGCCACGGCTCACGCCGAGTTTCTATATGGGTGTGTCGAGGAGACCGTGATGCGGGATCTCCCCCGGGAAGTCGCATATGTGGAAGGGTATGACGAGTTCTCGCGGCGCGTGCAGGAGGAAGTCGCGGACATGCCGGAGCGGACGATTGATCTCCTGTCGAGGTTCCTCCGGCAGAACCGCGGCAGGCTGTCCAAGCGGGCGCGCACCCGAGAGTTCGAGCGATTGACTCCGAAGGAAGTGGAACGGGTGGAGGCGCTCCATGCGAGTTGTTTCCCACCGGAAGCCCCCAAGGGGGAAGGTGATCGCAACACTGCGGACCCATAGCCGCCGCTGGCGGAAGCTTGCCGAATCGATTGTGAATGGAAGCTCAACGGGCGTCTGCTTCCGCGCCCGTCACCAGGGGGAGTCGAGCCGATGACCGAGAAACTGGAGCGCTGGTTCAGGCTGTCGGAGCGCGGTTCCGACGTTCGGACGGAGGTGACGGCGGGGGTCACGACGTTCCTGACCATGGTCTACATCGCCTTCGTCAATCCGCAGATTCTCTCCGAGGCCGGCATGCCGTTCGGCGCCGTGTTCGTCGCGACCTGTCTCGCGGCGGCGTTCGCCACGCTGGTCATGGGGCTGTACGCCAACTACCCGATCGCGCTGGCTCCGGGGATGGGGCTGAACGCCTTCTTCACGTACGGCGTCGTGCTCGGAATGGGCTACGAGTGGCAGGTCGCGCTCGGGGCCGTGTTCGTCTCCGGCGTGCTGTTCGTCACGTTGAGCCTGCTGCCGGTGCGGCGCTGGATCATCGATGCGATCCCGCGGGGGCAGAAGCTGGCCATCTCGGCCGGCATCGGCTTCTTCCTCGGCGTGATCGCGCTGCGGAACGCCGGCATCATCGAGGGGAGCCCGGCGACGCTCGTCACGGTCGGGGAACTGACGGCGCCGGCGGCCGTGCTCGCCCTGCTCGGCTTCAGCGCGATCGCGGCGCTTTCGGCGCGGCGGGTTCCGGGCGCAGCGATCATCGGGATGCTCGGCGTGACGGTGGTCGGCCTCATTCTGGGCGTCTCGGAATGGCACGGCGTGGCGTCGCTTCCGCCCGACCCGACGCCCACGCTGCTCGCGCTCGACATCGGCGCGGCGCTGCAGTTGGGCATGATTGCCGTGATCCTGACATTCCTGATCGTCGATCTCTTCGAAACGGCCGGCACGCTGATCGGTGTCGCGCAGCAGGCCGACCTCCTCGACGAGGACGGCCGACTGCCGCGCATCCATCGGGCGCTTATGGCCGACTCGACGGGGACGGTGGCGGGCACGCTGCTGGGGACCTCGTCGGTCACGAGCTACATCGAGAGCGCCGCCGGCGTCGGGGCGGGCGGCCGCACCGGTCTGACCGCCGTCGTCGTGTCCGGCCTGTTTCTCCTCTGCCTCTTCCTCGCGCCGCTGGCAGAGTCCATCCCCCCCTTCGCGACGGCCGCGGCCATCCTGTACGTCGCCTGCCTCATGGCCCGCGCCCTGAAGGACGTGGAATGGGACGACATCACGGAGTCCGCGGCGGCGGTCGTGACCGCGATCGCCATCCCGCTCACCCATTCGATCGCGGACGGGATCGGGCTCGGCTTCATCACCTACGTGGCGATCAAGGTGCTGGCGGGCCTTTGGCGCGACTGCTCGCCGATGCTGCTCGTGGTGGCGCTCGTGTTCGCCGCGAAGTTCATCTGGCTGTAGCTCGGACCGTCCGCCCGGTTCGGGGCCAGCTCACCTCGCTCACATTCTGCATGGTCACGGACTTCGCTGCCCGCGGCACCACAGCCACTTTTGCCGACGCAGCGCGTGAGCAGAGCTCTTGCAAGCCCCCCCCCAAATAGGGTGGTGCGGTTCCGGTTTGTGCTCTATAATGAATGAATCCAATCCAAGACTTGCGAAGCGTGAGCCGCCGACCACCAGCGGTGGGGAACGCACAGGCACAGAGGAGGGCAGCATGAGCAGGCGAGGCGATATCACGAACGAAGCACGACCGATGGACGATGCCGCTGCGGAGTCGATCGTCGGGGGCACCGGTGGTTCGCAGGCGGCCACGCACGGGTGCCGGACTGAAGGATGCACTTGCGTCATCGCAAGCGATGGTTCCATTGAGTGTTCGTGCTCAGGTCATGCGCACAACTATGGCTAGTAAGGCGGTGCCGGCGGGAAACTCCCTCCCCTTTGCGTGTCCCGCCACCATCCAGGCTTAACAGCGATGCCGCTCAGCGAGGGAGAGAGAAATGACGCAAGAGATTGGCCGAGGCCAAGAGTTGGAGACCATGGAAGAGACCAGATCGAGCCAGGATGTGCAGGCCATGGACGACGCCGAAGCCGAGGGCATTGTCGGTGGAACGGGGACCGGCTCCGTCTGCGTGTGCGGCTGCGACACGACGAACGGTGGGGACCACACCGGCGGTTGCGAAATCACGCACGGGCACTACACGGGATAGGCAGCAGACTGCATCGCCCTGAACTCGGCCGTGGCGGACGAAATCGGTCGCTGCACCAGAGGACCTGACCAAGCCGTCACGTAGTGGAGCTCCTCGCGAGTTCCGGCTGCCAACCGTTGAATCGCGCAACGCCAGTTCATCCATTTGGGCGCAGGCCTCGGTGCGAAACCCGAGATCCGCGCCCTGACGCGTCATGATCCAATCCTCTTCGGCAGAGCGCATTCAGCCACCGGACGGGCGATGAGCGAGAGGTCGGGGAAAGGGTCGTCCGGCAACGCCCGAACCGAGCGTCTCGGGACACCCGAGCATCTCGACCGGGTGCTCTATGTGACGACACCCAGAGCGTGGCTCGCTCTCGGAGCCCTTGTGGCCATTCTGACCGCCGCGGTGGTCTGGTCCATCGTCGGGCAACTTTCTACCTATGTCCGGGCCGAAGGCATCATCCTCAGCCGTAGCGGCATGGTGCTCGACGTCGTTTCCTCCCGGGGCGGCCGGCTCAACCGCATCGGGGTGGCTACCGGAGACCGGGTCGAGGTCGAAGATGTTGTGGCGGAGACCTTCGATCCCGAGGTCATGGAACGGTACACCGGCGCGCTCGCGGCTGCGGATGAGCGGCTGCGCGCCCTCCGTGACCGGGAAGCCGAAGCTGCTGCGGAGAACGTCCTCTTCGAGCAGAACGTGGCCGATCAGCGCGAGCGTCTTGGGGCCCTTCAGGAGGCTGCCGAGGAGATGGTCGCGCGGGCCCGCGAACGCCTGCGGAACTTCCGGGAACTGGCGGAACGAGGGATCGTCACGCAAACCGCCGTCGAGAACAGCGCGCAAAGCCTCGATGCTGCCCAGAGCAGCCTGTTCGAGGTCATGCGCAGGCGCGATCAACTGGAAGCGGACGAACTCCGCCGCCGCAGCCAGATCAACGAGAGCATCACGAGTGCGCAGGTCCAGCACATGGAGGCGCAACGCCAGGTCAACGAGCTCGCGGCCGTGATCGAGACCTGGAAGATTCGCTCGACGGTTTCGGGCCGCGTCACCGAGATCAAGACCCAGGTCGGCGCGACCCTCGGGGCCGGCCAGGCGGTGCTCAGCGTCGAGAGCGGGGAGACCGGTCTCGATGTCCTGATGTACGTGTCACCCGCCGACGGGAAACGCGTCGAGGCGGGAATGGCGGTGCTCGTCTCTCCGAGTACGGTCCGGCGCGAGGAGTACGGCGCGATGACCGGGACGGTCGAGAGCCTCTCGGAGTTCCCGGCCAGCCTCGAAGGCATCGTCGCGGTGCTCCAGAATCAGGATCTCGCCGCCTCCTTCTCGAGCAACGGGCCGCCCTACCCCGGCCGGGTGGTGCTTGACCCCGACGGGTCTACCGCGAGCGGCTTCGCCTGGACTTCGTCGCGCGGCGTCGCGGTGGACATCACCCCCGGCACCCTCGCATCGGTCGAGATCCGGGTCGAGAGCCAGCCCCCCATTGCGCTCGCCATGCCGTGGTTGAGGGAACTGCTCTCGATGTGAAACGCCGTCACGAGCTTCGCCCCAACCTCAAGGGGTCCGGGCGCCGACGGGTTCCGCCCCTGCTGCAGATGGAGTCGACGGAGTGTGGCGCCGCCTGCCTGGGGATGGTCCTCGCGTATCACGGCAGGTGGGTGCCTCTCGAAACGCTGCGAGTGCGGTGCGGCGTCTCCCGCGACGGGGCCAACGCGGCCAGCATGATGGGTGCGGCCCGCTCCTACGGCCTGTCCGCGCAAGGCTACCGCGCCGGGCGCGAGAAGCTGTTCGACATACCGTTCCCAATGATCGCCTTCTGGAACTACAACCATTTCGTGGTCCTGGAGGGGATCAGGGGTGACCGCGTCTACATCAACGACCCGGGCCACGGCCCGCGACGGATCTCCCTCGAGGAATTCGACGAAGCATACTCGGGCGCGTGCTTCGCGTTCGCGCCGGGCAAGGATTTTCGTCCCGGCGGCGACCCGCCGGACCTCCTGCGCGGTCTGAAGGCGCGCCTCGGGCAGGCGCTGCGACCTCTTGCATTCGCCGCGATCGCGACCCTGGCGATGATCGTCCCGGGTCTGGCGCTTCCGGCGATGCTCAAGGCGTTCATCGATGAAGTGCTGATCCGTCAGGACGGGAGCTGGGTGGTCCCGCTCCTGCTCGGACTGGGGGCGGTCGCCCTGATCCAGGGAGCGCTGACCTGGTTGCAACGTATCCTGTTCGCCCGAATGGAGACGAAGCTCTCCATCGTCGCGACGGCCCGCTTTTTCTGGCACGTGGCGTCGTTGCCGCTGCTCTTCTTCAGTCAGCGCTACGCGGGTGACATCGCGAGCCGCGTCGGATCGAATGACGCGGTCGCGAGGCTGATCTCGGGGGAACTCGCGATCAACTTGGTGAACGTGCTGACGATGGTGATCTACGGCTCCGTCATGCTCTCGTACGACGCGGGGCTGACGATGATCGCCCTGATCGTGGCCGCGCTGCATGTCCTCGTGCTCAAGCTCTCCGGCGGTGCCCGGGAAGCGGCGAACCGTCGGTTGCTGCGGGAAAACGGGAGGCTCGCGGGCGCTTCGATCAACGGCATCCAGATCATCGAGACGCTTAAGTCCAACGCTGGCGAAGGCGACTTCTTCGCTCGCTGGTCCGGGATCCAGGCAAATGCCCTGAGCGCCCAGCAGCATCTCGGAATCGTGGCGGCCGTGGCCGGAATGGCGGCGATGCTGATCTCCCAGCTGTCGGGTGTGGCCATCCTCGGATTCGGAGGACTGCGCGTAGCCGACGGGGCTTTGACCATCGGCGGCTTGGTCGCCTTCCAGAGTCTGGCGGCCAGTTTCGCCCAGCCCGTGCGGGGCCTGGTGCAGTTCGGAGCCAACCTGCAGCGCATCAAGGGGGACATCGCCCGGCTGGACGATGTCCTGAACTACGTTGCGGACGAACGCACGCGGGCAGGCTTGCAGGAACGCGAGCCGGAAACCGCTGCCCCCCCGCCGCGCGGCTCTATCGAACTTGAGGGGATCACCTTCGGATACAACGTGACGGATCCGCCTCTGATCGAGGACTTCAGCCTGTCGATACCGCCCGGGCGACGCGTGGCACTCGTGGGCGGATCCGGGAGCGGCAAGTCCACGATCGCCAGATTAGTCTGTGGCCTGCTGAAGCCGTCATCCGGCAACGTGCGGATCGACGGAGAGCCCCTCGACGACATCTCTCCGGCGCGGCTCGCCGAAATCGTCTCGCATGTGGACCAGGAGGTCGCTCTCTTCGAGGGGAGTGTGCGCGACAACGTCGCGCTGTGGGATCCCACCATGGAAGAGCGCAATATCGTCCAGGCGCTGCGCGACGCTTCCATCCACGACCTGTTCGCGTCGCAGCCGCTGCGGTATGACACGCCCGTCGACGAAGGCGGACGCAACTTCAGCGGCGGACAGCGCCAGCGGCTCGAACTCGCGCGCGCCCTCGCCCGCAATCCGGCCGTGCTGATTCTCGACGAGGCGACCGCGGCGCTCGATCCCGTAACCGAACTCGAGATCGACGACAGCCTGCGGCGGCGCGGCTGCACATGCCTGATCGTCGCTCACCGGCTCAGCACAATCCGCGATGCGGACGAGATCGTGGTCCTCGAGGGCGGCCGTATCGTCCAGCGCGGCACGCACGAGACGCTCATCGCTGAGGACGGCCTCTATCGCACGCTCGTAATGACGGATTGATATGATGACCGACGTCTCTGTCATCGAGCGGATCCGCGGTGTCCGCAGCGAAACCGGAGCGAACCGACCGTTCGCGATCGACGATCCCGAGCGGGTTCACTACGTGGAGCGCGGGCACCTCGATCTCTTCGTCGTCGAATCGAGCGACGGCGAGGTGGTCGGGCGACGGCGCTTCGCTGCCCGGATTCGCTCGGGCGAGATGGCCTTCGGCACCAGCCCGCTCGTCGTGTCGGACGAGCCGCAGCGTGCGCTCGGTCTGCTGGCCGTGCCCTCGCAGGACGCCGTGATCATCGAAGGTGAACGCGCCGGCGTCGGATCGGGGAGTTTCGATCTGGCGACGACGGACTGGGTCGACCGGTGGATCTCACACCTGTCGGATTTCCTGGTGCGCGATCTGCCCCCGCAGCCCGATGCCCTCCTGCTCGAAGCCGACCCGGACGTGCCATATGCGGCGGGTTCCGTCCTGACCGCGCAGCATCTGGACGTGGTCTGGGTCTCCGCCAACACGCCGATGCGCCTTCTCGGGCGTCACGACTTGATCGTGACGATCTCGGAGCCGCTGTTTCCGGTCTCGGAGCGGACCTGGCTCGAACTCGACAGCGATGCGAAGGTCTCGGCCGTCTATACGCCGACTGCACTCGTCATGGAGAGACTGTGGCCGGCGTTCGATCACTTCGGCGCGCAGGTGCTCGAATTCGCCCTCCTCACGGAGTTCGAGGAAGCGGAGACACTGATTGCGCGCCGCCGCCAAACGCGCGAAGCCCAGCGGGCGTCGGTAGGCGCGGCACTCCGCGGCCTCGGGCGGGTGCTCCGTGCCACGAGTGAAGACGTCCGGGCCCGGGCGGAAGGCCGTTCGCCTCTACAGCACGCGGTGCACCTGGTCGCCGAGTCGCTTGGTGTAACGCTTGAGATCCCGCGCATCGCGGGAGACGGCACGGCCGACGCCAGCCCCAGGGAGACGATCGAACTCCTGGCCCGACGGTCGCGCATGCAGACCCGGTGGCTGAGGCTCACGCCGGGCTGGTGGAGACGAGCGGGTCCCTCGATGGTCGGCTTCTTCGTCGGCGACGACGGGAACGCGGACGAGACGCGCCCGCTCGCCCTTCTCTCCGACGACCGCGGTACCTATCGGGCCGTGAACCCCGAGACGGGGGCGAGCTTCGTCGTCAGCAGGAGGACCGCGAGCGAGATCGCGCCCGACTCGCTGGGGCTCTACGCGCCGCTCCCGATCCGGATAGAAGGCATCAGAGACGTGCTTCGATTCTCGCTGCACGGCCGGGGACGGGACTTCCGGACCCTGATCGCGCTCGGGGCGCTTGGTGGGCTCAGTGCGCTGCTGACGCCGATCCTCACGGGACAGATCCTCGTCGAGATCATCCCGCGAGGCGACATCTCGCTGTGGCTCGTTACATTTGGCGCACTCGTGATGGTCGCCCTCGGCAGCGCAGTGTTCGAAATCGTGCGCGGGCTGGCATCTCTGCGCATCGAGACCCGCACGGACGAGCGCCTGCAGGCTGCGATCTGGAGTCGCCTCGTCTCCTTGCCGGCGCCTTTCTTCCGCCGGTTCACGGCTGGCGACCTGGCAAGCCGGGCCAACGGCGTCGCAGCCATCCGCCAGGCGCTCACGGGAGCCGCGGTGCAGGCCGCAATGGGCGCCATCTTCTCGGTGTTCAGCCTCGCACTGCTGTTCTACTACAGCGGCTTGCTCGCGCTGCTCGTCACCGGCCTGCTGCTGCTGCTGGCGACCGGGAACTGGTTGCTCTCGCTGGGCCAGCTTCGTCATGACCGAAAGGCCTATCGGGCCCAGGGCGAACTCAGCGGGTTCGTGTTTCAGGTCATCTCGGGTCTCGCCAAGCTCCGCGTGGCACACGCGGAAAGCTACGCGCTCGCCCACTGGGCCCGGCTCTACGGTCAGCAGAAGGGCGAAGGCCTGGCCGCACGGCACTGGGCGGCGGGGCAGCAAGTCCTGGGCGGGCTCTTCCAGTCGATTTCGCTGATCGTGATCTTCGCAGTCATCCAGCGCATGCTATCGCAAGGCACGTCATTCGACCTCGTCGATTTCCTGAGCTTCAACGCCGCCTTCGGGCAGCTCGCGGGGGCGGTGACCGCCATCTCCGGAGCTGTAACCACTGTCGTCGGGATCATTCCGCTCGTCGAACGCGTGCGACCCATTCTCGATGCCGAGCCGGAGCCCGCCCGCGGCATTGACCCGGGCGAACTCAAAGGCGACATCGAATTCGAGAACGTGACGTTCCGATACCAGCCGGACCGGCCGAACGCGGTCGACGGTGTTTCCTTCAAGGTCCGGCAGGGCGACTACGTGGCGTTCGTGGGTCCTTCCGGCTGCGGGAAGTCGACCCTCTATCGTCTGCTGGTGGGCTTCGAGGCGCCGGACTCGGGAACGGTGTTCCTGGACGGTCACAACCTGACCAGCCTGGATCTGGCCCGGGTCCGAGGGCGTATGGGCGTCGTCCTGCAGCACGGGCAGATCGTGGCCGGCACCATATACGAGAACATCGCGGGGGTGTCTCCGCTCGGCACGGAGGAGGCCTGGGCTGCGGCTCGCGACGCGGCGTTGGAAGACGATATCCGGGCCATGGCGATGGGTATGCGTACCGTACTCTCGGAGGGCGGCACCGGCCTCTCGGTGGGACAGAAGCAGCGGCTCCTCATCGCCCGCGCGCTCGCGCGCAAGCCTCGCGTGCTGCTGTTCGACGAGGCCACCAGCGCCCTCGACAATCGCGCCCAGGCGATGGTGCAGGAGTCGCTGCGGAAGCGTGGCGTCACGCGTCTCGTGATTGCGCACCGGCTCAGTTCGATTCGCGATGTCGACAGGATCTTCGTCATGGATGCGGGACGCGTCATCGAGAGCGGCACGCATGACCAACTCCTCAAGCGCGATGGCATGTTCGCCGCCCTGTCCCGCCGCCAGCTGGTCGAAGCGTAGGGGTCCAGCAGAGAGGAGGTGCGAGGCTGGCGTGACAAGGTGTTCTTCGCGAACGTTGCTTCGCCACTAACCAGTTCCACGGGCCGGCGGGCGACTCGCCCGACGGCGTAACTCCAGAGATCACGTTGCGCCCCAGAACCTCCAGACCTTCCGGATTCCTCGCGCCCCCGCCCCCTCCGCATGCCGTTGGGCGCCGCGTAGTCGGCCGTGCCGTGGTCGGGCTGACCGTCTCCCAGCTGGCCGCGGCGGGGCTCTTTCTGACAACGCCGGGGGCTGCGGCCGGACAGACCGAGTTCCACCTTCAGATGGGCAGCCTGGTGAACCCCTTCGCGGAAACCAGCGACGGGACGATCGTCGTCACGTTCCAGAACGCCGCGCAGTGGGCCTGGGGGGACCATTTCCTCTTCTTCGACTACGCCGCGGACGGGGGGAACGACGAGTTCAACGAAAAGGACCTGTACGGAGAGTGGTATCCCACGCTCAGCCTCGGAAAGATCACCGGGAGCCGGGTGGGGTTCGGGCCGATCCGCGACTTCGCCCTGCTGGGCGGCGTGAACTACGGCGCGCAGTCGAAGGTGCTCAAGTACACGCCGGGGTTCCGGGCGTCGTGGGACATCCCGGGGTTCATCTTCCTCAACACGGACTTCGCCCGCATGGTCGACGCGAGCAGCGGGCTCGGCGGCGGTGGCGCCCCGAGCACGAGCGACGGATTCATGTTCGACGTGAACTGGCTCGCCACCTGGGAGATGCTGGGGCAGGCGTTCACCTTCACGGGCCACGCGGAGTACATCAGCGGGGTGACGACCGAAGAGGGCAACGACGACCGCGGCTGGATCCTCGCGCAGCCGCAGCTGACGCTGGACGTCGGCCGGGCGCTGGGTGGCGGCGGCGGCCGGCTCATGACCGGGATCGAATACCAGTACTGGCGCAACAAGCTGGGGACGGACGTGACGGAAAGCGCGGTCCAGTTCCTCGTCGTATGGCGACTCTGAGGTCCGGCTCCGTCTTACCGGCGAGGAGCCGGCGGCTCGGGCGCACCCTGCTCGCGAGTTCGTTGCTCGCCGCCGCGGCGGTTGTCACCGGAGATCCTGTCCGGCTTTCGGCCCAGACACCGGAGCAGCGATACACCGACTGGGCGCGGCCGGGGTTCCGTCCGCAGGAGTACGAATTCCGCCGCAACCGGATCATCGACGGCCTGCGCGCGACGGGGGGCGGTCTCCTCCTCGTCCCCTCCTCGGATGGTCTCACGCACGGGGAGACGTTCCGGCAGCTCGAGGACTTCTGGTACCTGACCGGTCTGGAGGTCGTCCAGTCGATGCTCGTGCTGGACGCGGAGCGCGGCCTCTCGACCCTCTTCATGCCGCAGCGGGATCCGCGTTTCGAGAACCCCGGGCGGCCGAACGACTTTCCGGGCCGTCCCCTCCTCGACGACTATCCGCTTCGCGGCTTCGGCGGGGCCGACGTCTACCGGGACATCGCCGAACTCGACCGTTTCCTTCGCGAGCGGCTGGGCGCGGGTGCTCTTCTGCGGGTCAACGCCGGGGCGTCGGGTCCCGTGCCGGATCCCGTCGTGCCGCTGATCGGGAGTCTCGACCCCACGGCCTCTCTCATCCGGCGTTTGCGGGACGACCATCCCGAAGTCGAGATCGTCAACGCCTTCGACATCATCGCCCGGCTCCGGATGGTGAAGTCGCCTGCCGAGATCATGCGGATGCGGCGCGCGGCCGCCGCGACGATGGCCGGGATCCGGGCCGCCGCGTCCCTCGTGCGGCCGGGGATCGACGAGCGCTCCCTCCAGGGCGAGTTCGAGCGCGCCTGCCGGGACGCAGGCGCCCAGTCCATCCCCTTCACCCCCATCGTCAAGTCGGGTCCCAACAGCCTGTGGCCGTGGCGGGTGCTGGCGGCCCACTACGACCGCCGCAACCGCGCCCTGCAGGACGGCGACCTCGTGATCCTCGACGTGGGGTGCGAGGTCAACGGCTACGTGAGCGACGTCGGCCGCACCTTCCCGGCCAACGGGGCGTTCACCGAGGTCCAGCGGGAGAAACTCCTCGTGAGCACGCGGGCGGCGGAGGCCATCATCGCCGCCGTGCGCCCAGGCGTCACGCTGCGCGAACTCACCGAGGCGGCCTACGACGCGATCCCGGACGAGGAGGAGCCGTACATGCAGACCCCCTCCTTCTTCGGTCACCATATCGGGCTTTCGTCGGGAGATCCCGCGCTCCTCGACGAACCGCTCGCGCCCGGGATGGTCTTCACCGTCGAACCGTGGTACTACAACCACGACCTCGGCGTCTCGGTGTTCGTGGAAGAGGTCGTCCTCGTCACCGAGGACGGCGCCGAGGTCCTGACCGCCGCGCTCCCCCGCGACCCGGAGGCCCTGGAGGCGCTGGTCCCCTAGGGCTAATCGTCGGCGGCAGGCAATCGCGTACCCTATCCCGGAGGTTCCTCCGTCCCCTCTCTCAGCACGCCGAGATAGGTGTCGTAGGCGAAGATCTTGCCCCGCTGTCGCCCCGTGACCTCGCTAACGAACCCCAACCCCTGGAGCAACTTCAACGCGGCTGCGACCGTCGGACCGGAGAGACCCGTTCGCTCGGCGAGTCCGTTGATGCTGTCGACGGGGCGTTCCACCAGCGCCCGATGCACCCGCAGAGCCGAACTTGCTCGTCGTCCCTCCTGGATCCGGGCACGGTTGGCCGCAACCAGGTCAAGTGCGGATCGGGCGGTCGCAACGGCACCCTCCGCCACTTCGTGCACGCCTTCGAGAAAGAAGCGCAGCCACGCCTCCCAGTCCCCCGTGTGTCGCACTTCGTTGAGAAGCTCGTAGTAGGTGTTCCGATGCCGCTTGAAGTAGAGGCTGAGATATAGCAGAGGTTCACGCAGGAGCCCCGCATCACACAACATTAGAGTGATCAGGAGGCGACCCAACCGTCCGTTTCCGTCAAGAAAGGGGTGTATCGTCTCGAACTGCACATGGGTGAGCCCCGCCCTGACGAGCGCCGGCAGGTCGTCGTCCGTCGCGTGGATGAACCGCTCGAGCGCGGCCATGCACTCTTCCACACGATTCGGCGGCGGAGGAACGAAAGCCGCGTTGCCGGGACGCGAGCCCTCGATCCAGTTCTGCGATCGCCGGAACTCACCAGGCATCATTGCTGCCCCGCGACCGCTCGCGAGTAGCTTGGTGTGCATCTCTCGCATGAGGCGATTCGAGAGCGGGAAGTCGTCGCGCAGACGCCGAATCCCGTGATACAATGCAGCTACGTAATTTGATGTCTCTACGACATCGTCCCGTAGAACACCGGGTACCCCTCCCGCTTCGTGCAGCATGAGGTCGGAAAGGGAAGACTGCGTGCCTTCGATCTGGGAGGAGAGCACGGCTTCCTTCCGCACGTATCCGTACACGAAGTGGGCGGTATCCGGAAGAAGCTCGGTCACCGCATCGAGTCGCCCCAGCGCGGCGGCCGCCGCCTCGAACGGTTGCCGCAGCCCCTCCCGAAGGTCGATGTCCGGCGAGGGTGGCAGAGCCATGGGGGTGAAGGCCCGCACGGTCTCCCCGCCGGCTACGGTAACGTCGTAGGTGCCTGTCGCTTCGCGTCTCATTTTCGTGATCCCAACGGGTTCTGGTCTTCCTCGATTTGCGTTGAGTTGCTCCAATAATCTTGAGGCAGCTTCCGTTTAGCAAGATTTTTCGCCGTTCGCTTTCCTTGCGTCTCGGCTAACGAAGAAACTTTTGCTTACGCCCTCTCGGCGCGCCGCTAAGAAAGTGAAGCGGGGTTTCTTTTCCTTGCGTCTCGGCTAACGAAGAACTCTTGCCTGCCCCCCTCTACGTCGCGCCACCAGCAAGCGCGCAGCAGCCTCGGAGTCGCTGCCGCGCGGTTGCACGAAACCGGGTGCCGGGCGCATGCTAGCGACATGAGAACGGCGAGGGGTTGACCGGCTTTGCCGGCAAGCGGCGTCGTGTCCAGAAGGCGCGATCCGCCGGGGGCGGTCCCGTGCTGGTGGTCGCGGCGCTCGGTGCCGTGGTGGCGGGCTGCGTCGGCGAGGCGTGGCCCGATCCGCCTCCGGTCGAACCCGACATCCTGATGATCGAGTACGAGGAATGGCGCGACGGGCGCCGAAACAACCTCGCGAACCCCAACGCGGGCGTCATCAGTTGGGACGGGCTCTTCGCGCTTGCCGAGGGTGCGAACACGTTCGGCTCCGACCCGTCGCTGGCCATCGTTTTGCCCGAAGAAGACGCGCCTCCCCTGGCCGGAACCCTGCACCTCGAGGGCGGGGCGGTTCGTCTCGTCCCGGAGGCCGAAAGCGGCCTGCGTGTGAGGGACCGGGAGTCCGGTGCGGCCGGTGAGTCGGTCACGGAACCGATCCCGTTGCCGGACGACCGGAGCGAGGGGACGATCCGGCTGGCGCTGGGGTCGCTCGGGATGCGGGTCCACGCGGAACCGGGGACGGAGCGGCTCTGGCTGCGGGTCTGGGACACCGACGCCCCACGCCTCGAGACCTTCGAGCTTCCCGAGTACTTCCCGGTTGGGAACGAGTGGCGGGTGACGGCACGCTTCGAGCCCTATCGGGAGCCGCGCACCGTGTCGCTGGCCGACGTGAGGGGCGGGACCCTCGAGAACAGCGCCCCCGGGGACCTGGTCTTCCGGGCGAACGGCGGCGAGCATCGCCTGATGGCCTTCGCTACGGCGTCGAGCAGCTCCTACTTCATCAGCCTGTGGGACTCGACCGCCGTCACCGACACCTATCAGGCGGGCCGCTATATGCGCGCGCCGCTCCCGGATGACGACGGCTGGACGACGATCGACTTCAACCGGGCCTACAACGCGCCCTGCGCCTTCACCCCCCACTCGGTGTGCAGCCTGCCGCCTCCCGAGAACTACCTCCGCTTCCCCGTGACCGCTGGCGAGAAGCGGCCGTAACCGCCGGCGACAAAGCGGCGGTAACCGACGCCGATGTGCTACTCCCAGATCTGACGGACGACTACTACGACGCCTTCAAGCATTTCGGGGCGCCGGTTGGCGGCCCGTTCCGGTGCCGATGGCTCCGGGATCTACCATTCTAAGAGGCAATATATAGCCGTGTATCGTCGCTTTTGGCCATTAGTCGGCAAGATATGGCCTCTTGATATTTCGTCGGTTTAGCGACAATATGGGGCCCGGACCAACGGAGGCTTGCGAGCATGGGAGCTAAATCCTGGCTGCTGGCGTGACGCATGAAAGTCTGACATCCCGTGCGCTGCGAACCGAACTGGGGCGTCGCCTGGCGAAGCTGCGCCTTGCGAGGAACGTGACGCAGCGGATGCTGGCCGAAGACGCCGGAATAGGACTGCGCACGCTTCGCCGCATCGAGGCCGGCCAGCCGTGCAGTCTGGACAGCCTGCTGCGCCTCGCGATTGCCCTTGGCTTGGGGGAGGGTCTGTTGAGCGCCGTGCCGCCGGGAGAGATCCGACCCATTGAACGCATGGACTCCGGCGGCCGGGAACGGCTCCGCGCTCGCCCCCGGAAGGGCGCGTCGCCGGAAGAGCCCTGGTCGTGGGCCGAAGACTTGAATGACTGACGCCAACGTGAACCTGTGGGGCCGCCGAATCGGCGCGGTGTCCTGGGATGCAGGGCGGAGAGTCGGCGTGTTCCAGTACGATCCCGCGTTCGTGTCGGCCGGCATCGAGGTCTCTCCGATGGCGATGCCCGTGCGCGAAACTCCGTATGCCTTCCCCGCGCTCGGGGAGTCGTTCAAAGGCTTGCCCGGCCTGCTTGCGGACGCGTTGCCGGACAGTTTCGGCAACCGGCTGATCGATGTCTGGCTGGCGGAGACCGAACGCCGCCTCGAGGACTTCAGTCCGGTGGACCGGCTCTGCTACATCGGCAAGCGCGGCGTCGGGGCGCTGGAGTTCGAACCGGCGCTACGAAGCGGGAACCGGGGCGAGGTTGAGATCGCCCAACTGGTCGATCTCGCCAACCGGATTCTCGACGAACGGGGCCGACTCTCGGGCAGGCTCGACGGCGGTGACGACGGCGGAACGCTCGAGGACATCTTCAACGTGGGGACCTCCGCAGGCGGCGCACGGGCGAAGGCTGTGCTCGCCTGGAATCCGGAGACGGGCGAGTTCCGGTCCGGCCAGGTGGACGCGGAGGCCGGGTTCGAGAACTGGATCCTGAAGTTCGACGGCGTCGCCAACAACCGCGACCGGGAACTGGCGGATCCGCTCGGTTACGGACGGATCGAGTACGCGTATCACCTGATGGCGCGCGAAGCCGGGATCGAAATGTCGGAATGCCGCCTGCATCACGAAGGCGGCCGGAGCCACTTCATGACGCGCCGCTTCGACCGCGACGCGAAGGGACGGAAGATCCACATGCAGTCCCTCGCGGCGCTCCGGCACTTCGACTACAACGTGCCGGGCGCGTATGCGTACGAGCAGGCGGTGGAGACGATCCGCAGGCTCGGGTTCGGCATGGCGGTGGTCGAGGAGCAGTACCGCCGGGCGGTCTTCAACATCGTCGCGCGGAATCAGGACGATCACGTGAAGAACATCGCGTTTCTGATGAACCGTGGCGGGAAGTGGCGACTGTCGCCGGCATACGACGTGGCGTACGCCTACAACCCGCACGGCCTGTGGACAGGCCAACACCAGATGAGCATGGTCGGCAAGCGCAACGGTTTCGAACGCGCCGACCTGCTGAAATTCGCGGAGACCTCCGGGCTCAAGATTCCAGCTGCGAGCCGCGTCGTCGACCGGGTACTCGCCGCGGTCGGTAGCTGGCCGCGTTTCGCATCCGAGGCGGGAGTCGAGGATCCGCATGCCCGGCGGGTCGGGAAGACGCATCGTCTTGTACTGCGGTGACGGGAGCTGACTCGGGTCGCGCCAAACCCGGATCGTTCGCAACCGGGTTCCTTCCGGCCCCTCAAGCTGACGGCAGTTCCTTCTCCATCTCCTCCGCGGCCATGAGGGAGAGGGCGCAGAAGGTGAGCGTCCCGTTCGCGCAGCCGCTGGAGACGATGGTCGGGGCCCCCGCCACGAACAGGTTCTCGTGGTCGTGGGTTCGCCCCCAGCGATCCACCACGCTCGTGCCCGGATCGTCGCCCATTCTGCACCCGCCGCCGGGATGCTCCCACAACTCGGATGGCGCCCCGGTGCTCCTCATGGCGCCCCCCGCCGCCCGGGCCAGCTCCTCGAAGCGGCCTGTGATCGTGTCGTACGTATGGCGCTCCAGGTCGATGCTGGCCTGAGCCGGGCGGAAGTCGATCCGGGGCATCGGGTCGCCCAGCTCGTTCGTGGATCCGGGTTTCAGAGTCAGGCGACTCTCGCGGTCCGGGAGCAGGTCGTAGTAGGCCCGGATGCGCGCGGTGGACTCGGACTCGGTGCGAGCCCGCCAGTCGGCCATGATCTCGTCGCCCCACATGAGCCGCCCGTCCTCGTCCATGAGCCTCCCGGTGCGGCCGACGGCCGACTCCCACAGCCGAAGGTCGTGGCGCACGTAGCGGTCCAGCGGCCCCGGACTGGCGAAGCGGTGGGACAGGAGGCTGTTGTAGACGAAGATGCCGGGATAGAGGCGCATGGGCAGGTTGATGAAACCGCTGATGTACCAGTGTCCCGTCATGTACCGCCCCACGTTTCCGGTGCGGTTGGCGAGCCCGTCCGGGAAGCGGCCGTTGGCCGAGAGCAGGAGCAGGTGGGAACTCCAGGCGTGGCCGGCGGCGATCACAAAGGTTCCCGCGCGGAACTCGACTGGCTCATCGGGCGCGTCCCGGTCGACCGCTTCGGCGAAGGCGATCCGGTCCGAATCCGGCTCGAGGGACAGGCGCCGGACCAGGGTGCGGGTGACCAGGTCGATGCGCCCGTCCGCCATCAGCCGGTCGAAGGCGAAGTCGGGCGTGTACTTGGCTCCCGTCGGGCAGACGGAGCAGGTGTCACACCGCCGGCAGACGTTGCGCCCCTGATAGGGCTCGGTGTTGCGCGCCCAGGGCTGCGTCCAGAACGGGATATCCGTCTTCTCGGTCCACTCCCGCATGCGCGCGAGGTTGTACGACAGCGGCAGCGGAGGCATGGGGTAGGGCTTCGACCGCGGGTCGCATTCGTGGGGACCCTGCTCGCCCGCCACGCCGATCCGCTCCTCGGCCTCCTGGTAGTACGGCTCCACGTCGTCCCACGAGATGGGCCAGTCGAAGCCGACCCCGTACAGGGACTTGAGACGGAAATCCTCCGGGGAATAGCGCGGGGTCGCGCCGCCCCAGTGCATCGCCGATCCGCCCACGACCATGGAACTGTACATGGCGCCCGTGCCGGTCTGGCCGGGGATATGGTCGTTCGGATAGGGGTTTTCGCCGTACGCCAGCATCCGCGCCCGGGTCTCACGCCGTTCCTGGAGGGACGCCGTCCGCTCTCCCGCCTCGACCACGGTGATGGTTGCCGTGGTCCGCTCTGCGAGCCGTTCCGCCACCATGGCGGCGCTGATCCCGCCGCCGATGATGCAGACGTCGCTCTCGACGACGCGCGTCACGGTCCGGCTCCCGGCGCGGGGGGCTCGTCTTCGGCCCCGTCCAAGGTCCGGCACCGCACTTTCCTGATGGCCCGCCCGTAGCACAGGTCGGTCGCGGTCGGTGAGTCGAAGAAGTGCGCCATGAGAGCCAGCGCGACGTGGTCCGCATTCCCGGGCGCTCCCAAGGCGGTCCCGGCTTGCCCGAGCGGCCGCGCGAGCAGCTTTCGGCGGCCGGGCACGTCAAGCTCCGACAGGGACACCCCGTGGCGGCGCGTGCACTCCTTCTCGAGCCCCTGAAGCTGCGCCGCCCACCCCGGTCTCGGATCCGGCCCCGAATACCGGATCTCCGGCACCAGATACGGGTGGCCGAGTTCGGCGACGGGTTCCAGTCCTTCGGACCACCGCTCGAAGGCGGCTACGGCTCGTTCGCGACCGTCGCTGCCCAGTTCGCCGGGGAGAACGGCTTCGGCGACGGCTCGGAGAGTCTCGGCCGGGAGGGCGGAGGTGTCCCCGTCAATCTCCCCCGCCGCCTCGCGGCCCGCCCCGGGAGCACAGCCGGTCAGAGACACGGCGGCCACCGTCGCCGCAGACTGCTTCAGGAATGACCTGCGAGATTCCGCCATGGCCGACCGGCCTTCCGGAGGTTGGGCTGCCCGAGTCTTCAACAGAGCGTAGACGTGAAACCCGAACCGTCGCAAGACGCTACTATTGTGCCTTGCACGAACCGGCTCAGTGCAGGAGGACATCGATTTGAGATCCGCCGTCTCGAAAACCTCGGTGCGGACCATCTCCTTCAAGCCGAACTTCGCGAAGGACCTGCGGCGGCTTCCGAACACCCAGGTCGGGCGGGTCATGAACAAGGTCTCGACTCTCGCGATCCACGCCGAGCCCGACGCGAAGGTTCGAAAGCGGATGAAGGGCGAGTGGGCCGGGTTTCATCGCCTCCGAAGCGGCGACTACCGAGTCATCTACGCCTTCGACGAGACGTCCGTCAGTCTCTATTCCGTGCGCCTCCGTTCCGACGACACGTATGACTCGATCCCCGCCACGGAGACCTTCTCTCACGGAACCTTCCCTCCAGTTGGCCAGTCCGCGGCCGACGCCGCGCCGATCCGGCGCTGGATGCAGCCGGCGGAGCCTCGGGAGGAGGTCACACGGCTTCCCGAGTCCGTGACGGAGGCCCTGCTCAAAGCCCTGGACGTGCCACCGCAATATCACGAGCGGCTGACGCGAGTCGGAACACAGGAGGCGCTCCTCGGGTGTCCGGGGGTGCCGGCTGAGCACCTGTTGGCCCTCGACGCGCACATGTTCGAGAAGCCGATCGCTCTGGTCGACGCGGAACCCAGCTACGTGACGCCCGGTGGGGTGGACGACCTGCTCCGGTACGCGCAGGGAGAACTCGTCCCGTTCCTGCTCAAGCTCAGTCCGGAACAGGAAAGACACGTCGCGTGGACGCCGGACGCGGCCGGCCCGACCCTCCTGAAAGGCGGACCGGGGACGGGGAAGACGACGGTCGCCCTCTACCGCGCGCGGGAGATGATCCGGGCCCTGAGGGAACTGGGCCACTCCGAGCCCCGCATCCTGTTCGCGACGTTCACGAAGGCGCTGGGGACGTTCGCCAGGGAGCTGCTGGAGTCACTGCTCGGCGACGACGCGCAGCTAGTGGACGTGCGGACCGTGGACAGCCTCGCATGGCAGGTGCTCACGGAGTCGGGCGCGCTCCTGCGCCGGCCCGAGCCGGGGGAGAAGACGGAGATACGGCGCCGCATCGTACGGGATCTTGCCACGCCGGGAGTCGCCTTCCTGTTCACCGAGATCGAGGTCGTGATCCAGGGGAGGGGCGTTCGCACTCTGGCGGAGTACCTGGCGGAGCCCCGGCCCGGTCGGCGCGTGCCGCTGGACGAGGCGTCCCGGCGGGTCGTGTGGACGGCGCACGAGGCGTACGAAAAAGCGCTCGCCGAGGCAGGGTGCCGAACGTGGCAGCAGGCGCGGGCTACCGCCGCGACCCTCGTGGCGTCCGGCAAGAGCCCGGTGCGGCCCTACGACGCCGTGATCGTAGACGAACTGCAGGATCTCGGGGCGTCGGCGATCCGTCTGCTGATCGAGTTGTGCGCAGAGCCGAACCGTCTCTTCGCCGCGGCGGACGAAAACCAGTCCATATATACGGCGAGCTTCTCATGGGACGACGTGCTCACGCACCGGACCGTCGCGGGCGTCGGGGGCCACGTCGAGACCCTGACCGCCACGCACCGCTCGACGGAACAGATCATCGAGGGCGCGCGCGACTACCTCGCGGCCGGTCTCGCCGAAGACCTCGCTCCCGACCCGCAGCGGTATGTCCACTCGGGCCCGCTGCCGATCGTCCGGACTCTGGACGATGTCGACGAGGAGGCCGGCCTCCTGGCCCGGTATCTGCGCGGAGCCACGCGCCATCTCCATTTCACCGTGGGGTCGAGCGCCGTCCTGGTGCCCCATTCGAACGAGGGACGGAGGATCGCCGAGGCGCTCGAGAACCGCGGTGTCCCGGCCGTGTTCCAGAACTCCCGCAACTTCGAGTTCGACGACAACACGGTGCAGGTCCTCCCGCTGCGTGCGGCGAAGGGGCTGGAGTTTCCGGTGGTGGCGGTGGCGGGCTTCATCGGGTCCACCTACCCGGATCTCCCGAGCGGGGTGGACGACGACGCGCAGACCGACCTCCTCGTCCGTGAGCGGCGCACCCTCTTCGTCGCCGCCACGCGCGCCATGCGGGCCCTGCTCGTGATCACGCCGAAGGGGGATGACTCCGTGCTCTTCGATGGGTTCGACTCGAAACTCTGGAACACGGACTGACGCCGCACCTCTCTTTGCTTCTGAAAGCGGGAGACCTTCGGCAAAACTGGCGCACAGGTCGTACGCGGCGCATCCTTCAGCCCTCCGGGGCGCCTCACGTCCCGCCAGTATCGAGGGGCCGTAGCTCAGTTGGGAGAGCGCCTGCTTTGCAAGCAGGAGGTCGTCGGTTCGAATCCGATCGGCTCCATCCCCCACCGCCGGACCGCCGGTTCAGCGGGCCTCGATGAAGAGGTCTGCGATCTCGTAGATCATGTCCCCGAAGACCAGCGCGCCGCCCTGCGGATAGCCGAGGTCCGCGATGTTCGCGGCGACGGCGACGGCCACCCCGTCGTCCGGGTAGATCACCAGAAGCGCGTTGCCGCCGATCGCGCCGCCGGCGTGTCCTACCGCGCGCCGCCCACCCACCCGCGACGGCGGGAAGAGGCGCCAGCCGATCCCCACACCGATTTCCTCGCCGGTGGCCGTGCGCTGGGGCGTCCACAGCAGATCCAGCGTCTCCTGCCGGAAGAGACCCGGCTCGAGGTGGCCGTGGGCGAAGCGGAGCAGGTCCTCCGTCGTGGAGAGGAAGCCGCCCCCGGCCCACTTGTGGGAGTTGTCGATGTGGCGGGCGTTGATGAGGCGGCCGTCCGACGCGCGGTCGTAGGGGCGCGCGCGGTTCACGACCAGGCTGTCCGTGTGGTCTCCGCCCGTGTGAAGCATTCCGAGCGGCCGGAAGACCTCCTCGTCCAGGTATTGCAGGAACCCCCGCTCCGAAGCCGCCGCAATCACCGCGCTGATGAGGTTGAACCCGTAGCTCGAATAGGACCATTCGGTCCCGGGAGCGGCGACGAGCGGGTCGTCGCGGAAGAGGTCGAGCGCCTCGAACACCGTCTCGTAGCGCCGCGTGAGGTAGTACTCCGCCTCGATGTCCACATAGTGCCGGATCCCGCCCATGTGTCCGGCGAGGAGACGCGTCGTGATCTCGCCTTCCGGCTTGCGGGGGAAGGAGGGGACGTACGCCTGCACGGGCGCGTCCAGATCGAGTTCGCCCCGCTGGTGAAGGAGCGCGACGCCGGCCGCGGTGAGGATCTTGGAGACGCTACCGATCCGAAAGCGGGTGAGCGGGGTGGCGGGGCTCCGAAGCTCGAGGTCCGCGTGGCCCATCCCCTCGGACCACACGACCCGGCGGTCCACAGAGACGGAGATGGAGAGGCCGGGGATGGACATCGCCCGCCGCAGCGAGTCGAGCTTCCCGCGCGAGGCCGCGATGACGTCCGCCCAGCGGCCCTGGTCCGTGCGGGCAAGGGGCAACTCCTGGCCCGCGACGTCGGCCGTCACGTGGCTCAGCGCCGCCATGATGCCCAGCGCCAGCCCCGCGTACCGTCCCCTCCACGCGCTCACTCTCACAGGTCGGATGCTGGCTCGCCCCACGCATCCGCGCCAGCCCTGCACCGCCCGTTCTGCAGTCCGGGTGACGGGAAGGTGGTCAACAGGCTCATACAGTGGGACTGGCGGCGTCGGAGGTGCTGGAATCCTGCGCATCTCTCGCTGCCGCGATCTCGGGGCGACTTCCGGGAATCACTAGAGCGACGCGGCGAGAACCTCAAGCTGATCGATGGCCCTGCCCCAACCCTTGCGAAAGCCCATCCGCTCGTGCTCCTTGAGCGCCGCTTCGTCCCAATGCATGGCGCGAGCGGTGTAGCGGGTCCTCCCTTTGCCCGCATCTTCGAAGAGCGTCGTGAGTCAGTTCATGGCACGCGGGAGACGCTTCACGACTACGGTCTGGACATCGAGTTCGTCCCGCTCGATGAAGGCCGCCAGCCGTCCGGGCCCGAACGCGTCGGGAAGCTGCGTCGCTCCGGCGCGGTAGCTGCCGAGGTAGCGGCCATCCGGTGCGAGGATGTCGATGGGGCCGTCGCTGACAGGCTCGTCGCCCCGGCGCTGGACCCATATGCGGCCGCTCCAACTCGTGCGCAGGTCTCGCACCACCGGGATCTCTTCAGCGAACTCCAGCGTTTCGATCCGCTCGCGCGCACGGGCTCCACCGCCGGTCCCGGATACCGTCATTCTGTCCCCGGACCGGGAGACCGAACTTTCCGGACGACCTTCGAGATCCCTCAACCTGCGGTCCTTTTCCGCCCTCATCACGCGTTCCGTGACGGGCTCGGGTGAGAGAGGCCGGGTCAGTATCGCACTGATTCGGCCATCCTGCTCCGCGATCTTGATCGCGTACGCCGACGAGTCCGAAAATGCGATACGTCCGCCGGGGAGCACACCCGCGAAGAGCTCCGGTTCAAACCCTCTCCGGGGGCCCCTGCTCATGATCTTTTGCGGGCCGCCAGCAAAGGGGCGTTCGGTCAGCTTGGTCCACGCGGGGCCCCAGACCTCGGCCGCGGTCTCCACTGCTGCCTCGTCACCCGTGAGGAAGATTCGCTCGATCGTGCGTGTGTCGGGAAAGACCATTATGGAATCGCGCAGCACGGACTGAAAGACAGCGCCTAGCATCTTTGCACCCCTGACCACGGATTCGCCACCGGTCTCCGGGTACATCTCTCGGACCTGTGCAAAACCGCCCATGCGCACCATCCGCTCGAGATTCCCGCCGGGGTCGAAGAGGTGGTACGCGCGATGTCCCATGTCCGCGATCACGACCCTGCCATCGGACATGACCACCATGTCCATGGCCGACTGGAATTCGCCCGGCCCTTCGCCTTTGCGGCCGAATTCGCGAACGAAATCTCCGTCCGAACCGACGACGACGACGCGCGCCGCCAGGCGATCGAACAGGTAGAGGTTCCCGGCATCGTCGAACCCCACCCGGCCGATCGTGCCGAACTCCTCCCACGCTTCTCCAAGCGCGGAGCCGACGCGGTAGACCTCCTCGAAATCGGCCTCCAGCCAGCGGTCTTCTCCCGGGAGTTCGATCACCTGCTGGGCTCCCGCGATCCCGGGCGCCGCCGAGATCGCCATCGTCGCCAGGAGCGCAGGGGCGATTCCGGCCGCTCCTGAACGGATACGTCGCGTCGCAGGATTCAAACCGGCGGGCATGGGGCACCATCCTTTCCGGCCGCCTCGGCGTACGCCTTCACGGCATCGAGATCCGCTGCAATCGCCTTGGCCACGACTCCCTTCATGAGCGGCGTGACGAGTTTGGCGACAAGCCTGTAGGGCCTCGCCTCCATCACCATGACCAGCCGCGTCCCTCGGCCATCCGGGCCCGGCTCGACGGTGAATGTCGTGTCCCAGACCGTGCCACCCTGGTCGGATACCAGGCGAACACGCTCGTCCTGAACGTATTCGGTCACCTCCAGCTCCGTGGTTGCCCTTCTGCTCCCCATGAGCCGCGTCTCCCGGAAGCGGGCACCCACGCCCCACTTTGCCTCTGACAGGAACTCCACACGCTCGATGTGCGGCACTGCCTCGGAAAAGTTGGAGATGTCGGCGACGGTCGAGAAAACCACTCCGACCGGAGCGTCAACGGTACGCCTGAGTTCGGTGCGCGTCATGGTGAGAGGTTGTCTGGTCCATGGTAGATCACCCTGCTTGCTTCCTTCGGACCGACACCATAGGTATCGCCCCCGCTCATCATACCCGTCTCCCCAGCCGACAAGCCACCTTGCGATGACCGCGGCCTACTTCACGCCCCACACCTTCAGCTTCCTGAGCGATCTGGCCGCCAACAACAACCGGGAGTGGTTTCTCGCCAACAAATCACGATACGAGGCGGACGTCAAAGAGCCGGCGCTCCGTTTCATCTCCGATTTCTCCATGCCCCTCGAGGGAATGAGCCCCCACTTTCGCGCCGACCCGAGGGCGAATGGCGGCTCGCTCTTCCGGATCTACCGCGACACCCGCTTCTCCAGGAACAAGACCCCATACAAGACCGCCACCGGCATCCAGTTCCGACACGAGGCGGGCAGGGACGCCCATGCTCCCGGCTTCTACCTGCACATCCAGCCTGGAGATTGCTTCATGGGTTGCGGCTCCTGGCGCCCCGGCGGGCCGGCGCTCCGGCAGATCCGCGAGTCCATCGACGAGGATCCGCAAGCCTGGAAGCGGGCGTCGCGCGGCGCCGGTTTTCGCACGACCTTCGAGCTCTCGGGCGACTCGCTCATCCGGGCCCCGCAGGGCTTCAGCGTGGATCATCCGCTGATCGAGGACCTGCGGCGCAAGGACTTCATCGCGGTGGTGCAACTGAGCGAAGATGACCTGATGTCGGACGACTTCCTGGACAGGTTTACCGCCCTGTGCCGCACGGCCGCGCCCTTCCAGCGATGGCTGTGCCGAGCGACCGGTGTGTCGTACTGAGGGCGTTGGCCGGGCTGCCGGACCGTAGCACCGCCCTCACGGGATCGTGGGGTTCGGGTATCGGGGGACTCTCGTCAGCCCCGGGATCCCGAACGCGCGCGACATGCCGACCACGATCTCGACGTTGGCGTTCCCCTCGTCCCATTCGTCGAGCCTTGTGGCGAGGCCGAGGTCGAGGACACTCCAGTTGCTGACCTGGAGGCGGGTACCGATCTCGGCCCAGACCCGCGCTCGACCCGCGGAAACCGGAGCCTCCACGTAAAGGTCGGCCAGGATCGCGCGGCTGAACAATCCCAGGGGGTAGTCCGCGCCGAGGCCGAAGCGCCAGTAGTCGCCGCCGTCGGCCGCGCCGGCGAGCCGGTAGCCGCCGTTTCCGTGCAGGCGGAGTCGACCCAGTGAGCGCGTGGCGATCCCTGCCACACCGAGCTGCCAGTCGTCGTGGCCGATGGCGCCCGCGCCCGGCGTGCTTGCGTCGAGGCGCAGGCCCAGCGCGGGGAGCGAGACGGTTTCCCGGGCCACTCCATAAAGCAAATGAACGGAAGCGGCTTCAATCCCGCCGCCCGTGCCGTCCCCATCCGGGCGCTCGATGCCCCCTTCGATCTCGACGCCCACCTGTCCGTTGCGGAACAGCCCGGTCTTGAACTCGATCAGGCCGAGCAGGCCGCGGTCGCCTTCGCCGAGGGAGCCGCGCACACCGCTCTGAAACTCCCACTCGCGGAACTTGATCGGGTGCGCATCCTCGACATGGATCGGCCGGTCGAGTTCGGCGGCGCGAAAGTCCTCCTGAGCGGCAACTGTCCCAGGGAGGGCGGCGGCTCCCGGTCCCAGCGCGATGCCCAGCGCGACGACCCGCGCGGCGGCCCTCACCGGTCACCTCCGTTCCGGGCGCCCACTGGCAGGTCGCGTCTCGGTGCGGGGAGGGGTCGCATGAACTCGCCCATCGGTGCCATCCGCGCCTCGGGGTGCCCCTGCGGCAGCCACTCGCCCGTCGGAAGTTCCGTAGGCACGCGCATCGCGTGCGGGCTCATGCGGTGGTCCCCGCCCATCGGCATCCCGGGCGCTTCCACCGTGTCCTGGCCCGCGTACATCATCTGACCGCGCAATCGCTCGATCTCCGCCGCCTTCTCCGGCCGGGAATACGAGGGATCGGCCATGATGTCGTTCACGACATCGTGCATCATGTGGAGGTTGTCGAAGATGTGCGCGGCGGCCGGGAACATGCGCGAGAACCGCGGCGCGACCTCTCCCGTCAGCGGCATGACGTGTGGAAGTTCGGCGAGCACGGAATCGGTGAAGACATCGATGACCCGGTCGAGTTCCATGCCGCGCCGCTCGGCGTCCGGCTCCATCAGCGCCTCGTACACGGCCGCGTGGTGCCAGTGGTAGGCCCACAGGATCCCGTTGATGTCCGGATACGCCGCGTAGAAGTTGCCGGCCCACTCCCCGCCGCCCTCCATGAAGCGGTGTCCGTAGCCGCGAGTGGAAAACGCGGCCTCCGGCTCCGACAGGTAGTAGGCGATGGCTCGTTCTCCAGCGGCCCGTTTGTCGGCGATCCGGTCGTCCGTGAGGATGTCGTACAGCTGGGAGTGCAACATGTGCGTCCAGTCCATCGCCTGGGCGGTCTCGAACGCGAGGCGCGTCCAACCCGGCGCGATGATCTGCGCGGGCGGCTCGAACCTGGGCGGATCCGCGATGTACGCCCGGACCTGCGCCTCGAACTCGGACATTTGCCTCGGCGTGTCCTCCCCCGGGCTCATCAGGATCTCGTACGCGGCGAAGTGCGTGAAATGGGCGGCGTAGAACGATCGCGCCGCCTCTTCGTGCGTGTCGTAGAACGCGAAGTTGTAGGGTGCGGCCAAGCGGTAGACGCCATTGCGCTGCGCCGACCCGCAGGCGGCTGCGGAGGCCGCGGCGAACGCGGCGAGCCCGAGGATCCCTGCTGGATGCCGGGCGAAACTTACGGATGGCATGCGATGCCCCCTCGTCTGAACGGGTGGCACCCGGCCGCGGCACGTCTGCGTGACGGCGGTCGGAGTGCCTCTGCGGCTACGTCCGTTCAGATGGTTCTCGGAGGGGGTGTGTCCGGAGAGGCGCGCGACAAGATCGGGGCCGCGCTGCCCTGAAGCGCGGGATCCCAAGCCTGCGAGAAGGCGCGGAAGCCCGGCCCGGCCTCGGCGAGCGAAGTCTGCAGCACGACGGTGCAGCCCATCAGCGAGTGGCAGTCGCCCGCGGCGTCCGATCCGTTAGTGGGTGCGTCCGCGAACGCAGCGACCATCCCTGCGTGATGATCTTCGGGGTGCTCGTGCGATCCCGCCTCGCAGAGCGGGGCGCGCGCATACGGCAGGACGACCGCAACCAAGATTAGGTAGTTGGCAAACCGGCGCATGGTCTCAGTCTATCCAGCCCAGCCCACTGTGTCGATTCGTTCATGTGGCCGCCGGTTCCAGACGGGCGGCGAGCAGGCGGTGGAAGTGGTGCACCGCCGGCTCCTGACGCGAGGAGTAGCGGCCGTAGCGGTACGGGCGCGACTTCGTGCCGATCTGGACGACGTCGACGATCTGGACGACGTCGACGATCTGCTCGTCCTCGCGTTCCACACGGTCGATGCGCGCCGCCTCCCCGGTGTGCGGGCGGTCCTGGTCGAGCACGTAGCCGAAGTAGCTGTGCGTCACAAGGACGTTGGTGACCGGTAGCTCCACGAGACGCCGGAAGGGAGTACGGCGTCCAATGCGCGTGTGCCGCCGCCCATCTGCCGACGCCCGGCACCGCCCGAGGGAGCAACCTGAGGCGCCCGGGGGTTCCTGGGAGTCCCTGTGAAGCGTTAAGCCAATTGAAGATTGAACTTTCAATTGGCTTAAGCCGATGCAGGGGCGCTGACTCCTCCCACGAGTGCTTGAGATCTCGCACCGTTGCTCAGGCGGGCCGCGGCCAGCCATGCCCGTTGTGACACTGGTGTGAGGTCCTTGCCGGAAACTCTCTTCCTACTCGCGAGCGCCGCGATGTCCCCTCCGTACCAGCGTGACGACTCCGGCCACTCGAACGTCTGGCACGGCTCTGCGTCTGGCCCACCTGCAGGCGCTGCCCCGAGGGAAGAGTTCGATCTCCGACCCGCGCGGCACAGAACGGTTGTCTTGCTGCCGCCGCTGCTCCGGGACCAGCTTCCTGCAGGCTGCCAGGCTCATCTCAAGGAGGTTCCCGTGTCGAAGTCACGCCACACCCCCGTCCTCGTTTCCGCCCTCGTCGTCGCTGTAGCCGCAAGTCTCTGCCCCGAAAGCGGGGGTGGGCTGCTCGCGCAGGAGGCCGATCCGGGCGGGCCCCGGAGTCGCGTCCAGGATGCCGGTGCGTGGGATGTCACGGGTGCGTACGGCGAGACGCGCGAGATCGACTTCACGACCCGCGAGGGGACCTGGATGTCGGTCGATGTCGCCCCCGACGGCGGCTGGGTCGTGTTCGACCTCCTCGGGCACGTGTACCGCGTGTCGGCGGAAGGAGGCGAAGCCGTCGCCCTTACGCAGAACAGCGGCGTGGCGATCAACTTCCACCCCCGCATCTCGCCCGATGGCGCTTTGATCGCCTTCGTGTCGGACCGTGGAGGCCAGAACAACCTCTGGGTGATGGACGCCGACGGCGGAAACCCCCGGCCCGTGTTCGAGGATATGGACGTGCGCGTGGTCGAGCCCGCGTGGACGCCGGATAGCCGCTACATCGTGGTACGCCGCTACGAACTGGACGGCGCGCGGGCGCGCGGGATCTGGATGTACCACCGGGACGGCGGGGCAGGCGTGGAACTCGTGGGGGACGAGGTCGAGAACCCCTCTTGGCCTTCGGTCTCCGCGGATGGCCGCTCCCTGTACTTCCACATCAGTACGCCGGGGCAGGGGGTGGCCTTCGCCGATCCTGGGTTCGATGGGTTCGACGACCACGCGGGGCCGCCGGCCGCCGAGCGCGACGCCCTCCAGGGAGCGTACAACCTGCGCCGCATGGACCTGCGGAGCGGCGACATCATCTCTATCACGCACGGGGAGCCGTCCCGTCAGTACAGGCTCTCGAGCGGAGGCGCGTGGGCGCCCGAAGTGTCGCCGGATGGGCGCTGGCTCGCCTTCGCGCGGCGGATTCCGGACGGCACGATCGTGTGGAAGGGGCACGAGTACGGCCCGCGCACGGCACTCTGGCTGCGCGACCTCCGCACCGGCGCGGAACGCGTGATCATGGACCCGATCGAGCGCGACATGGTCGAGGACACGAACACGCTGCGCGTCCTGCCCGGCTACGCGTGGTCTCGCGACGGGCGGTCCATCGTCCTCGCCCAGGGCGGGAAGATCCGCCGCCTGGACGTCGAGAGCGGGGAAGTGGAGACGATCCCCTTCGAGGCGCGCGTCCACCGGGTGATCTCGGAGCAGGCATACGCCCCCATCGACATCCATGAGGGCGAGTTCCGCGCTCGCTTCACGCGCTGGCAGGTCGGTTCGCCCGATGGCCGCCGGCTGGCCTTCCAGGCGGTGGGCAAGGTGTGGGTCATGGACGTTCCCGCGGGAACGCCGCGCCGGCTGACGCCGGACTCGTTCACCGATTTCGAGTACTCCCCGGCGTGGTCGCCCGACGGCGAGTGGATCGCGTTCACGAGCGTCGACGAAGCGGGCGCGGGCCATGTGTGGAAGGCCCGGGTCGGGGACGGCGGCGCGGAACCGGTTCAGTTGTCGGAGGAATACGGGGAATACAGCCAGACGGTGTGGAGCACGGACGGCGAGCGGATCTTGGTCGTCCGCGGCTCGGGCGTGACCGCCCGCACCCGCACCTACGCGCACGGCCCCTGGTTCGACATCGTCCTCCTCCCGGCCAATGGGGGTCCTGCGGCCGAGGTGACCCGCGTTTCCGGACCCACCCTCTCCACGCGCACACAATTCGTGCGCCCATCGTTCGGGCCGGACGGCAGGATCTTCTATCCCCAATTGGGAATGGAACGCGGCGAGGCCTCCACGCTGGTCTCGGTGCGCCGCGACGGGAGCGACCGGCGGGAGCACGCAAGCTTCCCGTTCGCGGATGAGATCGTGATCTCTCCCGCCGGAGACTGGATCGCCTTCAACGAGGGGGACAACGTCTACCTGACCCCGTTCCCCGAGTCGGGGACAGGGGGCGGGACGGTCGAGATCGACAAGAAGAAGGGGACGCTGCCAGTCCGCCGCCTGAGCCGAACGGGGGGGCTCTTCCCGTCGTGGCGGGACGCGCGTACGGTCCAGTTCGGGAGCGGCCCGACGTACATCGCGTACGACGTCGACGCGGAGCGGGCCGACACGGTAGAGGTCGACCTGCGCGTGCAGCGGGACTTCGCCGCGGGGACGATCGCCCTCACCGATGCCCGGATCATCACGCTCGAGGATCGCCAGGTGATCGGGTCCGGGACCGTGCTCGTAAGCGACGGGCGGATCGCCTGCGTCGGCGAGTGCGACACCTCGCGGGCGGACCGCGTCACGTCGCTGGCGGGGAAGACGATCATCCCCGGTTTCATCGACATGCACTCGCACTTCTTCCGCGAGTACCGCGGCATCATCCCCATGAAGGCGTTCGAGGCGGCAGTCCCGCTCGCCTACGGCGTCACGAGCAACATGGACAACTCGATGTGGTCGCAGGACGTCTTCCCGGCGGCCGAACTCATCGAAGCCGGGATGCTGATCGGCCCCCGCACGTACAGCACCGGCGACCCGCTCTACCTCGGCGACGCCGCACGCCAGAACGACATCACTTCGTACGAAGTGGCGGAGGAGGAGATCGAGCGGCTCCAGTCGTGGGGCGCGGTCTCCATCAAGCAGTACCTGCAGCCGCGGCGCGACCAGCGGCAGTGGGTCTCGGACATCGCACGCCGCCGCGGCCTCATGGTGACCTCGCAGGGGAACGACCTGCTGCACAACCTGACCAAGATCATGGACGGCCAGACGGCGTGGGAGCACTCGCTGACCTACGCGCCGATCTACGGGGATGTGGCGAAGTTCTTCGGCCGGGCGGAGGCGGTGTACTCCCCCACCTTCAACACGCGGGCCGGGCCCTGGAGCGACGAATACTGGTTCGGCGAGAGCGACGTGTGGCTGAGCGAGAAGCTCCGTGCCTGGATGCCGTGGCAGCAACTCGTGGGCCACACGCGGCGGCGGGCGCTGCGCCCGAAGACGGACTACATCTTCCCCATCGTCGCGCAGGGTCTGGCCGACATCATGGCCGAGGGCGGCCGGGGCGCGATCGGCGGGCACGGCCAGCAGCACGGCATCTGCTCCCACTGGGAGGTGTGGATGGCGGCCACCGCCCTCGGGCCCATGGGTGCGCTCGAACTCGCGAGCGTAGAGGGGGCCTATTTCCTCGGAGCGGAGGACGACCTGGGGACGATCTCGGTGGGGAAGCTCGCCGACCTCATGGTGCTGAACTCGAACCCGCTCGACGACATCCGCAACACGGAAGACATCGCCTACGTGATGAAGGACGGGCGGCTCTATGTGGGCGAGACGCTGGACGAGGTGTGGCCGCGGCAGCGGCCGTACGGCGCGCGGCCGTGGGTGAACCCGGACGCGCTCAGGATCGGCCCGGTGCCGGTCGAGGTCTGGGACTCCCGAGGCTCCGGACGCTAGTCACGGCCGGGCATGAAGAACGCGTCGTTGTCCGTGATGACCGGTCCGCGGCCGATGTAGCGCGTGAGGTCCGAACCGACCATCGAGACATATCCCGCGATCGTCTCCGGCGATCCGAGGTCTCGCACCACGGTCGGGTTGGCGGCCGCGCGCGCGAGGATCGACTGCATCACCACCGCCGTCATCGGTTCCCGCGTCGCGACCACGTACGTGTGCGTCGACCCCGTAGACCACAGCACCATCTGCGGGAAGATATCCCAGACGGTGCGCAGGATGTCCCGGTAGTCGCTCTCCCGGACGCCGTGGATGGGTATCCACTGCATGAACACCCCGTCCTCGGCGAGCCGACTCTCGATCAACCGGTAGAACTCGCTCGTGAACAGCGCCCACGAGCTCGCGTTCGCGGGATGCGTCGCGTCCACCGAGATGATGTCGTAGCGATCCTCCGTCCGAAGGAGGAAGTTGCGCCCGTCCTCCACGTGCAGGCGGAGCCTGTCGCTCTCGAGGACGCTGTAGTTCTCCTCCGCATAGACGGCCGCGGCCTCGATCATCTCCGGCGAGAGGTCGACGGCGTCGATCACAGGGATCGCGTGCGTGTCCATGGTGCCCGTCGCGATCCCGTTCCCGAAGCTCAGCACGAGCGCGTTGCGGGCCCCCGGCCGGATGAGCGGCGGCAGGTGACCCAGCAACCGGAAGGCCGCCATGCTCTGCCGGTCGGTCGGCACTTCGTCGCGGCCGTTGACGAAGGAGATCTTCAAGTCGTCCTCGGGGACCTCGAGTACGGCGACCGTCGTCTCGACGCCCTCCTTGTAGAAGATGAGGCGGTCGGCCTCCTCGTAGTACGAGCCGAGGTAGTAGCCGGTCGGCAGGACGGCCACCCCCAGGATGAGGGCGGCGGCCGCCCCCGCCGGCGCCCAGCGGAGAATGCGCCCCGCGCCGCGATCGAGCAGGATCCCGCCCGCCCCGATCAGGAGGTTCAGCGCCGCCAGCGCCACCGTCGTGTTGCGGAGGCCGAGGAGGGGCACGAGCAGGAACCCCGTCCCGATCGAGCCCACGATGGCGCCCACCGTATTGAGCGCGTTCACGCGTCCGATGCGCAGGCCCACGGATTCCGCGCGCTCGCGCGTGTAGAGACTGCCCACGACGGGGAACATCGCCCCCAGCAGGAGAGTGGGCGGAAAGATGGTGACGAAGGCGATGAGAAACTCGTACGGGACGGTGTAGCCGCCGAGCCTCTCCTGGAAGTGGAAGGACGGGAGCCGCGCGAACACATACAGGATGAGGATGGCCAGCAGCCCGACCGCCAGCTGGAGGGCTCCGAAGTCTCGCAGCGCCGCCCGTCGCCGCCGCAGGATCCAGCTGCCCCCCGCGCTTCCGAGAGCCAGCCCGGCCAGAAAGACCGTCAGCATGAGAGCGAACGAATAGGCCGCGTGCGACGTGTGGATGTAGAGGATTCGGGCCCACACGACTTCGTAGCCGAGGGCGATGAAGCCGGACAGGCCGTAGGCCACCGCGATGTACCTGAGCGCCCGCGCCGAAATCGGAGGTCCCGGGCGCCCCCGCGTGGCGTCCGGATCTCCGGCTCCCGCCTCAGCCCCGCCCGGTGCCGGCTCGGCGGCCGCCGTCCCCGCTCGCGCGAGCCGGGGGAGGGCGAGGGCGCCCGCGGCGACGAGGAGGTTGATCGCCACCCCGAGGAAGATCGTCTCCAGAGCCCCCAGGTAGCGGAGGAACACGAGCCCCGTTAGGACGCACCCTGCCGCGGCGCCCGCCGTGTTGACGAGGTAGAGCCACCCCACGTCGCTCCCGATCCGGCCTCCGTGCGTCGCGTAGACGCGACTCATGACCGGGAGCGTGGCCCCGATCAGGAACGTCGCCGGCGTGAGCACGGCCAGCGAGAAGACGAGCCGGATCAGCGTGAGCCAGAAACCTCCGGCCGGGAGGGCGTTGCTGAGCCCGGGATATGCACCGTGCAGCGCGCCGAGCAGGAACGGCGACAGCGCGGCCAGGACGGCGATCCCCACTTCCAGCAGCGCATAGGTGCCCAGCGGCCGCGCGTGGGCGTCGATCCGCCGGCCCATGACGTAGCTGCCCAGTGCGAGGCCGATCATGTACGCGCCGATGACCGCGCTGTAGGCGTAGACGCTGACCCCGAACGTGAAGATGGACTGCCGCACCCATGCGATCTGGTACACCAGCCCGCTGATCCCCGACAGGAAGAAGAGGACGAGAAGCGACGCCCGCCGCACGGAGCTATCCAGCTCCGGGTCCCGATAGCGGGTCGGTCATCAGCTTGCAATCCGAACCCATCACGTACCCGATGGCACCTATGACGTCAGCCATCCGGGGCTGGCTGAGTATACCCGCATACGAAGTCGGTTGGGCCATGTCGAAGCGGCGAATTACCGAAAGACCTTCCGCCTGCGCCACGCACGACTTGCGAAGTCCAAACGAGCCCTGCTGGAAAAAAACGCAGTTTCTCAAGACCTGCCTCTCCGAGAGCTTCTTGGACGTTAGGGGCACGGCTAAGCAGTAACGGCCTCTATTGAACTGTTCTTGAGATACGATTATGAACGGACGCCGCTTGCGCGATGCGTCCAGGACATCATGTATTTCGCCAGGCAGAATCTTGTTCAAAACGGGTTTTCCGCACACCATTCGGCACGAGCCGCCGCCGCCAAATCAGCCCACGACTCCTCCTCATCGCAGGCCTCCACACGATTGTCCTGATCGGGATCCGTGATTCCCGATCGGTTCCAGGTGCACAACCACTTCCCATGGCTCGGTAGCCAGTGTCCAGTTGCTTCGCCTGCGGATGGACTGTTGCTCGCAGGCGGCAAGCTGTCGACTGGGGCCGCACGCATGTACTTCGTCGCATAGCTCACAATCCCACCCTTGCTTAGATCTTGTCGAGGTGAGGAAGGACAACCGATTCTGTGTAATCGATGGTGTTGCTTAGGTACTCGCTGGGGGGAGACCGGAAGCTACGAATCCGGCTGGGATCGATGCTTACTGCCCCCTCGGAAGAGAGTGTGACCTGAGGCCACTGTGACATCACTTCGACGTACAGCGAGCGCGGATCTTCGCGGAGAACTTCTACCGATACGTCCCGCTTCGGATTCGAGAGTTCATCGCCCTGAGCAAACTGCGCAGCGGCGGTCTCGTATTTCAGAGATACGAAG
The DNA here is from genome assembly GCF_965222475.1 of Candidatus Palauibacter sp. Classification (GTDB taxonomy): domain Bacteria; phylum Gemmatimonadota; class Gemmatimonadetes; order Palauibacterales; family Palauibacteraceae; genus Palauibacter. The sequence goes on along the minus strand of NZ_CBDCUB010000003.1, from coordinate 138,662 downwards.
GACAGCCGGTCGTGGTGGAAACGCGGATCGCTCCTGGAAAGACGAAGCACATCTCTGCTCAGAAACGACACTGCCGAGCCGTCCGGCGCATGTGCCTGCCCACGAATCCGAGCCTCTGCCAAGACTCGCTGCCACGAGTCGCCCAATGCAGTGAACGCAGCCTCACATGCCCAATCGAAATCCTCGAAGACGACATCGTTTGACGTCGGCCAGCTACATCCGAGGAACAGGCGCACCGGATCGTCCCGGGTTTTTCGGTCGATCTTGATCGTTAGACTCTTGCGTTCATCCTCACGCGCCAAGCTTATCGAGAACAATCTCTCACCGCTCCGCTGCCGCTCACCGGGTTGGTATTGGAATGAGACGTCGTCGACACCAAGAGCCTCGCACACGGCCGAGTGAATGCTCATCCCGATCTGCCGCGTGAGGTTCCTGGGCGGACCAATCAGAAAGGCGAAGCTCAGGCCTCGAGTTTGGTACGAGTTCTTCAGCATGCAAGGCGACTAGTCGGGATGTGACCCAATGGCCGACGACGGTTTCGTCCGGCCACACGAGGCGCCGAAGGTAGTCTCGTCCGGCAGGTTCGTCCAACGCGGAGATGCCCGGAAGCGTGTTGCAACCCGGCGTGGAGATCGTGATCGAAGTCGATCTTGACGCACCGGCGTGCGGACGCACCGGCCGGTGTTACGACGGGCTGTCGACCGGGCTCACCAGCTGATCGATTTCGACGTGTGGACGTGATCGGGCATCTTGTAGCTCAACCCTTCGTCGTCGTACACGGAGATCTGGAGAAGCTGGGTGAAGTTGTGTGCCCGTACCCGCTGGATACCTGCCAGCGTTCGCAGGAAGCGCTGCTTCGACCGATATTGGAGCAGTGTTCCTCTCTCCCAGAAGGACCGCTTTGGAAAGTCGAATGCGGTAGCGAGTCTCTCTCCTATGAGCGCCCGCGAAAGGCGGTATGCCAAACCCACCAGTTGCTGCTGCTCTTGCGGATCCTGAACATTCGCAACGCTCGGAATCGCCTTGATCAGCATGTTCGCCACGGTGATCGAATCGATGTCCGCCTCCGGTTCGCACATATAGCTGGTCTTGTAGATCCTATTTGCATCCTCGGCGGAGGTATAGAGGATGGTTTCCGGGATGCCCATGACGTATCCGGCGTAACGCCAGACCTGGAGAATGCTCCGTTGTTCTTCTTCGTTGAACTTCGCGCCCAGCATCAGCGAGTATTCAATCAGGCGCTGAGAAAAGACGGAAATCGCGAAGCCAAGGTGCGCCGCGCTTACCGGCGTACCCCAGGCGTCGTGGTCCCATTCCTCGGACTTGTTGAGCAAACCCCTTATCCGGGTATGCACGAAACGAATGCGCGCGGACAGCTTCCACCCGTCGCCTTCTCGCTGCAGGCCGCCGGGGAAGAAGATGTCCATCATGTGGCGGTTGTTCTGCTGCAGTCGCCGTCGGGTTGACGCCACCCGCCCGGTGATGTTGAACGACTTGGCGATCAGCGTGGAAAAGCCCTCCACGAGCACCCCGGTGACGAATGCGGCGAGCATGAGGTGCACATTCCCATGGAAGGCACGGATGCCGGGACGGAGGGCCTCGTAGTCGAGCCAGGGCGGCTCCTCGAGGTTCTTGAAGAAATTGCGCAGGGGCTCCGGCGCGGTCTTGAGAACGTCATCGCGCCCCTCGATGCCGGCGCCGATGAAGCGGTGCAGTTCCCCGGGAGGTATGGAGGAGAGTTCCTCCATGATCGGATCCAGTTCAGGATCGCCGATGCGCGTGTGCTTGACGTAGTTGTCAACAGCCTCGGGATCGGTTGCCCGAGCTGTCCCGTAGCCCTCCGCGTACGCCGTCGGAACGTTCACTGGATCCCTACCTCCTGAAAACTCTCCTTCAGGCTCGCCTAAGCCTCTGAGCGACACAACATTCCAACATAGCACCCGCCCGCCCGCCCGTGCCAACGCTGGGCGGATCCGGCGCCGAGCCGGGTGGCCGCGTTGGCTCCGCCGCGACAGTTTGCGCGGGTCCCGTCCACCTGCGATCGAGGAGTCTCCGATGCGAACCAGGCTGACTACCCTGCTTACCGCCTCGCTGGCCGCGGCTTCCGCCGTCCCGGCCACCGCTGCCGCGGCGGCTACGGCCCAGGAGGTGACGGCGATCCGGGCCGGCCGTCTCATCGACGGATCCGGGGCGGCGGCGCGTGACGACCAGGTCATCATCGTCCGGGGCGAACGGATCGAAGCGGTGGGCGACGCGTCGGCGGTCTCGATCCCGGCCGACGCGCGGGTCGTCGACCTCAGCGGACACACCGTGATGCCCGGCATCGTCGACGCGCACGCCCACCTTTCGATACGGCCCGACATCCGCACTCTCCAGGGGCAGCTCGAGGGGATGGAGCAGCATGACGCGCTGCAGATGGCGCGCATCGTGCGGAACATCCGCGTCCAGCTCATGTCCGGCGTCACCAGCGTCTACGTAGTGGGCGAAGTTCACTACAACGACATCCAGGCCTCGCGGGCGGTGGCCGAAGGCGTCCTCCCCGGGCCCCGGATCTATCCCAGCGGCAACTTCATCTCGACGACGGCGGGCCACGGCCCGGCCGAGTACCGCACGACCAACGGGCCGTGGGAGATGCGCACCTTCGTCCGTCAGAACTACGAGATGGGCGCGCATCATATGAAGCTCACGATCACGGACCGCGCGCGGGTGGGCCCCAACAACGGCACCCCGTACGCGCCCGGCGAGAGCAACTACACCAAAGAGGAGATCGACGCGGCCGTGAACGAGCTGCACCGCCTGGGGATCGAGGCCACGGCGCACGCCAACGGCGAGTCGATCCGGCTGGCCGTCGAGGCGGGCGTGAACTCGATCCAGCACGGGGGCAACCTCGACGAGGACCTGATGGACCTCATGTTGAGTCACGACGTGGGGTTCGTGAACACCTACACCATCGGATACCAGAGCGTCTTCAACGAGTGGGGCTTCCTCGACAATGAGGCGGAGAACATCCGCGACTGGCTGGAGCGCGGGCGCCAGGTGCACGGGCGGGCGCTGACCGAGAATGAGAGTCGCGCGCAGCGACGTGTCGACCGCCTGGGACAGCTCATCCGATCGAAGGAGAAGGGGGTCAAGGTCGGGGTCGGGACCGACAGCATGCACGGGTACATGCCGCTCGAGATGGAGAACCTCGTCGCGGCCGGGTTCACGCCGCTCGAGGCGATCACCGCGGCCACCGGCCTGAACGCGGAGATCGTGGGGCTCGAGGATGAGGTGGGGACGATCGCGGCGGGCCTGTTCGCCGACATCATCGCGATCGACGGCCGGCCGGACGAGGACATCCGCGACATGGGCAACGTCGCCTTCATCATGGTCGGCGGGCGCGACCAGACCGGCCTCAGCTTCCGGTAGCCCGGTCTGACGCGAGTGGCTTGGAAGACCTGACCCGGGGGTCGATCCCCCGACACATCGTTCGGTTGGCCATCCCGATCGCGATCGGGATGGTCTTCCAGACGCTCTACTATCTGGTCGACGTGTACTTCGTCGGCCGGATCGGCGAAGCGGCGGTGGCGGGTCTGACCTCGGGCGGCAACGCCTGGTTCCTCGTCATGGCCCTCACGCAGGTGCTCGGCGTGGGCACCATGGCGCTCATCGCGAACGCCAGCGGCCGCAAGGATCGCGCCGACGCGAACCTCATCTTCAATCAGAGCCTGGGTCTGGCCGCACTCCTGGCCGCAATCACGCTGGTCGGCGGCTACACCCTGACGGACTGGTACATGGAGACGCTGGCGGCTGACGCCGAGACCGTCGCGGAAGGCAGCCTCTATCTCCGCTGGTGCCTTCCGGGGCTCGCGCTGCAGTTCGCGCTCGTGTCGATGGGGTCCGCGCTCCGAGGCACCGGAATCGTGAAGCCGACCATCTTCGTGCAGGTGTTCAGCGTCGCGCTCAACGCGGTGCTGGCTCCCTTCATGATCGCCGGCTGGGTGACCGGGCAGCCGCTGGGCGTGCTGGGCGCCGGGCTCTCCACCACGATTTCCATCACGGTCGGCGTGCTGATGATGCTCGCTTACTTCCTTCGTCTCGAACGCTTCGTTCGCTTCGACTTCGCCCGCGTCCGGCCCTGCCCCGAGGCGTGGTGGCGCATCCTGCGCGTAGGACTTCCGCCCGGCGGGGAGTTCGCCCTCATGTTCGTCTATATGGCCGTCATCTACTGGTGCATCCGGGGGTTCGGGGCGGAGGCGCAGGCCGGTTTCGGCATCGGCAGCCGGGTGATGCAGGCCGTTTTCCTGCCCGCGATGGCGATCGCGTTCGCGACGGCGCCGGTGGCCGGACAGAACGTGGGGGCCGGCCAGCCCGGTCGCGTGCGGGAGACGTTCCGCTGGTCGGCGATGGCCGGGGGCGCGATCATGCTCACGCTGACCCTGCTCTATCAGATCGCGCCCGCCACGCTGGTCGGCGCCTTCTCCGGGGATGGCGCCGTGATCGGGGTGGGCGGCGAGTTCCTCCGCATCATCTCGTGGAACTTCGTGGCCACGGGACTGATCTTCACCTGCAACGGCATCTTCCAGGCGCTGGGCAACACCGTGCCGTCACTCGTGGCGAGCGGGATGCGCATCGTCACCTTCGCGATCCCGGCCGTGTGGCTCGCCGGCCGACCGTGGTTCGAACTTCACCACCTCTGGTACCTGTCCGTCGCGACCATCGGGTTCCAGGCCCTCGTCAGCTGGATCCTCCTGCGCCGCGAACTCGCCCGAAAGCTGGCCTGAGCCTCGATGCCGGGCACCGTAGACCGTAAGATCCGTTAAACGAAGGACGACATCCCCGATGAGAACCGTGTGACTGAAGACAGCCGCCTGAAGAGTCGCGGGGGCCCCATCGGCTTCATGGCGAAGAACAGCATCGCGGCGAACGTCGTCATGCTGTTTCTCGTCCTTGCCGGACTCAGCGCGGCCCGCAATCTGGTCCAGGAAGTTCTGCCCGAATTCTCGCTGGATCGCGTTCAGATCGTCGTCCCCTATCCCGGCGCCACGCCCGGGGAGGTGGAGGAGTCCATCGTCCGCAGGATCGAGGAACAGATCCGGGCGGTCGAAGGCCTGAGGCGGATCGAATCCACCGCTTCCGAGGGACTTGCGTCGGTGACCGTGGAGTTCAAGGCGGGCACGGACATCGGCCGAGCCCTCAACGAAGTCAAGGCGGAGGTCGACCGGATTCCGACTTTCCCGGCCGCTGCGGAACGCCCCGAAGTGCGGGAGATCACGAGTCGGCAGAGCGTCCTCCGCCTCCTCGTGTACGGCGATGTCCCGGAACGTACGCTGAAGGAACTGGCGCACGGCATCGAAGAGGGGCTCTCGTCTCTTCCGGAGGTGTCCCTGGCCGAGACCAGCGGCGCCCGCCCGTACGAGATCTCCATCGAGGTGCCGCTGCGCCGACTCCGAGCCCTTGGCCTCACTCTGGACGACGTCGCGTTCGCCGTGCGGCAGAGTTCGCTGGAACTGTCCGCCGGCAAGGTATCCACGGGTGGCGAGGAAATCCTCGTTCGCACGCTGGGACAGAACTACGACCAGGCGGACTTCGAGGACATCATCGTCCTCGCTCGGTCCGACGGCACGGCGGTTCGGCTGGGCGACATTGCAACCGTACGTGACGGTTTTGCGGACACCGACCTGGACGTGCGCTACAACGGACAGCGCGCGGTGCGCGTCGATGTCTACCGGACGTCGGGCGAACAGGTGCTGGACATCGTCGCGGCCATCAAGAACTACCTCGCGGCCGACGTGGTGCCGAGCCTCCCCGAAGGCGTCTCCGTCGAACTGTGGAAAGATGATTCGGAGCAGGTCAGCGGGCGTCTCGGCCTCATGATCAAGAACGCCCTGCTCGGACTGCTTCTGGTCTTCGGGGCGCTGGCGCTGTTTCTCGAGATCCGGCTGGCCATGTGGGTGGCCGTGGGGCTGGCCGTCTCGTTTCTCGGCACGTTCCTGGTGATGGGATTCCTGAACATATCGATCAATATGTTCTCCATGATGGCGCTCGTCCTCGCCCTGGGCATCGTCGTGGACGATGCGATCGTGGTCGGAGAGAGCGTCTTTGCCGAACGGGAGCGGGGCGCTCGCGGGCTGGAGGCCGCCATCCGGGGGACGCGGCGCGTCAGCGGTCCGGTCATCTTCTCGGTGCTCACGACCATCACGGCCTTCGCCGCGTTGCTCAACGCACCCGGCCCGCAGGGGCAGCTCGGCCGGGGCATCCCGCTGGTGGTCATCACGGTGCTCCTGATTTCGCTGCTGGAATCGCTGTTCGTGCTACCGAACCACCTGTCCCATCTGGCCGCGCCCGGTGAGAGGCCGCAAACGGCCGCATACCAACTGCTGGACCGGATTCGGCGAGCCGTGGACCGCCTCGTGAAACGGATCGCGGATGGCCCGCTCGACCGCGGGCTGCGGATCGCGACCGCCCGCCCCTCCATCGTCCTCGCGTCCGCGGGCGGGCTAATGGTCCTCTCGTTGGGCGTCCTGGCATCGGGCATCGTCCCCAACCAGTTCCTTACTCCGATCGAAGGCGAAGTCGTCTCGGCGAATGTGGAGATGCCGGTGGGTACGCCGGCCGAACGCACCGCCCGGGTGGTCGCGGAACTCGATGCGGCGGGACGCCGGACGGTGGCGCGCATGGCGGAGGATCGGGGCGAAGACGCCGAGCCGCTGGAGTTCGGCGTGGCCGTCACGGTGGGGGAACTGGCGACGCTCTATGATCCGCTGGGAGGGGATGCGGTGGAGGCCCCGCGGGGTCACCTGGGGACCGTACAGTTCAAGCTTCGCGCCTGGGACAGGCACGGCATCGCCTCTTCCGCCTTCGAGCGAGCCTGGCGGGATGAAGTCGGAACTCTCGCGGAAGCGAAGTCCCTCTCGATCTCGTCGAACGTGCTGGGCCTGGGCCTGCCGGTCCACTTCGAGCTTTCCCATCCGGATCCGGAACGCCTGGAGGCCATCACGGACGAATTTACCGCCGACCTGGCCGCGATCGACGGAGCATTCGACGTTCGGAGCAACCTCGACGACGGGTTCAGGGAGCTGCAACTGGAGCTCAAGCCGAGGGCCCGTTCCCTGAACCTGACCCTCGATCATTTCGCGACCCAGGTACGGTCGGCCTTCTTCGGGGCGGAAGCGCTGAGGGTCCCGCGCGGCCGCGAGGACATGCGGGTATATGTGCGGCTCCCCGAGGAAGAGCGTAACTCCGCGACGGATGTGGAGAGGTACCTGGTGCGGACGCCCGGTGGCGAGGTGCCGCTGGGGCAGGTCGCGTCTGCGGGGTTCGCCCGCTCGTCCGCCGCCATCCACCGCGTCGACGGTCGACGCGCCGTTACGGTCACCGCCGATGTGGACCCCGGGAGCGCCACGAGCCAGCAGGTGAACGCCAGTCTGGACAGCGATGTCCTGCCCCGGCTGACCGCCCGGAACCCGGGACTCGTTTACACCTACGGCGGCCAGAGAAAAGACCAGGAAGAGGCGATCGCCGTGCTGGGCAGGTCGCTCGTTCTGGCCCTCCTCATCATGTACGGCCTGATGGCGATCCCGTTCGGTTCGTATTCCCAGCCCCTCATCATCATGACCGCCGTTCCGCTGGGTGCGATCGGCGCGCTGGGGGGACACATGCTGCTTGGCCTCAGTTGGGGCCTCTGGTCGCTGTACGGGCTGATCGGCGTCTTCGGCGTGGTCGTGAACGATTCGCTCATGATGATCAGGTTCATAAACGACCTGAAGGCCTCGGGCCTGGGGCCGGCGGAGGCGATCATCTCCGGAGCAAAGGAGAGATTCCGGGCGATCATGCTTACGTCGATCACGACGTTCCTGGGTGTGTCCCCGCTGGTGTTCGAGACCAGTACGCACGCTCAACATCTCGTGCCGCTGGCGACCTCGGTCGGGTTCGGCGTCCTCTTCGCCACCCTCCTCCTGATGCTGGTCGTGCCGGCGCTGGTCATGTCGCAGTACAACCTGGCCGGTTGGAGAGAAAGCCGCCGACCGGGGCGCGCCTAACCCCCTACGCGCCTCGTTCGGCGAGGCGCCGGCAGTACCGGTCGATCCAGCGATTCGAGAAGCCCAACACCCTGGCGCGGCGGGTGATGGTCACGACCTCGCGGCGGGTCATCTTCGTCTCGCGGTCCAGCACCTCGGGGTTGGCCCGGCTGATCGCCAGAGTGCGGACGGCGAAGAGGAGCGGAAGCAGGCAGAAGAGGCGCACGCGGTGATGCCGCCTCGGGATCATGCGCATGTAGGCGCGCGCCGCGGCCAGGTGGCCGTCGGCCTTGCTGACGAGCCGGCCGAGAACCTTCATCGCCGCGTCGTGGTTGGCGGGTTCGAACAGTTCGCCGGCGTCCATGCCCGCATCGGGGAGGAAGGAGGCGGGCACGTACACCCACCCGCGGTCGCGGTCTTCGTGCAGCCCCCGAATCACGTTCACAGTCTGCAGCGCCAGGCCGAACTCGCGCCCCAGCGCCATCATGCGCTCCCGCTCGCTACCCAACCCGGAGAGCCGGAGCACGAACAGTTCGGTCAGCAGGTGCCCCACGCGTCCGGCCACCTCGTGCATGTAGTCGTCCAGATCCGACTCTGTATGGAAGACCGGCCCCCGAAGCGTCCAGCGGGCCATCCCGGCGCTCGATCTACGAACGTGGCGCACCAGGATTTCGCGCGCGGCGGGCGCCAGCCGGTCCAGTCCGTCGAGCACGCTCAGGGCGTGGCGGGCCACCAGGGCGTCGGGTGTGTCCTCCCCGGCCTCCCCAAGGCGCTGGATCAGGGCTTCGCGGTCCCCACCACCGTCGAGGACGCGCCTCCATTCTTCCAGCAGGGCGACCTTCTCATCCTCGCCGAGTTCCTCGTTGTCCTCGAGATAGTCGGATACGCGAAGGAGCAGGTAGGCGACGGTGATCTCGCCACGAACCGGGTCGGGAAGGAGCTCGATCCCCACCGCGAAGGTGCGGCTGGACCGCACGAGAAGCTCACGAAGAGTGGCCATGGCCGGGTTGTTCAGGACACGGCCCGGGCCGCGACAGGATCGGACTTGATCAGGAGCAGGCGGCTGTTCGCGGGATAGAGCCACTCCGCACCCCGTTCCGTAACCACCGCGTCATCCTCGAGCGGCACCCGCAGCTTCGCGCCGCCCCATTCGGGGATCGCCGTGTACGCGAACAGTTCGATCGAGAGCAGGTTCGACGGCACGACCTCGAACGTGAGACGCCGCGGGTTCCAGGTTGCGATCGAGGGGCCGATTCCGTGGCCGAGGTTGCCGACCGAATGATGTCCCTCCCACGTGACGTCCGTCAGCGGGCCGTCGGTCGGCTCGTTGAACGGAATGGGATTGAACCCGGCCCCCCGCAGCGCGGCCCCGATCCGATCCATGTTCTCGCGGGCCGTGATCCCGGGCCGGATCGCGCGTCGCGATACCGCTCGCGCGGCCATCGCCTGGTCGAAAGCGTTCTGCACGCCCGGCATGGCTTCGGTTTCGCCCGGCCGCAGAACGTAGGCGACGCGCTTCATGTCCGTGCAGAAGTTGAGGTGACAGACGCCCCAGTCGATCATCATCACGTCGCCGCCCTGGATGATGCGGTCGCTCGACACCGCCTCGATTCCGTCGGGTCCCGTGATGTAGATCGACGGGAAGCCGAAGGACGAGCCGAGTCCACGCTCGAGAAGCCGGTCCATGAGCCACCAGGCGACGTCCTTGAGGGAGGTGACGCCGGGCGTGATGACCTCGTTCGAGAGCGCACGCTCGGCGAGTTCCCTGGAGATCTCGCCCGCCTCCGCGAAGCCCGCGATCTCGGAGGCGACCCGCCGCGCCCTGAAATCGGACACGAGCTTCTCGGCGGAAACGAACCGCGACGCCCAGGGTTCGCCCAGCGTCTCTGCCAGATGGTGGTAGCTCGTGTAGGAGAGCCCGTCCGCCGCCCCGATGTTCTCTCCCATGTTGAGGCCGATCCGCTCCGGGTCGCGTTCGGCGACGAACGCCCGCAGGTCGAAGTTGCCCGTGACGATGTCGTAGGCCCCGTTCCCGGCCAGGAGGTAGCCGCTGATCCCGAGCGCGGCGCGCTCGATCCGGTCCCCGCCCCGGTCCGTGAAGATGTAGTAGCCGATCGGGTTCACGTAGCCGACGCCGAGGTCCGGCGTGAGCGGGTCGTCGAGGCCTTCCTTGCGGACGGTGATCCACATGTCGATCCCGTTCTCCCGCATCACCTCGGGCAGCACGACGTCGAACTTCTCGCGCCGCATCTGGCCCATCCGCTCCCACCGCCGCCGGGCCTCCTGTGCCTCCAACGGGACGGGAGGCAGGAGAAGCAGCAGTACCGCCCAGAGCCCGGCGCGCGCGATCCGACCCTTCAGCCTGACGTGCGACATGAACCCTCCCGGTTGTTCCTAGAGATCCCTCGGCCAGAGCTGTGGCTGCCCGTCGAGGGATACCGCTCCAAAATCGCGGAGGTCGATGGTCACGATGGCCCGGGCGCGGAGCCGCTCGGCTACGGCCATGACCGCACCGTCCACCAGCCCCAGGCGCAGGGAGCGGTAGGTTGCGTGCAGGTCCGCTGCCCGCCGCAGATCAGCGAGTCGCCCCCACTCGATCATGAACCTGCCTTCCGCCAGGTCCTCTCGCAGCGCGGCGGCTACGACAGCCCCCAGTCTGGCTTCTACGATGTAGTCCAGTTCCGGGAGGATGGCCCAAGGCAGAATCCATTCCCCGGGCCGGTTTTCGTAGGCGTTGCGGATTGTTTCGTGGTCCCGGGCCCCGCGGTCGAGGAGTCCTACGATCGCGCTGGTGTCGGCGACGATCACGGTCCGTCGCCGTCGCCTTCGTGCGGTTCCCTCTCCGCTTCACAGGCGTCCCCGGCAGGGTCGTCCTCCCCGAACCCGTCCAGGTATTCCTCGTACCGCTCGGCCAGATCAGGCATACCGCTGTCGCCCATGCCGATGCTGCGCGGCAACCGGGCGCGTACCTTGCGGGTGGCATACTCCGCCACCGCCTCCCGGATCAGTTCGGCCGCGGAGCGGTTCTCGGCGTCCGCGATCGATTTCAGCTTGCCGTAGTCGGTCGCGCGCAGGTAGACCGTCGTCTTGATCTTGTCCATGCAGCATATGGTATATGGTTGACAGCTATGCGGCAACCCGCTCGCCCGAGGCGGGTTTGTAGCTCCGCTTCGCGGCTCTTCCCCTGCATCTGCTCAACGCTGCCGGTCAGCCCACGGGTTGACGACTTCGATACCGGTGTTGCGAAAGTCTCGCTCATTCCGCGTGACCAGGGCGAGGCCGTGACGTACCGCCGTACCGGCCAGCATGGCGTCCGGCAGATGATCGTCGAGCGGTTCTCCCCGCCGCCGCTTCGCTTCCATGATGCGGGCGCAGGCCCGAGCGTCGGCCAGAGTCCAGTCGAGGATCCGTCCGCGGAAGAGTTCGTCCAGGACGCCCTGGAACCGCTCGGACAGATCCTCCCGTCGGCGGCCAGCCTCCATGCGGCCGATTCCGTTGAGGACCTCCCACACCGTGATGGATGCCAGACCGATTCCCTGGGGGGAGATTCCGTCGAGGAACCCGGCCACTCGCGGTTCGGGAGCCGGCCGCATCATATCGGAGACGACGTTGGTATCAATGAGCCACCCGAGCGGCCGGGTCACGCTTCGCCCGTTCGCTCGTCCTCGAACGCGAACGCCTTGTATCCGTGACGAGGCAGCGGCGGCAACTCGACCCCGTACTCCGGCCCGAAGTGCCGCTCGAACACCTCCGAGGGCCTCGTCCCGCCTTCCGTCTTTTCCCGCTTCTCACGAATCAGGCGGCGGACGAACTCCTCCATCGAAATGCCGGTGTAGCGTGCCTCGCGCCGAAGCCAGGCCTTGTCCCCCGGGTCGATATCCCGGACGGTAATCGTGCTTCCCACAATGCTCCACTCTCCGCGACAGCGTTCCAGCACGAGAAAACTAGTGCTAGCAGTCATTGCTTGCAAGCGGCACGAAGTCCAGCGTCTGCTCAACCGATCGACTGGCACCGGGGGGGCGGCCGGGACATTATCGGGCATGCCTGTTCTAGCGCGACGCCTCGCCGATCTGGGGACCGAGAACGCGTTCAAGGTCAACGATGACATCCGGGTCTGTCTCGACCGCGGGATGGATGTCATCCGCTTCAACATCGGCGCCCCGGATTTTCGCAGCGCGCCCCACCTGAACCGGGTCGCCGTGGCCGAACTCGAGGCGGGGAACTCGGGGTACTGCGACGCGGCCGGGCTCCCGTCCTTCCGCGAGGCGATCGCGCGACACGTCTCGAGGACGCGCGGGATCGAAGTGGGACCGGACCGAGTCGTGGTCACCCCCGGGGCCAAGCCTCCGATCGGGTACACCTTCCAGACGTACGTCGACCGGGGCGACGAGGTCGTCTATCCTAGTCCCGGGTTCCCGATCTACGAGTCGTGGGCGACTTTCGTGGGGGCGCGCCCGGTCCCGCTCCATCTCTCCGGGGAACAGGGGTTCGGGTTCACGGCGGACGACCTCGCGGCGCTCCTCACCGAGCGCACCCGGCTCATCATCCTCTGCTCACCATCGAATCCGACCGGGGGCGTGCTTTCGGCCGAAGATCTTGCGGGAATCGCGGAGGTGGTCCGCGAACGCTGCCACCCGGATGTGCGGATCTATTCCGACGAGATCTACGAACACATCCTCTTCGACGGAGCGGAGCACCACAGCATCGCCTCGCAGCCGGGGATGGCGGAGCGGACGGTGATCGCGAGCGGCCACTCGAAGGGGTTCGCCATGACCGGGTGGCGGCTCGGATGGGCCGTCCTGCCGACGGGTGAAGAAGCCGAGGTCTTCAAGCAGCTGAACATCAACATCATGTCGTGCGTGCCGCCCTTCCTGCAGGAAGGGGGACGGGCCGCGTACGAGGACCCGGCCACGGCCGGCGTCGTGGCGCACATGGTGGGAGAGTTCGAGCGGAGGCGGGACTTCATCGTGCCCGCGCTCAACGCGATCGACGGCCTGCGCTGCCGACTGCCCAAGGGTGCCTTCTACGTCTTCCCCAACGTATCCGGCATGTGTCGGCGGCTGGGCGTGTTCGAGGCGCACGAGGCGATGCCCGCGGAACCGCGGGCGCGGACGACTCCCTCGGGCATGCTCCAGATGTTCCTCCTCTACCGGTACGGCGTCGCGACGATGGACCGGGCCTCCTTCTGCCGCATCGGCTCCGAGGGCCAGCACTTCCTGCGCATCTCGATCGCGAACGGCATGGAGGACATCGAGCGCGGCGTCGCGCGGATCGAGCGGGCCGCCGACGACCCGGACGGATTCCGGGATTTCGTCGAGACCGAGCGTCTGTGGGACTGAACCCGGAGAGGGAGCGGACCGCGGGATCCACCGCCGCACGGGCCGCGGTTCCCCTGCTGCTCGCGGCCTTGGCAAGCGGAGCGGGCCCGGGAGGGGGCGCGGCACAGTCCCACCCGGCGGGCCACGGCGCGCTCCTGCTCGAAGCTCCGGCCAGCGTGGAGGCCGCCGCCTACGGGAACTCACCCTACCTGCTCGGCGGCGGCGCGGACCTCCTCTTCTACGCGCCCGCCCTCATCTCCCGCGTGGACGGCATGGCCGCCGGTCTGCATCGCTACGGCTCGGAGGGCACGCTCGCGACGATCGCCGGGAAGGGCGCCGTCGGGCTTGGCGACTTCGCGGTCGGTCTCCGGTATCTGCGGTACAGCGGCCGCGGGATCGCTCCGGGCCCGGATCTTCAGGGCGCGGCTGTCACGCCGGACGGCTCCCCCGTGACCGAATTCGCCGCCTCGCTCGGCTACGCGCGCGAGCTGTTCGGCGTTTTCGGCGCGGGCATCGTCGCCAAGTACCTGGAGCTTCAGTTCGCGCGCGGGATGGACCGGGCCGTCGTGCTGGATCTGGGCGTCGCGCGCGAGTTCGGGCCCACCATGGTCAGCCTCGCGGCCCGCAACCTGGGATCCGACCTGGAGCTTCACGGACGGGGGGTCAGGATCCCGACCCAGCTGGCGCTCGGCGTCTCCACCGAGCGGTTCGAGGTCGGCGAGCTGGACATGTTCCTCACCAGCCAGCTCCTCCGCCGCAGGGACGGCGAAATCATCCCGGCCGGGGGCGTCGAACTCTCATACTGGCCCGTTCAGGGATACACCTTCCGCCTCCGCGCCGGGCTCCAGCGCGTGGTCGAGGACGAACGGAGCCCGTTCACCTTCGGTTTCGCCTTCACCGGAGACGCCCTCACGGTCGAATACGCCTTCCAGGCCTTCGACGTGGACGGAAACGCCCACCGCTTCGGCCTCAGCTTCCGCTGATCTTGCCGTCCCGCGACTGATCCGGAGCCGACGGCCATCCGTCCGATAACATGACAAATCTTACACTCGATGTTGGATTTGCATGGCTATGATGCGGTTCCGTGAGGGGCGTCAGGTTGGGTCTTCGCCCATGTAGAAGGCGGCCACCCGATCGGCCGCGGCGCGGGCGGCTTCTTCGTCGGCGCCCAGGGCGATCGACGCCTCACACCAGGCATCGCTGCTTCGGCGAGTGAAATCCCCCCCTTCGGCGGAGGCGAGCCACTCCGCCGCCGTATCCGGGACGACTGCGGGGTCTGAAGAGAAGTGCTGATCGAGGCCGTACATGGCCTGGTCCCAGCCGATACCGACCGCGCCCGGCCCGAACTCCTCCCAGAACTCCGGCGGGAACTGTGCGAGATGTTCGAGACGCACCTCGGTGCGGCCTTCCGACATTTCCGAGAGCGTCACGGTCACCCTACTGACGTCTCCGTGCATGCGCCACGTCAGGACGAAGTGCTCCGGCGGCTCACATTCCGTGATCTCGCCCCCGGCGTTTCCTTCGAACTGGTACCTCCCGCCCGGGCGCAGTTCTCCGGAAATCGGCAGGAACCACTGCGGAATCCGAGCCGCGTTCGTCAGTGCGTTCCAGAGATCGTCTCGGTCCGCGCCGTACACCCTCGCCGCAACCAGCGCGTGGACGGGTCGGCCCTCATGCTCGCGTTGGCTCAGTTCACGCCTGACCGAGCCGACCTTCCCGGCGTTGTCATGACTCATGCTGATTCCGTGGTGAGAGCGGTGTCGTCAGCTGCCGGGCCATCGGTCGGAGAATCCGATGTCGTCCACGACGACGGTGCCGGCGGCGGTGCGCTCGAAGAGGAGGCGGATCTCGCGGGGGCGGGCCGGATCGAAGGCGGGATTGGCCTCCACCAGGTCGTCGAGCGGGATGGAGAAGGACTGGAGCACGAGTTCCCACTGATTGTCGAAGGACTCGGCGTCGTTGCGGCGCCGCACCACCGTCTCGAGGGGCCTCCGGATCGGCCCGTAGTCCGACAGCCGCACGCTCGCGGACTCGCCGTCGGCGTCTGTGACCACGACCGAAAGATCCACCGGCTCCTCGTCCTCCTCCCCCTCCTCGCGCGCGCCGTCGTCCCGTTCCCGGCCGGCCCGCGCCGCGTCGTCGCCCTGCCCCTGGTCTTCGTCTCCGGGTCTTCGCGGGCCCGGCCGGCCCTCCACGGCCGCGAGCTGCAGGTCCAGGCGGGATGTCGCGCTCAGTCCCCACTCCGCCCCGAGGGCGTCGGGCAGCGAGATGGCGTAGCTCGCCGGCGTCCCGAGCGCGTCCCCGTCCCCGGCCGCGCGGTTGTTCCAGCCCAGCCAGAGGGCGTTGTTCTGCTGCGAACTCGACGTCGTGGGCCGGTTCTGCGACCGGAGGTCCAGCAGATCCTCGCGCCACACGCCGAGCGAGTCACCCCGCAGCTTCACGCCGTGCGCGGTCCCCGTCGTGACGTCGATGTCCTCCTCGAAGGTGGCGAGCGGCCGGAAACTGCTCGATTCGAACTGCGTGATGTACATCGTCTCCGGCAGCCAGCCCCCGATCGCGCGGTGGTCCAGGAACATCGGCATGTAGTCCGGATTGTCGCGCAGCGTCGTCTCGAGGAAGGCCGAGATATGGATCCTCGCGAACTCCCGCTGCGCTTCGCCGTCTATGAGTCCCCGCAGATCGAGCCGCCGCGCGCTTCGGGGCCCGTTGTCCTTGTTCCCCCACACCGTGTTCCATTGGCCGTGATTGGCCCGGTACATGTAGATCGCGGTCTTGAAGTAGTCCGCGCCGTCGGTGAACTCGAGCCGGTTGAACAGCCGCAGTCCGTGGAAGCTCGTGACGTCCCCGTCGTGCGAACCGTGGAACACCATGTAGTTGACGTTCTCGACCGGCACGAGCCGGCCCGTGGGCAGGTACTGACCGTCCACCGGGGCGATCGCGATGATCCCGCGGATCCCGTGATTGAAGTCGAATTCCAGCGAGGCGTCGTCCGGATAGCGAGACAGCCGGTTGAAGGCCGCCGCGTGTCCCACCGCTTCGCCCCCGCGCGAATGTCCGATGAGGGCGATGCGGTCGAAGTCGAGCCTGCCGAAGAAGGGGGTGGAATCGTCCGCCGCGAACCCCTTGAACGCATCGATGTGCTTGAGGAGAAACCAGCCGCGCCCGTCGTTCTCGTTCCGGATGCTTCCGTTGATGAAGTTCATGTCGACGGACGCGAACACATAGCCGCGGCTCGCCAGCAGCTCTCCGAGGTACCCGTAACCGGGGTCGGAGAAGTCCTTCATGTTGTGGTTCCCGTGCACGATGAGGACGAGGGGGAAGGGACGATCGTCCTGGCCCTCGCCCTCGGGATACCAGACGCGGCCGTTGATGGGGAACTCCTTCGGCGTGAAGCCCCAATAGCCGTTGCGCTCCTTCGCCGTCGCGCCGAGCGACACGAGCTTGGAGGCGTCCACGGTCTCCGTCACGATGGAGACGGAATCCCGGAACTCGGGCCGGCGCCTGTCGGTCCCGCTCCCGTAGTAGAGCCGCCGCACCTCGTAGGGGCCCGGAGTCGCCGGGTGCTCGGCCTGCAGCCTTTGATCGGCCAGGACCGAGGCGTGGTCCGAGGGCGTCAGCCGGAGCGGACCGTAGCATCCCGCTGTCGCGACTGCGGTGACGACCGTCAGTACGGCCGCCGCCGCGAGGAGTGGTCGCGTCTTCAACCGCCGAGGTCCTCCGACTGCGGGTCCGGCTCCCGCTCCCCGCCCTCCGGCGCCTCGAGGGAGAACCTGAACTGCTCGGCCAGTTCCGGATCGTTCTCGATCTCCAGCACGCGCTTGGCGATGTACTCGCCGAGGACCGGACCCTGCTTGAAGGACTCGGCGGTTCCGAGGCCGGCGAGCCACACGTTGTCGAAGTCGGGGTGCTTGTCGACGAGGAAGTTGCGGCTGGGACCGAAGCAGTAGTGGCAGGCGCGCGTCTCGTTGACCGCGGCCCCGATCATGTCGGGGAAGTAGCGCTCGAGGACCTGGCGGGGGCGTTCGTGCGCCTCGGGCGGCACCCAGCGGTCGCTCGTGTCCGGATCGTCTCCCGTCTGCCCGCCCGTACGCACGCGGAAGCCGCGGTGGTCCGGGCCGAGAGCGGGCCAGCCGGTACACCCCGGCACCCCGTAGCTCGGCATGTTGGGGAACATGAAGCGCTGGTCCGGCACCGCGAAGTAGAACACGTTGCCGATCGGGATGCGGACGCGGTCGCCGAACAGTTCCGGGAACGTCTTCCCGATCCAGGGGCCGACCGCGAACACGAACGTCGACGCCGCCAGCGCCTCCTCCCCGCCCAGCGTCACGTCGTTGAGCTGGCGACCGTCCGATTCTCCGAGAGCGGCCCGCGCGATTCGGATCTCGCCGCCTTCCATCTCGAACCGCTTGGCCACCGACTCGATCGCCCGCCGCGCCCGGACCACGCCCGCGTTGGGTTCGTAGAGTCCCAGCGAGACCCCCTCCTCCGTCCGGATCCACGGCCAGCGGTAGTCGATCTCCTCCACGTCGAGCAACTCGTAGTCGACGCCGAGCCGATCCCACTGGGCCATCGTGTCCTCGAGATACGGGATCATCTCCTCGCGCAGGATGAGATCGCCCGACTGGTAGAAGACACGCGGGAGGAGGAGTTCCCGACCCTCCTCATCCCATTGGATCCAGCGCCGGATGGCCTCGTTGGCCCACCGGTTCCAGACGAAGCCCGAGGGGCGGCCGCCGTACGAGGAGCGCACCCCGCGCGTCTCCCCGCCGGAGGTGGAGCGAGAGTTGCCGGGGCCGTACGCGTCGAGCACGGTGACGGTGGCGCCGAGCCGAACGAGGTTGAGCGCGGTCCAGATGCCGAAGTTGCCCGCCCCGATCACGACCACGTCGGGGGCCTGGCCGCCGCGTCTGCGGAGGGGTGTGGCGCGGGGCGCCGGGACCGAGCCCTCGAACAGGGGGGCGCCCGCCAGCGAAGAGGCGTTGCCGAGCGACAGCCCGGCCGCGCCGGCGGTGGCCGCCCTCAGAAAGTCGCGTCGATCGATCGCCAAGTGCGCCGTCCCTTCCCGAAGCGGATCCAGGGCGTCAAAGCTGTCTCACGCGACGCGCCCCGTGCAAGCGCTATCGTCCTGCCCCGCGACGCTCGAAGTCCGCATCCATGAGAAGCCAGGTGTGCGGATCGAGGACGACGTCGCGCGGCTCCGCCTCGACCGGGATCGTGAACCGGTTGCGACGTGCGTCGACCTCGACCACCTCGATGCGGGGCGGCTCGGCGGCTCCGTGTACGCCGCGCTCGCCCGGCGCGTCCGGCGGGAGGTGGATCCCGATCTGGAAAGGCGTCCGAAACGTGTAGGCGTCGTCCTGCACCTGATCGATCTCGACGTGGATCGCCCCGGCCTCGGCGTCGTAGCTCCAGCCGCCCTCGACCTTCAGCCACCCGCCTCGATACAGCCACTGGTCGAAGAACTCGCGCAGATCGAGGCCCGAAGCCTCTTCCATCGCCCGCCGGAAATCCGCCGTGGTCGCGTTCCGGTCCCGGAACTCCCGGTAGTAGTCCTGGATCCCGGCCCGGAACGCGTCCTCGCCGACCACCCCGCGCAGCATGTGCAGCGTCCATGACCCCTTCTGGTACGTCCCGGCCCCGCTCGTGACCCGGCTCATGTCGGCCAGGTTGTCGTGGACGATCCGATAGTCGGGGTTCTCGGCCATGAAGGCGCGGATCCCGTCCCGGCTCACCTTCAGTCGTTCGACGAACTCGTCCCGCCCGTACTGGTGTTCGATGAAGAGGAGGGTGAAGTAGGTCGCGAAGCCCTCGCTGAGCCACACGTCGTCCCAGTCGTATTCGGTGACCGCGTTCCCGAACCACTGGTGGGCCACCTCGTGGATGATGACGTTCCGCCAGCGGATCGAGCGCTCGCCCGTGACCGAGTCGTCGCCGTAGAAGATCGCCGTCGCCGCCTCCATCCCGCCGCCCACGCTGTTCGACTGCACGTTGGCGAGTTTCTCGTACGAATACGGTCCCACCCGGTCGCCGTAGAACTCCATCGCCTGCTTCGTGGGGACCGCGAAATCATGGAAACCCGCGTCACGGTCCTGCGCGTAGACCCACGTCTGGATCGGCACCCCGTTGTGGTGGTCCACGGTCTGCACCGCGAAGCGGGCCACGCCGAGCACGTAGAGCCAGGTCGCGATCGGGACCGACTGCTTCCAGTGCGTGCGCCGGGTGCCGGCCGGGAGATCCGTCTCCTCGATGAGGAGCCCGTTGGAGATGACCTGGTAGTGGGCCGGCGCCGTGACGATCAGTTCGTTCGTGGCCTTGTCGTACGGATGGTCGATCGTCGGCAGCCAGTTGCGCGCCCTGTCGGGCCAGTTGTCGCTGAAGAAGGTCCGGTCTCCGTGCTTGTTCGGACCGATGATGAGGCCGGTGGCCGGCACCCCCTCGTAGGCGACCGTGATCCGACGCCGCTCGCCGGCCTCCGTCGGGCGCGCGAGCGAGATGAACAGCGCGTCGTCCGCGTGCTCGAACTCGAGCGCACCATCCGTCCCGGTCACGGCCCCGGCACGCATGCCCGTGCCATCGGGCCGCTCCTCGATCAGGTCGAGGCGCACTTGCTCGATCCCCGCCTCCAGGAACCGGAGGTCGATCGTCGCCTCGCCCGAGATCGTGTCCGTCTCGTCGCTCAGCGTGAGCGCGAACGCGTAGTTGAGCGCGTCGATGGCTGGGTTCTTCGGATAGGTGTCCGGCGCCCGCTCGGATGGCATCGTGCCCCGCGCGGCGCTCGGCATCGACCCGGTGTCCGGCAGTACGTGCGGCCGTATCCCGCCGGTGCCCGCCGCGAGCGGCGCGATCAGTAGTAGGGAAGCGATGTGTTTCATGGGTACTCCGGCGGCTATGGCGTCGGTTCACGTTCCGGCGCCGCCATCGCACGACGCCCGCCCGCGTTCCACTTCCCCGGAGAATGCGCCGAACCCTTACCCGCTTCAACCCGCTCCGCCTAACTTGGGGGCCGCCAACGGACCAAAGTTCGGAGAAATGAATGAGTGTTCAGACGAGCCTCTCGTTTTCCTCCCCCGTGCAGGACCTCCTCGACGGTCTACTGACGGCTCATACCGAGGCGGAGGTTCACGCCTGTCTGGATCAGCGGGGGTACACATGCGATGAGCACTGGGCACCATACGGAGGTGTGGAAAACAACGGCGGACAGTTCCTGAACCAGCAGGCGAGTGCCAGGGGCGCGCTCGTCGAGAAGGTGGTCAACAGCATAGACGCAGTGCTGATGGCCGGAGCCCACGAACGCGGAGACCTGCCGGGTTCGCCGCCCGCTTCCATGTTCGCGGCCGCCGAACGGTACTTCGGCGTGCCCGGCGGGCGCCTCGCCGAGATCACCGCGACCGACCGCGGCCGGCTCGCGCGAAAATCGGTTCAGGTCGTCTTCTCGGGCCGAAAGCTCCCCGGAAGGCCGACCATCACGATCACCGACCGCGGAGAGGGCCAGGCTCCGGACGACTTTCCCCGCACCTTCACGTCCCTGGCGGCCAGCAACAAGCTGCACATTCCGTTCGTTCAGGGGAAATTCAACATGGGCTCGACGGGCGCCGTCCCGTTCTGCGGCAAAGAGCACAACTACCAACTCATCGTTTCCCGGCGCCACCCCGCCGCGCCCGGCGACTCCGAAGCGTGGGGGTTCACCGTAGTGCGGCGCCTGCGCCCGCGGGCCGACGAGCGTCTGTCCCGGTTCCAGTACCTCGCCCCCGGCGGGAGGATTCTTCGCGTCGAGACCGACGCCCTGCCCATCTGGGCCGCGGCGACCCGCGGCCCCCGGCGTATCGAGTGGGGCTCGCTGGTACGCCTTTATGAGTACGATCTGCCGGAGAAGTCGAAGGCGACGCTGGATTTCACGCGCATGCTCAACCGTCGGCTGTACCGTACTCCGGTGCCCATTCAGGTCGTCGAGACCCGCTCGTTCAAGATCGACCGGGAAGCCATTGTTTCGGGGCTCGACACTCGACTCGCGGTGGACGCCGCCGACGTGGTGGAAAACGGCTTCCCGGTCGAGGACGAACTGACGCTTCGGGGCGGCCCCGCGGTCCGCGTCTCGCTTATCCCGTTCAAGGAAAACGCGAATACGGCACACTGGGTGCGCGCCTCGGAGGCCGTGATCTTCACGGTCAACGGGCAGGCGCACGCCTTTGAACCGCGGGATTTCCTGCGTCGGCGGGGGGCGCGCGGCGTCGGGTTCCAGTATCTGGCGCGAAGTCTTCTCGTCGCCGTGGATTGCTCCGCGCTGCCGTCCGGTCTCATCGAACAACTGTTCATGGGATCGCGCGACCGGATGCGCGACATCGACGAGAAGCGGGAGCTGCTCGAGGAGTTGGCGGGTCACCTGCGCGGGCACGAGGGGCTGCGGACGCTGAACTATCGGCGGCGGGTGACCGCGATCCGGCGCTCCGCCGAGAGCAGCGAGAAGACCGACGAACTGTTCCGGCGCATGATCGATTCGTCGGCCGCCCTCGCCGCCATCCTCCGCGGCGCGGGAAACATCCCGGCCCCCGTGCGGGCCAACGGGCGCAGGGGCGCGGCGTTCGAGGGCCGGCGCTTCCCGACCTACCTCCGGTGGCGAAAGGGCGGCTCCTTTCTGCGGAAACGTTGTCCGGCGAACTCCTGGTGCGACATTCAGCTGGAGACCGATGCGGAGAACACGTTCCTGTCGCGCCCGGTCGAACGCGGAGAGTGTATCGTCGCGCCGGAAGGCTGGATGAAGAGCCGCAAGCTGTGGGACGGGCGGCTCTCCATCCGGCTCCAGCCTCCGGAAGGCACGCCCGCCGGCACCGTCCTCCCGCTGCGCGTGAAGTTCACGTGGCCCGCGTGCCTGCGGCCGTTGGAGGCGCACGGCGAACTGACCGTCGATCCGCCCCGGGAGGTCGCCCCGAACTCTCCGGGTCAGAAACCGAAGCCCGGAAAGAGTTCCGTGCAGCCGCCCGAGATACGCGAGGTTAGGCGGGACGGTTGGAGCGACCACGGTTTCGGCGAAAGATCGGTGGCCCGGGTCGACTCGGAGGAGGGCAGGACCATCGTGTTCGTCAACATGGACAACCGCAGTCTCACCGGCTGCTGCTACGCGGAGCCGGCGAGGGCGGAGGAACTGCGGGAGATGTACAAGCTGGCCACCGCGGCCATGGCCGTGTCGCTGGAGCGCGCCGTTCAGGAAGAGGAGGTCGGCCAGGCGGACGCAGATCAGGCGTTCGAGGCGATCGGAGATGTTCTTGTCCCCGCCGTCGACTTCGCCGGCCGCATCGCCTACGCCGACGGATCGTGATAAGGCACGGCTCAGGGTCCGCGACCAACCCGGGGCGCGACGCCGCTCCGCCGCACCTCCTGGCTTGGCCGGGGGCCGCCGGTTCAGGGTCCGGTTGGCTTGACGCTTGTAGGGAACGCGACCATCGTTTGCCACATGGCTTTCCGGTTCGACGAGACAAAAACAACGCAGGCAGCCGCCCGGCTGCTCGACCACGGCGGCGGTCGCATGAGCGTCCTCAAGCTCGTCAAGCTGCTCTATCTCACGGATCGCACGGCCCTGCTGGAATGGGGCCGCCCGCTCACGTTCGATACGTACTTCTCCCTGCCCCAGGGACCGATTCTCAGCGCGACGCTCGACAAGATCAACGAACCGGTTGCGCCCGAGGGCCCTTCCTGTTGCCACACGGTCATCTCCGAACGAAGTGGCGACCATGTCCGGCTCCTGGGGCCCGACGCTCCCCCGCAAACCGAGCTGTCGCCGGCTGACGAGGAATTGATCGATCGGATCTGGGATGAGTTCGGGGCGCTGAGCGGTTGGGATCTGCGCGACTACTCGCACAGTCTTCCGGAATGGCAGGATCCCGAGGGATCGCGGCGACCCATCCACCTGCGGGACATCCTGATGAGCGAAGGCTTTTCGAGGGATACGGCTCTGGAAATCAAGCGCACGATGGAGATGGAGGCTGAGTCGGCCTTCGCCGATCGCTACGGTGCGTGAATGTTCTCGGCGCCTGATCGAAGTGGGAGGCTCACAATGCTGACTCGCCGATTCGTCGCTCTACTTGCCGTGGCGTTAACCGTTTGGGCGCCGCCATCGCCGGGCCTCGCGCAGGAGACGGTGGCGATCGTCGGGACGACGGTCATCGACGGGAACGGCGGCGACCCGCTGCCGGAAACGACCGTGGTGGTAGAAGGAGCCCGGATCATCGCCGTTGGCCCCAGTGCCGCGATCACCGTGCCCGATGGCGCGCGGGTCATAGACGGGGCGGGGAAGTACGTCACCCCCGGCTTCGTCGACACGAACGTGCACACGAGCCTCTACGGCGCCGGCTTCGGGAAGCACCGGAAGGAGAATGCCGTCTTCTACTGGGAGCGCGGGGCGGAGATCGCCCTCGAGGCCGCGCAGATGCACCTCAAGCACGGCGTGACGCACCTGCGCGACAGCTACGGCCAGCTCCCGCAACTCATCGAGGTGCGTGACGCGATCGCGGACGGGCGGGAAGTGGGTCCCCGGATGCAGGTCGCCGGCAACATCGTCGGCTGGGGCGGCGCCTTCTCCGTCACGTTCTCCCTGATCGCCGACTCGGATCTGTCGCTGTGGGAGGAGCAGTTCTCCGACCACCTCGCGCAGGGTGCCGGCGAGGACCTCATGGACATGTATCCGGAGGAACTCCGCGTTGCGATCAACGACTATCTCGACAAGGGCGTCGACTTCGTGAAGTACGGGGGCAGCAGTCACTGGTCCTACCCCACGATGATCGGCTTCTCTCCCGAGGCTCAACGCGTGATCGTGGAGGAGACCCACCGGCGCGGACTCGTCGCCGAGACGCACGGCACCAACCCGGAAAGCCTGCGCCTCGCCGTCGAAGCGGGCATCGACCTCATCCAGCACCCCGAACTCCTGGCTGGCCGTCCGTATTCCGAGGCGTTGCTGGCGCAGATCCGGGAGCGGAGCGTGATCTGCTCGATGCTGGTGAACACGATCACGGGTGAGGCGTGGGAAAAGCACCTGGCCGATGTCGCGGCCGCCGAGGCGCGTCTGGCCGACCCCGGGAACTCAGCGGAGTGGGGGCGCCTGCGACGGCCCGTCAAGCGGGAGAAGACGTCGTTCGAACTGCGCCGGGAGCGCAACGCCCTGGGCCACGGCAACGCCATGCGCCGCCAGAACGCGAAGAGCCTCATCGACGCCGGCTGCATCGTCACCCTCGGCACGGACAACTTCCCGGCCGCCGACGTCCAGTTCCTGCGCGAACCGAAGCCGATCTGGCAGGAGCCGGGCATCGGCACGCTGATGGCGATCGAAGGCCTCGTCGAACTCGGCATGACGCCGTCGG
The DNA here is from genome assembly GCF_965222475.1 of Candidatus Palauibacter sp. GTDB lineage: Bacteria > Gemmatimonadota > Gemmatimonadetes > Palauibacterales > Palauibacteraceae > Palauibacter. Next base: position 113,996 of record NZ_CBDCUB010000003.1, on the reverse strand, counting down.
AGGCGATCGTGGCTGGAACCCGCAATGGCGCCCTCGCCGCCCGCGGCCTCGACGATTTCGGAACGATCGAGGTCGGCAAGTTCGCGGACCTCGTCCTCCTGGACGCGAACCCGCTGGAGGACATCAAGAACATCCGCCAGCAGACGATGGTCATGAAGGAGGGGAAGGTGATCGACGTAGACGCTCTCCCCGCCCGGCCGGTCATGTTCGTTCCTTAGCGCGCGGGGGCGGACTGCGGCACCTGGTATGCAGGGATGAAGACGACGCTCGACATCGACGACGAATTGCTCGCCCGTGCTCGGCGCCACGCCGCGAACACCGGCCAGTCGCTCCGGAACGTGATCGCAGACGGACTCCGAAGCGTGCTCCCTTCAGATCCGCCGTCACCGGACTCAGAAGAGTACCAGCTCCCCGATCTCAGCTACGGCGATCCCTCCGCCGAATACCCGCTACCCGCAGATTTCGGGCGGGATTCCGCTGAGGAATTCGCAAGCCGATTCCTGGAGCACGGCTTGGGGCTGAGCGGGGAGCGGATCCCGTTGTCGCCCGAAGGATTCACTCGTGTGGTTGAAATGGTGGAGCAGCCTCCCGAGCCGACACGTGAGTTGAGAGAACTGATGGAGGATGCCGGCGAGGACGCTCCCGCCGATTGATCAGTCAGCGGCTACGGGAGCGGGACCGTCGAAGGGCCTCCGCTTCCGGTGAATGGCGCGCCAGGAAGGTGCGGCCCGAGTAGCTTCCGCAGCGTCGCCATCACTTCACCGTGCGGCGAGGGACCGGGTCCAGCGTCCGGCTTGGGTGCGAACGGAACTGCACCGACGCCCTCCAACCGGCGGGGCAAATCCGTCGGCCGGATCACCGGTCTCGAGTTCGAGGCGTCAAAGAAACGGAACTCCGTGCCGGGGTACAGGATCCACACGGAGCGGGCGTTCGGAATCGCGTCCCGGTAGGTGTGCATCTTGTAGAGGTCGCCGCGCGTGAACACGCCCTTCCGCTCCTCGGCGTCGGCCCGCCGCTCTTCCCCCTTCCCCGTAACGAGCCCCGCGTCGGAGAGTCTCCGCACGCTGAACTTCGCGTCGAACAGGTGAAGATCGGCATTCGATCTGCCGGGCAGATAGAGCGCGATGTCCGGGCGCAGCCGTACCGAGTAGGAATCTCTCGACGGAGAGAAAGTCCGGTTGTAGGCCAGGCGAACGCCGGAGGCCCACTCGAAGGTTTGGTTCCAGCCCAGAGAGACCTGAAACGAGTCGCTGCGGGCCGGTCGCGCGCTTCGAATCGGCGGTCCGAGGAGGGCGCGCACGAGGTCCGCGAGGCGGAAGAAGGTCCACAGTTCGTAGAGGGTGGCGATGTCCTTGAGTTCGAGCAGATTCCGCAGCTCCCGGCTGTCCAGCGGGATCCGGGGCGCGAGCCGGATCCTGGCGAAGTGCCGGAGCACATGCCTGTAGCCGCGCCGCCGCTGGAGGACCGTGGAGGAAAACGGGATCCGCACCATCCTTCCGACTTCGTCCCACATCGAATGGCGTGCGATGGGCATCAGTGCCGCGCCCAGCCGGTCGCAGTCGTCGATCAGATTCTTCTCGAACACGCTGCGCCCGCCTTCGACCGCCGCCCGGGTCCGGCCGATGATCCCTTGGGCCTGGCCGATGAAGGCCTTAACAAACCGATTCTCCGGCGTGTCGATCGTGGCTCGGATCCGGCGCTCAGAGACCGCTTCGGGAAGCTGCCCACCGAGGCGCGAGGCGAGTGCCGCCCCCGGTACGGATAGGGACGCCGCCCGCACCGGCGTCCCGGTCCGTGTCACAAGGTCCAGCAACGTGGGCGAATCCACCCTGGTGAGCGCTTCGATTCGGACCTCTCGCCGCTCCGTTCGCCAGCGCCGGTACGGCGTGCGCTGAATGAGTTCCAGAGCGGGGATCAACCGCGTGTCCGCCGGCGCATCCTCCGAGAGGATGTAGCGCAGGTAGACGAACGCGTGGTAGAGAACGTGATCGGGAGGCGCCGCCCCGCTGTCGTACTGCGCCGACCCCGGGTCCCGGGCCGAGAACGGCAGGCTGGTGGCGAGCGCCGTCAGATCCGCGAGAAGCGCTTCGAAATCTCGGCGTCCGAATTTGCCGCTGTACAACTCCACGCGTCCGACGTGAGGCAATTCGAGGATTCCGACGGAGTTGACCAGGCTCAGGACGAGCGCGCCGCCTCCGGCCCGGTTCCAGGTCGAGGTGGGCAAGACCGCTCCAATCTCGGCGAGCTGCTTGCGCGGGCCCTCGACCACCCAAGGCCGCTCGCTCTGCAACCGAATGCACCCGTCTGGATCCGGCTCCGGGTCTTCCGATCCCCATCCGCGGACACGGACGGCCGCATCTGCTTCTCCGACCTTGGGGCGGGTCCCTTCGGATGGAGCGATCACTCGATGAACGAAGTGAAGCCTCGCTGCTCCAGCCGCCTCAGCATGCGCCAGATCTTGGCCCCGGTCCGTGGAAACGCCGGAGCCCGGCCGTGCCCGCGAGTGGCAACCGCCCCGTCTGATCCGGGTCCGGCGTCCGCTGTCTTGGACCCACCGGTATCGGACTCCGACGCTCCGGGCCCGCCCAGTCCGGACTCGTCGCTCGGCGTCAGACGACCGTCCACAACGCTCCAGCCGTCCAGTCTGACGGCATCGCTCCTCCGGCGGCCGCGATCCCGCCCGTGCACGGCGAAGTCGAACAAGCGCTTGAGCAGATCCTCCAATTCCTGCTGGGTGCCATGGAACTTCGGGAGGACCTTCTGGAGCAATGCGAGGTCGAACGCTGCGGCGGCGGCATTGTCCTTATCCGCCGACTGTTCCCTCGCGAGGTTGACGAAGCGAGCGATTTCGTTCGCCACCCGGTAACCGAAATGACGGTGTTCTCTCTCCAGGATGCCGTGGAGCTCAGCGAGCGTTTTGTAGAAGCGGCCCCCAGCCAGCTCGGTGAACTTCAACCATTCATCGCGCCCCGGCTTCGTGTAGGGCTTGAGACGCAACCTTTCGTCATCCGCGCTCAGATCCAAACCGGATCGCTCCTCGGAACCCTCGCCCGCCGTGTAGCCTTCAAGGTTCACGCGGTCGAACTCGATCGTGAACGCCCGATCGAGCACCTTCGGGCTGAACATGTACGTCGTCTCATCGACATTCACCGTGCCGGTAAAGAAGACGTTGCCTGGGACCCTCAACTTCCGCGGTACCTGGGTGCCGGATTTCGTCTCGCCAGCCTCGATCTTCTGGCTGTCGTGAAGGGGTATGGCTTCGCCCGACTCGAGCGCCGACAGGAAGTCCGAGAAGTAGTGCTCCACCCGGGCGAGGTTCATCTCGTCCAGCACGACGAAGAATGGATGGGCGTCGCGTTCCTCTCTCTTGGCCCTCATCTCTTCCTCTTGCGCATCGAGAAGAAGAGAAAGGAAGGGGGTGGTCGAATACTCGTTCGTGAGCGGGTTGAGGTATCCCAGCAATCCCCGGTTATCCATCCAGTCCGGTCGCACCGGCACCACGACGCTGTTTTCTAGTTCCCGCTCCTCCACCCCACTAGTCTCCGGCGGTTGGGACTCGATCTGCTGTTGGTCAGATTGTTCCTCGGTTTCACCGACCCCGAGGAGATGGAACGGAACCCGGATCGTGTAGCTCCGCCCTTTGCCGAATCGGTGCTGCCCGCCTCTCTCGATACTTGGCAGCTGATTCAGACCGTTCGCCCAATTGTGCGCGAAGATGGTATCGGCCATCTGTTCTCTCATTAAGGGCGACTTGTAGCCGATGTAGACCGCCTTCTCGAGCGGCCGCACATGGATGCCCTGGGGTCGGAGCACCCTGTCGTGGTCCAGCCCCGGCGTGCTGAGCACTTCCTTCACGGATAGCTGTGTGCGTGTCGTGCCTTTCTCGATCCACACTCGACCTCCGGCGATTTTCCGAAGGATCTCCTCTCCCTCGGCGTCCGGCTGGCTTGTTTCCCGAAAGCGGACGGCATGGTCCGGCCTGCCCCATCCTTTTGGTTTTCGCGTCCGGTGGCCACCAATCGTCACCCGGAAGGCGAGAGCGACGGCCAGCGCGATCCGTGTTTTTCCCGTCCCCGAGATCCCCGTCAAAATGGCGAACCGCTTTGTCTGCAAAGCCAGCAAGTAGTTGGCGACGACCTCCCGCGGAAACTGGAGCCCCTCACGCCGGAGCAAGTCCGCCAGCTCTTCGAAACGGAGCCCCGACGGGGATGGGGGAGGTGAAGATTCCTCACCATCGCCGTTCTGCCCGTCCGCATCTTCGAGTCGATTGAAGGCGGGGCTGTAATAGAACGCTTGGCGCACCTCCGGACCCCACTCGCGACCGTATCGACGTGGCAATTCGGTCAAAGCGCGCTCGAAGGCCCAGAAACGCTCGCCCAGCGTTGCTTCTTCCGCCAACGGGGGCATGTGCCCGGTCGTCTGGAGCTTGTGCTCCTTCTGCGGCATCGGCAGAACGGCGGACCACTTCTCCGGGTCTTGAATGAAAAGCAGTGCGCTTGGAACAGTCAGCCCTTCTGAAATGAAGATGTTGACGTTATGGCCGGCGGTCCACATAGCATCGACGTTCTCAGCTGGCGTTCCGCCCGCATGGAGCAGCTGAGTTAGCCCCGCCCTCAGATCGGGCAAATCCCGCTGGAGTTTCTTGAACATCGCCGTTTCCGGATTCTTCGGCAAAGGAATACCGAGCCTGAAGACTTTGCCATGACCGCTCACCTCGTTGAAGAAACCAAAGAAAGTCTCGGCAGACAGCGACCGCAGCCTGTCTCCGTTCCCAAAGATCTCGCCGAACCGCTTGCGGGCCCCCTCGATAAGCTTCGCCTTGGCGATCAGAAAAGCGGCGGACTCGTCTTTCTCGAACTGCTCGATCGCCGTGCGGACGTCACGATTGCACTCGAACCCCTCCTCCTCATTGCGTTTCCGCGCCTCTGCCTGCCTTTGCTCCTCGTCATGCGCGACCCAGCCGAAGCTCTGTACGTCGATCATGTGGCGTGGGCCGTACTCCGCCAGAGCTTCGCGCAACTCACGGTAGGCATCGCGGATGCGGGCGTAGTCGTCTCCGGCGGGTTTGGCGTCAAACTGGATGTCCCAGCCGCCGAGCTTCAGGAAGTTCCTGGTGGCCCTGGGTTTGACAAAAATCTCGTTCTCGGTGTCGAGGAAGAAGAGAAAATATGTGGGAAGCGTCCATCGATTCATTGAATCGAGGTCTTGCGACGACACCCAATGCACGTACCGATCAAGGCGAGTCGGAGTATCACCATCGCCGTAAAGGAGGTCGAAGAAAGCCTTGCAGAAGCTGGGCCGATCCAGATCATCATGATGGAGCAGGCTCAGGTCGCCGATCTGAGCCTTCGGCTGCCAAAGAAGATTGTTGTCGCTACCGACGGATATGAGTTGATCGATGAAGCCATCGGCATCTCGGGCGTCGAGCAGCTTGGACAGGGTCTCCTCAGACAAGACATCCTGAGCCTTCTCCCGAGTGGCGAGCTTGTAGCCGACCTCGTCGAGTCGGCCTCCGTTGAAGCGTGGATCCTCAAATCCGTTCCATCCCGGAAACCGCGATCGGACGAAGGCCACGAGACGATGGGCTTTAGCGTCGGCAGAGTTCGAGAGCCACGAAGGGGCGTGTGCCTCAAGAGCTTCGCGCATAACGGGCTCCAGGCGATATCGCCATCCCCCGTCGGCCTTGGTGATCCGCAGGATCATCGAAATGCCGGGTTCGTGGGTCGCTCCGTACCCGGGCGTTCCGTTGATTCGGTGCCCCAGCGCTCCGAGTACGCCGCTCAACTCTGATGCGTCTCGACGGCCCATCGTTGAGACAAGCTCCGGCGTCGTGGCTCCTTTCGATCCTGCCCTGAGCAGCGCTTCATAGAGCTGGCGCTGTCCCGCCGGTACAACTCTTCGAGTTAGCAACCGGAGGCAGTCGCCAATCGTTGGACCGTCTACCGACGTTTGCTCGGACATGTGTTCTCGCTATCGCGACTGGAGTGTGGGATCTGTGGAGTGAGGACACCGTCAGTGTGCGGTGCTCGTCGCGGTTCGCCTTCTGCAACCGATACGAAGAGGCGCTCTGAAGTGACCCCCCAAAGTTGGACACCCGATCTCCGGGTTTATTGTGCTGCTCAGCCCTCGCGGTAGAAGTCCTCGATGATTCTCAGGGGTGGCCGGTCTCCGAGGGAGGAGTGACGGCGCACCCGATTGTAGTAGTTGATCCGGTCCCGCACGACGGCCGCGAGCTCCTCGAGCGAGCCGGCGTCGAGGATCAGCGACCGGTTCTCCACCTTGAACCGGCCGAAGAAGCTCTCCATCTCCGGGTTGTCCCGAGGCCCGCGGAGGGCATGGGAGAGTCGCGCGCCCGCCGACAGCAGCCGGCCGGTCCACGCGTAACCGGTGAACACGGGGTCCCGGTCGTGGTGGACGACGACTCCCCCAAGCGAACTCCGGAGGCGGGCCAGGGTCCGCTCCGCGGCCGTCCAGGCCGAGAGCGCCAGGTCGGAGTTGGCCGACGCTCCAACGGCGAAGCCCGGCACGTACTTCGCCCGGTGATCGAGGATCGGGATCAGCCACGCCTTCCGGGTCCCGCCGGCGTAGACGAGCTCGGTGAAGTCCGTGTAGAAGACCTCCAGCGGCCCGATCTCCACCTTCGGCCGTCTCGACAGCAGGTTGGCGTGCGGACCCGCGGCGTCTATGGTCCGCCGGACCGCGCTCGGCTTCGGGCGCCTAACCGTGCGCCTCAAGGGCAGGTCCCACAGCCGGTGCAGCCGCGCCACCACCTTCCGGTTCACCCGGTATCCGTATGTCTCCCTGAGTTCCACCGCGGCCCGCCGGTACCCGTACTCCGGGTGCGCCTCGGCGATCGCCTTCAGCGGCGCCCCGGGTGCGCGTACTTCTCCGCGTACCCGACCCTCGTCCGGGTGTGGTGGTGCCACGTCGAGCGCGCCAACTCCACCGCCCGCAGCGACGGCCCCAGGCCGTACGCCTCGCGCGTGCCGGAGACCAGGGCCACCTTCGCCTCCACGCTCAGCCGCTCCGGCCCAAGAAGTTTCTTAGCAGCGCGATCTCCACCTCCTTCTTGCCCAGGAGTTGCTCCAGGTCCCGGATCCGGCGCTCGCACTCGTTCACCGCCGTGTCCCCGGCGAAGACCTCCGGCGCCCGCTCCACGAAGCGCCGCTTCCAGAGCTGTACCGAGTTCGGGTGCACTCCGTACGCCTTGGCCACCTGGCCGGGCGTCTTCCCGCCCGTCAGGACCTCCAGCACCACCTGCGCCTTCAGCTTGGGCGTGTACCGCCGCCGTGCCATGACAACCTCCTTCCGGTCTGCCAGGCTCTACCCTGCGCAGCACCGCGCCCGGAGGTCAAACGTCACAAAGGGGGGGTGTCCAAGATCTGGGGGTCATATCCCTCGGTCACCTGAGAAGGCTACGGAACCTTGCCATGCTCCAGAACTCCGGCAAGCGCGTTGCTTGAGCGGGCGGGGGTGGCGGGCGACGGACGTGCCCGGTAGAGTCTCGCGCATGGATCTCGGACTGAAGGGGAAGGTCGCGGTCGTCACCGGCGGGAGCCGGGGGATCGGCCTCTACACGGCGCGGGCGCTGGGGGCCGAGGGTGCGCGGCTGGCGCTGTGCGCGCGCAACCGGGATCCGCTCGAGTCGGCGGCCGAATCCCTGCGGGCGGAAGGTGTCGCGGACGTTCTCACGGTGGCCTGCGATATCGCCGAGGAGGACGGAGCGGCGCGGCTCGTGGACGCGGCCGCCCACCGCTACGGCGCGCTGGATGTCCTCGTGAACAACGTCGGCGGCAACCGGCGTGGGAAGTTCGAGGAGACGAGCGACGAGGACTGGCTGGACATCCTTCAACTCAACGTCCTGTCCGGGTTTCGGGCCAGCCGGCTGGCGATCCCCCACATGCGCGCGGCGGGCGGCGGGTCGATCGTCTTCGTGTCGTCGGTCTTCGGACGCGAGAAGGGCGGCCCGGGACTGTCGATCTACAACACGACGAAGACGGCGCTGATCTCGGCTGCGGGGATCATGGCGCTGGAACTGGCCAAAGACGCCATCCGCGTGAACTGCGTCGCGCCCGGCTCCATCCAGTTCCCCGGCGGAAGCTGGGATAAACGCGTGAAGTCGGACCCGGAGGGGATGCGGGAGTTCGTAAAGGCAAACCTGCCGCTGGGACGGTTCGGACGCGCCGACGAGGTTGCGGACGTCGTGACGTTCCTCGCCTCGGAGCGCGCGAGTCTCATCACCGGCGCCTGCATCGCCGTGGACGGCTCCCAGGGACGATCCCTCGTGTGACTCCCACTGCCTGAACCGGCCCGCGCCCAGGCGCCGCCGGAGACGCGCCCGCGGCGAAGACGGCGCCCCTGCCGCTGGAAGCGGCATCCTGCTTGATACCACATTGATTTCCGCCGCGAGGTTGGTGCGAACACGGAACGCGGTTGGTCAGGCCGCGTCGCACAACCTCGGCCGGAGCCGGGAAGATGGGATTGGACGTGTCTGGAATCATTACCCTGATGCTCACCGTCATCGGCGTGGGCGGAACGATCGGTGGCCTCACCTTCGCCGCCATCCGCAAGCTCAGCGCCGAGATGAAGGAATTCCGCGCCGAACTGGGCGGCGTCCGCGACGAACTTCGGGGTGAGATCACAGGCGTCCGTGACGAACTTTGGGGCGAGATCACCGGTGTCCGTGACAAGCTTGATCGGGAGGTCGCGGGCCTGCGCACCGAGATCATTTCCGTCCGCACCGAGCTCCGGGGTGAGATTGCGGGTGTGCGCACCGAACTCCGCGCAGTCGAGGGCCGACTGGGTCGTCGAATCGACGCCGTCCGCGAGGAACTCGTTGAGACCCGCGTCGCTGTGACCGATCGGGTGGCCCGCCTCGAGGACAAGGTGTTCGGAGTTCCTCTGCCGGATGCGGCCGCCGACACCGCCTGACCTGCTAGACGAAGCGCACCAGCTTCACATCGAGTTCGCGAGTCGGTCCCTTCGGCGCCTTCCACTGGATGAGGATCGGGCTCTGATACGTGCCCCACGGGATCTCGCCCTTGCCGTCCCCGTCCCGGTCGATCACGGGCAGGCTGATCCCCCGCCGCAGTCCCTGGAAGCGGGACACAGGGAGCGCCAGCGTCCGGCTCAGGACGCGGGCGATCACGGATTCGTCGACCCCGATCCGTTTCAGGACCCGGTTCATTATGTGGACCGCCTCCACCGTGGCGGAATCGATGACCGGTCCCGGAGAGCTTCGCAGCACGGTGGTGCCCACCTTCGCGACGTGGAGCGCCTTCCCGGACAGCCGCAGCGCCTTCCCCGGGAGTCGCAGCGCCTTCCCGGGGAGCGACAGCGGCCTGCTCAGAACCTCCCTGCCCTGATCGGCCATGAATCGCAGGGGGCTGAGCAGGGCACCGCGGAGGTCGCTGTCCATCAGAAGCGGCTCGTACTCGTTCACGGTGAGGCTGGCGCCCGCTTCCTGGGGTGCCAACGAGACATCGAGCCGTCCGAACGAGACGCCGTGTTCCTCGACGAGAGCCTGGAGCCGATCCACGAACCCGAATTCCTGCTCCCTGAGGTCGATCGCATCGATGCCGCGCGAGGGGACCTCCACCGTCAGCTGGGCTCGGGCCAGGACTTCCTCCTCGCCGTAGCCCACGATCGTCGTCCGACGCTGACGGGTGCCGCCCCTGTGCACGCCGTCGAGGTCCACGAACCACACCGGCTGGTCCTTCTCGTGGTCGTAGGAGGCCGCGCTCTGGAGTCCCGCGCCGATGAATGTCAGGTGGGAGTCCGCGTTCTCCGGCTCGGTGGCCCGCTGCTCGTCCGACAGTTCGGTGCGGAGGTCGAGTTCATCGTGGACGTAACCGGCCTTGGGCGGAAAGATATCGTGGAAGACCCGGATGAACTCCTGCAGCTTCGCCTGATCGTGGTCGAGGCGCTGCGCGAGCCGCTGGTCCAGGAATCCCGCCGTCGTATGGTCGGAGACGTAGAGCGCCTTGGGATAGCGGGCGAACTCCGACCCGAACTCCTCGGCCAGCTTCGCGCGGACATCGATGAAGTCCGTGCGGAAGGCTGGTTTTATCCAGAGCGTGGCCTTGAACGGCGGGCCGGCCGATTCAGCTGCCACGTTCAACGATCGCCTCTCTCAGATGGGGCGCCAGAGCCAGCCGTGCCGGTCCTCGATCCGCCCGGTCTGAATCCCGTACAGTTCCGCCTTGAGGCGCGCGGCGACCGAATCGGGGCGCGTCGGAAGCAGGACGTCGGTCCCGTCGAGGCCGAGCCGGTCGATCGGCTGCACCGTAGCGGCGGTCCCCGAACCGAACGCCTCCTCGATCGTGCCGGCGGCGTGCGCGTCCAGGAGGTCGTCCACCGAGATCCGTCGCACCTCGCACGGGATCCCGAGATCGGCGCAGAGCTGGATCAGGGAGTCGCGCGTGACGCCGGGGAGGATCGTCCCCTCGAGCGGCGGCGTGATCGCCGTCCCGTCGATGACGAACCACATGTTCATGACGCCGCACTCCTCGACGAACCGTCCTTCGTGCCCGTCGAGCCAGATCACGTTGTCGTATCCCTGCTCCTGCGCGTGCACGGAGGCCAGCATCGTGGGGCCGTAGTTGGCCGCGGGCTTGTGGGCGCCGGTCCCGCCGGGGAATGCGCGCACGAACTTCCGCGTCGCCACGAGACTGACCGTTTGCGATCCGGTGAAGTAGAGCCCGACCGGCGTGGTCATGAGGACGAAGCGGAACGATCGGCCCGGGGTGACGTTCAGGGTCGGATCGGTGCCGAAGTAGCTGGGACGTATGTAGAGCGCCCCCTGGCCGGCGTCCGGCAGCCACGCGCAGTCGACGTCGAGCAATTCCCGCAGCGCGTCGAAGAACAGCTCCTTCGGGAGTTCCGGCATCACGAACCGGGCCGCCGTGCGATTGAACCGCTTCTGGTTCATGTCCGGCCGGAAGACGGCGAGATCGCCCTCCGGCGTCTTGTGCGCCTTGAAGCCCTCGAACATCGAGACGGCGTACTGGAGCGCCTTCGAACTCGGGTAGATCTCCATCGGGCCGTAAGGTCGGATCTCCGAGCCCGTCCACTCGCCGTCGAGGTGGTCGGCCACGAACATGTGGTCCGACCAGATCGACCCGAAGGGAAGGTTGTCGAAGTCCACGGAAGGGCGTCTCGAGTGCTCGACGCGCGTGATGGGGAAGGCAGTGGTGATCGTCGCCATTCATCGTCTCTCATAGCTGGTGATTCGCGCCCCCGGCGCGGCCCTCGGGGCACCCGCACCGACCGCGTACATCCCGCATAGCCTAGCGCGGATTCGCGCGCGCGGCTACTCGGGACCCGAACAATCTGTTAGTCTGAGCGGAGGTGCAGGCCGAAGAGACTGGAGGTACGCCATGTCCCGCCACATCCGCCGCGTTTTTGCCCTGCCGTTGTTCGCTCTCGCCGTAATCCTCGCGGGGCCGGGGGAGGTCGGAGCCCAGGCCACCGCGATCGTGGGCGCGACCCTCATCGACGGGAACGGCGGCTCCCCCATGGCCGATGCGACCGTCGTGGTGGAGGGCGACCGCATCACCGCCGTCGGTCCCCGCGCGGAGGTAGAAGTGCCCCCGGGCGCGCAGGTGATCGACGGGGCCGGCAAGTTCGTCACACCCGGCTTCGTCGACACCAACGTCCACATCTCGCTCTACGGGGGCGGCAACAAGGACCGGAAGGAAAGCTCGGTCTTCTACCGGACGATGGGTCCCGAACTCACCCTCGAGGCCGCGCAGATGCACCTCAAGTTCGGCGTCACCCACCTCCGGGACAGTTACGGCGCGCTGCCCGAACTCCAGCAGGTGCGCGAGGCCATCGCTGCGGGCGAGGCGGTCGGGCCGCGGCTTCAGGTGGCCGGCAACATCGTCGGCTGGGGCGGCCCCTACTCGATCACTTTCGCGCTCATTCCCGAGGACGACCTCTCGCTCTACGAGGAGCAGTTCTCCGATCACATCGCGCAGGGGGCGGGCGAGGATCTGATGGACCTCTACCCGGAGGAACTGCGGACGAGGATCCGCGAGTACCTCGACAAGGGCGTGGACTTTCTCAAGTACGGCGGGACGAGTCACTGGTCGTTCCCCACCCTCATCGGCTTCTCTCCCGAAGCACAGCGCGTGATCGTGGAGGAGACGCACGCGCGCGGCCTCATCGCCGAGACGCATTCCACGAACCCCGAGGGGCTCCGGCTCTCCGTCGAGGCCGGGATCGACCTCATCCAGCACCCCGAGGTCCTCGCCAGCCGGGAGATTTCCGACGCCCTCGTGAAGCAGATCGTGGACCGCGGCATCGTGTGCTCGATGCTGGTGAACACCTTCACGGGTCCCGCCTGGGAGAACCACCTCGCGAACAGGAAGGCCGCGGAGGAGCGCCTCGCGCGCGAGGCGGAGGGAGCCCGGGCGCGGGAGTGGGGGCGGCTGCGGCGTCCCGCCGAGCGGGAGAAGACGAGCTACCGGATCCGCCGTGAACAGCGCGCCGTGGGCCACGGCAACGAGATGAGGCGCCTGAACGCGAAGAAACTCATCGACGGCGGCTGCATCACCTCGCTGGGGACCGACAACTACGCGGGGGTCGCGCCGGAATACGGCCGCACGCCCAAGCCGATATGGCAGGAGCCCGGCATCGGGACACTGCTCGCGATCGAAGGCCTCGTGGAGATGGGCATGACCCCCGGGGACGCGATCGTGGCCGGGACCCGCAACGGAGCCATCGCGTCCGGCGCGCTCGACGAGTTCGGGACGATCGAAGTCGGCAAGCTGGCCGACCTCCTCGTGCTCGACGCCGATCCGCTGGCCGACATCACGAACATCCGGAGACAGTCGGTGGTCATGGCCGCCGGAAACCTCATCGACGCCGACGCCCTGCCGACCGAACCGGTCTACTTCAAGCGATGAGCAGCACCGGTACGCCGAGGGGCGCGACCCGCACCGAACAACACACCCCGACACAGGAGGGCCGGATGTCCTCGACCTCTCGTAACTTCGCGACCGCTCTCGCCTCGGTCGCCCTGGCCGGCGTCGCCCTGGCGCCTGGTGCTCTGGCCGCGCAGGAGACGAAGCCCGCGCTGGACCATGAAGACACCTACCGCTGGAACTCGATCGGCGGGCGCACGATCTCTGCGGACGGCGAGTGGCTGGCCTACGCGCTCCAGCCCTGGGATGGCGACCCCACGCTGGTGATCACGCGCACCGACGGCTCGGCCGAGCGCCGCTTCCGCGGCAGTAGCCCCTCCTTCACGCGGGACTCCCGTCATCTCGCGTTCCGCGTCCCGCCGCTGCAGGCGGTCGTCGATTCGCTCCGGCTGGAAGGGAAGAGCGGGGACGACCTCCCGGGCGACTCGCTCGCCGTCGTGACGCTGGCCGCGGCCTTCGGAGCCGAGGGCGATGACACCGGAGTCACGCGCGCCGGTCCCATCGAGTCCTTCCGGATTCCGGAGGATGGGGGCGCCTTCGTGGCCTATCTCCTCTCCGAGAACCCCGAGGCTGAAGAAGACGAGGAAGAGGACGCCGAGCCCGAAGCCGAGGAGGGTGAGGAAGAGGCGGAGGGAGAAGAGGAAGAGGAGCGCTCCGCCGAGTACGAGAAGCGGCATGAGAAGGACGACGGGACGCCCCTCGTCCTCATGAGTCTCGATACGGGGTCGGAGCACACCTTCGCTGACGTCGTGGCCTACGAAGTCGCGGACTCGGGTACGGGCGTCGCGTATGTGACGTCGACCGAGGACGAGGGCGGAGACGGCGTCCACCTCGTGGATCCGGCGAGCGGAGAGGGCGTGGAAGTGCTCTCCGGCGAAGGCCGCTACGCGCAGCTCGCCTTCGATGAGTCGGGCGAGCGGTTCGCCTTCCTGAGCAACCGCGACGAGTGGGAGATGGACCAGCCCTCCTTCGCCCTGTATCGCTTCGAGGGCGGGTCGCTCGCGCGCCTGGCCGATCGGGAGACGAGCGGCGTGCCCGATGGCTGGTGGGTGAGCGAGAACGGCGCGGTCTCGATCGGTGAGGACGGCGAGCGGGTGTTCTTCGGCACGGCGCCGCGCCCCGAGCCGGAACCGGACGATGAGATCCTGGATGACGACCGCGTGAACGTCGACATCTGGAACTGGCGGGACGACTACCTGCAGCCGATGCAGCTCGTGCAGGCGAACCGTGAGCGGAACCGGTCCTATCTGGCCGTCGTGCACGAAGGTCGCGACGGCGTCGTGCAGCTGGGCACCGCGAACGTTCCCGAGGTGGAGCGGACCGAGACGGGCATGAGCGATTACGTCCTGGCCACGACCGACATGCCGCACCGGCAGGAGATCTCGTGGGACGGCCGGTACGAGGATGCGTACGCCGTCGACGTGGTGACCGGGGAGCGGCGGATGGTCGTGGGGCGGGTCCGTGGCTTCGGCGGCGCCAGCCTCTCGCCCGATGGCAGCTATGCCTACTGGTGGGACGAGGCGGAGCGCGACTGGAAGGCGGCGCCCATGAACGGGAGCGCGCCCGCGCGCAGCCTCACGGGTCACCTGCCGGTCGCGTTCTACAACGAACTCGACGATCACCCGCAGGGACCGCCGCCCTACGGCGGCGCGATGTGGGTCGAGGGGGATGCGGCCATGCTCGTGTACGATCGGAACGATGTGTGGCGCGTCGACCCCAGCGGCGAGGAAGCCGCCGTACGTCTCACCGACGGCAGGGGAGCCGACCTCCGGTACCGCGTCCAGCGAGTCTCGGAGGGCGGTGGCGGCAACTTCTTCGGCTTCGGCGGTGGAGGCGGGGCCGGCGAGGGCCTCGAGGAAGGAGAGGTTCTCTTCTCCGTCTTCGATCTCGGCACGAAGGCCTCCGGCTACGCCCGCGGCCGGACGGACGAGGCGGGTCGGGTCGAGGAACTGATCATGGGCGACGTACGCTACGGGTCGCCGGCGAAGGCCGAGGACGCGGACCGCTACGTGTGGACGCGCCAGACGTTTGTCGAGTTCCCCGACGTGTGGGTCGGCGACGCCGACTTCGAGAACGCCCGCAGGCTGACCGACGCGAACCCGCAGCAGGCGGACTACCGCTGGGGGAGCGCCGAACTCGTCCACTGGATGTCGAACGACCGCACGCCGCTCGACGGGATCCTGATCAAGCCGGACGGCTTCGACCCGTCACGGCGGTATCCCCTGATGGTCTACTTCTACGAGCGCATGTCGGACGGACTGCACAGTTACCAGACGCCGCTGCCGAACCGGGCCTCCGTACGCTTTTCCTTCTACGCAAGCCGCGGCTACGTCGTGTTCATCCCGGACATCCCGTACGAGATCGGGTATCCCGGCGAGAGCGCGCTCGATGCCGTCGTGCCCGGCGTGCTGTCGCTGATCGAACAGGGCTTCATCGATCCGGACCGCGTCGGAGTGCAGGGCCACTCGTGGGGCGGCTACCAGATCGCCTACATGATCACGAAGACGAACATCTTCGCCGCGGCGGAGGCCGGGGCGCCGGTGTCCAACATGACGAGCGCCTACGGGGGCATCCGCTGGCAGAGCGGCATGAGCCGCATGTTTCAGTACGAGCGCACGCAGAGCCGCATCGGGGGCACGCTGTGGGACGAGCGCGACCGTTACGTCCACAACTCGCCCCTCTTCTTCGCGGACAAGATCCAGACGCCGCTCCTCATGCTCCACAACGACGAGGACGGCGCCGTGCCGTGGTACCAGGGGATCGAGATGTTCGTCGCCATGCGGCGGCTGGAGCTGCCCGTGTTCATGCTCAACTACAACGGCGAGGGCCACGGCCTCGGACGCCAGCCGAACCAGGAGGACTGGGCGATCCGCATGCAGCAGTTCTTCGACCACTACCTGGTCGATGCCCCGGCCCCGCGCTGGATGGCGGAGGGCGTCCCGGCCGTCGTGAAGGGCCGCGACCTCGGCCTCGAACTCATCGGCAAGCCGGTGTCCGAAGAAGGCGGCGTCTCAGGCGAGCGCGGCGCCACTGGAAGATGATGGTCCTGAGACAGTTCAAGGGGTCTGCCAGCATCTCCTCCGGGTCGCACGGAAGTCTCCGTCGCGCGGTATGCGCCTCGGCGGTTCTCCTGATCGTGACGAACACCTCGCCCGCGCTGGGGGCGGTGATGCCACACTCCCCGCAGGAAGTGAGCGTCGACACCCTCGAGGGTGGCCGCATCTTCGTGTCAAACCCGCGCCCCGGGCGTGGTGGGGGACCCGACGAGTGGCGCCTCGTCGAGGAACTCCGGCTCGGCCAAGTGGACGGGACCGGACCTGAAGTCTTCGGGGATGTGCACGACGTCGCCGTGGACGAAAAGGGCCACATCTACGTGCTGGATTACGGTTCGAAGGAGGTCCGCGTCTTCGACCGCGAGGGTCGGCATCTGCGAAACATGGCCCGCGACGGAGAGGGACCCGGCGAGTTCCGCTACTCCGGGTTCTCCCCCGTGTACCGTATCATCTGGCAACCTCCGAACCGGCTCTGGATCGCCGACCTCTATCAGCAGCTGAGTTTCGATTCCCTCGGCAATGAACTCACCCGAGTCGGCCAGCCCTTCGGCCCCGGCATGCCGATCAGCAGCCGCGCGATCCGGGACGGCCGGCGTCGCGGCACGATCGTCGCTGCCGACGGGTCGGGCTTCATCTATCAGCAGGTTAGCGTCAGCGACCGCACGACTGCGGGCGATGAGACCGTTTCGCACAGCCGCACGTACGGTGTGCGCATGCCCATATACCCCGAGCATTCCAACCCGGTGCCGCCACGGGACTCGCTCTTGCTCGACAGTCGCATCATCACGAGCACGACGCAGAGTCGAGCGAGCAGCGATGCCAACATTTCGATCGGCGGCATGGTCAAGATCTCTATTCCGCGGCGAGTGTGGGCGTTCGCGGGCGGTGAAACCGTCTGGGTGGCGAACAGGGCCGCCTATCGCTTCCACGAGGTCACGTTCGCCGGAGACACGATCCGCACCGTCGAGCTTGGCAACCCGCCGCCACCCCCGCCGGACGATTCCGACGAGTCGGAATTCGAGCCCCTCGTGGCGGGTCTGGACGTGTCGCCCGAGGGCTGGCTGTGGGTGCTGCGCCACCGCGACGATCCGGGTGACGACCCGATCTGGGATCTGTTCGACAACTGCGGCCGCTACCGAGGCGAGGTCTCCTCGTCAGCGAGGGTCGCGACCGTCCGGTTTGCGGGCGAGACGGTGGATCCCATCGATGTAGGCGGGGGCGGCGTCGTCCATGGGCACGCCCGCGACGCCCTGGATGTGAGCTACGTGCTCCGCATGCGGCTCAAGAGTGCAGGCGGAACGCCGGTCGTGTCGGAGGACTGCCGTGTCCGGCCCTCTCCTCCGTGACTGCACCGTCGGGCCCACGAGGAGCGATGCGATGTCGACATCGTGGATTAGTCACTGGGAACCAAAACGCGCCCGACATGGTCAGTGACCATGGTGACCAAGTACGGGTGAACATGTGACCAAGTACGGGTGACCAAGTACGGCTCCGCCTGACCGCTCGCCAGCGAGCCACCGGCAGGGCTATTCTCCGGGAGGACGGTGGATTGGGCTGAGAAGGAGGGAGGAGCAGTTGGTGACGTCGGCGCGGCGAGCGCTGGAGCTGTTCACGGGCGCGGGCGGGCTCGCCCTCGGAACCCACGCAGCGGGTTTTCGGCATGCGGCGCTGCTGGATTGGAACCGCGAAGCGTGCGCCACGCTCCGCGAGAACATCCGACGCGACACCGTTACCGGAGTGTCGGATTGGACGGTCGTTGAAGGCGATGTCCGCAGTTGTGACTACGCCTCGTTCGGTCCCGTCCGGCTGGTCGCGGGCGGTCCGCCGTGCCAACCCTTCAGTATCGGCGGCAAACACCGGGGGATGGACGACGGGCGGGACATGATTCCGGAGTTCATCCGCGCCATCCGCGAGGTCCAACCCGACGCGTTCATCTTCGAGAACGTGAAGGGGCTGACCCGTACCGCTTTCCGGAACTATCTCTCCTACATTGAGTTGCGGCTTCAGCATCCCGAGGTTGTCGCGCGCCTTGGCGACACTTGGGAGGATCATCTCGCGCGGCTTGAGGACGTGCATACGCGCGGCGACCGCGACGGGCTTCACTACCGAATCGTACGTCGTCTGCTGAACGCGGCCGACTACGGAGTACCGCAGACTCGAGAACGCGTGTTCATCGTGGGCTTCCGGCGAGATCTCGATGCCGACTGGCATTTTCCGGAACCGACCCACTCGCGCGAGCGGCTCCACTACGACCAGTGGGTGTCGGGGAAATACTGGGAAGAGCGCGAGTTGGAGGCACCCAACCCTCCCGCCCGTCTGGCCGGCGCCATCGGTCGGCTTCCTACGCTATTCCCGCCCGAGAAGAAACCTTGGGCCACGCTGCGGGACGCCATCGCGGGCCTGCCGCGGCCGAGGGAGCCCGGAGAGCAGCCCGGCGCGCTGTTCCACCGGCTGCAGCCGGGTGCGAGGGCTTACCCGGGACACACGGGCAGTCCGCTCGACCTGCCCGCCAAGACGCTGAAAGCGGGGGTCCACGGCGTGCCGGGCGGCGAGAACATGATCGCGTTCCCGAGCGGGCGCGTACGCTATCTGACCGTGCGAGAGGCGGCCAGGCTGCAGACGTTCCCTGATGCTTGGCGATTTACGGGCAGTTGGACCGAGACCATGAGGCAACTTGGAAACGCCGTGCCCATGCGGCTCGCCGCGATCCTCGCACGGAGCGTTGCCGCCCGCCTGAATGAGGGCGATGGCTGAACCTGCGGTCTACGATCCCCCTCGACTACGGCAACCTCACCGTCAATCTGGTCCGGGAGCTCATGAGTCGCCCGCCCGTGGGTCTGCCCCTGCCGGACCGGTTCCCCGGACCCGGCGTATACGCGCTGTTCTACGACGGTGACTACGGGCCCTATGCAACGCTACGGTCCGCCGATGCCACGCAACCGATCTACGTCGGGAAGGCAGTGCCCCCGGGCGCTCGAACGGGCCGTAGCGCCCCGGACGAATCCGCGCCGGTGCTCCACCGCCGCATTGCAGAACATGTACGGTCGCTCGAAGCCGCCGAGAATCTCAGCCTCGCGGACTTCACGTGCCGCCACCTAGTTGTCGTTCCACTATGGATCACGATGGCCGAACGTTTCCTGATCGAACACTACCAACCGTGCTGGAACGTCTGCATTGAAGGGTTTGGGCTGCATGACCCCGGCAGCGGGAGACATGCGGGTCGACGTTCGTGGTGGGATACGCTCCACCCGGGCCGCACGTGGGCGGACAATCTGCAGCCGAGAGAAAACGCAGACGCGGAAGCGCGACTTAACGCATTCACCGAGGGCCGAGAGGTTATCCCAGAAACGCCCTGACCCTTTTGGCCAGCGGGTCGAGGTCCTTCGTCTCGCACTCCCAGATGACGAGCACTCCCCAGCCGGTGCGTTGCAGCGTGGCTTCGTTGAGGCGGTCGCGCCGGGCGTTGCCGTTGAGCTTGTCGCGCCAGAAGTCGCGGGTCTCGGGCGACTTCGGAATGCGATTCTTCGAACACCCCTCGTGCCGGTGCCAGAAACAACCGTGCACGAAGATCACCTTGCGACGTGGCCGGAACACGAGATCGGGGCGGCCGGGAAGGTCCTTCGCGTGAAGCCGATAACGGTAGCCCAGACCGTGGACGAGCCGTCGCACTCTCATTTCCGGCTTGGTGTCCTTGGAGCGGATTCGGCTCATCAGTTCGCTGCGTTCGCGAACCGTGAGCGTGTCCAGGCTGCTTCCTTCCATGCGATTGTCCCGGCATCCCGCCACGCGGCGGCGGCAGACTTTGTTCGCGTGGATGATGCCGGATCGATCCCGTCCGAGCCAGAGCGGCGGCGCGTGCGAACCGGGAGCACGCCGCGCCTCGGATTGTCAGACGGGGCGGGCAGCGAACACCTTCAGGATTCATGGCGACATCACGGGCGTTTCACAGACGGATCGGCCAACGGGTGCGGAGGTTGCGTTTTCCGCACCCGCTGACCCTGCTGACGGCGGTAGTTCTCGCGGCTGCAGCGCTGTCGTACGTCTTGCCGGCGGGGGAGTACGACCGGCGGGACGATCCGGAGACCGGGCGCAGCATCGTCGTGCCGGGGACCTATCAAGAGGTCGAAGCCAACCGCATCGGGGTCTTCGATGCGATCGTGGCCATCCCGCGGGGGATGGCGGGCCGCGCCGATGTCGTGTTCCTGATCTTCCTCATCGGCGGGGCCTTCGCGGTGTTCGACGCGACGGGGGCGCTCCGGCGCGGCATCGCCTGGCTCGTCGAGCGGCTGCAGGGCCGCGAGATCCTCGCGATCCCCGTGGTCTCGCTCGCCTTCGCGGCGGGCGGTGTAACGGAGAATCTCCAGGAAGAGATCATCCCGCTCGTTCCGGCGCTCATGCTGCTCACCCGGCGCCTCGGCTACTCGCCCATGGTGGGAGTCGCCGTGAGCGCGGGTTCCGCCTTCGTGGGGTCCGCCTTCAGTCCCATCAATCCCTTCCAGGTCCTGACCGCGCAGGAGGTGGCGGACGTGGCGCCGCTTTCGGGCAGCGGGTTCCGACTGGTCTTCCTGGCCATCGCCCTCGGTCTCTGGATCTGGTGGACGATGGGTTACGCGGCCCGGACCCGGGTTGAGGCCGAGACGGTGGAGGCGGCGGGATCGGAGGCCACGCCGGGATGGAGGGACTTGACCATCTTCGGCATCGTCGCCTCCACTTTCGGTGTCCTCGTGTGGGGCCTGCTGTCGCTGGGGTGGGATTTCGATCACATGTCCGCGCTCTTCTTCGTCATGGGTGTGGTGGTCGGGATCGTCGGGCGGCTGGGCATCACGGGGACGGCCGAGGCGTATGCGCAGGGCTTCAAGTCGATGGGGTACGCGGCGCTTCTCATCGGCTTCGCCAACGCGATCTACGTCGTCATGGACGACGCGCGGATCATCGACACGATCGTGCGCGGGCTGTTCGTCCCGCTCGCCGAGCTGCCGCTCGCGCTCTCGGCCATCGGCATGTCGGCCGCACAGGGGGTGCTGCACTTCGCCGTGCCCAGCGTGAGCGGCCAGGCGGTGCTCACGCTTCCGGTGCTCGTGCCGCTGTCGGACCTGCTCGGGCTCTCGCGGCAGATCACGATCCTCGCCTACCAGTACGGGGCGGGGCTGTGCGAGTTGATCACGCCGACGAACGGCGCGCTGATGGCGATCCTGGCGGCGAGCGGCGTCCGCTACGAGGCGTGGCTGCGCTTCGTCGTCCCGCGCTACCTCATGCTGATGGGGCTCGGGGCCGTGGCGCTGGTGATCGCCATCGCGATCGGGTACAGCTGACGGTCCCCGCGTTCCCGCGGGAACGTTCCCCTCCGCATCTCCAGGTCCGGCCACGTGCCCGTTGAGGGCCGGTTCATACCGCTCTGCATCCTTGGCTTGCGACGGCAGGCGCCGCCCTCAGCCCGATGCCGCCCGCGTCCGTTTCCGGAAACCGCCCCGACCGCGCTAGCTTGAATCAGGGAGGAGGAAGGCTTGACTCTGATGAAGACCCCAGGGCCGCGATGAGCGACGTCGCCCTTGCGGTAGTTACCGCCGCCGGAACCGCTGTCGGAACCGGCGCCTCCGTAATCCTCGTGCTCTGGCGGATCCTTCGAGCCCTTCGTACGGACATGACGACGGGGATCGCCGGCGTGCGCACGGACATGGCGACGGGGATCGCCGGCGTGCGCACGGACATGACGACGGGGATCGCCGGCGTGCGCGCGGACATGGCGACGGGGATCGCCGGCGTGCGCGCGGAGATGAAGGCCGAGATCGGTGGGGTCCGTTCGGACATGAAGACCGAGAGCCGCAGCCTCCGTTCGGACTTGAAGGCGGCGATCGACGGCGTCCGTACGGACATGACGGCGGCGATCGACGGCGTCCGCTCCGACATGAAGGCGGCGATCGGCCAGCTCCGGAACAACGATCTGAAGCATGTGGAGACCCGAATAGAGCGAGTCGACCAGCGGCTCACCGCCGCCATCGGCGAGGTCCGCGAGGAGGTGCGCGGGCTCCGCTCGGACATGACGGCCGAGATCGTGGGGCTCCGCTCGGATATGACGACGGCGGTCAGCGACATCCGCTCGGACATGCGCACGAATCAGCAGCAGGTTCTGGAAGCGATCCGCGCTATCCGGAACCCGCGCTGACACGCCCCTCGCGTTCCCGCGGGAACGTCGCCGTCAGAAACCGCCTCGGTCAGCTTCACAGACAGGGGAGATGCCAAGCCACCGCGTTGCCCAGCCCGCGGGACCGGCGGCGGTCCAGGCTTCGCCCGCTAGCCAGTCCATGGCCGGCTGCCCGATTGGAGCGCCCGGCGGCGCGTTCGGCGTCCCCGGCATCTCGTACGGCGACGACGGCTTGTCGAGGAAGCGCTCGATGTCGCGGTCGATCAGGTGCACGAAGGCGGCGTCCCTCTCCGGCGGCGGGTTCGCCGCCATCTCGGCTCGCAGCTCCACCAGCCGATGCGTGGCGATGGCCCGTACATGCGGCATCGGGGCCCCTTCCGCCAGCGCCATGATTCGGTCCACGAGCACGCGGTAGGCCGCGAGCCGCAGTTCCGTGTGGTACGGCGTCTCGTTCGCCGCGGGCCGAACTCCGTCGACGAGCGCTATCAGAACTTCGTCGAGCCCCGGCAACTCCGGGTCGAGCGCGTGCTGTTCCACCAATCGGGCGGCCCGCGCCGGCTGCAGCACCCGGGAGATCGTATGGTCCGCCGCGACGACTGCGGGCGTGACCGCATCGAAGGCCGGCCCCGTGTAGCGCGGGAACGTCTCCCGGGAGCGACCGAAGCCGGGCGGCCGGGGCGGCAGCAGATCGAGCACCCCCGCCGGAATCGCGAGTTCTGCCGGCCGCAGCGTCGCCGCCAACGCAGCGAGGGCAGCCCGTTGCGCATCGCCCGACACCCGCCGCATGGGCGTCCGCCCGTCGCCGCGGAACGCGTAGATGTATTCCAGCCCCCCGAGCATCGAGGCGGCCGCATCCACCTGATAGCGGTGGTGCATGTAGAGCGGGACCAGCGCCTCCTCGACGGTGACGATCGGCCTGCCGGCGCGGATCGCCGCCTCCCCGAATCGGTCCAGCGCGTGCCGCCGCACCTCCATCATCCGGTCGAGTTCCGCCGCCGCGTCCACCCCGTTCGACCACTGGTCGGCGCGCGCGTGGATCCCGATGTCCTGATTCGTGAAGTAGATGATGTCCTCGTCCCACGCCTCGTCGAGGATCCGCCGCAGCTCGGCGGTTTCGTCGGTCCCGGGCGGGAAGTCCGAGTAACCGTACGTGATCGCGACCTTGTCCCATTCCCCGATGTCCACGTCATAGACCTCGGAGTAGTCGAGCCGTCCATCGTTCCCCAGGGTCACCAGCGGATGGGGATAGTCCAGGACCGAGATCCGGCCGCGGCTGCTGTCGTAGTAGTTGTGGCCGAGGCCGAGCGTGTGCCCCACTTCGTGCGCCGACAGTTGCCGAATCCGCGCCAGCGCCCACTCGGCGATGGCCCCCGGCACCTCGTCGCCGTTCGCGTAGGGGGAGAGCAGACCCTCGGCGATCAGGTAGTCCTGCCGCCAGCGGAGCGACCCGAGCGTCACGACGCCCTTGAGGATCTCGCCCGTGCGCGGGTCCGTGACCGACCCCCCGGTGCTCCAGCCGCGCGTGGAGCGATGCACCCAGTTGATCACGTTGTACCGCACGTCGTGCGAACTCACGCCCTCCGGCAGCATCTCCACCTGAAACCCATCGCGGAACCCGGCCGCCTCGAAGGCCTGGTTCCACCAGCGGGCCCCCTCGAGCAGCGCGGTTCGGATCGGCTCGGGCGCCCCCGCGTCGAGATAGTAGACGATGGGCTCGACCGGATCACTCGCGGCCGCCGATGGATCCCGCTTCTCGAGCCGGTGCCGCCGGATGAACCGCTGCCGCATGTCCTCGCCCAGCGGCGCGGAGTAGTCCGCGAAGCTCATGGCGCCGAAACCGGCCCTCGGATCGAACGCCCGTGGCGTGTATTCGCCCAACTCGGGGAGCTGCACGAAGGAATGATGCAGCCGGATCGTCGCGGCCTCGCCGGTCGAGGCCACGTTTCCGACACCCTCGAACGCTCCGCCCCCGCCCCCGAAACCGCCGAAGCCTCCGCCCCCGGCCCCCGGCTGGCGGACGAAGGTGAGGGAGGCCTCGATCTCGGTGTTCTCCGGGAACCCCATCGTCATCGGGAGGTGGACCGCGCTCCGGCTCGCATCGAACCGGTACGTCCCCGGCCGTAGCCGCTGGGCCCAGTTGATCATGTCCCGGACGACGAAGTCCGTCGCATCGACGAGGACGCGCCCGTCCGTCTCCGCCGCCGCAGTGAAGCCCCACAGCGTGGAGGGCGCGAACGCGTCCGTCACCGCCTGTACCTCGCGCGGGTTCGGGCTGCTTGCCCTGAAGTCGAGGTTGGGCTGGATCAGCAGCACCTTGGGCCCCACCCGCTGGAAGCGCACGAGGCGCGAGCCGGCGAGCGCCCCCCGGTCGAGTCCGATGTCGTTCGAACCCAGCCCCGAGGCGAGCCCCGTCATGTGGAGGATGTCGGTCTCCCAGCGGGAGATCTCCAGCCACAGCTTGCCGCTCGACGCCTCCCAATACATGGGGACGAAGCCGTCGATGGCCCGCATCGAAGCCGTCTTTTCCTCGATCGACGGGAGCTCGCCCCCGGAGTCCTGCGCGGCCGTCGACGCGGGGATGAGGAAGAGAAGAAACGCGATCAGACGCAGCCGGAAACAGGTCACGGAGTACACAAACGCCTCCTGGCGACGGGAACTGGACGACTCCCCCGGAACTTCGAGGGAAAGGACCTACACATTACGATGGCGGACCGTTACCGGTCGATTGCCGCCGTCACCTCACCGATGATGTCCGACATGTAGGCGCCGTGGTCGCCCGGGCTCGGCCCCAGCCGGACGATCACGAGATCCCGGGACGGGATGATGGCCGTGTACTGTCCCATGGCCCCTGCCGCCCAGTACGCGTCCTCCGGGGCTCTCGGAAACGCGCCGCCGCGATTCACCCAGAACAGCCCGCCGTAGTTGCGGAGTGCGGCGCCCGGGGCGGGCGTGCTTACGAAGTCGACCCAGCCCTCCGGGAGGATGCGGTCGGATCCGCCATCGGGCGTCGGCCATACCCCGTCCCACAGGTGGAGGAGGCCGAACCGCGCCCAGTCCCAGGCGCTCCCGTAGTCGTAGCCGGTGATGATGAAGTTGCCCCAGGCGTCCGTCTCGAGGACGTAGTTCCTCGCCCCGATGCGGTCGAACAGGATGCGCTGCGGGTAGGTGAGCCAGTCCTCTCCGCGCGCCTCGACCGCCTGTCGCACGATGCGGATCGCGGTGAGAGGGTCGGAGTTCCGGTACCGGAAGATCGCGCCCGGAAGCGTGTCCATCGGCTGGTCGATGGCGTGCTCGAACACGTCGATGCCCTCGAAGTAGATCCGGGAGTGTTCGTGAGCGTGCGTCCAGCGGAGTTCCGGATCCGAGCCCAGGTTCAGGAAATCGAGCCCGGAACTCATGTTCAGGAGGTCGCGGATGCGGATCTCCCGGCGCGGGTCGTCGACTCCCTGCCATTCGGGCACCGGCGCGGGATCGTCCAGTCCGACATCGAGATGGCCGGCCTGGATCGCCGCCCCGACGAGGGCGCTCGCGATGCTCTTGCCCTGGGACCACGAGATCTGCGGCGTGTTACGCGTGAACCCGGGGGCGTAACGCTCGCCGAGGATCTTCCCGGCGTAGACGACCACCAGCGCGCGGGTGTTGTGTTCGCTCTGGGCCATCGCCCAGTCGAGAGCCGCTCCCAGCGCGGCCATGTCGGCCTCCGAGGGCGGCGGGTCGTGATATGCGGCCACGTCGCCCGTGGGCCACGCGGTCACCGCGGGATCCGGGCTGAGCCGCTCGACGACCCGCGGCTCGAAGGTCACATCCTCCAGTCCGGCCGGCAGAATCGTGCAGCCCTGGTCGCCGTTGTACTCGGCGTACTGCGTGCGGAGTCCGTCTCCCGAGACGGAGGCGGTCCGCGTCTCGAAGTCCACGGCGTACTCGAAATCGTCCTGCCAGTCGAACCGGTCGAAGGGCCGGATGTCCTGCGCCACGACCTCCTCGACAGACCGCTCGTAGTCCCGGCCCCACCACGAAGACGCCGGCGCAGAGGTGGTGCGCGGCCATCCCGGCGGCGTGTCCGCGTATGTGGGCCTCGTCTTCCTCCGTCTGAGCCGGCTCCGGCGCACAGCCCGGCGCCAGGAGGGCAGTCGCCGCTGCGACCATGGTGACATGCCGGGGACGAACTCCCATGCGAACGCTCATGCGAACTCCCATTTCGCGACGAGAAAGCGGGCTGGCAGCCCGTGGCTAGCGATCGATCGCATCCGTCACCTCGCCGATGATGTCGGACAGATACGCGCTGATGTCGCCGGGACTCGGCCCGAGCCGCACGATCACGAGGTCCCGGGACGGGATGATCACCGTGTACTGTCCCATGAACCCGGCGGACCAGAAGGCGTCCTCCGGCGCGCGCGGGAGCGAGCCGCCGCGGTTGAGCCAGAAGAGTCCGCCGTAGTTGAGGAGGTCGGCCCCCGGCGCGGGCGCGCTGACGAAGTCGACCCAGCCCTCGGGGAGGATGCGGTCGCTGCCGCCGTCCGGCGTCGGCCACACCCCGTCCCACAGGTGGAGGAGGCCGAACCGGGCCCAGTCCCAGGCGCTCCCGTAATCGTAGCCGCTGATGATGAAGTTGCCCCAGGCGTCCGTCTCGAGGACGAAGTTCCGCGCCCCGATCCGGTCGAACAGGATGCGTTGCGGATAGGTGAGCCAGTCCTCCCCGCGCGCCTCCACCGCCTGCCGGACGATGCGGTTGGCCGTGAGAGGGTCGGAATTCCGGTAGCGGAAGATCTCCCCCGGAGCGCGGTCCATCGGTTGATCGATGGCGTGCTCGAACACGTCGATGCCCTCGAAGTAGATGCGGCGGTGTTCGTCCGTGTGCGTCCACGACAGCGAGTCTCGCCAGCCCAGGTTCACGAAGTCGAGCCCCGAACTCATGTTCAGGATGTCGCGGATGCGGATCTCCCGGCGGGGGTCTTCAGGTCCCTGCCATTCGGGGACTGGCGCCGGGTCGTCGAGTCCGGCCTCGAGGTGTCCGGCCTGGATTGCCGCCCCGACCAGCGCGCTCGCGACGCTCTTGCCCTGGGACCATGAAATCTGCGGCGTATTGCGCGCGAAGCCGGGCGCGTAGCGCTCGCCGAGGATCTTCCCGGCGTAGATGACGACCAGCGCGCGCGTGTTGTGCTCGCTCTGGGCCATCGTCCAGTCGAGCGCCGCCTCCAGCGCGTCCATGTCGACCTCCGCGGGCGGCGGGTCGTGGTACGCGCCCACATCGCCGGTGGGCCAGGCTGTCACCTCGGGATCCGGGCTGCGTCGCTCGACGACCTGCGGCTCGTACGCGACATCCTCGAATCCGGCCGGAAGGACCGTGCAGCCCTGGTCCCCATTGTACTCGGCGGATCGGGTCCCGAATCCATCTCCCGACACCGAGGCCGTCCGTGTCTCGAAGTTCACGGCATACTCGAAGTCGTCCTGCCATTTGAAGATGTCGAAGCGCCGAATATCCTGTGCCACGACCTCCTCGACCGGGCGTTCGTAGTCGCGGCCGACGACGAACACGCCCGAACAGATGTGGTGGGCGGCCATCCCGGCGATGTGGCCGCGCACATGGGCCGCATCCGAGGCGCCGGACTCCCCGACTTCGGCCGCGTCGGACCCCGCGGGCTCGACCCCCTCCTCCGGCCCACAGGCGGACGAGAGGAGGACGGTCGCGAGGACGGACAGACCCCGGGATGGTTGACGAGCGCGCATGCGAACCCCCATTCGGTTGCTCCGCTTGATCCGGCCGGTCCGGTCCGGCACTTCGGTCCGGCACTCAGTGCCGGCCACCCGTAGCTGAGCGCCTCGCAAGCCCCCGGCGCAAGGGTCCTAACGCTTGCGGGGCCGCGAGTGTCGTGTGGAAAGAGGCCACGCGCGGCGCGTCACGATGCGCGAGCGCATGAGCTCGGGAACGCATGCACGAATTAAAGGTCCGAAGGGAGAAGCTCGATGAAGAAGATGCTTGGGACGTTCGCCGTCGTGTTGATCGCCGCCGCCGCCGCGGCGCCGCTGGAGGCGCAGGCTCAGCGGGGAGGCCGTGGCTTCGGCATGAGCCTCGACGACCGGATGACGGCGCTCACGGAGCGGCTCGAACTCGACGAGGAGCAGGTCGTGAAGGTCCGCGAGATCCTCCAGGCGCAGATGGATAGCCGCCGCGAGCGCTTCCAGGGGGTGCGGGGTTCGATGGACCGGGACGCCATGATGGCGAGGATCCAGGAGATGCGGGAGGAGACGGAAACCAGGCTCGCCGAGGTGCTGAGCGACGAGCAGATGGAGAAGTACCGGGAGTATGTGGCCGAGCAGCGGCAGCGGCGCGGCCCGCCGCCCTTCTGATCGGCGTCCGGGCGGCTACCTCGAGGCCGGCGCCCGCACGGTCGCCGGTCTCGGGCCGCCCTTCGGCGCCCGCCCGCGCTGGACCAGCACGACCGCCGCGACGATGATCACCGTCCCCGCCAGCATCGGCAGCGTGAGCGCTTCGTCCGCCAGCCACCACCCCAGGAACAACGCTACCACCGGATTGACGTAGGCGTACGTCCCGGCCGCCGCGGGCCGGACGTTCCGCAGGAGCCACATGTAGGCCGAGAACGCGATGATCGACCCGAACATCGTCAGGTAGAGCAACGACCACCACGACCGGGCCGAGATGTCGGCGAGAGACAGGCGGCCGAACTCCCCGGCGACGAGGGCGATCAACAGGAGCACCGCGCCGCCCGCGGTCATCGTCAGCCCCGTTCCGTAGAGCGGAGGCGACGGAAGGGCCGCCCGCCGGTTGTACATGGAGCCGACGGCCCAGCTCAGCGAGGCGACGAGGATGACGATGGTGCCCAGCAGGACCTGGTCCGAGGACGCGCCGCCGACCCCGATCTCCGCGTTCGAACCGGTGACGAGGACGACGACGCCCGCGAGACCGAGGAGCAGCCCCAGGATCTCGAGGGGACGCGCCACCTCCCGGTCCGGCCCCCGCCGCGCGATCGCGACGAGCCACAGCGGCACCGTCGCCACGAGGAGGGCGGTCAGCCCCGAGGGCACGTACAGCTCGGCCCAGCACACGAGCCCGTTGCCGCCGACGACCATGAACACGCCCGAGATCGTCGCGGCCTTCCACTCCGCCGGCTTCGGGGCGGGCGCGCCCCGCACGCGCGACACGACCGTGAGGATGAGGCCCGCCGTCAGAAACCGGGCGCCGCCCAGGATGAACGGCGGGATCGTCTCCACCCCGAAGCGGATCGCCAGATAGGTCGATCCCCAGACCAGGTACACCGCCGCGAACGCGAGCAGCGGATCCCGGGTCGAAGCGTTACGGGCGTTCAAGGAAGAACTCGCGCGTGTGTGGCATATGCGTGGGAGAGCGGTCCCTTGAAGAGGAACTCTGCCTCTCTGGAGCGCCGAAAGATTGTCAGAAAGCCACTCTTCTGCGGGTGATCCAAAAGGAGCCCGAAGCGGTCAAGCGCGCGCTCCTCTCAGCGGAGCCGGGATAGCGCCCGGTCGCGGGCGCGCGTGAACGCGTAGATGGCGAGGCCGACGGCTATCAGGCCGAGTCCCAGCCCCGCCTCCAGGGGGCGCTCGATGAGGATGTAGGTCAGCGTCCACCCCGTGACCGTCACGAAGACCAGCGGCGTGACCGGATACCCCCACGCCCGGTAGGGCGGGCCGGCTTCGGGCCCGGTTCCCGCTCGTGACCCGTCGCCCGCTTCCCTATCGGGGGCCGCCGGCGATCCTCGCCGCCGGAGCACGAACACGCCCGCCGCGGCGATCAATGTGTTCAGGCCCATCGTGAACCCCGAGAAGACGAGGATCGTCTCGAACGACTCCGTCAGGATGAAGGCGAGACTGATCGCGCCCTGCGTGTAGATCGCCACGGCCGGAATCCCCCGGGCGTTCAGCCTCCTGAGGAGGCGGAATGTCGGATAGTCTCCTCCGATCGCGTGCAGAACCCGTGGGCCCGCCAGCACCATGGCGCTCACGGTGGAGACCAGCAGCAGGGCGAGCGTGATTCCCATGATGTCCGCGCCCCGCGGCCCGAAGATGTGCGTCGCCGCGATGTACCCGACCTCGAGCCGCCCCACCAGTTCCTCGGCGGGCGCGGCGCGCAGGAAGACGTAGTTGAGGCCGACGTACAGCACCATCACGAGCAGCGTCCCGGCCCCGAGCGCGCGCGGAAGGATTCGGCGCGGGTCACGGAGTTCGCGGGTCACGTAGGTCGCGGCGTTCCAGCCCGAGTAGGAGTAGGAGACGAAGATCAGCGACACCGCGAACCCGCCCGACAGGATGCTCGACACTCCGGCCGCCGAGGGCAGGATGTCGAGCGGCTGCGACTCGGTGACCAGCGATACCCCTGCCGCGCAGAAAGCTATGATGAGTGCGACCTTTAGCGTGGTCGTCCAGCGCTGGAAGCCGCCCGACGTCCGGTGCGTGCTCGCGTGCACGAACGACAGGACCACGACCAGCCCCACGGCCAGCCACCGCGCCGGCAGCGCCGGGAAGACCGACGACAGGTAGGTGCCGAACGTGATCGCGGCGAGCGCGGTCGGGGCCGCGAACCCGATCGTGGCCGAGATCCACCCGGAGACGAAGCCGGCCGCCGGGTGGTAGATGTGGGACAGGAAGGCATACTCACCGCCCGACCGCCGGATGGTGGAGCCGAGTTCGGCGTAGGTGAGCGCCCCGCACACGGCCGCCACCCCGCCCACGATCCACAGCATCAGCAGCGCGAAGCCCGACCGGAGGTCCTCGAGCTGGAACCCGAGACTGGTGAAGACGCCGGTCCCCACCATGTTCGCGACGACGACCGCGATCGCCGTGTGCAGCCCGAAGCCGGCCCTGGGCTCCTTCAGGGGACGGGCTCGGCCAGCCCCGCCTCGCTCACGAGGAGGAGGAGGCCGGCCTGGATGGCAAGGTGACCGTCGCGGTTGATCCACCATTCGCCGGGCGAATGGGCCCCGCTCCCGATGCCGCCGCTCCCGATCGTCACCGCCGGAATCCCGAGCGCGATCGGAATGTTGGAGTCCGTCGAGGAACGGGCGAGCTGCGGCTCTCCGCCGAACAGGCGCACGACTTCGCTGGCCCGTTGAACCAGCGGGTGGTCGTCCGCGACCTCACCCGAGGGCCGGTCCCCGATCTGGTCCAGGTCGAGTTCGATCTCGGGCCCGTCGCGGCGCAACGCGTTCTCCTCGGCCAGCGCCCGCCGCATCGCGTCCCGGAAGGCGGCGTCGATGCGCGCGAGGCTCTCCTCGCTCACGGAACGCATGTCCACTTCCATCCACGCTTCGAACGGGATCGCGTTGACCGAGGTCCCGCCCCCGATCCGCCCCACGTTGTAGCTCGTGCGCGGCCCCGGCCGTGTGAGGGTGTCCGCCACATCCTGGAAGTGGCGGATTGCGCGGCCGAGCGCGTGGGCCGGGTTCGCGAGCCCGAACGCCCCCCACGAGTGGCCGCCGGGTCCCCGGAACGTGACGCGGAAGCGATGGGAACCGAGTCCCTTGTTCACGATTCTCCCCAGCCCGCTCCCGTCCACGTCGATCCAGGTGTGGATCGGGTCCGCCCCCTCCCGGAACAGGTACTTCATCCCGCGCAGGTCGCCGAGTCCCTCCTCCCCGACCGTCCCGATGAAGCGGACGTCCGCCTCGGTCTCGATCCCGCTCGCCTCGAGCGCCCGGAGGACGGTGAGCACCGCCATGAGGCCGCGCGTGTCGTCGCCGACCCCCGGCGCGAAGAGCGTGTCCCCGCGCTGCGTGACCGTCACATCGACGTCCTCCGGGAACACCGTATCCAGGTGTCCCGAGAGGGCGACGGTCCTCCGCCCTCCGCCCGCTGTCGACCCTCGCGCGCCGCCCCGGCCGAAGCGGATCGCGACGGCGTTGCCCTCCTCGTCGATGAACACCGAGTCGGCCCCGGCCCCGCGAAGCCACTCCGCGTAGACCCGCGCGCGCGCCTCCTCCATGAACGGGGGCGCCGGTATCTGGGTGAGTTCGATCAGTTCTCGGATCGTCCTCGGATCGACGCCCTCGATGAAGCCGAGGGCCCGCTGCACCGCGGGATGTTCGGCGAGGCTCCGGACCTCTTCGGCAGGCGTCTGGGCGATCAGACCGGCCGGGGCGGCCGCGAGGAGGGTGCCGCCGGCGAGTGCCGCGGCGATGGACGCGCGGAAGGTTGGGGCGATCGGTACGTGCATGACGTGTGGGTCTCCAGGATTCGGACCTTCGCAGCGGCTGCGATCCGCCGCTCAAGGCGCAAGATGTCGGCTTCCGCGAAGGTATCCGGCGCTGCGCCCCACGCCAGAGCGGGTCCGCGCCGGCCGCCTCCCCCCCGCCGTCGCGGCCGGGGATCAGCTCCCGAAGCGGGCCAGGATCCAGTCCGAGATCGTGTCGAGGAAGCCGTCCACGAAGGCCTTCTCGAGCATGGCGTATTCCGTGTTCGAGCCCGTCGTCGCGGCCTGGAAGAGGTGATTCGCGCGCGGGAGAACTTCGATCGTCGCGTCCGGGTTGCCGGACAGCGCCTCGGCCATCGGTCCCCGGTTCTGCCCGGGGAGCACCTGGAGGTCCAGTTCGCCGAACAGCGCCAGAACCGGAACCCGCGTCTCCCGGAGAGCCTCGGCCGGATCGTAGGTGAGGAAGTACCGGAACCAGGGGGACTGGAGGGCGTTGATCTGCTGGTCGATCTGCATCTGCACGTAGCCGTCGACGTCGGAGATCGGCGCGCGCTGCGCCTCGGAGAGCCGGTCGATCGCTGCCCGGATCTGCGCCGCGAACTCCTCGCGGTGCGCGTCCAGATCCTCGCCCGCCTCCATCGCCGAGAACAGCCGTCGCTGGAACCCGGTCGTCCACACGATGTCCTCTTCGCGCGCCCCGGCGGCCCGGGAGAGAGCAGCGGCCTGCTCGTAGATGATTTCGGCCCCGGGGACGCTCGTGCCTGCGAGCAACACGGCGAAGCGGACCGCGTCCGAGCGCGAGGCGGCGATCGGGGCCACCGACGCGCCTTCGCTGTGGCCCACGAGGCCGATCCGCCCGGGATCGATGTCCGCGTGTTCGGACAGACGGGCGATCCCGGCCAGCGCGTCCCCTGCGAAGTCGGAGGTCGTGGACTGCGCGACGTTCCCCGTGGAGCCGCCGACCCCCCGGTCGTCGTAGCGCAGGACCGCGATCCCGCGGCGCGTGAGATGGTCGGCGATGACCCGGAAGAGGGGGAAACCGACGAGTTCCTCGTCACGGTTCTGCGGTCCCGACCCCGTAATCATGACCACGGCAGGGAACGGCCCCGTCCCCTCGGGCAGAGTTAGCGTGCCCTCCAGGTGGATCTCGCCGTTCTCGAACGAGACCTCCTCCTCGCGGTAGGGGACGGGCTCCACCGGCTCCGGCTCCACCGCCACCGCCCGCTCGATGGCGAACGTCCCTATGGCGACGCCCTGCGTGAAATCGCCCTCGATCCTGTCCCCTTCGAGCGTCCCATCCCAGACGGCGAGTCCGATCGAGGCCCGAAGTTCGAAGTGCACGCGGCCGTCGTCGTATGACACGGCGGTGAGCGGCAAACCGAGGGCGCTCTGGACGGGGATGTCCATCGTCGCCGCCAGCGCTTCGTCCGCCGTCTCGAACGTGACCGAGAACGGAAGCTCACCCGTCGGCAGGACGACGGACCCGGCCCACCTGCCCTCGACGCCGGTGTTCGGTTCCTGCGCCAGCGCCGGCGTAGAGAGTGCGCACCCGGCGGCCGTCCACAGGCCCAGCGTCCCGGGGATGGCGAGGCCCTCGAAACGGCGGCGGGTCGTTCTTCCGACGGTCATGGCTGGTCCGTCTCGACCTTGACCGCAGAGCCGTAGACGACGATCTCGGCCGTTCCTCCCATCACGTAGGAGGTCGAGAAGCGCACGCAGAGGACCGCGTTCGCCCCGAGGTTGGCCGCCTCACGTTCCATGCGGTCGATCGCCTGTTCGCGCGACTCGGCCATCATCTTCGTGTACTCCTGGATTTCGCCTCCGACCACGCTCTTCAGGCCCGCCAGGATGTCTCGGCCCAGGTGGCGCGCCCGAATCGTGCTCCCGCGGACGAGCCCGAACTCCTCCACGATCCGGTGTCCGGAAAGGTCGTTTCGAGAAGAAATGATCATCGGACCACATCCTTGTAGGGGTCACTCTTCCGCATGAACAGGCGCTCGCGAACCACCGACACGAAGAGGATCACGAGACCGGCCAGGAGCGCGAGCATGCCCCAACGAATATAGACGGGCATCGTGGTGTCTCGAATCACCTCGCTCACGAGGGTCCACAGCCCCCACGTCCCCACCGTGATGGTTCCCAGCGAGACCAGGACCCAGCCGAGGCCGCGTTCGAGGCGCCGGTAGACGTGCTCCCAGTAGCTGTCCCAGGTCTCCCCGGGGGGTTTCAACGGAGTCATGGTGTCGGTGACCTCCTTCAGGCGCTGAAACGTCTCCAGTTCATCGCGAAGATCCGGGTCGGCCTCGAGCGCCGACTCGAGTTCGAGCCGCGCCTTCCCCGAGATCTCCCGGTCCACTTCGGCCATCATGAGATGGCGCACTCGCTCTTCGGGCGGCATCCCGTTCCCTTCCTCCATCGTCTCATCCATCGTCGCGTGCCTCCCGCCCGTCGGACCGGGCCCACGCGGTCTCGATCTCCCGCGCCAGGGACCGCCGCGCCCGGTAGAGGCGCGACATCACGGTTCCGATCGGGATCCCCAGCAGTTCAGCGATCTCCCGGTAGCGCAGCCCCTCGAACTCGCGCAACACGAGCGCCTCGCGCTCCCGCTCCGCAAGTCGCTCGATGGCCGCCGCCACCCGTCTCCTGAGTTCCGCGCGCTCGAGCGCCCGTTCGGGACTGAGCGGCTGCACTCCCATCGTCGTATCCGCGAGCCAGCTTCCGGCCTTCTCGAGTTTCTGGCGGCGGGAGCGCTGGTCGCGCGTATGGTTGAAACAAAGCCGTCGGATGATCTGATAGAGCCACGGGAAGAAGGGGCGCTCGGCGTCGATCGTGGCTCGGGCGCGGAAGGCCCTGGCGAAGGCCTCCTGAGAGAGATCGAGCGCATCGTCGTGGTTCCCCACGAGACCGAGCGCCGTATAGTAGGCACGTTGCATGTATCGTGTGACGAGTTCGCCGAAGGCCGCTCGCTCGCCGCTCTGCGCGCGAAGAACGAGCGTCCGGTCGGTCACCTCCGAGCTGTTCAAATATGGCTCCCATCGCCGCGGGCATCCCTCGTTGACCTGTTCGCGTCGCGAGGGATACACGAAGCCGCGTGCTTTATTCGCGGCATGTGCCGCCGGTGGCGGGCGCGGCGCCGCGCCCGGGGATCCGGGAATCGAGCACAGGACCGAAACACAGGATCGAGACACAGGATGAACGAGTTTCCCGTCGGAGCAACCCTGAGGCCCGAAGTGGTCCCGTCACGCTGGACCCTCATCCGGGACGTGGCCGTGTTTCAGCTCAAGCTCTTCCTGGATGGACTCCGCGACGCGGCGCTCATTCCGGTCTCGCTGGTCATCGCCGCGGTGGACTTGTTGGGGCTGGGGCCCCGAGCCGGCCAACAGTTCTATCTGTTGCTGAAGTTCGGCCGCCGTACGGAGTACTGGATCAACCTGTTCGGCGCCGCCAGGCAGGCGGAGGCTCTGGCGTCATCCGCCGCGGCCGGGCGTGGATGTACTGGTCGACCGTCTGGAGCGCCTGGTCGTGCGGGAATACGAGCGCGGGGGGATGACGGCTACGACGAAGGACGCGGTGGACCGCGCCCTGGATGGTCTCACGAAGCGTGGACCTGCGGACCGAACTCCTCCCGAGGGATCGACGTGAGCCGGAGTTCCGCCGAGCGCGCGCGTGCCTCCAGGAGATCGAGCGACGGCACGATCATCGCCGCACCGCAACGCCGAGCCTTTGCAGCCGGTCCTTGAGCCGGCCGATCGACCAGTCGCCCTGGTGGAAGATCGACGCCGCGAGCACCGCGTCGGCGCCGGCGTCGACCGCCGCGGGCATGTGGCCCGGGTTGGCGCCGCCGCGGGAGGCCACGATCGGAACCCGGACCGCCCGGCGGATCGCCCCGATCAACGCCAGGTCGTAGCCGCTCCGCGTCCCGTCCCGGTCGAAGCTCGTGAGGAGGATCTCGCCCGCGCCCAACTCCACCGCCCGCCGAGCCCATTCCGCCGCGTCGAGCCCGGTACGGTTGCGGCCGGAGTGTGTCAGCACCTCGAAGCCGCTCGAACAGGCGTCCGCTGCCGAGCCGGAAGCGTCCAGCGCGAGGACCGCGCACTGGGCCCCGAAGCGCGCCGAGATCTCCGACAGGAGAGCGGGCCGCTCGACGGCCGCCGTATTCGCGGCGACCCGGTCGGCCCCGGCCTGGAGGAGGTCCCGCGCGTCCTCCGCGGTTCGCACGCCTCCGCCCACCGTGAGAGGGATCGAGATCTCGTCCCGCACCCGGCCGATCGTCTCGGGCCGGGCCAGGCGCCCGTCCGCGGTGGCCGAGACGTCGAGGATGACGAGCTCATCGGCGCCTTCGTGCTCGTAGCGTCGGGCCAATCGAGCCGGGTCCCCCTGATCCGCGAGGTTGGCGAAGCGGATTCCCTTCACGACCCGGCCGTCCTTCACGTCGAGGCAGGGGATGACGCGAACGTTCAACATGCCGCGGCGAGCCTCACATTGTTCGAACGCCTCCCGACGGCGCCGGACGCGCCCGGAGCTTCCTCGAGCCAGCGGTTCAAGAGCCCGGCGCCGACCCTGCCCGAGAGTTCCGGGTGGAACTGGCACGCCAGCACGCCGCCGCGTTCGAACCCGGCCACGAAGGGGCTTCCGTGCCGGCCCATCGACGTAACCCAGCCGCTCGGCCCGCCTTCCAGTCGATAGGAGTTGGCGAAGTAGAAGACGCCGGAGCGCAGGAAGACGGCGTCGGCCGGGGCCGTGATCCGGTTCCAGCCCAGTTGCGGAATCCGGCACCCTCCCGCCAGCCGTATCGTCCGGCCGGGGACGCAGCCGAGCCCGGGGATGCCGGGAGCTTCGTCGCTCCATTCGCACAGCAACTGCAGCCCGAGACAGATGCCGAGCGTGGGCCGAAGCTCCCGGACCCGCCGGCGGAGCGCCTCGTCCCATCCCTGCCGCCGCAGATCGGCCATGCCGTCCGCGAACGACCCCACGCCCGGAAGGACGACGTACGCGGCGTCCATGATATCGGCCGCCGAGTCCAGGACGCGCGGCGTCCTCCCCAGCCGCCGGAACGCGGCCACGACCGTCTCGAGGTTCGCCACCCCGGTGGGGACGATGCCGACCTCGTACCCTCCCGTCGCCACGCGTGCGGCGCTCATCGGGGTCCGGCGTGGAGCATCTCCACCACGGTCTGCGGCTTTGAGCAGTTTCGTTGTCTCGTGTGTCATGTCGTCGGCTCTGGGGGCCGACACCGGCGGGGAGGTAGCGACAAAAAAAGCCGGCCACCTCGGGCCGGCATCGATCGTTCGCAACCTGGGTTCAGGATACAGCTAGACGATCACCGGCCTCCGCCCTCGCGGTGGTAATAAAAATAACCAAAAAACGGATGGGTGTTCGTCATGGCCGCAGAGGATCGCACTCTGTCCCACGCGTGTCAAGCGCGTATGCTTGTCGCGTTCCTCCGGCCTGCGCCGGACACCGTGCCACGCCAGCTCCCGGATGCGCGATGACCGACCCCATGGCGGTGGACCCGCAGGCGCCTACGCCCGAGCAGAGTCGGGAGACGCGGGCGCGCGTGTCGCCCTGGATCGAACGAACCCCGGTGAGACGCTGGGTCCCGGACTCCG
The DNA here is from genome assembly GCF_965222475.1 of Candidatus Palauibacter sp. GTDB lineage: Bacteria > Gemmatimonadota > Gemmatimonadetes > Palauibacterales > Palauibacteraceae > Palauibacter. Next base: position 76,104 of record NZ_CBDCUB010000003.1, on the reverse strand, counting down.
GAGTCGCACCGCTGCCCGCCGGATCCGAAATCTTCCTCAAGCTGGAACTGTTTCAGCGGACAGGTTCCTACAAGGTCCGCGGCGCCCTGAACAACGTGCTCGGCGCGGACGCGGCGACGCTGGCCCGAGGGGTCACGGCGGTCAGCGCCGGGAACCATGCGATCTCCGTGGCCTACGCGGCGCGGGCCCTGGGCACGACAGCCAGGGTCGTGATGCTCTCCTCGGCGAACCCGGCCCGCGTCGAGCGGTGCCGGAACTTCGGCGCGGAGATCGAGTTCGCGGAGGACGGGGCGAGCGGGTTCGCGCGCATGGGGGAGATCGAGAGGGAGGAAGGCCGGCTCAGCGTCCATCCGTTCGAGGGCGAAGCGACGGCCCTCGGAACGTCCACGGTCGGCCTCGAGATCGTCGAACAACTGCCCTCGCTCGAGGCCCTCGTGGTTCCGATCGGAGGGGGCGGGCTGATCTCAGGCACCGCGAGCATCGTGAAGCAGCTTGCGCCGAAGTGTCGTGTGTACGGGGTGGAACCGGTCGGGGCCGACTCCATGCGCCGCAGTCTCGACGCCGGCGAACCCGTGGCGCTCGACCGCATCGACACCATCGCGGACAGTCTCGGCGCCCCCCACGCCGCACCCTACACGTTCGGGCTCGTCCAGCGGTACGTGGACGATGTCGTGCTGGTCGACGATGACGCGATGCGCGCCGCGATGCGGGCCCTCTTCCTCGACGCGAAGCTGGTCGCCGAACCCGCTTCCGCGGCACCGTTGGCCGCCGCGTGCGGACCCCTGCGCGACCGGCTCGAAGGGCGGCGCGTGGGGCTCGTCCTCTCGGGCTCGAACATCGATCTCGACACCTTCGCCACCCACATCCGGGCGGCCGGGTGACGCCCCGCCTCGGCGCCGGCTCGCTCGAAGACTCGCGGCCGTCGTCCGGGACCGGATCAACTACTACAATCAGGTGCCCGGCACTCCTCCCTCGGAGACCGGCCGCCCCTGAGGATCATGAAGGAGAAACGGAATGAGAGAAGGAGTCGTGAGACGTTTTCCGGCGGTGACCACCCTGGGGCTCGTTGCGCTCCTTTCCAGCGTCCCGCTCCTCCCCGTCGCCGGGCAGTCGATCACCGTCGTGTCCTGGGGCGGCTCCTACGGCCGCGCCGTCAACGAGGGCGCCAACATTCCCTTCACCGAGGCGACCGGCATCCGTATCAGCCTGGAGGACTACAACGGCGGCCTGGCCCAGATACGGGCCCAGGTGGACATCGGCAACGTCCATTGGGATGTGGTCGACCTGGAGATCGCCGATGCCGTGCGCGGTTGCGACGAGGGGCTGCTCGAGCTGATAGACATCGACGATCTGCCTCCCGGACCCGACGGCACTCCCGCCGCCGACGACTTCGTGGCCGAGAGCCAGACCGAGTGCGGGGTGGGCAATCTGTACTGGTCGACCGTGTACGCGTACAACGACGATAACTTCCCGGGCGAAAAGCCCACCACCATGGCCGACTTCTTCGACCTGGAGAAGTTCCCGGGCCGCCGCGGGATGCGGCGGGTACCGCAGGTGAACCTGGAGTTCGCCCTGATCGCCGATGGCGTGCCGCTTGACGAGGTGTACGCCACGTTGGAGACCCCGGAGGGCCTGGACCGGGCCTTTGCCAAGCTCGAAACGATCAAGGACGAGGTGGTCTGGTGGGAGGCCGGCGCCCAGCCACCGCAGATGTTGGCCGACAGGGAAGTGGTCATGAGCACGGCGTACAACGGCCGCATCTTCAATGCCCGGATCCTCGAAAACCAACCGCTCGTGATCGTGTGGGACGGGCAGTTGCTGGACGTGGGTCAGGTCGGGATCGTCGCGGGTACACCGAGGCTGGAAGAAGCCCTGAGATACGTGGCCTTCAGCACCAGCGCCGAGTCTCTGGCGCGGATCGGCCGCCGCATCTCCTATTCCCCGGCGCGCAGATCAGGCATGCCACTGGTGACGACCCATGCGGTCGCAGGGGTCGACATGGCGCCCCACATGCCGGCCGGCGCGGGCAACGTGGATCGTGCGCTTCGTTACGACTGGACGTTCTGGGTCGACTACCAGGACGAACTGAACGAGCGCTTCAGCGCCTGGCTGGCGCGCTAGAGGGCGATGGCGGGAGCACCAAGGCTTGTGTACGCGCGCGTCAGAACACCACCCGATAGCTGACGTTCAGACTCCGCGCGGCCTCCGGCATGATCTCCTTCACCCGGGAGAGGTGGTTGCGGTACTCGGTATTCGCGGCGTTGACGAGGCTCACAGTCAGGACGTTCAGACGCCCGCCGAGCGTAAGCCGCACCCCTGCTGTGGCGTTGAAGACGGTGTACCCACGCGTCGGCGTCTCGAATTCGCCAACCCGGTCTTGCCGGTCCGCCATCTCGGCCTCCGCCCGGACGTACCACGACGGCCTCTCGTACTTCAGGGCCACATGTCCCTTGAGCGGAGGAACGAGAGGCAAAGGCTGACCGGTCCCCTTGAGACTGCCTTTCACCGATGAGGCCACTCCCTCCAGCGCCAGCCCCCGCCCAGCGTCAACGTCCACGCCGGCTTCGAAGCCGCTGAACACGGCGTCGCTGCCCCGGAACTGATAGATGGGGAGGCGCACGCGGCTCAGGCGGCCCGTGTCCTCCCCGTAGATGTGGTTCTTGATGTCGTTGTGGAAGCCGGTGACCTCTGCCCTCAGCCGGTCGGACTCGAAGCGGAGGAAGACATCGAGCCCCGTCCCGACCTCGCTCTCCAGAGACGGGTTTCCGACTTCAAAGACGTAGGCCGCCAGATGCGGCCCTTCCGAATAGAGTTCTTTGACGTCGGGTGTGCGAACCGCCCGGGCAACGCTGGCACCGAGCACCAGCCCCGAGGCGGACTTGTAAAGGATACCCAACGACCCCGACAAGGAGTGGAATCTGCGGTCACGAATCTCACCGATGTCCGAAACCCGATCTTCCCCTGGATCGGCCAGGGTCCAGTCGTAGCGTAGCCCCGACTCGATCTGGATGGCGCCCAGGTCGACCTCCTCGAGCAAGTACAGGGCCGCCTTGAACCGACGCGTGTCTGGCGTGAACAGGGATCCCCCGTATCCGAAATCCTCCCAGGACGCACGGCCGCCCATCGCACCCGCCGTAAACGGTCCCCACCTCCCATGCCGACCCAGGACGTCCCCGCTCGCGCTCTGTTGCTCGAAGAGCGTGCCCAAAATGTCCGGTGCTTCGATCTCGCGGTGCGTGTACGAGGTGTGAGTCGCGTCGAAGCGGAGGTTGTGGAAGGGCCCGACCGGCTCCTCGACCACGGTCCGGAACTTCGATGAGACTCGCTCCATTTCGATGCGCACCCCCTCCTCGTGCCCACCCACGAAACCACCCGGGATGCCGTAGTAGTTGCGGTAGCCGCGGAAGGACGTCCCCAGGCGACCCCAATCGGCCACGTAGGCCGTCCCCGCACCCCCGCTCCACAGTTCGCCGCCGGTGTTGAGAAGCGTGCCGGCGGGGGTCTTCAAATCTCCCGCCGTCCGTGCGGCTACCTCCACACGCAGCGGCACGCGCTCCCCGATGGCGAACACGGTCGTCGCGCTGCCAGCCAGCGAGCCCATCGCGGTCTGCGTCTGCAGTGTCGCCGCGCCCGTCAGGCGGTGCGGCACGGCAGTCGGAATCTCGTCGCGGATGACGTTGATGACCCCGCCCAGCGCGTTGCCCCCGTAGAGCAGCGCGCCGGGACCCCGCACAACCTCGATCCGCCGTGCCGACGACGGATCGAGTGCGGTGGCGTGGTCCGCGCCCGAGTTGGAGGCATCCCCAACCGCAGTCCCGTCCTCGAGCATCAGTACCCGATCCCCGCTCAGTCCCCGGATCACCGGTTGCGCAACCGATGGACCCGTCCTGGCGGCGGCCAGCCCCGGCATTGACGCCAACGTCCCCGCTACGGTCGCCGTCATCTGGCGCTGCAAGTCATCGCCCGTCATGACGCTGACCGGCCGGAGCGCCTCGGCCGCGGTGCGCTCGCTGATTGTCGCCGTCACCACCAAGTCCGCCATTCCAATGGGAGACGGTGCCAACTCGATCACGATCTCTGCCGACTCCGCCACCGCTCGGCGCGCGCGCACGGTCCCCACGGTTACTGCCACGGTGGCGCCCCGGTACCCCAGGCGATCGGCTCGAAGGGTATACACGCCCGCGGCCATCCCGGTCAGGTGGAAGGTACCGTCCGCGCGGGTCACCGCCCTGGTTTCCCTCCCGACCACCGATACGTGCGCTCCCGCCAGGGGGTAACCGGTACTCGCGTCGCGCACACTGCCCTCGAACACATGCGCTTGCTCCGGCTCCTGCGCGGCCAGGTCGCCGATGTTGGCGAGAGCGGGCCACGAGAGGCCCACCGCCGCAAGCATTGGCGCCAGAAGGCGGATCCGCCTGGCGATCGAACGAGCGGACGGCCGGACGCCCGATCGAGCACCGTCGGATCGAGCGGTGCCGGGCCGGCGCGAAACCGGCCCGACGGGACTCTCGACCGGGTACGCTGAGGGCATGGTTCCTCCCACTCCTGCCTGTCCAGGGAGTGTGCAAGGGCCACAAGCTGAATCGCGGGCACGGGACGTTAGGCTGGCGTTGCGGTTTCGGGCAACCTTGTGCAGCGGTGGAAACCCTTTGGTGCCCCCGGGGCGTCAGAGACGGTGTGAGAGACAGCGGAAGGACTCGGCGGTGGCTCCGGCCGAGAAGGACGATGCACAGGGGTCGGTGGCTCATGCTCTTAGCCGCGGCGATTTTCGCCGCCGGCCTCGGCTATCTGGTCTTCGAAGCCCGTATAGCACGCGAGTTCGACGCGCTCGATTCCTCTTCCCCGGCGCGCATCCTGGCGCGACCGTGGACCCTCCGCGCTGGCGATCGGGTCGACCCGCGGCGCCTCATCGGCCACCTGAAGAAAGTCGGCTACCGATCGGTCTCCGGCAGAACGCCGCAAGCCGGAGAGTTCAGCGCACGCGGCCGCGATCTTCTCGTGGGCCGCCGCACGCTTCGTCTCGGTGGCCTCGTCGACCCCGGCGTTCGCGCGCGGGTGCGATTCCGGAGCAACGGACGCATCTCCGCGATTCGGGACGCCGAGGGGAAGAACCTCGCCAGCCTTCTGCTCGATCCCGAGGTGATCGGGACGTCCCTCGGGGAGCGCGGCCGGGACCGGGTGCCCGTCCGCCTCGACGAGGTGCCGGAACACCTGGTCGACGCTTTGTTGACAGTGGAGGATCGCCGCTTCTACGAGCACGGCGCGCTGGATCCTCGCCGCATCGCCGGCGCCGCGCTCTCCAACCTCCGGCAGCGGCGGGTCGTGGAGGGGGGAAGCACGATCACCCAGCAGCTCGCCCGCACGCTCTTCCTGTCGACGGACCGCACCGTGCTCCGAAAGCTGCGTGAGGCGGCGATCGCGGTGGCGCTGGAAAGACGGTTCTCCAAGCAGCGTATGCTCGAGGCCTACGTGAACCATATCTATCTCGGGCAGCACCGAGGGACCGCCATCCACGGCTTCGGGCGCGCCGCGCAGTTCTACTTCGGCCGCGACATCTCGGAATTGACGTTGGGCCAGTCGGCGATGCTGGTCGGGATTGTCAGGGGGCCGAGCGTGTACTCGCCCCATCGCCACCCGGAGCGTGCCCGGGCCCGGCGCGACATGGTGCTGCGGCAGCTGCACGCCGTCGGGCACCTGGACGACGCTCGGCGCGACGCCGAACTCGAAGCCGATCCGGAGATTCGACGTCCTCCGGAGCGGAACTTCGATGCCCGCTGGTATCTGGATTTCCTGCGGCGGGGGCTGGCTGCCGGCGATGCTTCGTTGGAACCGGAGGGTGGCGGTCCAACGGTGATTTCTTCGCTTGCGCCGGAGCTTCAACGCGCCGCCGAGACCGCGGTGTCAAAGGGGATCCGCAACATGGAGCGCCTGCGTCCCCGCCTGAGGGAACAGGCCGGGCCGCTTCAGGCGGCGCTGGTGGCCCTGGACCCGCGGACCGGCGACATCCTGGCGATGGTCGGCGGTCGCTCGTACGGCGAGTCGCAGTTCAATCGCGCGGTGGACGCCCGGCGCCAACCGGGAAGCGCCTTCAAGCCCGTCGTGGCGCTGGCCGCCCTCACACCGGGAGCAGATCCTTCCTTCACCCTGGCTTCCGTGCTGAAGGACGAACCGCTGGCGCTCGATACGCCAGCCGGCGTGTGGAAGCCGGCGAACGCCGACCGCGAGTTCCTCGGACCCATCAGGCTGCGCGAGGCGCTGGAGGGGTCACGCAACGTGCCGTTCGCGCGCCTGGGTCTGGCGGTCGGTCCCGACAGGATCATCGAGACAGCGCGGCGGCTGGGCATCGAGAGCCCCCTCGCGCCGTATCCGAGCCTGGCGCTGGGCGCCTCCGAGGTCACGCTGCTCGAATTGACGGCGGCCTATGCGGTGCTGGCGGCAGAGGGCCTGCGTACTGCTCCGCGCTCGGCGCTAACGGTGCTCGGCCGCGACGGTACCGCGCGCCGTGAGACCATGGCCCGTAGCGAGTCGGTCGTCAGTCCGGCGGAGGCGTACCTGGTCACGTCCGCGCTCCGGGGCGTCATCGAGCACGGGACCGGGAGCGGCGTCCGCGCCGCGGGATATCGGGGTCCGGTGGCGGCGAAGTCCGGGACGACGAACGACTCCCGCGACGCCTGGTTCGTCGGCTACACACCGGAACTGGCGGTAGGCGTGTGGGTGGGATTCGACGACGGGACGCCGGTTGGTCTCCCTGGCTCCAGGGCCGCGCTCCCGATATTTGCCGACTTCATGATCCGCGTTCTGGGACCGCGCGGCGGTCGCGGTTTCCGCTTCCCCGCAGGGGTGGAACGGGTCGATGTCGAGCCTGCGACCGGACGGCGCGCCGGGTGGGGGTGTCGAGGCGAGCCTGAACTGTTCCTCGCGGGCACGGCGCCCGAAGCCTACTGCGGCTACCGCCCCCAACCGTGGCGCCGACGCACGCTGTCTCCCGAGTCGCCGGCGATCACCGACGATCCGGGATCGTTCAGACGTGGGCGTGTCCGGGTCCGTGCTGATGGTCGCGACGGCCCTGATGCAGGATCACGTGCAGCAGCGAGCCGCTCACGAACGCCTGATACATCTCGAGGGCCGAGTGTTCGTCCGGCAGCACTTCCGTCCCCGCGAGCGCCCCGATCACCGTAGCCACGATAATGGCGGCCACCCCGGCCAGGGCCCCCCGAACGCCGTGCCGGGGTTCGAGCAACCACCAGATGAGCAGTCCGACCGCGACGCGGTGAAGGACGATGGCGGAGGTGAACGGAGCGCTCGAGCTCCCGACCAGCAGGGCGCCGCCCTCGAGGAGCGCGTGCACCACCATCGACAGCACGCCGAGCACGATCGTCGCGTTGTCCGTGTACCGGGCCAGCGTTTTGGAGAGTCTCTCAAGCAGATAGAGGAGGCCGATGCCGGCGCCGACTGCGAGGAGGGGTAAGATCCGGCGCTCCAGCCACACGTGGGGAAGCACCTGCCACGCGATCAGGAGTGGAAGCGCGACGAAGACAATCGTATCGATGAGCCGGATGGTGCCCGGCCTTCGGTGCAGCACAACGTACAGCACGGCGCCGAGGGCCGGCGCCACGAGCACTGCGATCAGCTGAAACACTCAGCGTCCGGACTCAGTCCTGCCCGGCCGGTCCGTGATGATCGCAGTGGTCGCCATGCTGATGGTGCAAATGGCCGTCCACGACGTAATCGACGTGCCCGTCGTGTTCCACCGCCTCGTGGCCGCAGCCATCTCCGTGCACATGGTCGTTGTCGTGGTCCGCGCAGTCGTGACCGTGCCCCGGCGCCGGACCGTGGTCGTCGCAGTGGTCGCCGTGCGCGTGGTGCAGGTGGCCATCGACGACATAGTCCATATGGCCGTCATGCTCGACGGCCTCGTGGCCGCAGTTCTCGCCGTGCGTGTGGCCGCTGTCGTGGTGTTCGCAGTCGTGGTCGTGCCCGCCCATGATCTTGCCCCTGTTGGTTCGACCTAATGCGGCCGCGCGGTGGCGACGAGGTGGTCGACGTGGTGGTCCTCGTTGCAGTGCGTGGCCGTGCTCTCCACCTGAACCGTGATGTGTTGAATGTTGAACTTGTTGTACGCGATCTCCTGAATCTCGTGCAACAGCTTCGCCGAATCTCCCTCGCGTTCGGGGTCCACCAGAACATGCGCAGTGAGCGCATCGTAGCCCGGTGCGAGCGTCCACACATGAACGTCGTGGATGACCGTGACGCCCTCGAGATCTTCGATCTGGTGGCAGAGATTGTACACGTCGACGTGGTCCGGCGTCCCTTCGAGCAGGACGTGCACGACCTTGGCCAGCAGGCGCCACGTGCTGAGCAGTATCAGGATGCCGATGAGGACGCTGAGGATCGGGTCGGAGATGTACCATTCGAAGGCCCACACGAGCACACCGGACACGATGACCGCCACCGACCCGAGAATGTCGGCGATCACGTGGGCCAGGGCGCCTTCGACGTTCACGCTGTGCTTCGCGGACCGGTGGAGTACCCAGGCAGCGGCGAGATTGGCCAGAAGTCCGAGAACCCCGATGATCAGCATCAGGCCGCCCTCGACCTCCGGAATCGCCTGGAAGCGGTGGTAGGCCTCGAAGATCACCCACGCGGAGATCAGCCATAGCGTGAGGGCGTTGGTGAGGGCGGCGAGGATCTCCAGCCGGTGGTACCCGAAGGTGCGCTCCACGGAAGCGGCACGCGTCGCGAAGTGCACAGCGAACAGCGCGAGGCCGATCGAGGCCGCGTCGGTGAGCATGTGCCCGGCGTCGGCGATCAGCGCCAGGCTTCCCGACAGGATGCCGCCGATCACCTCGACGAACATGAAGCTGGCGATGATCACCAGGGCGATCGTGAGGTCCCGCTTGCTGGCGTTCCTCAGTTCCTCCGAGTGGTCGTGGGCGCTGAAGATCCCATGGCTGTGGTCGTGATCGTGGCCGTGGTGATGATGGTGGCCGTGTCCATGCCCATGATCGTGGTCATGGTCGTGCCCGTGGTCATGGTCATGATGATCGTGGTGGTCATGGTCGTGATCGTGGTCATGATGATGATCGTGCTCATGGTCGTGATCACTATCTTGACGACCGCCGCCGTGGCTCATGGGAACCATGCCCCTCCGGGGTTGAACATCAGCCTGCAGTCGGGCAGGGAACCTATCCCGCCGCGAGTGGGTCTAACCACCCCCGCAAGAAGGGCGATTCGACAAATATCGTCAAGGGACCGCGGTGTAATGGCCGTGGATGCAGAGCCAGCGGCCGTCCTCCCGCACGAAGATCCTCGTCGATTTCCCCCTGCTCGCGAAACGTCCCCCATCGGTGTAGCCGGAATCCGTCCAGTAATAGGTGATCCAGGCCACATCGCCCCGTATCGTAACTTCGGGCTGGTGCATCTCGGTGTGTACGTCACGCGCACGGGTCAGGTAGTCTCCATAACTCCTGAGTTCAAGCGCGCGACCTTCCGCGAGGTAGACATCGTTCTCCCCGAAAGCGGTGAATTCCGGATGGATGTACTGCGCGTAGGCGTCGAGGTCGCCCGCTTCGATCGCCGCCCACATCGCGACGAGCGTGTCGATGACCTCCTGTTCCTCGTCCTGGGCCCGCACGTACGACGGAGCCAGGGCGGCCAGTGCCAGGGCGAGGGAGGCGGCAAGCCCAACTCGCCGCCCCGGCCTCGGCGCTGTTCGGCGGGTCACGGGAGTCAGCGGCTCTCGTAGACCGACGTATTGCCCTGGGCGTCGAACTGAATCACGTCATACGGATCGACGCGGTCGCCGAACTCCATGCCCGGGGAACCCACCGGCATCCCCGGCACGGCGAGCCCGCGCGCGGAGGGTGCCTCGGCGAGGAACCGGGCGATGACCTCCGCCGGGATATGCCCCTCGAACACGTAGTCGCCCACGAACGCCGTGTGGCACGACTGGAGTTGCAACGGCAGACCCGCGTCCAGCTTGATGGCGATCATGTCGTCGGTGTCCTCGACATCGAGCTGGAAACCGGCCTCTCGCATGTGGTCCACCCAGAGGGCGCAGCACCCGCAGGTGGGCGACTTGTAGACCTTGATCGTCGGCGCATCGGCGATGGTCGCGGCCAACGTCGCATCGACCATGGCGTTTACGGGGGTCGCGGTCGCCGGTTGTCCGCTCTCCGCCGATGCCTCCGGGGCGCACCCGCTGGCGAGCAGCGCCAGGCCGATAGAGGCCACTCCGATGCCCATCTTTCCGAGCTTTCCGTTCAACATCATCACTCCCGGTTCGATTCCTGCCGCTCGATCCCCCAAGTTATCCGCGAGGGGGCTGGCACGGTACCATTACCATACCGTTGTGCGCGGCATCAAGCGGCTATCATGCGCGGGGATGTGGACGCCACGCGGGTGGCGGGCAAAGCCTGAGAGAGGCGAGGCGTGATGGAGAGACTGTCACAACTGTGGAGCGAAGTGGTCGCCTTCATGGCTCCGCGCTGGCTGCCCAGCCTGATCGTGGTTGTGGTCGCCGGCCTCGTCTACCTCGTGGCGCTAATGGTTCTGGGCCGCGCGCAGAGGCATTGGGTAACGCGAACCGCGACGCAAATCGACGATCTCGCCGTGCGGCTGCTCCGCCAGGCTCTGCTGCTCTCGAGCGTGACCTGGGCGGTCTGGCGCCTGCTGGAAATCTGGGGGATGCCCACGGTGGCACAGTGGGTGTACGCGATCTGGATCGGCGTCCTCTTCTTCCCCCTGAGCCGCTTCGTCGGGGACCTCCTGACGGCGATCGAGAGCGAGGTCGTCTCCCGCACCGAGACGTCGCTCGACAAGACGGCGCTGCCGATGATCAACAAGGCGGTCCGCTTCGTCATCGTCGCGCTCGGCGTCGTCGTCGCGCTGGCGGAGCTGGGGATCAACATCGCCCCGCTCCTCGCCGGCGCCGGTGTGATGGGGCTCGCCCTGTCGCTCGCCGCCAAGGACACGCTCTCGAACCTGATCGCGGGCGTGCTGCTCATCGTGGACCGCCCGTTCCAGGTGGGAGACCGGATCGAACTGTGGACGGCGCCCAACGAGACCGGCTCCTGGGGCGACGTGATCGAGATCGGCCTGCGGGCGACGAAGATCCGCAATCCGGACAACCTCGTGATCGTGGTCCCGAACAATCAGATCATGCAGCGCGACATCACCAACTACACGATGTCCGGCCAGGACATCCGGCTCCGAATCCCGTTCTCCGTCGCCTACGAATCGGACATCGACCGGGCCAAGGAACTGCTCGTCGAGATCGCCATCGGCGTCGAGGACGTGAAGAAGGAGCCCGAGCCGATCGTCATCGCGCGCGGCTTCGGGCCGTCGGAGGTGAAGCTCCAACTGCGGGTGTGGATCCTGGAGGCCCGGGCGCGGCGCCGCATCGCGGACGAGATCAGCGAACGGGCGCTTCGGGCCTTCGCGGAGGCCGGCGTGGAGATCCCCTATCCGAAGCGGGAGCTGTACATCCGATCCGGCGGCGACTTGAGCCCCGGTGTCGCCTCGAAGCCCGGCGGCGGCTCCGACTCCGGCGGTGATTGAGATGCGCGCAACAAACCCGGCGGCGGGATGGCGGATCGGGGTGGCCGCGGCGCTGCTGGGTGTCCCGACCCTCCCCGCCGAAGCCGCGGGGGTCGTCCAGGAGCTGTTTCCGGGGCTCCGGTCCGAGTTGTTCGTCAACGTGACGGTCATCGATGGCCGCGGCGGACCCCCGCGACCCTCCTCCGCGGTCCTCGTCACCGGAGGCCGCATCCGGGGCGTCGGAACCCAGGGCTCCATGGTCGTCCCGGAGGGCTCCATGGTCGTGGACCTGTCGGGGAGCTACCTCCTCCCCGGGTTCATCGACGTCCAGGTCTCGCCGCGCACCACGGAGGACCTGCACGCCCTCGTCTCGTTCGGGATCACCGGTGTACGCGACGGGGCAGTCCCGCTGGATCTCTTCCAGGCGCGGGGGCGCGGAGGGTTCGGGGAGGATCCCGCCCCTTCCGTCCACATCGGGGGGCCGGTGCTGGACGCCGGGGACGAGGTGTCCGGCGTGCGGCTGCAGTCGGAGGCCGCGGCCATCCAGGAGGTGGAGCGCCAGGCGCGGGATGGGGCGGACTTCATCTCCGTCTCCCCCAATGTTCCCGCGGCATGGCTGGTCGGGATCACCCGTGCCGCACGACGGGTGGACCTGCCGGTCTGGGCCGATCGGCGCGGAGACGGGTGGCTGCTCGCCCTCCGCGCCGGAGCCGCCGTTGCGAGCCCGCTGGTGTCGGGGGACCCCGAACTCCTGCCGGAGAATCAGCGGGTCGGGTTCGAGGCGCTGGCGGCGAGAGGCGATGCGCGGACAGATGCGGCCTGGCTCGAGCGTCTCGAGTCGCACGGCCCGGAGGTGGACCGCGCCGTCACCGCCATTCTGTCGAACGACGCGACGCTGGCCCCACTGCTTGCGAGCGCCGCGGCGCCTCTCGACTGCACCCCCGATACGGCCGCATGCGCGTCGGTCTCCGAGGCCGAGCGGGCCCAGCTGCGTGCCGCGTGGCCGAGGGCTCAGGCCCTGGTCCGAACCCTGCACGGGCACGGCGTCCGCATGCTCGTCGGCTCCGACGCGCCCCGAACCACCGATTGGGGGAGCGGCTTTCACCGGGAGATGCAACTCCTCGTGGAGGCCGGTATCCCGGAACTGGAGGTCATCGGGATGGCGACGCGCAACGCGGCGATCGCCCTCGGGCAGTTGCACCAACGGGGAACCATCGAACTCGGCAAGCGGGCGGACTTCCTCGTCCTCGAGGCGAATCCTCTCGCCGACATCCGGAACGCGAGCCGGATCTCGCTGGTCGTGATCGGGGGGCGGGCGTGGAGCCTGGGGTCGGACGGCCGCTGGGAGCGCGTCCGCTTCAACTGATCTCGGTGGCTGAAGGCGATCCGGAGGGACGAGCGCCCGGGCGCCGTGGCGTCCTGCGCTGTGCGAGGCCCTGGCAATAGGCGTCGCGACGGCGGGTGAGGTCCTCGATGACCCCGGCCTTGAACGAGTCCGCGCCATACCAGCCGGCCACCCGCTCGCGGTACGTCGCGATGTCGATGACTTCCGCGCCCAGCCACACGTCCTGAAACGGTCTCGGGAAGCGCTCGCCGGGGGCCTGGACGTTGTGAAGCCCCCCGCTGTACGCGATGAACAGTCGCCCCCCCGGCCTCGACGAGAGGATGTCGGCGATTCCGCCGCGGATCGTCATCGGATTCCCGGAGAAATCGAGGCCGGTCCGGCGTTTCATGCGTCCTTCGGGGCAGAGGATGATCAGCGCCTCGGGATCCCGGATCTGGTCGAGCACCTCCTCCCAGGTGTCGTCCCGCTCGCGCGTTACGGGCACGACTTCGCGGGCGATGAGTCGGAAGAGCCGGCCGGCGATCGGTCGCGCGACCGTCTTGTCGGCAACCGGGACGACTCCGTGCGCGGCGATCCGCCAGAGCAGGCGACTAGGTACGATCGACAGCAGTACGGGCTCGAACAGACTCGTGTGGTTGAGCAGCGCGAGCACGCTCAGGCGGGACCACGGCTCGTCGGCCTCGCGGACCCACTCCAGCCGCACCCTGCACAAGACCCGGCTCGCGGTCTTGATCGTGAAGAGAAGAAGGAAGACGATATAGCTGCGCATTTCGCGCAGTGTGCTTTCGGAATCGCCGGGTGGTCAAGGGCACCGCCGGCCGGCCGGGAGCCGACATCGCCCGCACGGGGGGAGGACCGGATGTCCCGAATGTTGCCGAAGCCGCCGAACGGATCGCTGAGACCGTTGATCCTCGCGGCGGTCGCAGCGGTCGCATCCGGAGGGCTCGGGTCGGTCGCCGCCCAGGATCATACGATCATCGCGCTCAGCCATTCCGACTTCACCGCCTACGAACTCGACCCGGCGAGCGGCCGTATCGTGAGCCAGTTCACGGCCATGAACCAGCCCCACGAAGCGGTCGTCACGCCCGATGGTCGGACCATCTTCGTGGCCATCCCGCGCGACCCCGCCTACGTCGTGATTCTGGACGCGGAGACTTTCGAGGAGCGGGGGAGGATCGAGTCGGATTACTTTCACCGTCCTCCGGACCAGCGCCAGTACGGGCCCGAGGTGATCACGAACCGGTCGGCGCTCCCCCACGGCGTCGCGCTCAACCGGGCGGGGACGAAGCTGTACATCGGCGTGGAGTGGTCGGAGGTGCCGGGCGTCGTGGTGTACGACGTATCCCGCGGGGAGGTGAGCGGGAAGATCGATCTCCTCCTGAACGGCGGGCATTTCCTCGCGGTCGACCCGCGCAGCGACAAGCTCTACTACCCTCACCGGGACGATGACCGCGTCGTCGTGATCGACACGCGCACCGACGAGATCGTGAAGATCATCGACGTGCCCGGCGGACCGGTCGGGGTGGACTTCACACCGGGCGGGGAAGCGTGGGTGCATTCGGATTACGATGGAACGGTCACCGTCATCGACACGTCGACCGACGAGGTGGTCGAGACGATCGATACGGGCGGCTGGGGGGCGGGCCGCATCTCGGTCTCGCTCGACGGACGGTTCGCCGCGTCCACCCGGAACGACACCGAGAACGTGGCCATCATCAACGTCGAAACGCGGCAGGTGGCGGGACACGTCACGCTCGGGCCCGGCCCCGGGTTCCCGCTCTTCTCGCCTGACGGCCGCAGGCTCTACGTGATGAACTCCCGGGTCGGCGATGTCGCCGTCATCGAGGTGGGAGACGATGGGGCGGGCGCCGTCGTGGCCCGGCACCCCGTCGGGGTAAATCCGTTCGGCGGGACGCTGCGTCACATCCGCTGAACCAGCTTCGAGATCGCGGATTCCGCGGCCTCCCAGGTGGCATTCCGGCCGCCGCCGCCGCATCTTCGACCCCCGAAATCCCGATGACGCCCGGCAGGCTGTAGCGAGGAGTACACCCATGAGAGTTCGATCGAGAGTTCGACCCCTTTTCCTGGCGGCGCTGTCTACCGGTCTCGCGACGAGTCCGGCCCTCGCCCGGCAGGACTTCTCGGCCGTCCAGATCGAAGCCACGCACGTGGCGGGTACCGTCTGGATGCTGGTCGGGCAAGGCGGGAACATCGGCGTGTCGTCGGGGCCCGACGGCGTGCTGATGGTCGACGACCAGTTCGCCCCGCTGGCGGACAAGATCCGAGCCGCCCTGCGCGAAGTGGGGCGGTCGGAGGAGGCGGCGGAGCCGAGGTTCCTCCTCAACACGCATTTCCACGGCGACCACACGGGCGGCAACGCCGAGTTCGGCGACGCGTCGACGATCGTGGCGCACACCAACGTGCGATCCAGGCTTGCGGCTGGCGGATCGCCCGATGTGGCCCTCCCGATCGTCACCTTTGACGATGCGCTCTCGATCCACTTCAACGGCGAGGAGATCCGGGCGTTCCACATCCCGAACGGACACACGGACGGGGATGCCCTCATCTACTTCATGGACTCCAACGTCCTCCATATGGGGGACGACTTCTTCGCCGGCCGCTTCCCCTTCGTCGACATCGACAACGGCGGAAGCGTGGAAGGACTCGCGCGCGGCATCCAGGGCGTGCTGGACAACGTGCCGGCCGACATCCGGATCATCCCCGGGCATGGACCGCTCTCGGCGGTGGAGGACCTGCGGACGTACCACCGGATGATCACGGAGACGATCGCGATGGTGCGCGGCAAGATCGACCGGGGCATGAGCAGCGAGCAGATCCAGGGCGAGGGCGTCTCCGAGGAGTGGGCGGACTGGGGCGCCGGGTTCATCTCCACGGAGCGCTGGCTCGACACCGTGCATCGGAGCCTTTCCGGCGGGGCGGGCGCCGAGAACACCGAACACGGACACGGGCCGGGCGCGTCGCACCGCTGATGACCGCGGACGGGTATAACGCGGGTTACGCCGAGCGGCTCTACGAACGGGAGCTTCGCGACCGGGGCGTGGTCCCGCCCGCGCTGGCCGGCTGGGACCCATCGGCTGCGCCGCCGCTCGAAGCGCTCCCGCGGATTGCGCCGCCGCCCCCGCCGCCGCCTCCGCTGGCGGAGGCCGAGGTGGTCGCGACAGAGGATCTGCGGCTCGCCGCGATCGCGGGTGCGCTGGTGGAGGCCTACCGCGCGTACGGCCACCTGGGCGCGCGGATCGATCCGCTGGGCTCGGAGCCCCCGAGGCATCCCCTGCTGGAACCGGAATACCACGGCATCCAGCGCGAGGAACTCGCGCGGGTGCCCGCCTCCGCCGTCTGGCTCAAGCATCTGGGCGACAATGCGGCCGAGGTGCTGGATCGGCTGGAAGAGATCTACTGCGGTCCGATCGGCTACGAGCTGGATCAGATGGAGGACCCGGCCCAGCGTGACTGGCTGGTGGACTACATCGAGTCGCACCGTCACCGCCTCCTCATGAGCCGGACGCGGGCGCGCAACTGTCTCGAGTGGCTGACCCGCATCGAGGGGCTCGAGAGCTTCCTGCACCGCACCTACCTGGGGAAGAAGCGGTTCTCCGTGGAAGGGCTCGACATGCTGGTCCCCATGCTGCGGGGGCTCATCGGCGGGGCCGGCCGGCGCGGCGCCCGGCAGGTGTTCCTGGGGATGGCGCACCGCGGCCGCCTCAACGTGCTGGCGCACGTCATGGGCCTCTCCTACGAGTCGATCCTGGCCGAGTTCGAGGAGCAGGCCGAGCGCGGGATCATGACCGCCCTCCCGGAGCACGGGTCCGGGGACGTGAAGTATCACATCGGAGGCAGGTCGCAGGTCGCCGAGGACGAAGTCGAACTCGATGTGCGGCTGGCCCCCAACCCGAGCCATCTCGAGCACGTGAATCCCGTCGTGCTCGGCATGGCGCGCGCGGCACGCTTCACCGGCGAGTCCGCCGATTCCTCGGCGATCCTCCCCATCCTCATCCACGGCGACGCCTCCTTCGCGGGCCAGGGCGTGGTCGCCGAGACGCTGAACCTGTGCCGGCTCTCCGCCTACGAGACCGGCGGCACGCTCCATATCATCACGAACAACCAGCTCGGCTTCACGACGCTTCCCGGGGAGAGCCGCTCGACCCGGTACGCGAGCGACCTTGCGCTGGGCTTCCGGCTCCCGGTCGTGCACGTCAACGCCGACGACCCCGAGGCGTGTATGGCGGCCGTGCGGCTCGCCATCGACTACCGGTTCGAGTTCGGGGAGGACATCGTCATCGACCTCGTGGGCTACCGTCGCTACGGCCACAACGAGGGGGACGAACCGTCCTACACGCAGCCCGTGATGTACGACCGGATCACCGGGCACCCTCGCGTTCGGGAGCAGTTCGCGGAGGTCGTGGTCGAGCGGGGCCTCCTCACCGAGGGTGAGGTCGATGCGATGGTCGGGGGGGTGTACGCCGAACTGGAGGCGGCGCGGGGAACGATCGCGGCGCACAAGGAGGCGGAGGCGCGCACGGGTGCGTCACCGGATGTGGCGTGGCTCACGGACCCGGCCGAGCAGCTGCGGCCGACGGGTCTCGCCGAGGCCCGGCTCCGGGAACTGAACGACGCGATCCACCGCTGGCCATCGGACTTCACTCCCTTCCACAAGCTCGGGCGCCAGCTGGAACGGCGCCGCGCCGCGCTGGACCGGGGCATCGACTGGGGGCACGCGGAAGCCCTCGCCCTCGCGGGTCTGCTGACGGAAGGCGTCCCGGTCCGGCTCACCGGCGAGGACAGCCAGCGGGGCACGTTCAGCCACCGGCACCTGGTCCTCCACGACGCGGAGGACGGCCGGACGTACACGCCCATCGCCCACATCGAGGAGGGGCAGGCACCGCTCAAGATCGCCAACAGCCCCCTGTCCGAGATCGCCACCCTCGGGTTCGAGTACGGCTTCTCGACGATCGCGGCCAACGCGCTCGTCATGTGGGAGGCCCAGTTCGGAGACTTCGCCAACGTCGGGCAGGCGATCATCGACCAGTTCGTCGTGTCGGGCCGCTCGAAGTGGGGTCTGGAGTCGCGGCTCGTCCTGCTCCTCCCGCATGGCTACGAAGGGCAGGGGCCGGAACATTCCAGCGCCCGCCTCGAGCGATTCCTCCAACTCGCGGCCGAGGGTAACATCCGCATCGTCAACTGCACGACGCCCGCACAGTACTTCCACGCCCTCCGCTGGCAGGCGCTCCGCGCCACCTGCCGCCCGCTCATCGTGATGACGCCGAAGAGCCTGCTGCGGCACCCCCGGGCCCGCTCGACGCTCGCCGATCTCACGAGCGCCGGGTTCCGGGCAGTGCTCCCGGATCAGGGGGTGGCCGTCGAGCCCCACCGCGTGGACCGGATCCTCCTCTGCAGCGGGAAGGTCTACTTCGACCTGCTCGCCGAGGCTCCTGCCGAGCGCGACATCCCGATCCTGCGCGTGGAACAGCCGTATCCGTTCCCGGCGGAGGAACTGGCGGCCGCGCTGGCTCCCTATCCCGACGCGGCGGAGGTATGCTGGGTGCAGGAGGAGCCGCAGAACATGGGCGCCTGGACGTCCGTGCGGCCGCACCTGCGCCAACTCATCGGCCGCGAGCCGCTCTACAGCGGCCGCCCCGAGCGCGCCAGCCCCGCCGAGGGCTACTTCGGCAAACACGCCCGCCGCCAGCAGCGCCTGCTCCGGGCCGCGCTTCGCCTGGACTGACCTCCTCACCGAGGACGGTCCCATGCGTCTTGTCGCCGTCACCGGTCCCCGGCAGACGGATCCGTCATCTGGTCGATTTCGTGGTTCAGGGCAGAGAGCCCCTGCCTGAGCAGGACTGGCCGACCGCCGACTTGCTTGCGCTCATTGAGGTCGTCGGGCGAGAGCTGCGTTCGCCATGGGACGAGCGACGAGACTCATCCGCCCAGTTCATGGCCGGCGGGAGCTTCGCCACGGATCTGAAGGCGAATTCTCTCATGAACACCTGGGCCAGGACCCTGGCGGGCCGGGTGGACGAGGGGGCGATTGCCGCCCTTTCGGACCTCGCGGACGACCCGACTCTGAAGAATTGGCACAGGATGCTCCGTCGGGCTCGTGATGAGCAGGCCGCAAAGCACCGGACTTCGGCCTACGAGGCCCCCACCGTACGTCAGGTACGGGATGCGCTTCGTGGCGGTCCGCCGGTCAGCGCGGCCGACCTGTCCGCCCTGGTCGCCGAGAAGCTGGTGAACCTGGCCAGGAGAATCCGCGACGGGAACGCTGATGCCTGGCAGCAGTATTGGCACGCGGACCCGGATGATCCCAAGGGCAGGCTGGTCATCAAGCCGAAGTCCGAAGATCCCTGCCGGAAGGCTCTGCTCTCGGATCTCCAAATCCTGTTGGAGCCGCACGAAGTCGATGCCCAGCCGGAAGGACACCACGCGGAGGACAATCGGTCGGACATCATCGCAATCCACGGCGCCCACGCCGTCGTCGTGGAAGTCAAGAAGACGGACAGCGGTGGACTCTGGAGCGCCATCGAAGACCAGTTGATCGCCAAGTACACGCGTGACCCGAGGTCGGGCGGCTACGGGATCTGCCTGGTCCTCTGGTTCGGCGCCCATCACCTGAAGAGAGCGCCCCCTGTAGGCCCGCGTCCCGAGTCGCCGGATGAGCTTCGAGAAAGGTTGATCGGGCTCGTCCCTCAGGCACAGCGTCGCACCATCACGGTTCTCGTTGTCGATGTCAGCGCGCCGCCGGGCCGTTCAACTCAGGACGCAATGCCATGACGACCCACTCACTTCCAAGCGGAACGGTCGTCGATAACGACCAACGTCCCCTTTTCGGCATCGGGTACGTGGGCGACGGACGCTCCGAAGGGTGCGCCACCAACAGGTCTACGCGGCGCATCCGGAAGTCGGACGCCGACCCCTGGTTGAGACGCCCGCCGTTTGATGGCACCTTGATCGGGACACGGAGGTTCGTTTGCGTCGAGTGACGGCCGATGGGCCGGGCACCGCATGGAAACCTCCAACGGGAGTCGTCAGAGATGGGGCTGGATGTGATCATCGGACTCGTCACCATTTTCGCGGCCATCGTCGGCGTGGGCGTGGCGTTGTTCAGGCTCACGCGGAAGCTCGCAGACGAGATCAAGGGCGTACGCGACGAACTTCGGGGCGACATCAAGGGTGTACGCGACGAGCTTCGGGGCGACATCGCGGGTCTTCGCGGCGAGCTTCGGGGCGACATCGCGGGTCTTCGCAGCGAGCTTCGGGGCGACATCACGCACCTGCGCGATGAGCTTCGGAGCGACATCGCTGGCGTACGGGCCGAACTCGGCGGCCGGATCGACGCAGTCGCGGCCGAACTGGCCAAGACGCGTATCGCCGTGGCCAGGATGGAGGGACATGTGCTGGGAGTCCCGCAGCCGGATACTGCCACGGATGCCGCCTGACCAAGACTGCCGGACCTCGGGGTCAATCGCCTCGGCGTCCCCGTTCGGCGCACCGTAGGCCGCAACACCTGCGGCATGTCGTCGCGGCTCTCCGATCAGTGCCGCCGAGCCGCCTTGCCGCCGCTTCAGGGTCGGCGCAAGGTCGTGCCATGACGACCCACTGGGCCATCGACCTCGGCACGTCCAACACGACCATCTGCGAAGACCGGTCCGGCCGTCCGCACACCGTGAACCTGCCGGACCTCGCGAAGCTCGAACCCCTCACGCAGACCCCGGTCCTGCCGTCATGCGTATGCATCCTGGACCGGGACGGTGAGGAAGTCCTGATCGGCCAGGAAGCCGTTACCTACAACTGGGACGGACAGGCCGCGGGCTTCGCGCGCGGCTTCAAGCGCTATCTCGACACGGAGAGCGGTCGGGCCGTGGCGCGCGTGGGCGGGAGGATCTTCACCGCTCAGGACGTCGCTTCCTTCTTCCTCCGGGAGGTCATCGGAAAGCTCGAGGCGCAATTCGGCGAAGACATCACCGACGTCACCATCGCCACGCCGAGCGGGTTCTACGAGACGTACCGGGCCGAGCTGCAGGCAATCCTCCGCAGTGTGAAGCACCGTGGCTGGTGGGAGCGGATTTGGGCGCGCCTCCGGGGGAAGTCGACCCGGATCGTGTTCCGCACGCTCGACGAGCCCGTGGCGGCCGCGCTCGGCTACGGCGTGGATGTCGGACGCGCCACCACCCTCGTAGCCTTCGATTTTGGCGGTGGATCGATGGAAGCCGCCGTCGTGAGGACCCACGGCGCACGGACGGTGGAGACCGGACGGGCCGACGTGCTGGCGAAACAGGCCGTGGAACTCGGCGGTGACGACGTCGACCGCTGGATTCTGGAGCGGTTCGTTCCGACGGCCCTGCACGATTGGCCCGACTGGGAAGTCGCGCTCCGATGGGAGGCCGAGCGTGTGAAGCTGCTCGCGAGCGCGGGGAGGGAGGGGGACTTCACCTTCCGCAACGAGACGTATGGGAAACTGGACTACAACGTCTTGAGCGATATTCTCGCCGAACACGGCCTCTACGCGCGGATTCGGGAGCTCCTCGACGCCTTGCTCGCCGAGCTGCAAACCCGGCACGGCGTGCCCGCCGCCGGCATCGAAGATGTGATTCTCGAGGGTGGGTCCACCCTGCTTCCGGAAGTGCGCAACGTCGTGGCCGATGTGCTCGGCCGGGAGAAGGTCCGGGAGTGGCTCCCCTTCGCGAGCGTAGCGCGGGGCGCGTGCATCTTCGCGGGCGGCGCGCACGTCGAGGACTTCATCTACCACGACTACGCGCTTCGCGTCTTGCCCCACGACGACGCCGACGCCGAGTACGAGCTGCTCATCCCCGGTGGAACGAGCTTCCCGACGGTCGACAATTTCGTGACGCGCTACTACGCCCCCGGCTTCGATGGCCAGCAACACATCAACCTCTTCATCTGTGAGGTCGGGCGCGTCGCCGGGCGTCCGGTCGACTGGACCGAGCGAGCCAACGGGTCCAGCTATTTCGTGCCCGGGACCGCGGGCGAACGGGCATTCTGCCTGTGCCTCAACGAGGCGGACCCGGCGCTGCCGCTCAACCCGGCCGGCAAGGGAGCGTCACCGCGGCTGCGCGTAACCTACTCGGTGGACGAAAACCGCTGGCTGTGTGTTACCGTGCACGACCTGCACCGGAAGACCGACCTCAGGGTCGAGCACCCGGTGGTACGATTGCGATGAACGGAGGGGATGCGATGAGCGCCGGGGAGTCCTCCGAATGAGCTTGCTCAAGGCCCTCTTCGGGCCGAGCCGGGAGGAGATCTGGCGGCAGCTCTCCGGGGAGGTGGGCGGTCGGTTCCACGAAGGAGGCTTGTTCACCCAATCTGCCGTCCAGGCCCGTACCGACGACTGGATCATCACCCTCGACACGTACACGCAGCACACTGGCAACACGCACCAGACCTTCACGAGGCTTCGCGCTCCCTATTTCAATCCGGAAGGCTTCAGGTTCGAAATCTACCGGGCGGGCTTGTTCAGCGAGCTGGGGAAGGTGCTGGGCATGGAGGATATCGAGGTCGGCCACACTCGCTTCGATCGGGACTTCGTGATCAAGAGCAATGCGCCGCGGCGCGTGCGGCGGCTCTTCGACAACAGGAAGATCCGTCATCTCATCGATGCCCAGCCGAAGATTCACCTGTCCGTCAAGGGGCACGACGGGTTGTTCGGCAAGTTCCCCGCCGGGGTGGACGAACTCCACTTCCGATCGACCGGGACCATCAAGGATCTCGCGCAGCTCCGGACCCTGTTCGACCTCTTCGCCGAGGTTCTGCGGCAGGTCTGTCACGAGGGAAAGGCGTATGAGGACGATGTCCGGATCCACATCCGGCGCCTGCGTGCGCCCGGAGGCCGGATCAAGGACAAGTACGTCCTCTGGGAAGGCGACGGACCTCGCCGCGACGCAGCCGCCGCACTCGGACGGCTGGGGGACCCCGCAGCCGTTCCGGCCCTCGCGTCCGTTCTCGAGGACGAGGACACCTTGCTCGGGGCCCGGGCCATCGAAGCACTCGCCCGGATTCAGGACCGTAAGGCGGTCGCCCCCCTCGTCCGCTTTCTCGGCGATACCCGAGAGGCCGACGGCGCGCCCGTTGGCGACAGGGTCGCGGATGCGTTGAGGAAGCTGGGCGAAGGGGAGTTGGTCGGCATCGTGGCTGGGGCGTTCGGCGGCGACTTCGGGCGTCTCAAGGCGTACGACGGCGAATACAGGGCGCAGATCATCGAGGCGCTCGGCGACGCGCTCGAGCGGTTCTCCGGCACGCACGCGGCGAACGCGCTCGCGGAGATCCACGCCGTTGAAGCGCTGCCCCGGCTCCGCGAAGCCCTCAGGAGCACGGGCTCGGGAAACCCCGCGGGTCAGGCGATCTCGAGTGCGATCAAGGCGCTCGAGGCGCGGGCCGCGCTGCCCCGCGCCGCCGCCGCGTCCGATGTCAACGTTGACACACTGCCGCGGTCCGCACAGGAACCCTTGTGAGAGTGCCGCCGGGCAGCCCCGGAGAAGCAGCCCCATGAGAAGAGGAGCCACCAGCATGAACACCACACCGCGAAACCCCGTCCCGGCGGTTGCGATGGCCCTCGCCGCCTTCGCGGCAGCCTGGGCCGCCTCCGCCACCGGGCTACCGGCTCAGGCGACCCCTGTCCCCGAACCCGGACAGCAGGTCGCCCTCGTCACCGGGTCGACCTCCGGGCTCGGCCGGGAGCTCGCCCTGCGTCTGGGCGCGCGCGGCGACCACGTCATCGTCCACGGGCGCAACGAGGAGCGCGGGGCGGAGGTGGTGGATGCCATCAATGCCGAGGGGCCCGGGAGCGCCCGCTTCTACCGCGCCGATTTCGCGTCGCTGAGCGAGGTCCGGCAGTTCGCCGAGCTGCTGCTGGCCGACTACGACCGGCTGGACATCCTCATCAACAATGCAGGTTTCGGCTCGGCCCCGGACGAGCGGTTGCTCACCGAGGACGGGCACGAGTACCGCTTCCAGGTGAACTACCTCTCCACCTTTCTTCTCACGCACATGCTCATGCGGCGCCTCCTCGCCAGCGCGCCGTCGCGCATCGTGAACGTGTCGTCCGGGGCGCAGACCCCGATCGACTTCGACGACGTGATGATCGAGAAGAACTTCAGCGGGCGTCGTGCCTACGCCCAGAGCAAGCTCGCGCAGGTCATGTTCACCCACGACCTGGCCGAGGAGTTGGCCGGGACCGGCATCGTGGTCGGCTCTCTCCATCCGGCCACCTACATGCCGACCGAGATGGTGCGAAGGGCCGGCGCGACACCGCGCGCCACCATCGCCGAAGGTGCCGACGCGACGATGCGGGTGGTCGACTCCGACGATTTCGAGAGCGGGCAGTACTTCAGCGGCCTCAGGCCCACCCGCGCCAACGACCAGGCTTACGACCCGGAGGCGCGCGCCGAACTCAAGCGGCTGAGCCAGGAACTGACCGGCATTCGCTGCCGGATGGGCCGCTGCCGGTTCGTTGGCGGGTCATCGGAGTAGCGAGTCGCCGCGCCAACCTGCCGGGGGTTCCGGGTCGTGTCGCGGGTGTCCGGGTCAGCGGATCCGGGTCTGGATCGTTCGCTTCATGTCCGACAGCTCGGAGACGACCTTCTGATGAAGAGCGCCGAGCGCACGGCTGCTGCCCTCGTTCTCGGAATCGGAGAGTTCGTCCAGCCGGGTCTTCGCCCCGTCGTACTTCCGCTCCAGCCGGTCGATCATGGCCATGATCTGGACCTTCCGGCCGGCCCGGGCCTCGCGGAGCTTCGTCCTCAGCTCCTCGGCCCCTTCGCGGTACTTCTCGACCGTCGCGTTCGTTCGTTGCAGCAGTTGTTCGTAGTTCTCGGAAAGCTCCATCCAACTCGCCTTGGTCAGAAACTCCGCGCCGCGAGGTCACACCGGGTCGGCACGATCGGCGCCGTCAGGTCATGCCACAGCTTCGAAACATAGAAGCCGGAGGTCGGCCGGGGCACCCCTGCCCCGCGGGCGGCGCGGTGGAGGGCGGCCTTACGGCCCGCGCCCGGGGCTACCCACGGCGATCGTCTCGCGCAACGGGACCTTGGGGAACGTCGTCGAATAGGCGCCGTACGCGAGCGCGAACAGCCCCAGGAATCCGACCGAGATCATCGCTTCCGGCGGGCCGAGCGGCAGGCCTTCCCCGTGCCAGATCGACGGCGCCACCATGTTCCAGCGCTCCACCCAGAAGCCGGTCAGGATCAGCGAGCCGACGAACGCGAGCCAGCGGGAACTCATCTTCGGGCTTCGACCCAGCAGGAAGGGGAAGGGAAGAGCGAAGATGAGCACCATCTGGAGCCAGAACATGAAGCCGAAGCCGCCCGTCGAACGCGGCATGAAGAAGTTCGTCTCGCGCGGGATGTTGCCGTACCAGATCACGAGGTACTGGGCGAACCAGAGGTAGGTCCAGAAGGCGACGAAGGCGAAGGTCAGCTTCCCGAGGTCGTGGAAGTCCCACTTCCCCCACAGCTGGAGCCCGTCGAAGCGCCCGTTGTAGGAGTGGGCCATGATCGCGACGAGCGCGAGCATGCCGAGCCAGCCGCCGATGAAGTAGTACGGGCCCCACACCATGCTCACGAACCCCGGCGTGAGCGACATGCCGAAGTCGAACGAGAGGAGCGAGAAGATGATCGCCCAACTCAGGATCAGCGCAGCCGACAGGCGTCCGATCCGGTTCCGGCAGCGTGTGACCTCTTCCTCGTCCCCTCGCCAGCGGCGGGCCAGGAGAGAGACGACCGTCTTGCGCCAGCCGCGATGTTCGCCGGCGACCAGCGGGGCATCGGCCCGGACCGAATAGAAGAGCCACAGGAAGCCGAAGGCGTAGAGCAGCGCGATCAGGACCCCGTTCCGCAGGAAGACGCCGTCGAGCGTGAGCCAGTCGCGGTTCAGATGTTCCGTCTCCACGGGCCCGAGCCAGGGGAAGATGTGCTCGGCGCCGAGGCGCAGAGTGAAGAAGAGCGCGAACGAAACGGGAAGAAACGCCCCCGCCGCCTCGGCCAGCCTCCGGAAGCTCTTCCCCCAGTGCCCTTTCGCGACCTGGAGCACGGCGCCGAACACGATCCCCGCCATCGAGATCGCGGTCCAGAAGAGGAAGTTCGACCACACGCTCATCCAGGCGCGCTGGGCATCGCCCCCCACCGTCGTCGCGAACCCCACCGCGCCGATGGCGACCGCGGCCCCCCACACGATGAGCCACGGCATCGGGATCCGGCCGCCGATCGTCTTCAGCGCCTCGCTCGTGGCGACGCTCGGGCGATCGCCGCTCACTGGCCGCCTCCCGTGCTTCCGGTGCCGCCGGTCTCTCCCGGCGTCTCCTCCGCCTCCGCCTCCTCGGCCGCTGCCGCTTCGGCCGCGGCCGCCGCCGCTTCCTCGGCCACCGCTTCGGCCTGCAGGCGCCGCACGTGCGCGACGAGGTACCAGCGGTCCATGGCCGGGATGCGCGGGTAGGCGGGCATCAGCCCGCGCCCGTTCGTGATGATCCCCCAGATGTACCCGTCCGTGTAACCGCGCGTGAGTTGGCCGCGAATGTTGAGGAGAGGGATGGCGGGAATCCGGTTCTGCCCCACCACCGAGCCGTCTCCCACCCCCGTCACGCCGTGGCAGGGGGTGCAGAACTGGCCGAACAACTCCTCGCCCCGCGCCAGGTCCGCCTCGGTCCCCGCGATCGGGCTCGACATCATCGTGTCGGCCGCCATCAGGTCGAAGGTGCGCTGCCCGTTGATCGGCATCGTACCGGGCACGGGCAGCCGCGCCTGCTCCTCGAACGCCTCGACGGAGCGCTGCCAGGACATGGTGCTGAACAACGGCGTGCGCTTCTCAATGTGCTTGATCTGGTCGTCGCAGGCGCCGGCCGCGAAGGCGGCCAGCAGCACGACCACAGCCCCGCGGCCGGTCATCCCTGCACCTCCACGTCGACCGCGGCGGTCTCCCGCACCAGCGCCTCGGCGGCGGTGCGGCCCTGGCCCTCGGACGGGACGAAGATGCCCCACCGATCCACCGAGAAGGACGTGCGATACGCCGGGTCGAGCTTGATCACCGGCCGCTTCGTATGCACGAGCAGCGCCACGAGCCCGAAGATCCCCGTCAGCAGCACGGTGAGTTCGAACATGAACACGACGAACGGCGGCAGCGACACGAGCGGCTTGCCCTGCGTGACGAGCGGGTAGGCCAGCGACGTGCCCGCCGTGAGCAGCACGCCCAGCGTACAGCCCGTGATCGCCCCCGTCAGCGCCCACACGCGCACCGGCGAGGAGTGGATGTCCATCGCCTCCTCGATCTCGGGCGACGGGATCGGCGAGAACACCTCGATGTCCCGGTGCCCCGCGTCCCGCAGCCGCCCGATGGCGTCGAGCGTGCCGGGCAGCGTGTCGTACTGCCCGAGGACGCCGCTACTCATGGTCGTCCCCGTGCTCATTCCCGTGCCCGTGCGCGAGATGTTCCTTCACCTCGGCGATCGAGATCACCGGCAGGCTGCGCGAGAAGAGCAGGAACCAGAAGAAGAACCAGCAGAAGCTGCCGACGAGGATCGACAACTCCACCCAACTCGGCGTGTAGAGGCCCCATCCCCCCGGTTCGTACTCGTGGGCGAGTGAGCTCACGATGATGACGAAGCGCTCGTACCACATCCCGATGTTGACGAAGATCGTGAGCGCGAAGAGGGCGGGCAGCGTCGTTCGCATCCTCTTGAACCACAGCGCCTGCGGCACGACCACGTTGCAGAACACCATGACCCAGAAGGGCAGCGCGTAGTCCCCGAGCGCCCGCCAGCGGAAGCTCTCGAGCTCGATCGGGTCGGCCGAGTAGTAGGCGAGGAAGAACTCCGTCCCGTACGCAAAGCCGACGATGAGCGACGTCAGGAGCACCAGCTTCGCCATGTTCTCGAAGTGCTTCTCGGTGATGTACGCCTCGAGCCCGAACGCCCACCGCAGCGGGATCATGAGGGTAATCACGAGCGCGACCCCGCTGAAGATCGCTCCCGCGACGAAATACGGCGCGAAGATCGTCGAGTGCCACCCCGGCACGATCGAAAGGGCGAAGTCCCACGAGACCACGGAGTGCACCGACAGCACCAGCGGCGTCGCGATCCCGGCCATGTAGAGGTAGATGCGGCGGTAGTGCCGCCACTCGCTCACCGTTCCCTGCCACCCCAGCGAAAACGCTCCGTAGATCTTGTACGCCCACCCCTTCGCCCGGTCCCGCAGAACCGCGAAATCGGGGATGAGGCCGGTGTACCAGAAGAGCGCCGAGATAATGAGGTACGTCGAGACCGCGAACACGTCCATCACGAGCGGGGACCGGAAGTCCGGCCAGATCTGCCGCTGCGACGGGTACGGCATCAGGTAGTAGAAGTACCAGACGCGGCCCAGATGGATGAGGGGGAAGAGTCCCGCCGTCAGCACCGCGAAGATCGTCATCGCCTCCGCGGTGCGGTTGATCGTCGTCCGCCATCCCGAGCGGAAGAGGTAGAGGATGGCCGAGATCAGCGTCCCGGAGTGGGCGATCCCGACCCAGAACACGAAGGTCGTGATGTAGACGCCCCAGAACACCGGATGCGTGATTCCGGCGACCCCGATCCCCGCGCCGATCTGGTAGAACCAGGCCCCGAACATGAGCGCGACGCCCGCCGCCGCGACGCCGAGCACGAGGAAGAAACGCTTCTCGGGCAGCGCGATCGGTCGCGTGATATCGCGGTTCGCGTCGGCCAGCGTCGGGTGGGCGGGCGCCTTCGCCTCCGGGGTGGCCATCAGTGCGCCTCTTCGCCTTCCGCGGCCGGCTCGCCGTGCCCACCGGCGGCCATGTGCCGGTGCGTGACGTCCTCGAGGTAGGTGATCGCGGGTCGCACGCCGAGTTCACCGAGTGCATGGTAGCCGCGGGCGCTCTTCGCCTTGCGCGAGACCTCGCTCTCCGGGTCCTTGAGGTTGCCGAAGGTGATCGCGTTGCTTGGACAACTGGACTGGCAGGCCGTCATCACCTCGCCGTCCCTCACCGTCCGGCCCTCCTCCTTGGCGTCGATCTTCGCCTTGTTGATCCGGTGCACGCACATCGTGCACTTCTCCATGACCCCGACCTCGCGGACGGTGATGTCCGGATTCAGCTGCAGGTTCAGAGGCCACGGGAAGGCCTGATCGTCACCGCGGCCGGGCGCGTCGTAGTTGAACCAGTTGAAGCGCCGGACCTTGTAGGGACAGTTGTTCGCGCAGTACCGCGTGCCGACGCAGCGGTTGTAGACCTGGACGTTGAGCCCCTCGGGGCTGTGGTACGTCGCGTACACGGGGCACACCGGTTCGCACGGCGCATCGCCGCAGTGCTGGCAGAGCATCGGCTGCTGGACCGTCTGGAAGCCGCCGTCGTCCGTCTCCTCCTCGAAGCGGTGGATCCGCATCCACGACATCTCCCGCCTGAGGGCCGCCTGGTCCTCGCCGACCGTGGGGATGTTGTTCTCGGAGTAGCAGGAGGTGACGCAGGCGCCGCAGCCGGTGCAGGCGTTGAGGTCGATGGCCATGCCCCAGCGGTACGGGCTGTTCGGATCGGAGTCCCACGCGGCCTCGACCAACTCGACGAGATCGATGTCGTGCGCCTCGATCTCGTGGAACGCGTCCTCGACGTTCATCGCGTGGACGATCTCGCGGTCCTGGTCGTCGTGAGACCCCTGGGTGACGACGAGCCGGGCCTGCTCGCCCGTCGCGTTGACCGTGACGGTCGTGCCCGCGTAGGCGAGGGCGCCTGAGCCGGGGTCCGCGGCCGGCCCCAGCAGGTCGAGCGGGTTCACCCCGCGGCCGCGCGCGTGGCGACCGTATTCCGTGTGCCCCTGCCCGAGCGGGATCGCCACCGTATCGGGGCGGATGCCGCGGTACACGTAGACCGGGGCTTCGATCGCGCCCTGTTCGGACTCGACGCGGACGAGGTCGCCTCGCTTCACCCCGAGCGACTCGGCCATGTCGGGGTGCATCTCCACCCACGAGTTCCACACGGCCTTGGTGATGGCGTCGGGCTGCTCCTGCATCCAGGAGCGGTTCGCGCCCCGTCCGTCGTAGAACTGGGCCGTCGGGTAGACGACGAGTTGCGTGCCCGAGGGCGCCTGCGGGGAGGCGAAGCCGCCGGTGCCGCCGGCCCCCGCGGTCGGCACGCCGTTCCCCTGCGCCGCCGGCGTCTCCGAAGCCGCGCCACCGGCCCACGCCGCCGCCGTCGCGCCTCCGAGCCGGAGCGCGTCCAGCCAGGCGTCGTGGCTCCCGAGGCGTGCGGTCCAGGCGTTCCTGAGCACGGTCCCGTAGTCCGCCGCACCGAACGCGGCCTCCTGGCCCACGCCGTTCGCGACCTCGAGGAGCAGGTCCTCGCGCTGCCGGGTGTCGAACACCGGGTGCATGAGGGGCTGTCCCAGCGCCATCGCGCCGTCCGCGAGTTCGGCGTCGCACCACGACTCGAGGGCGTGATGGCAGGGGAGGATCCAGCCGCAGGCCGCGGCCGTCTCGTCGAGGTGCGGCGCGATCGCGACGGTGTTCGCCACGTCGGCCATCGCCTCCGCGAACCCGGCCGAGGCGGGGAGCGCGTAGGCGGGGTTGCACCCGGCCACGATGAGCGTGCGAACCCGACCGGCCCGCATGCGCCCGATCAGCGCCTGCATGTCGGCGAAACCGGCCGTCGTGCCCTCCGGGGCGCCCGCGCCCGGGAAGACCGCGGGGCCGACCGCGCCCAGCACCTCGTTCAGCGCCGCGACCGCCGCGTGCGCCTGCCGGGCGTCCGCGCCCTGCGACTCGAGCCCGGGCGGGATCGCGACCGGGCTTTGCGCGACCGCGAGTTCCTCTCCGAGCGCGCGGATCGCGTCAGCCGAAACCCCCGCCGCGTCCGCGACCGACTCCGGCGCCACGTTCGGCAACCCGGCCGGGAGCGCCACGCCCCGAGCCGCGGCGGCCACGCCCGCCACGGCGAGCGCCACCGCGCCCTCCGTTCCTCCGCGCGCCTCGATCCAGTCGTCCGCGTTGGCGCCCGTGAGCGACAGGCGCGGGCCGACGAAGGTGAACTTCGCGTGGCGGTGCGCCTCGACATCCCGCGCCGCCGCGAATCCCGCCGAGAGCTGCGTGGGGGCGAGCCACGTACCGAGGAAGTCGGCCCCGAAGCAGACGATCCGGTCGGCCCCGGAGAGGTCGAAGCGAGGCATGCCCGCCCCGCCGCTCACGTCGGCCGTGCCGGCCGCCAGCGCCCCGTTCCCGAACGGCTCCCACGCGATGTGCTCGACGCCCATCACGCGTGCCCACTGGGCGATGAAGCGGGCCGTCGTCCCCGTCACCCGGCCGGTCAACAACACCGCACCGCCGACCCGAACCGCGTCCGTGAGGGCGGCCGTCGCATCCTCCCAATTCGCGTACTGGAAGGGGGGCGCCCCCGCCTCGGTCAACGGATTGCGCCGCACCGGCTGGCTCACCCGATCCGGGTCGTAGAGATCCTGCAGCGTGGAGTGCGTGAGCGACGAGAGCCCGCTCGTCCCGCCCCCGAAGCGGGTGTTGGGGCTCAGGCCGAGCACGCGGCCGTCGCGCACCTGCGCATGGACCGGCACAGCTTCCGGCCCCGCGTCGGGAAGGACCGTCGCGTACGTGTCGGAGACGCCCGGCGTGATCCCCTCTTCCTCGACGAGGTGGGGGATGAGCTTGTCCGCGAAGTCCGGCGGACCGCACGCCGCCATGGTCGCGGCCCCGGCCCCCGAGGTCCCGAGCACCTGGAGGAAGCGGCGGCGCGACGTGCCGTTCACCGCCGACGGCTCGGACCCGGGCCGGGCGCCGCCCGGGCAGGCCCCGCCGCAACCGCAACCGCCGTCGCCGTTCAGTAGTGACATGCCGCGCAATCCGTGGGGGCCCGGGTCTTCCCGTAGTCCGTGTCGATGTCCCGCGGGTAGAATCCCTCGGGCTGCCGAGGCGCCGGCGCCCGCGGCGGCGGGTTGTCCCGCGAAAGCGTGTGGTCGGTCGCGACGTCACTCTCGAGCGGCGGCTGCCGGTGGCACTCGAGACACCAGCCCATCGTCAGCGGCGCCCACTGGTAGACCCGGTCCATCTCCTCGACCGGACCGTGGCAGTCCCGGCATTCGAGGTTCCGCAGGTGAGCCTTGTGGCTGAACTGCACGAACTCCGGCAGCTTGTACACCCACTCCCACTCCACGGGCTCGCCGCGCGTCTCGTAGGCGCGCAGTTCCTCGACCGGAGGGAGCCCCGTCCCCGCGATGCGGTGGCAGCCCATGCAGACCGCGAGCGACGGCACGACCCCGGAGACCGACCGTTCCGTCCCCACATGGCAGTACATGCAGTCGATCCGCAGGTCCGTCACGTGGAAGCGATGGTTGAACGGGACCGGCTGCTCGGGCCCGCGGGTCGCGTTCTCGTGGTCGTAGATCGCGCGCCACTGCGCGGGCATCGTCGCGAGGTCCCGGTCTCCCGCGTACTGAGCGGCCTCCGCGGCGGTTTCACCTTCGCCGGCCGCCTGCGCGTCCGTGCTCTCCCGCGCATGCAGGAACGCGGACGGATCGAGGCTCGCGGAGACGATCTCGATATCGCCGGTGGAGGGCCGGTACAACGCCGCAGCGGCGGCGCCGAGGGCCACGGCAACGACGACCGCGGCCGCGCGAGAGCTTATCTTCATCCGCCTCTCTGAGGGGGAATCGACGATGTGAGTCACCCGGCTGGCCCCCCGCGTCGGGGGCGCGGGACGCGAACAAGGTATACCGCGCCCCGGCTGATGCAACCGTCTTTCCGGGCCACCGATCCAACCCCAGTTCGGGTTGACCGATTCGGGCCGTTCGTTTAGCATGTAGCGTCCGAGCGGGCTCCCCCCCGGGGTCCGCTCGTCTTGTCTTCGGCGGGGCCTTAGCTCAGATGGCTAGAGCGCTACGTTGACATCGTAGAGGTCACTGGTTCGAGTCCAGTAGGCCCCATCGAAACACCGCTACAGGGGGCTGTAGCTCAGCCTGGTTAGAGTGCCGGTCTGTCACACCGGAGGTCGCGGGTTCAAATCCCGTCAGCCCCGTTTCCCCAAACCGTGTCGAACGAGGGGCCGTAGCTCAGTCTGGGAGAGCGCTTGAATCGCACTCAAGAGGTCGCGGGTTCGAGTCCCGCCGGCTCCACTGCCGTCGTACCTGACTCCAAGCGGTAGCGGGGGGCGGCTCGCCACCGTAGCTCAGGGGTAGAGCACCGCATTCGTAATGCGGCGGTCGTCGGTTCAAATCCGACCGGTGGCTCTGGCAGCACCCCTCCGGCCTGGCAGGCGGCAGGCTGGAGGGAGCAGCACACGCGGGTGTAGCTCAGTCGGTAGAGCGCAACCTTGCCAAGGTTGAGGTCGCCGGTTCGAATCCGGTCACCCGCTCTCGAAAGCCGACTCGCCGACCCCCTCGGCGAGCCCGGCCCCGCGCCATGCGCGCGATCCGCCGTACCCTCGGGGCGTGGCTCAGTCCGGTAGAGCGCTGCGTTCGGGACGCAGAGGTCCCCGGTTCAAATCCGGGCGCCCCGATTGGTCCGCCTGGTCGTTTTGGCTGGGCGGACTGTTAAGTTTGCCTGGTCTGCCAAGCCGCCCCCCGGATTAGGCCGAACTTCCGCGTGAATCGGGGCCGCTGCAGGCCGTAACTCGTTAACGGGGAACCGCATACGCGGCTTCATGCGCGGTTCTCGGTACCCATGTAGCGTAAGATGCATAGCGTTGCCACGATGTGTTGTATGCGTTATGTTTATGTCCATGTACGTCGAGCGCGTCCCCAACCGGAACTCCCCGCCCGCCGTCCTTCTGCGCGAGTCCTACCGCGAGGGCGGCAAGGTCAGGAAGCGCACGCTGGCCAACCTCTCGAAGTGGCCCGACGAACTCGTCGAGGGGCTCCGCATCCTCCTGAAGGGGGGCGTCGCGCTTCCCTCGATGGACGACGCGTTCGAGATCCTTCGCTCCCGGCCCCACGGCCACGTCGCCGCCGTCCTGGGCACCCTTCGCGCCCTGGGGCTCGAGAAGCTGCTGGACCGCCGTCCGTCCCGGGAGCGGGCGCTCGCCGTCGCCATGATCGTCGCCCGCGTCCTCGACCCCCGCTCGAAGCTGGCCACCGCGCGCTCGCTTGGCGGGGAGACCATGAGCCACACGCTGGGCGGGGAGCTCGGCGTCGGGGACGCGGACGCGGACGAGCTGTACCGGGCCATGGACTGGCTGCTGAGGCGCCGGGACCGCATCGAGCGGCATCTGGCGGGGAGACGCCTGGCGGACGGCTCGCTGGTGCTGTGCGACGTGACCTCGACCTACTTCGAGGGCCGCAAGTGTCCGCTCGCCAGGCGGGGCTACTCCCGCGACGGCAAACGCGGCAAGCTCCAGATCGTGTTCGCGCTGCTGTGCGACGGAGAGGGGTGTCCGGTGGCCGTCGAGGTGTTCGAGGGCAACACCGCCGATCCGGGTGTCGTCGGCGCGCAGGTGGCGAAGCTGCGCGAGCGCTTCTCCCTGTCCCGGATCGTCTTGGTCGGCGACCGGGGGCTCATCACCGGCGCCCGCATCCGGGAGGAGCTGCGGCCCGCGGGGCTGGGGTGGATCACCGCCCTGCGCGCCGACGCGATCCGCAAGCTCGCCGGCGGCGGCGACCTCCAGCTGTCGCTCTTCGACGAGCGGAACCTCGCCGAGATCGAGTCGCCCGACTATCCCGGGGAGCGGCTGGTCGCGTGCCGCAACCCGCTCCTGGCCGCCGAGCGCGCCCGCAAGCGCGAGGAACTCCTCGAGGCCACCGAACGCGAGCTGGAGAAGGTCGCCGCGGCCACGCGGCGCGAGCGGAGCCCGCTCACCGACCCCGAGAAGATCGCCGTGCGCGCCGACCGCGCCCTGCGATCCCGCAAGGTCGGCAAGCACTTCGACACCGAGGTCGCCGGGGACGGCCGCTTCGCGTACGCGCGCAACGAGGAGCGCATCGCCGCCGAGGCGGCCCTGGACGGCATCTACGTCATCCGCACCAACGTGCCCGCCGACGAACTGCCGGCCGGGGACGTGGTCCGCTCCTACAAGAGCCTCAGCCGCGTGGAGCGCGCCTTCCGAAGCTTCAAGAGCGTCGACCTCAAGGTCCGTCCCGTCCACCACCGCCTCGAGGGGCGCGTGCGGGCCCACGTCTTCCTCTGCATGCTCGCCTATTACGTCGAGTGGCACATGAGACGCGCCCTCGCCCCGCTGCTCTTCGACGACGACGACCCCGACGCCGCCGAGGCCCAACGCGCCTCGCCCGTCGCGCCCGCGAGACCCTCGCCCGCCGCGCGCGCCAAGGCCGCCCGCAAGCGCACTCCCGAGGGGCTGCCCGTCCACAGCTTCCGGACACTCCTGGCCGACCTCGCCACCCTCACCAAAAACCGCGTCCGACCCGTCGCGCCCGGAGCCCCGGCCGCCGACATCCTCGCCCGTCCCACCCCCCTTCAGGCCGAGGCCTTCCGGCTCCTCGGCGTCAAACCGTGACCCGTACCCAGTAGCACCCACCCCCGAAATCGAGTCATGTGACCACGTCGCAACAACTTGCCGCGTTCCGGGCTGCGGAAGTTCGGATTAGGCGGGCCGCCGAAGGCGGTCGTAGCGAAATCCGGGCGCCCCGGCCCGGTCAAAGCGCCTTTCCCCGCACGTCGTGGTATCGCCTTCTGAGGGGGTGGGGGGGGCGGCGTGAGGGGCTCGGCTTCCTTTCGCTCCGGGCGTGAGTGTTTCTTGCAGGAGTTCACGAAGGCCCTTCCGACTTGCCGACCCCGAGACCATGCAGGATAGCGACCAGAACCTACGAAGCGGACGGATTCCGATGTCCGGGCCGGAGGTAGTCCGCAAACTTGCCGCCCCGACTCTTGTCATGCCGCAGGCGGGTCCGCACGAGGGTTCGGCCACCGCCGATCTGGCAGCCGGAGACGGTGCGCGAGACGAATCGCCGATTGGGACCTCCGGCATCAAGGAAGAGGGCCGGACCGAAGGCGACGGCGTGGAGGACGAAGCCCCGGAAGCCCAGGACGAGACCCGCATCGACCAACCCTTCGACCCGGCCCGGACCCAGTTGTCCATCACGGCTCCAACTGGAGTTTGGCGGGGCTGACCGCAGGGCGCTCCTCCGATTGTCGCAGCAGTAAGACTCGACATGCGGACCATGCGCCAGGTGTTTCAGGGGCTTTGCACCCGGTAGCCGATGTGCCCGGGGTCAGCTGCTTCCCGCTGTTGCGGAAGGGAGGTCTCACGGGCGGCTTTCGGGCGATTTCGGCACCTCCGCCCAAGCGCCAGCCAGCGGGTCCACCGCGGGTCGATGGTCCTTTCCGGCCGTGGGTACGTCCCCCACTGACCGGCGACCCGAGGTCGCAGTTTTATCCACCGTCGATCAGGCGCTATGATCCCTACGTTGGCAGCAGCGTCACCCCAGTTGGGGAGGAGATCCGATCGTGATCCACTTCAAGATCAACGGCCGAGAGTTCGAGTCCGACCGGAGGAAAGTTCGCGCCGCGTGGCTTGCCGAACAGGCGGGGCTGGATCCGACCGGTTTCGAGCTCGTGCGAACAAAGACTGGCGAGACCTGGCGAGATCCATCCGCGACCGTCGAGCTGCTGGAGGGGGACGCATTCGACGCCAAGGGCCGCGTGCGTCCGGTGGAACCAACCATCCGCTACACGGTCAACGGCGAACTGCAAGTCACCAAGGAAAGCCCCTTGACCGTGGAGGAAATCCTGCGCCGAGCGGGGCCGGACGCGGCGATCGACCTCGACCAACTGGAGGACTACTACCTCGACAATGTGCGCACCGGCGTTACGTACGAAAACCTAGGCGACGAAGTTCCCGTGACCGACGACGACCAGTTCGTGGCGCTTTACGCGGGCCCGACACCGGTAGCCTGAGGCTGTGCTCGGCACCGTTGATCGAGAGCTGCGGGAACTCGGTATCGGAAGCCGCGTCGTGCGTTGGAACGGCGCTGGTGGCGAGGCTGTGGTCTTCCCGTTCGTTGTGCTGTCCGGGCGCTTCAGGGGTACCACCCTCGACATCGGCCTGAGCTTTCAGGAGGCAGCCTACCCGGAATACCCACCGCACTTCATCCACGTTCGCAACCTTGACGCCACCAACAAAACCCGGCACTCGGAGCACGAGTTCGAGGGCGCGCTCTGGTGGACCTTCAGTGCTCCTCCGAGCAATTTCTGGGACGCCTTGGAACCGTCACAGAAGAACATGCGCACCTACGTCAGGGGCCATCTGCTTCGTTTTCTGGATGAACTGTGAGCTTCGAGGCCGCGCTGGTCGAGTCAGCCCACCATGCGGCCTGCCGCCACCTCCTTGCGCACCTGCGGAGGGGAGAGCGTCAGGAGGATCTCTGCTTTGCGCTTTGGCGACCTAGCTGCGGGGCGTCGCGTACAACCGCCCTGATCTCCGAGTTGATCCTTCCGGAGGAGGGCGAGCGGACACTCCACGGCGGGGCGAGTTTCACGCCCGGATACCTGTCCCGATCCGTTCGCCTTGCCTGCGCGAGGGGTGCGGGTCTCGCGTTTCTGCACAGCCACCCGACCGAGGGCTGGCAGCCCATGAGTCGTGCGGACGTGACCGCCGAGAGGGACCGCATCGGAGGGCCGGCCCGGGCCACGGGCCTTCCCTTGGTCGGGCTGACGCTCGGCACTGACGAGGCGTGGAGCGCCCGCTTCTGGCGCTGGGACGGCCAAAGGTTTGAGCGGGCGTGGTGCGACAAGGTGCGCGTCGTTGGCCGCCGACTCGGAGTGACCTACAACGCTGAACAAATGCCGCCTCCGCAGCGCCGCCCAACGCTGCGGCGCACGACCGACACCTGGGGCAGCGCCCGTCAATCCGACCTGGCTCGGCTGCGCTTCGGCGTTGTGGGACTGGGAAGTGTCGGCTGCATGGTGGCGGAAGCCCTTGCGCGCATCGGCGTCGAGCACCTCGTGCTGGTGGACGCCGACAGGGTCAAGCCCCACAATCTCGACCGCCTAATGTATGCCGGCGAAGCGGATGTGGGTCGGCTCAAGGTGGAGCTTGCGGCCGAAGGCCTGCGGCGCTCGGCGACCGCCGCACGATTCCAGGTCGACGCCATCGCCGGTTGGATCCAACAGGAAGGCTGTTATCGTACCACACTCGACTGCGACGTATTGTTCTCGTGCGTTGACCGCCCCCTGCCGAAGGACCTGCTGAACCATATTGCCTACGCTCACTGCATTCCCGTCGTGTTCGGCGGCGTGTTCGTGGACACGAAGAGGGACGGTACGCTTGGCCAGGCGGCGTGGAGTGTGGTCCGGTCGGGGCCCGGGCGCCGCTGCCTGCGCTGCGACGGACAGTACACGACATCGGATGTCGTGCTGGAACGCGATGGGTCGCTGGACGACCCGAGCTATGTCGCGAGGCTGGCGGGTGGGCGACCCACGAACCAGAATGTCTTCCCGTTCAGTGCCAACCTCGCCAGCCTGATGACGTTGGAGATGTTGCGCATGGTCATCGGTGCCAGTTGGTGGCCGGAATCTGGCGGCAAGCTCCATTACAGCTACGTGCCTGGAACCCTCCACGCAGTGGCGGAACCGTGCCGGGACCACTGCGAAGTCGTGGCGCGGACCGCGTTGGGGGACCAGGCGGCTTACCCGTTCCTCGTGGCCGGGCCGGAACACTTGGATCGTTCGCCGCCATCCTCGGTCGGGATGCGGCTGTTGGCCCGGTTGCGCAACTTGACCCAGAGACTTGTCGGCGGGAGGAGTTCATGAGCCGCATCACCAGCCTTGCGCTAACCGATGTCCGCTGCTTCGCCCAGACGCAGCGGACCGAACTGCCTCGCATCACGGTGCTGGTGGGCGAGAACAGCTCGGGCAAGTCGACGTTTCTTGGATGTGCCCGCACGATCGCGCGACTGTCGGATCTCGTTGACCTAAGCGACAAGAACCCCTTTGACGACCCGCCGTTCTCTATGGGCAGCTTCAAGGCGATCGCCCACTCGGGGGCCTCGAAGTTCGCCATCGAGGCCACGTTTGAGAGTCACCGCTACGACCGCGTTCGCGTGGTCTACGACCGCGGACCGGGGGGCGAGCCCCGGGAACGGGAACTGGAGTTGAGCCTCTCAGCCAAATCGGGCCAACGTGGCACCTTCCGTGTGACGCGCCCTGACGCGCCCCGATCCGGCGGCCCTGAGATGTGGCGCGTCACCGGACCGGAGTTCGAGTTTGAGTTCCCGCAGTCGATGGTCTCCTTTCGGCAGTTCAGCACATGGCTTTCCAGTTCGGTTCGCCGCGGCAACCTGCCGCACGAGGGAGACACCACGCTTTGGCGGAAGCGCACCGGCGAAGCATCGGCCGAAGCGGTTCGGATGTTCGCCCGATTCACCAACTTCTTCCGGCGGAGCGATCTCTTGCCGGGCCCCGAACATCGGCTGTCCGTTTCGGCGGACGACCCCAACGGTTGGCCGCGCGAGCGCGAGTACGCATCGAACCCGTTCGGCAAGAGACTCGACGAAGCGACGCTCGAGAGGATCGTTGCGCTTGGCAGGCGGCTGAACCTTTTCGGCAGCCTCGATGTCCGGCGTGGCCCAGGAGGAACGTACGAGATCCGGGTCAATGCCTCGGGCGAGGAATACAACGTTGTTGATGTCGGCTTCGGTATCCACAGCGTGCTGCCCCTACTTCACGCCATCGCGTCTGCGCCCAAGGAAGCCACGTTGCTCCTGCAGCAACCGGAGACCCATCTTCACCCCCAGGCCCAAGCGGCCCTAGTCCGCTTGGTTGCGCAGCAGGGGCACCGACTCCTCGTGGAAACGCACAGCGATCACTTTCCGGATTGGTTCCGCATTGCGGTGATGTCCGGCGATATCGATGCGAACGACCTGGGAATCGTCTACTTCGACCGCATTGACGACGGCGCATCCACGATCCTGCACAACATTCGAGTGGACGACCAAGCGAACCTGATCGACACGCCCCCACGGTTTCGCCAGTTTTTTCTCGACGAGACCGAACGCCTTCTCGGCTTTCGGCGGTAGCGAGTCTCGTGTGCACGCCCATCGTTCTGGATGCAAGTGCGTTCGATGTTCTCAAGGAGATGTCCTCCAATTCGGCTGGGGTGCAGCTTCGAACGTGGATCGATGACGGACACGGGCGCGTCGCATACTCGACGTATGACGAAGTCGGTAGGCAGCTCCAACACGACGCGAAAGTGTTCCAGCTCGTCCTGTCATACCGCCGGAGTGGCTTGGCGGAGCTGATCGAAGAGGCGGTGATTCGCCGGGAAGAGAGTCGGCTGGACGCCCTGGAGACTCGCTCCGGCGAGAGGGATAAGCAGGTGCTCGCGCTGGCCGCAGCTTCCCAAGCGCAGGTGATGGTTGTTCGTGACAAGCGCTTACGGAAGGACTTCGAGGATGCAAGGCTGCTCCCGACGGTGCCGGGGTCTCGGAGGTGGGCGTATCCCGTCGATCAGCCACCGGCATGGCGCAACGACTTCCTCCACCGTCGCCGATGCCCACGTCGGCTGAAGTGATCAAGGTCGGCTTACCGAGAACATGACCCGTGCCGCGCTGCCGTACACGCTCCCGGTCGGAGCATCGAGCAAAGGCGGTTGGTCAAGACCGGGGCGTAAGTGTACCCTCAGAGCCGGTGATCACCTTGCCGGACGTGGATCGGCGAGCGGCTTTTTTCGAGGAGCGACGATGCAGCAAATGCCGCAATTCGGCCCCTTAATGCAGAGCATCATGGCGTTGGATTCGTTCGACAAGCGGCGACGCGAATACAAGCGCGTCGGGTGGATCTATGCGGCGCGGAACCCTTCCTTCGTGGATCCGGTGTTCAAGATCGGGCAGTCGAAGGTCTCTCCGGTGAAACGAGTGGACCAGTTGAGCAATTCGTCCGTCTACAGGCCCTTCGAACTCGTGTATTGGGTCCACGTCTCCGACCGTGACCGGGCCGAGGGACACGCGCATCAGCTGCTGAACCAGTATCGCGTGAATCCGGCACGGGAATTCTTCCAGGCGTCGGTGATGGAGGTCGCAAGGGCTCTCGACCGAGCGGCCGCTCACTTCCCGATTCCTCTTGGACGAACCGCTCGATCGGGGTTCCTGGGGCCCGGGCTGGTGCCGGTCACGGTTCGCTGCTCACGCTGCGGCACCGCGAATCGGGTGCCCCGGCTGCTCGTTTCAATCCGTATCAGTTGCGGCAACTGCGCCAAGATGCTGACCTTTGCGGCGCCGGCGAATCCCGGCTGAACCTGCCGATTGACTCCGGCGGAGCGGCCGCGATCCGAGAGGCCATCGCGGCGCTGACGTTCGGCGGTCGGCCCAGCCTTCCAGAACGCCGACAAGTTGATGGCGACGCCGAACGAGTTCATCTGGACCCGATCTTCGTATTTTGCGTATACTTTGGCCCGATGCTGTGGTATTCCCAGCGAACGTAACGTGCAAACATGAGGCGAGTGTGAGTCCGGAAACGCCGGAACGCGAGGAACAACGGCAGACCCGCGAGGGGGCGGAGTATCGGTTCACGATCGACGCGTTCACGCCGCGTACGCTACCGATGGCGCGTCTCGCCCAGTATCTGGCGAAGCTGGCGGACGTCCTCGGAGAGCGGAACCACGTCCACCTGGTGGGCATTGAGGAGGGTAGCACCGCGCTCGTGCATGAGATCGAGCCAACGGCCGTGCGGAACGTCCGTTCCCGTGTGCAAGCCGTCGGCCGTGGCGAGGCGCCGCGCGACGCCCAGGAAGCCTATCGGAGTTTGGACGGCTACCTGCGAGAGGACCGGGCTCGCGCCGTGTTGAGGGAACAAGACAACGATCACGGAATCCTCGAATTCCCGGGTGCCGATGACGCGGAGGACCCCTACCCGTTGGTGCGCGAGCGCGGACGCATCTTCGGTGTCGTCATTCGAGTGGGCGGAACCGGCGACCGGATTCCCATCCTCATCGAGTCTGACGGCGAACCCATCTCCGGATGCCATGCGAGCAGGGACGTCGCAAAGACGCTAGCCCATTACCTGTTCGAGCCCGTCCGTTTGATGGGGAAGGGTTCCTGGCTGCGCGATGCCGAAGGCCGCTGGAACGTGCAACGCTTCAACATCGACGCGTTCGAGCCGATCGAGAGTACGAAGGTTTCCGAGGCCCTCTCCGAACTTCGGGCGGTAGCCGGGGACTGGACCGAAGAAGATTACCGGGATCTGGAACGCATCCGAGAAGGGCCGAAACACAATGGTGGTGATTGACGCCACCACGTTGCTTCTGTTCCTCCAACCCGGCATTCCCGGGCCGACGGACGCGGAAGGGAAACCTCTTCGTCACGCCCGAGAGCGCATCGAGTATCTGATCGACAGGCTGGACCGGAAGCCCCGCGAGACCATAGCGATACCAACGCCTGTCCTCTCCGAAGTGCTCATGAGGAGGAATCCGGCGGACGCCCGGCGTATCGTGGATCTCCTGAATCGACGCGCAGTATTCAGCATCGAACCCTTCGACCAGCGGGCCGCAATCGAGTTGGCGCTGATGGTGCCAACGCCGCCGCGGGAGGGGCCTGGGACGTGGGCGAAGTTGAAGTTCGACTGCCAGATCATAGCCATAGCGAAGGCGCGCGGAGCCACGACGATATACTCGGACGATGGAGACGTATATCGACTGGGGAAGGCCGCCGAGATTCCTGTCGTACGGACCCGCGATCTGGAGCTGCCACCGGGGTTGGATCAAGCCGATCTGTTCGCGGAGGATGAGGGGACGCCTTGACGCCGCGCCGCCGCGAGGCCGTCGGCCGCGCCCGCGATAGGGATGGAAGCCCAGCAGAGCCGAGGCTCGGTTCGACGCCCGGTACGAATGACAGCCGGCCCGAAGGGATCGTCCAGCGACGAGGGGGAAATGGTTCGGCGTGCCGGGCTGATGCCGGCTGGCGCGCAACGTGGGCGCGCGGGTGAGTAGCGGAGTGTCGGCATGTGAACAGCCCGGAGGCGCATCGATGAATGGCGAGAGCGTGGCGAGCCCCGTTTCGACGGGGGGAGGCGGCGACCAGTTCGAGCAGCACGTCGCCGCGTTGGCGCTCGGCCTACTGCTCGTGCGAGGGATGCCGCCGGTTCTGACCGACACGTCGGTGGTCGAGGTGCATCTCCAGACCCGACACCGGGGGTGGCGCACGGACGACCTGCTGGTGATCGGCGAAAGGAGCGACGGGTCGCGCCGGCGGCTGGCGCTGCAGGTGAAGCGCAGCTTCCGGGTCTCGGCCGCCGACGAAGATTGCCGCACGACGATCCTTGGCATGTGGAACGACTTCTTGGCGGATCGATTCGACGAGTCGCAGGACCAGCTGGCGGTCGCCACGCTGCATGGGACATCAGTGCTGTTGCGGGACTTTCGCGCGCTGCTGGAATGTGCCCGGGCATCCGTCAACGCGGAGGACTTCGGGCAGCGGCTGTCGCTCGACGCGTTTCTCTCGCGACGGGCGAAAGAACAGAATCGCAGCATCCGTCAGATCTTGACCGACGGAGGCGTCGAGCCGTTGGACGAGAATGCCTATTGGCGGTTCCTCCGGGTGGTCAATGTCCTGAGCTTCGACCTCAATACGGCGACGTCCCAGGAAAAAGCGCGGGTATTGTCGCTACTGGCGGCCTGCACCGCCGATGGGAGCGGCTCCAACGAAGCGGCACAAACGACTTGGGCGAAGCTGCTGGAATGCGCGGGCGAGGGTCGGCCCGTGGCGAAGGGGTACGAGAGAGGGGACCTGCCGGCCGAACTGCGGGAGCGGCACAAGCCGGTTTCGGGCGACGACCGCAGTGGACTGACGGCGCTGGTCGAGCACGGACAGACGGTCCGCGACAGCATCCGCTCGACGATCGGCGACGACTACGCCATTGAACGGTCCACGCAGGTGCAATCGCTGGCGGAGCAGCTTGCAGAGCACCAGGTCGTGATCGTGTCGGGAGTCGCGGGATCGGGGAAGTCGGCGCTGGCGCGGGAACTCCTTACGCAGCTGGAGGACCGTTATCCCGTGCTGTCGT
Source organism: Candidatus Palauibacter sp. (assembly GCF_965222475.1). Classification (GTDB taxonomy): domain Bacteria; phylum Gemmatimonadota; class Gemmatimonadetes; order Palauibacterales; family Palauibacteraceae; genus Palauibacter. The sequence goes on along the minus strand of NZ_CBDCUB010000003.1, from coordinate 32,271 downwards.
TCCAAGCGGTTGAGTTCGCGACCGCACACGTGGACGAGACACTGGCGAATGCGCAGACTTCCCTCAATTGGCAGCGGGTACTCGCCTTGCTGGCGGGGCACGACAGGAAGGTCGTCTTGGTGGACGGCGTCGAGCGGTTGCTCGAACGCTCGGTGAGGGACGGGTTTTCCCAGTTGCTGCAACTTGCCAGGAAAGACCCGTCGACCCAAATCGTGCTCACGGTGCGGGACTATTCGCTGGAGACGGTGCGGCACGCGCTGATTCCCGCCGATCTCAGTCCTGAGATCTTTGAAGTACCGGCGTTGACCGACGCCGAACTGGACGCTGTAGGGGATGGCGTGCCGACGCTTGCGCAGGCGCTCGGCAACGCGCGGCTGCGTGCGTTCCTCCGAACGCCCTACCTCCTGGACCTCGCCTCGAGGCTGCGATGGGGCGAGGCTCCCTTCCCGGCCAGTCTCCACGAATTCCGCAGGAAGGTCTGGCGGGAGCTGATTCGGGACGATGGTCACGCGGCCGGCGGGATGCCTATGCGTCGCGAGCGGGCGTTCCTCGACATCGCGTGGCGCCGGGCGATGGAACTCCGCCCGTTTGTGGCGCCCGGGGTGGAAGACCCGGAAGCCTTCGAAGCGTTGAGCCGAGACTCCCTGGTGGCGACGTCGCCCGACTCGTCAGCCGTCTACGCGGTGACGCACGACGTGCTGGAAGACTGGGGTGTTCTTCGAGGGCTCGACGACCGGTTCATGGAGAACGACGGCTCGCCGACGGTGCTCGCGGAAGCCATCGGCGGGTACCCCGCGATCCGCCGGGGATTCAAGCAATGGCTCGCGGAACGGTTCGTAATCGATGCGGGCGAAGCTCAGGCGTTGGTGTTTCGTGTGATTGGGCAGGAAGGGCTGGAAGCTCACTTCCGAGACGACTGTCTAGCGGCGGCTCTGCTATCGGAGTCCGCGGCCGGCTTCGTCGAGGCGTGCGGGCCGCGGATCGTTCGGGGGGACCTCGACCTGCTGACCCGGGTTACGCACGTCCTACGCGTGGCATGCAAGGAGTCGCCGAAATGGCTCGATGAGCCGGGGCTGCCGTCGCAGATGCTCGTGCCGAAGGGGGTCGGTTGGGCGCCGACCCTCCGGCTTGTCTTGGGTTTGATCGACGAACTCCTGCCGGAGCGCGGGCAGTTCGTGCTCGGCCTCGTGGAGGACTGGGCCGGACAGGTCGACTGGCGAAACCCCGCGCCCGAGGGAGTTGCGGAGGCCGGGGCGATCGTGGACAGGCTGCTCCCGGAGTTCAAGTGTTACGGCTCCGAGGACGCGCGCGAACGCACGCTAAAGGTGGCCGTGAAGATCCCGGGGGCCGTTGCGCAATTCAAGGACCTGATGGAACGGGCGAGAACGTGCAGCCACGACGACCTGCTGGCATTCGGTCTGTTGGACTTGGTCCTTATGAAGCCCGGAGGCGCCTTCGTGTGTCGGGAATTCCCCGACGAAGTGATTACGCTGCTGGACGCGAGGTTACGGCTGTCCGACGCCGACCGGGAGCGCGAGCGCAGCCACATGGGGTGGTCGATCGAGGTCGACGCCGATTTCGGGATCCGCCGCCTATCGATGGGCTCGTACCATCCGCCCAGCGCGCTGCATGGGCCTTTCGCCGCGCTCTTGCAATACCACCCGAGGAAGGCGGTCGCGTTCATTCTGAGCCTCCTCAACCACGCGGGCCGCTCGTATGCCACGGGGGGACTGTCGCCGGGGCGCCGTCTGGCGTCGGCATGGAAGACATCGTTGGCGATCCCGAACCGTGGGACCGTGGAGCAATGGGCGAACGGGCGGTTGTACGGTCTCTACCGGGGCAACACAGTGGGGCCGGACAGCATCGTTTCGATGCTAATGGCGTTCGAGCGTTGGCTCCTGTGGCTCGGAAAGATGGACGGCGTCGATCTGGAGAGCTGGCTTATGCACGTGCTGGAAAACAGCAACAACGTGATGGCGACCGGCGTTGTCGCAAGCGTGTGCGTAGCGTACCCGGGCAAGGCGGGGCAAGCCGGTCTGGTGCTTCTGTCGAGTCGAGAGATCGTGCAGCTCGACCTTGGACGCCGGGCGCAGGAGGCCAACTCCGCATCCGGGATGTTCTTCGGGCTCAACCCAGGCCAAAGGTTGTTCGAACAGGAACGGGTAGCGTCCAACGGACTACCCCATCGGCAGGAGGATCTGGAGTCTCTGGCGGTGAGAATGCAACTCGGGAAGGATCGAGAGGAGGTTTGGGCGGTCATCGACCGTCATCGGGAGCGTGCCTCGGCGGAATCCGGTGAGGACACCCGGGTGTGGCGATTGGCGCTGCATCGCATGGACGTCAGGGGCTTCGAACCGCAGGACGCGCCCGACGGGGCGGAGACAGGGGATAGCGACGAGAAGCGGATCTATCTCGGTCCCGGGAAGGTGGAAACCGACATCCAGGAGATGGTGGACGAGTCGGTTAATTCGTCGGGCGTCCTCGGCCGCCACTTGGGGCTTCAGAGCCTCGCCAGGAAGATGTGGGAAGGGGACGCCTCGGTCCGCGAGGTAGATTGGCGCACGTCTCTGCTGGCGGATGCGCAAGCGGTAGTGGAACTGGATGAGCCGGAGGAGTTCTATCGCGACGGACCGGGATTTGCTGCCGCCGTGTGCATTCGTGACCACTTAAACGAGCTCAATGAGGAGGAGTTCGAATGGTGCGCCAGGCGTGTGGACTTCGAGGTTCGCCGCCAGTCGGCTACTACAGACCGCGTGGACCGACTCGGGAGGTCGCTGGGCGCGGATCGCGTGTGTGCAAGCGTCGTGCCGTTGGTGGCGGTCCACCCGGCGCGGGCGCACGGGATTGACCCGACCGCCCTCCTTTCCTTGGCGCTGACGCATCCGATCGACGAAGTATCGCAATACGCGTTCAGCGGTCTCGGAGCGTTTGTCGGCGACGAGCACAAGCCGCTGGCGCTGCAATGCGTGGCGACGGCGGTGTGCCGATCGCGGTTGGAGCTCGAAGCGCGAGAGGCGGCACGGCACCAGCGAGCGGCTGGAATCGACGACGGACGGGATCCGTTCGCGTCGATCGTGTCGGCGGTGCGGCAGGGAATCGAGGACGGGAGCCTGGACGCCGAGGCAGAACTGAGACTGCTGGATTTCGGTAGTCCAGTGGCCGCTACAGCCGTTAGAGCGGTGCTGGCGGTCTTCGAACACCGACCGGACTGGGAGGAGTCACGCGGGCTGTATTCGAGGATTGCACAATGGCTTGTCGATCAGTGGCGCAAGGACGTGCGAGACGCCGAGCCCGCGTCACGGAACTATGAGTTCGAAGGCGAGGCGCTCCGATCGCTGGCGAGGCTCGCGCTTCGTCTCCCGTCGGCGGTGGCGCTGGGGATCATCGCTCCGACCGTGGAGGCGGTTGCCGACCAGCGGCAGAACGTCCAGTGGTTCGTCTCGGAACTGATCAGCAACGCGAATCGCAACATCGACGACTGCTTCTGGGACCTTTGGCAGCGGTTGGCCGACGAGATCGCGCGTTCGCGATGGGGAATGGGACTGAAGGACGAAACGTCGTTCGGGCTCGGTTTGGTGCACATGATTTTCCTCGGCCCCTACTGGAATGAGGACGCCAGACACTGGCACAGGCTGGAGGGTCATGCTCACCGCGTGGACGAACTGGCGAGCAGCCTACCGGCGACGGTGCCGGTGATGCGTGCGTACACGGACTACTTGGGTCGAATCGGCCACGGATCCCTTCCGGGGTCTTTCGAGGTCTTAGGTCAAATGCTGAAGCAAGGGGATGCCATGCGCATCGCGTCGGATTCGAACGTGGCCTTCAATCTCGAGACGTTGCTGCCACCGTTCGTGTACTCGCAGCCGCATCGCATCAAGACCGACCCGCCGCTCCGGGAGGCGGTCCTGTTCATTCTGGATGCCCTCGTGGCGGGAGGGTCGCCCTCGGCGTACAGGATGCGCGACGACTTCGTGACGCCCTCATCGGGATCGTGAGAGCACATCTCTCTAAATCCCGTCAACGGTAATCTACTACGTCTACATCCGGGGCTTCGCCGTCCTCGATACGGATACGCAGCGCCTCGACCCGCGCTCGCGATCGCGGGTCGTTCAGCCCCAAGCACATTCCCGCGGGAACGTGTCCCGATCGGATCGTCGGGCCGGATCGGCGCTAGGGTCACGTTTCTTGTCGGGCTCCCGGCACCAGTAAGCCGGACGACCTCTGCCCCCGGCTCGAATCTACCGACCGCGCCCCGTTTCAGCGCCGCGGGGTGACTCACCGCGTCATGACGTCTCTTAGGACGTCACGCTCCGTCCGAAGCCGCTTGTTCTCACACTTCAGGCGCGACATCTTCCTGCGCGCCTCCGTCGTCAGCCCGCGGGCTCCGCTCCCTCTCGTCCAGCTCCGCCTGCCTGACCCAGTTGCGGATCGTCTGCTCCGAGGGCTCGAACTCCCGAGCTAGGGATGGTCTGAACAAGTCACCACCGCCAGATTGATGGACAGGGGAGTTGAACGGGCGGTTTGGACCAGGCGGCTCGGGGGTGGGGGCGATGGATCAGGTGACGTTTTCGGACGTGGAGTACGAGGGGAAGAAGCGGAAGACGCGGCGGGAGGTCTTCCTGGAACGGATGGACGGGTTGATCCCCTGGGAGCGTCTGGAGACGCGCATCCGGCCGTTCTATCCGAAGGCGGGCCGTGGCCGGCGGCCGTATCCGCTGTCGGTGATGCTTCGGATCCAACTGCGTGCAGCTGTTCTACGACATGAGCGATCCGGGCATGGAGGACCTGCTGTACGAGGTGGAGTCGGTGCGCCGGTTCGCGGGCGTGAGGCTGTCGGGACCGATTCCGGACGAGACGACGATCCTGAACTTCCGTCACCTTCTGGAGTGTCACGGTCTGGGGCGGGGTCTGTTCGAGGAGATCAACGCTCACTTGGCGGGCCGTGGCTACCGGGTACGGCGTGGGACGATCGTGGACGCGACGATCATCGCGGCGCCCTCCTCGACGAGGAACCGTGAGGGAGCGCGGGATCCGGAGATGCACCAGACGAAGAAGGGCAACGAGTGGCACTTCGGGATGAAGGCCCACATCGGGGTGGACGCGGAGACGGGCCTGACGCACAGCGTGCGGACGACGCCGGCGAACACGCATGACCTCAGGGAAGCGGGGTCGCTGCTGCACGGCGGTGAGGAGGAGGTGTGGGCCGACTCGGGCTACCGTGGGATCGAGCGCTGGGTGGAGACGGCCGGCCGGGACGTGAAGTGGACGGTGGCGATGGCTCCGGGGCGGCGGCGGCGCCTGGATCCGGAGGGTGCGCAGTGGCAACGGGAGCGTCGGAAGGCCTCGGTCAGGGCCAAGGGGGAGCACCCGTTCCTGTACCTGAAGAGGCACTTCGGCTACCGGAAGTTCCGCTACCGGGGGCTGGCGAAGAACACCGAGCGGATCGCGCTGTTGCTCGGCTTCTCGAACCTGCTGATCGCGGGTCGTTATGCGACGGCGTAGCGGGCCGCGGCGGGAGACATCCGTCCCGGACGGACGGAAACGGGGGGTCGCAGGCCCAAAACGCCCGTTTTTCGCCTCTCCGAGCCCCTTCAGGGGCCGGCAGACGGCCACGTCGGCGTCATTCAGCCCGACACCGACCGATCTGCCGACCTGTTCAGACCTTCCCTAGCGACCCCGGCCTACGACCGGCCCGTGCAAGCTCGACCAGCCGCTCCCGGTACTCCGGCGGGTACCGCCCCGCTCTTGCCGCCACGACACACCTCCTTGGTTGGCCCAATGGAAAGGTGTCCGTGAAGGCGGGGCAGCTCCAGAACTGCCATACGCGGGCGGCTACGTCAGGCCGAAAGTAACGCCCAACTTACAACCGTCCGGGCCCAGGCCTTGCGGAGGTCGAATCCCGTCCGCCGCCCTCGCTTGACAGGCTCACAACGGCTCTCGTACCTTCGTCTCAATCCCAACTACCATCTCATATAGACCTGATCAATGCCAATGCCTACATATAGACCCGTAACTGAAGATACGAAAACAAAATTGGAAGCTATGCCTCAACTCCACAAGACCATATTCCGTTGTCCAACCTGTTCCATCATGGCACAAATGCAATGGGTAGGGTTATCCCTAGCGACTGTCTCCGCTGGTCGTAAGAGCGAATATCTTAACAATATTGCCATTGGGATAGACCGATCATTTTTCGCTGCTTTTTGCCAAGCCAAGGGGTGTGTATCTATCTGGATGACGCAAAAAGATACGAAGCGAGTAGAGAGAGAAACAGACGTAACCCCAATTACTAATCGTATGATCTATCCTCGTACAAATGCCGCACCCCCCCCACCTAATGATCTACCAGAAAGCGCGAAGCTCTTGTATGTTGAGGCCGGAAACGTAATGGCAGACTCTCCCCGTGCCGCTGCCGCTTTGCTACGAATGTGCACAGAAGACATCATTAAGGGGCTCTCCAAGAACCAAGATGTCGATAAACTACTCCCGACCAAAGCAACCCTGTACCAGCATATCGAGTTTTTGCGAAAGAATGATGAACTGTGGCCCGGTGGCGTTATCGATACGGGATTGGACGCGCTCCGCTTCATCGGAAACGATGCGGTTCATTCGACAGAAATACGTGGCGATGACGACCGAGGTACGGTTGAAGGCTTGTTCCGTGTCATTCTTATGATTACCGATGCGTTGATAACACGACGCCGCGAGGTGCATGAGTTTGAGCAGCTAATCGCAAAGCCGACTCACGGAAAGGAAACCTGAGGTGGTCTTACTTCGTTGGACAGTCGAGGGCAAAGCTAAGGTGGATTCCGAGTGATTGTGAGGGGATTTATACGTCTGACTTGATTTTCGTTAGGTCTTCGTTAGCTTCGATGTGTGAGACGGAAACCGATGAACACACAAGGAGCTAACGGACAGGACGATGGCGAAGGGCAAGAAGGGAAACGGAGACGGCGGACAGGCACCGGGCCGGTCACATCGCGAGGGTGTGAGCGTGATCGAGCTGGGCCGGATGTTCGACACCGAAGAGAAGGCGATTGACTGGTTCGAGCAGTGGCGGTGGCCGGATCGCCAGCCGGTGTGCCTGAAGTGCGGCAGCGTGAACGCTTACCGCGTGAAGAGCGGCAAGCCGATGCCGTATCGGTGCCGTGACTGCAAGGACTACTTCAGCCTGAAGACGAACACGCCGATGCAGGACTCGAAGCTACCGCTTCGGCTGTGGGCGTGGGCGATCTACTTGGAGATGACGAGCTTGAAGGGCGTTTCTTCCATGAAGCTGCATCGCGACCTGAAGGTAAGGCAGGCGACGGCTTGGTACATGCTGCACCGCATCCGCGAGGCGTTCATGGACGTGGCGTACCAGTTCGAGGGTCCGGTTGAAGTTGACGAGGCGTATTTCGGCGGGCTGGAGAAGAACAAGCACGCGAAGAAGAAGCAGCGTGCCGGTCGTGGCCCGGTCGGCAAGACGCCGGTAGCGGGCATGCGCGACAGGAAGACGAAGCGTGTTGCAGCGAAGGTACTGGACGACACGACACACGCCAGCCTTCGCGAGTTCGTCGATACGCACCGCAAGCCGGGCGTGAAGACGTACACGGACGAGAGCAGGGCTTATGACGGCATGGAGAACAGGGAGAGCGTGAAGCACAGCGTTGGCGAGTACGTGCGCGGCATGGCGCACACGAACGGCGTGGAGAGCTTCTGGAGCACCCTGAAAAGGGCGCATAAGGGCGTTTACCACCAGTTCAGCCCCCGTCACTTGCAGCGTTACGTGAGCCAGTTCGCGGGTCGTCACAACGTACGCGACATGGACACGCTGGAGCAGATGCAGCACGTTCTGGCCGGTATGGTAGGACGGAAGTTGCTGTACAGGGATTTGGTGGGCCGTACCGAGTGCGAGTTGCTTACCGCCACAGGAACACGGGAAACGAATTGAACATGAGCGGGGCTTGCGCGCGTTAATGCTTAGGGGTGTATATTTATGAATGGCTACGACACCGAATCGACAACTCGTCACGAGCATCATCCTAGCGATGATGTTCATTTTCTTGTCGTTTGCGGCTGAGAAAATGTTCTTTTCGGAATGGCCCGCGTGGGTTTGGCTAATGAATGCGGCGATTTGTGCCGTGCTTGTCATATGTATCAATCTTCCCGTGAAGGAACGACGGCAGTGGTCGGCAGCGCACGGCGAATTATTGGGGCTGTTGAGTATCTATAAGGATCGTACAGTGGTCCTCGGAGTCTTTTATACGCTACTCATTTGGTTCATAGGTTGGTTGATTCTGTTTTGATGGGTTGTCTTGCAAGGACCATACCACAAGAATACGAAAAGAACGTTATATGGCTGAACCCAACTTCGCGAATCGCACCGTTTGGACCGGTGACAACTTGGACGTGCTTCGGGGGATCAACTCGGAGTGTGTGGACCTGATCTACTTGGACCCGCCATTCAACTCGAACCGCAACTACGCCGCCCCGATAGGATCTGAAGCGGCTGGCGCGGCTTTCAAGGATACATGGACGCTGGACGACGTGGACGAGGCGTGGCACGACGAGATCGAGGAACGTAACGCGGCGCTTCACGCGGTAATAGAAGTAGCAGGACTATCGCATGGCGATGGCATGAAGTCATACCTCATCATGATGGGTTCGAGGTTGCTTGAATTACACCGTGTCCTCAAGGCGAACGGGAGTATCTACTTACATTGTGATTCCACGGCTAACGCATATCTGCGCGTTCTTATGGACGCCGTATTCGGCCCAGCCCAGTTCCGCACCTCTATTTCATGGAAACGTTCGATAGCGCACAGCGATACGAAGCAAGGGCGGATGAGGTGGTCCTATTTCGTTGGACAGTCCGAGGGCAAAGTTAAGGTGGATTCCGAGTGATTGTGAGAGCCCTCGGGAGCATTCTCCGTGAGTTGTCTTGGGGTGGATTGAAGTGACCCCCAAAAGTTGGACACCCGACCTCCGGGTTTATTGTGCTGCTCAGCCCTCGCGGTAGAAGTCCTCGATGATGGTCATGGGTGGCCGGTCTCCAAGGGAGGAGTGACGGCGCACCCGATTGTAGTAGTTGATCCGATCCCGCACGACGGCCGCGAGCTCCTCGAGCGAGCCGGCGTCGAGGATCAGCGACCGGTTCTCCACCTTGAACCGTCCGAAGAAGCTCTCCATCTCCGGGTTGTCCCTCGGTCCGCGGAGTGCGTAGGAGAGCCGCGCACCCGCCGCCAGCAGCCGGCCGGTCCATGCGTAGCCGGTGAACACGGGGTCCCGGTCCTGGTGGACGATGATCCCGTCCAGCGAGTTCCGGAGGCGGGCCAGGGCCCGCTCCGCCGCCGTCCAGGCCGAGAGCGCCAGATCGGAGTTGGCCGACGCTCCAACGGCGAAGCCCGGCACGTACTTCGCCTGGTGATCGAGGATGGGGATCAGCCACGCCTTCCGGGTCCCGCCGGCGTAGAGGAGTTCGGTGAAGTCCGTGTAGAAGACCTCCAGCGCTCCGATCTCCGCCTTCGGCCGTCCCGACAACAGGTTGGCGCGCGGACCCGCCGCGTCGATGGCCCGCCGGACCGCGCTCGGCTTCGGCCGCGTGACCGTGCGCCTCAAGGACAGATCCCACAGCCGGTGCAGCCGCGCCACGACCTTCCGGTTCACCCGGTATCCGTATGTCTCCCGGAGTTCGGCGGTGGTCCGCCGGTACCCATACTCCGGGTGCGCCTCGGCGATCGCCTTGAGCGGCGCCTCCAGGTGCGCGTACTTCCGTGCGTAGGCGACCCTCGTCCGCGTGTGGTGGTACCACGTCGAGCGCGCCAACCCCACCGCCCGCAGCGATGGCGCCAGGCCGTACGCCTCGCGCGTGCCGGAGACGAGCGCCACCTTCTCAGCCACGCTCAGCCGCTCCGGCCCAAGAAATTTTTTAGCAGCGCGATCTCGACCTCCTTCTTGCCCAACAGCTGCTCCAGATCCCGGATCCGGCGCTCGTACTCCTTCACCGTCGTCTCCTCGGCGAAGACCTCCGGCGCCCGGTCCACGAACCGCCGCCTCCAGAGCTGTACCGAGTTCGGGTGCACCCCATACGCCTTGGCCACCTGCCCAGGCGTCTTCTCGCCCCCCAAGACCTCCAGCACCACCTGCGCCTTCAGCTTGGGCGTGTACCGCCGCCGTGCCATGACAACCTCCCTCCGGTCTGCCAGGTTCTACCCTGAGCAGCACCACGCCCGGAGGTCAATCGTCACAATGGTGGGGTGTCCAGGATCTGGGGGTCATATCCGATGCTCCACCCGCGGGTCCTCCTCCGGCGGGGGAAGGACAGGTTCCAACATGGGCCCCGGTGGCCGGGAGGGGAACCCGGCCGGTGACCGGGGCTTGGCCGCCGATGGCGCGAGGCGTCCGGGACGGGCGGATCCCGGGTTTCCGCTCGGCCGCGGCGACTCGGGAGGGCGCGCTCCGGCAGGTGCGGAGATCCGCCGTTCACACCGCCCCCGTGCCGTTGCGGTAGGCCTCGCCCGGCGTCCGCCCGCCGAGGGACGAATGCGGGCGCACCTCGTTGTAGAAGTCGAACCACGAGCCGATGATGCGCTCGGCGTCCGGCCCGTTCCGAAGCTCGTGGAGGTACACCGCCTCGTACTTCAGCGACCGCCACAGCCGCTCGATGAAGATGTTGTCGAGGAAGCGGCCCCGGCCGTCCATCGAGAACGCCGCGCCCGCACCCAGCACGCGCTCGGCGAACGCCTCGCTGGTGAACTGGGCGCCTTGATCCGTGTTCAGGATCTCCGGAGCCCGCCGGCCCAGCGCGTCGTCCAGCGCGTCCACGCAGAACGACGCGTCCATGGTGTTCGACAGCCGCCACGCGAGCACGTGCCGGGTCGCCCAGTCCATCACGGCCACGAGGTAGAAAAAGCCCTGCGTCACAGGAACATAGGTGATGTCCGCACACCACACGTGGTCCGCCCGCGAGATCGCGAGGCCGCGCAGCAGGTAGGGAAAGACCCGGTGCTCCGGACTCGCCACGCTCGTGCGCGGCCGCCGGTAGGTCGCCTCCATCCCCATCAGCCGCATGAGCCGCCGGATCCGGTGCCGGCCCACGACGACGCCCTCGCGGCGGAGATGGCGCATCATCTGCCTGCTCCCGTAGAACGGGTAGTCCATGTGGAGCTCGTCCATGCGCCGCATGAGCGCCAGGTTCTCCGCGCTCTCCCCCTTCGGCCGGTAGTACCGCGAGGACCGGCTCACCCCCAGCAGAGCGCACTGCCTTGAAAGACTCGGCGGCCCGTCCCGCTCGATCATCCGCACCCGCTCCGACCGGCTCAGCGCTTGAGCCCGCGCCGAAAAAAATCCCGTTCGACCGTGAGCTCCCCGATCTTGGCGTGCAGCTCCCGGACCTTCGCCTCGTGCTCCCTGGCGAGCTTGCGGCCCGCGCCCCCGGCGAACACCTCCGGCAGCCCCTCGAGCAACTGCCGCTTCCACGTGCTCACCTGGTTCGGATGAAGCTCGTGCCGCCTCGCGATCGCCTGCACGCTGTCCCGCTCGCGCAGCGCTTCCAGCGCCACCCGCGCCTTGAACTCCGGCGTGAACCGCCGTCTCTTCCCGGCCATCTCGGTGCCTCCCGTTCCTTCCTGGAATCCACCTTAACGACCTGTCCGAAAAACTGGGACCACCTCAGGAAGCAACATGGTCGAATTCACGATAGGTTGTTGTTCTATACGAAAGGAACTACATGGACGTGGAATCCAGTTTTCGTTGAGTATGATCCCAAATACGTCGAGACGAATTACAGAAATGTCGAGCCGGAGACTGGACGACGCTACCAAAAGGACAATTTGACCGCCGCGAAGCCGGGTGGAGATACATCGTATGAGTGGCGAGTGAAGCGCCCCGAGGGAGGCGAATGGGAGGCGGATCTGACCGATGAGTGGAAGACTTCGCCCCGTCCCGGTTGGGAGTACCGTGGCATTGGCCCCTACCGAAACCGTTATTGGGCTTATTCAAAAGAGAAGATGCGCCAATTCGTACACGAGGGTCGACTCCATTACGTTTCCACGGGCATGCCACGTTACAAACGGTATCTCGATGAGATGCCGGGTGTGTCCTTGCAAGACCTGTGGATGGATATTTTCCCCGCACTCGGCAAGGAACGAGTTGGTTACCCAACGCAGAAACCCCTCGCCTTGATGGAACGCATCATCCAGTCAAGTAGTAATCCCGGTGACATCGTGTTAGATCCCTTTTGCGGCTGCGCCACGACCCTCGTAGCTGCTGAGGCATTGAGTCGCAAATGGATCGGAATAGATCTGTCGTCACTCGCGGCAAAACTTGTGAAGAGGCGGCTGCGCGATCAACATGGTCTGTTCGGCCAGATCATCGACCGGACGGACGTACCCGCCCGGACGGACTTGGGCGACGAGGTTGTGCTGGCGGAATACAAGGGCACTCTGTACGGTGAACAGGAGGGCAACTGTAACGGCTGCCGTCATCACTTCCAGTATCGGAACCTTGCGGTGGACCATATCCACCCGCGAGCGAAGGGCGGCAGGAATCACGCGCACAACCTGCAACTGTTGTGTACGTCGTGCAATTCCGCGAAGGGTGTGGGCACGCAGGAGGCTTTGGTGGCGAAGCTGAAGGAGCAGGGTGTGCGATACGACTACGGTGGATCGAGATGATGATGGAAAAGCGGAAAGTGACGTTGCGAGTGAAGGAAGAACCAGAGCCGTTCGACGTGGAGGCGGTGAACCCGCGTTACGGTACGGCACGTATGTCGGACGTGGCGCTGGCGCTCATGCGTCCAAAAGACCCGAAGGTGGCGGGGATCATCGAGGCGCGACGTGACGAGTTGGAGGATATCTGATATGTCTTGGTACAGTGTTATAAAGGATATCATTGGATGTGTCATTGGATGGAAAAGGTCTGAACAAGAATCGGCGCTTGTTTATTGGTTGTTGAAGTATAACGGGGATGTGAAACTGGTGGCAGAAGAGTTGGATGCTCCGCGAACAACCGTTTTCGCTTGTCGAAGGCGGTTGATTGACGAGGAGTACTTTCTAGATGCGGGCACGATGGGCAATCCCGATGCATACGTCCGATCAATAAAGGGTGACGCATTGTTTGAGGCGTTAGAGGTGGATCGCGGGGATTGATACGGTCAAAGTAAGAAGCCAAACCCTGCGATCTAGACAGGCGTATAATGCCCTTGTCTTGGAGTGGGTGCTCCACCCGTAGGTCGTCCTCCCCCGGCAGGGGAAGGACGGGTTCCAACATGAGCCCCGGTGGCCGGGAGGGAAACCCGGTCGGCGACCGGGGCTTGGCCGCCGATGGTGCGAGGCGTCCGGGACGGATCGACAGAAACCCCGACATCCTGGGCGGGACTCCCGTGTTCTCCGGCACGAGGGTTCCAGTGCGGATACTCATGGAGCATCTCGAAGCGGGCGACCGACTAGACGATTTCCTAGACGACTACCCTACGGTCTCGCGCGATCAGGCGGTCGAACTGCTTGAGCTCGTTCAGCCCCACCCGCCTCACTGACCCTCCAGGACGGGCAGTCCGAATCGGACAGCTTCGTCCAACTCCTGCACCGCACGCTCCTCGACGAACCGAGGTCGGCGGGACACGCCGGCCGCCTCCGCTAAACGGCCGCGTCCTCCGCGACGAGCCGCCGCCCCACCTATCACGAGCGCTCTTTCGTAAGCCCCTGCTCCCGCATGGCGGTGTAGAGAGCGAGCTTCGCCGCAACGACCAGTGGAACCGCGACCATCTCCTGCTCGCCCGCCACGGTGTCCGGCACCGGAATGTCCTCGCGACACTGCATGTACGAGCCGAGCGCCACGGTCAGAGCGTCCTCGGCCATCGCCAGGGCTTCGTCCCGGTCGTCGCCGCATGTCAGCGCCGCCGGCACATTCGGGAACGACACCGAGTAGCCGCCGTTCTTCTCAGGCGTCAACTCACACGGATAAACATACCGCCTCAGAAGTCCTCCTCACCGATTCCCAGTTGCTTCAACATGCCCCGAAGCATGCCCGGAGTTCCCCACACCTTGACGACCGTGGGCCGGTCTCCCACCCGGCGCTACCCTCTAAATTCGTACACGAGGTCGCCGCCGGACACACCCGTGACTCGAAGAACGACCGTGCCCGAACCCGATCCGTAGAACTGCTGATAGCGCGTCCTGACCAGGGCGAGGTCGAAGACGAGGGACTCGGTGATCCACGCCTCGCAGGAATCGCCGTTCGCCTCATGAGCGAGCACGGCCGGGAGTTGCACGGGATCCGACTCCAGGAACGTCTTCGAGATCACCAACGTGAAGTCGTGCCTCCGGCAGCCGCCGGCGTACGAGACTTCGATGGTCAGCCCGTGTCCGTCGACGGCGGCCGAGTTCACGACGTAGGGGTCGTCTCCCCGGTTGCGGCCGTCGGCGACCACCACGTTGCCTTCGGGGACACCCGGAGCGACCATCGATTCACGGCAACCGGCCGCGGCGATCAGGCCGAGCAGAAGCCCGATCGAGGCCAGGCGTCTCGCGGCGGAAACCGGGGAACCGGAATATCGGCCGCTCAATCGTCCGCACGCAGATCGTCGAAGAGGTCCTCTACGGTGGCGAACTGCGGGAGGTTGCCCCGGCGGGCTTCCCGCGTCGCTTCAATGGTGTCGTCGTCAGGAACCAGCGGCGCGAACGGCAGCGCTTTCATGTCGAGCATCCGTCTTTCGGGTTGACGTACAATACCATGCAGCCTCGCAGGCTGGCCGGCCACGGGCGGGACGATCCCTTTGCGTGGCAGCGAAAGGGCGTCTACGATGGCGGTAGCCCCACGCCCCGACACGAGAACCTCTTGGGACTGCGCTCGGTTATGAGACTCATGCACGCCGCAATCGGACTGTCGGTTGGGATTTCGCTTCTCGGCTGTGAGCTTCACGCGCAGCAGGAGCCCGACCACCGCCTGTACCAGTATCACTACGGAGAGATCTCCATTCCGCCGGCGTCGGAGGATGAACCGATTGCGGAGAATCTCTCCATCGAGCGGGCGGTCACCTACCTGGAGAGTGGAGCCAGGGCCTGGGCAAACAACCGCGGCTGCGTCTCGTGTCACACCACGGGTTGGTACGGGATCCTTCGTCCGCAACTCGCCGAGAGCCTGGGTCAGCCAGATGCAGCCTTCCGGGCCTTTCTCGAAGAGCGTCTTCAAGAGAGGCTCACCGAGGACCCCGAAGAACTCGAGCAGGGAGTGAACCCTGCAGAAGTCGTGCATCTGGCCGCGTCTCTGGCATCCTGGGACGCGTACGTGGACCAGCGGCTGTCTCCCGAAACCGAGCAGGCTCTTCAGCTCATGTTCAGCCTTCAGCGCGACGACGGGGCCTGGCACTCGCCGGATACATGGCCGCCGTTCGAGTCCGACGCATTTCAGCTCGCGACCGTTGCGGCCATGGGTGTGGGCCTGGCTCCGGGATGGCTTGAGCAGGCAACCTCTCCCGAGTTGCAGAGGCAGATAGCCAGTCTGCGAGAGTACCTGCGGCGGGTCCCTCCTCCCCATGACTACGCTCGGGTGGCGTTGCTCTGGGCGGACCCGTATCTCCCGGGCGTGATCGGCGCCGACAGGAAGCGGGACATCGTCAGGATGATCCTGGACCGTCAGCGCCCGGACGGGGGATGGTCGATTCGCTCTTTCGCTCAGCCCGAGCAGTGGGGCCGGGGTAACCGCGCGGAACGCTTGCGAGCCGAGGCGGACTTCGGCGATCCCGCGAGTGACGGCCACCAAACCGGTTTGGCGGTTGTAGTGCTGTCGTCCGCGGGGGTGCCGCCAACGCACCCGGCCGTGCAGCGAGGCGTTGAGTGGCTCAGGCGGAACCAGAGACAATCGGGCCGCTGGTGGACCAAGTCACTCAATACGGAGACATGGCACTTCATCACGTATACCGGGACGCTCTACCCGGTGATGGCTCTAGCGGTGACGAGTTCTCTGGCTAGTCCCTCGTCCGAGGAGCGTTAGGGGAATCGCGTCGGCATTCGTCAGCCTAAGGCTGGCTCGCCTATTGCCTCGCTGTACGTGAGCGCCAGAGCCACCGCCAGATCACCGGTGACGTGCTCGGGCGTCGAGCCGAAAGCCTTCGATAGCCGGGTCGCCATCTCGACCGACACCCCCGTGTGCCCGTTCAACAAGTCCGAGAGCGGACAGATGTCCTTTTCGAGGGCGGCGGTACAGGCACGGCCGCCTCCGCTAAACGGCCGCGTCCTCCGCGACGAGCCGCCGCCCCACCTTCTCAAGCGCTCTTTCGATCGGCCCGATGTGTGAGCGGTGATTCGGGCTCAGGAGCTTCCGAACCGCACCCTCGCTCAAGCCCGGGCGCCGGGCCAGACCGACCTTCGTAAGCCCCTGCTCCCGCATGGCGGTGTAGAGAGCGAGCTTCGCCGCAACGACCAGTGGAACCGCGACCATCTCCTGCTCGCCCGCTTCGCCAGGGCGTCGTCCCCGCCGCGTACGATGGTCGATGCGCACCGGCACGGCATCCGGTATCGAGCACTGGCCGTGCCGAGAGAGATGCGGAGCCCTGGCGGATGGGGCTATCGTTAGACGGGATGGGCGCTCGGCGTGAGCGAAGACGAAATCGCCGACTGTTGGCGTTCGAGCCGAGCATCTCGAACGTGCGGGCTCGGGACCTTGGCGAAGGGCAGGAACGGTGACATCCAAGACTCCAGGCAGTGCTCGGGAAGCGCGGGCGGAGGCAATCATGACGGACAAGCTTATCGACAGGAACCCCGACATCCTGGGCGGGACTCCCGTGTTCTCCGGCACGAGGGTTCCAGTGCGGATACTCATGGAGCATCTCGAAGCGGGCGACCGACTCGACGATTTCCTCGACGACTACCCTACGGTCTCGCGGGATCAGGCGGTCGAACTGCTTGAGCTTGCCGCGACGATGCTGGTGGGCGGTGGCAATGAGAGTCCTGTTTGACGAATCCACGCCGAAGCGACTCGCGTCGTCCTTTCCGGATTCGTTCGAGATTCGCACGGTGCAGCAGATGGGTTGGGCTGGCGTTGGAAACGGGGAGTTGCTGCACCTTGCGGTGGAGCATGCTTTCGATGCCCTCGTCACGGTCGATCAAGGATTCGAGTACCAGCAGAACGTCTCCGAACTGCCGATCCCGGTCGTCATCATGATCGCCGTCCGCACTCGGTTGCAGGAATTGCAACCCCTTGTCGCGGACGTGGTCTCAGTCCTGTCAAACGATCCCGAGTGCCGGATCCACCGCGTGGCGGCCCGGCGTATCGGAGGGCGGAGCCGCCGTTGACGGTCGCCGTTGCGGGCGGCCGCCTCCGCTAGACGGTCGCGTCCTCCGCGACGAGCCGCCGCCCCACCTTCGCGAGTGCTCTCTCGATCTGCCCGATGTGTGAGCGGTGATTCGGGTTCAGGAGCTTCCGAACCGCACCCTCGCTCAGGCCCAGGCGCCGCGCCAGGCCGACCTTCGTAAGCCCCTGCTCCCGCATGGCGGTGTACAGAGCGAGCTTTGCGGCAACGACCAGTGGGACCGCGACCATCTCGTGCTCGCCCGCCACGGTGTCCGGCACCGGAATGTCCTCGCGACACTGCACGTACGAGCCGAGCGCCACGGTCAGAGCGTCCTCGGCCATCGCCAGGGCTTCGTCCCGGTCGTCGCCGCACGTCAGCGCCCCCGGCACGTTCGGGAAGGACACCGAGTAGCCGCCGTTCTTCTCAGGCGTCAGCACGCACGGATAGACGTACCGCATCAGAAGTCCTCCTCACGGATTCCCGGTTGCTTCAACATGCCCCGAAGCGTGCCCGGCTTGAGTTCCCGCCTCGCTCGCCGCACGAACTTCGCACCGTTCACTCCCCCCAAGATCGCACCCAAAGGTACGAAGGTCGAGTGCCTTGATCCGGGCGGACGACGACTGGTTCGGAACCGGTCGGGCTGGGAGCGCCACAAATGCATTTGACCAAGGGAGCACCGGGCGGACATGTTGTATCGTGATTGAGATACAGGAGGCTCGGATGAAGACACAAAGCTCGATGCTCCACGTCCGGATGGATACGGAAATGAAGCGGAAGGCGACCGAAGCGCTCGCCGCCATGGGGCTGACGGCCTCCCAGGCCGTCCGGCTGTTGTTCCATCGTATTGCGGTCGATCAAGCGTTCCCACTCGAACTGAAGGTTCCCAACGCGCAAACTCGAAGCGCCATGGCGGAAGTCGACGAGATGGTGAAGTCGCGCGCCGCACGATTCGCGAGTGCGGACGAGATGTTTGCGGAACTTGAAGAAGCCGGCAACCAGTAAACGGACCCACCCGCCACGCCGGGTTGACTACGCTCGGCGATTCCTGAAGGACTGGAAACGGCTCTCGCGTTCAGGCCGATACGACATGAATCGACTGAAGGCGGTCATGCTCCACCTCATCGCCAACGATGCCCCGCTCGGCCCCGAACGGAGGGATCACGCGCTCAAAGGGTCGCGGGCAGACTACCGAGAATGTCACAGAGGAAGTCGAGGAACATCCTCGTCGCGATCCTGTCCCGGTGCCGGACCCGCTCCACCTTGGTGGGCGTCACCTCTTCACCGTAGATGTCAAAGAGCTTCTCCAGCGTGAGCGGCTCGGGCTCGGCTTCCGCCTTTCCCCCGATCTCCGGGCCGACGAACCTGGCCGCTTGCCGCTTCGCCCTCACCCAGTCGCGGTGCCCCAGCGAGCCGCACGATCTGCGTACGCATCACGACCGCCGAGGCCGCGGCGATCGCCGAGCGGGCCGGAGCGGCCCGGCTGACGAAGGGCGGCTACATCCGCCGGAGGGCGCTGGGGCAGCCGATCCGCGAGGCGGCCGTTCACCGTCTCGGCGCCAGGGAGCGGGTCGAGCTCCACCGGATCGGCGTGAACCTCAACCAGATCGCCCGGGCCCTGAACTCCGGAGCGTCGGCGCCGGCCGGGACGCTGGAGGCGGTGGAGCGGGTGGGCGAACTCGCGGCCGATCTGCTGAGTGGCGAGGGGCTGGGCTGATGGTCCCGAAGATCAACGGACTGGGGCGGTCGTTCGTCGGCGTCGCTGCGTACTGCCTGCACCGTGCCCCGGAGCCGGACGACCGGAGTCCGGAGACCTCCGAGCGGGAACAGGGCCGGATCCGGTGCGAGGCACGGGCCAAGAACAACGCGCGGCGGCGGGCGGGCGAGGAGGTGGTTCGCATCCCGTGGAATCGGCCGCTTCACTGGGCGCGCTTCCGCCACGAGGGCATGCAGCCCGGACGGGCGCGGCGGGCGACACCGCCGGGCGGCGAGGAGCGGGTCGACATGACGGTCTGGCGGCGTGCCGAGGCGCAGCTTTGGGAGAATGCCGAGGACCGGCGCTGGCTGGAGTTCTGGCGGCTCGAAAGCCGGGCGCGGAAGGAATGGGCCGAGCTGCACAAGCGGCGGGAGGACATACGGCAGACGCTCGACCGGGAGAGCCGCACCGTGCTCGGCCGACTCCGGATCTGGCGGACCGACCGCTCGTTGCGAGACCTGGCCGGGGCGGTCCGGGGCCACCGACAGCGCCCGGCAGATCGAGCGGCAGGTGCGCGAGGCCTACCGAAGCGGGCTGCGGGACTCGGAGCGGCGCGAACGGCCGACCCTGCCGGACCTCGTCGACAGGGACGTCGAGCGGGCGGCGCGGGAGACGAAGCAGCGGGAGCGCTGTCGGAGCATCACCCGCATTCCGCCCCGGCCCCGAGGCCTCTAGCGTGGCGGGGCAGGGTTCGAGCGATGACCCTTGACGTCGGCATCGCAATGTGAGACCGCCATACAATAAGGTGCGGGCACCGGAACAGCGGGCTCCAGGATCGCCCAGGATCGACGATCGGGGCTTCCCGAGGCGTATGGGGTCGGGTGGAAATCGAGTTGCCGCGTCCGCATTCAGCTGTCTCGCGGCCGGGGAACTTGCAGGTCTTTGCAGATCTTTCTGGCGAGGTCCCGGTTGATCTCATTGTGCCGGGGAATCGTCGAAACCTTCTGGGCCATCTGGTTGATGTAGAGGGTGTGGTTCCCGCCCTCACGCAGGAAGGAGCACCCGTGCTGCGCCAAGTGCGACAGCAAGTCCCGGCGCTTCACGCCGTGACGGTGATCGGCTCTCTGATGACCGCCCCGCCGCCGGAATCTTTGCGGGCCATGACCCGGTTGGCTTCGACGACCAAAGCGACGGCTTCGCGAAGGTTCGTCCGAGCTTCTTCGAGGGAAGCGCCTTGGGTGTTGGCACCGGGAAATTCCTCGATGAAGGCGATGTAGCCTTCAGGCACTCTCCGGAACACCGCCGTGCATTGCAGGTCCACAACTGACCTCCTAGTGTAGTGTCGCTAAAGTGGCGTTCGCACGGCTCACTTTCGCCAGGATGTCCTCCACGGCGGCGGTCCACTTGAACGGCGCCGGGTCCCGGTTCCGGTCGTCGATGTAGGCCGTGATCGTGTCGGTCAGCTGCTTCACGCTGGTCACGGCGAGCCGCTTGAGCTGGCGCTGCGTCAGCTCCGAGAAGAAGCGCTCGACGAGGTTGAGCCACGAGGACGACGTGGGGATGAAGTGGAACTTCACCCGGGGGTGCTTCTCCAGCCACGCCTCCACCTTCCCGTGCTTGTGCGTCGAGTAGTTGTCGAGGATGACGTGAAGGTCCAGCTCCGGATCGACCCGCGTCTCCACCTCGGCCATGAAGCGGAGGAACTCCCGGTGCCGGTGGCGGGGCATGCACTTGTGGATCACCTCCCCGGTCGCCACGTCCAGCGCCGCGAACAGGGTCGTCGTCCCGTGGCGCTTGTAGTCGTGCGTCATCGTGCCGCACCGGCCCTTCTTCCACGGAAGCCCCGGCTGCGTGCGGTCCAGCGCCTGGATTTGGCTCTTCTCGTCGAAGGCGAACACGACCGCCCGCTCCGGCGGGTCCACGTACAGCCCCACCACGTCGCGGAGCTTCTCCACGAACTCCGGGTCGGTCGAGAGCTTGAAGGTGCGCGTGAGGTGGGGCTTCAGCCCGTGCGCGCGCCACACCCGCGCCACCTGGCTGTGGTGCACCCCGGCCGCCTCCGCCATCAGGCGCGTGCTCCAGTGCGTCCCCCGCGGAGGCTTCTCCTCCAGCGTCCGGCGCACGATCTCAGCCTCCACCTCCGGCGTGATGCTCGTTCGCGGACGGCCCCGGCGGGGCCGGTCCTCCAGTCCGGCGAGACCCTCGGCCTCGTACCGGTCCAGCCACCGCTGCACGGTCGGCAGCGAGAGGCCGAACTTCCGGGCCATGGCCCGGCCCGACAGGCCGCTGGCCGAACCGAGGACGATCCTGGCGCGCTCGGCGCGCCGCTGCGGGGTCTTCCGGGCTCGAACCCGCCGTTCGAGCTCCTCGCGGTCCCCGGGCCGCAACCGGATCCTTCGTATCTTGGGCATGCGCCGAAGATAGCACGTGTTTCCCCCATTGACCATCTCATCTCTGCGACACTACACTAGCGATTTGGGTTGCCGACTAAGTGGTGCGGGTCGGGTGAAAATCGGGCTCCGGCGCAGCCTCGACGAAGAAACCGTGGGATTCCGAAGCGCACCGCGATGGCTGCCGGGCTCTCGCCGCGAGCCGCCCGCTCCCGGATTGTCGCCCTGCCTAGACCCAAGACAAGCGCGATTCGCTGCGGACCCCTGTCAAAAAAAGTACCGGAAAGGCCTATCCTGATTGTCGATAGCGGATTCGGGCGCGGACGCCCGGTCCCAACCAGGAGGCCTTTCCGGTAAAGAGAATATCGCACGGCCAGAGCCGAAGGAACAGTGCCCGGCGGAAGCGGAGGGTGAAGGCCCGGCACGCGAGGGCGAGGCGGCGGGGCTGCCGGCCGAAGCCGGTGTTCGGGGCGGGCATGGTGCATTACGAGATCGGGGCGCGGACGAGCGCGATGAGCTACGGCGGCATCGGCGCGGTGCGGCGCCTGGTGGCGAAGCTGGGGCTGGCGCGGGAAGATCGACCGGCGCCTGGAGCTTCTGCAGCGGCACCTGCCGTACCACGAGTCCGACCATGTGCCGGACATCGCCTACAACCTGCTGTGCGGGGGCGCGCGGCTGGAGGATCTGAACGGCCCGCGCCACGACGCGGCGTACATGGACGCGCTGGGCGCGGAGCCGATCCCGAGTCCGACGGCGGCGGGCGACTTCACGCGGCGCTTCTCCGAGTCCGGCGTGATCGAGCTCATGGAGTGCGTCAACGCGGCCGGGCCCAAGCTGTGGCGGGGGCGGGGCCGGGATCTGCCGGGGCCGGTGGCCTACGTGGACGTGGACGGGACGCCGGCGCCCACGCTGGGCCGCAAGAAGGCGGGCATGGACATGTCCCACAAGGGGGCGCGATCCTGCCAGCTTCCGCGACAGGGTGCTTCGAGCGGCGGACAAGATCGGCCCATGAGCATCCCCGCCGATCTGCCCGGCGCCGTCCTGGTGGCTGCGGGTATCGAAGCCCTGAAGCGGGGCGAGGCCACCGTGGAAGCACTGCTCGTTTCCGTGGGATCGTCTCGAATGCGGGCTGCCGGATTCGACATCCCTTCGCCGCCGCCGCTGGCGCACACCCCCGAAATCGAACTCTATCTCGCCATCGGAGACGAACACCCGGGGGACGCCCACTCCCGCTACAACGCGCTGATTCGCCGTCTCGTCAGCTTCGAGCGGGCCCTGGAGCGCCGGATGAGCACGCCGGAGTCGCGGCGAGACTTGGCGGACCAAGCATAGCCGCTGCGACTAAAGCGATGCAGTGAACCCGTTGGCGCATCACTCCACACTTCACAGCTAGCGCGTCCGACTCAGGAGAAGAACCCGCGCAATGACGCCAGGACTTCCTCCATCTTCTCGATCCTGAGAGCGCAGATTCGCTTGGCAACGAGCGAGGAGTGCATCGTAAACAGCTTCGTCGTCTTCACCATCGATGCCTTGGGAAGTCCACCTTCCGCGAAGTCGCCCCGCCGGAGATGCACGGCGTTCGGATCGTCCGTGATGTGGGAGGTAATGGCCGCCAGCACGAGATCCTCTCCGGCGGCGCTGAAGGAATCCGGGGAAAGGATCAGCGCGGGGCGTCGCTTGGATGAAGTCAGATCGGTGAAGGGGAAGGAGACGAGAACGATGTCGCCCCGCCTATAGGCTATCGTAGACGGCATCCTCCTCGTTCTCCCAGAACTCGAAGCTGCGCTCCGAGCCCTTCAGCCACGGAACGTCCGCCGCAAGCCGTTTCAGCTCGCCCTCGGAGAAGACTTCGTAGACCTCGCCGGGCGTGGGCTCCTCGACCTTCTGCAGGGGCGCGAAGACCCCATCCCGGTATTCCGCCTTGATGCTCATGGTCCTTCGACTCTAGCAGGCGACCGGCAGCACCGCCACCTGCCCGGAGTAGCCCACCGGCCTGCGGGCTACGCGAGTTCATCGAACGCCGCCAGCTTGACGACGGTAGGCCATTAGCCTACAACGCGACGCGAGCCTGCTGCGTGCAAGTCCAACCGGAAGAAGGTCGGAAACATGAGCGCGGACCCGCCGGCCTCGGCGCCCGCAGTCCGTGCGCAAACGGCATCCGACGGCCAGCCTCGCCGACCCCCCAGGACGGGTCGTCCGAGTCGAGCGGCTTCATCGAGCCCTTGCACCGCACGCTCCTCGACGAACCGAGGTCGGCGGTACAGACCGGCCGCCTCCGCTAGACGGCCGCGTCCTCCGCGACGAGCCGCCGCCCCACCTTTACAGGCGCTCTTTCGATCTGCCCGATGTGTGAGCGGTGATTCGGGTTCAGGAGCAGCTCGGACGGGAGTTAGAGACCCAGTGCCGAATGGGAGCCCAGACGCACCAGACGCAGAATATCGGTCCCGGACTTCTGGTAAATCAGCAACAGGTCCGGCCTCAGGTGGCAGTCGCGGAAATCTCCCCACTCGCCGCTCAGCGCGTGGTCGTGGTGCCGGGGCTCCAGCGGCCGGTCGTTGGCCAGGGTATCCATGACTGCGGCCAGGATGGCGTCGAGGTATGCCCGGTGCCGATCCCGCGACTCGCGCTTGTAGTCGCGCTTGAACCGGCTGGTCCGCTCAATCGTCCGCACGCAGATCGTCGAAGAGGTCCTCTACGCTGGCGAACTGCGGAAGGTTGCCCCGGCGGGCCTCCCTCATCGCTTCAATGGTGGCGGCGTTGGGAACCAGCGGCGCGAACGGCAGCGCTTTCTCGTGGGCGACCTTGGTCAGCAGCAGGCGCAACGCGCCGGAGACGGTCAGGCCCATGGCCGCCAGCACCGTGGCCGCCTCCTCCTTTATGGCTCCGTCAATGCGGGCCTGGACGAGCTGGTTCGGCATGTCTGGCATCCGTGTTTCGGGTTGACGTACAATATCATGCAAGCTCGCAGGCTGGCCGGTCAAGGCGCCTATCGCTCCGACTCATCCATCCGCGGGCCTCGATCAATCTGCAAAAATCCTTGCCGCTGAGAGTCTTCACACCGCAATCTCGACAACCCTGTCCGTATCCGAGACGGGGATGTCGAGCAAGTCCACGGACAGGCAACCCTCAACCGCCCGCGATGGCCGGGACTTCCGCCCAGTAGCCGCCTTCCTCCGCCTGATGAACGACGATCTTGAGTTTCATGAGACCTCCACCTCATCCCGGTCTTGTCCAAGGTTTGCCGCAGTGGCAAACCAACGTAATACCTTCGAGCGCACTCGGTTGTCAGGTAAGCGCCGTCCCGCAACGCGCTGGCGGCGAAACCGGCCGTTCACGCCGTTTGGATGCGTCTACTCATTCTACCAACCCGTACACTACGACGTTCTCCACGTCCAATTCATCCCTGAGCACGCCGAGGACGAGCCCTCCGGCCACGTCGAGGATGCGGAACCCGGGCGGAGTCTCAACCTGTCCCAGCCACTCCCCGTCCGGGGAAATGACGGTGTACGGCGACCCCTCTTCCGGGTAGGCCGGCCGGTAGGAGGGCAGCCATACGTTGCCGTCGGCGTCGGCGAAGGGGGAACCGAAGCGCGGTATCGGCTGGCCGATCATGGCGCGATACCGGGACATGTCTTCCTGGATCATCTCATCGAGCCGGGCATCGGATACTCCGTAGTGCCTCCGGCCGATCATCCGGTTGTAGGCCTCGCCGCCCTCCAGGAGTTCCTCGGTCAGCAGGGTGGGCTCGGGCCGCCAACGCACGATCCGGATTACCTTGCCGTCCGGCATACGCCAAGTGATTTCGGGCCTGTCGGACCTCGTGTAGACGAACCGCCCGGCAGCGACCGTGACCTCGCCAACGGGGCGGATGATCGGCCGCGGCTGCCCCGATCGCTCTCGGTGGAAGTGGTCGTACGACGCGACCGTGTCGAGGGCGCCGGTTTCGATATCGAACAGGGTCATGTGCCCGGCGAGCCACTCCTCCTCTATATCGACCCGGGAACGGTAGGGGAATCGGTCCATGAGCAGCAGCTCACCGGATGCACCGATCCCCGCCACACCGAAGTGCGCTGCCCGAGGCAGGCTCGCGATGCGCGCGACCGAATCGCCGACGAAGAGAGTGAGGCGAGACTGACGATCGTCGGGCACGAGGACGCTGTCCTGGCCCAGGACGAACACCGAGTAGGGGGAGATGACTTCGCCCGGCCCCTCTCCAACCCTGGCGAGCACCTCGTGCGTCGTCCCGTCCGGACTCAAGACGACCACTTCGCTGTACCAGGCAACGACAGCGCTTCCATCCGGGAAGAGTCGTCCGGCGTCGACGAACTGGAATTCGTAGTCGCCGGGGTTCGCCCCGTGCCGGTACAGCGGTTCCGCTGCAAGGGCGAAGGGCGGCTCGACCTCCGGCACTGTCACGTACTCGACGATCCGCACCCCGGCGCTGTCTCGGACCTGAACCTGGGCCTCGCCGGTGAGTAGGGGGTCTCCCCCGCAGGCAGCGAGGGCCGCCGCGGGAATCAGAGTTGGCTGATATCTGCTCCGCATTTCAATTCAACTCTCCCTTGCTGCTGCACTGAGAAACCCGCCACGCAGGGCTGCCCCGGTGCTCCAAGGTATCCCGAGGCTAGGTACCTAACTTGCCGTTGGGTCGCGCAACCTGTGGTGAAGGGGAAGGAGACGAGAGCGATGTCGCCCCGCCTATAGGCTATCGTAGACGGCATCCTCCTCGTTCTCCCAGAACTCGAAGCTGCGCCCCGAGCCCTTCAGCCACGGAACGTCCGCCGCAAGCCGTTTCAGCTCGCCCTCGGAGAAGACTTCGTAGACCTTGCCGGGTGTGGACTCCTCGACCTCCTGCAGGGGCGCGAAGACCCCATCCCGGTATTCCGCCTTGATGCTCATGGTCCTTCGACCCTAGAAGGCGACCGGCAGCACCGCCACCTGCCCGGAGTTGCCCACCGGCCTGCGGGCTACGCGAGTTCATCGAACGCCGCCAGCTTGACGACGGTGGGCCATTAGCCTACAACGCGACGCGAGCCTGCTGCGTGCAAGTCCAACGGGAAGAAGGTCGGAAACATGAGCGCAACTCGCGTGACGATTGATCCGGACGATCCTGGAAGCCTGCCCGAGGGGAGGGTCGATCACGCAGTGCTGGACGGCGCCACCGAGGCGGATCTTGTCTCGCAGGAGCGGGACGATGACGCTGAAGCGATGAGCGACATCGCGTGGTTTGCCCGCCTCAAGGCGCCGAACGCCCGGACCCAAAGGGCCATGGCCGAGTAGGCGTCACGACCTCTGAATACGGCCGAGACTTCCGGCTGGGCTACAGCCTGGCCGTTCTGCGGGGCGGGGCCGTGAACTTCCACTTGGGCCTCGACGCCCAACGCCGGGAAAGCCAGCCTACCCCCTCGGCCTCGACCCAGCGCATCGCGCGCTTGCTCAGCCGGATCGCCGGAGGGAAGCGCCCCTCGGCCGACCAGTCGTAGATCGTGCTCCGCGACAGGCCCGTCCGGGCCTCCACCTCCGACACCCGCAGGAATCGGGGCGCCGGCTTCGTTCTCCTCTTGCTCTGTCGCTTGGTCATCGCTCGACTCCTCCTGGTCTTCCTCGCCCACGCCGGATGCCTCCGCCGCCGATGGGCGCGGCGCCGGTCCCAAGTGCCGCCCGCGCCGGTGCCGTGGTCCGCGATGAACGCCAGAACCCGGTCCGCCGTCCTGAGCGACGGCGAGCGGCCGCCCGCGATCTGGCGCATCAGGTTCGGGTCGCCCACGGCCCTCATTCCGAGCGTCGTCGGACTCATGCCCGTCTCTTCCGGGAACGCATTCACCCGTGTGTTGAATTGATCCTCCAGCGTCTGCATGACTGCCGTTCCAACCGTGTCAAGACCCCTAACGGTGAAAGGGCCTCTTCGAGGAAGTCAATTCTTAGGAAATCTCCTAAGTGTCTGTCCCGTCCGATGTTGTCCGACGTGTCCGTCCTGTCCGGGAGGCCGCCGCCAATGCGGTGGCGGAGCACCCCCGCGAGCACTTTGGGGGAACCCGTTGAACGGGTGTCGCGAAGCGCGGCCGGCGGGGGGATGGGCACCGCCGACGCCGGGCCGTCCGCGCGGTGCGGCGGAAGGGGAGTGCCGGGGCTTCCGGCGCCGCCGTCGCGGGCAGCCGGGACCGGGCGTGGGGCCGGGTGTCAGGGGTCCGTGGGGGCCGGACCGTCCTCGAGGACCGGATCGGGGGCCGCGGGCGAGGCGGGGCGAGCCGGTTCCCCGGGAACACCAAACGGAAAGAGGGGGCGCGCCGGCCGGCGCGCCCCCTCTCACACCATCCTTCCCTCGACGCTTCTCTGCTTCGTCTCGGGCGCCCCGCGCCCTACCGCCCGATGGCGACCGCGTAGTCCTCCGGGTCCCCAAGCGTGAAGTCCTCGGCCGCGACTTGGAGCAGGCTGACGCGGTAGCGTGCCTGGTCGCCCCGGTGGGGCACCCAGACCCGCAGCACCGGCGCGTCCGGCGGGAGCGCTCCGGCGATGACGACCTCGCGCCGCATCGAGGACGATTCGTCCGTCTCGAACATCTCGAGGCCCGGCGCCCGCACCGAGTCGATGGCCGGACCCTCGATCACGAGCATGGCTCCGATGTCGCGGGCACCGGCCGGGGCCGTCAACCGGACGTGCAGGGGGCCGGGATCCACGACCGCCGCGATGGGTCCGTCATGCCGGGGTGCGTCAGCCCGCGGGCCGACGATGCCGTCCCCGCAGCCCCAGGCCGAGACCAGCGCGGCCAGCAGCGCCGTCCGCAACCACCCGGACCGCCGGGTCCGGGAACCGGCGGCGGGTGTCTCGGGAGCCTTCCGGCGCCTGCGGGCGGGGCCGCGCGCGCCCCTTCGCCGGCGGCTGGCCCCTTTCTCCGTCCGCGAAGGGGGCAGCGCGGGGGGCGGGGAGGACGGTCCCGCGCCGTCGGCGGCCGACCCGGGTCCTTCGCCCCGCCGGCAGCGGTTCATCCAGGCGAGCAGATCGCCGAGGTCATAGCTTCCGTTCCCGTTCCCGAGACTGTCCAGGGCCGCAAGCCGGTCATCGCTCATGTCCCCGTCCCCCCACAACGCCGCGGCCACCGTTGCCGGGGTGATGTCGTCTCCGCCGGCCAGCGCGGAGCAGAAGCCCGCGGCCCGGTCTTGCTCCGTGGTCCCCGCCGGGCCGCGGAGCATCGCGGACAGCGCGTGCGACAGCGGGCGGCCATCTCCGGTGCAGATGGCGCCGTCCGCGCCGCAGTCGGTCGTTGCCGGCAACGTGATCGTCACCGGGCCGTTCGAGTTCGGCTTGACTGTCATCTCCCACATCCTGTTGCTCCCTTTCTCCAGGCGCCTGGCGTCGCGCACCGCGCCGCCGCTCGCCTCGAACGCATGGTCGCGCATGTCATCCGCGCTCGTCGCCACGTCTTCGCTGAACGCGATCCGGAAGCTGAACGCGGTCTCGCCGCCGCCGTGTCCCTCCCGCGGCAACCCCTCGAACTCCGCCGTCAGCCCCGCCGCATCTCCGCTTTGGGAGCTCTGCACCACCGTCACCGTCACCTTCGGCAGCGGCCACCGGTCGTAGGCGTAATACGCGCCATCGGCGGCGTGGGTCAGCTTCGCCGTGCCGGACGCCGAGGCCGTGGCGCGCACCGTCACCGTCTGGCGCCGAAACCAGTCCTCCTTCGTGAAGCTCAGGGTCGCCGGCGACACCGTGACCGCGCTCACGTCCGAGCTTACCGTCACCTTTACGGGCTTGGAGGTGCTGGCGTTGGTCGTGGCCATCAGGCGCACCCGATACGTCGCCGTGCCTCCCGCCGCGACATCGAGGCTTGCGTCGCCCTCGCCGCCGTCCACCTGGAGCTTCCTGCGGCCCTTCAGGTCCACCGGCAGATAGGTCAGGTCCGGCAGCGCCTCGAACTCGTCGTAGGGGAGCGACCGCAGTGACGGATTATCGTGTAGTTTCAGACTCTCCAGCGATCGCAGGTCCGAGAACACCCCGGTCGGCAGCGACCGCAGCTTGTTCTCGTTCAGCTCGAGCTCCTCCAGTTTCGTCAGCCCGTCGAACACCCCGGCGGGCAGCGACCGCAGCCCGGTTTCCCTCATGTACAGTCGCTTGAGGTTCACCAGCCCCTCGAAGTCGTGCCCTTGCAGGCTCATCGTGAACTCGTCCTCGGTGCTCGAGTTGCGGCCCAGGTCCAGCGACTCCAGCTTCGCCAACTGCTCGTCGGTCACCCTGGAGCAGTCGCCCTTGTAGCTGTGCCGGTTCTTCAGCAGCGCCACGATGCGGTCGCGGACGCGCGGCGTGCGGTCGCAGATGCCGCCGCTCGGGGGGCTCGCCGTCCTGCCACTGCCCGCATCCGACCACGAGCCGGTCCCCTCGGCGTTGGTGGCCCGCACCTGCACCTGATAGGAGGTGTTCCCCGACAGGCCCGTCAGCGTCGCCGTGACCCCCGTCCCGTTGTGACCCCAGCCGCTCCAACTTCCGCTCGTGCCCGCCCGGTACTGCACGTCGTAGTCGGTGATCGCCGGACCCGCGTTGGACGGCACCGACCAGTTCACCATCAGCCTCGTCCCCGACGCCGCCGACACCGTAGGCGCGCCCGGCTGGCCCGGCGCCTCGCCGCCCACGTCCGTCACCGTCACCGTGATCGTCTGTGTGGCGGTCTTCACCCGCGTCCCCGTGCCGCTCGTCGCCGTCACCTCGACCACGTAGGTGTTGTTGCTGCCCTCGTCCTTCGCGTCCTCGTAGTTCGGCGCCGCGTCGAACGTCAGCGCCCCGTCCGTCGCCCCGATCGAGAAGAACGCCTCATCCGCGCCGCCGGTGATCGCGTAGCCCGTGATGTTGTCGCCCGCGTCGCTGTCGGTCGCCCGCACGGAGCCCGCCACGGTCTGGTTCTCCTCCATGCTGAACGTCGCCGGTGAGCTGAACGACGGCGCCGCGTTGGCGCCCGCAGTCGCGCCACTGCCCGAGTCCGACCACGAGCCCGTGCCCTCGTCGTTCTCGGCCCGCACCTGCACCTGGTAGGACGTGTTCGCCGAGAGGCCCGTCAGCGTCGCCGAGGTGGCCGTGCCGCTGTGGCCCCCGTCGCTCCAGCCCCCGCTGGTGCCTTCCCGGTACCGCACGTCGTAGTCCGTGATCGCCGGACCCGCGTTGGACGGTGCCGACCAGTTCACCGTCAGGCTCGTCACCGCCGCCGCCGACACCGTAGGCGCGCCCGGCTTGCCCGGCGCCTCGCCGCCCACGTCCGTCACCGTCACCGTGATCGTCTGTGTGGCGGTCTTCACCCGCGTCCCCGTGCCGCTCGTCGCCGTCACCTCCACCACGTAGGTGTTGTTGCTGCCCTGGTCCTTCGCGTCCTCATAGTTCGGCGCAACTCTGAACTCCAGATGCCCCGACGACGCGATGACCAACAAGAACGCCTGGTCCGCCCCACCGGTGATGTCGTAGCGCTCGATCTTGTCCTCCGAGTCGCTGTCGGTCGCCAGCACCGTGCCCGCCGTCCTCTGGTTCTCCGCCGCGTCGAACGTCGCCGAGGAACTGAACGACGGCGCCGCGTTGGAGGACGCGCCCGTCGCGCCACTGCCCGAGTCCGACCAGTCGCCCGTGCCCTCGGCGTTGGTGGCGCGCACCTGCACTTGGTACGACGTGTTCTCCGACAGGCCCGTGAGCGTCGCGGTGACCGCCGTGCCGGTGTGGCCCGCGTCGCTCCAGTCCCCGCTGTTGCCTTCCCGGTACTGCACGTCGTAGCCGGTGATCGCCGGGCCCGCGTTGGACGGCGCCGACCAGTTCACGCTCAGGCTCGACACCGACGCCGCCGACACCATCGGCGCGTTCGGCTTGCCCGGCGCCTCCGTGTTCACGTCGGTCACCGTCACCGTGATCGTCTGCGTGGCGGTCTTCTCCCGCTCCCCCGCGCCGCTCGTCGCCGTCACCTCGACCACGTAGGTGTTGTCCGTGTTGGCGTCCGAAGGTGCCTCGAAGTTGGGCGCATCGTCGAACGTCATAGTCCCGGAGGTCGCCCCGATCGAGAAGAGGTTCCGGTCCGCGCCGCCCGTGATCGCGTAGCCCGTGATGTCGTCGCCCGCATCGGAGTCGGTCGCCAGCACCGTGCCCGCCGTCGTCTGGTTCTCCGCCGCGTCGAACGTCGCCGACGAGCTGAACGCCGGGGCCGCGTTCGCGTCCGTCGCGCCGCTGCCCGAGTCCGACCAGTCGCCCGTGCCCTCGGCGTTGGTGGCCCGCACCTGCACCTGGTGGGACGTGTTCTCCGACAGCCCCGTCAGCGTCGCCGTGACCGCCGTGCCGGCGTGGCCCGCGTCGCTCCAGTCCCCGCTCGTGCCCTCCCGGTACTGCACGTCGTAGTCGGTGATCGCCGGACCCGCGTTGGGCGGCGCCGTCCAGTTCACCGTCAGGCTCGACACCGACGCCGCCGCCACCGCCGGTGCGGCCGGCTTGCCCGGCGCTTCGCCGGCCACGTCGGTCACCGTCACCGTGATCGTCTGCGTCGCCGTCTTCTCCCGCTCGTCCGCGCCGCTGGTCGCCTGCACTACCACCACGTATTGGTTGTTGCCGGCGGCATTGGCCGGATCGACACTCTCAATGTCCTTGGCGTCCTCGAAGTTCGGCGCCGTCTTGAACGTCAGAGTCCCGGAGGTCGCCCCGATCGAGAAGAGGTTCCGGTCCGCCCCGCCCGTGATCGCGTAGCCGGTGATGTCGTCTTCCGTGTCGCTGTCCGTCGCCAGCACCGTGCCCGCCGCCGTCTGGTTCTCCGCCGCGTCGAACTCCGCATCCGACGTGAACGCCGGGGCCGCGTTCGCGTCCGTCGCGCCGCTGCCCGAGTCCGACCAGTCGCCCGTGCCCTCGGCGTTGGTGGCCCGCACCTGCACCTGGTGGGACGTGTTCTCCGACAGCCCCGTGAGCGT
>NZ_CBDCUB010000002.1:0-538721 GCF_965222475.1 Candidatus Palauibacter sp. | reverse complement strand
ATCAGCGCGTCGCTGAAGTCTATGCCCTCGAGGCGCATGCCCGACAGGTCGGCGCCGCGCAGGTTGCAGCCGGACAGCGACTCTCCCCGCGCGATGCGCTGGCGCGCCTCGGACGTTGTCATCCTCTGCGCCCCGGGGCGGGCGGGGAGGACATAGGCGCCGTCGGAGCGGCGGCGATACACGGCCTTGCGGGCGGGCGGCGACGCGGGGGGCGGCATCTTCAGCGGTCATCCTAGCAGCGGCGCGTCGCCGGAGGCGCGCTCCGGAATGACACCCCTCTGCTAGATTTCGCCCATGCCAGCGAAAGCCCCCACCACCCGTTACGAGTTCGAGAAGCGCCAGGCCAAGGAGAACGCCCAGCTCGTCGCCGCCGCCATCGAGAGCCGCAAGCTCGGCTTCCTGAACGACCAGCCGGGCCCCGCGCCGCAGCCCCAGAGCCTCGCCGGGCGGCCCTACACCGCCTTCAACGCCATCGTCGCCGAGGCGCTCGCGGCGCGGCTGAATTCCGACTCCATGCAGTTCGGGAGCGCCGGGCAGTTCCGCGACGCCGGCTACCGCCCTCGGCGGGGCGAGACCGGAGTCAGCATGGTCGGCACCTCCACCAAGAAGTTCCAAGTCGTCCGCGACGGGAGCGGGCTGCCTGTCATCAACGACGACGGGCGCATCAAGCGCGAGCTCGTGGACCGGGCACGGCCCCGCCCCGAGACCTACACCGTCTACCATGCCTCGCAGGTCGAGGCGATGGGGGACGGCACCCCGCCGCTCCCTGCGCTGCAAAGGGCGAAGCGGGCGGTCCAGCCCCTCGAGATGGCTCTCGAGCTTGCCGAGCAGCTGGGCTGCAAGATCCGACGGACGGACACGCGCTTCACGCGAGGCGGCGGCGGAGGGATCACCATGCCGTCCTCGGAGGCGATCGGCAACGACCTCGACGAGGCGCGCGAGATCATCGGGGGCCTGTCCGGCTGGATGCAGGAGTCCGGCTCGCTCCGCAGCGGCTCCTACGACTTCGCGTGGAAAGACCCGCTCGTCAAGGCGCTGGCGGCCCACCGGGCCGGCCAGCAGCTCGGCATCGGCTCGCGCACGCTGGCGTTCACCGAGAAGCACCTGGGGAACATCGCGCGCGGCATGCGGCGCCGCCCGGAGCGCATGGTGAGCGTCGCCCGCGACGCCGGCGAGCGCAGCGACTACCTCTGCCGGGACGCGGAGGCGCGCAAGAAGCTGCGCGGCCTTTCCGAGGCGCGCGCCAAGCGCCACGCGCGGCGGCGCAACAGCCCCAATCGCGCGCGGCGGCCGCAGGCTCGCGGGCGCTAGTTGCCCATAGGGGTCTGGCCCCGGCCCACCTGCATCAGGTCCAGCCCGGCGCGGCCGGATCCGAGCGAGTAGACCACCCGGTCCCCGTCCAGCTCGCTCTTCGCGCACACGACCAGCGAATTCCCCCGGCGCCGGCCGTCCAGCCTCCAGCAGTCGGCCCACACCGCGTGCAGGGTGCGCATGCGGCGCGTCTCGACGGTCTTCACCCCCGTCTCGATGAAGTTGTAGACCGCCATGCCGCCGTCCGCCAGGCGGCGGCGGACCGCCTGGTGGAACTCCAGCGTCAGCAAGTGCTCCGGGATCATGTTGCCCACCGTGTAGGCGTCGGCCACGATGGTGTTCCAGCGCACGCCGGCGGCCTCGTGCAGCACGCGGAACGCGGGCAGGCCCAGGAAGGGGGCGCCGCGCGGCTCGCCCAGCCACCTCTCCGCGATGCGCGGCTGCTCCGGATCGATGTCGGAGAACGTGATGTCCAGCTCGCAGGGCGCGCCGAGTCCCAGCGTCATGCCGGCGGCGCCGATCACCAGGATCCGCTCGTCGCGGCCCTGCTCGCACAGCCAGGCCTCCAGCCGCTCGACATAGGCGTGCCCGGTGCCGTCCGGCGCGTGCAGCGAGGCCAGCGAGTTGTTGACAGCGAGGCCGACGCTGCCCTCGGGGGCGGGCGGCCCCTCATACACGTGGTAGTCGGCGTACGCGGTGCGCGAGAGAAAGAACGACTGGGATGCCGAGGCATAGCTCGCGGCGGCCAGCGCGGCGGCCAGCGACGCGGCGCGGTACCCGGAGCCGAACTCCAGGCGCCGCCCGGTGGCGAACCCGCCGGCGGCCAGCACTGCCACCAACAGCGTCACCGTCGCCGACAGGCCCAGGAAGGGCATCAGCGCCAGCGGGAGGGCCAGGGCCGCCAGGGCGGACCCCAGCGTCGAGAAGAACAGGACCCGGCTGGTGGTCCATCCGGGCCAGCCGCAACGCGGGACGCGGGCCACGATCTCGCCGCAGAAGCGCGCGATCGTGCTGGCGGCCAGCGAGCATACGGCCAGCGAGGCCCAGATGGGCAGGCCCCAGCTCGTTGTCATCTGGAACGTGTCCAGCGCCAGCGCCCCGAATCCCACGATCGCCGAGGCGGTGAAGCACCACAGCACGCGGCCGCGCTCGTCCCGGCCGGCGGCCAGCGCGTGGCCGCCGCGCCAGTAGCCCCAGGCCAGCAGCGCCAGCCAGCACCCGATCAGGACGGAGTTCGTCTGCAGGCCGGCGCCGGAGACCGGAATCAGCTTTCGCAGGGCCAGCAGCTCGCAGCCGAGCGAGGCGAAGCCCTCGGCCAGCAGGATCAGCGCCGGCGCGGCTGCGGGGCGCCAGCCGGGGCCGGGGGCGGTCAGGGCCGCGCCGCGCAGGTCGGCCTTGCGCAGGTCCGCTGCTCGCAGGCCGGGGGCGGTCAGGGCCGCGCCGCACAGGTCGACCTTGTGCAGGTCCGCCTCTCGCAGGTCGGCGGCGGTCATGCCTCCCTCCTCGCGGGGGCGGGCGGATCCCCGCCAATGTACTCGCGGATGGCGCGGAGCATGATCTTTTGCTGGCTGGTCTTCTGCTCGTGCGCCATCTGGCGCAGCCTGTCGTGCAGCGGCGTGGGCAGGCGGCATGACGCCCGGACAGTTCGCCCGGCGGGGCTGGCCGGTAGCAAGCCTCGATGAGGTTCTGCCATGTCCTCTACAGTGTCTGCCCTCCGGCGGATCCGCTGCAGCCCGGCGGGGGGCTGTTTCCCTTCGGAGCTCGCGAATTCCCCTCCCGGCCCTTGGCTTTGTGGCGCCAAGGCGCTAAGACGTAATGGCGCAAGCCACGCTTGCGCGGGGCGCATGGCGGGCCTGAACAGCGGCGGGGAGCTTTCCGACCACCAGCGGCGCATGCAGGCGCTGGCGGCCCTCGGCCGCTGCGCCGGGCCCTGCAAGGAGCCGTGGGACGGCGGACCGGACGATCCCTACTGCCCGGGCTGCAAGGAGCGGCGCCGGCAGCAGCGAAAGCGAGTGCGGGGGCGGCGCATCGAGGCCGGGCTCTGCACCGAATGCGGCATGCGGCCGCCGCTGCCCGACCTCAGCTACTGCGGCCGCTGCCAGGCGAAAGCGTGCCGCGCCTCCAAGCGGCGCTACTGCCGGCGCAAGCGCGAACGGCGCTGCGCCTCCTGCGGAAGGAAAGCCGACCTGGGGTCGCGGACCACCTGCATGCGCTGCCGCGCGCTCAAGTCCGGACGCCGGCAGCTTACCCTCTCGAACGGCAGGCTGGAAGATCACGCATAGGAGAGAGATATGAAATCCGTTAACCAAGTATTTCTGTTAGGGCGGCTGGGGGGCGACGCCGAGACGCGCCAGATCCGCGACCGGGTCGTGTCCCGGTTCTCGCTCGCCACCGACCGCCGCCGCAAGGGCGCCGACGGCAAGTGGGCCGACGAGGCAGTCTGGCACCAGGTGGCCGTCTGGTCGAGCGCCGGGGCGGGGGGCATCGCCCAGTACCTGACCAAGGGCAGGGTCGTCCACGTCCAGGGCCGGCTGGAGACCCACAGCTGGGTCGACGAGTTCGCGGAGCGGCGGTGGCGGGCCGAAGTCGTGGCCCGGGCCGCGGACGTCGTCCTGATCTGGACCAAGCGGAGCGGGAGCGGGCCGGCACGGGATAGCGAGCGGCCCGCCCCTGCCGCGGAACCTTCGCCGCCGCCGGATCCGCCGCCCGGAGACGACGACATTCCCTTGTAGCGCTGGCGCGGCCGAATCGCCGCAGGACCGGAACGGAGCATCATGCAATCGATCGACGTACCCATCAGCGCGCTGGAGGTCAGCCCGCGCAACGCCCGCAAGGCACCGGCCGGCGAGAGCCGGCTGAGGCGGCTGGAAGCGTCCATCGCGGCGCACGGCCTGCTCCAGCCGCTGATCGCGGAGGGAACGCGCGAGCGGGCCACCGTCATCGGCGGGGGACGGCGTCTCGCCGCGCTGCGGCGCCTGGTCGAGGCGGGGACACTCGAGGCGCATCACGCCGTGCCGTGCGTGCTGGTCTCCGGGGACCACGCGGAGCTCTCCCTGGCCGAGAACTCGGGGCGCGAGGAGCTGCACCCCGTCGACCAGGCCGAAGCCTTCCGGGCGCTGCGCGAGGCCGGGTTGACCGACGCGGAGCTGGCAGCGCGCTTCGGCCTCTCCGGGCGCACCGTGCAGCGGCGCCTGCGCATGGCGCGGGCGGCTCCGGAGCTGCTGGCCCGGGCTCGCGCGGGCCAGCTCTCCCTGGGCATCCTCGAGGCCGCCTGCGTCGAGGGCGACCACCGGCTGCAGGTAGAAGCGGTGGAGGCCTGCGCCGACGGCTGGCGCCCCGCGGAGCAGGTCCGCCGGCGCCTGCTCCGCAAGAAGCCCCGGGCGACGGGCCGGCTGGCGGGGTTCGTGGGGATCGCGGCCTACAGGCAGGCCGGCGGCGGCGTCACGGCCGACCTGTTCGCGGAGCGAGGCGGGGGGGAACTCCACCTGGACGACCCGGAGCTGCTGGAGCGGCTGGCGGGGGAGCGACTGGCCGCGGCGGCGGCGGCCGAGCGGGAGAATGGCTGGGCCGTCACCGCGGACATCGGGGCGCCCGAGGGCTGGCGAGACAAGTACGACCAGGAGAGGGCCGAGAGCCCGGAGGACCTGCCGGAAGCCGTGCGGGGGGCTGCGGAGGTCCACCTGTCGGTCGGGTTCGAGGGCGATGTGGACCGGCTGGTGCTCGTCAGGAAGGGGGCTGCCCAGGCCGCGCGGACCTCGCCAAATGGCGAGTCCGAAGGCTCCGGACGCGCCCGCGGCACCTCGCCAAATGGCGAGAAGGACGCCCCCGGGGGCGGCGGGATGGCCGCCGCCCCGGCCTCGCCGAATGGCCAGGCCCGGGCGCTGAAGCTGTCCCATGCGCTGCGGGACGACCTGATCCACATGCGGGCGGCGCTGGCCCGGCGCGCTCTCGCCGAGGCGCCCGCCGACCTGGCGCGGGACCTGCTCGCCTACACGCTGGCCGTCAAGATCTACGAGGACCGCTGGCACACCAGCGGCGTCTCGATCGATCACGTGCGGGCAAAGACGGGCATTGACGACACGTTCGACACGGCGGTTCCGGATTGCGTCACCGCGGCCGAGGAGGCCCTTGACGCGCGGGAGCGGGAGCTGCTCGAGTGGCTGCGGGAGGACGGCCAGGACGCCCGCTTCGCCGCGCTGCGCGCCATGGGGAACGCAGATCGCGTGCGCCTGCTGGCGTGCTGCGTCGCCCGCATGCTCACGCCCTGCCCCGAGGGGCACTCCCTCGCCGACCGCTTCCTCGCCGACCTAGTCGACTGGCCGGCCGCGTTCGCTCCCGGGGCAGCCGTGCTGTCGCGCCTCACGCGCGGCCAGCTGCAGGCGATCGCGGCTTCGCACCTGCTGCCCGAGGACGCCGACCTCGCCGAGCTCGAGACGCTCAAGAAGGACGAGATGGTCACGGCAGTCGCCGGCGCCTTCGCGCGCCACCGCAAGCGCTCCGGGCGCTCGCCCTGGATTCCGAGCGCCGTCTTCGGCTAGCGGGAATGGTGAGCGGCATGCAGTGGAGATGGCCCGGACGGGGGCGCTGGCAACAAGCGCGGTCGCTGCATGAGATCCGCGAACTCGCCCTGGCGGCGGCCCGACACGTGCCCCTGGTCCAGATCCGCGACGGGCCGGGCGACCCGCCCGGCTGGCTGCTCGCCCTGGCCGACGATCCGGGGCCGGGCCGCCCGGCAGACCTCCGGCCAGCACTGCACGACTCGGGAACGGCGCGGAAGCGGCCGCTGGCCGAGACGCGCCTGAACCGCCGCGCAGGGCCTCTCCCTGCAGATCGCCCGAAAGCCGCCTAGGCGCGATCCCCGCCGATCGAGTCTCGCGGATCCGCGGCAGAAACGGCCCGACATCGCGATCCCGGGCCGCCGTGCGACGTTTCGCGCCAAGCGCGCCCGTCCTGCCGCGCTCCCCCTTCCGCGGCGCCCCGGGCACTGGACAGCGGCGCGGGGCGCTGGCCGGCCCCGAGGGTCGGCTCCGGGGGGGCGCAGGGCCGGAATTCGCGGCAGGGGAGGAATCGGATGCCGCAGGGGCGCGCCGGAAAGTCCGGCGGGCCCGTAACCCGTCAGATTCGACCGACAGGCTCTCGGGCGCGATCCTCGTCGGGCGCCTTTCAGCGAATCTCGCCGACACGGGCCCGGGAAGGCGCTCCGGGGGAGAGTGCGGGCCGTTTCGAGTTGCAACAGCATACCAAATATGCTGTACTGTAGTCATGGCAAGAGCCAAGGCGAACACCAGTCCCGGCTGCGCCGACTTGCAGGATCGCATTGACGGACTGGTCTACCTAGGCGGCGAAGGTTGGCGATGAGGCGCACCAGCCTGTACCAGACCCAGGCGGACGTGGACCTGATCGAGCGCCTCGCGGCGGCGCTCGCCGCCCGCCCGATGGCCGAGCCCAGGCGCGACTACGGAACCACTCGGGTCATTCGAATCGCGCTGAGGCACCTGGCCGGCGCGCTCGGAGTCAAGGTCGAGGATCGCGAGCTGTATGCTGTGCGCAAGGAGCGCCAGACAGGAGGAGAGAACCGATGAGCGCTGCTAGCAGGGAATCGGGAGGCGGCCAGCCGGGCGACTGGCAGGAGCTGCCGAAGGAAGGCGTGATCGCTGCGCCGCTGGTGCAGACCGCGGACACATGCTGGGGCCGCGTGCGCTTCGAGGGCACGCGCGTGCCGATCGCCACGCTGTTCGATTACCTCGCCGACGGCCTGTCCCTGGATGACTTCCTCGAGGCCATACCGACGGTTCGCCGCGAGCAGGCCGCCGCCGCGCTGCGCCTCGCCAGCCGCGTGCTGGCCGGGGAGCGCGGGTGAGGGTGCTGCTGGACGAGCACCTGGACTACCGGCTGGCGCAGTCGTTCCCCACCGGGTTCGATGTCCGCTCCGCGCACTGGATGGAGTGGGCG
This sequence comes from Candidatus Palauibacter sp., assembly GCF_965222475.1. Taxonomy (GTDB): domain Bacteria; phylum Gemmatimonadota; class Gemmatimonadetes; order Palauibacterales; family Palauibacteraceae; genus Palauibacter. The sequence continues at coordinate 531,458 of NZ_CBDCUB010000002.1, read as the reverse complement.
GGAATGTCCAACGGCGAGCTGCTGCGCGCCGCGGCAGCAGGCGGCTTTGACGTGCTGGTGACGGCGGACAGGAGCATGCGCTACCAGCAGCCGCATCCGCCCCTGCCGGTCCTGGTGCTGGAGGCCGGAGGCACGTCCCTGCGCCACCTGCGGCAGTGCATTCCGCAGATCGCCCGGGCGCTCGCCGGCCCGCTCGAGCCGAGATACTACGTGTGCGGGCCGCGGGCTCGCGGATGGGACCCCGGCCGCTAAGCGCGACAGCGGCTGGCCGGGGGCGGCGGTAGCGGTTCGGTCGGCATGCCAGGTAAAGACGGTTCTCCGGAGCATTGAGTTGCTTCGGATCCGAAATAACCATTGACGCCGGCGTGCAGGGTTATTCGAGGATCGGCGAGTAACCCCGCCACCGGATTGCGCGAGATGACCCAGGGACGCTCCAGAAAGCGCTGGGGCTCGCCAACTCACCCCGGCACGGCATGGCCGTCCAGCCGCGCGATGTGCTCCGCGGCCGCGCTCCCCCTTCCGCGGTGCCTCGGGCACTGGACAGCGGCGCGCGGCCGGGCTACGCTCTCGGCATGCCGATCGCCGACGACAGGCCGAGGAACGCGAGCAGCCTCACCCCGCTGACTCTCCGCCACCCGATCGGGGGAGCCCTGCACTACGACCTCGACCCGGCCTGGAAGGACCCGGCCGACCCGGCGGCCCCCGAGGAGATCGTCGCCGACCTCGAGGAGCGGGGGCTCGACTGGCCGCCGCCCCTCGAGTTCGCCGAGGCCAGCCTGCGCCACAAGCGCAGTGTCTACCTGGCAGCCGACGGGAAGATCGACCCGGCCGACCGCCGGCGCGAGCAGGACCGCTACGAGAGCATCCGGGCGGAGTGGGCTGCCGGGGAGCGAGCCTACCGCGCCGAGCGCGGGCGGCGGCGCCTGCAGCTCGCCCAGGCGACCGTCCGGGTCGGGCCGCTCGAGACAGTCGCCAGCGAGGGCGCCGGCGTGACGGCGCGGGAGCTGCAGCCGGCGGACGCCGCCGGCCGTCCCGTTGGCGGGGCCTACCGCCTCGAGCGCGACCTCACGCAGGGCGAGCAGCGGGTCCTGGGCCCCGGGGGGTCCGAGCTGAGCGTCGTGCGCGCCAGGGGCTTCGAGGCGGACGGCGGCGGCCGCGCCTGGGCCGAGCGGGTCGTCAAGCTGGACCTGCGGCGCGGGCCCCGGCGCGGGCTCCGCGCCTACGAGGTCAAGGCGGGGGTCGACGGGCGCCTGCAGCCGACCCTCGGCACGCGGCAGGTCGAGGCTCACACTTCCGCCGAGGCGCTGCGCGCCGTACCAGCGCGGCGCTTCGCAGCCGGGCTCGGCCCGGGGCGGCGGGACGTGCTCCTCACCGCGATCGCTCTGGACGATCCCGGCGACTACTCCTACGCCGCGTACCGCGTACATCCCAGAGAGCGGCACGCCGGGCGCGGGCGGCCGGCTCCGCCCGAGCCCGCAGACAGGGCGGGGACGGTTGGCGCAGGACGCGGTCCCGCGGCGTCACGGGCGGGGAATCCTCTGCGGCGGCGCCCGTTCGCCCGCGCGATTCCGCCCGGCCCTCGCGGCGCAGGACGCGGGCCGCGGCGAGCCAGCGGTCCCAGTCGCTAGCGACTCGCGCCCAGGCAATGACTTTCCCTGGCCGGGCAATTTCGAGCCGCACTGGCCGGACGCCGGCAGCCAGTGCGGTCGGCCGACTGCACTGGCGTTGGGATCCGCGTGCCAGTGCAGTAGGCTGAGGGCCGGGCGATGGCCCTGGAATACACCTGCGAGGACTGCGAGCGCACATTTGTGCGGCCCGGCTGGATGGGGCCCGGCCCCAGGGTCTGCAAGGGCTGCCAGAACAAGCGCTACCTCGCCAGGCTCGGTCCCGAGGGCCGCGCGCGGCTCTACGAGCGCAAGCGGCTGCGCGCCAAGGCCTCCCGGCTGCGAGAGCGCATCCGGCTGGCCAGGGGCGAGCTGCAGTCCGTCGAGGCCCGGCTGGAGGCGCTGTAGCCGCATGATCCCTGCCACGCTGGCGCTCTCCACCCTGCAGACCGGCGTCTGCTGGCAATGCCCGCGCGGGGCGTCGGCCGCCGCCTCGTTGGCCGCCTGCGGCGCGGGGCTGGCGCGGGCGCTGCGGAGCGGCCGCCCCACGCTCGTGGGGGTCCAGGGCCACTGGATGAGCGCGCGGGAGTCAGCGGGCCGGCTGGAGCTGGAGATCGGCCACCGCCTGTGCGGCCGCGGCTGGCTGCTTCGCCTCGAAATGCCGCCCCCGCGAGGCGATCCCGCGCGCGGCACGCTGTCGCTGGAGGGGCTGCTGCGAGTGGGCGAGCTCGAGGCGGACGCTCGCGAGATAGGCCGCGAGCTCAGCGCGATCGCCCGCGACACCGCGTGGGCCTGGCTCGAGGGCCGGAGTCGCAGCCGGGGCCGATCACCCTCGATCCCGTGGAATCGCTGAGCCGCTCCGAATCCGCCAGACTCGCTTGCGGCGCCGCGCGGAAAGGATCGGTTCCGTGCCCGGCCGGCGCGCGGCGCTATTCGCTATCCGCCTGCTGGTCCACCAAGGGGCCCCCGAAGGAATTCTCGATCTGCTGGGTCGACGCCTGCAGCGCGGCGTCGTAGGCCGCCAGATCCGCCGGCGTGTGCCAGACCGTCGGATGGTGCCTGGCCGCGCTTGCGGCCTGCAGCGGCTGCGGGGCCGCTTCCCAGCCGAACCCCGGCGGCACCCACTCGTTGTCGCCGAACAGCACCAGCTTGTCGTACGCGTCGTCGATGTCCGACGGCAGCCGGCCGTGCACCCCGATATGCCCCAGCACGTACTTCCTCAGGTGCCCGGCCGCGGAAGCGTAGTCTTCCGACTGGCTCGCCACGGCGTAGGCGATGTCCCGGTGGATGGCCGGGTAGATGCGCCGCTTGTCCTGCGCGGCCGCCATGGCCAGGAGGCTGTCGGCCTCGGCCCGCTTCTCCTCGCTCCGGGCGACCATGCGGTAGGTCCGCCCCAGCGCCCACAGCAGCCGCGGGTCGTTGGGACGGTGCTTGCGCGCCTTCTCCAGCAGGCCGATCGCCAGGTCGTGGCGGTCGCTGCGCTCCGCCATGACGGCGCCGGTGTCGCGCATCAGGCCCGAGATCACGCTGCCGAAGCGCGGCGTTCCCGTCGAGAGCCCGTCCCCGGCCCGGCGCTCGTCGATGGCCGCCTTCAGGTCCCCGGCCAGCAGCTCCCTGACGCCCTCGGCCCGCACGCGGTCCCGCGGGTGGGAGCCGAACAGCGAGTGCTCGATCCTCGTGCTGAGGCTCCGCCTGCCGAAGCGCTCGTGCTGCATTTCCCAGAACCGGGCGGCCTGCTCGGGGTCGAAGCCCCGCTTGAGGGCGAGGTCGGCGCCGATCCGGTCGGCCGCCTTCTCCTGCTCCCGGCTGTACCTGGAGCGAATCACGGAGTTGATGACCGCCGCGACGAGCACGCCGGCGGCGGTGCCGGCCGCCGCGCCCTGCACCGCGCCCGCGCCGCCGCCCTTCTTCCCGCCGAGCAGGCCCCCGAGCGCCGCCCCGGCGGTCGCGCCGATGATCTTGTTGCGGCGCTGGCCGGAGCGCTGCCTGCGCAGCGACTCCAGCGCGTGCTCCTCGGTCACGTGGCCGATCTCGTGGCCCAGCACCATGGCCAGCTGCGCCTCGTTCTCGACATGGGCCAGCATGCCGGTGGTGAGGTAGATCCTGCCGTCCGGCAGCGCGGAGGCGTTCGGGTAGATGTCCTGCACGATCCGGAACGAGAACGTGGTCGACGCCGGCGTCTCCGGCGGGACGGTCATCGCCCCGGTGAGCGCTGCTGCCAGCGCCAGAACGCGAACTTGCATCATGCCGCCTATCATAGCCGCTCGAAAAGCGCCCTTTTCGAGCGGCCTCGCGGCCGCGCCGCCGCCGCCGCTCGGCCCTTTGCACTGGGTGATCCGCGCGGCCGCAGCGCCCCGGGGGCTCGACAGGAGGGACGCTCTGGCCTACGCTCTCGGCATGCCGATCGCAGACGAGAACCCGCGGCGGGCAGCGCGCGACGAGGCCTCCGCCCCTCCCCTCGACGGAGTCCGGTTCGGGCCGCCCGAGCCGGTGGGCCAGCAAGGCTGTCGAGGTGACAGTCCGGGGAGCTGCAGCCCGTGGATGCCGCCAACCGCCCGCTGGGCGCCCCCTACCGCCTCGAGTACGACGAGCTCGGCGGCCGCCACGACCTCAAGGACCCGCAGGGCGCCCCGGTTGCCAGCTCGGGCAACTGGGCCTGGGGCTGGGCGACGCCGCACGCGGCGGGCCACATGCGGCGGCGCGGGGAGGGGGCCGGGCTGGCGCGCTTCCGGATCGGGCCGGAGCGGACGGTCTTCAGGGAGCGCCCCGTCCTGACGGCGCGGGTGCTGCAGCCCGTGGACGCCGCGGCCCGCCCCGTGGGCCGGGCCTACCGCCTCGAGCGCGACGAGGAGAAGGGCCGCAACCGGGTCTTGGACCCGGAGGGCGCCGAGCTGGGCGTCGTGCGCGGCGATTGCTTCCGGGGCATGGAATACGGCCTCTGCTGGGCGGAGCGGCTGGTCGAGCGGGACCTGCGGCGCGGGCCCCGGCGCGGCTGGCGCCACTACGACGTCTCCGCGGAGGTCGACGGGGGTCCCCGCGACCGCACCTATCTCGGGACGCAGCGGGTCGAGGCGCGCACTTCCGCCGAGGCCCTGCGCGCCGTGCCGGGGCACCGCTTCGCCGGCGGGCTCCGCCCGGGCGAGCGGGCCGTGCGCCTCAGCGCGGCCGCGCTGGACGATCCCGACGACCGCTCCCACGCCGTGGGCCGCGTCCGGGCCAGGGAGCGGGTCCCCGGGGCCCGCGCCCCCGCAGCGTCACGGCCAGCGAGGCCTCGCCGCTTCGGCCGCGCGCTTCCGCCCGGCCCGCGCCGAGCGGCGCGGTGGCCGGGCAGGGGCAGCGGCCCCAGCCGCTAGCGACACACGCCCGGGCGCGGAGTTCCTCGCAATCCGGGACGATTCCGGGGGTTCTTGCTGCCAGTGCCGGGCGCGGCCGCTGGCGGCCGGGGGTCAGCGCCCGCAGCCGGCGCCGCGATCCCTTCTTCGGCGGGGGGCTGCGGATCGCTCCCGTTCATGGCGCAGTTCCTCGAGGCACTGTTCGACTCGACCGGCCTGGCGCCACGGGATCCCGTCGTGCGGGGACACCGCGCGGTGGATCTCGCGGACCTCTCGCATTGTTGTGATGCCGAGCTCGCGGGCCAGCAGCTTTATGTCCTCCAGGTCACGCTTCCGGGCGGCGCGGACCTTCATGGCGAGAATATGCGCGGGCGAGGCCCCGGTTACCACCAGGGATTCCGAGTCGAACAGCACTCCAGGTAAGATCAAGGCTTGCTAGGCAGTGCCAGGAAAAGCTCCCTCACCGGCCGCGTCGCTGCCCGGCTGGATCCCCTCCCGCCTTCCCGACGGCTCCTGGGGGTCCCGCCACGACGCGCCCGGCATCCTGCCTCCCGAACTCGCGGGGCGCCGCATCGTAGTCCGCACGAAGCAAGGGCGCATGTTCACGACGAGGATTCTTGAGGTCGTGTCGCGCTCCGGGGAACGTGTCTTGGTCCGGGACACGGGCTTCACGGCGCAAGGGCACTCAGGCGCGGCCGACTAGAATCCCTTTCGCGGCGGGGGCGGCCGGATATCGTAGATTTCAGGGCATTTCCGTCTCGTTTGCGGAAATTCGTCTTACGAGGATCGCGCCTAAGCGACGATCTCCGGATCTGGCGGGCTGGGCTGCCGCCGGCGCTGGGACCGGCGGTCCCAAGCGGCGCGGGCCCCGTTCGGGCCGCCGTGGCGCTAGAATACTCGGCAGCACAGGTTTTGGCCAAGGACGGATGCGAAGAGCTGCGGGCAGAACTTCAAGGCCTTCGCAGGGCCATCGTGCGGGCGGCGGTGGGCATCGGACTCTTCGCGGGGAGCCTGGAACTGCTGCTCGAATGGCTGCTCTGAGCGAGGGCCAGAGCGGGCGCGCTGTATCCTAATCGCATGTCAATCCGTACGGTACACGGGCGGGTCGTGGCGGTCGCGGGCCTGCCGGCGGCGGCCGAGGAGCCACTGCTGCACGACACGGCGGTCTACGCGATCGTTACCGCCTGTATCGCGGCGGGGCACGTCCCTATCGGGCTGATCCTCCTCGCCCTGCAGTTCTGCACCTTCGTCGTGCCCTATCCGTGGCGGGGGCCCTCCTCCCGGGCAGGCATGCAAGCCCCTGCGAATCGGGATCGCCGGCGATGAGTCGTCGCGAGCGGTCGCACCGCATGACCGTTTCTATCACCGACTACGAGCGGGACATCCTCCAGGACCTGCTGCGGCGGTACCGCGCCGAGGTGGATCCGCGCGGCACGCTGGACGATGTAATCAGCCGCCTGATCCAGCAGGGGCCCGACGGTTCCGCGGGGAACGGCGGCCGCTAGCGGCGGCGGGGCCTCAGCGGCTCCAGCGGCCGGCGGGCCGGGGCCTGGGGCGCGGGCGGGATGCAGGGGCGCGGCCGGCGCGCCGGATGATCTCCGCCAAGCGCTTTGCCACCGGGGCGGGCCACACTTCCGGATCCGGTTGAGGTCCGACCTTACGGCGATGGTGGCGGGCGGGGGCGCTCTTCGGCGGCTCCGGGTCATATCCCAGGATCTCCCTTAGTGGCCAGGGGCACTGTTGCGGGATTCGTGCCTGCCACTCCCCGCGCGCAGACTTGCGGCGGGCTTCACCCTCTACCGCGACAGTGGCCCGGGTCAGTTTCTTGGCAGCGTAGCCGCGGCCGATACGCCAGGCGTCCTCGAGGATCTCGTCATACCTGCCCTGCAGTGCCGGGTTCCTCTTGATGGTCAGGGCCATATCGTCCCGGCGGTCCTCGACCTCGTCCCGCCAGTGCGTCGCTGTCGCGGCGGGCGGGTCAGGCCAGTGCAGGATCTTGAACATGTGCTCGATCGCGCGGGCTGCGTGGCCCGTCCATTTGTGTTCCTGCTCGCTGCCCAAGGATTCGATTTCCTCGATCACATTGTCCCAGTCGATGCTCGCCACATCGCGGCGGCGGAGGGCCCTCGACTGCTGCCGGGTCCACGAATAGAAGTCCGTCCTGTACAGGCTGGAGGCGGCCTCGCGGGTGGCGGGGGGCTCGGAAATCTCCCTGACCGGGATGGTCATGCGTGCATTGTAGGCCATCGGCCCAAGGGGGCGGAGTCCAGGGCGGCCGCCGTCGAAAACCACCCCTCTCTAGTACCCTCAGCGCCATGGGGCGGGCGGATACCATGCCTCCTGCGCCGCGGCTCGCCATGCCGGAATACGTCTGCATCGCAGCCTTTGTGGCCCTTGCGGTGCTCAGCGCTGGGCGGCTCGTCGGGGCGCCGGGCAGTTGCGACGCGGCGGAGGCCAATTGATCTAAAGCGAACTGCGGGCGGGACTTCGATCAGGCTCGGACGTAGTCCCGAGGAGCTACGCCCGCTGTGGTGCCGCGCACCTTGACGCCGCGGGCGCGGAATGGATCCGTTCTGGGTATCCTGACATCCATGAGCTCGAACGATGAGTCGACTGGCGCCGCTCAGCGCATTCCGCTGCAGCGCCGCCGCTTCGGCCTCATTGTCATTATGCCGGGCGCAGGGAGAGGTCCCCGCGAGTGAGGCGCCGCCGCGCCGCCGACGACTTCGGCCCGGCCGTGCTGGCCCTGGCCTTGATGGTCGTCGCGTTCTGCATCCTGGCCGTCGCCGCGGCCGTGCTGGCCCGGGCGCCCGCGCACTGCCCTGCCGAGTGCGCCTGCGAGATCCGTCAAGAGTAGTCGCCTCGCGGCGGGGCGCCGACGGGATCATCGGCCGGGCGCAGCGGCTCCCCGCCCCGAGCGGCGGCGGGGCTGTTTGCTGGCGGCCGCGCGGCGGCGCTTGGCCTCCAAGCGGCGCAGACTCTCCTGTCGCTGAACTAGTCCCCGGAGCCACTCCGAGCACCACTCCCGGGGTTCCGTCGCTCGCCAGGTGACGCGGCCGCGCTGCAGCCGGCATTGCTCGACGGGGGTGGCCAGGCGGAGCTCGTCATGGTCGGAATTGTCGAAGATTCGCAGCAGGTCGAACCGCTCCGCGGTGCGGCGAAGGTTCGATAGGGCGTACTTCCAGCGCGTTGGGATCCGGTTCCGATCCACCTCGTGGCCGGTTCCGACGAGCACGCGATGCTCAATCCGTTCGATATTGATGGCCGGGTCGGTCGTTCCCAGGAACAGCCCCTCGACGCGATAGCCGGCGCGGATGACGCGATCTACCATCTCCCGCCCGGGCAGGCCGGAATAGGTGCTTTCCATGCCGAAGTCCAGCCGCTTCCGGATGGACTCGTCAATCTGAGCGTCCACGATCACGCGTGTCCGAGCCCGGGCCTCCTCGCTGTTCCAGTCCCCCAGGCCACCGGCAACGGAGTCCTGATCGTAGTAGCGCGCCGGCAGCAGGTCGTAGTTCTTGCGCTTCCAGGCGCTCTTCCCGACGCCGTTGCAGCCCATCACGATGGTGAACACCGGGCGCGGGTCGAGCAACTCGGACATGCCCTCATTGTGCACCAGGCCCCAGCGGGCGAGGCCGCAGTGCGCCCGGCGCTTGCCCCTAGGCAGGGCGGACCGCTCGCAAAGCATCCTTCGCCAGCGGCGAAATCGACGATTCCGGGGCCCATCCTGCCGGGCCCCCGGCCCGGTCACTGCCGAGAACGTCGGCGGCCGCTCCGCCGCTGGCAGCGTCCCATTCCTAGTCGCACGCGACCGCTCGCGAATCTGGAGGATGCGGTCGAGAGCCAGCCGAGTCGCTACGCGTGGCTGTGTGACAAATCCCTGCAAACAAGCGACTTATGGTGCGTGGACCGGCGTTCGCCGGCCCATGAAAGAACAGTTATTTGTTGGGTGGGCTGGGTTCAACCTTCGCAACTTGAGCCGTCGCTCCAGCATCCTTGACTTTCCTCGCGCGCTTGAGGAACTTGTAGATTCCCGTACTCCCACCAGCAAGGAATAGCCCGGTCAATACCATCGAAAGGGGGTCTTCGGGCTTTTCAAGGACCCTTGCGATGAGGTCTACTTCAAAGTGAAGGGCGATAGCCACGCAGATGGCCACAGAAATCCAGGGCTTTAGGTCCATGAAGTCACCACCAACCTGGTCGTCCAGTTTTTCTTCGATGCGAATCCATAGTTTCGAATCGAAGATCTGGTAAAGTGCTCTCTCGATGATTAACGCCACTAACGCGAACACCGAAAAGAAACCGATGAAGTTTTTCCAATCGGCCGCAAAGGAATTGAGGTGTTCGTCTTCCCCACCGCCGCCGGGGGTTTCAGCAACCGCCGAGATGGGTCCCAACCAGAAGAGGGTAATGAAAACGATCAAGAACACTATTCGCATGGCTTTTTCTCCCGTTCGCACGATCGTGCGGGTCAAGGCTTGAATCCACTCTGAAGAGTAGCGTAGCTGTGCTACGAGCGTCAACCGCCAACGGCGCTGTCTGGTTAGAGTTCTCGACCGGACCTTATCCATAATCCCATGCGGCAATATGATTGCGACTCACCGCACTAGGACATCGTTGGTACGACACTCTGCCCTGTCGTTTCCCCTCGAGGGCCTTACCCCTTCGGTGATCCTGGGAGTCGAGGCGGGGGCTCGATCGGAGGCCAGCTGCCCTTAATCACTCGGTCGGTGTCGCGTCAGCTTCCTCGCCTCATTCGTTTTCGTGCAGTTTGTCGAGATGCCGGATCAGGGCGGCTTCAGCGGCGACCAGCGCGGGATCTCCGACAGCAGCCAGCGCGACCCTAAGGCGGGCAGCCTGGTTTTTGGGGTCGCTTGCGTCTCGGGTTTTCTCAATTAGTTCCCGAACTGCTTTCAAGTCCTGTGCCGTAAGCCTTATCGCGTCCAAGGCACCCTGCAAAGCCTCGCTAAGCTTCTCGTGACCCTCGGGACTGTCGGGCTGTTCGATCAGGAATTGCACGGCTTCGAGTGCATCGTGCAGCTTGACAGCGACATCGGGCGCGGCGCCAGGCCGCGGCGTGGTGCGCAGGGCCTGGACGACCGCTGTTGCCGCAGCAGTCCGCCTGACCCACTTCCCCTTCATGCTCGAGATTACCTGCTTGAGCACCTCGGCTCCTGTGGTGATAGCGGTGGCGGCGAGCGGAGCGGGCATCTCTGTGAGGGTACCAAGCGCGCCGCCTTGTCGATGGTTCGATAGTTGCCGGCAGGCAAACGTAGTCCTCTGAACGGACTTGCGAATGCAGGTTGACAGAAGAAGCGCTTCCCGGGTAGCAGACGTGTCAAGCAGCGGCGGCGGGGGCCGGGCGGCCTCGATAAGAGGAGTTTTAGGCTGGCAGGTACAGTCCCGTCTTCCGGGCGGCGTGCGATCTGGGCCCGGGCTCGAGGAAGCGGCAGAATGCTGCACGCGGAAGTCCAGCCGTGCGAGCGCCAGCTGCAGTTCGTGGAAACGGTCCCTGGCAATTGACCGCAGCAGCGCGTGCCAGCCTGCTGCCAGACTGCCTCGCCTCGCAGGGGGCATCCCTGCCGCACTCGGCGGGCCCAGCACGCGAGAGCTCAGAAGAAGCTGTACCCTGCGGCCACTGAGGTCCGCAGGAACGGAATCAATCCGATACGGGCTTCAGGGGCAACGTAGAGCCGCTCTGTGATGTAGATCCTGATGCCGAGGCCTCCCGCCAGGTTGAACCCGTGCTGCCTGTCCCAGCTGTACACCAGTTCGTCGGAGTCAGGGCTCCGGAAATCGGGGATGAGCGCCCGCCACTGCGTCAGTCCGATCCCGAACGACAGGAACGGCCGGACCCGTCCCGAAGAGGCAAACACGTACTCGAACACGGGCGTGAGCATCCACGCGCGCTCCTCGTGGCTCTCATGCGGGCCAAACAGGTTCGCATCCATGTACTCCACCCCGATCCGCCACCGCGCGGCAGGGCGCGCAGACACGGAAAGCCCACGCAAGGCTGCATAGGGAGGTGAATCTTCGAGGCCGAGGGCAAATCCGCCGTGCGCTGCAACGTGCAACCTGCCGCCCTGCCCCTGAGCAGGCGATACGGCAAGGGCAATCGCAAGGGCCAGCAGCAGCCATCCTGCCGCGCCGCGGCCGAGGGTCCGCCGATTCACTGGCCGGCCTTTCCCATTCTCCGCCCGAGAAACACGGAGAAGCGGAAGTTGGGCTCGACCCCGATGCGCACCTGCGGGGCAACGTACCACCGCCTCCCGACGCGTGCCTTCATGCCGAGGCCCCAAGCCAGGGCCCCCCAATACGGCCGGGACGAGCGGGTTCTTCCGGTCTGGTAGTTCATGCCGCCCCCCATGAGCATGTACCAGACCCGTTTCGCTGTCGGTCGTGAGAGATCCTTGACGACGCTCAACGCGGCCATGTTGTCGGTGTGGTCCGGCACGAACATTGCCGAGAACTCGGGCTCGATGCCCCAGCCCCGCTTGCCGAAGTACAAGCGATAGGCACCCCCGGCGGTAACGTGCTGGCGCGCCTCGAAGAAGGTTGCGGTTCCCACGTGGAAACGGACCTCGTCCGGACGGGACTGACCCTGGAGGACCGGCGGCAGCAAGGCGGCCACGGTACACGCAGCGAGCAGGGGCCGGACCACCGTTCCCCTCCCTTGCACCGAGGGCTCCCAAGACTTGAGCCATTCGTACAAGGTTCAAGTCTACATTCGAGCGGCGCGGAGGGAGATTTCTCTCCTTGTGGGTCTGCTCGAAAAGGATCCCTTTCGAGACACGTCGGATTGCGGCGGCGTCCAGATCGACTGGCAGGCGAGTCTGACCCGGGCCGCCAGGGACTTCGTGATCGACTTCGACGCCGGGAGGCAAGTGCAGCCATTCGCGTGCCGGCTGGTGTTCCGGAGGTTCCTGTGATGGAGCTCTAGGCGGCACCCGACATCGTCGTGGTCGTCCGTCCGGCACAGCGCAGCGGCAGCAGCAGCGCGCGCCTATGGGCCCGCGCGAAAAGGAGTCGGTTTTGCCCCATCATGAAGTGCATGGCTGATCGCGTCCGCGAACTGCTGCAGCTACTGGATGACGGCCGCCGCGTGCGGAGTGGCCTCGAGCGAGCGTGCAGCCGCGGAACCGAGCTCTTGGAGGCTGACCGGCGAGCGTGCCGGGCTCCGCGTCCTTGGCGCGGCAAGCCCCGGCTCGCACGCGAGTTCCGGGCATTGTCCGACGAAGCGCGTCGGCTCTCGGTGCTGGCGGCATCCGTGGGCCTCCGGGCGGAAGGAGGCGCGGGGATGGCGTGGATCGACGTCGCCGACGCATGTGGGTGACTGGCCGCGCTCTGGGCCGGATTCGCACGAGATCTGGACGGATGGGGCTGGAGACGGCGTGCTGCAGCGGCCTTTCTTCGGGGGGCGCGGCGCGGGTTCTCGCGGCTAGAGCTGCCGCCTCGCTCGCTCGACGCAAAGGACAACTAGTCCATCGGCCGCCGCAGCCCATCTGCCGACATCGAACGGCCCTCGGGCCCCTTTCCGCCGGAACCTTGGGTAGGGGATGGGGCACTGCCCCCGCAGCGTGAACACGTTGCGGTCTTCCAGCTGCCCGGGCAGCGCCTGAGCCACGAAATATGGGCTTCGAACGCCTGCGTGACAGAACTCTCTCGCTGCTGCGCAGCAGCGCTTGTGGGATCGCGCAAGAACGATCGTTTCCGGGACGGAAGTCCTCAAGGCCTAGATCCAGCGAAGCTCATACTACACCGGGGTGCCTAGGATGGATCCATGAGCCTGGAATGGATCTTGTCGCAGGTGCAACGCCGCGGGTGGCGGATGCGGGGCGTGGGCTGGTTTGCCGCCGGAACCGGCGGCGGCCAGTTGGCGATGGCGTGGCTGGCGTCCACGGAATTCCCCGCGGAGACAGCCACGGCGCTACGGCTGGAGAGCCTCAAGATGGCCGCGGTGGCGGCAGGCGTTGCGTATGCCTTGGTGGAGCCCCGCCAAGACCAATGAGGCTACTCATCGAGCTGAGCTACGGGCGCTGTCGCTGCCGGGAGTGCTGTATCGACCGGCTGGAATGGCGCTGGTACCTGGCCCATGCCGTGCCCGGCACCTTCATGATCAGCTTTCGCCCTGTGCCGCCCATCTGCCGACACGCAGCTCCCGCGGTAGCGTTCCACCTTGCATGGGGCGCGTGAGTTAACCCGGCCCGTAGTGGCCGCGCGAAAACGATCCCTCTCGCGCAGGGGGCGGCGCTGCTACTTCTGGGGCGCTCGGCGGGGCGGGTTCGGCGGCGGCTTCGGCGCTGACCCCCCTCCAGTACTCGCGCGCCTCGCGCTGGCTCCTGCAAGCGAGCGAGCGCGAAAGCGGCAGCTCGCGCGGCGCGCGATCGATAATGGCGCCCTGGCGCTCGCTGAGCGCCCTGGCCGCCGCCACCATGTCGGCGTCCGGCCTGGAGCGAGCCCCGTTCCAGAGATGCTTCCATTCCAGGTGGACCCGTTGCAGCTGGCGGAAGATCTCGGCGCTGCGCACCGCATACCGGCGAGCCGCCACGGCAAGGGCCGCGCAGCCCACCACGGCGCCGCAGGCCAGCGCCAGCCATTCAGGGAGGGGAGGCAGCAGCGCCGCGAGCCCGCCTAGGGCAGCGACGCCTGCCCCGGCTTGCAGCAGGTCGCCCAGCCGGTCCGCGCGCTGCATTAGGTAGCCGTAATAGCGGCACATGCGGTCCGAGTCGACCATCTCGTCCCAGATCAGGACTGCGGTGCCGTCGCTCCCCTGCATGCGTTGATTGTACGCGCTCGCACTCGTAGCCGGCGCTGCGCCACGATCGGGGCGAAAACGGCGATTTCGGCCGTTTCAGCCGGGATCCGCAGGAATTTGAAACGAATAGAAGCCCTCTAAGCGTGCGCTGGCGATCCCGACGGCCTGGGCCACCGCACAGGCTTCGGGCGCGTCCCTGCAAGCCGCCAAGCGCTAGATGCTGCCAGTCCGGAGCGCTGCAGCACACCACATGTTGGGGTTAGCCACAGTGGGCCTGCGGTGCCGCAACGAGAGAGTGCGCGGACCTGCGCGTCCGCTCCTGCCAGCCGCGCGAAAAGGATCGTTTCCCAGCGACACTAGGCCTTGCGGGGAGCGGTGCTTCTGGGTTTCGACCACCAACGGCGGCGCGCGGACGGCGCAGCGCCCCGTGATCGAGCGCTACCAGGAGTCGGCGGCCCGGATGTTCCTCGGCGTGTGCTCGGAATGCGGCAGCAGCCTGGCGTTCGAGGAGGCTGCGCGAAGTGCTACGCTTGCGGCCACAGCGAGTGCGGATGACCGTTCGGTTGTAGATTCACCCGGGACGGGGAGCGCCCTTTCCGCCCCCGTCTCCGGAGCGCCGCGATGGTGCCCCGCGACGCACGAACTCCATCGCTGCGGGGGAGCCGCTTGAACACACCCTCCACGTCACGTCGTGCGACGACACCGGTCGATATCGGGGGCGTTCCCGTGGGTGCGCCCCACCCCATCGTCGTCCAGTCGATGACGAACACCGAAACCGCGGACGTGGACGCCACCGCACGGCAGGTCCGGGAGCTGCACGAGGCGGGCTCGGAGATCGTCCGCATCACGGTGAACACGCCGCGCGCGGCCGCGGCCGTACCCCGGATTGCGGAGCGCCTCGCCGACCGCGGCGTCGATGTCCCGCTGGTCGGCGACTTCCACTTCAATGGTCACATCCTGCTGCCCGGCCATCCCGGCTGCGCCCGCGCCCTCGCCAAGTTCCGCATCAATCCCGGCAACGTGGGACGCAAGCGCCGGGACGAGCAGTTCGCGACGATCGTCCGCTGCGCGATCGAGCATGAAAAGCCGGTGCGGATCGGGGTCAACTGGGGGTCGCTGGACCCGATCCTCCTGACGCGCCTCATGGACGAGAACGCGGCGCGGGACGAGCCGCGCGATGCCCACCGCGTGACGCTCGACGCCATCGTCGAGAGCGCCCTCCGCTCGGCCGAAGCCGCCGAAGCCCTCGGCCTCGCACCGGATCGCATCGTCCTCAGCGCGAAGGTGTCGCGCGTGCCGGACCTCGCGACCGTGTACCGCGAACTCGCGTCACGCTGCGACTACCCCCTGCATCTCGGGCTCACCGAAGCGGGCATGGGGCGCAAGGGGACGGTCGCCTCCTCGGCCGCGCTCGCCATCCTCCTCTCGGAGGGGATCGGCGATACGATCCGGGTCTCGCTCACGCCGGAGCCCGGCGCCGACCGCACGGAGGAAGTGCGGATCGCGCAGCAACTCCTGCAATCGCTGGAGCTGCGGAGCTTCAAGCCCCAGGTGACGGCGTGCCCGGGCTGCGGCCGCACGACGAGCACCTTCTTCCAGCAGCTGGCGCTCGATGTGGAGCAGCACATCGCGGACCGTCTCGCGGCGTGGCGCGACCGGTATCCGGGAGTCGAGGAGCTTTCGGTGGCCGTGATGGGGTGTGTCGTGAACGGGCCGGGCGAGTCGAAGCACGCGGACCTCGGGATCTCGCTGCCGGGCGTCGCCGAGGCGCCGACCGCGCCCGTCTACATGGACGGCGAGCATCATTCGACGCTGCGCGGCGAGGGAATCGTGGACGAGTTTCTGCAGATTCTCGACGGGTACGTGGAGCGGCGGTTCGCCGGGTGACCCGTGAGGGAGGCTTGCCCCGGGGCGGTCGGGGCGGTTAGCTGCGGGCCTTCTGGCGCCGCCGCCGCCGCCGCCGCCGTCGCTCCGCGGCCTTCATCTTGCGACGACGGGCCTCGCTCGGCTTCTCGTAGAACCGGTGCTTCTTGATGTCCCGGAAGATCCCGGCCCGCTGGACCTTTCGGCGGAACTTCCGCAGTGCGCGGTCGAGTTCTTCGTTGTCGCGTAGCGTATACTGCAAGTGTGCGCCTCCTCCCCGGCAGGGTGAACCCCCAATTCTAGCGACCCGCGCGAAGGCGCGTCAAATATTCCGCCGGGGCGGGGAGAACCCCGACGATCCCCGGCGGGGCCGGCGCCGGGGAGAGAGGGTGCTCGGAGGTTGCATCGAGAGCCGGTAACGGCATATAGTATGCTCAGGAAGCCCGGGGACCGTGTGGCTGGGGTGGGGAGAATCGAAGAGGATTGTCCATGCCTTCCGGCAACACGGTCTTTTGCGTCTCTGCCTTTGACGTAAGGAGACTGGATATGGCATCTCGGCTTGCCATCTCTTCGGACGGCACCTTCGAAGTCGAAGGGCACGCCTACCTGATCCCCTCCGAGTTCTCCGCCCGCGAAGTCTACAGCTACCGCCGACTCATAGAGCCGATCCCGGACATCCCCGGGGGCACCAGCCTCAACCCGGAACAACGAAGGCGGCAGCGCGCTTACTTTCTCCGCCGGGCCGCCGCCTGTATCATCCCCGGCTTGCAGGTGCAGTCCCTCGAGGGGCTCCCGCTCGGCCAACTGCAGAACATGCACGAGTGGATCGTAGCCCACCGACCTAACCTCTCGGAGGTCGCCCGACTGCCTGGATAGGACCGTGGCCTCCCACCTGATCTGGGCCGCGGATGAGCGCAGGGTTCCGAAGAGCGAAGATCGTCAGCACGATCGGCCCCGCTTCGTGGGAACGGGACGTGCTGTACCCGTTGATCGAAGCCGGCACGGACGCGATCCGCCTCAACTTCACGCACTTGCCGACTTCTCGTGCGGGCGGGGTCGTTCGGAAGGTCTCGGAGGCGGCGCGGGATGTCGGACGCCCCGTCGCGATCATCGGCGACCTCGGGGGCCCCAAGATCCGGGTCGGAGATCTCCCCGGCGGCCGTCTCGAAATCGAGCCCGAAGAGACCTACTGGTTCTTCCCCGAGGGTGAAGACCCCCCTGAGGAAAGTCCGCCCGGCCGGCGGATTCCCACCACCTACCCGGAGTTGTCCGAGGAGGTGGAGCCCGGGACCCGCATCCTCCTCGACGACGGCCACTTCGAGTTCGTGGTGAAGGAGGTGTCCGCCGACGACCCGTCCTGGGTCTCGGCGCGGGCCTTCAGCGTCGGCGTGCTGAAGTCCCAGAAGGGGATCAACCTGCCGGGCGTGCGCGTCGGCGCGCCCGCCCTCACCGAGAAGGATCTCGCGGACATCGAATTCTCCGTCGAACACGTGCTCGACTACCTGGCGCTCAGCTTCGTGAGAAGGCCCGAGGATCTCGAGACCACGCGCCGGAAGATGGACCGCGGGTCCCTGCTCATCGCGAAGATCGAGAAGTCGCAGGCGCTCGAGAATCTCGCGGAAATCCTGCCCCTGAGCGACGCGGTGATGGTCGCCCGGGGCGACCTCGGCGTCGAACTGCCGTACGAGGAAGTCCCCATGATCCAGAAGCGGATCATTCGGCTCGCCCAGGAGCGCGCCCGCCCGGTGATCACGGCCACGCAGATGCTGGAATCGATGATCGAGAGCCCCCGCCCCACACGGGCGGAAGTCTCCGATGTCGCGAACGCGCTGCTGGATGGGACCGATGCGGTGATGCTCTCCGCGGAGACGGCGATGGGTGGGTATCCGGTCGAGGCCGTGCGCACCATGGACCGGGTCATCCGGCGCATCGAGCATGAACGCCTGGGGCGGACGGGCCGGGCCGGGACGCACGTCCAGGGCCTCTCGCAGATCCAGCAGACGACCTCGGGGGCGATCGCCGCGTCGTCGCTGATCGCGGTCGAGCGCGTCGACTCCCCGTTCATCGTCACCTTCACGCAGAGCGGCTATACGGCCCGGATCGTGTCGGCGCAGCGGCCATCCGTCCCCATCCTCGCGATCACCGACCAGTGGAGGACCTACAACCAGCTGGCGCTGGTCTGGGGCGTGCAGCCCGTCCTCTTCCGCGGGGGGATCAGCTACTCCAGCATGCTGGACAAGGCGCGGCATGAGGCTCTCGAACTCGGGATGGGCGAGCCGGGCCAGCGCTTCGTGGTGACGGCGGGGGTGCCGTTTCACGTCCCCGGCACGACGAACATGATGCGCGTCGAAGAGTTGTGATCCGCCTCTTCCGGCGCTGACGGCCGACCGTGAGAGTCCGATTCCTCGGAACCGGTACTTCGTTCGGAGTCCCGGTGATCGGCTGCCGCTGCGCCACCTGTCGATCCCGGGACCCGCGGGACCGCCGCACGCGTCACGGCCTCCTCATCGAAGCGGGGGAGGCCCGCCTCCTGGTGGACACGCCCCCCGAACTTCGTGTCCAGCTCCTCGGCGCGAAGGTCGACCGGATCGACGCCGTGTTCCTCTCGCACGAGCACGCGGACCACACGCACGGGATCGACGACCTGCGCATCTTCTCCCTGCGCCGTGGCGGCCCGATCCCCCTCTACGTGGCGCGTGAGTTCGAGTCAGCGATCCGGCGGCGCTTCTCGTACATCTGGGGCGGCGGCAGGGCGCAGCCCGGATCGGCGGTGCCGCAGCTCGACCTCAGGACCTTCGAGGACCGCGAGGTGATCGCGCCGGCCGGGCTCGAGTTGCGGGTCGTCGCCCTCCCGCACGGCGTGTACCGCAGCTACGGCTTCCGCACGGGAGGGCTCGGCGTGCTCATCGACGCGAAATCGATACCGGAGGATGCCGTCGGAGTCTTCGCGGGCGTGGACGTCCTCATCATGAACGCACTCTGGTTCGGGGACCCGCACCCCGGACACTTCTCGATCGAGGAGGCGGTCGCCACCGCGCGGCGACTGGGGGCGGGGCGGACGTACCTCACGCACATCGCGCACCGAACGACCCACGCCGAGATCGTGCGCCGCGTGCCACCGGGCATCGAACCCGCCCATGACGGACTGGTGGTGGAGCTTTGAACCAGCGACGGATCCGGAACTTCTCCATCATCGCCCACATCGACCACGGAAAGTCGACGCTGGCGGACCGGCTGCTCGAGCGCACGGGCGCGGTGGACCCCCGGAGGATGCGGAAGCAGGTCCTCGATTCCATGGAGCTGGAGCGCGAACGCGGGATCACGATCAAGCTCAACGCCATCCGCATGTCCTACCGGCACCCCGACGGGGAGGAGTATCAACTCAACCTCATCGACACGCCGGGCCACGTCGACTTCACCTACGAGGTGAGTCGGAGCCTGGCCGCGTGCGAGGGCGCTCTGCTCGTCGTCGACGCGACGCAGGGCATCGAGGCGCAGACGCTCGCGAACCTCTTCCTGGCCGTCGAAGCGGGCCTCGAGGTGGTTCCCGTGATCAACAAGATCGATCTCCCGGCGGCCGATCCGGAGCGGGTGAGCGAGGAAGTGTCGGAGTTGCTCGGGATCGATCCCGCCGCGGCGATCCGCGCCTCGGCGAAGGAGGGGGAGGGGATCGACGCGGTCCTCGAAGCCATCGTCGAGCACGTGCCGGCTCCGGGTGGAGATCCGGATGCACCGCTCAGAGCGCTGATCTTCGACTCGCAGTACGACCGCTACCGCGGAGCGACCCCCATCCTGCGCGTGGTCGACGGCCACCTCCGCGAGGGCATGCGCATCGGGTTCGGGCGGCACGACGCGGTGTACGAGGTCGACGAGGTCGGCTTCATGAGCCTCGGCTTCGAGCCGACCGGCGTCCTCGGCTGCGGCGAGGTGGGTTATCTCACGGCGCAGATCAAGAAGGTGGGGCACACCCGCGTGGGGGACACGGTCCTCGACGCGGACGACCGGGCCCCGGACGTCCTCCCCGGCTACCGGGAAGCGAAGCCGATGGTGTTCGCGGGGCTCTACCCGATGGACTCGGACGACTTCGAGGAGCTGCGGGAGGCGCTCGAGAAGCTCCAGTTGAACGACGCCAGCCTCCACTACGAACCCGAGACATCGGGGGCGCTCGGGTTCGGTTTCCGCTGCGGCTTCCTCGGACTCCTCCACATGGAGATCGTGCAGCAGAGGCTGGAGCGCGAGTTCGGCGTCGATCTCATCACGACGCTGCCCAGCGTAGAGTATGAACTGACCCTCACGAACGGAGACGAGATCCGGCTCGAGAACCCGTCGAAGATGCCCGAGCGCGTTCACATCGCCGAGGTCCGGGAGCCGTTCGTCCAGATCCGGGTCGTGTCGCCGGCGGACTACATCGGGGCGATTCAGAGGATCTGCCACAACCGCCGCGGCCGGTACGTCAACCTCCAATACCTGGACCCCACCCGGGTGGAGATCGCCTATTCGATGCCGCTCGGCGAAATCGTGCTGGACTTCTACGACAAGCTGAAGTCCGTGTCGCGCGGGTATGCGTCGCTCGACTACGACATCTCCGGACACGAGCCGTCGGACCTCGTGAAGCTGGACATCCTGCTCAACGGTGACCCGGTGGATGCCCTGAGCGTCATCGTCCACCGGAGCCGGGCCTACGAGTTCGGGCAGAAGATGGCCCGCAAGCTCAAGGAACTCATCCCCCGGCAACTCTTCGATGTGGCGATTCAGGCGGCGATCGGGCGGGATGTGATCGCGCGGACGACGGTGAAGGCGTTACGGAAGAACGTGACCGCCAAGTGCTACGGCGGCGACATCACGCGCAAGCGGAAGCTCCTCGAGAAACAGCGCGAGGGGAAGCGGCGGATGAAGCAGTTGGGTAGCGTCGAAGTTCCCCAGGAGGCCTTCCTCGCCGTGCTGCGGGTCGAGGGCGACTGACAGCCGCGGGCACCGCCGACCCGCGGCCGCGAAGCGTCGGTCTCTTGGAGGGGGCCGGCTCGGCGGTCTATCATTTCCCGGACCGGGCGTTGGAATCCCGCCGAACCCCGGAGAGAGGACGTGGGCGAGAGCGTGAGCGACAGGCGTTACATCATCGGCGTCGACCTCGGGGGGACGACGATCAAGGTGGGGGCGGTGCCGGTGGGCGGCGGCACGGTCCTCGGCATGCGCACGCTCCCGACCGACGCGCACGTCGGCGCGAAGTTCGTCGTCGACCGGATCGTGTCGATGATCTTCGAGGTCAAGCGCGACGCGGCCCGCGAGGGGGGTTTCGGGGAGGACGCCTTCGTCGGAATCGGACTCGGATCCCCGGGACCGCTGGACCGCGAGGCCGGAACCGTGATCGAGACGCCGAACCTCGGCTGGAGGAACTTTCCCCTCCGCGACCTCATCGTGAAGGCGACCGGACTGGAGGCGGAACTCGACAACGACGCCAACGCGGCGACGCTCGGCGAATGGTGGCAGGGGGCGGGGCGCGGGGTCGACCATCTGGTCGGGGTTACGCTCGGGACGGGGATCGGCGGCGGGATCATGCTGGGCGGGGAACTCTACCACGGGACATCGGATGTGGCCGCGGAGATCGGGCACATGACGATCGACTTCACGGGGAGAAAGTGCGGCTGCGGGAACTACGGGTGTCTCGAGGCCTACGCGTCGGGGCCCGCCATCGCGGCCCGGGCGCTCGAGGGACTCGAGGCGGGCGCCGCGAGCCTGATCCCCGACCTGGTGGGGGGCGATCTGCGGGCCGTCACGGCGGAGATCGTGTCGGACGCGATCGTGGCCGGAGACGACTACGCCGTTGACGTGATGCGGGACACCGCGGCCTTTCTGGGGACCGGCCTCGCGAACCTCATCAATATCCTGAACCCGGAGATGATCGTCGTCTCCGGGGGGGTCACGAGGGCGGGGAAGCATCTGTTCGATCCGCTCCGGAACGAAGTGCGAAAGCGGGCGTTTCGGCCCGCGGCCGAGGCCTGCCGGATCGTGAGCAGCGAACTCGGGGGCATGGCCGGCGTGATCGGCGCCGCCGCCACCTACCATCTCGCCCGACTCGGAGGCCTTTGAGTTTCGAATGCCGCGGCTGGGGATCGTGGGGACGATGGTGTGGGATACGATCCGCGCGCGCCATATGGGCCGGGAGGCGCCGGTCCGCGAGTGGGGCGGGATCGCCTACGCGCTCGCCGCCGCCGATGCGGCGCTCCGGGAGGACTGGTCCCTCTTCCCGATCATCAAGATCGGACAGGACATGCGTGAGGCCGCTGACGTCTTCCTCGGGAGCCTCGAGCGTCTCGACTCCCTCGACGGCGTCCGCACCGTGCCGGAACCGAACAATCGGGTCGAACTCGTCTACCGCGACGAGGCGCGGCGGTGCGAGAAGCTCACGGGCGGGGTGCCGGGATGGACCGCGGAGGAGGTGCTGCCGCTCGCGCGGTCGTGCGACGCCGTCTACGTGAACTTCATCGCGGGCTGGGAGCTGGATCTGCCGGCCGCCGCCGCGCTGCGGCCCGCGACGGCCGGTCCGGTCTACGCCGACCTGCACTCGCTGATGCTGGGGGTCGGGGCGGACGGCTTTCGTGCGCCGCGACCCCTCGCTGACTGGCGGGCCTGGCTCTCGTGTTTCGACATCGTGCAACTCAACGAGGACGAACTCATGACGCTCGCCGCGGGCTGGGACGACCCCTGGGCGCTGGCCGCCGATGTCGTCGGACCGGTGACGCGCGGGCTCCTCGTCACCCTCGGCGAGCGGGGCTCGGCCTGGGTCGCGACGCGCGGTTTCCGGGAGGCGCCGACCGCGCCGCGCCTTCCCCTGCACGCGCTGGGACCGGCCGAGGCCCTGGTGAGCGGGAAGGTCGAGCCGGAGTCCGCCGTCGCGGGCGGTGACCCCACAGGCTGCGGAGATGTATGGGGGGCCACCTGCTTCGCGAGGATGATGGGCGGGGAGGGTCTCGAGGACTCGATGCGCGCCGCGACGGGGGCCGCCCGGCAGAACGCCGGTTTCCGCGGAGCGACGGGCCTGGGAGAATTCCTGCGGTCCGAGACGGGCCTGCTCACCGGCGCCCCGCGCGGGCGGGAGCGAGGTCCCGCGTGAGCCGGGTCGTCCGGGTCCCCGCCACGCTGGACGAGGCGGCGTTCGAGGTGCTCATCGGCCGCCTGCGCTCCGGCTGCGACGAGCAGGCCCGGCTGCTGCTCGACGCCCGGGCGGTGCGCTGGGTGTCGCCGTACGGGCTCATCGGCCTGCTCGCGGTCGGGCAGGAAGCGCGCCTCCGCACCGGGCTGCCTCCGCTGATCGAGCCTCCCCGGGATGCGGAGGTCCGCTCCTACATCAACCGGATGCACTTCTGGACCGCGGCGGCCGAGGTGTTCGACCTCAAGGCGGTGCCACCGCGCCCGCCCAGCATCACCGAGGCGCTGATCGAAGTCACGGCGATCCGTTCGCACGAGGATGTGCATTCGGTCGTGGAGGGCGTCCGCGAGCGCGCGCAGCGGATCCTCCACCGGCGGCTCGGCTACCCGAGGCCGGCCGTGATCCACTTCTCGGTCATGCTGTCGGAGGTATGCCAGAACATCCTCGAACACGCCGGCTCGATCGGCTGGGTTTGCGCCCAGCGCTATCGGTGGAAGCGCCGCCTCGGCCGCGACGTGGTCGTGCTCGCGGTGATGGACGTCGGGGTCGGGTTCGAGGGCTCGCTGGGCGCCGAACACGCGCGCCGCACGGGCGAATCGTGGTCGGCCGCCTCGGTGCTCGAGGCCGCCTTCCTGCGCGGCGAATCGAGGTTCGCCGACCCGGGGCGCGGCCAGGGGCTGCAGGCGATTCGGAGCCAGGTCATCAAGTGGAACGGCGTCGTCCGGATCCGGAGCGGCGACGCGATGATCGCCCGCGTTCCGGCGTGGGACGACGCCGAGTCGCTCCGGACCGGGCTCACGCGATTCCCGGGCGCTCAGGTCCTCATCGTGCTGCCGGAGCGGGTGGGTCGGGGGGAGTCGTGATGCCATGAGACCGGCGATCGCCCACACCAGGCTCTTCAGCTATCTCGTCACCCGGCCCACCGGCCGTACGGTGCGGACGAACGTCGAACGCCAGATCGCCGCGGCGGGCCGCACCGTCCTCGCGGTCCTCGACCTCCGCCACGTCCCCGTGATCGATTTTTCGTGCGCGGACGAGGTCGTGGCGAAGCTGGTCCTCCTCGCGTCCGACCCTTCGACCCGGCGTCGGTTCGTCCTCTTCCGCGGGATCGCCGAACATCACCTCGAGCCGATCGAGTCCGCCCTCCGGCGGCAGGGCCTGGCGGCGGCGGGGGAGAGCGCGGACGGGCAACCCCTGCTCATGGGTGCCCTCGACTCGGGCACGGTCGCCGTGTGGCGGGAGATCTGGGTGCTGGGTCGCACCCGTGCGTCTCCCCTCGCGAACCGGCTCGATCTCCCGGTGGAGCGGGTGCGGGGGGTGCTCGAGGACCTCGTAACCCGCGCGCTCGTGATCCGCGATGGCGACCGGTACGTGTCGCTCGGCCGGGCGCTGCGCGACGCGGGCCCGCCTCCGGATGAGGAGCGCGAGGACCGGTGAGGCTGCGTCGCCGGACGACCGCGGTCCTCGCGGCGCTGGGGGTGGCCGGGGGGCTCGTCGCGACCTTCGCCTTCTTCCAACTGCAGCGGTCGATACAGCCACGTTCCGGCGAACACGCGATCGCGGGCCTCACCGGGGCGGCCGCGGCGACCTTCGACGAATGGGCCATCCCCTCCATCTCGGCCGCCACCGAACTCGACGCGATGCGGGTCCAGGGATTCGTGCACGCCTCGGAGCGGCTGTGGCAGCTGGAGTTCTTCCAGCGCGTGGCGCGCGGGCGTCTGGCGGAACTCTTCGGCGAGGCGGCGCTCGACGCGGACCGGCTCATGCGGACGCTCGACGTGTGGTCGGCGGCCGGCCGGGAACTCGAATCCGCGACGCCCGCGGACCGGGCCGTCGTCGAGGCCTACGCGCAGGGCGTGAACGCCCGCATCGCGAGCTGGCGCGGGCCGTGGCCCCCGGAGTTCCTCCTGCTCGGGATCGAGCCACAACCGTGGAGCGCGCAGGCCTCGCTCTCGATCGGCCGCATCATGGCGCTGGATCTCACCGAATGGCGCACCGAACTGTCGCGGACCCGCGCGCTGGCGACGCTGGACGTCGCCCATCGGCGTGCCCTCGGCGCGGGCTATCCGGCGTGGGGGCCCACGATTCTCCAGGACACGCTCCCGGCGGGGACCGCGCCCCCGCGCCTCGCAAGAGGCTCGGAGCCGGAGGTCGCGGAGATCGCCGCCGCGTCCGTATCCGGAAGCGCTCCCAGCGGCGGGCCGCCCCGCCTGTCCCTGCTCGATCTGGGCTTCCGGGCGTCGAACTCCTGGGCCCTGGCGGGATCGCGTACGGCGGACGGGTACCCTCTGCTCGCGAACGATCCCCACCTGGCGCTACGCGCCCCCTCGACCTGGTATCTTAACGCCATCGCGTGGAGGGAGCCCGAGCAAGCCGTGGCCGGACTCTCGATCCCGGGCGTCCCGGGCGTCGTCATCGGACTCAATCGCGATGTCGCGTGGGCGTTCACGAATGCCATGGTCGACGACGCCGACTTCATCGTCGAGGGGACGAACCTCGACAGGTCGATGTACCGGGATACCGACGGGTGGCGCCCCTTCGAGTCGCGGACCGAGGAGATCACGGTACGGGGCCGGGACGAACCGGAGACGTGGGTCGTCCGCGAGACCGTCCGCGGGCCCGTACTCACCGACCTCGTGCCTGCCGGCGGTCTCACGCTCTCCATGCTTTGGACCGGGCTCGAGCCCGGCGGTGCCGTGGCGGGCCTTCGCGGCATGAACCGGGCGGGCGATGCGACCGCTTTCGAGGCGGCCGTGGCGCGCTTCCGGTCCCCGCACCAGAACGTGATCTACGCGACGCCGGAGGGGGAGATCGGATACCGCATGGGAGGTTCCGTCCCGAACCGGCCGCCCGGCTCGGGGGCGTTGCCGATCTCCTTCGAGCGCATGCCGGCGGGCTGGACGGGATTCTGGCCTCCCGACGCGATGCCGGCGCTTCGTGCGCCCGGGAGCGGCTACCTCGTCAGTGCGAACAACCTGCAGTCCCGGCCGGCATACGGCCGGGTGGGCGTCGACTACCCGGCCCCCTTCAGGGCGCGGCGCGTCGAGGACCTCGTCTCGAGCGCCACGGACTGGACCGTCGACGAGATGCGGTCGACCCAGCTGGACAGCTACAGCCTGTGGGCGGAGCGTTACCGTCCGCGCGCGGTCGGCGCGGCCCGCCGCGCGGGTCTCGACTCGCTCGCGGCCGTCCTCGAGGCATGGGACCTGCGCACGGAAACCACGTCGCTCGGAGCGGCGCCCTTCTACACCTGGCTCTACCGGCTCCGCGAACTCCTCGTCGCGGATGAGTTCGCGGAAGGAGATGGCTGGTTTCCCGACCTCGCCTTCATGGAGATCGTCGAGAACGATGTGACCGTCTGGATCGACGACCCCGGGACGCCCGGGATCGAGACGCTGGAGACGCTGGAGGAGGAAGCCGCGCGGACCGCCGCGGGGTCGCTCGGCCGTGCCTGGGGGGAGGTCCACGGCGAGCGCTCGGCCCACCCGCTCGGGACCGTCGGACTCCTCGACCGCGTCTTCGGCTTCCACGTCGGTCCGTACCCCTCCCGCGGCGGACGTCACACCGTGCGCCCCGACGCCCCGTCGCTGAGAGCCCGGCTCGACTCGACCGCGTGGCACCTTCCCGTCGTGAGCGAGTACGGGCCCAGCGCGCGGTTCGTCGCCCGCGCTGCGCCCGGCCGGATGACGGGCCACTTCCTCCTCCCGACGGGCCAGTCCGGCAACCCTCTCGACCCCCACTACCGCGACATGGCCGCCGTGTGGGCCGAGAGCCCGCTGATCGAGCTTCAACCCGGCCGGCCGCCCGACCCCGCTGCGGACACGCTCCACTTCCTTCCGCGCGAAGCGCCGGGGATGTCCTCGGATCCCCCTCGCTCTCGTTGACCGCCGGACGGCGGAATCCTAACTTTCGCCGGTGCCATGGGAGCCGGTTTTCAGGGCACCCGAGGGGTATGGAATCGCCCCCGACCCGCGCCAGGACCCGACTGACTTGAGTACCGCCACCGGCGAGAGCACGCTCGACCAGATCGAGAAGATCCTCGACGACATCCGCCCGGCTGTGCGGGGCGACGGCGGCGACATCCAACTCGTCTCCTTCGAGCCCGAGCACGGCCTCGTCGAAGTTCGACTCGTCGGCGCCTGCTACGACTGTCCCATGTCCACTGCCACCCTCCGGGCCGGAATCGAGCATCAGTTGCGGCACGCGCTTCCCGTGGTCCACTCGGTCGAGGCCGTCGCCTAGCCAGGCGCCGAACCCCTGTGTCCGACACCCCCGCGCGCGGCCCCCGGCCGCTCCCGATCATGGACCCGGCGCCGAAGCGTCCCGCCCCTCCTCCCAAGGGGGATGACCGCGAAGCGTCCCGCCGGCACCCATCGGAGGCCCCGCCCATGCCGGGCGTCCGGCGCGTCGTCGCCGTCAGTTCGGGGAAGGGGGGCGTCGGAAAATCCACTGTCTCGACGAATCTCGCCGCCAGCTGGAGCCGCGGCGGACACCGCGTCGGCCTGCTCGACGCCGACATCTACGGTCCCGACATCCCGACCATGTTCGGCATACAGGAGAAGCCCCGGATCGATCGTGAGGAGGTCGTGCCGCTGGAGGCGCACGGGGTGAAGCTCATGAGCATCGGGTTTCTGATCGAGGAAGATGCTCCGGCGATCTGGCGCGGGCCCATCATCATGGGAGTGATCCGGCAGTTCCTGCAGCAGGTGGCCTGGGGCGAACTCGACTACCTCGTCATCGACCTCCCCCCGGGGACCGGCGACGCTCAGCTGTCGCTCTGCCAGCTCGTGCGGGTGGATGGCGCCGTGATGGTCACGACGCCTCAGGATGTCGCCGTCGGCGGCATGCTCCGCGGCATCCGGATGTTCGAGAAGCTGGAGGTGCCCGTCCTCGGGATCGTCGAGAACATGCGCGGCTTCGCGTGTCCCGGGTGTGGAGAGACGCACGACATCTTCGGCGCGGGCGGGGGGGAGCGGCTCGCCGCATCGATCGACGTTCCCTTCCTGGGGGCCGTCCCGCTCGGCGTGGCCGTCCGCGAGGAGGGCGACCGCGGAATCCCGACCTCCATGGGGAGGCCGGACGCGCCGGAGGCCCGGGCATTCGGTCGCATCGCGACGACCGCCACGGCCCGGCTGGAGGAGCTGGAGGCGAAGCGGGGCCGGACTCGGGCGTAGGCGGCTATCCGCGCTCGACCGTGACGCTCCCGAGCCCCGCCACGAGGGTGATCTCCAACCGCACCCGAGCCGATTCCCAGTTGGGGCTCAGGTAGGCGTCCCCCACCTTCCGGAAGTCCTCCGCCGCAAGGGATGCGAGTCCGCGCCGCCGCACGCGCACGCCGATCTCGGACGGAACCCGCATGACCAACTCGCCCAGCGCCATCCGGACCTCCGCCTCGGCGCTGGAGCGCCATGCACCCGAAAAGTCGAGCACGACATCCCCGACGACGCCGTCGAACTCCATGCGCTCGAAGCGGGCATTGCCGAGGTTCTCGGCCACGAGCCCCGTCGCGCCCGACTTCATCGACAAGAGTTCCATCGGCACCCGGTTCTCGCGCGCGAAGCCGATCCGGACGTCGCCGGCGCCCGTCAGGAACTCGAACGCCGTGAGCGTCATCCCGCCGAGCTCGAGCCGGGCCCGCCCGGCCCCCACGCCGACCCGAAGCGTAGTGGGCACGGACGGGTGGACGGAGAACGCGAGACGTCCGCCCTGATCGAGACCGCGGTCCAGGTCCGCGAGGTCGAAATCCGGATCCCACTCGTCCAGGCGAGCCGCGGCGTCCTCCTCATCCCCGCGTTCGGGGAGCAACGTCGTGCCGAACCACAGCCGTCCGGTGTCGCCGTCGCGGCGCCAGTTCCGGCCGGGTGCCGAGCGCCCGGCATCATAGAGGAGCCGCGCGTCGTAGAGCAGCGCCGGTTCCCCCGGAGAGACCCGCAGGGTGCCCCCCGCGTAGAGCAAATGCACGTCCAGCCCTTCCACATCCCCGACCTGTCGCGCCGACCGGAAGTCATGCCATTCCTGCCCGGCTGCGGGCGAGGCCGCACAGATCGGGATCAGGGAGAGGCAGGCCGCCGTCAGGGCTCGGCAGGGGCCCGAATCAGGCATCGGGGGCCGGGCCGGAAGGCTCATCGCCGACATCGACCTCGATCCCGACGTCTGCGGGCTCGGCTCCGGCCGACCAGTCGACGACCACGCTGCGGCTGCCGGCGCGCGTGAGCAGCACGCCTCCGAACCCCGCTGTGACCAGGACCCAGGTCCCGAGGCCCGCCACGAAGAAGATCAGGCCGCGTACGAAGCCCGCCGCGCCGCCGAACACCCACAGGAGCGCGCCCGCGGCAAACGGGAGGATGAGCAGGACGAGTCCGCTGCCGACGTAGTAATAGGAGTTCGATCGCCGGAGTCCCTCCAGCCACGCGTAGCGATAGCGGCGGCGGGCGAACATCTCGCCGGCGCCGTGCGCCACCGCGACGTACCCCGCGAGCCCGGCGAGCGCTGCCGTGAGCACGAAGAAAGGCACGACGGGCCACGTGATGAGGAATACGATGAGCACGAGGAGGGCGGGGAAGAAGAGGATCTGTCCGGCGAGCCCCATGGCGAAGGAGCGAGCGAACTCGCGCCGCACCGTATCCGAGACGGTCTCGAGCCGGCTCCGCGCGAAGTAGACGAGGAGCAGCCCCAGCACGACGAGGCCGACGAGGGTGGAGATGGCCCCGATCAGACCTTCGACCGCGTTGCCCAGGTTGCGGACGAAGCGGGACCCGGGCCCCTGTCTGCGTGGACGCTGCCGGGCCGAGGCGGTGACCACCTCGGCCGCCGCACCGGGCGGCGATCGCGGAGCGGCCTCCGTGGCGGGGTCGGGCTCGGCGAGCGCGATGTCGGACAGGATCTCGCCCCCGACCGTGGCCATCTCCCCGCGGAAGAGGAGTTCGCCCCCGACCCGGAGCACATCGCCCTCCACCCGGGCAGCGTCGGCGAGCAGGAGCGTTCCGTCCAGCAGCAGCACATCGCCTTCGACCGCGCCGGCCAGGCTCAGCGTCCCGTCGAGAATCGCGATGTCCCCCGTGATCGTCGTCTCCGCCGGGATCCGGTAGTCTCCGTGCACGATCATGGCCAGATCGCCTTCGACGGACTCCCCGGCGGTGCCCAGCCGACGGAGCGCCTCCCGCAGGCGTTCCAGTCGGTCGCCGACATCGAAGCCAAGTCCGCCGGGGACGATCTGCAACGACCCGGGGCGCAGCCCCGTCTCTCCCTCGTCAGCCCTCGCGACGGCCGGGGCCTCCACGGCAGGCTCGAGGATCTCTTCCAGCCGGAGACCCAGCGCCCGGGCCGCGTCCCGTTCGGACCCGGTCTGGACCGTGGCCCACTGGGCCAGCAGGGCGCGGAAGCCACGGAGGCCCTCGCGCACCCTCGCGCCGTCCTCCCCGGCGTGCTCGCGAAGGAACTCACGCCAGCCGACGACGATCGTGCCGGGGTCCCCGTAGGAGCCGATCACTGCGCCGTCGAGCTCGATGGTCTCCCCCTCGAAGCGCAGCCGATGCTCGGTTCCGTCCTCCAGCTCGAACCACAGCTCGGCGCGCCCGCCGGCGGAAAGCGTGATCACGGCGTCCGCGATCTCGACCTCCTGCGCGCTCGCCGGGAGCGGTCCCGGGAAGCAGGCGAGAAGCGCCACGAGCGGGACGACGCCGGCCGTTCCGCGGAGCCGGACCGGCTGGCGGGCCGGCCGCCGGAAGAGCGCGGTCATGACCCACAGCGACGCCATGCCGGCGAGGCCGGACAGCGCCAGGCTCGTGAGCGCCGCGGCGGGGCTGATCCGATCGAGGACCGACCCGCCGGCGTCCACGAGACCCAGGCGATACCCGACCCGTCCCGCGGCCAGCGCCGCGTCCACGAGCACCGTCCGCGCGCCATCCAGCGTGAACGCGAGGAGTTGGCCGGGCGCGAAGCCTCCGGCTCCGAACAGCCAGGCCGCGACCCCTGCCGAAACGCTCAGCGTCGCGGCGCCGGCCGTGGCGAGCGCCGCCCGGCGCCGGCGCGCGAAGCGAAGCAGACGTTCGGGCCACGGCACCGGGAGCCGCACGCGGGCCAGCACCGCGGACGCGAAGCCGGGCGCCGGCAACCAGCCGGGGAGCCGGCCCAGTTGGCGATCCAGTGCGGCCGCCGCCAGGTCGATCCGGCGCGCCACACCGTCCGCGAACCCGGCCGCGGGTCGATGCCGTTCCATGCCATCGAGACGCACGAGCACGGCGCGAAGCGCCTCGACTTCTCGCCGACAACGAGCGCACGACGCCAGATGCCGCCCTGCGCCCCGGGGCGGGGGCGAAGCGCCTCGCTCTTCGGCGCGTCGCTGGATTTCGTCAGGCGTCAGATGCCGCACGTTCGCTCCTGTTTCCGCGAGGCGGTCCCGGGGTCCACATACGTTCGCCTTCGCGGGCCGGTTTCGTCACGCGCGCGCGTCGCCGCTCTCGGTGCGACGCGGGGTTACTCCACGGACTGCCAGGCTAGGCTAGGGCTCGGTCAGATGTACGAGAGCGGCCTTCAGTTCGTTTCTGCCCCGATGGATGTAGGTCTTGACCGTCCCCAGCGGGATGTCCATGACGCCGGCGATCTCGTCGTACGTGTGCCCCTCGACGTGCCTGAGGAGGATCGCCGTCCGGTATTCGGGCCTCAACCGCCCGATCGCCTTCTCGATCTCGGACCCGAGTTCGCGCGCCTCGAGAAGCTCATCCGGCCGCTCGTCCGGCGACACCAGGGTGATCTCCGTCGCGGCGCGCCGGTCCGGGGTCACGGCGTCCGGCGCTCCATGGATCGACACGACGTTCAGTTCCTTCTTCCGGAGATGGTCGATCGTGAGGTTGTAGCCGATCTTGAAGATCCAGGAGGAGAACTTGTAGGAGGGGTCGTAGCGGCGGAGGTTGTTCAGCGTGCGGACGAAGGTCTCCTGGGCCAGGTCTTCGGCCAGTTCGCGATCACGAACCATGCGCAGGATGAGGGAGAACACCGGGCGCTCGAAGCGCAGCACGATCTCCCGTGCGGCCCGCTCGTCGCCGTGGAGACACATCTCCACCAGCGTCTGATCGCTGTGATCCGAGTAGCCCACTCCATCTCGCCCGTTCGAGTGGCGGCGACAGGGCCCGCGACATGCGGGCCGGCGGCGTTGCTCTCCGACTTCCGGCCCACTCTACCCGCGCCGGTGCTCAATATGCGGGCGGCGCCCCGCGGACCGCATCGCCGGGCGGCGGGGACGCGGCTCCCGGTCAGCGCTGGCAGTCGGCGCAGAAGAAGGAACTCCGCCCCGCCTGCACGATCCGCACGATCGACCCGGAGCAGCGCCGGCATCTCGATCCTTCGCGCTGGTAGACGCGAAGTCGGGTCTGAAAGGACCCCGAGAGCCCGTTCACGGCCCGGTAGTCCCGGAACGTCGTTCCCGCGTCCGCGAGCGCCTCGCGCAGGACGGCCCGAACCGCGCGCTGCAGCCGGCGCGTCTCGGACGTGTCGAGCGAGCCGGCGGCCCGCTGCGGGTCGATGCGGGCGCGGTGCAGCGCTTCGCTCGCGTAGATGTTCCCTACGCCCGCCAGCCTTCTCTGATCCAGAAGGACGTTCTTGATCGGGGCGCGTAGCGGCGCGAGTATCCGCGCCAGTTCCGCGGCGGTGAACGCACGGTCCAGCGGTTCGGGTCCCAGCGCCGCGGCGCGCGCCTCCCACGCATCCGGCGTCAGCAGGTCGAAGCCGCCCAGCCGGCGCACGTCGTCGTAGAACAGCGTCCGGCCGTCGTCGAGGACGAAGTCGACCCCCGGGTGCCGGAAATCGGGCCCGTCCGGTCGGTCGGCCGCGAGCGCGAACCGGCCGGTCATGCGCACCTGCACGCGCATGACGCGCTCCACGGGACCCTCGAGGTCGTTCGCGGCGTGCAACGGGAAGAGCAGGTACTTCGCGCGCCGTCCCGCGCTCCCGAAGGTGCGGCCGCGAACGGCGCGCCGGAACGCAGGTCCCGTCATGCCGCCCAGGATGAGGTCGTCGTGGTGGACGCGTACGCGCGCGATGCGCCGGCCTCGCAGCAGCGGGGCGAGGTCGCGCCGCATCGTCTCGACCTCGGGAAGCTCAGGCACGATCGGCCGGTTACGGCCTCGGGTCCCCGGGGGACGCGATCAGCGCGCGCTCGCCCGCGGGGAGCCGGGCGGGCTCGAGTTCGTGCCAGCCGATGTCGGCGCGCGAGTGCGCCCCCTCGAACCGGATGTGTTCGACGGCCTTGCGGCTCCGTCGCGCCGCCTCCTCGAGCGTGGTGCCGAACCCGGCGACCCCGAGCACGCGCCCGCCCGCCGTGACCAGCCGGTCCCCGCGAATGGCCGTCCCGGCATGAAACACCTTGACCTTCTCCGGGTCGAAGGCCGGAATCTTGATCGGCCGCCCCGAGTCGGAGCCCTCGGGATAGCCGGCGCTCGCCATGACCGTCACAAGGGCCGCGCCGGTCGCAGCTTCGGGGTGCCAGCCGCGAAGCGAATCGTCGTGAGCCACGCGGAGCATGGGTTCCAGCAGGTTCGAGCGCGTGAGGGGGAGGACGACCTGGGTCTCCGGGTCCCCCATGCGGCAGTTGAACTCGACGACCCGCGGCCCCTCCTCCGTGAGCATGAGGCCCGCGTAGAGAAAGCCGCGATACGGCGCGCCCGCCTCGCTCATCGCCTCGAGGACCGGCTGGGCGATCGTCCGCCGCACCCGCTCGATGAACGCCGGCCCGGACGGCGCGGCCGGGGCGTACGCCCCCATCCCCCCGGTGTTGAGTCCGCGATCTCCGTCTCCCACCCGCTTGTAGTCCCTCGAGGTGAGGAGGGGAACCGCCCGCTCCCCGTCCGCGACGAAGAAGACGGACAACTCGACGCCCCGCATGAACTCTTCGATCACGACGCGTGCGCCCGCCTCGCCGAACCTGCCTCCGATCATCATCTCCCGGATGGCGGTCCGCGCCTCCGCACGCGACTCGCAGGCGATGGCGCCCTTCCCGGCGGCGAGTCCGGAGGCCTTGACCACGAGCGGCTCGTCGTGACCCGAGACGTAGTCCAGCGCGGCTTCGGGATCGTCGAACGTCTCGTGGTCGGCGGTGGGCACCCCCCGCTCGCGCATGAGCCGCTTGGCGAAGGCTTTCGAAGCTTCCAGCCGGGCCCCGGCGCGGTCCGGCCCGAACACCGGAAGCCCGGCCTCCCGGAAACGGTCCACGATCCCCGCGGCGAGCGGCGTTTCCGGCCCGACGACGGTGAGATCGACGCGGTGCTCGACGGAGAACTCGACCAGCGCGTGGATGTCTCCGGCCGGGATGTCGACGAGTTCGGCCGTGCCCCGCATGCCCGGATTGCCGGGCGCCGCATGGATCGTGGCGTCGGGGGCGTCTCGCCGCAGACAGTCGGCGATCGCGTGCTCGCGGCCGCCGCTCCCGATGATCAGAAGGTTCATGGCGGCAGGATGACGGGCGAGCGCCCGCCCGGCAACGGGCTAGCGTTCCTTGCGGCCCCGGAACGTCTCCGAGATCCGGTCGCGCAGCCGGTCGACCGCGGCGTCCACCTCGTCGAAGATCTCGCGGGCGCCCTCCTGGTAGCCCGTCATCGCCTCCTTCAGATCCTCGCGATAGGGGCGGTCGTCCTTCTCGCCGCGACGCTGGTACTCGCCCGAGAGGATGCGCTCGTACTCGCCGCCTTCGATCCAGTCCCGCAGTTCCGCGACGCGCATGACCGCGAACGGGTGCGTCTGGCCGAGCACGTTGAGGATCTTGTAGACCGCGTCGAGGAGATCGCCGCCCTCACGGTATTCGTCCGACTGGGCGATGAACTCGTCGAGGTCGAGGTCGACGCCCCGGGTGCCGCCCGCGAGTTGCATCAGCGCCGACATCGTGACCCGGGGGTTCTGCACCGCGAGCACCCCGGCGCGGTCCGAGGAGAGTTCGCTCTTCCGGTACCACTCCCAGAGGGCCATGAGGATCGGTCCGAGCGCGAGGCCGGCGAGCGTGTAGCGGACGAGGACCAGTTTGAAGATCAGGATGAGCAGCGTCCGGTAGAACACGTGGCCGGAGAGGATGTGTCCGACCTCGTGACCCAGCACGGCCTCGACCTCGTCCTCCGAGAGCACCTCGAGCATGGAGGAATTGAGGACGATGAACGGCTCCCCGAAGCCGACGGCGCCCGCGTTCACGATCGGGGTCTGCGAGATGTAGCACTCCGGCGGATTCTCCAGGTCCAGGACTTCGCATACGCGGGCCAGCCGCGCGTGGATCCAGGCGTACTGCTTCTCCGATGTCCGCACGGCGTTCGCCTTGAAGGCGAGCCTGAGCGCGCGCTCCCCGAACAGCGCGAAGATCTTGCGCAGGACGAGGTCGAACCCCGGAATCCTGCGCAGCGCGTTGAGGGCCGCCCGGTCCGCCGGGTGCTCCCACGAAATCGGGGCGATCTGCGTGAGGATCCGTCTCTGGTTGTCTTCGCTTGCCGCCATGGGTCACTCTCCTGCGCGCCACACCGTTTCGCGTTCGGCCCGCCGCCCTCGCGCCGGGCCCGCCGTCAGCGCCCCCGCTCCTACGTCAGGCCCCCGTCGCCTGTTTCAGGCATCCGGACGCCCGCTCGGAGGGCGGCGAGCGCCTGCGTGATGTCGTCCACGAGGTCGTCGCCGTCCTCCACCCCCACCGAGAGCCGCACGAGTCCCGGACCGAGTCCGATCTCCTTCTTCTTCTCCTCCGGCACCGAAGCGTGGGTCATGGACGAGGGGATCGAGACGAGACTCTCGACGCCGCCGAGGCTCTCCGCGAGCTGGAAGAGCCGGGTCGAGGCGGCGAAGCGGTTCGCCCGTTCCTCCGAACCGAGATCGAAGCTCACCATCGACCCGAAGTCGCGCATCTGACGCTTCGCGAGCTCATGCTGCGGGTGGTCCTCGAGACCCGGGTAACGCACGGATTCGACCTCGGCGTGTCCGCGCAGAAGGTCCACGACGCGTCTCGCGTTCGAACAATGAGCCGGCATGCGGAGGTGCAGCGTCTTGGTGCCGCGCAGGACCAGCCAGCAGTCGAAGGGGCCCGGGACGGCACCGGTCGTCCTCTGCTGAAAACGGAAACCCTCGGCCAGCTCATCCGAATTCGTGAGGAGCGCCCCGCCGATCATGTCGCTGTGGCCGTTGAGGAACTTCGTCGTCGAGTGCATCACGATGTCCGCCCCCTCGTCGAGCGGGCGCTGGAGGAAGGGCGTCGCGAAGGTGTTGTCGACGGAGAGCACGGCCCCCGCGGCGCGCGCGATCCCGGCGCAACCCGCGATGTCCGTGATCGTCATCGTCGGGTTGCTCGGCGTCTCGACGTGGATGAGCCGCGTTTCGGGCCGGATCGCGGCCCGGACCCGGTCGAGGTCGGTCGTGTCCACGAAATCGAAGGCGACCCCGAACCGGACCCACACGTATCGCAGCATGCGGTCGACGCCTCCGTAGACGTCCGCCCCGCAGATGAGGTGGTCGCCGGCGTCGAGCACCGTCTTGATGATGGCTTCCGTGGCGGCCAGGCCCGAGGAGAAGGCGGCGCCGTGCCGGCCGTTCTCGAGCGCGGCGAGGTTGGCCTGCAGCGCGTCCCGGGTGGGGTTGCCGACCCGCGCGTAGTCGTATCCCCCGCGGGGCGAACCGACGGCGTCCTGGACGTAGGTCGACGTCTGGAAGATCGGCGTCATGATCGCGCCGGTCGTCGGGTCGGGTCGCTGCCCGGCGTGCACGGCGCGCGTCCCGAAGCGCTGGGCGGCTGGGTCCACGTCGTCGTCTCCGGTTCGGGTCGAGGCCTGCGGCGCGCGCAGCGGCGCGTCGCCGGGTTGTCGGGGGGGGAAGGTATTCCCGGAATCCGGGCGGGGCGACCGGAGGCGGCGGTCGGCCTCGCCAAGCCGGGGCGACGCCCGGCTATTACACTACGGCCGTCCAGCTCGCCCGCCGCGCCGAAAGGGGTCGGCCGCCATCGGGCCGCTCCCCGCCGGCCGCATCCCGAAGACCTCGAAAGGGGGGGGTACGCGAAGCGTGTCCAGATCGCTCATGGTCTCCGCCTCCGGCATCCGCGGCATCGTCGGACGGGGGCTCACGCCGGCGATCGTCGCCCGCTACGGCGCCGCCTTCGCCGCGCACGTCGCCGCGGGCAGGCCCGGCCGCGGGGTCGTTCTCATCGGACGCGACAGCCGGGTCTCCGGACCCGCCCTGCTCGACGCGGCGTCCGCCGGCGTACGGGCCGTGGGGTTCGACGTCCACGACCTGGGCATCGTCTCGACGCCCACGGGCCTCCTGGCGGTGGGAGGAGACGAGGACGCGGCCGGCGGACTCCTCGTCACCGCCTCGCACAACCCGGCGGAGTGGAACGGACTCAAGCTCGTGTCCCGCGAAGGACGGTTTGTGTCACCGGCCGCCGGGCGGGACATCCAGCGCCGCTTCGAGGGGGAGATCGCGTACGCGGGTCCGATGGAGATCGGGACCCGGACCGCGCGCGAAGGGGCGATCGCCGCCCATGTCGCGGCGATCCTCGCGCTCCCGCTCCTCGATCCCGCGCGCATCGCGGCGCGCGGCTTCCACGTCGCGCTCGATTGTGTCCGCGGGGCCGGCGGGCTGATCCTTCCGCCGCTCCTCGAACGGCTGGGCTGTCGCGTCAGCGGCCTCGATCTCGAAGCGGACGGTCGGTTCACACGGCCTCCCGAACCGGTGCCCGAGAACCTCGGGCGGCTCTCGGAACTGGTCACGGCGACGGGGGCGGATGTGGGGTTCGCGGTGGACCCCGACGTGGACCGGCTCGCCCTCGTCGATGAGAGCGGCCGGCCCGTGGGGGAGGACTGGACGCTGGCGCTGGCGGTCGAACTCGTGGCGGCGCGCGAGCCGGGGCCGGTCGTGACGAACCTCTCCTCGAGTCGCTCCGTGCAGGATGCCGCCGAGCGGGTCGGCGCCCCGTTCCACCGCACGCCGGTGGCGGAGGCCAACGTCGTCGCCCGCATGCTCGAGGTCGACGCGAGCATCGGCGGTGAGGGCAACGGCGGCGTGATCTATCCCGGGCTGCACCTCACACGTGACGCGCCGCTCGCCGCCGCCCTGATCCTGCAGTTCCTGGCGGAAAGCGGGTCCTCACTCGGCCGTCTGATCGACGAGCGGTCCTCGTACCGGATCGTCAAGCGAAAGGTCTCGCGAGAGGGCCTGGGGGTCGATGAGGCGCTCGCGTCGATCGCGGCGGCGGCGGGGCCGGAGAGCGGCAGGGACCTTCAGGACGGGATCCGGCTCGACTGGCCGGACGGGTCGTGGGTGCACGCGAGGCCGTCGGGGACGGAGCCGGTCTTCAGGATCATGGCGGAGGCCGCGGACGAGACGCTGGCGAACGCCCGCGCGGACTGGGTCGAACGCCTCGTGCGCGGCGCCGGCTGAGCGGCCGATGTGCGGCATCGTCGGATACGCGGGTCAGGGGGAGGCGCCGCCGGTTCTGCTGAGCGGGCTGCGCCGCCTCGAATATCGCGGATACGATTCCGCGGGCCTCGCCGTCGATGGTCCGTCGGGGCTCGAAGTGCGCAAGTCCGCCGGGCGGATCGACAACCTCGCGGCCCTTCTCGAACGGCGGCCGGTCCGCGGGACGACCGGCATCGCGCATACGAGATGGGCGACGCACGGCGCCCCCACCCGGAACAACGCCCACCCGCACACGGACTGTGAGGGCCAACTCGCGCTCGTCCACAACGGGGTGATCGAAAACTGCGATATCCTCCGGACCAAGCTCACCGAGATCGGACACCGGTTCGCGACGGACACGGACACGGAGGTGCTCGCCCACCTCATCGAGGAAGCGTTCGAAGGGAACCTCGAGCGGGCCGTGGCCGCCGCGCTGACGCAGGCGGAGGGTACGCTGGGGATCGCCGTCATGAGCAACGCCGACCCCGCCAAGATCGTGGTCGCGCGCCGCTCGGCGCCCCTGCTGCTCGGGATCGGCGAGGATGGCGACGGCGCGACGTGGGTGGCTTCCGATGTCGCCGCTATCCTCGGGCACACGAGACAGGTCGTCTATCTGGACGACGATGAGATCGCCGTGCTCACGCCGGCCGGATACGAGACGATCGAACTCGGGGCGGAGCGCCGTCGGGTCGGCCGGGAACCCATCCGGAAGGAGATCAGTCACATCGACTGGGACCTCGAACGGATCGAGCGGGCGGGATACCCGCACTTCATGCTCAGGGAGATCCACGAACAGCCCAACACCCTGCGCGATGCGACCCGCGGCCGGCTGCTCGAGGAAGAAGGCACGGCACGTCTCGGTGGGCTGGATGAACTGGAACCGCAGATCTCGCGCGCCGGGCGCATCATCCTCACCGGCTGCGGGACCAGTTGGCACGCGGCGCTCGTGGGCGAGTACCTCATCGAGGCCCTCGCCCGCGTCCCCGTGGAGGTCGAGTACGCCTCGGAGTTCCGCTACCGCAAGCCGGTCCTGGCCGCGGACACGCTGGTGGGCGGGATCTCCCAGTCGGGGGAGACGGCGGACACGCTGGCGGCGGTGCGCGAGGCCAGGCGGCGTGGCGGCGTGGCGTTCGGGATCGTGAACGTCGTGGGGTCGACGATCGCGCGGGAGACGGACGCGGGCGTCTACCTGCACGCGGGACCGGAGATCGGCGTCGCCTCCACCAAGGCCTTCGTGGCGCAGATCACCGCCCTCGCCCTCTTCGCCCTCATGGTCGCGAGGCGGCGCGGGATGGACCGCGAGGCCGGGCGCCGGTTCGTCCGGGCGATCCGGGGGCTCCCGGCCCTCCTCGAAGAGGTGCTCGAGAGCGAGACGCGCATCCGCCGCGTGGCGGAGGAATTCGGGGATGCCCGGAACTTCCTCTATCTGGGGCGGGGCCCGAATTTCCCGATCGCCCTCGAGGGCGCGCTGAAGCTGAAGGAGATCTCCTACATCCACGCCGAGGGGTATCCGGCCGCGGAGATGAAACACGGGCCGATCGCGCTCATCGACGACGAGATGCCCGTCGTCTTCATCGCCCCCCGGGACTCGGTCTACCCGAAGGTCCTCCTCAACATCGAAGAGGTGAAGACCCGCGGCGGGCGCGTGATCGCCCTCACCACGCGCGGGGACGAGGGTCTCGCCGCGAAGGTGGACCACCTGATCCGGGTGCCGAAGACGCTCCCACTCCTCCAGCCGATCGTCAACGCGGTGCCGCTCCAGCTGCTCGCCTACCACATCGCCGTCCTTCGGGGGTGCGACGTGGACCGGCCGAGGAACCTCGCCAAGACCGTCACGGTTGAATAGCCGGCCGCCCCACCGATAGTTTGTCCGGGCGGCGCGGGCCTGCCGGTGAGCGGGCCGCGTCTCACGCCGAGGAATCCACGGGAGCGGGAGCGGAAGGGATGCGGAGTGCGTACCTCCAGGGGCTGACGGAGCAGGTGGCCAAGTACGCGGGCACCCTGCGTGACGTGGTCATCCTCGCCCCCGTCTACGGGATGCTGATGTTCACCCTCATGAAGGATCCGCGCCTGGGCCGGCAGCAGCGCCTCCTGGTGGACGCGGCCATCGCCTACCTCGTGAGTCCCGATGACGTGATCCCGGAGGATGAGGTGGGGCCCTACGGCTTTCTGGATGACGTGTTTTGCTGCGCCTACGTGGCGCACCGGATCGGAGAGGAACTTGGCTGGGATGTGGTGGAGGAGCATTGGACGGGCGAACGCTCGGCGCTCGAGGTCTCGAACCATCTGCTCGCCCGCGAGCGGGAACTGCTCGGCGGGGCGGGCGACGACGTTCTCGAGTTCGCGGGGCTCCTCGAGCGGCGGCCGGACTCCGATGCGGAACGCGGGCCACTCGGACTCACTCCGGTCGGCTAGCCGCTCCGCTCGCGGGAGAGCCGCGTTCGTGCTCCTGGTCGGGCTGTCGGCCGGCATCGCCGCCGCCACGCCGGCCGAGGCCCAGTACCGTCTGACGGCCCCTTCCGGCGCGGTGGTCGAGTTCGAAGCGGACCGTCTCCTTCGCTTCCGCGACCGCTCCGACTCCCTGATGACCGACCTCGTGGAAGATCCCCTCGTCCTCTACTACCGGTCCTTCGGGCGTGATCTCGACGAGTCCGAGGCGCGGGATGCCTGGCCGTGGAACGCGGCCGAGGTCGTGACCGACTCGCTCGCGGCACTCGTGATGCCGGGCAACCTGCGTGAAGCCGGCCGCGCGTACGAGAGCTACGTCGTCCTCCGGATGCACGCGGTGCGCCAGGACCCGGACGTGCCCTGCGAAACGCTCCTCGGGCGGGAGATCGATGCCCTCGACGGCTTCATCGACGGGTGGATCGTGACGAGGCTGCTCTTCGGCGGGCCCGCGTACGAGCCGCTCGATGAACTGGTGTTCGCGCGCGAGGCCGAAGTTCTCGGCGGCCTGATCCTCGACCGGTCGAACCGTCAGCTGGGCGGGTGCCTCGCCGTCGTTCGTCAGCGACGCGAGGACGAGATCGCCGCCTACCGATCCTGGCGGGC
The DNA here is from genome assembly GCF_965222475.1 of Candidatus Palauibacter sp. Taxonomy (GTDB): domain Bacteria; phylum Gemmatimonadota; class Gemmatimonadetes; order Palauibacterales; family Palauibacteraceae; genus Palauibacter. The sequence goes on along the minus strand of NZ_CBDCUB010000002.1, from coordinate 490,301 downwards.
GGAGAACTACCTCCCGCCCCGCGGTCGATGAGTCTTCGGCTGCACGACTCCCTCACGCGGAGACTCCGCCCCTTCGAAACGGTCGAACCCGGCCGGGTCCGGATGTACACGTGCGGGCCGACGGTCTACGACCGCGCGCACATCGGGAATTTCCGCGCGTTCACCTGGGAGGACCTCCTCCGGCGCCACCTCCGGTTCAAGGGGTACGAGGTCGAACAGGTCATGAACCTGACCGATGTCGACGACCGCACGATCGGCGCGGCCCGGGCGCGCGGCGTCTCGCTGGCGGAGGTGACCGATCCGGTCATCGAGATGTTCCTCGAGGACTGGCGCACGCTCGGGCTCGAGGATCCGGAACACGTCCCCCGCGCGACGCGACACGTACCCGGGATGATCCGGCTCATCGAGGCGCTCTCCGACTGCGGGCTCACCTACGAGAGCGAGGGTTCCGTCTACTTTGCGATCGGGCGTTTCCCCGGATACGGGCGGCTGGCCGGCATCGACGCCGCCGAAGTGGCGACCGCGGGCCGCGCGTCGGGCGACGAGGAATACGACAAGGACGACCCCAGGGACTTCGTCCTCTGGAAGGGCGGGGACCGGGGGGGCGAGGGCGCGGTGGCGGCGTGGGAATCGCCGTGGGGGACCGGCCGGCCGGGCTGGCACCTCGAGTGCTCGGCGATGGCCATGCACTACCTGGGCGAGACGCTGGACATCCACGCGGGCGGCGTCGACAACCTGTTCCCGCACCACACGAACGAGATCGCGCAATCCGAAGGGGCCACGGGGAAGACGTTCTCGAAGTTCTGGCTGCACGCCGAGCACCTCCTGGTGGAGGGGCGGAAGATGTCGAAGTCGCTCGGCAACTGCTTCACGATCCCGGAACTGACCGCGCGTGGACACGCGCCCTCGGCCATCCGGTATCTCCTCCTGAGCGGACACTACCGGACGCAGCTGAACTTCACCTTCGAGGGCCTCGAGGCGTCGGCAAAGGCCGTGACCCGACTGCACGAATTCCGACGACGCCTGCGCGCGGCGATCGAGGCCGGGGTCGGACGGGGCGACGGACCGGCGGACCTCGGCACGCTCGCGGGGCGGAGCCGCGACGCCTTCGAGGCCGCGATGGACGACGATCTGAGCGTGAGCGAAGCCCTCTCCGCCGTGTTCGGGCTCGTTCGGGAGGCGAACCAGACGCTCGACGTCTGCCGTCCCCACGCCCCGTCGGGGGCCGAGGCCGTCCTGGCCGCGATCGACGCCTTCGACCGCGTGTTCGGCGTGCTGGCGCTCCGCGACCTCGAGTCCACGGGGGCCGACGAAGGACTCGTGGAATGGGCCAGGGCCCGCGTCGGCGACCGCGAGCGTGCCCGCGCGAACCGGGAGTTCGCCCGGGCCGACGCGATCCGGACGGAGCTGGAGGCGCGCGGCGTGGTGGTGGAGGATCTGGCGGACCTCACCCGTCTCCGCGTGGGGTCGCATACCGTCCTCGTGCCGCGGGTTCCGCGATAGCGGCCGCCGCCGGGAATGCCGGCTCTCGATGCTTGACGATCGGGCCGGAGGGTCCGTATGTTAGCAAACTGTTCCGTGGACGGGTCGCTGGCGTAGCTCAACCGGTAGAGCGTCGGATTTGTAATCCGGAGGTTGTGGGTTCGAGTCCCACCGCCAGCTCGGTCGAGTTCGGACGAACAGCCACCCCGAAGCGATCGGGTGTACGGCGCCGGTGGGTGGGGTACCGAAGCGGCCAAACGGGGCAGACTGTAAATCTGCTGGCTTATGCCTTCGGAGGTTCGAATCCTCCCCCCACCATTCTTGTCGAGCAACTGACGAAACAAAGGGCGTAGCCCGCTTGGGGCCGGGGATCGCGCGCGTCGGGCAGACGCGCAAGAGGCGAAACCCGCGCAGGGCGAAACCCCACCGTGAGGAGAAACAGGGGCGATGGCGAAGGAAAGGTTCGAGCGGACGAAGCCGCACGTGAACGTGGGCACGATCGGACACGTGGACCACGGGAAGACGACGCTGACGGCGGCGATCACGCAGGTACAGGCGACGAAGGGATACGGGGAGTACGTGGCGTTCGACCAGATCGACAAGGCTCCGGAGGAACGGGAGCGCGGGATCACGATCGCGACGGCGCACGTGGAATACGAGTCGGAGGGCCGGCACTACGCGCACGTGGACTGTCCGGGGCACGCGGACTACGTGAAGAACATGATCACGGGCGCGGCGCAGATGGACGGGGCGATCGTGGTGGTGTCGGCGGCGGACGGTCCGATGCCCCAGACGCGGGAGCACATTCTGCTGGCCCGGCAGGTGAACGTGCCGTACATCGTGGTGTTTTTGAACAAGGTGGACCAGGTCGACGACGAGGAGTTGCTGGACCTGGTGGAGCTGGAGGTCCGCGAGCTGCTGAGCGAGTACGAGTTTCCGGGCGACGACGTGCCGGTGATCCGGGGCTCGGCGCTGCGGGCGCTGGAGAGCGGGGATCCGGAGGCGGAGGAGACGGCGTGCGTCGCGGAGTTGATGGAGGCGCTGGACACGTACATCCCGGTGCCGGAGCGGGCGACGGACAAGCCGTTCCTGATGCCGGTGGAGGACGTGTTCACGATCACGGGCCGGGGGACGGTGGTGACGGGCCGGATCGAGCGCGGGGTGGTGAAGACGGGCGAGGGCGTGGAGCTGGTGGGGCTGGGCTCCGAGAAGAAGACGGTGGTGACGGGCGTGGAGATGTTCCGCAAGATCCTGGACGAGGGCCGGGCGGGGGACAACGCGGGCCTGCTGCTGCGGGGCGTGGCGAAGACGGAGGTGGAGCGCGGGATGGTGATCGCGCACCCCCGGTCGATCACGCCGCACCGGAAGTTCAGCGCGGAGGTGTACGTGCTGACGAAGAACGAGGGGGGCCGTCACACGCCGTTCTTCAACGGATACCGGCCGCAGTTCTACTTTCGGACGACGGACGTGACGGGCTCGGCGGAGCTTCCGGAGGGGGTGGAGATGGTGATGCCGGGCGACAACGTGAACATGGCGGTGGAGCTGATCGCGCCGATCGCGATGGAGGAGAACCTGCGCTTCGCGATCCGCGAGGGCGGACGGACGGTGGGTGCCGGCGTCGTCACCGCGATCCACGACTAGCCCGACGCCCCGGCCGGGGCGCGGACCATTCACGCCGCCCGGCCGCTCGTCGGAGTTCGGCCACGATCTTCGGGAGACGCATAAATGAGGGTTCGGATCACGCTCGAATGCACGCAGTGCAAAGAGCGAAACTACACGACGACGAAGAATCGGCGGACGCACCCGCAGCGGGCCGAGCGGAAGAAGTACTGTCGGCGCTGTAACGGCCACACCACGCACAAAGAAACGCGGTAGAGAGATTCGATTGGCCGGGATCGTCAGGAGAACCCAGGAGTTCGCGGAGCAGGTGCAGGTCGAGATGCGTCGCGTCACGTGGCCCGACAGGGATCAGCTGCGCGGCGCGACGATCGGCATCCTGATCTTCGTCATGATCATGGCGGTCATCATCGGCGCCATGGACTCCGTGTTCGCTGCGTTCGTTCGTTTCGTCGTCGGAGCCTTCAGTGGCTGAGCGAACGGGCGCGGAGGCCGGGACGACGGACGCTCCGAACGACGATCTGCGGTGGTACGCGCTGCAGACCTACTCCGGCCACGAGCGGAAGGTGATGACCCTCCTGGAGCAGAAGATCCAGGAGTACGATGGAGAACCGCCGATTCGGGATGTGATCGTCCCGACCCAGGAAGTAGTCGAGATCAAGGGCGGCAAGCGCGTCAAGTCGACGAAGCGGCTTTACCCGGGATACGTGCTCATCCAGATGCTGCTGGATCAGAACACGATGTACGTCGTGAACAACGTCCCCGGCGTGATCAAGTTCGTGGGCAGCGGGAAGGCGCCGCAGCCCCTCAAGACCGAGGAAATGAACAAGATCCTCGGCATCGCGGACGAACTCGAACAGGCGGGCCCGGAAGCGGAGATCCCGTTCCGGCCGGGACAGGTCGTCGAGGTGATGGAGGGACCGTTCAGCGATTTCAGCGGAACGGTGGAGGAAGTGTTTGCGGAGAAGGGAAAGGTGCGCGTGCAGGTGAGCCTGTTCGGGCGCCCCACATCGGTCGAACTGGACTACACGCAGCTGCAGGGCTTCTGAATGCCCCGCGCAGCACACGGCCGGCAACCCATCGACACGGACGGCTAGATGCCGCCTAGGAAACAGGCCACGGGATTCATCAAGCTGCAGATTCCGGGTGGGCAGGCGAACCCCGCTCCGCCCGTCGGTCCGGCGTTGGGCCAGCACGGCCTCAACATCATGGACTTCTGCAAGGCGTTCAACGCGCAGACGCAGCAGGACGCGGGCACGATCATCCCGGTCGAGATCACGATCTACAAGGACCGGACGTTCAGCTTCATCACCAAGACGCCACCGGCGGCGGAGCTGCTCAAGAACGAACTGGGTCTCGATTCGGGCTCGGCGGAGCCCAACCGCGACAAGGTGGGGACGGTCACGGGTGATCAGCTGCGCAAGATCGCCCGGATCAAGATGAAGGATCTGAACGCGGCCGACGAGGAAGCCGCGATGCGGATGATCGAGGGCACCGCGCGATCCATGGGGATCGAGCGCGCAGACTGATCGGGAGAAATCGGGGAAGATGCCGAAACGCGGCAAGAAATACCGCTCCGCGGCCGCGACCGCTCCGCGGAACGGTTCGCTCGCGCCTCGCGAAGCGCTGGAACGCGTCCGGACGATGGCGTTCGCGAACTTCGACGAGACAGTGGAGGCCGCGGTGCGTCTGGGAGTGGACCCTCGCAGGGCCGACCAGATCGTGCGGGGCACCGTCATCCTGCCGGCCGGCACGGGACGTCCCGTCCGCGTACTGGCGCTCGTCCCGGCGGATCGGGAGGAGGAGGCCCGGGCGGCCGGAGCGGACTACGTGGGCACGGACTACATCGCCCGGATCCAGGATGGGTGGCTCGACTTCGATGTCGCGATCGCGACGCCGGACCTCATGAAGAACGTGGCCCGGCTCGGTCGCATACTCGGTCCCCGCGGCCTCATGCCGACACCCAAGGCGGGCACGGTCACGATGGACGTGGGGCGCGCCATCCGGGAATCGAAGGCCGGCAAGATCGAGTTCCGGGTGGACCGCACGGGCAACGTCCACGCGCCGATCGGCAAGGTGAGCTTCGAAATCGACCAGTTGGCCGGGAACTTCGAGGCTCTCATGGACGAGATCGTGCGCTTGAGACCGGCCGCGGCGAAGGGGCGATACGTGAGGAGCGTCACCGTGGCGAGCACCATGGGCCTCGGTGTTTCCGTAGACGAAGACATCTATCGGTAGATCGAACCGGCATATCGATGAGACTCGAAGAAAAGCAGCGCGTCACCCGCGAACTGAGCCAACAGCTCGAGGCGAACGGGACGATCTACCTGACCGACTTCACGGGATTGAACGTGAAGGCGGTCACGGAGTTCAGGGCCCGGCTCCGGGAGCAGGGGCTGACCTACCGGGTCGTCAAGAACACGCTCATGAAACGGGCGCTCGAGAATGTGGACCTTCCGGACCTGAGTCCGCACCTGGAGGGCCCCACGGGGCTCGTGCTCAGCGAATTCGACCCCGTCGTTCCGGCCAGGATCCTCAAGGAGTTCGCGAAGGCGCACGAGGATCGGCCGGTGGTGAAGGTAGGCGTCATCGACAGGGTGGAGGCGACGCCGGAGGATGTCGGACGATTGGCCGATATCCCGCCGCGCGAGGTGCTGCTGGGCGGCATCGCCGGTGGGCTGACGGCGAGTGTGGGCGGCATCGCCGGTGCACTGGGGGCGCTCATCCGCGACATCGCGGACATGATCGAACAGGTCGCGAAGAAGAACCAGGCCGCTTGAGGCGGGGGCGCGCCCGCGACGTGCGGGCGCGCGGAATGCGTGCATAAAGGATCGAGGGAACGGTAGAACATGTCCAAAATCGAAGACCTTCTGCAGCAGATCGGCTCGCTGACGGTGCTCGAAGCCGCCGAGTTGAAAGACAAGATGGAAGAGACCTTCGGGGTCACGGCCGCCGCACCGGTCGCCATCGCCGTCGGGCCCGGCGGCGACGGTGGCGCCGCCGAAGAGGAGAAGACGGAATTCGACGTCATGCTCACGGCGGTGGGCGACAAGAAGATCCAGGTGATCAAGGTCGTCCGCGAGGTTACGAGCCTCGGACTCAAGGAGGCGAAGGCCGTCGTCGACAACGCCCCCGGACCCGTCAAGGAAGGCGTGTCCAAGGAGGAGGCGGAAGAGATCAAGTCCAAGCTCGAAGCGCAGGGCGCCACGGCGGATCTCAAGTAGTCACGCTGGCAGAGCGTGGCGGGATCCGGCACCGAACTCCATGCCTCGGACCGCGGCTTGACCGCGGTCGGGGCCGCGGTGTCGCGGTCCGACCCCTCACGGTGCATGAACCGGAGCGCCCGCTCGTCGGCGGCCCCGGCTTCTGCGCATCTCCGATGTAAACGAGCGGTTCCCGGGGGAGGTACGATTTGACGGCAAACGGCAGACCCGCAGTCTCGTTCGCCAAGCTCGACCGTCCGATATACATGCCGCATTTCCTGGACGTGCAGCGAGTGGCCTTCGAGCGTCTGTTGCAGACGAAAGAGAGCGAGGATGACCGGAGGGACCTGGGTCTCGAACGGGTCTTCCGCGAGATCTTCCCGATCACGGACGTGAACGACAACTTCTCGCTCGAATTCGTGAGCTACGCTCTCGGAGAGCCGAAGTACGTCGTGGAAGAGTGCATCGAGCGCGACATGACGTACTCGGCGCCCCTGAAGGCGCAGCTCCGGCTCGTCATCTTCGAGACCGTGGGGAGGGACGGCGAGAAGCGTCCCGGCAGCATCCTCGAGAAGGAAGTCTACCTGGGCGACCTTCCGCTGCTCACGGAGCAGGGCACGTTCGTCGTGAACGGCGCCGAGCGCGTCATCGTGAGCCAGCTGCACCGTTCCCCGGGGGTCGTGTTCGAGGAGACCGTGCATCCCAACGGGACGCGCCTCTACTCGTCCCGCATCATTCCGTTCCGCGGTTCGTGGGTCGAGTTCACGCTCGACATCCACGACGTGATCCACGTCCACATCGACAAGAAGAAGAAGTTCCCGGCCACGGCGCTGCTCCGGGCGCTGGGCTACGGACGGAGCGTCGACATCCTGGACTTGTTCTACAGGCGCCGGGTCGTGCAGATCGAAGCCGACGAGGAAGAGGGGGCGGCGCGCCGCGAGTTCACGGGCACGCTGGTCGCCCGGAGTATCCCGAATGCGGATTTCGGGGAAGAGCCGACGTCCCTGAGACTCGACGAACTCGAGCCGGATTCGGAACAGCCTCGCTGGCTGGCGGAAGATCTCCCCGCTCCGGCGGAGGGGGGGGCGATCGGGGCCGCCGGCGACCGGATCGCCGATGAACTCGTGAACCGCGCCTCCGAGGCGGGGATCGAGAGTGTCGCCACGTTCGAGGACGACGAGGCGTTCATCGTTCGGCGCGGCGAAACGCTGACCGAGGAAGCGATCGAGCGCCTCGCGCGTGCCGGCGTCTCCGAGGTCGAGGTTTACTCGAGCGCCACCTTCGTGGCCCTGCGCGGGACGTACGAGGACCTCGCCATGCGGCGCGACTGGAGTTCGAGTCCGCAGCTCGCCGCGGCTGTGGCCGACAGGGACACGGGCGAGGTGCTTGCCGAGGAGGGTGTCCCGTTCGATACGCGGCTCTTTGCGGAACTGAAGGCGGGCGGCGTGCGCGAGGCGCTCGTCTTCACCGGTGGCCCGCGCGGGGAGTCGCCGCTCCTCCGGAACACCCTGGCCAAGGATCCGACTTCGAGCGAGGCAGCCGCGCTGCACTCCATCTACTCGCTGGTCCGGCCCGGCGAAGCGCCGAATCTGGCGACGGCCCGGGGGGCGCTCGACCGGCTCTTCTTCAACCCCAAGCGATACGATCTGGGGCGGGTCGGGCGGCACAAGGTCAATCACCGCCTGAAGGACGTGTACCGGCTGGTGGGCCTCGAGGCGCCGAAGGACGACCTCGTGGTACTGGACCCCTCGGACTTCGTCGCGATCATCCGCTACCTCATCGAGTTGCACGAGGGCCGCGGCTACACCGACGACATCGATCATCTCGGGAACCGGCGCGTACGCTCGATCGGAGAGCTGATCGCCAACCAGTTCTCCGTCGGACTGTCGCGCATGGCGCGTCTGGTACGCGAGCGCATGTCGATCAACAGCGATCCCGACAAGATCTCGATCGACGATCTCGTCAACGCGCGAACGGTGAGCGCCGTCATTCAGGCCTTCTTCGGCAGCTCGCAGCTCAGCCAGTTCATGGACCAGACGAACCCGCTGGCGGAGCTCACGCACAAGCGCCGCCTGAGCGCGCTCGGGCCCGGCGGCCTGACCCGGGAGCGCGCGGGGTTCGAGGTGCGCGACGTACACTACTCTCACTACGGCCGGATGTGTCCGATCGAGACCCCGGAGGGGCCGAACATCGGGCTCATCACCTCCGTGACCACCTACGCCCGCCTGAACGAGCTGGGTTTCCTGGAGACCCCGTATCGCCGGGTCATCGACGAGACGGTGTCGACCGAGGACCTCGTCTGGCTCTCGGCCAGCGAGGAAGAGGAGTACGCCGTCGCCCAGGCAAATGCGGAGCTGAATCCCGATGGGACCTTCAAACGGTCCCTCGTCCTCTGCCGGCGCCGCGACGACTATCCGCTCCTGCCGCCGGAAGAGATCGACTTCATGGACGTCGCGCCCGATCAGCTCGTCGCGGTGTCGCCCGCGCTGATCCCGTTCCTCGAGCACGACGACGCGAACCGGGCCCTGATGGGGTCCAACATGCAGCGGCAGGCGGTCCCGCTCCTCTTCCCCGAACGTCCGCTCGTCGGGACGGGGCTGGAGAGCAAGGTGGCGAAGGACTCCGGGGCGGTCGTGCTGGCGCGCCGCGCCGGTGTCGTTACGGGGGTCACGGCGGACGAGATCGAGATCGATACCGGCAGGCCGCGCCAGGCGGCCGGCGAGATTCCGCTCGCCCGTCTCACGCAGTACGACAGCTACCGGCTGCGGAAGTTCTGGCGCACGAACCAGGACACGGCCATCAACCAGCGGCCCATCGTTCGCCTCGGCGACACGGTCGAGGCCGGGGACGTGATCGCCGACGGAGCGGGCACCGACGGAGGGTCGCTCGCCCTTGGCCGCAACGCCCTGGTCGCCTTCATGCCCTGGTTCGGACACAACTTCGAGGACGCGATCGTGATCAGCGAGAGGCTGGTCAAGGATGACGTCTACACATCGGTCCACATCCAGGAACTCGAACTCCACGTGCGGGACACGAAGCGCGGGATGGAGGAGATCACGCGCGAGATCCCGAACGTGGCCGAGGAAGCGCTCGTCGACCTCGACGACCGGGGCATCGTGCGCATCGGCGCGGCGGTCCGGTCCGGGGACATCCTCGTCGGGAAGATCACGCCGAAGGGGGAGACGGAACTCTCGCCCGAGGAGAAGCTGCTCACCGCGATCTTCGGCGAAAAGGCGAAGGATGTGAAGGACAGCTCGCTGCGCGTGCCCCCCGGCGTCGAAGGCACCGTGATCGACGTCAAGATCTTCTCGCGCCGGATCGACGACCCGCTGCTCGAGCGGGAGCACGGGGAGCGGATCGCGGAACTCCGCGAGACCGAACGGGAGGAGATCTCTCGCGTCATCGATGCCCGCGACGAGGAACTCGCGGAACTGCTCGATGGAGAAACGGTGGTCCTGTGTCTCCGCCGCGGCGCCATCGAGCCCTGCTTCGCCGAGGGCGCGAAGCTGAACATCGAGGCGCTCCGCGACATCGATTTCGGAGAGGTCGACCTCGGCACGCTCAAGGTGGAGGACGACAAGTCGAACGACCTCGTCCGTCGCGTCGTGGCGGAGGCCAGGGCCCGCGTCGAGCGGATCCGGGAGCGGACCGAGGACGGTATCGACAAGATCTTCCAGCCCGACGAATTGTCGCCGGGCGTCGTCCAGCTCGTGAAGGTCTATCTCGCCGAGAGGCGGAAGATCTCGGTCGGGGACAAGATGGCCGGCCGTCACGGGAACAAGGGCATCATCGCCCGGGTGGTGCCGGAGGAGGACATGCCCGTCCTGCCCGACGGCCAGTCGGTCGAGATCGTGCTCAACCCGCTCGGCGTGCCGAGCCGGATGAACGTCGGCCAGATCCTCGAGACCACTCTGGGGTGGGCAGCCGAGGCGCTCGGGTTCGAGGCGAATACGCCCGTATTCCAGGGGGCGACCGAACACGAGATCGGAGCGCTGCTGAAGATCGGGGGCGCGCACTGGGCGGCCCGGACCCTCGGTGCGCGGGTGGCCCGGCCCGACCTCCCGTACCAGACGATCCAGAAGATCGTGAACGAGATCCAGGCCTGGGAAGGTGACGATCACGGGTCGAGTGACGCCGCCGGCCTGGGTAGGGAGCTGGACGCCTATCTGACGGGGAAGGGCGAACTGGCGAAATACCTCAAGAGCCTGGCCAGGTTCGTCCTCCACGCGGTGCGCGATGTATCGGGGGGGACCACAGCGGCCAAACTGGAAGCCGCGGGCTGGCCGAAGACCGCCGCTCTCTCGGGCCGCCGCAAGGTGACCGAGGGTCTGGACGCGGCGGTCGTGGAGTTGATGGAGCGCGCAGGACTGCGCCCCACCGGCAAGATGCGGCTCCGCGACGGGCGCACGGGCGAGGAGTTCGTGGCGGACATCGCCGTGGGCGAGATCTACATGATGAAGCTCTCGCACCTCGTCGACGACAAGATCCACGCGAGGTCCATCGGTCCGTACAGCCTCGTCACGCAGCAGCCGCTCGCCGGGAAGGCGCAGTTCGGGGGACAGCGTTTCGGCGAGATGGAGGTATGGGCGCTCGAGGCGTACGGGGCCGCGCATACGCTGCAGGAGATGCTGACGGTGAAATCGGACGACGTCACCGGGCGGAGCCGGGTGTACGAGGCGATCGTCAAGGGTGACAACCTGCCCAAGCCCGGAGTTCCCGAGAGCTTCAACGTGCTCGTCAAGGAGCTTCAGGCGCTGGGGCTGAGCGTGACGCTGGGGAGCGACGAGTCCGACCCGCTCTTCTAGCCGTCAGGCGTTCGACGAGGGGCGGCGGGCGGATCGGCCGGGCGCGAGCCCGGATCCGGAACGAACCAAGAGGGTGACAGATGATCGATTTTCCGCGACAGCGCAGCAGCGGCACGGCCGAGTTCGACTGGATCCAGATCAAGCTCGCAGCCCCCGAGGAGATCCGCTCCTGGAGCCATGGTGAGGTCACGAAACCCGAGACCATCAACTATCGCTCGTTCAAGCCGGAGCGCGACGGTCTCTTCTGTGAGCGGATCTTCGGGCCGGTCAAGGACTGGGAGTGTCACTGCGGGAAGTTCAAGCGGATCCGGTACCGCGGCCACATCTGCGACAAGTGCGGGGTGGAGGTCACGCTCTCCAAGGTCCGCCGCGAGCGGATGGGCCATATCGAACTCGCGGTGCCCGTGGCGCACATCTGGTTCTTCAAGACGCTCCCGTCGCAGATGGGCTATCTGCTCGGGATGAAGCTGAGGGACCTCGAGAAGGTCATCTACTACGCGGCGTACGTGATCACCGAACCCGGCCGGCAGGACGTCGAGTTCAAGCAGGTGATCGAGGAGGACGAGTACTGGGATCTGACGGACAAGGCGCGCGAGGAAAGGGACACGGAGTTCCGGGCGGAGATCGGCGCCGAAGGGGTCCGCACCCTGCTGGGCCAGCTCGATATCGACGAACTCGCCGAACAGCTGCGCTACGAGGTCGTGCACGAGACCTCGAAGCATCGCAAGAAGAAGAAGCTGAAGCGCCTCAAGGTCATCGACGCGATCCGCAACAGCGACGAGGAGGTCTCGAAGCGCAACAGCCCGGAGCACATGATCATGGACGTGATCCCGGTGATTCCGCCGGACCTCCGTCCTCTCGTCCCGCTCGATGGCGGCCGGTTCGCGACCTCCGACCTCAACGACCTGTACCGACGCGTCATCAACCGGAACAATCGGCTCAAGAAGCTGCTCGAGATGCGCGCGCCGGAAGTGATCCTGCGCAACGAGAAGCGCATGCTCCAGGAGGCGGTGGACGCGCTGTTCGACAACGGGCGGCGCGGGAAGGCGATTCGCGGGCGCGGCAAGCGGCCGCTCAAGTCGCTGTCGGACATGCTCAAGGGGAAGCAGGGGCGCTTCAGGCAGAACCTGCTCGGCAAGCGCGTCGACTATTCGGGTCGCTCGGTGATCGTCGTCGGCCCCGAGTTGAAGCTGCACCAGTGCGGGCTGCCGAAGAAAATGGCGGTCGAACTGTTCAAGCCGTTCATCGTCCACGAGCTCGAGCGGCGTCTCCACGCCGAGACGGTGAAGCGCGCCAAGAAGCTCGTCGAGCTGGACGACCCGACGGTCTACGAAGTCCTCGAGGACATCATCAAGGACCACCCGGTACTCCTGAACCGGGCACCGACGCTGCACAGGCTGGGGATCCAGGCCTTCGAACCCGTCCTCGTCGAAGGGAAGGCGATCCGCATCCATCCGCTCGTGTGTGCCGCGTTCAACGCGGACTTCGACGGCGACCAGATGGCGGTGCACCTCCCGCTGTCGTTCGAATCGCAGCTCGAAGCGCGAGTCCTCATGCTGTCGAGCAACAACATCCTGAAGCCGTCGAGCGGTCGGCCGATCGCGTCTCCGTCGCAGGACATGGTCCTGGGCTGCTACTACATGACGAAGGTGCGGCCGGACTTCGAGGCGCAGCAGAGCCGCACCGATCTTCCGCACTTCGCGGACGCGGCGCAGGTCGAACTCGCACTGGAAACCGGATATCTGCGATCGGCCGCGGGGACGCCGGACTATCACATGCCGATCCGGCTCCTCGTGGAGGAGAAGACCGACGACGGACAGAACGAGAAGAAGTGGATCGTGACCAGCGTCGGACGGGCTCTCTTCAACGCGATCCTTCCGGACCGGGTGCCGTACGTGAACGAGACGCTCGGCAAGGGTGCGCTGGGAGACCTCGTCTTCCAGTCGTTCCGGCTGGCTGGCCTCGAGGAGACCACGACCTTCCTGGATGAACTCAAGGAGTTCGGGTTCACGTACGCCACCCGGGCCGGCGTCTCGATCGGGCTCGACGACATGGAGATCCCGACGGAGAAGCAGGAGATCCTCGGGGAGGCGCAGGAGGACGTGAATCGCTTCACGAAGGCGTACCACCGAGGCGTGATTTCCTTCGGCGAGCGATACAACAAGGTCATCGACGCCTGGACCCACGCCAACAACGATGTGGCCGACGCCATGGTGGGGGGGCTGAAGAGCTCGAGAGAGGGATTCAATCCCATCTACATGATGTTCGATTCCGGCGCGCGGGGTTCGCGCGATCAGATCCGACAGCTGGCGGGGATGCGCGGGCTCATGGCGAAGCCCCAGAAGAAGCTGACGGGCGGAATCGGAGAGATCATCGAGAGCCCGATCCGCTCGAACTTCCGGGAGGGCCTCAGCGTACTCGAGTACTTCATCTCGACCCACGGGGCCCGCAAGGGACTCGCGGACACCGCGCTCAAGACGGCCGATGCCGGCTACCTGACGCGGCGGCTCGTGGATGTGGCGCAGGACGTCACGATCATCGAGGAGGACTGCAATACGATCCTCGGGCTGGACGTCACGGCTCTGAAGGAGGGCGAAGACATCATCCAGCCGCTGTCGGATCGCGTGGCGGGCAACATCGCGGCCGAAGCCGTGATCGATCCCATCGACGACGAGGTCATCGTCGAGTCGGGCGAAATGATCACGGAGGCGCGGGCCCGGGCCATAGACGAGAGCGGGGTACAGCAGGTACGGATTCGCTCGGTCCTCACCTGCGAGTCGCGGCGGGGCATCTGCCAGCAGTGCTACGGCCGCAACCTGGCGACGATGGGGCCTGTCGACCTGGGGGAGGCGGTCGGGATCCTGGCCGCGCAGTCGATCGGCGAGCCCGGCACGCAGCTCACGCTGCGGACTTTCCATATCGGAGGGACGGCGGCCCGGATCGCGGCGCAGACGCAGCGTCGCTCGAAGCTCGAGGGCATGGTCGCCTTCGAGCGCGTCACGACCGTGGAGGACCCCTCGGGCGATACGATCGTCACGAGCCGCGAGGGTGAACTGCTCATGAAGACCGCGGATGATCGCATCCTCTCGCGTCTCGCGGTCCCGTATGGCGCGACGCTCATAGTTGAAGACGGCGTGGAGGTGTCGCACGGCGATCTGCTCTTCGGCTGGGACCCCTACTCCGAGCCGATCGTGGCCGACAAGAAGGGCCGCATCCGCTTCACCGACATCGTGCCGGAGGAGACGGTGCGCGAGGAGCTCGACGAGGCGACCGGCCGGCGCCAGCAGGTCATCATCGAGGACCGCGAAAAGAAGCTCCACCCGGTCCTCGACATCGTCGATGGGAAAGGTCGGAAGCTCCGCGAGTTCATCGTCCCGGTCGGCGCGCAGCTCCTGGTGCAGAACCGCCAGGCGATCAGCGCGGGCCAGGTCCTCGCCAAGATCAGCCGGGAAGCGTACAAGACCCGTGATATCACGGGAGGCCTGCCCCGGGTCGCCGAACTGTTCGAGGCCCGGAGGCCCAAGGACCCGGCGACGATTACGGAGGTCGACGGCCGCGTCTCGTTCGGCGGGATCAAGCGCGGGAAGCGCGAGATCATCGTCACGATGGACGGCGACGAGGAGATGGTGTACCAGATCCCGGTCGGGAAGCACCTGCGCGTGCACGAAGGGGACCTCGTACGCGCCGGAGACCGGCTCTCCGAGGGACCCGTGAACCCGCACGACATCCTCCGGGTGAGGGGACCGCGCGCCGTCCAGGAGTACCTGTTGAACGAGATCCAGGAGGTCTACCGGCTGCAGGGGGTGCGGATCAACGACAAGCACATCGCGGTCATCGTGCGCCAGATGCTGCAGAAGGTCCGCATCACCGACCCGGGAGCGACGGAGTTCCTGGAGGGCGAGCACGTCGATCGCATGGAGTTCCGCGACGCCGCGCGCCGGGAGCTCGGGAGCGGGAGCAAGCCGCCCCGGGCCGAGCCCATTCTCCTCGGGATCACGAAGTCGAGCCTGACGACGGAATCGTTCATCAGCGCGGCCTCGTTCCAGGAGACGACGCGCGTCCTCACGGACGCCGCGGTACGGGGGGCGAAGGACCAGCTGCGGGGACTGAAGGAGAACATCATCATTGGGCATCTCGTCCCGGCCGGGACGGGGACGCACCGTTTCTCCGACATAGAGTTCCTGATCGACGACTCGCTCAAGGCGCAGATCGATTCCATGCGCCGCCGGGTACTGCCCGAGGAAGCGCCCCGGAGCCTCTTCTCCGATCTTCGGGACCAGGCGGAGGAGGAGACGGCCCCGGAGGAGAGTGCGCTGCTGACCACCTGATCCGCGCCTCCGGCCGGCCGCTCTCGAAACGGCCCAAAGCCGCTTGACACCGGCACGTAGCGTCACTACTCTCCGTGTTCTGTCGACCGGCCGGTCGGCAGTCGCCGCGGGGGCGGTTTTGATCCGCCCCCGATTTTTTTCTCCCCAACGGCCGGGCCCTTGTTCGGTGATCGGCGCACCGGTGCGGCCGGAGGGAGCGATGGAGCGGGAATGCCGACCATCAATCAGTTGGTCCGCAAGGGCCGCCGAAAGGTTGAGAAGAAGAGCAAGGCACCCGCGCTGGAGGGGAATCCCCAGAGGCGCGGCGTCTGCACGCGCGTGTACACCACGACGCCGAAGAAGCCCAACTCGGCTTTGCGCAAGGTCGCGCGCGTGCGGCTCACGAACGGCTATGAGGTGACGGCCTACATCGGGGGAGAAGGGCACAATCTCCAGGAGCACAGCATCGTGCTGATTCGGGGTGGACGAGTGAAGGATCTCCCGGGTGTCCGATACCACATCATCCGGGGAACGCTCGACGCTTCCGGTGTGGACGACAGGAACCAGGGCCGGTCGAAATACGGTTCGAAGAAGAGGAAATAGTTCGGGGTCCTCCCCGGAGATTCGAGCGGGCCGGACGATCCGTCGTCCGGAGCGGTTCACCCGCGGGTGAAACAGGGCCCGGCCTCGGAGTCCGTGGCCGGGCCTTGGCGCATGTACGAGTTCTCCGGGTGGACCGGAGACGCACACGGCGGGACGAGATGCCACGACGAAACCGTGCTGAACAGCGTGAGGTGACCCCGGACTCCCGGTACGGGAGCACCGAAGTCACGAAGTTCATCAACATGCTGATGCTGGACGGGAAGAAGTCGCTCGCGGAGCGAATCTTCTACGACGCGATGCGGACCGTCGAGATGAAGACGGGACAGCCCGCGATGAACGTGTTCCGGCAGGCGCTGCAGCACGTGAAGCCGATCCTCGAGGTGCGGAGCCGCCGGGTGGGCGGCGCGACGTACCAGGTGCCCATGGAGGTGTCGTATCGGCGGCGGGACTCGCTCGCGCGCCGATGGCTCGTCCAGCACGCGCGCGGGCGCTCCGGCAAGACGATGGCGCAGCGTCTCGCGGGCGAGTTTCTTGAGGCCGCGCGGGGTGACGGAGGGGCGGTGAGGAAGAAGGAGGATGTCCACCGGATGGCCGACGCGAACAAGGCGTTCGCGCACTACCGGTGGTAGGGCGGCGTTTCCGGATGAACGCGGCCGCAACGGGTCCCGGACACGATTCCAGGTACAGATAAATCGATCGATGGAAAGAAGAACGCCGCTGGAGCGGCTTCGGAATATCGGCATCATGGCGCACATCGATGCCGGGAAGACGACGACGACCGAACGGGTCCTGTTCTATACCGGCCGGACGCATCGCCTGGGTGAAGTGCATCATGGCGACGCGACCATGGACTGGATGGAGCAGGAGCAGGAACGCGGCATCACGATCACATCGGCCGCGACCACCTGTTACTGGGAGCGCCACGAGGAACCGTACCGCATCAACATCATCGACACGCCGGGGCACGTGGACTTCACGGTCGAGGTGGAGCGAAGCCTGCGGGTGCTCGATGGCGCGGTCGCCCTGTTCTGCGCGGTCGGCGGCGTAGAGCCGCAATCGGAGACCGTTTGGCGCCAGGCGGACAAGTACGGCGTCCCTCGCATCGCGTTCGTCAACAAGATGGACCGCGTCGGCGCCGACTTCATGAACGTCGTCCACATGATGCGCGAACGGATCGGCGCGAACGCGCGGCCTCTCCAGATCCCGCTCGGCGAGGGCGAACTCTATACCGGCATGGTCGACCTCGTGCGCGAGGTCAAGGTCGTCTATGACAATGAGTCGCTGGGTGCCCGCTGGAGCGAGGGCCCCGTTCCGGATGCGCTGCTGGAAGAAGTGGCGCAACTCCGCAGCGAACTCATCGAGGCCGCGGTCGAGTACGACGAGTCGCTGCTCGAGAAGTATCTCGACGGCGAGGAACTTACCGAAGACGAGGTTCGGCGGGCCGTCCGCAGGGCGACGCTGGCGAATGGGATCACACCGATCCTGTGCGGGTCCGCTTTCAAGAACAAGGGCGTGCAGCGGCTCCTCGACGCGGTGATCGACTACCTCCCCTCTCCGCTCGACGTGCGTCCGGTCACGGGCCACCTCCCGCAGCGGGACGAGTCCGTGGTCGAGCGCGGGGCTGACGAGGCGGCGCCGTTTTCGGCGCTCGCGTTCAAGATCGCCACGGATCCGTACGTGGGACGTCTCACCTACTTCAGGGTGTACTCGGGGACGGCGAAGGCCGGATCATACGTCCTGAACTCGTCCCGGGGCCGGAAGGAGCGTGTCGGACGCCTCCTCCAGATGCACGCGAACAAGCGTCAAGAGCGGGACGAGGTGTTCGCCGGAGACATCGCGGCGGCGATCGGGCTCAAGCACACCCGGACGGGGGATACGCTCTCGTCCCGGAGCGACCCGATCGTGCTCGAGTCGATGAGCTTCCCCGAACCGGTCATTCGGGTGGCGATCGAACCGAGGACGAAGGCGGACCAGGAAAAGCTCGCGGAAGCCCTGGCGAAGCTGGCCGAGGAAGATCCGACCTTCCGCGTCCATACGGACGAAGAGACCGGGCAGACGATCATCAGCGGGATGGGCGAACTCCATCTCGAGATCATCGTCGACCGCTTGCAGCGCGAGTTCCGCGTGAACGCCAATGTGAGCCGGCCGCAGGTGGCCTACCGGGAGACGATTCGCAAGGCGGTCCGGAAGGTGGAGGGCCGCTTCGTGCGTCAGTCGGGAGGGCGCGGGCAGTTCGGGCATGTGATCATCAACCTCGAGCCGACCGACCCCGGGGGAGGGTTCGTCTTCGACTCCGAGATCCGCGGCGGGAACGTGCCGCGTGAGTACGTCATGTCCGTGGAGCAGGGGATTCGCGAAGCGCTCGATTCCGGCATCGTCGCCGGCTACCCGATCATCGACGTCAAGGCGACGCTGATCGACGGGTCGTATCACGAAGTCGACTCGAGCGAGATGGCGTTCAGGATCGCGGGCTCGATCGCCCTGAAGGAAGGCGCCCGCAAGGCGCAGCCGGTGTTGCTCGAGCCGGTCATGAACGTTGAAGTGGTCACGCCGGACGACTATCTCGGCGACGTCATGGGCGATCTGTCGAGCCGGCGCGGAAAGATCGGCGGCATGACGCAGCGTTCGTCCGCGCGGGTGATCGGAGCGTCCGTGCCGCTGTCGGAGATGTTCGGCTACGCGACCTCGCTTCGGTCGATGAGCCAGGGGCGCGCGGTCTATACCATGCAGTTCTCTCACTACGAGGAAGTTCCGGGATCCAAGACGGCGGAGATCGTCTCCGCCAACGGCGCATAGCGGTCCGGGACCGCCGGGGCTCCGCACCAGCGGGCACCGGAGGCCGGGCCTGAGCCGGCACAAAGGAGAAACAGGGGCGATGGCGAAGGAAAGGTTCGAGCGGACGAAGCCGCACGTGAACGTGGGCACGATCGGACACGTGGACCACGGGAAGACGACGCTGACGGCGGCGATCACGCAGGTACAGGCGACGAAGGGATACGGGGAGTACGTGGCGTTCGACCAGATCGACAAGGCTCCGGAGGAACGGGAGCGCGGGATCACGATCGCGACGGCGCACGTGGAATACGAGTCGGAGGGCCGGCACTACGCGCACGTGGACTGTCCGGGGCACGCGGACTACGTGAAGAACATGATCACGGGCGCGGCGCAGATGGACGGGGCGATCGTGGTGGTGTCGGCGGCGGACGGTCCGATGCCCCAGACGCGGGAGCACATTCTGCTGGCCCGGCAGGTGAACGTGCCGTACATCGTGGTGTTTTTGAACAAGGTGGACCAGGTCGACGACGAGGAGTTGCTGGACCTGGTGGAGCTGGAGGTCCGCGAGCTGCTGAGCGAGTACGAGTTTCCGGGCGACGACGTGCCGGTGATCCGGGGCTCGGCGCTGCGGGCGCTGGAGAGCGGGGATCCGGAGGCGGAGGAGACGGCGTGCGTCGCGGAGTTGATGGAGGCGCTGGACACGTACATCCCGGTGCCGGAGCGGGCGACGGACAAGCCGTTCCTGATGCCGGTGGAGGACGTGTTCACGATCACGGGCCGGGGGACGGTGGTGACGGGCCGGATCGAGCGCGGGGTGGTGAAGACGGGCGAGGGCGTGGAGCTGGTGGGGCTGGGCTCCGAGAAGAAGACGGTGGTGACGGGCGTGGAGATGTTCCGCAAGATCCTGGACGAGGGCCGGGCGGGGGACAACGCGGGCCTGCTGCTGCGGGGCGTGGCGAAGACGGAGGTGGAGCGCGGGATGGTGATCGCGCACCCCCGGTCGATCACGCCGCACCGGAAGTTCAGCGCGGAGGTGTACGTGCTGACGAAGAACGAGGGGGGCCGTCACACGCCGTTCTTCAACGGATACCGGCCGCAGTTCTACTTTCGGACGACGGACGTGACGGGCTCGGCGGAGCTTCCGGAGGGGGTGGAGATGGTGATGCCGGGCGACAACGTGAACATGGCGGTGGAGCTGATCGCGCCGATCGCGATGGAGGAGAACCTGCGCTTCGCGATCCGCGAGGGCGGACGGACGGTGGGTGCCGGCGTCGTCACCGCGATCCACGACTAGCCCGACGCCCCGGAAGCGAAACGACCGAGACATGGCTCAGAAGATTCGGATTCGGCTGAAGGCGTTCGATCCGGCGGTGATCGACCAGACGGCGTCGGACATCGTTCGGACCGCCCAGAAGACCGGTGCGACCGTCAGCGGGCCGATCCCGCTGCCCACGCGTCGCCAACTGTTCACGGTCCTGCGGAGCCCGCACGTGGACAAGAAGTCGCGCGAGCAGTTCGAACTCAAGACGCACAAGCGGCTCATCGACATCCACGACTCCCGTCCGCAGACGATCGACGCGCTGACCAAGCTGGATCTGGCTGCCGGCGTCGACGTCGAAATCAAGGTCGGGTAGCGAGATGCCCGGGTTGATCGGCCGCAAGATCGGCATGACGCAGATCTTCGACGACGACGGGAAGGCGGTCGGCGTCACCGTGCTCGAGGTCGGGCCGTGTCCGGTGGTTCAGATCAAGACCGCCGAGCGCGACGGATACGACGCGGTCCAGCTCGGCTTCGGCCGCGTGAAGGAGAGCAACGTCCGAAGGCCGGCCAAGAAACCGGCCAAGGGCCACGCCGCGCGCGCCGGACTCGACCACGTACCGCGGGTCCTGGCCGAGTTCGATTTCGGGAATGAGGATCTCGAGCCGGGCCAGCAGCTGACGGTCGACATGTTCGAAGTCGGATCGCGGGTGAGCGTGAGCGGCGCGACGAAGGGCCGCGGCTTCCAGGGCGTCGTGAAGCGGCACGGCTTCGCCGGCGGCCGCGGCTCTCACGGCGGGACGTCGGTCCTGCGGGGGCCGGGCTCGATCGGGGCGGGCACGGATCCGTCCCGCGTCATCAAGGGCGTCAAGATGGCGGGCCGCATGGGTGGGACGAAGCACATGGCGATGAGCCGCAAGGTCATTCGCGTCGATGCCGAGAAGAACCTGCTCATCGTCCAGGGCTCCGTACCGGGCGCGCGCAACAACATCGTCACGGTGAGGTCGGGCCGATGAAAGTCTCGACGTACCGGGCCGATGGCACTTCCGGCGAGGAGCGGATGCTGCCGCGAACGCCGTTCGACGGCACCGTCAACGAGGATGCGCTCCACCAGGTCGTCACCGCCCTGCTCGCGAACCGGCGCCAGGGCACGCATTCGACCAAGAGCCGCTCCACGGTACACGGGGGATCCCGCAAGCCCTGGCGGCAGAAGGGGACCGGTCGCGCCCGCGCCGGCACGATCCGCTCCGCGTTGTGGCGGGGCGGCTCGGTCGTCTTCGGCCCGCACCCGCGCTCCTATCGCGTCCGCATGCCCCGGAAGCTGCGTCGGCTGGCGATCCGGTCGGCCCTCAACACGAGAGCGCTGAGTGGCGATCTGGCGCTGGTGGAGCACCTGGACTTCGACCCGCCGAAGACTCGCGAGGTGGCCGCGCTCCTGACCCGCATCGGACGCGAGTCCGAGAACGTTCTCCTCCTGACTTCGGGCCACAAGCCGAGCGTCTACCTCTCGGCGAGGAATCTGCCCGGAGTTCGCGTGCTCCCGTGGGGCGACGCCTCCGCGTACGACATCCTGTGGTCGGACCTGGTGCTGGTGGAGGCGTCGGCCTTCGATGCGTCGGCCGGGCCCGGCGAGGAGGGCGACGCATGAGACGCACGCCGAACGAGATCATCCTCCGTCCTCTCTTCACCGAGAAGAGTTCGACCAGCCTGCAGTCCGAGGGGACCGATGGGGTGGGCCGCAGGCTCCAGGCCCGAATCGAACGCGGGGAAGTCGAGCCCCGCCCGAAGTACACCTTCGAGGTGGCGCCGGACGCGAACAAGATCGAGATCCGCAAGGCCTTCGAGGCGATCTTCGAGGGCTGTCACGTGACTTCGGTGCGCACGATGAACGTGCGGGGCAAGAAGAAGCGCGTGGGGCGCACCATGGGTCGGCGGCCGCACTGGAAGAAGGCGATCATCGAGGTCGCGGATGGGCCCGTTGACGTGCTGGAAGGAGCTTGATCGATGCCGATTCGAAAGTTCAAGCCGGTCACGTCGGCCTCCCGTTTTCGCAGCGTCTCGACCTTCGAGGAGATCACGCGCAGCGAGCCCGAGAAGTCGCTCACCGAGGGGCTGCCGAAGAAGTCGGGCCGCAACCACCACGGGCGGATCACGAGCCGGCGGCGGGGCGGCGGCCACAAGCGACGCTACCGGCGGATCGACTTCAAGCGCCGGAAGGACGGGGTGCCGGGGGTCGTGGCGGAGATCGAGTACGATCCGAACCGGTCGGCCCGCATCGCCCTCATTCATTACGCGGATGGCGAGAAGCGCTACATCCTCCACCCCCGGGGACTGGGCGTGGGGGACACCGTGCTCTCCGGTTCCGGCATCGATCCCGCGCCGGGGAACTCTCTGCCTCTGAGCGAAGTCCCTCTCGGGACCGTCGTGCACGGGGTGGAACTCGTCCCCGGCAAGGGGGCGCAGCTTGCCCGCTCGGCGGGAGCGGCGGTGCAGGTCGTCGCGAAGGAGAGGGGCAGGGTGACGCTGCGGCTTCCGAGCACCGAGATGCGCATGGTGCCGGAATCGTGCCGGGCCACGGTCGGCCAGGTGGGCAACGTCGATCATGAGCTGATCCGCGCCGGGAAGGCCGGTCGCTCACGGTGGAAGGGTCGCCGGCCCAAGGTCCGGGGTGTGGCGATGAACCCCGTCGACCACCCCCTCGGGGGCGGCGAGGGCCGCAGTTCGGGCGGCCGTCCACCCGTCTCGCCCTGGGGCAAGCCGGAGGGACGGAAGACGAGGAAGAGGCGGAAGGCGAGCGACAAGCTGATCGTGCGCGGCCGCAAGCGCGGCAAGGCCACGAAGTAGGAGCGGGGGAAAGCAATGCCGAGAAGCGTCAGGAAGGGACCGTACATCGACGAGAAGCTGCTCATGAAGGTGCAGCGGATGAACGAGTCCGGAGGCAAGTCGGTCATCAAGACCTGGGCGCGCGCCTCGACGATCAGTCCCGATTTCGTGGGGCACACCCTCGCCGTGCACAACGGGAACAAGTTCATCCCGGTCTATGTGACGGAGAACATGGTGGGCCACAAGCTGGGAGAGTTCGCGACGACGCGGACGTTCCGGGGTCATGCCGGTTCTGTGCGGGACCGGAGGGGACGGGTCTGATGCGGGCCGCGGCGAAGGCGAACAACGTCCGCATGTCGGCGCGGAAGATGCGGCTGGTCATCGACCAGATTCGCGGCCGCGACGTAAACGAGGCGTACGCCATCCTGCAGTTCTCGAAGAAGAAAGCGGCCCGGTCCGTCGGCAAGGTCCTCCGCTCCGCCGTCGCGAACGCGGCCTATCGGGCGGACGAGGAGGGCGAGGTCGTCGATGTGGACGAACTCTTCGTGCGTGAGGCCTATGTGGACGAAGGCAGGACGCTTCGGCGCTGGCGCCCCCGCGCATACGGGCGGGCCACGCCCGTGCTCAAGCGGAGCAGTCACGTGACGGTCGTCGTGGAGACGAGGGACTAATGGGGCAGAAGACACACCCGTACGGATTCCGGCTCGGCTCCGTCAAACCCTGGCGGTCGCGCTGGTACGCGCAGGGGAGGGAATTCCCCAAGCTGCTCGCGGAAGACGAGAAGCTGCGGAAGTACCTGCACGCCCGGCTCGGTCACGCGGCCATCTCCCACGTGGAGATCGAACGCAAGCCGTCCAAGATCGTCGTTACGATTCACACCGGCCGGCCGGGCGTCGTCATCGGCAAGCGCGGGGCCGAGGTCGACAAGCTGCGCGACGAGCTGGCGCTCCTCACCGAGGCGGAAGTGTCCGTGAACGTAGAGGAGATTCGCCGCCCGGAGACCGCGGCCCAGCTGGTGGCCGATAATGTCGCCCACCAGTTGACGCAGCGCATCAGTTTTCGACGGGCGATGAAGCGGGCCGTGCAGGCGGCCATGCGCGCCGGCGCGGACGGCATCCGCATCCAGTGCGGCGGCCGCCTCGGGGGGGCCGAGATCGCGCGTTCGGAAGGCTATCACGAGGGGCGCGTCCCGCTGCACACGCTGCGCGCCGACATCGACTATGCGGAGCGCCAGGCCAGGACGACGTTCGGCACGATCGGGGTGAAGGTGTGGATCTTCCACGGCGAAATCGTGGAGGACCGCCGGGGTCAGACGTATACCGCGGGCGGTCGCCGTCGCGGCGGCCGCAGGCGAGGGTAGAAGGAATATGCTGCAACCGAAGCGCATCAAGTACCGGAAACAGCAGAAGGGCCGCCTGCGGGGCAGTGCGCACCGCGGGAACAAGGTCTCCTTCGGTGACTACGCCCTCCAGGCGATCGAACCGGGCTGGATCACGAACCGGCAGATCGAGGCGGCGCGTGTCGCCATGACGCGACACATCAAGCGGGGCGGGAAAGTCTGGATCCGCATTTTTCCGGACAAGCCGCTCACGCAGAAGCCCGCCGAGACGCGGATGGGCAAGGGCAAGGGGAATCCCGAGTACTGGGTCGCTCCCGTGAAGCCGGGGCGCGTCATGTTCGAACTCGAGGGCGTGGATGTCGAACTCGCGCGGCGCGCGATGGAACTGGCGTCCGCGAAGCTCCCGATCAAGACGCGCTTCCTGGTGCGGGAGGAATAGATGGCGATGACCGCGATGGAGATCCGGGAGTTCACGGACGAGGAACTCGCGGAGGAACTCGCCCGCGCGAAGAACGAGATCGCGCGCCTGCGGTATCGGGTGGCCTTCGAGGAGCTGGAGAACCCGTCGCTCCTCCGGACGCTGCGGCGCGAGATCGCCCGGCTGAAGACCGTGCAGTCCGAACGGGCGCGTAGCGAGGAGAACCAGGTTGGCTGATCAATCCGGGACGAAGGGCCGCCGGAAGCTCCGGCTCGGGACGGTCGTGAGCGACCGAATGGACAAGACCGTCGTGGTCTCCGTGGAACGGCGCCTCGCCCATCCGCTGTATGGCAAGCAGGTGAGCCGGGGGAAGCGGTACCAGGCCCACGACGGGACGAACGAGTACAGGGTCGGCGACATCGTCCGGATCGAAGAGACCCGGCCGCTGTCCCGGCACAAGCGCTGGCGCGTGCTCGAGTTGATCCGGCGCCCGGACTAGCGAGGGGCACGAGATGATCCAGCAGGAGTCCATGGTCCGGATCGCGGACAATTCCGGCGCGCGCCGGGCCCTCTGCATTCGAGTTCTCGGAGGGTCGCGCCGCCGGTATGCACGCGTCGGCGATGTGATCGTCGCGACGATCAAGGACGCGACGCCGCACGGCAACGTGAAGAAGGGCGAGGTGGTGCGAGCGGTGGTCGTGAGGACCGCCAAGGAGAGCCGCCGGCGCGATGGCAGCTACATCCGCTTCGACGAGAACGCGGCGGTGATCATAAACGACGCGGGAGAGCCGACCGCCACCCGAATCTTCGGACCGGTGGCGCGCGAACTCCGCGAGAAGAAGTTCATGAAGATCGTATCGCTCGCTCCCGAAGTCATCTGAGAGCCGCGCGAGGATTCGAGCCGAACATGACCCAGAGGAAGCTGAACCTGAGGACCGGAGACACCGTCAGGGTGATCGCGGGCAACGACATCGGCGCCCAGGGACGGATTCTGCGCGCGATCCCCGCGCGCGCGCTCGTCGTCGTGCAGGACGTCAACATGCGGAAGCACCACAAGCGCCCGGCGGCGAACGCGAAAGGCGGCATCACGGAAGGCGGGATCGTCACGTACGAGGAGCCGGTCAGCGTCTCGAACGTGATGCTCGTGTGTCCTCATTGCGATGAGCCGACACGGGTTCGACGACGGCACGACGCGGACGGCACGATCGAGCGGATTTGCAAGCGCTGCGACAACCCGATCCCGACGGCGGGCTGAGGGGCGACGAGGAAACGATGAGTTCGAAAAATGGAAAGCCGCGGCTGCGGATACACTACGATGACACGGTTCGGCCGAAGCTCGCCGAGGTGTTCGGATTCGAGAACCCGCACCAGATCCCGGGGCTCGAGAAGATCGTGATCAATGCGGGGCTCGGCGAAGGGAAGGACAACCCGAAGCTGCTCGAGTCCGCCGCGAACGAACTCGCGGTGATCAGCGGCCAGCGCCCCGTGACTACGCGAGCGCGGAACTCCATCTCGAACTTCGGCCTGCGCGAGGGCATGCCCGTCGGGACGAAGGTCACCCTCCGCGGCCCGCGAATGTACGAGTTCCTCGACCGCTTCATCAGCACGGCGGTGCCGCGAATTCGGGACTTCCGGGGGTTCAGGAGCCGGGCGTTCGACGGTCGCGGCAACTATACGGTGGGGATCCAGGAGCAGATGGTCTTCGCCGAAGTCGACTACGACGAGATCGTCAAGATCCACGGCATGAACATCACATTCGTCACGACCACGGACCGCGACGACGAGGCGCTCGTCCTGCTTCGCGAGATGGGGATGCCGTTCCGCGACGAAGTCCCGGTCGTCATCTAGGCGGAGTTCCGCCCCGGCGGGGCCGCCGGAGACGGCTCACATCAGGAAAGACCGCATGGCCAAGACGTCGTTGATTCAGAAAGCGAACCGGAAACCGAAGTTCAGCTCCCGCACGGTGCGGCGCTGCAACCGGTGTGGCCGGGCCCGGGCCTACATGAGGAAGTTCGGCCTCTGCCGAATCTGCTTCCGGCAACAGGCGCTGCGCGGAGAGATCCCCGGGGTTCGGAAAGCGAGTTGGTGACATGAGCATGACCGATCCGATCGCGGACATGCTGACCAGGATCCGCAACGCGGGGGGCGCGGGACACCGGCGGGTCGACATCCCGCTCTCGAAGATCAAGGTCGAGATCGCGCGCATCCTCACGGAGAACCATTTTCTGCGCGGCTACAAGGTGCTGGACGATAACCGGCACGGTCGCCTGCGCGTGTACCTGAAGTACACGTCGGACGAGCGGCCCGTGATCCGGCTCCTCGAGCGGGTGTCGAAGCCGGGGCTGAGGAAGTACGTGGGCGCGAGTTCGGTCCCCAAGGTCCGGGCAGGGATGGGGATCGCGATCCTGTCGACATCGAATGGACTGATGACCGATCGCGAGGCCCGCAGGCAACGCGTCGGCGGCGAAGTCATCGCGAAAATCTACTAGCCGCACCGCGGGGCGGTCCGCGTCGGCGGCGCACCCGCGAGGGAGCAGATAGCGTGTCGAGAATCGGAAAGCTGCCGATCCCGGTGCCGGACGGCGTCGAGGTCACGATCGACGGTGTCGGTGTGCATGTGAAGGGGCCGAGGGGCGAACTCGAGCGCTCCTTCAGCTCCGATATGGAGATCACCCTCTCCGACGGGGCCGTACGCGTGGCGCGAGGGTCCGACGAAGCGCGGCAGAGGGCCCTGCACGGGCTGACCCGGTCGTTGATCGCGAACATGGTCACGGGAGTATCCCGGGGATACGAGAAGAAGCTGGAGATCCACGGCGTCGGATACCGCGCCGAGCAGAAGGGCCGGGATCTCGTGTTCAGCGTCGGATACAGCCACACGGTCACGGTGGAGCCTCCGGCGGGCGTGGCGTTCGGGCTCGAGTCTCCGACTCGCGTGAAGGTGATGGGCATCGACAAGGAGAGGGTGGGCCAGATGGCGGCCGAGATCCGCGCGATCCGCCCGCCCGAGCCCTACAAGGGGAAGGGAATCCGCTACGTGGGCGAGCATGTGCGCCGCAAGGCGGGCAAGGCGACGGGCTGATCCGGCCGGCAACGGGGGAGAGCGGGAAGCACGATGGACATCAGGGGACGGACAAAACAGAGGCATCGACTCCGGACGCGTCGTCACGCCCGGATCAAGAAGAAGATCCGGGGCACGGCGGCACGCCCGCGTCTCGTGGTGTTCCGCAGCCTGCGGAACCTTGAGGGCCAACTCGTGGACGACGACCGGGGCATCACCCTGATCGGCGTGTCGACGCGCGCCGGGACGGAGGGCGACGCGGGCGCCCGGTCGGGCAAGGTCGCCGACGCATACCTGGCGGGGAGAAGGCTGGCGGAGAAGGCGGTCGGGTCCGATGTCGAAGAGATCGTGTTCGACCGTGGGGGTTATCCCTACCACGGCCGGGTACGCGCGTTTGCGGAGGGCGCCCGCGACGGCGGCCTCCGATTCTGACGAGAGGGCTTCATGGCTAGAAGAGGGAAGCGGCGCGACGACGGTGACAACTTCAAGGAGAATGTCATCTTCATCAATCGCGTCTCGAAGGTCGTAAAGGGGGGGCGTCGCTTCTCCTTCACGGCGCTCGTCGCGGTCGGTGACGGGCAGGGCAGGGTCGGGACGGCCCTGGGCAAGGCGAACGAAGTCGCCGAGGCGATCCGGAAGGGGTTCGAGCAGGCCCGGCAGGCCATGGTCAAGGTGCCGATCGTGAACGGTACGATTCCGCACGAGATCCTGGGCCGACACGGCGCCGGCAAGGTGCTGCTCAAGCCGGCCGGTCCGGGGACGGGCGTGATCGCCGGCGGCCCCGTCCGCGCGGTGCTGGAGTGTGCCGGAGTCCAGGACATCCTCACCAAGAGCCTCGGTACGAACAACCCGCTCAACATCGTCCGCGCGACGATGAGCGGTCTCCAGGAACTCGTCACGCCGGAGCAGATCGCGATCGAGCGGGGCGTGGATCTGGCCACGATTCGGGAGGCCATGCGTGGGTGAGCAGTTGAAGATCCGCCAGGTGAAGAGCGGCCTCGGAGCGCAGCGAAAGCAGCGCGACACCCTCCGCGCCCTGGGGCTGAAGCATCATCAGGACCAGGTCGTACAACCGGACAACCCGGCGATCCGCGGCATGATCCACGCCGTCGCGCATCTCGTCGAGGTCGAGGAGGTGGGGAGCGATGGCTGAACGCGAGCGGATCGGTCTCGACAATCTCTCTCCGCCCCGGGGTTCGAAGCGTTCCGCGAAGCGGCGGGGGCGCGGCCACGGGTCGGGGTCGGGAAAGACATCGGGGCGCGGTCACAAGGGTCAGAAGTCGCGAAGCGGCGCCTCGATCCCGGCCTGGTTCGAGGGCGGGCAGATGCCGCTCTACCGGAGGACGCCCAAACGGGGGTTCAAACCGCACCGGCGAACGGAATGGCGGATCGTGAACCTGTCGGATCTGGTGCGGGTCGAGGGCGGCGAGATCGATCCCGGGACACTTGAGGCGAGCGGAGTCATCCGCCGCACCGACCGACCGGTCAAGATCCTCGGACGCGGCGACCTGGATCGGGCGCTCGACGTCCGCGCACACGCCTTCAGCGCCTCGGCCCGTGCGAAGATCGAGGCGGCCGGCGGCACCGCCCGGGTCATCGAGTAGGGCATGGCGAACGCTCGGAACGCGGCCGCCGCCGCGGCGAACATCTTCAAGGTGCCGGAACTCAAGGCGAAGATCCTCTTCACCTTGCTCTGCCTCGCCCTCTATCGGCTGGGCTCGCACATCACGACCCCCGGCGTGGACGTCGTGGCGCTGCAGTCGCTGGCCGGGCAGTTCCAGGGCACGATCTTCGGGATCTACGACCTGTTCGTGGGCGGCGGCCTGCAGCGCGCGACCGTCTTCGCGCTCGGCATCATGCCCTACATCTCCGCGAGCATCCTCTTCCAGCTTCTCGCGGCCGTCATGCCGGCGATCGAGAAGCTCCAGAAGGAGGGAGAGGCAGGGCGCCGCAAGCTCACGCAGTGGACCCGGTACACGACGGTCGTCCTCTGCATCGGACAGTCGTACACCTACGCGCTGTTCCTCGAGTCGCAGGCCGGCGCCGTGCTCGATCCGGGGCTCGGTTTCCGACTCCTGACCGTGCTGATGCTGACCACCGGTGGCGTGTTCGTCATGTGGCTGGGCGAGCAGATGACCGAGCGCGGCGTCGGAAACGGCATGTCGCTGCTGATCTTCTTCTCCATCCTGCAGGGCTTCCCGGGCGCGGTGATCAACACGTTCGAACTGTACCAGGCGGGCGGCATCACGCTGCTCCGCCTCGTGCTGCTCGGGGCGACGCTGGTGGCGGTGATGGCCGCGGTCGTGGCGCTGACGATGGCTCAGCGCAAGATCCCGGTGCAGATCCCGAGGAAGGTCGTCGGAAGGGGCCGCATCCGGGAGGGCCAACGGTCGTTCATCCCGCTCCGCATCAACTCGGCGGGGGTGATGCCGATCATCTTCGCGCAGTCGATCATCATCATCCCGGGCACGCTGGCCGCGTTCATGGGGAATCCGGGGCCCGGCAGTTCCGGCGCCCGCCGCTTCATCTACGAGATCAGCCAGGCGCTCCAGGTAGGGACGTCGTGGTACTACGGACTTTACATCGTCCTCATCATCTACTTCACGTACTTCTACACCTCGATCATCTTCAACCCGGCCGACCTGGCGGAGAACCTCAAGCGGCAGGGCGGGTTCATCCCGGGCGTCAAGCCGGGCGCGAAGACCGCCGACTATATCGATCACGTCCTGACGCGGATCACCCTGCCCGGGTCCGTCTACCTCGCGCTGATCGCGGTTCTGCCTTACGTGATCTTCTCGATCTTCGACCTTCAGACCTTCGTCTTCGGCGGCACCTCGCTGCTCATCGTGGTGGGGGTCGCCCTCGATACGATGCAGCAGCTGCAGCAGCACCTCCTGCTGCGCCAGTACGAGGGCTTCATGAAGAAGGGTCGGGTCAAGTATCGCGGCAAACAGCGATACTTGTGATGGGCGTACGGCTGATCATCATGGGCCCGCCGGGGGTCGGGAAGGGCACCCAGGGCGAACTCCTGGCGGAGCGGTTCGGCATTCCGCGCCTTTCGACCGGCGACATGATCCGGGCGGCGCTGAACGCCGGTACCGCCCTCGGCGAGCGGGTGCGGGTCTACTACGAGGCGGGCGATCTGGTCCCGGACGATGTCGTGCTGGGACTCATCGCGGAGGCGTTCGACGGCCCGGAGACCGCCGGCGGGTTCCTGCTCGATGGATTCCCGCGCACGGTGGCGCAGGCCGATGGACTCGGCGAGTTGCTCGCCGCGCGTGGCCTCGAGCTGGACGCGGTGCTCTCGCTGGAGGCGCCGGAGCCGGAACTCGTCGAACGGATCTCCGGCCGGCGGGTGTGCGAGGCGTGCGGCCTCGTGACCCACGTGCGCGCGGTGGGGGACGACGCCCCGTGCCCGGCATGCGGCTCTTCGCTGATCCAGCGATCCGACGACCGCGCGGAGACGGTCCGCAACCGCCTCTCGGTCTACCGCGAGCAGACCGAGCCCCTGCTCGCGTACTACGCACGGTCCGGGCCGGGGCTGACCGCGGTGGACGGGCTGGGGACGAAGGAGGCGGTCCGGGATCGGCTGCTCGCCGCGCTGCGCCGGGCGGAGACGGCAGCTTGATCCGGCTGAAGTCGCCCGGCCAGATCGAGGCGATCGCGGCGGCCGGGACAATCGTCACCGAGGTGCTGGAGATGGCGGCCGCGCGGGCCGTGCCGGGACGCAGCACCGGCGAACTGAACGAGATGGCCGAGGCGATGATCCGCGATCACCCCGGGGCCACACCGGCCTTCAAGGGACTGTACGGGTTCCCGGCCACTCTCTGCACGAGCATAAACGACGAGGTCGTGCATGGCATCCCGTCGTTTCGGCGCCGACTCGAGCCTGGCGACATCGTCAGCGTCGACGTCGGGGTCAAGTACGACGGACTGTTCGCGGACGCGGCGATCACGATCCCCGTCGGCGAGGTGGCGCCCGGCACGGCGCGCCTGCTCGACGTCACGGAGGAGGCGCTCGAGGTAGGCGTGGAGGCCGCGCAGCCGGGATCGCAACTCGGCGATCTGGGGTGGGCGATCCAGACGCACGTCGAGGCCGCCGGCTTCAGCGTGATCCGGGAACTCGTGGGTCACGGGGTGGGCGAGGCGCCGCACGAGGAGCCGCAGGTTCCGAACTACGGGGTGCGCGACCGCGGCTTCAGGATGCGGCCGGGGCTCGTCATCGCCATCGAGCCGATGGTGAATGAAGGGCGGCCCGGAATCCGCACACTGGACGACGAGTGGACCGTCGTGACCGCCGATGGCCGCCTGTCGGCCCACTTCGAGCACACGGTCGCCGTCACGGCGGACGGGCCGCGGGTCCTGACCCGCGTAGCAACTCCGGCAGCGGCAGGGGAGATCTGATTTGGCGAAGGAAGAACCGATCCAGATGACGGGGGAGGTCACAGAGGCGCTTCCGAACGCGATGTTCCGGGTGGAACTCGAGAACGGGCACCGGATCGTCTGTCACGTGTCCGGCAAGATTCGCATGAACTACATACGGATCCTGCCCGGAGACAAGGTCGCGGTGGAATTGTCGCCGTATGATCTGACGAGAGGGCGGATCACATACCGATATAAGTGAGCCGTACGTTGTTCGGACCGGTTCGGGCTGCTAGCTTTAAAGGCTGTCATAGAACCACCACCAGAGGACGAGACATGAAGGTTCGTTCCAGCGTCAAGCGCATTTGCGAACACTGCAAGGTCATTCGCCGCCGCGGCGTCGTGCGCGTGATCTGCAGTCGCGATCCGAAGCACAAACAGCGGCAGGGATAAATGGCACGCATAGCCGGAGTCGATCTTCCGCGGAACAAGCGGATCGAGGTGGGCCTGACCTACATCTACGGAATCGGCCATTCGACGGCGCGCAACATCCTGGCCGAGACCGGGGTGGGCGCCGACGTGCGGGTCTATCAGCTGTCCGACGACGACGTCAACAGGCTGCGCCGGGTCATAGAGAACCACTACAAGGTCGAGGGCGCGCTGCGCACCGAGACCTCGATGAACGTGAAGCGTCTGATGGACATCGGATGCTATCGCGGGATCCGGCACCGGAGGAACCTGCCCGTCCGCGGGCAGAGAACGCACACGAACGCCCGCACCCGGAAGGGGCCGCGCCGCGCCGTGGCCGGGAAGAAGAAGGCGCCGCGGAAGTAGGCGCCGCGGAAGCAGGCGCCGCACCGACAGGCCTCACCACGTCCGCCCAAATGGAGAATGCATAGGGAATGGCGAAACCCGTACGAAAGAAGAAGCGCCAGGTCGACGCCGAGGGCGTCGCCCACATCAAGGCGACGTTCAACAATACGATCATCACGATCAGCACCCTGACGGGCGATACGGTCGCCTGGGCCAGCGCCGGCAAGGCGGGCTTCAAGGGCTCGAAGAAGTCCACGCCGTTCGCCGCCACGATCGCGGCCGAGACGGTGGGACGGGAGGCCGCCGGCATGGGAATGCGGCGCGTCCACGTCGAGGTGCAGGGACCGGGGTCCGGCCGCGAATCGGCCATCCAGGCGTTGCAGGCCGCCGGCCTCGCGATCCGCTCCATCAGGGATGTGACGCCCATCCCGCACAACGGGTGCCGTCCACCCAAGAAGCGGAGGGTGTAGATGGCTCGATACACCGGCCCCGTGTGCCGGCTCTGCCGTCGCGAGGGGGAGAAGCTCTTCCTGAAAGGGAAGCGCTGCTTCACGGAGAAGTGCGCCATCGAACGGCGCGCCTTCCCTCCCGGCGAGCACGGAGGCGGTCGTCGTCGACGCCGCCAGTCGGAGTACGCCGTGCAGTTGCGGGAGAAGCAGAAGGTCAAGCGGATCTACGGTCTCGCGGAGAAGCAGTTCCGGACGCTGTTCGAGAAGGCCTCGCGCGTACCCGGCGTGACGGGTGAGAACCTGCTCGTCGCCCTCGAGAGCCGGCTCGACAACATCGTCTACCGCCTCGGCTTCGCGCCGTCGCGCAAGGCGGCGCGCCAGCTCATCAGACATCGTCACCTGCGGGTCGACGGGGCGACCGTGGATGTTCCCAGCTTCGCCGTGGCCCCGGGAGCCGAGGTGTCGGTGGCGCCCCGGGCGAGACAGTTGCCGGTGGTCATCGAGGCGATCGAAGACCGCAGGTCGCGCGATCAGTTGTCGTGGCTCGGCGTGGACTACAAGGCGGGGACCGGACGGATGCTCGAACGCCCGTCCAGGTCCGACATTCCGCTGGCGGTCGAAGAACAGTTGATCGTCGAACTCTACAGCAAGTAGGCGGGTTCGCCACGGCCGGGGTTCGCCACGGCCGTGGTCCGCCCCGCCGGGCCGCGGGTGGTCCCGGCTCGGAACAAAGACAGCTCGGAACAAGACACAGAACAGAGAGTGGAGCGCATATGACGGTGTCGGTAGATCTCGCCGGCCTCGTGCTTCCGCAGGCGATGGAGGAACAGCAGCGATCCGAGGAAGGATCGCGGGCGTTGTTCCTCCTCCAGCCGCTCGAGCGCGGGTTCGGACATACGATTGGCAACTCGATCCGGCGGATCATGCTGTCCTCCCTGCCGGGCGCGGCCGTGTGGGCCTTCCGGGCCGACGGTGTCCAGCACGAGCACCAGACGGTCGACGGCGTAGCGGAGGACGTTCATCAGATCATTCAGAATCTGAAGCGCCTCGTACTCGTCATGGACGAAGACAAGACCGAGGCGCAGCTGACGCTTTCGGCGCACAAGGCCGGTCCCGTGACCGCGAGCCTGATCGCCCAGCACGCGTCGGTCCGGGTGGTCAACCCGGACCTCCTCCTCTTCACGCTGCAGGAAGATCTGCCCCGGCCTCTGACGCTCGATCTGTGGGTGAATCGCGGCCGCGGTTTCGTGATGGCCGAGCAGCACGCGCCCCCGGACGAGGCTGACGGGAGCCGGACCTTCCCGGTTGGGACGATACGGATCGATTCCGTCTACAACCCCGTGACGCGCGCCAACTTCTCCGTGAACGAGACCCGCGTGGGGCAGCGCACGGATTTCGACCGACTGGAGGTGGATGTAGAGACGAACGGGGCGCTGAAGCCGGCGGAGGCGGTGTCGCAGGCGGCGGAGATCGCGAGGCTCCACCTGTCGTACTTCAGCCGCATGGGGAGCGTGCCCACGCTGCCCGAGGTCGCACAACCGGACGGCAAGGGGGATGGGGGACAACCCGTCGATTCGGGTCTGGTGGAGTTGCTGGCACGTACCCTCGACGAGTTCAGCGAGATCTCCGCGCGCTCGCGGAACACGCTCGAGCGGCAGAATATCAGTACGCTCGCGGATGTCGTGGTGCGGTCCCGTGACGAGATTCTCAAACTCGAGAACTTCGGCGAGAAGTCCCTCGAGGAGGTTGCGGAGGTGCTCGGGCAGCACGGCCTTCGGTTCGGGATGTCGTTCCAGCGTGGCGACGACGGTAACCTCTACCTGCTGGACGATCTGGCGGAAAACGGGGCCCGGGGCGACGATGAGGCATAGAAAGAAGGGACGGGAGCTCGGCCGGACGCGCA
The DNA here is from genome assembly GCF_965222475.1 of Candidatus Palauibacter sp. GTDB lineage: Bacteria > Gemmatimonadota > Gemmatimonadetes > Palauibacterales > Palauibacteraceae > Palauibacter. Next base: position 455,086 of record NZ_CBDCUB010000002.1, on the reverse strand, counting down.
GCCACCGGAAGGCGATGCTGCGCAACATGGCGACGAGCCTCATCCTGCATGAACGGATCCGGACGACCGAGGCGAAGGCGAAGGAGTTGCGACCGTTCGCCGAAAAGCTCATCACTCTGGCGAAGAGGGGCGATCTGCACAGCCGCCAACTCGCGGGCCGTCAGATCGCGGATCGAACGGCGCTGAAGAAGCTCTTCGAGCACCTTGGCCCCCGTTTCGAGCAGCGGCCGGGCGGATACACCAGGATTCTGAAGTTGGGTGCACGGCAGGGCGATGGCGCGGAGCTGGCGTTTATCGAGCTCACCGACCGCGAGGCGTGAGGAACCAGGAGAGGAGACACATGTCCAACAGGGGCGAAGGTGGGCTTGGCGTAATTCTCGGCATCGTGGCGATTGCGGCCATCGCCGCGTTCATGTACTGGCTCAATCTCCAGTCGCAGGGGATCGCGGCGGCGCGCATCGCCGCCGAGGAGGCCGAGGTGGAGGCCGCTCGGGATCTGAACGCCGGGGATCTCCTCAACGATCCGCGGGGAGCGGTCGGGCGCCGCGTCGTCATCGAGGGGATCCGCGTAGCGAGCGGCCTCGGGGAGGGTGCCCTCTTGCTGGCGCTCACCGACAGCCTCGCCTATCCCGTCCTCCTGGAATCCGATCCGATTCAGCGCCTCCGGATGGCGGACGTCACGATCTACGGCGGCGACAGCGTCTTCGTGTCGGGCGCGGTCTACACATTCAACGATTCGATCGGCGCGACCTGGGTCACGGCAGGGGCGGTGCGCGAGGACATGGCCGGGATGATCCCCACTTCGCCGACCTTCCTCCTCGCCGATTCCGTGTTCGTGCACTGAGCGAACCATGGCGAACTTCTGCTACATCTGCGGCAAGGGACCCGGCGTCGGGAACCACGTGAGCAACGCGAACAACAAGCGCAAGCGGCGCTTCATGCCGAACCTGCAGCGCGTGAGAATCGTGGAGGAGTCGGTGCGGCGTCGCGTGCGCGTGTGCACGCGGTGCATCAAGGCGGGAAAAGTCGTCAAGGGAGCTTGACCCGGCCCCCGCCAACCCCTGCCACCGCCCCGCCCCTGGCCGGCCAGCACGTTCTGGTGACCCGGCCGCCCGGGCAGGCCCGCCCTTTGCGGGACCGGCTCGAGGCGATGGGGGCCACGGTCACGACTGCGTCCACGATACGTCTCGTCCCGCCGACCGACCCCCGGGGGCTGCCCCGCGCCGCGAAGCGCCTGGCCGCGTACGACTGGGTGGTCGTCACGAGCGTCAATGCCGTCGAGCGTCTGGCGGAGGCGCTTCGGGCCGAGGGTCGGGCCGACGCGCTGCGGGCGTGCCGGCTGGCCGCGGTGGGGCCGTCGACGGCGGAGGCGGCGCGGGCACACGGAGCCGCGGACTGCCTCGTGCCGCCGGTGTATCGCGGCGAGGCGCTCGCCGACAGCATCGTGGCGGCCACCGCGTCCGGGACACGCGCGGGCACGCGCGTGCTCCTCGTGCAGGCCGAGGGCGCCCGGCCCGTGCTTCGGGAGCGGCTCGTCGCGGCCGGAGCGGAGGTCGAGGTCGCGCCCGCCTACGCCGTCGACGTCAACTGGCCGGTTCGAGCGGCTCTGCTCGAGTTCATCGAACTCGGGCGCGGAGACTGGTTGACCTTCACCGCCTCTTCCGCCGCCCGAGCCTTCGTGCAACTCGTGGGTCCGCAGACCGGAGGCGCCCTGGTGGCCGCCATCAGCCCGGTGACCGCCGCCACCCTGTCGGAGCTGGGGCTTCCCGTGCACGTCGTGGCGGCGACACACTCGATGCCCGGGCTGCTGGACGCGTTGACGCGGGCGGCCGCGCGGCCGGGCCGTCGTTCCGCGACATCCGGCCGTGTCTGAGGCGCCGTTTCCGGTCTCCCGGCCCCGCCGCCTCCGGCGGACGGCCGCGCTGCGGGAGCTGGTCCGCGAAACGCGGCTCGCGGCCTCGGATCTCATCTACCCGCTGCTCATCGATGATCGGGGGCCGGCGCGCCAGCCGGTCGCCTCCATGCCGGGGATCGACCGCTTCAGCGTTGAAGCGGCCGTGGACGAGGCGGGCGAAGCGTTCGAGGAGGGGATCCGGGCCGTGCTCCTGTTCGGCCTTCCCTCGAGCAAGGATGCCCGGGGTTCGCGGGCGGACCCCCCGGACGGCGTGATCCAGCGAGCGCTCCGCGCGCTGCGCGAGGCGCTTCCCGACCTGGTGCTGATCACGGATGTGTGCCTGTGCGAGTACACGGATCACGGCCACTGCGGGCTGCTGGAGGGCGATCGCGTCGCCAACGACCCGACGCTGGAGCGGCTGGCTTCCCAGGCCGTGAGCCACGGGGCGGCCGGGGCCGACATCGTGGCGCCGTCGGACATGATGGACGGCCGCGTCGCCGCCATCCGGGCCGCGCTCGACGAGGCCAGCCTCGAGGACGTGGCCATCCTGTCCTACGCCGCGAAGTACGCGAGCGCGTTCTACGGGCCCTTCCGGGACGCCGCCGAGTCCGCTCCGGCGTTCGGGGACCGGCGCGGATACCAGATGGATGTACGCAACGCGGATGAAGCCCTGCGCGAAGTCGGTCTCGATATCGCGGAGGGGGCGGATCTGATCATGGTGAAACCGGCGCTGCCGAACCTCGACATCGTGCGCAGGGTGAAGGACCGGTTCCGGCGGCCCACCGCCGCGTACCAGGTGAGCGGCGAATACGCGATGATCGAAGCGGCGGGCGCGAACGGCTGGCTGGACGCCGGGGCGGCTCGCCTCGAGGCCGCGTACGCGATCCGCCGCGCCGGCGCGGACCTGATCGTGACCTACGCCGCGCGGCGCCTCGCGCGGGCGCTGTAGCCCGCGATGCCACGACTCCGCCCCAAGGGGACGCCAGGGAGGCCGGTGCCGTGAGGGTGCTGGTCACGGGCGGCGACGGGTTCATCGGGCAGCACCTCCTCGCCCACCTGCTGGCGGGGGACTGCGACGTGACGGCGACGTCCCTCGCCGGGACGCCGGCGGACGGGACCCTTTCACGGGCGGAGAGGGGCGCGGTCGAGTGGCGGAGGCTGGACGTGCGCGACGGCGCGACGGTGGCCGCGGTGGTGGACGCCGCCCGGCCCCGCCGGATCTTCCACCTCGCCGGGTACTCGTCGAGCGCGGAGGCGCGCGCCCGGCCCGCCGACGCGCTGGAGGTGAACGGCATGGGCACGCTGAACGTCGTGGAAGCGGCGGCCCGGGCCCGGTCGGACGTGGAGACCGTCCTCGTCGCCGGCTCCGCCGACGCGTACGGCCGCGTCGACGACGGTCCGATCGGAGAGCGTACGCCGCTGCGGCCGTTGAGCGTGTACGGCACCACCAAGGCCGCGCAGGACGTGATCGCCCGCGGGGCCGGCCCGGCCCTCGGCGTGAACGTCGTCGTGGCGCGGCTCTTCCCGCTCGTCGGGCCCGGCCAGCGCCCGGTGTTTGTGCTCCCGAGCTTCTGCCGCCGCGCGCTGGCGATTCGACGGGGCGCCACCGACTCCCGTCTCACGGTCGGCAATCTCGACATCGCCCGGGATTTCACGGACGTGCGGGACGCGGTGCGGGCGCTGCGGGCCCTGGCCGATCTCGACCGGCCGCCCCACCGCGCCTGGAACGTGTGCTCGGGAAGGGGGACGCCGGTCCGGCAACTGCTCGAGTGGGTCATCGAGGTGGCCGGGATCGAGCCCGAAGTCGTGCGTGACTCGACCCTCGTTCGGCCCGGCGAGCCCGAAGCCGTGATCGGCGACCCCGGACGGCTCTCCGGGGCGACCGGGTGGCGCGCGGAGCGCGACCTGCGGGCCTGCGCGCGCGCGACGCTCGACTGGGTCGCGAGTTCCGACGCCGCCTGAGGGCGGGTCGCGAACCTCGATCAACCGAAGAAACGGGAGCGGAAACGCCGATGGAAGTCACCGTGATCGGCACCGGGTACGTGGGGCTCGTGGCGGGGTCGTGTCTGGCCGGCGCCGGGAACCGCGTGACATGCGCCGATGTCGACGAAGCGAGGATTCGACGGCTCAACTCGGGGGAGGTCCCCATCTACGAGCCGGGGCTCGAGCCCCTGATCACCGAGAACCTCGCGGCCGGCCGGCTACGCTTCACGACGGACGCCGCCGAAGGGATCCGGACGGCGGAGGTCATCTTCATCGCGGTCGGCACGCCCCCGGGGGAGGACGGGTTCGCCGACCTCGGCTTCGTGCGCGCGGCCGCCGGGACGATCGGCGAGCACCTGCGCCCGCATGCCGTCGTGGTCACGAAGAGCACCGTGCCGGTGGGGACGAACGAGATCGTGCGCGCCGAGATCGCGCGCCGCACCGACGTCCCCTTCCACATGTGCGCGAACCCCGAGTTTCTGAAGGAGGGCGACGCCGTCGCCGACTTCATGTATCCGGACCGGGTCGTGTGCGGCGTCGATGCGGACGTCGCGCGCGAGCGCATGACGGAGCTGTACGAGCCGTTCAGACGGTCGGGGAACCCGCTCATCTTCATGGACATCCCCTCGGCGGAACTCACCAAGTACGCGGCGAACGCGATGCTCGCCGCGCGCATCAGCCTCATGAACCAGTTCGCGGAGCTGTGCGAGCGGACCGGCGCCGACATCGAGCGCGTGCGGCGGGGGATCGGCTCCGATCCGCGCATCGGGCCCGCCTTCCTCTACGCCGGCGCGGGATACGGCGGAAGCTGCCTCCCGAAGGACGTCGAGGCGCTCATCCGGTCGGCCGCGGAACGCGACCTCGACCTCACCATCCCGCGCGCGGTGAACGAGGCCAACGACCGCCAGAAGACGCTCCTCGTGCGGAAGATCCGGCGGCGGTTCGGCGAAGACCTGTCGGGGAGGCGCTTCGCCCTCTGGGGGCTCGCCTTCAAGCCGCGCACGGACGACATGCGCGCGGCGCCTTCCCGCGCGATCGTGGCCGCGCTGAGGGAGCGTGGCGCCTCGATCGTGGCGCACGACCCGGTCGCGATGGACCCGGCGCGCGACGTCTACCTCGGAGACGAGGTCGAGTACGGGGCCGACGAATACGAGACGCTGGACGGCGCCGACGCGCTCGTCCTGGCGACGGAGTGGCTCCAGTACCGCCGCCCCGACTGGACCGCGGTCGGCGAGCGCATGGCCCGGCGCATCGTGTTCGACGGGCGGAACCTGTTCGACCCCGAGCGCATGGCGGAACTGGGGTTCGAGTACTATCCGGTCGGCCGCAGGCAGATCGGCCCGGAGGTCGTCGCGTGAGACTCGTCGTCACCGGGGCCGCCGGCTTCCTCGGGTCGCACCTCACCGACCGGCTTCTCGCCGAGGGACACACCGTCCTCGGCATCGACAACCTCATCACGGGGAGGCGGGAGAACCTCTCGCATCTCGAGGACGATCCCCGGTTCCGGCTCCTCGAGCGCGACGTCTCGGAGCACCTCGAGATCGAGGACGAACTCGACGGCATCTTCCACCTCGCCTCGCCGGCCAGTCCCGTCGACTACCTCCGTTTCCCGATCCAGACACTCAAGGCCGGCGCGCTGGGCACCCACAACACGCTCGGGCTCGCGAAGGCGCGCGGCGCCCGGCTCCTGCTCGCGTCCACCTCGGAGGTCTACGGCGATCCGCTCGTCCATCCCCAGCCCGAGTCCTACTGGGGCCACGTGAACCCGATCGGGCCGCGCGGCGTGTACGACGAGGCGAAGCGCTTCGCCGAGGCGATCACCATGGCCTACCACCGCGCCCACGGAGTCGACACGCGCATCGTGCGCATCTTCAATACCTACGGCCCCCGCATGCGCCCCGACGACGGCCGCGTCGTGTCCAACTTCATCGTGCAGGCGCTGAGGGGGGAGCCGCTCACCATCTACGGCGACGGCTCGCAGTCCCGCAGCTTCTGCTACGTCTCCGATCTGGTGGAGGGGATCTGGCGTCTGTTCAACGCTGAACTCCACGCACCCCTCAACCTGGGGAACCCGGGCGAGTACACGATCCGGGCCCTGGCGGAACTCGTCGTCGCGGCCACCGGTTCCGCATCGCCGCTGGAGGCTCGTCCGCTGCCCACCGACGATCCCAGGGTGCGGCGTCCGGACATCTCGCTCGCCTCGGCGGAGCTGGGCTGGACGCCGCGGATTCCGCTCGAGGTCGGTTTGCGGCGCACGGTGGCTTACTTTCAGCGGCTGCAGGCGCTGGGCCGGCTGGAGACGACGCCGGATTGAACGGCCGGGGAGGCGGAATGCGGGAGACGGGTCGGGCGCGGGTTTCCGTGGTCATGCCCATCTACAACGAGGAGGCGACGCTCGAGACCATCGTGCGGCGCGTGAAGGAGGTCGCGCCGGAGGTCGAGCTGGTGGCGGTCGACGATGGCTCGCGGGACGCGTCGGGCGCCATCCTGCGCCGGCTCGAGAAGGAAGGACTGGTCGACCGGGCCCTCGTCCACGAGAGGAACCGGGGCAAGGGGGCCGCGCTCTCGACCGGGTTCAGGGCCGTCCGCGGCGACATCGTGATCGTGCAGGACGCCGATCTCGAGTACGATCCGGCCGAGTATCCGCGCCTTCTGGAGCCGATCCTCGCCGGGAGGGCGGACGTGGTGTACGGGTCGCGTTTCATGGGCGGCCAGCCGCACCGGGTGCTCTACTATTGGCACTACGTGGGCAACCAGTGGCTGACTCGGCTGTCGAACATGGTCACGAACCTCAACCTGAGCGACATGGAGACGTGCCACAAATGTTTCCGGCGAGAGGTCATCGAGGGCCTCACGATCGAGGAGCGGGCCTTCGGCGTCGAGCCGGAGCTGACGGCGAAGATCGCCCTCGGCGGGTGGCGTGTTTACGAAGTGGGGATCTCCTACGCGGGCCGGACGTACGCAGAGGGCAAGAAGATCAACTGGCGCGACGGGCTCTCCGCGGTGCGCTGCATCCTCCTGTACGGACTGGTGCGGCGCTGGACGCGGAAAGGCGTCGCGGGCGCCCCGCGGCGGGCAACCCGGGAGGCGGACGGGAACTGAGATGGTGACGATGCGACGGGCCGGTGGACGGACGAACGGGATTCTGATCGCGCTCGCGCTCGCGGCGTGCGGGGACCCCGTGGACCCGTCGCTCGTGCGCGGCGACCGCTATCTCGCCGTGGGAGACGCGGACAAGGCGATCGCCGAATACCTCCTCGCCCGCCGCTTTCGGGGCGACACGGAGGAAGTGCTGCTCAGACTCGGGCAGGCGTACGCGGCGCGCGGCGATGTCGCCGAGGCGATCACGGTCTACGAGACGCTCACGGAGCGGGATCCCGGACTCCGGCACCAGGCGGCCGCCGCGCTCGCGGGGATCGCGAGGTCCGCCCGCGAGCGGGGGGCGAGGGAGAACATGTCGAGGGCGCTGCAGCCTCTGCTCGGGTGGGGCATGGGCTACCTCCCCGCGGATCTCCAGCGTTCGCTGGCCGACTACTACGCCCGGGCGGGGGACGAGGCGCTGTCGCTGTCGCTCCGTCTCGCGCTCCTCGACGAGGATGGCGATCCCGATCCGGCCGTTCTGTACGAGATCGGCCTCGCCTACAGACATCTCGGCGCCTGCACGCGCGCGCTGCCCTTCTTCAGGGGATACCTCGACGCGGTGGAGGACTCGGACCGGAACCGGGGTGCGGCCAGCTTCCAGTACGGGGACTGCCTCTACGCGTCGGCGGACGAGGACCGGGCCGAGGGCCGCCCCGCGACCGCGCTCGAGAAGCTCGATGAGATGGTGGGACTCGGGGTGCAGCGGCCCCTCATGGTCGACGCGCACTTCCTGCGCGGCGAGCTGCAGCTCGCCCTCGGCGATACGAACGAAGCCCTCGTGAGCTACGCGCGCGTCATCGAGCTCAACCCGACGCGCACGCACGCGCTCGTCCGGCGCGCGGAGGAGCGGATGCGCCAGATCCGCTTCGGGTTCGAATGAGGCGGGGAGCCCGCACGGCCGTGTGCGCCGCCGCCCTCTCGCTCGCGGCGTGCGCGAGTTCCGGCCCTCCGGGCGATCTGTCGCCCCCGGACCTCTTCCAGTGGGCCCACGACGAGTTCGACGCCGGGGAATACCGCCGGGCCGCCGACGGCTTCCTCGCCTTCATGATCCGGGCTCCGCTGAATCCGCTCGCGGACAGCGCCCAGTTTCTCGCCGCCGAGGGCCACCTGCGGGCCGGAAACGAACTCGACGCGGTGGAGGAATTCCGCCGCATGGCCACGGGCCGGCCCAACAGTCCCCTGGCCGACGACGCGCAACTGGGGTTGTGCCGCGCCTATCTCGCCGCCTCGCCCAGGGTCACGCTCTCCCAGGAGTACACCCGGCGGGCGATCGAGGAATGCGGCCGCCTGCTGCAGTTCTTCCCCACGACCCCGTTCCGCGAGGAGGCGGAACGCCTCATGGCGGAGGCGCGCGCCAAGCTCGCTCGCAAGAGCTACGAGATCGGGAAGTTCTATCAGGACACCCGCCGGCTCCCCGAGTCCGCGATCGTGTACTTCGAACTGTCCCTCGCCGAGGAGCCTTCGGAGGACCTCCTCCCGGACCTCCTGTGGCGCCTCTATCAGGTATATCGCCGCGTCGGGTACGAGACCGAGGCCGGCAGCATCCGGGAGCGGCTCCTGGCGGAGTTCCCCGACTCGGAGGAAGCGCGGAATGCGGCCGCAGAGGAAGACCCCGCGGAGAATGCCGCCACCCTCCGCTGATCGTCCGTTCTCCGGTCGCCGGATCGGCGTCTTCGGGGGCAGCTTCGATCCTCCCCACGTCGGACACGCGATCGTCGCGCGGGAGCTGGTCGAGCAGCTTCGCCTCGAACGCCTGCTCGTCATTCCGGCCGCCGACCCGCCCCACCGCAGCGCCGTGCTCCCCGCCGCGACCCGCTTCGAGCTGACCCGGCGGCTCTTCCGCGGCATCCCCCGGATCGAGGTCAGCCCGCTCGAGTTCCGGCGCTCCGGACCCTCCTTCACCGTCGACACGCTGGAGGAGCTGGCGCGACAGTTCCAGGACGACCGGCTGATCCTCGCCATGGGCGCGGACCGGTTCGCGGCGCTCGACGGCTGGAAGGACCCCGACCGCGTCCGGGAACTCGCCCGGATCGCCGTGATGCCGCGGGGAGGCCGGGAGCCGGTGTCCCCCCCGGCCGCAACGCCGATAGACTATCTTGTCGTGAACGTCACACGAATCGATGTTTCGGCGAGCCGGATCCGGCGCCGTCTCCGCGAGGGGCGTTCGGTCCGGCACCTCGTTCCCGAGTCGATCCGACACGATGTCGAGCGCGCCCTGGCCGACCGGTCGGGCAGGCCCCGCAACCCAGCGAGTCCCGGATGTTGAAGAACGTCGTCACGCAGGTCTTCGGAACGCGCTTCACGCGCGAGATGAAGCGCATGCGTCCGATCATCCAGCAGATCAAGGAGCACGAATCACGGCTGGCGGACCTCCCGGAAGAGGCGCTGGCGGCGCAGACCGTGAAGTTCCGCGAGACCATACACGAACGGACCTCGACGTTCGAGGATGCCGTCGAAGCGCTCCGGGAGAAGCGTCGCTACACCGAGAATCCGGCCCGCCGCGCGGACCTCACCGAGCGGATCGCCGTGACGGAGGGCGAACTCAACGAAGCCACCCAGGCCGTGCTCGACGACATCCTGCCCGAGGCGTTCGCGACGGTCCGCGAAGCCTGCCGGCGCCTGCTCGGGGCGGAGATCCTCGTCACGGGCAACGACATGAGCTGGGACATGGTCCCGTACGACGTGCAGCTCATCGGCGGGATCGTCCTCCATCAGGGGAAGATCGCCGAGATGGCGACCGGCGAGGGCAAGACGCTCGTCGCCACCATGCCCATGTACCTCAACGCGCTCCCCGGCCGCGGTGCCCACCTCGTCACGGTCAACGACTACCTCGCCCGCCGCGACGCCCAGTGGATGGGCACTGTGTTCGACTACCTCGGACTCTCGGTGGGCGTCCTCGAGGACACGGAGCCCGGGAGCGAGGAGCGGCGGGCCGCCTACCGGGCCGACATCACGTACGGGACCAACAACGAGTTCGGGTTCGACTACCTGCGCGACAACATGGTCATCGAACTCCGGCAGCGGGTACAGCGCGGACACGCCTACGCGATCATCGACGAGGTGGACTCGGTCCTCGTCGATGAGGCCCGGACCCCGCTCATCATCTCGGGCCCGGCGGGCCGCGACGAGCGCGACGTGTACCAGAAGCACAATGCGCAGGTGGCGGCTCTCGCCCGCAAGCAGACGCGGATGGTCAACCGGCTCGTGGCCGACGGCACGAGGATACTCGAAGCGGCCGCGGAGGAGGAGGACCAGGAGCAGCGCCGGGAGGCGGGACTCAAGCTCCTCGCGGCGCAGCGCGGCGCCCCCAGGAACAAGCGGCTCCTCAAGCTCCGCACGCGCTCGGGCGTCAAGCAGCTCATCCAGCGCACCGAGGCCGACCTCATGCGCGAGAAGCGGCTCCCCGAGATCGACGAGATGCTGCTCTACTCGATGGACGAGAAGGGGCACACGATCCAGATCTCGGAACCGGGCCTCGACGTGCTCTCGCCCGACGACCCCGAGGCGTTCGTGGTCCCGGACATCTCCGAGGACGTGAAGCACGTGGAGGACGACGAGTCGCTGGGCACCGATGAGAAGCGGGAGGAGATCGAACGGATCGAGCGCGAGTACGCGGAGAAATCGGAGAAGATCCACGTCATCCACCAGCTCGTGAAGGCGTACTCGCTGTACGAGAAGGACGTGGAGTACGTGGTCGAGAACGGCGACGTCGTCATCGTCGACGAACACACGGGCCGGAAGATGCACGGGCGGCGCTGGTCGGACGGGCTCCACCAGGCGGTCGAGGCGAAGGAGAACGTGAAGGTGCGGGGCGAGACCCAGACGCTCGCCACGATCACGATCCAGAACTACTTCCGCATGTACGACAAGCTGTCCGGGATGACCGGGACCGCGGAGACGGAGGAGGGCGAGTTTCACTCGATCTACGGTCTGGAGGTCGTGGTCATCCCGACCCACCGGCCGGTGCGGCGCGTCGATCACGACGACGTGATCTTCCAGACCAAGCAGGAGAAGTACGCCGCGCTGATCGACGAGATCGAGCGCATCAACGAACAGGGCCTCCCGATCCTCGTCGGGACGACGAGCGTCGAGGTGTCCGAGGTCATCTCGCGCATGCTCAAGCGCCGCGGGCTGGCGCACGAAGTGCTGAACGCGAAGCAGCACGAGCGCGAGGCCATCATCGTGCAGAACGCGGGCCAGCCGGGCGCGATCACGATCGCGACGAACATGGCCGGCCGCGGCACCGACATCAAACTCGCCTCACCCTGCGTGCAGTGCGACGTGTGCGGGATCCGCTCAGACACGCCGGCGTTCGGGCAGACCGGCGAGGAAGCGGATCTGTCCCGGGCCGAGATCAAGGAACGCGGCTGCGAGGACGAACCCCCCTGCGGCCTCCAGATCCTCGGCACCGAACGGCATCAGTCGCGGAGGATCGACCGCCAGCTGCGGGGCCGCTCCGGACGCCAGGGCGACCCCGGGGCCAGCCTCTTCTTCCTGTCGCTGGAAGACGACCTCATGCGGCTCTTCATGCACGAGCGCGTGGCCCGGATCATGGACCGCCTCGGGGTGGAGGAAGGCGAGGTCATCAGCCACCCGTGGATCACGAAGTCCGTCGAGCGCGCTCAGAAGCGGGTGGAGACCCAGAACTTCGACGCCCGCAAGCGGCTGCTCGACTACGACGACGTGATGAACCAGCAGCGCGAGGTCGTCTACGACCTGCGCCTGTACGCCCTCGAGGGAGGCGAGGACCTGAAGGGCGAGACGTGGGAGATGATCGAGGAGGCGATGCGGGAGGAGATGGACGAATACGTCCCCTCGGAGAGCCCGCACGACCAGTGGGACCTGGCGGGGCTGAGGGAACACCTCCTGATCGAATATTTCCTGCACAACGACTTTCTGCCGAGGGTGGGGGAGGAGGCCGCGGACCCGGGCAAGGAGGCGAGCGCCGACAACTGGGCGGCGGCGGACCGGGTCCACGAAGCGGTCCTCGCCAGCGCGCTCGAGCAGTACCGGGCGAAGCTCGACAGCTTCGGGGAGGTGTGGGAGCAGGTGCTGCGCTTCATCGTCCTTTCCGTCCTGGACGAGAAGTGGAAGGACCACCTGTACGACCTCGACCACCTGCGTTCGTCGATCCAGTTCCGGTCGTGGGGTCAGAAGGACCCGCTCGTCGAGTACAAGAAGGAGGCGTACGAGATGTTCGTGAGCCTCATCACGGACATCCGCCAGACGGTGGCGAACCGTTTCTTCCGGATGCGGGTCGAGGTCCCGCCGCCGGTGCGCCCGCGGGCGCCGCAGATCACGGGGATGAGCGGTCCGGTGGAGCCGGGGGCCGGCGCGGCGGGGCGGCTGCCCGGTCCGGATGCGGCTGCGGGGCCGGGCCGAGCGGGCGGCGCCCCGGGCCAGGCGCCCGCTCTGGAGCCGGCCTTCTCGGCCACGGGCGTCGCGGCCTCGGCCGCGGTCCGGGATCTCACCCCGGACGACACGGCCGCCCGGGCCGCGCTCCGGGGCGGGCGGCCCCGCCGGGCCGGCCCCCCCGCGACCGCCGCCAAGGCGCCCGGCCGCAACGCGCCGTGCCCGTGCGGGAGCGGCAGGAAGTACAAGAAGTGCCACGGCCGGCCCGGCGGCTGAGGCCGGCGCCGTGACCCGACGCAGCGGGCCGCTCGCCGCCGCGATCCTCGTCATCGGGTGCATCGGCGACGCCGAGCCCCCCGACCCGGCGCCCGCCACGAGCGCCGCGGACCCGGCCGCGGCGGCCCCCGACTCCATCTACGCGGCCGACGCCGTCGATGTCGCTCTGCTCGAATACGCGATCGGCATGCCGACCCGGCTCCCGGCCGGCCCCACTCGGCTCCGCCTCAGCAACCAGGGGTTCGAGGGGCACAACCTCAAGCTCGTGGATCCGGAGAGCCGGGCGGTGCTGTGGGAGACCGAAAGGGACGTCGAAACCGGCGAGGTGCGCCTGGTCGAACTCGACCTGCCGCCCGGAAGCTACACCGTACTCTGCGACGTGGCGGGCCACGACACGCGCGGCATGCTCATGACCCTCACCGTCGAGGCCACCTCCGACCCATGAGTTCGTTCCTGAGGTACGTCCCTCCCATGGGGATCTACGAAACGCTGTACGCCTTCCTCGGGGCGTTCGGCACCTACATGGGGGAACGCGGCACGCATCCCTGGAGCCAGGGCTTTCCGCGCACCGTTCGACTGCCGGACGGTCCCGGCCTCCCGTCACGCGTCACCGTGACTGCGGAGCACCGCAAATACCCCAAGGCGTGGGGCCTGCCCGCGCTGCGGGAAGCGATCGCCCGCTACTACCGGGACTCGTACGACGTCGCGATCTCGGCCGACAACGTGATGGTGTTCGCCGGGGGACGTCCCGCGATCGTCGCGCTCCTCCTCTTCCTCGAACCCGACATCGAGGTGCGGGTCGCGTCGACGGAATACACGCCCTACTACGACATCCTCGAACGCCTGCGGCGGTCCTATCATCTCGTGCACAGCGGGGCGGACAACGGGTTCCGGCCCCCGGTCGGCGCCTACACGGCGCCGGGCGACGGGCGGACGCTGATGCTGGTCAGCAACCCCTGCAACCCGACCGGCGTGACGCGGACCGGCGACGAACTCCGCGCCCTGGTCGCGGCTTCGAGGGCCGACGGCATGGGGCTCCTCATCGACGAGGCCTACGAACTGCTGCACGCCCCGCCGGTGAGCGCCCTCGCGCATGTGGACGACATCGAGGACGGCAACCTGTTCGTCGTCGGCGCGGCCACCAAGGGGCTGCAGGCGCCCGGCATCCGCATCGGCTGGGTCGTGTCGGCGAAGCGGCACATCGACGTGCTCGGGAACTTCTCGTCCTTCGGGATGGGCGGCGTGTCGCACCCGTCCCAGTGCTACGCGGTCGAGCTTCTGCACCCGGATCGCGTGCCCCGGGTTCGCGAGGCGGTGCCGGCCTTCTACGAGAGCCAGCGGAACCGCTACGGAGAGGCGTTCGAGGCGCTGGGACTCGAGCTGTTCTCGGGCGACGGCGGCTTCTACCACTGGTGCCGTCTCCCCGATGGCCTCGGCGCGCAGCACCTAAACGAGCGCCTCTTCCAGCGCGGGGCCGCGATCCTCAAGGGGACCGACTGCGACATGGCGCGCCGCGGGGACGCCTCGCCGCTGGCGAGCTTCTTCCGCTTCTCCTTCGGCCCCCTCGCCCCGGAGTCGTTCGAGGCGGATATCGCCCTCCTGGGCGACGCGCTGCGGGATGGCACGCAATGATGTCGGGATCTCTCGAACGGATCAGGAGCGCGTGGCGCGCGCGATGCCGGCTCCGGCGGACGACCCGTTCCCGGGAGGGCGCCGACGCGCGCGCCGGGACGTCTCACGTCGGCGGCGGGCCGCGGCCGGCGGCGGTGCGCGGCAACGACTGGCGGCAGGTGCGGCTGCCGGAGGGCGGGAGCTTCACGCCCACGCTCCCGGTCAGCGTCATCGTGCCCTGCTTCGAGGCGCCCGGAGCGCTGGCGCTGACGCTGGCGGGGCTGGAGCGGCAGGACTACCCGCGGGAGCTGTTCGAGGTCGTCATCGTCGACGACGGCTCCGAGCCGCCGCTACGCCCCCCGGCCGGGACCCCGCTCGACGTGAGGGTGGTGCGCCAGGAGCGGCGCGGGTTCGGGCTCGCGCGGGCGAGAAACGCCGGCGCGCGGGCGGCGGCGCACGGCATCCTCGTGTTTCTCGACGGCGACGTGATCCCCGAAGCCGGGCTGCTGGCGGCCCACGCGCGCTGGCACCATGCGGTTTCGGACGCGTTGACGCTGGGCTTCTGCGCGTATGTGCAGGCGGCGGGCATCGATGCCGGGGCGGTTCGTGGCCGGGCAGGCTCGCTGCGGGCGCTATTCGCGGACCGGCCCGCGGATCCGCCGTGGCTGGAGCGCCACATGGCCCGCACCGCCGACCTGACCTCGGCGCACGAGGACCTGTTCCGGGCCGTGACCGGGAATAACCTGGGGATCGGCAAGGCGTTCTACCGCGAGGTGGGCGGCTTCGACGAGTCATTCCGGCGCTACGGGGGTGAGGACACCGAATTCGGCTACCGGGTGCAGACGCGCGGCGGGCTGCTGGCGCCGGTGCGGGAAGCCTTCGGCTGGCACCAGGGGCGCTTGGCGGACGGCCGGGAAGGGAAGGCGCGGGACCAGCACCTGCAACGTGCGAAGCTCGGCCACTGCATCGCGGACCCCGGATTTCGCCGCCCCGTGCCGGGCCGGTTCTTCGCGGTGCCGCGCCATGTGGTCACCGTGGAGGCCGGGGACGTCCCGGCGGCGCGCGTCGTCGCGGCGGTCGAGGGTCTGCTCGCCGACCCGGGGGGTGATCTGGCGGTGCGGGTCGAGACGCCGGTCGCGCGCGCCGACCTCGGTCCCGCGTGGCTCGAGGCGCATTTCGGGGCGGACGCCAGGGTGCGGGTGGCGCCCGAAGGCCCGGCGCGCGCATCGGCCCGCGCGTCGGTCCTCGAGGCGGCGCACGAGGCGGCGCTCGAGGCGTTTCCGGCGTCGCCGTTTCACATCCGCCTTGGCGCCCGCGCCACCGTGCCCCGCGGCCTCGTGGAGCGACTTCACACCGGGCTGGGCGACGCCGTGGTGGCGACGGCCAGGCTCGCGGGCGGCTCGCGCGTATCCATCGCCCGGGCGTGGGGGCTGCATCGCGCCCGGCGCACGGGGCTGCCCGTGGCTGCGTTCGGCGACGCGCGCAGGTTGAAGGCGGCCGCCGTACGGCCGCGCCCGGTCCGCGGCGCGGTCCTCCTGCGCCTGCCCCCGTCCGCCCGTGCGAATCCGGACCCGCCGCCGCGCCGCGCGCTGCGCGCGAACACGGCCCGGGTGTGGGCGGAGGCCCGGCACATCAGGGGGATCCACACCGCCTGGCGCTTCCTCGCCTGGCTGGCCGTGGCGCTCCGCTGGCGGCTCGGTCAGGCGCGCGCCGCCGTGGCGGCACCGTCACGGGCCGCTGCGACGCGCTCTTCGAGGCCGACGCCGCCCCCTGGGCCGACCCACTGGGACCCCCCGCTGGGGACCCGGATCGCGGCTCTGGGCCCGCGCGCGCGGGCCGTGTTCCGGGCGTCCTCGCGAGTCGCGCATGAGCTGGACGGCGGGCCTGTCGACGTTGCGCTGGCGGACACGGAGGACACGGCGGCGGTCATCGGCGTGCCCACGGTGCGTCTCGACGCGGCGCCGACGCTGGCGGTTCCCGCCTTCGACCCGGCGGCGCACAACCCGGTCGGCTGGGTGAGGGAGGTGGAGCCGCGTGCCGCGTGCGTGGGGCCGCGGCGCCAGCTTCCGTCGTGCGTGCGCGCGCGCGAAGTGCCCCTGGCCGAGCGCAGCCGTCTCGTGCGCTACCACCATGTCGAGGACGTGGGCGCCTTCCATGCCGGGCCGCCCGAGCGCGCCGGCACGCTGGTCCGGATCGCTGCCTGCGGCGTGCCCGTGCATCTGGCCGACCACGACCCGGCGCTCGAGACACTTCTGGGCCCCGAGCTTCATGAGCTCATGAGCGCCCCCATCGGCTATGACGGCGCGGAGGCGCGCGAGGTGCTCAGCATCCGCATGCGGCGTACGGCGCTGCGCGTGCACTCGCTCGGCGCCCGCGCCCGGCAGCTGTGCGAGGCGGCGGGCGTCGACCCGCCGGAGTTTCCCCTTGTGTCGGTATTGCTCGCGACCCGGCGGCCCGGGCGCCTGGCGGCGGCGGTGGCGAATGTCGCGCGCCAGGATTACCCCCGCCTCGAGCTGGTGCTGACCCTGCACGGCCCGGGCTTCGAGGCGGACGAGGTGGCGTGCGCCACCGCCTCCCTCGGCGCGCCGGTGACGGTGCTGCGCCTCGACGAAGACCACCCCCTGGGCACGGTGCTGAACGCGGCTTCGACGGCTGCCGCCGGCCCGCTGCTGACGAAGATGGACGACGACGACGTCTACGGAGCCGAGCATCTGTGGGACCTGGTGCTGGCGCGCGAATATTCCGGGGCGTCGCTGGTCGGCAAATTCCCGGCGACCGTCTACTTGGCGCACCGGGACCGCACCGTGCGCCGCCGCCGCGTGCGCAGCGAAATCTGGTCGCACTCGATCACCGGCGGCGCCATGCTGATCGCGCGTGCGGATCTCGGACGCGCCGGCGGCTGGCGCCCGGCCCGGCGCCACGTCGACGCGGCGCTGATCGAGGATGTGGACCGCATCGGCGGCGGCGTGTACCGGACCCACGACGCGGGCTACGTCCTGGTTCGCCACGCCGAGGGCCACACCTGGAAGGCGGCCGATGCGGCGTTCCTCGCCCAGGCCGAGTCGGTGTGGCCGGGCTGGCGCCCGGCGCTCGCCGGGATCGAAGGCGTGCCGCCGCCGCGTCCCGACCCCGCGCGGCGCGGGACGTCCGGGGCGGGGATGGCGCAATGATCTCGCACCGATACCGCTGCATCTACATCAAGGTGCCCAGGTGCGGCAGCACGACCCTGCGCGACTGGTTCCTGGACCACGGCAGCGGGCGCCACAGCTTCAAGGCCGGGTGGTACGGGGGGATCCTGCCCGACCGGATGCAGTCGGTGACGCGGGTGAGGTTCACGCACGAGAACTGGTTCCGGCGGCAGACGGTGACGGTGAGCGCGGTCTCGTCGGCGTGGGGTACGGCGACGCTTACGCACACCTACGACGGCACGGTCTACGCCAGAACACGGCCGCCGCCGGTGGTGACGGTCTCCGTGGCGTCCTCCGACCGCCCGGACGAGGCCAGCGTGAAGGACGACGAAGCCGCCCGGCTCTGCGCCGCGCTTGGCGCCGGAGAAGAGGTGACCCGGGCATCATTGGCCGCGGCGTTGTGGAAGGAGGGAGCCTTGAGCGATACCCAGCTCGCCGCCCTCGACAGTCTCGGGAACGGGGACGGCGAATATGACCTCGGCGATCTGCTCTCCTGGATCGAACGCTGCCAGCGGGGCGAGGAGTGCTGCGCGGGATCCGGGCCCGCGCCGGTTCCATGACCCGGTGGTCGTGGGCGGCGCTCCTGGCCGGGGTGGCTTCGGCCTGGGGGACGGCATCGCCGGGCCGCGCGATGACGCGGCCGGTGGCGCGATACCGTTGGCGGTAGTGGATCCCGGCCTCCCGCAGGTCCGGTTGACGGCCCCTCCCGAAGGACTTCAGGCTCAGGGACCTGACCGTGTACGAGACCGTGATCTCCCGCTGAGGGGGACGCGCGGCCGGCTGACCGGCACGCCGCACTTCGGGCTCGGGCTGTCGGAGGCCGGACGCGACTTCCGGCTCGGCGCCGTGCCGCTGTACGACCTGCGCGTCGACCTCATTCTCGAAGCGACCCGCTGGGAGGCCGCCGCCGCCCGGCCCGAGCACGGACTCACGCTGAGCGGCGCCCTGCTGCCGGCAGGGGTTCCGAGATTGACGAGGCCACGGCCGACTCGGTAGGTGAAGGTCCTCCTCGACGCCAACGCCTACTCACAGCTCATGCGGGGGCGCCCGGAGGTCGCCGGGATCGTTCGCGGCGCCGGCGAGCTTCTCATGTCAACGGTCGTACTCGGCGAACTCCTGTATGGATTCAGATGTGGCTCCCGTACCGAGGCGAACATCGCGGAGATGCGCGCCTTCCTCGAGAACCCGTACGTTTCTCTCCTGTCGGTGGGGCCGGTCACCGCAGATCGGTATTCCCGAATCGCGGTTTCGCTGCGAGCGAAGTGTCGCCCCATTCCTTCGAACGATGTCTGGATCGCTGCCCAGGCGATGGAAACGGGCGCCGATCTGGTCTCGGCCGACGGTCACTTCGAGTATGTGGATGGAATCGCCTGGGTGCGTATCCCGGCAACGTCATTATTGGGGAGGACCTTCGATGAGGATGACGCGACGTGAATTCACGGGAACCTCGCTCGCGGCGGCGGGAGCTGCGGCGCTCCCGGCCCTGGGTGCCGCGGCATGCACGGGGGAGACTCGCCCCTCGCCGGACTCCGAAGGCGCCGCCGCCGAAAGCGCGGCCCGGCCCGGGCGGTTGCTCATCCTGGGAGGCACCGGTTTCATCGGCCCCCACATGGTGCGGCACGCCCTCGAGCGGGGGCACGAGGTCACCCTCTTCAACCGCGGGCGCACGAATCCCGGTCTCTTCCCCGGCGTCGAGACGCTGATCGGGGACCGCGACGGGGCCCTCGACGCGCTGCGGGGGAGGGAATGGGACTACGTCATCGACAACAGCGGCTACGTCCCCCGCCTCGTGCGCGACTCGGCCGGCCTCCTGCGCGATTCCGTCGGCCGCTATCTGTTCACCTCCACCGGTTCCGTGTACGACTTCGACCAGGACGAACTGCCGGAAGATGCCGGACTCCTCGAGGTGACCGACCCCGAGAGCGAGGATGTGGGGCGGTACTACGGGCCGCTCAAGGTGATGTGCGAGGAGGCGGTGCGGGAAATCTACGGCGGCCGCGGCACGATCGCGCGCCTCCACGTCGTCGCGGGCCCCGGAGATCCCACCGACCGCTTCACGTACTGGCCGGTCCGGATCCACCACGGGGGCGAGGCGATCGCGCCGGGCGACATGGACAACCCGGTCCAGTTCATCGACGTGCGGGACCTGGCCGAGTTCGCCATGCACCTGCTGGAGCAGGACACCGGCGGGATCTTCAACGTGGCCGGCCCGACGCTCGACGAGACCCGCATGGACGAGTTCCTGTACGGCATCCGCGCGGTCACGACGTCGCGCGTGTCTTTCGCGTGGGTGGACGAGGACTTCCTCGCGAGCCGCGAGCCGCCCACCCGCTACCCCCTCTGGTACTCGCAGAACGGCCCCGCGAGAGCGCTGGCGCGCGTCCGGTCGCACCGTGGCGTCGAGGCGGGTCTCAAGTTCCGCCCGCTCGCGGTCACGGCGCGCGAGACCCTGGACTGGTTCCTGAGCGAGCCCGAGGAGCGCCGCCGGCAACTCCAGCTGAACCTCGAGCGCGACGCCGGGATCCTCGAAGCATGGCGCCGCCGCAGCCCGCGGGCGGACTCATGACGGGCGCGCCGGGATCGGGCCAGCCCCCGAGCGTGGACCAGTCGGACCGGATCGTCCCCATCAACCTGCGCCAGAGCGGACGGACGCCGGTCGAGATGCTCATCTCCACCCGGGTCCGGAAGTCGCCCTACTGGCACCTGTCGCACCTGGCGGGCTGCTGGCGGGCCACCGTCTACAACCGCATCTACCACCCCCGCGGCTACGCCCGGCCCGAAGAGGGGGGCGCGGCGGCGGAACACGAGGCGCTCACCCACCGCGTCACGCTGTGGAACGTCGCCGTGGAGCGGCAGATCCGCGTCAGGGGACCCGACGCCGAGGCGTTCGTCGACTATGCGATCACGCGCGACGCGACCCGGATCGAGCCGATGCGCGCGAGGTACGTCATCCTCTGCAACGAGCGCGGCGGCATCCTCAACGACCCGGTGCTGCTGCGGCTCTCCGGCGACGAGTTCTGGTTCTCGCTGGCCGACTCCGACCTCCTGTTCTGGCTTCAGGGCGTGAACGTCGGCCTCGGGATGGAGGTGGAGATCGACGAGATCGATGTCTGTCCGCTGCAGATACAGGGGCCGAAGTCGCTCGATCTCATGGTCGATCTCGTGGGAGGGGCCGTCCGCGACATCCCCTACTACGGGCTCATGGAGGCGGAGATCGCGGACTGCTCCGTGGTGGTCTCGCAGACCGGGTTCTCGGGGGAGAAGGGATACGAGATCTATCTCCGGGACGCGACGCTGCACGCGGGGACGCTGTGGCGAGCGCTGCTGGAGGCGGGAGAGGCGCACGGGCTGATGGTCACGGCCCCCGGCCACCAGCGCCGGATCCAGGCCGGGATCCTGTCGTGGGGACAGGACATCGACCACGAGACGAGCCCCTTCCAGTGCAACCTCGCCTACCAGGTGCCGCGCGAGAAGGCGGGCGACTACATCGGGCGGGCCGCGCTGGAGCGCCAGCGGGCCGAGATCGAGGCCGGGCGCTCGCCCTTCGCCCTCGTCATGGTGGGGATGAAGCTGGGCGGCCGGCCGGTTGACGACTACGCGCCCGACTTCTGGCTCGTGTCCGCCGCGGACGGCGGCGACCCGGTCGGCTACATCACCTCCCCGTGGTACGCCCCGGAGCTGGGCTGCAACATCGCTCTCGGGTACGTGCCGCCCGCCAAGTCCGCCATCGGCACGGAACTCGCCGTGTGGCTCCCCGACGAGTACGCGAGCGAGCCGGCCCGGCCCGAGCCGGCCCGCGTGTGCGAGGTCCCGTTCCGCCCTTCGGTGAACCCGAGCGCCCGCGAGGTCGCCCTTGCCCAGGGGCGCGACGCCGCCCTGTAACCCGAATGCCGGCCGCCGGCTCCGGTGCACCGCGGCCGGCCCCGGGTCATGATCTCATGCGGGCGCCGGACGGGTCGAAGAGCGCGCTGCCGGCGGCCACGGTCACCGGGAAGGCTTCGTTCATGTAGAGGACCCGGAGCCGCGTGCCGGGGGCGGCGAGTTCCGGCGGGAGGTACGCCATGAGGAGGTACTTCCCCACGGAGGGGCCCATCCCCGCCGATGTGACGCGGGACTCCCTTCCGCGGGCGTCGACGATGCGCTCCCCGTCCGGCCCCAGCAGCGGCTCGTTGCCCCCGGTGGGGAAACGGGCGAGGCCGGAGGCGTCGGCGTGGCCGTCCATGGTGAGCGTGCGGAGCACCGCGGCGGGGCCTGCCTCCCGGGCCTCGAGGTACGCGGCCCGGCCGATGAAGTCCGCCCGCTTCACGCGGGGCCGCGCCAAGCCCGCCTCCACCGGCGAGTACTCCGACGTGAGTTCGGCCCCCATGAGCGCATATCCCTTCTCCATGCGGCCCGTGGTGCCGTAGACGCCGGCGCCCACCGGACGCGGGCCGAACGCCCGGCCCGCCTCCCACACGGCGTCCCACACCCGCGGCGCGAGCGCCGCCGCCACGTAGATCTCCCACCCGCTCTCCCCCACATACGAGATCCGGCACATCGTGACGGGAATCCCGCCCAGCGGGACGTCGCGCACCGAGGCGTAGGGGAACGCGGCCTGAGAGAGCTTCGTCCCGGAGATCGTCCCCAGCAGCGCCTCCGCCCGGGGACCCCACACGCCCAGCGTGCACATCCCCTCCGACAGATCCTCGAAGCGGACGGAGCCCGCGCCGGAGCCCTCGCCGGAGCCCTCGCCGGAGCCCGCGTCCGGCAGGTGTTTGCGGAACCAGGCCGCATCGCGCGCGCCGTCGAAGGCGCCGGTCACGATGCGGAAATGGTCCGCCGCCAGCCTCTGGATGGTGAGGTCCGCCCGAAACCCCCCGTCCGGAGTGAGCAGCGGGGTGTAGATGGACGTGCCGGGCGGCCGGTCGCATGCGTTGGCCGCCATCCCCTCCAGATAGGCGAGCGCCCCGGGGCCCGACACATCGAAGATCTGGAACGCGCCCAGGTCGACGACGCCGACCTTCTCGCGCAGGTGCAGGTGCTCGGCCTCGATGATGGGAGACCACCACCGGCGGTCCCACTCGTGCGGCCGGTCGGCCACGCCGTACCGCTCGACCAGCCCGGCGTTCGACTCGTACCACTGCGGGCGCTCCCAGCCGCGGGCCTCGTAGTACACGGCCTCCAGGGCCTCGGTGCGGGCGTGGAGCGCCGAACGGTTCACCCCGCGGCCGGATTCCCACTGCTCGCGCGGGTGGACGATCCCGTACGTCTTGTTGAAGTGCTCCCGGGCGCGGGCCCGCACATGCCGGCGGGTGCGCTCGTGCGGCTGGAAGCGGGTGACGTCCGACCCGTGCGGGTCGCACAGCCGGGGATGGCCGTGCGTGATCCACTCGGCCATGAGGCGCGCCGCGCCCGGGCCCTCCTTGATCCACACGGCCGCCGCCGACCACAGGTTGGCCACCTCGGCGGTCTCTCCCAGCACCGGCTGCGCGTCGGGCGTGAGCGAGAGGAGGCCGTTGATGGCGTATCCGATCTCCGCGCCCTCGAGCAGCTCTCCCATGATCTCGCGCGCCCGCGCGAGCTGGGGTGAGAAGTCGTCCCCCGTGAACGGCATCTCCGTGGGGGAGAGTTCCGACGCCTCGCGAGAGGGGATCTCCTCGGGGCGCACCAGGATGGGACGGTGCGCGTAGGATCCGACCTCCATCGCTTCGTGGCTCTGGCGCTCGTACATGAATGCGTCCATGTCGCGCACGATGGGGTGGCCGATCTCGTTGCCGGTGGCGAGGAGGACGTCGACCGGGCCGAGGTCCGCCATCTGGTGTACCGCCGGCGTGAGCGGAATCGAGGCGCCGGCCATCTCCGCCACGAGAGGGCTCCACACGCCGCAGGCGATGACCGCGTGCTCGACCTCGATGCGGCCGCGCGCGGTGAGGACGGCCCGCAGGCGCCGCCGGCCGCCGCGCAGGGCCGCGACCTCGAGTCCCGTAACCGCCGTGTCGTCCAGGACCGTGAGCGCGCCGCGGGACAGGGCCCGCTCCCGCATGAGGGTTCCGGCCCGCACACCGTCGACCACGGACACGGACGGGGTCCAGAAGCCGCCCACGATGACGTCGGGGTTCACGAACGGGATCCGCTCGGCCACCTCCGCCGGCGTGAGCAGCTCGGCTTCGATGCCCCACGCCCGCGCCGAGGTCATGCGGCGCCGCAGTTCCTCCATCCGGGCCTCGGTGCGGGCGACCTCGGCGCCGCCGCACGTCGTCCGCACACCGAGCGCCTCGTACTGCCGCTGGCTCTCCAGCGTCAGCATCGCGACCTCGCGGTCGTGGTCGGTGGGGAAGATGAAGTTCGATGCGTGGCAGGTGGAGCCGCCGGGGTCGGGCAGCGGGCCCTTTTCGATGAGGACGAGATCGTCCCAACCCCGCCGCGCGAGGTGTTCGACCAGGCAGCTGCCGACGATGCCGGCCCCGATGACGGCGATGCTCGCCGCGGTCGGTTGAGACGCGCGTTCGCTCACGGCCCCGTATGCCAGCGTCTGCGAAGCCTCCTGCTCGGTGCGGCGACGGGCCGCCTGCCGACGGCCCGCCCCCCTCCCGGCGTCAGCTTCGCGGCGGGATCCGGATCGGGTCGCCGAGGTCCGGCATGACCCCGAGGTCGCCCAGCAGCGCCTCCAGCGCCGGCATGCTCCCGGTCAGAAGCGCGTTGATGCGGTCCGCGACCGGCGGCAGCGCCTCCCAGGCCCGGTCGATCCGGTACACCTGATCCGCCGTGGGCTCGCCGGACCAACCTTCCATCTGCGAGATCCCGGTCCCCCCGGCGGCGTCGCCGAGGTCGTCACCGACCTCCTCGAGTTCGCCGGAGATCTCCTCGGCCATCGCCTCGATCCGCTCGCGATCGCCCTCGCCGACCTCCGCCTCGTCCAGCAGGGCCCGGATTTCGTCCAGCCGGCCGTTCATGGCGCCGATCCGCTCCCGCGCGTCGCGCACCGGGGCGGCGAGCGCATGGGCCCGCATCATCGCGTCCTGCCGCGCCACGAGCGCCGCCTGGCCGGCCTCGCGCCGCGGATCGAGCCGCACGCCGACGTCCGCCGTCTGGCTCTCGCCTCCGACCGTGAGGCGCACCGTGTAGGTGCCCGGGAGCACACGCGGCCCCGCGCCCGGCGGCGGCCCGCCCCGGAAGCCCCCGCCGTCCCCGCCGTCCGCCTCGAAGGCGCGATCGACGCGGAAGTCCCACACGACCTCGTTCAGACCGGCCTCCCCGGAAGCGTCCATCGTGCGCAGCACATCGCCGCCGTCGAGGACCTCGAGGCTCGCCCCGTCCGAGTCGACCCCCTCGCCCAGGTAGTAGCGCAGGGCGATCCCCGCCACGGGGTTGGGGGCGATGAAGGTGGCGGGCTGGAAGGGCCAGTCCATCCCCATCGACCACATCGTGCCGCGCCGGGCGCCGAACAGCCGGAAGTCCGAGGCGAACACGTCGGCGGCCATCTCCTCCAGCGCCGTGATGTCGTCCAGGATCCAGATGCTGCGCCCGTGCGTCCCCACGACGAGGTCGTTCTCGCGCGGGTGGATCGCGATGTCGTCCACCGCGACCGTCGGCAGGTTGTTCCGCATGCGCCCCCACGACTCGCCGCGGTCGATCGACAGGTAGACGCCGATCTCGTTCCCGAGGAAGAGGAGATTCGGGTTCCCCGGGTGCTCCCGGATCACGTTCACCGACCACCCGTCGGGGAGGCCGGCCGTGATCCGCCGCCAGCTCGCGCCGTGGTCCTCGCTCACGTAGGCGTGCGGCGCGTAGTCGTCGTTGCGGTGTCCGTCGAAGGTCACGTACACCCGTCCGTCCACCGCGGAGGAGGTCTCGAGACGGCTGACGTATGTACGGGGCGGGACCCCGGGGACCTGGTCGATCACGTTCGTCCACGTCGCGCCGCCGTCGAGCGTCACCTGCAGGTTGCCGTCATCCGTCCCCACGTAGAGGGCGTCCGGCGAATGCTTCGACTCGGCGAACGCCGTGATGTTGCCGTAGTTCGAGATTCCGTCGTTGTCCGACAGCGTCTCGTCCGTCACGATCCGGCCCATGATCTCCAGCGTGTCGCGGTCGATCGCCTTCGTAAGGTCCGGGCTCGCCTCTTCCCACGTCGTCCCGCGGTCGCTGGACCGGAACAGGTGGTTGCCGCCCAGGTAGATCGTCGCCCGGTCGTGGCGTGAGATCGCGAACGGGGAGTCCCAGTTGAACCGGTAGCGGCGCGGCTCGTCGTCCTCCGCCTCATCCCCCGTCGGACGCGGCACGGGCCGGATCGACTGCCCTTCGC
The DNA here is from genome assembly GCF_965222475.1 of Candidatus Palauibacter sp. GTDB lineage: Bacteria > Gemmatimonadota > Gemmatimonadetes > Palauibacterales > Palauibacteraceae > Palauibacter. The sequence goes on along the minus strand of NZ_CBDCUB010000002.1, from coordinate 429,357 downwards.
GCGTGGCCACATCGATGCGCGCCATGTTCCCGCCCTGCGACTCCGAGAACATGATGTTGGGGTCCATGGGGTCGGAGTGGTTGTGGAACCCGTCCCCGAACCACATGTGCGTCCACTCGCGGTTCCGCACGCCCCACGTCGACTGCGTTCGGTGCGGAGCGCACCAGTTTCCGTTGTCCTGCAACCCGCCGCACACGTTGTACGGGTCGCTCATGTCGACGTCGATCTCGTAGAACTGGCCGATCGCCATGTTGCGGATCGAGCGCCAGGTGACGGACCCGTCGCGCGAGAAGGCGAGCCCGCCGTCGTTCCCGTCGATGAGGTGGTTCGAGTCGTTCGGGTTGATCCACAGCGCGTGGTGGTCGGAGTGGATCTGGTCCGTCGCGTTCCCCGGCCACCAGGTGCGGCCGCCGTCGTCCGAGGCCGAGGCCTGTACGCCGGCGATGTAGATCCGCTCGGGGTTGTTGGGGTCGATCCGTATGAGGGAGAAGTACATGGGGCGCGGATTGCGGTCGCTCATGAACTCCCACGTCTCGCCGCGGTCGGTGGAGCGGTAGACGCCCTGGCCCTCATGCGCCTCGACGATCGCGTACACGAGGTTGCCGTCGCGGCGGTACACGTCGAGCCCGACGCGGCCCAGTTCGCCCTCCGGCAGCCCCTGCTCGAGCCGGGTCCAGTTGTCCCCGCCGTCCGTCGTGCGCCAGATGCCCGAGCCGCCGCCCCCGGCCGCGAAGCCGAAGCCCGTCCGCTGCCGCTGGTAGGTCGCGGCGAAGAGCGTGTTCGGGTCGTTGTGATCCATGACGAGGTCGATGATTCCGGTGTGTTCATCGATATGGAGGACGTTCTCCCACGTCTCGCCGCCGTCCGTCGTCTTGAACAGGCCGCGCTCCTCGTTGGACCCCCAGAGGTGGCCGACCGCCCCGACGTAGACGACGTCCGGGTCGCGCGGGTCGATCCTGATGCGGCTGATGTGCCGCGTGTCCTCGAGTCCCACGTGCGTCCAGGTGCCGCCCGCGTCCGTCGACTTGAACACGCCGACGCCCCACGGCGAACTCTGCCGGTTCGCCGGCTCGCCCGTCCCCACCCACACCACGTTGGGGTTGGACGGGGCCACGCTCACCGCCCCGATCGAGGCCGTGGGCTGGTCGTCGAACACGGGATCCCACGTCATCCCGTCGTTCGTCGTCTTCCACACGCCCCCCGCGCCGAGGCCGACGTAGAAGATGCGCGGGTCGCTCTCGACCACCGCGAGGTCCGCCACGCGGCCGCCCATGATGGCGGGCCCCAGCTCCCGGAAGTCGAGCACCGAGGCCGCGTCGGCCGCTCGCTCCGAAGCCGTCTGGGCTGCGGCGATGCCGGGGAATAGGGCTCCCAGCGAGAGCGAAAGGAGAGCGAGAAGGGGAACGAGAAGGGTGACGGAGAAGCGTGAGCACCGTTCGAACTTCGACTGGAACGCCATCGGAACCTCCGGGGTGACGGCGGACGACTGCGGAGAAGCGGGACAATCCGCACAGTGGCCCGCCCCGTCCCCGTCGCGCAAGACGGTCCCGCCGTCCGCAAGCCCGGGGCGTCGTCGCCGAGGCACCCTGCAGGATGCAAGCGGCGGGTCCCCGCGCCCAGCCTACGTTACGGCGTCGCCAGCCGGTCGACGGTGTCCGGGTACTTGCGCGCCATCGGCATCAGAGCCGCGGCGGCGTGAGGGGGGGAGGACCTGCCTTGCTCCCAGCCCTCAAGCGTCCGCACCGGGACGCGAAGCAGGCCGGCGAACACTCCTCTCGATACGTTGAGTTCATCCCGGATCCCCCGGATCGTCTCGGGCGAAAGCCGGGGCAGCGGCCGCGGCACCCGCGTCGTACGGAGCGTGAGCTTGCCCGCACGGTGGTCCCGGACCTCCCGCAGGCCCTCCAGGACCTCGGCCGCGATATCCCGTTCAGCCATGTTCGATCTCCTCCACCACCTTCCTCCAAGCCGTCTTTTCGGCCCGGGTCATCGAGGTGCGCCGGCAGGTGTCGCGTGAACGTCGTTGTCTCGACGAAGAGCATGCCAATCCATACGTGGTATGAGTACATATAAAGAAGATGCCGCCGCCACGTTTGACGGTCGGCGCCATTTGCTCCCTGCACGACTCGCGACGCGGGATTGGCAGCGGAGGATAGCAGATGATAGCATGCGGGAGGCTACCCCTTCCCGGGCCGAGGAGATGTCATGGGAAAAGTGCAGATAAACGTCCGCGTGGATGCCGCGGTGAAGAACGCAGTGGAGGGTTACTGCCGCCCCAGGGGCGTGGCCATGAATCACTTCGTTCAGGAAGCGCTTCTGGATCGCCTTGAGGAACTCGAGGACATTGAGGATCTGAAGAAGATCCGACACGAACCTACCCGGCCGTTGGCCGATGTACTCAGGGAACTCAAGCTCGATGGCGCGCTATGATGTCGAGATCTCTCGAACCGCCGAGAAACAGCTTCGCAAGCTGCCGCGAGCCGACCAGGAACGCGTAGCGCGCAGGATGTCCGCCCTAGCGGTCGACCCGCTCCCCGCGGGGACGCGAAAGCTCACGGATTACGATGATGTGTTCCGCATCCGAGCGGGAACGTATCGGATTCTCTACAGCGTGGCGGAAGCCGCGCTGATCATCATCGTCCTGCCAGTTGGTTCTCGATCACGACGGCGCGACCTTTCTCGTCCTCCGCGATCGGGTCAACGCTGAAGGAACCGGCGTCGGACCAGAGAATCTCGGTTGACAAAATGACGGGACAGTCGTCATTTTGACCGACATTATGACGACATTGCCGCGATTCCTCGCCCTTCCGCGAGGCAGCTTCTTCCTCTTCGGCCCGCGCGGGACGGGCAAGACCACCTGGCTGGCCTCGGCGCTGCCGGATGCTCTGGTCGTGGACCTGCTGAAGCCGGAGTTGTACCGCAGGCTGGCCGCCCGCCCGGAACGCCTCCGCGAACTGGTGCATGGCGCGCCGGCCGGAGGCGATGTGGTCGTCGACGAAGTCCAGCGCGTTCCCGAACTCCTGAACGTCGTGCACGACCTCATGGAGTCCGGGGGGCGGCACCGGTTCGTCCTCACGGGCTCCAGCGCCCGCAAGCTCAGGCGCGGCGGAGTGAACCTTCTCGCGGGCCGCGCGGCGATGCGCTCCATGCATCCCTTCATGGCCGGGGAAATGGCAGGGGGGGCGGCTGGCGGAGCGGGGCGCCGCTTCGATCTCGATACATGCCTGCGGCTCGGGACCGTTCCCGCCGTGGTCTCCTCGGAAGATCCGGCGTCGGCGCTTGCCGCCTACGCGGCGCTCTACGTGGAGCAGGAAGTGCGCGCCGAGGGCCTGGCCCGCAACGTCGGCAGCTTCTCGCGCTTCCTGGAAGCGGCGGCCTTTTCTCACGGCGCATCGCTCAACGTCAGCGCCGTCGCCCGCGAGTGCGAGACGAGCCGCACCACGGTCGCGGGCTACCTGGAGTTGCTCGAAGACCTTCTGCTCGCCTTCCGCCTGCCCGTGTTCACGCGGCGCGCCAAACGCCGCCTCGTGGCGCACCCGAGATTCTTCTACTTCGACTGCGGCCTGTTCAGGAGCCTGCGGCCGGCGGGCCCGCTCGACCGGCCTGCGGAGATCGGCGGCTCCGCGCTGGAAGGGCTGGTCGCGCAGCACCTTCGAGCGTGGCTGGCGTATTCGGGAAGCGATGCGAGCCTGCACTACTGGCGCACGCGGTCCGGGACCGAAGTCGACTTCGTGCTCTACGGGACGGGAGGGATTTGGGCGTTCGAGGTCAAGAACACGGACCGGGTACGGCCCGAGGACCTGCGCGGCCTGGCCGCATTCGGCGACGAGTACCCCGAGGCGCGCCGGGTGCTCCTGTACAGAGGGACGGACCGGCTCGCCGTGCGGGACATCCTGTGCCTCCCGGCCGGGGACTTCCTCGCGCGCCTGCACCCGCGACAAGGGCTGAAGCATGCCATCGGATAGGGAGCCCCGGCTCCGGCGTACCGAGCAGGCTCGCCTCTTTCTTCTCACTTGGACGATTTCGCGACAAAACCGTCCATGCCGAGGACGATTTCGTAATGAAAACATCCATATCACTCACCGCGTAGATCGCCTGCGGGTGCAGCCACCGGTACAACGATGGTCGCGGCCGTGGCGAAATCACTCCCCGCCGCCGGCAGGCTCGTGGCGGACGTGCGAGGTAACCCACACCAGCTACCTTCCGTCACCTCGATTCGCACCGCCAACGGCCTGCTCGCCTCGCACGTCACGGTTATCTTCGGAGCGGTGGCGATAGCTTACACCCGAGCCGGTTCCGCGAAGGGGCGACGCTCCCCGCCGCGCTCGGCGGATCAGGCGCAACATCGTCGAAAGGACCCGGTCCACCCATGGCCAAGCTCGACCTGCCCTCCGGACCCGATGAACTGCTTGAAGCGGTCCGGAAGCCCCTCGCGCACCACTTGGGTGGCGAACATCACATGCGCCTCGGCGGCGGCACCGCGCTCGCCGCGCGATGGCGCCATCGGCACAGCACGGACGTCGATCTCTTCGTGGATCCCAAGGACTACGAGGGGTTGTTCGGGAAGGAACAACAGTTTCGCGCAGATCTCGAACGTCACGCCCCCAGTGCCCAAAACGTCGTGATCGAGCCGGGATTCGCGCGCATTGTCCTGATGGACGGCGGAGAGGTCAGCATCTCGACCAGTCCCTCGCTCACCTCCTATCCCGTGTCCAAAGACACCGTCCGCGGCACGCGTGTGCCGCTCGAAGCCACGGCCGAAATCCTCGCGAAGAAGCTCCGCTACCGCATGATCCAAAACGCACAGATCCTCCCGCGCGACCTCTACGACATCGCGTTCGCCCGGCGGAACGCGTCCGTTGCGCTTCGCACTGCGCTCTCAACGCTCAAGGTAGAGCACCTACAGGACATTGACGCCGAATTGGGCTACCTTCGCCCCGGCTGGATCGAGCGGCATCGCCAGCCCCTCATCGCCCCGTTGCGCCGGGCCGACGCCGCGAACGCCGTCGGCATCGTTCGCGGGGTGCTTCAGCAACACATCCGTTCGAGACCGCCGCGTGGCGACCGCGGATTCACCTGGGAGCGCTGAACGGATCCATGCTCGATCTTGCGGAGGTCCGACACGCGTACCTGCATCCGCCACCGGACGATCCAAAGCGGGTTCTCACTCGCGAGGAGCTCTACGCGCGCTACGAGCGGCGGCGGGTCGAGGGGTGTCTGCGTCGCGGGGGGGACCCCCGCCGGGAAGGCCTAGGCGAACACGGTTCCTTGATCGGCGGTCCGGACAAACCGCTCACGGCGTTCGGAGTCCAGCCCGAGCGCGCCGGGCGTCTTCAGCCCCTGCCGCTAGCTTGGTTCGACTATCCCCGGGCACGATTCGCCTCCCCGCCACCCGGCGGCACCGACGAAGTGCACGACTTCTTCGCCGCGCTCGCCGCCGATCACTTGGCGGGCATGCCGGACCGGCCCAGCGGCGCAGGGCTGGCCCGCACCTTCTGCTCGGCCCGACTCAAGGGGCGCGAGTGGTCGCAGCTGTGGCACGTCTTCGCGTGCATCCGCATCTGGGATCTCAAACGGCTTCTTTCCAGAGGCGGGCTGTCGGTCTACGAAGTGGCCCGCGCCATCCACCTCTCCGATACATGCCGGGCCGAAGTCGTCACTTGGATCAACCAGTTCGCGGTGCCTCCCGGGGAACAGGGAGACCTCGCCTTCCCGGAAGAGGACACCGGGCCGTCCATCGTCAATGAGGCTTCCTGACACGCCGGTTTCCGCCCTACCCTACCCCTCGGGAACCGAAGATCGTCGATCCTGGGCGATCCTACGGCCCGTAGATTACCCGAATAGCCTCCGGACCGAGCGGAAACGGCCTGAGAGCCTGTCGCGGAGCCGTCAGGTGTCGATCCTCGCTCTCCGCCCACCAGAATAGGCCGCCCAGTCGTTCATGAGCCGACGCCGCCGCTCGGACAGGTCGGTGCGCCGGTACGCGGCTTCGACCCGGTTGCGGACATGTGGGCCCAGTGCTGCCTCGGCGACCTCACGGGGGTGATCGGTTTCCTCGGCCGCCCAGTCCCGGAACGACGACCGGGCCAACAGCGGAGTAGGCTGGCTCACAGCCACGTTAGAGTGGCCCAAGTCAGCCTTCCGGCCGCCGCCGTAACGCCCCTCCGGGCACTGCCCACAACCCCATCAGCAAGTCGCGCGCGATCAGTGGTTGTACCTGGGACTCAGTACCCAGACTACGAATCTCTCCATGGCCCGAGCCTTGGCCGGATCATCTACCTCAATAAACCGGAGGTCCATGTGCTCGATCCTCGGTCCAAGCGCCCAGAACAACTCGCAGAATTGTTCGTTGGAATACAGGTCCTTCCTCGACGAGAGTCCAGCACCTTCCATGGCGATCCGCTCCGCAAGGGTTGCAGCCGTGGCTTTCCGAGGACGAGCAGGTGGCCGGGGAATGTGTTGAAGGATGCGCGCCCGGAGGTGGTTGGTCCGCGTTGTGGCCACACCGACGTACAGGTGGCCCTCCCCTGGTTCGCTGAACAGATAGACGCCGGATACCATCGGGATCTTTCGGCGCTCGGACGGATAAACGGGAGGTCTGGCCAGAAGCTCGCTGACGCGACTAGCAAGGAGGTCCGCGTGGTACCGGATGTCATCATTCATGGCCATAACGCTAGCTTCTCAGCCTTGTGGTCACCAGCCGCAGTGACGACCAGGACGACCGACGCCCTTTACTCCTTGGCGACGGCGGCACGCTCGCTGCCCAACGTCGCCGCGCACCCCTCGGGGACCGATGATCGTGGATCCTGGGCGATCCTACCGGCCCGTAGAATACCCGAAATAACCGGTGGATCGACCGGTCAGGACCTTGGAGCGCACTTAAAGCCGCCTCCACCTACGACACAGACCGCCCCAACGCTTCCATGACCTTTCGGCGGCGCTCCAGCAGGTCGGGCGGGGGCTGTAGGCCTAGCCTCGGCGAGGGTCCGCCCCGCACTCCGAGCAGGTCCAGAACGCACCGATGGCGTTCTTCCATTCGTCAAAGGTCTCGAAGTCCTCGCGGCGTGGCTCTTCCGGGGTGTCCCCCTCGGTGTCGGCGGGGATCATCCCTGAATCCGCCGCGCACTCGCGGCAAATGAGCTTTGTCTCCATTTCGGTCCCTTCTTGTTTGACTCTCGCTCGCTCCAGCCTATCCCGCCGCGAGCCCGCGCACTAGTTGGTGCCCGTTTTGCACGCATCGGCAACTCCCTGGCGTCGGCACAAACCCTTATCGTATGGCTAAAGATAACCGCTTGCCCGACCCCATTCCACCCGATCCACCGTCCTCCTGTCTCTGTTTCTTCAATGGTGACAACGACTTAGGAGTTAATGGACGGGAACCAGCTAGCTGCTCAGGCCCATGTCCACCGCAATGCCGCCAAACTGCTGATCGCCCAAGCCGACATGATCCAGCGTGAAGATGCGATGTTCGAAGATCCCTCGGCCGCGATCAACTGATTCGAGCAGCTCCGCCCGGTCACGGCCGCGCCACGGCGGAAGCCGCGGGAGGGAGAGACGCGCCGATCTGCCAACCGGCAGGAGGCAACGGCAGAAGGACCGCCGTGGGAGCGAGAGACACGCACGCTTGGCCGGGTATCGGTCTGTCTAGGTGCCGTCCAATTGATGCTGTATTCCGGCTATTTCAGTACGGCGGATCCAGGTATGATCTAAGGAGCACGAATGGGAGATCGTGCAGCCCTGATTGAACTTACGTGGCTTCTTACCATGATTCGCGCCACTCGTGCTCCGCTTACCGTTCACCCACCTTTCAGTCGCGCGACACAAGTCCCTCACACCAGCCCATCCTTCGGTGTGGACACCTCTCCGCCAGCGATCGTTGCAGTCCCTTCGGCGGCTCCGTCAGCTCCCCCGCCCGCCATACTCCATCCACGACCCGCCGCATCGCTCACAAACTCCCCCACACCCTCGATAGTGTTCTCGGCAGAGTTCAAACACTTCGCAATAAACTTCGGCGCCATATAAAAGATGCGTGGTTCATCCTTCGTACCTATTCTGTCGAACCATTCTACCGGCCATTTCCTATTCGTCATCTGCTTCTCGAAGCTCTTGCGCTCCCCCAAGGGCCATTCAAGTCCACAATGTAGCATTTTATTTCGGTACGCAAACAGAGCTTCTAGTGTCTTCTTCAGATCACTTGGCAAATAGCTTTGCATCTGAAAGGCACATATGAACTCCCAAATTCCATCGACGATATTTTGCCGTGGTTCGCGACCTCTCCATACCCAATGACAATCCCACTGTCGCTCTCTCCAGATCCGCCAACGTTTGTGCTGACTTGGCATCGGTTGGCTATCTGTAATACTTTCTCCTATTTTATAGAACGTCCAATAAAACAGAGATTCCATTAGCGGAGCGATCAACCCCACTGCCGCCATGCTGTGCGCCGTGGCTTGATAGAAATGTTGCTCAACACGCTCCGTCCATTCGTCGAATGCTCGTTCTGTGAACCCATCCGTCTCAATTTCGGCTCGGATTTCGCCAATCGCCGTCCCAATTGCGTTATCGACTGTATCGTTTCGGCCTAGCAAACCACGAATGGCTATCAGCTGTGCCTCGTAGTTTACTGGATACAGGAATCCAAGTCCCAAATCTCGAGGGTCTACGTCCGGAAACGTATCCTGGAACGTTTCTGCGTCGTGTTCCAGGTTGTAGGGGCTCTCGCCAGTCGGGAGCCCTTTCTCTTGCGTTGAACGATTCGCCATTGTTGTTCTCGCTTTCTTGCTTAGGTTTGTCGGCCGGTGGCGAGGTGACCCCCGCTCACTGCGGCTCACTCCACCAGCGCCGCGTCGAGGTCTCGCCCAGAAAATCCCGTACATGTCAAGTCAATATAGCTGTGTTCGCCCGGCCCAACCATCGGGAACGGGTTCATCAGCGTGTGCAGCGGGATGAAGATCTGATCGGCCTCCTGCTTGGACCGGGCTGGGACCGCGACAAACGTCGGGGTCGATGGCCAACTCGCCCAGGGTGCGGCCGCACCGTTCGTCTTCCCCGCCCTTCCTGGCGCAGCGACGTGTACGACCCGAAAGGTCAGGGTCGAACTCGATCTAATGGGAGATGTCCCGGCATGTGAGAAACGCGATTATCCACGAAGAACTCCGACCCGACATCTCTCAGGAAGCGATTGCCAGACTCAAGCTCTTACCTCAACTCAAGTCTGGCATCTAAGTGCTGGCATCTTAGGGGCTCTCGGAGGGAATGCCTGAATTCGCTGATGGAGCCGGTTAGTGCCATAGGTGTGAGAGTGGTCTGGTGGACATCCGTTCGAAGGCAACCGAGATGCGGGCGGGCGTCCGCCGCGGTGGCAGTGGACGCACCCGGCTGCGGTCTGAATCACGACCTGCGGCCGCCTTGGCATTGGGCTCGTCACATTCGGAGCGTGTTCGACATGGCACCGGATTCAAGCACGTCCGCCAGGCGATACAGATCGCGCGAATGCATCCCCAGGCTGTTGTCGCGCCAGAGTCTGCAACGAATCCCATCGATGTGGCTCTCCGAGTCGGGTGGCGCGTGCTGGCCGGCTTGATAGAAAAGGAGTCTGCTTCCACCGTACATCCACGATGTCGAAAAGCCCGGCGGCCGCAACTGTTTCCAACGCCGAAACTCTGGCAACTCTTCGCCGCCGGCATCCATCCAAGTGTGTTGTCCAACCTGAACGACGACCAGGCCCAACGAGCTAGGCACCAGACCCCAATCGCCGTGGTTGTCTTTCATGGCTGCTCGTGCGCCTCGCGCTACTTGTCCCCCGAGGCGTTGCAACCGCGCCGCGCCATCGAAGAATCGGAAGGTCGCGATCAGGCTTTCGACCACACGCGGAAGGAAGATGGGATAGGGCGTGTTGCTCTTTAGGAGGTTCGCCCCGTGCATTCCGGTCGATTCCTTGAACTTGGTTGTGGGTTCCGCGTAGTACCGGGTGTCCGTGTATACCCGGCTAGCACCCCCGTACGAACTGTCGTATACAGTCAGCAGGTCCGAGATCGTCAACGTCGGCTCGCCAACCAGTTTCAACCGTACATTCAGGTCACACCGAGCAAATCTGTCGTCCGCGTCCCGACGATGCACATCGTCAAGGTCTTGGTACAAATCCTTGAGCGAGTGGTGTTTGCCAGCGTCCTTCTCGGACCGCATCAGATCGGCCTTCATCACAAGTTCGGTGGCCATGACCAGCAGGTGGAGTGCGGGCATCATGCCGACGACCGACCTCGGAGGTCGTCCGGTAGGCATCACCGCTTGATGCGCTGACAGATAGTGCTGCGCGAAACGCGCCATGAGTTCCGGGTCGCCGTGCTGATCCACGACCGTACCGTCCTGGATTGTCCCTTCGCCGCTGGGCAAGACTTCCCGAGTGGCGGTTAGGCACACGGCCGGATACTGCACAGTGGCCAAGAGCTCGGTGTTGTCCCTGATGTCGATCATCGCATGCATGTGCTCCAGCTCGCCCCCGCCGCCGGCCTCGTGAAGGGCTGACGCTGCGCTAGCTTAACCGATGTGGTACGACATCTCTGTTCGGATTTCCCGGCCACAGTTGGCGCAGGTGTACGGCCGCTCGACTTGAACTGGCCGTCCGAGCGTGGCCACGGTGTGGCGATAGATGCGAACAGGTCCAGGCAAGAATTCTTGCTGGCCACACTGATGACACTGTCCTTCCACAAGTTCCCTCGTTGCTATGGATGTTGCGGCGAACCGCGAACGTGTCAGGCTGCGCGGATGCTCTCCCAAGTGTAGCGCGACAATCAGGATGAGAAGCCAGCGACAATCAGGGTGAGAGAGCCGGAGGTGGTTGTGGCCGGCCCGAAGTTTGGTGTTTTCCCCTTGAACGGAGAGACGCCAAGTGCCGGGCCGACACATCACGGACCACCAGAAGGAGCTCTACATGACGCACCGGAAGAAGGACCGTCCCGCGCTGGCTGCGGCGAGGGCGGGGTTCAGCACGGCGACGGCGTACCGGATCGAAGCGGATCCCGGGCGGTCGTCGGAGAAGAGGAAGCCGAGGGAGCGAAGGCGCCCGGATCCGCTGGCGGGGATCTTCGAGGAGGAGATCGTACCGCTGCTGGAGGCGAGCCCGGGGCTGCGGGCGGTGGCGCTGTACGAGGAGATGATGCGGCGCCATCCGGATCTGCACCCCGGGGTGAGGCGGACGCTTGAGCGGCGGGTGCGGGGCTGGAAGGCGAAGTACGGGCCGGAGCGGGAGATCATCTTCCGGCAGAAGCACGAGCCGGGGCGGCGGGGCCTGTCGGACTTCACCGACGCCGGGGCGCTGGGGGTGAGCATCGCCGGTGAGCCGCTGGTGCACAAGCTGTACCACTTCCGGCTGGAGTACTCGGGGTTCTGCCATGTGGCGGTGGTGCTGGGCGGGGAGAGCTACGTGGCGCTGGCCGGGGGGCTGCAGGATGCGCTGTGGGCGCTGGGCGGCGTGCCGAAGGAGCACCGGACGGACTGAGGTGGTCTTACTTCGTTGGACAGTCCGAGGGCAAAGTTAAGGTGGATTCCGAGTGGTTGTGAGAGCCCTCGGGAGCCTTCTCCGTGTGTTCTCTCGGGGTGGATGCTCCACCCATGGGTCCTCCCCCGGCAGGGGAGGGACAGGTTCCAAAATGAACCCCGGCCGGCGGGAGGGGAACCCGGTCGGCGACGGGGGCTTGGCCGCGGGCGGAACGAGGTGCGCGGCATGGGGAGATCCCAGGCTTCTCCCGCGCCCCGCTGCTGCTTTGCGAAGGCGACCGTCGGCGCACGCCGAGATCCGCCGTTCACACCGCCCCCGTGCCGTTGCGGTAGGCCTCGCCCGGCGTCCGTCCGCCGAGGGACGAATGCGGACGCACCTCGTTGTAGAAGTCGAACCACGAGCCGATGATCCGTTCGGCGTCCAGCCCGTCGCGGAGTTCGTGAAGGTACACCGCCTCGTACTTCAGCGACCGCCACAGCCGCTCGATGAAGATGTTGTCGAGGAAGCGGCCCCGGCCGTCCATCGAGAATGCCACGCCCGCGCCCAGCACCCGGTCGGCGAACGCCTCGCTGGTGAACTGGGCGCCTTGATCCGTGTTCAGGATCTCCGGAGCCCTCCAGCCCAGCGCGTGGTCCAGGGCTTCGACGCAGAACGACGCGTCCATCGTGTTCGACAGCCGCCACGCGAGCACGTGCCGGGTCGCCCAGTCCATCACGGCCACGAGGTAGAAAAAGCCTTGCGTCACCGGAACATAGGTGATGTCCGCGCACCACACGTGGTCCGCCCGCGAGATCGTGAGGCCGCGCAGCAGATAGGGGAAGACCCGGTGCTCCGGACCCGCCACGCTAGTGCGCGGCCGCCGGTAGGTTGCCTCCACCCCCATCAGGCGCATGAGCCGCCGGATCCGGTGCCGGCCCGCGGCAACGCCCTCGCGACGCAGATGCCGCACCAGCTGCCGGCTTCCGTAGAACGGATACGCCATGTGCAGCTCGTCAATGCGACGCATGAGCGCCAGGTTCTCCGCGCTCTCCCCCCTCGGCCGGTAGTACAGCGACGACCGGCTCACGCCCACCAGCGCGCACTGCCTCGAAAGACTCAGCGGTCCGTCCCGCTCGATCATCCGCCCCCGCTCCGCCCGGCTCAGCGCTTGAGCCCGCGCCGAAAAAAATCCCGCTCGACCGTGAGCTCCCCGATCTTGGCGTGCAGCTCCCGGACCTTCGCCTCGTGCTCCTTGGCGAGCTTGCGGCCCGCGCCCCCGGCGAACACCTCCGGCAGCCCCTCGAGCAGCTGCCGCTTCCATGTGCTCACCTGGTTCGGATGAAGCTCGTGCCGCCTCGCGATCGCCTGCACGCTGTCGTGCTCGCGCAGCGCCTCCAGCGCCACCCGCGCCTTGAACTCCGGCGTGAACCGCCGTCTCTTCCCAGCCATCTCGGTGCCTCCCGTTCCGTCCTGGAATCCACCTTAACGACCTGTCCAAAAAACTGGGACCACCTCAGACAGCCTGTCGGCGGCGTTCCGGAACCTGAAGCGGGAGGCAAGGGAGGATCTGACGGCGCGGTATGAGGCGCTGTTGGATGACTACGACATGAAGGGGAGCCGGAACAACCGGGGCCGGGCCCACGAGAACGGTTCGGTCGAGGGTCCGCACGGACACCTGAAGCGGGCGATCGAGGATGCGCTGCTGCTGAGGGGCTCGCGGGACTTCGAGACGACCGGGGAGTACCGGGCGTTCCCGGGCCAGGTGGTAAGCCGCCGCAACGCCCGCAACCGGGAGCGGATCGACGCGGAGCGGGCGGTGCCGGGGCCGCTGCCGGGGCGGCGCAGCGACGAGTTTGAGGAGACGCTGGTGCGGGTAACGACCACGGGCGGCTTCACGTTGCGCCGCGTGTTCTACACGGTGCCCTCGCGTCTGGTCGGACACCGGCTGCGGGTGCGGCTGTACGACGACCGGCTGGTGGTGTACGCGGGCACGGAGCAACTCATGACGCTGCCGCGGGGCCACGCGGGCCCGGGAGGGCGGCGCGGGCGGGTCGTCAACCACCGGCACGTGCTGCCGTCGCTCAGGCGCAAGCCGATGGCGCTGCTCAACTGGGTCCACCGCGACGGCCTGTTTCCCCGCGGCGCCTACCGCCGCGCCTTCGACGCGCTGCGCGAAGGTCTGGACGACCGCGAGACCTGCCGCCGGATGGTGGACCTGCTCGCCCTGGCCCACGACCACTGCTGCGAAGCCCGGCTGGCGGCCGAGATCGACCGGGGACTCGATGCCGGGGAACTCCCCGATCCGGAGCTCCTGCGCAAGCGCTTCCCGCCGAAGCCGGACGGCATCCCGGATGTCGGCATGGCCCTGCCGCCCGTGGCGGACTACGACGACCTCGGTGCCCCCGCCCCGCACGCCGGAGGACTCTCATGAGCGACCGTTTCGTCGTGGATCCGCCGCAACTCGACCTGCTGCTGAAGCAGCTGCGGCTGCCGACCATGCGCGCGCTGTGGCGTGGCTTCACCGAGCGTGCGGACCGGGAGGGCTGGTCGGCGGCGCGCCTGCTCGCCGCGCTGGCCAGCCAGGAGGTCACCGACCGCGAGCGCCGGCGCTTCGAGCGGCACCGGGCCGAGGCGAAGCTGCCGCCGGGCAAGACGCTCGACAACTTCGACTTCACCCTCGTGCCCGCGGTGTCGAAGGCGCGCGTGGGAGTCCTGGCGAGCGGCGACACCTGGCTCGATGAGGGCGCAAACGTGCTTTTGTTCGGGCCGCCCGGCACGGGCAAGAGCCACTTGGCAGCGGGTCTCGGGCTCAGGCTGGTCGAGAACGGGTTCCGGGTGCTCTACCAGCGCACGGCGAACCTGGTCCAGAAGCTCCAGGCGGCACGCCGGGACCTCGCCCTCGAAGGAGCCATCCGCAAGCTCTACAAGTACCATCTGCTCGTCCTCGACGACTTCTCCTACGTGACCTCGGAGAATGCGGAGACCAGCGTGCTCTTCGAACTCATCGGCGCCCGCTACGAGAACCGCTCGCTCCTGGTGATCGCCAACGAACCCTTCAGCGCCCGGGGCAGGATCTTCGGCGGCGACGCCATGACCCTTGCCGCCGTCGACCGCCTCGTCCACCGCTCCCACATCTTCGAACTCAACGTCGAGAGCTACAGGCGCCGGGCGGCCATCGCGGCCAGGCGGGCAGAGGCGGGGGAGCCGGCGGACGGGACGCAAGCGGGAGGACCGGAATCGGGCTGACGCGGCCACGAAAACGCTTCGATGTCTGTCGAAAGACCGGCACAGGGCCGAGGATGCGGCTCTGAACGGCGCCCAGAGCCGTCCAAGGGCGCATCAACGAAGCTTCGAACCCCTCCGGATCGCCCAAGCCGGGGCGAAACCGCCCGGTTCCGGGCAATCCCGGCCGCAAACGGCCCGAGGATCCGCCCGCAGAGACCGCCGAACAGGGCTTCACCCTACCCTTACCCCTCAAAGAATCCGCGCTCCACCGCCCCGCCACCCCGCGCCCTCTTGCCCCGCGTCCCCGAAACCGCCTACATCCTCGCACTCGTAGCGTCGCGACCCCTCGTTCTCACCTTGATTGTCGCAACGTTCTCATCCTGATTGTCGCTGGACACCCAAGCTAACCGCACGATAGGTTTCGGCGTACAGTCTGGAAGATAAGGAAGTGAGCGGACTCGCCCCGAAACAGGTGGTCTTCGGTCACGTCTACTCCGGCGGCGACATCCGGCTGACCGCTCCTGCCGGCCCAGATCATCCGGTCTCTGTGCGCACCTGTTCGATCGAGGCACCAGGGGTCCGGTGCTCGTCGAGCAGTGCCCTTCCCGATTGGACGCGCTGCCTGAGTCTCTCGCGCGGCGGACTTCGGGGAGGCGGTCCCGGCAAATCGTTCCGGCTAACCGGTTCGCGGAACAAGGTCCCGCGGGCTCTCGGCGACATCGGCGGAGACGATACTGATGCGACCGGGATTCCCGCCAATCGATTCGGTTTTCCCGCTATGGTGACACCGAGCAGTCAGATTTCGACGAACGGCAAGAATGGCAGATCGTGCAGTCCTGTATGAATTTAGACGATTTCCCGCCGCGATTCACGTCCTCCGCGCTCCGCTGATCCAGCGGTAAATTGTCTGACGGCTGATCCCCAGTTCGCGGGAGATCTCCGTAACCGAGTCCTTCGTCCAGGTTAGTTTTCGCAGAAGCACGCGTCGCTCCCATCCGATCACGGCGCCTCCCCTCTCGACGTGGAAGACGCCAAGTTCTGCATCCCCGGACGGAGCGGCTGCTCCACCCGGCCTACGGAACGACGGATGTGTCACGTTTTCGGGCCGCCATACCTGTCACTTTTCACCCGCTACCGACAAAGGCGTGAGCACCACTGACCGACAAATGCGAACGAACGCGATTCCCGCAGTTTGACGCGACTTCCTCGCCATTCCAGCGCGGCGAGAACAGAATCGGCGTATCGGCAGGAAACGCAGATCGTGCAGTCCCAGTTAGACTTATACGATTTTCCGCCGTGATTCGGCTCACCTGCGGCATGAGCGGACAACCTCTTCAAGGCCTCCGTCAACTGCCTCTCCAACTCGCTCATACAGTTCCCTCACTCTCTCGACAGCTTCAACGCCGGACGGTCCCCGTCCACCCACCAGGGCGGATCGGCCAGCACCCCGTCCGGCACCACCACGAACCGCTCGCCCTTGATCTCGTGGAACACGAGCCCCCAGGTGTCCACCTCCAGCTGGGCCAGCGTCCGCCGGGCGTCCTCGATGTCCCGATTCAGTTCGGCGCGGGTCTCGATCCGGTTCTGGATGCTCCTCGACAGCCAGCGCATCGTCGCCCAGCTTCCGCCGAAGAAACCGAGCCAAAGGCTCAGGCCGACGATCAAGGGCCGTTGCCACGCCTTGGCCAGCAACTCGCGTACCTTGCCGGTCGCCTCCTCCGTATCGCGCTCGATGGAACGCAGCGCGTTCCTCGCGACGCGCCGCGAGTTCTCGCCGAGCCGCTCCAGCTCGCTCGCGGTCAACTCCTCGATCTCCCGTCTCTCGCTCTCCAGCCGCTTCCGCAGCCGGTCGGTCAAATCGTTCGCGGTCGAAGTTCTCTCCATACAGTTCTCCTTTCAGCCGCCACCGGTCCCCGCTCTCGGGGTCCAGCGCGGTGAGGTAGTCCTTGCCCTGGCGCGGCACTTCGAGGCCCGCCTCCCGCAGCGCGGCGACGACATCGGCCCGGTTCCGCGCCGTGCCGTGCTCGACGCGCTGGAGCAGGTAGTCGCGGATCAGGTCTCGGGGGGAGGATTCGAGCCGTAGTCCGGCCCGCAGCCGCGCCGCCTCGATGTAGGCGCCGGTGGCCGGGTTGCTGCACCCTGGCCCGCGCGGGATCGTCCGGCCGAGCCCAGCCGTGTTCGTGGTTGAAGGCGTCCCGGAGGGGACCGAAGGTCTTCTCCCAGCCCGGTGGGGCGATGTTGAGGCTTCGCCCGGTTTCCAAGTCGCACCGCGGGGCGAGGATGTGGACGTGAGCGCCGCCACCGCGCTCGCGGTGCAGCACGGCCGCCCAGGCGTAACGGTCGGGTTCGAGCCCGGCCCAGGCCGTGTCCTCGAAGGCGTCCAGGACCGTCTCGATCTCGGCGTCGGTCGGCTCGTCCTCCGGCGCCCACGCGATCACGCCGGACGTGTACCTGTGCTCGAAGTCGAGCGAGTCGGCCACGGCGGCCACTTCGTTCGGATCGCCCCGGAGGACTTCGACGCCCTCGCGCGGCTTCCCGGCCGTGTCCCGCTCCCCGAGGAGGTAGTCGGCCGCGTCGCGCGCCGAGCCGGTTCCGCGGGCCAGGAACTTAACCAGCATCCGCGTCCGAACTCTCGACGGGAGCCAGCGCCGCGAGCGTCCGCTTGATGGCGATGAGGTGGCCGATCACCTCGACGGCTTCGATGGACCCCCGGTGGGTGTTCGCCCACCGAGCGATCTGGTTGAGGTTGTTCCCGATCCGCGCGATCTGGCGGGTGCGCTCGCGCTCGACCTCGGCGTGCGCCACCGTCCAGGTGCGCGTCCGGCCCACCGACCGGCGCACCAGATCCGACAGCGTCAGGCCCGCGGACCGCGCCTTGGCGTGCCACTCGGCACGCTCCGCCTCGCTGGCGCGGACCTTCACCCAAACGGCCCGTCCGGCGCTCACGGCGCGCCGTTTCCGTTTCGGGGGTCAGAGGGGGCACGGCCCCCCGCCAGCCTCTCCTGGGGACACGCGAAGTGTGGCCACGGAGAGTATGCTGGCTCCCCGGCCTTAGCGGCGTCCGACAAGCCCGTGCGCCGCCGCCGCGGGTGCCCGGACTCGACGCGGCGGACGGGCCTCCTCCGCGTGCTCACGCGGCCCGAGGATCTTGGGCCGGGCTTACCCTCGCACACGCTGCCGCCTATGCGCCCGCACACCGGCGCTCCGCGCGATCCGCTCGCGGATCCAGTTCTCCACCTCGGCCTCGACCCAGCGCACCACGCGCTCGCTCAGCCGGATCGCCTGGGGGAAGCGACCCTCGGCCGACCACCGGTAGATCGTGCTCCGCGACAGGCCCGTCCGCGCCTGCACCTCCGATACCCGCAGGAAGCGGGTCGGCGGTCTCGTTCTCCGTTCCATCGCGTTCTCGGTCTCCGCTCTGCTCTTCCGCGTTCTCCTCGCCCGCGCCCCGGGCCTCGACCTCCGGGTTCGGCCGGGAGGAGCCTGCGCCCTGCCCGGGTCCTGGTCGAAGCCTGCGATGTACGCCAGAATCCGGTCCGCCGTCCTCAGCGACGGCGAGCGTCCCCGCGCGATCTGGCGCAGCAGGTTCGGGTCGCCCACCGCCTTCATGCCGAGCGTCGTCGGCCTCATGCCCGTGCGTCCCAGAAACGCGCTTACCCGTGTGTTGAATTGCTCCTCCAGGGTCTCCATGACTGCGGTTCCAGCCGTGTCAAGGACCTCAACGGTGAAGAGGTGTTTTCGAGGAAGTCAACTCTTAGGAAATCTCCTAAGTGTCCCTCCTGTCCGATGTTGTCCGACGTGTCCGTGCTGTCCGGGAGGCCGCCGCCAACGCGGCGGCGAAGCACCTCCGTTGGGCGGTCTGGGGAATGCCGCTGGGCGGATGTCGCGAAGCCCGGTCGGCGGTGGGGATGGGAGCCGCCGATGCGGGGCTGTCCGGGCGGCGTGGCGGATGGGGAGCGCCGGGGGAGCCGTGCCGGCGGGACCGCCCTTTCGGACGGGGATCCGAGGCGGACGGCCGAAGCGGTGCGGCCCGGTTTCTCGGGAACACCAACCGGAAAGAGGGGCGCGCCGGCCGGCGCACCCCTCTTCACACCATCCTTCCCTCTCGGGCGTCCCGCGCCCTACCGCCCGAGGGCGGCCCTGTAGTCCTCCGGATCGTCGAGCGCGTAGTCCTCGCCCGCGACCTGCAGAAGCTCGACGCGGTACAGCGTTGCATCGGCTCCGGGCGGCGTCAGGATCTCGACGACCGCCGCGCCCGAGATCGGCCCGGCCACGATCACCAGCCGGCTGGTCGGCGATGGCTGGGCGGCCTGGACCACCTCCAGGCCCTGCGCGCGCACGGACTCGATCGCCGGTCCGTCGATCCGGAGCACGGCCCCGATGGCGCGCGACCCGGCCGGAACCGAGAACCGGACCGCGAGCGGCCCGGCGGCGGCCTCGCTCACGCGCGCCTCCTCGTCCGGCGGCCGCACGATGCCGTCGCCCATGCCGCACGCCGAAGCGGCCAGCGCAACCACCAGGGCCGCGCCCCATGCCGCGAACCCCCGGCGGCGCGTGCGGACCGAACGCCCCGTCCGGGCCTTCGAGCCCCGCCGTCCGCCGCTTCCGCCGCCGCCCGGGACTCCGCGGTTCCGCGTCCCGCCGCTCCCGCTCCGGCCCTTGCCGGGCGGCGCGGCCGGGTCGCCGACCGGCGAGGAGGGGCCGACGCCGCAGTCCGCCGCCCCGCGCCCGCAGAGGTGCCTCCAGGCGAGCAGATCGCCCAGATCGTAGCGGCCGTTCCGGTTGCCCAGCCGGTCCAGCGCCGCCAGCCGCGCCTCGTCCAGCTCGCCCTCGCCCAGCAGGACCGCCGCCGCGGCCTCGACCGGCACGCCCGCCGCGAGCGCCAGCGCCCGCTCGTGGCTCAGCTCCGGATCGTCCGCGTCCCCGGCCGCATCGCTCGACGCCGAACTCGACGCCGGACCCTCGACCGTCGCCGACAGCGAGTGCGACAGCGCCCGGCCGTCCTTCGTGCAGACCGCCGCCGGGGTGCCGCAGGCCGCCCCGGCCGCGAGCGTCACCGTCACGTCCGCCAGCGAATCCGGCTCGACCGTCAGCTGCCACAGGTCCCGGCGCCGGTTCACCCGACCGGCCTTCGTCGCCCGGCCCCCGGCCACCGCCACCACGTCCTCCCGCAACCGCCGGCCGTTCATCCAGCTGAGCGGCTCGCTGAACGCCACCCGGAAGGTGAACGCCGTCTCCCCGTCGTGGGACGCCGGCATGTCCCGGAACTCCGCCGTCAACGGCGGCGCCGTCTCGCTGTTCCGGATCGTGCCCGTCGCCTTCGCGTCCGCAATCGTTGCGCCGGAGGCGTTGCTCAGCACCAGCGTGAACGTCTCTCCGTCGTCCTCCACGGCGTCGTCCGTGATCGGCACCGACACCGTCTTCTCGGTGTCGCCCAGCGCGAACGTCAGCGTGCCCGTCTTCTCCGTGTAGTCGGACCCCGCCGCCGCCGTCCCGTCACGCGTCTCGTAGTCGACCGTCACATCCGAGCCCGGATTCCCGTCGAGGCTCACCGTGAAGTCGAGCGTTGCGTCCTCGCCCTCGGTCGCCTCCGCGTCCGCCACCGAGAGCGCCGAACTCCGTGTGGTTTCGCCCCGGGTGGTCACCGTCTTCACGGCAGACCACTCGCCGTAGCCGTCGCCGCTCAACGCCTGCACCAGGACCTCGTATCCGACCTCCGGTTCGAGGTCCGTGCGCTTCACGCTGGTCGGCGGGCTGTCGCCGCATCCCTTTCCGGTGCCGCGAGAGCCGGGATAGGACTGCTTCCGCTTATTGATATCGCCGCTCGGGTGGCGGAATTCGACGAGGTAGCACTCGATCGGGAAGGTGCCCGCGTCGGCCGCGTCCCAGCGCACCTCCAGCGTCCCGTCCTCACCCCGCGGCGCCGTTACACGCACGTTCTCCGGCGCCGACGGCAGCAGGCGCGTGTAAGTCAGCACCACCCTGACCGTGTCGCCCTCTTCCCAGTCGAGGTCGGGTCCGGAGGGAAGACTACTGGCTCGAAAACCGTATTGACCTGTACCGTTAGCACCGAAGTTCGCCAACGGAAACTTCGAGTTGCGGATCCAGAGCGTGATTTCTCCGACGTTGGTTCCGGGTGCATTGCCGGAACCGTCCACAGTAAGATTGAGGTTGCCGCTGTCATCCAAAAACAGGTCTTCCACGGTGAATTCATAGTCGGGGTCGAAGTGATTTTTGTGGGGAGGGGACCAGGGCGGGTAGTTGAACGTCGCGCTGGTGCTGAGTTCTCCCCAGTTTTCGATCTCCGAGTATCCAAGATAATCGTTGGACTCCCCCACCGTCATGGTGGTGCTCCAGAGGTAGAAGTTCGTGGTCTGCGCCTCGGCCGGCCCCGCCGACAGGGCGATGGCGCCGGCAAGCCAGAGGCACGCGACAACGGCTGTCGCGCGGGCGGCACCGAAGAGCGCGCGCCGCGCACCGGCGAGGCGCGCGAAGCCGGCCGGCCGGCTGGCGGCGGTTACGGTGTGTCGAGAGGAACGGCCGCCCCCGCGGGACGGCCGGCGGTCAGGCGGCGTTGGCGGTCTGGGGGAACCTGATTCGGCGTTCGGCCCTCTGCGCTCCGCACTCGCGACCGTAACCCGTCGCATGCCGCACCGGGCTATCTCCGTTCGACCGTTCATTCGCCTCTCTCCTCGATGAATGACAGCCGGGCACGGATGTGGGACGACTCGCTGACTCGGCTGCCTGTCTAACTTCCACGCGGACCCTCCTACCGCTCCTCTCGATAGCTCGCGATAACTGGTAGTTATCGAGCGCAAAGTGCTCTGCGCGTATATCCTTGTACCGGAGTCGTTTATGTCCGTTTCAGCACCGGAATCGTGACCCCCCTTCCCGACCCGGCCACTTCGTGGTCACAAATGGGCGAGCGCCTGGCCGAGGTCCTGGAAGCCGCCGACGACGGCTACCTCAGCGGCAACACCGTGCGGGCGCTGAGAGCCGACCTGGAGCGGTTCGCGGCGTGGTGCGCCGAGCGGGGCTTGAGTCCGCTGCCCGCGCGCGCGGCCACGGTCGTGGCCTACGTCGAGGCGATGGAGAGCGTGCGCGCGCCCGCCACCGTGCGGCGCTACGTCTCGAGCATCGCCGCCGTGCACAAGGCGGCCGGGAAACGGAGCCCGGCGGAGCACGCCACGGTGCGGCGCGCCCTGAGCCGAATGCGCCGGCGCAAGGGGAGCCGGCAGGAACAGGTGGAGGGCCTGACCTGGGCGCTCCGGCGGCGCCTGATCGAGGTCGTCGGCGGCGGGGAGCGCCTGATCGACATCAGGAACCGCGCGATCCTGGCCGTGGCCTACGACGCCATGCTCCGCCGCTCCGAGCTCGTGGCGCTGCAAGTCGGTGACGTGACGATGGATAGGGGCGGTTCGGCCTCGCTGCTCGTGCGCCGCGCGAAGACCGATCCGGAGGGCGGCGGGGCGGTGCTGTACCTGCACCGCGACAGCGTGAGGATGCTCAAGGAGTGGCTCGGCGCGAGCGGGATCGGCGAGGGGCCGCTCTTCCGCTCGATGCGCAAGGACGGGAGCGTCGGCGGGGCGCTCCACGGGAGCCAGGTGCCGCGCATCTACAAGGCCATGGCCGAGCGCGCCGGGCTCCCGGCGAAGGTCGTGCGGAGGCTCTCCGGGCACAGCCCCCGGGTGGGCGCGGCCCAGGACATGATCGCCTCGGGAATCGGCATCGCGGCCATCATGCAGGCCGGGCGCTGGAGGAGTCCCCGGATGGTGCAGCGCTACGGCGAGCGGCTGCTCGCGAAGCGCAACGGCGCCGCCCAGCTGGCGCGGCTGCAGAAGCGCCGGTGAGAGGCCCGCCGGGCGGAACCCTTGGTGCCGATGACTCCGAATGGTTATCGTTGTCAACGGTAGGATAGCGCTCGATAACTACCAGTTATCGCGAGCTATTTTTCAAAGATAGCCGATAAGTGGTGAGCGATTAGTGACCACGCGGGCACAGGTCGTGGCCCGTTAGTGACTTCCCGCGCGAAACGCGCTGTCCACTCCCGCTTGGTCCGGCGGAAACCTGGCCGGACCGATCATTCGGGGCCTCCAGCGGGCTCCGCGCCACCCTTCTGCGGGAAGTGGAGCATCGCCAGCTTGCCGACCGTCCGGTCGGTGGTGGCGGCGCTATCGGCCACGGGACCGGGCGCGAAACGCCGCGGGCAGTATCGGTCGCGTCCGACCTGTCTTCAGCTACATGGAACGTCGCGTTGGGAGTGTTCGGGATCCCCCTCCGAGGGCGGGGGACACAGCGTCCTTACGGCTTCTTGGGGAGGCCGTAGTGGGAGGGCCGCGAGGGGAAAGCGATTCCCGCGAATTGAGGCGATTTCCCCGCCGTTTCTGGACGACGGGAGCAGGTACGATCGAAGGGCAGGAAACGCAGATCGTGCAGTCCTGTAAGTAGTTAGACGATTCCCTGCCTTGATTCGCGCCATTCTCAACCTGACGGCCCGTAGATTCCCCGAAGCCAGACTCCGAGCCTCCAAGAGACGCGCAGTACGAGATGGAACGGCGGCGGTAATCAGAGCAGGTCGAAGCCTTGCGGCCGCTGGATCTGACGCGCCGGCGCGGGCGGGACCACGACCATGGTCCGAGCCGCGGGCCATCCGTCAAGTCCACGGGCCAATCGCCTGGCTCTGGGCGGAGCGCCGCGGCCATCGGCAGGCCGCCGTCCGTGTACGGCGCAGCACCTCGTAACTTCCACGCACCATCGGCTTTCTGCCGAGCAGGCTCCTGGAATGTATGATATGGACGATATTGCGACGAAAACGTCCACTTTATGGACGATTTAGCAATAAAATCGTCCACAGAACATCGGTAACACCCACCGCGATGCTTGATGTCCATGCCCCGACACCATACTGTCATTTCCGATGAGGAATCTGGCTGGATCGTAGGCGGCGGGGGCTGGATTGCCTGGCGTTGACGACATTCGGGGTATGTTGGCCCGCACGGGCTGGTGGAGCCATCCACGCTCGTGGGTTCTGGCCGACCGCGATCTTCGCCGAGCGGCCCGGGCACCTTTCGATTACTCGGCGAACGTACTCGACGATCTTCGGCCGGGCGGTCTCTACCTGCTCCGGGGGCCCAGACGGGTCGGGAAGTCGGTCGAGGTCAAGAAGACGATCCAGCGCCTCGTAGGGGATGGCCGCGATCCCAGCAGCATCGTTCACTTCGCCACCGACGGCCTGTTGGCCGAGGATCTCCGGCGAATCGTGGATGTCGCGTCCGAATTCACGCCGCCGGAGGGGCGGCGTCACTGGTTCTTCGATGAGATCACCGCCATCGCCGACGGGTGGCCCGCCGCAATCAAGTGGCTGCGGGACAACGACGCCCGCTTCGGAGACGACACCGTCGTCCTCACGGGATCGTCGGCCGGGGATCTGGGGGAAGCCGTCAGGGCCCTCGCTGGCCGTCGCGGCGGCGTCCCGGACCCGGACCGCGTCCTCCTGCCGATGTCCTTCAGGGCCTTCGTCCGCGCACGTTCCGACATCGACCTGCCGGAGGACGTCCCCCCGCTCTCCGTGGCGGATCTCGTCCCGTCCGCCCTGCCGGAGCGGGTTCGGGCGCTCGCGCCGTGGCTGAACCAGCTCGTCGAGCAGTGGGATGCCTACATCCGCGTGGGCGGCTTCCCGCAGGCCGTCTCCGCCGCTGCGGCCGGTGACGACACCTCCGGGGAACTGTGCCGCGACCTCTTCCAGGTCATCCACGGCGAGGCTTTCGCGCGGGCGGCGTGGTCCCAAGCCCAGTCGGCCGCGTTCACGACACGGCTGGCGAAAGGGCTCGCCTCTCCGACCAACCGCCAAGACATCGCAACCGATCTCGGCACCTCCCGGCAATCCGTCGGCCGACGGATCGCCGCGCTGCGGGAAGCGTTCGTCGTCTGGCCCTGCTATCCGGAGCGCTCCCTCCGCCCCGCGCTTCGGTCCCAGGAGAAGACGTACTTCGCCGACCCCGTCTACGCGCGCCTCTTCCCCCAGGCCGTACCGCCCGATCCCGGCCCAATGTCGGAGCAGCAGCTGGGCGTGGCGCTCGTCCGGTCGTTCCTGCGCGAAGACCCCGCCTCGTACCTGAACTTCGACTCGGTTCTCTATCACCGAACGGGCGGGCGGCGGGAGATCGACTTCGTGGGATCGGCGTTCGGCGACATGGCCATCGAGTCCAAGTACGTGGACGGCGAGCGGTGGGCTCGCGGGGCGGCCGTGATCCGGGGATCGAAGTGGCGCGGCCTCGTGGCGACGCGGCGGGCGATGGACACCCGCGACCCCGAACTCATCGCGCTCCCGACGGGAATGCTGGTGTGGCTCATCGGAGGCTGACGTGGTGAGGGACCCGTTGTACCGGAAAATCGAGCAGCGGCTGGGCGAGAGGCTTGATCCCCACCTCTTCGAGCGATGTGCGGTGGAGTTGCTGCGTGACGCATATCCGGGACTCGCTCCGGTCACGGGCGGTGCCGACGCCGGGATGGACGGCGCGATCCCGAACGCCGTCGGCGAGCCGCTCCCCTTGATCGCGACGACCGCGGAGGACGTTCTCCGCAACCTGACCGGCAGCCTGGAGTCCTATCGGTGCGGCGGGGGTAACGCCACGGCGGCCGTGCTGGCGACTTCGCAGGCGCTCACGCCGCGGAGACGGCGGAACCTTGAGGCCCGCGCGACGGCGCAGGGCTTCACGCTCCGCAACATCCATGACAGGGCCGACTTCACGGGATGGCTGTATCGCGACTCGAAGTGGCGGATGGAACTCCTTGGCCTCGCGGGCGATCCCCCCGCACTGTCGGCGCTTCCCCGCTTCGTCAGCTATCGGACCGTTCACGCACTGATCGGCCGGGACGTGGAACTCGACTGGCTGCGCCGCCGCAGGGGCGACGCCTTGGTCGTGGGGCAGCCCGGCGTCGGGAAGACGGCGCTCTTTCTGGAGCTGGTCCGGGAAGGGCGCGGGCTGTTCGCGGTGTCGGACGATCCCGGCCAAATCGCCGACGCGTTCCGGGACAACCCCGTTCGATTCATCTTCCTTGATGACGCGCATCTCCGGGAGCCACTGCTCGATCTCCTGATCCGACTGAGGGAAGAGCCGGGCTTCGATTTCGGAATCGTGGTGTCGACTTGGCCGAGCCGCGCGCAGGCGCTGGGGCTGCGCCTCTACTTGCCGAGCGACGAGGTCTTGGCTGTGAAGGGCCTTTCCCGCGAACAGGTCGGGCAGATCATTCGCCGGGAGCAGCCGCAGCTCGGGGAGAATGTGATAGGCGAGATCCTCGACCAGAGCGAGGACCCGCCGGACGAGGTGCTGCAAGTGACGGGTTCGTGTCGGCCGGGCCTTGCGATGACCCTGGCTCGCCACACGGCCCGGTTGGGACTCAAGGACCTCATCGGCGGCGGATTGCTCCTCGATGGCCTGAGGCGAGACTCCGGGCTGTCGACGGCGGGTCTCCATTACTTGGCGACGCTCGGCCTGGGAGGACGAACCGGCATGAGGCTGGGTTCGGCGGCGAGAGCGTTGGACCAGCCCGAGATTGAGTTGGCGGAAGCCTTGGACCCCCTGTCTGGGACCGGAACGCTCACCGATACCCCGCACCGCGCGCTCGCCGTCCAGCCGGCGGCATTGCGTCACGCCCTCGTGGCGCGAACCTACTTCTCCGGCGGGCTGAGGTTGTCTTTGCCGTCGGCCATGGAAGAGGTCGAGGATGCCGTCGCCTGCACCGAGACGCTGCTCGGCGCGCTCGCGCGCGGCGCTGCGGTACCGCACGAACGCATCCAGAACCGGCTCCGGCGCCACAGGGAGGCGGGCGTCGGGAACCGGCCCCTCGACCTGTACGCGGCGACGGGGGTGGAGGGGGCACGGTGGGTGTTGGAGAACTGCCCAGACCGCGCATCGTCGATCGCCTCCGATGCCCTGAGGTTCGCGCCCGAATGGGCCCTCGGCAGGCTCATCTCTCTCGCGATCGAGCCCGAATCCCGCGACCGTCGCTGGGAGACGGAATTCCGCGGCGGGTTCCATGCGCTTGAGCAAACGCGTTCGGGAGACCTCGTCGGGGCGATCGGCGTCTGGGTGCGGGCGGGGCGGCCGGGTTCCGATGCGGTGGACCGCCGCCGCCAACTCCTCCGCGCGCTGGCGGAGCACGGGGCGTTGGTTGAGAAGGGCCGGGAAGCAGCCGCTGAACTCGTTCGCTCGTGTTTCTCGCTCGGCTTCCTCCGCATGCGGGGGGATCCCGTGAGCGTTGAGAAATTCACGATGGGGCTGGGCTCGCTCACGAACGACGATGTCCGGCGTCTGGCGCGCCTTTGGCCGGAGGCGATGGAACTGCTCCGCAATCTCGGAGACCCCGGAATCCGATGCGCGCGGAGCGTGATCCGGCGCTGGGTCACCGGTCCCCGGGTCCCCGGTGAACTTCCGGAGACCCGTGCCACGTCGCGTACCGAAGTCACCCGGATGCTTGAGCTGGCCCTGAAGGGGTGGGAAGAGCCGGGTTTCGTGCACTGGGCGCACGACATCGTTCGTGAGCACAAGCTGAAGGTGGCGGTGCCGAGAGTCGACGATCCAACCGTTGTCCGGCTGTTCCCCACGCTCGGTCAGCGGCTGTCGTCGGACCCCGCGGCCCGACACTTCGATGCCGCCGCCCGGCGGTTCGCCGAACAGTGGCGCCGCGAAGAGCCGGGCGTCGTGGCCGGGCGCATGCTGCGCCTGAAACGCCAAGGCAAGCTGAGCGGCCACCACGGGACGCGTCCGCTGGACCTGATCGCGGTTCAACTGGCCGAACTTGTCGACGACCCGTCAACGTGGCTCGATACATTCGCCGGTCGCCCGGTGCCGGAGGAATGGGTCGGCCCGTTCCTCGCCGCAGCCGTCGCCGCCGATCCCTCAGGTGAGGCCCCCTGGCGGACGTTGGAGCGTCTCAACGGGCACGGCGCGGGCATATGGGCGGGTCTCCAGATCGGTCTGTACCTCCGCGACCCGCCGTCCGTGGCCGTTGAGCACGTCATGGCCGCAGCGCGCGAAAACGCCGGCGTGCTGCGGGATGCCGTGCACTGGCCCGACGTTCCCGGTGAGTGGAGAATCCGGTTGCTCAAGGACCGGGACGAAACGGTTCGCAAGGAAGCGGCCGCCGCCCTCTGGGACCTTCACCAGCGCGAACGTCCGCCGGGCGCGATCGGCATACTCTGGGAAGCGGCGGCGGTGACGTGCGGCGAGCCCGAGCTGCTGCACGATGTTCTCCGCCGTGACAGCGACGCGGCGAACGCTTGGATCCTACACCATGCGGAAGAGAGCTCACGACGGAAGGATGAAGGGATCGCTGGGATCGAGGACCCGCTGGAGTTCCCGTTGTCCCCGGAGGACATGAGAATCATGGCGGAGAACGTTGGCCAAGGGTTGGCGGAGGGTGACACTCGTTACTCGCTGAACACCGAACTGCTCGCCGCCGCACGGGACAACATCGACCCGGAGGACCGGCGCAGGCTCATCCGGGACATCCCGTCCGATGCCGATCCCAGGTTCTTCGGATATCTGGTCGAGGCGACCGGAACCTCTATGCCGCCCTCCTCGCGCGGCGCGCCCCGCGCGGGGCGCACCTAGCGCCACTGTGGACGGAACCACCGCCAGCCAACCCGGACGAACTGGCCCAGTTGGCCAGGGAGTATGGCTACACCGGGGCCCATCTGGAGCACCGCCCGTGGTAGCCCATGGGGCCGGTGCGTTGGTCTCGGACGCGTCGAACCCTATTTTCGGACTCGCCGACCCTGCGGAGCCCGATCTCCCGTGCAGAGTCCCAAGTGGG
Organism: Candidatus Palauibacter sp.; assembly: GCF_965222475.1. Classification (GTDB taxonomy): domain Bacteria; phylum Gemmatimonadota; class Gemmatimonadetes; order Palauibacterales; family Palauibacteraceae; genus Palauibacter. The sequence continues at coordinate 400,838 of NZ_CBDCUB010000002.1, read as the reverse complement.
CGAGGGATCGGCGGAGGCGGCCACCAAACGGAGAAAACACATGGAGTCGTGCTTCATCTACTGGGACCACTCGAACATCTTCATCGAGGCCCAGCGTCTCGCGGAGGAACGAGAGGAAGGACCCGGGGCTCGATACCGCGTGCGCATTCAATTCGACCGTCTGTTGACTCTCGCGCACGCCGAACGGTCCGTGACGAGAGCGTACGCGGCCGGTTCGGTGCCGCCCGAGCTTCGACACCTGTGGAACCGCATGGAGGCCCAGGGCATCGAGGTGAGCCTGTTCGACCGCGGCGAGGTCCACCGAGGCGAGCAGGACATGCCGGATCGCCTGCTCCAGCTTCGGATGCTCGAAGACGCACTCGACTACAACGGCGATCCCGGTATCGCGATGATCCTCAGCGGCGACGGGACCGGCTATCTGGAAGGTGCCGGTTTCCACCGGACGCTGGAACGGATGCACGGGAGGGGATGGCGCATCGAGATCCTGTCTTGGGCGAATTCCTGTAACCAGCGTATGCGGCGCTGGGCGCAGGAGAACGGGGTCTTCGTGGCCCTGGACGACTTCTATGAGGCGATCACGTTCATGGAGCCCTCCCGGCCGGGATACGAACTGGCCGCTCCCAGGGATCCCGCAGCCCTCGACCTGTCGCGTCGCGAGACCTCGCCGCCGGGTTTACCGGCTCCATAGTCCCGGACCGCGAACGAGATGGCCCTCGCCAGCCACGGAAGCTATCGAGAGTCCCTGCCGCCGGACTGCCCTCTGGAAACCACGCCGGGCCTGCGGTCTGTCCGTGCTCGCGGAGCGTGCGCTCCGGCTTCCGACACTTCGGGGGCGGTTGATTTGCCGCCTTCGGCTGCGCGAGGGCGCGGGCCGGATTCAGTAGACCCGGACGCGGATCGCATCACACTTGGTGGCCGCTGGCTGGCCACGACATCCTGGCCCACTGTAACGCGTGAGACCGGCCCCATGACGACGATCACCCACGTTTCGACTCTGTTCGATTACGATGGCCCGCAGCTGTTCGAGGCCCGGGACGCCGCAGGGAATCCTTATCTCGGCCTGCTGGTTCCATCGCCAGAAGCCAACGAAGAGCGCTGCCTCGTGGTCGCAGTGACCGCCAGCCGGTTGCGCGGGTTCCGCGACGGCCACATCGACCTGCGCTCCGCCATCCTCGACGCTGCCAAGGATGTCTGGTATCTGGCGAGGGGTTGTCCAGATCTCGGCCACGGCGTGGAGATCGAGGCGCAGCCCGCTCCGCTTTCCGGGGGAGACCTGCTGCCGGACGAGAGCTTCTTCCTGCCGAACGCTCCCGTCGAGTTGCCGGGCGAAGAGCCCACCGTGCGGCCGTGAGGATGGAGGGGATAGTCAAGGCCTTCAGGGAGAAGGTGTGCGAACAGGTTGAACTCCTTCCCGAGGGGATCAACCGGTACCGGGTGCTCACGCCGTTCGAGTTTGACGACGGCGACGGCTTGGTCATCGTGCTGAAGCAGGATGCGGGAGAGTGGGTCCTCACGGATGAGGCCCATACGTTCATGCGTCTGACGGACGACATGGATGAAGCGGATCCGCGCCGGGGCACGCGACAGAAAATCATCCGCAACGCCCTCGCGGCGTTCGGGGTCGAGGACAGGGATGGCCGCCTCGTTCTCCCCGTTCCCGGCGACCGTTACGGGGACGCGCTGTTCTCCTTCGTTCAGGCGATCATGAAGATCGCCGATGTGTCCTACCTGCAACGCGAGCATGTCCGCTCGACGTTTCTCGATGATCTGCGTTCGTTCCTCGCGGAGTCCGTCCCCGGGGAGCGCCTCCTCTTCGGCTGGCAGGACCCCGTGCACGATCCCAACGGGATCCATCCCGTGGACTGTCGAATCGACGGACCCGCCGAGCCACTCTTCGTCTTCGGAGTCCACAGCGACGGGAGAACGCGCGACGCCACCATTACGCTGCTTCAGTTCGAGAAGTGGCGGATCGCGTTCCGGTCCCTCGCCGTCTTCGAAGATCAGGAAACCATCGGGCGCAAGGTTCTGGCTCGCTTCACCGACGTGTGCGAGCGCCAGTATTCGAGCCTGGGCGGGAACAGGGATCGAATAAGGGGCTACATCGAGCAGACCGTGGCCGCGTGATGAGAGGCGGGCGAAGGGACGACGATCGATCCCAAGGGGCTCAGACACGAACCGTCGCAAAGTCCCAAGGGGGCATGAACAAGGTGGAACTTACCAGGCGGCATATCCTCTTCCAGGAGACCGGGACAACTACCGCCAGGCCATCTTCGCCGCCATGGGCGTCCATCCCCGCTGAGTCCCGATTCATGTGCGCCCGACGATGGATATTCTGAATCTGACGAGGCTGATCTCGGAAAGGGCTGCGCCGCCGCTGAGCCCGCTGCCTCTCGCCCATTTGGGCTACTACGATCAGCTACGGCACCACCGGTGCTTCATCACGCACGGGATGCTCACCATTGCCTCGCGAAACATGGCTCACCTGCAGCGCACCCGACGGCAACTTGGGCACGACGACCTCTCCAATCCTGCCGTGCAGGCCGCCGTGCAGGACGCAATGCTCCGCAATCAGGCTTCAAAGCCCAGTGCCGGCCGACGCTGGCTCCTTGAGGTTACTACGTGGGCACCGTGGTCGGTGTATCTGTGTCTCCTTCTCGCAGAACTCGAACACTACCGTCGGCAGCAGACCCCGGACGTGTCCTACGCGCCCGTCAACGCCTACCTGCACGAAGCCTTACCCTTCACCGATCCTCTTGAAGTATTCCGCGACAAGTTCCTGCACCCTAAGAAGCCCGTGCGGCTCTTCGAGATTCTCCAAGAGTTCATGGCTGCGACAAGTGGGGAAGGCATCGACTATTCGACCGTGGCTTCGATAGGCCAAGGAGTTGTCGACGACTACTTGGGATGGCTCCACGCACGCTTGTACCTCTCCTTGGTGGACCAGAAGTCGCGGCTATCAAAGAGCCGAACGGAGCAAATCGAACGGGTTCTGGCGCTGCCTCTTCCTCAGCCCCCAGGCCAACCGGCGCATGATGTGGTCCAGATGCGGATACAGCCGCAAACCGCAGCTTTCCTCAACGAGATGCAATCAGTGGGATTGGAACTTTCGGCCTCGACGGAAGCGGAGTTTGTGCACCTGTTGCTTCCATCGATTGCAATTCGCAACGAACGTCTTGCTCGGTCCAACGCGAAGATGGGACACGACGGCGCGGCGTGGGCCTCCGGGGGAGACCCGCGAGCCAGCTCGGCAAGGCGGCGAGGCGCCGCGAAACGGGCGGAGGAATCCGAGTTCGAGGCGTCGTGTGACGCCGTCGCTTGGGCACTGCTGCACGATCCCGTGCGGATCTACAGAAAGACGTCCAGGCAGTGGGACTTCAAGGTTGAAGCCATCGAGGACTTGGCGACGGATGAAGCGTTTCGGAAGTACAGTGGCCTTCGGAATATGGTGTTTCACGTCGGCCCCGGGCATGGTGGCTCGAGGGGCGCTGTTCCCGCCGTGGATTGGGCCGAGGCCTTCAGGAAGAGCGACTACACGCAGGTCGTGGCTGGACTGCTGAGGTTGTGCGGCTCCGGCCGGTTAAGGCAGAAGCGCCTCCAGGACCGGCGCGGAGTATGATCCACCCTGATTCGCGGATAGACTGCCGATAGATGCCATGATTCCTGCTTTCATCACGGCGGCTCAGATAGAGGAGGCCATTCGGCGGATTCGTCGCGATGGCGTTCCGCGCCGGAGACGGAGTCGGCGATACTGCCTAGTGTAGTGCCGCTAAAGTGGAGTTCGCACGGTTCACTTTCGCCAGGATGTCCTCCACGGCGGCGGTCCACTTGAACGGCGCCGGGTCCCGGTTCCGGTCGTCGATGTAGGCCGTGATCGTGTCGGTCAGCTGCTTCACGCTGGTCACGGCGAGCCGCTTGAGCTGGCGCTGCGTCAGCTCCGAGAAGAAGCGCTCGACGAGGTTGAGCCACGAGGACGACGTGGGGATGAAGTGGAACTTCACCCGGGGGTGCTTCTCCAGCCACGCCTCCACCCTCCCGTGCTTGTGCGTCGAGTAGTTGTCGAGGATGACGTGAAGGTCCAGCTCCGGATCGACCCGCGTCTCCACCTCGGCCATGAAGCGGAGGAACTCCCGGTGCCGGTGGCGGGGCATGCACTTGTGGATCACCTCCCCGGTCGCCACGTCCAGCGCCGCGAACAGGGTCGTCGTCCCGTGGCGCTTGTAGTCGTGCGTCATCGTGCCGCACCGGCCCTTCTTCCACGGAAGCCCCGGCTGCGTGCGGTCCAGCGCCTGGATTTGGCTCTTCTCGTCGAAGGCGAACACGACCGCCCGCTCCGGCGGGTCCACGTACAGCCCCACCACGTCGCGGAGCTTCTCCACGAACTCCGGGTCGGTCGAGAGCTTGAAGGTGCGCGTGAGGTGGGGCTTCAGCCCGTGCGCGCGCCACACCCGCCCCACCTGGCTGTGGTGCACCCCGGCCGCCTCCGCCATCAGGCGCGTGCTCCAGTGCGTCCCCCGCGGAGGCTTCTCCTCCAGCGTCCGGCGCACGATCTCAGCCTCCACCTCCGGCGTGATGCTCGTTCGCGGACGCCCCGCGCGGGGCCGGTCCTCCAGTCCCGCCGGACCGTCCGCCTCATACCGGTCCAGCCAGCGCTTCACCGTCGGCAGCGAGACGCCCACCTCCCGGCGTAGAGCCCGGGCCGACAGGCCGTCGGCCGAGCCGAGGATGATCCGGGCGCGCTCGACGCGCCGCTGCGGGGTCGTGCGGGCCCGAACCCAGCTCTCGAGCTCCTTGCGGTCCCCGGGTCGCAATCGGATCCTTCGTATCTTGGGCATGCATGAAAGATAGCACCCCCTCAACGTTATGTACATCGCTCTTTAGCGGCACTACACTAGTGGTGGATGGCGCCCACTATCCTCCAAAGTTAGCGATTTCACTGGCCCACAAAGTCGCTACGGGCCGACCGTTGCCCTCGAACGAATTCTCCGGCGGTGCCGAGTCCAACGGCTTCCTGCGAGCCCGCGGTTATGAAGTCGTCGAGCACGGTTGCGCCGGTAGACTGCGGACCGGAAGCCGGATCTCTCCTCCGCGCGGAATTCCGGTCCCGGACCTCGCGCGGAACCGCGTGCGGAACGGCCCGGCAGGTTCGCACAAGTCCGGTGCCGTGAGGGCACGACATCCGGGGGCGCGTCATTCCGAGCGCTGCCGGGAATGCAAGACAAGGGTTGGGGAACTGCTGGAGCGGATCTACGGGGCCTGTCTGCCCAATCACCGGTTCCCGTGGCCAACGAACGTCTCTTCCTACGTCGGCACTGCGGTCTTCCCAACCCTCCGCAATGTGGTCGAGGCCCTGGAGAAGCACGGAGGGTTCCGGCACGAGGAGTTCGTGAGGGCGGCGACGCTGGCGCCGTGCGACTTCTGGGTTCCCGACCCGGGGTTCGTGGTGGAGTTCGATGAGAGCCAGCACTTCTCGGCGCCTCGCAAACTGGCGCTCTCGCACTATTCCGACAGCGAGCAACTCGGATTCTCGGCGAGACGCTGGATGGCGCTGTGCGAGCGGCACAACGCCAGGGACCGCGATCCTCCATACCGGGACGAGCAGCGGGCTTGGTATGACACGCTCCGCGACCTCGTACCGTTGGCGGAGGGTCTCGAACCGACGGTGCGGCTGTACGCCCGCGACCATGTCTGGTGTTCGCTGAACCCGGAGAGCGCCGCGGATCGGCAGCGTTTCTCGGACGTTCTCCGTACGGCCACCCTGCGGGCGGCGCTGGTTTTTCCGCGGATCGGCACGGGGACGGGAGAGGGAGTACCACCGATTGTGGCGGGAGCCCGGGAGCCCGATGTCCCGACCGTCGACTCCTTTCGCGGCGAAGCCGTCGACTTCGTGCTCTTTCCCGAGAGCTACGTCTCGGCGTCGGACCATGTACGCCTCGGTCTGTTGTCAAGGCTCTCGCAGGATTTGCAAGCGACATTGCTGGTGGGCGCGGTCGAGGTGGCCGCGAACTCCGAGGGGCGACCGGTGGAGTGGCAGATCCTCCTCCGCTTCGAGCCCGACGGTTCCCGGCATCGCCAATACACCAAACACTCCACCGCCGCCGGGGTCGCATTCGAGAATCCGGATTGGGAGCCGACGGCCGCGCTCCCGACCTTCGAACTGGGTGGGGTCACCGCGGGGGCCACAATCTGCCATGATCACTATCTGGGCCTTCTCCCGCGTTTCCTCGCGGAGAGAGACGCCCGCATATGGGTCAATCCGAGTTTCGACAACGTCAGAGCCAACAAGTGGTCGGCGGTTCTGCGCCTCCGGGCCGTCGAGAATCGTTTCTTCGCCCTCTGCACGCTGCACGATGACGAGACGAAACACGCCCGCACACGTCCATTCGCGTTCTCGCCGAATGGTAGTGAACTGCGGGCGCGGCGGGCAGGTTCAGCGGAGGCAAGACCTCTGTCGGACTGCAAGGAGTCCGGGGCCATCTACGTAGTCGAACTCGATACGAACATGGCCGGGAAGCCGCTCGACTTGTCGCGGCTCCCACTTCCCGCGAGAGCGGCAACCGAACGGAGGTCGACACCCCGAGACGCCGTCCGGGTCGCGGTGAGAGACGGCCGGCCGGTGGTTCGAGGGCGCTCGGGGTGGCGAACCGTGGCTCAGCCCGGGACGTATGTCGAGACCGGGCGGGGACCGGTGTACGCCGGGGTCGTGCCCAATGAGCGGATTCTTTCCGCAGCCGCCTGTTTCGGCGTCATCGACCGGGCGAAGAAGCAAGGAGGCGCTCCGATCATTTGGAACGCGTGGGATGACCTGCCAACCGATCCGGCGCGTCTGGGCTTCCTCATGTTCGGTCGGGCGATCGAGTGCTGCGCGCCGGTCGTGATCTCCGACCGATCCGGGATTCGCGAACTGGTCGAGATTACGCAATACAAGGACCCGGTTCGCCGACCCGTAGGAACGACCGGAGACACGATCCTTGATCTTCAAAACGCCCGAGGTCTGGACAGCGCGTTCAAGATCGTCGCGGAACACCTGCGCGGGGATATGAAGGGGATGGCGCTGGAACGCTACCGGAGTCTTACAGGACCCGCTACCGATCCCTGAGCGCTCACCGCCTCCACGAGGGGCTCTTGTCTCGCCGTGATCGGACAGGTCAGTTGGCCTCCATGTTCCAGTGCCGCGTGAAGAGGTCCCCAGGGCGGGGGATTGGGCGCTACTCGCCTGCCCGCTTGCCTGCCGTTGTGTCGCTCGCGGCCCTGCTGTCCGTCGCTGCCTCCGCGGCTCCCGCACGCGCGCACGAGGGCGCGCCGCCCGCCGAGACGCGTGTCACCGCTGCGGGCCGGTCCTTTCCTGCCTCACCGGCCGACTCCGTCCTTCGGATCATGTTCCTCGATGTGGGGCAGGGGGACGCGGTGCTCGTTCAGGCGCCCACCGGCCAGGTCGCGCTGATCGACGCCGGACGCGGCGCCGTCGTTCCAATCCTCCGGCAGTTCGGAGTCGGCGAGATCGACCTGCTTGTCGCGACGCACCCCCACGCGGACCACATCGGCGGCATGGTCCGCGTGATCGAGACGTTCCCGATCCGCTTCTACATGGACAACGGCCAGCCGCACACGACTCAGACCTACCGGCGGCTGCTGGCCGCCCTCGACGCGCGTCCCGGGATCACATACCTGGAGGCTTCGCCGCGGACGCTCGCGCTCGGGGAGGTGGAGATCGAGGTGTTGCCGCTACTCCCGCGCGGGAGCACGGAACACAACGATCGCTCGGTCAGCCTGGCAGTGCGCTACGGGCACTTCACGGCCTTCCTCAGCGGCGATTCGGAAGTGCGGCAGCTCAGCCACCTCGTCGAGCAGGGCGCCGTGCACCAGACGACCGTGCTGAAGGCCCCACACCACGGGAGCGACAACGGCTTCACATCGGCTTTCCTCGATATGGCCCGGCCCGACGTCGTGGTGATTTCGGTGGGACGCAACCCGTACGGCCACCCACGGCCCGCCGCTGTGCAGGCATACGACGCGTCGGGGGCCACGATCTTCCGTACAGACCTGCACGGCCATGTGTTGGTGCGTGGCCGTCAGAGCGGCGACTATGAGGTCGCAGTCGGTGGAAACGTGGCGCTTCGCGGCAGCGCGCGCGGCGATGATCCGGGGCCCGTTCGCATCCCGGTGCCCGGGTCCGACCCCGGAGGCACGCGGGACGTCGGCATCCGGATTCGGGTGCACGCCGATGCCCCCGGCAACGATCATCGGAACCCGAATGGCGAGTACGCGGTGATCGAGAATCTCGAGTCCGAAGACCGGGCGATCGGCGGCTGGACGCTCTGCGACCGGGCGAACCACTGCTTCACGTTTCCGCCGGACGCGCTGCTGGCGGCCGGCGGCCGGCTCGTCGTCCACACCGGCTCCGGACAGGCGGACGGCACGCGGTACTACATGGGTCGGAGGCAGGCGGTGTGGAACAACGGCGGCGACACCGCGACGCTCTACGACAGCGGGGGGGCGGCCGTGGTCATGTTCAGCTATTGAGCGCCGACCGGCCGGGGCCCGGTGCCGATCTACACGGCGACATCTGGGTGGTAGACCGGGTGGAAGGACCGGTTGCCGTACTGATACGTGATGGCGATGAGCGCTCTCGGGACGTGCCGCTGCAGGAGTTGCCGGCCGGCACTCGGCCCGGAGCGGTTCTGCGCGTTCCGAGCCCGGGCGGCCACCCCAACTGGTCCGCCGCCATCCTTGACGACGACGCGCGCCGCACTCGACTACGGGAGGCGGAAGAAACACTGGCCCGGCTGCGACGACGCGATCCAGGCGGCGACGTGAAGCTGTAGACCGCCCGTCCGGCCGCCTTTCCCGTCCCCGACCGGTGTCGTACATTGTATGACATGAAAACGGCGACCGTGACCATCAGAATCGATCCTCGGCTGGAGCGTCGGCTGAGTCGCGCCGCCGCGCGGAGCGGACGGAGCAGAAGCGCGTTCGTCCGCGACGCCCTGGAACGTCAGCTCGCGCTTGACCGGCTGGCCGATCTGCGCCGCCACATCACACCGTTCGCGGAAGCCCGCGGATACCTCACGGACGAGGACATCTTCCGCGAAGTCTCTTGAGGATATTCCTCGACACCAACGTGCTCGTCAGCGCACTCGCCACCCGAGGCCTCTGCTCCGACGTGCTTCGAGTCGTGATCGCGAATCACTCGCTCATCGCGGGCGAGACGGTGCTTCAGGAGTTGCGGCGAGTTCTCGACAAGAAGTTCCGAGTCCCGCGTGCCACGATCGAAGCGGCCGACGAATTCCTTCGCGAGGCGGCGGTGGTCGTGACTGCGGCCGCCCCGCTCTCGATCGAACTGGTCGACCCGGACGATGTGCCGATCCTCGGGGAGGCCGTTGCCGGGAAGGCTGATGTTCTGGTCACCGGGGACCGGGATCTCCTTCGGGTCGCAGGGGAGGCGCCGGTGGCGATTGTGAGCCCGCGGGGGTTCTGGGACACCGTCAGATCGGAGAGCTGAACTGTCCGGTCCGCGCTGCATTGAGGCGCCTCGGCACTCTCGGTAGCTCGCGCATTTCTGCGGCGCCACACTAGGATCAAGGTCTGCGATCCCCCCTGCCCAGGAGCCGTTCGATGAAACGCCGAGACTTCCTCGCCACTTCCGCCGCGGCCGCCGCCGGTTCGAGCCTCATCGCCTGCCGTCCGCCCGGGACGTCCGCCGCCCCGCCCGTCACCTCCGGGCAGTGGGGTTCCGGCGACTACTCGCACGTCCCCGGTCTGGCCGGGCCCGCGCACGGGACCGTGTGGGGCCGAACGGGCGTGACGGCCTGCTCCGACTACTACGCCTCCCTAGCCGGCACGATGACGATGATGCGGGGCGGGAACGCCATCGACGCGCTGGTCGCCGCGTGCGCCACCCTCAACGTGTCCGACCCCTACATGTCCGGGATCGGCGGCTTCGGCGGCTACATGCTCATCTACCTGGCCGAGGAGAACCGCGTCGTCGGGCTGGACGCGCTCGGCCGCTCCCCCGCCGCGTCATCTCCCGCCACGATGACGCTGGACGACTTCGCGATGGGCTACAAGGCCCCGATCGTGCCCGGAGCCTTCAAGGGCTGGGCCGCCGCGCTCGAGCGCTACGGCACGATGAGCCTGGGCGACGTCTTCGAACCCGCCATCCAGCTCGCCGAGGACGGTTTCGTGATCTCGAAGTTCGACGAGCGCTACACGCAGTCGAGCGCGGACAAACTGAGCCGCTACCCGTCGACCACGCGCGTGTTCTTCCCGAACGGCCGCCCGCCCCGCATGGGCGAGATCATCAGGCAGCCCGAACTCGCCGCGAGCATGCGGCACCTCGCCCGCGTAGGGGCGGACGACCTGTACAAGGGCGAACTCGCCGACCGCATCGTCGCCTTCCTGGCCGAGAACGGCGGCCACATGACGAAGGCCGATCTCGAAGGCTACGAGGTCGAGTGGAGGGAGCCGATCACGACGACCTTCCAGGGGCACGACCTGTTCGCGATGCCGCCGGGCTCGTGCGGGATGTCGATGTTCCAGGCGCTCAACATCATGGACGGCTTCGACCTCGCGAACATGGACCTGTACGGGTCGGAGTTCGTGCACCTGTGGCTCGAGGCGTTCAAGCTGGCTCTCGCCGACGACGACATGTACAACACCGGGAAGGAAGACGTGGAGATCCCGGTCGACATGATCATCTCCAGGGGATACGCCGATGAGCAGCGGGCCAGGATCGACCCCGCGCGCGTCGCCTCCTTCTCCGGAGCCCCGCTCCCGTTCTTCGGGACGACGAGTCTCTCCACGGCGGACCGCCGGGGGAACGCGGTCGCCTTCACGCAGTCGCTGGTCAACGGGTACGGGAGCGGCGTGATCGCCGGCGACACGGGGATCTTCCTCAACAACGGCCACATGTTCGGCTTCGTGCTGGAGGAGGGTCACGTGAACCACCTCGAGGGCGGAAAGCGGGCCAAGGGCGTGATGACGCCGTGCATCATGATGAAGGACGGGGACCTGTTCGCGGCGGTGGGGGCGCAGGGCGGCTACACGATCCCGCAGACGGTGGGGCAGGTGATCACGAAGCTCGCGGTGGCGGGCATGGACATGCAGCTCGCGATCGCCTCGCCGCGCATGTGCGTCAACCGGGGCGGCGGCCGGACGCCGATCCCGGAGGACTCCGTCACCTACCTGGAGGCGGGATTCCCGCCCGAGGTCTACGAGGAACTGGCGGAACGGGGCCACTATCTGGCCGAGCCCGGCAACCTGGGCGGCGTGCAGGGTGTGTACCGGGATGCCGAGACGGGCGCCCTCGCCGGGGGGTCCGACCCGCGCCGCGATGGGCACGCGATCGCCTGGTGAGACGGGGACGGGGGTCTTGAGCGGCGGACTACTCCCGGTCTAGGATCAGGGACTGCGATCCCCCCTGCCAGGAGCCGTCCCATGAGACGCCGAGACTTCCTCGCCACCTCCGCCGCCGCAGCCGCAGGCTCCAGCCTCATCGGCTGCCGTCCTCCCGAGACTGCGAGCGCGACCACCACCGCAGGCGGGCAGTGGGGCCCCGCCGGCGATTCGAACGTCCCCGGCCTGCTCGGGCCCGCGCACCGGACCGTGTGGGGCGCGCGGGGCGTGACGGCCGCCGCCGACTACTACGCGTCGCTCGCCGGCACGACGATCATGATGCGGGGCGGGAACGCGGTGGACGCCATCGTGGCCGCGGCCGCCATGCTGAACGTGTCCGAGCCCTACATGTCCGGGATCGGCGGCTTCGGCGGCTTCATGCTCATCTATCTGGCCGAGGAGAACCGCGTCGTCGGACTGGACGCGCTCGGCCGTTCCCCTGCTGCTTCGTCGCCCGACAACATGACCCTCGACGACTTCGCGGCGGGGTACAAGGCTCCCATCGTTCCCGGAGCCTTCAAGGGCTGGGCCGCCGCGCTCGAACGCTACGGCACCATGAGCCTGGGCGATGTGTTCGAACCCGCGATCCGGCTCGCCGAAGACGGTTTCGTCGTCTCGCGCTTCGACGAGATCCATACGAACGGCGCCGCCGCCGAGAAGCTCGGCCGCTTTCCCTCGACGATGCGCGTCTTCTTCCCCAACGGACGCCCGCCGCGCATGGGCGAGATCATCAAGCAGCCCGACCTCGCCGCGAGCATGCACCGCCTCGCCCGGGAGGGCGCGGACGACTTCTACAAGGGCGAACTCGGAGACCGCGTCGTCAGCTTCCTGCAGGAAAACGGCGGCCACATGACGAAGGCCGACCTCGAATCGTTCGACGTGACATGGAAGGAACCGATCACGACGACGTTCCAGGGCCACGATCTGTACGCGATGCCGCCGGGCTCGTGCGGGATGTCGATGTTCCAGGCCCTGAACATCATGGACGGTTTCGACCTTCCGAACATGGATCTGTACGGGTCGGAGTTCGCCCACCTGTGGCTCGAGGCGTACCGGCTCGCCCTCATCGACGACGACCGCTACAACACGGGGAAGGAAGACGCCGATATCCCGGTCGACATGATCATCTCCAGGGAATACGCGGACGAGCAGCGGGCGAGGATCGACCCCGCGCGCATCGCCTCCTTCGCCGGGGCCCCGCTCCCGTTCTTCGGGACGACGAGCCTCTCCTCGGCCGACCGCTGGGGGAACGCGGTCGCCTTCACGCAGTCGCTCGTGAGCGGCTACGGGAGCGGCGTGATCGCGGGTGACACCGGAATCTTCCTCAACAACGGCCACACGTTCGGCTTCGTGCTCGAGGAAGGGCACGTCAACCACCTCGAGGGCGGCCAGAAGGCGAAGGGCGTGATGACGCCCTGCGTCGTCATGAAGGACGGCAACCTCGTCGCGGCCGTGGGCGCCGCGGGCGGTTACACGATCCCGCAGACCGTCGGGCAGGTGATCACCAAGCTCACCGTGGGCGGCATGGACATGCAGCTCGCCATCGCCTCGCCGCGCATGTGCCTGAATCGCGGCGGCGGACGGACTCCGATCCCCGAGGACTCGGTCACGTATCTCGAGGCCGGGTTCCCGCCCGAGGTGTACGAGGAGCTGGCGGACCGGGGGCACAATCTGGCCGAGCCCGGCAACCCGGGCGGCGTGCAGGGGGTGTACCGCGACGCGGAGACCGGCGCCCTCGCCGGCGGCTCGGACCCGCGGCGGGACGGCCACGCCATCGCCTGGTGAGAATCAGGCGGTGCGCCCCCGCGGCGGCCGGGCTGGCGGCGCTGGCCGGCCTCGCCTGCGGGGACGGCGCCTCAACCGCCGGCGACCATGGCGCGGTTGCGGCGCCGGTGAGCGCGCTCGTCCGCAACCAGGCCCTGCACGTGCCCATGCGGGACGGCGTCCGCATCGCGGTCGACGTGTGGCTGCCCGACGGTATCCAGCCCGGGGACCGACTGCCCGCCATGATGCGTGCCACGCGCTACTGGCGCGCGCGGGACGAGGTCGGCGTCCCCCTCCAGGAGACCGCGAACTTCGCCGAGGCCGAGCGCTGGAACCGGGCCGGCTACGCGCTCGTCCTCGTCGACGGGCGCGGGAGCGGGGCCTCGTTCGGGATCCGCCGCTTCGAACTGGCCGAGGACGAGGTGCGCGATTACGGAGAGGTCGCGGACTGGATCGCGGCCCAGCCCTGGTCCAACGGACGGGTGGGGGCGTACGGGGTCTCCTACGCCGGCAACACGGCCGAGATGCTGGCCGTCAACGGAAATCCCGTCGTGAAGGCGGTCGCGCCGCTGTTCAACGACTTCGACAACTTCGGCCACCTCATCTTCCCCGGCGGCGTGCTCACGGTCGGCTTCCTCGAGGACTGGTCGAACCGCACCCGCATGCAGGACCTGAACGACATGTGCGGTCTTTCGGACGCGACCGGGCCGGCGTGCGACGAGGTGCTCGGCCGCGTGACCGGGGTGAAGCCGGTCGACGCCGATCACGACGGGTCGCTGCTCGCGGCCGCGGTCGCGGACCACGAGGCCAACACCGTGCCCTTCGAGGCGGCGCTGGAGTACGAGTTCCGCGACGATCCGTTCGGCCCCTACGGCGAGACGAACGTCGGGCACCGTCGCAGCCCCTCCGGCCACCTGCCGCAGATCGAGGGCTCCGGCGTGGCCATGTTCCTCAGGGTCGGCTGGCAGGACGCCGCCACCGTGAACGGCACCCTCGGCCGCTACAACACGATCTCGAACGCCCAGCAGGTCTTCATCGGCCCGTGGGATCACGGCGCTTCCAACGACACGGACCCCTTCAAGCCGGAAGACACGCCCGTCGACCCCGACGCCGGGACGCAGTTCGAGGAGTTGGTCGCCTTCTTCGACGCCCACCTCAAGGAAGACGGGTCAGGGGAGACACCGACCGAGATCCACTACTACACGCTCGGCGCCGGCCGCTGGACCCGCACCGAGACGTGGCCCCCCGAGGGCTTCGACGAGGTGACGTGGTACTTCCGCGAGGACGGCGCGCTTTCGACCGAAGCTCCCGCCACGGAAACGGGGGAGGACCGCTACACGGTCGACTTCACGGCCACGACGGGAACCCGGAACCGCTGGTACACGAACGGCGGGGGCGGCGATGTCGTGTACGGGGACCGGCGGGCCGAGGATGAGAAGCTGTTGACCTACACGAGCGCGCCCTTCGCGGTCGATACGGAGATCACCGGCCACCCCGTCGTCACCCTCCACCTGGCTTCAACGGAGACGGACGGCGCGTTTCTCGTCTATCTGGAGGATGTCGCCCCGGACGGGACGGTGCGGTACCTTACCGAAGGACAGCTCCGCGGGGTGATGCGGGCGGTGACCGCCGACCCGCCGCTGTACCGGAAGTACGGGCCGCACCGCGGCGAGTCGCGCCCGGACGCCCTGCCGCTCGTTCCGGGAGAAGTCGCCGAACTGAGCTTCGATCTGTGGGCGATGTCGGTCCTGATCCGGGCCGGACACCGGATCCGGGTCGCCCTCGCCGGCGCGGACGCCGACACCTTCCTGCGCTATCCTCGCGACGGCGGCGTCCCGGATCTGTCGGTCCGGCGCAACGCGGTCCATGCCTCCCGCATCGTGTTGCCGATGAGGTCGCCCTAGCCCGGATCGGTCACGAGTTCGAGTGTAATGGTCGTCTCCATCGGCATGGCCATGCCCCCCATCCCCATCTCGACGCTCAGCTGGCTCTCCTGACGCACATACCTGCCCTCGTCTACAGCCACGACGAGCGACCCGCTCAGTTCCCCACTGAGGCTCATCGGCATCCCGCCCATGTCGAGATTCGATTCCACGGGGCCCGTGAAGGTGATCGTCGCCTGACCGTCTTCCAGGCTGGTGAAGGTGTACGTGAACTCCACCTCGATGTTCTGCGTCGGTCCGCCCAGCGACAGGGGGACCGGCACGATAGCCGTCCAGGAATCCCCCGCGGCGACCTCGGCCTCGGGTAGCCAGAAGAAGTTCGACCCCTCCAACAAGCCCTGCGCCGCCGCCTCGGCCTCATCGCCCACGGCATCGTCGGCAGCGACGTTCAGCATTCGGCCGCGCGGGTCCATCTCGATCGTAAAGGCCCTTCCCGAGAGATCCGGCGGCGGGGGACCCCCGGGCGTGCTCACCGTCATCGTGGACGAGTCGATCGCCGTGCGCGCACGAATGACCTCGTCCGTCGCGCTCAGGATCGTCTGCGTCTGATGCGCGCGGAGCGTCATGGAGATGGGCATCATCGGATTCTGCATGCTCATCTCCATGGAGTAGACGTAGAGGTTCACCTGGCCCTCGGGCGGGGCGAGCCGGAGGAGCGACTGCCCGCTCAGGGGGAGAGCGAAGGCGAGGGCGATCATGGTGGCGGTGCCGGCACCGCGCCGAACTGATTTCATTGGTTCTCCTCGAGGTACTGGGATTCCGGTAGCGGCCCCGTTCTCCTTCGGCCTCCGCCATCGGGCGCCCGCAACCTGCACTTTCGGGCCCCGGGGGGCCACTCGTTCTTCGCGATCATGTGTTACGGATCCGGTGTCATGGATCCGGCATCAGTTCCAGGGTGGTCGTCGAGTTCGACTTCATCGTCATCCCGGCCATGCTCATGTCGAGGTTCATCCGGCTCGTCTGGCTCTGGTAACGGCCCTCGGCCAGGTTCACGACCGTCGTTCCGGTCATGGTCCCGCTGCCGCTCATCCCCACGCCACCCACGTCCAGATTCATGTCGATCGGACCCTCGAACGAGAGGGTCGCGCGGCTACCCTCCAGGCTGACGAAGGTGTACACGAGTTCACATCCATGGACACCGTTCCGTCGGGCCCCATCGGTAGACTCATCGGCGCGTCGAGCGTCCAGGAATCCCCGGGGCCGACCTCCTCTTCGGGCAGTACGTAATAGTTCGACTCCCCGAACATGCTCTCCAGGCTCAACCCGGCATCATCCGGCAGACCTTCGGTCTCGATGAAGCGAAGCATTCCGCCACGCGTGTCCATGTCGAAGGTGAAGGCGCTTCCGGAAAGGTCCGGCAAGTCGTCCATCCCCGGCATGGCCATCGCCATCGTCGTGGCGGCGGGCTCCGGAGCCCGCGCCCTCGAGCGAACGGCTTCGGCCCCGGCTGGCTGGTTGGCCCATCGCCGCCAGCGAGCCCGCAAGTTGCGCGATCGGGCGCGGACAGGCCACCGGCTCCGAGGGCGATATGCCTTGCCTTACCCCGCGGTTGAGACGGGATTCATGCGCGCCGCGATACATTTCGCATGGCTCCGAAGATCCTGGAACTCCCGGCCAGCGAACGCCCGCGGGAGCGGTTGCGCCGCTTCAGCGCCGACGCTCTCTCGACGACCGAACTGCTCGCGGTCGTGCTCGGGGCCGGTGCTACAGGGCGCTCGGCGGTGGACGTGGCGGGCGGCCTGCTCACCGCCTTCGGCGGCTCGCTGCGCGAGATGGGGAGGGCGGAATCCGCCGCACTCGAGAAGACCGCGGGGATCGGCCCCGCCCGTTCGGCCGCGGTGGCCGCCGCGCTCGCGCTGGGCCGGCGTCTCGCGGCGGAGCCCGCGCGCGCCAGCGCCCGTATCCGCAGCCCGGCCGACGTGTTCGGGCGTCTCGGCCCCCTGCTGCGGGACCGCCGGCAGGAGGAGTTCTGGGTCATCTACCTGAACACGCAGAGCGAGGTCCTGCTCGAGCGACGCCTCACCGTCGGGCTCCTGAACAGCTCGCTCGTCCACCCCAGGGAGGTGTTCGCGCCCGCGATCGCGGCGGCCTCCGCTTCCGTGATCCTCGCCCACAACCACCCGAGCGGCGACCCCGAGCCTTCGCCCGAAGACATCGCCGTCACCTGTCAACTCGTCGAGAGCGGCCGCCTGCTGGGGATACCCGTCCGCGACCACGTCATCCTCGGCGACCGCGGATACGTCAGCCTCCGCGAACGCGGCGTCTGCTAGCCCGCGCTGCGGCGGCGTGCCGGTGGGGCGCGCCGAAGTTGCGTCCCTCTGCTACCTTGAAAGGTTGTAGGAGCGAGCAGGGCGTGACTTCGCACGATCGGAGCGCGAAGCGTGGAGAGCAGCGTCAAGCAGGCAGCCGGCCGGGCCGCGCCGGGAGCGGGCCCGCGTTCGCTGCTGCCCCGAGACTTCATGAAGGCGATCGAGGGGTACGAGGATCGACTCGACCTCGATCTTCTGGCGCTGGCGTTCCAGTACAGCCTCGAGAAACACGAAGGCCAGAAGCGTCGCTCCGGCGAGGACTACATCCGCCACTGTGTCGAGGTGGCCAAGATCCTCATCGAGATCCGGCTCGACACCGTGAGCCTCGCCGCCTCGCTGCTCCACGATGTGGTCGAGGACACGGATACGACGCTGGATGAGATCCGGACCGAGTTCGGCGACGAGATCGCCATCATCGTGGATGGCCTCACCAAGATCTCGCTGTTCGAGTTCGGTTCGATGGCCGAGCGCCAGGTCGAGACATACCGCAAGCTCCTCCTCTCCATGGCGCGCGACGCGCGCGTGATCCTGGTCAAGCTCGCGGACCGCCTCCACAACATGCGCACGCTCGAGCACATGCCGGCCGGCGCCCGCGAGCGGATCTCCCTCGAGACGCGCGAGATCTACGCGCCGCTGGCCCACCGTCTCGGAGTCGCCAGACTCAAGTGGGAGCTCGATGACCTCGCCTTCAAGTTCCTGGAACCCGAGGCCTACCGGCAGCTCGTGGGGGAGGTCAAGGCCACCCGCAGGGAGCGCGAGGGCCTGATCCGGCGCATGGAGGAGCCGCTGGGAGCCGAACTGGCGGCCGCGGCGATCCGCTGCGAGGTCACGGGCCGTCCCAAGCACCTGTGGTCCATCTACGGCAAGATGATCAAGCGCGACGCGCCGTACGAGGAGGTCTACGACACGCTGGCGATGCGGATCCTGGTGGACTCCGTGCGGGACTGCTACCACGCGCTGGGGATCGTGCACAACAAGTGGACCCCGCTCACCGAGCGCTTTCACGACTTCATCGCCACGCCGAAGTCGAACATGTACCAGAGTCTGCACACGACGATCTTCGGCCCCGGCGGCGCCCTGTACGAGATCCAGATCCGCACGCACGAGATGCACCGCACCGCCGAGTACGGGATCGCGGCCCACTGGCGCTACAAGGAGGGCCGGCCGGGGGACGAGGTCGACGACGAACTCGCGTGGTTCCGGCAGGTGCTCGAGTGGCAGCAGGAGACGCGCGAGCCGGAGGAGTTCATGGAGTTCCTCCGCATCGACCTCTTCCAGGACGAGATCTTCGTCTTCACCCCGGCCGGCGACGTGAAGCAGCTGCCGAAGGGGGCGACCCCGATCGATTTCGCGTTCGCGGTCCATACCGAGATCGGGCTCCACTGCGCCGGAGCGAGGGTGAACGAGAGGATCGCGCCGCTCAGCCGGCCGCTGCGGAACGGAGATACGGTCCACATCCTCACGTCTGACTCCCAGTCGCCGAGCCGGGACTGGCTCGGCTTCGTCCGCAGCAGCAAGGCGCGGCACGATATCCGGCAGTGGATTCGTCGGGAAGAGGAGGAGTCGGCCATCGGTCTCGGCAAGGAAATCGTGCAGCGCGAGTGGAGGCGCCGCCGACGCGGGAAGGTCGACGAAGCGGCGATCCGGAAGGCGTGCGGGGCGCTCGGGTACGACACGCCCAATGCCCTCCACGCGGCCACCGGGCGCGGGGATGTCGGACTCACGCGCGTGATGCGGGCGATCCTCCCCGAAGCCGTGCCCGAAGTGCCGGAGAAGACGCCAAGCCCCCTCAACAAGCTCGTGGACAAGGTCTGGGGCGGAGCGGGGAAGGGGATCCGGATCCAGGGGATGGACAACCTCATGGTCCGCTACTCCCAGTGCTGCCAGCCGGTCCCCGGCGACAGGGTCATCGGCTATATCACGCGCGGGCGGGGCGTTTCCATCCACCGGCAGGACTGTCCCAACGTACTCAACCTCTCGAACGCCCCGGAACGCCGGGTCGAGATCGAATGGGAGGAGCACGGCCAGCGCCGCTTCCTCGTGCGGATCATCATGGAGGGGACGGACCGTCACGGCCTGTTCGCGGACATCGCGCGCGCCGTGAGCGACACGGGCACGAACATTCAGTCGGCCGACATCAAGGGCGTCGAGGGCGGGATGCGGGGCCAGTTCGTCGTGGAGGTAGAGAACCTCAGCCACCTGCAGAAGGTCATGCGCCAGGTGCAGGGCGTGAAGGGCGTGCTCTCGGTCGAGCGCAAGGAATCCTTCGGCGAGAGCGACCTCACGCTCGAGTAGCGACTCGAGTACCACTATGCCCAGTTTCGATCTTCAGCTTCCGTTCGAGCCGATGGGGGACCAGCCCGCCGCGATTCGCGAGCTGGCGGACGGCGTGCGCCGCGACGAGAAATGGCAGACGCTGCTCGGCGTGACGGGGAGCGGCAAGACCGTGACGCTGGCGGCGATGATCGCCGATGTCAACCGTCCGACGCTCGTCATGAGCCACAACAAGACGCTCGCCGCGCAGCTCTATGGTGAACTGCGACAGTTCTTTCCGCGCAATGCGGTCGAATATTTCATCTCTTACTATGACTATTATCAGCCGGAAGCCTATGTGCCGTCCACGGATACATACATAGAGAAAGACGCGTCGATAAACGAGGACATCGATCGCCTCCGGCTGCGCGCCACGTCCTCGCTCATGGAACGGCGCGATGTGATCGTCGTCGCCTCTGTTTCCGCCATATACGGACTCGGAGACCCGGCCGGCTACCGGGAGCTGATGCTCACGTTGCGCGAGGGACAGGAGATCTCGCGGCGCGAGATCCTCTCTTCGCTCGTGCAGGTCCAGTATTCCCGAAACGACCTCGACTTCGTGCGCGGGACCTTCCGGGTGCGGGGTGACGTCATCGAGGTCCTCCCGGCGTACGAGGAGCAGGGGGTGCGGATCGAACTCTGGGGTGACGTCATCGAACGCATCTCGAAGATCGATCCGATGACCGGGGTCACGATCACGCGCCTGCCCGAGACGTCGATCTTTCCCGCCACCCACTACGCCACGCTGGGCCACCGGCTGGAGGAGGCCCGCGAGGCGATCTACGTGGAACTGGAGGAGCGGCTGCTCCACCTGCGGCGCGAGGGCAGGCTGCTCGAGGCGCAGCGGCTCGAGCAGCGGACCCGTTTCGACCTCGAGATGCTCACGGAGGTGGGCTTCTGCCCGGGCATCGAGAACTACAGTCGGCACCTCGACCGGCGGGCGCCGGGCGAGCGTCCCTACTGTCTCCTCGACTATTATCCCGACGACTATGTGGTGGTCGTGGACGAGTCCCATGTCTCGATCCCCCAGATCGGCGCTATGTACGAGGGCGACCGCAGCCGCAAGCGGACGCTGGTCGAGTTCGGCTTCCGGCTGCCATCGGCACTCGACAATCGGCCGCTTTCCTTCAAGGAATGGGAGGAAGTCGTGCCCGGCGTGATCTTCGTCAGCGCGACGCCGGGCGAGTACGAACTCCGGAAGAGCGGCGGCGTGGTCGTGGAACAGTTGATCCGGCCCACGGGCCTGCTCGATCCCGCAGTCGAGGTGCGGCCGGTTCGCGGGCAGGTGGATGACCTGCTGGGCGAGATTCGCCGCCGGACGGAACGGCGCGAGCGGGTGCTCGTGACGACGCTGACCAAGCGCATGGCGGAGGACTTGTCGGAGTTCCTGGCCATGCGCGGGGTGCGGGTGCGCTACCTGCACTCCGACATCGCCACGATCGATCGGGTGAAGATCCTCCGCGACCTGCGGCTCGGGACGTTCGATGTCCTCGTCGGAATCAACCTGCTGCGGGAGGGGCTCGATCTCCCGGAGGTCTCTCTCGTGGCGATCCTCGACGCGGACAAAGAGGGTTTTCTGCGCTCGGACCGTTCGCTCGTGCAGACGATCGGGCGGGCGGCCCGCAACCTCGCGGGCAAGGCGATTCTGTACGCGGATCGCGTGACGGACTCCATGCGCCGGGCGATGGACGAGACGGCGCGGCGGCGGGAGGTGCAGGCGGCGTACAACCAGGAGCACGGGATCGAGCCCCGCTCCATCGTGAAGTCCGTGCGGGAGATCCGCTTCTCGACCGCGGTCGCCGACGCGCGCGAGGCGCAACCGGCGGTCTTCGAGCGGGAGGGAGCCTACGAGAAACTGTCGGCGGAGGAGCTGGCCGACGTCATCGAGAAGGACATGCGCGCCGCCGCCGCCGCGCTCGACTTCGAGACCGCGGCGCGTCTGCGCGACGAACTGTTCGAGATTCGCGCGCGGATCGATGGCGGGGCGCGAACGCGTCCCCCCGGGCTGCCGGCTTCCGCGGCGGATCCGGCATGAGAACGGCGGTCCTCGACGAGGCGGGGCTCGTCCGCTGGGGGCGTGCACTCGGGGAGACCGCCGCTCGCGAGACCGTCTTCGTCGCGCTCCTCGGACCCCTGGGGGCCGGGAAGACGCGTCTCGCGCAGGCGGCGTGCTCCGGGGCCGGCGTGCGCGACCCCGTCACGAGTCCGACCTACACGCTCGTCCACTGGTACGAGGGAGACCGGGGGTCCGTCGCCCACGCGGACCTGTACCGCATCCGCGACGCGTCGGAGCTGCCGGGGCTGGGCTGGGAGGAACTCGAGTCCCACCCGGGGGCGGTCTTCGTCGAGTGGGCGGAGCGAGCGGGCGGGGAACTCCCGCCCGACCGGTGGGAGGTCCGGCTCGAGTTCGCCGCGGGCGGAGCGCTGCGGAACGTGACGGCGCGGGCGCTGGGGGACGCCCCTCCCATCCCGGACCCCGCCCTTCACGCCGGGGCGACTCGGGCGCCCTCATGCTGACCCTGGCGCTGGAGACGAGTACGCGGCTGGGGAGCATCGCCCTCGGTCGCGGCGACGAGTTGATCTCGGAGTGCGCGCTTGCGGTCCGGGCCACGCATTCGGAGACGGTGCTCGACGAAGTGGCGCGCCTCCTCGCGCGAGCCCGCGTTGACGCCGGCCGGGTCGAGCGCCTCGTGATCGGCGCGGGTCCCGGCTCGTTTACGGGGGTGCGGATCGCGGCGGCGCTCGCGAAGGGTTGGTGTCACGCGCGGGACGTGCCGCTCCATGCCTACTCCAGCCTGCGCTCCGTCGCCGCCTCCGCGGGGCGCGAGCGGGTGTGCGCGCTGTTCGACGCCCGCCGCGGCGAGGTGTACGGGGCCGCGTACCGGAGGGGCGGGCTGGAGGGTCCGGTCCTCGGGCCCGCGGCGTGCGCCATCGAGGCGTGGCTGGACCGGCTCGACGACCCGGCCGCCTGGTCCTTCGCCGGGGAGGGGGCGATCCGCCAGCGGGCCGCGATCGAGGCACGCGGGGGAGGCGTCCTCCCGGCCTTTCTCGGGGTGCCGCGGGCGGCGGCGCTGCTCTGGCTCGCCGAGAGGATCCCCCGGGGCCGCGTGGACGACATCGAGTTGTGGGAGCCCCGGTACGTCCGGAGTCCCGGCGCCGAACGCCAGGCCCGCCGCCAGGCCGCCCGCCGGGGTGGGCGCCACGGTGGACGCCGGTAAGCCGCCGCCCCGGATCCGGCGGCTCGCCGCGGCCGACCTTCCGCAGGTGGTCGCGATCGAGGAAGCGAGCTTCGCCGCGCCGTGGTCCGCGCAGACGTTCCGGAACCTCCTGCGGCGCCGCGACGCCTGTCTCTTTTCGGCGGTCGCCGAAGGCGAGCGGGTCGTGGGGTACGCCGCCGTGTGGTTCGCCGGCCCACAGGGAGAACTGGGGGACCTCGCCGTCGACCCGGTCGAGCGCCGCGGCGGCATCGGGGCCCGCCTGGTGGAAGCGGTCCTCGCGGAGGCGCGGTCGCGCGGGGCGCGGCAGATCTTCCTGGAAGTGCGCGAAGGAAACCGCGGCGCGCAGGGCCTCTACCGCGGCTGCGGCTTCGAGGTCGTTGGACGGCACCCCGCGTACTACGCGGGCCCGACCGAGGACGCGCTGACCATGCGCCGGTTGCTGGCCCGTTGATCCTCTTTCGGAACCTCCGAAGACATCATCTATTGTCCGGCGAAGGTCCGGCGGAACACTCGATCGATCATCCGGGAGGCGGAAGATGGCGCGCAGTCTGAACAAGGCCACACTCATCGGGAACCTGGGGGCGGACCCCGAGGTTCGGTCCACGAACGCGGGGACGCGGGTCGCAACGCTCTCCGTGGCGACGAGCCGACGCTGGACGAGTCGGGCCGGCGAGCCGCAGGAGAAGACGGAATGGCATCGCGTGGTCTGCTGGGACAAACTCGCCGAAATCTGCGAGCGGTATCTGAGCAAGGGAGATCGCGTGTACGTCGAAGGGCGGATCGAATACCGCCAGTGGGAAGGACAGGATGGCCAGACGCGCTACACGACCGAGATCCGCGCGCTCGAGATGATCATGCTCGGGAGCGGCGGGGGCGGCCGGGAGAGCTACTCGAGCACGGAGGCGGGGCCGGCGAGGTCGGACTTCTCGGAGTTCTCGAACAAGTCGGTGGCGGGGGAGGACGACCTCCCGTTCTGACCGTCCGGAGACGCAACGTCGACCCCCCGGCATGTCGATCCGGATCCTCCTGACCGCCGCCCTCGCCTCGTACGCGGGCGCCTGGCTGCTTCAGATCGCCGATTTCAGGGGGGGCGGTGCGGCGCGCCGTCCTCCTTCGGGCGTCCTTGCCATCGGGGCGGTGTGCCTCCATTCGGCGGCGCTGCTCGCGTTCTGGTTCACGTACGGAACGCCGCCGCTGTCAGGCTTCGGGCCGGCCTCCGCCTTCCTCGCGTTCGCCCTCGCCACGGGATTCCTGCTCGCGAGTCGCGCGCGCGAACGCTGGTCGGCGGGCCTCCTGGTCCTGCCCATGGTGATCGCGTTGCTTGCGGCGAGCCTCGTTGCGGGACTCGCGCCGACCCTGGCCGATCCGCGCCTGCGGGGGCCGTGGCTGGTGGCCCATGTGCTCCTCGTGTTCGGCGGATGCGCCAGCCTGCTGCTCGCCTCCGTCGCCGCCTCCATGTATCTGTTTCAGTTCCGCGCCCTCAAGAGGAAGGATTTCGGCAACGTGTTCCGCTTCTTCCCCTCGCTCGAGAGTCTGGATCGGATGAATCGGATCGGACTCGCCGGCGGGCTTTCCGCGCTTGCGATCGGGCTGCTGGCGGGGTGGAGCCTCTCCCTCACGTTCGGACGCGGTCTGGCGCTGGGGGACTCGGACGTGGCCTTCGGCCTCCTGACGTGGGTCGTGTACGCCGCGGCCCTGGGCGCCCGCCGCGGGACGCGCGGGTTCGGGCCCCGGCCGGCGCGGGTCTCGGTGGTCGCGTGCGTGGCCAGCGGTGTCGGGTTCGTCGCCCTCCGGGTGCTCGGGCCGGCCACGGAGTTCTTCCTGTGACGGGTTCGCGGAGCCGCCCCGGAGCGGAGGGCGCGCGCCCTCCGGCCGATACGCTGCTCGTCGTCGGCGTGAGCCACAGGACCGCGCCGATCGATGTCCGCGAGCGCTTCGCGCCGGGGCGCGAGCGGATGGCCGAGTGGGTCGAGGGCCTCGTCGCCACGCCGGGCGTCTCGGAATGTGTCGTCCTCTCGACATGTAACCGCACCGAGTGCTATCTGGCCGGAAGCGGCGTCCACGAACTGGACGCGATCGCGCGGGAGGCGCTGTGCCGCGCCTCGGGCCTCGGGGCCCAGGGGGCAGGCTACCTGAGAACGCTGGGCGGGGAACGGGCCGTGCGGCATCTGTTCCGGGTCACGAGCGGGCTGGAATCGCTCATCGTCGGCGAACCGCAGATCCAGGGACAGGTGCGGGGCGCCTACCGCGAGGGGCGGCCGACGGCCGCCGGGCCCGTCCTTCATCGCCTCTTTCAGTCCGCGCTCGGCGTCGGGGGCCGGGTGCGGGCCGGGACGGCGATCGCGGGCGGCGTGACCTCCATTCCGGCCGCCGCCGTCAGCCTCGCCCGCAAGGTGTTCGGCTCTCTCGACGACCGGGCCGTCCTCGTCCTCGGCACCGGCGAGATGGGACGGCTCACCGTGAGATGCCTGAGAAGGGAGGGCGCCAGCCGCCTCTTCATGGCGAGCCGCAATCCCGCCCGGGCCGAACGCGCGGGCCGGCCGTTCGACGCCCTCCCTCTGGGGCGCGAGGCGGCGCTGGAGAGCCTGCATCGCGTGGATCTCATGGTGACGTGTACCGAGTCGGAGGCCGCCTTCGTGCGGGAGGAGCACGTCCGGCGTCGGGGGACCGGCGGGAGGCCGCTCCTCATCCTCGACATCGCGGTCCCCCGCAACGTCGATCCGGGGGCGGGCGATGTCGGCGATGTCTTCCTCTACAACATCGACGACCTCCGCCGAGTCGTGGACCGGGCCCGCGCGGCGCGCGAGTTCGAACGTGAACGGGCCGACGCGATCATCGAGCGGCACGTCGGCAAGTACTGGGCGTGGCACCGCAGCCGGCGAGCCGACCCGGCGGTGCGGGCGCTGCGCGACACCGCCCGCCGCCTCGTGTCGGACGGACTGGCCGGGCGCCCGGCGGGGCCTCGCGAGGCGGACGCGGACGAAGCCCTGCGGCTGGCGAGTCGCGCCGCGCTGAACAAGCTTCTGCACGGCCCGACGCGGGCGATCCGGTGGCTGGCCGAACAGCCCGGGGGCGACGCATTCCTGCGTGCGCTGGAACCATGGCTGGCGGCCGGTAGCGGGGGGGCGCCGCGGGCTGCTAGTGTAGACGCGCTGGCGGCCCGGACGGTCGGATCTCGACGGACGCGCGAGGGCACGGACTGAGGCGGATCCCGGAGGCGGATCCCGTTCGCAGGCCCCGGGGACAGTGGAACGGGTGGGGAAGTCAGGAGAGAGTGGATGAGCCCTGGCAGGGTGCTCGTGACGGGTGGCGCCGGCTTTATCGGATCTCACGTCTGTGAAGCGTACCTGGTGCAAGGCTGGGAAGTGACCGCGCTCGACAATCTGGACGGCGGGCGCGCCGCCAACGTGCCGCGGGGCGTACCCCTCATCGAAATGGACATCCGCGACGAGGGCGTCCGCCGGGTCTTCCGCGACGGCGGGTTCGATGTCGTCAACCACCACGCCGCGCAGGCGAACGTTCGCGACTCGGTGTCCCGTCCGCGTCACGACGCCTCCGTGAACGTCGACGGACTCCTCAACCTGCTCGAGTGCGCTCTCGAGTTCGGCCTCTCCCGGTTCGTGTTCGTCTCGTCGGGAGGCGCCCTCTACGGGGAGGCGGCCGAGTTGCCCATCCCCCGCACGGCGCCGAAGCGGCCGGTGTCGCCCTATGGCGTCGGCAAGCTGGCCTCGGAGCACTACCTGGATGCGTTCCGTCGCCTCCGGGGTCTGGAGTACGTCGCCCTGCGCTACGCGAACGTGTACGGCCCGCGTCAGGATCCTCACGGCGAGGCCGGCGTGGTCGCGATCTTCGCCCGGCGCATCCTCGCTGGCGAACGACTCGTCGTCTTCGGCGACGGCGAGCAGACGCGGGACTTCGTCTTCGTGAAGGATGTCGCCGCGGCCAACGTCCTCGCGACGAACGCCGACCTCCCCCGGGCCGGCGGGCTGGACGACGTCGCCTTCAACGTCGGCACGGGAGAGCGCACGAGCATCAACGCACTGGCAACCGCCATGATCGAGATCGCGGGTCGCGCGGTGGGGATCGCGCGCGAACCCGCGCGCCCCGGAGACCCGATGCACAACGGCCTCGACTGCTCGGAGATACGGGCCCTCGGCTGGAGCCCGGCCCATTCGCTGGACGCCGGTCTGCGGGAGACCTGGGACTTCATCGCCCGGGAGGCCGCGTGATGACGGCGGTCGCGATCGTGGCGGCCAAGGTCGTGGCGGCCAAGGTCGTCCCGGTCGTTCAGCAGCTCCCGGAGCGGGTCATCGATTCTCCGCTCGACATGGTGCTGGGCGCCACGCTCCCGACGAAGATCATCCTCACCGTGCTCGCGGCCTTCTCGCTCGTGTCCTGGATCCTCATCATCTGGAAGTTCCGCGAGTTGCGCGCGGTGAACGCGCAGGCCGACGACTTCGTGTTCGCGATGGCCGGGTCCGCTGACCTCGCGAGCCTCAACGACCTGCTCCGGGAACTCGAGGATTCCCCGTTCAGGAGGGTGTTCCGGGAGGGGATCGCGTTCTTCTCCGATCTGCGTCCGGGGGCCCTCGCGACCCGTCATGTCGGCGAGGGTCTGAGTCCCACGCAACTGGAGGCGCTGTGGCTGACGCTCGAGAAGAGTCTCTCCGAGGAAAGGGACGAACTCTCGCACGGGTTGCCGTGGCTGGCGATCATCGGATCCGTGAGTCCCCTGCTGGGTCTCATGGGGACGGTCGTGGGCGTGATGAACTCGTTCATCGGCATCACCTCCCAGGGGTCCGCGAACATCGCGGCCGTCGCGCCGGGCATCGCGGAGGCGCTGACGACCACGGTCGCGGGCCTCGCCGTCGCGATCCCGGCGGTGATCGCATACAACCACTATGCCTCTCGCCTGCGTCTCTTCACGGGGGAACTGGAGGGGTTCGCGAGCGAGTTCGTGGGATCGCTGGCGCGCGAGGGCCGCGTTTGAGCCAGGCGCACGGGCCGCCGGCGGAGCGGGGGAGGCAGCGGGAGTGAGAAGACGGTTCACGCAGCGGGGGGACGGGACCGGAGCGGTGGCGGAGATCAGCGTCACGAGCCTCGTCGACGTCGCCTTCACCCTCCTCATCATCTTCATGATCACGGCGCCCATCCTCCAGGGCGGGATCGAGATCGACGTGCCCGAGGCCGCCTCCGGGCCGCTGAGTGCCTCCGATGCGCTCGTCGTCTCCATCGACGCGGGGGGGCAGATCTACCTCGATGACGTTCCGGTGACGTACGAGGAGTTCAGCGCCGCGATCGAGGCGGCGCTGGAACGCTTCGATTCGGACAACGTGTTCATCAAGGCGGACGGCGATATCGCGCTGCGCCTGGCGCTGCGCGTGATGGGAAGAATCGACGAAGCCGGCGGGATCGTGAGCATCGTGACCGAACCCGAACCGCGGCGCCGGCCGTGAACCGGGATTCGGAACGCAGCCGCGAGCGTCGCCACGGGGGGCCGCCCCGGCAGGCCCTGTACGGCTCGTTCGGCGTGCACGGAGCCTTGGCGGTGCTGGCCTTCCTCGGCAACGCCGCCCTCCGCCCGGTGCAGATGCCGCGGGCCGTTCGGGTCAACATGGTGGCGGCCGCCCCGGAGGACGCCCCGATCCGGCTCGACCCCACGCCGCCGGAGATCGCGGAGGAGGAGTACCGCCCGCCGCCGCCCGAGCCGACGCCGGATCCGGTTCCGCAGGTCGAGACGCCGACCGTCGAGGCCGAGGCGCCCGTCGAGCGCGAGCCCGAGCCGGAACCCGCCCGGGCCGAGGAGGTCGGGGAGGAGATCGAGAGCATCCGGATCGCCGGCGACGCCTCGGCCTACCCCGAGTACCAGCAGAACATCATCCGCCAGATCCAGCGCTACTGGCGGCCGCCGCAGGGGGCCCGCGACCTGCGGGCCGAGGTCTACTTCATCATTCACCGCGACGGCCGGGTGAGCGGGCTCGACTGGGTCGCCAGGTCGGGGAACCGGACCTTCGATCTCGTGGCGATGAGCGCCGTGGAATCCGCCGGCCTCGCCGAGGCCTTCGGACCGCTGCCGGAGAATTTCCCGGCCGACGCGCTGGCCGTCTCCTTCTTCTTCGACCCGAGCGGCCGCTGACGTGGCAGCGATCCCGCCCGCCCCGATCCGGCGCGCCCCGATCCGGCGCGCCGCGGTGCGATGGGCCCCATGGGCCCTGGCCCTCGCCGCCTGCGCCGCTCCACTCTCGGCCCAGGAGCAGGAGCCGGCCGGCGCGGTGCGTCTCGGGCTCACGTACGAACCGGGCTACGTGCCGGGCATGGTCATCGTGCCCGTGAGCGCCGCGACGGGGCTCGACCCGTTGGCCGAAGCGGTGGGCGAGATCCTGCGGACCGATCTCGACTATTCGGACCGGTTCGACATCATCGAGCTGCCCGACACGGTCTCCCTGAGCGGTCCCCAGAACTACGCGCTGTGGAACCAGCTCGGAGCCGTGTGGCTCGTCACCTCGGAGGTTTCCTTCGCGCCGGGGACGCAGACCCCCATCCTCCGGGTCGGCCTGCACGATGTGGTGTACGGGAACCTCGCCAACGTGCAGGCGTTCAGCCTGCCCGAACCGGGAGCGGACGACTTCCGCATGGCCATCCACCGGGTGTCCGACCAGATCGTGTCGTGGGCGACGGGAGGGCAGCGCGGCATCGCCGCGACGCGGATCGCCCTCAGGCGGAAGGACGGCGCCGGTTCTTCCCACATCCTCCTCATCGACAGCGATGGCCACAATCCGCGCCGCCTCTCCGGCGGCGGACAGAACGTCTTCTCCCCCGCCTACTCGCGCGACGGGATGCGTCTCGCGTACACGATCCAGGACGAGACCGGGCACTTCGCGCTCGTCGAAGCGAACCTGATCACCGGCAGCCGCCGCACCGTGGCTTCGGGGACGCTGCTCATGTCGCCGGCCTACGCGACGGACGGACGGCTGGCCTACGCGGAGGGAGTCGGCGGGGGGTCGCGCATCCTCTTCGAAGGAGCGGAACTGC
The DNA here is from genome assembly GCF_965222475.1 of Candidatus Palauibacter sp. Classification (GTDB taxonomy): domain Bacteria; phylum Gemmatimonadota; class Gemmatimonadetes; order Palauibacterales; family Palauibacteraceae; genus Palauibacter. The sequence continues at coordinate 370,868 of NZ_CBDCUB010000002.1, read as the reverse complement.
TGACCGAGGGCCGGGGGCGGGCGCTCAATCCCAGCTTCTCTCCGGACGGGGCGTGGTTTGCGTACGAGGCCGCTCCGGCGGATGAACCACAGATCTACGTGCGGCGCATCTCGGGGGGGCCCGCGCGCCGGATCAGCATCTACGTGCGGCGGGAAGACACGAACGCGGCCGGACCGACCTGGTCTCCGAACGGCGACCGGATCGCCTACGCGGCGCTGAGTAACAGTCGGTGGCAGATCTTCACCGTCAACCCCGATGGCACGGACCGGCGCATGCTGACCCGGCGAGGCGAGAGCGAGGACCCGAGCTGGGCGCCCGATGGAAGGCACATCGTCTTCGCATCGCGGGACGCGCAGGGCTCCGCGATCTGGATCCTCGATACCGCGACGGGGCGCGCCCGGCTCCTCACGGCGGGACGCCTCGACGGCCTGCCCGACTGGTCGCCGCCGCTCCCCCCCGGCTCGTGAACGAGGGGCGGTTCGGCGGGTTGCGGCGTGGCTGGGCCGCGATAGGTTACGAATCCGTGGTGAAGCGGACCCATGGGTGGTATGCCTATTCAGGTCGTGTTCGTAACATTCCGCCAACCTCAGGCTCGGCGACCCGCAAAAAGGAGACCTCGATGCGGCTTAGCTACCGATTCGCTCCTGTTCTCGTCATCGCGCTGCTGGCAGCGGCGTGCAGTGGAAACCCGGAACCGGAGCCGGTTCCGCCGCCCCCGCCGCCTCCGCCGCCGCCGGCCGTGGATGATGGCTCCCGCCTTGAGGCCGCCGCCGACCGCATCTGCGAGCGCGCGATGGCCGCCATGCAGTCCGGGGACTACACGACGGCGCGCGAACTGCTCGAGCAGGTCGTGCGCGACTACCCCGGCACGACGTGTGCCGAGTCCGCCCCCGCGCAGATCGAGCGCGCGGTGGCGGGCGAGGCGATCGTGGCCCGGATTCACTTCGACTACAACGTCGCGGACATCACCGACGACGCCGCCGAAACGCTCCAGCGCAAGGCCGACGCGCTGCGCGCGTACCCCGAGGTCCGTCTCAGGATCGAAGGGCATTGCGACGAGCGCGGCTCGCTCGAGTACAACCAGGCGCTCGGCTTGAGGCGCGCCCAGGCCGCGATGGAATACCTCGGCAGCCTCGGAATCGACGCGGGTCGGCTCGATGTCGTGACCTTCGGCGAGGAGCAGCCGCTCGCGAGGGGCAGCAACGAGTCGGCCTGGCGCCAGAACCGCCGCGGTGAGTTCGTGGTCACGGATGGGGACATCTAGGTGAGCCGGGCGGCGGTCGCCGTGTTGTTGGGCGTTGCGGCCGCCGCCTGCGCGTCCCGGGCGGACGTGGAGGAGATGGGGGATGCCCTCCGGGAGGATATCCGCGCGCTCGAGGAAGGGCAGCGTCTCCTCCTCGACCGGGTGGAGGGCAGTCTCAACAGCCTCGAGACTTCAAGCGAGCGACGCGACGCGACCGGACGCGGGGAGCTGGAGCGGCGGACGAGCCGCCTGGAGGGCCTGATCGAGCAGCTCATCCTACACGCCACCCAGAACAACCAGTTGCTCGCCGACATCTACGAGAATCAGCGTCTCGCGGGGGCTCCATCCCCGATGGGAGGCGCGACGGGAAGCCCCCGGCCCGCCGACCCCGGCCCGGTTTCCACCTCCGGGTCGGAGGAGGCTCCCCAGTTCTACGGGATGGCCCTGGACACGTACAATCAGGGGCTCCTCGAGTCGGCCCGCGGGGCGTTCCGCGACTTCATGGTCCAGTGGCCCCGCCACGAGCTGGCGCCGGATGCCCAGTACATGCTCGCCCGCACGTTCGAGGACGACGAGGACCTCGGGAACGCGCTCGAGGAGTACCGCCGCCTGACCGAACTCTACCCCAACTCGGACCGGGCCCCGGCGGCGCTCTATCGCCGCGGGGTGATCGAGGCGGAGCGAGGCAACACGGCGCTGGCGCGGCAGTTGTTCACCCAGATCGAGAGCGGCTATCCGAACAGCCTCGAAGCGCCGGCGGCCAGCCGGGAACGCGAGAGGCTGGGCGGTTAGCGCCGAACCCGTGACCCCTGACGGCCGTGCAGTGCCCTCGCTGTGACGACCCCGAACATCGGGTCGTCGATTCCCGGACGAGTCGAGGCGGGCGTGCGATCCGCCGCCGCCGCGAGTGTCTCTCGTGCGGCGAGCGGTTCACCACCTACGAACAGGTGGAGCGGGAACCCCTCATGGTTCGAAAGAGCGATGGCGGTTCGGAGACCTACGATCGCGGGAAACTCCTCGCGTCGATTCGCCTCGCCTGCGCCAAGCGTCCCGTCTCCAACGACGACATCGAATCCCTGGTGGATGAGGTCGAGGAGCAGTTGGAGGCGGAGGGCCCGCGCGACGTAGCGAGTCGCCGCCTCGGTGAGCTCGTGATGGATCGGCTCCGCGCCATGGATCAGGTCGCGTACGTGCGCTTCGCCAGCGTCTACCGGAACTTCCAGGACACGACGGAGTTCATGGAGGAGGCACGCCGGCTGCTCCGGCGCGCGGGGCACAGCGCGGCGGGACAGGCGGATTTGTTCTCACCAGGGAGTGATTGAACCGATGGGTCTCCGACGACAGGCGGACGGCTCCCCCGAGCAGGCGGAGATGCCTTTCCTCGATCATCTCGACGAGCTGCGCTCGCGGCTCATCCGGGCGCTCCTCGCCCTGCTCGTAGGTCTCGTGCTGGGGCTCGTGGCGGTCATGCAGTGGGACGTGCTGGGGATCGTGCAACGTCCGATCGTGGAACTCCTGCCGGGTGAGAACCTGAACTTCTCCAGTCCGACTACCCCCTTCGTCTTGATACTCAAGCTGGGTTTCATCGTCGGGCTTCTGACGGCGTTCCCGTACATCGCGCTCCAGGCCTGGCGCTTCCTCGCCCCGGCCCTGTACGAGAACGAGCGCAAGTTCGCCATCCCGGCGATCAGTGCGGGCACCCTGCTCTTCATCGCCGGCATCTCGATGGCGTATTTCCTCGTGCTTCCGCTGGGGCTCAGGATCCTGCTCAACTTCTTCAGCGATCAGCTCACTCCGGTCATCATGGTCGGGGAGTACCTGACCTTCGCGACGAGGCTGATCCTGGCGTTCGGCCTCATCTTCGAGCTTCCGGTCGTCCTCGTCTTCCTCTCGCTGCTCGGCATCGTGACGCCGGAGGGGCTGGCGAAGTACCGGCGGCACGCGATCGTCGTGATGGCGGCGGTGTCCGCGTTCCTGACGCCGGCGGATCCGTACACCATGCTCGCCATGATGGTGCCCATGATGCTCCTTTATGAACTCTCGGTCGTCGCGACCCGGGTGCTCCGCCGGCGTCGGCGCGAGGCCGCGCGCGCCGCCGGGGAAGGAAGTTCCGCCTGACGGCACGCGACGCTTCCGGCGTCCGCGCGCCCCGCGGACTTTACGGGCTCCTTGCGCTGGCGGCGCTGCTCGGCGGCCTCGGAGGCGCGGAGACCGCGCGGGCAGCCCCGGCCGGTCCCCGCCCCCTGCGCCTCGCGGCCGCGGCCGACACCGACACTGTGGTCGTGACGGGGCGGGATTCGCTGCCGGCGGACTCGACGACCCGCGATGCGCTGAAGGCGCCCCGGCCCGACTCGGCGGCGCAGGCGGACTCGGCCGCGGGCGTGGACCCCGCCGCGCGCGCGGAACCCGCCGCCGCGGGTGATTCGGCCGCCTCGGACACGCTCGAGACCGCGCCGGCGGACCCCTCCTTCCCCCAGCCGGACGACATCTTCGGCCTGCTCCTCGAAGAAGCCGGCTATCAGGCGGTTCAATATCGGGGGCGCCGCGTGCAACTGGATGTGGGCGAGGAGGCCGTGCACCTCGAACGCGAGGCGCAGGCGAGCTACGAACAGGCCACCATCGACGCGGACACGATCACGTACCGGGCCGGTCTCCAGTTCGTTCGCGCCTGCGGCGGCATCTCGATGACCGGGCAGGGGCAGGACGCGGTCTCGGACCAGTGCCTCCACTACGATGTCTCGGGGACGAAGGGGACGATCCTCGATGCCCGGAGTTCCTTCTCGGAGCGCGGCTCCGAATGGTTCACCCGGGGGAACACGACCTTGCGGGGTTCCGGCACCGCCTTCGTCGAAACCGGGAACTTCACGTCATGTGACGTCGAGCGCCCCCACTACTACTTCCGGGCCGGCCAGATCAAGATCGTATCGAACGACATCATCGTGGCGTGGCCGGTCACGCTGTACATCCAGGACGTCCCCGTCGCGTGGTTGCCATTCTTCGCCCAGGATATCCGCGACGAGCGGCGAAGCGGCTTCCTGCCGCCCCGCTTCGGCGTCAACGACGTCGTCGCGTCCTCCAGCAATACCAGGCGGAGCGTCACCGACTTCGGGTACTACTTCGCCTTCAACGATTTCATGGACGCGCAGGCGACGGCGGACTGGTTCAGCGGCCGCTTCACCCGCCTCAACGGCGCGCTCCGGTACCGCTCGATAAAGAAGTTCTTCCGGGGCAACATCCTGACGAGTTACAGCGTCGGGAACGAGAAGACTCTTCAGTTCCAGATGCGGCACAATCACGAACTGACGCCCGTGACCGACATCAGGGTCAACGCCAACTTCGTGTCGAACACGACGGTCTTCGAGCGGCAGTCGTTCAACCCCGCCCAGCAGACGCAGCGCATCTCCTCGGACGTGGGCATTCAGCACCGCTTCCCGTTCGCTTCCGTCAACCTCAGCGGCAGCCGCCGCCAGGACCTCGGCGCGCAGAAGGGGCGAACCGACCTCACGCTGCCCAAGCTGCAGATGACGTTCTCGCCGCTCACGCTCTTCCGGGCGCCGCAGAACCGGAGCGGACCGTTCAACAACATCGTCGTGAGCGGAGGGATGTCCGCCTCCCGCCTCGATCGAACCCGGGAGGAGCAGGACGGCCAGCGGACGGAACGCGCCTCCGCGAACAGCGCGATCCGGATCGGTTCCTTCGGGGTGAGCGGGAACGCGAACTTCGATCGCCAGCTGAAACTTCCGTTCGAGCCGATGGCCGGTGGCGGGGAGGGAGCCGATTCGACGGTTGCCCCGGAGCGGCCGCCGGGCGTGACGAAGCTGACCTACGGAGCGCAGGCCGACTATCAGGTCGACCTCATCGGAAGCACGACCTTGCGCCCCACCGTCACCATGGACGCGAGCCAGTTCCGGTCGGGGGACACGAACGGGGAGTACGTGACGGCCCCGATGCGCTTGCGCGTCGGCGCGGCGGTCTCGACCGATCTGTACGGGTTCCTGCCGGGATTCGGCCCCTTCGAGCGCGTCCGCCACAAGGTTTCGCCGCGCTTCCACTACGACTACTCCCCTGCCGTGGAGGCGTCCGACTCGCTCCTCGCGATCCCCGGTTTCCCCGTCTCCAACTCGAAGCAGGAGAACCGGCTGCGCCTGACGCTGAACCAGACGTTCGAGGCGAAGCTGCGCGAGGAGGTCCAACTGGACCCCGAGGCGCAAGCCCACCTCGAGGGCCGCTCGCTCGAGGGCGACTCCCTCGGGGCGGCGACCGACTCCGTCCCACTGGCAGGGGATTCGCTCGCCGTGGCGGCGGACCCGGGGGCGGTCGCCGCGGACCCGACCGCCGTCGCGGTCGCGACGGATCCGGAGAGAGGGGTCCAGGATGCGCCGCCCGGCACCGGATCCGGGACCGGAGATCCGGACGCGCCGCAGCGCGCCCAGCCGCGCCGCAACGTGGTGATTCTGGGGATCAACTCGAGCCCCCTCACCTTCGACTTCGCGCGCGAGAACCTGTCGCCGCTGACGACGGATCGCTGGTCGCACCGCATCAACTCGGACCTGCTACGCGGCCTCTCGCTGAACATGTCTCTCGACCTGTTCGAGGGCAGCGGCGAGGAGCAGAGCTTCGCGCCCATCCTGTCGAGCCTGACGGGCAGCTTCACGTTCAGTTCGGCCAGCGGACTCGGGGGCCTGCTCGGCCTCGGGGGCGGCGGCGGGGGCAGCCAATCCGCCGCCCAAAGCCGCTTGCAGACCGCGACCGATTCGCGGTACCGACTGCAGAGTTTCGACGAGAATCCGGACGCACAGGACCCCGGCATGCGGGCCGGCGGCCCCTGGACCCTGTCGCTGACCTATTCCATGCAGCGGGGCCGGGAGAGCGAGAGTTCGCGAGACCGCCAGTCGCTCAATGCCGTCCTGTCACTGAATCCGACGCCGAACTGGCGACTCGCCTGGCGGACGAGCTACAACCTCTCGGAGGGAGAGTTCGGCGAGCACCTCATTACGCTGGACCGGGCCCTCCACCGCTGGATGGCCACCTTCATGTTCGCGCGCTCGCCCAACGGGAACTTCATCTTCCAGATGAGCGTGAACCTTCGCGACGCGCCCGACCTGAAGTTCGACTACGACCAGCAGACGCAGGATCGCCCGGGCCAATTTTGACATTCTCGGGCGCGAGTCCGAAATTCCCGAAGCACTTCACGCGCACCTCGCCCGCCGAGGAGGTCATGCTCCCAATCGCCGCCATCGGTCTGGAACAGGTCCGCCTTCCCGTCAGGGATCGGCTTCACGCCGTCGAGGGGGAGCTCCGCGACATGGTCCCGTCCGGGTTCGAGGCGCTCGATGAAGTGGGAGATTACCTCTTCGAGCGATCGGGCAAACTGCTCCGCCCCACGCTGTTACTCCTCTGCGACGGGATCGCGGGCCGGCCATCCGCGGACGCCGTGAAGCTGGGTGCCATCGTCGAACTGCTGCATGTGGCGACGCTCGTCCACGACGACGCCGTCGATCACTCCGCCCGGCGGCGCGGGCGGCCCACCGTCAACCATCGGTGGACCCATCAGGTCGCCATCATCGCGGGGGACTATCTCTATTCCCGCGCCGTGATCGAGGTCTCGGCCCTGGGGAAGCTCGAGCTGGTGTCGATTCTGGCGCGTACGGCGAACCGGATGACGGTCGGTGAGATGCGGCAACTCGTGCTCCACGACCGCCTCGATTTCACGCGGGACGACTACGAGGATCTGTGCGAGCACAAGACGGCGTCGCTCATGTCCGCGGCCTGTGAACTCGGGACGCTGTCGGGGGGGGCGGCGCACCGCGGCGCGATGCGCGCATACGGGCACCATCTCGGGATGGCGTTCCAGATCGTGGACGACCTGCTCGACTACACGTCGTCGACCGAGGTCATGGGAAAGCCTCCGGGACAGGACCTGCAGGAACACAAGGTGACGTTGCCCCTGATCGCCGCACTCCCCAAGATGGAGTGGTCCGAACGTCGGGCCGTCGAGACGCTGTTCGCGGATCCCGCACCGTCCGCCGGGGCCGTGCGCGAGATCGTCGATCTCGTGGAGGCGCGCGGCGGCGTCGATTCGGCGCGCGAAGAAGCCCGCTCGCGAGCCGGCCGGGCGCGGGACCAGCTCGTTGGCCTGACTCCGGGTCCATGCCTCGAAGCGCTTAGGGCCGCGGTCGATTACGTCGTGGAGAGGGTACGGTAGCCGGTGGAGATTGGAGGGAGACGCAGGCCGTCCCCGATACGGGTGGCGCTCATCATCGTGGGCGGTTTCGTGCTGGGGGGGCTTCTGACCGAGCTGGTGGCGGTTACATTGCCTGCGTCGGCGGCCCGACAGTTCTTCGTCACGACGGTTGCGATCTCGCTGGAGCCCCTGGCCTTCGACGTCAAGGTGCTCGCGCTCTCGCTGGGACCTATCATCCTGCGCGTGAACTTCCTCAGCGTCGTGGGCGTAGTCCTGATAGCCTGGTTCGCGCGATCGCTCCTCTGACCGGGACGAGAGAGACGAGCCACAAGCAAGGAGTCTGAGATGTTCGGTTTAAGCCCGTGGGAGCTGTTGCTGATTTTCCTCGCGATCCTGCTCCTCTTCGGGGCGAAGAGGTTGCCCGAGATCGGGAGTTCCCTGGGCAGGGGGATTCGCGAGTTCAAGGGCTCCATCAAGGAAGTCGAGGGCAACGTACGAGGCGAACTCCCCAAGGAGACGTCCGCCCCGTCCGCACACCAGGAGACCGCGCAGCCGCGGACCTCGAACACGGAGGTCTAGCTGTTGGCGGACCTCGTCAGAAGGTAGGCGCGAACGGCGCATCCTCGGGGACGAGCAGCCGTTCCCGGTGATCCTCGACGAGCGTCCCCTCGCGCAGGGCGGCCAGCCACTTCTGGACGTATTGCCGGGATCGCTCGAAGCGTAGCTGCGTCAGGACCGCATCCTTCACCTCTTCGAACCCCTCGCGGGTCGCGTCCTCGCGTTCGAGCACTTCGAGGACGACCACCCCGTCGCCCGCGTCCAGCGCCCCGCTGAGTTCACCCATCTCCGCCCCGAAGGCGTAACCGATCGCTTCGGTGCCCTGCCCGAGCCCCGGGACGAAATCGCCGCGGCGGAACAACTCGGTCTCCTCCACCGTCCACCCGAGACCTTCCGCCGCCTCGTCGAAGAGGGCGCCGGCCTCGACCGCGCCGAGCAGATCCCGGGCCAGTTCGGCGGCCCGCTCCTTCTTCTTCTCGACGATGAGCTGCAAGCGAATCCCGATCCCCGCCTCCTCGACCGGGATCCGGGACTCGTCGCGCAGCCCGAGCAACTCGAACAGGTGGAAGCCGGTCGGGTTCTCGAACGTCTCCGACAGATCGCCGATCTGGGCCTCCGGGCCGAGCGCCCAGTCTCTCGCGACCCCGAGCTGTCCCGCGCCGGGAATGAAGTCCACGCCGTCGAGGAGCTGGACGTCGGTGCGTACCTCCACGCCCAGCGAATCGGCGGCGGTCGTGAGGTCGGTCCGCAACGCGACTTCCTCCAGGTCGTCGAGGAGCGTGAACACCGAGTCCTCGGTGGCGTCGGAAGCCTCGAAGGGGAGATAGATCTGCCGTAGCGCGAGCGAGTCCGCCGTCCGCTCGTCGACCTGCAGGACGTGGAGGCCGAACGGCGTCTCGACGGGGTCCGTGACCTCGCCGATCTCCACCGCGCCGGCGGCCTCGACGAGTCTGGGGTCGTAGGCGGCCGCCGGACGCTTGCCCATGAATCCGCCCTCGGCGCCCGAAATCGAATCGGCGGACTCGGCGGCCGCGACGGCGGCGAAGTCCTCGCCTCCCCGCACCCGTTCCGCGAGCGCCGCGGCCCGCTCCCGGACGGCCAGCGAGTCGGCCGCGGAGGGGCGGAGCGAGACGCTCACCATGTTCACGCGGGCGCTGGCCGGCCGCATGTACTCGTCCGCCCGCTCGTCGTAGACGTCACGGATTTCGTCTTCCGACACGGAGACCGCCGAGTCCGGCACGAGCTGGGTCGGGTTCAGGTGGACGAACCGGACCCGCGCCCGTTCGTTCGTATCCCGGTAGAAGCGCCAAGATTCGTCGTCCGAGACGTAGATCCCGCTCTCCACCAGCGTCTGCAGTTTCGCGCGGGGCAGGATGGAGCGGTAGTAGTTCTCGATCTGCAGCAGCTGCGTCTCATCCGTCGCCGGATCCGTGAAGAAGCGGCGGTATTTCTCGATGTCGAACTGTCCGTCCGTCTGGAACGCCGCGTAGCTCAGCATCTCCTGCGGCGGCTGCGTGAGGAAGGCCTGGCGTACTTCCGCGTCCGTCACGCGGACCCCGAGCCGGTCCAGCTCCGCCTGGATCAACGTCGCGCCGATCAGGCTCTCCCACGCCCGCTCGGTCACGACGCGCACGTCCTCGTCCGTCATGCCGCGGTCGACCTGGCGGTTGATCGCGAGCTGGTTCTGGAGGAAGATGTTCCACTCGTTGTAGCGGATATCCCGCCCGCCTACCTGGCCCACCACGGGGTTGACCTGTCCGCCGAGGTTGCCCCCCTGCATGGCATTGATGCCGTCGAACACCAGCCAGCCGACGAAGGCCGCGGCCATGATGCCCATCACCAGGGCTGCGCTGCCGCGCATCTTCCGCATGAACATGAGCGCCGAAACCTGCCTGTGACGTGAATCGAGTCGCCCGAACGGGGACGTGACGGGGCCGGGATCCCGAACGGCCGTCCGCGGCTGCCGTCGCATCCCGTGGTTGATCGAAAAACGTAAGCCGGGCCCGCGGTTCGGGCAACGAAGCTCGTGGGGCGGCGGTGCGGACCCCGGTTCGTTGACAACGAAAAAAAACGGTCGGTATGTTGCCCGCTCCGGGCCGGAAGGCCCGACGCGACCGCTTCTTCCCCGGCGACGCCCGTGCCCACCGACCATCATACCGAGGAGATCGCGGACCTCCTGCGCCGCCGGGAGGCCGAACCGCGGACCCATACCTTCGCGCGTTTGGCGGAACTCTACCGGGGGCAGGGCGACCTGGAGAGCGCGCTACGGGTGGTTCGCGCCGGGTTGGCGAATCATCCGCACTACGTCACCGCCCGCCTGGTTCACGCCCGCGTGCTCGGCGAACTCGGACAGGCTTCGGACGCGGTCACCGAATTGCAGCGTATCCTGGCGTTCGACGTGGAGAATCCCATCGCGAGGGCCACGCTGGGTCGGCCGGGCGACGGGTCCGGCGCGGCGGCCGGCTCCGCGGAGCGATGGAACGGGCCCGCGCGGGCCGCCGCGACGAGGCGCTGGCTGGGGCGGCTGGACGAAGCGTGGGGGGGCGGCCGGCGGGCGGATGCGCCGGCGACGGTGGCGCCGGCCGACCGGCCCGCGCCGGAGGGGCCCGAAGGGTCCGGAGCCGCGATCCCGGACCCCGCCGCGGCGGATCTCGACACCGTCACGCTGGCGGCGCTCTACGTGCGGCAGGGTCTGTTCGACCGGGCCATCGGCGTCTACGAGCGAATGCTGGCGCGGGACCCCGGCAATACCCGTCTCGCCGTGGCGCTCGAGGAGGTGCGCCGGAGCGCGCGCGAGGCGGTCGGCGCGCAGCCGGAGGGCCCCGTCGCCGTGGCGCGGGAGGTCTCCATCCGGGAGCAGCTCCGGCGCATCCTCGACGGCGAGGCGCCGGAGAAGCCGTCCCGCGAAGGGTCGTGGCGAGAGTGGCTGGCCGGTCTGGACCATCCGCTTTGAGCCTCAAGCGGATCGGCGTTCTCAACGGACCGAACCTCAACCTCCTCGGCCGCCGCGAGCCGCGCCACTACGGCACGCAGACGCTGGCCGAGATCGAGGCGCTACTCCTCGCGCGCGCGGAGGCGGCCGGCGCGGCGCTCATCTTCTTCCAGTCCAACGACGAGGGAGAGATCGTCGACTGGGTGCAGGCGAACACCGATCGCGTGGACGCCTGGCTCGTCAACGCGGCCGCCCTGACCCATACCAGCGTGGCGTTGCGCGACGCGCTGGCCGGCTCGGCCCGTCCCTTCGTGGAAGTCCATCTCTCGAACGTCTTCGCCCGCGAGCCCTTCCGGCACACATCGCTCCTCTCCGATCTCGCGGTCGGTGTCATCGCGGGCTTCCGCGCGTCGAGCTACCTGTTCGGCCTCGAGGCGTTGGTGGAGCACCTGGGAGCGAGGGGAGAGACGGGGGCGGACGAAGCGGAGTGAGTGCCCACGAAGCGCGGCGCCTCCGGCTCGCAGCGACGGCCGGGGCCGCGGGCCACGGCTCCGTTCTCGTCACCGCAAGGTCGAGCGTCCGCTATCTGAGCGGGTTCACGGGCTCGGCGGGCGTCCTGTGGGTCCCGGTCGAGGGGGCGCCGACGCTCGTCACCGATTCCCGTTACGAGGAGCAGGTGCGCCTCGAAGTCGAGGATTCCGTCCCGGTCCACATCACTCGCGGAGGCTGGATTCCGGGTGTGGCCGACGTGGCGGCCGGCGCGCGGGGGCCCACGTCTTTCGAGGCCGAGAGCCTCACCGTTGCCGAGTACGAGGCGCTCCGCGAGGCGCTTCCGGGGATGGCGTTCGTCTCGTGCCGAGATCTCGTCCGAAAGCTACGGCAGGTCAAGGACGAGGAGGAGTTGCGCGCCATCGAACGAGCGGTGGCCGTCGCCGCGTCCGCCTTCGACCGCCTGCTGGCCGCCATCGACTGGTCCGCGGCTCCGAGCGAGCGCCGGGTCGCGACGGCGCTCGAGGCCGAGCTTCGCCGGGGAGGTTCGGGTCCACTTCCGTTCGACCCCATCGTGGCGGCGGGGGAGCGGTCGGCGCTCCCTCACGCGACGCCCTCCGAACGGCGCATCGAAGCGGGCGACCTCCTGCTCCTCGATTTCGGCGCACGCGTCGATGGCTACTGCAGCGACATGACGCGCACCTGCGTGCGTGGCGTCCCCGAGCCCTGGCAGGTCACGATCCACGAGCGGGTGCTCGAAGCCGGGGCGCGCGCCCGGGAGACGATCCGCGCCGGGGCGAGCTGCCGCGCCGTGGACGCCGCGGCGCGGGACGCCCTCGCGCGACACGATCTGGACGACCGCTTCGGTCACAGCACCGGTCACGGGATCGGGCTCGACGTCCACGAGGGGCCGAACCTGTCCGCGCGTTCCGACGAGACCCTCCGGGCGGGGAACGTGGTGACAGTTGAACCGGGCGTGTATCTTCCCGGTCGCGGCGGCGTGCGCATCGAGGACGATGTGCTGGTCGAGGCGTCCGGGGCCCGCACGCTGACCCGCCTTCCGCGCGCCCTCGTCGAGCTCTAGCGGTCGCACGGGCCGTCGGCGCCCGGCTCCACAACGAGACCCGGAGACCATGGCAGATACTTCGGACTTTCGCAGAGGGATGGTGATCGAGTTCAACGGCACCCTCTACTCGATCACCTACTTCCAGCACGTCAAGCCGGGGAAGGGCGGCGCCTTCGTGCGCACCAAGCTCAAGGACGTGATGGAGGGAGGCGTGATCGACAAGACCTTCCGGGCCGGCGAGAAGGTGAAGGAGGTCCGGCTGGAGCGGCGTCCGATCCAGTACACCTACACCGACGGTCAGCTGTACTACTTCATGAACATGGAGACCTACGAGCAGATCCCGCTCTCGGGAGAGCAGATCGGCGAGGACCAGCTCCGGTATCTTCAGGAGAACATGGAGTGCCAGGGTCTGAACCGTGATGGCGTCGTACTCTCGGTCGAGCTGCCGCAGTTCGTGGAACTGGAGATCGTGGAGACGGAACCCGGCGTTCGCGGGGACACGGCCCAGGGGGGCGCGAAGCGTGCCCGGCTCGCGCCGGGCGCCGTGGTACAGGTTCCGCTCTTTCTCGAGGTCGGCGACGTCGTACGTGTCGACCGGACCGAAGGCAAGTACATCACGCGGGTGACTTGACTATGGATATGGACTGGCTGAAGGGGCTCATCAAGCTGGTCGAGGAGTCCGGCGTGGACGCCCTGGACATCGAGCTGGTCGGCTCGGAGTTGGGGGATCCCACCAGAGTCCGGATCCGGAAGTCCCCGCGCGTCACGGCGGCGGCCGGAGTGGCGGCACCCAGCGCCGGCAGCGTTCCCGGACCGCAGGCGACCGCACCGCCGGCGCCCTCCGCCGCCTCTGACGCGGCCCCCTCCGAGATGCTGTTCGAGGTCCTGTCGCCCATGGTCGGGACCTTCTATCGGGCGACCGCGGTCGGTGCGGATCCGTTCGTCTCCGTCGGCGACCGCGTCGAAGCCGGCCAGACGCTCTGTATTCTGGAGGCGATGAAGCTGATGAACGAACTGCAGTCGGACGTCGCCGGCATCGTGCGCGAGATCTCGGCCGAGAACGCCGATCCGGTCGAGTTCGGCGAATTGCTCTTCCGCATCGAGCCGGACTAGCGGCCGGGCGGGCATCATGTTTCGCAAGGTCCTGATCGCCAACCGGGGCGAGATCGCGCTCCGTATCCTGCGCGCGTGCCGCGAACTCGACATCCGCACGGTCGCCGTGTACTCGGAGGCCGACCACGATTCGCTCCACGTGCGCTTCTCCGATGAGGACATCTGCATCGGCCCCGCCCTCAGCCGCGAGAGTTACCTGAACGTCCCCCGCATCCTCGCCGCCGCCGAGATCACCGGTGCGGACGCCATCCATCCGGGCTACGGGTTCCTGGCCGAGAACGCCGAGTTCGCGGAGATCTGCGAACGGAGCGGCCTCGTGTTCATCGGTCCGACGCCCGAGCAGATCCGCCGCATGGGGGACAAGGCGGAGGCGCGGCGGACGATGACGGAGGCGGGCGTGCCCGTGGTCCCGGGCTCGGCTCCGTTCGATGACGCGGACGAGGCTTTCGAGGAAGCCCGCCGGATCGGGTTCCCGGTCATGATCAAGGCGTCCGCCGGCGGCGGGGGGAAGGGGATGCGGGCCGCCTTCGAGGAGGCGGATTTCCGGAGGCTCTTCTCCGTGGCCCGGAACGAAGCCGAGGTGAGCTTCGGCGATCCGACCGTGTACATCGAGAAGCTCATCGGCCGGCCGCGCCATGTGGAGGTTCAGATCGTGGGCGACCGGCACGGACGCGTCACCCACCTGGGCGAGCGCGACTGCTCGAGCCAGCGCCGCCATCAGAAGCTCATCGAGGAGGCGCCCAGCCCGGCCGTGACGCCGGAACTCCGGGAAGCCATGGGCGAGGCGGCGATCCTGGGAGCCCGTGCGATCGGGTATCAGAGCACCGGTACGGTGGAGTTCCTGCTCGCGCCCGACGGCGAGTTCTATTTCATGGAGATGAACACGCGGATCCAGGTCGAGCACCCCGTGACCGAACTGGTGACCAGCGTCGACCTCATCAAGGAGCAGATCCGGATCGCGGCGGGAGAGAAGCTGTCGGTCCGGCAGCCCGTGGAGTTGCAGGGCCACGCGATCGAGTGCCGGATCAACGCGGAGGATCCGGAGCAGGGGTTCCGGCCATCGCCCGGCACGATCACGGCGTTCCACGCCCCGGGCGGCCCCGGCCTGCGCGTCGACACCCACATCTACGCCGGCTACGTCGTCCCCCCGTACTACGATTCCCTCCTCGCCAAGCTCATCGTGTGGGGCAAGACGCGGGAGGAGGCCCGGGTCCGCGCGTACCACGCGCTGGATGAGTTCACCCTCGAGGGCGTCCCTTCCACGGCCCCCTTCCTCCGCAAGATGCTCGCACATCCGGATTTCGTCTCGGGCAAGATCGACACGGGGTTCGTCGAGCGGTTCCTGGCCCGCGCCTGAGCGGCGGTTCGCCGTGAGCGCGATCGACGTCCTGTGGCTCCCCACGCGCCCGGCGAGTACGACCGGGCGACGGTCGCCGGGCGGACGCTGCGGGCGGTGGCGGGCGACGCGGCCCGCGGCGGGGGCGGCGTGGCGATCGTGTGCGCCGGGCGGCGAGGCCGCGTGAGCATGGACGACGCGTGGTGCGCGGGTCATCTTGTAACGCGGCTCGTCCAGGCGGTCGCGGGGGCTACATTGACCGATGGCGCGCGAGCCGCGCAGGCGCTCCGTACGGAGTTGGGCCCGCCGACCCCGGCCGGCCTCGCCTGCACCGCGGCCGGGCGAGCCCTGCGCGCCATCGGCCGGGCGGACGACCTCCGGGCCTGCGCGGCCGTAGACGATCTCGCGGTCGTGCCGGTCCGGCGTGACGGTGCCCTCGTCTCTGACAGGGGCTGCCAGGGTGGGGAGGAGGACGTGTGATGGTGGATGAACGGCAACGGCGCGAGGTGCTGGGCGTCGCGCTGATCCTGCTTGGCCTGCTCGTGGCGTTCGCGCTCGTCTCCCCGGCGCTTGCCGGCGATGAGAACAACTGGATCGGGACCGCCGGCCGCCGGCTCCACGGTGCGCTCGACTCCGCGCTCGGGCCCCTCGCCGCACTGCTCGCGATCCCGGCCTTCGCCTGGGGCGCGTACTTCCTGGGCTGGGGCGGCCGAGGGCGGGCGGTGCGCGGGACGATCCTCTCCGTCGTGCTCCTCGTCACCCTCCCCGCGCTGTTCTGGCTCATGGCGCCGCGGCCCGACGCGTCCGCCCCCTCCGTGGGCTGGCTGGGCGACAACGCCGGGCGGGGTCTCGAGATGCTGTTCGGCCGGGTCGGCGGATCGCTGATCGGCGCGGGCGTGCTCGTGCTCACCCTCGTCGTCACGATGCGCTGGTCGCTGGCCGGCGCGGTGGCGGCGGGAGGGAGGGCGACCGGGCGCGGGCTGGTCGCAAGCGCGCGTGGCGCCCGCGGGCTGGGCCGCATCCTCGTCGGCCGGTTCCGGCGGGAACGGTCGTCCCGGGCCCCCGGCCCGCCCGCGAGACCGGATCCGCCCAGCGAGGCCCGAAAGACGCGCCGGCCCGCGAAACGGAAGACGACGCGCGCGGCGGCGAAGCCGGACCGCGACCCCGCGGCAAAGCCGGACCGCGACCGCGCGGCGGATGAACCGTCCCCCGTCCCGGAACTCGAGGAGTTCGGGGATCCCGACTCCCGCGACCTCCCGCCCGTCGATCTGTTCGACGAACCGGAGGGGCCGGGGAGCGGTCTCGGCGTGCGCGACCTCGATCGCCTGGGCGAGATTCTCATCGAGAAGCTGGCGACCTTCCGCGTCGCCGGTGAAATCGGAGGCTGGACGACCGGCCCCGTCGTGACGCAGTTCGAGGTCGTCCCCGCCCCCGGCGTGAAGGTGGGACAGATCTCCGCCCGCGCGGACGACATCGCGCTCGCCCTGAAGGCGCCATCCGTCCGGATCGTGGCGCCGATTCCCGGCAAGGGGGCCGTGGGAGTGGAGGTCCCCAACCCCGCCTCGGAGATGGTCCTCGTGCGCGAAGTGCTCGAGAGCCCGGCCTACCGGCGGGGGCGCCAGAAGCTGCCGCTCGCGCTGGGGCGCGACCTCTCCGGAAAGCCCGTGTGCGCGGACCTCACCCGCATGCCGCACCTCCTCATCGCCGGCCAGACGGGATCCGGCAAGTCGGTGTGCATCAACGCCCTCATCACGAGCCTGGTCTGCCGCTACGTGCCGGCCGAACTGCGCCTCCTGATGGTGGATCCCAAGATGGTGGAACTGTCGGTCTACGGAGACCTGCCCCACCTCCGCCATCCGGTCATCACCGACAACGATGAAGCCGCGTCCGTCCTCAAGTGGGCGGTGTACGAGATGAAGCGGCGGTTCGGGCTGCTCTCCTCGAACGGCTGCCGGAACGTCGGGGAATTCAACGGCCGGATCGCGGGCGGCCGCAAGGTGTTCCTGCCCAAGCGGGGCGTGGCCGACGGGCCGGCGCCCTACGAGGAAGGCCCGCTCCCCTACATCGTGCTCGTCATCGACGAACTCGCGGACCTCATGATGACGGTGCAGTCCGAGGTCGAGACCCCGCTCGCGATGCTGGCCCAGAAGGCGCGGGCGGTGGGGATCCACCTCGTGCTCGCGACGCAACGCCCCTCGGTGAACGTCCTCACCGGTCTCATCAAGGCGAACATCCCGAGCCGCATCGCCTTCCGGGTCGCGTCGAAGATCGACAGCCGCACGATCCTCGACATGAACGGGGCGGAGAGTCTGCTCGGGAACGGAGACATGCTCTTCCTGCCCCCCGGCGAGTCCGACCCCGTCCGCATCCAGGGCGCCTACATCTCCTCGGAGGAGACCGAACGTCTGCTCGACTGGTACCGGGCCCAGGCGAAGGCGCGCGCCGAGGCCGAGGCCGAGGCCGAAGCGGCCGCGGAGCGCGACATCCTCGACCTGCTGAAGGAAATTCAGGAAGAGGAAGGCGATGCGGCGGTGTCGGACGAAAGCGCCGGGGACCGCGACAAGCTGTTCCGCCAGGCCGCGGAGATCGTGGTCTCGCATTCCGCCGGCTCGACCAGCCTTCTGCAGCGCCGGCTCAGGATCGGCTACGGGCGGGCGGCGCGCATCATCGACCAGTTGCACGCGGCCGGGATCGTGGGACCCGCGGAGGGGTCCAAACCCCGCGAGGTGCTGGCGACGCTGACGGATCTGGACGAAGGGACGGTCGACGAGGCATGAGGCTCCGGGAAGGGCGGATTCTCGCAGCCGCGGCGCTGGTCGCCGGCCTGTCCGCGGGCTGCGCCGACCGTGGTTCGTCCGCCGGGGCCGAGGCGCGCGCCCGGCTCGAAGCCGAGTTCGGACGGCGCGCGGAGGCGCCCGAACCGGCGCGCGAGGCCGCCGCGGCCGCCGGGAGCCAGCCGGCCGCCGGGAGCCCCCCGATGCCCGGCGACGCGGGGGAGTCGCCGGCGTCCGATGCCGCCGCCGACCCGGCGCCGCCCGCCGACGCGGGGGCGTCCGACCCGGGAGCGTCCGACCCGGTGCCACCCGGCCCGGCGCCCGGCGAGGTGGGCGTCGACTCGCTGCTCGCGCTCGCCGACGCGGCCTACGCCGGGCTCGACCGCCTTCGCGCCGCCTTCTCACAGCGGATCGAGAACCCGCTGCTCGGACGGACGCGCGAGGGGCACGGCATGTGGTACCAGGCGGGCCGAAACCGCTTCCGCATGGACTTCGAGGTCCCGGCGGACGACATCTACATCGCGGACGGCTCCTGTCTGTGGCTCTACGAGCCCTCGCTCCACGACCAGGTTATGGTCTCGCGCCTCGATGAGGGGGTCGAACTCGGCAGCATCGACATCCTCGGCCGTCTGCTCTCCGAAGCCAGGATCCGCTACGACGCGGTGGACGCGGGGGTCGAGGCGATCGAGGGGACGGAGACCCGGGTCGTGGCGCTGACGCCGCGACAGCTTCCGGCGCGATACGTGGAGGTGCGCCTCTGGATCGGGGTCGCCGATCACTACGTCCGCCGCTTCCGGGTCCGGGAGGAGAACGAGATGGTCCGCACGGTGACGCTCACGCGGCTCGAACCGCAGGCGCCGATCGATACCTCGCTGTTCGCGTACGCGCCCCCCTCGGGGGTGCAGATCTTCCCCGGCGACGTGCGATGCGACTAGGCCTCGTCAGCCTCGGCTGCGACAAGAACACGGTCGACTCCGAGCGCCTGCTCGCGGAACTCGTCGGCCGCGGCGCGGAGCGCACCAGCCCCGCGGACGCCGAGGTAATCCTCGTCAACACCTGCGGGTTCATCGACGCGGCGAAGGAAGAGTCCATCGAGACGCTCATCGAGGCCGGTCGCATGAAGAGCGACGGATCGTGCCGCGGCGTGGTGGCGGTGGGGTGCATGGTCGAGCGCTACCGCGACGAGCTGGAGGGCGCGCTGCCCGAGGTCGATCTGCTGCTCGGCCTGCGCGATCTCGACCGGCTCGTGCCCGAACTGCGCGCCCGCGGCCTGCTGAACACTCCGGCCCCGGCCGGAGGCGTGCATCCGGGCGAGCGGATCCCCGTCGCGTCCCGGCACGTGCGCTACCTGAAGGTGAGCGAGGGGTGCGATCACGGGTGCGCCTTCTGCGCCATCCCCCTGTGGCGCGGGAAGCACCGCTCCTTCGAACTGGAGCGGATCGTCGCCGAGGCGCAGCGCCTCGAGGCGCAGGGTGCGGTGGAGGTGAACCTCGTCGCCCAGGACCTCGCCCACTGGGGTCGGGAACGCCGCGACGGGACGGACATCGCGACGCTCGTGAAGGCGCTCCTGCGCGAGACATCGATCCCCTGGTTCCGGCTCCTGTACATCTACTCGGCCGGGCTGCGCGAGCCGCTCGTGGAGCTGATGGCGTCCGAGCCGCGGCTCCTCTCCTACATCGACATGCCGATCCAGCACGCGAGCGACACCGTCCTCCATCGCATGCGCCGGCCCGAGCGTGCCGCGACGCTGCGGAAGAAGGTCGCGTGGCTCCGCGACGCGATCCCCGGGCTCACCCTGCGGACGACGGTCCTCGTCGGTTTCCCGGGCGAGACGGACGCGGAGTTCCGCGAGCTGGTGGACTTCCTGGACGAAGTGCCCTTCGACCGTCTGGGGGCGTTCGCGTTCTCGCCCCAGGACGGGACGCGCGCGGCCGCGATGGACGAGAACTGCGTGCCCGCGGGTGTCGCTCAGGAACGCCTCGAGGAGGTGCTGGTGGTCCAGCGCGCGGTGAGCGGCGAACGGCTCGCGGCGGAGGTCGGCCGCGAGCGCACGGCGATCGTCGACGGGCCGGCCGGCGCGGACGATCCGGTGCCGGGACTCCTGTACGAGGAGGGAGCGCCCGGCGCGGCACAGGTCGGCCGCGTCGAGAGCCAGGCGGACGATGTGGACGGCGCCACGGTGCTCGTCGGCGCGGAGGGGCTCGCGCCCGGCTCGCTGGTGCGCGTCGGGATCGAGCGGGCGGCCGACTTCGACCTCGCCGGACGCGTGCGGGAGGTCATCCGGGAGGCGCCGACCCGGGCCATGACGGCACCCGCGGCCGCCCCGGGGCGCGGGCTCCCCGTCCTCGGGCTCGACAGCGCCTGGGGCCGGTGAGGGCGGGCCCGCGGCAGCCGCCCGGCGCGTCCGACTGGATCCGCCGGGCCCGCGCGGTGATGCCGGGCGGCGTGAGTTCCCCCGTGCGGGCGTTCGGCCCGGTCGGCCTCCCGCCGCTGTTCGCCGCCCGTGGCGAGGGCGCGCGCATCTTCGACCACGCCGGCCGCGGCTACCTCGACTACGTCCTCTCGTGGGGCCCGCTCATCCTCGGACACGCGGCCCCGCCCGTCGTCGAGGCCGTGACGCGCGCGGCCCGCGACGGCATGAGCTTCGGGGCGTGCCACGCGCGCGAGGTCGAACTGGCGGAGCGCCTCGCGGCGTGGGTGCCCGGCGTCGAGATGGTGCGCTTCGTGAACAGCGGCACCGAGGCGACGATGTCGGCCGTGCGGCTGGCCCGCGCCGCGACGGGCCGCGACCTCATCCTGAAGTTCGAGGGGTGCTATCACGGCCACGCGGACGGGTTTCTCGTCGTGGCCGGGTCGGGCGTCGCCACCCTGTCCCTCCCCGATTCGCCCGGGGTGCCGGCGGCCACCTCCGCCCTCACGCTGACCGCTCCGTACAACGACCTCGAAGCGGTCGATGCCGTCCTGGCCGAACACGGGCCCCGGGTGGCCGCCGTCATCGTCGAACCCGTGGCCGGGAACGCCGGCCTCATCCCGCCCCGCAAGGGTTTTCTCCAGGGGCTGCGCGACGCCTGCGACCGCGCGGGGGCCCTCCTCATCTTCGACGAAGTGATGACCGGGTTCCGCGTCGCCCGAGGCGGTGCACAGGAACGCTACGGCGTCACCCCGGACCTCACGACGCTCGGCAAGGTCGTCGGCGCCGGCCTCCCCGTCGCGGCCTGCGCCGGACCCCTCGACCTCATGCGGCGCGTCGCCCCGGAAGGATGCGTGTACCAGGCGGGGACGCTGTCCGGGAACCCCCTCGGCATGGCGGCGGGCCTCGCCCAGCTCGAGGAACTCGAGCGTACCGACCCCTTCGCGCCGCTTGAGCGGCGGGCCTCGACGCTCGTCGAGGGGATCCTGACGGCGGCCCGTGCCCGCGGCATCCCGGCCTGCGGGACCGCGATCGGGTCCATGTGGGGCGTCTTCTTCACCGAGGGCCCGGTGGTCGACTTCGACGGCGCCCGCCGGGCCGACACGGAGTTGTTCGCCCGCTACTACCGGGCGTGTTTCGAGCGCGGCGTGTTCTTCGCACCCTCCGCGTTCGAAGCGGGGTTTCTCTCCACGGCCCACACCGACGCGGATATCGAGAACACGGTTGCCGTGGCGGGTGAAGCGATGGACGCGGCGCTGGCAGGTGCAAATTGAGCTGGCGGGACCGGGTCGTCCCCGAGCGGGCCGGCCCGCTGGTCGCCGGCGGGATGCTCATGGGGCTGGCCCATCCCCCCTTCCACCTGCTGGTGACGTCGTTCGTCGCGCTCGTCCCGTTCATCGTCTGGCTCGAGGGACTCCCGCCCACGGCCGAGGGGCGGAAACAGGCGCGCACCGGAGGGTTCTTCTTCGGGCTCATCTACTACACGCTCGTCCTGTACTGGCTCTTCGTGGCCCTCGTGTTCTACACCTGGTGGGCCGTGTTCGCGTTCCTCGCGCCCATCCTCATCCTGTCGGCGTTCATGTCGTGGGTGGCGGGCGCGATACATCTGGTCCGCAGCCGTTTCCGGTGGCCGCTCTATCTCGTCTTCCCGGTCTTCTGGACGGCGGGAGAAGTGCTGCGCGCCCACTTGCTGGAGGTCTCCTTCCCGTGGATGCAATTCGGCGACTCCCTTTCCGGCTACCCGATCCTGATAGGCGCGGCGGATCTCGTGGGCTCGCGCGGCCTCTCCTTCTGGCTCGCGGCGGCCAACGCCCTCATCGCGATGGGGTTCCTCGCCTTTCGCGCGCGGGGGTGGCGGGCGGCCCGCGGACCGGCGCTCGCGTTGCTGGTCACGCTGGCGGGACCGGTCGCGTACTCGGTGGCGCGCTGGCAGACGCTCGAGACCCGCACCGTGGCCCGGGTGGGCATCGTGCAGCCGAACGTGCCCCAGCACCTGCGCGATCTTGATCCCGTCGCTTCGACGGACAGCGCCTTGCGCGCGACCGCGACGCTGACGTCGCCCTGGGTGGGCCGCGAACGCATGGACCTCGTGATCTTTCCCGAGACGATGCTGCAGGCGACCGTCCTGGATCCCCTGCCTTCCTACCCCCATCCCGGCTGGCCGGCGGCCCAGGAGTGGGCGGAGGGGATCGTCGCCACGCAGGAGGCGGAGGTCGTCGTAGGGGGGCGCGGAGGGGACGACCTCGGCCCCGGGAGATACCAGCCGTTCAACTCCGCCTACCACTTCCGCCCCGGCGACGGCCTCGTCAACCGCTACGACAAGCGTTTCGTCGTGCCGATAGTGGAGCGGGTCCCCTTCGTGCCGCCGGAATGGCTCAGTCGCATCCCCTACACGGGCGGATTGGGCGTCGGGGACTGGCAGTCGCCGATCGAGATTTCGACCGAGCGGGGGACCGCGGCCTACGGGACGATGATCTGCTACGAGTCGATCTTCTCCCCGCTCGCGCGGCACTACCGCCGGAACGGCGCGGACTTCCTCGTCAACATCACGAACGACTCCTGGTACGGTCGGGACGCGTGGTGGAGCCGTTCGAGCGCGCTGTGGCAGCATCCGGCGCACCTCGTCATGCGTTCGATCGAAACCCGCATGGGGGCGGCGCGGTCGGGGCTCACGGGGGTGTCCATGATCGTGGATCCGCTGGGCCGGGTCTCGCACCGGACCGAACTGTTCGAGCCCGCCGCGTTCGTGGCCGATGTGGCGACGACGGACGGACTGACGGTCTACGTCCGCTTCGGCGACATCGTGGGGACGACGGCGGCGGTCGTGGCGATTCTCGCCCTTTGCGCGTCCATATGGGGACGGAAGGTCGACAAGGTCGAGGTGGAACGGTCGAACGAGGCGCGCGAAAGCGGATGAGACGGAGACTCCTGCAGTGGCTGGCGGCCGCGGTCGTGTGCGCGGGCGGGCCGGGCGGCGTCGCGGGGCAGGTGCCGGACACGCTGCGGCGCGACACGACCGTGTTCCGGATGAGGGAACTTCGCATCGAGGCCACGCGGCCGATCGCGAGCGTCTCCGGCGCCAGCGCGGTGCGCCTCAGCCTCCAGTCGCCGCGCGTCGCCGCGGTCCCGCTGCTGGAGCAGGCTCTGCGGGAGCTCCCCTTCGTGCAGGTGCGGGAGAACTCGCGCGGCGAGGCCCAGCTCACCCTGCGGGGGACGGAATCACGCCAGCTCGCCGTGCTCGTCGATGGGGTGCCGCTCACCCTGGGCTGGGACGCGCGCACGGACCTGTCGCTCATCCCCATCGACGCCGCGCGCGAGATCGAACTCTTCCGCGGGATCTCGTCCGTCCTGCACGGGCCGAATGTCCTCGGCGGTGTCGTGTCGATCGAGATCGGGCACGGCAGCGTGGACCCGGCCCGCCGGCTGAACGGCGCCCAGGGCGGCGTGGACGCGACCGGGGCGATGTTCGGCGGCGTGCGCCTGGGCCGCACCTGGAGTTCCGGCGACGGGGGGCTCTCCGTGCAGGGCGGCGGCGCCTGGCGCTCGCGTGACGGCGTGCCCCTTCCCGGCGGCGTGACGCAGCCGGCCGGGGCGGACCCGGAGCGGCGTCTCAACAGCGATCTCGACCACGCGAGCGCCTTCTTCACGGGCCGGTACGAATCGGAGGCGGGCGGCTGGGTATCGATGTCCACCTTCGGCTACCGCGCCGCCAAGGGGGTCCCTCCGGAGCTTCACGTCCGAAGCCCCCGCCGGTGGCGCATCCCCGACACGAAGCGGTTCGTGGGGACCGTCTCCGCGGGGACGGCGTGGGGCCGGACGCCGCTCGGGACGGGGGATTTCGAGGTCAGCATCGGAGTCGACGCGGGCGACGCGCAGATCGACGAGTTCGACACGCTGGCCTACGAGGAGATCGTCGGGCAGGAGTTCGCGGAGGACCGCACGCTCACCCTGCGCGCGCTGTCGGACCACGAACTCGGAGCGGGCGTGCTGCGAAGCGCGCTGACGTGGGCGGAGACGCGTCATGTGGAGCGGCTCGTGCCCGGCGACCGCTCGGTCTTCCGCCAGCGTCTGCTGAGCCTCGGGGGAGAGGCCGAGTTCCCGCTCGCGGGGTCGGGCGGCGGGTTCTGGTCCGGCGTCCGCATCAGCCTCGGGGCGAGCTTCGATCGCGGCAGTACGCCGGAGACGGGCGGGCGGCAGGCCCGCGAGGCGATCGATGACTGGGGCGCGCGGATCGGAGGCTCGGCTCAGGTCGGCCGCCGCGTTCGGCTCCACATGGGGGCCAGCCGCCGCGTGCGCTTCCCATCGCTGCGCGAACTGTACTCGGGCGCGCTCGGCCGCTTCGTCCCCAACCCGAACCTCGCGCCGGAGGCGCTGCGCGCCCTGGAGAGCGGCGTCACCGGCACGATCGACGCGTTCGGGGCGGAGGTCGAGGCGCAGGCCGTCCTCTTCCTCCAGAGTTTCTCGAACGCGATCGTACGCACGGGGCTGGGGGATGGCCGCTTCCGGAGGGAGAACCGGCGGCGCGTGGACGCGGGGGGGCTGGAACTCCTCGCCGACGCGCGATGGGGAGGGCTCTCGCTCGGGGGCGACCTCACCTGGCAGGACGTGAACGTGACGGACGAACGATCGCCCGGCCTGAGTCCCCGGCCCGAGTACCAGCCCGCGATCGCGGGAGGGGTTCACGTCGAGGGTCCGCTCCCCGCGGGGCTCCGCGCGCGGGCCGCGGTGGAGGTGGTCGGCCGTCAGTTCTGCGTCGATCCGGATCTCGGGCGCGATGTCGCGCTCGACCCCACGACGCGCCTCGATCTCGTCGTGAGCCGGGAATTCGCCATCGGAGGACCCATGGGCACGCTCCAGACTTCGCTGTCGCTCGACAACCTGGCCGACGCGGCGGTGTTCGATCAGTGCGGGCTGCCCCGGCCGGGCCGCCTCCTTCGTCTCCAGTTCCGGCTCTTCTAAACGGTCCCGGGGCACGGAGCGCCGCGCATGAGGGTCAACTACAGCCCGGGATACACCGTGCCGCTGCCCGGCGGACACGCCTTCCCGATGGGCAAGTTCGCCGCGCTGCGCGAGATTCTGGAACGGGACGGGCTCATCTCCCCGGCGGAAGTCGTCGAGCCGGGCGAGGCCTCGTGGGAGGAGTTGGCGCTCGTCCACACCCCGGCCTACCTGTCCAGGCTCCGGCACGGCACGCTGGACCGCGAGGAGGTGCGGCGCCTCGGGCTCCCCTGGTCGCCCGCTCTCGTGCGGCGGTCGCGGCTCGCCGTGCGGGGGACGGTGAACGCGGCCTGGATGGCGCTCGAGGACGGCGTGGCCGCGAACCTGGCCGGGGGCACGCACCACGCCTTTCCGGACCACGGAGAGGGGTTCTGCGTGTTGAACGACGTGGGCGTCGCCGTCCGGATGCTGCGGCGGGGCGGCTGGATCCGGCGCGTGCTCGTGGTCGATCTCGACGTCCACCAGGGGAACGGGACCGCCGCCGTGTTCGCCGCCGACCCCGATACCTTCACCTTCTCGATGCACGGGGAAGGGAACTACCCTTTCCGGGAGACGCCGTCGGATCTGGACATGGGGCTGCCCGACGGGACGGGAGACGACGAATACGAGGAGGCGCTGCTGAGATTTCTCCCTGAAGCGCTGGCGCGGTCGCGGCCGGATCTCGTCTTCTATCTCGGCGGGGTCGATGTGCTCGCGGGCGACCGTTTCGGACGCCTCGCCCTCACGAGGGCCGGGCTCGAGCGGCGGGACCGGATCGTCATCGGCACGATTCGCGGCGAGGATCTGCCGCTCGCCCTGCTCCTCTCGGGGGGCTATGCCGCGACGCCGGAGCTGACCGCGGAATTCCATGCCGTCGCGCACCGGACGGCGCGCGAGATCGAGAGCGCGGCGTGAAGGCCATCGAGTACTCCCGCCGCCAGTCGGAGCCCGCGACGGCGGAGTCCGCGCGGGAAGAGGGGGAGAGCTACTTCGCCAGCGTGACGCTCCGCCTGCCGAGTCTCGAGCCCGAGGCGGTGCTCGCGACGCCGCCGATCCGCGTGCGCGGCTTCTGGCAGAGCGGTCCGCACTGGATCGCTCACGCGGGGACGGCGGCCGAGATCGACAGCCGGGAGGGCGAGCCGCCGCCCTCGGCCGCGGGCGCGATCGCGTGGACGCGGGAGCGGGCCCAACGGCTGTTCGCGGCCCGCTGGGTTCACGATCCGGACGGCGAATCGCGCCGGCCGCGCCTGCACGGCGGCTTCGCCTTCGACCCGCGGCCGGACGCGGATGGCGAGCCCGGCTTCTGGGATGTCTTCCCGGGCGCCCGCTTCGTACTGCCCGCCTACGAGGTGGAGACGGATGATCGCGGTGCCCGGCTGACGGTGACGCGCCGCTTCGCGGCGACCGTTCCCGGCGACCAGGCGATCGACGCGCTGCGGAGGCGGGCGACGCGCACGCGGGAGCAACTCGCCGAACTGGAGCGCCGGGGCGCCGGACCGGGCCCCGTCCCCCCGGCCACGGCCTTCGACGAACCGGTGGGCCCCGAACGCTGGCGGCTGGGCGTCGAACGGATCCTCGAGCGCATCCGGTCCGGCCGCGTCCGCAAGGCCGCGCTCGCCCGCCCGCTCGACATCACGCTCTCCGAACCGCCGGATTCGGCCGCCGTCCTCTCGGCCCTCCGGAGCGCGAATCCGATCGCACACCTGTACCTGATCCAGTTCGCGCCCGATCGCTTCCTGGTCGGCGCCGCCCCCGAACTGATCGGATCGCTGCGGGGCGACCGCTTCCGCACCATGGCCGTCGGAGGGTCGACGCCGCGGGGCGCGGACCCGGTCTCGGACGCCTGGCTCGGGCGCCAGTTGGTGCACAGCGGCAAGAACCGCGAGGAGCACATCATCGTCGTCGAGGACATCATCCGGCATCTCCGTGCGGCGGGGGTGCGGGCCGTGGAGGACGTCTCCGAGCCGGCTCTGTTGCGTCTCCCCCGCATCCAGCATCTGCGGACCGAACTCGAGGCGGAGACGCCGCCCGGGACCCACGTCCTGTCGCTCGTCGAGGCCCTCCACCCGACCGCCGCCGTGTGCGGCGATCCGCGCTCCGCCGCGCTGAAGCTGATTCGGGCCGAGGAACCGGTGGGCCGGGGGTGGTACGCGGGGCCGGTCGGCTGGTTCGACGACCGCGGGGATGGGGAGTTCGCCCCGGCGCTGCGGTCGGCCGTGTGCCGGGGTCCCCTCCTGCGGCTCTACGCCGGCGCGGGGATCGTGAAGGGCTCCCGCGCCCGCGCCGAATGGGACGAGACCCGGGTGAAGCTGCAGACGATGCTGGGAGCGCTCGGGGTCGCGCGAGTGCCGTGAGCGGGACGGGTCCGACAGCCCCCAACCGGAACACGCTGTGGGCGCGGGCGCTGGCCGACCGGCTGGCCCGCCTCGGAGTGTCGCACGTCTGCGTCGGGTCCGGCTCCCGGTCGGCACCGCTGGTCGAGGCGTTCGCCGCGGACCGGCGCTTCGTCGTCCACCCGCACGTGGACGAGCGCTGCGCCGCCTTCTTCGCGCTCGGGACCGGCGCGGAGAGCGGCCGTCCGGCCGCCGTCGTCACGACATCGGGGACCGCGGCGGCCAACCTCTACCCCGCGGTGGTGGAGGCGAGCCAGAGCGAGATTCCGCTGCTCGCCCTCACGGCGGACCGGCCGGCGAGCCTCCGCGGGACGGACGCGAACCAGACCATCGACCAGGTCGACCTCTACGGGCGCTATCCCCGGGCCTCGATCGATGTCGCGCTCCCGGAAGCGAGCGAGACGGGGCTCGCCCGGCTGGGCGCCGCGGTGGAGGCGGCCTGGCGTGCCGCGACGGGGGCGCCGGCCGGGCCGGCGCACCTGAACCTGCAGTTCGCCAAGCCGCTCGAGCCCACCCGGGCGCCGGGCGACGTGCCGCCCGGGCTCGAGGCCCGTCTGCCCGACCCGGAGGCGCCTCCCGGCGATCCCGGTCCGCCGGCGCCCGACGCCGGGGCCGAGTTGGCGGCGCTCCTGCGCGCCGCGCGGCGACCCCTGCTCGTGTGCGGCCCGAACCACCGTCCCGAGATCGGGGCCGCCGCGCTCGCGCTCGCGGCCCGGACGGGCGCGCCGCTGGTGGCGGATCCGCTCTCGGGCGCCCGCTTCGGCGCCGGCGCCAGCGATTGGACGATGGGGAGCGCGGACCTCTGCCTCGGCGACGCCGAAATCGCCGCGGCGCTCCGCCCCGACCTCGTCCTCAGGATCGGCCGGGCGCCGACCTCCGCCTGGGTGTGTCGCTACCTGGAGCGGCACGGGGACGTGCCCCAGGTCCTCCTCGACGCGGCGCACCGGTGGCGGGACCACCTCGCGACCTCCTCCAGGCCGCTCACCGGCGATCCGGCCGCCACGCTCGCCGGGGCGACATCCTCCGGCGCGGGGGAGGCGGAACCCGGGTGGGCCGACCGGTGGCGGCAGCTCGACGCGGCGGCGTGGACGGCGGTCGCGCCCGCGCTGGCGGACGGCTGGTTCGAGGGCGCCATCGCCGCGGCCGTGGCGGAGGCGCTGCCGGAAGGGACGCCCTGGTTCATCGGCAACTCGATGCCCATCCGCGACGTGGATGCCTTCGCGCGCCCGACGGACCGGCCCCTCCGCGCCCTCGGGTTCCGTGGCGCCAGCGGCATCGACGGGAACGTGAGCGGGGCGCTCGGGGCCGCGGCCGCCTCGGGGCGGCCCGCCGCCGCCCTCGTCGGGGACCTCACGCTGCTCCACGACGCCGGGGCGCTCCTCGCCCGCCACCCCGCCGGCGCGCGACTCCACATCGTCGTGATCCAGAACCGCGGCGGCGGGATCTTCCACATGCTCCCGATTCGCGAGCACGACCCGCCGTTCACCCCCTTCGTCGTCATGCCCCAGCCCGTCGACCTGGGAGCGGTTGCCGCCGCCGCCGGAATCCCGCACCGTCCCGTCGCGTCGGTCGCCGAACTGAGGGAGGCGCTGGGGGCGCACCGTGGGCAGCCGGCGGGCACCGGGCCCGGACCCCCGGGCCTCCGCCTCACCGAAGCTCGCATCGACCGACACGACAACTGGGAACGGCGAAGCGCCGTCATCGAACGCGCCCGGGAGGCGGCGCGCGCGGCGCTCTGAAGACCCGCCGGCCCGCTCGACGAGAACTGCGAGACGCCGAGGCGGCCGCGCCTCGAGGCCCGCAACCTGACGGAGAACCCAGCATGGCAGAGACCTTCACGCCGCCGGAGAGCGGCGTCGTCTGGCAGCCGGTCGGCGAGTACGGCGACATCACCTATCACAAGACGGACGGGATCGCGCGCATCGGCTTCAACCGCCCCGAGATCCGCAACGCGTTCCGCCCCGACACCCTGTTCGAGATGTACGCGGCCTTCCAGGACGCGCGGGACGACGACCGGATCGGCGTCGTCCTCCTCACCGGGAACGGCCCCTCCGCGGACGGGAAGTGGGCCTTCTGTTCGGGCGGAGACCAGCGCGTGCGCGGCGAGGCCGGATACGTGGGGAAGGACGGGGTCGCCCGCCTGAACGTGCTCGACCTCCAGCGCCTCATCCGTTCGATGCCGAAGCCGGTGATCGCGCTCGTGGCGGGATACGCGATCGGCGGGGGGCACGTCCTCCACGTCGTGTGCGACCTCACGATCGCGGCGGACAACGCCGTGTTCGGACAGACGGGCCCCAAGGTGGGAAGCTTCGACGGGGGTTTCGGCTCCTCCTACCTCGCCCGCTCCGTGGGTCAGAAGAAGGCGCGCGAGATCTGGTATCTGTGCCGCCAGTACGGGGCGGAGGAAGCCGAGCGGATGGGGCTCGTCAACAAGGTCGTGCCGCTCGACCGCCTCGAGGCGGAGGGAGTCGACTGGGCGCGGGAGATCCTCGGGAAGAGCCCGCTCGCGATCCGCTGTCTCAAGGCCGCGCTGAACGCGGACTGCGACGGACAGGCCGGCATCCAGGAGTTGGCGGGGCACGCCACGATGCTGTTCTACATGACCGAGGAGGGACAGGAGGGGAGGAACGCCTTCCTCGAGAAGCGGGCTCCCGACTTCCGGCGGTATCCCTGGCGCCCGTGAGGGCCGGCGGCGCGGGCGCGTGGCTCACCGGCGCCCGCCTGCGCACCCTCCCGGCGGCGGCCGGACCCGTCCTCGCGGGCGGGGGGCTGGCGTGGAAGGAGGGCGGTTTCGCCGCGGGCCCGTTCCTCGCGGCGCTCGCGGGGGCGCTGCTGATCCAGATCGGGACCAACTTCTCGAACGACTACTCCGACTTCGCCCGCGGCGCGGATACGGAGGACCGCCTCGGCACCCCGCGCGTGACCCAGGCCGGCCTCCTCTCGCCGCGGGCCGTCCGGACCGGAGCGGCGGTCGCCTTCGCCCTGGCGACGGTCGCGGGGGCGTACCTCGTCGCGGTGGGAGGGTGGCCGATCGTATGGATCGGGGCGGCGGGGATCCTGGCCGGGATCTGCTATACGGGCGGGCCGCGGCCCTTCGGCTACCACGGCTTGGGGGACCTGTTCGTGTTCGTCTTCTTCGGCCCCGTCGCCGTGGCCGGCACCGCCTACGTGCAGCTCTCGCGCTGGGCGCCGGAGGCCGTGCTCGCGGGGGTGGGGGCGGGGGCGCTCGCGACGGCGATCCTCGTGGTCAACAACCTGCGCGACCGGGAGACGGACGCGGCGGCCGGCAAGCGCACGCTGGCGGTGAGGATCGGGCCGACCGCGACGCGCGTGCAGTACTCGGTGCTTCTCGCCACCGCCGCCGCGGTGCCCCCCGCCGGCGCCGCGGCCGGGCTGTGGCCGCCGGGCGCGCTCCTCGCCTCCGCCGCGCTGCTGCTCGCGGCGCCGCCCCTCCGCACCGTGTGGAGCCATCGGGACCCGCGCGACCTCAACCCCGCGCTCGCGGCGACGGCCCGGGCCACGGGGGCGTACGGTCTCCTGTTCGCGCTCGGGTGCCTGCTGTGACCGGCCCGGGGGCTCCCGGCCCGGGGGCTCCCGGCCCGGCTTCGGGATTCTCCCTCGTCCAGCGGGACGGAGGGTGGTCCGCCGCGGAAGTTCGCGCCGCCAGCGACCGCGTCGCCGCGGTGCTCTCGGAGGCCGGGGCGGGTCCGGGCGTCGTCGTGGCGCACCGGTTCGGGCTGGACCCGGAGGGCGCCGTCGCCCTGGCGGCGATCGCGGAGGCGGGCGCGATTCCGGCGCCGGCTCACCCCGGATGGACCGATTTCGAGCGAGACGCCTTCCTCGCCGCGCTGCGGCCGGCCGCGGCGCTCACGGGCCCCGGCACCGCCTGGCCGGCGCCGGGATGGACCGACGAGGCCCTCTCGGTGCCCGGAATCGGCGAGATGAGGCTCCACCACCGCCGCCCCGCCGAGCCGTCGGCGACGACGGGCGGCGAGGCGGACGAGGAGATCCATGTGGGGGTCGAGACTGGGCCCGCGGGCGGTGCGATCCTCGCCACCTCGGGGACCGGGGGCGTGTCGCGCTTCGCGGTTCACGAGTGGCGGTCGCTGAGGGCGAACGCCGAGGCGGCGAACGAACGTCTCGCCTTCGGCCCGGACGACCGGTGGCTCGCGACGCTGGCCTGGGCGCACGTCGGGGGGCTGGCCGTGCCGCTCAGGGCCGCGGCCGCCGGCGCCTCGGTGGGGCTCGCTTCTCCGCGCTTCGACGCCGCCACCGTCGCCCGGGCGCTCGGCGCACTCGCCATCACGCACGTGTCGCTCGTGCCGGCGATGCTGCACGGGCTGCTGGAGGCCGGCGCCCGGCCGCCGGGCTCCCTGCGCGCGGTCCTGCTCGGCGGCGCGGCGACCCCGCCGGATCTGCTCGACCGTGCGCTCGGAGCCGGGTGGCCCATCGCCCTCACCTACGGACTCACCGAGGCGGGCTCGCAGGTCGCCACGGCGACCCCCCGCCAGCTCCGGGCGGCCGACCGCTCGTGCGGCCGCCCCCTGCGCGGCGTCGAGGTCCGCATCCGGCCCGCCGAAGGCAGGGATGAGACCACCCGGGCCGGGCAGCCCCCCGCCCCCCCCGGCCACATCGAGGTCCGCGGCCCCACCCTCTTCCGCGGATACGTCGGAGACCCCGCGAGACCCCGCGGCGACTGGTTCGCGACCGGCGATCTCGGCCACCTCGATGCGGAGGGTCGCCTCCACGTGACGGGCCGTCTCCGCGACCGCATCGTCAGCGGAGGCACGAACATCGACCCTCTCCAGATCGAAGCCATCCTCACCGCGCACCCCGAGGTGCGGGAGGTCGCCGTGATCGGCTTGCCGGACGAGAGGTGGGGCCAGGTCGTGGCCGCCGCGGTCGCCGGGGACGACCCCGAACTCGCGGTTCGTCTGGACCCCTGGTGCCGCCGCCGTCTCTCGGGCGCCCGAGTCCCTCGCCGCTGGGAGGTGGTCGAACGACTCCCCCGCACGGCGACGGGCAAAGTGGACCGCCCCCGCCTGCGCGCGCTGCTCGCCGGGCGGTCCGGGGAGACCCCCGGCGATCCGGCGACGGGTTGAGACGCGCTTGATGCGCGGGGGACCTCCTGCGGAAGAAGCATCTTTGACAATCGCGGGCGGTGTCGAAGATCTTTCGTTCCGACGCCCACAGGAGCCCTCTCTCACATGACGAAACTCAACGGTCGCGACGCCGAGCTGGTCGAGGCCATCGTACAGGCGGTGGATGCCAGGTTCGAGTCGAGGTTCGCCGGCATGCACGAAGAGTTCGTCGGCCTCCGCACGCAGTTCGACGGCCTCCGCACGCAGTTCGATGGCCTCCGCACGCAGTTCGTCGACCTCCGCGAGCGGTTCGTGCTCCTCGGGGACGGATTCGTCGGTGTGCGCCAGGAGTTTGCCGACGCGCGGCATGAGTTCGCCGACGTTCGGAACGAACTCGTTGCCATGCGCGAGAGGCAGGTCGCCGACCACGAGCGCATCGATGCGCGCTTCGACCGGCTGGAGGCACGCGTGAGCGTGGTGGAACTGCGAATCGCCGAACTCGACGTTCCGCGACGTCCGGCGGGCTTCACGACAACCGACCCCCCGTGCTGAGCTGCCCGCAGGCAGCCGGAGCCCATTGACCACCGCCATCGCACCCGCACTCGCCTGCCAGAAGGGCCGGTTCGCGCTCGACGAAGGCGCCCACTTCCTGAACTGCGCCTATCTCGGCCCCCTGCCGCGCTCGGTCGCGGAGGCCGGGATGGAGGGCATCCGCCAGAAGCTCTCTCCGACCCCGTTCCCGAGCACGGCGTTCTTCACCGACTGCGACCGCGCACGGGAGCGCTTCGGGCGCCTCGTCAACGCCGCGCCCGAGCGAATCGCGCTCATCCCCTCCGCGTCCTACGGGATCGCGGCCGTGGCCCGGAACCTGCCGCTGGAGGCGGGGCGGAACATCGTCATCCTCGGCGAGCAGTTCCCGAGCAACGTCTACGCATGGCGGCGGCGCGCGGCCGAGGACGGCTGCGAGGTGCGGACCGTCGAGCGCCCGGGCCCGCCCCCCTCCGGTGCGCTCTGGAACGAACGGCTCCTCGAGGCGATCGACCCCGATACGGCCGTTGTGGCCCTCCCGCACTGCCACTGGACCGACGGCACCCGGATCGACCTCGAGGCGGCCGGACGCCGGGCCCGCGAGGTCGGCGCCGCGCTCGTCATCGATGGCTCACAGTCCATCGGCGCCATCCCGTTCGACGTCGAACGCATCCGCCCCGACGCGCTCATCAGCGTGGGGTACAAGTGGCTCCTCGGCCCGTACCAGACGTGCCTCGGCTACTTCGGCCCCCGCTTCGACGACGGCGTCCCGCTCGAGGAGACGTGGATCTCGCGCCGCGGGTCCGAGGACTTCCAGGGCCTCGTGGACTACACCGACGCGTACCGGGGGGGCGCCGCCCGCTACGACGCGGGGCAGACATCGAACTTCATCCTCATCCCCATGCTCATCGAGGCGCTCGACCGGATCCTCGCGTGGGAACCGGCCCGCATCCTCGACTACTGCCGGCAACTGCTCGCGGGTCCGGCGGAGGAACTGCGGGCCCGCGGGTGGGCGATCGAGGACGACGCGTGGCGCGCCGGACACATCCTCGGCGTCCGCCTCCCCGAGGGGTGCGACCTCGCGGAACTGGAGGCGCGCCTGGCCGCCGCCCGCGTCTACGCCTCCCTGCGCGGCGACGCGCTGCGCGTCTCCCCCAACGTCTACAACGACGCCTCCGACGTAGAGGCCCTCCGACGCGTCCTCGCGGCCTTCGTGTAGACAGGGCCCGCCGCTACCGCGCCACCGGGAACTTCATTACCATCGAGCCATGAAGATCCCGGGTGAGATAGACGTTCCGCAGCATCTGGTCGTCGCGGTCTGCAAGCGGTGGCGGATCGCCGAACTGGCGTTGTTCGGTTCCGTCGTACGGGAAGACTTCGGACTGCGGGGGATCGAGAAGAGTCGCAACTACCTGCGTAGAAAGGCGATCCTCCGATCGGCCAGGACCATCTATGCGGGATGACGAAGCCTGGCTCCTGGACATGCTCCGGGCAGCGCGCGATGCCGAAGAGTTCGCCTCGGAATTGACCTAGAGCCCTTGGTGCCGCCCGAAGAAGCGTAGCGCGCGGCGGTCTCCGGAATACGGGCTATCTCGTCCACTTGGAGACGCTCATGGAAGGCAGAAAGACGCGGATTACACCGAGTCGGCGGGCAGCCCCCCGTATCCCCCGGCCCGTCCGTCTCGACGCTTCACCCGCGCGCGAAAGTGCTCGATCCCCAACCCCCTTCATCCCGGCACGGATGGTCAACGAGTGGGTCTACTGTCCGCGGCTCGCGTATCTGGAGTGGGTCGAGGGAGAGTGGGCGGAGAGTTCGGATACCGCCGAGGGCAGACGTGCCCACAGCCGCGTGGACAAGGATTCGGGACGGCTGGCGGCACCGGAAGAACTCGGGAGAGAAACGGCTCGCGTCCGCTCCGTCACGCTGTCATCCGAGCGGTTGGGCGTCATCGCCAAAATGGACTTGCTCGACGTACGCGACGGCCTCGTCATGCCCGTGGACTTCAAGAAAGGAAAACGCCCGCACGTCGACGTTGGGGCGTACGAGCCGGAACGCGTCCAGCTCTGCGTACAGGCGATGATCCTGGAAGACAACGGCTACAACGTCGAACGGGCCGCGATCTGGTACGCGGCTTCGCGCGAGCGCGTCCCGGTGATCCTGGACGACGAGCTGCGCGCAAGGACGCTGGAGGCGATTCGAGATCTTCGCGCGGCCGCCGAGAACGGCGTGCGGCCGCCTCCTCTGGAGGATAGCCCCAAGTGCCCGCGCTGTTCGCTGGCGGGAATAT
This sequence comes from Candidatus Palauibacter sp., assembly GCF_965222475.1. GTDB lineage: Bacteria > Gemmatimonadota > Gemmatimonadetes > Palauibacterales > Palauibacteraceae > Palauibacter. The sequence goes on along the minus strand of NZ_CBDCUB010000002.1, from coordinate 335,496 downwards.
GCTTGCCCGACGAGACGAACCTGTTCAGGACGGGACGCACTCCACGTCCACTCAATCCCTCGGATGACCCGGCGCTGCCTCTATACGTCCAGACCCCGGGCGCAAGGCTGCGCAAACGGGGCCGGCGGCTGATCGTCGAAATGGACGAGGACAAGGTGGAAGTGCCGCTAATCGACGTCTCCCAGGTGGTCCTGTTCGGGCCCGTGTCGGTTACGACGCCTGCTCTTCATACGTTGATGCGCGCCGAGATACCCGTGTCTTGGTTCTCCACGGGAGGCTGGTTTCTCGGCCATACGATCGGTACCGGTAACGGCAACGTCGCGGTGCGCGAAGCCCAATACCGCGCCGCGTTCAGCGACGAGCGCCGACTCGGCTTCGCGCGGGGGTTGGTCGACGCCAAGATTCGCAACTCGCGGACGATGCTGCGCCGGAACTGGCGCGCGGAACGCGGTGGCGAGGGGAAGGAAGAGGCGCTGGCCAGACTGACGCGTGTCGCCCGCCGGGCGCGTCATGCGGAGAACGTGCAGGAACTCCTCGGGTGGGAGGGCGAGGCCGCGGCGATCTACTTCGGGCGCTTCGACCGCATGCTGGCCAAGGGCCGCGACAATGGTCTCGGCGAGTTCTCCTTCACCACACGCAACCGCCGTCCGCCATCGGATCCCACCAATGCAATGCTGTCCTTCGGATACGCGCTTCTGGCGCGGGCCATGACGCACACCATTTCCGCAACGGGCTTGGATCCGTACATGGGCCTCTATCACCGTCTGCGGCACGGGAGGCCCGCCCTGGCTCTCGACCTGATGGAACCCTTTCGGTCGATCGTGGCTGACTCCACCGTCATACAGGTCGTGAACAACGGCGAGATCAAGCCGGGCGACTTCGTCATGAACGGGACCGCTTGTTCGCTCAAGGCGGCGGGGAGGCGGGCGTTCATCGCCGCCTTCGAGCGTCGGGTGGATACTCAGACTACGCATCCCGTGTTTGGCTACAGCGTGTCGATGCGACGCCTCATCGACGTCCAGGCCCGTCTCCTCGCTCGCCACTTCCAGGGCGAGATCGCCTCCTACCCGCACTACCTTCCGAGGTAGGACCGGCTCCCGGTGGCGGCGGAACGCGTGTATTTCGTAACCTACGATATCGCCGACCCGAAGCGTTGGAAGAAAGTCTTCAAGACGATGAAGGGGTACGGGTACTGGTTGCAGTTGTCGGTGTTCCAGTGTCGGCTCACGGCCCGTCGTCGCTCGGAGATGGCGGCTGACCTTGAGGAGCTGATCAAGCCATCGGAAGACCATGTCCTCATCGTTGACGTGGGGCTGGCCGACCGCGTGAGCCCACGCGTCGAAAGCCTCGGGAAAACGTATGCTGCCCCCACGAGGCGCGCCCTCATAGTATGACGTGGGGGCGGGACTGCCTGGCTACGGCGCGAGCACTCCGGTGCTGAGCGTTGATCCGGGAGCGGTCGCATCGACCGTTAGCGAAGGCCGGGCAACGCCTTAGCTATTTGACAATCAGGTGTGTGTGAGACGTTATTAGTCCCATCGCGGCCTCGAAGCCCAGCGGTCGCAAACGCCCCGGCATCCCGTTGTTGGACAAAGACGTGGCTCGGGGTGGCTTTCCGGGGCGGATTCGCCCCGGCCTCATTGAAGCGACTTGATCCGCACGCGGTCGGGACGGAGCAGCCGCAGGCTTTCCGGGGCGGATTCGCCCCGGCCTCATTGAAGCGACGGGTACCCGAAGGCGTGGCAGTCCGTCGAGAACAGCTTTCCGGGGCGGATTCGCCCCGGCCTCATTGAAGCATCGAGGCGGACGGCGACTGGGCGCACCGCGAGGCGCGCTTTCCGGGGCGGATTCGCCCCGGCCTCATTGAAGCCATGATAGAGGGCCGTAGTGGCATCTTCCGGGTTACCGATGGGCTTTCCGGGGCGGATTCGCCCCGGCCTCATTGAAGCCGGTAAGGGTGTCCGGGAGGCTGTTCCAGAATCGGAATTCCGGCGGCTTTCCGGGGCGGATTCGCCCCGGCCTCATTGAAGCGGCGACTACGTCATCCAGATCTTGTAGCATGAGAGGGCGGCTTTCCGGGGCGGATTCGCCCCGGCCTCATTGAAGCAGCCCGAGACGCCGCAGGGCCAACTCATCGGCGGCATCCTTTCCGGGGCGGATTCGCCCCGGCCTCATTGAAGCAACCAGAAATGGTCACCAGTCTGCGCGGACGTCCCCTCGCCACCTTTCCGGGGCGGATTCGCCCCGGCCTCATTGAAGCAAACGGGACGGTAACAACCATCGATCGTTACGGCGCGACGGACTTTCCGGGGCGGATTCGCCCCGGCCTCATTGAAGCGGCGAGAGAAGACAACGCTCCGAACTCGCGCGAGAGACAAGCTTTCCGGGGCGGATTCGCCCCGGCCTCATTGAAGCAGCCATTATCGGACGGGTGCGCGCATCGCTTCGGACGGCATGTCTTTCCGGGGCGGATTCGCCCCGGCCTCATTGAAGCTGCTGTCCGTTCAGCGCGGCGCTGTAGGCCGGATCCTGCTTTCCGGGGCGGATTCGCCCCGGCCTCATTGAAGCGACGTCAGCCGGGCAAGCGACCTCGCGGGCCGGGCCACGAGCGTCTTTCCGGGGCGGATTCGCCCCGGCCTCATTGAAGCACTCCGGCCACCTGTGCTCCAGTGATGGGACCGGCGCCATGACTTTCCGGGGCGGATTCGCCCCGGCCTCATTGAAGCTGATCGGCGCGCCGTGCTCGACCGCACTGCGGCAGAAGTTGGGGCTTTCCGGGGCGGATTCGCCCCGGCCTCATTGAAGCCTGCCACACCTGCGATGTCATCCATCGTAGAGAACCCCACTTTCCGGGGCGGATTCGCCCCGGCCTCATTGAAGCCCTGGACGCGTGGGCGTTGTGCCTCGTGGACGTCAGCCTGCTTTCCGGGGCGGATTCGCCCCGGCCTCATTGAAGCAGCCGTACGCCTTGGCCCGTGTCGCGCGCATGCCGGATCTTTCCGGGGCGGATTCGCCCCGGCCTCATTGAAGCCCCTCGGGCCGGAAGATCGTCGGCCACCAGGACAGGATCCTTTCCGGGGCGGATTCGCCCCGGCCTCATTGAAGCGACCCAGCGCCCCATCGACCGGCTCACCGGCCGTACGAAGGTCCTTTCCGGGGCGGATTCGCCCCGGCCTCATTGAAGCTTCTTTGCGAGGCGCATTCCGGCCGGGCAGCGTCTCTGCCTTTCCGGGGCGGATTCGCCCCGGCCTCCTTGAAGTGACATACACAGGCCGTAGCCTCGAAATCGGCCCGCTCCCAGTAGGACCGGTCCGCGTATCGGTTCGTCGAAGGTCAGAAGGGCGTGGCTGTGCTCGCAACGGCCCCCGTCCGCTTTGCGAGTCACCTGCACGAACTTCTCGGCTGGCGGTATGCCGCGGAGGACTGGAGTCGGGTGCAGTCGCACTTTTCGGGGGCGGGGAAGTCCGATGTGCCCGCAGGCGGTCTTCACGCTCTCGGCCGCTCTCTTCCACCGATCTGCACCATTGTAGTGACGGTTCAGGACGACGGGAGTCACGCTGGCCCAGACGCGCGAACCGTGTTCGCCGCCGGTCCAAGCCGTAGGACTGAGGTTCCACGGCGGATCCGCGCGCGTGTCAAGCGCAATCTCACAATCGAGATGCCGACCGGCGAACAATCGATGCCGCCGCGGCAGTCCGGTGTCCGGATCGCGAAGGATGGGCTCGAGACAGTTCCGAGCGTCCTCTCGAGCAAGGTGGCGCGGCAAGACCACGGCAAGCCCCTTGATTCTTCCATCCGCGCGCGCAGAATCCACGAAGGGCAGCGGCGTCAATCCCAAGTGCGGTTCTTTCGTCGGCTCCCCGTCCGTGGTGTGGCCGCTGAACCACTCCGGCGGCGGTTGTTCTGGGCATTCCCGCAGGAGGAGCCCGCGAAGCGCTTCTGTCACCCTGAGCGTCTCGCACAACGAAACGTGTTTGCCCTGGAGGAGAAGAACCACGAGAGTCGGCTCAAAGACCGAGTGAGGCACCGAGTCGGTCATTGCGGCGCTTGATTGTCTTGCCAGAGGATCTCCGCCGGAGCGAACGTGCCGTAGCCTCCTTGGCTGGACCGCCGTATCGAAGCTTGTAATACCGCCGAGACGCCCCAGGATCGAAACCAGTGCCGCCTGTCGTCAGCAGCTCCGTGGGCGTGAGCTAGGAGCGATGTGACGGCGCCCAGCGAAGCAGGTTTCCACCATAGCGGCCACGAGTAGTGGCCCTTCTTCCACGTTCCCGAACAACCACGCGTCAGTGTGCGGCCACGGGTACCGAAGACGGGGTGCAGGCTGAGTCCAAGAATCGCCAGTGCCTCCACTCCAGGGTTCGAGAGCTTCTTGTCTTCGGATGGATTGTTTGCCGTCAAGGCGTAGGTCCGATCATCGGCCACGTCCCACATGAACGACGGGAGCTTGCTCGCATAGGTCCATGGGCCCGTGAGCGCAGCCTTGACCTCCTCGGGCTTGACGTTCTCGAGTATCTTACGGGCCATAGCAACGAATCTCATCTGTCCCGCTGCAAAATAAAGGTCGGTTGGTTTCGCCGAACCCTTATTGTCCACACTGCCCTCGGCGACGAGTGCCGCACTCAGCGACGCGGCTGGTCCGTTCTCCTGAACACTCTCCAGATAGACGCGAATATCTCCCCGAGCGAGCTTCAAGTCGTCTGCTCTAGCGAGCGGTACCCCACCGGGTCCAGCTGGATTCAGCGCGGCGCCCTTGCTCCACTCCCTGAAGACCGGGATGGCCTGATCCACAATGCAGTCGACCGGGAATTCGTCAACCACGGCTCGCGGAGCGATGTCGTCACTCCACCACAGGCGCGGCTGCGGCTGGGTTGAAGCGAAGGCGACCTGAACCCCGAGACCCCCCAAGAATCCCAGCGGGTTTGTGCCGTCCAGTCCGGTGAGACGGGTTCCGGTCATGTTCGTTCCTCATTTGCGCTTTGCCTTTGATCGGCAAGTCGCAGGACGGTTTCGAGCCACGCCAACCCGTGGTAGCCGTAACGTTCCACGAGCCGCCAGAATCTGTCGGCCATGTCCGGTGCCATCGAACTCCTGGCAAGATCCGAGTTTGCTTCGAGCGAATGTCCCTCAACGGTGTGGGTCAATGTCTGAGGGTCGGGATCCTCGAGAATAGGCGGTAGCGGACGAGCCCAACCGTGGTGGGTCGCGACCAAGTGCAGAACCAGCTCGGGATCATGCGCCGACGCGAGGATATCGCCGCTGGACTGAATCATTGCGACACTGGCGATTTCGTGGCGCATCCCAGCCGGATATCGCTGCACGCGGCGCACGTCCGGAGGAGACTTGCCGAGCGGCTCATCAAGCATCGCCAACTGCACGCGGTCGCCCCCGACCAGCTGCTCTTGGAAGCGCGGGTCTACCTTCCCGAGATCGTGTAGCCGCCCGGCCAAGTGCAGGTCATTCACAAGGGTGGCCCCTACTCCAAGGCGCTCCGCGAAACCCCTCGCCCGCGCTGCGACCCCGTCAAGATGCTGACGAAGCGTTACGGCGCTGCCGGTCATGGATCCCGCGTCGTCGGAACCGTCCATTACCGAGGGATCGATAGTCGGTCGGCCCGCAACGGGATCGCGTTGGGTCAGAACATAATATCCTCCACGCGCGTCACCCTCGCTCGGTTGGACGAGATGGTGCTCGAAGGCTGTGCTAGTCCGCCTCTCTGTTTCTCTGCGGGCACCCAGGATATCGAGCACTTCGTAGAGCCACGCCGGGAGCCGCGCCTCGCCGGCGGCCTGCTCTTCCAGCCACTCCTGCACGCGCTCGTGTATCGAGCGAACCTGCCCGTCAAGCTCGTCCTCTGGTGCGGGAGGATCGTGTGAGAACGAGGCTGTCGAGGACAGTCTCATGTCGAGCCGCAACGTTACTCTGCGCTGGTGCGCGAGCTGAGCTTCGTCGCCGAGGTCGGCGACGGTCTCCGTCGAGGACGGATCCCATGTGCCGGCTCGCAGGCCACCCCGGTCGGGGTCCACGACCAGAATATCGCCGGGGCGAATGTCCTGAGCCGAGTTGACCCACTCCGGCCCCTCGCCGATTCCACGCCACCGAATGCAATCCGGCACGCGGTAGTCATCGTCCGCGCCAACGTCGGCGATCGCTACCACGTCGGCGAAGTCAATCTCCTCACGGCCGCCCAACCAGGACTTCGCTGCGTGAATCGGTATCGGCAGAGATTCGGCCTGCCGGGGAGGGACCAGCCTTAGCGCATCGGGAGTGCGGTCGTGACGCCACACTATCGAGACATCGGGGGCTCGGTTCCGTTCGTCGATCCCATGCAGGAACCAGTCGACTGGTGGTTGAATGATCGGCTGGGGGTTGGTCTGCACCCACGCATCCATGTGCGTCTTGAGCAGCAAGGGCGCTGTGAGTCGTGGGGCGAGGGCCTCGGCCGGGAAGTCGGCGAGGGAGTCCGCTCCAACATCTATCGATCCACCGTTCATGCGCCGCTGGAGTTCGGCCCAGGTCTCCTTGACCGCGTCGCCGTAGATCGGATCGGTTCGCTTTCCCGTTAGTTCCGGCTTGATCCCCAGAATCCAAGCTGGTGCCGACGCACCCCGGCGTTCGGAAAGGGTGCCGCGACGGTCAAGCCTGCCGAAACGCTGCCGGAGGCTGTCGACGGGGGCGCACTCGGTGATGAGCGCGTCGAAGCTGAAGTCCGCCCCCACCTCGATCGCCTGCGTGGCCACCACGACCGTGAGTTCGTCGTCGGTCTCCGACCGGCTGGGATCCACCGCGGGCTCGATGGCGCTGACCGCCTGCACGCGGTCCAGCGGACGCATGCGTCCGGTCAGGAGATGTGTCTTGAAGCCCGCGCCGGCGAGCACCTCGTATGTTGATCGGGCGGTCCCAACGCGATTCACGACGACGCCAAGCGTGCTTGCGGTGACGCCCTCTCGGGACTTCGTGATGTCACGGATGAGCTTCAGCACGGTGGTGGGCACCGCTTTGCGGTTTCCCACCTGCTTGAGCCGAGCACTCTTTTCGGCGCGAACTCGACGTTGAAGCTCGGGACAGCCCTCCACATCTTCAATGGGATCCAGACGGAAGGGTTCACCGCCCAGCTCGTCCGGTGTGGCGGACATCCGCACAGTCTGGAATCGCCTCGGAATCGGACCGAAGGGAAGTCTGGAGGCCTGCTCCAGCGTCTCCGCGAAAGGGACACTCAAATGTACTTCGTCTAGGATCACGAGACAGTCGTTACCTGCCAGTCCCGCATGGATCGGGAGCATCTTGGGAGTCACCCCGTAGCCGCGGAAGAGAAGACGCGAGCCGAACTGGTCCACGGTGGAAACGAGCACCCACGGTTGGTCCGGCCGCAGCGTCCACTCCCTGCTGATCGGAATGCCGCCGCGTAGGGCCATCACACCCAGCGGCTTGCCCCCAGACAGGGCTTGAAGCCGTTCGTCCACGCGGCGGAGAACGTCCGTTGAGCCGGCTCGTATTCGATCCCGGACCCGATGGGCGCGCACACACACCTGGTCGACGACGATGCGCCGGTCGATCACGAACACGATGCGTCGAGGTGCCGTCTCGGGTTGCGCAGCAAGCGCGAACACCGCGATGTCCAAGGCGGCTGTCTTGCCGGTTCCGGTCGGCAAGTCGATGACCGTTGGCCACCCTTGGGCAAGCACTTGATCAGCGAGTCGCTCCTGCCACGGGAAAGGCTCGTAGCCATGAACGTCCCGAAAGAAGGGGCGGAAATCGCTGCCCGCGACCTCAGCCACTAGTCACGTCCCGTTCACCCCGTTGGGTCGAGGGCTCGGCCAGCGGGCGCATCAGGCCTAAACCCACGAACCGGCCAGCCCCGAGCGTTAGTGGCCCACGAACAGGATCAGCGAATAGCAGCTCCGCGTGCACGAGTTGGCGCCTCACCGGTTTCCCCTCGCGTCCGGCTTGGCGGAACGCAGGGAACTGCGCGACCTTCCGCGCCCCCCTTATCAAGGGAGAGAGAGACATCTTCACCACCATCGGCGCGGGAAGGCCAACATGGGTACAAGCAAGCCTCACAGCTGCTTCCGCGCGCCCCCACGCCTCCCGGCGAGCTGCGGCGCTTCCACGCGAGAGCGAACCAGGGTGCCTCGGGAGGGCGATGGGGATGGCGGAGACCCATCGGCGGGACGGTCCGCGCCAGATGCTGGACCGCAACGAGATTAGATCCACAGGTCCGACGACCCTCCGTAGTCCAAGCTCATGATCGTGGCCGAACTTCAGACTCAGCTGCGGCGTGGAAATTCCCACACGCCGGGAGGCGGCGCGCTCCCACCCGCCGATCGAGCGGTAGATCGCATCCTGCGTCGTCTCAGCAGAAGCGTTGGGCACGGATACGGCCAACCCGAGGATCCGTCCGTCCGCGTGCTCGAAGGCGACATGCGGGATCGGTACGATCACCATGTGAGGCATCGATGTCGGCGTTCCGTCGTCGCGCACACCGCTAATACCCTCCGGCAGGGGACGCTCGGCCCGAGACAGGATCTCTCGCCGCATCGCCGCCGCCAGTTCGACGGCACGCGACGACAGGTATGCGCGGGAAGCGGGATGGAACTCGAAAACGATCCATTCTCCAGCAGTATTGGGCCTCGCTATCGGCTCCTCCTCCGTTACTTCCGCGCCCCGATAGCGGGCCACAACGTACGGCAGCGCTCTCGGCCGAACCTGCTGATGTCGAAGATGAAGACCCTCCAGCGCCGTCAACTGGCCGGCTCTTACGGCCCGCATCCTTGTGCCCCCTCCGTTGACGACGACCAGATGCGTGGGATTCGGCGGCTCCTCAACGATGCGGCACGATACGAGGGACGAGGAATGTCCGAGACGAGTCACGCGGGCGAGCAACCGGTCGAGCGCATCCTTGACGCCATCGGAAGGGCATGTGTTCCAGATGTACGTGACGCGGGGGACATCCGGAGAAACGGACGGGAACGCCCGTTCCTGTTTGCCTCGGCCGTCCGGCAACATCGCCTCTGCAGACTTGACGGGCGTCTTGCCCACCCTGGCCAGCGTGTCCCCGAGATTCTTCTTCCTGGCCAGCTTCTTCTGCATGCGGTCGGCCTTTGTTGTCACCTCGCCAGCCGACCTAACGAGCTCCGCGTGCAGCTGGTCGCATAGCTCGTAGAATTCGTTCGGCCTCTTTTGCCGTAACGCGCGGTCAAAGACCGAGGTGTCGTTCACGGGCACAAAATGCGACAACACCCGTCGCGGGACGGCATCGGACGCAGCAATCGCCGGAGCGGGTTGGCGTTCAAGCCATTCAAGCGCTCGCCGCTCCAGAGGGTCGTTCTCGTCCGCCCACGTCGCGACAAACGCGGAGAAGAGGCGGGCCGGGTGCGGCGGCCACTCGCCTAGCCGACGATCATTGTGCGATGTCGCGACATACCGGCCTGCGAGGAAGTTCACCTCGACCGCGAACTGCCCTGCATCGAGCATCGTCAGGCTTCCAAAGGTACGGCCACGGCCACCTTGCGGCTCCGCCTGATCAGCTCAAGAAGCTTCGGTGCCGGTTCTAGGCGAATCTCGTCCGCCACCCAGGGGATTCCGACATCGGCCGCGTGCGCGACACTCTCGTCGAGGAGCTTCACGACCGTCGTCCGGTCTACCTCGATGACTTCGGCGGTCGAGCCATCTCGCGCCAGTAACTCGATGCGTGGCGGGTGCGTGGGCAGAAGGAGGCACCGGGACCGGAGATCGAAGTCCACCTCGTACTGGTATGCGACTGCGGCGACGCCCAGCGCAGCAACCGCCGTGCGCGCCGCCTGCTCCGCAGCCAGATCGAAGCCCTTGAACCGCAGTCGGCGCAGCCCTGCGAACGAAATCACGGTGGTCTGAAGGGCCTTGGAGATCGTCGCGCCGCCGGCCTGTCCGTCGATGGACGGGGCAACGTTGCCATGATTGATCTTGGAAGGCTGCCCGGCTTCGCCGCTCGTCCCACCCCTTGTGGCGTACACTAGCTTGCCCTTCTTGTCCTTCTTTGCTCTCGCCTCGTCGAAAGTCCACACTTCGTCCGAGTCTTCGCTGTTAAAAGCCCGGTCGTCGGTGGCCACCTTCTCGATCTGAAGCGGGTCGATCCGGCTCCCTACCTTGTTGCCGATCACTGCGTCGAGACCCACGATTTCCGAGACGTATTGACGCTGAAACTTCGAGCCTAGCCCACCCTTGGGGCCCGTGGAGTCCCACAACCCGAAGAGGAGCGACGTGGGAGAGTGGCGGTACATTTCTGTTGCGTCGCGCGGAGTGGCGCCCGTGATCGCTCGCCCGATATCCGAGAACCGAAACAGCGTGCCGTCCAAGAGGCTGTCCCGGAAGATCGCGTCCGCCAAGCGGTGGGGGGCCTCCAGCACCGTCAACCTCTCGTAATCCGTTAGACCGCCGTCGCCGCTAAAGTCAACGTACGGGACCGGAAACGAGAGTTCACCACGCTCCCATCCCTCCAGCAGCGCCAGCTCGGCGCGATTGGCCTGGGACGCTACTGAGTCCAGGAGGACGGTGACCGAAATCTCTTCGGAGTCGCCGATTCGCCGTTCCTCAACGGCGTATTTGTGGTCTGCCTGTCCGTCCACGGCGTACGAGGGCGGAAACACCTTGTCGCCGTCGCCACCGGCCGGCTTCTGGGCTTACCCCGTTTCAGTGGACAGGTGAAAGTGGTGGTTTCCTCCTTTCTCGCCACCTCGCGGGAGAGAAGAGCGGTCGCCGCGCCGAAGGCGTGGCGGACCGTGGGAGAGGGACGCGGCCCGGGGGTCACGCCGCCTCCCCTTTCTCGCGCGCCTCGAAGCTGGCGGGCGACTCGTAGCCGAGGCTCGAGTGCCGCCGGCGCGGATTGTACCAGCCCTCGATGAACCGGAACACCTCCCGGCGGGCCTCGCCGGGCGTCCGGAACGAGCGCCGCCAGATGAGTTCACACTCCAGCGTGGCGAAGAACGACTCGCACATGGCGTTGTCGTAGGCGTCGCCCACCGAGCCCATCGAGGGCCTGACCCCGGCCCTCCGGCAGCGGCCGCCGAAGGCGTGGGACGTGTACTGGCCGCCTTGGTCGCTGTGGTGGATCACCTCCTCGGGGCGCCGCCGCGCCAGCGCCATGTCGAAGGCGTCCAGCACCAGGGACGTCCTCAGGTGCGTCGCCATCGACCAGCCCACGATGCGGCGGCTCCAGGCGTCGAGCACGACGGCCAGATAGAGGAAGCCCGCCCAGGTGGGCACGTACGTGATGTCGGCCACCCAGAGTTCGTCCGGTCCGGAGGCCGAGAAGTCTCGGTCCACGAGATCCGGCGCGGGCCTGGACTTCGCGGCCCGCTTCGTCGTACTGCCCTTGCGGCGCCGGCTCACGCCCTCGACCCCGGCCGCCCGCATCAGCCGGGCGACCCGGTTCACGCCCGCCTCGCGGCCCCGGGCCCTCAGCTCGGCGTGGATCCGCGGCGCCCCGTACGTTCCGTCGCTCATGGCGTGAATCTCAAGGATCTCCCCGGTGAGCGCCGCGTTCGCACGCGCCCGCTCCGACGGCTCCCGCGTCCGCCACGCGTAGTACCCGCTCGGGGAGAGTCCCAGCAGGCGGCACATCACGCGCACCGGATAGGCGGCCTGGTGATCGCTCACGAACCGGAACCCCCTCGGGGGATCGATCCGCTCTCCTTGGCGAACCAGGCCGTGGCTTTTGCCAATATGTCGCGCTCGATCTTCACACGGCGCAGTTCGCGCTTCAGTTCCCGGACTTCCTTGCGCTCAGCCGTCGTCAGACCGTTGGTGCGACGCCCCTCGTCCAGATCGGCCTGTTCCACCCAGCGCCGGATCGCCGTCGCCGAGGGCTCGAACTCGCGAGCCAACTGGTCCGCGCTCTGCCCCGCACGGACCAGATCCACCATCCGCGCCTTGTACTCCGGCGCGTATCTCCGTCCCGACATGCGACACCTCCTCGTTGTGACCAACGCTCAAAGGTGTCCACCAACTCGGGGTAACTCCAGTTGAACTAGGGACCGCTTGTGGCAAACGGCCAGTTCCAACTCTAACGACCGGTTCGAGCGTGGATCGCGTACCGCAGCTTCAGCCCGGTGGGCGCGGGATCCCGCGTCGGACTCGAACCACCGTGCCAGCAGTTTCCTCCACCATCGCTGGATCCGTCCCGCCCCCTTCGCGCGCGACACTGCGGACGCGGCCGGTGGCCTGTTCGATGATCAGCGCGGCCCGGCCCCCGCGCCCCCGGTCCAGCGCCGTCGAACCCTCGGGGCCCGCTCAGCGTCACGCGGTCCAGCGCCTCGGTCCAGGCCGGGTCGAAGGGGATCGCGAAGGCGAAGGCGCCGTTCCGGTCATCGATCTCCTGCGGGGCGAAGGTCCACGAGAACAGTCGCCGCCCCGCCGCAACGGGACTTGGGACAGACGCTGAGGCGGGAACCGGCACGGGCACAGGCGTCGACCCGGAGCCGGTCCCACCCGCAAAGACTGGCCCAAAGCGCTTTCACGGAAGTGTGGACATCGATCCCGTTCGGGCCGGAAAGATAGTGGCGCAGATCGCGGAGGAGGTAGTGTGTCCCAGGTTGGGTGTAGGGTGTAGACGGGGAAGGCCGGACGGTAGGCACAGGCAGGATTTGCGGCGCGTACCAGATGCGGCCGGTGTAGCACCACGGGTATGCGACGTTGAGGAGCGGGGAAGGGATGATGAAGAATCCGGATCGGTGGATCGCGGGGGCGGGCGGCCTGGTGTCGCTTGTGACGCTGTTTTCCCTGTGGTTCAGCGGAGTGTGGCATCTCGGTACGCGGTTGGGTGCGGTCGAAGCAGGGATCGAGGGGGCGGAACGGCGCTTGGAGGCTCGCGTCGAGGGGGCGGAACAGCGGCTGGAAGCCAGGATCGACGGGGTGATGCAGCAGGTGGCCGGCGTGGACCGACGGCTGGATGGTGTGGAGCGGCGCCTGGATGGCGCGGACGTCCGGCTGCTCAGCATCGAAGAGACGCTTCGGGAGCGCAACGCCGTCTCGGTACCGGGCGGGCCGGGGATGCCGCTGGATCGGTAGTGCCCGGGGGAATCTTCCCCCGAGCGTCCGCAGGGGCATCGCGCGACCCGCGATGGGATCGGAGGCGGAACGCGTGCGGACCGGGACCTCAGCCCCTTGGGCGCGGGAGCCCACGTAGGATTCGAGTCTCCCCGCCAGCGGTTTTCTCCAGCATCGGTGGTACCATCCCGTGCCCGTCGCGGACGACGGCGCGGACGCGGCCGGTGGCCCCGTTGACGATGAGCGCGGCCCGGCCACCCCGGGCGCGGTCCAGCGTCACCGCCCCTTCGGGACCCGTCAGCGTCACACGGTCCAGCAACTCGCCCCAGGCCGGGTCGAAGGGGATCGCGAACGCGAACGCGGCGTTACGATCGTCAATCCGTTCCGCAGCGAAGCTCAGGGAGAAGAGCGGTCGGCCCGCCGTGTCCACCCCCACCAGCCGGTAGGGGCCCGGCGCGGGAGGCAGCTTGGCGGCGGTTGCGTGCGCGAAGGCGGGTTCCAGCCGCAGCGCGCCGTCCATGATTCCGCCCCACAGCAGCAGCATGGTCCCGCGGTGTGCGGCGTCTTGCCGGATCGAGGCGACGCCGCGCGACATCGGAACGCCCGCCGCCCGGGCCGCGGCCGCGAGGCGGTACTCCAGCATCCTCGTGAAGCTGTAGTCGCTGATCCACTGTGGATAACAGTAGGACATCAGATCGCGGTATCCCTCGGGACCGAACAGGTGGCCGAGGCCGGAGCCCTCGATATCCCCGAAGTCGTGACCCCACGCGCCGATGGTTCCGTCCATATGGGGGTAGTCGGCGTCCACCCGCCCCGGGTCGGCCACGGGGTCGTCGCACGGCGTATGCGGGCGGCCGAGGTTGTGGCCCAGTTCGTGCGCGAACACCAGTTGCAGGCGGCGGGCCTTCTGGAGGCGTCCCTCGGCGTCGTGGGAGCCCGTGAGCGAGGTCCGTCCCCCGAGCAGCCCCTGGCCGTCGATCCAGAACGCATCTGGGTGCCGGGAGAGAGGGGCCGGCACCCCGAACAGGCCGCTGTAGTGTTCGTCCGTGTCGCCCGCCTCCATGGTGCGGAGCAGTTCGATCTCATGCAGGAGTCCGGCGACCCCGTCCGCCGTCGTGTCCGCCCACGTGAAGTAGGGCTCCCGCAGGGTCACCTCCAGGTCGCCTACGGGCAGCACGGTTCGGGCGTACCTCAGCACGCTCGCGGCCAGCGGCGAGCCGCCCCCCGCCGCCGCGGCCGCCAGCTCCGCCGCGAACTCCGCCACTCCGTCGTTGACCCCCCGGTTGGCTTCGGACAGGTACTGCACCGGGACGAGCGTCACCCGCAGCGGGGGCACCTCCCGCACGTCGAGGTCCTGCCGCCCCTCGGCCGGAAACCGCGGAAGGCTCGATGGCGCCAGCGGCACCTCCCCCGCCGCGTCCAGTTCGACGACCACGCTGACCCCGGGTTCGAGGATGTCTCCCGGGATGACCGCGTTGAAGGACCGGTCGAGGCGGCTCTCATCGACCTCGCGGGGGATGCCGCCTGCCGGGGACTCGAGCGCCACCCGATGAATCTCGTCCTCCCCGCGGAAGAAGAGAGCCCGCGCGCCCGGCCGGAAGCTGTTCACCTCGTCACCGGTGGCGAAGACGCGGAGCAGCGCCCGCCGCCGAGCGACGAGCGGAACGCCTCCGCCGAGATCCTGGGTCGCCTGGGTCAGATAGGCGGCGGGGACGGAGACCTCCAACGTCCCCGGGTTGGCCACGACCAGCGGGTCCCCCGCCACGACATCGAAGCCGTCGCAGCGCTCGAGGCACAGTTCCGACAGCGCCGCCTCGGTGCCGAGCGTCACCGAAATGGCGTCGTTCGAACCGTCGTCCGGCATCAGCGTCACGCCCGCGCTCGCCGTCGCCCCGGCCGGGATCCGCAGCGAATCGACGGAGAGCGTCCCTCCGCGGGCCGACAGCGGCAGACTCATGGCGAACGGCGCGCCCTCGGCGAGCCGGGCCTCCAGCGTTACCGGACCCCCCGCCATCGCGTCCTCATCGTCCGTCCGCACCAGTTTCAGCGTGAAGGCGAAGGTGACCGGATTCGCCGCCAGGCCCAGCCGTTCCAGGTTCCAGAGCCCCGCGAACACACGGGGCGGAAGCCCGGTCAGTTCGTTATCCCCCAGATACAGCTCGCGCAGCCCGCCAAGGCCGCCGAACACTCCCGCGGGCACCTCTCGCAGCCGGTTGTCGAACAGGGAGAGCCACTGGAGCCTGCGGAGGCCCGAGAAAACCCCCGGCGGGAGTTCGGCGAGATCGTTCCCCGCCATATTCAGAACCTCCAGGCTGGACAGATCCGCGAAGATCTCCGCGGGCAGCCGGGTCAGCCGCTGACCCGCGAGCGAGAGCCATTCCAGGCCGGTGAGGTCGCTGAAGTCGGCCTCGCGCAGCGCCGCGAGGACATCGCCGGGGTCGGAGACCGGGTCGTCCGCGGTGCGGTCCAGTCCCAGCGACGCGAGCCCGGCGAGATCCTGCTGGTCGGGATCGGAGCAGGCGTCGGCCCGGAGCCGCTTGACGATGCCGTCCCGTACCGCCGGCGTCCGGTCGCACACGCCCTCCCGGATCACGACCACCGCCGCCGCGGGTGAGGCCAGCACGTAGCCGGTCCCGCTCCCGGGCCGCTCCAGCGCGATGGTGAGGACCTCGCGCGGCGGCTCGATCTCGTCGTCGTCGGCGATGGCGATCTCGATCCTCGCCCGGCTCGCCCCCGACGGCACCGCGACCGAGCCCGAATCGCTCGCCAGGTAGTCCGCCGTATCCGCGTCGTCCGTGAGACGGGAATCGTCCACGCCGAGCCTGTAGCGGACCGCGAACGGGGCCTCCGCCGGCTCCCCCAGCACGACATCGAGGAGCGCGGTCCCCCCTTCGCGCGCCTGCGCCACGCCGAACGTGAAGGCCAGCGCCGCGCCGACGGTGACCTCGAAGCGCTGCGTGGCCGCGAGCCCGTCCGGATCCACGGCCGTCACCGCCATGTCCGCGGTGCCCCGCGCGACCCCCTCCAGCGTCACCACGCTCCCCGAGACCGACGCCCGGGCCACGCCGGGATCCGGCGACCGCGCCGTGTAAGTCAGCGCATCGCCGTCCGGATCGCGGAAGTACGGGACCACGTCCACATTCGCGATCTGCCGGAGAGGCAGATCCAGCGCGGGGATCGCGTCCACCCTCAAAGGCGCCCGGTTCTCCCGGGGCTCCGGCGAAGTCGCCTCCGGCCCGCAGGCCGTCACCCACCCGGCCGCGGCGGCCACGAGCCCCAGCAGGGCCGCGCGGGCCCCTCTCGACAGCGGAGAGCCGGGCACCGGACGCTCGCTAACCGTGCATGTCCGACTCCGGTGCGCGTCCGGGCCCCTCGACGCGCCGCACCATGACCCCGCCGCCGCCGTCGCTCCGGGCTTTGAACCCGAGGAGGTGGAGGAGCCCGACCACGACGCGGTTACGCGCCCGGCGCGCCAACACCACGGCGTCGCTCCGCTCGGGGTGCGCCCGGACCCCCGGGAGCCAGGTCGCGAGCCGGTCCGCGCCCACGACCCGCAGGAACCGGGAAAGGACCAGCCACGCCGGGGCCAGCCGCCGCGCGATGAAGAACCCGTCGTCCCCCTGCCGCTGGTAGAGAGGGAGGAGGATGCGGCCGGCGCGCACCGCCCGCACCGGACCCGCCCGGTCCGCGCCGACTTCCTCTCCGGCCTCGATGCGGTCGAAGTTCGTGAACCCCGAGTGCATCCGGAACCCGTCCTCCTCCGAGACGGCGTGCCGGTAGCGGACGTCCAGCACGCGCGGAAGGCCCTCCGCGCGACGGGCCAGGCGACCTCGACGCTCCGCCGACCCCGGTGCGCTCCCCGCCTCGAGCAGCCCGAGCGCCTCCAGCAGGATCCACACCGCGTCCTCGTGTGCCTCGACGGACGAAGGCGCCTCGTGCCGTCCGCCCTCGAAGCCGATGCTTCGCCAGCCCAGGCGGTCGAAGTACTGGAGCAGGGCGCCTTCGATCTGTTCCTCCAGCCCCAGGACCACCGGGACCGGGAGCCGGAGCGCGAGTTCCCGGTTCTGGAGCGTGTCGCCGACCGTCGTGAAGGGCGCGCTCTCCGACGATGTCGTATGGAGGTCCAGCACGCAGACCGGCCCGCGGGCCCGCCGGCTCTCGTCCCGGATGGCCGCCAGCAGGTCCCGCTGTTCCAGGAGTTCGGCGCTCCCCACCATCGGGAGTTCGTCCGCCTCGCGGGCCGCGCCGCCGCCGACCGTCTCCCCCTGCCGCAGCGATGCGAGAACCGCATTCACGCGGTCACGCTGCCAGATGCGGTTCAGGTCCTCATCGATGAAGCGCCTCCCCGCCTCCAGCGCCCGCAGATTGCCCCGCAGCCCCACCAGGTCGCCGCGCATCGGGAGGCCGCCGGCGGAGAGTTCCTCCAGCACCCGTTCCAGCGCCGTGCCGCCCGCGGGTTCATTGCCGTGCAGGGAGGCGATACAGAGGAGGAGGGTGCCCGGTTCGCTGCCTCGACACGAGCCGATCCGACGCCCGGGGTCTCCCTGTCCGTCTGTCGCCAGCGAGCAGGTCGGGCGTTTCACGCCCGCGGTTGCTCGAGCGTTTCCGTCTTCGCGGCGAAGACGAAGTCACTCTCGGTCAGCCCGTCGATCTTGTGCGTCCAGATGCGGACGACGACCCGCCCCCAGGCGAGGAACAGGTCCGGGTGGTGGTTCTGTTGCTCGGCGAGTTCACCGACGCGATTCACGAACCCGAGCGCCGTGACGAAGTTCGGGAAGCGGTATTCCTTCTCGAGGTGGTGCCCGTCGATGACGCGCCACCCGCCCCCGAGTTCCTCGGCCAGCGCCTCGAGCGCCGGACCTTCGAGCGGAGGGACGCCCCCCCGGCAGGGGATGCACTGCTGCTGAGCGAGCGGTATCGACATGGGTTGATCTCCGTGGCTGCTCCCCGGCGGCCTCCCCGAACGTGAAGGGGGACAGACAGATAAGAATTGCCGCATCGGCGCGGCGACGCAACGCTTACGGGGGCGTCAGGCCGCGTCGGGGCGCGTCGGGCCGCGTCAGGCCGCGTCGGCGACCGCCTGCCGGACCTCCTTGTAGTCCGGCTCCACGCGCGGGTCTTCCGATACCCACGCGTACGCCACCTTCCCGTCCCTGCCGATGACGAACGCCGCCCGCTTCGCGACCCCCCGGAGCCCCATCAACTCTTCGTACAGGACGCCCCAGTCTCGCGAAACGGTGCGGTTGAAGTCGGACACAGGAGGACGATCCGCTCGCGGCCCAGATGGTCCGCCAGGTCGATCGTGCCTCGGGCCTCGTGGGCGAGCGTGAACGGCTCCACCCGGTCGCCGACCGAAATCTGCATGAATTCTCCTCTCCCGGATTCCAGGAACGTGCCTCTGGAAGGTGCTGCTAGAAGGCGCCTCCGCCTCCACCCCCGAAGCCACCCCCCGAGAACCCTCCGCCGGAGGAGAAACTCGAGCCTCCGACGCTCCGCGGTCCGGCGCTGCGCGGGGCGGACTGCATGACGCCGTGTGTTTCCGCCGACATGCCCTCGAGACTGGACACGAAGACGTGGGCGTTGAAGGCCTGGAAGGCGTGCCCGCGATACCACTCCGGCGGCTCGCGGTACAGGTCGGCGAAGGCGCGCGCCCACTGCCCGGCGACGCCGAGCGCCATCGCGTACGGGAGGTACTTCTCGAACATTTCCGGACCGGTGATCATCCGCCTGTAACGTTCGCCCTCGACCCGGGTGAGGAACTCCTCGAACCCCTTCACCTGGCGCAGCAATTCGGTCCCGCGCTTCGTGCGCGCAGGCATGAAGCAGCCGAACCCGATGATGACGAGGGCGGATAAGGTCGCGGCCAGTATGATGGCGAGCGGTGCGAGCTGGAGCGTCCGCTCCAGGAGTTGTCCGCCGAAGAAGATGGCGATGCCGACGAAGAACCCGAGCCCCACGTACTTGCCGGCCACCCTCGCGGGCGACTCCGAGTAAACGCCGTGCTCGATGAGCGTCGCGAGGAGCTGCGACTTCAGGCGCGGCAGATCCTTGTAGAAGCGGTCCTTCAGCTCCGAGAGCCTGCGGGTGCGTCCACCATCGAACACCGCCTCCAGGAGCGCGGATTCGTGCGGGGCCAGCGTCCCTCCGTCGGCATCGGTGCGGCGGAAGACGTAGTCCTTGTCGGTGAGCAGGCCCAGCACCCGCTTCTCCTCCACTTCCTCGATCGTCAGGCGGCCCCGGACCGCGAGATCCACCAGCGTGGCCGTGATGTCCCGCAGGTCGGCCCGATTGTCGATGATGACGCCGACCTCGGCGGGGCTCAGTTGCTCGGGTGGCTCGTAGCGCGGTTCGATGGACCCGACCTCCGGGTCGCGGCCGCGCTCGTGCCACCGGCGGTACATGAAGGCGAAGGCGAAGAAGGGGAGGAAGAGCGGCCAGTTCGCGAACAGGTACGTCGAGGCGAGGCCGATGGCCGTGGGCCGCTCCACGACGCCGGCATCCCAGCCGATCCCGATCGTGAGCCCTTCGCGGAAGGCGAGGGGCCGGTCGGCCCGTATATCGACGCGAGCCCCCGCGACCTCGACGACCGCGTCCTGCCCCGTCGAGCCGTAACCGCCGGTGAAGGCGTGGGCGCGGACGCCTGTCGCGGCGGCCGGAAGCCGCACCGTGGCGCTCGCCGCATCGATCGGGAACGGCCACTCGGTCCCCGTCACGTTCCAGTACAGCTCGTCGTACGCTTCAATGACGCCTTCTTCATCCTCGCCCGCGCCGTGGAACAGGAGCCGTTGCCGCACCTCATAGGCGAGCCGGACGGTGCGGACCGCGTCCTCGGCGCCGGGGATCCAGATCTTGATCTCGAGATAGCTGCCGTCGCGATCCGCCTCGTACCGGAGGGCGTTACCCGCCTCGTCGGTCACCGATTCGACGGAGAGCCGGAACCCCTGTCGCAGTCCGTAGCTGCGGTATTCGAGCGGGATGGTGCGGAAGATCCCGTTGTACCGGCCTTCGAAGCTCGGACGGATCGTCTCGGTCACCTCGATCGTGCCGCTCTCCAGGACCCGGATGTCGGCGTGGAAGCTCTCCAGCCGCCAGGAACGGTCGTCCTGCGCGACTGTCGGGGCGGGGAAGGAGCATGCGAGGCCGAGGAACGCACCCGCCGCGACGAGTGCCGCTTCGGCCGCCCTGGCCGCCGCGCGGGCCACGCGCCCGTTGCGTCTCCGGATCACGAGAAGTTCACCCTGGGGCCCTCGCGCTGACGCTCGTCGTCGAGGGTGAAGAATTCCTGTGGCCGGTGGCCGGACAGGCTGGCCAGGAGGTTGGTCGGGAAGACCCGGGTCTTCGTGTTGTAGTCGCGAACGACCGCGTTGTAGTAGCGTCGCGCGTTCTGGACCGAATCCTCGATCTCGTCCAGGGAGCCCTGGAGCCCGGTGAAGGCCTCGACCGCCCGCAGTTGCGGGTAGGCCTCCGAGAGGGCGAACAGGTTCCCGAGCGCCCCCGCCAGCATCTCCTCCGCGGCGGCCGCCTCGGTCGGGCTCTGCGCGCTCATGGCCCGGTTTCTGGCGTCGGCCACGGCCTGCAGCGTCTCGCGCTCGTGTCCGGCGGAGCCCTTCACCGTCTCCACGAGGTTGGGGATGAGTTCCCACCGGCGCTTGAGTTGCACATCGATGTCGGCCCACGCGCCGTTCACCCGCACGCGCAGACGAACGAGGCTGTTGTACATGCCGATGAGGACGGACGCGATCACCGCCAATACGATCAGGAACCACAACATGGACCTCTCCCTATTCCCGCTGGCCGTCTCCCCGCCCGAGGCGGAGGATGATCTCGAACTCCTCCTTCGTGACGGGCATCACCGAGAGGCGCATGCCGCGCCTCATCACGTTGATACTCTCCAGGCCCTTCGTCTCTTGCATCATCTGTCGGGTCACCGGGGTCGACAACGTCTCGACATACCGCAGGTCGGGGCACCACCAGCGGGGGTTGTCGGGGCTTGATTTCACGTCGAAATACCCGCTCCCGGGGTCGAACTGGGTCGAGTCCGGGTGCGCGGGGCCGGCGACTTCCGCCACCCCGTAGACGCCCAGCACCGCGGTGTTGGAGTGATAGATGAGGACTTTCTCGCCCGGGTTCATCCGGTCGCGCATGAAGTTCCGGACCTGATAGTTGCGCACGCCGTCCCACTCGGTCTCGCCATCCCGCGCGAGATTGTCGATCGAATACACGTCGGGCTCGGTCTTCGCGAGCCAGTAGCCCGTAATCTCCACCGGCATGTCACACCCTCCTCCAAACCGCCCGTTTCCGGACGGCACCGGCGCCGTCCCCGAATGGGGCAAATCTACCGGCCCGGCGCCCCGCGGTGAACCCGAGGTCGTGGCGGAGGCGGTCGCGGTGCTATTTTGTCATGTGACGCACCGACCCACGGAGATAAAATGAAGATCCCCCTATATCAGCTCGACGCGTTCTCGGACCGGCCGTTCGAGGGAAATCCAGCCGCCGTCTGCCCGCTCGATTCCTGGCTGGACGACGCTGTTCTGCAGAAGATCGCGGCGGAGAACAACCTCTCCGAGACGGCCTTCTTCGTCCCCGGCGGCGCGGGGTTCGGCCTCCGGTGGTTCACGCCGCTCGCCGAGGTCGACCTGTGCGGGCACGCGACGCTGGCCACGGCGTGGGTGATCTTCAACCTGCTGGAGACGGACCGCGGCACGTTGCGCTTCGACACGAGGAGCGGAGAACTGGTCGTGCGGCAGGGCGAAGACGGGCTGCTGGTGATGGACTTTCCCGCCCGCCCGGCGGTACGGCGCGAGGCCCCGCGGGCGCTCGTGGGGGGGTTGGGCGCCGAGCCGGTGGAGGTCCTGGCCGCCGAGCGGGACTACCTGGTCGTGTTTGCCGCCGAGGACGACGTGCGCAAGCTGAAGCCGGACTTCGCCCGCCTGCGCGGCCTGGACCGGCTGGGGATCATCGTGAGCGCCCCGGGGGAGAGCGCGGACTTCGTGTCGAGGTTCTTCGCGCCCAGCGTCGGGGTCCCGGAAGATCCGGTAACGGGCTCGGCGCACTGCACGCTCGTCCCATACTGGGCCGCGCGGCTCGGACGCGGCGACGCCCCGCTCGAGGCGCGGCAGATCAGTGCCCGCGGCGGCCAACTGATCTGCCGCCTCCTCGGCGACCGGGTGACGATCGCGGGTCACGCCGCTCCGTACCTCTCCGGGGAGATTACCCTGTGAGACGGGCCGGTCGCGGAGTTGTGACGTGGTTCGAGGATCCGCAGTCTACGAGACGACGCACGGTGGACGGAACGGACGTTCAGGAACCTGCGGAGGAGAACATGCGCTCGCGGAGATGTCGAACCAACGTGCCTGGCATTGCGGCCGGACTGATCCTGCTGGTGGCGCTCGGCCCGGCGGCCGCGGCGGCACAGCACCGCGGCGCACCGTTCCCGGACCCGCCCTCGCGAGGGGGCGGCGCGCGCTGGGAACTGGGTGCGCTGTTCGCGGTCATGTCGCCGCGGGGCCACTTCGGCAGCCTCATCAACGAGGGCTTCGGTGCGGGCTTCAGCGCCTCGCTCGGCTTCGCGGATACCCCCGCCTTCCGGGTCCGGTTCGACGCCGGATACGTGAATTACGGGTCGGAGACCCTCGGCGTCCCCGTGTTCGCGGTCACCGAGCGGATCATTTCCGACATCGTCACCCGTAACAACATCGGCTACCTGGGTCTCGGACCCGAGATCCGGCTTCCGTACGGTCCCGTCCAGCCCTATGTGAACGGGTTCGTCGGGCTTGGCTATTTCTTCACCGTGAGTTCCGTCGAGCGGTGGGAGCTGTTCGAGTCCTTCGATTCGGGGACGACGGTCAACTTCGAAGACATCCGTCCGGCCTACGGGTTGGGCGGGGGGCTCGCGATCCCTCTCAACCGTTCCGGGAATCCCGTCATGCTGAGACTCGAGGTGCAGTACCGGCGGCACGGCCGGACGGAATACCTCGTGCCGGGCAGCCTCGTGGAGGACGGGCTCGGGAGCACGTCGTTCACCCCGATCGCCTCGGACGCGGACTTCATGCTGTTTCAGGTGGGCGTGACGCTGGGGCTCTGACGCCCCCGCCGCCGGGGGCGCCGCCGCCGGGGTCAGGGTTGGCGGCGCTCCAGCCGGGCCACGGAGCCGGCGATGTCCACCACGTAGAGTTCGCCCGACCCGTCGACGCCGAACGAGGACACGGCGCCCAGGCTCCCCACGTCCCAGCTTCTCTCGTCCGTCGCCTGTCCGTCATCGAGCCGGAAGCTGCGCAGGAAACCGGTGCAGAAGTCCGAGTAGAAGTAGAGTCCGCCGATCTCCGGAAGCTGTGAGCCGCGATAGACGTACCCTCCCGTCACCGAGCAGGCCCCGCCGCCATGGCCGTATTCCACCACCGGGAGCGTGAGGCCGGACATATCGCACCCGGAACTCTGGAAGCACGTCGAGCCCTCCATCGTGTTCCAGCCGTAGTTGACCCCCGCCGCGCCCGCCGGCACCGCGTTGATTTCCTCGATCTCGTTCTGGCCGACGTCCGCCACGTACAGGACATTCCCTTCGGGATCGAAGGTGGACCGCCACGGATTCCGCACGCCGATGGCCCAGATCTCGCCGCGCGCCCCCTCCTCCCCCACGTACGGATTGTCGTCCGGGATCACGTAGGGGTCCCCTCCGTCCACGTCGAGGCGGAGGATCGAACCGTGCAGCGTCCCGGGGTTCTGCCCGTTGCCGAACGGGTCGCCCGCCCCGCCCTCGTCGCCGAGGAAGATGTACAGCATCCCGTCGGGGCCGAACTGGAGCATCCCCCCGTTGTGGTTCGTCCGGCGCTGGGTCACGGTCAGGATCTGCTTCGCCGAGCCGGCGTCCAGCTGGCCGGGGTCGCCCGAGAGAGTGTATCGCGCCACGACCGTGTCGTCGTCCGTGTCCGTGTAGTAGACGAAGACGTGGCCGTTGTCCGCGTATCGCGGGTGGAAGGCCATGGTCAGGAGGCCGCCCTCCGACGCCGTGCCCACCCGGCCGGACAGATCCAGGAATGGGGTGCCGAGCAGCTGTCCACCGGCGTCCGCGATGCGAATGCGCCCGGTCTTCTCGACCACGAAGAGGCGCGGATCGCCGGGCGGTGCGGTCAGGAAGACCGGCTGATCCAGCCCGCTCAGGACCGTATTCGCCGCCAGTTCAAAGGCAACGGGCTCCGGTGGCGGGGGCTCCGGCGGCGTAGGCGGGGCAGGGGCCGGGCCTGTTCCATCCGAGCAGGCCCAGCCGGCCACCGCCGCCAGAACGGCGAGTCCTCGCGCCGCCAGCGGCCGGCGGGCCGCGGCGGTCACACGGCGCGATTCCCTCAGGGCACGAGTTCCGGCCGGCGGTACCTGAGGAAGAACACGCCCTCCTTGCCGCTGGAGACGACGATGGTCCCGCTCGCGAAGAAGGGGTAGTTCGACCACGAACCGTCGAACGTGACGGACTCGTCCCACGGCACCGTATCGAAGAAGCCGACCTCGCGCGGGTTCTCGCGGTCGCTGATGTCGAGCACCCGCAGCCCGCTCACGTAGTTCGACTGGTACATGAGATCGCCCACGATGTAGAGGTTGTGGTCGATCGTGAACGTCTCCCCGAAGTGCTCCTTGGCCAGGATCGGGTCGTCCAGGTCCGACACGTCCCAGATCAGCGTGCGGCTGGCCTCCATGTCCGGGTCCGTCCCCGCCTGCTGCGCCGCGCCGACCGAGGCCATCTCATCGAGTTCGTCGTTCTGGTAGAAGTATCGCTGGTCCTCGGTGAGCCATCCCTGGTGTGTGTAAGCGGCCGCCGGATAGTCGGCCGTGGCGAGCGTGGCGGGATTGTCGCGATCCGTGACGTCGGCGATCACGACCGCGGTCTCGTTGGAGCCGAAGCAGATCTCCTTGCCGACATGGTCGGCGTCCGGCCCGTGGTAGTTGACGCACTGCGCGTCGTGCGTGTACCCGGTCCGCCCCTGGCCCGTACCCTGCTGCGCGTGGCAGCCCACGAAGCTCGGCGCCTTCGGATCGCTGATGTCGATCATGTGCAGCCCGCCGCCGCACGTCTCGCCGCCGCCGCTCGAACCCACGCTGTACGCGGTCGCGGTCTCCTCGTTGATCACGATGTTGTGGGCGCTCGCGATCCCCTCGTACACCACATCGGGGTCGAACTCGACCGGCGCGTTCCGCACGTCGCGGAGCCGCGTGAGATCGAATACCTGCATCCCGTGCCGGCCCGCGTTGTCCGCCACCACGAACGCGTGGTCCGCGTAAACCTTGATGTCGCGCCACGACTGCGTCAGCGAGCCCGGCGTCTTCGGCAGGTTGCCCAGATAGACGGGCGCCGCGGGATCGGAGATGTCGATGAACGCGGTGCCGTCGGTGCGGCCTGCGATGGCGTACTCGCGGCCGGTCTGCGGATCGGTCCAGCCCCACACGTCGTTGGTCTCGATGCCGCGGTCGGTGCCGCCGATCTCATCGAGCGGGAGGAAGGAAAGCACGTCCACCTGGTCACAGGTGAACTGGTCCGCCATTCCGTCCTCGGCACAGTCCACCTCGGTGAGCGCTTCCAGCGGACGGCGCTCCTCCGGGATAAAGATCTTCGCGGTCTCGGCCCAGCGTCCGTCCCGGTTCTCGAGCACGACCGCCGAACCCATCTGCGCGTCGTCGCCCGGCTGTCCGACGACCGCCATGTCGCCCGCGGCCCACATGGCAAGGCCGAAGCCATCCCCGGCGTCGGTGCCGGGACCCGCGTTGATCTTTGTCACCGCACCGAAGCGCCCGGCCTCGGGATCCCACGAGAACGCATAGATGGCGCCGAACATGTCGGCCCCGGGAGCGCTGATCCACAGTTCGCCGTCGTTCGCCGCGAAGCCCGCGCCGAAGCCCGCGCCGGGCTGCCGGTCGAACGCCGCCAGCGATCCGGTTCTCACCCATTCACCGGAGGGACGTCGCTCATTGAGAAGCACTGTGCCCGCCCCGCCGTCGGCGCCGGGCAGGCCGAGCATCGCGTGGTCACCTTCGATGCCGACGGAGACGGACAGGACCCCATTGGGCGCGAGGACCGCGCGAGGCTGCGTCTCGTCGCCCGTGAACCCGAGCCGCCCCTCCTGCACCCAAGCCCTGCTCGCATCGCGCCCGAACACGTACCCGGCGCCGGCAAACCGCGGGCCCGCGACCGCGCCGACGATCACGCGTTCGCCATCGGTGTGGACGCTCCAGCCGAAGAGCTCCAGCTGCGGAGCCGGATCGGACGGGGTCAGGATGCCCTGCTCGATCCACTCGCCATCCGACCCGCGCTCGAACACCCACGCCGCGTCGCCGGTGACGACGAGCAGGTCGCCCGCGAGCGAGGCGGCGATGCCGAAGGCCGCACCGAGAGGTACGCTCTCGGGCCGCAGGTAGCGCTCGAACTCCCAGCTGTCGCCCGATCGCCGGTAGATCAGCACGCGGCCGTCATTCTGACGATCGTCGTTCTGGTCGAAGGCCGGCGCCCCCACGAGCAGTCGGTCGCCGTCGACGACGACGAAGCTGCCGAAGAGGTCCGGTCCCTCGTGGTCGGGTGCGCGAAGCGTCCCCGCCTGTTCCCAGCCCCCGGCGCCGCGTTCGTAGACATGCAGCGTGCCGGGCGTGGACTCCCCTTCGGGCGAAACCGACTCGCTGACGATGATCCGGCCCTCGTCAAGCACGACGGTGCCGCCGAACTCCTGGGCTTCCGCGGCGCCGGCCAGGAAGAGGCCGCAGGCGGCCGCGGCGAAGAACGTCCTGCTTCTATCGATCATTGAACACACCCTCTGCCTTGAATCCCGGTCACGGATCAGCGTCGTTCGAAGTAGTACAGGCCGCCCCCGGCGGTGCCGACGATGAGGTCGAGGTCTCCGTCCCCATCCAGGTCCCCGAATTCCGGGGTCGCGAACACCGGCAGTTCCTCGGGGTCGGGGAACCGGCTCTCCGCCTCGACGAAGCTCGGTGACTCCGGCCCGCCGTCGTTCCGGAAGTAGCGGATCCCGTCGGACTCGGTGCCCACGATGAGGTCCAGGTCACCGTCCCCGTCATGGTCGAGAAGCTTGGGGAAGCTCCGCCGTCCGATATCGATCTCCCCGTATTCGTCGCTCACCAGTTCGAAGCTCGGACTCGAGGCCGACCCCGTGTTCTCGTAGTAGTTCAAGGCTCCGGACGACTCCCCGATCATCAGGTCGAGATCTCCATCCGCGTCGAGGTCGCCGAGGGTCGGCGTCGCGTTGCTGCCGCGAGTGATCTCGACGAACGCGGAGTCCACGAGCGTGAATCGGGGTTCCGTGGCCGAGCCGTCGTTCCGCACGTACCGGATCTCGTCGCGCCATGTGCCGAGCAGCATGTCGAGGTCGCCGTCCGCGTCCAGATCGCCGAAGGCCGGCGCGTTGTGATAGGCGCCCGGCAGCTCGAACCGGCCCCTGCGGCGGAGTACCGGCTCCGTGGCCGTCCCCTCGTTCTCGAACAGGAAGACGTACGAGTTCCTCAGGTCGCTCGGGTCGATCTTGTTGCCGATGAGGAGGTCGAGGTCGCCGTCTCCGTCGAGGTCCACGAGCGACGCCACGCTCTCGCTGCCCACATCGATCTGGGAGATGAAGCGACGCGTCCGCAGTTCGAAGCTCCCGTCGGACTCCTGGGAGAAGAGCATGAGGTTGTCGGCGGTCGTCGTGTTCGCGTTGTACGCGCCGCCGAGCACGCCCATCAGCAGGTCGAGGTCGCCGTCCCCGTCGTAGTCGCCGAAGGTGGGCGCGTTGTAGCCGCTCGTCCGGATCGGGTCGTCGAGGGGGAAGGGGCGCGGCTCGACCCGGAGGTTGGGGGCCTCGCACGAACCGGCGTTCTCGATCAGGAGCAGCCCCGCCTCGAAGAAGTCGCCCCAGAACATGTCGGTGTCGCCGTCCGCGTCGTAGTCGGCGAGCGCCATCGTGTTCGCGCCGTGCAGGGTAGGGCGGGGCCCGTCGCTCTCGCCGTCCGAGCCGTCCGGAGCGTCGAAGGGCGGCACGGCCCCCGCCGCGGCCGGGTCGGCGATGATCTCGATGTCCTCGAAGCGGTCGGTGATGTGCCGGAAGGGCGACGCGTTCTCCCCGATCGCGCCCGTGGCCTCGTAGCGGGTGACGGTCCCCACGAGCCGCCCGATGAGGAGGTCGAGGCGCCCGTCGCAGTCCATGTCCGCCGCGTTCGGGATGTTCTGGCGGTCCGAGAAGATCGCCTCCCCGCGCGTGTCCCTGAGCGTGTCCGCGATGAGTTCGAACACGGCGCCGCCCGTCGTCCCCGTATTCCGGTACAGCCGCATGTAGCTGAAGGGCGACTCGGCGAGGAGGTCGCGGTCGCCGTCTCCGTCGACATCCACGAAGCGGAACCACTCGCCGACCTCGAGCTCCGCGTAGTCCTCCGGGCGCCAGGTGTGCCGCTGGCCCTCGGGCGAGTCCTCCCGCTCGAAGAAGAGCAGCCGGTCCGTCGTCTCCTGGACGAAGAGGTCGAGGTCACCGTCGCCGTCGATATCCACCCACTGCGGGCGCGGCACGTTGAAGCCCCCCAGGAAGGGGATCTCGTACGGCGTCCCGGATTCGTCAAACACGGGGAACGGGGTCACGGAGCGGGTGAACCCCGGCTCCTCTGCGACCAGGTCAGGACCAGACGGTGGAGAGACGCCGCTCGAGGCGCAGCCCGCTGCGACCAGGGCCGCAGCCAGCGCCCCCAGCGGTGTCCGCGTGCTTCCGACTCGTGCCTGGTCGCTCATGCCGCGGCGGCCTTCAGCGCAGCCCGGAGGCGAGACCGATGCCGGACGCGTAGGGGGGCGTCTCGATCAGGTCGATGATCTCGCGCGTCGCGGTGTCGATGACGACGACCGTCCCGCCCGGTGCGTCGTACCCCATGCGGTCCGAGGACTCGTAGCTCCCCGTCTCGTTTCGATTGGCCACGTAGAGCCTCGATCCGTCCGGTGAAAGGGCGCTCCCGTGCGGCTCGGCGAGGCCCTCGCCCCGGATCACGGCGGCCACCGTCCAGTCGGAAGCGTCCACCAGCGTCACCTCGTTCGCGCCCAGGTTGCCGAACCAGATCCAGCGTCCGTCCGCGGACCAGCTCGGGTGCCAGGGCCGGGCCCCCACGTCGACCTGTCCCACGAGTTCCGGGGCCGTGGGCTCGGACACGTCGAACACGAGGAGCTTGGCCGTCATCTCCGCCGTCGCGACGAGCGTCCGCCCGTCCGGCGAGATCGCGTACTGCACGAGCACATGGGGCATGTCCCCCGAACCGGGGAGCCGCAGCAATTCCGCTTCGCCGCTCTCGGCCTCCACGGTCACGACCGAGTTCTCACCGAGGCTGCCCGCGTAGACCCAGTCGCCATCCGGACTCGCCAGCAGGGCGTGCGGGCGGGGGATGAAGACGTCGTATTCCTCGACGTCCATCGACGTTCGGTGGATGCGCCCGATGCGCTGCGGAGGGTTCACCGCCGCCATCGAGCGCCCCACGAAGAGCCACGGCTCCGCGGGATGGAGCGCCAGCAGGCCCGGACGCTCGAACTCGACGGAGGCGACGAGGCTGTTCTCCCGGTCGAACTTCAGCACCTGATTCGCCGCGATCAGCGACACGTACCAGAACGATCCGTCGGGCTCGACCGCGATGTGGTGCGGCTTCGCGTTCGCCCCGTAGCCCATGGCTTCCAGGTCGATGACCTCGACGACCTCGTGCGTGGCGAGATCGATCACGGTCACCGCCGCGGCCTCCTGGTTCGCCACATAGAGGTAGGGGCCCTCCGCAGCCGTCTCCGGAACCGGCCTCGTGACCGCCCCTCCCGCATGGATGGCCGCGAGCCCGGCGATCCCCAGGGCGAGGAAGCCGGGCCGCGCGGCGCTCATGAGCCTCTTCAACATCATCCGTAACTCTCCATCCGTCGGGATTTACTCCCTCGGGCGTTACGGGACCAGTACGGGCTTCTGGTATTTCACCATGAACAGGCCTTCGTTGCCGCTCGTCACGATGATCGTGCCGCTCGCGAAGTACGGATAGTTGCTCCACGAGCCTCCCATCGCCGGACCCTCGGCATACGGCACCGTGTCGATGAAGCCGACCTCCGTCGGATTCTCGGGGTCGCTCACGTTCAGGATCCGGAGCCCGCTGTTGTAGTTCGACTGATACATGAGGTCGCCGACGACGTAGAGGTTGTGGTCGCTCGCCGTCGACTCGCCGAAATGCTCCTTGACGAGGACCGGATCGTCGAGATCGCTGATGTCGAAGATCATCGTGCGCGTACCCTCGAACGGCGTCTGGAGCTCGTCGAGTTCGTCGCCGAGATAGAAGAAGCGATGATCCTCCGTGACCCAGCCCTGGTGGGCGTAGCCGACGCTGGGATAGGTGGCCGTCGACACCGGGACCGGGTTCGCCTTGTCCGTGACGTCCGCGATCGAGATGTCCGTCTCGTTCGAGCCGAAGCAGATCTCCTTGCCGGCGTGCTCCCGGTCGGGCCCGTCGTAGATGAGGCAGAGGGCGTCGTGCGAATAGCCTGTCCCGCGGCGACCCGTGCCCTCGTGCCCGAAGCAGCCGACGAAGCTGGGCTCGGTGGGCTCGTTGATGTCGATCATGTGAAGACCGCCGCCGCACGTCTCGCCGCCGCCGCTCGAGCCCACGCTGTACGCGAAGCCCGTGCTCTCGTTGACCACGATGTTGTGTGCGGACGCGATCCCGTCGTAGTGGGCGTCCACCTCGAAGGTCACTGGATCGCTCCCCACATCGCGGAGATGTGTGAGGTCGAAGATCTGCATCCCGTGCTCGCCCGCGCCGTCGGAGACGATGAAGGCGTGGTCCCGGAAGACCTTGATGTCGCGCCACACGCTGCCGCGGGCGCCCTCGGTCATGGGCAGGCGGCCGACGTAGCGCGGGTTCTCGGCGTCGGTGATGTCGACGAACGACGCCTGGTCCCTGAGGCCGACAAGGGCGTATTCGCGGCCCGTCCGCGGGTCCGTCCAGCCCCACACGTCGTTGACCCGCGTGCCCCGGTTCGCCCCGAGCGTCTGCACGGGCATGAACGAGAGGATGTTGATCTCGCCGCAGTCGAAGTCCGCCGAGACCCCTTCCTCGCAGCCCACTTCGTGCCCGTTGACCGCGGCGTAGTTCGTCGCGTCGCTCCACACCTCGGCGGCCTCCATCCACTCGCCGTCGTGCCGCTCGAAGATGTAGGCGGTGCCCATCCGGTAGTCCTTCCCGCCCGCGACGATGACCGCGATGTCGCCGTCCACGGCGATGTCCGCACCGAACCCATCGCCCGCGCCCCGGTTTGAGGCGTTGAGCGTGCCCGCGAGCCCGAGGCCGCCATTCTCGTCGCTGCCGTAGCGGACAACCTGCCCCTCACGCCCCGTGCCCACGCCGGCGCCGCCGATCCAGAGTTCACCGTCGATCGCCGCGAAAGAGTTTGCGAAGCCGACTCCACCGAACCGGCCCCCTCCACCTACGCCGACGACGGGCGGGAAGAACCGGCCGGCGGGAGTCCAGGCGTCGTCACCCTCCGGAGTGAACGCGTACGCGACGCCCACGCCCCCCGCGCCACCGGCCCCGACCATGAGTCGGAAACCGCTCTCCGTGTCCTCCCCGTGCATGGCGCTCCCAAACCCCGCGCCCTCGCTCGCGTCGGGGGCGGTGAGAGGCTCCGGCGTCGCGGTCCATGTCCCTTCATCGCCACGCATGAAGAAGTAGACGGCTCCCGCCCCGCGCGCGGTTCCCATCGTGGCTCCCGGGGCGCCGATCGCCGCCACCTGCCCGTCCGTCAGGACCGCCGTGCCGAAGCCATCGCCGTCCGCCGCCTCCGGGGACGCCGCGAAGCCGACTTCGCTCCAGCCCGAGTCAACCCGCTCGAACGCGTAGACGCGACCGGCGGAACCCGGTGCCCGGCGGGTCCGCTGCTCCCCTGCCGTGACAAGCGCGACATCACCCGCGATCGCGCCGCCGGTCCCGAACGAGAGGCCCTCCGGAAGTTCGGCCGGGCGCAGCGTCGCGACTTCCTCCCAGCCACCTTCGCTTCGCTCGAATACGTAGGCCGCTCCGGGTGAGCCGACGAGCATCCGATCGCCATCGACCGAGAGCGAGGTCCCGAAACCGCCGCCCTCTTCAGCCGCGTAGGGAGCAAGTTCCGCCGCGACCGCCCAGCCATCGGGGCCCTTCTCGTACACGTAGACGACGCCGGTCGAGGTCTGGCCGCCGCTCTCGGCGATCAGAACCTGGCCGGACGAGACCGCGACGCCCCGGCCGAAGCCCTGGGCGTCGACGGGCTGCGCGAGGTACATGAAGGCGGCCGCGACAGCCGCGAGTACAGCCGCGAGTCGAGTAGGAACGCGCATGACAACCTTCCATTCAATGAGACCGAAGAACGTGGGCGAACCGCACATGGGCGAACCGCAC
Source organism: Candidatus Palauibacter sp. (assembly GCF_965222475.1). Lineage (GTDB taxonomy): Bacteria > Gemmatimonadota > Gemmatimonadetes > Palauibacterales > Palauibacteraceae > Palauibacter. Next base: position 303,081 of record NZ_CBDCUB010000002.1, on the reverse strand, counting down.
ACGACAAGCAGAACTTTTATAAAACAACCTGAGCCCCTTCGGCGTTGCTCGCGGTGCGCGCGGCGGAGAGCGCGGCGGAGATGTATTCGGCGATCGTCTGCTCGAGCCAGCCGCGGGGGCCCGTGCCCGATCCGCGGCCGAGGAAGCCGAGGTGTCCTCCGCGTTCCGTGAGCTGAAGCGACAGATTCGGCTGGCGCCGGATCATGTCAACCGGTATCGAAGCGGCGGGCGCGAGGGGATCGTCCCGCGAATGCAGGAGGAGTGCGGGAATCGTGACCGACCCCACGAACTGTCCGGAGCTGCAGCGCTCGTAGTAGTCCGCGGCGTCGCGGAAGCCGTGTAGCGGCGCCGTCAGCAGGTCGTCGAACTCACGGAGCGTTCGGGCGCTCGCCGCCCCGGGGGCCACCGCGTCCGGGAACCTCGCCGCCTTCTCCCGTGCCTTGGCCCGGAGGCTGCGCAGGAAGCGGCGGCCGTAGAGACGACTGGGGCCCCGGTCGAGTGCCGCAGCGCTCGCCGCGAGGTCGTAGGGCACCGAGATGACGGCCGCGGCACGGAGACCGCGATCGGACCGGTCCCGACCGAGAAGGTTGAGTAGCGCGTTGCCGCCCAGGGAGAATCCGGCGGCCGCGCGGGGTACTCCCGGGTAGCGCTCCCCCACCCAGGCCAGCGCGCGCTCGATGTCGTCGGTCTGTCCCGAGTGATAGGCTCGCGGCAGGCGATTCGGTTCGCCGCTGCAGGACCGGAAGTTGAGCGCCACCGCCTGGATGCCCGCGGCCGCCAGCGCCTTGCTCGTCGTGACCATGTAGCCGGAGCGCGCGCTCCCCTCGAGTCCGTGGAGGAGAAGACACGTCCCCGCCGGATCTTCCGGCCCTCTCCACAGGTCGAGATCGATGAAGTCGCCATCGTCGGTGTCGAGCCGAACCCGGTCGTACCGGGGCTCGGGGCGCCGGCGCACGATGCGCCCGACCACGGTCTGCAGGTGGGGATTCCGGAGCCCGGGCGCCGCCTCGAAGGCGTCGGGCGGTGGCGTGCCCCGAGTCCGACGGACGGATTTCACGCCGCGACACGCAGAGGGAGTGCCGCGAGCCCCCGGATCACCGTCGACGTCCGGTAGTACGGCTCGCGCGCCGTGAGTTCAATCGTGCCGAGCGTGCGTAGCGCCTCCGTGAAGATGGCGCCTGCCTCCATGCGCGCGAGCTCCGCGCCGATACACTGGTGGACGCCGTGTCCCAGCGATGCGTGCCTGGGGCCCTTGCGCGTGATATCGAAGGTGTCGGGATTCTCGAACGCGGCTTCGTCCCGGTTGGCCGATCCCGTGAGCAGGATCGCTCCATCGCCGGTCCTGATCGTCCGCCCCCGCACGATGACGTCCGCCTTCGCGATCCGGAAGTCCGTCTGCACCGGGCTGTCGAAGCGCAGCATCTCGTTGATCGCATCGCGCACCCGGTCGGGCTCTTCGCGCAGGCGTTGCATCTGCTCTCGATGGCGCACGAGCGCCAGCATCCCGTTCCCGATGAGATGGGTCGTGGTCTCGTTGCCGGCAATCATCAGCACGCTGAGCATGTCGCAGGCTTCAACCATGCTGATCCCCTCGCCCGCGGCAGCCAGCCTTGCCAGCGTGCCGATGGCATCGTTCTCGCTCGATTGGGTCCGTTGACGCAGCAGCGTCATGAAGTAGCGTCGGATCTCGGAGCCGGCGATGTGTGCGGCTTTGCGCTCCCGGCGTGTGGCGATCAGCTCGAGTAGCCGGGCGCGCCTCCGCGACCATGCTTCCCAGCGGCCGTATTCGTTCTCGGAGAGCCCCATCATCGCCAGCATCACCCGCATGGCGAGCGGCTCCGCCACTTCGGCGATCCAGTCGATCGTTCGCCGCCGCGCTGCCCGCTCGATGAGCTCAGCCGCGGTGTGCGCGATGGTGTCGTCCAATGCCTCCAAGCGCGCCTTCGTGAAGGCCTGGGCGGCGCACCTGCGCAGCCGCGTGTGTTCGGGGGGGTCCACGAGCAGGATGCTGTAGTCATCCGGGGCCGGCGGGAGTACGCTCCGGGTCGTTTCCCGCCACCTCGGGTTGTTGGAGAAGCGCTCGTGATCCTTCGCCGCGGCGAGTACGTCCTCGTAGCGCGTCAGCACCCAGCTTCCAAGAATCGCGCTTCGATGCACGGGGCTGCGCCGGCGCAGCCGTGCATACGTCTCATAGGGGCTCTGGATGACGCTCCGCGACAAGGGGTTATAGGTCGCGCCGCTCCTTGCCTTCTCCCCGATGCTGACCGCGTGTGCGCCCAGGCTCCGCCACCGCCGTCGGTTCATCGGCCCGCCCGCCTCGCGAACGGCTCGTCGAGGCACATGGCCCCCCTTACTTTTTCGCGGTGAAGTATCCGATAGCCGCGTCGCGCGGACGGCCGACCCCTGCGGAGGGACCATATCCCGTGCCGCGACCACAATTGCACCAGTACACCGTTGCGGAAGCAAGTTCCCGCCGCTGGCTCTACGTGCTGCACGGCATCTACGGCACCGGCCGCAACTGGGCTTCGTTTGCCCGCCGGCTCGTCGCCGGGCGCCCGGAGTGGGGCGCCGTGCTCGTCGATCTCCGGCTGCACGGACATTCGAAGGGCTTCGAACCGCCGCACACGCTGGCGGCGTGCGTGCACGACCTCCTCGGGCTGTCGGCGGCGCTCGAACGGCCCGTGGACGCCGTCCTGGGGCACTCCTTCGGCGGCAAGGTGGCGCTGATGATGGCGGTGGCCGTCACGCCGAGCCAGGCATGGGTGATCGACGCATCGCCCGGGCGCCGCTCGCCGGGCGGCGGCGCGGCTGAACGGCGGCGTGCACGCCCATGAGCTTCGCGGCGGCCACTGGCTCCATGTCGACAATCCCGGCGGCCTCCTCGGGCTGGTCCGCGACCATCTCGCATAGCGGGGACCGTCCCGACGATCCGGCTACCAGACTTCGTACCACGTTCCGGGAATGGCCGCCGCCGGCGCCGTGAGCCGCCTCGCGGCCGTGGCGACCGCGCACGCGTCGAAGCGCAGGTCGATAGTGTGGCCGGCGAAGTCGGCCGCCACGCCCAACCCGCCCTCGATCCCGCTCGCGAGCGTGCCGCGGACCGAGATGTCGCCGTTCAGCAGAAGCGCACCGCCGACGAGGATCAGGCCGTTCCACGCGAACCCCCCGTCGAGCGTCAGATCGCCTTCCACCACCAGAGCCCCGCGCCCGCTCGAAGCGGCGCCCAGCGTGGCGGACCCCGGGATCCGGATGGACGGCCACCCACCGCCGAGCCCCGGTCCCGGCCACGGATCGGGAGGCACGGTGGCGTCGGGTTCCGGACCCCAGGTGGCGAGCAACTCCGTCCAGCGGATTCCCGTCTCCGCCGCCACGGACACGCTGCCGGGGATCCACTGGTCCGGGGGAGATCCCGAAATCGTCAACAGCGAATCCGGCGCCGGCGGCGGTCCGCCCCAGTACGCGACGCCCGCGACGGGGGAGGGCTGCTCGGGACAGGCGCCCCCGAGGGGGTCGAGGCCGGAGATCGCCCCTTCCGGCGGCGGGCCGCTCACCCCGCCGAACAGGACGAGCGCCCCGGGCAGGCGTGGAGGCCCCGCCACCCACATGAGCTGTCCCACCGACCGCTCGAACGTCGCGCCGCCCGAGACGATCTCCCCGCGTGACTCGACGCGGAACACCGTTTCCCCCGGCCGCAGGTCGATCAGCGGCTCGAACGTGACCGTCGCCGTCCCGCCGCCCAGGCCGACGGGAGGGACGGAGGGGTTCGGCCCCTCGGCCAGGGCGAGCGCGGTCGCGAGCCCGCCCTCCGCCACGTAGAAGGCCTCCGTGGCGCGCGCGAAGGCGCGGGCCGACTGGCCCTCGAGCCAGGTGATGAGAAACCCGCTCGCCGCCAGGAGCGACACGAGGAGCAGCACGAGCATCGTCCAGGGCAGGGCGAAGCCGCGGGAATGCCGACGCGTGAGGACGCGTGCTCCGAACCGCCGGATCTTGCCATGCGTGTACATGCCGAGTACGTGCCCGGCGGGATCAACGCGACGTCAACGCGGCCTCAACCGGGGATCGATCAACGGTCCTTCGAAGCGGATCCGAACCCCTCCGAACCGAACAGCACCTCCCGCACGAACGCGTTTCTGAACACGCCGCGGGGGTCGCAAGCCTCGCACACCCGCCTGAACTCGCTCAGGCCCGGATACCTGTCCTCCACTTCCACTCCGTCCGGCGGAAACCACTTTCCCCAGTGCAGCCGGGCCCCGAACAGCGACGACATGGCGTCGGCGAGGAACGCGGCGACGCGTTCGAATCGGGCGTACGGTCTGGTGAGCGTTATGAGGCTGATCGCGTACCAATCCCGGGCCGGCAAACCGTCGCACGAAGCCATCGAGATCAGGGTGTCGTCCGGCCGTACGCGACGAACGCAGATGGGATAGTGGTGGACGTACGATCCGCGCAGCGCCTCGAGCCCGGCCACCGCACCCAGCGAGTCGATCCGCGAGCGCGTCCCGGGTGAGAGTTCGTGGCCACGGTCGTCCGCCGCCTTCAATACCTCGCGGACGAAATCGAGCGCCGACGCGAGCTGCCCGCGCGGAACGAAGACCTCCATCTCGAGGTGGCGAAAGAGGTCATGACGCATGCGAAGCTGACGGTCGCTGCGGTCCGTGACTCGCCACCGGGGGAAGATGACCAGGGGCAGAATGCGCCGGAACACGAGGTGCACCAGGCGGCGGCTCCGCAGCAGCGATGCGGAGAACTTCAGTAACAGATGGAAGCGCACGTCGATCTGGGTCAGCCAGTACACACGGTAGAGAGCCGCGCCCCCCGACCGACGGTTCTCATCGGCGACGCTGCGCTCGTGCGCCAGATACCTCCACGCGTGCGGCATGAGATAGAATTGCTGCAGCGGCGCGTCCCCTTCCTTCTCCAGCACCGCGTCCACACCGGGCCTCCACGCGCACCTCTCGCGCACGTAGTACTGCGGCACGCAGGCCAGCGTGACCTCGAGGACGACGCCCAGCGCCCCGACGGAGCAGCGCGCCGCCCGCAGCATGGGTCCGGAATCGACCGTGAGCACCCTCGCAGTCCCGTTCGCCCCGTAGCACGCGATGCGCATGGACTGGACGTAGTGGGACATGGAGTGGCGCCCGCAGCCGTGCGTGCCGGTGGCGACCGCCCCCGCCACGGTCTGGCGATCGATGAGCCCGATCGACGGCAGCGTGAGTCCCCGGCGGGTGAGGCGTTTCAGAAGGGCGCCGATGCGGCACCCGGCGCCCACCGTCACGCGGGTGCGGCTGTCGTGTACGCGTACGTGCCGAATGTGCCGCAGGTCCACGAGCGCGTCCGGAGTCTCGATGCCCCGGTTCCATGAGTGCCGGGCGCCCACCGCGCGGACCGTCCCGTCGCGGTGTTCGTCCAGGAGCTGAACCACCTCGTCTTCGGTCCGCGGTCTGTACCGATGGCGAGGTGTGAAGCGGATGTTTCTCCCGAAGTTCGTTGTGGACCTCACGACGCGCAGCTAGCCATCGGCTTCCGCAAGCCAGCTGTCGATCGCTTCGCCGAGGGCGGGCAGGCTCAGAGCGCCGTTCTCCAGCACCCGGTCGTGGAACTCGGCGATCGAGAACGCCTCGCCGAGTTGTGCCTCGGCCTGCGCCCGCAGCCGGGAGATCTCGAGTTGCCCCAGCTTGTAGGCGAGCGCCTGGGCCGGCGACGCGATGTAGCGGTCCACCTCGTTCTCGATGTTGACCTCGGCGAGCAGCGTGTTCTCGCGCACGAACGCGATCGCCTGCTCGCGCGTCCAGCCGTAGGCGTGGATCCCCGTGTCGACGACGAGCCGGCTCGCCCGCCACGCGTCGTAGGAGGCGAGCCCGATCCGGCTCAGGTCGTCCGCGTAGAGGCCCATCTCGTCGGCGAGCCGCTCCGCGTACAGCGCCCAGCCCTCGACGAAGGCGACCGAACCCAGGTGTTTCCGGAACTCCGGCAGGCCCTCGACCTCCTGGGCGATCGCCGTCTGCAGGTGGTGGCCCGGGATCGCCTCGTGGAAGCTGAGCACGTCCGCCTGGTAGCGCGGGCGGATCTCCGGCCGGTACGTGTTCACGTAGTACGTCCCCGGTCGCGATCCGTCGGGAGCCGGCTCCCGGTAGTAGGCGAGCACGCTCTGCGGCGCCTCGTACAGCGGGATCGGCCGGATCACCATCTCCGTCCGCGGCGGCGTGCCGAACCACCCGGGCATGGCCACGGCGGCGCGCGCGTACGCCTCCTCGGCCAGCTGCACGATCTCCCCCGGCCAGCGGAAGAACATCTCCGGGTCCGAGCGCAGCCGCGCCTGGATCTCGGCCAGGTCGGAGGTGCCGAGGACGTTGGAACCCAGCGCCCGCAGTTCTTCGTGGATCCCCTCGAGTTCCGCCAGCCCCCGCTCGTGGATTTCGTCCGGCGTGAGATCGAGCGTCGTCAGGTCCCGGATCAGCGCCTCGTAGCAGGCCGGGCCACCCGGAAGGCTGGAGAGCCCGATCTCGCCGCCCTCCCGAGCGTGGGGATACAGTTCGTCCCGCAGGAAGTCGCGCAGCCGGGCGTACGCGGGACGGATCCGTTCCGTCGCCGCCTCCCGGATCCCGGCCCGGAAGTCGTGTCGCGTCCCCTCCGGCCACGCATCGAGCCGCGTGCCCGCCGGCGCGTAGATCGGCCACTCCTCCACCGGCCGTTCGAGGAGCGCATCGAGTTGGACGATCGTCCGGTTCACCGACGCGCGCGCGGCGACCCGTCCCGTCTCCAGCCCCGTTCGCAGGTTCGAGATGTAGTCGTCGATGTAGTCCGCGAACGCGTTCCAGCGCCGGATCATGCGCTCGCCGTCCACCGGCGTGTCGAGCGGCTGGGCGCCCACGATGTTGAGGAAGTCGAGTTGGAACCCCTCCCGGTGATCCACGACCCACACCTCGAGATCGCACGTCTGCTGGGCGATCTCTCCCCTGAGCTGGTGGTCGAGTGCGAGATGCGTCAGGCGCTCGTCCGGGGGCAGGGAGGAGAAGTCGACCGCGGCGAGCGCGTCCACGAGGGCGCGGACCTCGCGCCGCCGGTTGTTGCGTCCCGAGGGAGAGATGTCGCGCACGCGGTCGTCGAGGCGGTGCGCGCCGAGGTAGGTCGCCTGCAGCGGGTGCCAGGCCAGATACGCGTCCCAGAAGCGGTCGGCGAGCGCCGAGAGGTCGTTCTGCACGGGTGCTTCCGCCGTGTCGGCCGCCCCCTCCCCGCACGCCGTGACGCCGGCCGCCAGGAGGACCGGAACCGCGCACCAGCCCGGCAGTCCGCCCCGAAGCCGACCGATTTCGCGGGTTGACGTCATGCTGGCGGCTCTCGATCCTTGGGTTCGCTTGATCTCCGAGTCTCGCGTCCGGGCCTCGCGTCCGGGCCCGACTCTCGCTGACCGAAAATGCGACGGGCCGGGAGCGCCCGTAAAGACAGAGAAGGAGAACCCGTGTCCGATCCGTTCTACACCGCCCGCGCCCGCCTCGAGAAGGTCGAAGGGGTACACCGCCGCGCCCGCCTCGAGGAGGGGACCGAAATCGACTTCGGCGTCCACGGCCCCATCAAGTCCCACTACCGGATCGATGCCAGGGACCTGCCGCTTCCCGTCGACTACCAGGTGGCCGCCACCGGCGCCTGAATGCTGGGCACGCTCAACGGCGCACTGGAAGTGCGCGGCATCCGCCTGGCCCCCGAAGACATCAGCGCCGACGTGGAGGGAATCAACCGCCTCCGCGACCGCATGCCGGCGCTGGAGGAGATCATCGTCCACTACCGGCTCCGCGTGCCCGCCGAGGCCCGGGAGACGGTGGACCGCGCGCTCGCCAGCCACGGCGCGAAGTGCCCCACCGCCCGTTCGCTGGAGGGCGCGATCGAGGTGAGCTGGACCGCCGAGATCGAGGAGACGCCCCCGGCCTCGAAACGCGGTGCCGGAACCAACGGGAGCGGTTCGCGGGCGCCGCTAGACGATTGAGTCGCTCTTCTGTCGGTTACAGTCTGCGCAGAGGATCCGGATGTTGTCCATGGCGTTCCCGCCGCGCGTGGCGCCGGGCAGCCGTCACCTCTTCGTCGCGCGCCCGGATCTTCCGGAGCCGGTCGAGCTTCGCGTCGTGCTTTCGCGACCGGTCCCATACGAGAAGGTCGACATCCTCGGCCGGCAGATCGGGGTCCGCCCAGAAGAAGCCGGAACTTGTCCGCTACAGGACGCGGAGGCGGCCGCAGCATTTCTTGTACTTGCGGCCGCTGCCGCAAACGCACGGCTCGTTGCGGCCGGGGCGGGGCGTCCGCGTGGCCGGCCGGGCACGGTCGTGCTCCGGATCCCGCAACTCCTTCTGAATCGACACGCCGCCCCTGCAGTAGGCCATGAGACTGTGGGGAAAGAAGATCCACGCCTCGTCGATGATATCCGCCAGCGAGATTTCGGACATCCCCTCTGGCGCCTCCTCCAGCGCCTCCTCCAAGGCGTCCTCGGCGAGGCTCTTGTCGGCGAACACGGCGAGCGTCGACACTGCGGCGTGCCACTCCTCGTCAAGGTCGTCGCCAAACTCGTCCCAGTCCTCCCGCAGCCAGAAATGCCCCTGAACAAAGCCTCGCGACCATTGGCGGAGGGGCGCGTCCGGTTCGACGTTCTCCTCCACCTCCTCGCGAAACATGACCGAGGCCGGAAGCCGGCCGTTGCGGTAGCGGACGTCCGCGTTGATCGCGTTGTAGAGAGACAGCAGGATGCCGAACAGGTGGTTGGCTTCGTCAACGGAATCGAACTCCGGCATCTCTCCCCCGAAGGCGAACTCGATCCACTCGGACGGCATGACCGGGATGGGCGCGGCGGCCACCGCGAAGAGGAACCCCTCCAACTCGACAAGGGCCATCGTGCCCTCCGGCCGGGCGGAGTTGGACAGGAAGTCGTCCAGTTCGGCGCGTTCCCGCGGTGTGGGGGGTGCGCTGAGTTCGGTCACAAGGGCTTCCGGTCCGGAGGCGTCGGTTTGCCCGGTTCGCGTTCGGGCCGGGCGGGGTGCGGGCGTTCCTCCCGTGCGCGTGCGCGACGAAGCTACGGGGCATGCGCCCGTCCGGCGAACGAAACGCAGACCTTGCTCGCGCGACGCCTGCGGACTAGTCTGCCGTCTAGTCGGATCTGTGGGCCGAGGAGGGCGCGTGAGCAACACCTGGCAGGTTCAAGAGGCGAAGGCACGCTTCAGCGCGCTCCTTGAGACCGCGTTGAAGCAGGGGCCGCAAGTTGTCACGAAACGGGGCGTCGAGACTGCCGTCCTGGTTCCCATCGACCACTGGCGCCGATTGGAGAAGATGGCCAGACCGAGCCCGAAGGAGTTGCTGCTTGCCCCCGAGGCCCGAACGGACTCGCTGGTCCCGCCGCGCCGGGCAATCCCACAGCGAGAAACGCCGCAGTTCGACTAGAATCTTGTATCTCCTGGATACCAACGTCGTCTCGGAACTGAGGCGACCGAAGCCGCACGGCGGCGTTCTGGCGTGGTTTCGCGAGATTCCTGAAGCGGACCTGCGTATCTCCGCGGTGACGATCGGTGAGATTCAGGCGGGCATCGAAATCACCCGGGAGCAGAATCCGGTCAAGGCGGCGGAACTGGAAGACTGGCTCGGTCAAGTCCTCAAGACGTTCGACGTTTTGCCGGTTGATGCGGCCGCCTTCCGGGAGTGGGCCGGGCTGATGCGCCGGCAGTCGGAGACGCTGTTGCAAGATGCCCTGATCGGCGCCGTCGCCACCGTGCACCGGCTGACTGTGGCGACTCGCAATGTGCGTGATTTCGAGCGGCTCGGGGTGAAGACCATCAACCCGTTCGCGCACGGGGAGGGATGACCCTGCCTGCCGCCCGGGATCACACCAGCCTGAGGCGGCCGCAGCACTTCTTGTACTTCCGGCCGCTCTCGCAGGGGCAAGGCTCGTTGCGACCCGGACGGGGGACACGAACGGCGGGGCGGGGCGGGTCTTCCAGTTCGCGCATGTAGTCCTGAAGCGCCAGGCCGGTCCCCGCGTAAATCGCCGCGCAGTCGGCAAAGAACTCGTGGGCGGTTTCGAGTACGGTTTCGACCGAGCCGCCGGCCCATTCCATCTCCGCCGCCGTCGCCTCGGCGACCGAACGGTCGGCCCAGACGCCCAGCGCCCAAAGCGACATGGACAGTCCCTCGAGCGCCTCCTCCCCGAAGTCCCGCCACTCCTCTTCAAGCCAGAGGTGCCCCTGAACGAAGCCGCGCGACCACTGGGAGACAGGGGAGTTGGAGTCGAGGTTCTCCAGCACTTCGTCCCGGAATCCGACCGAAGCCGGCAGGGCGCCGTCCCGCTCCCGCACATCCGCGATTACCTCGTTGTACAGCGACATCAGGGCCATCAGGATGCGCTCGGCTTCCGCCTCCGAATCGAAGTCCGGCGGCTCGCCGCCGAAGACGAGGGCAAGCCAATCCGAGGGGCGGCGGAACACCGGCGCGGCCGCCAGCGCGAAGAGGAAGCCCTGAACTTCGATCAGGGTCATGGTCCCTCCCGGCTGGCCCGGCCGAGACAGGAAGGCTTCCAGGGCGGCGCGATCCGCCGGCGAGATGCGTCCGACGAGTGCCGTCACATCACACCGACCGCAACCGGCCGCGGCACTTCTCGAGCCGGAAACGTCCCTGAGCGAGTCCCGCAACCACTGGCAGAGGGGTGGGTCGGGTTCGAGATTCGACTCGACATCGGCTTCCGAACAGGTGGTGTGAGGGTGGCGTGAAGAGAGCGGTCAAAGCGGAGCCCGTATCGGCGGCAGCGGTTCGCCTGGTGCCTGGCTGCATTGGCCGGGGCTTCGGCGCCCCGTCTTCCGGCTCGCGCAGCGAAGGTACGGCATGGGCGCCGGACCAGCGAACATGACCTTTCAGCGGCTCGACATCGCGGCGTTCGCGGGGTTTCTGCTCCTCGTCGTGGGCGTGTCGCTGTACGCGTCACGCGGGAACAAGAGCGCGGCCGGGTACTTCCTCGCGGGACGCAACCTGCCCTGGTGGCTGATCGGCTTCTCCCTCATCGCCTCGAACATCTCGACGGAGCACTTCGTCGGCATGGCCGGGCGCGGCTACGACCTCGGCCTCGCGATCGCGAGCTACGAGTGGATGGCGGCCGTCACCCTCGTCCTCGTCGGGCTCTTCTTCCTGCCGCGGTTCCTGGCGGCGGGGATCTACACCATCCCCGAGTATCTCGAGTTCCGCTACGACGTTCGCACGCGCACCCTGATGGCGGGCTTCATCCTCGCGGCGTACGTGCTCGTGGCCCTCGCGACGGTGCTGTACTCAGGCGCGCTCGCCCTGGAGTCGATCTTCGGCCTCGACATGTCGGCCGGAATCTGGCTCATCGGCGTGCTCGCCGGGGGCTATACGATCTACGGGGGACTGAAGGCCGTCGTGTGGTCCGACCTCATCCAGGGGGTGGCGCTCCTCCTGGGCGGCGTGGTCGTCACCGTGCTCGGGTTCCGGGCCATGGGCGGCCTCGGTCCCTTCCTCGAAGCGGCCGACGGGAAGCTCCACACCGTCCTCCCCCTCAACCACCCGGAGATGCCGTGGCTCGCCGTGTTCATCGGCGGGCTGTGGATCCCCAACATCTTCTACTGGGGACTGAACCAGTTCATCACGCAGCGCACGCTGGCGGCGCGGAGCCTCGCGGACGGACAGCGAGGGCTCTTCCTGGCGGGCTTCATCAAGCTGTTCATCCCGTTCATCATCATCTTTCCCGGGATCATGGCGGCGGAACTGTTCGCGGATCAGGTGACGAACCCGGACCAGGCCTACCCGGTGATGATGCGGGAACTCCTCCCGGCGGGGCTGACGGGCCTCATGTTCGCGGCGCTGTTCGGGGCGGTGATGAGTTCGCTCGACTCCATGCTGAACTCGGCGGCGACGATCTTCAGCGTGGACCTCTACAAGCGCCACCTGCGGCCGGAGTCTTCATCGCGGCGCCTGATGGCGGTGGGACGGGTGACGACGGGCGTGCTCGTGGTGGTGGCCTGCCTGTGGGCCCCGCTCGTGGCCCGGGCGCCGAGCGTGTTCGAGTACATCCAGATGTTCTGGGGGTTCATCTCGCCCGGGATCGTGGCGGCGTTCCTGTTCGGGATCTTCGCGCGGCGGACGCCGCCCGCGGCCGCCTTCGGGGGGATGGTGCTCGGGATCCCGGTCTACGGCCTGCTCCTGTGGACGCTGCCGGAGGTCGCGTTCCTGCACCACATGGCGATCACCTTCCTGGCGATCAGCGCCTATATCGCGGTCGTGACGCGCGCGCGGCCGCTCTCGGCCCCGCGCCGGTTGCCGCGCGCCGCGGACGGCGTGGATCTGACGCCCGCCACCGGCGCCGGATTCTGGGCCGGCGGCGTCATCGCGGGGGCGGCCGTCCTCTACATCATCTTCTGGTGAGCCGGAGGAGGGTCACCGCCGCCGAGCGATGCCGGGTTGACCCATCGCTACGCTGGCAGTAATACGCCAAGCGGTAGTATGGTATCACCTTGAGACGTGATACTCGCCACGGAGGGCCGGCCATGATGAGACCCATATCGCTGAAGATGCCGAGACACCTCGCTCGGGAGGTCTCCGAGGCCGCGCGCCGGCGTGGCGTCAGCAGGTCGGCCCTGATTCGAGAGGCCCTCGAGACATTCCTGCGCAGGGAGAGGGCCGCGCCAACCGTTTCCGCTCTGTCCCGGGCGGTCGATCTCGCCGGCGCCTTTCCCGGGCCGGACGACCTTTCGGTGAATCCGGACTACATGCGCGGCTTCGGCCGGTGAACCCGGAGATCATTCTCGATACAGGCCCATTGATCGCCTTCCTCAACTCCCGGGATCGGCATCACGGTTGGGCGCGGGAACAATGGGCCCGGGTCGGACCCCCGTTCCTCACCTGCGAAGCCGTCATCGCCGAGGCATGCTTTCTCGCTCACCGTCTCGCATCCGGAGCGCCGGAAGCGGTGGTCTCGCTTGTCGAGCGGGGTGTCCTCGATGTGTCGTTCGGGCTGGCGGATGAGGCGGCTGCCGTCGCGCGGATGATGAAGAAATACGATGACGTGCCCATGTCCCTGGCGGATGCGTGTCTCGTCCGAATGTCCGAACAGCGCCCGGGAAGCGTGGTCCTCACTCTGGACGGCGACTTCAGGATCTACCGGAGAAGCGGACGCCAACCGATTCCGACTCGGATGCCCGATGCGTGACGCGGAGCACGATCATCGCGGTCCGAGACGCTGTGGTCAGCCGGCCGTGCCGTTGTGGGCCAGGAAGCGCTCGGCCTCGAGCGCGGCCATGCACCCCGTGCCCGCGGCCGACACCGCCTGCCGGTAGTAGTCGTCCATGACGTCGCCCGCCGCGAACACCCCCGGCACGTTCGTCTCCGTGCGCCACGACGTGGGCAGCCGCACGTAGCCGTTCTCCTTGAGGTCGATCTGGCCCTGCAGGAAGCCGGTGTTGGGGATGTGGCCGATCGCCACGAACATCCCGCCCACCTCGATCTCGGACGCCTCGCCCGTCACGGTGTCGCGCAGCCGCAGGCCGGTGATCACGTCGTCGCCCATCACCTCCTGCACCGTCTTGTTCCACAGGAAGCGCATCCTGTCGCTGGCGAACGCCCGCTCCTGCATGATCCGCGAGGCGCGAAGCTCGTCCCGGCGGTGGATCAGCAGCACCTCGCCGGCGAACTTGGTCATGTAGAGGGCCTCCTCCATCGCGCTGTCTCCGCCTCCCACCACGGCCACGACCTGCCCCCGGAAGTGGGGCAGGGCCCCGTCGCACACCGCGCACGCGGACACCCCGCCGCCGCTCTGCGCAAGCCGTTCCTCGCCCGGCACGCCCAGCCAGCGCGCGTTGGCCCCCGTCGCCAGGACCACGGTCTCCGCGAGGACCTCCTGTCCCTCGGAGGAGCGCAGGCGGAAGGGACGTCGGGAGAAGTCCACCTCGACGATGTCCCCGGTGACGACGCGGGTGTCGAAGCGCACGGCCTGCTTCTTGAAGTCCAGCATCATGTCGATGCCGCTGACGCCGTCCGGGAAGCCCGGGTAGTTCTCCACATCGGTGGTGAACATGAGCTGTCCGCCGGGGACCATGGTGCGGCTCCCCGCGCCTTCGTAGACGAGCGGGTTGAGGTTCGCCCGGGCCGCGTAGATGGCGGCCGTCCAGGCCGCGGGCCCCGAGCCGATGATGACCAGAGTCTCAGTATTCATCGTTATTCATCGTTCTGTATTGGTTTCTCGGTCTTCGTCCGGAAGACCGCTCGTTGCTGGTGATGAGATCCGTGCCGGGGGGAAGATATCACCCCTGTCGACCCGTCAGTCGAAGATCTCGTCTTCCCGGAAGCGGGTCCACGATGTGAACACGGGGAAGGGGGACGGTAGGGCGCCGTCCGGATCGTTCACCCGGAACCGGATCCGCTCCTCGTCGAACACGTCCCGGACCGAGATCGAGATCTCCTGAACCGGAATACAGTCGTCGCAGGGTGTGGTGAGCGTCCGTCGCGAGGGGGGCGCGGTGAAGACGAGTCTGATTTCCGCGCCGGAGGCGGACTGCTCGATGCGGTATTCGGAAGAGGAGATCTCCCACTCGTGGATCGCGTGGTTCCCTTCGGCATACTGCGCCCACAGACGCAATCCATCGAAGAAGTCGAGGATGACGCCCTTGCGGGGACTGCCGTCCACGTGCGGATCGAACTGGCGGAACGAGCGGTCGTCCAGCGCCGCCCGGATTTCCGCTTCTTCGATCTCGGGGACGGGCTCGAACGAGCCCTCCGAACCGCAGGCCGCTCCGACGAGCCCGATCGCGAGTATGGTGACCCTGCTCACAGTGCTTCTCATGATTCCCCGTGTTCGCGCGGTATGAACCGCTTCATACCGCTCCCGTACCCCAACGGGGAACGGGCGGTTCGCGGGGTCTGTGACGGGCTACGGCGACTTGTCAGGGGATGTGGTACTCGTAGACGCCGAACTCGTCGCCCAGTCCAAGGGCGTAGACCGTCGGGAAAGAAGCGGCGAAACCGCGGATCGAGGTGCGGTCGAACACATAACGCCCCGTGATGCGACCCCCGAGGTCGAGCACCCAGAACTCCCAGGGATTCACGTCGAGGCTTTGCGGGGATGCGGTCAGGAAGAAAGAACCCTCCCGGAGGGCACCCGGCGGGCTCACCCAGAATTTGCCGCCGCTGATGCGCCGACCGCCCCGGTCGACGAGACGGGAACGCTCCATCATTTCGGTGAAATCCCCACGCCATTCGGCCAGGACGTGCTCCAGTTCCGCGAAACCGACCTCCGCAGCGACCGACCCGTCCAGCTCATACAACCGTCCCTCCGGGATTGCCGGTTTGAGGACGGACAGCAGCCCGTCCCCAACATGATCGAGCGAGAGGCCGATATCGCCCGTCTCGGTGTAACTCCCGTCGCCGAACGAGCCCAGGCTACGGTCATCGATGTGGATGAGTTCAAAGAGGGTACCAGCCGGGCCCGGCGTCACAGCGAGCAGCGTGTCGGAGATGGCGGCCATATCCCGTAGCCGCCGGTCGAACCTGATCTCGTCCCGCATCTCGCGAGTCGCGCGATCGAAGAAGATGAGTTTTCCGTTGCCTTGGTCGAACACCGTTACCTGATCCGTCCCCACCGCAAAGTCCCGCAGGTTGCTTATCTCGCCAGGGCCTTCGCCCCTTCGGCCGAAGTAGCCGGCGAACTCGCCATCGGTAGTGAACTCCACGATCCTCTGGTCATCAATGTCGCGGGCAAGGAGGTGCCCGCGGACCGGGTCGAACTGCAGATCGGAAATTCGGCTGAGCCAGGCTGTCGCGGCCGTCGTGTCGTGACGGACGATCGTGCGGACGCGCTCAAGCGTGATCGGTCGCTCGAGCGAGGCGGACGCGTCGGCCTCCGCGCCGGAGCAGGCCGCCAACCCCGCGGCGAGGAACGGAAGCGTCCATCTGAAGCCGTTCGCAAGAATCATCCCCCCACCTCGATCCTGAAACGGACGACGCGTTCGACGCCGAGCGCGTCGCGGGTCACGGCCCATACGTTGTCGCCATCGAAAACCGGCTGCGGGTAGTCCGCGAAACCCTCCGGCGGCACCACCGCGCCCAGGTAGGTGCCGTCCGGCTCGAATACGTCGTAGCGGAGCGGGGAGGGCCAGGTCACCGGGTCGGAGCGGGGGTTGTCGGGATCGTAATCCTCGTTCTCCAGGCGGTAGGCGTCCGTCCAAACCCTCACCCAGATCCGGCCGTCCCGGCCGGCGATGAGGCCCCGGAAGGGAGGCTTCGTCTCGGGGATCGGGGGTCCGTTCCAGCTCCAGTCGGGCTGGGTCAGGCGCATGCTCCGCGTCGTGTCCTCGCGGTAGTAGCTGCGCTCGGCCTCCGACACGGCGACCGGCTCGTAGACGCGCTCGATGCGGAGCACGCCGGCATCGCCCTCCACATCGATGCGGTAGTCGGTCGACACGCCCGTCACGAAGTGTCCGTCCGGGTTCAGGGTCCAGTGACGCCGCGCCGTCAACGGAACGGGCGATGTCACGGAGCGTTCGAACATGGGGACGTAGACCTCGACGGCGGGAGGTTCGAAGTCACCGCGGGGCGGGACAAGCGTGTCTTGCTGCACGCCGTCGGCGCCCAGGACGGCCACCTGTTCGACGACGTCTCCGGGCACCGGACTCTGCGGTGCGGCGACGAGGATCCGGCCGAGCCGGTCCACGAACAGCGGCTTGAAGGGCAGGACGAAGGCCCCTGCGTCGTAGCTCCACGCCTCCGTCTCGTTCGGTTCGGGCCCATAGACCTGGATGCGCATGTTCAGGGGATCCTGTGCGGCGACCCGACCCCCGGGCAGGACTGCGAGCGACCCGGTCGTGCTCAACTCGCCCGGCCCCTCTCCCGGTCCCCCGAGAGTCTCGATGTGGGCACCGTCGGCGTCGAACCCGCGGACGTTGAGGGCCTGTCGGTCCAGCACGTACACCCGCCCGTCATCGTCCACCGCGATCGACCCGATGGCTCCGAAGAGAAGCTCCTCCGGTCCCTCCACCTCGCCGATCGAGAGCTGCGGAACCAGCCTGGCGGCGGCGCCCCACACGCTTCCCGACAGGGTCCGCACCACGGTGGTGTCGCCGCGGGTCTCGACCACGACGTCGGGACCGGCGCCGGAAGCCCCCGCTCCGGCATCACAGGCAGCGAGAGATGTCGATATGATGAGGCCGGTGAGTGTCCTTGGCGGCACGGGCTCTCCTGGGCTTCGCGCTCCACGACCCACTCCGGTCGCAACAGCTCGCCGTGCGCTGCCGCCTCCCGGTCCGGCGTGCAGATAATCTATTATAAACATAGTAGGGTGGCACCTGCGGCCGGCCAACCCGTGAGCGGCTGGAGCATGGTCCTGGGGCTCGAGTGTGGTCGCCCCTCGATCCGGTTCGGCATCGACCTGGACTTGTATCGCCTCAACGCCGAGGACTTCGTGTTCGGTAGTGCCGTGGGAGTTTCGAGTCTCCTGGCCCGGCTCGGGCACGAGTTCAGACTGGCGGGGAACGGCGGCGGGCCGTGGGTTGTCGTGGCGGCTCAGGCCGGCGTGGTCCGGGCTTCCCGAATCCCAGGATCCTATACGGCGATCCTGCACAGCGGGCGGCAACTTGCCTTCGACTGGGACGTCGCGGCGGGTGGCAACCTCCGCCTGGGGTTCCCTGTCTCATCGCGCTGGTCCGTGTTGTTCGATTTCGCCGTGCGGGCTAACTCCCTGTCCACGTTCGAACCGGGAGGGAGGCCCGGGCTCCGAACGCTCGTGGCCGTCCCGGTTCGTGTGGGCGCCCGTCTGGCCCTCTGAACGCTCTCGGGAGAGAGGCGATAGCGTCTCCGCGCGCCCGCGATCAAGCCTCCGCGGTGGACGACACCTCCTCCTCCCGCGCGGCTTCTGCCTGCCGTTGCCGAACCGCTTCGGCGCGGGCCAGTGCGTCGTTACGCGCCTGTCTTAGCGCGATCATCACATTCTTGATCGAAGGCTCTCCGTCCGGGAACCTGTCTGGGGCGTGCGTCGCATCCTTCGTCATCGGGTCTCTCCCGGTAGAATAATCTCGGCGTCCTAACCCTTCTCGCGCGCCTGCGTGCGGCGCGGCCGGAACCTCCCGGATGCGCCGTCCGAGGGGAGGCAACGGCAGGATGTCAGCACTCTCCGACGCGGCGACGAGGGTCGCGAACCCGCCCGAAGTGTCGTAGACCTGCCATTCGTCGGCAACGGGGCGGTACAGTTCGACGAAGTTGCTCCAGCTTCGCTCGAACCGGCGGCGGGCGACCGTTTCGGGGATGTCGTGGCCGCCCTCGCTCACGCGCTGGGCGACCCGCCTGACGACGTGATCCGCCGAGGGCAGCCGGAGGTAAACCATACGGATCCGGTACCCCTGCTCTCTCCACTTGACGAGGCGGCGCGCGTAGCCCCGGCCGCTAAGGGTCGTCTCGAACGCGAAGTCCCTCCGCTTTGCCGCGTACGACTCCATCCGCTCGAGCGCGATCCTCCCGGCACGCTGCGCGGCCGCGTCGGGCGCGTCTGGATTCAGCTGCGCCGCGATCATGTCGCCGTTTACGAAAGGAATCTCCGACCCCGCGAATTGTAGGTATCGTCGCGAAAACGTTGTCTTGCCGGCCCCGTTGGGACCGGCGATGGCCAGCACCTTCATGGATTCCCCTGTAAGTTGGCTGCACGGATCAATACGGACGCGCGGCCCAAGCGAGGTCGAGCAGTTCCCCGTCGTCGATGGCCAGCTTCCGGCCGATCTCCAGGAGTCGACCGCGAGAGATCGCCTCTTGGCGAAACGCTTCGATCACCAGGCGCACGATCTGGGCGCGCAAATGACGGTGGCCGTCGGCATCCCTCGCGCCCGTCCTTCCCGGCTCGCCCAACAGTCGGATGTACCGGTTTCCGATGTCCCTCTGATCCAGGAGCGCGGCAGACTCCGCAGCTGAGGTGTGTTTGAGACTCTTCAGCCGCGAGAGCGCCGCCTCGAAGCCGACCTTGAAGTGGCGGGCGATCTCCCCAACATCAGCGTACGTGATCCGTTGGGATCCGGGCCGCTCCCGGACCACGGCTCCGGTCACGACATCGTTAGCCACGTCGAAGAAGGCGCGGGTGTGTCGGCTGGGACGGCCCTTGCCGATCCGCCGCAGCCGCTCCGCGACACCCCCCGGCGGCATGATGAACGCGGCGGCGAAGGCGTTCGCACGAGTTTCGCCTCGCTCGGACGCGTTGTCCCGCCGCGACGTGACCACGGTCCGGGAGCGGTCGAACAGCGCGTGCGCGTACTCATGAGCGTAGGCGAACCGCTGCCGCACCGGGCCGTGCCGCCGGTTGACCATGATGGCGAAGCCCGCGGCCGCGTGGTTCACGAACAGCCCCGAAAGGCTGTCGGGCAGGTGAGTGGCCGCCGTCCAGATCCCTTGGTCGTCGACGAGGTCGGCCATATTCGAGACCGGCGTATCGCCGAGTCCGAGACGCCGGCGCTCTTCCCGCGCGATGGCCTCGCCTTGCCGGATGGCGTCGCTCGCGGATGCAGTGCGCGCGGCGTAGTTCGGAACCGCCGGTTCGACGGCCCCGCCCAGCAACCGCCGCAGCGATGCCCCCTCCCGGCACAGCGTCGCGCCAAACCGCACCGCGTGGCCCACCTCCGGATCCCGCGCCATCTCCGGAACAGCCCGGCGCAGGACGTGAATCATATCTTCCGGTCGCGGCTCATCGTCCGACGCGAGGAAGTACGAGGCGGGGAACCCGTACAGGTCGATGAGTTTGGTGAGTTCCAGCGTCGAGACGTTGCGCGTGCCACCCTCCATCTTGCTCAGCGACGTGCGCGGCAGTCCCAGCGCATCCGCCACCTGCTGCTGGCTCAGCCCGCACTCCTCCCGCGCCCGGCGGAGTCGCCCAGCCAGCCGTGCCCCGGTGGTCATGGCGTCACCTTCTCGCCCCTCTTCCCTTCGCTACTGAACCATCGCCGTCGCCGAGCGACGAAGGCCGCCAGCCTAACGTTCAGTTATCGAACTAACAAGGATGAACACGTTGCGTGATGTTCCTAAGGATCATTCTCGTCCGCCCCTTCAGCTCCGAGGTCCGACCCGGGTACGGCGAGGAGCGTGACGCGCCCGACCGCTTGGCTCGAGTCTTGACGATGGCGCATCTGCCGGGGGAATATGCCCTGCGCCAAATCCGATACTGGTCTGTGCCGGGAGATCCATCGGCGCCCGGACCGGTCGCGATTCGCCCACAACGCCAAGAGCGCAGCATCAACTCAACTTCCCAGCCCGCCCCGAGTGCTCATGGACGTATTCGACTTCCGTAACCGAGTCGTAGAGGACTACGGAGCTTACGTCCGCAGCTTCATCACGATTCGCGATGAGCGAGTCCACCAGAAGGTGAAGGAGGAGATGGAGGGCGGTTTCCTCTGGCCCGCCCCGCTCGTCCAATTGAACCCCTCGTTTCAAGATGGGGACCGGCTCAAGAATCTCGTTGCCGAAGGACTCCTGCACCCGGAATGCCTGAAGATCTTCCGCGCAAAGCAGGAGGATGGTGCGTCCGGGCCGCCGTTTCAGCTGTATCAGCATCAGGTCGAGGGGATTCGGGCCGCCGCTGCGGGAGACAACTACGTCCTGACCACCGGCACCGGATCCGGGAAGTCGCTCGCCTACATCGTCCCCATCGTGGACCACGTAATGCGTCGCGGCAGCGGCCGGGGAATCCAGGCCATCATCGTCTACCCGATGAACGCCCTCGCGAACTCCCAGATCGGCGAACTGGAGAAGTTTCTCCACCGCGGCTATCCGGAAGGCCAGCCGCCCGTCACCTTCGCCCGCTACACGGGCCAGGAGAGTGCCGAGCGGCGAGCTGAGATCATCAAGGATCCACTCGACATTCTCCTGACCAACTACGTAATGCTCGAACTCGTGCTCACGCGTTTCGGTCATAACGAAGAGCAGCTTGTGTCTGCGTCGCAGGGCCTTCGCTTCCTCGTACTGGACGAACTGCACACGTACCGGGGCCGACAGGGTGCCGACGTGGCCATGCTGGTTCGACGAGCCAGGCGGGCGTGCAGGGCGGATCGGCTGATCCACATCGGGACCTCCGCCACGCTTTCCTCGGGAGGGCCGTGGCCGCAGCAACAAGCAGAGGTCGCTCGGGTGGCGAGCGGTCTCTTCGGTGCCGAGGTAAAGCCGGACCGGGTCATCGGTGAGACGTTGCGCCGGGCGACCAAGGAGGCGGACCTGACAGATCCGTCGTTCCGGGTGGCGCTGGCCGACCGGGTACGCAGCGGCACCGCCCCTTCCGTACTGCAAGACTTCCTGGCGGACCCGTTGTCCTCGTGGATTGAGTCGACACCACCGATCGGCTGTTCAGCGTCTGGCGCATGATCGAGAGGACCGGCTTCGGCTGACGCCACCCCCGGCTCTCACGCTCTTTCGCTCTTCCGAGGACAACGCCGGGACCGGTGTCTCCCGGCGCCAAATCACGCCCCCTCAAGCCCCGCCCGCCGAGCGAAGAACCCCGCATCCCCGCCTCGGCGCCACCCAAAAACGGCTTCCCGGCAGGCTCTTCGGCCCATAATCCGCCACCCAACGTCATAATGATGCCTCGCCAGAGCTACGCGCTTGTTTTGGGACTAGGCGCCCGAGTCCATTCGCGGACGAACGACCGATCTCTCGGGGACACCTCTTGGTGCCTTGGCTCCGGCCGAAGCGGCTCGACCTCGGGACGGCCGGAAGCTCCCGCTTCTCAGCGCCGGCGGTTGTGCAACGTCAGCTGGACTACGTCCTACAAGACTTCAGCAGGGGGCCAGTGCGATGGTGCCGATACCCATGCCTCCGCGTTGCCCTGATCACCCCAGCCGCGCACACGGCGGCATGCGCATTTGTTGCTTGCCTCCTGCTCCCATGCGATGACCTCGAACTCGTGAGCAGAGAGGTTCATTTGAATTCGTTCGAATGGGGGGGCGAAGCGTCCCGTCACCCAGCCAACGACATAGCCTGCCGCCAGCGCACCCGCGGTCGTCGTGAGGTAACCCACCGTGTTGAGCTGAGGGACTTCCTCCCAGTAGGCACTATCTGGTTTGCCGCCCGGGTTCGCCGCCTGGGCCGCCAAGCGCCGAGACTCGCGTTCCTGCTCGGACATGAGTTCTTGCGAAACTCGGCGCGGATTCACGATCCCACGGCACACGGCGCAAGGATCCGCCGGCAGCCAGCGGAGGAGCTGCACCACTTGGCCACGAACGACTCCGTCGCTTCCTTCCAAGGCAACACCGCAGTCGATCGCGGGGATCAGGTAGCGCACCACCAAGTCGCTCAGCGCGAGCCGACTGTGCTGCTGATCTGTACACCCCATGACTACGTCTGCCTCTACAAGCTTGTCGACAGCGAGTTCCTGAGGAAGCGCTCCGCGGATAGCTACGACTTCGCATTTCCTGTTGATTTCGTTCACGTGATCTCGGGCAATCTCCGACTTCCACCTACCCGTATCCACATCGGATGCCCAACTGCCGTGAACCCGTTCGAGATTGGAGGCCTCAAGGTTGTCGGGATCCACGATGATCAGCCTGCCCACGCCAGCGCGGGCCAACACTTCAATGGCCGCAGAGCCCGTCCCACCAGCCCCCACTACGCCGACGGTAGCCTCCCGCAGTCTGCGTGCCGCCTCGTCGCCAAACGCGGCGGCAAGGCGGGCGACGGTCTCAAAGTCGCCGGCGTCACATCCATCCTCAGGATTGATATGAGCCGGTTCGGAGTCGGACGAAAACCGCGCAACCGGGTGCCATCGGCCGGCATGGAACACACGCCCACCGAACACGACTTGGCCATTGATCACGGAAACGATCAAGCTGACGTACGGTCTCCCGGGAGCAAACCCGGAAAGGTAGTCTGCAAGGTACGTGTCCATGTCGTCGTCGATCAGACTCGGCACGGGCGGGCAACCCTCTGGATGGCTGTGAACAACACCAACCGCCAGCGGGTGCGCCTCCGCATGGAGTGCGATACGCAGCGTATACGGCTCCAGGATGGCTACGTGGTCAACTCCTTCATCTAGTTCTGCAGACCTCGGCGCCTCGATACTCGCCAAGGTGAGGGCCAAGGTGTCACCCGTGTCGCGCCACCCGAACCTAACGAACGTGGCCCACTCTCTCGTCGGGTAGCGAGAGAAAACCAAGCGGAGTAGCTGCTGGCGTTCGGGATTGCTCATCCGGACGACGACGCTGCTTACTCCCGTGCTGTTCAGTTCAGATGGGCGAGCCATGCGATCAACTGATCCAGATAAGTGTGAAATCCGTGGCGGTTCGGGTCCCAAGGTGGGCCTCCTCCTCCGCTGTGGGGATGATAGCTGGCGAGCTGCCATTCGCGGCCACCGGCACTGATGAGACCCTGGCTGTTCCGTCCACCCTTGACGAGCTCAAGGAAAGGGGAGCCCACAGGTAGGCCGGCCAGATCGATGATGCCTCCAGGGTACCCGCTGGGTACGGGTACGACGACATCTGACGCGGCCGGAAGACCTTTTTCCTCCCCGGCGGTTGGAACGTCGAGATAAACGACAACGGGTCGCGTGCCGGCAACTAGTTCGGCTACCTGCCCACCTTCTGCCAAGACGCGGAGTTCGCGTGTTATCCGATCGTGGTTCATCAACCCCCCTCTACGATCCTCCTCGTCACGAGAAAATGATCGTCATGCTTCACTTCGATCTCGTCTTTCACTCCGATCTCAGGCTTCTCGGAGCCCTCGTCACGTCGAACCACCGCATTGTCCGGGGGAACGTCCACGAGAAGCGCGATGTCCCCTCCGGTCATCCGCGGCTTGACCCCGTCGCCCTCGTCGAACTTGCGACGGTTGACGTAGATGTTCAGATGGCTCTCCACCGCTGCCATTTTGTCCCTCCTTGTTTCCATCCGTAGACTACGGTATACTTGATCGTAGCGGACGCTACGACACCGTAGAGTTACGGTATACGCATCGTGAACACATGTCAAGGGAATACGCCAAGAACGTGCAAGGGCTTCCCGAACGCCTCCGACAAAACCGCAAGATGCGCGGCCTAACGCAAGCTGAGTTGGGCGCCAAGGCTGGGATTGCTGCGGCGTCCGTCTCACACTTCGAGACCGGACAACGTGCGCCGTCCGTGGCGTCTCTCGTTCGTTTGGCCGATGCCCTTGAGTTGAGCACCGACACGCTTCTCGGCCGTGGGTCCGCGAATTCCACGATGCGGGTCGACCCCATTTTTCTCCGAGCGTCGCGATCGAGCGCGAAGACTCTCGACTTGGTCAAGAAGGTGACCGAGGCCTTGATGGATGAATCCCAGGAGAAGTAAAGAGTTCGTGCTGGTGGCGGCTATGGAGGCCAATCGGATATCGGAGGGCGCATGATTTCTCCCGAGGGTCGTAAGGCGATGTCCCCTGAACGGCGGCGCGATGCCGAGGACAAGATTGTGGACGACCTCGAACAGATGAAGCGAATCCTCGAAGAGGCTCGACGGACGGTCAAGCCGATCGTCAAACGCGAGTTGGCGGCCGAGGTTATCAGTGTCGAGCTATTGAACACCCGGCTTAAGAATGCTCGTCGAACCTGACGGACACAAATATCCAAGCCAGAGAATTCGAGTCCATCCGCTCGACGGCGAGTTCCACGCGCTGTTTCGGGAGCCAGTTGGACCAGTTGACTCCGTGTGGCCTCCCCTCCAGATGAAGTACATGGATGTCTATCTGAATTCTCTCGGCTGCAGAACGATCGTACACGAACGCCACTACATCGACCGGCATTATATTGAAGATTTCGCGCTTTTCTACGCTCGCAGCCTTCGCAATTATCCCAATTTCTGTCAACGACTCCATTTTTTTTCTTCCGAGTTCGATGAAGAACAATGGTCTGGCCTCGTTGAGAGGGTCAACATGGGAGATCGCAGTGCGATTGAGCAGCAGCTAGCAAAGCAGTATCTGGGTTTCATGGTAGTGAAGCCACTTCCCGGATCTCCGATTGGCCGAACAGTTCTCAAGACGTTTGGGCCCGACGCTGCGGACGGAAGGCGGCGCAGGTTTGGTGCGACTCGCTCATATCACGTCAACCTCGCCGGCCTCTCTTTGTCGGTCCAGGGTCTAGCCTTCCAGCAACAGGATCGGGGCGTGAGTGCTTGCGCCACCACCGCCCTGTGGTCTGCTCTTCAGTGCGCGGCGCCGCTGGAGCACTTTGCTTCGCCGACACCAGCGGCGATAACAGAAGCCGCCTGCCGCTATATGATCCCAGATGGGAGAGCTCTACCATCTGAAGGTCTAAACGTAGAACAGCTTTGTGAAGCGACTCGCACGAGCGGCCTTGCACCTGTGTTGCTTCGCTCGATGTCACCGCTTGAAGACAAGGGTCATCTCGCTACCTATTTGCAATCGGGTTTCCCCGTCGTACTGGGGATTGTGCCGTTTGGAGAGGGCGAAGCTCACGCTGTGTGCGGCGTAGGTCTTCGTTTGGGGGAAGTTATGCCGCGGACCGATCCAAACGTGAACTACGCCGATGGATCGAGCGCAGTGCAGGGACTCTACGTGCACGATGACCGGCTTGGCCCGTACGCATTTGCTTGGCTAAAGGGGACGACCGTTAACGGAAGGGTGACAACATCTCTGGAACTGCAGTGGCCTGATGACCGGCCCGCCGAAGAATGGCGACTGTTCGCCATGTTAATCCCTGTTCCACTAAAGCTGCGACTGTCGGCCGGTAGGCTTCGAGCGCTGGCTCATGAGATAGCCGAAGCCGTTGCCGTGAGCATACCTGTAGCTGAGGATCTGGAGGTGCATACGCGGTTTTCCAGAGGTGTTGCGTATCGTGCGTCCGCTTTTGGTTTTGGTCTTTCTTCGTACGGATTCCATGCGCTCACGAATGAGATTGTCTTGTCACGGTATGTAGGAGTAATCGAGTTAGTAGCACGGGACGGTCCTGTCGCCGACGTCATACTCGATGCTACCGAAACGAGCCTTAATCCAGCCGTCTTGGCGATCGTGCGCCGAGAGGGAGTTTCTCGTGCGCAGGGAGCGCCACTTCTATTGCTTGCGAAGCTTCTCGGCACAGCGGCAATCAGCTAGCAGCTAGCCAAGGGTCTTGTCAGACAAGACCTGATTGGTGTGTGACGGAGGTTCGGTACTCACCCACGGCTTTAGGGCCGATTGCTTGCGCGGGCCGTCCGCTTACGGTTTCGTTGACGCATGAGCGGACGAGGGCGGGACCAGGGCCCGGAAGTACGGAACGGGGCCGACTCCAGGGCGGCGGGCGGCTCCGCTGCGGACACCCGCCCCGGGCGGCCGGTGCTGCGCTCCATCCTCGGAATCGGGCTCCAGCGCTGGCTCCGGTTCGGTCTCGGGGTCGCCGTCTTCATGCTGGCGAACACCCTCTACCTGCTGGCGAACCGGCTCGCGGACGGGCTCGGGCTCGAGTTCTTTGCCGTGGGGGAGAACTCGCTGCCCAAGCTGTTCCAGACGATGGTGCTTACCCACACCGGGGTGGGGCTGCTCTTGGCCGCGATCATGTTCGGGTTCCTCGCCGCTCACCTCCCCACGGTCTGGAAGCGAAAGCACCGCGCCTCCATTCTGACCGGGATCGGGATGGGGCTCGTGGGCGGCATCCTCGTCCTGACGGGGCTCTTCATCCTGACCGCGGCCGCGAGCCGGGAGAACAACTGGGCGTGGTGGGCGCACGTGGGGAGCGCCGTCCTCATCGTCTCCGCCTACGCGGGGCACCGGCTCGTGAGCTACGCCCGCCCGCCGCGCGTCCGGGCCCGCCGCTTCGCCCTCGCGACCGGCGCCGTCGTCCTCGTCCTCGTCGCGGGGCACAGCCTCACACACCGCGGACTCCAGCTCACCCCGGAGGCCGAAGCCGCGCTCGCCCGGGGTCTCAACGAGGGGCCGGGGGGCCGGGACCGGGACGTGTCCCGCTTCGTCGAGGCCGACTTCGTGCCGCAGGGGCTGGTCCCTCCGACGAGCCCGTTCTTCCCGGCGGCGACCACGACGAGCACCGGTACCTATCTGCCCTCACGCATCATCACCCGCACGGGAGCGGGAGATCTCGCGGCGCAGGCGGCCCGGGAGCGCGCGGCGCGCGTCCGCTCCGAGGTCGAGCGGCGGGGGTTCGCGGCCGACGAACTGATTGGCGCCACCCAGTGCGTGCGCTGCCACCCCGATGTGACGGCCCAGTGGGCGACTTCGGCGCACCGCTTCGCCTCCTTCAACAACCCCTTCTATACGGCCACGATCGAGAACATGCGGAGTGAGTCGCTCGAGGCGGGGCCGGACGTGATCGCGCACCTGCGGGAGTTCGGGCTGGAGCCGGACGCGGCGGGGCGCGTGAAGAGCAAGTGGTGCAGCGGGTGCCACGACCCGGCGCT
Source organism: Candidatus Palauibacter sp. (assembly GCF_965222475.1). Lineage (GTDB taxonomy): Bacteria > Gemmatimonadota > Gemmatimonadetes > Palauibacterales > Palauibacteraceae > Palauibacter. Next base: position 275,741 of record NZ_CBDCUB010000002.1, on the reverse strand, counting down.
CATGCTCGCCGGCGCCATGGATGCGCCGATCGACCCGGCCACCGTCGAGGCGCAGGCCGGGCTCACCTGTCTCGCCTGCCACGCGATCGACCGCATCCACGACAACACGGGCAACGGCAACTACAACATCGCCGACGAGCAGGAGGACCCGTACCTCTTCGCCGACGCCGAGGCGGGCACGCTGGGCGCCTACCTGCACGACGCCGCGCTCAAGGCCAAGCCGTCCGTCCACATGGACCAGCTCCTGAAGCCGGTGCATTCGACGTCGGAGTTCTGCGCCACCTGTCACAAGGTGAGTCTGACGGGGCCGGTGAATAACTACCGCTGGCTGCGCGGCCAGAACGAGTACGACGCCTGGCACGACAGCGGAGTGGCGCGGAACGCCTCGCGCACCTTCTACCTCCCGGCGGCGGCCCGGGTGTGCCAGGACTGTCACATGCCGTCCGAGGAGGCGCCGCTGGGCGACGTGTCGGCCGAGAACGGGCGCGTGCGCTCACACCGCTTCCTGGCGGTGAACACGGCGCTCCCGTTCCTGCGGGGGGACACCGCGACCCTGCGCCGCATCGAGGACTTCCTGCGGGATGAGAAGCTGCGCGTCGACATCTTCGCGATCCGGCGGGGCCCCGGCGACGAGCCCGAAATGGGGCTGGATCTGTCGCCCCCCAGCGTGTCTCCGGGGGAGACCATCACCTTCGAGGTCGTGGTCCGGAACCAGGGAGTGGGGCACACCTTCCCCGGCGGGACGAACGACTCCAACGAAGGCTGGCTCGAGTTCGAACTGGAGGATGACGGGGGACGGCGGATCGCGATCAGCGGCGAGATCGGGCCGGACGGGCACCTCGATCCCGACGCGCATGTGTTCAAGGCCGTGATCCTCGACCGCGAGGGGCGGCCGATCCAGAAGCGGAACGCGCAGGACATCCATGTGACGGCGGCCGTCAACGTGATCGGCCCCGGGAACGCGGATGTGGCCCACTTCCAGGTGACGCTGCCGCCCGATCTCCCGGTGGGCTCGCTGACGGCGAGGGCGCGTGTCCTGTGGCGGAAGTTCGACCGCGCCTACACCGAGTTTGCGTTCGGGGCCAACCCGGAGGGGTTCGCGGAGTTCGACGACGTCCCGGACCTGCCGGTGACGGAGATCGCCCGTGACGAGGTCGTCATCGGAGTCGGGGGCCGCGTGGATCCGGTCTCCGCGGACGACCAGGGCGAGCAAATCTGGGTCCGCTACAACGACTACGGGATCGCTCTCCTCAGGGAAGGGAACACCCGCCTCGCGGAGCGCCCGTTCCAGCGCGTGGGAGAACTCTTCCCCGGCCGGGTGGACGGGCCGCTGAACCTCGCGCGCATGGCGTTGCGCGCCGGCAACCTCGATGACGCGTTCGACAACCTCGGGCGAGCCGAGACCATCAGCCCGGGAGACCCTCGCGTGGCGTGGGTGTGGGGCGGGGCCCACCAGGAGGACGGGGTCTACGATGCTTCAGAGGCGGCCTACGTTGCGGTGCTCGACGCGTTTCCGGAGGATCGCGAGGCTTGGTTCCAACTCGGGCGCACGCGATATCTTGCCCGCCGGTATGAGGAGGCGGTCGAGGCGTTGGACCGGACGCTGGCCATCGATCCCGAGCACCGGCAGGCGCACTATAACCGTATGCTCAGTCTGCGGGCGTCGGGGCGTGACGAGGAGGCGGCGCTGGCCGAAGCGGCGTTCGAGCGCTACCGGATCGACGAGGCGGCGCAGGCGATCACGAGGTCCTACAGGGCGGAGAACCCGGGCGTGAACCTCATGGCACAGGACATCCACACGCATGAACTGCGGCCCGCGGGCGGCGGCGGAGGTCCATGAGCGCTCACAAGACCGTTCTCCTCGTTGCCGTTCTCCTCGCTCCGGCGGCGACTTCCTGCGGTCCGGGCGGGGCGGAGCGCGAGGAGGCTCCGGCCTACACCGAGACGCGGCCGAGCTTCACGGAACGCACGGGGGATGACGCGTCCACCGCGATCCGGTTCACCGACGTCACCGCCGCGGCGGGCATCGACTTCGTCCACGCGACCGGAGCCTTCGGCGAGAAGTGGATGCCCGAGACGATGGGGAGCGGCGTCCTCGTCCTCGACTACGATGGAGACGGGTGGCCCGACCTATTCTTTGTGAGCAGCACCGGCTGGGAGGGGCACGCCGAAGACTGGGGCGCCACGTCCATGCTCTTCCGCAACCTCGGCGACGGGACGTTCCGGAACGTGACGGTAGAGGCCGGACTGGGGCGGCCCATCTACGGGATGGGAGGGTCGGCGGCCGACTACGACGCGGACGGAGACACGGATCTCTACGTGACGGCGGTCGGCGACAACCGGCTGTACCGAAACGACGGGGGGCGCTTCACCGATGTGACCTCCGAGACGGGGACGGCGGGCAGCGCACCGGGCGCGGCGGATCCGGCGTGGTCGACCGCTTCGGCCTGGTTCGACGCGGACCGGGACGGCTGGCTCGACCTTCTCGTGTGCAACTATGTGGACTGGACCCCGGAGACCGACCTCTTCTTCAGCCGCGACGGCGTGAACAAGTCCTACGCCACCCCCGAGGAATACAACGGCGAGTCCTGCCGTCTCCTGAGAAACGAACCGGGCGGGAGCGGCTCCGACGCCAGCCCCCCCGCGCGGCGGTTCCGGGACGTGACGGCCGAGTCGGGTCTCGACAACCCCGACGGAAAGTCTCTCGGTATCGTGATCGACGACTTCACCGGGGACGGGCTGCCGGATATCGCGATCGCGAACGACACTTATCAAAACTTCCTGTACGAGAATCAGGGGGATGGGACGTTCGTCGATGTGGCGCTCGATGCGGGCATCGCGTTCGACGAGTTCGGGCGGGCGCGCGCGGGGATGGGGGTGGACGTCGGGGACATCCTCAACCGCGGGCAACTCTCGATCGCGATCGGCAACTTCTCGAACGAACCGGTGTCGCTGTTCACGCAGATCCAGGAGGATCTGTTCCAGGACCTGGCGGGGGCCGCGCGGCTCACGCGCTCGACGCTCCTTCCGCTGACGTTCGGGCTCCGCTTCGCGGACCTGGATCTGGACCGATATGTGGACCTGGTGCTGGGGAACGGCCATATCGAACCGGAGATCGAGGCGATCCAGGGGGACGTGACCTTCGCCCAGCCGCCGCAGCTGTTCCGGAACAACGGGCGCGGGGGCTTCGCCGACATCGGCAGGCTGGTGGGCGGCGGGTTCGACCAACCGATCGTGGCGCGGGGGGTGGCGACGCTGGACTTCGACCGCGACGGGGACCTGGACCTGGTGATCTCGACGAACGGGGGTCCGGCGAAGCTGTTTCGGAACGACCTCGGGCCCGGGCCCGGCTGGGTGCGGGTGCGTCTGGCGGGAGCGGCGCCCAACCTCGGGGCGGTCGGTGCGACGGTGAGGGTGTTCGTCGGGGACGCCGGGCAACGGTTCGTCGTGTCCACGGCATCGTCGTATCTGTCGCAGTCCGAGGCGAACCCGGTGCTGGCGGGCCTCGGCGGGGCGCCGCGGGCGGACAGCGTGGTCGTCGTGTGGCCGGCGGGGGGTCGGAGCGTGGCCGGGCCGGTCGAAGCCGGAGAAGAAGTCCTGGTCTCGGAACTCACATCCCCCACACGGTGATGCGCTTGCCGTCCGGGGCCGTCCGCGGCTCGCGGAAGATGCGCTCGTCCCAGCTTCGCGTCTCGCGCATGTCGAAGATCACGAGGTGTCCGGCGTCGGTGTCGGAGATGTCCATGTAGGCGGCCGTCTGCTCCAGCCCGCGCTCGATGGTGCGTTCGCGGCCGCCCCTGAGCAGCTTGCACTCGACCGCGAACCTGTCGGCCCGGCCCGTCTCCCGCGGCCACACGACGAGCAGGTCCACCCGGCGGCTCCCGAGCGCGTACTCCCGCTCGATCCGCCCTGCCGCGTTCACGATCCGGTGCAGGAACGCCTGCAGCACGAGCTGCGGTCCGGCCTCTGTGTACTGCGCCCGCTTGATCCAGTGCTCCGAGTTCTCGCGGAAGAACTCCTGGAACGCCGCCAGCAGCTTGTCGAGGTCGAGACGTCCGTCCGCGTCAACGTACGATGCCGTTCGCCGGGGGATCTCATCCTGGAGAACCCAGGTCAGCTCCCTCGGCACGACCTCGGCATAGATCGGGTTCGCGATCCGGAGGGGGGCGTCCGGAGCCACGAGCCCCAGATCGCGCACGTACTCGCGGTCGCGGTCGGAGTACGTCGGCGTCGCCACCGCTGAGGAGCGGCTCGATGACGCGGCGCACGCGCGGCTCGCGCAGCTTGTCGGCCAGCTGGTCGATGTGGGTGTCGCGGCGCAGGATCAGCGCCTCGCGCGCCTCGAACACGTCGGCCTCGGAGAGGGGCCGGTCACGGAGACGGAGCGCCTGGTGCTCGAAGCACAGCTCCCGCGCGAGCGCGTTGACGAGCCACGGCTGGCCGCGGGTCTGCTCCCACACGGCGTCGAGCGCCTCGGGCGCGAACGCCTGCCCGGTCTCGGCGGTGTGCTGCCCGAGCAGGTTCCGGACTTCGGTCTCGGTGAAGTCGCCGAGGCGCAGCGACTCGGCCTTGATGTTGAAGGCGCTGCCACCCGCGATCACCTCTCTCTCGGAACTTGCATGGATGCGGTAGTCGCGCACGTCTCGGATCCCGCACAGGACCACGCTCCCCGGGAAGTGATCCGGGCGACGGACGTAGCCGGCCCGCAACTGGCGCAGCACGGAAACGAGCGAGTCTCCCACGAGGGCATCGATCTCGTCAAGGAGCAGGACGAGCGGACGCGGATCCGCAGTGCACCACCGGGCGAGGAAGTCCCCGAGGGCGCTGTCGGGCCGGGCGGTGGCGTCGAGGGAGGACGCGGCGTCGGCCGTAGCGGCATCGCCCAGCGTGTAACGGGCCTCCATGGCGATGCCGTCGAGGATGGCCCCGATCGCGCGGCCCACGTCCTCGCGGGCCGTCTGCGCGGGTTCCACGTTGACGTAGGCGCACCGGTAGTCGCCCTCGGCGCCGCCGTTGAGCAAGTCCCGCAGGGCCAGCAAGGCGGAGGTCTTGCCCGTCTGTCGGGGAGCGTGGAGGACGAAGTACCGTTCCCGGCGGACGAGAGCGAGAACCTCGGCGAGGTTCAGCCGTTCGAGCGGCGGAATGCAGTAATGCTTGTCGGCCCGTACCGGCCCAGCCGTGTTGAAGTCGCGCATGATCCCAAGCTCAACGCCCCGCGTGCGGGGAGCAACCGTGCCGATCCGCCGGAATCGCGTCCGCAACCGTGTTGAAACCGGACAAGTTATGTGCTAATAGAGCGGACGGGTTGCATGCCCGTAACGCAACCGGAGGCGGTTGAGCGGATGCCGAACTCATTGGGATTGGCCATCGGAAGGGAGGGTGGGGAGCGTTGACGAAACCGGAGTGGCGCCGCTGGCGCGGCAAGGTGTTGCGGCGGGATCGGCGTCCGGGCACAGGCGTCTCCGCTGCGGCGGGCGTTGGCGCCTTCGCGCTGGTCGTCGCGTGTGGGGAGGCGGGGCCGCCGGTTCCGGAGGCGTCGCTGGCGGAGATTCTGGCAGCGCGGGGGACGGCGGACGCGGCGCTCCAGCAGGACCGCCTCCAGGACGCGCGCGCCGAGTACCAGCGTCTCGTGGAGATGGCGCCGGCCGAAGCGGCGGGATACGCGGGGCTCGGGCTCACGGCGCTCAAGGCGGCGGACTACGAGACGGCGGAGGAGAACCTCGTCGAGGCGCGGGAGCGGGTGCCGGACGACCCGGAGTTGGCGCTCGCGCTGGCCACGCTGCGAATCGAAACGGGTGACTTCGAGGAAGCGCGGGCGCTGCTGGACGAGACGTTGGCGGCGGACCCGGGTCACGCACGCAGCCTGTGGGGGCTGGCGGAGCTTGAGGCCCGGGCTGCCGGCTTGGCCTCCGATGCCCGCGTGGACGTTCTCGCGCGCTTGGCGTCGGCCGCACCGGGCAACCTGGCCGCGCTCGCCACGCTGGCCGATGCGCAACTCGCGCGCGGCGAACTCGACAACGCGCTCGGCACCCTGGAGGGCCTGCGCCAGATCGCGCCGGATTTCCGGGACCGGCCGCGCGCGGCGTTCGAGGCCGCCGAAGATGCGATCCTGGATGGCGACGCCCCGACGGCGCGCAGCCAGTTCGCCGAGTTCCGGGCGGCGTTCGAGGTGACCTCGCCCTACCAGGCGAGTCTCGAAGAGCTGAGGCAGCCGGGCGGCCCCCTCGCCGGCGTCGCGCAACTCGACTTCAGCTTCCTCGTCTCGCTCCGCGTCCAGGAGCCGGAAGCCGTCCTCGCAGCACTCCGCTATACGAACGCGTCCGCACTCGCCGGGCTGGAAGCGCTTGCCGGTCCGCCGGAGACGGGCGCCGGGGCCGGGGCCGCGATCGGCGACTTCGATGGGGATGGCGACGAAGACCTGCTGTGGAGCCGGGGAGGGGAAGGGCGCGTGCTTCGCGTCGACCTCGGCCGCTACGTGGACGCCTCCGACGAGGTCGGGCCGATCGACGCGGGAGATGCGGAGACCGCGCTCTGGGTCGACTTCGACGACGACCGCCGGCTCGACGTCTGGTTCGCCGGGAGCGCGCCGCGCGCCTACCGCAACGACCCGGCCGGAGGCTTCGGGGAGATCGCGCTCCCGGCGGTTGCCGGGGCGGGTTCGGCCGGAGTGGGTTTGGACGGCGCGGCGGCGGGCGCGGCCCACGCAGTCTTCGCGGCGGACCTCGACCAGGACGGGGATCTCGACGTGTTCGAGGCGCACACGGGCGCAAACCGTCTCTTCCGCAACAACGGCGACCTCACCTTCGCCGAGATGGCGGCGGACTTCGGACTCTCGGGGCCCGCGGACGGCGACACCCGCGACGCCGCCTTCGCCGACCTGGACAACGACCGCGACCTGGACATCGTCCTCGCGGAAGGGGCGGGCGGTCTCCGCCTCCTGGACAACGAGCGCGCGGCCACCTTCGCCGACCGGACGGAACGCCTCTCCGGCGCGGGGACCGGCGCGGCCACCCGCGACGGGGCCGAGGAAGCGCAGGCCGTTGCGATCGGCGATGTGAACGGGGACGGCTGGCTCGACATCGCGGCCGCCTTCGCCGACCGTGTCCGCCTGCTCCACGGCTCGGCCTCCGACGCGTTCACGCTCGCCGCGACCGTGCCGCTGAACGGTCTCGCACCGCGCGACCTGCTCTTCGTCGACTTCGACAACGACGGCCGGCTGGACCTCGCGGCCGCCGGCGAGGCCCCGGCCTCGGGCGCCGCCCCCGAATCCGGCGCGGCGTCCGGCTCCGGTCTGCGGCTGTTCCGCAACGAGGGGCAGGGGCGTTTGCGTCCGGCCCCCGAATTCCTCCCCGATCTCCCAGCCGCGCTGCGAACCGTTCGGTCGTTCGACTACAACGAGGATGGCGACGCCGATCTCCTCGTCCTCGGCGGCGACGGGAGCCCGACGCTCCTGCGCAATGACGGCGGCAACGCGAACCACTACTTCAGGCTCGACCTCGCCGGGCTGGGCGAGGGAAGCCGCAAGAACAACCGCTTCGGGATCGGCGCCCGCGTCGAGGTGCGGACGGGGGATCTCTTCCAGGTCCACACCGTTACCGACCCGACCACGCTGATCGGCCTCGACGGACGCCTCAAGGCTGACGTGGTCCGCGTCTACTGGCCGAACGGCGTGCCTCAGGACCTCTACTTCCCGGGCACGGACCAGGATCTCGTCGAGCAGCAGACGCTCAAGGGTTCCTGTCCCATGCTCTACGTGTGGGACGGGGACGGGTTCGAGTTCGTGGGCGACATGATGTGGAAGAGCGCCCTCGGCATGCCCCTCGGCATCCTCGGCGGCGGCCAGCGCGCCTACGCCCCCGCCTTCCCGTCGCAGGAGTACCGGCGCCTCCCCGACGGCGTGCTCCAGCCGCTGGACGGCGAGTACGTGATGCAGATCACCGAGGAGCTGTGGGAGACGATCTACGTGGACGGCGTGAACCTCGTCGCCGTCGACCATCCCTCCGAGATCGACGTGTATGTGAACGAGGCCTTCATCCCGCCCGCGCCCATCGATCTGGAGCTGTGGCGGGTCGGGGAGCGGCACGCCCCGGTCTCGGCCACGGACGAGGACGGGCGAGATCACCGCGCGGCGCTCGCCGGGCGTGACTTCGACTACGTCTCGTCGTTCCGACCCGGCCGCTTCCAGGGGATCGCCGAACCGCACGAACTCATCCTCGACCTCGGGCCCGAGGCGGGCTCGGGCGACGTCACGCTCTTCCTCACGGGATGGATCTTCCCCACGGATGCGAGCATCAACGTGGCGATCGGGCAGTCGGACGCGCTGCAGCCGCACTTCCCGGAACTCGACGTGATGGGCCCCGGGGGCGAGTGGCAGCCCGCGATCCCCGGCCTCAGCTTCCCGTCGGGCAAGGACAAGACCGTCGTCGCCGACCTGCGCGGTCTCTTCCCGACCGCCGACCGCCGGGTGCGGATCCGGACGAACCTCATGGTCTACTGGGACGAGGCCTTCTTCACGACCGGCGCCGCGCACCCCGCGGCGGACGAGGTTCGGGTCACGTCAGTCGCGCCCCGGGAGGCCGACATTCACTATCGCGGCTTCGCCCGAGAATTCAGAAAGGGCGGCCGCTACGGCCCCCACTGGTTCGACTACGATTCCGTCACGGTCGCACCGCGCTGGCACGACCTGTTCGGCCTTTACACCCGCTTCGGGGACGTGACCGACCTCGTGGCCGAGGGCGACGACCGCTACGTAATCCAGAACGCGGGCGACGAGATCACGCTCCGCTTCGAAGCAGGAGCGTTCCCGGCGCTCCCGGACGGATGGAGGAGGACGTTTCTCATCTATTCGGACGGCTGGGTGAAGGACGGTGACCTCAACACCGCGACCGGAGACCGGGTCGTGCCGCTCCCGTCGCGTACGCTGTCGGGCTATCCACCGACGGCGGAGGAGAACCGCGCCGCGTTCCCCGAAGCGGAACTCGCGGAGTCCCTCACGCGTGTGATCCCGCCCCCGGAGGGGCGATGAGAGTCGCAGGAGTTCGTGTGGCACGACCACGCGGACACGGACGAAGCGTTCTTCGTCCTCGAGGGAACGCTGCGGATCGACCTCGCCGACCTCGCCGTCGAGATCGGCCCCGGCGAACTCTACGTCGCACTGTGAATCGTTGCCGTAAACCCCCGTATGTTAAGCATTTCCGTTTCGGAGAGGAGTCGGCAGCCCCCAGCGTGTCCCACCCCGCGAGCCAACCCGACTGCTTGTTCGAGCGGCGCGGTCGGAAGCTGCGTCTGGACGATCTCCACGTCGCCGCGCCGGTCATCGTGATCCACGGCCCGGCGTCCGGGGAGCCCGGCGCAGTGATCCAGGAGGAGACGCGACCGTGACCGAGACTTGGAAAGAGGCGGTGCTGCGGATCGTTAGTGCCCAGGACGGTGAGATCCCGGTACCGGACATTTATCAGGAAATGGAGGGTCACCCGTTGGTTACACGTCGCCTAATGGAGATGCGGTACGGTCGGCCCTACTACCATCATTATGTTCGCTCCGCGTTGGATAAGCTCAACAAACGAGGAGACGTTCGGCGCGTTGGGCACGGACGTTACGTTCGAGGCAGGAAGCCGTGACCGGGATTCAATCTGCCGAAGTTCCCAATAGCACACCTGAGAAGACCCGGTACGGCTTTCGCGGAGACAAGCTCTACCAGCGGAGCGCGCGAAGGGCGCTGCCGATTCTGGTGAGGCAAGCGAACGCCAGACGCCGCATCGAATACGGAGCTTTAGCCGCCGAACTTGGGATGGAGAACCCTCGGAACCTGAACTACCCCTTGGGCGCCATCGGCAATGAATTGCTGAGGTTGGGGGAGACGTGGCAGGAAAAGATCCCGCCGATCGAGGTCCTGGTCATCAACCGGTCGTCTCGGTTGCCGGGGGGACTCGTCGGCCCAGGCGAGGCGGAATACGAGGATGCGAGCATGGCTGGCAAGCGTGCGATCGTAGCCCCGCTGTGGGAGGAGGTCTACTCGTTCGGACGCTGGGATGACGTTCTAAGTCACTTCCGCCTCGATCCGGCCGTGGCTCCGACGCTAGCGACCGGACGGGGGCTAAGCCTCCGCTCGGAGGGGGAATCTCGAGAGCACAAGGCCCTCAAGAGTTTCGTCGCCGATCATCCGGTGACAATAGGAGCGCCGGCCTCCACCGCTCCGGGGGAAACGGAGTTTCTGTTCCGCTCCGGCGACCGCGCGGATGTCTTGTTTCGTGCGAGCCGGGAATGGATCGTCGCCGAGGTGAAGTCGGAGATTTCGACCCCGAGCGACCTCGAACGAGGGCTGTTTCAGTGTGTGAAATACAAGGCCCTCTTGGAGGCGACGTTACACGCCGAACAACGGTGCGTGAGCGCGCGCACCGTCTTGGCCCTCGCGAATCCGCTCCCGAACGAACTGATTCCGTTGCGGAACACGCTCGGCGTCGAAGTGGTTGTTGTGGATCGCGGGGCCGCATGATCCGCAACCTGCTGGTCGTTGCGAATGATTGCGACGGTCTCGTTTGCCGGGAGGCGCGTCATCATCGCCCAACCGCAGCCTCTTGATGAACGGTGGGGAGTTCCCCCACACCTTCCTACGCCACGTCGGTGCTCCATGCCGCAAGCTGCGCTTTCGTCGCCTTCTCGAGCCGGTAGTAGCCACGACGCGGAGATGTGATGATGAAGCCACGGACAGGCTTATCGTGCTTCGCCAGCCAGCGACATGCAAAGTAGATGGCAGAGCCTCCCCCGCCGCGCGGCCCGGCGTACCCGTGCTCGAGCACATGGGCCACCACGTCGTGGAGTCGGATCTTCTTGATTCTGGCCATCCAAAGCGATCAGGCCCAGCACCAACGCATCGTCCCTGAAGAGCCCCCCGTAGCCCTCGGTGCCCGTCCTACGCAGGTCGTCCGCGACGGCCGGTGAGAGCGGGAATGGGTCATCGCTCGGGTCCGTGCTGCTCAGTCGCGGATGCGTGATGTCCTTCGGCCGCCGCCTGCCGCGCAACGAAGGATGCACCAGGACGTGCCACTCGACCTCGGACGGAATGGCATCGCGGACTTGCCGAAACCGAGCCTTGTCGAAGTCCCCACCCTGGAACACGACGACCTGCGGCGCGAGCAGGCGCACTTCCTTCAGGAACAGCCCTCTTTCGAGTTGGGGGTCGACGAACGTGCAATCCTGCGCGCCACCCTTATTCCGTCGGCCTACCGTGACCCACTTGTAGAAGTTTGTCAGGGCGATGTAGGAAAGCGGATTCGATCGCCCTGCGCCTTTCCTCGAAGTGCTGGAGTCGACCTGGCGTCTCGTCGGACCCGATGTCGAGCCCAACGATGAGCAGCTTCTTCACATCGGGGTCCGCGCCGTACCTCGATCCGATGTACGGATAGGCCGCGAACTTCCGGTCAGCTTGTCGCGGCGTTGTCCCGTCTCCCGGATCGATCTCCATGTCGCAAGAAAAGCGCCGGTATAGGGCTTCCACCCGCCTGCGGTACTGGACCGTCAAGGCGGAGACTCGTGACGCACCGCCCGCAATACGTTGATGGCGGCAAGCAAGGTGTCGATGGGCTTCTTCGTACCCAGGAGCCTCCGGCCGGCCGCTTCGATGCAGCTCTTGGACTTGGTGATGGCTCTCCCTCAAAGGCTCCACGAGTTCGGCTATTACGGGTCGATTACGGCGCGGCCTTCCTTCCGCCTTCCAGTCGTCCACCAAATCTGCCGTAGCCTCGGCGAGACGTGCCAGGGTTTGTGACCTGAATGCATCGACCAGGGCGTGGTTGTACCTGCTCCAGGAACGCCTCGACAAGGCTTGGTTTCTTGGTCATTACTTCGTCGCTTCTCTCCTTCCTCAGAAGAGGGAGATCGTCCTCGACGGCTCGCGCCAGAGGGGAGGCCAGGCCATTCAGCGTATCTCCGGCGTCAAGCGCCGTCACGGTGACGACCGGGACATGCAGCTCATCGGTTTCGACAAACGCGACCAAGCCTTTGGGGCCGAAAGCGGATGACATGTCGGGCAATCCAGCCCCTGCAATGAGCGTAGCCGAGGTAGCGTCCGTCCGGCGAGAGCACGTCGATCGGCCACGGTCTTTCGATTCCCGGCTCCATGCTCCGCTGGACCCACAGCGCTCCATCTCAAGTGACCCGCAGCGCCATGCGTAACTTGCCGGGACCATCTCCGGGGCGGTCGAACTCGACGATGAATTCGCCCGTCGCGTCCACGACGATCACGCGTTGAGCACCACCTCTCGAGGCGTCCAGCACGTACAGGTTCCCCACTCGGTCGAACCCGACATCCCGAATCGATGAGAACTCTTCCCACGCCTCGGCCGCTACGGCCGATCCGATGCGGTACACGAACTCGGCTTCCCCGGACAGCGGACGATCCTCGCCGGGAAGATCGATGACGGTCCGTGCGGCTATCGGGCTCGAGAACGCGAGTACCGATGCCAACACTGCTTGCGTCTTCATCAACCTCTCCGTTGCGGTGGTCGCCCGATCACTCATCCATGAATCCTCTGAGGACGAGGTTCTCGAACAGCGCGTCTTCAGCGGGACTGGTGAGCCCCTCCGCGATTTCGAGATCCTGAAACAGCGGCGCGTTCGCGCCAAGGCGCTGGATCTCGGTTCGGTGGTCCACGCGCCGGACGTTGAACAGCGAGATGTCATCGCTGTCCCTCGCGCGCGCCTCTCGCAGGATGGCGCTGCACAGGAGCAGCGAATGGGTGGTGACGATCACCTGACGCCCCTGGTCCAGGGCCAGCGAGGCGAGCAGGCGGGCGATCAGTTCCAACCGCCTGGGGTGTACGCCGTTCTCGGGTTCCTCCAGCGCGACGAGCGAACCGCCCCACGGATTCACGACGATGGCGCACAGGGCAATGACTCTTAGGGTGCCCTCGGAAATCAGGCGGGCCGAGTACGTAGCCTCGCCCTCCTGCGTCCACAGGTCGAGGGTGCCCTGCTGTTCGTTCAGCTGCACATGCAGCGCGTCGATGCCCGGTACGATCGACCGGAGCGCCCGGCCGACGGCGTCGAAGTGGTTCCGGGACTGGGCCCGGATCTTGTACAGGAACGACGCGATGCATTCGCCGTGCTTGCCGATGTCGAACACGTCCGCCGGAGACTGCTGCCTCCGCATCGCGGTCCGCGGTTCCAGGTAGTACGTGCGCCAGTTGAGGAGTTCGTTGCGGACATCCTCCAGCCACGGATATCCGTCGCCGGCCAGACTCCGGTCGGAGAGGAGGGCGTGATTCAGCCCCAGCGCCTCCTGGCGCGGGGAACCGGGCTTCCCCTTTCGCCGAACGCGAACGGTGTTCCGATGCCGCTCGATCACCGCCGTGGCGTTCTTCCGCTGGCGACCCGCCTTCGTGAGTTGAGTCAGATACTCGTCCCTGACGCGAAGTTCGCCCGACGTGAAGTCCATCTCCGGCTGCACGCGATACCGATAGTTGCCCCCTCCGTGCGTTGAGACATCGGCCTCCAGCGTGAAGGAGGCGGCTCCGTTCCGGAACAGCGCCGGCCATCCCCCGGATCCGAACTGGAAGGTCTCAAGGGGGTATCCCCGCAGCGGCTCGAAGGCGTCGGCCAGCGTACGCTGGTTCCCGATCCACGAAAGCGCCTGGATGGCCTCGAGAAGATTGCTCTTCCCGGCCGCGTTGGTGCCGAACAGGACCGCGAGTTGCGGCAACTCGACCGTCACGTCGGCCAGAGACCTGAACCTCCGAACCGTGAGCCTCTTGAGCATCGGGCTTTCCTTGGTGGTCCGTCCTCCGTCACGCACGACAGAGCCGAAACGCGTCGACCGGTTCCGGTCAGGACGGAGAATAACGTACCCATCATCCTCCGTCCCATCTTTGCGGTGCGGCGTCATGCTTTCGCCCATGGGCTGGCGGTCCTCCCCAGGAAGCGGGAAGCCGGTCTGCGGGTCAGGGAGACGGGATGATCGGAACGGACGAAGCGCGCCCCGGAGGCGTTATGATACAACAGCTTGGTGGGGAGCTGGGCCGAGATCCGCCGGTTGGCCGCGGAAGGGCCCCGGGACGAGCAGACCGGGCTGCTCGGAGTCGACGACGGAGGAGCGACATCGTGAACATCGAGGCACCACGAGATCGGGATATGAAACAGCTCACGGTTAGAGGCCTCGGGGACGACCTGACCTCGGCGATTCGCCGCTTGGCGAACCGTGACGGAACATCGCTCAACCGGGCCGCTGTCAAGCTTCTGCGCCGGGGGGCGGGGCTGGAGGACGGACAGGCAGCCGACACGGTCGGGTCGTAGCTGGACCACCTCATCGGATCCTGGAGCGACGCGGAGGCGGACGAAATCGAACGGGCACTCAAGCACTTTGAAACGATCGACGAAGCCATGTGGGAGTGAGGGTGAGACGCGGCCGATCTGGCGTCGGCCGACCACCACTTCGAGCATGTGGAAGGAATCGCATGGGCTCGCCCTCAGGGATGATCGTGATGTCCGGGAGGCTCCGGTGACGACCGGCGAGAACCAGGAGGTGGAGGGTCGGGGATTGAAGAACGTCGTGAACCTGGAGAAAAAGTTCGGTCTGCTCACGGAGTACTGGCAGCCGCGGATCGTCGCGGAACTCAACGACTACCAGTTCAAGATCGCGCGCGTGAAGGGGGAGTTCGTGTGGCACGACCACGCGGACACGGACGAGGCGTTCTTTGTCCTCGAGGGCACGCTGCGGATCGACCTCCCCGATGGCGCCGTCGAGATCGGCCCCGGCGAACTATACGTCGTCCCGCGCGGCGTGCGGCACCGCCCCGTCGCCGAGGAGGAAGTGAAGCTGATGCTCGTCGAACCCCGCGGCGTCGTGAACACCGGCGACGAGCACGACGACCTCACCGCCGAGTCGGACGTCTGGATCTGAGAGGGCGGTTTGTGGGAACGCACGAGGACTACGACAAGATCGACGCAGCAGAGGTGTAGGAGGCGTACCATGACGATCCGACCCATCAGGAACGAGGCCGATTACGATGCGGCCCTCGCCGAAATCGATCGCTTGATGGGCGCCGCTCCCGGCACGCCGGAGGGCGATGCGCTCGAGGTTCTCGTGACGCTTGTCGAACGCTACGAGGCGGAGCATTGGGTTATCGACGCACCGGATCCGCTCGCCCTCATCGAACATGTGATGGAGGCCCGCGGTCTACGCCAGAAGGATCTCGCGACGGTGATCGGATCCCAGCCGCACGCCTCGGAGGTGCTGAACCGTCGCCGTCCTCTCTCTCTGGCCATGATTCGCGCCCTCGCCGCGGAGTGGAGCCTGCCCGCCGACGTGCTCGTTCGCGAATACGAACTCGCGACGCCCTGAATCGCCTTGGTCGGCGGGGGCTCGCTCGCGGACGAGGCGCGGGAGCGCTGGGGGCACACGGACGCGTGGCAAAAGTCCGTCCAGCGGACCCGGGGCTACACGGAGGACGACTGGGCCCGGATCCGGGCCCAGAGCGACGGGGTGTTCGAGCGCATGGCCGCGCTGATGGCCGACGGCGTGCGCCCGACGTCCGCGGCCGCCATGGACCTGGCCGAGGCGCACCGGCGCCACATCGACCGGTGGTTCTACGCCTGCACTCCCGACATGCACCGTGGGCTGGCCTCCATGTACACGGCGGATCCCCGCTTTACGGCGTACTTCGAGGAACGACACGCGGGCCTCGCGGCTTTCGTCGCGGATGCCATCCGGGCGAACGCGGCCCGCGCGCGGAAGGGGTCCGGCAAAGACCGCCGCACGGTATAGAAGCTCGGGGCGGTCAGCGCTCTGGAGAGAAGATCTCCCCCAGGTCGATCGTGCCGACCGGCTCGCCCGCGACGCGAACCGGAAGAGATTCCTTGAATCGATCGTGGACGACCTCGTCCCCCGAAGCGCCACACGTCGATGGCCGGCTCGTCGGGGTCTTCGATCCAGTATTCCGGCACACCCTGCCTCTCGTCGAGTCGGAACTTGATGCTGCGGTCGCGGCTCGCCGTCGAGGGTGAGAGGATCTCGACGACGAGGTCCGGCGGCCCGGCGATCCCGGCCTCCCCTACGATCCCGCGACGCTCGGTGGACACGAACATGAGGTCCGGTTGAACGCCCTCTCCCATCGCCGGGAACCTGACGCCAACGGGCGCCCGGACGCTCAACGCGGGCTCAACTCAAGCTTGCCAAGAGCCTCAGGTCATGCCCTTGTAAAGACATGACCAGTCTTGCTTTGGACCTACCCGAAGACCTGCTTGAACGCCTTCGTCGACAGGCGCGAGAGAGCCAGCTCACGATCCGCGAGGTGGTGCTCACCGCCATCGAGCGCGAGCTGGAGCGGTGGGAATTCCGCGAGCACCTGGCTACGCCTGCGACGACCGGTCTCGGCATCGAGGCGGCCCGGTTGATTCGCGGAGAACGCAGGCGGCGCGAGGACGGGGACTACTGAACCCGGGGCCTTACGCCGTCCTGCGCCCGAGGCCCTCCCTGGTTCTCCCCGAACTTTATAAGTCGGAGTCGAACACGGCTTTCAGGTCGACCGAGCCGATCTCTTCCGCTCCGAGCCTGACCGGGAGCGTCGTCGCGAAGCGCTCGTGCGCGGGCTCCTCCCCGAATCGCCACACATCGACGGCGTTCTCGTCCGGGTCGACGATCCAGTACTCGCCCACACCCTGCCGTTGGTAGAGCCGGAGCTTGATGGTCCG
Organism: Candidatus Palauibacter sp.; assembly: GCF_965222475.1. Taxonomy (GTDB): domain Bacteria; phylum Gemmatimonadota; class Gemmatimonadetes; order Palauibacterales; family Palauibacteraceae; genus Palauibacter. Next base: position 259,055 of record NZ_CBDCUB010000002.1, on the reverse strand, counting down.
GTCGCGGCTCACCGTTGACGGGGAGAGGATCTCCACGACGAGGCCGGGTGCCCCGACGATCCCGGCCTCCCCGATGATCGCCCGACGCTCGTTGGAAACGAACATGAGATCCGGCTGAACGCCCTCGCCCGTCGCGGGGAACTCGACGCCGACCGGTGCCCAGAACAGTTCTCCGTACTCCGGCTTGTGGAGGAGGGGTTTGAGGGCGTCGTAGAGCGCCCTCGTGAGGCGGTGGTGACGGATCGACGGGGCGGGAGTCACGTAAGCGTCGCCCTCGATCGCCTCGTAGCGATTGCCGTCGTCCGGCATCTGCTGGACGTCCTGCCAGGTGATCGAGGGAAGCGGCATGGTCGGCACATCATAGCTCCGGGCGGGAGTCGTCTCCAAATCCAACCCCACGGTCGCCCGGACTCTCAACCGGCGCTCAACTCGCGCTTGCGATCACCCTCAGGTCGTGCCCTTGTAAGGACATGGCCAGTCTTGCGTTGGATCTGCCCGAAGATCTGCTCGAACGCCTCCAGCAGCGAGCGCGTGAGAACCGCCTCACGATCCGCGAGGTGGTGCTCGCCGCCATCGAGCGTGAGGTGGAGCGGGGGGAGTTTCGCGAGCACTTGGCTTCGCGCCCGGCGACCGATCCAGGCGTCAAGGCGGCCCGGTTGATCGGCGAAGAGCGCGGCCGGCGCGACGGCGGGGGCGACTGAGTAGGCCTGAGGCCGAGATTCGGAGATTCAGAGGTCAGAGGCGAACACGGCCTCCAGGTCGATCACGCCCACCTCTTCGGCGCCGAGCCTGACCGGGAGGGTTCCGCTGAAGCGCTCGCGCGCGGGCTCCTCCCCGGATCGCCACACATCGACGGTGTTCTCGTCAGGGTCGACGATCCAGTATTCGCGCACACCCCGGCGCTGGTAGAGGCGCAGCTTGAGCCCCCGGTCACGGCTCGCGGTGGACGGTGAGAGGATCTCGACCGCGAGGTCCGGAGCGCCGGTGAGCCCGGCGTCCGTGATGATCTCCCGACGCTCTTCCGACACGAACAGCAGGTCCGGCTGGACGCCTTCTCCCGTGGCCGGAAACTCCACGCCGAACGGCGCCGGCACGACCACACCGTGCCCGGGCTCTTCCAGGAGGCGGTCGAGCGCCTTCCCCAGCCGCCAACTGACACGCTGGTGGCGAAAGGTCGGGGCGGGGGTCACGTATGCGTCGCCCTCGATCGCCTCGTAGCGATTTCCGTCGTCCGGCAACTCCTGGACGTCCTGCCAGGTGATCGAGGGAAGCGGCATGGTCGCCACATCATAGCTCCGGGTCGGGGTCGCTTCCAATTCCGAGCCTATGATCGCCGCCTTCATCATCCCGCCCTCAACGGGGGGAGGCGTCCCGGTTCGGCGCGCCACGGCCTGTCGGACGGGCTGGAACAATTCGCGCGAGAAAACGACCTCGAGGTCGATGACGCCGACCTGTTCTGCGCCGAGCCGAACCGGGAGTGTCGTCGTGAAGCGCTCCTCCTCGGGTTGCTCCCCGAACCGCCACACGTCAACGGCGTTCTCGTCTGGATCGACGATCCAGTACTCGCCTACCCTCTGCCTCTTGTACAGGTCGAGCTTGACCCCGCGGTCGCGGTCTTCCGTCACCGGAGAGGTGATCTCGATCACCAAGTCCGGTGCGCCCACGAGCCAGGCCTCCGTGATGATCTCTCGCCGTTCGTTGGACACGAACATGAGGTCCGGCATGACGCCTTCGCGCGTCTCGGGGAACTCGACGGCCGTCATGGTGACGAACGTCTGTCCGTATCCCGGCTCATCCAGGAGGTGAGCGAGCGCCGTGAGGAGCTCCCCGCAGACAAGCTGGTGACGCGTGTTCGGAGCCGGAGCGCCGTACAACTCGCCATCGATCGCCTCGTGGCGACGTCCGTCCTCCGGCATCTGGAGGGCGTCCTGCCAAGTGATGTAGGGGAGTGCCATGGTCTACTCAGGATAGGTCGGCAAGCGAGCCCCAGCCACTTTCGGGGCACCATCTTCCGCTCGTCGGACTCCCGCGGTGGTCTTGTCAGCCGGGCTGGGCCGGCGCACCGTGCTCAACGGCCTGAATCCGTGATCGTTTCGAGCAATCGTCCAGTCTCAACCCGGCGAGGTTGCCATGCGCGTCCGACCCTTCTGCGCGTTCACCGCGCTTCTCATCCTCTCGCTTCCGGCGATCACGCCGCTGGCGGCGCAGAGCGCTCCCGATCCGGCGGCCTACGAGACGCTGCGGTGGCGGAACATCGGCCCGGAGGGGAACCGCTTCAGCGCGGCGGCGGGGATTCCCGGCCAGCCGTACACCTACTACGTGGGCGCGGCCTCGGGCGGGATCTACAAGACGGCGGACGGCGGGGTGAACTGGGACGAGGTGTTCGACGACCAGCCGGTGCAGTCGATCGGGTCGCTCGCCGTCTCCGTGGCCGATCCCAACATCGTCTGGGCGGGGACCGGAGAGGGGAAGATCCGCAGCCACATCTCGGTGGGGCAGGGCGTCTACAAGTCGACGGACGCCGGCGAGACGTGGACCCTCATGGGGCTCGAACCCACCGGACGGATCCCGCGCCTCGCCATCCATCCCTCGGATCCCGACATCGTCTTCGTCTGCGCGCTGGGCCATTCCTACGGGCCGCAGCCGGAGCGCGGCGTCTTCCGAACCATGGACGGCGGGGACAGCTGGGAGCACGTCCTCTTCATCGACGAGGACACGGGATGCTCGGACATCGCGATGGATCCCTCCAACCCGCGCGTCCTCTTCGCCGGCACCTGGCAGCTCGAGATCCACACCTGGGGGCGGACGAGCGGAGGGCCCGGGGGCGGACTGCACGTGTCGCGCGACGGCGGGGACTCGTGGGAGAAGCTGAACGGGCCGGACAACACGATCGGCCTGCCGAAGAAGCCGGTCGGCAAGGTCGCCGTGGCCATCGCGGCCTCGAACCCGCGGCGCGTGTACGCGATGCTCGAGACGGGCGACGGGATCCCGTGGGACGGCGAGCCCACCGAGAGCGGCCAGCTTTGGCGCTCGGAGGACGGCGGCCGGACGTGGTCTCTCATCACGCGCAACCGGAACGCGATGGGACGTCCCCACTACTACTCCCGCGTCGTGATTTCGCCCGACGACGAGGACGAGGCCTACTTCCTCACGGCTTCGTTCACGGTGTCGACGGATGGCGGACGCACGCTGGATGTGACGCCGCGCCCGCGGGCGCCGGGCGGGGACCACCACGACATGTGGATCGATCCCACGGATACCGACCGCATGATCGTGGCGCACGACCAGGGGCTTTCCATTTCGATCAACCGCGGGAAGACGTGGTTCCGGCAGCGGCTCACGAACGCGCAGATGTACCACGTGACGGTGGACAACGCGGTCCCCTACAACGTGCTCGGGAACAAGCAGGATGAGCCGACGTATCGGGGCCCCAGCAACAGCCGCATCCTCGGCACCCGGCGCATCAACCACATCCCGCGCGCGATGTGGCACCACGTCGGAGGCGGCGAGAGCGGCTTCGCCACGCCGGATCCGACGGATCCCAACATCGTGTGGTCCTCGGCCTCGGGATCGGGGATGGTGGGCGGCATCGTCGTCCGCTACGAGGAGGAGCGCCGTCAGTACCGGGCGGTCGAAGTGTGGCCGGAGCAGAGCCGGGGCGCCGCGTCGGGGGTTCGCTACCGCTTCGTGTGGGATGCGCCGGTCCACATCTCCCCGCACGACAACGAGACGGTCTACGTGGGGAGCCAGCACGTGCACCGGACGCGGAACCGCGGGCAGAGCTGGGAGGTCATCAGCCCGGACCTGTCGCTCAACGACCAGAGCCGGATGGGACTCTCGGGCGGGCTCACGGGCGACAACATCGGGGTCGAGTACGCGGGGGTCGTGTTCGGGATCGCGGAGTCGCCGATCGAGCCGGGGCTCATCTGGGCGGGCACCAACGACGGCCGCGTCCACATCACCCGCGACGGGGGCGCCAACTGGACCGACGTCACCGGCAACGTGGACGGGCTGCCGGAGTGGATCGCCGTGCGCAGCATCGCCGTCTCGCGCTACGACGCGGGCACCGCCTACATCGCGGCGGACGGCCACCAGGTGAACATCCGCGACCCGCACGTCTACCGGACGCGCGACTTCGGCGCCTCGTGGGAGAAGATCACCGACGGGATCCCGCCCAGCATGCTGAGCTACACGAAGGTGATCGTCGAGGATCCGGTGCGGCCGGGGCTCCTCTACGCGGGCACGGAGAACGCGGTCTACGTCTCCTTCAACGGCGGGGATGACTGGCAGTCGCTGCAGAACAACCTGCCGGCGGCGCCCGCGTCCGGGATCGTGGTCCAGGAGCACTTCAACGATCTCGTGGTCGGCACCTACGGGCGCGGGTTCTGGATCCTTGACGACCTGTCGCCGATCCAGCAGCTGACGCCGGAGGTGATGGCGTCGGCCTCGCACCTGTTCGCGCCGCGCGACGCGTACCGCTTCCGGCCCATCACGCCGCCTTCGATCCCCTACGACGATCCGACCATAGGAGAGGATCCGGAGTACGGGGCCTCGCTCAACTACTGGCTCGCGGCGGAGGCCTCCGAGGCGCCGACGATCGAGATCCTGGACGGGTCGGGGACGGTCGTACGCACGCTGGAGGGTCCGAACCGGGTGGGGGTGAACCGGATCCACTGGGACCTGCGGGATGAGCCCAACGAGCCGATCCGGATGCTCACGCCGCCAAGGTACGCGGAGCACATCGACGTCGGCGAGGAGGGAAGGGCGGCGCCCGGCGGGCAGCGGATCTCGATTCTCATGCCGCCGGGGCGGTACGCGGTGCGCCTGACGGTCGATGGGGCGATGCACGAGCAGCCGCTGACGGTGCTGAAGGACCCGCACTCCGGGGGGACGGAGGCGGACATCGCGGAGCAGATCGCGTTCATCCGCGACGTGCGCGAAGACGTGGTGCGGGCGGGGGAGGCGGTCGAGCGGGTGGAGGCGATGCGGGTCCAGCTGCGGACGCTGGCGCGGTTCGCGGAGGACGAGGACCTCTCCGCGTCGGTCGAAGATCTGCGGCAGAAGCTGATCGACCTGCAGGAGACGATGGTCGACCTGCGCCTCACCGGTCAGGGTCAGGATGGTGTGCGCTTCGAGGCGCGGCTCCTCCAGAAGCTCGGCTACCTGACGGGCGCGCTGGCGATCGCGGACTTCCCGCCCACGGACCAGCAGATGGAGGTGAAGGTTATCCTCCGCGCGGCGCTGGAGGCGCACCTGGCTGAGCTTGAAGAGCTGGTTCGCACGGACGTCGCGGCGCTCAACGAGACGCTGCGCGGCCTCGGCATGCTCATCATCACCGACGACGCGTCCTGAGCGGCGCGGGGCGTGCCCCGGACGTTCCCGCGGGAACGTCTTTCGGACCCGGAGTCGAGCATCGAGGGCTGCTGAAGAGAGGAGGAGCGCCATGATCGATCGCCGACAGTTCATCGGAGCGAGCGTCGCGGGGGGCCTGGGGGCGGTGGCCGCGGCCTCGGGGTGCGCGCCCGGAGACGGGTCCGCCGGCGCCGCGGCGGGGAGCGCGGCGGGCGCGGAGGGCGTGCCGCCGTTCGAGCTGGACGAGGTGACAGTCGACCAACTCCAGGCGAGCATGGCGTCCGGCGAACGCACCGCGCGTTCGATCGCCGAGTTGTACCTCGAGCGTATCGAGGCGCTGGACGGGCAGGGGCCGGAACTGCGCTCGATCATCGAGATGAACCCCGACGTGCTCGAGATCGCCGATGAACTGGACGCCGAGCGGGCGGCCGGCAACGTGCGCGGGCCCCTGCACGGGATCCCGGTAGCGCTCAAGGACAACATCGATACGCACGACCGGATGACGACGACCGCGGGATCGCTCGCGCTGGAGGGGTCGATCCCGGCGCAGGATTCGGGCGTCGCCGCTCGGTTGCGCGAGGCCGGGGCCGTCATCCTCGCCAAGGCGAATCTTTCGGAGTGGGCGTATTTTCGGGGTGAACGCGCGACCAGTGGATGGTCGGCGCGGGGCGGGCAGTGCCGGAACCCGTACGCGCTCGACCGGAATCCATGCGGGTCGAGTTCCGGGTCGGGCGTCGCGGCGTCGGCCAACCTCTGCGCCCTCACGGTCGGGACCGAGACGGGCGGCTCGATCATGTGCCCTTCGTCGAGCAACGGGATCGTCGGCATCAAGCCCACGGTGGGGCTGTGGAGCCGGGCCGGCGTGATCCCGATCTCGCACTCGCAGGACACGGCGGGCCCCATGTGCCGGACGGTGGCCGACGCCGCCATCCTGCTCGGCGTCTGCACCGGCGTCGATCCGCGTGATCCCGCTACCGCGGCGAGCGAAGGGAACGCGCATGCCGACTACACGCAGTTCCTGGACCCGGCCGGACTCAGGGGCGCCCGGATCGGAGTCGTGCGCACCTTCCCCGGCTTCGACCCGCGTGTGCTCGCGCTGTTCGATGAAGCCATCGAGGCGATGCGGGCGGAGGGGGCTGTCATCATAGACCCCGCGAACATGGACGCGGCCGCGTGGAACGACCCGCTGTCGCTCGTGGTGCTCGAATTCGAGTTCAAGACCGACCTGAACGCCTACCTCGCCGGGCTGGGGCCGGACGCCCCGGTCAAGAGCCTCGCCGAGGTGATCGAGTTCAACGAAAGGAACGCCGAGCGCGAGATGCCTCATTTCGGGCAACAGCGGCTGATCGCTTCCGAGCGCAGAGGGCCACTCACGGACCCGGAATACCTGAACGCGGTGGCCACGATCCAGCGCGCGAACCGGGAGGACGGGATCGACCGCCTGGCGCGCGAGCACGGTCTCGACGCCATCGTCGCGCCCACCCGCGACCTCCCGTGGCCGACGGATCACATCAAGGGCGACCGGCTCGACGGGGGGTCGTCAGCCGCGCCGGCCGCCATCGCCGGCTTTCCGGACATCACGGTGCCGATGGGGTTCGTGCGCGGGCTGCCCACCGGGATCTCGTTCTTCGGTCCCGCGTGGACGGAGCCCACGCTGCTCAGGATCGCCTACGCCTACGAACAGGCCACCCAGGAACGGCGCGCTCCGACGTTCGCGCCCACCCTTGGCTGAACTCGGTCCCGAGGTTGCCTCGGGCACCCGTCGGCAAGCAGGTTTCGCTTAGATACCCGCCGGCAGCGTGCTGTCGGCTCAAGGGCCGCTCCTTCGGGGTGGCCCTTGCTTTTTTGGGAGACGGTATGAGGACGACCCGCGGGCTGGTGAACCCCCCCTCAGCCGCCGCGGACGAGGGCGATGCTGCCGTTGACGGTGCGGAGTTCGATGTCGGGGCCGCCGCCGCCGATCTCGCCGGAGGCCGACTTCGGGCCCCACCGGCCGCGGATCGTGAGCGGGAACTCCGTGTCGATGGCGCCGTTCACCGTGCGGATTTCGACATCGGCTTCGGTGCCGTCCGGCAGGGCGAGCCGGATGCCGCCGTTCGTCGTCCTGAAGCGGAGATCGTCGCGGAGCCTGCCCGATAACTCCGCCTCTATGTCTCCGTTCACCGTCTGGGCGGACAACGCTCCCGCGGCCTGCACCGCGATGTCGCCGTTTACGGTCCTCGCCTCCACGTCATCGGCGAGCCCGCGTGCCTCGATCTCACCGTTGATCGTGCGGGCTTCCAATGCGACGCCCTGCGGGACCTCGATCGTGAAGTGCACCTTCACGTCGTTGTTGCGGACGCTCATCCGGTAGTCGTCGCCGCGCCCGCACCGGTTCGGGTCCCGTCCTCGCCGCGACGGGTAGACCGCGCAGATCAGGACCCCGCGGTCGTCCTCCACGACCTCGATCCGGACCGCGTCGGGATCGTCGTCATCCCACTCCTTCCTCACCCGGACCCCGACCTGGCTCGCGTCCGTCGCGCGGGCCGTGATGGACCCGTTCACGTTGCGGATCGTGACCGCGTCCCCGCGATCCACGGACCCCTGCCACTCGAAGTCCTGTGCCTGCGCTCCCGTCGTCCCCCAGGTGACCAGCAACGCCGCTGCGACGGCGAGTTGTCGGGCTGAATTCCGCATCGTCCTGCTCCTGGTTCCGGTCCTCGCGAGCCTGCCTTCCGCCGGCCCGCGGTCTGGTTGTGATTCGCTATTCCCGTTCCTCGTCCAGGTCCGGGGTCCTCTCTCCCGGCCGGATGAGGAGGATGTCTCCGTCGAACGACCTCAGCGTGACGGCGGCCGATCCATCGCCGACCGTGAACTCCCCCGCCCGCAGGCGCCCGCCGCGGAACTGCACGGGGAAGGAGGGGATGAGTTCGCCATCGAAGGTCGACACCGAGATGCTCGCGCCGGACCCTTCGGGGAGGGCGAAGGTCACGTCTCCGTCGTGCGTGCTGAAGGAGTAGCTCCCTCCCTCGTAGACGGTGCCGTCGTACCAGAGGTCGCCGTCGACCGCCGACATGGAGAGGGCCCGCACGTCGGCGTTCGTGACGACGATGTCCGCGTCGATGCCGTTGACGGTCACTTCGCCCGTCGCCCGGTCGATCCACACGTCGCCGTCGGCCACGTTCACGGAGGCGGGCCCCGTGTTCGCCAGCCGTACGTCGCCGTCCAGTGCCGAGACGTTGACCCGTGCGGCTCCGTCGATCTCCACATCTCCGTCGGCCGTGCTCGCCAGTACGTCCCCTCGGACGAGGCCCGCGACGGTGATGTCGCCCTCGCGCCCGGTCACCGTCAGGTGGACATCCCGCGGAAGCCACACGGACAGGTCCGCATCGCTGCCGCGCTCTCTCGCGCCGATGTGGATCACCCCGCCTCCGGAGGCGACCCGGACCCCGGCCTCTTCGCCCTCCATCAGGATCCGCGCCTCGCGGCCATCGACACCGGTCACATGGACATCGCCCTCGGGGAGCGCAATCGCGATGCGGGCGCCCGCGGGGACGATGAACGTCGTGTCGCGCGCCGGCTCGCCGAACGCGAGCGCGAGGAGCAGGAGTGCGGGCGCCATCAGTCGCTCGCCGCGAGCTGCGCGGCCTGGGCGAGGAACTCGGACTTTCGCTGCAGCGTGCTGGTCATGTGCTGCCGGAGATAGGGATCGTCCGGGATCTCGCGGAGCGCCGCGCGTGCGTCCTCGATGGCCCGGTCGATCGTCACCAGAGCGCGCCGGATTCGCGCCACGGTCTGCGGCGGTAGCGGCCGCTCCGAGTCGAACAGCACCCGCTCGAGTTCGGCGATGAGGTTGGCGTATTCCTCCGCCCTGGCCTCGCCGTCGGCGCCGTCCGAGACGGGTTGGGCCGCAGGCGGGAGCAGGGAGGGGAAACCGAGGGCGGGGGCGTCACCCGACGCGTCGCTCCGCGCTCCGGCCATCCACACCAGCGCCCCGGACAGCCAGGCCAGCGCGATGGCCGCGGCGAGCTGGGGAGCGAAGCGGGCGATCCCGCGCGCGGCGGGCCGTCGCCGGCCTCGCAAGTCGTCGTCGTCCGGCGCGGCCTCGGACAGATCGCCGTCGTCCGCTCCGATGCGGGCGGCGATGCCCGGCCACAGATCGCCGGCCGGCGCCCGGGGGCCGACCTTGCCGGCGCGCTCCACCACGGCCTCCAGCTCCTCGAGCGTGCGCGTGCAGTCCTCACAGCTCTCGAGGTGCCGTTCGAGCAGCGTCTCCTCCTCGGGTCCGAGCCCGCTGTCGAGATACTCCGACAGTCGATCCCGAAACCGATCCCTCGGATGTCCGCCGTCCGTCATGCGCTGAACCCTCCTCGCCTTGCGGCCCGACGCCGGATGGGCGTCACGCGGCGCGCCTCACGCATCGAGGTGCCGTCTCATGATCATCCGCGCCCGATGCAGTTGCGACTTCGACGTCCCCGTCGTGATCTCCAGCATCTCCGCGATCTCCCGGTGCTTGTATCCTTCGATATCGTGCAGCACGAACACCTTTCGCGCCCCGCGCGGCAGCCGCTCGATCGCGACCTCGAAATCGAGCCGGATCTCGATGCTGTCGCGCGGCGCCCGGGCCCGGGCGAGCGGCAGTTCGTTTCCCACTTCGCGCTCTCGTCGCGCCCCGACGGCCCGCAGCCGGCTGTAGACCACGTTCACGGCCAGCCGGTGGAGCCACGAGCCGAACGCCGCCTCGCCGCGGAACGTCTCCAGCTTCTCCCACGCCCGCACGAACACATCCTGCGTGAGTTCGTCGGCGCGCTCGCTCCCGGCCAGCCGGCAGACGACCGCGTACACCCGCCCCACGTGGGCCCGATAGAGCCGCTCGAACGCCGCCGCGTCGCCGAATGCCGCCTCGCGTACGTCCGCCGCGACGCCGGGGGGGACCCGCGGCCCCTCCCCCGCGTCCGACTCGTGCCGCCTCGCTTCGCCGTTCGATTCGATCGCTACCTGGCCCTTCCGGCCCGCGTCCTCGTTCGCTTCATGAGACGCGCCCTGTACCGGGAAGGTTGGAGCCCGCCTTCCGTCCTCGGGGGCGATCAGGAGTGGGCATCGACGGATTCCGGCTGCCGTTCGAGGCGGAGCCACACGACGCCGGCGAGGATGAGCAGCGCGCCGAGCCACTGCCCGCCCGTCAGGCGGTCGCCGAGAACGAGCGCCGCCAGCGTGAGCGTGACCGCCGGCTCGACCGTGGCGGCGATCGCGGCCCGCGCCGGACCGATCCACTGGATCCCGACTAGGAACGCCGTGATCGGGATCGCGGTCGAGAAGAGCCCGATCGCCGCGATGAGGGCGAGCGGGGCGGGTGCCAGGGGTACGCCGAGTCCACCGGTGACGAGGGCGGTCAGGGCGATCACGACCGCGGTCGAGGTGATCACGGTCGCCGTCGAGGAGACCGGGGGGAGCCCCTCGAGAACGCCGTGGCTCCATACGATCCACGCCGCCAGCAGCACGACGGAGAGCACGATCAGGCCGACGCCGAGTGCGTCCCCCGACCCGACACCGAAGCCGACGGTGAGCGCGCAACCGGCCGTCGTGAGGGCGAGGGCGGCGATACGCCGCGAGGTGAGGCGCTCGCCGACCCAGATCCGGGCCAGGAGCACGGTCATGGCGGGATAGGTGAAGAAGACGAGCGTCGCGAGCGAGGCCGGGAGCCGGTCGAGCCCCAGCATGTAGCACATGGCGTTGAGAGCGTAGAGCGCGCCGAGCAGAACCAGCTCCACCACCCGCCCCCGGGGCGGACGCGGGCGCCCGGTCGCGAACACGAACGCCCACACGAGCCCGCTCCCGAGCACGAAGCGCCACGCCAGCAGCGGCAGCACCTCCACCCCCTCGGCCAACGCGAGCTTGGCCAGCACGGCGAGGGCGCCGTACCCCAGCGAGGCGATGAAGACGACGAGGAGGCCCCGCGTGATGTTGCGCATGAACGAATCTCGCTTCGTCCACTCCGCGTCGCCACTTTCACTCAGAGGGGTCATGGCAGGGATGAGGCCCCGCCGGCATACGAAGAGGCACCGGAACAAGGGAGGGTAAGCGATGACGAGTTCGGACTTCCCGCGCCGGAGCGCCGGCGTCGTAATCGCGTGTGCGGCGCTGGGGGCGTGCTCGATCTGGGTCGAGACGCCCGACGACCGGCGGGCGACACCCTCGGCGGCCGCGGCGGAACTGGACCTGGCGGAGTTCGAGATCGTCGATCTCACGCACGCCTTCGGTCCGGAGACGATCTACTGGCCAACGGACACGGCCGGGTTCCGGATCGACGAGTTGGCGTTCGGCGAGACCGAGGGCGGCTACTTCTATGCGGCCTACGCGTTCGCGACCGCCGAGCACGGGGGAACGCACATCGACGCGCCGATCCACTTCCACGAGGGCGGGGGAGACGTCGCTTCGATCCCGCTGGAGCGGCTGATGGGGCCCGCGGTCGTCATCGACATCACGGCGCAGGCCGCGGCCGACGCCGACTATCGGCTGACGGCGGCCGATGTCGAAGCGCACGAGGTGGAGCACGGGGAGATCCCGGTGGGCAGCCTCATCCTGCTCCGCACCGGGTGGAGCTCGCACTGGCCGGACGCGCTGGACTACCTCGGCGACGACACGCCGGGGGATGCGTCCAACCTCCATTTTCCCAGCTACGGCGAGGAGGCCGCGCGGCTTCTCGTCGAAGTCCGAGGCGCGGCGGTCCTCGGCATCGATGCGGCGTCTATCGACTACGGTCCCTCGACCGACTTCATCGTCCACCAGGTCGCGGCGGGCGCTGGCGTGCCCAGCCTCGAGAACCTGACGAATCTGGACAGGCTCCCCGCGAGCGGCGCGACCGTCATCGCCCTGCCGATGAAGATCTCGGGCGGATCGGGCGGGCCCCTGCGGGCGGTCGCCCTCGTTCCCCGCGCCGGAGGGGGCTGAACGGCCAGCTGCGGTCCCCTTTACGGCCGTTGGGAATCGCCCGACATTGCGCGAGATCCCGGGCTCGTCGCTCCGCCGCACGGGCGTCGCGCGGGGAGCCCGGTGAGGTGTCTCTGCCCAGAGGAGGGGTCTTGATCACCAGGAAGCGCCTGCCCGCGTTCGCCGTCCGCACCTTCGCCCTGTCGGCGGTGTCGGTCTCGCTCGTCCTCTCGCCGCTCGCCGCGCAGTCCGGCCGCATGGCCGCGCCATCCCGCGGCGGCATGGTCGTGAGCAGCCACTACCTCGCCTCGGAAGCGGGCCAGGAGATCCTCGAGCAGGGCGGGAACGCGGTCGACGCGGCCGTGGCCACCGCCTTCGCGCTGGCCGTGACCCTGCCCTCCGCCGGCAACGTCGGCGGTGGCGGCTTCCTCGTGTACCACGGGGCCGACGGTGAGGTCACGACCTTCAACTTCCGGGAGAAGGCGGCGCTCGCGGCGACCGAACGCATGTACCTGGACGAGACGGGCGAGGTCCGGGACAACTCGAACCGCATCGGGCTGCTCGCGATCGGCGTCCCCGGAACGGTGGCCGGGATGTGGAAGGCCCACCAGCGGCTGGGCCGTCTGCCCTGGTCGGACCTCCTGGAACCCGCCATCCGGCTGGCGGCCGAGGGGATGCCGTCCACGTGGGCGATGCGGAACTGGCTGCGCTCCCTGCCGGGCCGGGCCGGGCCGCTGTACGATGCGACGCGCGAGGTCTTCCTCAAGGACGGCGTCCGCATGTACGAGCCGGGGGAGACCTTCAGGCAGCCGGACCTGGCCGAGACGCTGAGCCGCATCCAGCGCGACGGGCATGACGGCTTCTACCGCGGCGAGACCGCGAAACTCCTGGCCGGCTTCATGGCGGAGCACGGCGGCCTCATCACGGAAGAGGACCTCGCCCGCTACGAAGCCGACGAACTGACCCCGATCCACGGGACGTACCGCGGCTACGATGTCTACTCGATGCCGCCGCCCAGCTCCGGCGGGACCGGACTCGTCGAGATGCTCAACATCCTGGAGGGATACGACCTCGCGGAGATCGGGCACAACTCGGCGCTCTACCTCCACCTCCTCACCGAGTCCATGCGGCGCTCGTACGCTGACAGGGCACTTTATCTGGGAGATCCCAAGTTCAATTCTGACATGCCGATCGATCGCCTGACGTCCAAGTCGTACGCCGGACAGCTGAGGTCGAGCATCGACATGGAGCGCGCGTCGCGCAGCGACTCGGCCGCCTTCAACACCGTCTTCGCGGCGGAGAGCGAGGAGACGACGCACTACTCGGTCGTCGATGCCGAGGGCAACGCGGTGGCCGTGACCTACACGCTCGAGTTCGGGTACGGCTCCAGCATCGTCGTCCCCGGCGCCGGCTTCCTCCTCAACAACGAACTCGGCGACTTCAACGCGATTCCGGGGCGCACGAATTCCCGCGGCACGATCGGCACGCCGCCCAACCTGGTGGCGCCGCAGAAGCAGCCGCTGTCGAGCATGACGCCGACGATCGTGGCGCGAGACGGGCGGCCGGTGCTGGCGATCGGGAGCCCCGGCGGCCGCACCATCATCAACACCACCCTCCAGGTCGTGCTCAACGTCGTGGATCACGGGATGACGGGGTCGCAGTTCGGGCGCGCGATCGAGTCGCCGCGCATCCACCACCAATGGCTTCCGGACGTGACCTCGCTGGAGGAGTGGGGTTTCTCGCCCGATACGAGGCGCCTGTACGAAGCGATGGGTCACGCGGTGAGGACCCGCGGCGGGCAGGGAAGCGCGATGGGGATCCACATCGACTGGGACACGGGACTGCGCTGGGGAGCCGCCGACAGCCGCGCCTTCGACGGCGGCGCGCGCGGAAACTAGCCGGCAGATGCAGGTGGACGCATCCGGCCTTTCCGGGGAAGGCGGCTATGAGCCCCCCTTTCGCGTCACCCCGGAGATCGTGCGCCATGTGGCCGACATCGGCGAAGCCATGGGCAGGATCGAGTCGGAAGGCGGCGATAACGTTCGCCCCGCGCTACGGCGCGCCAATCGTATCAGGACCGTACAGAGCACGGTCGAGATCGAAGGCAACACGCTAGGCGTCGAAGAAGTCGCCGCCGTACTTGACGGCAGGCACGTCCGGGCGCCGCCCCGCGACCTGCTCGAGGTCCGCAACGCGTTCGCGGCATATGAGGCGATGCCGGATTGGACGTCGCACTCGGTCGCGGACCTGCTGCGGGCGCATCGGACAATGATGGACGGACTCATCGAGGCGCCCGGCCGCTTTCGAACCGGCGGTGCCGTCGTCGCGGGCCCGGAGGGCGTGGTCCACATCGCGCCTCCGGCCTCCCGTGTGGAGTCCCTGATGTCGGCCCTGCTGGGTTGGCTTGAGGAGACGGACGAGCATCCGCTGATCGCCAGTTCCGTGTTTCACTTCGAGTTCGAGTTCATCCACCCCTTCGCCGATGGCAACGGGCGTATGGGCCGGCTCTGGCAGACGCTGATCCTCGCCCGTTGGAAACCCCTCTTCGCCGCGCTGCCGGTCGAGAGCATGATTCGAGACCACCGCGCTGGCTACTACGAGGCGCTGCGGGAGAGTGGCCGGGCGGGCGAGTCCACGGGTTTCGTGGAATATGCCTTGCGGATGATTCGCGAGGTCGTGTTGGAGCACGTACGAACCGAACAAGTAACCGAACAAGTGCGCCGCCTTCTTGCGGTCATGGATGACAGCGCACTGTCCGCGAGGGAACTGATGTCGCGTCTGCATCTGACGCATCGCCCGAATTTTCTCTACAACTACCTGCGGCCCGCGTTGCGTCACGGTTTCATCGCGATGACCCGGCCGGACGCGCCGCGGGCCCACAACCAGCGGTATCGCCTCACGCCGAGCGGGCGTCATCGGGCGGCGGCGCCGGGTTGAACTTCCGCCGGTAGTAACGGGTCCAGATGACGATGGCAGGAATGCCGATCACCGTCGGCAGAATCCATGGTACGACGGCGAGCGGTCCCGCGATCTCGTAGGCCCACAGGCGCGGCGCCCCGAAGACGGCGAACGCGGTGTGGAACGCGATGCCGCCACCCAGCATCGACCCCATGTGGCTGTAGAACCATCCCATGCGCTCCGACCCGGGGGCGCGCATGAGCCGCAGCATGCCCCTCCCCGTGAAGAGGCCGACCGGGCTCAGCCCCAGCAGGATCGGCGAGATGTCGGACCACACGCCCAGCGCGTACGCGATGACGGTGACGCTGCCGGCGATGGACGCCCAGCCGAGCGCTTCGTGAAACGGGGTCCGCAGCGTCTCCGGCGCCCGGCGCGTGGCCACGACGCGCAGCGCCTGGCGCACCATGGCGAACGTCGTCACCCCGAGGTAGCCGAGGAACAACGGGAAGCCGTAGAGGTCGGGACGCTCGGCCACGCCGATGCCCTGGCTCAGATAGGCGACGATACGTCCCGCCGAGGCGGTGACCGCCGACAGCGTCACGACGTAGGCGCAGTAGGTGTAGACCCGGCCCGCCCGCACGTGCGCCCGGCCGCCCTTGCGAGCGAACACCGGGATCCAGAACGCTACGAGACCGACGAACCCGGTGGCGACGTGCGCCCAGATGAGGACGCTGAACAGCAGGGTCATGATTCGGAGCCGCGCGGGGAGGCGAGCCGCCGGTCGATCGCCGCCAGCGTCTCGTCGCACCAGGTCACCTTCGATCCGATGGAGTGGATGCCCATCCGCAGGGTCGCGAACTGGTGGAACCCCGCGTCGCTGTAGCGCTCCGGCGCCTCGCCGTGCGCGGCGATGATCTCCCGTTCGACCGCCCGCAGTTGGGCGAGCCAGCCCGACAGGTGGTCGCGCAACGCCGTCATGAACGCGCGCGTCTGGCGAATGTCGCCGATCGCGTCCATGAAGTAGAGCTGGGCGAGGTACGCGAACCGCTCCGTGCCGACCGCCGGGTCGCCGCGCACCCAGTGCAGCAGCTCCGCCCGGCCCTCGTTCGTCAACGTGTACACCCGGCGGTTCGGCCCCTTCGGGGACGGCTCGAGCCGGCTCCTGAGCAGCCGTCGACGCTCGAGACGCTTGAGGGTCGGGTAAATCTGGCTGAGTTCGGCCGACCAGAAGTGCCCGACGCTCTCGCTGAACGCCGTCTTGAGGTCGTACCCGGTGGCCGGCTCGCGCAGCAGGCCGAGAAGGATGTGGTCGAGGCTCATGGGTCAGGCTCCGAAGCTATAGCAACTACGATATAGCTACTATATAAAACCTTCTATAGCCTGTCAAGACCGACCAAGGGGGGGACCGGAGGCGTCAGCGGGGGGCGCCCTCCCATCCGGGTCCCCGCACCACCTGCCCCGGGGTGGCGCCCGTGGGTTCTCCCTCCGACAGGACCTGCACCCCGTTCACGAACACGTCGCGGACGCCGGTCGCGAGCTGGTGCGGCTCCTCGAACGTGGCGTGATCGGCGATCGTCTCGGGATCGAACACCACGACATCGGCGAAATAGCCGGACGCGAGCCGGCCGCGCCCCTCGATGCGCAGGTTGGCGGCGGGCAGCGACGTCAGCTTCCGAACCGCTTCCTCCAGCGGGATGACGCCCTCGTCGCGCACGTACCGTCCCAGAAGGCGCGAGAAATTGCCGTACGCGCGCGGGTGGGTGCTGGATCGCACGAAGGGTTCCTCCGGGGCGAGGGATCCGGCGTCGGAGCCGAAGCTCACCCACGGGAGTGCGATCTGACGGCGGACGTTGTCCTCCGACATCATGAAGTAGACCGTGCCCACGCGGCTGTCGTCCCGCACGACGAGGTCCATGGCCGTCTCCTCGATCCCGGTGCCGCGGGAGGCGGCGACCTCGGCCAGCGTCCGGCCCGTCAGGTACTTCAGCGAGTCCTGCCGGAAGCCGACGAGCAGCGCGCGGTCGGGCGAACCGGCGGCGAGGAGCAGGTTCTCCCACTCGCCGGTGGGCGTGCGCATCTCTTCCGCGATCCGCCCCCGCGTGGCGGGATCGCGCAGCCGCTCGATCATCGCATCGTGGCCGCCCTCGTGGATCCAGGGCGGCATCGCGGCATCGAGCCCCGTCGATCCGGCCGTGTAGGTGTACATGTCCGCCGTGATCTCGAGCCCCTCGGCGCGCGCCGCCTCCACACGTTCGATGACCTGGTCGAGCTTGTCCCAGTTCTCGCTGCCCGCCGCCTTGAGGTGGTAGATCTCCGCCCGCACGCCGGCTTCGCGCGCGATCGTGAGGAGTTCGTCCACCGCTGCGAGGAGGCGGTTCCCCTCGCTCCTCATGTGTGAGATGTACCCGCCCCCGTACTCGCCGGCCGCGCTCGCGAGCGCGATGAGTTCGTCCGTGCCGGCGTAGAACGCGGGGGCGTAGATGAGCGACGAGCCAACGCCCAGGGCCCCCTCGCGCATCGCGTCCCGCACGAGGTCCTGCATGCGGCCCAGCTCCTCGACCGTCGGGGGCCGGTCCGCATGGCCGATCTCGTGTACGCGCACGGTCGTGGCCCCGATGTAGGAGGCCACGTTTGTCGCCACGCCGAGCTCGACGAGGTGGTCGAGGTATTCGCCGAGCGAGGTCCACGGCACCTCGAAGCGCACGTCCCCCTGCCGCTCGACCATGTCCCGCTTCATGTCGGGATTGAGCGGTCCCATGGACGAGCCCTCCCCGTATACCTCGAGCGTCACGCCCTGGCGGATGTCGCTCAGCGACCGGCCGTCGACGAGGAGCGACTCGGTCGCCCACGAGAGCATGTTGATGAAGCCCGGTGTCACGGCGTGGCCGGTGGCATCGATCGTCGCCGCCGCCGTGGCGCCCGCGAAGTCGCCGATCCCGGCGATCGTGTCGCCGGCGATCGCCACGTCCGCGATACGGGGCGGGCCGCCGGAGCCGTCGTAGACCGTGCCGCCGCGGATGAGGACGTCGTACTCGTTCGCGGGGACGGGGGCCGAGCAGGCCCACGCGGCGGCGAGCGCACCCGCGAGGGCCGTTCGCGTCATCCGGGTCGGGGCGGCGCTGCCGTGAATCCGTCGAGGCATGAATGCTTCTCCGGCGAGAGGGTAGGTGTGGCCAGGTGGATCTTACCGGCCCGGTGGGGCCGGTGCGACCGCGCGGTTACCTTGCCATGGGCAAACAGACCCGCCCGCCCGCGTCGACGGCGCGGGCGATGCACATTCCAGTCTTGGGAGGACGAAAAATGTCGAATTCTGTGAAGTCGCTGCGGCTCGGTACAATCGCCGCGGTCGCCGGGGTTTTCCTGGTCCTGATCCTCTTCGTGTTCGGCTTCAACCGGGTGGACCAGTACGAGGTCGCGGTCAAGCGGAACCCGGTCACCGGGGCGGTGGCGTCCCGCCCGTACACGCAGGGTCTGTATCATAGCGTGCTGCGGTCCTGGACCAACTATCCCCTGCGGGAGGTCCAGTATCCCGCCGGAGGACAGGCCGAGCGCCTGGACGCGCTGACCTCGGACCAGCTTCAGATCGCGGTCGATGCGGCCTACCGCTATCGCATCAACGCGGACAGCGCCGTCCATCTCTACCTGACCGTGGGGAACGAGAACGCCGTCTCCGCGTTCGTCTACAACACCTACCGCTCGGCCATCCGGGACGCGATCGCCGAGATCGAAGCCTCCGAAATCCTGTCCACGGAACGGACCGGGATCTCCGCCCGCATCGAGGCTCTGATGACGAGTCGCCTGAATCCGCGCGGGGTCGAGATCACCGACTTCTTCGTGCGCGAGGTCGCGCCGCCCGAGACGATCCGGCAGGCGATCGAATCCAAGCTGGCGCGCGAACAGCAGGTGCAGTCCGAGGAGTACCAGACCCAGGTCGTGGTCGAGCAGGCGAACCAGCAGCGCGCGGAGGCCGAGGGGATCCGCGACGCGCAGGACATCATCGCCCAGAGCCTCGCGGGCGTGTCGGGCGAGCGCTACCTGCACTGGCGCTACCTGGAGATGCTCGGGAAGATCGGTGAGGGGACGAACAACATGGTCATCGCGCCGACCGAAGGCGGGGTCCCCCTCTTCTTCGCTCCGAACCGCTGACCCCGGACGCCGGCGCGCCGGCCCGGGGCAACCGACGGCCGACCCGCGAGTGTCCCACCCGACGAAGTAGACGGAGCGGCCATCGAGCCGCGATCGTTCACTATCCGGTGCGAGGCGCGCCGGCGATCGGGGAGCACCCGGAGGGGGATACATGAATCAGGAATCGAGGAAGTCGCTCGCCGCAGCGCTCGGCGCGGCGCTGCTCGCGGGGCTCGGGGTCGGAGCCGCACCCGTCACGGCGCAGGAGGAGGGCGAGGACGACTGGCGCGGAAGAGTGTCGATATTGTCTTCCGGCAGCGGCGGATATCTGGGCGTCGAGATCCGCGATGTCGATGAGGAGCGCGCCTCGGACCTCGGCATGCCGCGGCCATACGGCGCCTTCGTCAGCGATGTCGCCGCCGAGGGACCCGCGGACGAGGCCGGCCTCAACGACGGGGACGTGATCGTGCGCTGGAACGCCGAGCGGCTTGAGAGCGTCGCCCAGTTGCAGCGGCTCGCGGGGGAGACGCCCCCGGGCCGCGAGGTGCAGCTCACGGTGCTCCGCGACGGAGCCGAACGCGAGCTGTCGGTCGAGCTCGGGTCGAAGCGCTCGGGGCTGAGCCAGGCCGTTCGGGGCGGCTTCGTCGTCAACCCGGCCACCTCGTCGCGAGGGCTCACATGGATCTCGCCGCCGAGCGTTCAGATTCAGCCCGGCCGTGGCGGTGCGAATATCCAGTTCTTCGGTCGCCCGCGACTCGGCGCGAACGTACAGACGCTGGGCGACCAGCTGGCGGACTACTTCGCCGTGGAGGGCGGCGCGCTCGTGACGTCGGTTTCCGAGGACTCGCCGGCCGCCGCGGCCGGCCTGCGGGCAGGGGATGTGATCGTCGGCATCGGCGACGAGGACGTCGACAGCCCGGGCGATCTTATGCGCACGCTCTCCGGCCTCGAAGCGGGCGAGGTGTCCGTCCGCATCGTTCGCGACGGGACGGAACACACGCTCACCGTGGAGTTGGAGGAGGTGGACCGGATCTTCCGGTGGCGCCGCGGAGACGACGACGGAGAGGTCGAGGTTCGAAGCTCCGGGCCGGCCTCGTTCCGTCGCATCGCCCTGCGCGTCTGACGGTCGAGTTCGCGAGCCGGCCGGCCGCACAGCGTCAGCCGGTCGGCTCGTCGAACAGGCCCAGTTGCGGTCCGGCCCGCGGCGGCCGGAAGTGCTCCGTCGAGAGATCGTAGTCGCGCGGCTCGATGCCGTGCTTCGCGCGCGCCAGGTCGAAGAGCCGCTGGACCTGCTGCGCGAATGGCCCGCGACCCCGCATCCGCTCTCCGAAAGTCGACGCGTAGAGGCTCCCGCCCCGCAGGTCCCGCATCCGGTTGAGCACCTTGTCGGCGCGATCCGGATAGTGCCGGCGGAGCCAGTCCTCGAAGAGCCCGGCGACCCCGTGCGGGAGCCGCAGCATGATGTAGATGGCCCGGCCCGCCCCCGCCCCGGCCGCCGCCTCGACGATGGCCGGAATCTCGTGATCCGTGAGCCCCGGTATCACGGGCGCCACGTTCACCCCCACGGGGATCCCCGCCTCGGCGAGTCTGGCGATCGCTTCGAGCCGACGCTCCGGGGTGGAGGCCCTCGGCTCCATCTTCCGCTGCAATGATCGATCCATCGTCGTCACGGAGAGCTGAACCTGCACCGCGTCGTAGCGCGCAAGTTCTCGCAGCAGATCGATGTCCCGCGTCACGCGGTGGTGCTTCGTCACGATCCCGACCGGGTTCCGCGCCTCGACCAGAACCTCGAGACAGCGGCGTGTGAGGCCCAGCCTCCGCTCCAGAGGCTGGTAGGGGTCCGTCACGCCGCTCAGCACGAGCACCTGCGGTTTCCACCGCGGTGAGGCGAGTTCCTGTCTCAACAGTTCGGGCGCCTCCGGCTTGACCAGTATCCGGCTCTCGAAGTCGAGCCCCGCCGAGAGGCCGAGGTACTCGTGCGTCGGCCGCGCATAGCAGTACGCGCAGCCCGTCTCGCAGCCCCGATACGGGTTGAGGCTCGCGTCGAATCCGAGGTCGGGACTGTCGTTCCGGGAGATGATGGACCGGGACCGATCCTCGAGGACCTCGGTCTTGGGATCCGTGTCCGAGGCCAGGGTCCAAGCCTCTCGTTCCACGGCAAGGGGGAGGAAGCGGTTCTTCGGGTTGTGCGCGCTTCCGCGCCCCCGGATCGATGGGCGCCGGTCCGTGACCGTAGGCGACATGGGCTCCCGAGCCTGTTTTCGGCGTTTATTCGGTTACGGGTTGCGCAATATGGGGGATGTTCGGCGGGGATTCAACTAGAAGCTGATGCCGAGTCGCAGCGTCAGGGTGTCGAGGCGGGGCTTCCCGTCGCCCCGGAGGACCGAGGACCCGACCGGGACCTCCGAACCCATGAGTGAGTTGATCCCGAACCCGTAGCGCACCTCGGGCCACAGACGGAGGCCCAGGTCGAGTTCCAGGCCGGCGCCGAATTCCGCACGGATGGGACGCGCCGTGAACAGGTCATCGACCCCCGCGAGGGTGCTCGACGGGAAGGTGAAGACGGGTCCCGCCAGCAGGTAGGGGCTGACCGACGGGAGCGGGATTCGAATCCGCACGTCGACGGGGATCTCGAGGAGGTCGATGTCGAACCGGACCTGCTCCTCGCCCGCCGTCGCGACGAGGCTCGGGACGCGGTGATACACGAGGGCGGGCCGCAGCGCGAAGGAGGCGAGATTGACGTTGAGGAAGATCCCGATGTGAAAGCCATCGTTGAGATCGGTGAAGTCGAAGCCGCCGGCAGGC
Source organism: Candidatus Palauibacter sp. (assembly GCF_965222475.1). GTDB lineage: Bacteria > Gemmatimonadota > Gemmatimonadetes > Palauibacterales > Palauibacteraceae > Palauibacter. The sequence continues at coordinate 236,966 of NZ_CBDCUB010000002.1, read as the reverse complement.
AGGAAATCGCCGAGGGCGTCGCGGTTGTAACCCGCCAGGACACCGACCTGCGCGTGAGCGGTGGACGGAACGACGCAGGCCAGGCTCAGCACCACCCACCCCCACCGAGATCGAGCGCTCCTCTTTATCCGCGTCACCACGTTCCCCTCCCAACATCGGATTCGGCCCTCGAAGAACGTACGCACGACGGCTTTGGACGGGAAAGTACGCAACCGGCGTCGGTGCGACGCGCGCACGCGTTCGATATGATGACCCGTCACCTTCACTTCCAGGGTCAGGGTACCATGATTCGACGCACCGCATTTGCGCGCCGTTCCGTTTTCCCGCTTCTCCTCTTCGTCGCCGCGGCGTGCGCGACCGACGCCGGGGAGAGCCCCGAAGCGGCGGGCGCCGACGTCTCCCCGCTGCCCGAGGGGGTCGCCGAACTCGTCCTCACCAACGGAAAGATCGCCACGCTCGACGGCCGGGAAGCGGTGGTGAGTGCCCTCGCGGCCAGAGACGGACGGATCGCCGCGCTCGGCGCCGACGACGAGGTCGCTGACTGGGTTGGCGAGGGCACTCGGGTGATCGACCTCGGGGGGCGACTCGCGATTCCGGGCTTCATCGAGGGGCATGGCCACTTCATGGGCCTTGGGAATGCGCAGATGATCCTCGATCTCACGACCGCGGACACCTGGGACGACATCGTCGCCATGGTGGCCGAGGTGGCGGCGGACGCCGAGCCCGGGGTCTGGATCAGCGGCCGGGGGTGGCATCAGGAGAAGTGGAGCCGCCCGCCCGATCCGATGGTCGAGGGGCAGCCGGTGCACGAAGGCTTGAGCGCGGTGAGTCCGGGCAATCCGGTGATCCTGACCCACGCGAGCGGCCACGCCTCCTTCGTGAACGGGAAGGCGCTGGCACTGGCCGGGATCGACGCCGACACGCCCAACCCGCCCGGGGGCGAGATCGTCCACGACGCGGCGGGGCGTCCGACCGGCGTCCTGCGCGAGACGGCGCAGGGTCTGGCTCGGCGGGTCTTCAACGAGGAGGGGGCGGCGCGCTCGGAGGCCGAGCGTGAGGCCCGGGCGCGCGAACAGGTGCGCCTCGCCAACGAGGACCTGCTCCGCAAGGGGATCACGAGCTTCCAGGACGCCGGATCGGGCTTCGGGACGGTGGATCTGCTCAGGACGCTCGCCGATGAGGGCGCGCTGCCGGTCCGGATGTACGTGATGCTGCGGGGCGGGGCAGAGGCGCTCGCGGGGCGGCTCGCCGAGTACCGCATGATCGGCTACGCGGACAACCGGCTCACGGTGCGGTCGATCAAGCAGGTCGTGGACGGGGCGCTAGGCTCGCACGGCGCGTGGCTCCTCCAGCCCTACGCGGACATGCCGTCATCGACCGGCCTCGCCACGACGACGCCCGAAGAGATCGAGCGCGTCGCGCGGCTGGCGATCGAGCGCGGATACCAGGTCAACACGCACGCGATCGGGGACCGCGGCAACCGCGAGGTGCTCGACCTGTACGAGCGCACCTTCGCCGATCACCCGGACCGCAGCGACCTGCGTTGGCGGATCGAGCACGCGCAGCACATCGACCCGGCGGACATCCCGCGCTTCGCCGGGCTGGGCGTGATCGCCTCCATGCAGGGGATCCACGCCTGCTCCGACGGACCCTGGGTCATGCTGCGGCTGGGCGAGGGCCGGGCGCGGTCGGGCGCCTACGTGTGGCAGGACCTGATGCGAGCCGGGGCGATCGTCACCAACGGCACGGATGTGCCCGTGGAGGACGCCGACCCGCTGGCGAGCTTCCACTGCACGGTCACGCGCCTCATCGAGGGCGGGTCGACGTTCTTCGATGGCCAGGCGATGACGCGCGAGGAGGCGCTCAAGTCGTACACGTGGGCGAACGCCTACGCCGCCTTCGAGGAGGACTTCAAGGGAACGCTGGAAGTCGGGAAGCTGGCCGACATCACCGTCCTGTCACGGGACATCCTGACGATCCCCGCCGACGAGATCCTCCAGACCGAGGTCGACCACACCATCATCGACGGGCGCGTGGAGTACAGCCGGGAGAACTGACCGGGCCGTCGGCTCACCGGCCCCGCGAGCCTGCCACTTTGTGGGGCCGCTCGTGCACGGCGCCGTGTTCGACCTGGCTGCGGATGACCCAGTCGTAGTCGGCCGCGAACAGCGGCTCGCGCGGATTCGCCGCGGGCCAGCCCTCGAGCGGGATGAAGGCCCCGGCGACCGTCGCCATGCCCCCGTCCTCGATCACCGAGTCGAACGGGTTCCGGTACTCGGCCGTGATGCGGTAGGTGTTCCCCGGGACGACGAGCGCCCCGACGCCGCGGCCCTGGTGCATGAGCATGGGGATGTCGACGATCCGTCCGCCCCCATCGACTCTCGGCCGTACGTCATACAGGACTTCGCCGGTGGTCAGGTTCCGGAACGTGAGCCGGGTCGCATGCGCGTGCAGGTGTCCGCCCATCCCGATGATCAGCCCGCGGATCGCCGGGCTGGCGTCCCAGGACTTCGTCGAGCGTCCGGGCGGAAGGTCCCACGCCTTCGTCGCGGAGACCTCGGGGTACATGGCGTCTACGTGGAACGGCGTCACGGGATACAGGGGCAGCGCCTCGTTCCGCTCGTACTCGAGCGTCAGATGGACGGTGACGCCCTCGTAGGCCTCCTCCGTCGGGTTGTGCAGCATGGTCAGCGCGAGGAAGGTCGCGCCCCCCCGCACGGGGAGACCGAACAGCCAGCCCGGCATGCGTACCGGCGGCGTCTCATGGCTCGCGGCGAGCACCCTCAGCATGATCGGCAGGAAGAGTTCGCGCCGTCCGGGCTCGAGGAGGTTCATGTGGTGCAGGACGACGCGCGGTACGGGCTCTCCGTCCGCGTCGAGGATATGGGTCCGGTAGCCGCGGATCGTCATGTCGAAGGGGAAGACGCCTTCCTGCACGGGAAGCTGTTCCATGTGGTGCGAGGAATGCGCGGGCAGATCGATCGGCCCCAACACGATGGCGAGTTCCTTGCGCCCCGGATCGTTGACGACGCGGATGCTCTTCGTCGACGTGGTCGGCTTCGGATCCTCCGTCGTCATGGCGTGGCCGGCGTGCGCCTCCTGGGCTACGGCTGGCGCCAGTCCGGGCAGGTTGACCGCGGCGAGGATCCCGACGACGGCGACCGGAGATCGGTGGCGGCGGGACCCCATATGGCTCAACGCTGGCTCAACGCTGGCTCAACGCGTGTCGGACGCTTCCAGATCCTCCAGCAGATCGAGCAGCTTCTCGAGCCACTTCTTGACCTTGTCCCGGTCGACGCCGGCGTCCAGTTGCACCGAGAGCTGCGGGCCGGAGCGTTCCGCCTCCGTGGCCGCGGCGCGTCCGCGCAGCACCCTGTGCAACTCCGCGTGCGGTGCTCTCGTGACGTCCAGCTCGATGGTCCCGGCGTCCGGCCGGAAGATCCCGGCGTCCAGCCAGATGGTCTCGCCGCCGAGGCCGACGTGGAGGCGCACATCCTCCCCGGAGTCCAGAGTCTGCGTCTGGTCGGCCCACAGCCGCTCACGGCGCTCCAGGGTCCGTGCCAACCGCGCGTTCGACCTGATCGAGATTCGCCCGTTCGGCGCGCGCAGGATCCGCTGCGCCCCGAGCCTCTGTTGAAGTCCTTCCAGAAGCCTCTCCAGGACATCGCGGGGCGAGTGCGCCCGGGCGTGCCCGAGCCGGTCGACGAACGCGCCCGCGGAGTGCTCGATCGCGCCATGCACGGCTCCGGCGGCGTCCGCTGCTCGCCGGACCTGCGCCGCGGCGAGGCGTGGCGGAGCCGCGAGCGCGCCCGGCGGATCGAGGACTTCGAGGACGTCCGCCACCAGTCCCATCGAGGCGCTGCTGATGCGGGCCGGTCCGGCCAGGTCGGTGAGGTGGGAGACGGCAGCCCAGGCATAGAGGAAGACGGCCCAGACAGCGAACGCGGCGACGGCTTGTCGGATCAGCTTCACGTCGAATACTCCGCGGGAGAAAAGTCGGCGACCCGGTGAATCTACGAATCCGCGCCGTAGCGGGTTTCGCCCTTCAATGTGACAGAACCCCGCCGCAAAGGGTTGTGTTCCCTCACGGGGCCGGCTCCGGGCCGCGGGCCGCGCGAAGACGGCTACGGATCGGGGTCTTCCTCGCGCCTGAACAGCACCGTACCCCTCACGCTGACGGGCCGTTGTTCGTCGTCGGTCAGCCGGACGCGCAGCGTCGTGATCTGGATCCGGACCGTGACGCCCGCCTGGGTGAAATCAAGGTGCAGTGAGTCGGGCGGCAGTTCGACGCGTCCGGGCGCGGTCGGGATGCCCGACCGTGACGCCCGGGCGATCAGCCCTGCGAAGGAGGCGGTCGCCAACTCCGTCTCGCCGAGACGGATCCTCGCGCCGAGGCTGTCCGCCGTGGCGTCGAACGCCAGCGTATCCCCATCGAGCATGCGTCGGCCGGTGAGGAGGTTCACGTCGAAGAGCGCACGATCGAAACCGGACAGGGGGACGGCGGCGTCCCGGCCCCCGGGGGGCGAGATCCCGGTGAAACCGCGGGGGTCCGGCAGCAACCCCTCCCCGGGCGCGAGGCCGAAATGGTCGGCGATGAGCGTGGCGCGGCGCCCGGCTTCGGCCCACGAAGAGGGCGCGGTCCCGTCCCCGATCGTGTCGACCGTGGCCACGCCACCCTCGAACCAGCCGTCGATGCCGGCCGTCCCGTGCCAGCCCGCCAGATAGGCCAGGATGTCGTTGATCTGCCGCCAGTCTGCGGCGGGAACCTCGACGGGGATCTCGGCCGCCGCCGGCGAGACCCTTCCCTCCCGCAGCACCCCGTGCGCGGTCAGCAGGCCATCGAGTCGTCCGACCTGGCTGCGCTCCGCGACATCGTACGCGGACCAGGGGCCGACGAAGGTGAGGAGGCCGAGCACGGCCAGACTGAGCGGAATCCCCTTGATCTCGCGCGACCGCGACACCGCGTAGAAGAGGGCGGTGGCGCCCAGCCAGACCGCGAGGACGAAGAGCAGGTAGCGGCGCTCGGTGATGCCGTACTGGCCGATCCGCTGCGTGATGGCGAGCAGCAACATGGCGACCGACGGGAGGAGCGCGATCCAGAAGATCCGGGCGTACCTGTCGATCCAGGCGTGGCCCTCGCGGCCGCGCCGGGGGTGGACGAGGAGGAGCGAGAAGATGCCGAGCGCCGCGAGCGCCGAAACGAGATAGCCGATCCAGCCGCTCGGCCACGTCGTCGTGATCACCACGCGTCCGAGGTAGGCCGTGAGGATGACCAGGTACAGGGAGACGAGCGGAAGCAGCACATACTGCGCGAAGACGCGAAGCCCCGGCGGATAGTCGTCTCGCCGCTCCAGCGGCTCGAGGTCACGCGGTACGCCCGCGAGAAAGAACCAGGTCTGAAAGACGAAGCCGAGGAAAAAGAGCAGTCGCGGATAGTTGAGATCGTCTATGTCGATCCCGAACAGATTGTCGATGCCGGCCATGGCGAGCGCCAGCCCGCCGAACAGGACGTAGGTGTAGATGCCGCCGAGACAGAATCGGAAGAAGAGGGTTCGATTGAACTGCCAGAAGCCGTTCGGCTCGCGGACCCCGAGATAGGCGACGAAGGCGACCATGAGGTGCAGCGTGGCGCTGAAGTGGAAGTAGCGCATCGCCGTGATCGGCTCACTCCAGTTCGGCCAGCGCCAATAGAACAGGAGGAGCACGGCGAGGCCCAGCGCGCGGAGCGCCCAGTGTTGTACGGCTGCGAGCCCCCGGCGCTCGGCGAACAGCGTCAGGCCCGTGAGCAGGGGCAGTCCGAGGCTGGCCGCCGCGACGGGTCGCAGGGCTTCGAACGTGTCCGCCTCCACGGCCTTCATGGCGGCGATGGCGGCGACGAACCCGCAGAGGAGGACGACCGGGAACCGCTGCGCGGTGGCCCATGCCGCCGAGGCGAGGCGCTGGATCGAGGGCAGCTTCATACGCGGGCCCTCACGTTCACGAGGCGCTCGGCCGCCTGTTCGAGGACATCTTCCGTCTTGCAGAACGCGAAGCGCACCAGCTTCCGCCCGTCCGCCGGGTCGTGGAAAAAGCTGGATCCGGGGACCGGCGCGACCCCGATCTCACGCGTGAGCCAGAAGGAAAACTCGTCGTCCGGCAGATCCGAGAGATCCGAGAAGTCCGCCAGCACGTAGTACGCGCCCTCCGGCTCCCGGCAGCGGAACCCCGCCTCCACCAGCGCGGGGTAGAAGAGGTCCCGCTTCGCGCCGTAGAAGTCGGACAACCCCCCGTAATACGAGGCGGGGAGCATCTCGAGTCCGGCGGCGACCCCCTCCTGCAGCGGCGCGGGGGCGCCCACCGTGAGGAAGTCGTGGACCTTCCGGATGGCGTCGGACAGCTCCGGGTGCGCGATGATCGTCCCGATCCGCCACCCCGTGATGGCGAAGGTCTTCGACGCGGCGCCGATGGTGATCGTCCGATCCCGCATCCCCGGCAGCGTGGCCATGGGGATGTGCTCCGCGCCGTCGTAGAGGATGTGCTCGTACACCTCGTCCGTGATTGCGTAGGCGTCGAACTCCTGGCACAGGACCCCGATCTTCTCCAGCTCCTCGCGCGTGAAGACCCGGCCCGTCGGATTGTTCGGAGTGTTGACGATGATCGCGCGGGTCCGGTCGCTGAACGCGGCCCGCAGGACGTTGAAGTCGATACGCCAGTCGCTGGTCAGCCGCACGAAGACGGGGGTCGCGTCGCAGAGCGTGGTGTCGGGGCCGTAGTTCTCGTAGAAGGGCTCGAACACGATGACCTCTTCGCCGGGATCGACCACGGCCAGCAGCACGGACATCATCGCCTCGGTCGCCCCGCAGGTCACCGTGAGGTGCTTCTCCGGATCGACGTCGAGACCGTACCACTCGCCGTAGGCGGCGGCGAGCGCGTCGCGATACCGCTTCGCGCCCCACGTGATCGCGTACTGGTTCACGTCGTCGTAGATCGCGCGCGCCGCTCCGATCTTGAGCGTGTCCGGCGACTCGAAGTCGGGGAAGCCCTGCGAGAGATTGATCGCGCCGTGCTCGTTCGAGATCCGGGTCATCATGCGGATGACGGACTCGGTGAAGCCGTGCGTCCGCCGAGCGGTATGTATGTTCATGAACTCCGTTCTTCCTCTTCTTCTTCTGCTTCCGGGTTGGCGGAATCTTCCCCGGGGTCTTCCGTCCGCGTGGCGGAGGCCGGGCGGTCCGGCCGTCGGAACCCGGCGCCTTCGAGCCGGGGCTCCACGAGTTCCCCATGATCGCGCAGCCAGCCGAACCAGACCACATCTCCCGACTTGAGAACGGTGTTCGTGGACACCGGCTGCTCGCGCCTTCCGCGCCGGTGGACGAGCGCGAGGGCGGGGAACTGGCGGTCGGCCAGCGCGTCCAGCTGCGTGACGCGCAGCCCCGGGGTGCCTTCGAAGATGAGCGGTTCGATCACGACGCGGTCACGCCGAAAGTGGTGCGCCCAGCGCTCGTAGTCGATGCCCGACCCGAACAGCACGGCGGCTTCGCTCTCGTCCACCTGCTCCGGGCCCACACCCGGGGTCAGCGGATCTATGGCGACCAGGCGGGCGACGCTCGGGGCGGCCTCTCCCACGCGTTTCGCGATCAGCAGGTTCACGCCTTCGTTCGGGGTGAGGGCGACGACGGCGCGCCGCGATTCGACCCCGGCCCTCACGAGGGTCCGCGGTTCGTTCGCGTTGCCGAGTACGATCCGGAACCCCTCACCCTCCGCGACGCCCGCCTCGGTCGGGTTGGTGTCGACGAGGACGATCGGAGCGTCGCCTGTTCGCGCCGCCCGCAGCGTACGCGCGAGGGCGCGTCCCACCGGATTGGCCCCTACCACGACGAACCCGTAGTTGGACGGCTTCCGCACCCGCAGGAGTCCGGCCATGAGCCCGCCCGTCCCCCCGAGTACGACTACGGTGACGGCGATGACGAGGAACACCATCGCGCGGAGCTGATCCCCCTGTGCCTCCATCCCCATGTGCGCGAGTTCCGCCGCAAACAGGGACGACACGGCGAAGGCGACGATGCCGCGCGGTGCGAGCCAGGCGAGGAAGGCCTGTTCGTTGCGCTCGAGTCCCGCTCCCCGCGTGCAGGCCAGGACGCAGAGCGGGCGGACGAGCACGACGAGCACGATGACGGTCACGATGCCCCCGGCGCCCAGCGCCCACACGTCGGCCAGGTCCACGGCGGCCGACAGCAGCACGAAGAGGAGGCCGACGAGCAGGTAGGTGAGTTGCTCCTTGAACTCGACGAGTTCGCGCGCGTGCCGCGGACCCATGTTGCCGACCACGAGCCCCGCGATCGCGACCGTCATGATGCCGCTTTCGGGCAGGAGGGCATGCGAGGCCTGGTAGAGGGCCAGAACCATCGCGAGGGTGAAGATGTTCCGCAGGTCGGACGGGACCGCCCGGCGCAGCCTCAGCAGACCGCCGATCGCGACCCCTCCCGCGACCCCGATCACGAGCCCGAGCCCGAGCCGTCTGGGCAGGCCGAGGACGCCCGCCCCCACCTCGCCCGCGGTCGAGGCCAGCGCCACCTCGAAGGCGACCACCGCGAGAATGGCCCCGACCGGGTCGATGAGAACGCCTTCGGCTTCGAGGATCGTGCGCAGCTTGTTCCGGAGGCGGATCCGCCGCGTGAGCGGGTTGATCACCGTGGGGCCCGTGACGGAGACCAGCGCGCCGAACAGCAGCGCGACCTGGAGACTCCAGCCCAGAGCGAGCATGGCCGTGACCGTCGCCCCGGCGATCGTGATCAGCGCCCCGAGCGTGATCAGACGGCGGATGACGAGCGCTTCGCGCCGCAGCCGGCCGATGTTGAGCTGAAGCGCGCCCTCGAACAGGATCACGGCCACCGCGAGCCCAACGATGGGGTTGAGGCCTTCGCCCAGCGTCTCGGGCCGCACGAGGTTCGCGAACTCGGGCCCCAGCAGGATGCCGGTCGCGAGCAGGAAGAGGATGCCGGGCACCCGGACGTGTCGAGCCACGGATTGCACGACCACGCCCGCGGCGAGCGCGAGCGCGAACGTGAGTGCGGGATCCTGGAGATTCACGGTATGGGGGCCGCGGCTCCGCGGGTGGGCATCAGGTCCCTTCCACCGGCTCCCGCTCGATGGCGAGGAGGAAGTTCGTGAACCCCTCGTCGTAGTCGGAGAGGCCGTTCTGGCCCGTGAACTTCATCCGGGCATCATAGGCGTTCTTCATGATCGGCCCCACGACGCCGGCCAGCCCGCCCTCGTTCGGGTGACGCAGCTCGAAGGCCGCTCGCAACTCCTCACGCAGACCCGCGTCGACGAGCATCTCGTTGTACGCGGCGGCGTCCCGGTCGGCGAGCACCCATAGCTGGCGGTCGAGCCGCTCGCAGAACGCGGATTGCTCGAGCACGGGTTCGCCGGAATCCGCCAGCGCGAGGTAGCCGAGGATCTGCGCCTCGACTTCCTTGAGGTACCCCTTCCGGTGACAGAACTCGTGCGCGATCACGTGCGGTTCGAACACCCCCGTGCTCCGGAAGATGGCGACGTCGCCGGTCAACGGGTCCGCCGCCCCGAGGGCGAAGGGGAACACGATCTGCGCGAGCATGAAATCCCGAACCTGCGCGCTCGTCTCGAGCCGTTGCCCCGTGAGTTCGGCCAGGAAATCGGTCAGCCGGAGGTCGACCTGCTCGGCCAGTTCCTTCCGGGGGGTCCGCATCGGGAGGTAGTTGTCGTTCAGGCGGGCCACGAGACGTTCGACATCCCCCAGGCGATCCTTCTCGGAGGCCGGGGGCGGACGAAGCGGGTCGAACCCGAACGCCTCCTCGAAGTCCACCCGCCGGGCGTCCGCGCGGATCGCCCAGTCGATGGCCGCGCTCCCCGCGTACACGCCGAGCGCCGCCACCTGGAGGGCCCGGCCGGCCGGGCTCGCGCCGAAGAGAATCCTCGCCGCGAGGGGGGCCGCCAGAAGCAAATCCGAAGGCGCGATCGGGAGGTACGTCGCTATGTTGGGGATCCGGAGTCTGTCCATGGGTCCTCGTCCGCGAGTAGTGCACGAAAGTCCGGAATCCGGGGACGCGTGGCAACCGTATGGGGCGAAAGGGCGTCCGTGGGGCATACGCGCGCCGACGCCCGCGCGCTCGCGAGTCCGGACAGAGAGGGAGGGGAGCATGCGTCGAAGCAGGTCGGGGTCGTTGCGAGTCGTGCCGGGGGTCGCGCTGGCGATCGCTCTCGGCGCCGTCCCGCTCGCGGGGCAGGAGATCAAGGTCGGGGGACAGGTCAGCTTCGGGGACGACGCGGACTTCGGACTCGGCCCGCGCGCGCAGGCGGCCGTCCCCTGGGTCGCCCCGGGGGTGTGGGTCGCCGCTTCCTTCGACTACTTCTTTCCCGATTCGGGTCTGGGGGACCCCGGAGGCGACTACGACTACCGGGAACTCAACGTGAACGTGCTCGGGGACCTCTCGATCGCCCGCGCGACGAACCTCGTCCCGTACATCGGCGGTGGCGCGAACTTTGCCTGGCAGGAGGTCCCGTCCGGGTCCGATGAGGGATCCGATGACGGCTCCGACGAGGGCGAGGGAAGCTCCGAAAGCCTCTTCGGCCTCAACCTCGTCGCCGGGTTCCGCTTTCCGCTCGTCGGATTCACCCCCTTCGTCGAACTGAGGTACGAACTGCAGGGGGGTGGACAACTCCTCATCGCCGGCGGGATCCTGCTGCCCTAGCAGCTTGGCCGCGCGAGCCGCCCGCGCCGGAGGGCGCTGCGGGGGCGGTCAGAATCGTATGCCGCCGCCGAAATTGAAGGCCCACCTGGAGGTCTCGGAGCCTGAAATGCCGCCCCCGAACCGGTATCCGACGTTGACGTTCGTCACCTGCGCGAACGAGGACAGCGGTGAACCCCCGAAAATCGTGACCCCCACGTTGCCCCCCAGCCTCGTGTCCTGATCCGGATACCAGGCGCCGCCGTAATCGACGAACGCGCCCACGCCGATCCCGGTGATATTGGCGAAATTGTCGACGAGATAGGAGCGGTGCTCGAGCGTCGCCTGGAGCGTCCGGGTCCCCACGAAGGCGTGCGGTCCCCACAGGCGGGGGAGGATCTGGAAGCCGATGTCGTGCTCGGACCCCGGGCGGGGAGACTCCTGGACCCCTCCGATGGCGCGGAGGAAGGTCGTGTTCCGGTCGGTCGCGCGCACGGCCGCCGTGCCGCTGCCGTACACGTAGCCGGAGTCGAGGCCCGCGGCGTTGAACAGACCGCCGCCGTCGAGGCGACCCTTCAGGATCGCCGAGCCGGCCCGCCTGCCGGATGAGAGGAGGAGGCGCGCGCCCACCCCCGTGGACGCGTACCCGAATTCCTCATGCGCGAGCTTCAGGGAGAAGAACACGTAGTCGCTCAGATTCTGATCCTCTTCGGCGAAGCCGTTGAAGCGCTCCACGCGTTCGAACCGCGCGCGCTGCCACTCCACGAATGCGCCGACCAGGCCGTAGACCGAATCCGGAACCGTCGCGTATAGGCTGTCGACATCCACTTGGGGATTCTCCAGCCGCATGTGCTCCTCGTGGCGGACCTCCAGAGTGGCCCCCACGCGCAGGAACCCTCGCGCGCTGGCGATCGGGGCAAGCGTGCCCGTGAAGCGGTTGATCAGCGCCCGCCGCCGCCAGTCGATCGTCCGGAGCGAGTCCGGGTGATCTCGTCGGTACTGCGGGATCCGTCCCCGGAAACTCCGCCCCTCGTAGTAGAACGCGGACCGATCCGAGAACGAGCGGAAGGGGTTCGAGACAATCCACGAAACGACGTCGCGGTCCGACAGGTTCTGCCACGTTCCGCTGGCCCACAGCCGGGTCGACCCCACCCGGTTGGACGTGAGCCGCAGGTCCATCCCGTCGCGGTCCGTCTCCCGCACGTACCACACCCGCATCGCGTTGCCGGTGCCCGCGAGGTTGGTCTCCGTGACGCCGAAAGTACCCGTGATCGTGCCGTCCGATGCGAACCGGCCCGTGAACCGGGGCTGCAGGCTCCAAGCTTCGCGGGAGCGCACGTCGAGCGCCAGTTGGCCGTCGACCCGAGCCGTGTCTACGCGGACCCGGTGAAAGAGGCCGAGGCGGCGGAGGTTGCGCTCGCTCTCGGCGGCCAGCAGGGAGTCGTACGGCATCCCCGCCCCGAGGAGGAGTTCACGGCGGATCACCCAGGCGTGTGTCATCGCATGCAACCCGTTCCCCAGGCGGTAAATGAAGTTTTCGTCCGCCTGTTCGGGGAGGAACACGTCCCGCCGGGTGATGATGACGGTGTCGATGATCGCGCCCGCGCCCGTCCCCTGGGCAGGGGGGGATGCCTGCGCGCGCGCCTCGGGCGCAGTGGAAAGGCCCATCAGGAGCAAGATGCGAGCGACGTTCGCGCCCCGGAGCGGGGCGGGGTGAATGCCCCTCACCGGGGGGCCTCCGACCGGATCATGGGGCCGGAAGGTACGGTGGTCCCGCGGTCACGGCCACCGTACATCGTCGCGTCTCCTGACCCCGGGTTCGTCGCTGAAACGGGCGGCGATCTCGCCGAGTGTCAGCCCCTCGATGGGGTGCCGGAACCCCGGCGCCACATCGGCCAGCGGCAGCGCCAGGTATGCGCGCGTGAGGATCTCGGGATCCGGCAGCCGCAGGTCGTGTCGGTCGACGATGAGCCCCTCCACCGCCGCGATGTCGATGTCGATCGTGCGGGGCGCGTTCGGGTCGGAGGTCCTCCGGCGTCCCAGCCGCCGCTCCAGCGGGCGGATCACGTCGAACTTCAGTGCGCTCGGGCTGCGCCCGGTCGTGAGACGCAGGGCCGCGTTGAGGAAGCGGGGCGTTCCCGGGCTCCCCACCGGATCGGCTTCGTAGATGGCCGAGAGCGCCTCGATGCCGAGCACTTCGTCGAGCGCATCGAGGGCCGCGAGGATGTGTCGCTCCGGCTCGATGTTGGATCCCAGCGCCAGGAGGACGGTGCGCCGCACGGCTTCCGGCTCGCGGGCGGCCGCGGAGCGGTCCGTCTTCACGCGTAGTCCGCCGCCGAACGTTCGACTTCAATCCCGACCGATCGCGCGTAGCGCAGGGCACCGGGCTTCTCGACGCGGACCTTCGCGCGTTCGGCGCCGAAGTCCACGATCGCGATCCGCGCGAGCTGGTGCGCGAGGGCTTCCACCAGATACGGCTCGGCCTCCTCGATGTGTGCGATTATGCGCTTCGTGAGCGTCCGGTAGTTGAGCACGTGCCCGACATCGTCCGACTCGCCGGCGGTCCGGGCATCCACGGCCAGAGCCATGTTGATCACGATGTCCTGTTTCTTCTCGCGTTCCCACTCGTTGACCCCGATGATCCCTCTGACGAGGAGATCGCGGATGATGATGGTGTCGCGCGCCGCCATCAGCCTCTTCCTCCCGGCAGCAGGTGCTCGCCGCCATCCACATGGATCGTCGCTCCCGTCACGTAGTCGTTCGCGGCCAGGAACACGGCCGCCTGGGCCACATGCGCCGGCTCCCCCGTGCGCGCGAGGGGAACGCGGCGACCCTTCCGCGCCCATTCCGCGTCCTCCGCCGTCTCGCCGGGGGGCGGGAGGATCGGGCCGGGTACGATGGCATTTACGCGTACGTCCGGTCCGAGTTCCCGCGCGGCGGTCTTCGTCAGGTGCAGGAGGCCCGCCTTGCTCACCCCGTGCGGCGTGAACCCCTTCCAGGCGGCGACGCCCGCCATGTCCGACATGTTGATTATGACGCCGGGCGCCCAAGGTTCCCCGAGGCTGCCGCGCCGGTCCACGACGGCCCCCATGCGGGCGGCAGCCCGCTGCGTCATGAGGAAGGGCGCGCGCAGGTTGAGTGCCTGAACGGCATCCCACTCGGCGATGGTTACTTCGTCTAACGGAATGCGCTCGAAGCTGGCCGCCGAGTTCACCAGAATGTCGAGGCGGTCGAAGCGCGCGTCGAACGTCTCGAACACACCATCGAGCTGCGCCGGGTCGGTGAGGTCGGCAGCGGCGGTCGCCGCCCGGCGGCCCACGGCTCGTACGTCGTCGGCGGTGCGCTCGGCGGCCTCCAGCGAGGCGCGGTAATGGATGAAGACATCGCACCCCGCCTCGGCCAGGCCGAGCGCGAGCGCGCGCCCCAGTCGGAGGCCCCCTCCGGTCACGAGCGCGACCGTCCCTTCAAGCTTCACTTCGTTTTCTCCGTCCCCGAGAGAGAGCGCGCGCGCGGGTGTCGAGCGCCGTGAATGTACACGGTCCTCGCCCGAAGAGGCATTTTGCGGGGGCATTGCCTCCGGGAACCCGCGGGCGCCCGATTGCCCCGCACGATCCGGAATCCGGCGCTGGGCCGGTGGACGGCCCCGCGCGGAGGAGGCGCGTGAGAGCGATCTGGTACGAGACGACGGGCCCCGCGCGAGAAGTGCTTCGGTTCGGGGAACTTGAGGCGCCGGCGCCGGGGCCGGGAGAGGTCCGCGTGCGGATGGCGGTCTCGGGCGCCAACCCTTCCGACACGAAGCGGCGGGCGGGCTGGATCGGCCTGTCCATGCGTCACTCGCGAATCGTCCCCCACTCGGACGGCGCCGGGACGATCGACGCGGTGGGAGAGGGAGTGGACCCGGCGCGGGTCGGGGAGCGTGTGTGGCTCTGGAACGCGCAGGGGGCCGAACGGCCGTCGGAACGGCGGCGGATTTCGTCACCGTTCCCGTCGACCGGGCCGTGGCGCTGCCCGAGCACGCGTCCTTCGCCGAGGGAGCCGGGCTCGGCGTACCGGGCTGCACGGCGCACTACGCCGAAGCGGCGCGGGTTCTCCGGTGTGTGGCGGTGACTGCGCGTACCTCTCAAGCGGCAACGTGCCCTGCGGGCCTCAACCCAGCAGCTTGAGACTTCGGGCCGTTGCAATCCGTTGAACCCCGCGCGTAGACTTCCGTGTATGGTTTAATGACGGGTGGTTGTTGGGCCGCTCCAACCTCTTCTAGGGGACCGCTGAAAACCATCGATTCGGAGGGGGGGAGATGAATACATTTGCCGTCATGATCCAGGCACCGGAAGTACGGACCATCGAGAGCCTACATGACAAATACGAACCCGACAACGTGTACCGAATCAACGCCACAACCTTTCTGGTCCGAACGAAGCAACTCGCAGAGAATGTTTCCGTTGCTGCCGGGATCAAAGGCGAGGAGAGGTTCGTGTCCGGGGTCGTTTTCAGGCTCAACCGGTCCTACGCCGGTCACGCTGCTCGTTCGCTGTGGGAGTGGTTGAAGGAGGATGAGGGATGACCGCCCTGGAAGAACAGACTCCCGAGCCCGGGGTCGCGGGTTCAAGCGACGCCGCGCGTAAAGCGGGGTGGTGGCGCCATCCGAATGCGGGCATGGCGGCAGTGCTGATTGCGTGGTTCGGTTTGACGTGGACAATGCTGCGCAGTACGAAGGAAGACATCGCCGCAGTTGAGGCCCGCTTGAAGGAGGACATAACCGCAGTTGAAACCGGTTTGAAAGAGGACATCACGGGAGTCGAAACCCGTCTCGGCAACCATCTGGTCCGCGTTGAGGGCCGTCTTGATCGCATTGTGGAAATCCTGCTTGACGACGCGCGTCGCGCGAGCGCCGAAGGTCAGCAGGAAGAGGATGCGTCTAGATAGGTGGCTGCTTCTCCGCTAGAGAATCCCGCGAAAACCCCCCGGTTGCTAGGTAACAACGGACAACACAACTAGCGGCTTCTCTCTCGAATCTCCTTACAACACAAGGCTTTTCGAGGTCGGCCCACGGCTCACTACGCGGTGTACGGGAGCGGGCCGGTCGGCGGCCGCCGAATCCTCGTCCAGGGGGGCGCCGGCGCCGTGGGCCACCTCGCGGTGCAACTCGCCACCCTCGGCGGGGCGGAGGCGATCGCGACGGTGAGCGGCTCCGCCAAGGCGGCGGTCGCGCGCGAGGGCGGGGCGCGGCACGTCATCGACTACCGGCGCGAAGATGTGGCCAGCCGGATTCTCGATCTGACGGAGGGTGAAGGCGTGGACCGCGTGATCGAGGTGGACCTCGCCGCCAACCTCGGCACGGACGTGGCGGTACTCCGCCGGAACGGGACCATCGCCTCCTATTCCTCGACCTCGGGTCCCGAACTACGGCTCGACTACTATCCGCTCGCCTTCAGGGACGCGCGGATCCACTTCGTGCAGGGCTATCTGCTCCCGGCCCCCGCGCGCCGCGCCGCGATCCGGGACCTCACGACCTGGCTCGCCGCGGGGAAACTCGAGGTCCGGATCGCGAAGGCGTTCCCGCTGGCGGAGACCGCCTCCGCCCATGAACTGCTCGAGTCCGGCCGCGCCGGCGGGAAGGTCCTCGTCGAGATCTGACCAGCGACGCCCCGGCGCTCGGAGGCCGTCAACTCCCCGCCGCAGCGGCGCGTGGCCGGCTTACTGCACCCGCTCGAAGCGGAGGTCCCAGACCCGGCCCTGGCTCAGGCTCGCCTGATTGACGCGGCCGCCTTCGCCCCGGTGGAAGATGTAGGTCGTGCCTCCCCGGGTGAAGGCGTCGGGATAGACGGGCTCGAGCGCCTCGCCGTCCCCGTAGCGATCCCTCAGCACGAGGCTTCCGTCCTCGATCTCCACCCAGTACGTGACCTCGGCCTCGTCGCTGTGGTAGGCCCCGACATAGGCGGCGAGGGCGGCCGCCGTGGGTGCGAACGCGCCCACCGGCTCGATGCGGACGTCATCGGCCACCGGCGTGTTCATGATCGCGGCGGGCCTCCCGCCCTCTCCGGTCCCCTCGAAGGCGATGGACACGCCGTCCGGGGAGACGAACTCCGTCTCGCTCACGGGCGTGAGTTCCAGGCCGCCGAGTCCGCTGCCAACGCGCAGGGACGAGCCGTCCGCGGTCAGCTCCATGAACTGCCCCGTGCGGGTGTCCCGGTACCCGCCGGCCAGTCCGGCGACGCGGGCCGGGTCGAGTTCCACCCCCGCCACGTCATCGGCCGCCGACTCCTCGCCGACGGCGTCGCCGAGGTACAGTTCGGCCACCTCGCGGGCGAGTCCCCCGGGGTTGGCCGGCCCCGCGTTGCACATCACGGACACGGCCACGCCGTGGTCCGGGAAGCGCGTCAGGAAGCCACGGTACGCCGCGGTGCCTCCGGAGTGCTGCACTTCGCGCACGCCCCTGTAGTCGCCGACGAAGAGCCCGCCGGCATAGCTGATCCGTCGCCCGGTCGAGAGCGTGCCCTGCTCGTGCATGAGACGGATGAACTCGGGGCCGCCGACATCGCCCGTGTCCAGGTTGCGGGTGAACCTGAGCAGGTCTCCCACCGTCGTGAGCAGGCCGCCGTTCCCGTGCACGTTCTCGAACGGCATCAGCATGTGCCATTCGCCGTCCTCCCCTGGCGTGTATCCGACGGAGCGCTCCTCCACGATCTCGGTGAAGTCGTCGCGCCACTGCGTCTTCGTCATCCCGAGCGGGCCGAAGATCCGCTCCTGCGAGAACTCGTCGAAGGTCTGCCCCGTCACGCGTTCGACGAGCATCGCCTGGAGGTTGTATCCCGTGTTCGTGTAGGAGTAGTAGAGGCCCGGCTCGTAGTTCAGCGCGCGCTGCCGGCTGGCGATGTCGAGCGCGTGCTTGTGCGTGTGGATACGGGTGGTGCGCGCCCAGCCCTCGATGCCGGCGACCGACCCCCAGTCGCGCAGCCCGCTCGTGTGATGGATCAGCATGCGCACGGTGATCGGCTCGCCGTAGTCGGGCATCTCGGGGAAGTACTCGCGGATGTCGTCGTCGAGATCGATCCGTCCATCGAGTGCGAGCAGGATCGTGGCCGCCGCCGTGAACTGCTTCGAGACCGACCCCGGTTCGAACACGGTCTCCGGCGTGTTCGGGATGTCCCATTCCAGGTTGGCCTGGCCGTAGGCGCGCGCCATGACCTGCTGTCCGTCTCTCGCGACGGCGAAGGCGCACCCCGGTCCCTCCGGGTCGGCGAAGTCCGAGAACACGGCGTCGAGAGCCGCCAGGTCGACCGTGTCTCCCCTCGAGTCACCGGGGCTTGCGTCCGCGCAGGCGAGTCCCGCGGCGAAGGGAAGGATGAGCGTCCAGGGCCGTGTCTTCATCGTCTTCCTCCTGACTGAATTGCGGAACGCGAGGCCTCGTGAACGGCTGTAGCCGTCGGATCGGCCAACGATGCAATGTCGGTGCCCGCACGCGCCCCGTCGAGATCTGGCGCCCGGGGGGGCATCTATGGGACGCGGTCGAGGCGGAGGTCCCAGACCCGTCCCTGGCTGAGACTCGCCTCGGTGACGCGTCCCCCGTCGCCCCGGTGGAAGATGTAGGTGGTCCCCCCCCGGGTGAACGCGTCGGGGTAGACGGGGTCGAGCGTCTCGCCGTCGCCATAGCGGTCCTTGAGCACCAGGCTCCCGTCCTCCACCTCGACCCAGTACGTGACCTCGGCCTCGTCACTGCGGTAGGCCCCGGCGTAGTCGGCGAGGTCGGCCGCCGTCGGCGAGAACTCACCGACCGGTTCGATGCGCACGTCCACGGCGCCCGGTGTGTTCATGATCGCAGCGGGTCGCCCACCCTCCGCCCCCGCCTCGAACGCGATGGACACGCCCGCCGGTGCTGTGAACTCAGTCTCGCTCGCCGCCATGAGCTGAAGCCCCCGCATGCCTCCGCCCAGGCGCAGCGACGAACCGTCCGCCGTCAGTTCCAGATACTGTCCCGTTCGTGTGTCCCGGTATCCTCCGGCGAAGGCGGCGACCCGTGCCGGATCGACATCCGCTCCTGCCGGATCGGCGGGGGACGCCTCGGTGATGGCGTCGGCGAGGTAGAGTTCCGCCACCTGCCGGGCGAGTCCGCCCGAGTCGGCCTCGCGCGCGTTGCACATGAGGGAAACGGCCACACCGTGATCGGGATAGCGGGTCAGGAAACCCCGGTACGCGGCCGTGGACCCGGAGTGCGAGACTTCGCGCACCCCCTTGTACTCGCCCACGCGGAGCCCGCCGGCATAGCCGATCCGCCGACCCGAGTCGAGCGTTCCCTCCTCGTGCATCAGACGGATGAATTCCGGGCCGCCCACGTCGCCCGTGTCCAGATTCCGAGTGAACTTCAGGAGGTCCCCGACGGTCGTGAGCAGCCCTCCATTCCCGTGCACATTCTCGAACGGCATGAGCATGTGCCATTGGCCGTCGTCTCCCCGCCGGTAACCCGCGGAGCGCTCTTCGACGATCTCGGTGAAGTCGTCGCGCCACTCGGTCTTCGTCATCCCGAGCGGCCCGAAGATCCGCGCCTGCGAGAATTCGTCGAAGGTCCGTCCCGTAACGCGCTCCACGAGCATCGCCTGGAGGTTGTATCCGGTGTTCGTGTAGGAGTAGTAGAGGCCCGGCTCGTAGTTCAGCGCGCGCTGCCGGCTGGCGATGTCGAGTGCGTGCTTGTGCGTGTGGATACGGGTGGTGCGCGCCCAGCCCTCGATACCGGCGACCGACCCCCAGTCCCGCAGCCCGCTCGTGTGGTGGATCAGCATGCGTACCGTGATCGGCGTGCCGTAATCGGGCATCTCGGGGAAGTACTCGCGGATGTCGTCGTCGAGTTCGATCCGTCCATCGAGTGCGAGCAGGATCGTGGCCGCGGCGGTGAACTGCTTCGAGACCGACCCCGGTTCGAACACGGTCTCCGGCGTGTTCGGGATGTCCCACTCGAGGTTGGCCATCCCGTAGGCGCGCGCCATGACCTCCTGTCCGTCTCTCGCGACGGCGAAGGCGCAGCCGGGCCCTTCGGGATCGTCGTATTCGGCGAACACGGCGTCGAGGGCCGCGAGTTCGACCGCGCCGTCCGGCGATTCGCCGGAGTCCGCCTGCGCGCAGGCGAGTCCCGTCGCGAGAGGGAGGGTGAGCGTCCAGAGCCGTGTCTTCATCGTTCCGCTCCTGATCGTTCTGCTCCTGAATGGGGTTCGAGACCCGACCCCATCAACGTCCGATGTCGATGACGCCCTCGTCCCCTTCGATGCGGAGGGTGGTGCCCAACTCGGCAGACCGCGTCCGGATGTCTTCGAGCAGGGTGCGGGCGGCGTCGCCCTCGAGGACGTACGGCCGAGAGAGGTCGTCTCCGCGTCCGGCGAGGGGGAGGACGTCGACCCGGGTCACGCCGTCCGGCCCCATGTGCAGGCGGACGGCGATGTTGTCCATCCAGTAGTCGTGACCGTGCCCGAAGATGAAGTTCCCCATCGAGTAGACGATCGGCTTCCCGTCCCGGACCTCGATCCCCCGCGGCACGTGGGGATGGTGGCCCAGGATCGCGTCAGCTCCGGCGTCGAGGACCTCGTGCGCGAAGGCGCGCATGCCGGGGTGGACGTCCTGGCTGTTCTCGATCCCCCAGTGGAAGCTCACCAGAACGAGATCCGCCTGGTCGCGGACGCGGGCGATGTCCTCGCGGATCGGGAACGGGTCCATCGGGGCGACGCCCGACTGTTCCGGGGTCGCGAACGAGGAGCCGCCGTCGTTGACGAACTGGGCATAGGCGAGGAACGCGATGCGGAGGCCGCGGCGCTCCAGGACGTACGGGCGTCGGGCATCCTCGAGGTCGCGTCCGGTCCCGGCGTGGCCGACCCCGGCCCGGCTCAGATGGTGGATCGTGTCGAGCAGCCCCTCGCCCTCGGCGTCCAGCGCATGGTTGTTTGCGGTGGCGACGATGTCGATGCCGGCCCAGGCGAGGGCGTCGGCGAACGCGATGTCCGCCGCGCGCAGGACATCCGCCGCGCGGCGCAGCGGATAGCGGGCCTCCTCCGTCCGGTCGTCGAACGAAAGGCCGTAGCGGTGCGCCCGCAGGTGGTGCGCGTTCTCGCCGATCAGCGTGGTACCGAGCGCTGCCTCGAGGAAGGCCCGGGATTCCGGATTCGCGGCGTAGGGAACGCGGATCCAGCCATCCTCGCGGTCCCACGGGACGCCGCCTCCGCCCCGCTGCGGGGCGTCGTAGAACATCGAGGGCGCCCTGGTCGTTCGCGACCACTCGATGTCGCCGACCGCGACGAACGTGATCTCCTGCCCGGCGAGCGGATGGGCCGCGGGGACGAGCGCCCAGGCGCCGGCGAGGAGCGCGAGCGGGATCCTGCGGCGGGCTGAGGGCATGGGAACCTCCGGTCGCGGGGTCACTGGGTCGGCGCCGCGGCCAGGATCCGGGCCGGGTCGAGCAGAAGCCCGTCACGGACGACGCTCCGGATGCGCCGCGTGTTCCGGATGTCGTCGAGGGGGTCGGCCTCGAGGAGGACGAGGTCGGCGACGAGTCCCGGTTCGATCGAACCCCGGTTCTCCTCCTCCCTCAGGATGCGCGCGTTCTCGAACGTCGCCGCCGTGAGGGCCTCTCCCGGCGAGAGTCCGGCATCGACGAGGAATTCCATCTCGTGGTGCAGCGAGGCCCCCGGAGCGACCTGCGGCTCCGGCGCGTCGGTCCCCGCGAGCAGCCGGACGCCCGCGTCGCGAAGCATGCCGGTGAGGCGCAGGTATTTCTCCCACGTCCCCTCCCGTACGGACAGGGGGGCCGCGCCCCAGTCGAGGATGCGCACCTCGCGGTCGCGGTCCCAGAAGGCCTTGAGCCGGGCCGGCATCGGATCGTGGTCGGGATGTCCGTAGACCTCGGGGAGGTCCATGAACAGCAGCGTACCCCAGAAGACCATCAGCGTCGGATCGACGTGGACCTCGTGTTCGGCGATAAGGTCGACGAGGCGGCGGCACTCGTCCGAATCCAGGTTGATGGAGTGCCGGTCCTCCGGATCGTCGAGGAGGAAGTTCGACACCGTGTAGATGTGTTCGATGCAGTCCAGACCGTCGCGCACCGCGTCCGCCGTGTGGTAATCGAGGAGGTGTCCGGTCACGACGAGGCCATGCTCGTGGCCGGCCTCGATCACGCGTCTTCCGATCTCCCTCCCCGTGCCCACGTAGACCTTCAGCGTCTTCACGCCCCACGCCGCCATGTCCGCCACGAAGGGTTCGACCTCCTCTGGCGTCCGGAGCGCCCAGCCGACGTCCGGATGCCAGGGGGGGTCGCCGTCGATCAGGAAGCTGCAGCGGAAGACGCTGGGCGAGATCTCCGGGTGGTCGTCGGCGAAGAGTTCGACGAGGCGCTGGGCCGGGACGTTGTCGCCCGTGCTGCGGATTGAGGTGACCCCATGGCCGAGGTAGAAGGGAAGGACCTCGTCGCCCGTCATGTGCGACTGGTAGAGGATGTGGCTGACGTGTACGTGCGCGTCGATGAGGCCGGGGAGGAGGAAGAGGCCGGCGCCATCGACCCGCGTAGCGCCCTCCGCGGCGTCGCTGCCGGGGCCGAGTTCGGCCGCGGCGGCGACGACCTCGATGCGGCCGTCCCGGACGAGGACGCTGGTGTCGGGGCGCATGGTGCCGGTGCGGGTGTCGAAGACGCTCGCCCCGTGGATCAGCAGCGGCGGCGCGGGCCCCGCGCCGGAGTCGGTCGCCTGCGCGCGGTTCGCTCGGGTGCGGTCCATCTCCCCGGCGCTGGATCCGCAGCCCACGGCCAGTCCGGCGCCGGCCAGCGCGGCGCCCCGCAGGAAGTCGCGCCGCTCGATCGAGCCTTCGCGGCCGGGCGCTCCCGGGTCCGGCGGCGTTCTCACGACGGTGCGCCTCCCGATGCCGCCGTCGCGGCGGCCCTGTGGCGCTTCAGGCCACCCTCTGCGTGAAGCCGGAGCTTCCGGTCCTCTTCCTCCGCGAGAATTCTCCGGAAGACGGAGGTCACGCGCGGGTCGGGCGGGAGATGGTGGGCGAGCATCGCGACCGCCTGCCGTCGCACCCTGAGGCTCTCGTCCGTCGCGATCCGCTCCAGCAGCAGCGGGATCGGATCGACGGGGTTCGGGCCGTCCTTGCAGGTCTCGCAGGCGAGCGAATGAACGGCCCACACGCGCACCTGACTCTTCGGATCGCCCAGGAGAGGAACCAGGGCGCGAAGGGTCTCCGCGTCCGCGAAGTTGTCGGCGAACAGGGCGCACCAGCGGCGCACCTGCCAGTCGGGGTGCCGGAGACCGGCCCGGATGTGGGGCAGGGCCTCCTCCCCGCGCTCATGGAGGGCGAGGAAGGCGGGCATGCGGTTGGCGGGAGTCGCGAACTCCTCGACCAGTTCGGCGGCCGATGCACCCGGGCGAAAGGGCGGGGCGGCAGCGATCATCCTGCGGATCGTCGCCGCGTGCGCCGACTCGTGAAGCTGGGTGCCGCAGCGCGCGCCTTCCGTCATGCCGTCCCGCTCACGGTGAGGGTCGTCCGGCGCCCCGGATAGCGCGACACCCGGGCGCCGACCGCGACTTTCGGGGCCCGAAGCGACCCACCGGCCCCGAAACGGATCCTGCTCCTGAGAATCGCCGGGCGGACTCGGCGCCGTCAAGCGGGGACCGGCGGGCGCCTGTTGATGGCGGCTTGCGGCCATGGCGCTAGGTTGTGCCCATGTCCGCGCCATCCGCCGAGTTCATCGTCTCCCCCACCGCCGCCGTGCGCCTCGCCGCCGCGCGAGGCTGGCTCGAAGCGAGGCCGCCCGGTGCCGAGGCGACGATCATCGGAGAGACCCTCGCAGGCCCGCACGACCTCGTGCTGCGTGCGGCTCGGGCGGCGGGGGCCGCGATGGGTTGGCGCCGCACGACGCTCTCACTCCTGGCCGGGGAACTCGGCCTCGCGCCCCTCGCCGCTTCCCGCCTCGCGGTCGGGGATGGGGCCGCGCGCGACGCCATCATCGCCCGCGCCCTGATGCGGCTCGATCCGGAGGAACTCGGCCGCCTCGCGCGCGTGTCCGACACGCCGGGCTTCATCCGTGCGATGGGCCGAGCGCTGCGTGAACTGCGGATGGCGGGCATCGCGCCGGCGGGGGTGGCCGGGACCGACGCCCAGTTGGCCGCGTTCGCCCGTGCGGTCGAGGCGGAGTGGAGCGCGGCCGGGCTGACGGACCGGGCCGGCCTCCTCGAGGCCGCGACGGGGGCGCTGGGCGACCCTGACTTGCGCCACCCGGCCCTGGGGCGGCCGCTGCTGGTCCTCGATGCCCGGATCTGGACGGAACTGGAGGGGCGATTCGTCCGCGCCCTGGTCGGACGCAGTCCGGTCGTGCTGGCCACGGTCGCGGAGGGAGACCCCCGCACGCTGGCCGCGCTGCGGAGGGCCGGGGCGCAGCCGCTCGATGCCTCGCGGATGCCACCCGCTGCGGGCGGTGCGATCGGTCGTCTGCACGCGCATCTGTTCGAGCCGGCGCCGGTCCCGCACGAGCCGGACGACGCCGTGACGGTCTTCTCGGCGCCCGGGGAGGGGCGGGAGGCGGTCGAGATCGCTCGGCGCCTCCTCTCCCTCGCCGAGGCGGGCACTCCGTTCGACCGCTGCGCCATCCTCCTTCACCGGCCGGAGGATTACCGACCCTACCTGGAGGAGGCGCTGGACCGAGCCCGCATCCCCGCGTGGTTCGCCGCCGGCGTGCGGCGCCCCGATCCCGCGGGGCGGGCGTTCCTCGCCCTGCTGCGCTGCCGCGTGGAGGATTATTCGGCCCTGCGCTTCGCCGAATACGTATCGATCGGTGAAGTGCCGGACCCCACGGACGGAGAAGAGCCTCGGCGGGTGCCGCGCCGCTGGGAAGACCTGCTCGTCGAAGCGGCCGTCGTGGGCGGGCTGGATCGCTGGGAGCGACGGCTCCACGGCCTTGCGGAGGAACTCGACCTCAAGCGCGCGGCGCTGGCGGACGAGAATCGCGACGATCCGCGTATCGAGCGCATCGATCGATCGCTGGCCAACCTCGCCTGTCTGGAGGACTATGCGTTACCCCTGCTGGCCGACCTCTCCACGCTGCCCGGCGAAGCGCCCTGGAGCGAGTGGCTGACCGCGTTGAGCGCGCTCGCGAGCCGCTCGCTTCGCCATCCGGAGAACGTGCTCGCGGCCCTGTCCCGTTTGGGGCCGATGGGTCCCGTGGGTCCGGTCGAACCGGACGAGGTGCTGCGGGTGCTCGGGTCGCGGCTGGGCAAGGTCACCCGCCCTCCGGGCGCCCATCGCTACGGCCGCGTCTTCGTCGGTTCGATCGACGCGGCTCGCGGGCTCGCGTTCGACGTGGTGTTCGTCCCCGGCATGGCCGAGCGGGTGTTTCCGCCCAAGATCGCGGAGGATCCGATTCTCCTGGACGAGGTCCGGCGAGCCCTGGCGCCGAATCGACTCGCGACGAACGCGGACCGGGTCGCGAACGAGCGGCTCGCCTTTCGGCTCGCCGCCGGCGCGGCAGGGGAGCAGGTCGTCCTCTCGTATCCCCGCATCGAGGCGATGAAGGCGAGGCCCCGGGTCCCCTCCTTCTACGCGCTCGAGGCCGTGCACGCCTCGGAGGGACGGCTGCCGGGTTTCGAGGAACTCGCCAAGCGGGCGGAGGATGTGTCGGACGCGCGGATCGGCTGGCCGGCCCCCAAGTCGCGCGAGAAGGCGATCGACGAAGCCGAATACGACCTCGCGGTACTGGACCACCTCGGCCTCCGCGGCGACCGCGCGGTGAGGGCCGCGGGGCATCTGCTGCACGCGAACCCTCATCTGGCGCGCGCCCTCCGGTTTCGCGCCTACCGGTGGGAGGTTCCCCGGTGGACATGGGCGGACGGTCTGGTGCAGTTGCCGGAGGAGGCGGCGGCCACCCTGGCGGATCGGTCGCCCGTCGCACGCCCCTATTCGGTCACCTCTCTGCAGCACTTCGCCGCCTGTCCCTACCGGTTCTACCTGCACGCCATCCAGGGACTGCGTCCGCGCGAGAGACCCGTCGGCATCGAGGCGCTCGACCCGCTCCAGCGAGGCTCGCTCGTGCATCAGGTCCAGTTCGAACTGCTCACGCGGCTGCAGGCCGAGAGCGGGGAGGACCGGCCCCTGCTGCCGGTGGTCCCCCGGAACCTTACGCGCGTTCTGGAGCTTCTGGAGGAGGTGCTGGAGAGCGTCGCGGCGGACTTCAAGGATCGTCTCGTGCCCGCGATCGACCGGGTCTGGGACGACGGGATCGAGTCCATCCGTCTCGATCTGCGCGAATGGCTGCAGCGCCAGAGTCTTCTGCGGACGCCCTTCGAGCCGTGGCGCTTCGAGCTCTCGTTCGGGCTTCCGCGAGATCCGAATCGCGACGCGCACTCCGTCCTGGAACCGATCGAACTCGAGACCGGACTCAAGCTTCGGGGCGCCATCGACCTCGTCGAACGCACGGCGGACGGCGTGCTTCGCGTCACGGATCACAAGACGGGACGCCACCGGGCGAAGCCGGGCGCGATCATCCAGGGGGGCGAACTGCTCCAGCCGGTCCTGTACGGGCTCGCGGTCCAGGCGTTGTTCCCGGACGCCCGGGTGGATTCGGGCCGGCTCTACTACTGCACCACCGATGGCGAGTTCAGGGATCACGCGGTGCGGCTGGACGAGCGGGCGAGCGAGGCGGCGGGGCTCCTGAGCGATGTCGTCCTCAACGCCTTCGCGGCCGGACGGTTCCCGGCCCTGCCGCGCGAGGGCGCGTGCAGGTGGTGCGACTATCGGCCGGTGTGCGGGCCGGATGAGGAGCGCCGCGTCAGGCGCAAGCCCGCGCCCGTCGAACTCCGGCGTCTCAGGGAATGCCCGTGAACCGGCCCGCGCGACTCGCCGACCAGGACGCGCGCGACGCGATCCTGAACGACCTCGATGAGACGCTCTTCGTCGAGGCGGCCGCGGGGACCGGCAAGACGACGGCGCTCGTCGGGCGGATCGTGGAGGTGCTGAAACACGGCCGCGGGACGCTCGAGGACATCGTCGCGGTGACCTTCACGGAGAAGGCCGCGGGCGAGATGAAGCTCCGCTTGCGCGGTGACATCGAGGCCGCCCGCGCGGGCGCGGAACCGGGTCCGGCCCGCGACAGCCTCGCTCGCGCTCTGGAGCAACTCGAACTCGCGCATATCGGGACCATCCACGGCTTCTGTGTCGATCTTCTGCGCGAGCGGCCGGTCGAGGCCGGGGTGGATCCGGCTTTCCAGGTCGCCGCGGAGGACGAGGCCGGACGGTTTCTCGATGTCGCGTTCGAGCGCTGGTTCCGGGAGGCGCTCGCCGATCCGCCCCCGGGAGTCCGCCGTGCGCTGCGCCGGGGCTACGCCCGGAACTCGGGCGGCCCCCGCGCCGCGCTGCGCCGGGCGGCGGGCCGCCTCGTCGACCAGCGCGACTTCGACGCGGCCTGGTCCCGCCCCGCATGGGACCGCGCAGCCGAACTCGACCGCGCCGTGGATCTCCTGCGGGCGCTCGCGGACCTGGCTCCGCGCGCCGCGCGGCAGGACGACTACCTGACCCAGAACCTGCGCCATATCGAGAGCCGGCTGCGCGAACTGGATCTGCGCGAGGAGGTCCGCGGGCGCGACTACGACCAACTGGAGGCCTGGTTGGGGAGGTTCGTGCGGGAGCGCTGGCGGGGCTGGAACTGGCGCGGCTTCCGATCCCGGCAGTTCGGGGCCGGCCTCGCGAAGGCGGACGTGATCGCGCGGCGGGACGGGGTGAAGGCCGAACTCGAACGCATCCTCGCGCTGGCGGACGCCGACCTGGCGGCGGACCTCCGCGAGGAGCTGTGGCCGGTGACGTACGCCTACGAGGAAGTCAAACGGCGGGAAGGCCGTCTCGACTTCGTGGACCTCCTGATCCGCTCTCGCGACCTCCTGCGGGACGACGCCGGGATACGCGGGCACTATAGAAGCCGGTTCACCCACTTCTTCGTGGACGAGTTCCAGGACACCGACCCGCTCCAGGTCGAGATCATCCTCCTCCTGTGCAGCGACGATCCGGACGACGCGCACCCGGAGCGACTCACCCCCGTTCGGGGGAAGCTGTTCGTCGTCGGCGATCCGAAACAGTCGATATACCGGTTCCGCCGGGCCGACGTGATGCTGTACGAGCGGACGAAACGCCGGCTCGCCGGGGCGGACGCCAGGGTCCTGCATCTGTCGACGAGCTTCCGGTCCCAGCCGCGGATCCAGGCGGCCGTGAACGGGGCCTTCGAGACGCGGATGACCGAGACCGAAGACGGCAGCCAGGCGCGGTATGTGCCGCTCGCTCCGTTCCGGGGGGATCTCGAGGGGCAACCCGCCATCATCGCGCTCCCGGTGCCGGAACCCTATGGCAGTTACGGCTCGATCTGGAAGCGGGCGATCGAGGAATCCCTTCCCGTCGCGGTCGGAGCATTCGTCGAATGGCTGGTCCGCGAGTCGAACTGGACCGTGACGGACCGGGAGCGGCCGGGGGTCCCCGTCCCCGTCCAGCCCCGGCACGTGTGTCTCCTCTTCCGGCGCTTCCAGATGTGGGGCGATGACGTCACGAGACCCTACGTGCGCGCGCTCGAAGCCCGGGCGATCCCCCACGTCCTGGTCGGCGGACGATCGTACTACGACCGTGAGGAGGTGCTGGCGGTCCGGAACGCGCTCACGGCGATCGAATGGCCGGACGACCGCCTGTCCGTCTATGCGGCGCTCCGAGGTCCGCTCTTCTCGCTCGGGGACCGCGCGCTGTTCGAGTTCGGCGCCGAAGTGGGCCCGCTTCACCCGCTCGCCGGTTGGGGGGGAGGGGACCGCGCCGATCGGGTGGCGGACCTCAAGCCCGAGTTGCGGGCCGTGGCCGAGGTCCTGCAACTCCTCGGGGAACTTCACCGGTTCCGGAACCGCCGACCCCTGCCGGAGACCATCCTTCGGCTGCTCGGGACCGTGCGCGCGCATGCGGGCATCGCGATCTGGCCCACGGGCGAACAGGCGCTCGCCAACGTGCTCCGGGTCGTCGACCGGGCGCGAGCCTTCGAGCGCAGTGGAGCTCCCTCCTTCCGGGCCTTCCTCCATCGCCTCGAGGACGAAGCGGAGCGCGGCCAGGCCGAGGAGGCCCCGATCGTCGAGGAGGGGACCGAAGGCGTGCGGATGATGACCGTGCACAAGGCCAAGGGCCTCGAGTTCCCGGTCGTCCTCCTCGCCGACATGACCTGCAGCGCGACGTTCGAGACGCCCACGCGCCATGTGGACGCGGCGAAGGGGTTGTGGGTCCAGCCGCTGTGCGGCGCGGCGCCGCGGGACCTGCTGGACAACCGGGACCTCGAACGGAGACGGGACATGGCCGAAGCCGACCGGCTGGCCTACGTGGCGGCGACCCGCGCCCGCGACCTGCTGGTGGTCCCGGCGCTCGGGGACGGGCGCGACGGCGAGGGAGGGACCTCCGGCGCAGACGGCGAATGGTGGCTCGATTCAATGAACCGCGCCGTATACCCGCCGCCTGGAGCCCGTCGCGAGCCGGCCTCCGCCGAGGCGCTGGGGGTCCCTGCCTTCGGCACCGAGTCGGTCCTCGAGCGTCTGGACAGGCACGGCGAGCGCCGGCCCACGCCGCGCGAATCCGTCGCGCCGGGCGTTCACGTGTCCGAGGCCGGGACTCCGGTCGTGTGGTGGGACCCGGCCCTCCTCCACCGCGAGGCCGACGCGCTCGCCGGAGAACGCCAGAAGCGGCTCCTCGATGTCGAGAGGCAGGAGCAGCACACGTTCGATGTCGAGGCGGGACGCCGCGCGCACGAGGCGTGGCAGGCCGCCCGCGAGACGAGTCTCGGGGCCGGGCGAAGCGCGTTGGTGCAGGTCGGCACCGCCAGGGCGGTGGCGCGCGCGGCGGCCGAGGCGGGGACGCCGCTCGCCTCCGGAATGGGAGTCGAATGGATCGCCGTCCCCCGTCCTCCCGACGAGGGTCCGGACGGGGACGGGCGCCCCGGGGGCGAGAGCTTCGGCACGCTCGTGCACCGGATTCTGGCGCAGGCACCCCTCGACGCGGAGGCCGAGGAGGTCGGTCGACTGGCCGAAGTCCTGGGCCGGGGTCCGGGGAGCCCGGCGACCGAAATCGCCGCGGCCGGCACCCTCGCCGCGCGCGCCCTCGAACACGAGGTCCTGAGGCGGGCCCGCGCCGCCGCGGCCCTCGATCCCGGCGCGGTGCGGCGCGAGGTCCCGGTCTTCCAGGCGGACGAAGACGGGGCCGTCGTCGAGGGGGTCGCGGATCTCGCCTTCCGGGAGATCGAAGGGTCGGAAGCGCGTTGGGTGGTGGTCGACTACAAGACGGATCGGCGAGCGGGGGAGGGCCGCGCCGCGTATGAGGCGCAGGTCGGCTGCTATGTCGAGGCCGTGCGGCGGGCCACGGGGGAGCCGGCGTGCGGGATCGTGCTCGCGCTCTGACGGTTCCCGGTCAGGGCTCCGCGCCGTACTTGTCGCGATGTAGCTCGGCCGCCCGGGCGGACCACTCGGTCAGCCGGACGCGCGCCCCGAACCCCTCACCCAGCTCATCGATGTCCCGGGCGCTCCACAGAGCAATGTCCCGATACGTCTTGTGGCCCAGCTCCCTGAGCCGCCTCTCGAAGGCGGGCCCGATCCCCTTGATCCGCTTCAGATCGTCCGTCTCTCTCGGCGCCTGGGCGGCGGCGGAGCCGGACGGACGGGAACGGAAACGCTCTTTCCGCGCCCCCCTCTCCGCCGGCCGCGTTCTTGCGGGCGCCCGCCCGCTGGTCTCGAATCTCGACAGACGTGCGTGGAGCCGGTCGCGTTCGGCCTCCAGCCTCTTCCGCCGCACGTCGGAATCGGCCTTCACCCGTTCCAGCACGCGCCGCGCGTCGTCCTCGACGGCGGCGACGCAATTGTCGAAGTTTCGCTTGAGCGTCAGCTCTCGCCCGGCGATGTGTCGGCCACGGATCCACCACCCGAGGAGGAAACCCGCCCCTGCCACGAGCATCAGGAATGGTATCGCCGCCAGCGTAAGAGGCTCGATCATCGCTCGGGACGGGGTCCGGGGCCGAGGTTCATCCTCCGTCCGCGACTGTGTGACGCGGAGGGGACGTGAATGTAGGGTTCATGCGGAGGCAGCCCAACCCCGAAGGAGGTCGACATCGCGATCCGGTTCGCGGGACGTTTCGACGAGATCGTGGTCGCCGAGCAATCCCTCCCGGAGTGGGGGGTTGCGCTCGGGATGTCGCGGGAGGGGCGGCCGATCTTCGGTCACCGCTTCGGCCGCGGCCCCGCGGCCGTGAGCCTCCTCGGCGGCTGTCATGCGGACGAGCCCGTCGGGCCCCGCCTCCTGCGCCGCCTCGCCGGATACCTGGCGGGACTCGAGGCGGACGATCCCATGCTCACGCGCTATCAGTGGTGGATCATTCCTCATATCAATCCCGATGGGGAACTCCGGAACGCGGCTTGGCAGGACCCGGACGCCGTCGGCTACGACC
The DNA here is from genome assembly GCF_965222475.1 of Candidatus Palauibacter sp. Classification (GTDB taxonomy): domain Bacteria; phylum Gemmatimonadota; class Gemmatimonadetes; order Palauibacterales; family Palauibacteraceae; genus Palauibacter. The sequence continues at coordinate 205,823 of NZ_CBDCUB010000002.1, read as the reverse complement.
TCGGGCGGTATCTGAACGGGGCCGCGCGAGAGCTTCCGGGCGACGATATCGAGTTCGGCTTCCCGCGCGACCCCGGCGATTCGGGCGCTCGCCCCGAGAACCGGGCGGCGTACGGCTGGTGGCGTTCCGCCGATCGTCCATTCGTGCTCCACGCCTCGCTGCACGGCACGCGATTCGCGGCGGGGCCGTTCTTCCTCATCGACCGCGCCTGGGAGCACCGCTGTGAAGGGCTGAAGACGGCCTGCCGCGAGCACGCCGAGAGGCTCGGCTACGTGCTCCACGATGTCGAGCGACATGGCGAGAAGGGGTTCTTCCGGTTCGAGCGAGGCTTCGCATCACGTCCGGATTCGAAACGCATGGCCGCGCACTTCGAGGAACGCGGCGACTTCGAGACGGCGTCCCGCTTCCGGCCGAGTTCGATGGAAACCGTGCGCTCGTGCGGGTATGATACCCTCACGCTCGTACCCGAGATGCCGCTCTTCCTCCTCCCCGGCGTCGGCGATGCGCCGGGACCGCCGGATCCGGTGGCGGAACGCTGGTACGCGCGGCTCGATGCCTGGAGGCTGGAGTTGTCGAGAGGATGCGCGCCCGAATCGATCACCCGCGACGCGACGGCCGAAGGTCTCGTCGCGATGCCGGTTCGCGATCAGATGGCCTTCCAGTGGACGTTCATCACGGCGGGGCTGCGGCAGATTCGCGACCCCCGGGATGGAGAGGGATGGTTGAGGCGACATGATGGTTGAGGCGACATGATGGTTGAGGCGACGAGACCGGTTCTTCGAACGGTGGCGGTGGCCCTGTCCCTCGCCGCGTGCGGAGACCTCGCGTCGCAGCCGGATCGCATCCCGCGGATTCTGGAGATCCTGCCGCCGGATACGAGCGTTCTCGAGGGTGAGAGCGCCGGGTATCGGCTGAGGGTGCTGGACGAGGACGGCGTGGCGTTCCGCAATATCCCCTCATGGGCGCCGCCGGAGTGGTCCGTTTCCGACCCGGTGGTCGCCACCGTCGGGCCGGATGGCCGGGCGCAGGGCCTCGAGGCCGGCCACGAGGTACGGGTTCGGGCGGAGCTCGCCCGGTTGAGCGCCGGAGCCCGGCTGCGCGTGAACCCCCGCAGCGTGAAGATCGAGGCCGCCGCGGTTCACATGACGCAGGCGGTCCAGACGCTCGGCGGGGACGTGCCCCTGATCGCGGGCCGGGCCGCGCTCCTTCGCGTCTTCGTCGCGGGCGACCGGACGAGCTTCTTCCGGCCTCGCCCGCTGGCCACGTTCTACGAAGACGGCGCGCCGATCCACACGATGCGCCTGGATCCGGCCCTGGATCGGATACCGGTTGCCGTCGACGAGGGCCGGCTCGATCGATCCTTCAACGGGGAGGTGCCGGGGTGGGTCCTGCAGCCGGGGGTGGAGTTGGCGGTGGAACTGGACCCGGAGGGGATCGTCCCCGCGATCACGGGGAGTGACTTGCGGGTGCCCGCCCAGGGACGGCTGGTTCTCGATGTACGCGCGGTTCCGACCCTGGACCTGACCGTGGTGCCCGTGCTGCACGCCCTGGACGACCGGGCGGTACTGACCTGGGTCGACGGGATCACCGCCACGGGCCCCAAGATGACGTTCATCCGCTCCATCCTGCCCGTCGGGGAGCTGGAGGTTACGGTCCACGAGCCCTACCGCACGTCGGCGGACCTCACGACGAGCGGAGGCTGGTTCGAGGTCATCCGCGAGATCAACGTGCTTCGCCTCGTCGAGGGAGGGAGAGGCTACTACTACGGCGCCTTCGCGAGGCCCTCGGACGCTCCGTACGGGGGTCTGGGCTACATCGGTCGGCCGACCAGCGTGGGCCAACTCGATCTGGATACGTTCGCCCATGAACTGGGCCACAACATGGGGTTGCGGCACGCGCCCTGCGGCAGCGCGAGCAATCCCGATCCGAACTTCCCCTACCAGGACGGCTCGATCGGAGCGTTCGGGTACGAGACCCGCGCCGGGATCACGCAGATCGTGGACCCTTCCGAGTATCGGGACCTGATGACGTACTGCGATCCCAGCTGGATCAGCGACTACCACTTCGTGCGGGCACTGAACTTCCGTGTGTCGCGGGAGTCGCTTACACCGACCGATGCTCCCGAGACGACGCTGCTCCTCTGGGGGAGTATCGGAGAGGACGGGCTCCTGCTCGAGCCCTCCTTCATCATCGAGGCGCCCCGAAGGCTGCCGGTCGAGGACGGCCCTTACCGCGTGGAGGGCTTCGACCGCGGCGGGCGACGCCTCTTCTCGCTCGCGTTCTCGCCGGATGAACTCGAGTTCGGAGGGGGGCAGTTCGCGTTCGCCATCCCGTACGAGGCGGCCTGGGCGGGGCGGGGCGGGCTCGACCGGATCCGGCTCGCGGGCCCGGAAGGTTCGGTCGCGCTGCCGCGGTCCGGGGGGCGCCGGGTGGCCCTGGTCACGGACCCCGACACGGGCCGCCTGCGCGGCGTGCTCCGGGACGGGGCGGAGACGCCCGCCTGGGCGGCCGGCATGGATGTCGTGCTGAGCGACGGGGTGCCGGGCGGCGGGATCTCGGGGCCGCGCGAATGAGCGCGCGCGGGAGTCGGGCGGGCCGCGGGGTGGCCCTGGGGATGGCCGCCGCGTTGACCGCCGGTGCCGCCGTCGCGCAGCAGACCTCGGCGGAAGTGCGCGGCGGGTGGATGGTGGGGAACCACACGTCCACCGAGGCGGGTCTCGAGTGGGTGCCGGAGTTTTCGTACGAAATCCGCGTCAGGAGGCAGGTGCGCCCGGGGATCACGCTCGCGGCCGGCTACATCCGGACCGCGTTCGGCTGCGAGGAGGGGTTCTGTCGGGGGAGCGAGCCGACGGTGACCGGAAACCACGCCGCCATCGGGGCGGAACTGTTCCGGGGCGCGCTCTGGGCGCGGATCGGTGCCCTCTACGGCGCCATCCGCGTAGGAACGCAAGGGGAAGCGCCGCAAGCCGGCCTCGGTGTCGAGGCGGGCGCGGGGATCCGGATCCGCGTCGGCCGGCTGCGCCTCGGGCCGGGTGTGTCCTGGCGCCGCATGTTCGCCAATACGCCCTCCAGTGCCGACCACGCCGTCGCGCTGGGGATCGATCTGGGCGTAGGATTGGACCTGGACTAGCTTCCGCGCCAAAGGCGCCGACAGAACCCCGGAGGGTCGGATGAACCGCTCACACCCCCCGCCCCGAGCCTCGCGACTCTTCCTCTCCACGCTCCATGCGACGGCGCTTGCCTCCGCCCTCTGCGCCCGCCCGGCCTTCGCGCAATCGCTCGACGACTGGCTGAGCGTGTCGCGGGTCGGGGAGTTCGTGTGGTCCGCCGACGGGGACGCCTTCTACTACACATCGAACGCGCACGATTCGGGCACGCTGGCGATCTTCCGCATCGCTTCGGATGGCGGCGATCCCGAGGGGCTCGCCTGGCCACCGGAAGGCACCCGTCCGGAGCCGGCGCAGAGCCTCGGAATGTCTCCCGGCGGCGATGAACTCGTCTTCGTCTCCGCCCGCTACTTCCAGGGCTACGACAACCTGTGGCGGATCCCCACCGCCCCATCGGGTGCCGCGCCGACCCCGATCACCTTCAACGACGCGGTCATCGAGACGGCGCCGACGCTCTCGGCGGACGGCCGCACGGTCGCCTACCAGGTCCGCACCCCTGCGGGCCCGCGGATCTTCCTCCGGGATCTCGCCGACTCCCGCGCCTGGCCCCGTCTCTTCACGACGGGCGACGCGAACGAGACCTCGCCCCGCTTCTCCCCGGACGGTCGCTTCATCGCCTTTTCCAGCGGCGGCGACATCCGGATCCGGGCCGTGGGCGGCACCGAGAGTCGCGTGATCGTGGACCCCGCGATCGGAGGGGGGAACGGCGGCTTCGCGTGGTCGCCGGACGGCACCCGGCTCGCCTTCGCGAATGGTCGCAGCGGGTGGGCCCAGGTCGCGGTCGTCCGGATCGAAACCGGCGACGTGACGCCGATCACGTACGACGAGCGCGAGCACGGCGGCATCTCCTGGTCTCCCGACGGGCGCCGGCTCGTCTTCACCCGCTCCGACGCGTCCGGCTTCTCGAACCAGGTCGTGGTCGCCCCGGCGGACGGGATGGGGGCGACGCGCGCGATCACGGGCGGGAAGGGCCGGCGCTCCCGGCCCCGCTTCTCACCCGATGGAGACGAACTCGCCTGGATCGAGCAGTCGGACACCCGCACCCCGGACATCTGGAAGACCGCCTGGAACGGCGGAGAGTGGGGCGAGCGGCCGGTCCAGGTCACGAATTCGATGGGACGCATCGACCCGGAGCGGCTGAGCGAGGCGGAGGAGGTGTACTACCCGGGCCCCGACAACCTGCCGATCCCGACGCTCCTCTACCGCCCTCGTGACTTCGACCCGTCCCGCACGTATCCGGTGATCGTCCGCCTCCACGGCCACCCCGGGCAGTGGAACCACTCGTTCGAGATGATGCGCCAGTACTGGGTGCAGCGCGGCTTCGTCGTCGCGGCCCCCAACCCGCGCGGAAGTCGCGGCTTCGGGCAGGGCTTCCACGATCTCCACATCGCGGACTACGGCGGGGTCGAGTTCCAGGATGTGATGAACGTCCTCCCCTTCCTCGAGGGGCTCGGCTACGTCGACATGACGCGCAAGGCGACGTGGGGCGGATCGGGCGGCGGCTACATGAGCCTCGTCATCGCCACGGAGGCGCCGGACGCGTTCCAGGCGCAGGTGATCCGCGCGCCGGTCTCCGAGTGGCGCCTGCTCGCCAACGACCGTTTCGCCGCCTCGGGACGGCACTGGACGGCCAGCCGCACCCCGCGTCGCGAGCGTTCGGAGTTCGGCGGGCCGTACGAGGAGATCCCGGAGGAATACGAGGAACGATCGCCCGTCAACTTCGTCGACAACGTGCAGGTTCCGCAGTTGCTCCTGCAGGGTCTGAGGGACGCCGCCGTGCCCCCGCGCCAGTCCCAGGTGTGGGCGGAGCGGATGCGCGAGGCGGGGAAGGGCGACCTCCTCTCCTACATCGAGTATCCGGACGAGGATCACAGCCTGAGGCGCTACAAGGCGACCGTGCGCGACATCCTCGAACGCATGGACGCGCTCTTCGCCCGACACCTGCGACCGAACACGGAGTCCGCGCCATGAGAGCTCGACTGGCCGCGCTGATCGCTCTTACAGCCGTCCTCTGCGCCTCCATGCCCGCGTCCGCGCAATCGTACGATGTCCTGATCCGGAACGGGCGGGTGCTCGACGGTTCGGGGAATCCGTACTTCCGCGCGGACATAGGGATCCGCGGCGACGAGATCGTGGCCGTCGGCGACCTCCCCGGAGCGACCGCGGACCGGGTCGTGGACGCGGCGGGGAAGTACGTGACGCCCGGCTTCATCGCCCTCCAAAAGCTGGTGGGGAAGACGCTGGCGGAGGTGTCGGCGGAGCGCGGGGAGACGCCGTTCGAGACGGCGATCTGGCTGCGGATGAACGGTTTCGACCGCCCGGGCGGCGTCCTCTGGATGGCGCAGGCGGTGGGGACCGAGGACATCGTCGTGAACGGCGAGTTCGTGGTGGACGACGGGGCGCCGACGGACGCCCTCACGGGAGAGGTGCTGCGCCGGCCGGGGTCGAAGGCGGCGGCGTGAACGACGCGAATCGGTTTCCCGGAACCCCGTGGATCGCCTCGCTGATCCTGGCGTCGGGGGCGTGCGTGGCACCTGGCGATGCGGTACCCGGGGGCGGCGGGCCGGCGGAACTCGACCTCACGCTCGACAACATCCACCGGACCAACGCGGGCGTGCGCGGCGTCGCGATCTCGCCGGACGGCCGGTATCTCGCGGTCTCCGGCTCTGGACCCGGGGGTTCGGGTCTGTACCTCTCGGAGCGGGGCGACGCGGGCGGGTTCGGGTCGCCCGGCTTCTGGCTCCAGGGCTCGAACCCGGCCTGGGCGCCCGCAGGCGACCGGATCGCCTTCGCGGCGGGCGGCGAGATCCGGGTCGCGGAGGTCGGCGATGTCGAAGCGCGCCCCGTGATGGACGCCATGGAGGGCGTGCGGGCGCCCGCGTTCTCCCCGGATGGACGGACCATCGCCTTCTACTCGACGGAGAGCGGCCACCAGGATGTCTGGCTGGTGCCGGCCGACGGCTCGGGCCCCCCGCGCCAGTTGACCGACGCCGCGATGGCGCTCGACGATCCGCGCTTCGCGCCCGCCTGGTCTCCGGATGGGGGCGAACTCGTCTACGTCTCGAACGCCTCCGACTACTGGCGCGACGACCTCTGGATCGTCGAGGTCGAAACCGGGGACCGTCGGCAGCTCACGCGGACGCTGATGGCGATGTCCACGCCCGTCTGGTCCCCCGAGGGCGACCGGATCGCCGTGTTCGGCACCGCCAGGGACGAATACTGGTACGAAGACCTTTCCTACATCTACGTGGTCGAGGACCTGGACGCTGCGGCCGGGCCCGCGGAGCGGATCGTGGACATGCAGGTCTACGCCACCGACGCGGCCGTGCGGCACGCCCCGTCGTGGTCGGCGGACGGCGGGTCCATCTACTTCCCCTACCTGGAACGCGGCACGGTGAACGTGTGGGCGGTGCCCGCCGCGGGCGGCGTGGCCACGCGCGTCACGCACATGGAGGGGACGATTTGCGGCCTCAGCCATGCCGCGGGCGCCGGGAGCCTCGCCTTCGTCCACGCGTCGCCGACGCGGGGAGGGGAAGCGTACGCCCTGGATCTCATCGGCGGGGTCCCGCAGCGGCTGACCTCGTTCGCCCCCGTCTGGCGGTCCGTCGAGGCGCCCCGGGAGATCGCCTATTCCAGCTTCGATGGACTCCGGATCCAGGGTTTCCTGTACCGCCCGCCGCAGCTTGCCGAGGGAGCGAGTTGTCCGGCCCTCGTCCAGGTGCACGGAGGCGGGACGAATTCCTACCAGCAGGGTCTGAACCTCACCGAGCAGTACCTCGCCTCGAAAGGGTTCGTGGTGCTCGCGATCAACTACCGGGGGGGATCGGGGTTCGGGCGCGAGTTCCAGGATCTTTCCGTCGAGGACTGGCTGTGGGACCAGGCGCGGGATGCGGGCGCGGCGGCCGACTTCCTCCGCACCCTCCCCTATGTGAACGGCAAGGTGGGGATCTACGGCGGCAGCTACGGGGGGAGCATGTCGCTGTCGGCGATCAGCCTCACGCCCGACAAGTTCAATGCGGCGGTCCCCATGCGGGGCGCCTACTCGAAGCTGAACACGCTCGAGTACACGGACCGGCTGGGGAAGATCTTCTCCGTCACCGGGCACGGCGGCACCCCCGAAGAGCGGCCCGACACGTACGCGAAGAGCAACGTCGTGTCGCGCATCGCAGACATCACCGCCCCCGTGCTGCTGATGCATGGGGAACTCGACCGCCGGGTGCCGATCCAGAACTTCGAGCACGCCGTGGCCGAATTCGAGCGACTCGGGAAGAGCGTCGAGGTGAAGACGTACCCGGACGAAGCACACGGTTTCCGGAACCCCGACAACCGCGTCGACACCTATTCGCGTCTGGAGGAGTTCTTCACCCGCCATCTCGGCGGCTGCGCCGCGGACTGAAGCGCGCTCCCGCCCGGCGGGAAACCGGGCGCGCGCGCCTCTCGTACGAGGTCACCGTGAGGGCGGGCGACCGCCGACCGCCGCTTCGATGACGTCTCGAGAGAAGATTCGAGGGGATAGACGTGAGGAATCCACCTGCCGCCGCCATCATGAGCTTTCTCGTCCCCGGTCTGGGGCAGTTCTACAACGGGAAGATCCTGCGCGGGCTGTTCTGGTTGCTCGTGACCCCCGGCCTGTGGATCGGCACGGGTGGCGCGTGGGGCTGGGTCTGCCACCTGGTGTCCGCCGCGACGGCGTACGGCTACGCGAAGAGGTTCTCCGGCCGCTGATCCGGGTCCCTCAGGGGATGCGTTCGAAGCGGCCGTAGTAGTCCATCTCGACGCCGGTCACGCGTGCCATGTCGTCCAGCACGAATGAGACGCCGATCCGAACGTCGCCGAACCACGCGTCGAATCGGTCGACATGCCAATGCTCGAGGGGCATCTGGACTGGCCGTTCCCGACCATCGAACTCGGCGACCAGCCGGGGCGCGTCCGTGGGCTGTCCGGCCGAGCCGGCAGCTCCATTCGCCGACCCACTGCCGCTGGCGCCCGCCGAGGCACTCGCAGCCGGACGCTCGTGCAGCCCGGGCGTCCCGTCCCAGCGCCCCAGGCGGCCCTCCGCGGGCATGAGGGGCGGAACCGGTTCGTCCGTCAGGCGAATGCGGAGTTCACCCGCATAGCCGTTGTGATAGGTCCCGGCGTACGCCTCGAGCGGCACGGAAGGACCCTGGTCGAGCCGGGCGGCCTGACGCTCCGCCTCCGCCTCGAAGACCCGCCGGTTCCCCTCGGCGACGCTCCGCTCGTGTTCCGCATGCCAGTCGCGGCTCCGCAGTTCCTCGGTACCCAGGAAGCGTCCGAGCGCCCACTGCGTGAGCACCCAGGGAAGCTCGGAGTTCCGGTTGGTCGTCGCCCACACGCCGAACCCGTGTTCCGGCGCCAGCGCGATCGAGCAGTTGAACCCGAGTGCGTTCCCGCCATGACCGACGGCGGTGACGTTCCCGAACCTCCCCGTGGACCAACCCATCGCGTACGCTCCGGGTCCCTCGAACGGCATCCAGCTACTCGGGTTCGGTATCACCGTGTGCGGCGTATGCATGAGTTCCACCGACGAGCGGGAGAGCGGCGGGTTCGGGTGGGTACCGACGTGGAACCGCATCCACTCGGTGATCTCGTCCGCCGACGTGATCACACCGCCCGAGGGCACCGTCACGTCCTCGGCGTACTGCCAGGGCACGGGCTCCAGCGGCAGCCCCGTGGTCGCCGCGTTCCCCTGGAACCTCCGTTCAATGATGGCGTGCGGCTCGGCGTGATTGGGACTGGCGTTGGCGGGCCCCATGCGCGCCGTCGTCGTTGTCATGCCCAGCGGATTCCAGAGCCGCTCACGCGCGTAGGAATCCCAGTCCGTTCCCGAAATGGTCTCAACGAGATGACCCGTCAACACGAGCATGTCGTTCGTATAGCCGTAACGATCCCGGAACTGATGGGCGGGCTCGATGTGGGGGAGTCGGGTCAGATAGTCGCGCCGGTCCACGACAAGCGGGCGCAGCGGCTGGTTGCTCCCGGTCCCAACCCGGTGCGTGACGATGTCGCGAACGCGGATCTCCTGCGTCGTCCACGGATCGTGCAGGCGGAACCACGGGACATGGTCCGTGATGCGGTCGTCCCATGACAGCCTGCCGTCCTCGACCAGGGCGGCCAACGTCGCCGCCCCGAAGGCCTTGGAGCACGACCCGATGCTGAACAGCGTCCCTCCGTCCACGCGTTCGGCCGTCCCCAGCTCGCGGACGCCGTAGCCGGTGGAGAGGAAACTCTCACCGTTGTGTACGATGGCCAGGCCCAGACCGGGTACCTCCCAGCGTGCCATGGCGTCCTCGACCCACGCGTCGATCTCCTCGACCGAGGGAGGGGGTGGGGCGGACGACTGCGCGTGCACACCCGAGGCTGGAAGCAGCAAAGCCGTCTGCACCACCACGAGCAGGGCCAACAGTCTTCTGGATGACGGCATCTGAACCTACCCTCTCATCGTTCGGTGCATCCCGGATGGGCGATCTTCTACGGTTCCGTCAAGACGGCGTGCTGGTCAAGACGTGGTGTCGTGCGCTGGTCCGGCGCGTCGGCGACCGTGGTAGAGGCGACCCAGGACCTCTGGTCCCAACGTCACGGGAGCGTCAGACACAGCGAGTTCCAGAAGCAGGTCGCGTCGTGGCGCCGAGTACAGGACCGACGCATCGAGCAGGGCGGTGAAACTGCCCAAGCGTCAGTAACCCAATCCAAGTTCCTGCGCCTGAGCCGCGAGCTCGTCCAGGACTTGGCGGCGATCTTGGTCGATTCGCTCCTTGTAATCCAGCCCGTCATCGAGCCGAACGCGCCGGTGCGTCCCAACCTTGTGGTAAGGAATCTTCCGTGTCTCAAGGAGTTGAGTCGCCAGGAAGTCCGAACACCCACAGGACGGCGCCGGCCGCCGTCACGATGCGCTGTTCGCCGTCCACCTCGAACGACATCGGGTTCGTGCGGACGGCGGCGCCCGCCTGGAAGTCCCACAGCGGTTCTCCCGTCTCCGCGTCGAGCGCGAAGATGTTGCCCTCGTTGCTCCCGCCGAAGACGAGGCCGCCCCGCGTGGCCATGACCCCGGCCCACGGAGGGGAGAGCAGGGGAAACTCCCACCTGACGTCTCCGGTGAGTACGTCCAGCGCCTTGACCGCCCCGCTCGCGTCGTCGCCCGACAGAGCCTGCTCGCCACCACCGAGGAACGGCTGTCCCGGCTCGTACTCGATTTCGGACTTGTAGTAGACGGCCCCCATGATCCGGGTCGCCTGATAGAAGAGCCCGGTATCGGGGCTGTACGAAGGGCTGAACCAGTTCGCGGACCCCTGGAGGCTCGGCCACACGAGGTTGCCCTCCTCGGTCGGCTCGGTGCCCGGGATCACGATCGGGCGGCCGTTCTCGTCGAGACCCTCCGCCCATGTCTGCTTCGAGTACTCGACCCCGTGCAGGAACTCGCCCGTCTCGCGGTCGAGCACGTAGTAGAAGGCGTTCCGGTTCGCCGTCACGAGCAGCTTGCGCGGCTCTCCCTCCCAATCGGCGTCGACGAGCACCTGGATCTCCGTCGCGTCCCAGTCGTGCGTGTCGTGGGGCGTGTACTGGAAGTACCACTGGATCTCGCCGGTGTCGGGATCGAGGGCCAGGATGCAGTTCGTGTACAGGTTGTCGCCGGGGCGAGCGTCCCCGTTCCAGTCGGGCGCCGGGTTCCCGGTCGGCCAGTAGAGCAGGTCGAGTTCGGGGTCGTAGGAGCCCGTGAGCCACGTCGACCCGCCGCCGTGCTCCCAGCTGTCGCCGCCCCACGTCTCGCTCCCCGGCTCGCCGGGCCGGGGGATCGTGTACGTCCGCCACACGAGGGCGCCGGTCTCGGCATCGTAGGCGTCGATGAAGCCGTTCGCGCCCGCCTCGGCGCCGGACATGCCGACGATGACCTTCCCGCCGAGCGCGAGCGGGGCCAGGGTCATCGAGAAGCCGAGATCGTTGTCCGCGACCTCCACCTCCCAGCGGACCGCACCCGAGCGGGCGTCCAGCGCCACGAGGCGGGCGTCGAGCGTACCCACGAAGAGGGTTTCGTCGAGGATGGCGACGCCACGGTTCACGCGCGGAAAGCCGATGTTCTTCGTGGAGGCCGGCACGTCAGCGGACCAGTACCAGAGGCGGCGGCCCGTCCGCGCATCGAGGGCGCTCACGTTGCTCGGCGGCTCCGTCACGTACATCACGCCGTCGACCACCACCGGCGTCGTCTCGATGAGTCCGCCGCTCATCTGGTAGGCCCAGATCACCTTGAGGTCGCCCACGTTTTCCCGGTGGATCCGGTCGAGGGCCGAGAAACGGTGCGAGGCGTAGTTGCCCGAATACGTGAGCCAGTTGTGGGGTTCGGCGTCGGCGTTCACGAGGCGCTCGAAGGGCACCTGAGCGGCGACCCCCGCGAGGCCTCCCGCGCAGAGGAGCACGCACGCCGCGAGCGCGGAACCTGCCACGAGGGCGGCGGGCCGGGGCCGCGTCATGATCCCTCTCCCAGAGCCGCGAGGTAGGCGACGAGATCGTCGATGTCCGCTGCCGTCATGTTCTCCGCGGCGGGCATCAGCGAGTGGTCCAGTTGCTTCTCGAGTTGCACGAGGTCTTCCTTGCGCAGCGAAACCGTGCGGCCCGAGATGGACCGCAGCTGAATCGTGAAATCGTCCTCTGTTGACGCGCATGCCGGTGATGACGCGCCCAGCGCGCGTGACCGCCCGGATCGGCAGGTATCCCCTGAATCCCCGCAGAATCCCCCGCCTGGAGACCGGAAGCTCCACCTCCGGCGTCCTCAGCGCCGCGTAAAGGTAGTCGGCGCCGCGCCGAAGCCCGATCCCCGTGAGTTCGGGGCCGATGCCGGCGCCTCGGCCGTCGACGACGTGGCAGGAGTAGCAGTCACCGGCGGCGGAGAACACCTCGCCCCCTCGCGCCGCGTCTCCCGCGATCTCCACGGCGGTGCCCTCCCCGACGGAAAGGACGTGGGCGGCGACGAGTTCCACCTCGAGGTCGGGGAGGAGATTCCCCCGCGTTCCCGGCATGCCGGTGCCCGGGATTCCGCGCCGGATCACCCGGACCATGGACGCATGATCCGGTGCGCGGGAAAGGGTGGGGCGCGTGAGACTCGGCCCCTCGCCTCCCTGTCCGAGCATCCCGTGGCAGCGCCCGCAGTGGGCCTGGTAGAGCATCTCGCCGCGGACGAGGCCGGCTTCCGTCACCTCGGGCGGCTCCTGGCCCAGGCCGGGGCCGGCCGGCACCAACGCGCCCGCCACGAGCGCGAGACCGCACAGGCTCAGTCCCTGGCGTCTCCCTCGGCGACGGAACGTCACGGGACGAGCGCCTCCGGCTCCAGAACCCAGCGTTCGAGCCAGACGACGTTCCGGGACATGAGATCTCGCTGTAGGCGAGGTGACCTTACTCCGTGTGGCTGATCAGGATACAGGACCAACTCCGTGGGCGCCTTCCCGATCGCGCGCACCGCCTCGAAGAACTGAATACTCTGTTCGGCCGGCACCCTCTCATCCTTCTCCCCCACCTGAATCAGGAGCGGTGTCGACACGTTTTCCACATGACGGTATGCGGAGCGCTCCTCGTACAGTTCCCAATCCTCCCACGGTTTCGGGCCGAGGTAGGTGTGGTAGAACTCGGGGATGTCCGTCTGCGAGTACATCGAGATCAGGTCGTTGGCGCCCGCCCCCGCGCTCGCCGCCTTGAAGCGGTCGGTCTGCGTGATCCCCCAGTAGGTGTGGTGCCCGCCGAAGCTCCACCCGCTGACGGCGAGCCGGTCGGGGTCGGCGATCCCGCGCTCGATCATCGCGTCCACGCCGGAGTCGATGTCGATCCAGTCGCGCCCGGAGATGTCCCCGCGATTGAGGCCGCGGAAACGCTCCCCGTAGCCGCTCGAGCCCCGATAGTTCGGTTGCAGGACGGCCAATCCCATGCCGGCGTAGACCTGTACCGGATAGGCGCCCCGCGTCCCGTTGAAGCGGTCCGAGGAGATGCCGGAGGGGCCGCCGTGGATCACGAGGACGAGCGGGACGCGGTCCCCCTCCTCGTAGCCGACAGGGAGGATGAGCACGCCTTCGATCTCCTCGCCCCCGGCGCGCGAACTCCAGCGTTCGACCCGCTGCTCGCCGAGCGCCAGGTCGGCCACCCGGGGGTTGACGTCGGTCAGCCGTTCAGGGCGGAAGTCGGCGCTTCCCGTCACGAAGATGTCCGGGGGAGCGGCGCCGTCCTCGGCCGTGAAGGCGAGGACGCTCCCGTCATCGGACGTGGAAGCGCCGGTGTAGTAGTGCCGTCCGTCCGTGAGATCGAGCGGTGCGCCCGCCGCGGCTCCGTCCTCGAGGTCGATCCGGTACAGCGTCGCGCCCGTGCGCCGGGCCGCCGCGACGATGAGCCGCGAGCCGTCGACGCGCACGAGGTTCGCGTTCGCGTCCAGCCCGGCCGTGAGCGAGACCGCCTCCAGGGCCGTGCCGTCTTCCGCGAACGGCACGCGCCACAGCTGGCGATTGAAGGTGCCGAGCAGATGTCCGGAGCCGGACACGATGAGGCCGGCCTCGTCGTCCCACGCGACCGGGTTCTCCCCGCCCTCCATCGAGGTGACGCTGCGCGCCTCGGTCTCCGGGCCCGACTGCACGTAGGTCGCCCCGTGGTAGTTCGTCCGCAGCACGGGTGACGAGCGCGCGCCGAACGCGAGCGCTCGCGAATCGGGGGACCACACGAGGGCCTGCACATGGAGGCCGTCCGGCGACCACCTCACCGCCTCGCCCGCCACGTCGTCCTCCAGTTCGGCGACGTAGAGCTGCGACCACTGGTCCGTGTAGACGGAATCCCACACCATCGGGCGGCCGCGGAGTTCCTCGAGTTCGCGGTCGGCCTCGGTGGGCGGCGGACTCGCGGTGAATCCGAGCCGCCGACCATCGGGGGCGAAGCGGAAGCCTCCGACGGATGTCTCGTGAGACGTCACCTGCCACGCCTCGCCTCCATCGGGGCGGATCCCGTAGACCTGCCGCTCCCCTTCGCGGTCCGAGGAGAAGGCGAGCCAGTCCCCCGAGGGGTGCCAGACGGGCGAGTCATCGGAACCCGGGCGGAAGGTGAGCTGGCGGGCGTCGGCGGGGCCGCCCGTCGCCGGCACGACCCAAACGTCCGTCTCCTGCCGGTCCTCCTCCATGTCCCGTCCGGTCACGACGTACGCCACCCAGCGGCCATCCGGGCTCATGGAGAGCTGGGACAGGCTCTTCAACTCGAGAACATCCTCGACCGTCATCGGACGGGCGTCCTGCGCCGAGAGCGGGGCGGGCCCCGGGCGGAAGCCCGGATCGCCGGAGGGACCGACCGAGACGAGCAGGAGACCGATCGCGAAGGGGCGAAAGCCCGGGGAGATCACGGCACGCATGGCACTCACCTGAGGTTCGGGACTCGTCTCACGTTACTCGCCGCTCACGCCCCGGAACAACAGGACGAACGCGACCGCCTGCACGACGTGGTACAGCGCGTTGTGGTCGAACCAGACTGGATGGATCGGGATCTGCAGTTGCTGGATCGCGGCGGCGGCGAAGGTCAGCCCGAAACCGATCAGCGCCTCGCGGCGGCTCGGGGTTGGCCCCCGCCGGTACAACCGGGCGAAACGCACCGTCAGATAGATGACCGCGGGCAGGTAGAAGACGATCGCCATCGCGAACGCCTGCCGCCCCGCGAGCACGAGCGCGACCCACGCGACGAAGGCGGCCAGCACGATCCGTGTGAGCCGCCGGCCGCCGGCCGAGATTCCGCCCACGCGCGCGCCCAGCCCCCACGCGGCGAGACCCGTCGCCCCCACCGCGAGGATGGTGGCGGGCCAGAGGACGCGGTAGCCGAGCGTCGTCGCGTCGCCGAAGAACCCGTGCACCGTCCCTCCGAACAGCGCCGCCGCGCCCGCGCCGGCGAAGAGCCCGATCGCCCACGGCCGCAGTTCCGCCCTCACCCTGGATCCGGCCCGCCAGGCGAGGACCGCGCAGAGCAGGGTCAGCCCGTAGTCGGTCAGCGTTACGGCAGGCTCGGTCACGGTCGTGCGGCCTCCAGGTGCGGCTACAAGTGCTGGAAGAATCGTCGCATCGTCCCCTTCATCGGTATTGTCGCGCCGGGGCGGAGGGCAATACTCATGGAAAACCGCCGGAGCCGCGATCTCTGCCGTTTACCCGACGCAGGAGGAACGGTGTCGCGACCTTCGCCGTCTCTCACCCTCGAAAACATCTTCAGGGGAGGCGGTGGGGCGGGACGTGCCGTCCTCTCGCCCGACGGGGAGATGATCGCGGTTTCGGGGCCGGCACCCGACGGCGGAAGCGGGATTTACCCGGTGCCGGCGGGAGCGGAGGCCGACGGTCCCTCCACCTTCTGGCTCCGCGGCGGCTCGCAGACCTGGTCCCCCGATGGAGAGCGGATCGCGTTCCTCACCGGGGGCGCGCTCCACGTCGGCGCGGCCGGCGGGACGAGTGGGGCGGTCGTTGCACGACGACGTGTGGCTGATCGACACGGGAACCCTCGAGGCGCACCGGATGTCGACCTCGCTCATGGCCTCGTCGAATCCCGTGTGGTCCCCGGACGGATCGAGCCTCGTCCTCATGGGGACGGCGAAGGACGAGTACTGGTACCAGGATCTCGCTTATCCATACCGCATCGACCTCGATTTCTCCGGGCCGGCCCCGAAGAGCGGCGCGCGAGGCGCCGATCGAGATGCAGATATGCGCGACCGACGCGATCATGCGCTTCGATCCGCACTGGTCGGGAGACGGAGAGCGGATCCATTTCCCGTACCGGCAGCGGGGCGCGTTCGAACTCTGGTCGGTTCCGGCCACCGGCGGCGTGGCCACGCGCGTGACGAACGTGGGCGGCGCCCGGTCGTCGCTGCACGCGACCCCGGACGGGCGACGCGCGGTCTTCGCCCGGGACGCGTCGACCGAGGGCAGGGAAGCCTGGCTACTGGACCTGGAGGGGGGGACGCCGCGGAGGCTGACGTCGTTCTCGCCCCGCCTCGCCGGCGTCCAGCGGCCCACGGAGATCTCGTTCCGGAGCTTCGACGGGCTCTACGTGCGGGGCTTCCTGTATCTGCCGCCCGCGATCCGGCGCGCGCTCGCCGACGGCACCGAACCTCCCAGCTACCCGGCGCTCGTGCAGGTGCACGGGGGCGGGACGAACTCGTACCTGCGGGGGACGAACCCCGTCAAGCAGTATCTCGCGAACGAGGGGTTCGTCGTGCTGGCCATCAACTATCGGGGCGGTTCGGGCTTCGGGCGCGAGTTCCAGGACCTCTCCATCGAGGATTGGCTCAACGACCAGTCCAGAGATCCGGGGGCGGCTGCGGACTGGCTGCGGAGCCAGGCATACGTCAACGGGCGCGTGGGGATCTACGGCGGGAGCTACGGCGGCATGCAGTCCATGTCCGCCATCACGCGCACGCCCGACAAGTTCGACGCGGCCGTGCCGATGCGCGGCATCTACTCCGAGGCGAAGACGCTGCCCTACGCGGACCGGGTCGGGAAGATCTTCGCGATCACGGGACACGGGGGCACGCCGGATGCACGCCCCGAGATCTACGCCAAGACCGAGACCCTCGACCGCATGGACCGGATCACCGCGCCCGTCCTCATCATGCACGGCGAATACGATGTAAGGGCCCCGTTCGAGAACTTCGAACTCGCGGTCGAGCGGCTGGAGGCGCTTGGCAAGGAGTTCGAGTCGACGACGTACCCGCAAGGCAGCGGTGGTATGCGGTATGCATGTGCATTATTCTATACATTCCAGGAGGCATCGAGTTGAAGACGGTCTTCCCACAACCCGCGGGCACAGCATGAGACACTCCACGGCGAATCCAGACGAACGCATCGTACGCACCCCTCGAAACATCGTGCTGTCGACTGCCCTCCTCGGCGCGCTGTTCGGGCTACTCTCCTGCGGCGGGGAGGACACTACGGCGCCACCCCCGACTGCGCCTCCGTCGGCTCCAACGCCGAGCCGGGTCACCATCGAGCCCGAGCAGATCGTCGTCGTGGCGGGCGACACCGTCCGTCTGAGGGGCCGCGTCCTGGATGAGCGGTCACGGATCATCTCCGATGCCCCGCTGACGTGGACGAGCAGCGATCCGGCGGTCGCGTCCGTCGATGCGTCGGGCCTCGTGACCGGGATCAAGGAGGGACAGGCGAGCATCACCGCCACGTCCGGACCAGTCAACGCCTCCGCGCCCGCGGTGGTGCAGAGCCTGGACCGCGCGACGCTCATGGACCTCCACGACGCGGCCGGCGGAGCGAGCTGGACGAACCGGGAGAACTGGGGGTCCGAAGGACCGATCGGCAGCTGGTACGGCGTCGAGGCGAACGCGGACGCCCGCGTGACGGCGCTGCGCCTGAGCGAGAACGGGCTGAGCGGGCAGCTCCCTGAAGACCTCGGAAATCTGGCCTTCCTCACCGAACTGCGGGTGAACGGAAACGAGGGCCTCTCGGGTCCCATCCCGTCCTCTCTCGCCGCGCTGGCGATTCAGCAACTTCAGTACGGCGGCACGATGCTGTGCACGGTGAGAGACGAGGCGTTCCAGGCGTGGCTGAACGCCATTCCGACGCGCGACGGCGAGTTCATCGCCTGCAACGAGGAACGGTCGGACCTCATGAAGCTCTACGAAGCCATGGGCGGACCGAGCTGGACGGAATCGGAGAACTGGGGGACCGACGTGCCGCTCGGGAACTGGTTCGGCATCGCCGTCGATTCGACGACGGGGCGGGTCACGCAGATCGACCTGAACCGCAACAACCTCTCGGGAACGGTCCCTCCGGAGATCCGATACTTCCCGCACGTGCGGCTGCTGCGCCTGGACTACAACCGCCTCGAAGGCGAAATCCCGCCGGAAATCGGCGAACTTACCGAGCTGCGGCGGATGGACATGGACGGCAACGAGTTCAAGGGCCAGATCCCGCCCGAGATCGGGAACCTCGTGAACCTCAGAACACTCTGGATGGGCGGGAACCAAATGAGCGGCCCCATCCCGCCCGAGCTTGGCCAGATCGACAGCCTGCGGATACTCCACCTGTATGAGGCCCGGTTCGACGGTTCGATTCCGGAGGAGTTCGGCGCGTTGACCGAGCTGCTGTGGCTGGACGTAAGCGACACCCGCATCGATGGCCCGGTGCCCGGGACCCTGGGAGCACTCGAGAAGCTCCAAAGGCTCGAACTTACCGGGAACAGGCTGTCGGGCCCCCTTCCGGCGGAGCTTGGCCAGATCGACAGCCTGCGGATACTCCAGCTCAACGACAACATGATCGACGGCCCCCTCCCGGCGGAGCTTGGCCAACTCGACAGCCTCCTCCAGATCTCGGCGCAGAACAACATGTTGTCCGGCCCGGTGCCGCCGGAGTTCGGTGGCATGGACGCCCTGATCTGGTTGCACATCCAGAACAATCCCGACCTGTCGGGGCCGCTGCCGGATGAACTGACGTCGATGACGGCACTCGAGGAACTGATCGCGTACGACACCGGGCTGTGCGCACCCGCCGAGCCCGAGTTCCGAGCCTGGCTGAACGACGTGGTCGCGAAGTGGCGCGTCCAGTCGTGCGGGGCGGAGGGACACGCCGAGGCCTACCTGACGCAGGCGACACAATCGCGCGAGTACCCGGTCCCGCTCGTGGCCGGCGAGAGCGCGCTGTTGCGCGTCTTCGTCATGTCCGAAGCGACGACGACCGAGAACATCCCGCCGGTGCGGGCCACCTTCTTCGTGGACGGGGCGGAGGTGCACGTGGCGAACATCCCCGCCGGATCGTCCGCGATCCCGACGGAAGTGCAGGTGGGCGAACTCGACCTGTCGGCCAACGCCGAGATCCCCGCCGAGGTGATTCAGCCGGGCCTGGAGATGGTAGTGGAGGTCGACCCCGACGGGACCGTCGATGCGGCGCTCGGCGTGGCGAAGCGCATCCCCGCCGAAGGGCGGGCGGCGGTGGAGGTGAGGGAGGTGCCCCCGATGTACCTGACCCTGGTTCCGTTCGTCTCGACCGCGGACAACAACCGGGAGGCCGAAGTGTTCGTCGCCGGCGCCACGGCGGACGACGACCTCTTCTTCGAGACGCGAACCCTGCTTCCGGTGGGTGCTTTCGAGATCACGAAACACCCGAGCGTGACGGTCAGCTCGAACAACATCTTCGATATGCTGGACGAGATGGATCGAATCCGGATGTTGGAGGAGGGGACTGGACACTGGATGGGTCTCAACGCGAACCCCGCGGGGGCCGCGGGCGTCGCGTACCTGGGGGCCATCCCCAACCCCAACCGCAGCAAGATCAGCGTCTCCCTGTTGAGCGAGTCCACGATCGCGCACGAACTGGGACACAACCTGAACCTGAGCCATGCGGACTGCGGCGACCCCGCGGGCGTAGACCTGACCTTCCCGTACGACAACGCGCGGACGGGCGTGTGGGGATACGATCCGCGCGACGGAGGGTCGCTGGTGCCCCCCGACCTGGCGGATCACATGAGCTACTGCGATCCGGCGTGGGTCAGCGACTACTACTTCACGAACGCGCTGCGCTTCCGGCTCGTGGATACGGTCGAGGTGTGGCCGGCCGCTTCACGGACCCTGATCGTCTCGGGCGGCGCCGCCGCGGACGGGACACTCCACCTCGACCCTGCCTTCGTCGTCGAGACGACGCCCGTCGTGCCGCGCTTCGGGGGGCCGTACGAGCTGACCGGCAGGCGCGCGGATGGCAGCGAGCTGTTCTCGGTCAGCTTCGATATGCAGGAGATGTGGGACGGCGACGGGCGCTCCGGCTTCACCTTCGCGCTTCCGGTCCAGGCCGAGTGGGGGTCGGAGCTGGCGAGCCTCGCGCTCACCGGGCCAGGGGGCACGGTCGAGATGCGGGAGGGGAGCGAACCGCCGATGGCGATCATGCGCGACCCGGTGACGGGCCACGTGCGGGCCATCCTGCGCGACCTGCCGGCCGGCGCCATGGGCCCCGGGGCCCTCGATGCGCTGGCCCCCGAGCCGGGGCTGAACATCATGGTCAGCGGCGGGCTGCCCGGCTCGGCGGCCTGGAGGCGCTGAGGTCGGCCCAGGCGCCTCCGGAGGGCGTCTCCAGGTACAGCCGCAAGGCACCGGGCCGCGCGTTCCGTCTCTCAGGGCGGGGCGCGCGGCCCGGCGCGGCTTTGGTATCCTTGCGGATGATAGCCCGTTGACGACCCGCCGGCCCGGTGGCGAACCCATCGCAAGGCAGACCAGCACGACTTCCGGCCGGAGTTTCCGCGCCACACGCGGCCGGCTGGCCCGGCACGGTGCAGCCCTCGCCGTTATCCTGGCGCTCCTCTCCTGCGGCGAGGGCGTCACGCCGCCTCCCCCACCTCCCCCCGCGCCCGCGCCGCAGCCGGCCACGGTCACGCTGGAGCCGAATCCGGCCGTGGTCGTTGCGGCCGACACCGTCCGCCTGGTGGCGCGCGTCCTGGACGAACGTGCCCGGGTCATCTCCGGTGCGCCCGTGACATGGACGAGCGGCGATCCTGCGGTCGCGACGGTTGATGCCACCGGTCTCGTGACGGGCCTCAAGGAGGGACGGGCGAGCGTCACCGCCACCTCCGGGCCCGCCACGGCGTCCGCGCCCCTCACGGTCCGGAGCCAGGACCGCGCCACGCTCATCGACGTGTACGACGCGGCGGGCGGAGGCGGCTGGACCGGGAAGGACAGCTGGACGACGGACGCGCCGCTCGGAAGCTGGTTCGGGGTCGAGGCCAATCCGGACGGGCGGGTGCTGGCGCTGCGCCTCAGCGAGAACGGACTGCGCGGCCAACTTCCGCGGAACCTCGGGACCTCGCCCTCCTCACCGAACTGAGAATGGATGGAAACGCGCTCACGGGCCCGTTGCCCCTGTCTCTCGCGCGGCTCGGCCTCCGGGAACTCCACTACGCCGGCACGATGCTGTGCACGCCGAGCGACGAGGCGTTCCGCGAATGGCTGAACGCCATCCCCTCGCGCGATGGCCCGTATCTGGAGTGCAACGAAGAGCGAGCCGACCTGGCGAAACTCTACGAGGCCATGGGCGGTCCGAACTGGATCAACGGCACGAACTGGCTCAGCGATCAGCCGCTCGAGAACTGGTACGGCCTCCTGGTCGATGAAGCGGGGAGGGTCACCGGGATCAACCTGATCGACAATCGACTCGCAGGGCAGATTCCACCGGAGATCGCGAGATTCCCGCGCCTGAGGTTCCTCGGGCTGGATTTGAACCGCCTTACAGGTCAAATCCCGGTAGAACTGGGCGCCCTCCCCGAACTGGGGTTGCTGGGTCTCGCCGGGAACGACCTGCGGGGCCATATCCCGCCGGAACTGGGGAATGCCACGCGACTGGTCCAGGTGTCCCTGAACGACAATCAGTTGAACGGCACTGTCCCGCCGGAGTTGGGAAACCTCGTCTACCTTCGGCAGCTGTACCTGAACAACAACTTGCTCGAGGGTTCGATCCCGCGTGAACTCGGAGCCCTCTCCGACCTTCAGCGGCTGAGGCTCTCCAGCAACCTGCTCGAGGGAGCGGTGCCGCCGGAGCTGGGTGAGCTGGGGAGCCTGCAATGGCTCGACCTCGGCGGAAACGACCTCTCGGGTCCCCTGCCCGCGGAACTCGGCCAACTCGATCGGCTGCAAGCGCTGTGGCTGGGGGACAACATGTTCTCCGGCTCGGTGCCACCCGCGTTCGGCGACTTGAGAGCGCTGGAGCAATTGCACCTTCAGAACAACGAAGAGCTGTCGGGTCCGCTCCCGGAGAGCCTGACTTCGGTGGGTCTCGAGGAGTTGCTTGCGGGCGGCACGGCGCTGTGCGTGCCCGACCAACCCGCCTTTCGGACCTGGGGGGAAGCGATCCTGAAGCGGCGTATCCGGCCGTGCCGGGCGGAGGGACAGTCGGACGCCTATCTGACGCAGGCCGTGCAATCGCGTGACTACCCCGTCCCGCTCGTGGCCGGAGAGAGCGCGCTGCTCCGGGTGTTCATCACGTCCGGTGAGGAGACCTCCGCGGCGATCCCGCCGGTCCGAGCCACGTTCTTCGTCGACGGCGTGGAGACCCATGTGGTGGAAATCGCCGCCGGTTCATCCCCGATCCCGACAGAGGTGGAAGAGGGCGAACTCGACCTGTCCGCCAATGCGGAGATCCACGGCGCGGTGATTCAGCCCGGCCTGGAAATGGTCATCGAGATCGATCCCGGCGGGACGCTCGATCCGGGACTCGGGGTGGCGAAGCGTATTCCCGAGACGGGACGGGCGCCGATCGACGTGAGGGCCATGCCCACGCTCCGCCTCACCCTGATCCCGTTCATCTGGACGGGTAACAACGATCCCGCCGCCGTGACGCTCGTCAGCGAAATCCATCCGAACCACGAGATCCTCTGGCAGACGAACAATCTGCTTCCGGTGGGCGCCTTCGCGATCACGAAACACCAGAGTGTCACGATCGCCTCGAACAGTGCGTTCGCCGTGTTGAACGAAGTCGGACGCATCCGGGCGATCGAGGGGGGCACGGGACACTGGAAGGGTCTCCTGCCCGAACCCGAAGGCGCCGGAGGCGTCGCATATATCGGTGGCAAAGTGAGCATGTCGCAGCTGAGCGAGTCCACGATCGCGCACGAGCTCGGGCACAACTTCAACCTGTACCATGCGGATTGCGGGAGCGCGGCGGGTCCGGATCCGACCTTCCCCTGGCCAAACGGGGCGATCGGGGCCTGGGGGCACGATCCG
The DNA here is from genome assembly GCF_965222475.1 of Candidatus Palauibacter sp. GTDB lineage: Bacteria > Gemmatimonadota > Gemmatimonadetes > Palauibacterales > Palauibacteraceae > Palauibacter. The sequence continues at coordinate 182,942 of NZ_CBDCUB010000002.1, read as the reverse complement.
CGCGACGGCGGGTCGCTCGTGCCGCCCGACTGGGCGGACCTGATGAGCTACTGCCCCCCCGAATGGATCAGCGACTACTACTTCACGAACTCGCTGCGCTACCGGCTTGTGGACGAGGGCGCGGCGTCCCGGGCCCCGGCCGCCGCAACGAGGTCGCTCCTCGTATCCGGCCGTGCCACCGCGGACGGCGTCCCGTCCCTGGATCCCGCCTTCGTCATCGACGCCTCCCCGGTAGTCCCGCGCTCCGGGGGACCGTACGAGTTGACGGGAAGGCGAGTGGACGGAAGCGAACTCTTCTCGCTCAGCTTCAATATGCCGGAGGTCGCGGACGGAGACGGGCGTTCCGGGTTCACCTTCGCGCTGCCGGTGCGCGCGGAATGGGAGGCGGAACTCGCGAGCCTCTCGCTCTCCGGTCCGGGTGGTACCGTCGAGATGCGCGAGGGGAGCGAGCCGCCCCTGGCGATTCTGCGCGATCCGCGGACGGGCCAGGTAAGGGCGATACTCCGCGACCTGCCCGCCGACGCCCTCGCCCGCAGCGATCTCGACGCGCTCGCCCCCGCGCCGGGCCTTGAAGCGATGATCAGCAGCGGGCTTCCAGACGCGGCGGCCTGGCGGCGCTGACCGCCGGAAGGTGCCGACCCTGACGGGTCCTCCGAGTTGACGGTTTGCCCCGGTCGAGATGAGTAGACTACACTCATGATATGAGTAAGCGTTTGCAGGTCGTGGTTTCCGGTGCCGAGTACGACGAGATTCGGGATGCCGCCGGGCGCAACCGGGAGACGGTTTCCGCCTGGGTCCGGCGCGAGTTGCGGCAAGCCCGAGCCCTTGAACTCCAGGGTCGCGCCACGGTCGTCCCGGAGACGCGCCCCATGTACGGGGAAGCAGAGCCATCCCTGTCCGGGAGGGTGCGTGTCGAGTTGACCGTGACCGCGCGCCTGCTGGACACGATTCGCGAGCGATACGGTTTTGCGGATCGGTCCGCCGCCGCAGAATTCGCGCTTCGGCGGATCGCGGTGGTGCCGATGACCAGGGAGGAAGCGCTCGCCATGCAGGGCACCGGATGGGGCGGCGACCTCGATGAGCTGCGGGCCGGCGACCCGGGGGATCGCTGGTGATCGCAGACACGTCGGCCTGGGTGGAATACCTCCGCGATACGGGAAGTCCGACCCACCTTGCGCTGCGATCCCGGGTCCAGTCCGGCGACGCGATCGCCACGCCCGCGCCGGCGCTGCTGGAACTCCTGGCCGGATGCGGGACGGAGCGCGAGGCGGCAGCCGTCGCGCGTCTTCTCGCCCGCTTCGAGATATTGGGTACCGGCGGCTTGGCCGACTTCGAAGACGCCGCGCTCATCCACCGCACCTTGCGCCGGCGAGGTCCGACGATCCGGTCTGTTCTCGACTGCATGGTCGCGGCCGCCTCGCTGCGGATGGGCCGTCCGCTCCTGGCCCGCGGCCGCGACTACGATACGATCGCCCGCCACTTCGAACTGGATCTGGTCAGGCTGTAGGTCTCGTGCCCCGCCCAACGATTCCGGCATCTCAACTCGACAGGTGAACCGCCATGCGACCGCGTCCGGCCGTCATCCCTTCCTTCGCCCACCCCTCCGTCCGGGGCCTCTCGCTGCCGGGTCTCGCTGTTTGGGGTCTGGCTGCTCTCGGCCTGGGCTTCGCCCCGGCTTCCGCGGCCGGACAGTGGACGCACCGCTACCCCAAGGTCGCCGGGTACAACCACCACGTGTACCTCGAGGGCTACGAGCTTCCGATGCTCACCAGCGGACCGATCGATCCGGCTCCATCGCCGGACGGGGCGCGGCTTGCGTTCGCTTCGCGCGGCTGGATCTGGGTGATGGATCTGTCGAGCGGCGTCGCTCGCCGTCTGACCCGGGGTGGCGAGATCGATGCACGCCCGGCATGGTCGCCCGACGGGCAGGTCATCGCGTTCGTTCGCGATGACACCCACGATACGGAGATCGTCTGGGTCGCCGCGGCGACGGGGGCCGAGCTGGGCCGAGTCGACAGCCCCGGGATCGAACTCGACCCCGCGTTCTCCACCGATGGCACGAAGCTGTTCTACTCGTCCGCCGAGGCTGAGGCCGGGACGCTGGATCTGTGGGCCGTAGACATCGCGAGCGGCGTGAGGCGGCCGGTCACCAACGCGCCCGGGATCGAACTTAAACCCCAGCCCGGCGAGAGTTCTCTCGTCTACCTCGCAAAGGGCGGTGGACGCGACCGCGTGGTCGTGCGCTCGGGCGGTTCCCCGGAGTCGCGCACACTCATCGAGGGCAACATCGCTTCCATGGCCCGGCCCGCCCTGAGTCCCGACGGGTCCACCGTCGCCGTCAACTGGCCGACCCACGATGGCTGGGACCTCCGCCTTCTGAACGTGGACGACCCAGGGCCCTCGATCCTCCTCGCGTCGGGCGGTCTGCCGCTGACCCCTGCCTGGGATCCGTCCGGCGAGTGGGTGTACTTCTCGGAGGCTGACGACCGGGAACGGCTGCGGCTCAAGCGCGTCCGCGCCGCGGGCGGACCGGTGGACGAGGTCGACGTGGTCGGCTGGGACTGGGGCGCGCCGACGGCCACCATCCGGATACGGACGATGCGGGAGGAAGGCGGTCCCCCGGTCCCGGCCCGGCTCGAGGTCGTGGACGGGTCCGGCCATCCCGCGGTCCCCGACGCGTCCCCAGCGCGCTTCGACGGCCAGAGCGGGCGCGTCTTCTTCTATTCGCCGGGCGTGATCGAAGTCACCGTTCCGGTCGGCGAGGTCACGGTCTCGGCAGTCCAGGGCCTCGCGACGCCGGAAGCATCCGCGACCGTTCAGGCGGGGGCCGAGGCCGGGACCGCCGAGGTGGCGGTCGTGCTGCCCTCCGTGTGGGACGCGCGCGCCGGAGGCTGGAGTTCCGGCGAGCACCATTTCCATCTCAACTACGGGGGCCTGTACGACCTCTCGCCGGGCGACCTGCCGCCCATGATGCGGGGCGAGGCGCTCGACTTCGCCACCCCGCTCCTTGCGAACCTGCACAACCGGTTCGAGGACCAGGACCTCTGGGCCTGGAGCGAGCCCGGCGGTCCCCCGTTCGTCCGCTTCGGGCAGGAGGTCCGGTCCCATTTCCTCGGCCACCTCGGGCTGATCGGGATCGACGACCTGTTCTGGCCTTGGGTTTGGGGGCCCGGCTACCAGGTCTACGGGTCGGACGACCGGCGGAACGCGGACGCCCTCGGGCACGCGCGCGCGCAGGGAGGGCTGGCGTACTACGTGCATCCGGTCAGCTCGCGGGGCGCCGAGCGCGCGACGCCGTGGGCGGAACTGCCGGTCGCCGAACTTCACGGGAGCGTCCCGGTCGAACTCGTCGCGGACGCGGTCCTGGGCGACCTCGACGCGCTCGAGATCGTCTGCCTGTGGAGTGACGAGATACTGACGTCCCAGATCTGGCACCTGCTGCTCAACGCCGGGATCCCGGTCGCCCCGTCGGCGGGCACCGACGTGATGACCGATTTCTACCGGACGATGGCCGTCGGTACGGCGCGCGTGTACGCACAGACCGGCGGGGCCCGGAACTGGCCCGCCTACATCGATGCGCTGCGGAACGGCCGGAGCTTCGTCACGAACGGCCCGTTCCCGGATTTCCGTTTGGGCGAGGCCGGTCCGGGCGAAATCGTGGCTTCCGGCGAGACCTCGTGGACGCTCTCCGTCTCCACCGCGACCGAAGTCGACCGGGTCGAGGTCCTCGTCAACGGGGAAGTGGTGTGGACGGAGGATGGACTCGGAGCGCCCGGCACCCGTCGCTACGGCGGCGATCTGATGCTGCCGGAGGGGGGCTGGGTCGCCGCGCGCGCCGTCGGCGGTGAGGCGCGGTGGCCGATGATGGCCAACTATCCCTTCGCCCACACCGCACCGGTGTGGATCGGGAGCGTCGGCAGTTCCGATCCCTTGGCCAGGGCGGCGGCGGCCGCGGACCTCCTCGGCATCCTCGGCGCGGCGCGCGAGCGACTGATCGCGGGCTACGGTGGCGCGGACATCCCCAACCTGCTCGGCCGCTTCGACGCCGCGCGCGAGCGGCTGGAGGCGCTGGCCGCGCGATGACCCCGGACGACCGGGCCGGCCCCCGGCGTGCGCCGACCCGCCGCGCGATCGCCCTGATCATCGAACAGCCCGGGCGGGCCGGGGCGTCGGAAGCCGCGGACGGGGGACCGCGCTGGCTCACCGTCCGGCGCCCCGATGACGATCCCGACCTGCCCGGCGTGTGGGGCCTCCCGGCCGGATCCCGCGCCGAAGGGGAGACCGCCGAAGCCCTCGTCCATCGCATCGGGCGTGAGAAGCTGGGCGTGGAGACCGCCGACCTCGGCCCCCTGAGCGAAGGCTGCGTCGACCGCGACGGCTACCGGCTCTCGATGCGGCTGCACGCCGCCCGGATCGAATCGGGTGATCCCCATGTGCCGCAACCGATCCCCGGCGTAACGCAGTACTCGGCTTGGCGTTGGCAGGCCCCGACCGCGCTCCGGGACGGCGCGGAGAGCGGATCCCTTTGCTGCCGTCTCGCCTTGGACACGGCCGCGGCGCCGAACCCTGGCAGTCCGTGGCAATAACCCTGCTGCATTCGAGCGGCGATCCATCTCGCGGTGGACGAGGTGTCCGGGCGGTGCGGGGAGACGCCCGGCCAGGTGCTGGCCGACGCGGGCTACTGTAACGAGGAGGATCCGGCGGCTCTGGAGGCGCGGGGGATCGACGGCTACGTGGCGCTGGGCCGGGAGGGCAGGGGGGCCGGCAAGCCCGACCCGGAGAAGCAGCCGGCGAGGGCGCGCATGGCGAAGAAGCTGGCGGCTCCGGAGGGCCCGGCGGTGTACGCCAGGCGCAAGTGGATCGCGGAGGCGCCCATGGGCTGGATCAAGGAGGCGATGGGGTTCCGGAGGTTCAGCCTCCGGGGCCTGGAGAAGGTGCGCGGCGAGTGGGACCTCGTGTGCCTGGCGCTCAACATGAGGCGCCTCCACGTCCTTCAGGCAGCGTGAGGGGCCGAAAATCCGTGTCAAGCGTCCCCCGGGGCACAAAAAGAGGTCCGCGGCCCCGCCCGAACGCCGCCCGCCGGGCCGTCTCCCCGCCTACAACGCGTTCCCGTCCGGAAAACGACCGACACTTCGGCTCGCGAGACCCCGCGGGCGGCATCCGATGGCTTCCGCCACGCTCCTGCGGCGCAGGCTCCTGCCAAGGTGAGGTACCATGGGCTACCTTAACACCGACAATCCCAAGATTCCGCTGAACAAATGCTCGGGGAGGGAAGGTGTCCGCGGCAATATGCCACCTCATATCATGCCTATGGCATAATGTAGCTGGCGCACATGCTGCTTGCTGACAGTAGAGAAAATACTAGTTATTGCTATGACAACGACAAATTGTTTCAAATCGAAATTGTACGAGGCGCGGTATTCGATCGCCCAGCCCTCGCTCGGTGTTGCGCGCCGCGAACTGGCTTGCCGCCACCGCGGCAATGCACGACCCTACTGGAATGTTCTGCAAAACCGCACCGTTCGGAGGTTGACGACCGTGCTGCGCCTACCCCCGCTCGAAAGCCTGCGATTCTTCGAAGCCGCCGCCCGCCATCAGAGCTTCGCCCGCGCGGCGAGCGAACTCGACGTTACGCCGGCCGCGGTCGCCCACCGCATCCGGACGCTGGAGAAGCACCTCGAGGCCGAGTTGTTCGACCGCCGCTCGCGCGGGGTGCGCCTCAACCGTCGCGGGCGGGCGTATCTGAAGGAGGTGCAGCGCATCCTCGCCGATGTGCACGGGATCTCACAGCGGCATCGGCGCGAGGCGCCACGAGTCGGGATCGTCTCGGTCGAGGCGGTGGCCGAGAGGTGGCTGGTGCCCAGACTCCCCTCCTTCCGGGCGGCGCACCCGGACATCGCCATTGAGCTCGAGACGAACCATCGCGGCGTCGACCCGCAGCGGTCGGACTTCGACTGCTGGCTTGCCTACACCGGAGAGACCTCGGCGCCGCGCCCGCTGACGCGACGCGAGGATACCCTGTTGGAGGAGACGCTCTACGAGGAGCAACTCGTGCCCGTCTGCAGTCCCGTTCTGCTCGCCGCGCGGGGCCGGCTCGGGAGTCCCGCCGAACTGCACGACTGGCCCTTGCTATACGATCTTGGATGGGACGCCGACTGGTCGTACTGGTTCGCACGTCAGGGTGAACTCACGCCGGACCTGTCGCGGGCCTCTGGCTTCCGCCTCTACAGCATGGTGATTCAGGCCGCCGTGAACGGGATCGGGGCCGCCATCGGGCGCCCGATGCTGATCGCCCGCGAGCTGGACAGGAGAACGCTGGTCCCGATCTTCGACCGCCAGGCCGAGGCGCCCGAACGCTGTTGTCTCATCACGACGGCGGCCTCCCGGCACAGGCCCGAAGTCCAGGCGTTTCGCAAATGGGTCCTGCAGGAGGCCAAGACCGCTGCCCGCACCGTCGCCGACCCGGTTCGAACAACGCCTTAGCAAACCACACGGAGCCTGGCGGCCTTCAGTCCGCGCCCGCCGGCCACACGTGAAGGAGGACCTCCCCCCAACAAGTTGGACGCCCGACCTCCGAGCTCATGGTGCTTAGCCCTCGCGGTACTTCTACGAGTTCGAGCCACCCGGTCAGCGACTCCCAGGGGATCCGGTCGGCCAGATCGAGCTGTGAGGTACTGTTATTATTGGCATTGAATAATATTTTTGTCGTATTGACATGACAACCTCACCCCCCACAGCGTGACTCTCCCGTCGTAAGCGGTTGAGCCGAGCACACTGGGCGTCTCCTCCCGGCCGGCCTCGGTTCAGAACCACGAGATGAAGATTATCGATGCACAGTCAGACGATACATCGAATTGATAGAAGATCGAGCCTGTGTTACCCGTGGCCATTTATGCGACGGAGCTCCCGGCTCGCCCTGGTTCCCGTCCTGTTCTGGGCCGCCGCCTGCGGCGATGCCGCCGGGCCGGAGCCCCAACGAAACCGCCCTCCCCGGGCCATCGGAACGGTCTCCGACCTGATTCTGCCCGCGGGGGAGACCGCGACGGTCGATATGGCGGAGCACTTCAGCGACCCGGAGCAGGGCGCGCTCCGCTACCAGCCCCATACAGCGAACGCAACGGTGGTCTCGGTTTCGGCCTCGGGAAGCGTCGTCACGATAATGGGGGTCTCGCCGGGTATCGCCACGATCATCGTGACGGCCACCGACCCCGGGGGCCTCGCCGCCCAGCAGGCCTTCCAGGTGTCGGTACCCGCGCCGCCCGTCATCGAGCTTGCGGCACAACTCGCGGCGGTGCCCGAGGGTGGCGCCGCCGTGGTGGCTCTCATGCTTTCGGCGCCACCGCCCACCGCAATCAGCGTCGCCTACACGCTCGGCATCGATGGTATCGAGGAAACCGAAGATGCGGACCCGGTCGATTTCGGAGGTGCGGCGCAGGGCGTGGTCGAGATCGCGGCGGGGATCGCGGAGGCCTCCATCGAGATTCAGGTCACCGACGACGACGACATCGAACCCACCCGCGAGATCTTCACGGTGACCCTCGATCCTCCCGCAGCCGACGCCGGGTACGAGCTTGGCGCGCTGAAGAGGGTCGTCCTGGAGGTCGCCGAGGGAGTCTGCGACCGCACGCCGGCGGTCGCGGGCGCGATCGTGAAGCAGGCGGGCGTCGAAGGTTGCGCCGCGGTCGAGGACTCGCATCTGGCGGGGATCCTGACTCTGTTGTTTGGATTCGCGCAGTCGGTCGAGTCCTGGCGGGCTTCCCTCGGCCGATGGCGGGCCGGCGAATGCCCTAGCGAAGACTGGTACTACACGGGCGATGCCGGCCGCCCCGGCGGATCCCTCGACTCTCCCGGGTGCGAGGTGGGCCCGGCGGCCACCGGGAGCACCGCGCCGGCGGCGGATGGAGTCTCGGCCCACGGCACCGGCATCACGACTCTGAAGGCTCGGGACTTCGCCGGCCTGCGGCGTCTGAACCAGCTGGTCCTGACCAACTCCGAACTTGCGGAGTTGCCGCCGGGAGTGTTCGACGGCCTCGGTAACCTGGAGCAACTGTTTCTGTATGAGAACCGCATCTCGAAGCTGCCGCCGATGCTCTTCTCGGATCTGGGCAGCTTGAGGACCCTGGTTCTCGCGGGCAATCGGCTGGAGGCGTTACCGGAAGGCGCCTTCTCGGGCCTGTCGAGTCTGGAGGAACTCGGCCTCGAGCGCAACGAAATCGGGGCGTTGCCCGCGGGATTGTGGCGCCTCGTCAACCTGACGAGCCTGCAGTTGAACGGGAACCGGCTCACGGAACTGCCGGCCGCAGTCACCGGCCTTCCCAATCTGGAGTTTCTGTCGCTTAGCCGTAATCGTCTGACCAGCCTGCCGGCGGAGATGCCCGCCGGCGTGGAGTATCTGGATCTCAGCTTCAACGAACTCGCCGAACTGCCGGCGGGGGCGTTCCGGGGCGCCGCGAGGCTGACGAGCCTGCTTCTGGACGATAACCGGCTTGCGGCGCTGCCCGCGGGAGCGTTCTCCGGTCTTGCCGGCCTGGCTACGCTGCAGTTGTCGAACAACCGGCTGCGTGAGCTGCCCGAGGGCGTGTTCACGGATCTCGTGAGCCTGACCAGACTGCGCCTGGGGGGCAACGAGTTGACGGCGTTGCGGGCGGACGCTTTCTCGGGGCTTTCCAGGCTGGCGTGGCTGTCGCTGGAAAAGAACAGGTTGGCCGAACTTCCCGGCGGTGTATTCGCCAACCTTCCCGGGATTCAGAGACTGTGGCTCTCGGGAAACGAATTGGCGACGCTGCCGTCGGGCATCTTCACGAACCTCCAGGCCCTCGAACTGCTGGCTATGGCCGAGAACGAGATCGCCGATCTGCCGGCCGGGACGTTCGCGGGACTCTCGAGCCTTACGATACTCTTTCTCGTCAGGAACCAGCTTGCGGACCTCCCGGCGGACCTGTTCTCGGGGCTGGACGGCCTCGAGGGGCTCTACCTGAACGAGAATCAGCTGAGCGAGCTGCCGTCGGGCCTGTTCTCGGGGCTCACCCGACTCGAACGGCTGTCGCTTGAAGACAATCCGGGGGCTCCGTTCGAGCTCGCGGTCGAGGTCGAACGCGCCGACAGCGACGACCTGCTTGCACCGGGTCCCGGGGCCGTGACCGCCCGGCTGGCGCAGGGCGCACCGTTCGCCATGCGCATTCCGCTCTCCGCATACGCCGGTCAGCTGGACGGGGAGGCCGTGGTGATCGGGGCCGGCGAGGCGACGGGCTCCGAAGTCACCGTAACGCGTGACGAGGGAAGCCGGACCGGCGTGCAGGTGAGCGCGGGGCCGGCTCCCTCGAATCCCCACGGCTTCAGGGGATTCAGGATCGTCCTCAGCGACCCGCTCGTGCTGTTCGGGGAACTCGCGAACCGCGCTCCGTTCGCCCTGCGCGAGATCCCGTGGCAACGGCTGCGCGCGGGGGCGGAAGGACCGACGTTCGCGGCCTCTTCCTTCTTCAGGGATCCGGACGGCGACGAACTGGCGTACGAGGTGGCGACCGACGATCCCGGCGTGGCGTCCGTCACCGTCATGGAGACCCGGATCATGGTGGTACCGGAAGCGGGGGGGACCACCTCGGTCCTGGTAACGGCAAGCGACCCCGCCGGTCTCAGCGTCAGTCTGCCGTTCGCGGTGCATGTCCGGGATCCCATCCCGGGGTCCTACGACATCGATGTCGTCTTCGCCGATTCCATCTCGGAGGCGCAGCGGGCGGCGGTCCACGAGGCGGCGGACTGGTGGATGACGATCCTGGCGGACATGGAACTGCCGGACATGCCGACGGGCGAACTGACCCGGCTGGGCTGTGGCGACGTATTCGCCGACGTGAGTACCGGCACGATAGACGACCTCTTGGTCGTGGTGTCGGTGCGGGAAGTCGACGGCCCGCGCGGCATCCTGGCGGGCGCGCAACCCTGCGGCGTCCGGGAGGGTTCGATGCTTCCCTTCCTCGGTGTCGTCATGGTCGATGCGGACGATCTCGAGTTGCTGGAGGCGGAAGACCAGCGCGAGCTGGTCCTCCATGAGATGGGCCACGTGTTCGGTATCGGGTCTCTCTGGAACCGTTTCGAGCTCCTGCGGAACCCATCTCTGCAGCTTGGGCAGGACGCGGATACGCACTTCTCGGGACCCCTGGCGATCGCCGCTTTCGACGACGCGGGCGGCGGTACCTACACGGAGGGCGAAAAGGTGCCGGTGGAGAACCGGGCGGGCCCCGGCTCCGGCGACGTGCATTGGCGGCAATCGGTGCTGCGGACGGAGTTGATGACGCCCTACGCGTCGATCGGAACGCCCGACCCGCTGAGCGCCATTACGATCCAGTCCCTCGCCGACCTGGGCTACGTCGTCGACCTCAACGTGGCCGAACCCTTCACCCTTCCGGGAGCGGCGGATGCGGCCGCGGACCAACCCCGCCTGATCCATCTCGGCGACGACGTGCTCAAGAGCCCGATCATGGTGCTCGACCGGAACGGACGCGTGACCGACGTGATTGGAGGCTGAAATCGTGATTCCCGCAATGCTGCCGGAGCGAAGGGTTTTCCGGACCGGGCTGGCGATGTTCGCCGCCGCCTGGGTCCTCGGGTGCGGCGACTCCATGACGATGGCGGACGAACCCGCGCCCGCTCCCAACCGTCCACCCGCGGCCGTGGGAACCATCCCGGCCGCGACTCTGGCCATCGGAGAGTCCACAAGCCTGAACGTCTCCACCTATTTCGAGGATCCGGACGGGGATCCGCTGACCTACCGCGCGGAATCGACCGATCCTTCGCGAGTGAGCGCGACCCTCTCGGGGACCGATCTGACGATCACGGGGATCGCGAGCGGGACGGCGACCGTCACGGTGACCGCGACCGATCCGGGCGGTCTCATCGCCGCGCAGAACAGCGGCGTCACCGTACTGGCGGAGAACCGGGCCCCAGTGGCCATCGGGGCCGTCCCGCGGCAGAGCATGGACGCGGGAGGTTCGCTCATGGTGGATGTTTCCTCCTACTTCTCGGACCCCGACGGGGATGTGCTCGGTTACGAGGCGGCGTCGACCGACACCGATGTCGTGACGGCCGTCGTGTCCGGCAGCGTCGTGACGATCAACGCGGTCGCGGACGGGACGGCGACGGTGTCGGTGTCGGCGACCGACCCCGATGGTCTCTCGGCGACGCAGGGCATCGAGGTCGTGGTCGGACGGGAGTCGGGCGGCTTCCGGGACGATTTCGAGTCGGACGAACTCGAAGGATGGGACATCACCAGCGCCGGCGCGGCACTGTCCGAGGGCGTCCTGCAGCTCACGAACGCCTCGGCCGGACTGCCCGGGCGGGCGGATCGCCCGCTCGAGGTGGACCTGCTCGACTGGGAGATACGCGTCAGCCTGGGGCGCATCCACGACGATGTTACGGCGCGCCTTGTCGCCTATACCGGGTTCGCGCAGATCCCGGCGTTCGCGATCGAGATCGGGTCCGGCTTGGAACTGAGGGGAGAGGACACCAACTTCCGCATGCTGGTTTTGGAGTCGCGTGGCGGCGAGAGCCAGTGGCAGGTCGCTGGTGGCGCCTATCTCGACGCGCTCAGTGACAGTGCCGGGGCACTCGCTGAAATCAGCCTTTCGCTCAAAGGCAACGTGCTGTCGGCAGCCTTCGGGGACTCGACGGTCAATGCCGAAGACGTTCCGGCGGACGTTCCGATCAGTGCGAAGAAACTGATCCGGGTGGGCTTGTGGACCGTACCGTTCGGAGATGAGGCGGAGCGAACCGCGCTGTTCGACTGGATCGAAGTCACCGGTTCGGAAAGCTCCGCGTTCCTGCCGCCCCCCACCGCCCTCCGCCGGGACCACCCTACGGTGATGAGGAGCGCGAACCGCGGGCTGCGGGGCCGAGCGGCCGGAGATCTGTAGCGGTGCCGCGCGTCTTGCCTTGTGGGGCAGCGAAAGTCGGCAAACGGATTGGGAACTCCGGTCCGCCTAGTGTAGTGTCGCTAAAGCGCGATGTACAAGCGGTGGTAGGCATGCTATTTTTCCACGCATGCCTAAGATACGAAGGATCCGGTTGCGACCCGGGGACCGCAAGGAGCTCGAGAGCTGGGTTCGGGCCCGCACGACCCCGCAGCGGCGCGTCGAGCGCGCCAGGATCGTCCTCGGCTCGGCCGATGGCCTCTCGGCCCGGGCTCTGCGCCGGGAGGTGGGCGTCTCGCTGCCGACCGTCAAGCGCTGGCTGGACCGGTACGAGGCCGAGGGTCTCGCCGGACTGGAGGACCGGCCGCGCCGGGGCCGTCCGCGAACGAGCGTCACCGCGGAGGTGGAGGCGGAGGTCGTGCGCCGGACGCTGGAGGAGGAACCTCCCCGGGGGACGCACTGGAGCACGCGGCTGATGGCGGAGGCGGCCGGGCTCCACCACAGCCAGGTGGCGCGGATCTGGCGGGCGCACGGGCTGAAGCCCCACCTCACGCGCACCTTCAAGCTCTCGACCGACCCGGAGTTCGTGGAGAAGCTCCGCGACGTGGTGGGGCTGTACGTGGACCCGCCGGAGCGGGCGGCCGTGTTCGCCTTCGACGAGAAGAGCCAAATCCAGGCGCTGGACCGCACGCAGCCGGGGCTTCCGTGGAAGAAGGGCCGGTGCGGCACGATGACGCACGACTACAAGCGCCACGGGACGAGGGCCCTGTTCGCGGCGCTGGACGTGGCGACCGGGGAGGTGATCCACAAGTGCGTGCCCCGCCACCGGCACCGGGAGTTCCTCCGCTTCATGGCCGAGGTGGAGAAGCGGACCGATCCGGAGCTGGACCTTCACGTCATCCTCGACAACTACTCGACGCACAAGCACGGGAGGGTGGAGGCGTGGCTGGAGAAGCACCCCCGGGTGAAGTTCCACTTCATCCCCACGTCGTCCTCGTGGCTCAACCTCGTCGAGCGCTTCTTCTCGGAGCTGACGCAGCGCCAGCTCAAGCGGCTCGCCGTGACCGGCGTGAAGCAGCTGACCGACACGATCGCGGCCTACATCGACGACCGGAACCGGGACCCGGCGCCGTTCAAGTGGACCGCCGCCGTGGAGGACATCCTGGCGAAAGTGAGCCGTGCGAACTCCACTTTAGCGGCACTACACTAGACAGGACTCCGGTCGCGCGCGGGGATCGGGCGCAGCAATGACGGCCCTCCGCTACGAGGAGGATGAGGAAAGGCCCGCTACGCCGGAGCCGTAACGGGCCTTCCCTCCCGGCTGCGGCTACCAGATATGGTTGGAGAGAGCGTGGTCCAACGGGATTGTCGGGTCAAACCCCGTCAGTGAGTCGTCCGTCCTACCGTCAACTTCGATCCAGTCGAACAGACTGGTTACTCCGGTGGCTCCTGTCGCCGCCCGGCCAGCCAGCCAGACGGAAGCAACTGTTGTCGGCATCCAACCGGCAGCAGTACCCTCGAAGAGGAGCGCCGTCCCCGCTTCCGCGTGGTATCGCCCGCCGTTGAACACCAGCTCGATCTCGGTGAGTTGACCCGGAGCGTCGTCAATGGCCTCGGACGTACCGGACGCCAGCACCGTCCAGGATCCCTTTGCCACGTCAAACACTCCGAACCAGTAGTTAACGGGTTCGTCGTTCACCATGGTCGGTCCGATGTCCAGTCGGTACAAGGGGAATGGAGCGTCGGTTGTCCTCAGGAACAGCGCCGGTGTCACACCCTGATCCGCCCGCCCCATGCGAACGGCGATGCTCCAGTCCGAATCGAGCGGCGCAACGAGGTTGCGCACCACCCGGCCCATTTCCGTGCCTGAGTGGTTCGTCAACCACAGCCTCCCGCTGGCGACCACCGCCCCTGCCTGCGAGGAGCGCCACCGTGAGAGGCTTTGTTCGGACTCGAACTCCTCGCGGAGCACCGTCGAGGCCGGGCCTACCGTAGCCTGGATAGTCTGGGTCGCCCGCAACCCATCGGCATCGGCCCCCGTTACGGTGATAGTTGCCATGCCATCGGTGACGCCACGAATGGAGACGACGTTCCCAGCCACGTTCGCCGTGGCCACGGCGGCGTCCGACGATTCAACCGTAAAGGTCAGCTCGTCGCCGTCCGGATCCACGAAGAACGGAGACACGTCCACCTGGGCTTCGGTCCCCACGTTGACCGACTGGGGCTGGATCTCGCCACGGGCTTCCGGGGCGCGGTTGGCCACGGGCGTTAGCTCAGGTGTTGCGATCGAGTCTTCGCAGGCCGTCACCAGGAGAAGCGCCATGGTGGTGATTGGGATCAGAAGCAGGCCCACAGGAGTATGCCGACGCCCCCGGGAGGCCGCAAAATTGCGTGTTGTATTCATAGCTAGATTCTCAATTTGATGTTGGAAACCGCGCAGGCGAAACAGCCCCGCGACTCGCGCGTACAGCAGGCGAAACGGCGCGAGTGAGGGTGTTTACCACCTTGGCGCGCGCAATGTTCCCGTATAGCGCACCCGGTTTTTCTGGACACCCGTCCAGCATGGATCGACCTTGCGGGGTCCGGAGAGAGGGGGTGCGAGGATGTCAGAGACACCGACGGAGGCCGAGGGTCCACCGAAGCGCTGGAGCGCTGGCGGCGGATGTTCCTGGAGGGGGCCCAGGAGGGCCTGAAGACGAAGAACGCGCCGGACGGGGAGCTGATGCGGACCCGTGCGAAGCTTGGGGAGATGACGATGCGGGTGGAGCTTCAGGCGGAGCTCCCGGATCCGGACGGTGCTGTCGGAGAGCCCCTTCGTGGGCGAGGGGCACCGGAAGGTGCGGGCGCGTCTGGCGGCGAAGGGGATCGCCGCGGGCAAGAACCGGGTGCCGCGGCTGATGCGGGAGAACGGACTGCTGGCCCCGGTGAGGCGGGGGCGCCCGCGGGGCGACCGGAGCCACGGTGGTCGGATCCAGACCGAGCGTCCCGACGAGCTGTGGGGCACCGACGCGGCGCGGTTCCGGACGCGGAGGGAAGGCTGGTGCTGGTTCTTCGGGGAGGAGGACCACTGCGTGACCGACGTGGTGGGGTGGCACGCGGCGAAGAAGGGGGACCGCTGGGGCGGCCCTGGAGCCGGTACGGCAGGGCGTTCGCGCCCACATGGGGGGCTCTTCGCCAAGGCGGTCGCCTCGGGCCTCGGCCTCAGGCACGACTGGGGCTCGCAGTATCGTTCGAAGGCGTTCCAGGCGGAGATCAAGTGGCTCGGGATCCGCTCCACGCCCGCGTACGTGGGCGAGCCCGAGTGCAACGGCGTCGTGGAGCGGTTCATCCGCACGCTGAAGGAGGAGTGCATCGACCTGAACGACTTCGAGACGCTCGAGGAGGCCCGGGAGGTGATCGGGGCCTTCATCGAGCGCTACAACGACGGCTGGCTCCTCCAGAGGCACGGGTATCTGACCCCGGCCCGCGCCCGCGACAAGCTCAGCCGCAGGGCAGCCTGATGGTTAAGCCGTCCCTCTGTCCAGAAAACCGGGACCACTACACCCGGCTCCGTTGGGCCCTTGTTCACTGGCAAGCGGCCCCTTCCCGACGAACCAATCGGAGGTAATGGGATTGCCGCCTGGCGGTCGTCCGCTGCGGCCGGAGAGGGTCGATTCGAGGGGCTCGGGGCCATTGTGTATCCGTTGATATGTGATACACAGGTAGGATACAAGACGTGCGTAAACCCTTCCGGCCGCCTTAGTGGCGCGGGTGGAGACGCCGGTACGCTACGCCGACGGCGGGCGCGACCTGTACCTCCGCGTCTACCGGATGAAGTCCGGGCGTGTCTCCAAGTCCGGGGGCCAGCGAATTCGAGTGGGAGGGAGACCCACACATCTCAGACTGAGCTCTCACCAGGTCGTGACGCTCAAGAAGGCGAGGGAGAAGGCGTTGGAGAACAGGCGGGCGGTCCACTAGGACCACGACCCGCGAGACGCGGGGGTTTCCACCTTCGAGTCGGCCTTCGAGAAGGTGATCGCGATCCACTCGCCGACCTGGAAGAACACATCCCGCATGGCCGGGCAGTGGCGGCAGACGCTACGGGACTACGCCCATCCGCGCATCGGCCGGAAGCGGGTGAGCGAGGTCGCGACGACCGACGTGCTCGCCATCCTCAAGTCCATCTGGTCGAGCAATCCCCTTAGTCAGAAACAAGGCCGCCGCGTCCCCCCGCTCGGACCTCCTGGGCCGGAGGCGCGAGGCCATGGAGGCCTGGGCCGCATACGTCGCTGGCGAGCGTCGAGACCCGGAGGCCGAATCGGTCCGCTGAGGCGCTGGCGCATGACCGGCCCCCCTTCGAGGCCGAGCTTGGGGCTCGGTTCGCAGGCGGTCGGCGCATGTCGATGCCGTGCGCGGACGAGGGCATTGCCCCCGGCTGCGGAGAGCCTCGGGCGGCTGACTCTCGTCCGCGAGACTAGCCCGAACTTCCGCGTGAATCGGGGCCGCTGCAGGCCGTAACTCGTTAACGGGGAACCGCATACGCGGCTTCATGCGCGGTTCTCGGTACCCATGTAGCGTAAGATGCATAGCGTTGCCACGATGTGTTGTATGCGTTATGTTTATGTCCATGTACGTCGAGCGCGTCCCCAACCGGAACTCCCCGCCCGCCGTCCTTCTGCGCGAGTCCTACCGCGAGGGCGGCAAGGTCAGGAAGCGCACGCTGGCCAACCTCTCGAAGTGGCCCGACGAACTCGTCGAGGGGCTCCGCATCCTCCTGAAGGGGGGCGTCGCGCTTCCCTCGATGGACGACGCGTTCGAGATCCTTCGCTCCCGGCCCCACGGCCACGTCGCCGCCGTCCTGGGCACCCTTCGCGCCCTGGGGCTCGAGAAGCTGCTGGACCGCCGTCCGTCCCGGGAGCGGGCGCTCGCCGTCGCCATGATCGTCGCCCGCGTCCTCGACCCCCGCTCGAAGCTGGCCACCGCGCGCTCGCTTGGCGGGGAGACCATGAGCCACACGCTGGGCGGGGAGCTCGGCGTCGGGGACGCGGACGCGGACGAGCTGTACCGGGCCATGGACTGGCTGCTGAGGCGCCGGGACCGCATCGAGCGGCATCTGGCGGGGAGACGCCTGGCGGACGGCTCGCTGGTGCTGTGCGACGTGACCTCGACCTACTTCGAGGGCCGCAAGTGTCCGCTCGCCAGGCGGGGCTACTCCCGCGACGGCAAACGCGGCAAGCTCCAGATCGTGTTCGCGCTGCTGTGCGACGGAGAGGGGTGTCCGGTGGCCGTCGAGGTGTTCGAGGGCAACACCGCCGATCCGGGTGTCGTCGGCGCGCAGGTGGCGAAGCTGCGCGAGCGCTTCTCCCTGTCCCGGATCGTCTTGGTCGGCGACCGGGGGCTCATCACCGGCGCCCGCATCCGGGAGGAGCTGCGGCCCGCGGGGCTGGGGTGGATCACCGCCCTGCGCGCCGACGCGATCCGCAAGCTCGCCGGCGGCGGCGACCTCCAGCTGTCGCTCTTCGACGAGCGGAACCTCGCCGAGATCGAGTCGCCCGACTATCCCGGGGAGCGGCTGGTCGCGTGCCGCAACCCGCTCCTGGCCGCCGAGCGCGCCCGCAAGCGCGAGGAACTCCTCGAGGCCACCGAACGCGAGCTGGAGAAGGTCGCCGCGGCCACGCGGCGCGAGCGGAGCCCGCTCACCGACCCCGAGAAGATCGCCGTGCGCGCCGACCGCGCCCTGCGATCCCGCAAGGTCGGCAAGCACTTCGACACCGAGGTCGCCGGGGACGGCCGCTTCGCGTACGCGCGCAACGAGGAGCGCATCGCCGCCGAGGCGGCCCTGGACGGCATCTACGTCATCCGCACCAACGTGCCCGCCGACGAACTGCCGGCCGGGGACGTGGTCCGCTCCTACAAGAGCCTCAGCCGCGTGGAGCGCGCCTTCCGAAGCTTCAAGAGCGTCGACCTCAAGGTCCGTCCCGTCCACCACCGCCTCGAGGGGCGCGTGCGGGCCCACGTCTTCCTCTGCATGCTCGCCTATTACGTCGAGTGGCACATGAGACGCGCCCTCGCCCCGCTGCTCTTCGACGACGACGACCCCGACGCCGCCGAGGCCCAACGCGCCTCGCCCGTCGCGCCCGCGAGACCCTCGCCCGCCGCGCGCGCCAAGGCCGCCCGCAAGCGCACTCCCGAGGGGCTGCCCGTCCACAGCTTCCGGACACTCCTGGCCGACCTCGCCACCCTCACCAAAAACCGCGTCCGACCCGTCGCGCCCGGAGCCCCGGCCGCCGACATCCTCGCCCGTCCCACCCCCCTTCAGGCCGAGGCCTTCCGGCTCCTCGGCGTCAAACCGTGACCCGTACCCAGTAGCACCCACCCCCGAAATCGAGTCATGTGACCACGTCGCAACAACTTGCCGCGTTCCGGGCTGCGGAAGTTCGGACTAGCGCCGGTTGCGGGCGAGCAGTTCGCGCAGCGCCGCGTCGTCCGCGATGTCGCCGGACCAGCCGTAGGCGGCGGCCACGGAGGCGTCAAGTCAGCCTTCGCGAGCTTCACCCGGGACATGACTTCCGCGTACTCCAACCCAAGCAGCAGCGGATGCCTCCTGAGATAATTGTGGAAATCAGTTTCCGAGGCACCCTCTTTCGTCAGGAGTTCCCTGTAGCCTTCCACCGCGATCTCAACATCGTCCGCCAGACTGCGTGCCGGGTCGACCATGGCAACCGACCGGCGACCTTCGGGAGTTCTACCAAGCTCGTTGGCTACTGCGCGTGCTACATCCCCCCCTCAGATTTGATCCAATTCCTTACTACGGCCCCAGGGGAGGGGGCGTCCTCCCCTATCCCCGCAGATAACATGGAACGAGCGCCGCCGATTTCCCGGAGCATAGCGTGTCGCCCCGGCTTTCGCTCGGCCCATCGCGTGAGCCCCTGCCTGTCGGCACTCAGTTCGAGGATCTCGTCCTGTCGGCGGGGATCGGCGACCGCCTTTCTGACCTCACGAACCATACTGATGCTGTTCACCCCGAACTGGCGCATCAGGTAGCTTCCCGCCGCCCCTGCGTGAGCCTCTGCCAGATAACGGTGAATGCGCACGACGAACACGTAGTTCAGGTCGTCTGTGTGGAGTGGCCCGTCGGATGACCGTACCACGGTTCATCATAACTGGTTGCAATATATGCCGTTTACGAGATTCCCGCAGAATAGCGCTGCTATTCTCCCTCGTCGCGCCTTGTCACGCGAGCGCCTCGCCGCTCTCGTTGCGACGCAGGCTTTTCCCACGGGCTGCTAGAGCTTGATGTCGAGCCCCTGCGCCGCCTCGAGGGGGGGAGCCACGAGTCCGCAGCCCACGTAGGCGGCCAGCGAGAGCGCCATCGCGGGGAACACCTCGTGCACGGCCCCGGAGAACGGGACCCAGTCCCAGCACAGGAGCACGATGAACCCGGTGAGGAGCGAGGCGACCGCCCCCGCCCCCGTGCCGCGCCGCCACAGCAGCCCGAGCACCACCGCCGGGAAGAAGCACGCCGCGTAGAGGCCGCCGGAGAACGCGGTCAGAGTCACGATACTCCCCGGCGGGTTGAGCGCGAGCCACGCGGTGATGATCGCGAACAGCGCGACCCAGAATCGCGTCTGGGCCACAGCGCGCCCCTCCTCCACGTGGCGAAAGAACGAGATCACGTCCCGTTCCCAGGTCGAGGCCATGACGAGGAGCACGCTGTCCAGCGACGACATCGCGGCCGCGAGCATCGCGACCAGGATGAACGCAGCCGGGAGCGCGGGCAGGATCCCCGCGTCGCCAAGCAGCGTCGGAACGACCAGGTCCGACTCCGTCAGCCCGCTGCCGATCACCGCGTGCGCGTACAGCCCGATCGGAAGGAGCAGCGTGTACACGCCCAGGAAGGCGATCGTCGACACGATGAGGCCGCGCCGCACCGCCGTCGGATCGGCGAGCGCGTAGAACCTCGACAGCTGTCTCGGGTCGACGATGAACTTCAGCGTCCCCGCCACGATGATCCCGATGAGGACGGGGAAGGGCATCGCCGCGTCCCAGCGGAAGAGCCCCTCGGTGGCCGGCGCCGCGCGGATCGCGTCGAGGGCCCCCAGCCCGCCGGCGCTGCGTAGCGTGCCCCAGAAGAGGAGGACGGCCGCGATCGACATCACGACGCCCTGCACGGCGTCCGTCTTCACGACCGAGATGAATCCTCCCACGGCCGTATAGAAGACGACGATGAGGAAGACGAAACCGATCGCGGCCGCGTAGGGGATGTCGAGGAAGATCTCGAGCAGGTTCCCGATTCCCTTGAACACGGCGATCATGTAGAGAAAACTGGCGGAGATCACGATCAGCGCCGCCAGGAAGCGGGCCATTCCGCTCTCGAAGCGGAAGCCCACGTAGTCCGCGAGCGTCACCGAGTCGACCGCCCCCGTGAACGCGCGCAGACGCGGCGCGACCCACACCCACGCGGAGAGCGAGAAGATCACCACGGCGGGCGCGACGAGAAGCCACGCCGCCCCATACGTGTACGCCTGCCCGGAGAAGCCGACGAAGCTGTTCGTGCTCGAGTAGGTCGCGAAGAAGGAGAGGCCGAGCACGACCCCTCCCATCGTCCGGCCCCCGATGTAGTAGTCCGCTCGTCCCTTCGTCCCGCGCCGGCCCTCGATCGCGTGACGCACGAGGATCGCGCCGTAGATGGCGAGGAGGGCGACGGAGATCCAGTGCGTCTGCAGCCAGGCCATGGGCATTCAGGATCCCGGGTACGGAGTTTTCGGGTACAGGTACGGGAGTCGGGCAACCCGGTATCTGACCGGAAACCGGATCGCCTGACAAGGGTACTGACCGAGGGGTCGCGCGGCGCTCGCAATCTTCGCCGCGAGGCTGCCCAGGGCCGACGCACGTTGCTCGGCCGATGACACGATACAAGTATCATTCCGGAGAGCACCGCAGGCGCGGCGCAAGGGCGCCCGGCACGCCTGAGGTGAAGACCGGCACACACAAGGAGGCAGCCTTGCGTCCCATTCTTGAAGATCGACCGGCCTGGATCAGAAACATCGTCGGAGCCGTGGTCGGCTACCTCGTCATCTTCGTGCCAGGGCTTCTCGTCGGGGCGGTCGCCTTGATCTTCTCGTTCTCTTCGTCTCTCCCGTTGGAGGGAGTGGGTTGGTGGTTGATAATACCGATCCTTCTACTGGGTCTGGTCCTTCATTTCGCCGCCGGCTTCGTCTCGTCCCGCCTCGCGGGGAGTCGTGCGGCCGCCTGGATCCTGATTGCTCTGCTCGTCGGTCCCGGTTTGGTGCAGAGTGGTTTGTCGATCTCGTTCGGCAATGCGTCCACGCCCGGAGGGCTGGGGTGGGGCGGAATCGTGGCCCTCCCGGCGTTGTTGTTCGGGGGGACCGCGATGATCTTGTTATACGCAGGCCTGATCGCACTCCCGGTGCTGATTGGAGCACGGTACGAGGAGCAGCGCCGCTGGGCCTCGATATAGTTCATCGACACAGATCAAGGGGGCGGTCGGCGTGGAACAGGCAGCGAGTACCCTGAGTCGCGAAGTCCGGACGCGGAAGCAGCTCCCCGAGCAGGGGATCGGCTGGGAGACGCTCAAGGCCGAGTTGGTTCGACGGAAGCTCGCCGACTACGACTGGAGGCACGGACGCGTCCCGTACCTGGTCTACTTCGTCGACGAAGCCGTGAAGCGCGTGCAGGACGAGTCGCATGCGATGTTCTCGGTCGAGAACGCGCTCTCCGCTCACAGCTCGTACCCCAGCCTCGGCGTGATGGAGGACGAGATCGTCCAGATGGGCCTCGAGCTGTTCAACGCGCCCGAGGATGCCGGCGGGCAGTTCACCTCCGGTGGCACCGAGAGCATCTTCCAGGCCGTGAAAGTCGCGCGCGACATGAAGCGGGAGGCCCGGTCGGACCTGGGGCGGTTGAATATCGTCGCGGCCTACAGTCGCCATCCCTCGGTGGACAAGGCGGCGGCGATCCTCGACCTCGATATTAAATACGTGGATTGTCGCGCGGACTATCGCGCGGATGTGGACGCCATTCGTGAGGCGATTGACGAGGCGTCCATATTCATATATGCCGGAGCGCCCACGATCTACTACGGGCTCGTGGACCCGATGCGGGAACTGGGCGAACTGGCTCTCGAGACGGGCGTCCGTCTGCATTCGGATGCCTGCTACGGCGGCTTCATCTCACCCTTCGCGCGCGACCTCGGCTATGCGATCCCCGAGTTCGATCTCTCCGTGCCCGGGGTGTCCAGCCTGTCCGCGGACCTTCACAAGTTCGGCTTCGCGCAGAAGGGCGCCTCGCTCGTCCTGTTCGCCGATGGGAACGACCTCGAGTACGCGAGATACGTGGTCCCCGACCTGCCCGGAGGTTCCTACGCGTCTCCGACGGCCCAGGGCTCCCGCTCGGGGGGTGCCGTGGCCTGCGCGTGGACGATGCTCCAGCACTTGGGCCGGGAAGGGTACCGCGAGGTCGTCCGCGGAATCATGGAGACGACCGAAGCGGCGGTCGCGGGGGTACGGGCGATCGACGGCCTGTACGTGTTCGAGCCGGTGGGCGACACGAACCTGTTCCGATACGATGTGGAACCGGGCGAACCGTTCAACATCTTCGCGGTCGCGAGGCTGATGAACGAGCGCGGCTGGATGATGGGGCAGCACCGGGAGCCGCCCGCCATCCACCAGCCCATCACGCTGGTGCACACGCCGGTGCTCGCAAAATACCTCTCCGACCTGGCCGCGTGCGTGGCGATCGCCCGCCGCGACCGTCTCCAGGACTCCTTCCTCGACGGCACCTACTGAATCGTTGATGCGTCGTTGACGCCCGACGCGTAACTCAGCGAGAGGTTAGGTTGAGTGCCCCGAGAGAGGAAACGAGATGACGCCTGAAATGTGGACGATCATTGGGGTGGGGATCGCGCTGGCGGCCGCGCTCCTGCCGGGACAGCGCGCGCTGCGCAAGGATCTGGCGGCGCTCACCGGAGACGTTAGCGACCTCCGGGGCGAGTTTGCCGAATTTCGGGAGCGTATGGCCCGCGAGATGGGTGCGCTTCGGGAGCGCTTGACGCGTCAGGAAGGGTTGTTCGAGGGTTTTTCTCGCCGAAGGAAGAACCCGAAGACCATCTGAATCCGGGTCTTAACCTGAGGACCCGCGCAGGATGTTGATCGGGGCGAGGTCCGGACGTCTGCAGGCGGCGAGCCGGACGATGAAGGTGTCGACCAGGGCGTGCTGGCCGGACACGCTCGCATGGCTCACCATGTCGGTGAGCGCCATCCAGGCGGAGAAGGGCGGGAAACGGATCTCCCGCCACGTCTCGTCCCGCTCCTGGAAGGATGGCGTGTCCTTCATGTAGTTGTGGAAGCGCCGCATGAGGCGGTCGTACGGACTCGCGTCCGCCAGCACCGCCTCGGCGAGCCCCACCTTGGCGATCGCCCTCAGCAGGCGCCCCCGCAGTCGGTCCACGGGGCCCCGCTGCAGCGATCCGCCGCCCGTGACTCCGGCCTCGGCGCCGCAGCGCGCGAACACGTCGGGGAAGGTCCCCCTGGTGCTCCACACGCGCTCTTCGTCCGGGTTCACGTTGACGAAGAAACGCAGGATCCGATCCCCATCCGTCGCCCCGTAGGCGCCGGCGTCGAAGTGGATCCGTTCGTTGCTCGCGTGCGCGGAGAGGCCGCGGCCCCGCTCCTGGATCGGGCGGAAGCTCGTCGTCCCCACCGTCCACCCACGCGTGAGCGTGGGCAGGGTCTCCCTCAGGAAGGCGCGGACGCGGGCCCCGTGCGCGGTAAGGGTGGCAAGAGCCGCGTCCCGCAGCCCTCCCGGGCCCTTCACCCCGCGGAGGCGCCCGCTTTCCGGGTGGTAGCTGACGTTCTTCGCACGTAGTTGACGCGGCAGTTCTTCGCGAAGCCGCTCCAGGGCGCGATCCGGCGGAAGCTCTACCGGACAGGCGGGGAAGAAGACGATCTCCCCGCGCTCCAGCGCATCGGCGAGATCGGGCCGGGGCCCCGCACCGGGGCCCGCTTCGGTGACCAGATCCCGCCCCGGGGTCAGTTGCGGGAGCCGATCGCCATCACCTCGAACCGCGCCCCGAACAGGAGCGGGCCCGAGCCGAGGAAGGCGCGCGCCGGGAAGTTCTCCGTGAAGTACGTCCGGTAGACCTTGTTGAACACGTCGTAAAGGTCCACGTCGGAGCAGAATACCTGCACCGAGACGAGGTCATCCATCGTGATCCCGGCCTCCTCGACCGTGTTCTTGATGGACTCCATCACGACCCGGGCCTCCTCCTCGGCGTCGTTCGGCGGACGGCCGTCCACGAGACCGATCGATCCCGAAACGAACAGCAGATCCCCCACCCAGACGGCGCCGCTGAAGGGGAGGACGCCTTCCTCGCTCGCGTGCCGAGGGTTGATGTACTCACGCTGGGCTGAGAGATCAGGAGCCATGGCAGCGAACCCTCCGACTGCAAGAAGTGAGACCAGGATCAAGCGCTTCATGTGATGGTTCCTCTCGTTTGGCTATAGTGGAATGTGACGCTCAGTTCGCGCCGCCCACCGTCTCCTCCTCGGCCGTCAGCGACTCCCTCGCCTGCGAGATGATGTAGGCCTGGATCAGCCGCACCTGCTCGGCGTCGAGCAGGCCCTCGTAGGACGGCATCCCCTGCGGCTCCCGGCTCCCGCCGAGGACGATGTCCTCGAAGTTCCGGTGCACGATGTTTGTTGCCCTCTGCAGGTTCGGCATCGAACCCTCCGAGCCGCCGCCCGCCCCATGACAGTGGCGGCAATACTGCACGTACAGTTCGCCCCCGCGCTCGAGCGACGCCCCGTCCGCGGGCAGATCGAGGTCCGGCACGTTCACCGGCCGCTTCCGCTGCGGCATCGGCATGGGTTCCGTCCCGCCGAGGACGAAGGTGAAGATGCGACCCTGCTGCTCGTAGATCGCCGCCTCGCCGTAGGGGGCTCCGCTTCGACCGCGCGAGCCGCCCCAGCCCGCCGCAACCGACACAAGCTGCTGCCCGTCGACCAGGTACGTCACGGGACCGCCCAGGATGCCGAGGTTCGTTGAGACCTCCCACAACTGGGCGCCGTTCTCCGCGTCGTAGGCGACGAAGCGGCCGTCCCCGCCGCCCTGGAACACGAGGCCGGTCGTCGTCGTCATGGTCCCGCCGTTCCAGTAACCGAGGAGCGACACCGTCCACCGCGCCTCCTGCGCCTTCGGGTCCCACGCGACGAGGAATCCGGCGTCGTCCCTCGCCCCGTAGCGGCTCCGGTGCCCCACGTTGTTCACCCGTGGCCCGAAGCTGTGGTCCTCGATTCCGAGGTCCGTGTACACCCAGTCGGGCGGCTCGCTGCGCTCGACCCAACCCTCCTGGATCGGCAGGTACATGAGCCCCGTCTCGGGGTTGAACGACTGCGGCTGCCAGTTGTGCCCCCCGAGGGCGGCCGGCGTGATGAGGGTCCACACTTCGGCGTGCACGGCTTCCGGCCGGTCCGTCGGGCGGCCCGTCTCGAGATCCAGTCCCTCGGCCCAGTTCTGGACGATGTATTCCTTGCCCGAGAGGAACTCGCCGGTCTCCGCGTCGAGGACGTAGAAGAACCCGTTCTTCGGGGCCTGCATGATCACGCGCCGCATGCGCCCGTCGAACTCGAGATCCGCGAGCGTCATCGGCTGGACGGCCGTGTAGTCCCAGTGGTCGCCGGGCGTCGTCTGGAAGTGCCACACGTACTCGCCCGTCTGCGGTCGCAGAGCGAGGATCGAGGCGAGGAAGAGGTTGTCGCCGCCTCCGGGGCTGCGGAGGTTGCGCGACCAGGGGGAACCGTTACCCGTCCCGATGTAGAGGAGGTCGAGGTCGGGGTCGTAGATGATCGAATCCCACGCGGTCCCGCCTCCGCCCGCGATCCACCACTCGCCGCTCCACGTCTCGGCCGCCATCTCCATGGCCTCGGACTCGAACCCGTCCGCCGGGTTGCCGGGCACCGTGTAGGTGCGCCACACGAGTTCGCCGTCATCCGCGTCGTAGGCCGAGACATAACCCCGCACCCCGTACTCGGCCCCGCCGTTGCCGATGATCGCGAGTCCCTGCACGACGCGCACCGCGCCCGTGATCGTGTAGGCCTCGTTGGGGTCGATCGTGAGCGTCTCCCAGACGACATCGCCCGTCTCGGCGTCGAGCGCGATGAGGCGTCCGTCGATGGTGCCCACGATGACCTTGCCCTCGTACAGCGCCACCCCGCGGTTCACCACGTCGCAGCAGGCGAGCCGGCCGCGGATGCGCGGAACCCCCGGGTCGTGGCGCCACAGCCGCTCGCCCGTGCGCGTATCGATCGCGTGCACCACACTCCACGGCGAGCTGATGTACATGACGCCGCCCACGACGAGGGGTGTGGCCTCGACTCCGCCGCGCAGTTCGATGTCGTACGTCCAGGCGAGGCCGAGTTCGTCGACGTTGTCCCGCGTGATCTCCTCCAGCGTGCTGAAGCGGTCTTCCGCGTAGTTGCCGCCGTAGGTCAGCCAGTTGCCGTCCGGGCGGGCCGCCGCGAGTACCGCGTCCGTCACATCGCGGGCGCTCCGGACGCTTGTCGGCTCGGGCGGCGCGTCCGCGGTGCAGGCGGCGGCGGGCACGAGGAGCAGCAGGGCGTGGAGTCGCGTGCGCATGGGCCTCTCCCGATCAGGGGGGGATGGAGTCCGACCTGAACGTTACACTGTAGGATGTCGCGGGTCACGACCAATTCATAGAACCTTGAACCCCTCGCGGTGTGCCGCGGCGGAAAGCCGATCGTCGCTGCTGACGAGGTCAAGCTGCTGTGGGTCTTCGGCTGCGGCGGTGAGCGCCGCCGCCAACTGCAGTGCGTCGGCCCCCCGCAGCGGGTGAAGCCGAAGCAACCTGATCGCGCGGCTGCGGACCTGCTCCAGAGGCTCGATCTCCAGCCAACTGGCCGCCAACCGACGAAGCTGCTCCAGGGACCGGTCGAGCCCGCCGCGTTCGAACCGCCGCTCCCGGTGCAGGCGGTTAAGAGCCGATGCGCACTCGATGCGGCTTCCCCACCACGTCACGATCGCTGGATCCTGCCGGATCGTTGCACGGCGCTCAGTGCTTCCCGGCTCGTCCACGAGAAGCGCCACGAGAGCGGAGGAATCCCAGTATTTCACCGGCCTTCTCTGCGCTCGGCCACGATCATCTCGCTGGCGCTGGCGCCCTCGGTCATCCGTACGGCGGGAGTACTCAGGAAGCGTTCGACATTCAGGGATGTTCGAGGAGGGGCCGCAACGCCTCGGCGCACGAGCTCCGCCGCAGCCTGGTCGGCGCCCAGGTCGTCCGCGCCGCAGGGTTCGATGCGCGCCACGGGCTTTCCGCGGTGCGTGATCAACACCGCCTCCCCGCGACGGACATCGCTCAGCAGGCTACTGAGGGCGTTCTTCGCTTCGCTCACGCTGGCTCGTCTCATCTGGCCATTCTGGCCACATGGATATGGCCTGTCAAGCGTCGGGAGCCGGACGCGATTGTGCCATCGCCCCCCTGATCT
Organism: Candidatus Palauibacter sp.; assembly: GCF_965222475.1. Taxonomy (GTDB): domain Bacteria; phylum Gemmatimonadota; class Gemmatimonadetes; order Palauibacterales; family Palauibacteraceae; genus Palauibacter. The sequence continues at coordinate 155,536 of NZ_CBDCUB010000002.1, read as the reverse complement.
GGTATCGTAACCGGATGAAAGTTATCTTGAGTTTATCTTCAATGCTTCTTTAGGAGAACGACCGGTGTCAACCACGATCAACGTAAAGACGCTCAGACACGAGATGGGACGGATCATCGAGCGCGTGAGGAAAGGCGAGGACTTCACGGTCCTCTACCGGAGCCGTCCCGCGTTCCGGATCGTGCCCGTAGGCGCCGGACTCGATCTCGGGCCGGCAGAGGCGGATTCGCTCTACGGAGCCGGGGCCGTGGGGAAATCGAGCGACGGACTCACCGCGGCGGAGCACGACCGGATCCTGTATGGCGAATCCGGTTCCTGATCCGGCGCTCTTCGTCGATACGCCGGGCTGGATGGCCATGGCCGACGAGGGAGACGCCATGCACGAAGCCAGTCGGCGCGAGCGCGACGCCTGCCTGCGCGCCGGGGGCGTCCTCGTTTCGACCGACTACGTGATCGACGAGACTCTGACGCTGATCCGCGTGCGGTTGGGATTGGACGCGGCTGCCAAGTGGTGGGCGCAGATCGACGCGAGCGCGCGGATCCGATGGGAATGGATCGATCCCCTGCGCGCCGAGAAAGCGCGAAGCTGGTTCTTCCGGTGGAGTGACAAGGACTTCTCGTTCACGGACTGCACCAGCTTCGTCGTCATGAGGGAACTTCGACTCCGCACCGCGCTGACCACGGATCGCCACTTCTCGCAGGCCGGGTTCGAGACGGTGCCAGGCTCTACCGGCTAGTTCGCGGAGCTCCCGGGACGCAGAACGACCTCGCCGGGAAGCGCGTCGGTGAACTCGCCGCCGTCCACCGTGAACACCCCGTTCACGATCACGTAGTCGATCCCCTCGCTGAACAGGTCCGGCTCCAGCACCGTGGCCCGGTCGCGGAGGCGCTCGAGGTCGAACACGACGAGATCCGCCCTGTACCCCCCGCGCAGGAACCCCCGGTCGTCCAGCCCGATGATGCGCGCCGGCAGGCCGGTCATGGAGCGGACGGCGAAGGGCAGGGAAATCGCCTTCAGGTCCTTCACGTAGCGGGCGATCTTGCGCGTGAAGGCGCCGAAATGTCGGGGATGGGCGCCGGGCCGCGAGGCGAACTGCGGCACGCCCTCGACCCCGCTCACGGCGGCGTCCGAAGCCGTCGCCGTGTAGTCCCGCCGGTAGTAGTTGACGATATCCACGTCGTGGATCCCGTAGCCGCGGGTCCAGGCGCCGCCCAGCACGTCCGGGTACCCGTGCAGCGCCATGTGGACGACGACCTCCTCGTACGTGACCCCCATCTCGCTGCCCAGCTCCTGCAGCGTCCGGCCCACGAACGCCGAATCCGGGTAGCCGACCACGACCACCCGGTCGGCCCCTCCGTTGTGGTCGACGATCCACGCGATGTCCCGGGCGATGAGGGCCCGGAGTTCGGGGTCGGCCCAGCGGCGTTCGAGATGCCCGCGGGCGTCGTCGAAGATCCCCTCGTTGTTGTAGACGGGGCTGTCCCGCCCCCCGCTCGTGTCCACGGTGTCGTGCACCAGACTCCAGCGCGGGATCATGGGACGAGGGCCGCCGCCGAACGTCTCGTACGGATAGACGTCGAGATACACCTCCAGCCCCTCCGCGCGAGCCCCGTTCACGACCAGCGTGTCGAGCCCGGAGCGTCCGAAGCTGGACCGGCCCCGGGCCTTGTGGTGGCTCGCTACCACGCGGATCCGGGCCTGGCGGGCGATGTTCACGGTCTCCTCGAGCCCCTGGGTGCCGTCCACCGGCCAGCCGTCCGCGTTGCTCGGAAGCTGCCACAGCGGCATCTCGGCCTCGCTGCGCTGGTGGGCGATGTAGAAGCCGTCGTACGGCGCCACCGCGCCGGCGAGGGCGATGACCTCCTCCGGCGTGCTGAAGCGGGCGGGCCGGTACTCGACGCCGGCCCCGAGCCCCCGGGCGCCCGCCTCCATCCCCTCGCGCACGAGTTCCTGCATGCGGGCGATCTCCGCCTCCGTGGCGGGCCGTTCGTAGTCAGCGCCCATCACCTCGGCGCGTACCGTGCTGTGCCCGACCATGGGGACGAAGTTCATGGCGTGGCCCATCTCGCGGAGGGACGCGATCTCGTCCCCGAGCGGCCAGGTCGTGGTGCGGCCGTCCGCGCCGCCGAGGACCGTCGTCAGCCCCTGGCTGTTCAGGCTCCTGGCCCGCCGGGCCTCCAGGTGCTCGGACGTCAGGGCCCGGTCGGCGTGCGAATGGAGGTCGATGAAGCCCGGCGTGACGTACATTCCCGTCGCGTCCACGATGCGCCCGGCCGTCGCGTCCCGGAGGCTGCCGATCCGCTCGATGCGGTCCCCGACGATGCCGATGTCCGCCGCGAACCAGGGGTTCCCCGTGCCGTCGATCACCCGCCCGTTGCGGATGAGGAGGTCGTACTCCTGCGCGGCGAGCCCGGGAGAAGCGGCCGCCGGGCCGAGGACCGCGAGCGTCAGGAGGACGAGGGTCGCCCTTGGCTGAAGGGACGGGTACCCTGCCGGAAACCGAGTCATGTCATTCTCCCGGGGACGGGCTCTGGAACCGAGGCTCTTCGTTCACGGAAAGCTGCGCTGGACGCGCAGAATAACGCGGTGGTTGCCCGCCGGTCGAATCCGGAGGATGTTTCCGGACCTGTTCCCATTCTATGCCCATTCGTCGCCCATTAGTGGACGCGAGCCATGCGGGGAGCCGAAGATGGATGAGAGAAGCCGGATGAAGAGGATCGCCCTGGCGCTGTTCGCCGCCGCGGGCGCCCTGGTCGCCGAAGCCGCGGCCGCGCAGCAGCACTTCCAGCCCATGGACGTGTTCGAACTCGAGTACGCGGCGGACCCCCGGATTTCGCCGGACGGCGGGCAGGTCGTCTACGTCCGGACGTCGATGGACATCATGCGGGACGCGAAGAAGTCCGAACTGTGGGTCGTGAACGCCGATGGATCGAATCACCGCCGGATCGGGGCGGGCGGTTCCCCGCGGTGGTCGCCCGACGGGACGCGGATCGCCTACACAGCGGACGGCCAGATCCGCGTGCGCTGGATGGACACCGGCGAGGAGGCCACGCTCACGCAGCTCATCGAGTCGCCCCGCGGCCTCCGCTGGTCGCCGGACGGGCGCTACCTTGCCTTCAACAAGCTGGTTCCGTACCCGGCACCGAGCCTTGCCCCGCCTCCCCAGCCGCCGGCCGGCGCGGAGTGGGCCGATCCCCCCATCATGGAGGACCGCTTCAAGAACCGGCAGGACGGCGTCGGCTATCTGGACTTCGGGTACGACCACCTCTTCATCGTCCCGGTCGAGGGCGGGACGCCCACGCAGATCACGTCGGGCGACTTCCAGCACCAGAGCCCCTCCGCGTGGACGCCGGACGGAGGGAGCCTCGTCTTCTCTTCGAACCGGAACGAGAACTGGGTCCACGACTACCGCAATTCCGAACTCTACATCGTCTCGATCGCGGACGGACAGGTACGACAGCTCACGGACCGTCCCGGACCCGACCGGAGTCCGGCCGTCTCCCCCGACGGACGACGGATCGCCTTCGTCGGATACGAGGACCGCACGCGCACCTACCAGGTGAGCCAGCTCCAGGTCATGAACCTGGACGGGAGCGGGAAGCGCGTCCTCGCGGGCGCCCTCGACCGCAGCGTCGCCAGCCCTGCGTGGGCCTCCGGCGGGAGCGGCGTCTACTTCCAGTACGATGACGAGGGGAACTCGAAGGTCGGCTTCGTGTCTCTCGACGGCGAGCTCGAGGTGCTGGCGGAGGATCTGGGAGGCACGTCGTACGGTCGCCCCTACGGCGGTGGATCCTTCAGCGTCGCCAACGACGGGAGCTTCGCCCTGAACCAGACCCGGCCCGAATCCCCGGGCGAGGTCGCTGTGGGCGCGAGAGGTCGCGGCGTGCGCCGCATCACGTCGCTGAACGAGGACCTGCTCGCCAACCGACTTTTGGGTGAAGTCGAGGAGATCTGGTGGGACTCGTCGTTCGACGGGCGTCCCGTCCAGGGCTGGATCGTCAAGCCGCCCGACTTCGATCCGGGCCGCCGCTATCCCCTGATCCTCGAGATCCACGGCGGGCCGGTCTCGAACTACGGAGACCGCTTCTCGGCCGAGATGCAGCTCCTCGCCGCGGCCGGCTACGTCGTCCTTTACTCGAACCCGCGGGGGAGTACGAGCTACGGCGAGGAATTCGGGGATCTCCTCTACCACAACTATCCGGGCCAGGACTACGACGACCTCATCTCGGGAGTCGACGCGGTGATCGAGCGCGGGTACATCGACGAGGACAACCTCTTCGTCACCGGGGGGAGCGCCGGCGGCATCATGACCGCCTGGATCGTCGGCAAGACGGACCGCTTCCGGGCCGCCGTGTCGCAGAAACCCGTCGTCAACTGGATCAGCAAGACGCTCACGGCGGACAACTGGTACGGCTACTACTTCAGCCGATATGAAGGACTGCCGTGGGAGAACCCGGAGCCGTACTGGGAGTTCTCGCCCCTCTCCCTGGTGGGGAACGTGACGACGCCCACCCTCATCGTCACGGGCGAGGAGGACCTGCGGACGCCGCTGTCGGAGTCGTACCAGATGTTCCACGCCCTCAAGCTGCGCGGGATCGACACGGCCGTGATCCGGCTCCCCGGCGCCTCGCACGACATGAGCCGCCGCCCGAGCCAGCTGATGGCGAAGATCGCGAACATCGTGGCGTGGTTCGACAAGTACCGGACGATTCCCACGACCAGCTGATTCCCTCGAATCCGGAGACCACACCATGAGCGACTCCGGCCGGCCGCTGGCGGGAGTGCGCGTCCTCGCGCTTGAGCAATACATGTCCGCGCCCTACTGCACGCTGCTACTGGCGGACGCGGGGGCCGAAGTGATCAAGATCGAGCGGCCCGGGACCGGCGACCCCCGGCGGGCCATCCCTCCCTTCGTGGAGCGAAACGGCGTCCGCATGGGCGTCGGCTTCATGGCCTACAACCGGAACAAGAAATCCCTCGCCCTCAACCTGAAGAGCGACGAGGGACGCGACCTCTACCGGTCCCTCGTCGTGAAGTCGGATGTCGTGGTGGAGAACCTGCGGCCGGGGTCGGTGGACCGGATGGAGCTGGGATACGAGGCGCTGTCGGAGTTGAATCCGGGGCTGATCTACGCCGCCGTGTCGGGGTTCGGGCGTCTGCCCGGGCGCGAGGGGCCGTACGGAGACTGGCCGTCCTTCGACGTGGTGGCCGAGGCGATGGGCGGGGTCATGCACATGATCGGCTTCGCCGACAAGCCCCCGTCGCCCTCGATCTACGGGATGCCGGACCTCTACGCCGGGATGGCCGCGGCGCACGGCGTCTCGATGGCGCTCTACCGGCGCAGCATGACGGGGCGGGGCCAGTTCGTGGATTCCGCCATGTACGACGGCGTGTTGTCGCTGAACGAGCGCATGATCTCGCTCGCCGCGAACACCGGGGCGCGGCCGGCGCGCGGCGACGCTCCGGGTTTCTACCCGCGAGGCCCGATGCCGGTGATCGATGGCTACGTCGCCTTCACGATCCCGGACGAAATCATGTGGCGTCGCTTCTGCCGCATGCTGGATCGCACCGACCTGCTGGACGATCCCCGCTGCGATTCCCCCGCGGCCCGCACCGAGAACCGCGCGTTTCTGGACGAGGTCGTCGGGCCCGTGTTCGCCAGACTCACCCGCGACGAGGCCGTGCAACGGCTCCTCGAGGTGGGCGTCCCCGCGGGGCCGGTGCAGACCTCCGACGACCTCCTCGCCTGCCCGCAACTGGAGGCCCGCGGCGTCAGGGTCTCCGTCGAATACGAAGGACTGGGCGAACTCCAGTTTGTCCGTACTCCGCTCCTCACGTCCGACGCCCCGGACGTGCCGGTGAACCCCGCGCCCACGCTGGGCCGGGACACGCGACAGGTCCTCACCGACGTGCTCGAACTCTCCGACGCGGAGGTCTCCCGCCTCGCGACGGAGGCCGTGATCGGTACGGATTAGCACCAAACCGCTTCATCGGGCTCTTGTCCGGTCTCTGGAGCCCGTGGTACTCGAAGCGGACCGGGTGCGGCGGACGAAGGCGTAGGCTTGCCATGGGTCGTTCAGCGGACCTAACCTGCTGACATGGACACGCCGCAAAGTCCTCCCTCCTCACACCCGTCACGGGTGAGCCTGGCGCGCGAACTGATCCAGCGGCGCGTTCCTCACATCCTGGCCATCTACGCCGGGGCATCATGGGGGCTGGTCGAGTTCACGAACTTCGCCGTGGACGAGTTCCTGCTCTCGCCGCACTGGACGCGAATGGTGCTGGTCACGCTGTTCGTGCTGCTGCCGAGTGTCTTGATGTTTGCCTGGTTTCACGGAAAGCCGGGGCGGGACAGAGATTCGCTGGCCCGGACCGAGCGGATCGGTATTCCCGCCAATCTTGTGCTGTGCGCAGTCGTGCTGTGGGCGCTCTACGGGGGAGAGGAGCTGGGCTCGGTCACGACCTCGCTCACTGTGGAGACGGAGGACGGGGAGACCATCGAACGAGAGGTCCCCAGGACCGGGTTCAGGAAGACCATGGCGCTCTTCCCCCTGGATCTCGGCCCCGGGATCGCAGAGGACGAATCGTGGATCTCCTACGCGGTTCCCGAGGCGCTGGTGCTTGACCTCATGCCGGACGATTTCTTCGCGCCGATCCGCCTCTACCGGTATGGGTCGTACGCGCGGGAGCGGGGGTTCGACAGCTTCGCGGCAGCGCCCCTCGCGCTCAAGCGCGAACTGGCACAGGAGGTGTACGCGGGGTTCATGGCGGCCGGCGAGATCGACCGGGTGGACGACCTCCTCCGCGTCACCCTCAGGCTATATGGAGTGGGCGACGGATCGCTCGCGAGAGAGGCCGTCTACGAAGGGACCGACCTACTCGCGCTCGTCGACGAGATGTCGGCCCCGGTGAAGGCCGCGCTGGGGATTCCGGCCCGTGAAGGCATCGAGGACCTGCCCGTGCGGGGACGGCTCTCGGAGAATGCCGCCGCTGTGGAGGCGTTCTTCAAGGGGATCTTCCGCCAATTCGCCCACCGGGATGCCGAAGGGGCCATCGAATACCTGGCCACCGCCACCGCGCTCGATCCCAGCTTCACCGTGGCCCAGTACACCTTGTACGCGGTGCTGCAAACGTTTGCGGAGGGCGAGACCGTTGCCGTGGCTCCCCTGGTGGCAGCCATGGAGAACCTGTACCGAATGCCTGAGCGCTTCGGCTTCCAGGTGAAGGCGGACTACTACAGGCTCACCGGGGAGATGGACCGGGCGGCGGCCGTGGTGGGGATGTGGATCGAACTGTACCCCAACGATGTGAACGCGCTGCGCAGCCAGGCGGAGATCCAGATATCCGGGGGCGATTGGGAGGAGCTGCTGGCGACCTTCGCCGCGATCCGCCGCCTCGATCCTCTGGACGGCGGACCGATCCTGGGGATGGCGCAGGCGCACGAGCAGCTGGGCAATTATGACCAGGCTTTGTCCCTGCTGACCGAGTATGTAGGGCGGTTCCCGGGAGAGGCGTTCGCGTACACGCGGCTGGCCGACTTCCATCGGCGGCGCGGCAGGTATGACGACGCACGCGAAGCGATGGAGCGCGCCATCGTCCTGGAGCCTTTGGCAGCTGACCTCGTGCGGGAACTCGCGGGACTTGACCTGGACATCGGCCGATTGGACGAAGCCAGCGCCGGGTACGAGCGTTCGTTGGCGCTGGCCCGTACTCCGCACCGGAGGGCGCAGGCGCTCTGGGGGCTCACACACTACCACCACCGCCGCGGGGAAATGGCCGACGCGATCCAGGCGATCGAAGCAAGGCTGCAGGAGGAATCAGGCGTCGAGACGCCGCTCGGTATGGCTTTCAGACGGGCCGGGGACATCCTCGTCTACCTTGACGCGGGTCGCCTTGAGGAGGCGGGCGCCCTCCTGGCGGAATTGCAGGCACAGTCCCCGGCATTGCTGTCCACCTACTTCCCGCGCGTGGCAGTGCAGTTCGCTCTGGAGGCGGAGGGCCTTGACGCCGCTCTGGAGGCGCAGCGGCGGGCATCGGAGATAGTGGAGTCCGGGGGTCTGGAAGGAAACCGCCCCGACCTCCTGGGGAATCTGGGTCTGATCCGGGACCGCGGGGGGGACTACGAGGGAGCGGCGGAGAGCTTCAGGGCGGCGATCGCGTTTTCGCCGCAGGGGAGATTCCACCGCGGCACGGGACGGGCGCTGCGCCAGGCGGGTCGGCTGGACGAAGCGGAAGTCGAGCTACGGGAAGCGTTGCGTCTGGTTCCAGCCGATCCGCACGCGCACGTGGAGATGGGGTTGCTGATGGAGGCAGGGGGGGATGTTGAAGCGGCGGCGGAGCACCTGATGAGCGCGCTCGCCGTGTGGGAGAATGCCGACGAGGACTTCGAGCCGGCGCGGGAGACGCGCGCGAAGCTGGCGGAGTTGGGGGGGTGAGGAGGCCGGCCCCCCCTGACGAGCAGCGTCGCGCTCAAGACGAGGTCGTCCGACCCGTGTTCGCCGAGCGCGTCACCGTGGACTACGACGGACTCGGAGAACTCCGGTTCGTTCGAACCCCGCTGCTCAGACCGAAGTGCTCGAACTCTCCGACGCGGCGGTCTCCCGCCTCGCGGCGGAGGCCGTGATCGGTACGGAGTAGGGGACACGCAGTACAGATTCGGGACGTTCCCGCGGGAACGCCTTTCCCACTGCAGGGAGGATGTCGATGCGCAGTCATCCGATGATCTCGCTTTCGCTCGCGGGCTGCCTCGTTCTCGGAGCGGACGCGGAGGCGCAGGAGACGGCGGACGACGTCGGCGGGCTCGCGACGGAGGGACTCCCGCTCGAGCCCACGCGGGAGATCCGCTTCCGGACGGACCGCGGTTCGTGGATGTCGGTCGACGTGAGCCCGGACGGCGCGACGCTCGCCTTCGATATGCTCGGCGATCTGTACACGCTGCCCATCGAGGGGGGCACGGCCACGCCACTGCTGACCGGTCCCGCCTTCGAGAGCCAGCCGCGCTTCAGCCCCGACGGCTCCGACCTCGTGTTCGTCTCAGACCGGAGCGGAGGACAGAACCTCTGGATCCTCAGCCTCGACGGGACCGACACGACGCAGGTCACCCGCGGCAACGACAACCTCTACACGTCGCCCGAGTGGTCGCCTGACGGCGATTACCTCGTGGCCTCGCGCACCTACAGCCCGCTCGGCGGGGCCGCGAAACCCTGGCTCTTCCACCGCGACGGCGGAAGCGGCATCGCGCTCATCGATGAACCCGACAACCTGAAGGCAATCGGGGCCGCCTTCGATCCCACCGGCCGGTACGTCTATCTCGCCCAGGGAACCGGCGACTGGACGTACGACGCGGCTTTCCCGAAGTACCAACTCACCCGATACGACCGCGAGACCGGTCGTCGCGCGACCCTCACGAGCCGGTACGGATCCGGCGTCCGGCCTGCGGTTTCCCCCGATGGCGGCACGCTCGTCTACGGCACGCGCCACGAGGATGCGACGGGCCTCCGCGCCCGCGACCTCGCGACGGGAGAAGAGCGTTGGCTCGCCTACCCGGTGCAGCGCGACGACATGGAGAGCCGCGCCACGCTCGACATCCTGCCGGGTTACGCCTTCACGCCCGACGGGGCGGCGGTCGTACTCTCCCACGGCGGCCGGTTGTGGCGGGTTCCGGTGGCTGGAATGCAAGAAACGGACGGCGGCGACGCGGTCGAGATTCCGTTCGAGGTCGACGTGGCGCTCCATGTGGGCCCGCGTCTCGACTTCGACTATCCGATCGAAGACGCGCCGACCTTCCAGGTACGTCAGATCCGGGACGTCGTCCTCTCGCCCGACGGGAGCCGGGTCGCCTTCACGGCGCTGGGACGCCTCTATGTGATGGGAGCGGACGGCGGGGTCCCGAGGCGGGTCGGAGAGGAGATCGAGGGCGGGCTGGCGGAGCCGTCCTGGTCGCCGGACGGGGAGACGCTGGCGGTCGTAAGCTGGGACGAGCCGGAGGGAGGCTACCTTTGGACCGTCTCGTTCGATGGCGGCGCGGCGCGGCGGGTCTCCGACCTCCCGCGCTTCATGCGGTCTCCCGCCTGGTCGCCCGACGGGGGCCACATCGTGCTGCTCCAGGCGCCGGTGCGGGCTCGACTGGCGGGAGGGGCGGGAAGCCAGACCGACATCGTGTGGTACGACCCGGCGGGCGATGGCCCCACGGTCGTGGCCGAGGCAATGGGCCGCTCGGAACCCCACCTCCGACGTGATCAGCCGGACCGAATCTACCTGCACGCGGGTTCGCGCGGCCTCGTCTCCGTGCGCTGGGACGGCACCGACGAGAGGGAGCACCTCAAGGTCACCGGCTTCTCGGCCACGCGCGGCGGGTCACCCGCCAACGCCTCGTCGATCCGGGTCGCGCCGAGCGGCGACCGCACGCTCGCCAGGGTGGGGAACGACCTGTATGTGGTGACCCTGCCGCAGATCGGTGCCGAGGCGCCCACGATCTCGGTGCGCGATCCGGACGGGGCGGCGGTCCCCGTCACCCGCGTGACGGAGTTCGGCGGGGAATTCCCCGCCTGGAGCGCCGACGGCGGTACGGTCGTATGGGCGCTGGGGAACGCGTACTTCCGCTACGACCTGGCCCGGGCGCGCGCGGTCCACGACAGCCTGGAGGCGATCCCGGCCGACACGGCGCAGGCCGCCGCGGCGGAGCGGGAAGAGGCGCGCTACCGCCCCGTGGAGGTGCGCGTCGAGCTGCAAGCGGACCGCGACCTGCCCGTCGGGCGTCTCCTGCTCAGCGGCGCCCGGATCATCACCATGCGGGGCGACGAAGTGATCGAGCGCGGCGACGTGCTCATCGACGGAAACCGCATCGCCGCCGTGGGACCCTCCGGCACTCTCGCCGTCCCCGACGACGCGGAGACCCACGACGTGAGCGGCATGACCATCATGCCCGGCTTCGTGGACACCCACGCGCACCTGCGCCCACCCCGCGATATCCACACGACACAGCCCTGGGGCTACCTTGCGAACCTCGCGTTCGGAGTTACGACGACGCGCGACCCCCAGACCGGCGTGTCCGACGTCCTCACCTACGCGGACCGCGTGCGCTCCGGAGACATCCTCGGGCCCCGCATCTATTCCACCGGCCCCGGCGTGTTCGGCAACTATCAGCCCGGCGAACCGATCCGCGATCTCGACCACGCGCGAGACATCCTCACCCGCTACGCGGACTATTACGACACGAAGACGTTCAAGATGTACCTGGCGGGAAACCGCCAGCAACGACAGTGGCTCGTCATGGCCGCCCGCGAACTGGAACTCATGCCGACGACCGAGGCCGGCCTGGACCTGCAGCTCGATCTCACGCACGCGATGGACGGCTACCCCGGCATCGAGCACAATCTGCCCGTCTATCCGCTGCACAGTGACGTCGTCCGATTGTTCTCCGAGACGAAAGTCGTGAATACGCCCACGCTCGTCGTCTCGTTCGGCGGACCGATGGGCGAGATCTACTGGTTCACCAGCGAGAACGTCCACGATCACCCCCGCCTGGCCCGGTTCACGCCCCACGAGACGCTGGACGCCCGCACGCGCCGCCGCGCCGGTGCTTCGGGAGCGGTGGGCTGGGCCGTCCCCGAGGAGTTCGTGTTCGAGGAGAACGCCGCCTTCCTGGCCGAGGTCGTCGCCGAGGGCGGCCTCGCGGGCGTCGGCAGCCACGGCCAGCTCCAGGGCCTCGCGTACCACTGGGAGCTGTGGATGGTCGCCTCGGGAGGCATGTCGAACCACGACGCACTGAAGGCCGCGACCATCTTCGGCGCGAACGGCATCGGCCTCGAGCGCGAACTCGGCTCCGTCGAGCCCGAAAACTGGCCGATCTGCTCGTCCTGTCGGAGAACCCGCTCGAGGACCTGCGCAACTCTCTTGCGATCGAGCGCGTCATGATCAACGGACGCCTGTTCGAAGCCGAAACGCTCGACGAGGTCTGGCCCCGCCAGCGCCCTCTGGGCTACCGAGGCTTCGTTGCCGACGAACCCGACACAGGGAGCCGCGATTGAGCATCGATGGACGGGCTACCTCTCGACATACCGCACGGTCTGTTGCGTGGGGCTGCTGTGTTTCCGTTCTCGCATGTGGCGAAGCGAGCGTCGATCCCTCGCTCGTCACGCAGCGGGACAGCGCCGGCGTCCAGATCGTGGAGGCGTTCCGCCCCGCCTGGGGCGATTCGAGCGGCTGGACCGTCGACCCTGGGCCCATCCTGGACCTGACGCGGTCCGGCCAGGGCGAGGACCACGAATTCTACCGGGTCGGCGGCGTGACCCATCTCTCCGACGGCCGTGTGGTGGTCTCGGGTCAGCAGGAGATCCGACTCTACTCCGCAGCAGGCGAATTCCTCGGGTCGTTCGGACGGGAGGGGGAAGGGCCTGGCGAGTTCCGACAGATCTGGGGCATGGAGCGAATCTCCGGCGACACCCTCCTCCTGCTCGACTACGACGAGCGCGTCACCGTGGTCGCCCCCGACCTGACCCTTTCCCGCACGTTCACCCTGCCGTTGTTCACGGATGCGATCTACGACCTCGGCGGCGGCACGCTCCTGGTGCAACTCGGTTACGGCAGCATGCGGATGTACGAAGGCACCGGCGGGCTACGCCGGGAGCCGTGGTCGCTGTGGCGATTCGACGTGCACGGCACCCGGATCGACAGCATCGGCGAGTCGGCGGGTTTCGAGGAGCTGATGATCACACGGGGTGAGAGTCTGCTCAGCACGGTCCCCTTCTTCGCTCGCGTCAGCCAGGTCGCCACCCGCGGAGGCAGGATTCTGCGCGGTTCGGCCGACGCCATGGAGGTGGAGGAACTCGCGGCGACCGGCGGGCTGATCCGCCTCATCAGGATCCCCGACTATCCGCTGGAACTGACGCCGGATGAAATCGACGCCGCCCGGGAATCGCTCGGCGAAGACCCTGGATCCGTTACGATGCAGATGTTCGAGGCGATGTCGGGGATGCGGCCCGCCTACGCGGACATCATGGTCGACCCGTCGGGAGCCATCTGGCTGGAGCGGTACCGGGCACGCCACGAACGGGAGTCGCCACAGAGCTGGCTGGTCCTCGACCACGATGGCACATGGCTCGGCCAGCTCGTGATGCCCGCCGGATTCAGCCTCCACGAAGTCCAGACGGACGCACTCCTCGGAGTCTGGACCGACGCCCTCGACGTCGAACACCCGCAGCTCCTGCGCCTCCGCCGGAACTGAGCCTTCGACCTGCTGAACGATCCCCGCCTGGAATCCGCCGACGCCCGTACCAAGAACCAGGCGCTCCTCGACGAAGTCGTCAGGCCCGTGTTCGCCGAGATGACGCGGGACGAGGCCGTCCGACGGCTCCTCGATGTGGGCGTCCCGGCGGGGCCGGTGCAGACCTCCGACGACCTCCTCGCCTGCCCACAACTCGAGGCGCGAGGGGTGCGGGTCACTTCGCGACGAAACTAGCCGCTCCAGTGCCTCTCGAATCCCCACTCGGGGAGTCGGCGGTGAAGCCGGATCGATTAGCCGCTGCAACGCGTGGGAAAAAGTGCTCAATTCGCTCAGGTTGCAGCCGGCTCTGTGATCCGCATGAAGGCCGGAGCGACGTCTTCACCTGACACCAGACGGCGTATCTCGCCGCAATGCGCACCGAACTGTTCGTATGTGACGCGGGTGTAAGACCAGCAACTTATGGCACTCCGCTGCCCTCGAACGGCTTCTTCAGCTGCTGCCAAATAGGAGTTGGCGTCATCGTACCGCCTCCCGAACCATGCGGCGACTGCGAGTGCCTGTAGAGCGTTTGCATCATCGAGCCAATGTGACTTGTCCTCCCCAACATCGAGCGCATGCAGCACGCGCTCGAATATCTCGGGGTCGGGTGTACCGGTACTCGCCCAAACGGCCATCGCCAGATTGAACGCTGTCGGTAGAATCGAAACACCCTTGCCCTGGTCAATTGCGCGTTCGAATAACCCACGAGCCTCCCCAAACTTGGCAATCGACATGTAGGCAAAGGCAAGATTCCATTGCCAAGTGTCTCTTTCTTCAGCAGCTACGTCACCACCGGATAGGATTCGTTCCAAGATTGCGGCGGCTACGCATCTCTCTTGGGAAGAAAGGTTAAGGTCGTCAGCCACTTCGGCTTGATCAGAACGCGACAAGCCACGGATTACAGGGCTTCCGTCCACATAAGTGGTGCGGTCTTCCCTTCGTGCTTCCAGCATATTGAGGCCCCGGAAGATCAGACTGTAGCTTATCTCGTCGTTAGGAACAGAGGTCTCGACGGGACTCTGAAAGAACAACATAAGTGCTTCGGCGGCGCCCTCATGGTTACCCGTTACGTGTCGAGACTCAGCAAGTCTCATTTGATGTCTCTTGCTCAGCGACCCCAGTTCAGCCATTCTCTCGAACAGATCAGCGGCATCGAGAATCGAACCACGGTAGTAGCTGGTTTCTGCCAGCTCACCCAGCACACCGGCGTCTTCCGCGTACTCTTGTCGTATCTGACCTAGGAACGTCTCGTCGGGCAACTCCTGTGAACTCTTCCCTGCGTCTCGGAGATAGTCGAGAACCCCATCCCTGTCGTGTACATTGAGGGCACGTATCTTCTTTGTCAGTTGCCGGTAGGAGCCGGCAAGCGATGTTCGAGGCCGAATCCGAGTGTAGATTGGTTGGGTCAACAAATCCATACTCTGGTACTGCCTGACTTCAAGCAAACGGCCCTGTGGGATGGAGAGCTCCTTCCGAAAGGCTTGACGATGCTCCGTTAGGATGTCGTCCTCGTCGTCGGCATCAGGTATCGAGGCCATCACAAAATGCAAAGCAATGTCCTGCTGTCTACGCGGCGTCGTACCCTCGTCACGTATCGACTGCACGACCCCCTTCATCCCGCGCAAGCTCTGGTCGTCAGGTCGAAACAGCGTCACGACGGCATCCGGCAGGTGGCGTGTACAAATACCTCCGACGTCCGTGAAGCCAGTACGGGAATCCAGGAGAACATAATCGACATGGAGTGCTTCCCACTGTGCTCTCATGTCCTCGAACATCACGTATCCGTCGTAGTCCACGTAGAGCTCATTCCAGTCAATCGCGTTCAGACGGCTGCCATAGCTGCTGTCGATTCGGCCGGCAGGCATTAGTGAAATCGCGCCGCCGCAGTTGTCGGGAGTGGCATCCACGATGTGGTCAGAAACCTCTGGGGCCCGCATGGTCTTCATATAGGTACTGACGTACTCCACGATCCCGGGGTGATCGAAGTTGGCGCTCACGCCGGTGTTGGTTGTTCCGCGGGGAGTGGACTTCCAACGGTCGGCATGGATTGCGGGTGCCTCAAGATCAAAATCAATGACGAGTACGCTAAGTCCCGCTTGGGCCATCTCATAGGCAACATTCAGCAAGGCTAGGGTGCGACCGACGCCGCCCTTGAACGAATAGAACGTGGCTACGTACATCAAGCGACCGCGCTCCGGGGGCTCCAGCCGGTGGCCTTGCGGCGGTAGGTACCTTCAAGCTCTGGGGAGAGACGGACCAAACGGATCGAGGCACGGGTCCCCACTGCGGCTGCTCTGCCGGACAGACTCTCTTGGTTCGCGGACGAACGGAGGCGATCAACGTTAACACAATGGTGTAACAATCGCAGATAGCGATCGCTAGAAGTGTTCTGAATCACTTCGCGGCGTTCCCAGCGGGCCAGAGTTGCCTCGCCAAAACCGGTCAACCGTGCGAAGGCGGCGCGGGACATTTTGTGCCGGGCACGGAGGGCACGGATCTCCTTGGGCGTGAGGACGCCAAGGTGTCGGCAGACGACATCGTGTTCGATGATCGCGGCGGCTTGGCCTGTAAACGAGACGGTGCAACTCGCGCAGGTGTGGACAGGGATATCAGCGCTGAGTTCTACCGCGTTGCAGCCTACGCCGTAGATGAAGGGGTTTCGAACGAGTGCGGTCTTGAGTCCGGGAGTCCCGCACATTTCACAGGCAGCAGGTCCCTCGATTTGATCGAGAACGGTCGGTTTCGAAGCGATTTTACTCATGGTCGCGCTCGCTGGGGTGGAAACTTCGCAGCAGGGCCGTACTCCCTCCGCGGAATTGGAGCTTCACGTAGATGAGTGGCAAGCCGGGACCTAGTTTTTCGCAGAAAACCCATGCCCTCTCGCCCGGGGGTTGTTCCAACGCGATTTCAGTCAACGGGATATCCGACTCGAGGAGGCGAACGATCTCTCCCCACATGCCGCCTTCCGTCAGGGGCTGGCCGGACTCGGGATGAGCCACCTGCCGAAAGCGCACATCTGTCGGTCGCTTCGTTGTGAACACACACGTTCGTCGGCCCTTCTGGATCAGTGTGATCAGCTGGCGGCGTATCTCTGGATGCTGGTCGGGTTCGCCCCCCTCGGGGCGATCCTGGGCTACGCTCATGCGCGATGCCGATCATATGATGCCACATTGGCTTGTGCAACGGCCGTACTCCTAGCTTTCTTCGACGCTGATGATATCATATGATCTGATACGGCGAAAGGTTCCCCGCGAGTGTAGGTGCGTTCCCTGGGGCTCTCCGCCCTCGGCCGCTGCGAAGCACTGGCAACAGCGGTGGTCGAGGCAGTCGCTACCGGATCAGGTGCAGTTCGGTCTGACGTCGGAGCATCCAGCGGATCTCGCCGTCGAGCGTGACTTCGGCCTCCTCCTCCTGGGCCATCCGCACCGGCTGGCCGTCCCACTCGGGCACCGGGGTCGTCACCTGGAGTTCGGTCGAGAACCACATACCCGGGATCACCGGAGGATCGCCGCGGCCGGGGACGCCCGTCTGGTAGTCCCATAGCCCGATGAGCGGACCCGCCCCGTGTCCGTGGTCGCCGATCGGGTGCGTGTACATCGTCCCGTTGAGTCCCTCCGCCCGCATCTTCTCCAGCACCGAGGCCAGGATCTCGTTTCCGGTGCGGCCGACCTTCGTCTCCTCGAGGAGGATGTCCTGCAGGCGGTTCGAGTTTGCGAGCGCGCGCCGCAGGCCCGCGGGCGCCTCCGTCTCGCCTTCGCGTAGGATGTAGGCCATGTGCTGGGTGTCGGTCGCCAGTCCGAACGCGACGAGTCCGAAGTCGCAGTGGAGCACGTCCCCCCGCTCGATCACCGGCGTCGTTACGCCCCCCATGTCGACCGCCCGCCGCTGCACCGACACCGAGGGCTGGAACCAGGAGTCGAGACCCAGGTCGTGCACGCGCTGGCGCATCCACCACACGACATCGGCGGTCGTGGTCCGGCCGGGGACGATCACGACCTCGGAGAACGCCGTGCCGATGATCTCGTGCACGACCGCCTGCATGCGGCGGTAGACGGGAGTCATGGCGGGCACGCGCATGGCCAGGTAGTCGATCGCCAGCAGCGGCTCACGCACCACGCGGCTCGCGAGATCGGGCCCGAGCGCCGCCTCCATCTGCTCCCACTCACCCGCCGTGAGTCCGTCGGCGAAGTTGTGGTCGTGCGAGATGTTGACCGCGATCCGCCGCGGGTCGCGCTCGCGCACCATGTCGGCGAAGAGATTCCACTGGTCCTCGCCCCACAGCTCCGCAGCCCTGCCGTCCGGGGCGGTGGCCGTGGCCCGCACCGCCTCGTAGACGCCCCCCTGCGACGTGCCCCCCAGAGCCAGGCGCTCCACGCCGTGCTCCGGTCCCCGGTCGTGGAAGATGTAGATCGTCCGACGCCGCGCCGCGAAGGTCGTGGGGGAGACGAGGGCCGGGAAGACGGGATCCTCGTTGTACTCCCGCATGGCCAGGACCCACATGTCCACGCCGTGCCTGCGCATCAGCATGGGCAGGTTGTTCTCGAGTCTCTCCTCGAGCCACGCCTGCTGCGTCCGCGCCTGCTCCCGCAGCGTCCCGAAGGGCCGCTCCGCCCGGTAGTCGCGGGCCTGAGCCTCCAGCCCGACCCCGGGAAGGGGGACGATAGCCGCCATCGACAGCGCTATGGCCGCGAGAACTCGGCCTCCCCGCGGGCTGGCTCCGCTCCGACCAAGGGAAACTCGGTCCTCTCGGTGGGCACCTCTCCTTCGGCCCCGGACCGATTCGGCGGTGGGTGGTGCGACCGTCGGCATCATCTGACCTCGCATTGTCGGAGTGAGGAGTAGGTGTCCCGTTGCTCTCCAGGGGTCACGGCCGGCAATCTTGCGGCCCGGCGGACGGCGATAGCGAGAATCAAGGTGACCGGATGAGAGTGTTCAGCATAGGGGCGGACGACGACTTCACCGAGTACGAAGCTCGGGAGTTCGAAGCCGAGCATGAGGAAACCGTGCTCCAGAGGTGGCTCGAGGCAAACCCCGACGGAATCCTGGAGGACAGCGGCATCCTGATCATTGGGCGAGAGGTCTCAACGAACCTCGGCGGATTCATAGATCTGCTCGGTCTAGACCGCCAAGGGAACGTCGTGGTCGTGGAACTGAAGCGAGACCGCACGCCGAGAGACACGATCGCGCAGGCTCTCGAGTACGCGGCGTATGCGGAGCGACTCGACGCAGATGGGCTGGAGCGGATCCTTCGAGCCTACGAACGAGATGAATCACTTAGTCTCGCCGACCAGCATCGGAAGTACTACATGCTCGACGACGCCGAGGCAGTGGCCTTCAACAAGGACCAACGGGTCGTAGTCGTTGGCCAGGCGGTGACCCCTCAGATCAGACAGACCGCAACATTCCTGGGGTTGAAGGGGGTCGACGTCACCTGCGTCGAGTTCACCTTCTTTCAAGCAGAGGGCGGCCGCCGTTTGCTGTCTCAGGAGATCGTCGTGAGCGGGTCGCGCCTGCAGCCGGGTCCGGTTTCCGGCACGCGGATCAGAATGACGGAGATTCACTTTCTCGAGTCTTGCGACGAGCACGGCAAGGCGGTCTTCTCCCGAATTCTGAGCTGGGCGCGACGTAACTCCATCTCCATCAAATGGGGTCGAGGCTTCACCGCGGGTGTCGATCTCGATGGGAAGAGAGTGCTCGTCTGTGAAGCGTATGCGCGGGATACGGATTGGCCGCAGCACCTGTATACCCCCCTTCGTAATCGTGCGTCGGGCCTTCCCACGGCAGCGGTTCCCGAGGCGGTCATCGACTCCCTAGCCTCGCAGGCTCAGGTCACGGGACTCTTCACGGACACGGGTAAGAGCATGAGGTGTGACATTAACCGCGCGTTTGCGGATGCCGAGGTAGACGCACTCCTGGCATGGTTGGAATCCGTCAGACAGGCAATCATGAACCATGGCCCGGAGACGCCGCCCGAATCGCGTGCTGCACTCCATGGAGGTGACGAATAGGTTCTTCGCGGGCCGGCACCCCCAGATGATACAGGCTGGCACGGCCCCCACCCCGCTGTTGCTGTTGACGGTGCCTTCGGGACCAAGCCGCGTGCGTTGTTCCTCGGATGAGAGCACGGCCGTAGCTTGGCGGGCGTCGACGCTCTTGAGAGAAAGAGAGGCCCAGCGCCGTTGACCGACCGGTACCCCGAGTCGTCATGAGCGGCTCGCCCGCCGATGATCTTAGAGACCGTCCGTCCTACCCGGCCGCCGAAGCAGGACGTCTGGTAGGCCTGAATCCAGCCCGCGTACGCCGCTGGTTCAAGGGCTACGACTACATGCACGGTAGCGCGGTGCGCCACCAAGCTCCGGTTGTCAGGCGGCGGGGCGATCGCGGCACATCGTACGCTTCGTTTCTGGATCTTGTAGATCTGTTATTCGTGAAACAGTTTCTCGATCACGGCGTTTCCCTTCAGCGAGTCCGCGCGGCGCTTCGAGAAGCTTTCGAGATTCTTGGGACGACCCGAGCCCTGAGAGAGACCTTCTTCACTGACGGGAATGACGTCTACGTCAAGGTGCGTGACCAGGGTGATGCGATCCTTGAGCTGCTCTCCGGTGGGCAGTGGACCATCGCGCCCGTCATAAGACAGCTCTCAACCCAAATCGAGTTCGACTCGCCCGGAGGGCTGGCGCGCCGCTGGTATCCACTCGGCCGCAAGGGGCATGTGGTACTCGATCCCTTCGTATGCTTTGGTCGGCCGGTGGTTGTGGGACGGGGCATCGCGACGGCGAGTGTCTACGACCTCTTTCGCGCGGAGAACGAGAGAGCGGAAGCTGTCCGTGCCTGGTGGGAGTTGAGTGACAGGGAAGTTGAGGCGGCGGTGGAGTTCGAGCGACGCCTCGCGGCATGACCTTCTTCGTTGACAACAATCTCGGCACCGCGCTGGCCGCAGGTATGAAGGGGTTGGCCACGGATAAAGGAAATTGCCGCCAAGACCCAGCGACCTTTTCATTCAGGGTGCTCCCCACGGGGACAAGGTTCAAGCCGCTTCCATTGGACTGAATCGCTGCACGTCTGGAAGAAGGCCATTTCGGCACCAGGGAAAGCGGAAACGGAGCGAGAGATGATGGAGCGATGGCTGTGGCACTCAAGACGACTCCGCCGGGAGGGCCCGGGGTGGCCGGAGCTGATGGAGTACGGCTTGCTTGCTCTCGCTCTGGCCATTCCGGCGTCGGCAGCACCCGCTCAGGTAGCCGCGCAAACCCTGGCGGTCACCGGGGCCACCGTCATCGACCCTCTGGCCGACGCGCCTCTGACAAACGGCGTGGTCGTGATGGAGGACGGGCGGATCACCGCGGTGGGAGCGGCGGACGCCGTGGACGTTCCCGCGGGAACGGAAATCATCGACGCGCGGGGCAAGTACGTCATCCCCGGCCTGATGGATGCCAACCTTCATCTCTACCTGAACCTCGATCTCGAGACCCTTATCAAGTACGAGGGCCGCTATCACGAGATCGTGCTGGAGGCGGCGCAACTCACGCTCAAGACCGGGCAGACCACCGTCTTCGACACCTGGGGCCCCCTGGGCGCGCTGGCGAAGGCGCGGGACATGATCGACGCCGGAGAGGCGCCGGGTAGCCGCATCTACTTCGCCGGCAACATCATCGGCTTCGACGGGCCTCTCTCGACGGACTTCCGAGGCGAAGCGGCGGCGCACGTCAGCAAGTCGTTCGTACGCCGCACCAACGAGGCGTGGGAGCACGGGACGGGCCGCGACCTGATGTGGATGACGCCCGATTCCGTGCGCACCGCGATCCGCCGGTACACGGACACGGGGGTCGACTTCCTCAAGTACGGCTCCAGCAGCCACGTGGAGATGTTCTTCATCTCCTTCTCCGAGCGCGTGCAGCGCGTGATCGTCGAGGAGGGACACCGGGCGGGCATGACGGTCCAGACGCACACGACCTCGGTCGAGAGCCTCGACATGGCGATCGAGGCGGGCGTGGACATCATCACGCACGGCGACATCTCCGGCCCCGTCGTCCCCATCCCGATGGAGACGGTCCGGAAACTAGTGGAGCGGGATATCGCCGTGTCCGTGCTCCCGATCACGCAGCGGCGCCTCGACGCTCTCCAGAAGCACAACCCCGACGGAACGCTCACGCCCTACATGGCCGTCGCCCACGAAAACCAAGCGCGGATGATCGAGGCGGGCGTCTCGATGCTCCTCTCGACTGACGCCGGCATCAAGCACCCGGTGCTGCTCGCCGAGTCCGGCACGATCGCCTCGGACACCGTGGACCAGCGGGTAAAGCTCGGCGAGGGCCATTTCAACGCGATGGCCGCGCTCGAGGAACTCGGGATGGCGCCGATGGAGATCCTCCGGTCGATGACGAGCCACATCGCCCGCGCCTACGAGATGGAAGAGGAGATCGGCTCGCTGCGGCCGGGAATGATCGCGGACCTCGTGATCCTGGACGCCAACCCGCTGGAAGCGGCGCGGAACTACCGAGCCATCCACGCCGTGATCAAGGACGGCCGCCGAGTGGACATCGATGCCCTCCCTGTCGCCCCGATCATCAGCGTCCTGAAGCCGGACAACTGATTCGGGCGAACCCCGGTCGGATCATGGACCGGCGGTGGCGTACTTCCCGGACGGACTTACATCGATCACGACCATGCTGATCTTCGCGCGCTGCTCGGGAGACAGCTGCGCTTCAAGTCGCTCCTTCAACTCGGCGGACGTCTTCGGCAGGCGTCCAACAGGGGGAACGGTCGTCCGGTCCCGTCCGAACCAGAAAACGACATAGAGGCCGTATCCTTCCGATTCCGGTGCCCGCGTGTACTTCGCGATGAGTTGCTCCTCGGCGGACCGCCACACTTCGCGGTGTGTGCTCTTCTTGAGTTCCAGCGGGATGGCGACCCCTGACCCCAGGGCGACTCGAATGTCTGCCCGTTTGTCGTCGGCGTATCGAACTTCAGGTGAAGCGTCCAGATCGTAGGGACGGAGGATCTTCTTCAGGTCGGAGAGAAGAGTATCCCTGCAATCCTCCTCGTGCTGCGGGGCGGTGGGCCGCCGCGATCCGGGATCGCGGTGCCAATACTGAAGCCAGTCGTTCGTCTCACCGTCCCGGATGTGTCCCGCAAGTCGCTCCAACGCGTTGAGCAGCAGGGCGACCAGATCTGCGGCGCTCCTTGGGGGTCCGCCCCTCAGCGTGTCCTGGATGCTGGCCAGAGCAGGCGCTTCGTGCGTCGCCCGACGCCGTCTCGCGGCTTGCTGGTCCCGCGCGTGAGCGAGTTCTCCGCTCCATGCGCTCAAGCCCGGATTGGAGATCAGCGACTTCAGGGCGGTGGCGGTCTGCTCGTCTGTACGGCCGGCGAGGCCATTGATCCAGGCCGACATGACAGGTTCGAACTTCAGCCGGGCCGGCTGGTCGTGCCCTATGAAGCCAGCGCGCTCCGGTGGGACGAATCGCGGCAGCCGACTCCCGAAGACCCGAATCAGGGTGGCAAGTTCGTCTGCCTCCCAGGCTTCGGCAGGGATTCGGATGCGCATCCAGCGATCGTGCGAAACGAAGAAGTCCGCAGCATGACGCACGCGCACGTCGCTCCCGCTGCTGAGGAAATCCGTGAGTTCCGGCAAGCACTGTTGTCTGGCGACGAACAGTCCGGCACTCAGCCACTGGGCTCGCTGGGCCACATCCATGCCGCGACGTTCGAGCCGTTTGAGGACCAGTTTCCGTAGTGCAGCGGCCGACATGTTCCTTGTGGCCAGGGCCGCCCACAGCGCCACGCGCAAGGCTTCGCACTGCGGCCCGCTGCACCGGCTGGGGAAGACGGTGAACAGCCGGCTGACGGCGAGCGCCGCCACCCGCCCGTAAGCGGAATCGAAGGCCAGAGCCCAGAGGTGAGGCTCCGGTGACTGTTTCGCGCGCACGCGAGCCCGGTGTACCGCCACGAGAGCGTCCGCCACCGCCCCCGGGCGTGAGGCAAGTGCTTCGAGATACCACGCAGGTCGAGTCTCCGCTCGTGGTCCCGCCAGGAGCGACGAGTGCTTGCCGGGCATGTGTGAAACGAAGTAGTAGCCCAGCGCGCGCCTAAGCTGCTTCGCGTCCAGACGGTCCAGCGGGTCTGTTCCCGCGCGTTCCCCTTCCGCCAGTCCCGCGAGGAAGGGAAGGGCGAAGTAGGACATTTGGTTGGTCTCGTGCAGGTGGACCGTCTCGTCCAGGTCGGGCAGATCGTCCCGGTCCAGCAGGCTGCGGAACCCTGACAGCGTCGCGGCCACGAGCGCTTGGTCGTCCCCAAGCTCCGATCGGAGTCGCGTGACCGCCGTGGCTCCCGATCCCTCCTCCGCGAGCGCCTCAAGATATCTCTGGGCAAGGTCGTGGAGCATGGCAGGCGGGCAGCGGCCTTCCGCGAGTCCCGCCGCGTGTTCGCGAACCGACGCCCCATACTCCTGCTGCCGTTCTCGAACGCGGGCTTCAAAGGCGGCATGGCGCTCTTTCCAAGCGGTGTCCTCGCGTTCCCAGCGGGCTCTCGCCTGCGACCGATCGTCGTTCCACGCCTCCAGGACCGGAGTCCCCCGCACCGCCCGGGCGACTTCGTCATCAGCGAGGGCGGACCCCCAAGCGGGTTTCTCGAGGACCGACCACGAGGCAAGTTCTCGCGCGACCTCCGGTTGCGTTGCCGCCAACTCCACTGCGGTGTCCAGACACCACTGACGGAACCCACGAGGTGGATCCTGGCCCAGGAACTTGTCTCCGACCGATCCATCGAGCCGCCGCACTCCCATCTCGGTTGCCTTCTCCGTCAAACCACGCAGGAGGAGCCTACGCTGGGTGTCCACGCGCGACTTTAGCCAGGTCTCGATTCGATCTCCGGCATCGGAGAGGAGACCCCGCGTCACGATGTTACGGCAATGAGCCGGCATCAGGCCCGGGTGCTGCTGACCGGCCTCCACGAGACCGAACCAGACGTAGAGAGCTTCAACACTCAGATCGTCGCCGAACAGGTCGAGCCCGCGGGCGAGCAGCTCCAGCACGACATGCTCGAACCCGTGCTCTTCGAGCCGCGGGATCGCTTCCGATGCGCGACTGCACAGCGAGTCGAGCAAGTCGCGAACCTCCGTCTCACCCGACCGGTCCACGAGATCGATCCAGAACTTCTGGTAGACGTCGTACCGGCGGGTGACCGGCGGGACCGCCAAGTAGTCCCAGATCTCTGCGGGCGGCATGTCCTTCGGATACAATCGGTCCAGCAGGGTGCCGAGCAGCCTGTTCGCGTCGTCCGATACGCGCCCTTCGGCGAGCAAGCCGCGCATTGCGGAGCTTCTGGCCGGGTCGTCGCGGAGAACGCGGTCGAAGGCGACGAGCGCCCGGCACCGAACATCGGCGCCCCACGTGGAGTCGCGGAGGATATCCTCCAACCTCTGGCGGTCGGCCTCGGATTCGGCATCAGGGGCGATGCGGTCGTCCGTCCCCCGGCGACGAACGCTTGCCGAGAAACCGGAGAGCAGAAGCCAAACGAGATTCTGCCGGGCTTTCGAGCGCTCCGGAGACGACGTCAACCGCCAGAGTTCCGAGCGGCCTCGGCCCCCGGCCAGAGCCCCGAGCGCGACCGACGCGGGCCACGCGGTCGTTAGGGCGATGCTGCCTTCGAGGTGCCCGAACACTTCCCTCCGATCCTCGGACGTGAAGCCGCTCGCATCGCCATCGAACGCCACGGCGACTGGATCCGCTTGAATCAGCGTTCCCCGGGCAGCGGGGTTGAGAGCGGCGAGCCAGGCGGCAAGCCCCCGGAGGTCGGGCAGGGGAATCCCGTCGTGACCCATAACCAGCGACAGCGCGCGCCTGACGGTGACGCCTTCGTGGGATCGGATCCGTTCGTTCAGATATCTGGCGCCCAGGAACTCGGCCAAGAGTCGATGAGTCGGAGCTCGGAACGCGGCGGGACCACGGAATAATCCGGACTCCAGAGCGGCGAGCAGGGTATCGCGGTCCCCACCCTCCACTTCATGGAGGGAGAGGATGCCGGGATCGTCCGTGTCAGTTGGCGTCCACCCACCCTTGCCCGCGATCAACATCAGCGCCGACAGCTCTCCGGCCGCGCTCAGAACCGCCTCTCGGGAGGGCCGCGCGATCCCCCGGCGGGCGTCCCGGTGTTCAGGGTTTCGTTCCCTGGAAAGCTCCCGGCAGGCGCGCCCGAACGCTTCCGTGGGGCTATCGGGCCAGCCGGCCGCGCCCACGGAGTCGAGGAGTACGCCGAGCAACTGCGGGTTCCAAAGGAAGGAATCCATCCCGTGCTCGAAGGCCTCGATCATGAATGCGTTGGCGTCGTCTCTCCGCAGGGAAACGATCTGCCGAACGCCCTCACGACCCAGTGGGTTCAGCTGGAGGACCCGAATCGGTTGACCTGTCAGGGAGGCAAGCTCCCGGCGGTCTCCGTGCTCCAGCCAGCTGCCGGTACGGCACGACAGGCGGAACGGCGGGTTCCCCAGCGTCTCGATCCGGGTCAGGACCTTGTCCAGTGGCGATCTCGGATCCGCGCCGCCAGCGCGCACCTCGTCCAGTCCGTCGATGAAGAGCGGTCCTGCCTGCCACTCGGGGTGGCTCTCGAGGTCCCGGTTCATGAACCGTCGGGCCGGGATCGGATCGGGAGCCCGCACCCGTTGGGCTTCCGTCTCGAATGCCGTGCTCTTGCCCAGACCCGGCTCCCCCAACAGGACGTAGCTGTGGTCCGAGCGGAAGTCGGCGAGCGACAGGCCCTCCTCGCCGAACCGCTCGTCGTCCTCCGGCTCGACCAGGCGGACGGTGCGAGGTGCGGGCGAGTTCATGTCTCGTCCAGCCAGTCGTCGGCGCTCAGCGAGAGGAACTCGTTGAGGGGAATCCCGCCGGTGCCCACCACCAGCGTTCCGGCGTCCGGGAAGCGGTCGGCGAAGGCGTCGAGGCCGGATGCCTTGCTTGATTTCCCGCTCTTGACCTCGATCCCGAGTAGATGGGGACCGCGCGCGACGACGAAGTCGACCTCGTGCGGAGGGTCGCGCCAGAAGTGGAGCCGGGTCGCCGTGGCGCGAGTGTTGTGCAGGTGCGCGCCCACAGCGCTCTCCACGAGCCGGCCCCAGTAGGACCGATCGGCCCGCGCCTCTTCGAACGTGTAGCCCGACGGCGCCGTCATCAGCGCCGTGTCTAGCACGTTGAGCTTCGGGGACGACGCCCTCCCCAGGTGCGGAGCGGGTGTGTAACGGGATAGCCCGGTCACCAGTCCGGCGTCGGAAAGAAGATTGAGGTAGCGCGCCAGGGTCGTCGTGTTGCCGGCGTCCTGTAGCTGGCCCAGCAGCTTGTTGTAGGACATGAGTTGGCCGGAATACCGAGGCGCCAGGTCCATCAATTGGCGCATCAGCGCCGGCTTCGTCACCCGTGTGAGGCCCACGATGTCCCGCTCGATGACGGGCGCGACGATGGCGCACGCAATGTGATCCCGCCAAGCCACGAGTCGTTCGGATCCCGGCCCGGCCGGCAGCGCGCCCGGGTAACCGCCGAAGTAGACGTATTCGTCCACGGTGAGATCGAACGCAAGCGCCATCTCCCCGAGCGACCAGTGCGTCGCCGGCATGGGGGTGAAACGCCCCGCGAGGCTCTCGTTCAGTCCGGTCAGCATCTGCCACGGGGCCGACCCCAGGATGACGACCCGCAACTTGCGTTTCGCCCGGCGGTCTCCATCCCAGAGTCCCTTGACGACGTTGGACCAGCCGGGAATGTGCTGGATCTCATCGAGAACCAGGACGAGGCCCCGGTCCAGACGTTCCGCCGCGCGACGGGCTCGTTCCCAGGTCCCGACCAGCCACTGCTCGTCTCGGGCACTACCGGTCGGGATCGCATCCACCCCGGCCAAGAGTCCCGGCGCTTCGGACTCGTCCGGCGTGGGGTCATCGAGCGGCACGTACCAGCACCTCCGCCCGGCCGCCTCCAACCGGCTTCGTCCTTGGCGGGCGATCGTCGTCTTGCCCGTCTGGCGCGGTCCCGTGATCGCCACGATCCGCATCGTCGTGTCCTCAGTCAGCAACCGCAGAAGTCGGTTGACGTGAGGACGTTCGTAGGCAGCCATGCGGGATATGATACGTTATTGAGTAAACTTACTCAAATACGTATCTGGCGAACCGCAAGGCCGGGGTCAGCGGGGCCTGTTCACCAAGTGGGCGGCGATGAGGGCGCCGTGCTCGCGGCCGTTCTCGATGAAGATCTTGTTGGCGTTATAGCCTGCGGCGATCACGCCGGCGATGTAGACGCCCGGCGCGGTCGTCTCCATGGTGCCGGGGTCGTGCGCGGGGATGCCCGTCTCGGGATCCGTGGGGACGCTTAGGGCGGTGAGCAGGGCGGCGTCCGGCCGCCATCCCGTCATCGCGAGCACCCAGTCGTTCGCGACCTCGGTCTCCGTCCCCGTCGCCTCCTCGATGATGGTGGCCGTTCCGGGTCCGAGGCGGGCGACCCGGGACTCCCAGTGCATCGGGATCTCCCCGCTCGCGATCCGGTTCTCGATGTCCGGGCGCACCCACGGCTTGACCCCCCGGTCCACCGTGTCGGCGAAGTGGACCATGCGGACCCGGACGCCGTTGCGGTACATGTCCAGCGCCGCTTCCACGGCGGAGTTCCCGCCCCCCACGACGATCACGTCCTGATCGAACAAGGGGTACGGCTCCTTGTAGTAGTGGATGATGCGGTCGCCCGCGTCTCCGGCTTCGAGCCCCAACCGGTTCGGCTCTCCGAACCCTCCCGTGGCGAGGACGACCGCCCGCGACGTGATCCGGCTTGCCCGTCCGTCGCGTGTACGGATGGAGAGCGTGAAAGCGCCTTCCCCTCGCGTGATGCCCGTCACCTCCTCGTATTGGCGGACCTCGACCCCGTGGTGGGCGACGACCTGCCGATAGTAGGCGAGCGCCTCGCGGCGGGTGGGCTTGGGATCGGGAATGGTGAACGGTACGCCGCCGATCTCCAGCCGTTCCGCGGTGGAGAAGAAGGTCATGTAGGAGGGATAGTGGATCAGTGACTCGGTGACGCATCCGCGGTCGAGGATCGCGTAGCTCAGCCCGCGCTCCTGCACGGCGATCGCCACGGCCAGGCCACAGGGGCCGGCCCCGACGATGGTTACGTCAAGCGGTTCCGACTCGGCGATGGAATCCTGGGGCACCCGCACCTCTCCGGAGAACTCGTGAGCGCGGGATGGTAATCACTGAACCGGAAACGGGGAACCGGGAGGGGGTCAGCCGCCTTCCGATCCGGTTTCGTCTTCGGCCTACGGCTCGATGCAGACCGGCTGGCGTTCGATCAGCGCCGCGCGGTCCTCGTCTTCGATGGCCTTCCACGCGTCCGGCGGCGTGCCTACGAACGCGTAGCACGGGGGAGCCGGCACGGAACCCCCGAACCCGGCCAGCCATTTCTCGGTTCCCTCCACCCTCGCCCCCCACCCTTCATCGGTCTCGGCCAGTTCGACCCGGAAGTACTCGGGCAGATCGTGGTCGGAGAGGGCACCGAAGCCGGACAGGTTGTCGAGTTGCCGGGCGTAAGCTCCGCGCGCCTGTCGGTGGTTGTCCTGCGCCGCGATCAGGGCCTCGAGGCTCGCGATCTGACCTTTGCGGGTGCGCTCCGCCCACTCCTCGGTCAGCACATAGGTTGCGCCGTTTCGGACCTGGATTCCGAAGTGCTCCTCGATCCAGATCCAGCACACGATCTCCACCCAATAGATGTCGTAGTCCGTGTAATTCCACTCCGACGGATCACCATCGAACGGTTTGTGATCGATGATCAGGACCGTCTCCGGCATGCCGGGATCTCCGCCCGCGCGCTGGGCACACTTGTGCGAGTCCGGCGACCCGATCTCGCTCCCGAGGTGCAGGGCCCCGCCGGAGACGAGCAGGAGTGCGGCGACGATGTTCGGCATGAGATCTCCCCGCGGAATCCTCCACCAACCTTGGCTTCCACCCCGCGAACGACCAGAGCGGCGGGGTTGTGACAGCGGAGCGTCATGTGCCGTGACTCTCCGCCGCGGGATGTCCCTCGCGCGCTGCGCGCCTGAACAGGAAGGCCGATCCGACCCAGAGCGCGACGAAGACGGCGTTTGAGCCCAGGATCTCGAACACGGATGTGACCGGGGAATGGTGCTCCCCGGTGATCAGCGCGATGACGGCGACCGACGCCTGCGCGAGTGCCGTTCCGAGCAAGGTGCGCGCCATTCCCCGTGGCCGGAGACGGGCGACGATGGCGCCTACGATTCCGACGGCGAGCACTCCGGCGTACATGAGGTCGGCGGAGTCACCTTCGGCCCCGATGAGGCCGACGGCTCCGATCACCCAGACCAGGATGAATGCCGTCGCAAGTGCGGCGCCGAGGCCCAATCGGTATGCCGACGTTGTTCTCACTCTCATTCGCTTCTCCCCTCGCCGCCGCACCGCGTCACGTGTCATGGCTGTTTCGGGCTCTAGCCGGCGGAGCCTCGATGCATGGGACATCCGCTCACTCCTGGAATGTTGCACACGGAATGTAATCCCGGCGCTGTGGGTGAGCGGACGCCGCTTGATCCCTCGGGGGCCGCGGGTGAGTTTTGGCGGAGACTCCCAACGCCCGAAGGAGGCAGGTGATGAGCACGGTCGAGACCGCTTTCGCTCCCGCTCCGTCCCCGACGGAAGCCGGCATGGACGACGCCGCGATCCGGCGCGCGCGCGTCGATTTCGCGGCGGTGCACCGGATCATCGTGCACGAGAACATGCACGAGGGCACCTGGAACCACTTCAGCTGCAAGGTGCCGGGGAGGCCCGGACACCTGCTCATCACGCCCGGGCAGATGCACTTCTCCCGCGTGACGGCCAGCAACCTCGTCGAGGTGGGCCCGGACGGGGGTCCCGTGGGCGGGGAAGGACGGCTGAACGTGAGCGCGTGGGCGATCCACGCGCCCATCCAGCGCGCGCGCCCCGATATCATGTGCGCGTTCCACATCCACGCCCCGTACAGCACCTCGCTCGCCTCCATCGACGGCTGGAGACTGGACGAGCGGGGGAGCCAGAACGCGGCGGTCTTCTACGGGAACTGCGCATACTTCGGGTACGAGGGGATCGTCACCGAGGCGGACGAGGGCGAGAGCATGGTCGAGGCCCTCGGCGACAAGCGGGCGCTCTTCCTCGCGAACCACGGCGTGCTGGTCGTCGGCGACACGATCGAGAAGACGATGCTGTGGCTGTACCAGCTCGAGCGCGCCTGCATGAACGAGATGCTCGCGCTCCAGACGGGTCGCAGCCTGCGGCGGATCCCGGTCGAAGCGGCGCAGCACAACGCCGACATGTCCGTCGAATCCATGGGCGAGGCCGGCTACCTGGAGGGCATGAAGGAAGTGCTGGACGCCGAAGGCCAGGACTACGCCACCTGACCCCCCGCGCCCTCCGGGAGGAGGATGCCGGGGCTTGCACAGCTTGGGTAAGTCGTCCATCTTACCCTCATGCGAACCACTATCTCCACAAAGGGGCAGCTCGTACTCCCGGCTGAGCTTCGGCGCCGAGACGGCGTCGTGCCCGGCCAGGAATTCGAGATCAAGCGGCTCGGGCGAGGAGTCTACCGACTCGCTCGCGCCCCGGCGGCGGTGAACGAGGGTCTCGTCGACCACCTCATGGCCTGTCCCGCGAAGGGCTGGTTCGTACCGGTTCCGTCTGATTCGACCGCCGACCTGCCCGCTCCGGGAATCGAGGAGCCGGCCGATTCGATACCTCGTTGACGCGAACGTCCTTTCCGAGGCGACCAGGACGAGACCTGATCCGCGCGTCGTCACATGGTTGCGGAACCACGAACCGCAGATCGTCGTCAATCCGGTCGTACTCGGAGAAATCTGGTACGGAATAAGATTGGTGGCGCCCGGGAAGGGTCGCGAGGCGCTCGAGTCGTGGTTCGAGGAGGCCGTTCGCAGGATTCAATGCGTCCCGCTGGATGCGAACACGGGGCTCCGCTGGGCGGAACTCCTGGCGCGTCTCCGTTCCCGGGGACGGCCGATGCCCGTCAAGGACAGTTTGATCGCGGCGACCGCCCTCGCCCGCGGGCTGGTTGTGGTCACGCGGAACCGAAAGGACTTCGAGCCTGCGGGAGTCGAGATCCTCGACCCATTCGAAGGTGGCGATTAGCCCCGTCACGACCTGGCCAACTGTCCGAGAACCCGGCTTGCGATGTGTTCGCCGATCGCCAGGCAGGCGGTCGCGGCGGGGGAGGGCGCGTTGAGCACATTCACGACGCCAGGCGCCGAAAGCCTCGGTAGCTCAGCGCTTCCAGCGCGTCCGGCACCCGCCCGGAGAACCGGCCGTAGGCCTCTCGACCCCAGGCCCACACCGCGTTCGGGCCGAGTTCGACGCGCCCGGCCACGTTGCGCGTGAAATGAGCGCCCAGATGCGGCAGCCGGGGATCCGGAACCGGGTAGATGTGGCCGCGCACGCGGTCGGCCGCGGCTCCGGAGAGGCCCCAGTATTCGCCCCGGAAGGGGAGGACGCGGAGGCGGGGATCGTGGCCGAGGAGCCGCATCACCCGGTCGACGTGCAGCCCGGCGCAGTGACGACGACGCGGGCCTCGATGTTGCCCGGCGGCCCCACGAGGCGGGTGCGGGTCGGGGTGCGGCGGGCCTCGCGCACCTCGAAGCCGGTGCGGATCTCGTGGCCGGCGCGGGCCAGGTCCGCCGCGAGGGCACGCGCCACGTCGGCAAAGTCGACCGCCCCGGTGGCAGGTACGTGGAGCGCCTCGATGCCGCCCGCGTGCGGCTCGCGCTCCGCGATTCCGTCCGGGCCGATCCGCTCCATGGCCGCGCCGTTGGCCGTGCCGCGCCGTTCGAGTTCATCGAGGGCCGGGAGCTGATCGCGCGATGTCGCGACCACGATCTTGCCGGTGCGCGTGGTCGCGATGCCTCGTTCGGCGCAATACCCGGAACAGCCGGGCGCTCCCTCCAGTGCAGAGCCGCGCCTTTAGCGACCCGGGCGCGTAGTACAGACCGGCGTGGATGACGCCGCTGTTCCGGCCGGTCCGGTGTACCGCGACCTCCGGTTCCTTCTCGAGCACCGTCAGCGAGAGGTCCGCGCGGGTGCGCCGGATCGCGTCCGCCACGGCCAGCCCGACGATGCCGCCTCCGACGACGGCGATGTCGAGCGGTTTCGTCATCCGCCTCCCGCGCCAGCCCTCGTTCCGACGATGCATTCGGGGGTCTCGCCGCGGACCCAGGCGGCGAGCATCTGCCACTCCGGATCGTCCATAGAGGCCCAGCGTCGAGGGCCGCCGTGGAAATAGTCCCCGCCCGCGTTGGGAGCGAGGGGATGCGTCAGGAGCCGGCTCATCATCGGCTCGCCCGGCTCCACGTAACGGCGGGCGATGGCGAAGTTGCCGCGGGATTCCTGCTGGTCCCAGAAATCGCGACCCTCGGGGATGTGGCGGGCGAAGCCGCGGGCGCCGGATTCGTGACAGTGGATGCACTCCACGTCTCCCGGGCGCTTGTCGAGGAAGACCCGCTGTACGCAGTCCCGGAAGAAGTCGAAATCGAGTCGGGGCGGAGCCGGGCGCTCCACCGGATCGGCGGCCGCCACCCAGTCGGCCATCGTCTGCCATTCCGGGTCGGACTTCGATTCGAAGAACTTCCCCCCCACATGAAACGGAGCGCCTCCGGCCGCGACCGTGAGCGCCTTTCTCAGAAACCGGCTCCGATCCGGGTCGCCCGGCATGACGAGACGGGACACGACCTCGAAGTTCCGGCGGGAATCTTCCTCCGACCAGAACACCTCGCCCTCATCCGTCTCGCGGAGGCGCTCCAGGCGAAGCGGCGTCCCCTGTTCCGCATGACACGTGACGCAGGGCGCCCGTCCAGGTCCCCATCCGCCGCGGTCCGCGAGGAAGATGGGTTCCACGGTCTCGCGGTAGCGTTCGAAGCTCAGGGGTTCCTGACCCATCGCCTCGCTGGGGCCGGGAGCCGACGCCATCAACGCGAGGACGAGCGCGCGACCGAACCGCCGGCGAGAGCCGGTCTCCGGCCGCAGGGGCACACCCGATCTCACGGGAACACCACCGTCTTGTTCCGTTTCGGCGTCTGCCCCACCGGGATGCGGGCGATCTCCCTCATCTCCTTCGTATCGACGACCGACACGTCGTTCGACCCCGCGTTCGCCACGTACAGGTAGCGGCTGTCCGGCGTCATCGTGAGCCAGTCGGGGATGTGGCCGACCTCGACCCCGCCCACGTACTCGAGGTCGGGGAGCGACCACGCGTAGACGTGTCCGTTGGGCTTGCTCGTCGACCACAACTGGCGTCCGTCCGGCGACACCGCGAGCCCGTGTCCCGGCGATCCCTGCAGCGCGTCGTTTGTCACCCGCGAGATCGGGAGGCTGGGCATGTCCAACTTCCGCACGACCCTGCGTTTCTCGAAGTCGACCGCATACACACCGTGGTAGTTCGAGATCTGGACGAACAGTCGCTTCGTGGACCCGTCCGGATGCGCTTCGAATGCCATGGGACGCACGCCCCCATCTGCATAGCCACCGGTGGTGCGCCCGCTGAAGTGGAGCGACCAGATCGCCTCGTCGATCGAGGTGTCGATGATCGTCAGCGTGCGCGCGCCGATCATGCCTGCCGCGACGTGCCGTCCGTCCGGCGACATGAACACGTTGTGCACCGTCCCCAGCGTGGGGATCGACTTCACGACCTCGCCCTTCTCCAGGTCCACGACATCGACGCAATTGCAGTCCGCAATGATCGCGACGTAGACCTTCCGGCCGTCATTGGAGATCGCGACGTTGTGCGGCCGCCCCGAGAGCGGGATGCGCTCCACGACCTTCATGACGTCGGTGGGGACGATCTCCAGCGTGCGATGGATCTCGTTGCTGAAGTAGAGCGTCGCGCCATCCGGCGCCGCCGCGACCCCGTGCACCTTGGGGATCCCGTCGATCACCTGCACGACCCGGTTCGTCGCCGGGTCGATGATGTGGACGTTGTCCCCCGCCGAGTTCGTCTGGACGATCCGCAACTTCCCGGACTGGGCCGCGGCCGGCGCCGCGAACAAGACCGTAAGCGACGCGAGGAGGACCGGGAGTCGAACTTCGCGGCTTACCGAGAGATGAAGTCTCATTCCGTGGACCTCCTGTGCTGGCGGCAGTTCGGTCTCGCACGCTACCCCGTCCGCACCTTTTCCTCAGCCTCCCCACACGGTACGCCATCCCGTCCGGCGTGGTCCAGCCTTCACCGCGAAGACATCTCCATGTCGGCGACACCAAGGAAGTCCGCCAGATCCGCGATGGTTTCGTCCAGCCTGGCGCGAAAATTCCCAGTCGGTGCGAAGTCGGGCTCGAAGTGGAGTGCGCGGATCTCGAGCAGTCTCCGGTCGCGGTGCAGTTTCGGGTCGAGGCGGCCCACGAGGCGGCCGTCGTGCAGGATCGGCAGGACGTAGTAACCGTACTTCCGCTTCGCGCGGGGAACGTAGATCTCGAGGGTGTACCTGAAATCGAGGAGTTCGGCGGCCCGCTTCCGCTGCCAGAGCAGGGAGTCGAAGGGGCAGATGAGCGCCGTCCCGGTGGGCTCGGAGAGGTCGCCGATCATGTCGAGGTGCGCGGGCAGGGCGTAGCACGGGCCGGTGAGGCCCTCCACCTCCACCTCGGCAATCCGCTTGTTGCGGAGATTACGGGCGATCGCCCGACGCCTCTCGGCCGCGTTCAGTTCCGGCGCCGTGAAGTAGTTGACGAGGTGCCGTTCAGGAGCGATGCCACAACCGGAAAGCCCGATGAGGAGCCAGCTGTCCTGGTACTCCGTCGGCGACGCCACGGGCCCCTCGGGATAGACGCGCTCGGCCAGGTCGTAGATGCAGCGGAAATGACGCCGGTCGCTCACGGCGAGCCGGCCGTCGTGCCACAGCAGCTTGAGCGACCGTTTGTCCTCGCGCCGTCGCCACCCGAGAGAATCCGTTTCCTCGCCAAGTTCCTCGGGCCGCGGCGCAAAGTCGGCGCTCTCCAGCGGCCCCCCGGCGCGCAGCCGCCGCAGCACCCGCCGCTTCGACGCTGTCGACGTGGCGTACCGGTCCCACCACTTGCGGCTCGACCAGCTCGGGGGCGGGAAGCGGCGCATGCGCCGGCGGCCCAGCGGAAGATGTGAGATGGGGAGGATCGAGGCCTCGTGTCCCCAGTACTCGTACGCCAGCCGTTCCCCGTACACCCAGCGGTCCACACGCGTCCGGTCGTAGGAACCGAAACGGCTCCAGAGCGTGAGATAGTGGGCGCGATCCACGACGTTCACGCTGTCGAGTTGAAGCGCCCCCGTCCGCTCGAGGTGGTCGACGAAGGTGCGCCGGTCGAGCGGCGTGGAGCCCCGCGACTGCACGAGACCTTGCCGGTGCAGCCACAGCCGGACCACCGCGTCCCGCGAGAACCGGGGAGGTGTCCGGCGGATCGGTGTCATTCGGGCGTCCGCTTCGAGTGGTGGCGTGGCCCGCTGCCTGGTTTGGCGAGGCGGAGTTCGTCGAGCGGGACGTAGTAATGGACGTGGCGGCGCCCGTTGGACCCGAGGTCGCGCCGCGCGTCCTCCGCCAGCACGCTGCCGCGCTTCGTGATTCGGTTCCCTTGGCCGGTCAGGAGCCGACCCCGAAACATGAGCGCCACACGGGAGCCGACCCCGATTCCATGCGAGCCGCCCGTGTGGACCCAGGTGAAGTTAGGCTCCAAGACGTGCGGGGACCGAGCGGGGGCATCGTGTTCCCGATCCCGAGCATCATCCCACCTCCCAGTGGGCCTGCCGTCGTGGGCTGCGCGCGCTGCCCACCGCCCGTCCAACATACCGAAGATGCGCGCGGTGTCCGAATGCCCAGGGTCAACATCTGTTGGTTCCTGGGTCCGGAGGCGAACAAGCCTGAGTCACCGGGGCGACGACGAGTCCGGGGGAGGGCAGCGGTAGCCGACCCCGCGCTCGGTGAGGATGTAGGTGGGCGCGGCAGCGTCGTCGCCGAGTTTTCCCCGGAGCTTCTTCACGACGGTGCGCACGCGTCCGGTGTCTTGCAAGTACCAGTGCCCCCACACCTTGCGGAGGAGCGCCTCGGTGGTCACCACCCGTCCTCCGCTTGCGAGGAGGATGCGAAGGAACTCGAATTCGATCGGCGTAAGAAGGATCTTGCGGCCGCCCAGGTTCACCCGGCGTCGTCCGCAGTCCACGGCCAGATCCCCGAGCACGAACGTCTCGGGCTCGGCCCGGCGCCGGAGCGCCGCGCGGATCCGCGCCACGAGTTCGGTGGGGGAGAACGGCTTGACGATGTAGTCGGCCGCGCCGGTCTCGAGCGCCCTGGCGATCATTTCTTCCCGCCGGTAGCCGGAGATGAAGATGACCGGGAGATCGGCCAGCTCCGGGACCCGCCCCATGACTTCGATCCCGTCGGTCGAGGGAAGCATCAGGTCGAGGAGAACGGGGCGGGGCTTCTCGGCCCGGATGATGATGGAGAGCTCATTGGGGTCGCCCGCCACGATCGGGGCGTAGCCCGCCCGGGAAAGCACGTCGCGCACGTAGCGGAGCGTCTGGGGGTCGTCGTCGACCACGAGGATCCGGGTCTTCTCCCCCCTCTCTACGGACGGGGGCCGATCATCGGACGGGGCTTCCGCGGGTGTCTCCGGGGCGATCGGGACTGTGAAGGTGAAGCGCGCCCCGAGGCCCGTGCCTTCGCTCTCGGCGCGGATGCGACCGCCGTGCGCTTCCACGAGACCCTTGCAGATCGTGAGACCGAGCCCCGTGCCTCCCGCGAGCCTGGTCCGCTTCCGGAAGAGGTTGGGAAGCCGGTCGGGCGGGATCCCCCGGCCCTGGTCCGCGACCGAGATCGAGACGTACCCGTCTTCGCGCGCTCCCTCGACCCGGATCGGGGGCGACGGACCGGCGTGCTGGGCCGCGTTCGAGAACAGGTTGCTCAGCACCTGGACGATGCGTTCGGGGTCCGCCATCACCCACGGCAAGTCCGGAGGAAGGTCGACAATGATGGCGTGCTGGCCGCCGCCGCTCAGGAAAGCGGTCCGGGCGCGGTCCACGAGCGTCATGATGCTCGTGGGCTCGGGCGCGACCGTGAGCGTGCCCGCTTCAATGCTTCCGGCGTCAAGCAGGTTCGAGATGAGACCGCGCATGAGGTCGGCCTGTCCGTCGATGATGCGGAAGAACTGAAGCAACTCGGCGCTGGGCGGAACAGGCAGAGTTCCGAGTACGGTAGCCGTCGAGCCCTTGATCGAGGTGAGCGGTGCGCGAAGCTCGTGGCTCACCATGGCGAGGAACTCCGCCCGCTGCCGCTCAAGCTCCTCGAGCGGAGCGAGGTCCTGCATCGTGACCACGACCGACACGGCCTCTTCTTTTCCCGAACGGATGGGAGTGGCGTTGATGAGCGTCCGGACGCTCCTGCCGTCGGGTACGGAGAGCTCGATCTCCTCGGCCCGCAGTGCTGCGGCGCCG
Organism: Candidatus Palauibacter sp.; assembly: GCF_965222475.1. GTDB lineage: Bacteria > Gemmatimonadota > Gemmatimonadetes > Palauibacterales > Palauibacteraceae > Palauibacter. The sequence continues at coordinate 117,825 of NZ_CBDCUB010000002.1, read as the reverse complement.
TCGAACTGCCGAGCCAGAGGCAACTCCCGGAGCGAGATCTCCTGCCCGTCCGTGAGTCGCGCGGTGAGGACCCCCAGCAGTTGCTCCGCCGGGTGTCCCGGTGTGCGCAGGCCGTCGACGATGCGCCGGGCCTCACGGTTGACCGACACCGCCCGGCCGGTTCCGGCGTCAAAGACGACAACGCCGACCGGCGAGGTCTCGATGAGCGCTTCCAGGTCGGCCCGCGCCCGCTCGACCTCCCGGTGTGTGCGGGCATTTGCGATCGCGGTCGCCGCCTGCGAGGCGAACAGAGTCAGGATCTTCTCGTCTTCGGGCGTGAACTCCCCTCCCCCCTCTCCGTCGCCCAGGAAGAGGCTTCCGAGATGTTGGCCGCGGTGGCGCATCGGGGTTCCCAGCAGACGCCTCGATCCCCAGGGGTTTTGTGAAAGGCCGAGCGATCGGAGGTAGCCAGGCAAGTCGGCCTCGCGGAGCGGCTCCGAAAGGTCGCGCAGGTGCGCGAAGAGACGAGGTCCGTCGGGCCACTCGAGCATCTTCCGGCGCTCTTCCGGCGAAAAGCCATCGGTGACGATCTCCTTGACCGCTCCGCGCTCGTCGAGCGTGGCGATCACGCCGTAGGCCCCGCCGGTAAGCGCGCAGGCAGTCTCGATGGCCTCCTCGAGTACGGTCGCCGGATCCAGGCGCGCGTTGATGCGCAGGATCGCCTCGCTCAGCCGGGAGATGCGGTCGTCGGAGCCCGCGTCCCCGCGCCGTGTCGAATCTCGATCGTTCATCGCTCCACTCCCAGTCCAAAGGGTGGTGGGCCGAGCCGGCAGAGCCGCCACCGAGCGCTTGAGGGCGCTCTCAGGACGCTCCCGACGGGTAGAGGATAGAGGTCGGGTCAATAGGTGTGTAAACGTCATCAGGCGGCGATCCTCTCCCGACCCTCGGGGACGGGCTTTCCGTCCTCGAACCTTCTTCCCTCGTACACGTCCCGCAGCAGCTCGGGAGCGTTGAGCTTCCGGAACCGCTTCTCGGCCACCAGCAGGAGCCGCCGGATCAGCGCCGTGGCGTTGTCCACCCGCTTGAACCGCTTCGCGGCCGTCGTGCGGAGGCGGACCGAGGCGAACGGGCTCTCCACCACGTTGGTCGTCCTCAGGTGCCGCCAGTGCTTCTCGGGGAAGTCGTAGAAGGCGGTCATGCGGTCCCAGTCGTCCTCGAGCACGGACACCGCCTTGGACTGCGCGTCCGCGTAGCGGTCCCGGAAGGCGTCTCTCGCCTCCTTCGCCGCCGCCCGCGAGGGCGCGTACGCCGCCGCGCGCGGCATCTCCCTCGCCACGGCCTGCTCCCTTTTCGGCAGCCGGTCCAGCACGTTGGTCGTCTTGTGGTTCCAGCACCGCTGCTCGGCGGTCTCCGGCCACACCGTCCGCGCCGCGCCCCGGATGCCCAGGTTCCCATCGGCGGCGAGGAGCCTCGGCGTCGCCAGCCCCCGAGCCTTCAGGTCCCTCAAGACCGCCGCCCACGACTCCGTCGACTCGCGGTAGCCCGGCGTGACCGCCAGCACTTCCTTCGTCCCGTCGCTCATGGCGCCGATGACGACCGGCAGGGCCGCCTTGTCCTTCTCGAGACCCGCCTTCACGTAGATCCCGTCGGCCCACGCGTACACGAGCTCACGGCCTTCCAGCGACCGCCGGCTCCACGCCTCGTGCTCCGCCGTCCACCTCGCCCTGAGCCGCCCGACCGAGGACTTCGACAACGGCGCCCCGTCGCCCAACAGCCCCCTCAAGGCCAACTCGAAGTCGCCCTCGGCCAAGCCGTGCGGGTACAGCTCCGGGATCAGCTCCCCCACCTCCCTCGTCCGGCGCTGGAACAGCGGCAGCACCCGGCTCTCGAACCGTTCCTCCAGACCCCGCACCCGGGGCCGCCTCACCTCGATCGTCCCCGAACTCATCGCCGGACGACGCGGCTTGCCGTACCCGTTGCGGTAGCCCGGAGGCGCGTCCACCGCCGCCCGCCGCTCCGACTTCATCCGGCCCAGGAGTTCCGTGACCTCCTCCCCGGCGCCTGCTGGATCATGTCCCGCGCCCGCTCCCGCACCCACGCCTCCAGCGTCTCCCACGCTGGCCCGGCCAACCTCTCCCGCTTATCGTTGCCCATGAGGCGACGTCCTTTCTCCGGGTCTCCCCCCGGATCCGCTGTTACTGGTCAGCTGAAAGGTACGTCGCCTCCCTTTTTACACACCTTTTGGTCCTACCTCCTCGCATTGCTGTTCGTGCTGTCCTGCGGGGAGTCACCAACGACACCGGCGAGGCCGCCTTCACCTCCGCCCGCGCCCCGGCCCGCGACCCTCTCGGTAAGTCCGGCGGAGGTGACTCTTGCCGCGCTCGGCGAGACGGCGCGTCTGACTGCGGAAGTGAGGGACCAGAACGGCCAGGTGATGGCCGGGGCGGCCATCGCGTGGTCGAGCAGCAACGGTTCTGTCGCCACGGTAAACGAATCGGGTCTGGTGACGGCGATAGGCAATGGCGGCGCGACGATCACCGCGCGCGCGGGTGCGGCGTCCGGGACCGCAGCCGTGACCGTAGAGCAAATCCCCGCAGGTATCACGATTGCCCCGGGGGCACTGACGCTCGTCGTTGGTGATACATCTGTACTCGAGGCTACGGTGGCTGACGCCAATAGCCATCGGGTGGCCGGCGCGGGCGTCACATGGTCGAGTGCGAACTCATCCGTGGCCACGGTCGACTCGACCGGGCGGGTGGTCGGGGTCGGCCCAGGATCCACCGAAGTCACGGCGGCCTCGGATTCGCTTGGCGCATCGGTGGACGTGGATGTGATCGCCCGTTCCAACGACCGGGAGGTGCTCGAAGGCCTGTACCGGGCCACGGGTGGCGACAACTGGACCGACGACACCAACTGGATGACCGAAGCGCCGCTCTCGGACTGGGCTGGCGTGCGCACCGACCGCAACGGACGAGTCGAAGACCTGTATCTGCGCGACAACAACCTGAATGGCACGATCCCGGCCTCTATCGGCCAGCTCGACCAACTCTTCGCTCTCGACCTGAGCGGGAACTCGCTCCGCGGCCCAATCCCTCCCGAATTGGGGATGCTGAACCGATTGCGCGACTTGTCCCTCGGTCACAACGAGATCTCCGGCTCCCTACCGCCCGAAATGGGCGGCATGACGGGTCTTCGCTATCTGGCGATCTCCAGCACGAACCTGTCCGGCCCAGTCCCCGAGACGTTCGCTCGCCTCGCCTTGACGCGCTTTTACTTCGCCGAGACGTCGTTGTGCGTGCCCCCTTCACTTGTTGCGTGGCTCGCGCAGCTTGAGGACGCGAACGATCCAGTCTCGTGCGTTACCGCCCCCGCGGACAGGGAGGTACTCGTCGCCCTGTACAACGCTACGGGTGGAGCGAATTGGGAATACCGTGACAACTGGTTGAGCGACCTCGCCATCGACACCTGGTACGGCGTTGAAGCCAACGCCGAGGGCTATGTCACGACTCTCTTCCTGCCGGCCAACAATCTGGCCGGGCCTCTGCCTGCGGAGTTGGGCGACCTGGGCCGCCTCGAGGTGTTGAGCCTGTGGGGGAACGATCTGAGCGGCCGGATCCCGCCGGGACTGGGCAGGCTGACGAGGCTGCACCAGCTGACGCTGTCCTCGAACGAACTGGAGGGATCGATTCCCCCCGAACTCGGGAGGCTGGTGAACGTCGACACGTTGAACCTGTCTCGTAACCAGCTTGCAGGACCCATCCCGCGCGAGCTGGACAACATGGTGGCATTGGAGCGGCTGGCGCTCCACAACAACCGGCTGAGCGGGCCGCTGCCGCCGGAGATCGGCCAACTGAAAAACCTCAAGCATCTAGTGCTCAGCGACAACGCGATCGAAGGCCCGTTGCCGCCGGAACTCGGCGACATGGCTTCTCTTGAACGCCTGACTCTTACCCGAAATCAAGTGTCAGGCCCGATTCCGGCCGAACTTGGCAGGCTCGGTTCGCTGAAGCGACTCGAACTTTACGGAAACCAGATCGACGGCCCGATTCCAGCGACGCTCGGGAACTTGACTTCGCTCGAATCGCTGAACCTCGCGAACAATCGCCTGACGGGCGGCATTCCGCGCGAACTGGGCGAACTGTCAAATCTCAGATTCATGGGCTTGTTCGAAAACGCGCTGAGTGGCCTGATCCCCGCTGAACTCGGCAACCTCGAGAAACTCGAGACGATGTCGCTCGGCAGCAATCAGCTCACGGGCGTCATCCCGCCCGGACTGGGGGCGGGGCTCTCCGCGCTTGAGACCATGGGACTCAGCCGTAACAATCTCAGCGGTCCGATACCGCCAGAGTTGGCCGCCCTCTCCTCGCTGACCACTCTGTCGCTCTTCAGCAACAATCTGTCCGGGCCGCTTCCGTCCGAGTTCAGCGATCTCGACAACCTGGAGAACGTGTGGCTCTCGCGTAACCCGGACCTGCAAGGGCTCCTCCCGCGCAGTCTTATGAACATGGAGTCCCTGTCGAGTCTCAGTGTCTTCGAGACCGGACTCTGCGGGCAGCTCGATGGCGAATTCCAGGCATGGCTGGGCCAGATCGACGCAACGCTGGAAGAATGCGATGTGACGCGGGTCGAGCGGCTCGCGCTGTCGGAGTTCTTCGCGCTGGCCGGCGGCGACTCGTGGACCCGGAGCGGCGGCTGGAACACGAGCGCGGGCGTGGACAGCTGGCACGGCATCACCACCAAGGGGGGACGCGTGAGCCGCGTCGCGCTGGCGGACAACGGCTTGACGGGGCCGGTGCCGCCGGAGATCGCGAATCTGACGACGCTGGAGACCCTGGACCTCGGCGACAACCGTCTCGCCGGGGAGTTTCCGATCGCGGTCGCCACCATGGCGGACCTCACCTCGATGCGATTCAGGGGCAACGAGGAAATGGCGGGTCCGCTCCCCTTCCGCCTGACCGAACTCACACGACTGGAAGCCCTGGAATACGAAGACACGGGTCTCTGCGCCTCTCCGGCGATGACGTTCCAGGACTGGCTAGGGCGGATCGATGTCGTGGTCGGAGCCACCTGCGGGAACGCGGATGAGGTCGGATTGTCGCTCCCCGTAGTGTATCTGACGCAGGCCATTCAGAGACCGGCCGACGATGTCCCGTTGATCGCGGGGCGCGAAGCGCTGCTGCGCGTGTTCCTCATGAGCGACGCGCCGTTGGCGTTTTTCGAACCGGAGGTCGTGGCGACCTTGACGCGCGCCGGCGGGGAGGTTCACCGAGTCACGATTCGGCGAGAGGGCGACCTGCTTCCTGTGGCCGTGGACGAATCGGACCTTCGCCATTCCTACAACGCCGTGATTCCGTCAGAGTATATCCGGTCAGACGTCGAACTAGTGGTGGAGGCGGACCCCGGCGGGGTCGTGCCCCGCGCTGCCGGGAGCCAGATTCGCTTCCCGGCCTCCGGCGGCAGGCCGCTGAATGTGATCGACGTGCCCCCCATGGAGTTGACGATTGTACCCGTGCTGGAGGCGGCCGCGCCCGACTCGTCGATCTTTGAATGGACCGACAACATCGACGATGACAGTCCGGAGGTGGGTTTGCTCCGCTATGCCTTCCCCTTCTCGGAGTTCCGGGCGCGGAGCCGGGCGACGTACGTCACATCGCTCGACCTGACCGACCGGGCGGAACGGTGGAGCCTGATCCTCGAACTGGAAGCGGTGCGGGCGATCGAGAATGGCCGGGGCTATTGGTACGCGGCGGCGGCGAGCGTGAACGGAACGGTGCGCGGGCTCGCGCGTCTGGACGGCCGGCTGAGCCTCGGCAAGCCTTGGGGTACGGAGCTCGCCCACGAGGTAGGGCACAACCTCGACCTTCGCCACGCACCCTGCGGGAACGCCCTCGGTACCGATCCGGACTTCCCGCATGCGAACGGAGGCCTCGGTGCATGGGGATACGACTTCCGCGACGGCACGGTGGTGTCCGCGGAGCGCCGACGGGACATCATGGGGTACTGTTACGAACGGAGCTGGCTCAGCGACTACCATTATGAGAAGGTGATCGAATACCGGGCGCGGGTGGAAGGGGATCGGGCGCGGGCGGCCATCGCCGCCGAGTGGCCGAGGTCCGAGATGCTCGTGCTATGGGGCGGCGTCGTGAACGGCCAACTCAGACTCGATCCCGCGTTCCGAGTAACGTCGCCGGCGCGGCTTCCGGAGGAGACCGGCCCGTACCGCATTGAGGGCGTTGGCGGTGCAGGAGAAACAGAATTCTCGCTGCGATTCACGCCGGGAGAGGACCAGTTCGGCGACAAGTATTTCTTCTTTACGATCCCGATCGAGGCCGGCTGGGCCGACTCACTCGACCGCATCACGCTCACGGGGCCGGAGGGTGTGGTGAGCGTGGGTCTGGACGACGACCGGGCGATATCGGTCGTCACCGACCCGGGGACGGGGCGGATCCGCGCCATCCTGCGCGACTGGAAGGGCGATCTCCCGGCCGTGCTGGCCGAGATCGGAGGCCTCGACGTGTCGACCTCCAGGGGGCTCGAAGATGCGGTCAGACGGCGCCGATAGGAAACCGCCGGCCGGCCGTTGGCCCCGGGGCGAAGCCGGTGCTCGAATAGCCGAGGTATTTCTGCGGCACCTGCTCGCAAGAGGTTCGCAGTCAGGCTCAGGAGATGATCACGCCCCCCGGTCGGGTTCGGCGAGTCGGAGCTTGTCGAGCGGCACGTAGTAACGGGCGTAGCGCTGCCCGTCGGACCAGCGGGGGGCCCGCGCGTCCTCCACGAGCACGGTGGCCCGCTTGGTGATCCGGTTCACGCGTCCCGTCAGAGGCCGGCCACGAAAGGCGAACGTGACCCGGGAGCCCACCACGATTCCGTCCCGGGCGGCGCGCTCAGAGCGTGTGATGAGTTGATGGGTGAGCGCCCGATGAAGGAAGAGCCGCCTCGCGATCCCCTGGAAGCGCGACCGTCCGCAATGGCTCTCGTCCCAGCTGAGCCACTCCGCGAGGTGTACCAGTTCGTGCTCGAAGATCCGCTGCAGAGCCTCGAGCCGGTTTCGGCACGGGAGGCCGCATGCCGTCACATCCCGGTCGTCCTCCCCGAACCCGTCGAAGAGAATCGACGTGGCGACCGCGATCTCGAAGCGCGGGGCCCTACCCCGGCGCTCGATGCGGGTGGTCTTGCCCCCCGCGCGCGTCATCCGCCCGGAAAGCCGGAAGGTGAGCGTGTTCGGCCCCAGGATCCGTCCGCACAGACCGTCCAGAAAGCGCCCGTCATAGGCCGCGAACAGGGCTGCGAGATCGTCCGGGCCGATCTTGGTGAAGTTCGGTTCGCGGAGGTCCGAAGACCGGCCGAGGAGATCACTCGCGATCTCGTCCGTCCACGCGCGGGCGGCGGTCTCCCCCGGCTCCCGGGTGAGGAGGAGCCTGGAGAGAGCTTCAGTCGACACGGGGGGGCCGGTGTCCGGCGGCCTAACGCGCCCCGTCCGCGGCCGTGACCGCCTCCGAATCCAGGTGCGTCAGGAACCAGGTCAGGATCCGCTCGGAGACGTCCATGACGAACTTCGGCTCGCGCGGCCCGTGGGGCGTGCGAGGATACACGATCATTTCGGTCGGGATGCCGCGACGGTCGAGCGCCCGGTAGAACTCCTGCCCCTGCGTGAACGGGACGCGCAGATCCTCCGCTCCGTGAATCACCTGCGTCGGCGTCACCACGTTCGCGATGTGGTACATCGCCGAGTGTCGCTCGTAGCGCTCGTAGTCTTCCCAGAACTCGATCCCCATGTGTCCGACGAGATAGTCCTGAATGTCCGTCGTCGTCGTCATGGAGATGAGGTTGGGGAGTCCGGCCCCCATGCTCGCGGCCACGAAGCGGTCCGTCTGCGTGACGGCCCACGACGTCATGTATCCGCCGTAGCTCCAGCCCATGAGCAGGAGACGGTCCGGGTCCGCCACGCCCATCTCGATCACATGGTCGACGCCCGACATCAGATCCCGGAAGTCGCCGTATCCCCAGTCCTGGAAGTTGGCATAGCGGAAATCCTTGCCGTAGCCGGTGGACCCGCGCGGATTCGGCCGCAGGATCGCGAACCCCTGCTGGGCGAAGTACTGCAGCATGTACGCGGCGGGAGCCCCGGTGAAGCTCTGGCTGAACACGCCGCCGGGACCGCCATGCACGTTCAGGATGAGCGGCACACGCTCCCCCTCCTCATAACCCACGGGGTAGGTGAGCAGGCCCTCGATGTCGAATCCCTCGGTCGACCTCCACGAGACAAGCCGGGTCCGGCCCATCTCGGGGCGCGGCACGCCCGCATGGACGTCCGAGACCCGGCTCGGCGCGTACCCGTTCGTGGGGGAGACGAACACATCCCACGGCTCGTCGGGCGTCTGGTATGTGAAGGCCATGTGGCTCGCGTCGTCCGTGAGCGCGACCGAGCCGACCACTCCGTCCCCGTAGGAGATGAACCGCATCCCGCTTCCATCGGCCGAGACAGCCATCACGTGCCGCCGCGTCCCGAGCGATTCGAGCAGGAGGAGTTCGGCGGCGTCGCCCGACCAGCCCAGGATGGACGCGCTCCGGTTGGGCGTCTCGAGGCGCCTGGCCTCGCCCCCGGCGAGGGGCATGACGTAGACGTCGCCCAGCCCGATCGGCTCCGGCTGGTTCCCGGTCGAGACGTACGCGATCCACTCCCCGTCCGGCGCCCAGTGCGGGCTCCGCTCGATGCCGGCCCCGGTCACGAGCGCCGCGACCTCCCCGATCGCCGCCGGGTCGTCTCCCTCGGCGAGGATCTCAGCGATCTCCGCTGCGTCCGGCACTGAGGTCGTCGAGACGTCGCCGCTGAGTCGGCCCGTGTTGATGCGGGGGTCCGCCTGATGCGAGAAGGCGATCTTCTCCCCGTCCGGCGCCCAGCTGAACCCCGTGATGTGGAAGTCACCGGCGGTCAGCCGCACCGGCGTGGCGGGATCGTCCGACTCCGGGTCGATCGCGGCCACGTACAGGTGCGAGAACTTGTAGTTCCGGTCCACGAGGATGACGTCCCGCTTTTCCTCCCTCGCCTTCTTCTCCTCCGCGGTCTGCGGATCCCGCATGAGGAAGGCGATCCGCGTCCCATCCGGCGCCCAGCGATACGTCCCCACCGAGCCCTCCGCGTGCGTCAGTTGCCGGGCTTCGCCACCTCCCAGCGGAAGCGCCCATACCTGGCTTCCGGCTTCCCCCTCGCCCTCGCGGCCGGTCGTGAAGCTCAGCCACCCTCCATCGGGCGAGAACTGGGGCGCCCCCGCGGAGGCATCGCCCCGGGTCCACTGCGCGGGGCGTGACCCGTCGGCGTCCGTCATCCAGATGTGACTCAGATACTCCGACTTCTGTCCCTCCATTAGCGGCTCGCGCACCACGAAGGCGATGCGGGAGCCGTCGGGGGAGATCGCGGTCCCCGAGACCGCCCGGTAGCGCATACTCAGTTCCGGAGACCACCCCGCGTCCTCCTGGGCAGTGGCCCCCTGCGGTGGGACGGCCATCAGCGCGAGGAGCGCCGCCACACCGAGGGTGCGACCGAGAGAGCGGAGGGAGCAGCCGAGAGAGCAACGGATCAGGCGGAGCGGGGTGTCCGAAGTTGTGAACATCCTCGTAACCATCGGGGAGCCTCCTGCGAGTGACGTGGCCGGTCCCGGCATGATGTCCCCCGCACCCGATCCGATTCAAGAGGCGGGTGACCCTCGAGGGGCCATCCGGGTATGTTGGGGCCGGCGATCGGGACCGGCGAAAACAGTTCAAGGCGAAGGATTTCGGATGCGACGGACCATGGCGGCGTTCTGCGCGCTGCTCATCCTGCCGGCCGGCGGTCTGGCCGCGCAGGAAGAGAGCAGCGAGCAGCGGGAAGCGGCGGAAGCGGCCGAACTCGCGCGCCGCGACTCGCTGCGGCGGATCTTCGATCCCGCGGGCGCCTTCGCGCCGCTCGATCTCCCCGAGCCCGGACCGTTCCGCGACGCCGCTGGCGCACCGGGCGCCGAATACTGGCAGCAGCGCGCCGATTATCAGATCAAGGCGAGCCTCGTCGGCGACCGGATCGAGGGCACCGAGCGCATCATCTACACGAACAACAGTCCCGATTCCCTCACGAGCATCTGGGTTCAGCTCGACCAGAACCTCTTCCGCGAGAACAGCTACGGGGCGCTGAGAGCGGAAGAACTCGACGGAGATGTCCGACACGGCGGCTTCTTCCGGGACGGAGGCTTCGTGATCTCGGGGGTGCGGGTCGAGCACGAAGGAGAGATGACCGTCCCCGAGTACCGGACCGAGGACACGATGATGGAGATCCTCCTCGACGAGCCCCTCCCGCCCGCGGGCGCGCAGGTCGAGGTCGACATCGACTTCGCGTTCGAGATCCCCGAGAGCGGCGGCGACCGCATGGGGCAACTCGACATCCGGGGCGGGATCATCTATCAACTCGCGCAGTGGTATCCCCGCATGTTCACGTACGATGACGTGAACGGCTGGAACCAGTCCCCCTTCCTGGGGCAGGGCGAGTGGTATCTGGAGTACGGCGACTTCGACGTGGAGTTGACGGTCCCGCGCGACTTCGTCGTCGTCGCCACCGGGGAACTGCTGAATCCCGAGGATGTCCTCACCCGCACGCAACTGGACCGGCTGGCGGAGGCGCGGGCCTCGGAGGAGACTCTACACATCATCGAGCCGGACGAGGCGGGAGACGATGAGACGCGGCCCCGCGGCGAACTGCCGCTGACGTGGCGCTTCCGGGCCGAGAACGTGCGCGACTTCGCGTGGGCCGCGTCGGACCGCTTCGTGTGGGACGCGGCGGGGTGGGAGGACGTCCTCATCATGTCCGTCTATCCCGAAGAGAGCATCGGCGGGCGAGGGGTCAGCGGCTGGGAGCGTTCGACGGAGTATCTCCGCCACAGCGTGGAGTACTATTCGGAAGAATGGTTCCGCTATCCGTATCCGGTGGCGATCAACGTGGCCGGGCTCGCGCTGGGGATGGAGTACCCCATGATCGTGTTCTGTTCGTGGGAGTCGCGTGGCGCGTTCCTCTTCTCCGTCACCGACCACGAGATCGGACACACCTGGTTCCCCATGATCGTGGGCTCCGACGAGCGGCGATACGCGTGGATGGACGAGGGTTTCAACACGTTCATCAACTACTACTCCGGGATCGAGTTTTCGGGCGGCGAGCCGATTCTGGGCCAGTTCATGTCGCCGGCCCAGATCGCCGTGGATACGCAGCGGCCGGGGCACGCGATCCTCACGCCGGCGGACAGCATCCCCGAGGAGGAGATCGGCGTCCTCGCCTACAACAAGCCCGCCGCCGTCCTCGTGCTCCTGCGCGAGGAGGTGCTCGGTCCCGAGGTGTTCGACGAGGGGTTCCGGGAGTACATCCGCCGCTGGGCGTGGAAGCACCCGCAGCCGGCCGACTTCATCCGCACGATGGAGGACGTGTCGGGGCAGGATCTCGACTGGTTCTTCAAGGGCTGGATCTACGAGGACGCGGTACTCGACCAGGCGATCGCCTCGGTGGAGAGGACGGGGGACACGACCACGGTGACGATCGAGAATCGAGGCGGGATCCCGATGCCGCTCGAGATCCGGATCCTGTACCGGGGTGGGGACGAACAGCGACACGACGTGCCGGTCGAGGCGTGGCAGGTGGACGGCACCTATGTGCTCGAGGTGGTCGACGGGTTCGTGCGCAACGTGCAACTCGACCCCGACGGCATCCTCCCCGACGTCAACCGCGGAAACAACGTGTGGGGCCGGGGCATCATCGGCCGAAATCCGCCCGGGTAGAAACCTTCTCGCCACCCCTTTCGTCCGGATTCGCCATGGAAGACACACTCATCCCCCTGGTCGGGATGTTCTTCGTGATCGGTGTCCCCGCGCTCGCGCTGGCGACCCGGTTCGCGCTGCGGCCGCTGATAAGGGATCTGACCCAGGCGCTCGGCCCCCAGAGACGCGACCGTGAAGCGATCGCCCGGCTCGAGGAGCGAATCGCCCATCTGGAACGCGAGGGCCGGGAGCGGGACGAGAGATTGAGCGAGCTGGCGGAAGCGGAACTGTTCCGCCGGCGCCTGGAAGAGCGCGGCGGCGGCGCGGGGACCACGGAGACGCGCGGCCAACTCACGAACCCCGCGGGCCCGGATTCGCCAGCGCCGAGCCTCTGACCGACCACTTATTCGGGACCGAACATGGCGATCATCGATACGGAAGCACTCTCAAAACGATACGCGGCCCTGCGCGGCGAGGGGACGCTCGCTGTCGACCAACTCTCCGTGCAGGTGGAGCCCGGGCAGGTGTACGGCTTCCTGGGCCCGAACGGGAGCGGGAAGACGACGACGATCGGCATGCTGCTCGGGATCATCACCCCGACCCGCGGTTCGTTCCGGCTCTTCGGTGGCTCGTCGCCGGCGGAACTCCACGCCGCGCGCCAGAGGATCGGGGCCACGCTCGAGTATCCCAACTTCTATCCCTACCTCAGCTGCCGCGACAACCTGCGGCTCGTGGCGAGGGTGAAGGGAAGGGATGAGACCGAGGTCGCGGAGGCGCTCGAGGTCGTGGGACTCGCCGCGCGCCAGAAGACGAAGTTCAAGGCCTGCTCGCTGGGGATGAAGCAGCGGCTGGCGCTGGCCGCCACGATGATCGGCGACCCCGAACTCATCATCCTCGACGAGCCGGCCAATGGCCTCGATCCTGCCGGGCAGCGGGAGATCCGCGACATCATCCGCGAACTCGCCGCGCGCGGGAAGACGATCTTCCTCTCGAGCCATCTGCTTCACGAGGTGGAGCGCACCTGTACCCACGTCTCGATCATCGAGAGCGGCCGGCTCATCCGCGAGGGGAGCGTGGACGAGATTACCTCCGCCCGGACGGTGGCCGCGGTGGGCGCCGACATGGACATGGAAGCGCTGCAGCTCGCGGTGACCGAGTTCGAGGGTGCGAGCAACACCCGGGTCGTGGACGGCCGGGTGCTGGCGCAACTCGCGGGCGGAGGGCTCTCGGAGCTGAACAGGTTTCTCTCGGAGCGTGGGATCTACGCTTCGCACCTGTCGCTGGAACGGCAGTCGCTGGAGGACGCGTTCATGGAGATCACGGGCGGGGCCAACGGGTTCGGAGAAGTGCAATGAAGGGCGGTCGGGTATTCGGCGTGCTGCTGCGCAACGAGTGGTTCAAGGCGCGGAAGCGGATCGTCCTGTGGATGGCGCTCGGCTTCTACGCACTCGTCACGTTCATGGACAACGCGTACTCCTTCTTCGAACGCAGCGAGGGCTTCCGGCTCCCGGACATCTGGGCGTCGGTGTTTGGCGACGACTCGGCCATGCTCTTCATCTTTGCCGCCATTACCCTGATTCTGTTGACGGCGACGGAGTTCAGTTGGCGGACGGCGCGGCAGAACGTGATCGACGGCCTGTCGAAGTCCCAGTGGTTCTGGGGCAAATCCCTGTTGTTGCCGATGGTGGGCCTCGGCTTCATCGCCGCGCACACACTGATCCCGGGTGTGCTGGCGCTGATTCGCACCGATATGGGAGCTGCCGAATCGTCGCTCGTGCCGCTTTCGGTCTTCCAGGCGGCAGGCGGCCTGACCCTCGCCTTCCTGAGCGTGGGAGCCTTCGCCTTCTTCCTGTCCCTGGCGATCCGCAAGACCGGCGCGGCGCTTGCGGTATGGTTCCTGTGGATCGGCGCCATCGAGTTCGGGATGCTCCCCCCGCTCGTTCAACGTTTCCTGCCCGCCTATTCCGACCGGCTCGAGTACCTTCCGTGGAGGAACGTCTTCCCGCTCCTTGAGTTTCGGTATTACGACGCCCCGGCGTTCGAGCGGATGACCGCCGCCGCGGAGGCGGCCGGTCGCTCGGCTCCCGAGGCCGTCGAGCTCGGCTCGCATGTGATCATGGCCACCCTCTGGACCGTGCTCTTCATCGGCGGCGCCTTCATCTGGTTCCGCCGCCGCGACCTGTGACGTAGTGGTGTCTTGCACTCCGGGGGTCGGCGTGTAGCCTTGGCGCAAGGAGGACGCCATGAGACTCAATCCTGTGTACAGGAACCGCTACGGGAAGATACCGCAGCGCTCCATCTTCGCGGCCGGCTTTGCATCGACGTTCTTCTCCACGTGGTACTGGGCGAGGTCGATGGACGAGCCGGGGTTTCTCCTCATGGCCCTCGCGGTTGCGACCACCGCCACTGCCGGGCTCCTGGTGGGCCTGGAACTGGCGCTGTTCCTGGTCCCCGGCTTCCGGAGTTCGCCGGGCAAGACGTGAGCGAGTGGAGAGTGATCCCCCGGGCGGGGATCGATGAGGCGTATCGGCGGTCTACGGCGGGGGCGCGGGACGACGACTGGTCCCGGGTGTTGACCTGCCGGCCGACAAACGGCTGATGCCTGAAGCGCGAGGTGGTCTGCACCGCCGCATCGCGTTGGAGACGCCGGAACACGTCCGCCTCGAATACCAACTCGCGGATCTGGGCTCGCGGGCCGCCGCCCTTGCCCTCGATCTGGCGATCATCGTGACGACGATCCTGCTGCTGGTCCTCGTCCTGAGGTTCACGGGGGCGCTCGGGGGTGCGGGTGCGGGATTCGGGACGGCCGTCCTCTACATCGTCCTCTTCTTCGCCACCTGGGGCTATTTCCTCTTCTTCGAAGCCGTATGGGACGGACGCACGCCGGGGAAACGGGCGCTGGGGCTGCGTGTTCTGCACGACGGCGGAGAGCCGCTCTCCTTCCAGGGCTCCGTCCTCCGCAACCTGATCCGCTTCGTCGATCTGCAGCCGGGCGTCACCGGGATGGCGGGGGCCGCGACGATCCTGTTCAACCGGCGCGCGCAGCGGTTGGGGGACATCGTGGCGGGCACGATCGTGGTCCGGGACACCGGGGGCGGCGAGATGTTCGGGGACGAGGTCGAGGTTTCGGGCCGCCCGACGCTCTCCCCCGAACAGTTCGAACTGCTGGCGGGATACATGGCGCGTCGGGAGGGACTGGAGCCCGGGGTGCGGGCCCGGGTCGCGAGTTCCGTCTGGGGTGCCCTTCGCGAATCGGTCGGCGGGGATCTCGCCGAATCGGAGGCGGATCCCGACGCGAGGCTCGCCCATGTGCACGGGGCGGAGGCGCCGCGGCACGCCGCGGGCCGAGGAGGGGCGAGTCTCCAGGCGGCGGCGATGGCTCGGGAGCGGCGGGAGGCGTGGGAGGCGTACACCGCGCTGGTGGAGAAGGGACGCGCCCGCGGCCTGGGGGCGCTCACCGAAGAGGAAGTCCGGGCGTTCGGGCGTCTCTACCGCGGTGTGACGGCGGATCTGGCTCGCGCCCGAACCTACGGCGCCTCGCCGGCGATGATGGAGGCGGTGGAGCGGTGGGCCGGCTCGGGGCACAACCTCCTCTACCGGGCGAAGGGGCGGGCGGCGGTCCCGCTCGGGCGCTGGGTCGCCCGCGAGTTCCCGCGGGCGGTGCGGCGCCACCGCTGGCCTGTGCTGCTGGCCGCGCTCCTGCTCTTCGGTCCCATGCTGGCCTCGTACGGCGCCGTCCGTGACGTGCCGGCGCGGGCGCGGGCGATCATGCCGCCCGGGATGCTGGCCCGGGCCGAGAACACGGCGCGCGGGGACCCCGACGCCGCCTACCTCGAGGTCGGGGGTGCCGAGATGCCGGCGCTCTCATCGATGGTCATGACGAACAACGTCGGCGTCACCTTCACCGCCTTCGCCGGCGGCTTGCTGGCCGGGGTGGGCACCGTGCTCATCCTCGTCTTCAACGGGGTCCTCCTGGGCGCGGCCTTCGGGTTGTACGCGAACAACGAGGTGCTTGGGGTGATCCTCGCCTTCGTGTTTCCGCATGGCGTGATGGAACTCACCGCCATCTGCCTCGCGGGCGGGGCGGGACTGGGTCTCGGGTCCGCGCTCCTCGTCCCGGGACGCCGGACCCGCAGGGAGGCGCTGAGGGAGCGCGGGCGGGCGTTCCTCTCCCTGCTGGGGGGCGCGGTCCTTCTCCTCCTCATCGCGGGGCTGGTGGAGGGCTTCTATTCGCCTTCCGGGCTGCCCGCGGTGGCGAAGTTCGCGTTCGGAGGCGCCACGGCGGTTCTTCTCGCCGTCTACTTCGGGTTCGCGGGTCGGGGAGTCAGAGCAGCCCCCGTTCCTTGATTTCGACGTACTTGTCCAGGGTGCGGACGAGCGCGTCTCCGGGCGGCGTGTCCACCACCAGGATCCCGGACTGGCGCATGACCCGCAGCGTCGTGGCACGCGCCTGTACGAGTTCCTCGGCGGCCGCTCGGTGGAAGGCCCCGGCGGGCGTCGGCGCCGTCCGCGCCGCGGCTTTCTCGAGGGCGGGGTTGCGGATCGCGACGGCCAGCGGGAGGTGGGCGCGCCCGATCCTGGTGAGCGAGGTGACGAGGGCCTTCGAGACGGCCTCGTCGATCACGTCGCAGAACAGGATGACGAGCGCCCGCTTGCGGAACGTCCGCGCGAGCGTCGCGAAGGCCAGAGGATAGTTGGGTTCGACGGGCCGGGTCTCCACGCCGGCGAAGATCCGGGCCAGCGCGCCGGGGTCGGCGCGGCGGGGCGGCGAGACGTGCCGGATGCGGTCGTCGAACACCATGGCCCCGATGCGGTCGCCGAAGTTCCGGGCCCGGGTGGCGAGCATCATCCCCGCCGCGAGGGCGAAGTCGACCCGCTCCCGGTCCTCCAGCCGCTCGCGCATGTGGCGGCCCGCATCGATCGCGAGCACGATGTTCTGGCTCCGCTCCGCCTCGTAGTTGCGCACGACGAAACGCCGGCGCCGGGCCGATGCCTTCCAGTCGATGATGCGGGGGTCGTCCCCCTCGGCGTAGTCGCGCAGGCTCTCGAACTCGCGCCCCTCGCCCCACTGCCGGCTGCGGCGGGCCCCCGCCGTCCGCAGTCCCCACCGGAGTGCATGGCCGCTCCGGTCGCGCAGCAGCCTCCGGATGCCCGGCTGCACCTGCAGCGTGTCGGCGGTCTCGATGGTGGACCGCCGCCACGCGAACCCCCACGGCGACCGGGTCCGCAGGTGGATCGCGCCCAGAGCGAGGAACCCCCGCGTTCGGGGCCGTACCTCGTAGCTGCAGCGGATGGTCGAGTCGGCGGGGAGATGCAGCCGCACCCCGTCTTCCCATTCATCGGTATCGCCGGGGTCGGGGAGGCGCCGCAGGCTGGGGTCGAGGTCGTCCGTGAGCCGGAGCGAGAGGGCGCGGCGGGTGGGGTTCACCACGTCGATCGAGACTTCCGTGACTTCGCCGAGTGCGGCGATGCGCGGGACCAGCCGGGAGGCGGACGGCAACGGGGTCCGACGCCCGTCGAGCCAGGCCACGAGGAGGATGATCGCGTCCGCCGCCAACCCGCCCCCCCCGGATACCAGGAAGAGGAACGACGCCAGCCCCAGCAGCCACAGCGTTCGGCCGCCGGGGATGAGGACGACGCGCGCTATCGGGGCGCCTCGAGCTTTTCGAGGAGGGCCTGCAGTTCGTCGTCGGAGGAACGCCCCTCGACCTCCGCCTCGGCCGTCAGCACGACGCGGTGCCGCAGCACGGGGAAGGAGAGCGACTTCACGTCGTCCGGAGTGACGAAGTCCCGGCCGCACAGGTAGGCCTCGGCCCGGGCGGCCTGGAAGAGGGCGACGCCCGCCCGGGGGCTCGCGCCGAGAGCGAAGGCCGCGTCCTCCCGCGTCGCGCGCACGATATCGGTCACGTAGCGCCGGATGCGCTCGTCCATGTGAACCCGGTTCACCGCGTCCCGGGCCGCGAGCAGCGACTCGCGCTCGAGGGCCTTGCCCATGGGATAGGTCGACTCGTCGTCCGCCCGGAACCCCGCCTCGTGCCGGTCGAGGATCGCGCGCTCCGCCTCTTCCGGCGGGTAGTCGATCACGATCTTCATCAGGAAGCGGTCCACCTGCGCTTCGGGGAGGGGGTAGGTCCCCTCGTATTCCACCGGGTTCTGGGTCGCGAACACCGTGAACGGCGCGGGGAGCGGGCGGGTCGTGCCGTCGACCGTGACCTGACGTTCCTCCATCGCCTCGAGCAGCGCCGCCTGCGTCTTGGGTGGCGCCCGGTTGATCTCGTCGGCCAGGAGGAGATCGGTGAATACGGGCCCGGGCCGATAGCGGAAGTTCCCCCGCGCCTCGTCGAGCACGCTCACGCCGACGAGATCGGTGGGCATCAGGTCGGGGGTGAACTGGACCCGGCCGAAGTCGAGCCCCAGTCCCTTGGCCAGCGCCCGCACGGAGAGCGTCTTGGCCGTACCCGGCACGCCCTCGAGGAGCGCGTGGCCCCGGGCCAGGAGTGTGATCACGAGCTGTCTGAGTACGACCTGCTGGCCGAGGATGACCTGCTCGATGTCGCCGAGCAGGCGCAGCGCCGCGTCGGGCGTCGTCATGGTGTGGGTCTCTTCGTGAGGTGATCGTCGATTCCGGCGGCGATCATGGTCAGGTCCACCGGATCGGCGCGCAAGCCGCGCCGAATGCTCGCCAGCGCGGGGTGCGCTCCGCGACGCGCCTCCAATTCCCGGACCAGCGCCTCGGCCTCGGGGAGGTCCCGAGGCGGCGGGCGCCGGGCCGTCCGGGCCAACCGGGCCAGGAGAAGGAGCGCGGCCGCGCGGGCCGCGCCAGCCTTCTCGTACAGGTCGCCGAGGGCCGAGACGTGTTCGAGCGGAGATCGCCGCTCCCGGTCCGGAGGGGCCACCGATGTCATCGGCGACCCGAAACGAAGCCCCGCGCACACGAGGGCCAGGAAGGCGGCGACCAGAACGTGGAACAGGGTCCGTCCCCCCGGGGTGCCGAGGGCGAAGCCGGCCCAGCGCCGCGCGGTGCTCTCGTAGCCGCGGATCCCCTGATGGAACTCGTCGAAGAAGACGGTGTCCGCCGGGGCGGTGTGCGTCAGCAGGGCGCGGATGACGAGGAGTGCCAACGGATCCTCCCCGGCGCGCGCGTTCGAGAGCGACGCGTCGTCGCTCAGGACGAGGACGCGTCCGGCGCCGAGCGGCATGAGACCGGCCCCGATCCACCTCCGGTCTTCGCTCGTCCCCGTCGTGAGGAGCCTCTCCACCGGTGCGATCGAACCTTCCGAAGCGACGTCCGGTCGCCGGGTCTCCCCGCGCTCCGCCTCTACGCGCTCCAGGAGGCTGCGTTCCGTCACCCGGCGCAGCACCCGGCGGGGAGGGTGAGGCGAAGGCAGACCCTCCGTCAGGGGATGAGAGACCCACTCCGGATTCTCCACGTCGCCTTCCCGAGTCATTCGGAAGGCGACGCCCAGCGAGTCCATCAGCGGCGTCACTCGGAACGTGCCGTAGACGGTCGGGACGAGGAGGGGTGCGTACACGAGCGTGCCCCCCGCCCGCACCCGCTCGAGGAGTGCGTGTACCTCGGCGGGACTCGGCACGACCTGCGGCGAGAGGAGGACGATCGCCCCCGGCACCGGTTCCGCGTCCGCGAGCGGGGTGATGCGCGGCGCCGTGGGCCGTCCCAGGCGCGCGATGCCGCGCGCGAGTGCCGCCACCCCGTCCGGCGTCGTCCGGAAGAAGCTGCGCTTGACGTCCGCCGCGGCGCGTCCTTCGGGACGGGTGAAGAAGGCGGCGAGTCCGGCGACGAGCGCGATCGCGGTGACCCGGCTTATGGTCCTGCTTCTCGCTCTGTTCACGGTGCGTCGGACTCCGAGGGTTCGTCCGGACCCCGACATCCCGCGTCCCGGGCCAGCGCCTCCAGATCCGCGTACCCCACGGGAGTCGGCGCCTCCTGGCCGAAGGAGAGACGCTGGAAGGAGCGGAGGAATCTCTCTCCGGCTCCGGCGTCGGGAGCGGCCTCACGCCGCTGCGGATCGATCTCCAGGGCGTAGTCACCGGGCGTCTTGGAGGGGTGGAACGCCAGCGCCCCCCGCTGGTCCAGCGTGAGGAGGAAGCCCCGGTAGAGGGCGCTCGCGGCGGGCCGGAAGTCTCCCTTCCCGGCCCTTGCTCGGGCGAGGCTCAGCCACTCCCCGGCGGACCGGGGCGCGCGGCCGGACCCGGCTCCATCATCGCTCTTGCCGGAACCTCCAGCGACCCACCCCGGAACGTGCCGGAACGCCACGACGCCCAGGGCCACGAGGGCGGCCAGCGGAATCAGGATCGCGAGGACCGTCATGAGCCCGGTCCCCTCGTCGAACAGGAGCTGGCGCAACCATTCCCAGGCGTCGCCGATCGCCTCGCCGATCCACTGCATGATCCGCTGCCGCAGCGGCAGGGCCACCGTCACGAAGTCCGGCTCGGCGAGGATCTCGCGCAGGACGGCGGACATCTCGTCCGGCGAAGGGAGCGGGTCGGCCGGAGGTCCCTGCCCCCCGCGCGGCGAGGCCGGCCAGGGGAACCGGATCAAGGCCCGTCCGTCGCCATGGCGGCCGCGGTGGTCTCGAGATCCGACGCCTCCAGGCGCACCCTCCGGTCGTGGTGGAGGAAGAAGACGGTCGCCACCCCGAACGGCGTGGTCAGGGCTCCGATCAGCAGTTCAACGGTGTTCTGCACGGCGATCCATCCGCCGCCCACGGTGCCGACCGTCTCGGGCGACGTGAACATCTCGAAGCCTCCCGAGAACGCGAAGAGGCCGAACGAAACCGCGTTCTGGATGATGAACGCCACGAGCATGATACCGAGGACCCGGAGCCGCGCGCCGCGGGCGAGCTGAAAGGAGCGGCGCAGGGAGGCCGACGCGGAGCGCCCCTCGAGCAGGACGGCCGGCAGGATCGCGAACGTGATCGAGAACCACAGCGCGAACACCAGGAGGGCTGCGGCGAGGCCCATCGGCACGAAGACCACGAGCGCAAGCACGAGACTTCCAAGCGACGCCACCGCCAGCGCGAGCATCATTCCCAGCATAATGACAACAAAGCCGGCGATGGCCACGAGCAGGATGGCCATCAGGTGCGCTCCGAGCGTGCTTGGGAAGGGGCGGAGAACGCCGCGGTAGGCGCTCTCGAGCGATGTCTGGCCGTCCTCCAGGCGGGCGCGCATCGCGATGGCCACGGCGACCGTCCCGGCCCACGAGACGATCATCGCGAGGAGCACGATGAGCCCGTCGAATCCGACGCCTCCGAAGTCCGGATTCCCGGCCGCGTCGATGCCCGTGCTGGGTGTCCCCAGGGCGAGGACCATCGCGTATGCCGGAAGCGCGCCCACGAGGGCGATGAGGAAGTAGAGGCCGAAGTCACGCCGGTAGAACTGGATGGCGCCGTCGAGGATCTCACCGAACCCCAGCGGTCTCTGCGGTATAACCGTCATTCCGGCACTCTCCGTTCGTCGGATTGCCCGCTCAAATTGCCCGGTTCCACGGGACCGCCAGTACGCGCTCCGTGAGCCAGTACGTGTCCCGGCCGCCGTGGATGATGACCCCCGCGGGAACCGCGTCGCCATAGTCTCGCATGAAGGTAGTCAGGTGGCGCGCATCCGCTACGCGGAGCTGCTGGCGGCTCTTCACCTCCACCGGAATCAGTGCGCGCGGCGTCTCGATGACGAAGTCCACTTCGGCGCCCTTGCTGGTCCGCCAGAACAGGATGTTGGGTCGGTGCGTCCGAATCTCCCGCCACGCGAAGAGATCGCCCGCGATGAGATTCTCCAGATGCGCCCCCGTCGGCTCGATGCCGCCCGCCAGGTGTATCGCGAGTCCGGGATCGCTCCAGTACAGTCTCGGCTGCTTTACGAGTCGCTTGTTCCGATTGACGGTGTAGGACTCGACTCTCAGCAGCTGATACGAGACCTCCAGGAGATCGAGGTACCGCTGCGCCGTCGTCGAGGGAATCCCGGCATCTCTCGCCAGGCTGGCCTGGTTCGAGAGGCCGCCGAGGCGAAGGGCCGTCGCGCGCACGAGCCGCTGAAATCCGGTGAGGTTTTCGATCGCCGCGAGTTGTCGCAGATCACGTTCCAGGTAGGTGCGCAGGTAGGCCTCGAACCAGGCCCCCCGGTCCGCTTCGGAGGAGAGGTTCAAGGCCGGAAACGGGTATCCGCCGCGACGGGCGGGGTCCTTCCACGTCTCCCGATCTTGCGCGGTCGAATCCCCGGAGGGAGGATCGGCGGGCGCCGCAGCGCTGACACCGGAGACTGCGTCGATCCAGTCCCCGGGCGGCTCATCGAGAAAGACGTCCCAGCGCCCCGCCGAGCCCCCGCCCGCGGCCTCGCCGCGTGTCATCGGCCAGAGCGTGACGTACACGGCCCGGCCCGCGAGCGTCTCCGACACGCCCTTCATCAGGTCGAGGTTCGCGGACCCGGTGAGAAGGAAACGCCCCGGAGTCCGGTCCGCGTCGACGGCCCGCTTGATCGCGAGCAGCAGTTCCGGAGCCCGCTGGATCTCGTCGAGCGTGAGGCGGGGAGCGCGCGCCAGGAGCGCGTCGGGCTCGCGCCTTGCCTGGTCCAGCACGCCGTAGTCGTCCAGGGTCAGGTACGCGCGCCGATCACCCTCCAATTCCCGGGCGAGGGTACTCTTCCCGGTCTGTCGCGCGCCGGTCACGACGACCACCGGGAAGGCTTCCAGCCTTGCCCGCAGCGTGGTCTCGAGAAGCCGCGGCAGATATGGAGCGGGTCTCACGGGATTCACCATCCTCCAGGGTACATCACACCCAGGGTGTGGGCTATTATAACCCAGATGATGGGTTATTTGTGTCTTTCACGCAAGAATCGGAACTGCGATCCGTTGGTCCTCGTCAGCCCGCGTTCTCGTGGCGCCCGGAGCCGCTGCACCACACGTTGACGTGGACACGACTCACCCGGAGGGGCCGTGTACCAGACGTGTATGTTCTGCAAGAAACCGCTGGGGTCCAACCAGGTCGTCGAGTCCTTCCCCGTGGGACGCCGACTCGCTTTCGACGCGGCGAAGGGGCGGCTGTGGGTGGTGTGCCGGAAATGCCTGCGTTGGAACCTGACGCCGCTGGAGGAACGCTGGGAGGCCGTGGAAACGTGCGAACGCCTCTTCCGCGCCACGCCGCTTCGTGCTTCCACCGACAACATCGGGCTCGCTCGCCATCGCGAGGGTCTGGAGTTGGTCCGCATCGGCAAGCCACCGCGCGGAGAGTTCGCCGCGTGGCGCTACGGCGACCAGTTCCGGCGCAGGGTGCGGAACCTCGGGTTCGCCCTTGTCGGCGGTGTGGCCGCCAACTTCGTGTTCGCGAGTGTGCCGGGCACCCTGTTCACCGGCGGCGTCTGTGTCCTCCTTCTCTGGTCCACGACCCGCACTGTGGCGAAGGTCCGGGTCGACGGCGAATCAGCGACTGGCCAGGAACCGGTCGAACAGGGGACGGTCGTCAAGTTCAAGCACACGAATATTCGCTCGATCCGGATGCTCCCCGCCGAACACGAACCCGGGTTCACAGTCGACATCCACCAGGGGATAGAGGGGATCCAGAGGATACGGACCGCGTCGTTCGCCGGCCAAGACGCTCACCGGGTCGCGGCGGCCGTGTTGCCGATACTTAACGCGAATGGCGGCATGCGACGGACCGTCCAGGCCGCCGTTGCCGAGATCGAGGCTCAGGGCCATCCGAGCCGCTACGTCGCCCGGGCCGTGAGAGGCAACCCTGATGTCGACCGGGAAAGCCCCCCGGGGTTCGTCACGAACATGCGCAAGCCGACGCGGCTCGCGCTGGAGATGGCGCTGCACGAGGAGCAGGAACGGCGCGCGCTCGAAGGCGAGCTATGGGTGCTCGAGCAGGCGTGGCGCGAGGCCGAGGAGATCGCTGCGATCGCGGACAAGCTGCTCCTCCCGGCCGGGACCGACGACTTCTTCGAGAAGTACGGGGCTACTCCAGAATCCGGTCGCCGATGAGGTAGGTCGCGGCCTCCCACTCGTCCAGCGGCGCGGCCCAGTCGCGGTCGCGGATGCGGCGCAGGTAGGTGATCTGCGCCAGGTGGTAGAGATAGTGTTGGGCGATGTGGATCACGGTGTCGCCCATGCGTGACGTCGCGTCGCCGTCCAGCGACGTGCGCTCGGTGAAGAGGTCGTCGTCGTCGCAGGCGTTCAGTTCGGTGATGATCTGTTCCTGGATCCTGCGCATCCGCGCGCCGATCTCCTCGGCTGAACCGGGGCCGTCCTCCTCGATCACGGGCACGATGCCTAGCCGCTTCAGGAACCAGATGTCGACCCGGTACATGTGGCGGCAGATCTTTCCGATCCCGCGCATCCCGTCTGCGGGCTGCCAGTCGAGGTCCTCGCGCGAGATCCCGTCGAGGACGGCGAACAGCGGCCGCCGCGCGGCTTCGAAGATCTCGATCGTCTGTGCGATCTTCTGTTTCATCTGTTTGCGGATCCTCCGGGAGGCAGGCTCTTTGAGATGAACTCGACGGCGCGCGGGATGGCGCCGGTCAGAGAGAGAAAGTCGTGTCCGCCCCCCTCGTAGATGAACGCCTCGAAGTCGGGCGACGCACGTCCCAGGGCCTCCATGGTCCGGATCAGGGACTCGGCCTGGGTGACGGGAACGGTGAAGTCCGCGGTCCCGTGGTGCAGCTGTACCGCGGGGAGGTCGGCGGCAAAGAGGACGGACGATCGCCGGACGAGTTCGAGACGCGCCTCGGGAATGGTGATTCCGCCCCGGACGAGGGGTTTGATCAGGGTGGAATCGAGGTGGATGAGACCCGGCAGGTCCCATGGCCCGTCCAGCGCCGTCTTCCAGGCGATCGCGCGGATCCACCGGTCGAAGAAGTCCGTCGGACCGAAGAAGGCGACGACGCGCTCGACCCGTTCGTCGCGGATCGCGGTGAGGAGCGCGACGCCGGCCCCGCGGCTGCCACCGAGGATGCTGAACGTGCCCGGTCTGGCCTCCGGAGTGGACTCGAAGGCGACGTTCACGAGCGCGATGGCATCGTCCACATCGTAGTCCCAGTGCCCGGAAGGGCCCTCTGAGACCCACGCCCGGTCGCCGTATCGCAGCGATTCGCTGCGGAACGAGGGGATCACGTATGCGAAGCGGGCGCTGAGGTCGCCCAGCGCCAGCGCGACGACCTGCAGATCATCGACCGAGACGCCCCCGTCGCCTCCGTGGGCATACATGAGCACGGGCAGGCTCTCGGGCTCCGCGCCGGCGGGCACGATGATCGCCCCGAAGTGGCGTGCACCCGTCACCACATGGGAGATGATCCGGAGCGTGGCGGTGGACGTTCCGAGCGTCATCTCCTCGGAGAGTTCGACCGACACTCCAGCCGCCGACACGTCGCGCCGGGCCCAGTCTTCGCGTACCGCCCCCACCTCCGCCGCCGAGGCCGGTGCGAAGAGGGCATCCAGCTCGGCGTCCAGGTCGATCGTCTCGGCGCCGACCATGGCGGTAGCGGCGCCGGCGGACACCGTGAGCGTCTGGCGTCCGGGGGCGGACCCCAGCGTCCACGTCGTCACGGCTTCGCCGTCGCCGGCGGAGGCGGTCGAACTCGGATCCGCACTTCCGTTCCCGGTTGCCGGTGTGAACGAGACGGTGACACCCGAGGCAGGGCGTCCAGCCGCATCGAGCACTCGGACCACGATAGGCTCCGCCGCCGGTCGGCCTCCGACCCCGCGCTGGTCTCCACCCGACACGAGGACGACGCTAGCGGAACCGCCGCCGGCGGGCGTGACCGGGTCGGCGTCCCCGCCCCCGCATCCGACCACAGCGGCGAGGACCCCGAGAGCCGCGCGTCGGCACAGCCATCGCCGCCGGTGCATGCCGGCGTTCATCTCCGGTTCCCCACGGATCCGGATCCGCCGCCCGGGGTCAATCGGACGCGCGCGCCGCCGGCCGACGCCGGCCACGCGAGTTCGATGATCTCTCCCTGATCGATCCACTCGAAACCTCGTTCGGACCGGGCCAGTGTGACGATGCGCTCCGTCGACTCGGCGGCGGCGGGCATCGCTTCCACACATGCCGGGTGCGCGAGCGGCAGGCGGCAGGCGAGCACCGCGCCCGCGGGAACGCCGGAACTGCTCCAGTCGAGGCTCGCTTCGATGCGACCGTCGTCGTGGATGTCGAGCGTCTTCTCGAGGCGCGCCGGGCCCGGCTCGGATGCGAGGCGGAAGCGGATCCTCCGCGGCTCGACCTCCGGCGGGGCGGCGAGTCGGAACGCGTGCAGGCGCCAGTCCGCAACGACGGCCGGGTCGGAGGACTCCGCATCACGGGCCCCGTCGAGCGCGATCTCCTGCATGAGTGCGAGAGGCACCGGATCCGGGGAAGGGGGCACGGGCGCTTCGGGCTGTCGATCGTGGACCGACGTAATGCCCCCTGCGGCCGATGCATCGCCGGGGTGTCCCGGCGTGGGGCCGGTGGACGTCGCGGTCCCGTCGTGGGGATCGCGATGGTAGGCCTCCAGCCGGCGCGCCAGCACATCGGCGTAGTTGGCTGCGTCCGCAAAAACCATGAGCATCTCGATCGCTCCTCCCCTCGCGGGACTGATGACGACGGAACAGCGGGAGGAATGGACCCAGATCTCCTCATGGCCGTCGAAGTCGAAGTCGACTAGTTCGTACGCGATGTCCTCACCCTCCCTCAGGTAGAGTTCGGCAGCAGCAAGCTCGCGCCAGATCGCCTGTCGCAGGTGGGGAAGGTAGACGCCGCCGAACACCCCATGCCAATAGGCGTCGTTGCACTGCGCGCGAGCGATGGCCCGGCGGGCCTCGCGGGGGTCGCCGCGCTGACGGCACAGCCGGGAGAGCCTCAGCACCGCTTTGTGCATGCGGTTCGACTCAGGGTATTTGCGCAGAAACCCCTTCCAGTGACCGCCGCGCACGAGCGCACCATGGTCCGTTTCGGCGAGTCGTCCGAGGCGAAGCGCGGCGGGGCGGGGAAGCGTCCACTCCTCCATTTCCCGGTACGATCCGGCGGCGGGATAGACGAGCCCGCCGCTCGGTCCGGCCGCCGCCTCGCCCGTCGTGACCAGTTCCAGTTCATCCCGTCCCCGCATGTCCTCGAGCGCATCCAGGAACGCGTCGAGCCACCCGCCGTCGTACACCCACGCGCGGGTGCCCGGCCACCCTCCGAACTTCTCGCCGTCATCGCCGAGAACGAGCTGGTGGCGGCCGGCCCTCCTGCGCTCCCCGAAGAAATCAACGATCTCCTCGACCGGCCGAAACGGGATCAGATACCGGAGTTCCTCATCGATGGGGAGCAGCCGGAGCGGGTGTCCGTCGCTCTCCGTCGTATAGACGCGGTCCAGCTCCGTGCGCTCGAGTCCGCACGCGAGGACGTGCCGGTCGTCGAGGAGGGTGTATTTGATTCCCGTGCGCGCCACATCGGCAGCCAGGTCGGGCTCCCACACTCGTTCGGTCAGCCAGAGCCCGGTGGGCTCCACGCCGAAGCGGGCCGCGAGGTCCGCGCACATCCACTCGATCTGCTCGAGGCGATCGCGCGGCGGGAGCGCCGCCAGGATCGGCTCGTACCGTCCGGACGCGAGCAACTCGATCCGCCCGTCCGACACGGGAGCCCCGAGGTGATCCAGGAAATCCGGAGCCTGGTCCTCGAGCCAGTCGAGCAAGGGTCCCGAGACGTGCAACGTGATCGGATACGCCCCCCGAGCATGGATCGCATCGAGCAAGGGCCGGTACACGCCCGCCAGGTGGTCCGCAAACACGTGGTCGAAGTTGCCCACCGGCTGGTGGAGGTGGATCGCAAACGCGAACCGGAGCGGGGGTCCGCTCATTCGCGCCGCCCGCGAAACTCACGCTGATAGATGGCGGCGGCGCTCCCGACTTCGGGGTCGTTGGTCGGCGCCGAAGCCAGCCCCTCGACGAACGAGCGCTCGAGTTCCGCCGCGCGGGCCGGCGCGAGTCCCCCGAGCCGGTCCAGCGCGTGCGCGGCGTAGCCCAGGACCTGGGTCGTCTCGATCCCCGCCACATCGTCGAAGAACCAGGCACACGACGTGAACATTGCGGCCCGGTCCCTCATCATCTCGGCGAGTGCGAGCGTGTCTTCCCCGGCCCCCTCCTCGGCGACCTCCCGGGCCAGTTCGGCCAGGCCCGCGGGCGCGCCCAGACCTTCGCCCAGCTGAAGCAACGTCCGCCGGGGCTCCGACACGCGCCCCCGGGCGAGGGTCTCGTAGGCCTCATCGAGTCCGGCCGCCAGCGACTCGAGCGCGGTGCGGAGGGGAGCGCGCCACCGCTGCTGGGAATCGAGGTGAGGAGCCAGCCGGCAGCCGCAGTCCGCGCGCCAGCGTTCGACGCCGTGCGCACAACTCCAGGAGCTGGGTTCGCGCAGCGTCACCTGGGGAGGGGCGCCGGCGCGGGCCAGCACCGAAGCGAAGTTCTCGAGCCTCAACTCCCGATGCGTGCGGACGCGAGAGATGACTCGCATCAGCGTGCGGTCGGCGCCCCGATGATGGTGCCCGAACGTCTCACCGTCCGTCGCCAGCGCGATCAGGGACGCGCCACCGTGGGCCGAAGCCTGAAGTCCGTCGATCCAGGTGTCGCGGCCTTCGAGCAGCGCCCCGAACGCGACACCGTGCGACAGACCGCCATCGTACACGAAGACGGAGATCTCGCGCCCTCCGCCGAGCCTGATCCGCCCGACTCCGCCCGGCGGCGGCTCGGCGATCTGGTGCGGCGCGAGGATCGTGAACGCGACGCCCTCCGCCGCCAGTACCTCGAGCGTAGCCATGTCGACTGCCGTCTCCGGCAGCCACAGACCCTCCGGCGGCCGCCCGAAACGCCGCTCGAAATCGCGCAGCCCCCAGCGCACCTCCGTCTGCTTCTCTCGGCGCGAGGCGAGCGGGAGGATGATGTGGTGATAGGGCTGGGCGACCGCGTTCCCCTGACCCAGCCGCGCGCGGCTCGCGCGGTCTCCGCGGACGAAGCCGTCGTGGACGTTCGGGTGTTCGCGCTCGAGCCACCGCGCGAGGGTCGGACCGAGGTCGAAACTCAGCCACTCGAAGGCGCCCGCCTCGGCGAGCGGCGCGTAGCACTCGGCGGCGATGCGCTCGTTCCAGTTGTCGAACGGGGCTGCGGTCGGCTCGCGGCGGATGCGGTCCGTCCACGGGTCTTCACGAGGAGGCTGATAGAAATGGCCGTGGATGACGACCGCCGCCGGGCTGGGTGGCGATGCGGACGTTCCCGTCACAATACCGCTGAGCGGTTCAGGCGTCCGGGGCATGCGCCGCGAGTGCGCGACGGTACACGTCCAGGTAGCGCTGGGCGCTGCTCGCCCAGCCGAAGTCACGCGACATCGCCTCGACCATGTGCTCGGCCCACGCCTCCGGGCTCCCGCCGTAGAGCGCCGTGGCCCGGCCCAGCGCGACCTCGAGATCCTCCGAGGTATAGCCGTCGAACAGGAAGCCCGTCACCTGATCCTCGATGGTGTCGGCCAGTCCCCCCACGCGGCGGGCCACCGGAAGCGCCCCGTACCGCTGGGCTCGCATCTGCGTGAGTCCGCAGGGTTCGTAGAGCGACGGCATCAGCAGGAGGTCGGCGCCCGCCAGCAGCCGATGCTCCTTGGGCTCGCTGAAGTCGGTGTCGAGGGCGACGCGGTCGGGATGGCGTGTCGCGATGTCGCGGAGCGCCGTCTCATACCGATCCTCTCCCGCGCCGAGAAAGATGAACTGGCCTTCGGCCCGCTCCAGCAGGCCGCCGTCCAGCAGCAGGTCGAGTCCCTTCTGGCCGACGAGCCGCGCCGTCATCCCGTACAACGGTTCGCGAGGGGCCTCGGGAAGGGAGTATTCCCGCTGCAGCGCTCCCTTGCACAGCGCCTTCCCGGCCTGATCGGACCGCGAGAACGTTGCCTCGATCTCCCGGTCTGTCGCGGGATCCCAGACATCGAGGTCAATCCCGTTCAGAATCCCCAGAAAGCGGTCGCCGAGCTCGATGAACGAGCCGTGGAGCCCGAAGCCCCCGGCCGTCGTGCGGAGTTCGTGCGCATGGGTCGGACTCACCGTGGTCGCGTAGTCCGCAAACACGAGGCCGCCCTTGAGCAGGTTCAGATGGCCGTAGAACTCCATCCGTCTCCAGTGGAAGAGTTCCCGCGGGAGCCCGAGTTCCTGAAGGACTTCACGCCCCTGAAGCCCCTGGTAGCCTGCGTTGTGGATCGAGAACACGGTCGCCATGCGGTCGTGCGCCTCCCGGCCCGCGAACCTCGTCCTCAGAAACACAGGCGCCAGCGCCGCATGCCAGTCGTGCGCGTGCACGACGACCGGCACGTTGGCCAGTTCGGGAAGTATCTTGAGCGCAGCGAGATTGTAGAACGCGAACCGGATCGGGTTGTCCTCGTAATCTGCCCCGTCCTCGCCGTAGATCCCCCCACGGTCGAAGAATCCGGGATGGTCGATGAACAGGACCCTCGGGTTCCGGCGCGGACCCGGATGCTGGAGGATTCGCGCTTCCTCCACCCGCGGTCCCACGCGCACGCGGAATGCGTCCGCGATCGGCTCCAGGTCGGGATAGGCCTCGCGCACCGCCCGGTACAGCGGCATGAACACGGTGACCGGCGTGCCCTGGGCGGCCTGGAAGGTCGCGATCCCCCGCACGGCCTCGGCGAGACCGCCCGTGCGCGCGTACGGCCAGTATTCGGTGACGAGGTGCACGACCGCGAGCTCCTCGGCGGGGCGTACCCCGCGGCGCGCGCTCTCCGTCATCGGCTTGGCGATCGTGGGCATCCGGCTCATACTTGGGGAAGATCCCGCGATGAGGTGGCAGATCGAACACCAAAAAACTAGCGGCCCGCCCGGACCTCTCAAAACCCCGGCGCGGGACCCTTCGTTCCCCCTCTCGGCCGCCGACCTGGAGCCGTTCCGCGCGGGCCGGGAATCCGCGCTGTACGACCTGCTCGGCGCGCACCCCTGCGAGCGCGATGGCGCAGCGGGCACCCGGTTCGCCGTGTGGGGTGGACAAGGCGGATCCCGTGGGCCGGGCCATGGAGGTGAGGCCCGGCACCGCGTCGCGCGTCGTCGCCGGAGACCCATACCCCTGGACGGACAGGACGTGGCTGGAGGGCAGGCGGCAGCGTTCGGCCCCGGCAGCGCCGGTCTCCATCTATGAAGTCCACCTCGGCTCCTGGCGCCGGCATGCGGACGGATCCTGGCTCGGCTACCGGGCGCTGGCACGCGAGTTGCTTCCCCATGCGGCCGATCTCGGGTTCACACACGTCGAGCTTCTGCCCGTCACCGAGCACCCCTACGACGCGAGCTGGGGATACCAGACGCTCGGATACTTCGCCCCCACGTCCCGCTACGGGACCCCCGACGACTTCGCCTACTTCGTGGACAAGGCGCACCGTCTCGGGCTGGGCGTCGTGCTCGACTGGGTCCCGGGTCACTTCGGACCCGACCTCCACGGCCTGAGGACGTTCGACGGCGCGCCACTTTATGAGATGGGCGAGGAGACGAGGGCGGTCCATCCCGACTGGGGCACGCTCGTGTTCGACTTCGGACGACCCGAAGTCGTCTCCTTCCTCCTCTCGAGCGCCCGCTACTGGATCGAGCGCTACCACGTCGACGGCCTGCGCGTCGATGCCGTGGTGTCTGTTAGCGTGAAGGTCCGCGTGGAGGGCTATCTCGCCCGCGCCAAGGCGAAGCTGGGCTTGCACAATCGGCGCGAAATCGTGCGCTTCGCTCTCGAGGCCGGACTCCTGCGGGACGAGGGCGAGCGCTAGGCCGTTCGGCCCCTCGACCCCGCGCGCGGGAAGGCCGCCAACCATCCGCCCGTCCCACCGTTGCACGGGCGACCGCCCATTCTCCCGACCGCCGCCGTGACAGGACCTGTCGGGTTGGCTGTTGTAGACCCGCGTGATCGTCTCCCGTTCGGGTTCCGCCGGTAGGGGGTTTTCCCCGCATGGCTTGGGGGTGATTTCCCTCACGAATTGCAGGGTTTTCCCTCTATTGAGGGCTGCATGCACTGCCGATTATTGGAGTATCGGTCCGGACCGCCGAAGCGGCTGAACCCGCCCCCTAGCGTCAGGTCTGCGGGAGTCACGACCACAAGAAATGATCGCGAAGCCGCGATCTCTCGCCACCCGGACTCGGGAAGCATGCGCGTGCTCGAAACTGACGCTGAAGCGCAATGAAGTGGGATCTCACCGTCGACGGAGGCGAAGGCCCCGGCTGCACGGCCAAAGTTGTGCGGCCCAACAGTTCACCATGTACCTTGGGAGGTCAGCATGAAACGCTCGATCATGGCAGCTGCAGGACTCGTAGCGTTGGTCGGTTGTTCCGATGTGGAAGGGCCCCAAGCTGAGGAGAGACCGAGGTTTTTGCGAGAGCCGCTAGAGGTATCCGGGCGCCCTGTTGCTCGGAATCAATCTGACGTGCCTACGGCGAATATGGCCGCTCGGAAGTGGTTCGATCTCTCGATCAATGCGAGCGGTGCCCTCAAACCCGACCAGCCGATCAATCCCAGCGTGACGTACACGGCAAACTTCGCAACCACCGACGCCGACCTGCGCGTTACTCTCCCGGAGGTCGAATCGGCCAAGCTGTCCGATTGGGGCCAGGCGTACAAGACGCCGCTGGGGATTCAGTTGCCGGCCAAGCTTGAGTCGAGCCAGGGATTCTCGGCTGGAGGTCAGGTCACCCAGACAACGAGCTTCTCTATCCCGGCTGCCGGCATCTACAGAGTGCATGCGAGCGCGCGATCGGAAAAGGTCCAGGCGGACGAGACTACCAATCGTACCCAGCCCGCGACTCATGCAGTTGTTTGGCTACTGGTCGAAGAGACGGGCGGGCGCATTCTCGAGGACTTCGATCCCGACGCTGTGCCCGATGGCTTCTACCGGCAGCCGGGGCCGTTTCGGGAGGTTAGTACTGGTGAGCCGAAGCCTACGCAAGCCGGCTTCAGCGCGCTCGTGGAGCCCGCCGTCGAGTTGATCAGAAAGCTCTTCGGCGCACAATCTTGCGGCTCTGGTGAGGTCTGCATTTCCTTCGTGTATTACGACATGGATCTCAACGGCAATCGGGCGATACCCGGTATCTACTACGAGTACGAGATCGTTGACGGCCCCGACGACTACGAGGATTCCGGCTCCGGATACGCCGATTCCGAGGGAACGGCTGAGGTCAGCTGCCCTGTCTACGGCGCGAGAGGCGACGGAACCGCGATCTTCAGAGACTCGAAGGCGCGGGTTGTACCCCTAGCGAACAGCAGCTTCGACTTTGGTCACGGAGACTGCGGCGAGGAGCTGCAGTATCAGCTGCGGTCGCTGGAGAGCCGGACGTGGGTCATCGCGTGGCATTCCATTCGCGATGCCGAGGAACTGTTTCCGTCTCGCTCCACCGTTACGATCAAAGTGAACCCTCCGAGGCTCCCGGAGGAGGGGTGCAACTTCCTGACGGGCGAAGAAGCGATTCGGATAGTCGAGGACGCCAACTGGGACTGCATCTGGGGCGGGTACGGCATCTTCGTCTTTTCGCATGAGTACGGCCACGCCGTTCACGACGAGCTGTTGGGAGACGTCGCGTGGTTTGATCAAGACATCTGCCGCAATCATGCGCCAAATGTAGTGGTGGATCTCGGGTGCGCCTACAACGAGGGCTGGGCGGACTACTTCGGCATGAAAACTCAGACCACCGTCTACGCCAACGACATCGACCCCGACCCGCGCTTCACCGAGACGATTCTTGAGGGAAACTCGTACTACCGTGCTGGCGAGGACGGCAGCTTGGATGAAGGGACCGTCGCCGCATTCTTCTATGACCTCCTCGACGCGGCCGACGAAGGACATGACTCGCTGAGCATCAGCGCCGAGGATCTCTACGAGGTCATGGACGATTGTGAGGTTCGGGAGGGGTCGGAGTGGGTCAGCCCGGGCGGGATCGATCATCTGATCTGGTGCCTGGAGGCGGACGTAGACAGCTCGATAACGGGAGGCGACGACTACTTTCCGACCCGCGACCCTCACCCGACTCAGGAGAATCAGAGCAACCACGCGTGGGTTGAGGGTCATGTGCGCCTGCTCTGGCTCAAGAATCTGTACGGGGAAGGCGGTTAGAAACATGGTTAACTGGCATGGCACTATCGCCGCCTATCTCGGGCTGATCATGGCGGGATGCGGAGCGGATCCCGCGGTTCCCCCGTCGGTCCCGCCGCTGGATGGTGGGCAGAGCGGCCTGAACATCGCCGGCACGGTGACGGACTCTGCTGGCAACGGAGTGGGCGATGTCAGGGTCGAGGGTTTTGTGAGAAGAGATGCTGACGGAATCGCGTGCAGAAATCCATCCGGGCCGACTCGTGACGCGCGTACGCGTGCGGATGGACGGTACCAGGCAAGGTTTAGACTTCCGCTGTCCGGCGGCACGTGGCCCGGCTGCCTGTCCCTGACGTTCACGCCGCCGGAGATCTCGGGGCTAAGGACCGTGTCGATCGACAGCATGCGGGTGACGGTCTACGACCAGTGGGATCCCGCACTCAAGAGGGACACTCTGAGGGTGAACGTCGTACTGCCGCCCGTGCCGTAGCCACGCGGGTCATGGATGACGGTTTGGAGGGGTCAGCCGAGCGAGGGGACGTTGCTCGGCTGACCTCCTCCCGGGGGCGCACCGAGGTCAGCGCCTTAGCCCGGATTTCTACCACGCCGCCCGGGGGCGGCCCGCGGGAGGCGATTCCGGGATAGTTGGCCGGAAAATGGCCGGACTTGGCGTGCGGGGATAGCCGGAGATCGCCATGCCGCCCTTGTCAGAGCGGGTTTCGAGCGATTCGCGGCGGATCCCCGGTGCGTGGAGACACGGGTGCCTTCCTCCCGGGCGGGGCGGCGGGTACGGAGCCGGTGGCGGCAGGAGTGTGACGGCGCCGCCGGGTGAGGCCGGGACGCTGGAGGTGAGCTGGGAGGAGCCGGACGTCGGGGGCACTTTTCCGATTGAGTGTTACCTCCCACGGTCGAAGAATCCGGGATGGTCGATGAACAGGACCCTCGGGTTCCGGCGCGGACCCGGATGCTGGAGGATTCGCGCTTCCTCCACCCGCGGTCCCACGCGCACGCGGAATGCGTCCGCGATCGGCTCCAGGTCGGGATAGGCGTCGCGGACGGACCCGTACAGGGGCATGAAGACGGTGACCGGAGTGCCCTGGGCGGCCTGGAAGGTCGCGATCCCCCGCACGGCCTCGGCGAGACCGCCCGTCCGCGCGTACGGCCAGTATTCGGTGACGAGGTGCACGGCCGCGAGTTCCTCGGCGGGGCGTACCCCGCGGCGCGCGCTCTCGGTCATCGGCTTGGCGATCGTAGGCATCCGGCTCATACTTGGGGAAGATCCCGCGATGAGGTGGCAGATCGAACACCAAAAAACTAGCGGCCCGCCCGGACCTCTCAAAACTCCGGCGCGCGACCCTTCGTTCCCCCTCTCGGCCGCCGACCTGGAGCCGTTCCGCGCGGGCCGGGAATCCGCGCTGTACGACCTGCTCGGCGCGCACCCCTGCGAGCGCGATGGCGCAGCGGGCACCCGGTTCGCCGTGTGGGCGCCGCGAGCGGAGGCCGTGAGCGTCGTGGGCGCCTTCAACGCCTGGGAGGCGGGGCGGGATCCGATGTCCCCGGTTGGCGACGCCGGCGTGTGGGAACTCTTCCTCCCGGGTGTGGGGCCGGGCGCCCTCTACAAGTACCATGTACGCTCCGGGGCGGACGGAACGCCCCGCGACGTCAACAAGGCGGATCCCATGGGCCGGGCCATGGAGGTGAGGCCCGGCACCGCGTCGCGCGTCGTCGCCGGAGACCCATACCCCTGGATGGACAGGACGTGGCTGGAGGGCAGGCGGCAGCGTTCGGCCCCCACCGCGCCGGTCTCCATCTATGAAGTCCACCTCGGCTCCTGGCGTCGGCATGCGGACGGCTCCTGGCTCGGCTACCGGGCCCTGGCCCGCGAGCTGCTACCCTATGTGGCCGATCTCGGGTTCACACACGTCGAGCTTCTGCCCGTCACCGAGCACCCCTACGACGCGAGCTGGGGATACCAGACGGTCGGATACTTCGCCCCCACTTCCCGCTACGGGACTCCCGACGACTTCGCCTACTTCGTGGACAAGGCGCACCGTCTCGGGCTGGGCGTCGTGCTCGACTGGGTCCCGGGTCACTTCGGACCCGACCTCCACGGCCTGAGGACGTTCGACGGCGCGCCACTTTATGAGATGGGCGAGGAGACGAGGGCGGTCCATCCCGACTGGGGCACGCTCGTGTTCGACTTCGGACGACCCGAAGTCGTCTCCTTCCTCCTTTCGAGCGCCCGCTACTGGATCGAGCGCTACCACGTCGACGGCCTGCGCGTCGATGCCGTGGCTTCCATGCTCCATCTCGACTATTCCCGCGAGGCGGGGCAGTGGGAACCGAACGAACTCGGCGGCCGGGAGAATCTCGGCGCGATCGCCTTCCTCAAGACGCTCGCGAAGACGGTCCGCGAGCGCTTCCCCGGCGTCCTCCTGTTCGCGGAGGAGAGCAGCGCGTGGCCGGGAATCACCGCGTCCCCGGACGAAGGGGGACTCGGGTTCGACTTCAAGTGGAACATGGGGTGGATGAACGACACGCTCCGGGTCCTCGGCACGGCGCCGGAGCGGCGGCCGCGGCTACACACCCGGCTGACGTTCTCGCTCCACTACGCGCACCAGGAACGGCACCTGCTTCCCCTGTCGCACGACGAAGTCGTCCATCTCAAGCGCCCTCTGCTCGAGAAAATGCCGGGACCGGACGAAGAGAAGTTCGCGACCCTTCGCCTCCTGCTCGGCTACATGTGGACCCATCCGGGCGCGAAGCTCCTCTTCATGGGTGGCGAACTCGGCCAGCGGCGGGAGTGGGACGAGGAGGGGTCGATCGACTGGGAGCTGCTCGATGACCCGTCACACCGCGGGATCCGGCGCTGGGTGCGCGCCCTGAACGAAGTCTATGTCCGCGAACCGGCACTCCACGCGCTCGACCACAAGCCGGAAGGGTTCGAGTGGCTGGATGTGCACGACGCCCGGCACAGCGTGCTGAGCTACGTACGCTGGCGCCCTGACTGGGAGGACTTCGTCGTCGCGGTGGCCAATTTCTCGGCGACGGCCTGGCCGGAGTACCGGGTCGCCCTGCCCGCCGCCGGCACCTATCAGGTGCTCCTCGACAGCGGCGACCCCGCGTTCGGAGGAGGCGTCCGTACGCAGCTGCCCGAGTCTGCGGAGGAGGTCGATTACCTGGGGCGCCCGGCCGCGCTCACAGTCGACCTGCCGCCGCTCGGCTTCCTCGTCCTCCAGCGGACCGAGAGGTACAGGGCAACGGGCACGGGCTGAACGCCCGCCGCCCGCTGCTCGATTAGCGCCGCCACGCCTCGCCGTCCGGTATCCCCCGGCTGAACAGTACTTCGAGGCCCGGGTCGGGCGAGGCGGCGGCGACCGCGTCTGCCCGGGTCACGGTCGTCGTCGGCAAATCGTGCAGGATGCCACGCACCGTCCCCGTTCGCGGGTCGCGGAGGATCGCCGCCGGCCGGTCGGTTTCCCCATCGAGCGTGACCGATCCGCCGGGTCCCGAAAGCGTGATGCTCGCCAGGTCGCGCCCCCACCCCGGTCGCACGGGGAGCACGAAGGCGAAGCCGGAACTGCCGTCGCCGTCGGCCACCTCGGGCATGTCGAATCCGAAAGAGAACAGCTCGTCGCCGGCGGCGGAGTGTCCGGAGAGCCGGTACGCACCGTCCGAGCGCGGCAAGTCCGGCGGTGCATCGACCAGGACGGCCGGTTCGAGGAACGGTACGCCGTCAGCGTCCACGCCGCCCCACAGGAGCATCGCCCTCGTCCGCTGCGCGCGATCCGGGAGCCCCACGCTGTCCGCATCGCTTAGACGGAAGCGAAGCGCGTTGGTGAAGTGGTAGTCGCTGATCCAGTCTGGCGGCCCGCAGTACGACATCAGGTCCGGTGTGGGAGGCTGCACCAACCGGCCGCCGTCACGGGAATCGTAACCCCAGGCCCCGATTGACCCGTTCGCGTAGGGGAACGAAGGGTCGGGGCCGCCGGCTAAACCGCACGGCGCGTGGCGGAGATTCAGGTTGTGACCGAGTTCGTGAGCTATGACATCCGGGGCCGGCAGGGAGAAAGTCGACCGCCCGGGGAGCTTGGCCACTCCCCTCACGGGTCCCAGCAAGGGGCGCACCATCATTCCCTTGTAGTGGCCGGTCCCGCCTTCCAGGGCCCGAATGACGGCGGTCTGGTTGAGTAGAGCGCGCGCGCTGTTGGTCGAGGTCAGCACGGGCTCGTGCGCCGTGACCGCCAGATCGCCGATCGGCAGCAACGCGCGCGCGTCCCCGAACATTTCGTGGTTCTCAGGGTCCGCTGTCATCTCCCTGACGAGGTCCACGATCGACGAATCCTGCGTCTCGCTCCAGATGAAGGGGATCAGCGTCAGGTCGAACAGCGGCACGGCCCGGACCTCTACCGGCAGCCGCCCCGTGTCCGGGATCCGCGTTGCAACCCCCAGGCTCGGATCCAGTGTCCCGTCCGGGTCGACTTCGATCACTATCTCGAGCCCCGGCTGAACGACATGGCCCGGAATCCCGGCGTTGGCGGACTTCGAGAGATCGCTCTCGTCCACCGTGGTCGGGATGGGCTCGGACCGGCGCGGAATGTCCTCCACGTGCGTCTCCGTGCCGTCCCGGTAGAACCGGGCCCGGACCGCCGGAATCCCTTGGCTGGTGGTCCGGCTCGCCGTCGGGAACACACGCAACAGCGCTTTCCTGCCCGCCACCAGCGGGACGGGAAAGTCACGTGACTGCACCGCCTGGGTCAGGTACGCGGCCGGCAGGTCTCCCTCGACGCAGGGGGCGATCCGGCGCTTGTAAATCCCGGCCAGCCACACCTGGAACCCGGGGTCTGACGGCGCGCACAGGCGCGTGCCCGCGGCCAGGAGCACGTCGAGCCGGTGAAGCGCCGCCATCTCGATTGGAAACGGCCCCGCCATGGACCGGTTGTTCGAGAGGGACATCTCCTGCAGGCTCGCCATGCCGCCAAACTCGCGGGGCACGGGGCCCATCAGCTTGTTGTCGTCGACGACCAGGTGCTCCAGCATCGAAAGGTCGCCGAGCTGTCGCGGGAGCAGGCCCGTCAGCTCGTTGCGGCGGAGGTCCAAATACGTCAGCGAGGAGAGACTGCCGAGTTCGGCGGGGATCGCTCCGGAAAGGGCATTGTCGCGCACGGACAGGACCCTCAGGGTGGCAACGTAGCCGAGTCCCGGCGGGATCGTGCCCGTCAGGGCGTTCCCCCACAGGAGGATCCGCTCGACGCTGGCGAGGCCGCCGAGTTCGCGCGGGATCGGCCCCGTAAAGCCGTTGTCCTGCAGGAGAAGCTCGGTAAGGCTGGAGAGATTGCCGAGTTCGGGGGGGATCGGACCGCTCAGATCGTTACCATGCAACTCCAGCCACGTCAGGTTGGAGAGATCCCCGAGTGCGGGCGGGATGGTTCCCGTCAGGCTGTTGCCCCACAGTTCCAGTCGCTTCAGGCCGGAGATGTTGCCGAGTGCGGCGGGGATCGGGCCTTCGAGTTCGTTCTCGCCGAGCGCCAGCAACTCAAGGCTGGAGAGGCCGCCGAGTGCGGGCGGTATCGCGCCCGTGAGTGCGTTTCGCCCGAGGTCCAGCGTCGTCAGGTTGGAGAGTTCGCCAAGTGCGGGCGGTATCGGGCCCGAAAGCTCGTTCTCCGCGAGGTCCAGCTCCACAAGATTGGAGAGGCCGCCGAGTTCGGGTGGGATCGGGCCCCTGAGATTGCTTGACTGAAGGGCCAACCGCGCCGCGCGGCCCTCGCCATCGACCTCGACCCCGTACCAGTCCTCCAGCGGCGCGTTCGTCAGCCAGTCTTCGCTATTGCCCCACGTCGGCCCTCCCGTCGCCTCATACAGGATTTCAAGGATCTTGCGGTCCGAGAGCGGCTCGCACTGGATGCCGGTCCCCTCGTGCGACGGAATGCCGCTCAGCCAGGCCTGGAATGCCGCCTCTGCCGGGGCGCACAATTGGGTGTCTGCGTAGTCGAGTTCCCGCAGCGAGAGTCGCGCCAGTGTCCGTGGCAGCCGGCCCGCGAGGACGTTGCCGCCGATGCGCAATATGGTCATGCGCGACAGTTCCCCCAGTTGCGCGGGCAATCGGCCGTTCAATGCGTTGCGGGCAAGATCGAGTTCCGTCACCCGGCCGAGGGAATCGGCCGTGACGCCATACCAGGAGGCCACGGCATCTTCGCCCGTCCAGCCGCCGGACTGCGTCCAGCCCGCGCCGCCAGTCGCTTCGTAGAGCGACTCGAGTGCGGCCACGTCGGTCGCGTTGCAGGAGGACGCCGCGTCGGCATCGTGGTTCTCGATGCCCTCCAGCCACTCCGCGAAAGCGGACGTGCCGGGCACACAAACCCTGCTCCGTCCGAGATAGAGGTCGTCGAGGTGGTCAAGTTGCACGAAGCCCCGCGGGATGGGGCCGGTGAGTTCGTTCCCCCAGAGGTACAGCGACGTCAGGTTGGCGAGGCCGCCGAGTTCCGCCGGGATCGGGCCCGTGAGGTCGTTGGAATGGAGGAGCAGGTCCGTCAGGGAGGCGAGGCCGCCGAGTGCGGGCGGGATCGGGCCTGAAAGTTGGTTCCTGCCAAGGCCGAGGTACCCCAGTTGGGCGAGGCCGCCGAGTTCCGCCGGGATCGGCCGAGAAAGTTCGTTCCTGGCGAGGGCCAGTGTTCTCAGGTTGACGAGGGCGCCGAGTTCCGGTGGGATCGGGCCCGTGAGATTGTTATCGGAGAGGCGCAGGTACGTCAGGTTGGTGAGCCTGCCGAGTTCCGGTGGGAGCGGGCCCGAAAGCTCGTTGATGCCGAGGTCCAGCGTCGCGAGGTCGACGAGGCCGCCGAGTTCCGCCGGGATCGGGCCCGTGAGATTGTTGGCGTAGAGGCGGAGATACCACAGGTTCGTGAGACTGCCGATTTCGGAGGGGACCGGGCCCGAGAGGCCGTGCGATACCCACGGCTTTCCTATGCCATCCCCCCGGCCAGCCAGATCAAGACGCCGTACCCGCCCGTTACGGTCGGTGTCCACCCCGTACCACTCTCCCAGCGGCGCGTCGGTGAGCCAGTTCTGGCTGTTGACCCAGTTCGGCCCGTCGGTCGACTCGTAGAGCGCCACCAGCGCCGCCCGGTCCGGGTCGACGGACGTCGGTAACGCAGGGGGCGGCGCGGGTCCGGCGGGGTCGTCGACGCAGGAGAGGAACCCCAGCGCGGCGAGCCATCCCGCCGCCGGCCACCACCGCCCGCCCCGACGACGGGCGCAACTCGCTGGTTTGTCCGTCACACTCGCCTCGCGAGGCTCGCGGTCCGTCACATGTAACCGAATCTCGTACGGCCCCGGACAAGACGCGCCCTGCCGTATGGATTGGATTATTATGAGTTCGGCGTCGGGTGGACACCAGAGACGGCGGCGACCACGCCTTGACGGCGGCGGCGGGTCAGGCCGCGTAGAGCTGAAGCCGCGTCGAGAACTCGCCGGCGATCGCTTCCAGCGCCGCCATGTCGGGATGCCGGAGGAAGATCATCCCGTCGGACACGAGGGTCGCCTGCCAGTTGCGGCGGGGCGCGCCGATCGGGAGCAGATCGAGGCTGCACACCCGGTCGCCGTATTCCTGCAGCAGGGGGCCGAGCCCCTCGATGCGTTCGATCCGGCCGTGTCCCCGTGCGCGTTTCACGATCCAGCAGGCGTTGTACTTCCGCTCCACCGGCTGTGACCACGTCGCGTGGACGACCCCTTCGGCCCAGCCCCGGTAGGTGTCGATGTCGCTCGCGTAGTTGATGAGATCGACGGTCCGCACTCCCGGCGGGCGCGCGGCGATCTCCCCGAACACGGCTTCCCCGTCCGCCGTCCGGTACCACTCCATATGCGTGTACCCGGTCTCGAACCCGAGCGCGGCCAGGACGGCGAATCCCATCTCGCGGCCGGCGGCGACGTCCTCCGCTTCCACGTCTCGCAGCGCGTACGTAATCGGGCTCAACCACTCGTGCATCTTGGACTCGAGCGCCCGCGGCCAGTACCGGCAGATGTTGTAGTGGGCGACCATGCCACCGACCGTCAGGGTGTCGAAGGTCATGTCCTCGCCCTCGATGAACTCTTCCACCGTGACCTGGGGGACGTGCCGCAGCGCGGGGAACACCTGCTCGAGTTCACCCTCGGAGTCGACGCGGTAGGTGTCGGCCGAGCCGGCCCCGGCCACCGGCTTCACGATGAGCGGGAACCCCA
Organism: Candidatus Palauibacter sp.; assembly: GCF_965222475.1. Taxonomy (GTDB): domain Bacteria; phylum Gemmatimonadota; class Gemmatimonadetes; order Palauibacterales; family Palauibacteraceae; genus Palauibacter. The sequence goes on along the minus strand of NZ_CBDCUB010000002.1, from coordinate 75,799 downwards.
CCCGCTCGGCCACGTCGCGGCACTCGGCGATACTCGTGGCCCTCCCGTGGCGCGGCGTCCGGATGCCGGCGTCGTCGAGCACGTCCTTCATGATCTCCTTGTCGCGGAAGGGCAGCGTCTGCTCGACCGTCGGCCCCGGGAGCTCCAGCATCTCCCGGAGCCTGGCGGCGAGGATCATGTAGGGCTCCCACAGGCACTCCACGCGGTCGAGGCGAGTCTTCGCGGCCAGAGCCGCCACCTGCCGCATGACGTCGGCTTCGTCGGCCAGCGACCGCACCTGCAGGTGAGTCGCCACGCTCGCCCGGGCGATCTCGGGCAGTGCCGACCCGGGCTGGTCTCCGAGCCCGATGACCGTCGCACCCACCTCCGCGAGCCCGCGCGTGAAGTATGGCATCTCGGCCGGATACCCCGGCGAAATCATCAGTACATTCATGTCCCCAGCTCTACTCGAACGCGGGTGATGATCCTTCCCAGCGCCTCCTCGACGACCTCGGTCTCCGGGTGGCGCACGATGATGTAGCCTTCCCCTTCGTAGGACGCGCTCTGGGCCTGTCCCGCGCGCGGAAGCCGCCACTCGACGCAGAGCGGCCCCAGCTCGCGCGCAACCTCCTCGAGTCCCGCAACACGCCGCACCGGTCCGCGCCCCCGACCGCGGAGATACGCCGCGCCCGCCGCGTAGGGCCGGGCCGGCGGATCGAAATCGTCGAAGACCATCAGCCGCGCCCACGCCCGGTAGAGATCGAAATCGTGCGCGTGCGAGATGAGCGTGACGAACTGCGCGCCGGGTGGCCGGGCCCCGACCTCGGAGATCGCCACCGCCCCATCCGGGCGCCGGAACCATTCCATGTGGCTGAGTCCGGTATCCATGCCCAGGGCGTCGAGGGCCGGCGGGGCCACGCGGCGGATCTCGTCGTAGCGCGGCGGGTCGACTTCGCGCGGAAGGAGTACGCACCACTGGATCCAGGGCTCCCGGAGCACCTCGAGCGGAGAAGGCAGGTAGTGGTTGATCGAGTGCCACAGGAGGCGCCCCCCGATCGACACCGCGTCGAATGAGTGTTCCTCGCCCACCACGAACTCTTCTATCAGCGTGGGCCGGTCCGCGCTGGGACGGGACATGGCGATGGCGGTGCGCAACTGGGCGGGGGTCTCGACGCGGAAAGTGCCGCGCGCGCCCGAGCCGGCCGGCGGCTTCACGATGAGGGGGAACCCGGTCTCGGCGGAGAAGGCGGTCGGTTCGGCCTCGTCCCGGACGAGTGCATGCCGGGCACAGGGCAGGCCGTGGGCGCGAAGCACGTCCTTCATGCGCGACTTGTCGCGGAAATTGCGTGCGGCCTCCGCTCCCATGCCGGGGAGCCCGAGTGTGTCACGCAGCTCTCCGAGTGGCACCTGGAGGTCTTCGAGCGCCCCGAGGAGTCGGTCGACGGAGCCGAGGTCGCTCGCGAGTTGCCGGAGCCCGACGTGGATGCCCTCCGCCGATAGCGCGTCATCGACCCGCGCGTACGCGGTGATCCGCTGGCGGAGCGACGCCGGCGCCTTCTCGATGGGCTCCTGCGTCACGACCCCCAGACGCACGTCGGCGAGCCCCGCCGCGGCTTCCAGAAAGCGCAGCGTGGTAGGGAGATAGAACGGAGCGACGAACGCGACGTTGGGCATGGACCTTCCAGGTCTTCCGACATCGGCGGGCCGGATCCGGGCCGCCGGGCTGGCGTTTGAGAGGAAGGACTGTACAATGCCGGGCCCTCAAAGTGAAGGTTGGACCCCTGATGCACGTCGTATTCGTCGAACCCCGATTCCCAGGGAACCAGAAGGACTTCGTCCGTGGTCTGCACGAAGTCGGCGCCGAAGTGTCGGCGGTCGGCGAAGCGCCGCTCGACGCGCTGGGCTCCGACCTGCATGCGTGGCTCACGTGCTACGAGCAGGTCGGCTCGGTCTGCGACGAACCCGCGCTCGCCCGGGCTGTGCAGGCGATCCATCGGCAGCGGCCGGTCGATCGCCTCGAGGCCACGGTCGAGGCGCACATCCTTCCGGTCGCCCGCGTGCGGGCAGCGGCGGGGCTGGCCGGCACATCGGTCCGTACGGCGCACCTGTGCCGCGACAAGCCGGCCATGAAGGACGCGCTGCGCGAGGCGGGCGTGGCCACCGCGCAGTCGATGGGCGGGGGCGATGCGGGCGAGATCCTGAAGTTCGGTCGCCGGGTGGGCTATCCCCTCATCGTCAAGCCTCGCGCCGGGGCCGGCGCCTCGGGCACCTATCGCGTGGAGGACGAGCCGCGGCTCGCGGAGTTGCTCCCGACACTCGGAGTGGGCGTGGGTGCCGAAGTTGCGGTAGAGGAGTTCGTCGACGGACACGAGGCGTTCTACGACACGCTCACCGTCGGCGGCGTGGTCGTCCACGACTTCATGACCCACTACTACCCAAACGTGCTCGAGGCGATGCGGACGCGAGAGGTCTCGCCGCAGTTCATCGCGACGAACCGGATCGACACGGCCGCGCCCTACGCCGAGGTCCGGGAACTGGGGAAGAGGGTCATAGATGCGCTCGAGATCGGGACCTCGGCGACTCACATGGAATGGTTCTTCGGGGACAAGGGGCTCAAGTTTTCCGAGATCGGCTGCCGGCCGCCCGGCGTGAGAGCCTGGGATCTGTACTGCGCCGCCAACGAAATGGACGTGTATCGGGAATGGGCCGCCTGCATCGTCCACGGCCGAAAGGCGCAGAAGGCCTCTCGACGATACTCCGCGGGCATCGTCACGCTGCGCCCCGAGTCCGATGGGCGGATTGCGGGGTATGAGGGTCTGGACAGAGTCGAAGCACGTTTCGGAGAGTGGGTCATCGACGTGCACCTTCCGCCCCCGGGCACCCCGACCCAGCCGGTGGAGGCTGGCTACATGGCGAACGCGTGGGTCCGCATGCGGCACCCGGACTACGACGAACTGCGCAATATGCTCGACGCGGTAGGCCGGTGGGTCAGGGTTCGCACCACATGAGCGCCACATGAGCGCCACATGAGCGCCAGGCGGGGTCGCTCGACTCCGGCGACCGCGCCGCCCGTCGTCCTCCTGGGGCCGCGCGACGGCCGGAACACGCTATCCAACGTGATCGAAGAGCTGGAAGCCGCGGGCGCGGTGTCACCGGACTCGCGCATCGCGGCCGTCACGGCCGGGTGGCGGGAAGCGCAGGTCGGCCTCTTCGATCCCCGCCTCGCGGCGCGCGTGGTCGATCTCCAGTTGTACCGGCGTTCGGCCCGGGTCGCCGACGCGGATCCGGAGTTGGCCCGGGCGCGCCGGGAGGCGCAGGACCGGCTCAAGCTGCTGCGCCGAGCATACAACGTGCGGCTCGCCGGCTGCATCGACGCCTACGTCTGCCTGGTAGACCTGCGGGGGGACGCGTCGGTTCTGTCGGCGGAGAGGGCCGAGGCGCTTGAAGCGATCCGGCGACTCGACGACCGTCAGCTCTCCCGGGCGGCCGAGATCCGGTCCGAGTTCGAGTGTGCCTACACCCCCGAGGCGCGAGACGCGGTGCGAACGCAGCGCAGCGAGGTCGAGCGGCTGCTCGAAGACACGGCAGCCGTCGTCGTCGCCGGCGGACACGTCGGTCTCCTGCTGAGTCGGCTGCGTCTGTTCGGCGGCCGGGAACTCCTGGGTGAGCGGGCCGTGATCGGCCGTTCGGCGGGCGCCATGGTGCTCACGGACCGTGTCGTGCTCTTTCACGACCGGCCGCCCTGGGGCGCGGGAAACCCCGAGGTCTTCGACGCGGGCCTCGGCCTGGCCGAGGGCATCGTGGCGCTGCCTCACGCCTCCGCTCGTCTCGTGCTGGACGACCGGGACCGCACGTCGCGGCTCGCGGCGCGCTTCGCCCCCGCGGCGTGCGTGCTCCTCGACCCCGGTCAGCGGATCGACCGCGCCCCGGCCGGCTGGAGCGGCCACCGCGGAGTCGAACGCATCGACCGGGCGGGCCGTTGCGTCAGCCTCGGCGACGCCGCGTAACCGGGCCGATGACCTTCGACGCCCACACGCGGGCGCACGGGCCCGCCACGCCCATGCCGCGATCGGCCCTCATCGCTGCCCTGGAGGAGCGGCTGGCGTCCGATCCCGAAGCGATGGACGCGTTTCTCGCCGCCCACGAGTTCCCGCTCGCGGAGCCCCCCCTCTACACCTTCGTCTACCGAGGCCCCGCCGAGGGCGTGCGGCTTCGACACTGGGTGCACGGACTGCAGACATCGGCGCCGTTTCGCCGCATTGCCGGAACCGATCTCTGGTGCTACACGTTCGAGTTGCCGGACGAATCCCGGGTCGAATACAAGGTCGAGGTGCTGAGGCACGGCCGGGCCGAGTGGGTCCAGGATCCCCTGAATCCGCTCCACGCGCGCGACCCGTTCGGCGCCAACTCCGTCGTGCAGGCGCGCGGATACGAGATCCCCGACTGGACCCGCGAGGACGCCGAGGCGCCCGCCGGCGTCCTGGATGAACTCGTCGTCGAGAGCGGGGTGCTCCGTTCGGCCCGGCACGTGAGCGTGTACCGGCCGGCGGAGTTTCGCGCCACGCGGAGCTACCCCCTGCTCATCGTCCACGACGGCGCGGACTACGTCGAATACGCGAGTCTGCGCCAGGTGCTCGATCAGCTGATCCGGCGGTTCGAGATTCCCGAGATTGTCGTGGCTCTGCTGCACCCCGGCGACCGGATGTCCGAATACGCGGCGGACCCCGGACACGCCCGGTTCGTGGTCGATGAGTTGCTGCCGCGGCTCGAGCGCGACTACCCGCTGCTCCCCGGGGCCGAGTCGCGCGGCCTCATGGGGGCCAGCCTCGGGGCGGTCGCCTCCTTCCATGCGGCGCTTCGCTACCCGGGCCGCTTCGGCCGCCTGCTCCTCCAGTCAGGCTCTTTCGTGTTCACCGACATCGGCGACAACGAGCGCGGGCCCGTGTTCGACCGGACCGTCGCCATGATGAATGCGTACCGGGCCGAGCCCGCCCCGCTGGCAGAGAAGGCGTTCGTCTCCGTGGGCGTCTACGAGGCGCTCGTCTCCGAGAATCGTGCGCTCATCCCCGTGCTGCGCCGGGGCGGCGTGGACGTGCGATTCGTCGAATCACGCGACGGGCACAACTGGGAGAACTGGCGCGACCGGCTTCGCGAGGGCCTCTCGTGGCTCTTCCCGGGCCCGCTCTGGATGGTGTACGAATGACCGCGGCGGCGCCCGAGATTACGCGCCGTATCGGCCTCTCGCTGGGGGCGGACCTCTGCTGGCCCATCGCCTATCGCAAGATTCTCGAGCGGCTGGATCTCCGGATTCCCGCCGCGGACGGCACCGTGCGCTTCCAGGTCGAGGACGTCACGATCGAACCCTTCGACCTGCAGAAGCGGGTCGGCTACGACCTCGTCATCGACCGCCTGACGCACTGGTACTTCCCGACGCGCGAGTGGATCAAGAAGTCCGTGATCATGGACGACCTCTACGTGTTCAACAATCCGTGGAGCGTCCAGTCGATGGAGAAACACAGCACCTACTGCGCGATGATGAAGCTGGGTCTCCCCGTCCCACGGACGTGGCTGCTCCCACCCAAGTCGTACGAGCCCAGGGACGACCTCGCCGTCACCCTCCGCCGCTACGCGCGGCTGTTCGATCTCGCGGACGTGGCGCGCGACCTCGGCTACCCCCTCTTCATGAAGCCCTATGACGGGGGCGGCTGGCGCGGCGTGTCACGGATCGAAGACGATGACTCGCTGCGGGCTGCGTACGACGGGAGCGGCAAGTTCGTGATGCACCTGCAGCAGGGAGTGGAAGCGCACGACCGCTTCGTCCGCTGCGTCGGGCTGGGACCACAGACACGCGCCGTTCTCTACGACCCCGGCGCCCCGCAACACGACCGGTACACCCTCGAGCGGGGTTTTCTCGGCGCGAGCGACGCCCGCGAGATCCGCGACATGACGCTCACGATCAACGCCTTCTTCGGGTGGGACTTCAACTCCTGCGAAGCCCTCCGCAGCGGCGGGCGGTGGATGCCGATCGACTTCGCGAACCCGTGCCCTGATTCGCAGGTTACCTCGCTCCACTATCATTTCCCCTGGCTCATCAAGGCGAACATCCGCTGGTCCATCTTCTGCGCGGCGACCCGGAGGCGAATGCGCATCAACCTCGACTGGCAACCGTTCTTCGACGCGTGCCGCGCCGGGATGACGCCGAAGGAGAGGATCCGGGTCTGCGGCGAAATCGCCGAGGCGCGCCTGGAGACCGACCGATTCGTGGATTTCTGCGATACGCATCTCGGCCATCTGGACGAGGTGGCCGACGAGTTCTTCGGCAGCGAGGCGGCCCGCGACGCGGTCCACGCGAAGGTGTCGTCGCTGTATCCGGATCACGAGATTGGCGAGTTCACCGATCTGTTCTTCAACCGCATCCAGGCTGCCCGGCGGGAAGAGCCGCCCGGCAGCGTACCCATCCTCGCGTCATGAAGCTCATCACAAGCTGGTGGTCGGACCGTCTCGAGCAGGAAGTCAACGTCGTCCGCTGGGGCGAGGTCGGCGTCCCCCTCCTCATGTTCCCGACCGCCGCCGGCGACGCGGAGGAGATCGAGCGCTTCCTCGTCCTCGACACGGTGGCGGACTACCTCACGGACGGTCGTCTCAAGGTCTATTCGTGCGACAGCGTGGCCGGCCGCGCCATGCTCGGCCGGGAGGGGACGCCCGAGCACCGCATGCGCGTGCTCAACCGGTTCCAGGATTTCGTCGGCTACGAGTTCGTCCCCTGGATCCAGGACGACTGCAACGACCGCTCGATCGACGTGATGGCGGCGGGATCCTCCATCGGGGCCTTCAACGCGCTGGCCATGCTGTGCCGCTTCCCGGACGCTTTCTCGCACGCGCTCTGCATGAGCGGGACCTACGACCTCGGGCGGTTTCTGAAGGACGAGACCGGGATCGAGGCCGGGATCACGGAAGACTTCTACTACGCGTCCCCTCTGCACTACCTGCCGGATCTAACGGGTGAGACGCTCGACCGGCTGCGGGAACGGTTCGTCCTCTTCGCGTCCGGACGCGGGCGCGCCGAGGACATCGACGAGTCGTGGCGCATGGCGTCGCGGCTGGTGGGGAAGGGCGTGCCGAACCGGGTGGACGACTGGGGCGAAGACTGGCACCACGACTGGCCCACATGGCGCAACATGCTCGTGCAGTACCTCGACGAACTCCTGCCGCCCCGCTAGGAGCGCGAGCCGTCGCCGTCCCTCCGGGTGGGCGTCTCCTCGTCATCCTTGCCGGAATCCTCCGAATCCTGTGGCGCTTCCGATTCCCCCTCATCGGGAGTTCGGAACAACCGGATCACAAGAATGGCGATCATGAGAAACAGCAGAATCCCTGCTCCGATGAAGGGCCTGCCCGCGACGATAGACCCAAACCCCGAAAGGACCAACAGCGCATCCATCGCTGGAGGCCATACCGCCCCGGCCTTGACGGCGAAGACGCGTGCTTCTGTCGTCTGGCGTTCCATGCCCCTGCGATGCTGACCCTGTTCCTGAAACTCGGAGATGATTACGTCGGCCGCACCGGGGACGGCCTCGTTGAACTCCCGAAGAAGCGCAGGGGGAGGCAGCGGTGCGCTCCAGGAGGTCTCGGTGTACCGGACGCGCATCCGTTGGCGTTCGGTGCGCTCAGCCGGGGTCTGCTCCTCAGGTCGGTCGGGAAGGTTCTTCTCGTCCCCGTTGTCGGCTTTGCTCACCAGCCCGGAAATAGATCTGCTTGGCCCCCATGCTCGACGGCCTCGATCTCCTCGGTAGGCTCAAACGAGGGAGAAACGAGTTCTGGCGGCTCCTCCGGGTAGCCATGCTCCACGAGCACGCACCAACTGGCGACGTTGAGATCGTTGAGCACGACGCCAAGATCGTTGAGCACGACGAGGAAGTCGGGGGGGTGCGAACGTCGGGTGAGAGGAGAAGCTCCGCTCAAAGGCACGAACTTCCGAGCCGCGTAGTCCCGCACGGCGCGGGCAATCTTATCCATCCCTAAGGCCTCCAGCCAGTGGTCTTCTACCTCGTTCCTTTTCTTCGTACACGGCACAAGACAGCACGTTTCGACGCCGCAAAAGTGTGCCTCGTGTGACACGTAATGCAAGCCCGGAGGCGCACCTGCCTACCGAACCGTCCGCGCGGCGACGTAAGCCCATACCTGCTGCTCGCGCGGCGTCAGTTTCCGAGGCTTGGGCGCGAAGCTCTGTCTGGCGGCTGCGCGCCTGCGGGCGGCTTTCTCGCGGATCTCCCGAAGCGAAAGGTGCGGCGTTTCGCAAATCTCTAGCTCCCCTCGCCGCCGAACGCCATCCCTAACCGATGCAGCGCTTCCCGGGATACTCCGGCGTCACGAAGTGTCGCTTCGAGTTCATCCATTCGACGCTGCCGCTCCGGCGGCAAGGGCGTGTTGTTGCGAGCCATGTTCGCCTGTGCGCGGAACAGCACCGCGTACTCGATCAAGTCCCCGAGCTTGCCGCCCTCGCCCTCTACGGCAGAAAGAGCCTGCCGGAACTCATCGTGTTGTTGCATCGCCTCCTGCATCCATGGCGGGGCAGCGTCGTATAGGTCACCCATCGCTTTCTCCTTCTCCGGTCTTGGCGGCAGCCCACTTGCTGCCGGCCGCTATAGTCGTGAGGTCGGCGGGTGCGCGCGAGGGGTGGCTACATACTCCGGGCAGCGGTTAACCGAAGATCTTAATTCCGGGAGTCCTTCAAGGGATCGAAGCCTGCGAAACCGCTTCGCGGTTTCTTGACTCCGATCTTAGCTCGAAGAGTGAGAGCGAAGGGGGCAAAGGACTGCGGCAAAGGACGACCAAAACTGGGGCAAATCACGACCAACCGGGACAAGAAACGACCAAACACCCGGCGTTTCGGCCAAGGCGGTCGTCCCGAGCCCCCGTCTCGTCGAATCGCAGCTGTCACGGTCTACGGTCTGGCGCGCTTTTGCGCCTAGGGGCGGTCCCGTCGGGTCGGATCGACTTAGACCGGCGAGCTACTTCTCGACCTCTCGGCCGCCGTCCACGCTTCTCGCCTGCCTGCCGCTCTCGGCTGGCTCGGACTGCGCTGGGGGCTTTGGACGGACACCGTTGTGACCCCCGCCGGACTCCTTGCCCCGCAACCGCGCTTCCACGTCCGAGGCAACCGCGCTTCCACGTCCGAGGCAACCGGCCTTCCGACCATCGGGGGACACTATACAGCGGGCGGTCCCATGTTCCGCAAGACGCGAAATGCACGCAAGCGATGCGGCTAGATGCACGAGCGCCCCGGCCCGCCGGCCGAGGCGTTGCCCGCGCGACGGTCGGACGCTAGTCCGTTGTTGCGCATCATGGAGAATGACGCCTAGGAGCGCGAGCCGTGGCCCTCCCTCCGGGGATGAGCCGCTACCTGTGAGTCGGCGGGTCGTCGCCGTCGGAGAGTCCACGCAGCGCCGGGACGTAGTAGTCGCGGGCGTACTCTCGCACCATGCGTTGGGCGGTGAACCGCGCGCCGGCCACCTCGATGGCCCGCCGCGCCCGCTCGATCCAGCCCCCGGGGGCGTCGTCCCATGAGCCCTCGCCCGGCCGGTCGTAGAAGAGGGGGACGACTTCGTCCTCGAGAAGGCGGAAGAGGTGTTCGTGGTCGTGGCGGTCCGTCTCCTCCTCGGTCGCGTCTTCCGGCGCGCGCGGCAGGATCCAGCCGTTGTCTCCCTCGAATCCCTCCTCCCACCACCCGTCCTTCGTCGCGAGTTGGGGTACGCCGTTGAGTGCGGCCTTCATCCCGCTCGTCCCGCTCGCCTCCAGCGGGACGCGGGGCAGGTTGAGCCACAGGTCGACGCCCTCGACGAGGCGATGGGCCGTGTGGAGCCCGTAGTTCTCGATGAAGGCCATCCGTCCCTCGAACCGGGGGTCCCGGGTGTGCTCGTAGATGCGTTGCAGGACCCGCTTGCCCTCGTCATCCCGCGGGTGCGCCTTCCCCGCGAAGATCAGTTGCACCGGCCGACGCGGATCGGAGAGCATCGCCAGCAACCGGTCGGGGTTGCGGAAGACGAGGTCCGCGCGCTTGTACGCGGCAAAGCGCCGCGCGAAGCCGATCGTGAGCGGATACGGGCTCATGAGCGTGCCCGCCCCGACGAGGTGCTCCGCTTCCGGCCAGTGTTCGCGCCAACGGCCCCGGGCCTCCTCGCGCATCAGGTCGAGGAGTCTGAGCTTGAGCCGGCGGCGCACCCGCCACAGGTCCTCCGCCGGGAGACGGTCATCCAGTAGACCGCGGATGTCCTCATGCATCCACGTCCCGAGGTGTACGCCGTTCGTGACGTGCCGGATCGGGACATCCCCGGCCGGCCGGTTCGCCCACAATCCGCGCCAGATCTCCCGACTGACGTGGCCGTGGCGCGTGGAGACGCCGTTCACCCGTCGTGACAGCCGGATCGCGGCCGCCGTCATGTGAAAACGGTCGCGTCCCTCGTCGTCCGGATGAAGCCCCAACCCCAGTAGTTCGTCCCGCGCTTCGATCTCCTCCCAGAACTTCTCGCCCGTCCAGTCCCGCATCTGAGCATGGGAGAACACGTCGTGACCGGCAGGCACGGGCGTGTGTGTGGTGAATGCGGTCGAGGCGCGGACGCGGGCCACGGCGTCGGGGAAGGGAAGACCCTCCCGCATGAGGACCCGTACCCGCTCGACCATCATGAACGCCGCGTGGCCCTCGTTGGCGTGCCACGCCCTGGGCTCGATTCCGAGCGCCGCGAGGACCCGTACGCCCCCGACGCCCAGCAGCGCTTCCTGGCGCAGCCGGTGGTCGACCCCACCCGCATACAGCTGGTGCGCGAGGCCGCGGTCCGCCGGGTCGTTCTCGTCCAGGTCCGTGTCGAGCAGGTACAGCGGCACGCGGCCGACCCGGACCCGCCAGGCTCCGACGTGGATGCGTCGGCCCGCGCCCTGGATCCATGTGAGCCAGGGCACGCCGTCCGCCCCGCGCAGTCGCTCGAGCGGCGTCAGCCGGGGATCGAGCGGATCATCGGCGTCCTCCTGCCAGCCGTCGGGGCCCAGCGTCTGGTCGAAGTAGCCGTGCGCGTACATGAGGCCGACGCCTGCGAGAGGGACGCCGAGTTCCGAAGCGGCCTTCAGGTGGTCTCCGGCCAGCACCCCGAGCCCTCCGGAGTAGATGGGGATGGACTCGTGCAGAGCGAACTCGGCGCAGAAATAGGCGATCGGGGTGGCGGCGAACTGGGGGTATCGCCGCTGGAACCAGGTCGACTCGCGGCTCGCAGCCGCGTCCACCGCTGCGCACAGCGCGTCGTAGCGCGGCAGAAACGCCGGATCCCCGGCCAGGGCGCGGAGGCGCGCGTCTCCGACCTTCCGAAGCAGCGCCACGGGATTGTTCCGCGACCGACGCCACAGCGGCGGGTCGATGGCGCGGAAGACGGACCGCGCCTCCCGGTTCCACGTCCACGAGAGGTTCGTCGCGAACTCCCACAGCCGCCCGATCCGGGCCGGCAGGCCGGGACTGTGTGTGTCCGCCGTCATTGCGTCCCTGTCATTGCGTCCCTGTCATCGCCTCGGATCCGCACCCACGTCTGCCCTCGTGTGTTTCGGGTGAGCGTGTCGGATGTGGTTTCGGGGCCCGGTGTTGGAGCGACGCCGACTCCGGGCCGCCGCTGGCGCGAACGAACTTACCGATCCGGGGGGGGCGCGACAGGTACCGGCCGCCCCGCCATCGGCGGACCGGCGAGCCGCTGGCGGTTGCAGCCTCGGCAGCCGGTGGCCAAACTCAGCGCTACTCCTGCCACGGCTCCTCAACAGGGAAACCGCATGGACTTCGCCACAATCGTCGACTGGCTCGACCGAAACATCGCGCAGTTCGGGATCACGATCGCTGGAGAACGCCTGACGCTTCAGGTCCTCCTCCTCCTCGGCATCGGGACCTACCTCACGCTGAAGCTGGGCCTGCCGCAGATCCGCAAGTTCGCGCACGGCGTGGCGGTGGCCACCGGCCGTTACGACGATCCCGACGATCCGGGCGACGTCACGCACTTCCAGGCGCTGACCACCGCGCTCAGCGCCACGGTGGGGATCGGAAACATCGCCGGCGCCGCGATTGCCATCCACCTGGGTGGTCCGGGAGCGCTCTTCTGGATGTGGATGACTGCCTTCCTCGGCATGGCGACGAAGTACAGCGAGGTCACGCTGGCGCAGAAGTACCGCGAGGTCGACGAGGATTCCGCCAAGTACAGCGGGACGGTCTCGGGCGGACCCATGTACTACATCGAGAAGGGCCTCGGGCCGCGCTGGAAGCCGATCGCCGCTTTCTTCGCCGTCATGCTTGGGTTGACCGCGTTCATGACGGGGAACGCCAACCAGGCCAACACGGTCGCCGACGCGATGCTCTCCGAGTTCGGGATCGCCACGTGGATCACGGGGCTCGTCACCTCGACCCTCGTCGCGCTCGTTATCCTCGGCGGGATCAAGCGCATCGGCCGCGTCACGAGCATCCTCGCTCCGGCCATGGCGATCGTCTACGTGAGCGCCGCGATGCTCATCATCATCCTCAACATCGACCAGGTGCCGGGAACCTTCGCGCTCATCTTCCGGGAGGCGTTCAATCCGACGGCCGGCGTGGCGGGCACCGGTGTGGGCGCGTTCCTCGTCACGCTGATGTGGGGTGTACGCCGCGGGCTGTTCTCGAACGAGGCGGGGCAGGGCTCCGCACCGATCGCGCACGCCGCCGCGAAGACGGATGAACCGGTGTCGGAAGGCGTGGTGGCGTTGCTGGAGCCATTCATCGACACGATCGTCATCGTGACCATGACGGCGCTCGTCCTGATCATGACCGGGGCCTGGAACGAACAGGTCGACACCGAGATCGCGCTCGAGGGAGGGGATCTCAGCTACGTCGTGCTCGACGAAGGCGGCTCATCAGTGCCGACGGATCCGACCGGGACGATCCGCTACACGCTGGGGCGGCCGGGCGTGACGAGCGAGCCGCATGTGGCGTGGCACGAGGTTTCCGTGCCGCAGTTGTTCGAGGACGAGGCGCACACGCAGCCGTTCAGCGGTGCCGTCGATCCGGCGCGTGCCGTGGCGGTGGCCGACGACGGGCGGGAGCTGACGGTGCTCTACGGGCAGGCCTACGAGACGGGCGCTCCCCTGACGCAGATGGGATTCCAGCGCGGCCTGTCGCCGCTCGGCGACTGGGGTCACTACATCGTGATCTTCTCGGTCTTCCTGTTCGCGATCTCGACGGCGATCTCGTGGAGCTACTACGGCGACCGCTGCGCGAACTACCTGTTCGGACCGCGGGCGATCATCCCCTACAAGCTGGTCTTCGTGGCGATGCACTTCGTCGGGGCGGTGCTGCCGCTCGCCGTGGTGTGGTCACTGGGGGACATCTTCCTGGCCATCGTCATCATCCCGAACCTGATTGCGCTCATATTCCTGGCGCCCCAGATCAAGGAGATGACGGAGTCATACTTCACCCGCACCCCGTGGGAGCGGCACGTGAGACGCTAGCCGGGACGCCGGCTAGGACGGCGGTCGGGCGAAGGCCCGCGGGCTCCCGGTCCGGAGTGCGCGGGCCGCCTCGACGTATTCCTCGAGGCTGATGCGGCCGTCGACATAGCGGCGCTGGAGGTGGGCGACGGCCCGGTCTTCGGGTCTCGGGCTCGCGGTCGCGATGGCTCTGCCGCCGTCGCGGACGGGGGCCCGGTCAAGACCGCGGTTGGAGCGGGTCGAGGGTCTCCGCGCGCGCCGTTCGAGACGAGCCCGCGCGCCCGAAGGCAGGAACCGGGCGATGTCTCGCACGAGGCCCTTCATGTCCGCCGCGCACTGCGCGAGCAGGCCAGGCCAGGCTCGATGCGTGGTACCGAGGGCGCTCCGGCCCACACGCCCCAGCTTGCCGAGGGCCCGTTGCAGGTCGCCCCGACCCCAGCCCTGGCGACGGCAGAGCCATACCGCGATCACTCCCAGAAGCGCGAATTCAAACATGGCTCACGCCTCCCGGGTCGCGGCGGATCCGGGCTCCGGCCACGCGGTCTCGATCTCGCGGGCGGCACGGTCGAGGATTGCCTTGACCCTCGCCAGAGTTTCCGGATCGCCGTGCCCGCCCGTGGCCCGCTCGAAGCTCACCTGGGCGAGGTGGATGAACGAGCGCGTGACCTCGCGCATCGCGGCCCCGGTGAAACGCTCGCCCATGTTCACGAAGCGGCCGAAGATGTCCCGGGTCCGGGAGCCGTGTTCCTCGAGGAAGGCGTGGCCCTCGGACGTGAGCTGGTAGACGCGCTTGCCGTCCTCCTGCGTCGAGGAGACGTAGCCCTGGTCTTCCAGCAATTGGAGGGTGGGGTATACGGAGCCCGGGCTCGGCGTGTAGAGGCCGCCCGACTCCTCCTCCAGCCGCCGCATCAGTTCGTAGCCGTGCATCGCCTCGTCGGCGAGGAGGCGGAGGAGGACGAACTTCAGTTCGCCCTTCCGTACGATCCGCCGCTTGGGGCCGAAGCCGCCGGAGAAGCGGAAGACGCCGGGGCCACAGCAGTTCGCCCAGGCGCCGAGTCCATCCCGGTTCGTGAACATCTCTCGTCCTCCGTAACGCTCATCATGCCGACGTGTCTCGATATATCGGAACACTATTCGATATATCGCGATGTGTCAAGAGGCGAGGAACGCGGGAGGAGAAAGCGGGGGGGCGGGCCGGCGAAGGCGTCAGCTCGCGGCGGGAGCGGGCTCCCACAGTTCGACGCGTGCGCCCGTGGGGTCGACGATCCAGGCGAACTTCCCGTACTCGTAGGCCTCCGTGTTCGGGTCGACCCAGACGCCGCCCCCGCCCCCGCGTAGAGACGCGACGAGCCCGTCGAGGTCCTGGACGCGCAGGTTGACACCGCCGATCCCCGTCACCCTTCCGTGATCGACCGGGGGTTCCGAGGCTGCCGCGGCCTCGCAGCGTTCCACCCGCCGCCCGTCCGGGTCGATCATCCAACCGCACCGGCCCTCCCGCATCGTCAGGCCGTCGCCGCCCTCCGGGAGCGTCTCGGCCAGCGCCTCGAGGTCGCGCACGAGATAGCGCACGACCACGGGCGGGGTACCGGGATTCAGGCGCTGCGAGGCCTCATCGACGAAGTCGAGCCGGGTGTCGGAGGACCGTCCGCTGTCGACGTCGCGCCAGGTGAAACGGGCCCCCTCTCCCGCGGAAAACCGGAGCCCGAGGTGGCGGCGGTACCATTCGCGCACATGAGCCGGGTCTGGACATCCGATGAGGAGTCCGGCGAATCCTGCGACGCTCATCCCCCGTCGCGGTGGATGTGGTGTATGCTGCCCTGGCTGTTCGAGAGGACCACGACGTCGGCCACGTTGATGTGGGGTGGGGCGTTGAGCACGAAGGAGACCACCTCCGCGACGTCTTCCGCTCGAAGTGGGTGCGTGCCCTCGTACACCGCCCGGGCGCGTGCAGCGTCGCCGCCGAAGCGGACGAGGGAGAACTCGGTCTCGACCATGCCGGGGTTGACCCCCGACACGCGGACCCCCGTACCCAGGACATCGAGGTTCGATCCCTCGGTGAGCGCCTGGACGGCGTACTTCGAGGCGCAGTAGACGCTCCCGCGCGGGTAGACCTGCCGGCCCGCGATGCTCCCGATATTGACCACATGACCCGAGTCCCGCGCGAGCATGGCCGGCAGGAAGGCGCGCGTCACGAACAGCAGCCCCTTCACGTTCGTGTCGATCATGCGGTTCCAGTCGTCGACATCGGCGTCCTGGACGAGCGCCATGCCCGCGGCGAGCCCGGCGTTGTTGATGACGATGTCGGGGGCCCCGGTCGCGGCCGTGAGCCGGTCCGCCTCGGCCACCACGGCCTCGTGATCGCGGACATCGACGACACCGGTCCGCACGTTCACTCCGGTGGTCGAGGCAATCTCCTCCGCCAACTGTGCGAGCCGGTCGGAGCGGCGGGCCCACAGCACGAGGTTCGCGCCATCGCGGGCCAGCCCGCGCGCGATCGCCTCGCCGATTCCCGCGCTGGCCCCGGTGACGAGGGCGAGTTGTCCCGCGATGCGGGCCGTCAAGGCCTCGCGCCTCCCGCGGCCGCCGACCCGCCGAGATGCGCGTCCAGGAACGCCGCCGCGCGCTCGAAGGCCTCGAGCCAGTTCCGGTGCAGGAGGAAACCGTGCACCTCGTCGGGGAAGACGAGCTGCTCGACTTCAACGCCGCGCGCGCGGAGCGACTCGACCAGGTCCACGGACTCGGAGAAGGGCACGTTGCGGTCGTCGTCGCCGTGGATCAAAAGCACCGGAGAGCGCCAGCCGTCGATCCAGGCCATGGGGGAAGACTCGAAGGCGAGCCGCGCGAAGGCTTCTCGCGTCTCGGGCTGGTAGGATGGCACGAAGTTGCGGATGACGACGTTCCAGTCGTGTACGCCGTGGATGTCGACCCCCGCCGCGAACACGTCGGAGTTCCGAGCGAGCCCAAGCGCCGTGAGGTAGCCCCCGTAGGATCCGCCCCAGAGCGCGATCCGGTTCGGGTCGATCTCGTCGCGCTCGGCGAGGTAGTGGCCCGCCGCGATCACGTCCCTGTACTCGCTCGCCCCGCGCGCCCCGTAGTTCAGCGCCTCCCGGAACTCGAGGCCGTAGCCCGTTCCGCTGCGATAGTTCACCGAAAGGACGACGTAGCCGCGGCTCGCGAGGTACTGGTTCAGGGCGTAGGTGTTGTGGTAGTAGCGCAGGTAGTGCCAGCCAAGCAGCATCTGACGCCTCGACCCGCCGTGGAAGAAGATGGCGGCGGGCCGGCGCCCCTCCGCGCCGGTGGAGGGGAGGAAGATCTGCCCGTGGATGAGCATCCCGTCCTCGGAGCGGAACGTGACCTGCCGCGGTTCCACGAGGCTCTCGAACGGGAAAGCGTCCGGCATGAAGGCGTCGACGAGCGGCCGCCGCTCCCCTCCGGTCTGGACCTCGGCGTGGGCCGGCGTTCGCCCGTCGGAAGCGATGAAGCCCAGTACGCCGTCCGCCGTCACGGCGGGGCTCCACTCGATACCGGTTCCCGAAGTGAGGGCCTCGGGCGTTCCCCCGGGGGCCACGCGCCACAGGTGCCGTCGGTCGATATCGCCCTCGTTGGATGAGAAATAGACGGATTCTCCGTCGGGCGCGGGGAGTACGTATTCGACCTCGAAATCACCCGGCGTGAGGTGCGTCGCCTGGCCGCCCGCCACCGGGACCGAGTACAGATGTTGCCAACCCGTGCGCTCCCACGGGAACAGGAAATGGTCCGAGGCGAGCCACGCCAGCGCGGGGCCGCTCACGCCCCGGAAGGCGCTGCCGCTGCCCGGCAGCGCGCGCCACGCTTCGCGCGCCGTCCCCGTCTCGATGTCGGCCACGCGGATGGACCAGGGGAGGGCGCTGCGGACGGGCGAGAACGGGAGGCGCCCCCCCTCGTTGGGGACGCGGATGAAGGCGATCCGGGTTCCGTCCGGAGACCAGACGGGGTCGCCGTCCCGGTCCAGACTCGGGTCCAGATAGCGGACGGATCGGTCGTCGAGCCCGAATACGCCGACGAACGCGTGATCGCCGCGGTTGCTCACAAAGGCCAGCCGGTCCCCCGCCGGAGACCAGGTGAGCGACCCCGCACTGCCGCGGATGCGGAGAAGGGGGCCCGCGGGCTCCGACCCGTCGAGCGTCACGGTGTAGACCTGCCCGCGGTTCAGGAACGCGACGGTTCGGCCATCGGGGGAGATGGCGGGTGAGGTCCCTTCCGCCAGCGATCGGGCGGCGCCATCGAGGGACGCGACCCACACCATCCGGCTCGCCGGCTCCGGCTCGGAGCGCGGATTCGGGATTTCCCCGGCGCGGTTCGGCCCGCCGCCGCGCACGAAAACGATCTGACGCCCGTCCGGCGTGAACCGCAGTTGCGACAGGTCCTGTCCGTCGTCCTCGGACCAGGCTGCAAGCTGACGGCCGACGAAATCGGGCCCTTCGGCGACCCAGATGCCGCGGGCGCCGCGGTCGTACCGGACCCAGGCGAAGGCCGAGCCCGAGGGCGCGGCGACGAGATCCGTCGCGAAGGGGGCGGAGAGGATGTCCTCGACGGTGTACGGCGTCTGGGCTTCCGCACCGGCCGCGGCGAGGGACGCGAGGAAAGCCCACATCCCGGCGGCCGCCGCCTGCGTGCGCCGTGAACTCTGCGTCTGGCTCATGGCGTCAGTTCCGACGCAGGACGTAGAAGCAGCGATCCGCCTTGATGTTCGCGACCAGGCTCTGCACTTCATATCCCCTCCTGAGATAGGTCAAGACCGCGTCGCGCACGGTCTCGCGCCACCTTACCAGCGCTCCGTCGGGGGGCAGCGATTCGACATTCGCCGGAATCTCGACGAACACCTCCTCACCCCCGGGCAGTCCGTCGCCCGCCCCCTGTATTCCGTCCGGCCGCGGCACGACGTGGGCCGGATCCGGCAAGGGAACCGCGAGACGGCCGGCGGACCTCGAGGATCCCTCCTCGAGCGCCCGGCGGGTCTCCGGTCCGTCGAGATCCCACCGGACTATGAACCGGTCGGTATCGCCCCCGGCGTGCAAGGGGCTCCCCGTATCCGAGCCGTACATGTTCGGCACGTAGCGAAGCACCGTCGCGCCGAGCCGGTTCAGGTTCACGTGCGCGTTGCGGGCCACCATGGGGTCGTAGGTCCAGAAGATGGTGCCGATCCTGCTCGAGAGGACAGCCTCGCGCTGAAACAGCTTCAGCTCCCGGCCCAGCCCGCCCCCGCGCGCGGACGGATGAACGGCCAGCATGTGGGACCAGTGCGCCTCGACCCCTTCGAAACGCCCGAGAAGCGAATAGACGAAACCGATGAGACGGTCCTCCTCGAACGCTCCTCCCGCGAAGCCGCCGATCTTCTGCGATACCTGCAGGACGGACGCGGGCACGATGTCCGCGAACCCCTCCCCCCAGGTCGTTCGCTGGAGGCGGACGCACGCGCGCAGTTCGTCGAGGGTCTCCAGCGGGCGGAACTCGGTCACGCCGGGACGCCGGGGGCGGCCGCGGCGAACGTCTCGGACCGGCGGGTGAGCGCTTCGACGCGTTCGGTGTCCACTTCGACGCCGAGGCCCGGCCGGTCGCGAGGCACGGTCACGAAGCCGTCCGCGCTCATCGTCCATTCGGGCGTCACGATGTCCCGCGTCCAGTAGCGGGCGCTCGGCGACAGGTCACCGGGGAGTTCGAAGTTCGGCATCGAGGCGAGGGCGACGTTGTAGGCCCGGCCGATCCCGCTCTCCAGCATGCCGCCGCACCAGACCGGGACGCCGGCGTCCCGGGAGATGTCGTGGATCCGGCGGGCGCTCCGGAACCCGCCGACCCGCCCCGGCTTGATGTTCACGATCCGGCCGCTCCCGAGTGCGAGCATGTCCTCGCAGGTGGCCGGGTCGACGATCGATTCGTCGAGGCAGAGCGGGGTGTCGATCCGTTCCTGGAGCCGCGCGTGGCGCACGAGGTCTCCGGCCGCGAGCGGCTGCTCGATCATGATGAGGTCGAACGCGTCCAGCCTCGCCAGGTGGTCCGCATCCTCCAGCGTGTAGGCCGCGTTCGCGTCGACGGCGAGCGGCATCCGGAGCCCTAGCGCCTCGCGGACGGCCGCGACGTACTCGAGATCCTTTTCCGGACCGATCTTGAGCTTGACCTTCCGGTAGCCCTGATCGACCGCCTGCCTCGCCTTCACCACGAGGTCCGCGGGGGAGGCCTGGAGCCCGATGGAAATCCCCGTCGGGACCCGGCTCCGCGTCCCGCCCACGAGCCGGGAGAGAGAGACCTCCGCAGCCTCCGCGGCCAGTCCCCAGAACCCCATCTCGATCGCCGCCTTGGCCATCGGGTGCCCCTGCACGCCGTCGTCCAGAAGGGCCTTCACGACCCCCGGCCCTTCGATCTCCCGCCCGAGGATCCGGGGCAGAAGCCAGCGCCGCAGCGCGAGCCAGGCGGTGTCCACCGTCTCGGGGGAGTAGTTGGGAAGGTCGCCGCAGACGCACTCCGACCAGGCCGTGACGCCGCTTTCGTCGCGGAGTTCGAGCAGGAGGATGCGGCGATTCTCCATCCATCCCGACGAGATGACGAACCGCTCCTTCAGGGGCAGTTCGATCTCTCGCAGCGTCACCTCGACCAGGCGCAGTGGGCTTGTCGGCAAGGATTCGTCTCCGGGCGGGAACAGGCCGTCAGCGGCAGCGAAACATCCGCTCCGCCAACCTGCACCCCAAATCAGCCCGTGGCAAAACCCGGCGTGAGCGCCGAGAGCGGTGAGGCGCTCGCCTGACAAGGCGCGACGAGGGAGCATAGCAGCGCTATGTGACCGAGGAGCAACGCAGAGCGAAGCGGTTCAGGCGAGATGGATCGCCGCTCGAACGTAGCCGGGCTTTTGTCGCGGGCTGTCGCCCGTGGCAAGACCCGGCGTGAGCGCCGAGAGCGGTGAGGCGCTCGGCGGGGATCAGATCGAGAGGTAGTGGCTCACCTTTACGATGAAGACGTTCTCCGCCGGCGCCAGGAACAACCCCTCGAGGTCCCGGTTGATGTCGAAGTTGCCGAGCAGGACGCTCTCGCGGCGGGCGTGCTGCCACACGAGGAAGAGTTCCGAACCCGGGCGATACTCCCAGCGGAACACCGCGTTGCCGCGCAGCGAACGGATGTTGAAGTCGCGGTCCCGGGTCGAGTAGTCCAGCACGCCGTCGGTGTTGAAGTCGAAGTAGCGCACGCCGTCGAAGGCGCAGGTCGTCCCGTCCGTGCATCCCGTGACGACGCCGTTGAAGCGGTAGGCCCGCCCCTCGGCATGGTCGAGGAAATCAAACGATCCGGCGGTGGCGAGCTGCCGGTAGCCGCGAAAATCGCCCGAGGAGAGCAGGGGCTGCGCATAGAGCTGGAGGCTCAGGTCGGGCGTGAAGGACACGTTCAGACGGGTCTCCATCGAGAAACTCGTCCGCTGGAGGTCGCCGAACAGATACCGCGTACCGTACGTCGGCCCGTACGTCAGGGTCTCCGTGCGGGTCACGTACTGGGCCCCGTCCCGTCTATTCGAGTAGTTCGGGCCCAGGGAAAACCGCCAGTTGGGAACGGGACGGAACGAGAAGTTCAAGCCGGTATTGAAGTCATGTCCACGTCCCTGTGCCGCCATGCGGTAGGAGAAACGCGGCGACACGTGGAAGGCCCGGCTCCGATCCGTGTTCGCGTCCACGCGGACGTTGAACTCCGCGGGCTCGGTCATGAGCGGCCCCCCGCGCGTCTGCGTGTCGGACTGGCTCTCGGGGGAATACGAGACATTCAGGTTCAGGCCCCAGTTGTTCAGGAAGGTGAACCTTCCGCTCAGCCACGCGGCGCCCGTGTCGTAGGACCGCCGCCAGTTGTCCCGGTCCCGCACTTGCTGGAGCAGCGAATGACGGAAGTT
The DNA here is from genome assembly GCF_965222475.1 of Candidatus Palauibacter sp. Classification (GTDB taxonomy): domain Bacteria; phylum Gemmatimonadota; class Gemmatimonadetes; order Palauibacterales; family Palauibacteraceae; genus Palauibacter. The sequence continues at coordinate 54,441 of NZ_CBDCUB010000002.1, read as the reverse complement.
GTGGTAGGTGAAGAGGCTTATGTTGTAGTTGCGGAACAGATCGCCGGGGGTGATGTCCCGATAGCTGATGCGCGCGCCCGCATCGAGCCGTTCCCCGCTGGTCAGGAACCCGAAGTCGTTGACCTCGAAGCCGGGGGTCTGCTGTCCGAACCACGTGCCCCACGTCCAGTGCTCGCCCTCCTTCTCCAGTTGGACCCGCCAGTCGCTCCCGAACATGGAGGTGGCGGTGGAGTCGACCGCCAGGTAGGTGGCGTCGGGACGCTGGAAATAGTGGGTCGGATTGCGCTGCAGCCGCACGAGTGCATCGCTGGAGCCCCGGACGAGGCTGCCCGAGTAGAAGCCCCACAGACGGTAGTCGCGGCCGCGGCGGCCGCCCCACTGATGCTCGAAGTCGAGCCCGAAGCTGAACGCCTGCGACGGCAGGTAATCGAACGATCCGCTGCCCGGAAGCTCTCGCTTCAGCCCGGTGCCGATGACGCCGATCTTGCTCGCGCCGCCGCGCAAATCCTGCTGAAGCCTCAACACGGCGTGCTCGGCCTGCGGCTCGGCCACGAACCGTCCCAGGGAATCCGGCCCCGCGAAGTACGCCTGCCCCATCTCCTGCCCGGTCACCGCCGCCAGCGCGCCGACGGAGAGACCGCCCTGCGTCCGGCCCGTCAGCTTCGCCGCCCCGAGGATGGACGTCAGATGCGGCGTATCGCGGTAGTCTGCCTCGTAGGGCCCGGATCCTCGCGGTTCCCGCCCGATCCGCCGGCTGAAGAAGAGCGCCTTGCCGCCGCCCATCCGGCCGCCGCGCGAGCCGGCGAAAGTGAAGATCTGCGCGTCGCGCACGAAGAACGGGCGCTTCTCCGGGAAGAAGGTCTCGAAGGCGGTGAGGTTGATGACCTCGGGGTCCACTTCGACCTGGCCGAAGTCCGGATAGACTGTCGCGTCGAGGCTGAACGCGGAGCCGATTCCCATGCTCAGGCCCAGGCCCCCGCGCGGCTCCATCTCGCTGCCGTCGAAGAGCGGGTTTCCGATGTCGGCGGGCGCCGTGTGGTACTGGGACACGGCGAACGGCCGCACCTCGAACCGCCGGCTCGAGCGCGCGAGCTGGAGCCCGTCGATCGTGCCGAACTGGCTCACGCGTCCCCGGGCCGTGCGCGACTGGAGGGCGAAGTAGTCCGTTTCGTTGGTCTCGAGACGGCGGCGCTCGAAGTTGATCCCCCAGGTCTGCACGCCGGGCCGGGCTTCGTAGCGGATCTGCGAGAGCGGAATCCGCATCTCGACCGTCCACCCCTGGTCGTCGACCTGCACGGCGGAGTCCCAGATCGCGTCCCAGTTTCCGTCCTCCTGGGTATCGCCGAACAGGTACTTGTCGGTCTCGGCGCCGGCGGCGCTGACCTCGAACTCGTAACCGGTCAGCCCGTCACGGTTCGGATCGAGCGAGAGCTTGAAGGAGTCGAAGGAACCGCGTTCATCCCGGCGGGTGAGGCGCGCCCGGATCACCCTCGGGTCGCTCTCGTACATGCGGGCGGCGACGTAGAGGGCGCCGTCGTCGAACACGACCCGGACCTCGGTCGGCTCGGACGGCTCCGCGCCCTCCAGCGGCACGCCCTGGACGAAGTCGGTGATGATGGGGGCCGGCTGCCACGCGGGATCGTCGAGCCGGCCATCGATCGAGAGTTCGCCCTCGCGGCGTACCGCCTCCACGGCCGCGGGGGCCACGCCCCCGCTGAAGACGGTCGCCACGGCCGCGGTCGGCGAGAGCGACGGTTCCTGCGCCGAGAGCCCCCACCCCGCCCCTGTTATCGCCAGAACCGCGAGGGCGAACGCCACGCGGCCCGCTTCACGTCGTCGCTTGTCCATATGAGGCGAAACACGTCCCTTCGTCACGCTGTTTAACCGCGTGCGCGTGTTCGGTTTCGTCGCGATGGCGGGTGCGCTAGTTTTCGCCCGCCGGAAAATCCGGCCGTGGTGATTTGAGGCAGCTTGCAGCCACGCTAAACAATCGCTAAAGAGCCACGCCCCGGGCGCGATCTTTGGCGACCGGGATTTTTTTTGCGGGTGAGGGCCGTGGCCAACAGTCGTGAGTCGCGCAGCGTACAGATCCGGGAGGCGCTCAAGAGGCGCATCCTGATCATGGACGGTGGCACCGGGACGATGATCCAGGGCCTCGGCCTCGATGAGACGGCCTACCGCTCGGGCCCCCTCGCCGACCACGATCGTCCCCTGGCCGGCAACCACGACGTGCTGTGCCTGACCCGGCCCCGGGATATCGCGTCGCTTCACCGCGCGTACCTGGAGGCCGGCGCCGACTTCATCACGACGAACACCTTCAACGCGCAGGCCATCTCCCAGGCAGACTACGGTATCTCCCCGGAGCACGGGAACGCCCGCCTCATCCACGACCTGAATGTAGCGGCCGCGAGGATCGCCCGGAGGGAAGCGGAGCGCGCAACGCGGCTGGATCCGTCGCGCCCGCGGTTCGTGCTCGGGAGCATGGGACCGACCAACCGGACGGCCTCGCTCTCGCCCGACGTGGAGAACCCGGCCTTCCGTGCGGTCACCTTCGACGGACTGGCCCGCGCCTATCGCGCCCAGGCGGAAGGGCTGATCGAAGGGGGCGCCGACGTGCTGCTCGTGGAGACCGTGTTCGATACGCTGAACGCGAAGGCCGCCATCTTCGGCATCCTCGAACTCGCCGCGGAGCGGGGCGAGGCCATCCCCATCGCGGTCTGCGGCACGATCACGGACCTGTCGGGGCGTACGCTGTCCGGCCAGACCGTGGAGGCGTTCTGGCTCTCGGTCCGCCACGCGGATCCGATCTTCGTCGGGCTCAACTGCGCGCTCGGCGCGGCGGAACTGGACCCGTACGTGGCGGAACTGGCCACCGTCGCCGACGCGCCCGTGAGCTGCTACCCGAACGCGGGGCTGCCGAACGAGTTCGGCGGTTACGACGATACGCCCGAGCACATGTCCGACCTGCTGGGCGACTTTGCGGACCGGGGGCTACTCAACGTCGTGGGTGGGTGCTGCGGCAGCGGGCCCGAGCATATCCGGGCCATCGCGGACCGGATGGACGGAGCGCGGCCGCGGCGGATCCCGGTGCTCGACCCGCTGCCCCGGTTCTCGGGGCTCGAGCCGCTGGTGATCCGGCCGGACACGCTGTTCGTCAATATCGGGGAGCGCACCAACGTCACGGGTTCGGCCCGCTTCAGGCGTCTGATTCGGGAGGACGCGTTCGACGAGGCGGTCGAGGTGGCGCGGGACCAGATGCTCAACGGCGCGCAGCTTCTCGATGTGAACATGGACGAAGGGCTGCTCGACTCCGAAGCCGCCATGACCCGGTTCCTGAACCTGATCGCGGCGGAGCCCGACATCGCGCGCGTGCCGATGGTCGTCGACTCCTCGCGCTGGGAAGTGATCGAGGCCGGGCTCAAGTGCGTCCAGGGCAAGGCCATCGTCAACTCGATCTCACTCAAGGAAGGGGAAGCGGTCTTCCTTGAGCAGGCGGCCCTGATCCGGCGCTACGGGGCGGGGGTCATCGTCATGGCTTTCGACGAGCGGGGTCAGGCCGACACTGTCGATCGCAAGCTCGAGATCTGCCGCCGGGCCTGGAAGCTCCTGCTCGGCGCCGGCTTCCGGTCGGAGGAGATCATCTTCGATCCCAACGTGTTCGCCGTGGGCACCGGGATGGCGGAGCACGACGAATACGGGATCGCCTTCATCGAAGCGGTGCGCCGCATCAAGCGCGAGCTGCCCGGAGCGTCGACCAGCGGCGGAATCAGCAACATCTCCTTCTCCTGGCGGGGGAACGACCAGGTACGCGAAGCCGTGCACACGGCGTTTCTGTACCATGCGATCGCGGCCGGTCTCGACATGGGGATCGTCAACGCCGGCCGGCTCCCCCTGTACGACGACATCGCCCCCGAGCTTCTCGAGGCGGTGGAAGATGTGCTGCTCGCCCGGCGTCCCGACGCGACGGAGCGGCTCACGGATCTCGCCGGGCGGATCGGCGAACAGGGGGTGCGGACCCGGGTGGACGACGCCTGGCGGTCACGGGGCGTCGAGGAGCGGCTCGAGCACGCGCTCGTGGAAGGGATCGTCGAGTACATAGAGGAGGACGCCGAGGAGGCCCGTCTCGGGTACGCCCGCGCGCTCGACGTGATCGAGGGTCCGCTGATGGCCGGAATGAACCGGGTGGGCGACCTGTTCGGCAGCGGCCGCATGTTCCTGCCGCAGGTGGTCAAATCCGCGCGCGTCATGAAGCGGGCCGTGGCGTTTCTCGTCCCCCACCTCGAGGCCGAAAAGCAGGCCACCGCTGAAGGGAGGCGTGCGGCCGCGGCACGAAAGGGGAAGGGGACGATCCTCCTCGCCACGGTCAAGGGAGACGTGCACGACATCGGGAAGAACATCGTCGGCGTGGTGCTCGAGTGTAACGGCTACGACACGCTGGACCTCGGCGTCATGGTGCCTCCGGAGCGGATCCTCTCGGAGGCCCGGTCGCACCGTGTGGACATCATCGGCCTCAGCGGTCTCATCACGCCGTCGCTGGACGAGATGGTGCGGGTGGCGAGCGAGATGGAGCGGCAGGGGTTCGACGTGCCGCTCCTGATCGGCGGGGCCACGACCTCCCGGAAGCACACCGCCGTGAAGATCGAGGAACGCTACTCCGGCGCGACCATGCACGTGCTCGACGCGTCCCGGGCCGTCGGGGTGGTGGGGAAGCTGCTGAGCGACGACCGGAGGACCGCGTTCGTCGAGGAGACACGGGCCGAGTACCGGCGCATCCGCGCCGAGTTCAGGGACCGGCAGCGACCACTCGCCTCGCTCGCGGCCGCGAGAGCGAACCGGCTCTCGATCGACGCGCGCCGGCCCGTCGTGACGCCGCGCGAGCCGGGGGTCCGCGTCTACGACCCGTTCCCGCTGGAGGAGCTCGTCGACTACATCGACTGGACGCCCTTCTTCCAGGCCTGGGAGATGAAGGGGCGCTTCCCGGGTCTGCTCGATCACCCGGTGCGCGGCGCGGCGGCACGCGAATTGTACGACGATGCCCGGCGGCTCCTGGATCGCATCGTGCGCGACGGGTCGCTGACGGCCCGGGCGGCCGCGGGGCTGTATCCGGCGAATGCCCGGGGCGACGACATCGTCCTCTTTTCGGCCGATCGCGGTCGCGAACTGCTGACGGTGCCGCATCTCCGGCAGCAGATGGACCGGTCGTCGGGTCCGAACGTCTGTCTGGCCGACTTCGTTGCCCGGGAAGCGAGCGGCGTGGCGGACTGGAACGGAGGGTTCGCGGTCACCGCCGGGATCGGGCTCGAGGCGCTGTGCGCGCGCTTCGAGGCGGAGGCGGACGACTACGGGAGCATCCTCGCCAAATCGCTCGCCGACCGCCTGGCCGAGGCGCTGGCCGAACGCCTGCACGAGATCGTGCGGACGGAGCTGTGGGGGTACGCGCCGGAAGAGAAGCTCGACCACGCGGCGCGGATCGCGGAGGCGTACGTCGGGATCCGGCCGGCGCCGGGATATCCCGCCTGTCCCGACCATTCGCAGAAGGCGCTGCTGTTCGATCTGCTCGGCGTGGAGCGGCGCCTCGGAATCTCGCTCACGGAGAACTACGCGATGCTGCCGACCGCATCGGTGAGCGGGTGGTACTTCGCGCGACCGGAGGCGCGGTACTTCGGTCTGGGCCGCATCGGTCGCGACCAGGTGGAGGACTACGCGGAGCGGAGCGGGGTCTCGCTCGAGGAGGCGGAGCGGCGGCTGTCGCCCAACCTTGCCTACGACCGCGAGGTCGCGCTGGAGGCAGCGGGATGAGCGCGCGGCTGCGGGAGTGGATCGAGGGGGATGCCGTCCATGTCATCGATGGCGCGATGGGCACGGTGCTTTACGAGCGCGGCGTGTTCGTCAACCAGTGCTACGATGAACTGAACCTTACGCAGCCCGATCTGGTCCTCGGGGTCCACGCGGACTACGTGCGCGCCGGGGCGCAGTTGGTCGAGACGAACACCTTCGGCGCGAACCCGGTCAAGCTGGAGGCGTTCGGGCTGGACGGCTCCACGGAGGAGATCAACGTGGCGGCCGCGCGGCTCGCCCGGCAGGCGGCGGGCGAGCGGGCGGAGGTGCTGGGGGCGATCGGGCCGCTCGGCATCCGGATCGAACCGTGGGGCCCCACCTCCGTCGACGAGGCCGCGGCGCTGTTCGGTCGCCAGGTCGCCGGCCTCGCGGAGGGCGGGGTCGACGGCTTCATCCTCGAAACGTTTTCCGATCTCGACGAACTGCTGCAGGCGCTGCGGGCGGTGCGGCGCGTGGCGGGCGACGCGCCCGTCTTCGCCCAGATGACGTTCGGCGAAGAGGGGTACACGGCGTACGGCGCGCCCGTCGAGGCGGCGGCGCGGACGCTGGACGAAGCGGGGGCGGACGTGATCGGGCTCAACTGCTCGGTGGGGCCGTCGGCCATGCTGTTCGGGATCGAGCGCATGGCCGCCGCCGCGGAGCGTCCCGTCTCGGCGCTGCCCAACGCGGGGCTGCCGCGCGACATCGGCGACCGGAAGATCTACCTCGCGAGCCCGGAGTACATGGCCCGCTACGCGCGGCGCATGGCCGAGGCCGGGGCCCGCTTCGTGGGGGGCTGCTGTGGCACCGGGCCCGAGCACACGCGTCTGACGGCGACGCTGCTCGGGACCAACTCGCACGAGCCGGTGCGGGTGGCGGTCGCCCGGCCGACCGAACCGGGCGGCGAGCCCACGACCGATCCGCCACCGCTGGCCGATCGCTCGGCCCTCGGACGGAGACTGGCGGCAGGCCGTTTCGTCCGCGCCGTCGAGGTCACGCCGCCGCACGGGTGGGACCCGAGCGAGTTGCTGGCGGGTGCCCGCCGGCTCCGCGACGCGGGTGTGCACACCGTCCACATCGTCGACGGTCCCGCGCACCGGAGCCGGATCGCATCACTGCCCGCCGCCATCGTCATCGAACGCGAGCTGGGCATCGAGACGGTCCCGCACTACGGCTGCCGCGACCGCAACATGCTCGGCATGCTGAGCGATCTGCTCGGCGCCGCCGCGGCCGGTCTCCGCAACCTGCTGCTCATCACCGGCGACCCGCCCCGCGGCGGCCCCTACGACACCGGCGGCGTGTACGACATCGACAGCATCGGCCTCACGAACGTCGTCCAGCAGTTGAACCTCGGCCTCGACCCGGGCGGCAGCTCGATCGGCTCCCCCACCTCGTTCGTGAAGGGTGTGGCCGTGAACCCCGGCGCTCTCGATCCGGAAGAGGAGATCCGCCGCTTCGCCTGGAAGGCGGAGGCGGGCGCGGACTTCGCGGTCACCCAGCCGGCCTTCGACCCCGAGGCGTTCCTTGCCTTCGTCCGCACGATCGAGGAGTTCGGCGTGCCGATCCTCGTCGGCCTGTGGCCGCCGTTGTCACTCGAGAACGCGGAGTTCCTGGCCCACGAGGTGCCCGGCGTCGACGTTCCGACCGCCGTTCTCGACCGCATGGCCGCGGCCCGGAACCGGGGAGGGGAGGCGGCCGCTCGCGAGGGCATCGCCATCGCCCGCGAGATGCTGGACGCCGTACGCGCCCACGTGGCCGGCGCTCTCGTCAGCACCCCCGGCGACCAGGTCGACCGCGCCGCCGCCGTGTTGATTGATGGTGAGCTTGATACCCGGCGAGAATCTTGACACGACCCCCTGATCGGGTGAGACTTAGTCGGACTTAGCCAAGGCGGGCTCGATGGTGAAAGTGAACATGCACGAAGCCAAATCACAGCTCTCTCGCCTCGGCAGGCTGGCTTGGGCGGGCGAGGAGATCGTCATCGCGAGAGCCGGTGAGCCGTACCTGCGGCTGGAGCCGTACCGGGAGCCTCTGCGGGAACGGAAGCTTGGGGGGCTGGAGGGAAAGATCCGGCTGTCCGAAGACTTCGACGAACCCGATCAGGAACTCATGGTGCCGATGGAAAGCTCGAAGATCTTCCCGGACGAGGACTAGCAGTCCGCCTGTGAGACGTCTCCTTCTGGACACGCACGTGTTCCTGTGGTGTCTGTCCGATGTCGCGCGGATTTCGGATCTTGCCCGCTCCGCGATCGTCGATCCCCGCAACGAGGTCTTTGTGAGCGCGATCACGGGGTGGGAAATCGAGGCCAAGAGAGCGAAGGGACGCCTTGACGCTCCCGAAGGGCTGTCCACGCTGGTAGAGAAGAGAGGATTCACGCATCTGCCGCTGGAGTTCCGGCATGCCGAAGAGGCGGCCCGGTTCCCGGTTTTGCACCGCGATCCGTTCGATCGGTTCCTGGTCGCCCAGGCTCGCGCGGAGGGGCTGACGCTCGTGACCGGAGACCGCCGCGTTCTCCAATACAACGTCCCCACGATGGCCATTTGACTCCAGCGGCCCCCCGGCGGCCAGGTCGACCGCGCGGCAGCGCACCGAAGACGACGCAGGTGTCAAGTAATCCTTGACTACTCGCGGCGGGCGCTGTGCCAACTTGTAAGCAACGCTTACAGGTTCGAACCGCCTGTCAGGCGCCCCCGCGCCAAGGTCAGGCGATCCGGCCGGAGTGCAGCGGGAGCGCCTCGGCCGCACCAACGAAGAATGCTACTTGGCCCTCCTCGTGGTCGTCGAGAAGCTTTGAGGGAATGTCGGGGTCGTTCTTGAGAAATTGCATCGTCTCCGAATCGGCTGTGGTTCCTGGGCTGATTGAGGCGGCCAGTGCCTGGCCCGTCGGCCTCAGTTTGTCGAGTTCGGCGAGCAAGGCGCGGGCCTCGCGCGCGGGCTCGAACGATTCGTCTGCGGACTCCCACGCGGCGAGCGCGCTCCGCAGGTGCTCCACCGCGCCCGCGGCGTCACCTCGGGCTTCCAGCACCAGGGCCATCTCCAGGTGCGCCCGCGGATCGGCCGGTCTGAGGCGCAGCGCTTCCCTCAACTCCTCTTCGGCCTCGTCCGGACGGCCCGCCTTCCGCAGCGCCCGTCCGGTTCGGCGGTGTAAGTTGCGGCCGGGATCCTGCGCCATCGCATCCCGGTAGTTCGCGACGGCCGCGTCGTAGTTCCCGTCGAGTTCCTCGATCCGCCCCAGGTCGCCGGTCAGGGCGGGGCGCAGCACGCCGAAATCCGCCGCTTCCATCGCGTCGAGCGCGGCGTGGTGAGCGCCTCGGGCCGCGTCGATGTCCTCCGCCCCGAGGGCGATATGAACCTGCCAGTGGGGGACGTGGTACTCGCTCAACGGCGGCTGAAGCTGAGAACGCAGCTCTTCGAACAGGGCGACGGCGTCGTCGTACCGGCCCGCATCGAGATAAAGGTCGATGTCGGAGAACCGGCGCTGAACGACCTGCATCGGCGTCTCCGCCGGGGAGATCTCGTCGAACCAGGCGTCGGCCATCCCGATCGCTTCTTCCATCTCTCCCCGGAACCTGTAGTACTCCCGCAGACCCTCCAGGGCGGCGGCCCTCTGCACCGGCGTGCGAGCCGCCTCCAGCGCCCCCTCATACCCCGAGAGAGCGCTCTCGAACTCCCCCACACCAAGGTCCAGCGAAGCGAGTTCGCCCAGCAGTTCCGGCATCCGGGGCTCCATGATGATGGCCCGGTCCAGATAGTCGCGCGCGCTGTCGTGATCACCGCGTCTCCGCTGAATCCGGGCCAGGTCCAGGTAGCCGCTGTAGTCCTCCGGAAACCTCTCCACGTATTGCCCGAGCGCCTCCAGCGCCCGGTCGATGTCCCCGAGTTCCACGTGCGCCTGGGCCAGAGCCCTGAGCAGAGAATGTTCGGTCGGATTCAGCCGGTACAGCGTCCCGAGTGTCCCGACCATTTCCTTCCAATCTCCCCTCAGCAGCTGCACCCCGATGTATTTTCGGAGGGCCGCCGGATCCTCGGGATGGAGTTCGGCCCACATCTCGAGGACGGCCCACGCCTTCTCCGGCTGCTGCATCATGAAGTAGTAGTCCGACTTGATCCCGAAGCGCATGCGTTCCGGGAGCCGGTAGAGGTGGTCCATGGCCGCCTGAATCGGGGCGACGGCTTCTCCGGGACGGTTGACGCTCAGGAGCAGCACGGCCAGCTGGTACTGAGCTATCGTGAACGTGGGATCGAGGGCCGTCGCGGCGCTCAACCCCGCCACGGCAGCGTCCAGATCCGGCGGATTGGTGAGCAGCTTCGGATAGCTCTGGCCGAAGGCCTCCCACGCCGCGTCATTCCCGGTCAGCCGTTCCCGCACCGCGAGGTCTTCGACCTCGTCGCGGTCGGGGATCTCCAGTGCGTCGGCGAGAGCCTCCGACATCTCGTCGATGAGCGCCAGATAATCGGGCCCCTCGTGGACCGTTTCGCTGACCTGCGAGCCACTCGCCGCGTCGTGCAGAGTGAGCGTGAGGCGATATTGGTCCTCCACATCTTCGATCGTGCCACCGACGATGAAGGCGGAGTGGAACTCCGCCGCGACCTCGCGCTTGAGTGAAAGGGGTATGTCTCTCAGGGCCGGAAAACCGAGTTCCGCCAGCCGCTGCATGAACGCGGCAAAGAGAAGCGGCTCGAAGAAGTCGTCCGCGGCCAGGTCCAGTTCGAGCACCAGCGGAGCCATGTACGTGAGCCAGGCCTCCTCCTCGTCCAGGCCGGGTCCCGCGTCGAACGGGAAGAGAGCCGTCCGCTTGCGGAACTCCGCCTTCGGCACCACGCGTTCGACGGTCTCGCCGTCCTCCGTCTCGACGGACACCGCCGTGGTCGCCGCCCCCAGATCCTGGCCGCCGAAGAGAAGAAGCAGGACCGTCGCCGCGACGGCGAGGTTCGCGGGAATCCCGATCTTCTCCGCCAGCGGCACCTCGTCGCGGCCCTGTCGGCCGTGGAACCACGCGAGCATGGCCACGCTCGGCAGGAGGAGCAGGACCGCCGTCAGGACGACTCTCGTCCAATGCGGCGAGAGGAGGAATTCGTCGACCATGAAAGCGGTGAACTCGACGAGTGCGAAGGAGCCGCCCGCGTAGATGACGAGCACGTGGGGGACACGGCGCTCGAACAGGTTCCTGGCCAGACTCGCCATAGACGATCTCCTCACCGGGGATACTCGGCCGGGGCGACCGTCCGAGGTACCGAAGTTTGGGCCGCTGGCGGATGCCCGCGCAACTTGCGGGAAGCCCCGCAGGCGAGAGGCTGCGGGACCGCCACGAGGCGGAAAGGGTATCGGCGGCCACAGGGAGTCGGCGCAGACCTTCGGGAACTTCGGACACAGGACTGGAATCGATATGAGAATTGCCCGCTCTGACCTTGGGCGTGCCCTCGTGGCCGGGATGTTCGCCGGGGCCGCTCTCTTCGCGGCCTCGGACGCTTCCGCGCAATGGACGCGGGGTTTCTATCTCTCGATGGACGTGGGTCTCTCCCAGGGGGCGAACACCGAGGCGGCCCTGTCGGGACCCAACAGCCCGACGCGTTGCGACCGGCTGCTGTACCCGAGTCTGACGGACGCGCCCACGGACACGGCCTGCCTCGCCGGCACCGAATTCGGAGGGCTGTATTCCCATGCCCCGGAGGCGGGTCTGGGCGGCAGCGTTGCGGTCGGGTACGGTTTCGGGGCCTTGAGCGTCGAGGTCGAACTCTTCCAGCGGCATCAGATCATCCACAATACGCTGTTCACGTTGGGGGACGCCTCGGGCGCCGTGATCACCGGCAAGGACACGGAGTGGAGCGCGGACCGCCCGCCCTGGGGCGACATCTCGGAGTTCCGGGGGCGGCAGTTCTTCGCCAACGTCTACTACGCCTTCCGCAACCCGAGCCGCCTGACCCCCTACGTCGGCGTCGGGGGAGGGATGTCGCAGCTCGACTTCCGCTACTACCTCGGTTTCGCCCGCAAGTCGATCGTGGAAGGCTACCTCGAGGTCTTCGGGGGGGACCGCGCGAACCCCGGCGCCTCGCCCGACTGGCAGCGCGCCGCGGCGGGAACGGTCAGCGAACTGACGGTGGACGTGGCCGCGCCCGACCTGGGCTTCCAACTCCTCGGCGGGGTGGACTTCGCCTTCTCGCCCCGCGCCTCGCTGGGCCTCAAGGGCCGCTGGGTTCGGGTTCCCGACGTCGGCGTGGATGCGCAGTGGACGACGGTCCGCAGCCACGCGCCGGTTCACGCGGACGGCACGACGCCCTTCGTCTCCACGCTCGATTTCTCGAAGCTGGGGCACTGGGCGATCAGCGCCAGCCTGAAGTACGTGCTCTAACGCGGTGAGTCGGCTGGCGCTTCAACGGGTCGCGGCGAACGTCCGGCGCGGCGACGGGGTCGCGCGACGGGAGGCCGAGGCGGCGATTCGGTGTCACGAGGCGAGCGATCTTGGCGCGTACATCGCCTTCGACCCCGAGGCGCTCCGGGAGCAGGCGGACGCCATCGACGCGGCGGTCTCTCGTGGCGAGGACCCGGGCCCGCTCGCCGGCATCGCGACCTCAGTCAAGGACCTTTACGCGCTCGACGGAACCCCGCTCCACGCCGGGTCGAAGCGACCGCTCCCGGCGTGGCCCGAGGGATTCCTCGTCCAGTCGCTCCGACGTCTGGGCGCCGTGTTCACCGGGAAGGCGCACACGGTCGAGTTCGCGTTCGGGGCGGTCGGGCTGAACCCCAACACGGGGACCCCCGTCAACCCGTGGGACCCCGCCGAGCACCGTGCCCCTGGCGGGTCGTCGGCGGGCGCGGGCGTAAGCCTGTGGGAAGGATCGGCCCGGATCGCCCTCGGTTCGGACACGGGCGGCTCCATCCGCATCCCCGCCTCGGCGACCGGCGTGGTCGGCATGCGCTCGACGACGGGCCGCTGGCCGACGACGGGCGTCGTCCCCCTCAGTACGACGCTCGACACGGTGGGGCTCCTCACCCACACCGTAGAGGATCTCCGGTACGCTTTTCGCGCCCTCGACCCGCTGGCGGGGCACGCGGGGGAAACCGCGGATGCGGCGCCGGAGGGGGTTTCGGGGCTGCGGATCGGCGTCCCCGCGTCCCGCCTCTGGACGGACGCAGAACCCGGGATTGCGGCGGTCGTCCAGGGCGCCCTCGACGAGCTGAGCGCGGCCGGCGCCACCCTCCTCGAGATCGACGCGCCCGAACTCGACGAAGCCGGGGAGCGCTACTTCGACGGCAGGATCGTGCAACCGGAGTTCCTGGGATTCCTCGAGCGAGAACTGTCGGAGTGGATTCCGCTTCTACACTCGATCATCGGCAAGCGGCTGGGGGCGGCGGGCGACGTGCGCGCGACGGACTATCTGGCCGCCCTCGACGGGCGCCGCCGCCTCTCGGCGCGCGTCCACACACGACTGGCCGCCGAGCGCGTCGACCTTCTGGCGACGCCCACCCTCCCGATCGCGCCGCCGCCGCTCGCGGCGCTGTCGCGCTTGGGCGCCTATCGCGACGCGAACCGTCTCATGCTCTCCGGGACGTGCCCCGCGAGCATGCTCGACCTGTGCGCGATCAGTCTCCCCGCCGGGCTCGACGGAGAGGGCATGCCCGTCGGCCTTCAGCTGATGGGCCCGGCCGGTTCGGACCTCACGATCCTCCGCCAGGCCGCCGTTGTGGAGTCCGTCCTCGGTACGAACCTGACGCGGCTGGGCACGCCGCCCCGGGTCAGGGCATCATCTCGCGCCGAACTGCGAGAGTGACTTAGGGCCGGCCGAACAGGACCGAGAGTTTGGCCAGAACTTCACCCACCAGGGCCGGCGGGGCCTTGCATACATACCGCGTTCGTCGGGCGTGCCAGTCCAGGCTCTTCGCCTGGTCGGCCAGCACGACTCCGGCAACCTCTCCCGTTGCGGGAAGCGCAACTTCGAAGGGATAGCCCTTCCGCCGTGACTTGATGGGACAGAAGAGCGCCAGGCCGCTCTTGCGGTTGTAGGCTCCGGGGCTGAGAACGAGTGCGGGCCGATGTCCGGCCTGCTCGTGGCCGGCCTGTGGCGTGAAGGCAAGCCATACGAGATCCCCGGCGTCAGGCACATGTGGTGGTTCTACCACGCCTCCCTGCCTCGCGCGGGTCCCGTGTCGACCTCCTCGTGTAGCGTCTCCGGCGACATCCGGGCCAACATCTCGTCGAGGTCATGGGCGTCCTTCCGCATCACCAACCGGTCGCAACGCGGCACCATCTCGATTCTGGATCCCTCGCGGACACCCCATTGCTCCGCCACCGGCTTCGGAATGCGAAAACGGTTGGGAGTCAAGAGGAGGCGCGGGGGTAGGAGCCAAGGATCTTGAAGAACGACGCGCGGGCGCGGATGCTCTCGAGCGCCTCCGCCACGACGGGATCTTCGCGGTGTCCTTCCATGTCGATGAGGAAGATGTACTGCCCGAGGCTGCTCTTCGCGGGTCGTGATTCGATCTTGTGCATATTGATCCGCCGGTCCGCCAGTTCACCGAGCACTCCGTGGAGTGTGCCGGGTCCGTCGGCGGAGAAATCGAAGCAGATCGACGTCTTGTCCCTCCCCGTGGGCTTCGCGTCCTCGCGCCCCAGCACGACGAAGCGGGTGCGGTTGTTCGGCACGTCCTCGATGTCGGCGGCCGCCACGAAGGCACCCAGCACCGTGGCGGCCCGTCGGCTTGAAATCGCGGCGGCCGGGCGCCCGCCGGCCTTCATGTCGTGTACCGCGCTGACCGTGCTCAGCGAGGCCACCGGCTCCACCCCGGGCAGATGCCGCGCGAGGTAGCCCCGGCACTGCGCGATCGCTTGGGGGTGCGAATAGACGACCCTCACCTCTTCCGGCACGACTTCCCGCGCCGTCAGGAGGCAGTGGTGGATCGGGAGCACGACTTCCCGACGGATCTTCAGGTCCGTGCGATGCACGAGCAGGTCGGTCGTGAGCGTGACGGCGCCTTCCGTGCTGTTCTCGAGCGGAACGATGGCCTCGTTGACGTCCCCGTCTTCCGCCGCCCGCACCACGCCGGGGATGTCCCCGAACGCGACGCGCACCGCGGCGGGATCGTATTCGACCGCCGCCTCTTCGCTGAACGTCCCCGGCGGGCCGAGATAGCCGAGCCCGACCTGTCCGTCCGTGTTCGCTCGCGCGGATGCCGGGGTCTCCGCTCCCACGTCGCTGGTGTCGTCCATCCGGCAAGATACGCCCTTTGCGCAGAACGCGACGTGAGTCCTGATGGGACAGGAAGCCATTGCCGCCTCGCCGGCGTAGATTCCCGGCCTGGTTTTAGCGGCCGTAGCCGCTGACGTCTGCGGGAGAGGCGAGGAGTGACCCGGATAGATCGAGATCTGCTGCTGCTGGCGGCGCTCGGGGCGATGACGGCGGGGTGTGACCGAGGCGAGGCGGGCCCCACCCGCACGGTCGTTGTGGACAGCGCCGATGTCGCGATCGTGACGAGCGACCCGCTGAACTCGGACTGGCGCTGCACGGTGGGGGATCAGCCGTTCTTCGCGGTGGGCGACGCTCTCGGCGACGAGCGATACGAGTTCTACAACGTGCGGGGAATGGCCCGGCTCTCCGACGGCGCGGTGGCGATCATCGACCGGCGGGACCAGCGCGTCCGAATCTTCAGCGAGACCGGCGAGTTCGTGCGTTCGATGGGCAGGCGTGGCGAGGGACCGGGCGAGTTCCGCAATCCCCTGTCCATGTGGGCGCTCCCCGGGGATACCCTGTGGGTGAGCGACTATCGGCCGCAGCGCTTCCTCGTCTTCACCGCGGACGGCGAATTCGTCCGCCTGGTCACGCTGGATCCTCTCTACGCGAACCCGAGCCGGGGCGGCGGCGTGTTGTCGAACGGGTTCTCGGTCGACGTGCGCGAGGAAGGGGGCGGGTACGACTACCGGACTCCGACCGGGACCCTGATGGTCCTGGCCGGTCCGCGCTCCGGGCCTCCCACCGGATCCATCAACCTGACACTCGGCCCCCTCTTCCAGGCGACACCGTCCATCGATGCGAACGACGTGACGATCGCGATCGCCAACGGGAGAGATCCGGAAGTCCGGTTCCGACGGAGGCTGACGGGCCGCCTTCCGCCGCCGCTCAATCCGCGTCTATCTTCGGCGGACGATCAGCCGCCGTCGTTGACTACGCCCGGAGCCTCGCCCCGCATCCCGTGTCTCCTCTCCTTGCTGCTGGCGCTCTCCCTCCTCACACCGTTCGCCGGTCTTGGCCACCCGAGCCCGCTGGCGGCGCAGCAAGTCGCCCGGGGAGCGGTCACGCTCGACTCCGCCTTTCTGGCAGGATACCGCTGGCGGAACCTCGACCCCGACTGGGGTGGGCGCTCCATCGCTCGTGGGCGGGGTCATCGGACGGCCGCGGGAGAGGTGCTTCGGCGTTTATCCGGCGACCATAAGCTGCCCGCGCCGAGGCGGCACACGGTTCGGCGCGGGCCGGGTCTACGGTCGCCAGGCCTCGGGCCCGGGAATCCCCCGGCTGAACAGGGTCTCGAGCCCCGGCTCGGACGAGAGGACGGTCGCTTCTGCGGAGCCGCCGACGAGCGCCGCGGGCGGAAGGTCGCGCAGGAATCCCCGCACGTGGCCGCTCACCGGATCCAGCAGGATCGCCATGGGGCGGTCGGTGTCCCCATCGAGCGTCGCGCTCCCGTCACGTCCCGTGAGCGTGATGCTCGCCAAGTGCCCGGGCCAGGCTGGAGCGGCCGGCAGGGCGAACGCGAAGGACGATCCGCCGTCGCCGTCCGCCGTCTCGGCCATGTCGAAGCGGAATGAGAACAACTCACGCCCTCCCGCATCCCGCCCGGTGATCTCGTGCCCGCCGCCGGACAGGGGTAGGCTCGGCGGCGCGTTGACGAAGAAAGCGGGTTCCAGATACGGCTGACCCTCGCCGTCGACCCCTCCCCACACAAGGAGGGTCGCGGCCGCGGGTCCGGAAGACGCTTGCGGCGTACCCTCGAGGGAGGTTCGGTAACCGAGCGCGTTTGAGAAGTGAAACTCGCTGATCCATGGCGGATGGCAGTAGGACATCAGATCGAAGGTGCCCGGCGCGACGAGTTCTCCGCTGCGGGCGTCGTACCCCCAGACCCCGATCGACCCGTCCGAATAGGGGTAACTCGTGTCGGGACTGGAGGCACCGCCGCACGGCGCGTGGTCCAGGTTAAACTCATGCCCAAGCTCGTGCGCCACGACACGGGCGAAGGGTGTGCCGAAGATGACGCCATCGCCTCCCGACAGGCCCGCCGAGCCCCGGATCTGGGAGCTCATCGTGGCCCACCAGTAGCCGGCGCCCCCCTCGACCGCGCGGATCGCCCGTGCCTCGCCCATAAGCTCAAAAGGTACGTTGGTAGAGGTGACGACCGGCTCGTGTACGCGAAACTCGAAGTCGCGAACGGGCAGGAGATCGCGCGTCATCCAGAACAGACTGTGCTCCGGGCTGAGTTCCGCGGCGAGCTCCAGAATCGCCGAATCCGGCGCGGTGCTCCAGATAAACGGAACCATGGTGAGTTCGAGTGAGGGCATCCGGTGAACGTCGACCGCCATGCGGCCGGTCTCGGGGATCCGTGTCGCGACACCCAGGCCGGGATCCAGAGTCCCGGCCGGATCGACCTCGACCACCATTTCCAGTCCGGGCTGCACGATCTCGCCCGGGATGTTGGCGTTGGCAGACTTTGACAGATCGCCCTCGTCAATCTCGGTCGCGATGGGAGTTGCCTGGCCGGGGATGTCCGCGACATGGCGCTCCACGCCGTCGATGAAGAACGTGGCCCGGACGGGGGGCATGTGGGTGCCGGCGGCGGCGGAGTCCGCGACGAACACCCTCAGCAACGCGGAATCGCCTGCTACGAGGCCGACCGGAAAAGAGCGCGATTGCACCGCCTGCGTCAGATAGACCGGGGCGGGGTTCTCATCTGCGCACGAGGGGATCCGCTTGCGAGGGATTCCATTCAGCCATCGCACGAACGCTGCGTCTCCGGGGGCACAGAGTTCGGTGCCGGTGGCTAACAGTGTCTGGAGTCCGGCCAACGCGCGGAGGCTCAGTGGAAGGGCGCCGGAAAGCCCCGGGTTGAAAGACAGGGTGAGGGAACTGAGACGGGTCATTCCTCCGAACGAGTCAGGGATCGCTCCGGTCAGTCGGTTACCGGACACGTCCACCTGCTGTACGCTGGAGAGTTGTCCCAACTCCGGCGGTATCGGTCCCGTGAGTTGATTGTCGTACAAGTGCAGTGTGACCAGTACGGAAAGACCGCCGAGTTCCGACGGTATCGGCCCGCTCAGACTGTTTTGCTGTAGGCGCAACGTCCGCAGGATGCGGAGATTCCCGAGTGCGGGCGGAATCGGGCCCGTATGGCCCGTGCCGTGGTCGGGATGGGTGCCGAGAAACAAATGCTCAAGCGACTGCAGGTTGCCCAGTTCCGGCGGTATCGGGCCCGTCAATCGGTTTCCATGCAGCCACAGGCTTCGCAGACGGGAGAGTTGTCCGAGTTCGGGCGGAATAGCGCCGTGGACGCCGGGCCCCCGGACCGCCGTCTGGGCGATCACAAGGCTGGTCAGGGCCGAGAGGTCCCCGAGTTCGGGCGGGATGGGGCCCGACAGGTCCGTATAGAGGAGGGTTAGCGTCCGGAGGTTCGACAGGCTCCCGATTTCGGGCGGTATCGGACCCCTCAGCCGGTTTTGGCTAAGGCTCAGGTCGGCCAGCTGCGACAGCGAGCCGACTTCAGGCGGTATCCAACCCATCAACCCGTTGGTGGACAATGACAGTCTCGTGACTCGGCCCCGCTCGTCCGTGGCCACTCCGTGCCAGTCGCGGAGCGGCGCGTCGGTAAGCCAGCCGGAGGCATTCGTCCATTCGGGCCCGCCCGTCGCATGATACAGCACCTCCAGCGCGGCCCGGTCGGGACTGGTGACCGTGATCGTCGACGTGGCGGCAGCCGTCCCGGACGCGACCCTGATGGTCGCGCTCCCCTCGGAGATGCCCGTGACGAGGCCGGTCTCGTCCACCCGCGCCAGGGCCGGGTCGCTCGACGACCAATCGAAGGCCGCGCCCGGCACCGGGCGGCCCTCCGCGTCGAACGCCTCGGCCACCAGCCGCAGGGTGTCTCCCGGGCCGACCGCGGCGGTCTCCGGCGACACGGCCACGGAGGCCGCTTCCTCTCTCACCGAAACGCGTGCCTTGCCCGATGCCTCCCCCACCCGCGCCGTGATTTCGGCCTCCCCCGCCATGAGGGCCCGGACCAGCCCCGCAGAGTCGACAGCCGCAACCGACTCGTCGCTCGACGACCAGTCGAAGGCCGCGTCCGGCACCGGTTGGCCCTCCGCGTCGAACGCCTCGGCCACCAGCCGCAGGGTGTCACCTGCGAGCAGCGTGTCCGCCGCCGGCGTGACCGCGACCGTGTCCGCTCGTTGCGCCACCGTCACGGCCGCGCTGCCCGACGCCGGACCCGCCGTGGCCGTGACCGCCGCCGAGCCGTTGCCCGCAGCCGTCACCAACCCCGAACCGTCCACCCCCACCACGGATTCGTCCGAGCTCGACCACGTGACGACCCCTCCGGACATCGGACGACCGTTCTGGTCGCGCACGTCGGCGGCCAGCCGTGCCGTCGCGCCCAATGCCGCGAACTCGACCGTAGCCGGCGTGACCGCGACCGTCGTCGGCCGCGGTGCGGGAGGAGGCGGCGGGACGGCCGTCGTTGTGGAGTCGCCGCACGAGACCCCGGCGCCCAGAGCCAGGAACAGTGCCAGCGCCGCGCTACGGGGCCGGCGCAGGCGTCTCCTGTCCAGGTTCACGCGGATTTCACGCTGCTCGAGTACCTATTATTAGGTTCGCCCGGGCGGCTCCGGCGTATGTGGCCGATCGGGTCCAAAAACGTCAGGGGGGCATGATCGCTCAAAACATCATCCTAAGCAAGGCGGATGGCGGCGCGCCACACCCTAATCGGGGTGGAGGCGAGGAGGAAGCGGCGGAGTTGCGGTGACCATGACGGGACTCAATCGTCCACGGAGAAAAGCATCTACCGGAACGGAGCAAGAAAAGGGAGGCTCGGCATGACCTTGCTGACGGGAACGCGTCGCAAGTGGCAGTACTTCCTCGTTGCTGCCGTGGTTGTTGCACCGGGCCTCAATCCCACAGAGGTCGAGGCACACGCGCCGCAGTCGGTGGTGGACAGCGCTGGGATCTCGATCGTGACGAGCGACCCTTTCGGCTCCGATCGAGGCTGTACCGTGGGTGACGAGCCTTTCTTCACGGTGGGCGACGCTCTCGGCGACGAGCGGTACGAATTCTACACCCTCCGCGGCATGGCCCGGCTATCCGACGGATCGGTGGCGATCATCGACCGCCGGGACAAGCGGGTCCGCATCTTCAGCGAGGCCGGCGAGTTCCTGCGCTCCATGGGCGGAGAGGGCGAAGGTCCGGGCGAGTTCCGCAATCCCCTGTCCATGTGGGCCCTGCCGGGCGACACGCTGTGGGTGGGCGACTACCGACCCCAGCGGTTCCACGTCTTTTCCCCCGACGGGGAGTTCATTCGAGTCGTTACGCTCGACCCCTTCTACCTGAATCCGAGCCGCGGCGGCGGCGTTCTTTTGAACGGAACCTCCATCAACCTGCGGGAGGACCTCGAGAAAGAAACGGACTTCGGAACCCCGCAGACGCTGTTCGTGGAGGCGCACGGCCCGGACGGCGTCCTTTCCGGAACACTGCTCACGCTCTCAGGACGGCGCATGGGTTCCGTGGAGAGCGCGCCACACTTCAGGTTCGCCCCTCTGTTCGATGCGGGTTCCGATGTCGATGCCGATGGAACGACGATCGCCGTCACCTCGGGGCGGGATCCCGGAGTGCGTGTACTGGACGAGCAGCTTCGCCTGCACCGGATCATCCGGTGGATCGAAGAGGACCGGGAAGTGACCCGGGCCGATGTCAGGGCCTGGCGCGAAGAGTATGTGAGACAGCAGCGCGAGCGTGACTTGGGGGATTTCGCCGAAACCCTTCGGCCGCAGACCGCCGCCCTCCTGAGCGATGAGCGCCCGGTGGCCGACGTCTTCCCCGCAGCCTCTTCCGTGACGGTCGGCCGCGATGGACGTATCTGGGTCCGGCGCTACCCACGGCCGAGAGAGACGACGGGATGGCTGGCCTTCGAACCGGAGGGCGACTTCCTCTGCCACCTGGATCCGGTGCAGGGGCTCCAGGTCTATGAATTCGGCTCCGACTACATCCTGGGGTCGCGACGCGACGCCCTCGACATCGAGTCGGTCGTGATGTACGAACTGATCTCCCCGAACCAGTCGCGCTAAGCGGCGGCCGCCTTCCGCCGGCCGGGAATCCGCGTCTATCTTCGGCGGACGATCAGCCGTCGTCGTCGATTCACGTACGGAGCCTCGACATGAGCCGGATTCCGCGCATTCTCATCTACCTGCTGGCGCCCGTCCTCTTCCTGAGTTCGAGCGATCCACGTCCGCTCGTGGCGCAGGAGGTTGCCACCGGAGCGGTGACCCTCGACTCCGCCTTCCTGGCGGGATACCGCTGGCGGAACCTGGGTCCCGACCGGGGAGGCCGATCCATCGCCGTGAGCGGCGTCGTGGGCCGGCCGCAGGAAGGGTACTTCGGCGCCACCGGCGGCGGGCTGTGGAAGACCACGGACGGGGGCGAGAACTGGGTTCCCGTCACGGACTTCAAGATCAGTTCGGCTTCGGTGGGGGCCGTCGCCGTCTCCGAGACCGACCCGAACCTTGTCTTCATCGGTACGGGCGAGACCTGCATTCGCGGCAACATCATGCCGGGCGACGGGGTCTACCGCAGCCGCGACGGGGGCGAGACGTGGGAGCACGTCGGGTTCTCCGAGTCCCACGGCATCGCCAAGATCCGCATCCATCCCACGGACCCCAACATCGTCTACGTCGCCTCGTTCGGGAAATACGGCGCGCCCAGTGAGGAGCGCGGACTCTTCCGGAGCACGGACGGGGGCGACAGCTGGGAACGCGTGCTGTTCCGCGACGAGCGCACGGGTGCCGTGGACATCGCGCTCGACCGCAACGACCCGAACGTGCTCTACGCGGCGCTGTGGGAGGCGTTCCGGAAGGAGTACACGATGTCGTCGGGCGGCCCCGGGAGCGGGATGTTCAAGAGCACCGACGGGGGCGACACCTGGACGGAGATCACGCGGAACCCCGGCATGCCGGCCGAGGGTGTGGTGGGGCGGATCGGACTCGCCGTCTCGAGCGCCAACTCCGGTCGGGTCTTCGCCCTCTTCGAGCACGCGGACGGGGGGCTCTTCCGCAGCGATGACGGCGGCGAGACGTGGGAACTCGTCAACGACGAGCGCCGCATCCGGCAGCGCGCCTTCTACTACACGCACGTCTTCGCCGACCACCACGATCCGGATGTCGTGTACGTGCAGAACACCTCGCTCTTCCATTCCACGGACGGGGGCGTCACGTACGAGGTGATCAACAACGGGACGCACGGGGACTTCCACGACTTCTGGATCAGCCCGGAGGACCCCGCCCACCTCATCGTGGCCAACGACGGCGGTGGGGCGGTGAGCTTCGACACGGGGCAGCACTGGACCGACCAGGAGTTCTCGACCGCGCAGTTCTACCACGGGGTGACCACGGCCCACGTCCCGTTCCACGTCTGCGGCTCGCAGCAGGACAACAGCACGCTGTGCCTGCCGTCGGCCTGGAACGCGAGCCGCCTCGGCCTCGGCCAGGCGCCGGGGTTCGGCGGCGGGCAGCCCGCGAGCATCACCGAGGGTTCGATGGAGGTCGCGTACCGCGCCGGGGGTGGGGAACCGGGCTACATCGCGCCCGACCCGAAGGATCTCGACATCTTCTTCTCCGGCACGAACAACGGGCGCTACATCGACCGCTTCAACCGGCGGCTCGGCACTTCGCGCGAGGTGAACCCCTACCCGTGGTTCTACTCGGGCGAGCCCGCCAGCGAGATGGTGGAGCGCTGGCAGTGGACCTTCCCCATCATCTTCTCGCAGCTCGACCCGAACGTCCTCTACGCGTCCTCGAACCGGCTCTGGAGGACGACGAACGGGGGCGACGACTGGGAGGCGATCAGCGACGACCTCACGCGCGCCGATCCCATGACGCTGGGGCATTCCGGCGGGCCCATCACCGGAGACATGAACGGGCCTGAGGTGTACGCGACGATCTTCTCGGTCGGGCCCGGCAAGGTGGACATCGACGTCATCTGGGCAGGCTCCGACGACGGGCTCGTGCACGTGACCCGCGACGGTGGCGCGACGTGGACGGACGTGACGCCGCCGGACATGCCGGAGTTCGGGCGCGTGAGCCAGATCGACGCGTCGGCCTTCGAGGCCGGGCGGGCCTACGTCTCCGTGCGGAAACCGCTCCTGAACGACCTCTCGCCCTACATCTGGAAGACGGACGACTACGGGGCGACCTGGACGAAGATCGTGAACGGGATCCGGGGGGACGCCTATGTGCACGCGGTGCGCGAGGACCCGAACCGGGAGGGGCTACTGTACGCGGGGACGCAGCACGGCATGTACGTCTCATACGACGACGGGGCGAACTGGCAGGAACTGAACCCGGGGTTCCCGGACGTGCCGGTGTCGGACGTGATCGTGGAGCACAACGAATTGGCGATCGCCAGCCACGGCCGCGGTTTCTGGGTGCTGGACAACATAGCGCCGCTACGGCAGGCGCGGGCCGGCATGACCGACGAGCCGGCTGTCCTGTTCGATTCCCCGATGGCCTACCGGTCGGCGAACGGAGCGACGCTCTCGTGGTGGCTTGGAGATGCGCCGGACGAGGCTCGGCTCGAGATCCTCGACGCGTCGGGCCAGGTGCTGCGCACATACGAGCCCGCAGCGCGTCCGGACCCGGCGACGGAGGGGGACTCGGCGGCCGCGGAGGGGGACTCGGCAACGGTGGAGGGTGTGGAGCCGGCGCCCCCGGCCCGCGACCGCTGGGCGGGTCCGGCGCTGCCTGCCGAAGCCGGCCTCAACAGGCTGCAGTGGGATCTGCGCACCGATCCGGCCGCGACCTTCCCCGGCATGATCCTGTGGGGCGTGCGGACGATGGCGCCGACCGTGCCGCCGGGGACGTACACGGTGCGTCTGACCGCCGACGGCGAGGTGCGGACGACCGAGGTGGAGGTCGCCCGACACCCGTGGATCGAGGGCGTGACGGACGAGGACATGCAGGAACAGTTCGAGTTCGGGATGCGGATCCGGGCGCGCGTGGACGAGGCCAACTCGGCGGTGATCGCGATCCGGCGCGTGAAAGCGCAGCTCGATGATCGGTTGGAGGCGTCGGACGACGCCGGGCTGGAGGACGCCGCCGACGCCCTGAGGACCGCGGCTTCGGAGGTCGAAGGCAACATCTACCAGGTGCGGAACCGCAGCAATCAGGACCCGCTCAACTTCCCGATCCGGGTGAACAACCGCCTCGCGAATCTGCTCTCGATGTCGGAGCGCGGCGACGGACGCCCGGGGAGCGGCATGTACGAGGTGTTCGAGATCATGGTCGCCGAACTGGAGGGCTACACGGGCCGCCTGCAGGAGGTGTGGGCGAACGAACTCGCGGCGGTGAACCGCGAACTCGAACGCCTGGGGCTCGCGCCGGTGGACCCCGCCGACGAAACGGTCGAACTCGTGTCCTGAGTGGCTGGCGGCCCGGCGGCGACGTTCCCGCGGGAACGCCCCCCCGGGGCTCCGCTCAGCCGACCTGCGGTGGGTCGGTCAGCCGGCCTCGGGCAGCTGGCTCACGTACTCGATCATGCGCGCCTGCTGATCCTCGTCGGGGAGCCGTCCCATGCCGCCGCCGAGGTTGTCGACCATGTGCTCCGCCCTGCTCGTCGCCGGCGTGACCACGGTCACGGCGGGGTGCGCCGCCGCGAACTTGATGAAGAACTGGGCCCACGAATGGGCGTCGAACTCGCTCGCCCACTCCGGCACTTCGCGGTCGCCCACGCGCGACCATAGCCGCGTGCGACCGAACGGGACGTACACGAGCACGCCGATCTTCCGTTCCGCGGCGAGCGCCAGGATCTCCTCGGCCGCGGTCACGTTGTCGACCGCGTAGTCGACTCCGATGAAGTCGAGGGGATAGTCCCGCATGGTCTGCGCAAGCACCGGGTACCGGCGTTCGCTCGTGCTCGTGATCCCGATGTAGCGGACGCGGCCCGCCGCCTTCAGCTCCTCGAGAATCCCCACCTGCACCGGCGGATCCCCCAGGTTGTGGACCTGGATGAGGTCGATGACGGGCACGCCGAAGTACTCGAACGACTGCTCGATCTGGGCCCGCGCCGCAGCGGGGTCTGCGGAGCCGCCGCCCCGCCTGGCCACGTTCACCTTGGTCGCCCAGAAGATGCGCTCGGAGATGCCGAGGTCCTGGCAGATGGCTCCCGCCACCCGCTCGGAGGAGCCGTAGCCGGGAGCGGTGTCGAACACCGAGCCACCGCCGTCGACAAGCGCCTGCATCACCTCTTCGAGCTGCGTGACGTCGTCGCCGCGCGCCACGCGCTGGAAGGTCGCGGAACTGCCGAGGCCGACGATCGGCAGCTCCTCCCCGGTGGAGGGGACGGGCCGCGTGATCATCTCCTGGCCCTGGAAGGCGCGCAGGATGCGGGGGTTGAGGGAGAGGGCCGCGCCCGCGGCGGCGGTGGAAAGGAGCCAGTCGCGTCGAGTGACCATCGGTCGAATCTTCCTCGTGCTGGGGTTGGGCCGAACGCATCAAGCCGGACAGGGCCGACGGGGAGCTAAACACTTCATGCGGCCCAGCCGCTGCACAATCTCCCGTCAGCATTTGACCATGGTCATGACCATGGTTCTATTGAGAGTGCGTTGACCCCATTTTACACGCTTGGAGCGGACGTATGGAAGCAGATCAAGAGGGGCCCGCGGGCATGCCTCGGACCATCAAGGCATCGGAGTTCAAGGCAAAATGTCTCAAGCTCATGGATGAAGTCGCAGAGACCGGCGAGGAGATCGTGATCACGAAGAACGGCCGCCCCGTGTCGAAGCTCGTGCCCTGTACCGAGAAGCCGGAGACCCTGTTCGGACGGTATCGCGATGTCATCCGGATACATGGCGATATCGTGGGGCCCATGCCCCGGGAGTGGTGGGATCAAGGGGAGGACGACGGAGAGGATCTGTTTTGATCCTGCTCGACACGCATGTCCTGCTATGGCACGGGCGTGGAGACCATCGTCTCGGGCGGCGTGCGCGCCGGATGGTCGAGCGTGCATTGCCCCGGAGACGCGCGGCGATCTCGGCCATATCCTTCTGGGAGGTCGCCATGCGCGTCCACAGTGGGCGGCTCGACCTCCTCGTGGACCCGGAGGCCTTGCGTCGCGACCTTCTCACCCAGGGACTCGTCGAAATCCCGGTCAGTGGTCTCATCGGCGTGCGCGCGGGACTGCTGGCGGGCCTGTCGGGCGACCCCGCCGATCGGCTGATCGTCGCCACGGCTCTCGAGGGTCACCAGTTGCTGACCGCCGACCGGCACATCCTCGACTGGCCCGGCAAGCTTAACCGGATGGACGCGACCGAGTAAGGTGGATCGGCCGGGTCCTCTCTCGATTCCCCCGGAGTTCGTTCAGGCGGCGTCCGCTTCCAGCGCGGCGACCTCGGCCATGATGCGGTCGAACTGGGTGGCGGCGTGGTGCGGGGCGAGGTTGCACAGATAGACGTGCGCCGCGCCGAGGCGCCGAAGGGCGACGATCGTCTCCGCGCAGTGCCGTTCCGGAGTGACGCCCGCCTCGAACGCGGCCGCCACCGCCTCCAGGGGCACGGGGAAGAATCGGGACAGGCGTTCCAGCACGCTCCGCCGGCCGTTCCTGTAGTAGAAGACACCGAACGAGCCGGGGATCGCGAGGCCCTCTCGCTCCGCGCTCACGAGCCACCGCTCCACGCGCGGCAGGTCGTGGTGAGAGACGACCTGCGTGAGGTAGTAGTCCGCTTCGTATTCCGGGGCCGTGGCGAAGCCGATCTGTTCGGCGATCGGGCGGTGCAGGTTGACCCAGCCGCCGAGAGACAGCCCCGGCGCGCGGTCCCGAAGCTGGTGCCGCAGCATGTAGCCGCGCGGAACGCAGCGGGCCGCCCCGCGCACGCGGTCGCCCCCCGTCACGGTGAGGCTCTCCACGCCGCGTTCCCGCGCCCGGTCACCGTAGCGGAGGCAGTAGTCGAGCGGGTGGAGGCAGGTCAGGA
This sequence comes from Candidatus Palauibacter sp., assembly GCF_965222475.1. Classification (GTDB taxonomy): domain Bacteria; phylum Gemmatimonadota; class Gemmatimonadetes; order Palauibacterales; family Palauibacteraceae; genus Palauibacter. The sequence continues at coordinate 27,418 of NZ_CBDCUB010000002.1, read as the reverse complement.
AGGGGACGACGCGCCACGCCTCGACCTCGTTGGCGAGGTTGGCCGTGAGGTGCTGCAGGTTTTCCTCCTCTTCCTCCCCCACGGCGCTGTCCGTGAGCATGAGGAACGCATCTCGCGCCGCGAGGCCACGGATCGCGTGCGAGAGGTCGATCCACATGTCCATCGCCCCCCCGCGCGTGAGCCCGCTCCGGGGCGGGCGCAGTTCAACGGTGGCCGTCGGCGCTTCGTCGCGCAGCCGCTCCACGAACCGGCTGGAGCCGGCTTCCGGGGAGATGTGTCGGGGGCCTGGAGTGTCGTTCACGGCGGAAGAACTCGCCTCGCGCGAAGGGTGAGGCCGCTGGCGGCCGGCTGTCGGGTGGCAGGAGGATGCGGGTCCGGAGCCCCGTTGCAAAGAAGGGGGAGGGCCGTTCCGTTTGGGGCCGCGGCCGGACGGGTAAGGGGAGGGGCAGGCTCTGCACCGGGTTCGGGCCCGCATTCTCAGACGGAGCCCTCTGGAGGCGAGTTCAGGTGACGGAAGAAGCGATCGTGGGAGACGGCGCGCTCGCGGAGGAGATCCTCACGCTCCTCGCGCGTACGCCGGGAACCGTGCGGGTTCTACTGGAGGACCTGCCGCCCGAACTGCTGTACGCGGACGAGGGGGAGGGGACGTTCAGCCCCTTCAGCGTGCTCGGCCACCTGATTCAGGGCGAAATCGACGACTGGATCCCACGGGCGCGCTGGATACTGGAGCACGGCCGGGAGCGCCCGTTCCCGCCCTTCGACCGCTTCGCGCACATCGAGCGAACGCAAGACCGCTCGCTGGACGAACTGCTAGGCGAATTCGAGACGCTGCGGGAGACCGGCCTCGCGGCGTTGCGGGAGGTGATCGCGGGCGGGGCCGAGCTCGACGCGGGGGGGCTTCACCCGGAACTGGGCGAGGTCACCCTGCGGCAGCTACTCGCCACCTGGGCGGTGCACGATCTCAACCACATCGCCCAGATCACGCGCGTCGTCGCCCATCAGTTCGAGGGTGAGGTCGGGCCCTGGAAGGCGTACCTTCCGATCCTGCACCACGACGGTTAGAAGACCTCGCGATCCTGTCCTTACATGTCGCCATCTGGTGGCGGGGGCGGACCGGTAGCGGGGGCGGACATGCGAGGATAGCGTTTTGCCACCATGGACTGGATTCAACCGCTCTACACGCGAGGCGAGGTCGACCGCGCCGGGAAGAAGCTCGCTGTCACGGGTTGGGTGGGTAACGGGCGGGGCGAGCCGGACACCCGCCATGAACTCGCGATTCTGAACAACTGGCGGGCGGCTCAGAGCTTCCCTCTCAACACGATTCAGATGGGGCTTCGGCGGCGGGCGAGGAACATCGAGCCCGAGGCCATCGTCTCCCAGCGCCTGAAGCGGGCCCCGGCCACGATCGACCGTCGCTCGAAGATGAAGCACGAGCTCATCCGGGAGGTGGACTACATCCAGTGGCCCAAGCCGTCCGGCTACCGCCGTAAGAGGTTTCAGGAAGTCGGAACTTAAGGGGGCCGCACGATTCTACGAAGAGAGAGAAGAAGAAATCCGCGGGATTGATGGCGCCGAGGTCGTTCTTGTGGCAATGGACTCCGTGGCAAGCCTGCGGGCGGCTTACCCGAACTACCTGTTCGACACCGATCTGTTCATCGAGGAACTTGATCTTGCGACGCGGAGACAGGTACACCTGCCTGGACACCCACTTCACCGGCGAAGCCGGATACGCTAAGCCGCCGCTGGTCCCGCACCACGGCGGGTGGCGGCGGGTTCGAGCGGTTATCTGCCTCCCGGGTCGATCCGCCAGACGTCGACATGGTCCAGATCGAGGCTGTCCCGCCGGATCGTGACCATGTGCTCCGGACCGAACGCGGGAGCGGCGTGCTCCCTCTGCGGGCGGACGGGGAGACTGGCGAGGAGTTGACCCTCTGCGTCGAACAACTCCCAGCGGTTGCCGGCCGTTCGGACGACCTCCACCCAGAGTCTGCCGTCGGGCGCGACGAATAGTGCGGCGATAAATGGCTTGCCGTCCGGGCGGCCGGGACGTCGCGGATCGCAGGAAGCATTCGGATAATCGGCGCGGAACGCCTCGAACGCCTGATTGGCGGCCGCCCACTCTTCGTCCGATACCGGCTCGGCCGGTAGTGCCCGTTCGATCACCCTCAGGGTATCGGCGTCCCCGCGAATCACCGCGATCCTGTAGGCGTCGGACAGCGCCACGTACATCACGCCGCCGGGGCCGGGATGCTGGACGAGGCGTGCCCGGAAGGGAACGTCGAAGAGACTCATCCCTCCGTCGTACCGGCAGATGATCGTGGAGCCGGCGCTCGCGGGCGACCGTACATATGTCAGCGTGTCACCTGTAACGCCGCGGCTATCGTGGCCTACGAACACGGACTCCAGGCCCGCCGGGCCCGTCCGCAAGCCGGCGGCGAAGGCCTCATCCACCCCGACTGGAAAGAAACGAAGCTGCGCCGGTGAACCAGTGAGGCCACCGGGCACCTCCCGTTGGCCGAGCCACGCTCCTTCGGCGGAAAACTCCCCGATCCGTCCAACTCCAAAGTCGAGCGTCAGGAGTCGATCTCCGACCCACGCCACGGAGTACAGACCGCTGAACTCGCCCGGGCCCTCGCCGAATCGACCGAAGGTGCGCCTGTGGGCCCCGTCCAGACCGAACACTCGGACTTCGTGGTTGAGGTTGTCGCCGACGAACAGGGCGCCATTCGGCCCGAGGGCGGCGCTGGGGACAGATCCGAACTCGTCTGGCGAGGCGGCGTCCGTAAGGGACTTCGGGCCGATGGATACGACCGGCGTGAGTTGCCATTCGGGCGGTGTCCCGGTGTTGGTCACCCGGATCACGAGCCCAACGGAGTCCACCGTGGTCGTCAAATCGCCCCCGCCCGATGGTGAGCCCGAATCGCAACCCCCCGCCAGGGCAGCTACCAGCAAGATCGGCAAGGCGGGACCGGACGCAGCCAGCCCGGGGTTGCGGATCGTCATTGAACCCCCCGGGAATGGCGATCAGCTTCCGCCTCGGCGACGGCGGCGGCCAGCGAATCGATGTACGGCGGGCGGTGGATCCCCCGTTCCGTGACGATCCCGGCCACGAGGTCGTGCGGCGTGACGTCGAAGGCGGGGCTGTAGACGCGGGCCTCCTCGGGGGCGAGGAGAGGGCCGAAGCCCCGGCGAACTTCATCCGGATCCCGGTGTTCGATCGGGATGTCGGCGCCGGTCGGCGTGCCGAGATCCACTGTCGACGTCGGGGCGAGAACGTAGAAGGGGACGCCGTGGCGGTGGGCCAGCACGGCGAGGGGGTAGGTGCCGATCTTGTTCGCCACGTCGCCGTTGGCCGCGATGCGGTCGGAGCCGACGAAGGCGATGTCCGGCGGGGTCGAGGCGAACAATGACCCGGCCATGTTGTCGGCGAGGATCGTGACCTCGATGCCGGCGCGTGACAGCTCCCAGGCGGTGAGGCGGCTACCCTGCAGCAACGGGCGGGTCTCGTCGGCGAACACGCGGACCCTGCGGCCGGACTCGGCGGCGACGTAGACCGGCGCCAGCGCCGTGCCGATACCGCCGGTCGCCAGCGCCCCCGCGTTGCAGTGCGTGATGACCGCCTCGCCGCCCCGCAGCAGCCTGGCAGCGTGCTCGCCGATCGCCCGGCACATGCGACGATCCTCGGCGTGAATGGCGTCCGCTTCGGCCGCCAGCAGCGTGGCCAGTTCCCCGGCGGCCCCGGTCGCCGCCTCCAGACGGGCCCGTAGGCGGCGGACTGCCCATACGAGGTTGACGGCCGTCGGCCGTGCGTCTGCGAGCCGATCGGCCCAGCCGGCGAACCGCGCTCGCAACTCGTCCGGGGAGACGCCCTCGGCGGCGGACTGCCGCGCCAGGGCCGCGAGGCCGATGGCGGCGGTGATCCCGATCAGCGGCGCGCCGCGCACGCGGAGGCTGTAGATCGCCTCTACGAAGTCGTCCAGCGTCGACAGTTCCTTCTCCTCGAACACCCCGGGAAGCAAGGTCTGATCGAGGATGATCGCGCTCGTCCCCCGGGGGGCCCAGCGAATGGTCTCCGGAATCGACAACGCGGGATCGGTCATGGCGTGCAACTTATCCGGCGACGTGAAACGCGCTACCTTTGCTGGCCCGGGCGGGGCTTCCAGGTACGCGGACCCCGCGAGATCGCAATCGCAGGAGGCGTCATGAAGTCGTCACGGCAACGCGCGGCGTTCGGCCGCAGGTCCCTCTTCTTCACCTTCACCTCGGTGGTCGCTACAGTCGCGCTCGCGGTCTCTCTTGTGCCGGCCACGCGGCTCGCCGCGCAGGAACGGGACCCGAACCACTTCGGGCCGGCCGATGTGTTCGAACTCGAGGTCGCCGGCGACCCCCGCATCTCGCCGGACGGCTCGCAGGTCATCTACGTGCGCACGTTCATGGACATCATGACCGACCGCGAGCGGCGTAACCTGTGGATCGTCGACTATGACGGCTCCAACCACCGTCCGCTTCTCACGGGCCAGCGGAACTTCTCGTCGCCGCGCTGGTCGCCGGACGGCACCCGGCTCCTCTACGTGGCGAGCGACGAGCACGGGAAGTCCCAGCTCTACCTGCGCTGGATGGACACCGGCCAAACGGCCATGCTCACGCACCTCGAGCAGGGCCCCGGCGGGCTCTCGTGGTCTCCGGACGGCCGCACGATCGCGTTCAGCATGTTCGTCCCCGACACGCCGCCTCCCTTCGCGAAGATGCCGGCCAAGCCCGAAGGGGCGACGTGGGCGCCCCCCGCCACGACGTACGAACGGCTCTTCTACCGGTCGGACGGACGGGGCTTTCTCCCCCTCGGCTATTCGCAGGTGTTCGTGCTCCCGGTGGAGGGAGGGACGCCGCGCCAGGTCACCCACGGTCCCTACAACCACGGCGGGACCCCGGAGTGGACGCCCGATTCGCAACACCTCCTGATCTCGGCCACCCGGCGCGACGACTGGGAGTACGTGCGTGACTCGGAGGTGTTCGAGGTCTCCGTGGCGGACGGGTCGATCCGGCAGCTGACGGACCGCCAGGGTCCCGATCAAAGCCCGAAAGTATCGCCCGACGGCCGGCTCATCGCCTATACGGGGTACGACGACCGCTTCCTCGGGCACCAAGTGTCGAAGCTCTACGTCATGAACCGGGATGGGTCGGGCTCACGCCTCATCGCAGACCAGCTCGACCGCTCGATCGGCAACCTGCACTGGGCGAGCGACGGGCAGGGACTGTTCTTCCAGTACGACACCGAGGGGAACACGCGTCTGGCCCACGTCGACCTGGACGGGACGGTGACGGACATCGTGTCCAGCGTTCAGGGCCTGTCGCTGGGCCGTCCTTACGGCGGCGGCACCTTCTCCGCCTCGGGCAACGACAGGTTCGCCTACACCTACGGGACCCCGGACCACCCCGCGGACCTCGCGGTGACCAGCCGGGACGGCGCCTGGCGGCGGCTCACGCATCTGAACGAGGATCTCTTCGCGCAGAAAGCGATCGGCGAGACCGAGGAGGTCTGGTACAAGTCGTCGCACGACGGACTGGACATTCAGGGCTGGATCGTGAAGCCGCCGGGCTTTGATCCGAGCCGCCAGTATCCGCTCGTGCTCGAGATCCACGGCGGGCCGTTCGCCAACTATGGAGACCGCTTCAGTGCCGAAGTCCAGCTCTATGCGTCGGCCGGCTACGTCGTCCTCTATACAAACCCGCGGGGCAGCACGAGTTACGGCGAGGACTTCGGAAACGAGATTCACCACGCGTATCCCAGCTACGACTTTGACGATCTCGTGTCCGGGGTCGACGAAGTGATTTCTCGCGGATATATCGACGAAGACCAGTTGTTCGTCACCGGGGGGTCCGGCGGCGGCGTCCTCACGGCCTGGATCGTGAGCCACACGGACCGCTTCGCCGCGGCCGCGTCGCAGAAGCCCGTCATCAACTGGTACAGCTGGGTTCTGACGGCGGACATGGGCGGCAGCGGGGGCCTCAACTACTGGTTCCCGGACGCGCCGTGGAACGCGCTCGAGCACTACATGGAGCGTTCGCCCATCCACCACGTGGCGAACGTGACGACGCCCACGATGCTCATCACGGGCGAGGTCGACTGGCGGACCCCGATGTCGGAGTCGGAGCAGTTCTACCAGGCGCTGAAGATCCGGAAGGTGCCTTCGGTTCTGGTCCGGATCCCCGAGGCGAGCCACAGCATCGGCGCGCGACCGAGCGGCCTGATCACCAAGGTGGAGCACATCCTCGCCTGGTTCGAACGCTACCGGAAGGCCGGGACGACGACGCAATGACCCGTGATTCGAGCCGGGGAGTGATGAGATGAAGGGCCGGGATCTGGGTCTCGCCAGGGAGATCACGCGCCGCGACTTCGTCCAGTTGGCGGGGGCGGGGATCGCGGGTTCCGCGCTGCTCGGGTGCGGGACGGACGGCGGCGCGGGTCGCGGGCCGGAGGTCGCCGCCGGCGCGGGGCCGGGTGCGCCCGTCGAGCCGTGGTCCGAGATGCTCGGGGCGGACTGGTACGGGCCCGGCGGGGTGGGGGACTACGCGCCTTCGCATGGGAACACGCCGGAACTCGTCCGGCTCGCGCACCGGCTCAGGGATGGTCGTCCGCCGTCCGCCGACGTAACGGACACGGGGGAGCGCTTTGACGTCGTCGTCGTCGGAGGCGGCCTCTCCGGGCTTTCCGCCGCGCACCACTTCAAGCGGCACCGGCCGAACGGGCGCTGCCTCGTGCTGGACAATCATCCGGTGTTCGGCGGCGAGGCGAAGCGAAACGACATCGAGGTCGACGGCGTGCGGCTGGCCGGCCCGCAGGGGTCGAACGACTTCGGCGTGCGTCCGCCCACGGGCGAACCGGACGACTACTTCACGTCGCTGGGGATCCCGCGCGAGTTCGAGTACGCGCCCTACGAGGGGGACGTGCAGGCGCCGCTCGAGAACTACGGCTTCATGCACTGGGTACAGGACCAGTTCTCCGTCGGACACCATTTCGGCGGAGGCGGCGGCTGGTCCGGTGGCGGGGCGGGCCACTGGGTGAAGGAGTTGTGGGACGATCCCTCGGGTGCGCCCTGGACACCCGAGGTCCGCGCCGGCTTCGAGCGCTGGCGCGCGGCCCGGGTCGGCGACCACATGCCGCCGGACGCACCGGGAGGCGCCGACAACCCCGGGGTCTGGCTCGACGGGATGACCCTCAAGACGTACTACGAGGATGTGCTCGGCCTGCCTCCCGAGGTCACGGCGTACGTCGATCCCATCCTGGCGAGCATCATCGGCCTCGGATGCGACGCGGTCTCGGCCTGGTGGGGGATGCACTTCGATCTACCCGGATTCGGGGGGCCGTCGCGCTACGACGGCATGACCTTCCACTCCTTCCCGGGCGGGAACGCCGGCATCGCGCGGTATTTCGTCAAGGATGTGGTGCCGGATGGGATTGCGGGCGGGCCCGGTCTGGGAGACGTGATCAATGGGAGCATCGGCTTCGGCAGCCTCGACCGCCCGGATCAGACGGTCCGGCTGCGGCTCGGGGCGACCGTCGTCGACGTCCGGCACAGGGGAACCGGCGATGGGCGGGTGCTCGTCACCTATGTACACGGGGACCGGGCGTATTCGGTCGAGGCGGACGGGGTCGTGCTCGCGAGCGGCGGGTGGATGAACCGCTACGTGGCGGCCGATCTGCCGGACGGGCACCGGGCCGCCTACGAGCACTTTCAGCACGCCCCGATCCTCGTGGCGAACGTGGCGCTCCGGAACTGGCGCTTCCTGGACCGGCTCGGCATCGCCGCCTGCATCTACGAGGGCGACCTCGGCTTCTCGTGCAACATCCGCCGCCCGATGTATGCGGGCGACTACCGGCCGCCGTTCGCTCCGGACCGGCCGGCCATGCTGACGTTCTACATCACCTTCGAGTCGCCGGGTTCGTCCGCGGCGGACCAGGGGATGGCCGGCCGGATGGAGATGCTGAGCACGCCCTTCGCGGAGTACGAGCGACGGCTCCGCACGCAGATGGTCGCGCTGTTCGACGAAGGGGGCTTCGACCCGGCGGAGGACATCGGGGGTCTCGTCCTCAACCGCTGGGGGCACGCCTACGTGGCGCCGGGGCCGGGCTTCTTATTCGCGCGGGGAGGTGCGCCCGCGCCGCCCGACGTGATCCGCGAACCGTTCGGCCGCGTCGCGATCGGTCACTCCGAACTGCGCGGGCACCAGAACTGGACGGGCGCCGCGGCAGAGGGACGGCGCGCCGTGGAGGCGGTCCTGGATCTGATCTGATGCGAATCCCTCGTGGGCGGCGCAGCCTTGCGTTCCTCTCCATCTGGGGGCTGGCGGGCTGCGCGTCCCCGGTCCCGTCCATCGACTACGAGATCCTGGGGACGTTCCCGCACGATCCGGCCGCCTACACGCAGGGCCTCCTCTTCCACGATGGCCACCTCCTCGAGAGCACGGGCCGTTACGGGGAGTCGAGCGTGCGGCGGGTCGACGTGCCGACGGGCGAGGTCGTGGCGCGGGTGGCCGTGGACTCCGCGCTGTTCGGGGAAGGGCTGGCCCGCGTCGGCTCGGAATTGATCCAGCTCACATGGAAGTCGGGCCGGGCCTTCGTCTACGACCTGGAGAGCTTCGACCTGCTCCGCGAATACGCCTACGAGGGAGAGGGATGGGGGCTCTGCTTCGACGGCGAGTCGCTCTGGATGTCCGACGGGTCGAGCGCCCTCGAGCGCCGGGATCCGCGGACGTTCGCGGTCCTCGCGACGGTGGAGGTCACTCGCGACGGGTCGCCGCAACGGCGGCTGAACGAACTGGAGTGCGTGGACGACCGGATCTACGCCAACGTGTACCAGACCGACCTCATCGTGCGCATCGACAAGCAGACCGGCGCCGTGCTCGGTGAGATCGACCTCTCCAGTGTCCCGCTCAGCGCCCGCCGCCCCGGCGACATCGACGCCGTGCTGAACGGCATCGCCTACGTCCCCGAGACGGGCGTCTTCCTTGTCACCGGCAAGCTGTGGCCCAAGCTGCTCGCCCTCCGGCTGGGGGAATAGCAACGGGGCATCGCACTCGCGCCGGCGGGTTGGCCGACGTCGCGAAACGTGTCTGCGACACCTGCTTCCGGAGCACTTGCAGAGCGAACGGTATCACCGTACACTTGACGCATGATCATTGGCTCCGTCCGCCACCGGGGACTGCGCAGGCTCATTGTGGCGGACGATGCCCGCTTTCTGCGGCAGGATCAGGCGGGTCGGGTTCGCAACATTTTGACAGCGCTGATTCTTGCCGACGACTTGGCCAGCTTTGTTTCCGATGCACCGCGCGGGTGGCGCGTCCACAGACTTTCGGGTGATCGACGTGGCGAATGGAGTATTTCCGTATCGGGGAATTGTCGGATCACCTTTGAGGAGCGGAACGGCTCTATCCACCAGCTGAACTTGGAGGACTATCACTAATGGCTGGAGAGGGGATCAAGGTGAATATGACGCCTTCCCATCCGGGCGACTTCATCCGCACGGAGGTCATCGAGGACCTGGATCTGAGCGTCACCAGGGCGGCCGAGATTCTGGGGGTTCGTCGGGCAACCCTATCGGACTTGCTCAACGGCCGCGCCTCGCTATCGCCGGAGATGGCGTTGCGGATCGAGAAGGCCTTTGAGGTGAGGATGGAAATGCTGCTGCGCATGCAGGCCTGGTACGACGCCGCTCGGATGCGGGCGCGAGCCGGCGAAGTCCGCGTCAAACGCTACGAGACTGCCTGAAACGCATCGCTATCGCTTACGGCCCCGAGAGTCCATGGCTACGAAGGTCTGGCTCGCATTGTTGTGTTGCTTCCCGGTCGCCTGCCGGGGCGCGGTCGCCGACCGTGGCGGCCCGCCCGCGGCGATTCGGGACAGCGCCGGGGTCCGGATCGTCGAGAACGAACGGTCCGCGGAGACTTCACGGCTGGGGTGGCGGGTCGGACCCGAACCGAGCGTTTCCATCGGCGCCCTGGAAGGCGAGGAGCCGTACCTGTTGCACTGGGCCACGGCGAGGATGTTGCCGGATGGCCGGATCGCGGTGGCGAACGGCGGATCGGATGAGGTGCGCGTGTTCGACCCGTCCGGTCGCCACGTAGCGACATGGGGAGGGCAGGGCGAAGGCCCCGGCGAGTTCTCGGGCCTGACTCAGGTCGCGCGCTGGCCCGGCGACTCGCTCGTGGCGTGGTACTCCCACGGGCGCTCGATGTCGGTTTTCGACGCCTCGGGCAACTTTGGCCGCTCTTTCTCGCTCCAGAGCGCCGAGACCGAGTCGTGGCTTCGCCCCCGGCCCGTGGAGGCGCGGCCGGACGGGACGATCCTGTCCCTGAACGATCCGGAAGGCGCCGACACCGCCGTGGTCGAGATCCGGGACGGCGAGGGCGCGCTCAGCGCGTCGCTGGGCACGCATCCAAACATGATTGTGTTCGTCGAGACGGACGAATACGGGAACAGGGAGCTCTCGTCACCCGCCTATGGACCGGCCTTGCGACTGGCGCTGTGGGGCGAGCTTGTCGCCGTCGGTCACACCAGCCGGTACGAGATCAGGGCATTCCGGGCGGACGGATCGCTGGCGCGGATCGTCCGGCGAGATGATGCGCTCCGCGCCCCCGTACAGGCCGATCTCGGGCCCTTTGTCGAGGCGCAAATGTCGATGCTGAGCGAGAGCGGCTTTCCAGCGGAAATGCTGCCGGATGCCCGGCGTTCCCTGGAATCGACGCCGCTCTCGGAGACCTTTCCCGCCTTCTCCCGGATCGTGGCCGACGCCACGGGTTACCTCTGGGTCCGGGAATACGACTACCCACGGGAAGAAAGACCGGCACAGCTCTGGTCCGTGTTCGACCGCGAAGGGCGGATGCTGGGCTTCGTCGAGACACCCCGGAGACTCGGGATCCTGGAGATCGGCGAAGACTATCTTCTGTGCTCGACCCGCGATGACTTTGGGGTGCAGTTCATCCAGGTGTGGCCGCTGGACCGCTCGGCCACGGGGAGCTAGAGGACGCGGGCGAAGCGGTCGCGGAGGCCCTGTAGGCGGGCCACGGGTTCGTTGCTGAACACGAGACGGAGCCGGTACTCGGCCTCGGGTCCACCCCAGGCGTCCATGGGGGTGGCGGCGACCTCCGCCCGGGCCAGCAGCCGTCCCTGGAGTTCGCGTGCGGTGAGCCCCATAGGTCGGGTGTCGACGAGGAGCGACCAGCCGCCGGCTGCGGGCCGCACCGGGTAGTCCCGCAGCGTCTCCAGCACCGCGCCGCGCCGCCGCTCCCAGCACCGCACGCTCGCCGCCACGTCCTCCGCTTCGTCGGCGGCGGTCAGCGCGGCCAGCGCGCCGGGCTGCCCGATCCCGACCCCGGTGACGACGTTGTAGATACCGACCTTGGCCACGTCCGCCAGGACGGCGGCCGGCCCCACGACCCAGCCCACGCGCCACCCGATCATCCGGTACTCCTTCGAGACCGAACCGACGGTGAGCGTGCGGTCGCGCATCCCGGGCAGGCCAGCCGGGTGCAGGTAGGGCCGCCGGTCGTAGAGGATGCGCTCCATGGCCGCGTTGTAGATGAGCCACAGGTCGTGGCGCTCGCACAGTTCCGCGACCGCGGCCCAGTCGTCGGCGTCGAGCACGCCGCCGGAAGGCATGGATGGGTTCATGATGAAGAGCGCCCGCGTCCGGGCGTCGACGCGCGCGGCAAGGGCGTCGAGAAGGTGAAGCACAGGCGACGACGGCCGGTCCGGCCCGATCGCTGCTTCTTTGGGGCGGCGCCGATGCCGCTGGTGACCTGTACGTCCAACCGGCGTTCCCGGTCGACGCGCTACCCGCATTTCCCCATCAAGACGGGGAGTACCGACTTGATGGGACAGATGCGGATGGACGCACGCTCTTCTCACTCGGCTTCGAGATGCCGGAAGTGTCCGATGGAGACGGGCGTCGGGCCTTCGCGTTCGTCCTGCCCGTGCAAGCGGGGTGGGCGGGTGCCCTAGACCGGGTAACGCTCTCCGGCCCGGGAGGATCCGTGAGTCTCGACGGTCCGAGTGATCGACCGATGGCCATCCTGCTCGATTCCCGAACCCGTCGCGTTCGCGGCATCCTGCGTGACCTGCCGGGCGCTCTGCGGACCCGTGCCGACGACGCGGCCGCTATCGCACCGCGCCCCGGTGTGGAGGTGCTGTTCAGCCGCGGGATCCCCGACGCGGAGGCGTGGCGGCGCTAACGGGTGTACCAGACCGACCTCATCGTGCGCATCGACAAGCAGACCGGCGCCGTGCTCGGTGAGATCGACCTCTCCAGCGTCCCACTCAGCGCCCGCCGCCCCGGCGACATCGAGGCCGTGCTGAAACGGCATCGCCTACGTCCCCGAGACGGGCGTCTTCCTGGTGGTCGGCAAGCTGTGGCCGAAGCTGCCGGCCCTCCGACTCGACGGGTAGCCCGCGGTCTCAGCCGTTGTTGGCTCTCTCCTCGATGTCGGCGCACCGACTCATGAGTTCGTCGAACTGTTCTTCATCATCGAACAGCATGCCGTCGCGGATCATGCGTTCGTAGTCGGCGGCGAGCTCGTCCCGGAACGGGCCCCGGGGGCGCAATTGCAAGCCACCTGAAACGGCGGCTTCGTAGTCGATCCAATGTCCCGCCGCGTCCTTCTCTCGAAAGAACATCGACTTGTGGCGAGCGACCGACTGTGCCAGCTGCCGGTCGGCCAACGCCCTCTCCGCGAAGCCGGCGTCGTCCAGACGAACGAGGTCGTGCCAGTGTCGCGAGAGACGTGTCCCCCGCTGCCGCCGCCGTCGCCGACAGAAGACATGGATGGCCGTAGCCTTCTCCCAGAAGGTGCGCTCGGCCAGCATGACCGAAGGACGCGCGGAGGGAAAGCGAACCTCGGGCACGAACCTGGCCGCGTCACAGTCGGTCACCCGCTCCCGGCGCGGCTCGCCGGTCGAGCGTGCGCCGAACTCCACCAGCACTTCCGGTCCGACGAAACCGTAGTCCTCGATAAGTGGCCTGTAACCGACACGGATCCGGTTCCCGTCAGCTCGGACCCGTGCGGCCGAGCCATTTCGAGCCAGCCCATCGCGGATCGTCGCGACGGCCACTGCCTCCGTCCATTCCGCGAGCCGGGTCCGAATTATACGAGTCCAGCGCTGTTCCTGGCTCCGCGTCGGGGGAAGCGCGTCCTCGCCAGCTCCAGCCACCAGTTCGGGGGCGAAGCGACGGATATCGTAGGTGACGTCGACATCCTCGGAAAACCGGCGGATCGCCTGGTAGGCCTTTGCCAGCGACGTCCCTCCCTTGAACACCAGATCCGGGCCGAACGGTGCCCCGAAGAGCACGGCGAGAGTCTGAACGACCCGGATGTCCTTCTCCAGCAGATGTGGCGGCCGCCCGCTGAGGCTCGAGGCGGATCTGAGAACCTCACGCCTGTCGGATGTGGACAGCGACTGGAACGAGACGTCAGCCACGAGCTACCAGGGCGCTTACGGGCGTGGCGATCCACGACGGGAGGGTCGCACGTGCAGCGGCCAGCTCGGCGAGATCTGCCGCGGAGAGTCCGCGCTGGATGGCAGCGAGGTTCTGTTCCACTTCCCCCGGCCCCAGCCAGGCCAGGGCTCGGACGACCAGGCCGGCCGGTCGTCCCGGCGCCACAAGTTGCCAGCGAGGGCTATGACGTAAGCGGACGGTCATCGCGTACAACTGCAGCGTTCGGCTCGGTCCCGAGGTGAGGTAGACCAGCCGTACCGGGACCTGTGTCGTCAAACCGAGGACGTTCGCCGCTGCTCCCCCGCAGGGGACGATCGCTTCTCCCCACAACTCAGCCAAGGCGGTGATGACGGCTCCGACAGCAGGTGCCCGAATGCCGAACCGGGTCTCTATCGGTCGGACGTACACGCCCCTGCAGACTCGGAGCAACTGTCCACGGCGAGCGAGGCGCGACAGGGCCTGGTCGACGGCGGGGCGGTTGCCCAGGTGAAGCAGCGCGTTCGGGCAGATCGGCGCGCCCTCGGGTAACGCCGCCGCGTGTTCCCGGATTCGGCGCGGCAGACTTGGCACACTCGTCAACGGTGCTCTCCCAGGATCGTGTGTCAGAAACTAGATGATAATACTGACACCTGCGAGCAGCAAGAATGGCGCAGCCCGGGACTGGCAGCCGCTCCGGCTTTCTACGGTCGGCTAGAGGATGCGAGCGAAGCGGTCACCCAGGGTCCGCAGGCGGGCCACGGGTTCGTTGCTGAACACGAGACGGAGCCGGTACTCGGCCTCGGGTCCACCCCAGGCGTCCATGGGGGTGGCGGCGACCCCCGCCCGGGCCAGCAGCCGTCCCTGGAGTTCGCGTGCGGTGAGCCCCATAGGGCGGGTGTCGACGAGGAGGGACCACCCGCCGGCCGCGGGGCGCACCGGATAGTTGCGGAGCGCCTCGAGCACCGCCTCGCGCCGCCGCTCCCAGCGCTCCACGCTCGCGGCCACGTTCGCTGCTTCGTCCGCGGCGGTCAGCGCAGCCAGCGCACCGGGCTGCCCGATCCCGACCCCGGTGACGACGTTGTATATCCCCACCTTGGCCACATCCGCGAGGACCGCCGCCGGTCCCACGACCCAGCCCACGCGCCACCCGATCATCCGGTACTCCTTCGAGACCGAACCGACGGTGAGCGTGCGGTCGCGCATCCCGGGAAGACCGGCCGGGTGCAGGTAGGGCCGCCGGTCGTAGAGGCTGCGCTCCATGGCCGCGTTGTAGATGAGCCACAGGTCGTGGCGCTCGCACAGTTCCGCGACCGCGGCCCAGTCGTCGGCGTCGAGCACGCCGCCGGACGGCATGGATGGGTTCATGATGAAGAGCGCCCGCGTCCGGGCGTCGACGCGCGCGGCGAGGGCGTCGAGATCGAGCCGCCAGCCCGTAGAGGGATCGAAGGCCCAGGGCGCGAGCCGGGGGGTCGCCCCGGCCAGCCGCACGCGCTGGAGCATGCCCGCGTACGTGGGGTCGGTGAGGATCACTTCCACGGCGCCGACCTGTCGCCGGAAGCCCTCGCCGGCGATACCCCCGTGCGCTGGCGCCGAAGACAGATCTGTCGCCGACCTTATCCGGGGCGAAGAGCGGCGACAGGCAGGGATCCGGGAGCAGTTCCTCCGGTCCGCGGCGACGAAAACGGTCGTGGGAGACCACCGAAGAGTAGCGGCGCGTAGCGCGTCTTCAGCCCGCTGCGGATCCACACTCTTCCGACGCCCCGTCGACCGCGACCGATGTTGCGCCCCCTCTCAGCGCACTATATATCGTACAGCGATACTATCATAGCTCTATACATTGGGCCAAGGTGCACGAAGCTGCCGGCTCGAAGATGTATAGCGACGAAGGGGGTTGTATGGAGTCTACCGCCAAGGACCGTGGGCGGATCTTCAGTTGGATTGGTCCCTCTCAAGCCGCGCCGGGGCGCTCGGCGACTGCGGGTTTTCTGCTGCTGGCCTTGCTCTCCTGTGGGGGCGAGGACGCGACAGCACCGCCCCCGCCGCCTCCGCCGCCGGAGAGTCCGCGTCCGACCCGGATCACCATCGAGCCGGATCGGATCGTCCTCGTGGCGGGTGACACGGTCCGTCTGACGGGCAGCGTGCTGGATCAGCATGGGATGGTCATCCCCGATGCGACCCTGACGTGGGCGAGCACCGATCCCGCGGTGGCGATGGTCGATGCGTCGGGCCTCGTGACGGGGGTCACGGTTGGGAGGGCAAGCATCACGGCCGCCTCGGGAGAGGTGAACGCCTCCGCCGCCGCGACGGTGCAGAGCGTGGACCTGGCGACGCTCATGGATCTGCACGAGTCCACCGGCGGAGCGGACTGGACCAACCGGGAGAACTGGGGGGGGGAGGAACCGGTCGGCAGCTGGTACGGCGTTGAAGTGAACGAGGGCGGTCGCGTGACGGCTCTGCGCCTGAGCGAGAACGGGCTGAGCGGCCAGCTCCCGAAGAACCTCGGCGATCTGGCCTTCCTGACCGAGCTTCACGTGGACGGCAACGAAGGGCTCTCCGGCCCCATCCCGGTCTCTCTCTCCGCCCTGAGCATTCAGCAACTGCAGTACGGCGGCACGATGCTGTGCACGGTGCGGGACGAGGCGTTCCAGGAGTGGCTGAACGCGATTCCGACGCGGGGCGGGGAGTTCATCGCCTGCAGCGAGGAGCGATCCCACCTCATGGCGCTCTACGACGCCATGGGCGGAGAGAGCTGGACGAACGAGGACAACTGGGGGACCGACGCGCCGCTCGAGGACTGGCACGGCATCACGGTCAACTCGAATGGGCGGGTCACGGAGATCTTCCTGCACTCCAACAACCTGACGGGAGAGATCCCCCCGAGATCGGGCATTTCCCGGAACTGCGGAACCTGAACCTGGGGAGGAACCAGCTCCGGGGCGAGATCCCGCCGGAAATCGGCCTCCTCACCGAATTGCGGGAGTTGGGCCTGCAAGACCTCAACGACTTAACGGGCAGCATTCCCGCGGAGATCGGGAATCTGGCGAATCTTGAAGAACTCTGGCTGTACAATACCGGACTGGCGGGCGCCATCCCGCCCGAGCTCGGCAACCTCGCCAGCCTTCGACTGCTCATCCTGCACGGCTCCCGGTTCAGCGGTCCGATCCCCGAGGAGCTCGGCAGGTTGACGGAACTAGAGCAGTTCTGGCTCTGGAACAACATGATCGACGGACCGCTGCCCGCCAGCCTCGGAGGGCTCGAAAACCTCCGGGTCCTCGTCCTCGGGAACAACCGGCTGACGGGGCCGATTCCCGCAGAGCTTGGCCAGCTCGGCAGCCTGCGGACACTCGAACTCGATGACAACATGCTCGACGGGTCTCTGCCGCCGGAGTTCGGCGATCTGGTGGCCCTCCGATCGCTGCACGTCCGCTACAATCCCGACCTGTCGGGTCCGTTGCCGGACGAACTCACCGCGCTGGCGGCGCTCGAGGACCTCCAGGCGGGCGGTACGGGGCTGTGCGCTCCCACCGATCCGGAGTTCCGGGCCTGGTTGAACGAGGTCGTCACGAAGTGGCGCGTCCGGTCGTGCGGGACGGAATCACACGCCGAGGCCCACCTGATCCAGGCGACACAGTCACCGGAGTTCCCGGTCCCGCTGGTGGCCGGAAGGAGCGCGCTGCTGCGGGTGTTCGTGATGTCCGAGCAGGAGACTATGGAGACCATTCCGCCGGTCCGGGCCAAGTTCTTCGTGGACGGGGCGGAGGTGCACTCGGTGGATATCTCCGCCGGGACGTCCGCGATCCCGATGGAGGTTCAGGTGGGCGAACTCGACCTGTCGGCCAACGCGGCGATCCCCGGCGAAGTGATTCAACCCGGCCTCGAGATGGTCGTCGAGGTCGATCCGGATGGGACCGTCGATCCGGCGCTCGGCGTGGCGAAGCGGATCCCCGCCGAAGGGCGTGCGGCGGTGGAGGTCCAGGAGGTACCCCCGCTGTACCTGACGCTGGTCCCGTTCGTCTCGACCGCAGACGGCAACCAGGGAGCCGTGACCTTCGTCGACAGCGCCACCCCGGGCCACGAACTCCTGTTCGAGGCGAGAACCCTGCTCCCGGTGGGCGCCTTCGAGATCACGCGACATCCGAGCGTGACGGTCAGTTCGAACGACATCGTCAACATGTTGGATCATATGGAACAGATTCGCACAATTGAGAACGGGACCGGACACTGGATGGGTCTCACCCCGAACCCCACCGAGGGCCAGGGCATCGCGTATCTCGGGAGTGACGGCCCCAACCTCGGGAAGGTCAGCGTCTCGAACCTGAAGGCGGGGACGATCGCGCACGAACTCGGACACAACCTGAACCTGACCCATGCGCCGTGCGGGGGTCCGGCGGGCGTCGACTGGACCTTCCCCTACGCGGACGCACGAACGGGTGTGTGGGGGTACGATCCGCGCGACGGAGGCTCGATGGTGCCCCCGGACCGGGCGGACCTCATGAGCTACTGCGAACCCGTCTGGATCAGCGACTACTACTTCACGAACGCGCTCCGTTTCCGACTCGTGGATCCGGTCGAGGTTTGGCCGGCCGCTTTGCGGACCCTGATAGTCTCGGGCGCCGCCGCTGCGGACGGGACCCTCCATCTCGAACCCGCGTTTGTGGTCGAGACGACGCCCGTCGTGCCGACTCTCGGCGGGCCGTACCAACTGACCGGCCGGCGCGCGGACGGGAGCGAGCTGTTCTCGCTGAGCTTCGCCATGCAGGAGGTCATGGATGGCGACGGGCGTTTCCGTTTCACATTCGCGCTTCCGGTACGGGCCGAGTGGGAATCGGAGTTGGCGAGCCTCGCGCTCGCGGGGCCCGGCGGCACCGTCGAGATGCGGGAGGGGAGCGAGCCGCCGACAGTGATCATGCGCGACCCGGTGACGGGCCATGTACGGGCCATCCTCCGTGACCTGCCGGCCGGCGACCTCAGCGCCGGGGCCCTGGACGCGCTGGCCCCCGAGCCGGGACTCGAGATCATGGTCAGCGGCGGATTGCCCGCGGCGGCGGACTGGAAGCGCTGAGACCGCGTTCAAGCGGCCGCCTCGCCGTGAGGCAGGCCGCGGTCCCAGCTATAGGACTATAGGACGTGGGCGAAGCGGTCGCCGAGCGTGCGGAGGCGAGCCGCCGGTTCTCTGCTGAACACAATCCGGAGCAGAGACGCGGCGTCGGGTCCGCCCCACGCGTCCATCGGAGTAGCCGCGACGCCCGCTCCGGTCAGCAGGCGTGTCGATAGCTCGCGGGCCGGGAGGCCGAGCGGGCGGGTGTCGACGAGGAGGGACCACCCGCCGGCCGCGGGGCGCACCGGATAGTTGCGGAGCGCCTCGAGCACCGCCTCGCGCCGCCGCTCCCAGCGCTCCACGCTCGCGGCCACGTTCGCTGCTTCGTCCGCGGCGGTCAGCGCAGCCAGCGCACCGGGCTGCCCGATCCCGACCCCGGTGACGACGTTGTATATCCCCACCTTGGCCACATCCGCGAGGACCGCCGCCGGTCCCACGACCCAGCCCACGCGCCACCCGATCATCCGGTACTCCTTCGAGACCGAACCGACGGTGAGCGTGCGGTCGCGCATCCCGGGAAGACCGGCCGGGTGCAGGTAGGGCCGCCGGTCGTAGAGGATGCGCTCCATGGCCGCGTTGTAGATGAGCCACAGGTCGTGGCGCTCGCACAGTTCCGCGACCGCGGCCCAGTCGTCGGCGTCGAGCACGCCGCCGGACGGCATGGATGGGTTCATGATGAAGAGCGCCCGGGTCCGGCGCCCGACGCACCCGGCGAGCGCGTCGAGGTCGAGACGCCAGCCGGCCGCCGGATCGAAGGCCCAGGGCGCGAGCCGGGGGGTCGCCCCGGCCAGCCGCACGCGCTGGAGCATGCCGGCGTACGTGGGGTCGGTGACGATCACCTCGTCGCCCGGGTCCACGGTCGCGAGGAGCGCGTTCAGGAGGCCCTCCGTGCCGCCGGCGGTGATCACGCACTCCCGGTCGGGGTCGTACGTGCGCCCGGCCAGACGGCCGACGTGCCGGGCGGCCGCCGCCCGCAGGTCGCCCCGGCCCGTGAAGGGCAGGTAGCTGTTGGCGGCCGGCGATTCGAGCGCCGCGCGGGTGGCGGCCAGCGCCGCCGGGGGCGGCCGCAGGTCGGTGTCCAGGTTCTCGAGGCGGAGGATGTCGGGATCGCCCTCTGCCGCCCGCGCCACCGCGTCGATGTCGAAGCCCGGGATTCCGGACAGCCGCCCGGGCGGCGTGCGCCCGCGCCCCTCCGCTCCGCTCACCCGCCCATCCTCCGCTGCAGCGCCTCGAGCGCCGCCATGAGGTCGGGTGCGTCCGACAGCACGCCCAGCAGCGGATCGGGGTCCAGCGCCCGCGCCCGCTCCGGCATGGTGCGGATCGTGAAGTCCTCCATCGACAGTCCCTCCTCCACCTCGGCCCAGCGCAGTGGCGCCGACACCGTGGCCCCCGCCCGCGGCCGCACGGAATAGGGCGCGACGACGAGCCGCCCGCGCCCGTTCTGGACGTAGTCGATGTAGACCTTCCCGTCACGTCCCGATGGGTTCCGGACGATCGTCGCCCGGTCGGGAATCTCCGCCGCCACCGTCTTCGCGAGCAGGAGCGCGAGCGTCCGCGACTGCTCGTAGTCCAGCTGCCCGCCGAGCGGGATCATCACATGGATCCCCGAGGAACCGCTCGTCTTGGGATAGCTGGGCAGCCCGATCTCCCGGCACAGGGCGCCGATCGTGCGCGCGACTTCGACCACCTCCCCGAACGGGGCGTAGACCTCCTCCCCGTCCCGCTTGTGCTTCGGGTCGAGGTCGAGGAGACACCAGTCGGGCCGGTCCAGGCCCCCGATGCGGCTCGCCCACACGTGGAGCGGAATCGCCCCGAGGTTCGCGATGAACACGAGGGCGGCGGGGTCGTCGGCGATGAAGTAGTGGATCTCCCGCTCGGAACCCTCGCTCCAGATCGCCTCGGTGCGCACCCATTCGGGCTGGAAGCCGGGCGCGTTCTTCTGGAAGAAGGACTTCCCGTGAATCCCGTCCGGATAGCGCGTGAGCACGAGAGGTCGGTCCTTGAGAAATTTAATCAGCCACGGAGCGATATCATGATAGTACGCAATGAGATCCCCCTTCGTGTATCCCTCCTCCGGCCAGAAGACCTTGTCCAGATTCGAGAGCGACAGTTCCTCTACAGGTGGGGGAGACGTGTCCACCCGAACGGGATCGGCGAGGGCCGCGCGCGGATCACGGGGAAGTCGGCAATCCGTGGGGAGTACGTGTTCCGCATCCTTATCCGAGGTCGCCCCGTCCCCCTCCTCCGGGACGGGGAGGAGTCGGAGGAAGACGGGGTGCCGCAGAAGACCTCCATCGGTGACCTCCTTGTACCGGATCTCGGCCACGAGTTCGGGCGCGACCCAGGTGTGATCGTCTCCCGCGGGGGCCGGTGTGACGAAGGGAGGCCGCTCCACTCGCAGCGCGTCGAGGTCGGCGCGAAGCTCGGACAGGAGCTGCTCGTTGAAGCCGGTCCCGACGCGGCCGAGGTAGTGAAGGGCGAGTTCGGCGCCGGCAGGCTCGGCGGGGGCGTAGGCGCCGAGGTGGAGGGCGCCGAAGCCCGTGCGCGAGCCCGCCGGGGTCGTGAAGCCGACGATGACGAAGCGGGCCTGGCGCGCGGCGTGGATCTTCCGCCAGTCGGAGGAGCGACCGCCGACGTACCGGGAGTCGGCGCGCTTGGCCATGATCCCTTCGAGTCCCATCTCCTGGACCTGCCGGAAGAGCGCCTCTCCGCAACCCTCGAAGTGTTCGCTGAACCGGATCGGCCCCGCTTCCGGCACCACGTCGCGGAGGAAGCGGCGCCGCTCGGAGAGCGGAAGGTCGCGCAGATCGTGGTCGTCGAACGCCAGCAGGTCGAAGGCGTAGAAGCTGGCCGGCGTCTCGAACGAGGCCCGCCGCACATCGAGCGGGCGCGACAGCCGGGCCCGCTTCTGCAGATGCCGGAAGCTGGGGTAGCCCACCGCGTCATGGACGACGACCTCGCCGTCAAGCACCACGCGGCGAAAGGGGAGCTTGCGCAGCGCCCGCGCGATCTCGGGGAAGGTGGGGAGGGCTTCATGACCGTTCCGGGTGAGGAGGCGCGCCTCCCCTTCGACGGCGGAGGCCAGCATGCGGTAGCCGTCCAGCTTCAGCTCGAAGTGCCAGGCGGTGTCATCGAACGCGTCCTCGCGGGGTCGGGCGAGCATGAACTCTACATCGGCCGGGTCGACCCGCCGCTCCGGGGTGCGGGCCCGCTCGAGGGCCGCAGCCAGATCCTCCCCCGGATACCAGCCCCGCTCGCGCTCGGCCATCTGCTCGACGGTGAGGCCCGAAAGGATCGAACCCTCCGGAAGGGACCCGTCCTCCAGAATCGGGTGCCCGCCGCGCCGCTCGCGGATGAGCAGCCATTCCCTGCCGGTCTCCCCCTTCTCCAGCCGCACGAGCGTCCACACGCCCCTGAGCTTGTGGCCCCGCAGCTCGAACAGGAGCTTGCCCGATTCGAGCCCCTCCTCCGGGTCCTCGAGCGGCATCCAGCGGCCGATGTCCCACACGATCATCTCGCCGCCCCCGTATTCGCCGGCCGGAATCACCCCCTCGAACTCGATGTACTCGACGGGGTGGTCCTCGACGTGGACGGCGAGCTTCTTGTCGACCGGATCGGCGGAGATGCCCTTCGGCACGGCCCACGAGACGAGGACGCCCCCGATCTCCAGGCGCAGGTCGTAGTGCCGACGGGTCGCGGCGTGCAGCTGGACCACGAACACCCCGACGCCGATCCCGGGCGCACCGCCGAAGGGCTCCGGCGTGCGCTCGGAAGCGCGCTTTTCCCGGTACTTCTCCAGCTTTCCTCGGGGCATGCTCGCGGCGCTGACTCTCGAAGGGGTGCCTCGACCCGTCTCCCCGCGCGCAGTTCGCCGCGGACGGGCGACCCGCGGGCGCGGTAGTTACGATCCGGCCCGGAACCTATTATTCCGCCCCCGGGTTCGGCATGCGCCCGGTTTTTCGGAGACACGCCACGGGTTCGGCGTGAAATGGAGAGACGACAGGCATGGCTCCTCGACCCATCGCGTCGGCGACGATCTCGTTCGGGCTCGTTTCGATCCCGTGCCAGCTCTTTTCGTCCGCCCGGAACTCGCAGCAGGTCCGCTTCAATTTCCTTTCGCCCGACGGTACCCGGGTGAAGCAGCAGTACGTGGACGCGAAGACGGGAGAGCCCGTTCCGCGCCCCGATCTCGTGAAGGGATACCAGTTCGCGAAGGACCAGTACGTCACCTTCACGAAGGAAGAACTGAAGGCGCTGGAGGCCGAGGCGACCCAGGCGATCGAGATCGTCGAGTTCGTGCCGGTGGACCAGGTCGAACGGGCGTATATCGGGAAGACGTACTACCTCGGGCCCGGGAAGGGCGGCGACAAGGCCTACCGGCTTCTCGGCGCCGCGATGAGGAAGACGGGCTGGGCCGCTCTCGCGAAGTACGCCGCGCGCGGAAAGCAGTACCTGGTGCTCGTGCGCCCGGTCGGCGCCCACCTCGTGCTCGAGCAGTTGCACTACGCGAGTGAGGTACGGGACATCGCCGCCGTACCGGCGGGGGAGGGCGAGGTCCTCGACGCGGAACTGTCGCTCGCCGTTCAGTTGATCGAGCAGATCGCCTCGGACACCTTCGATCCGTCGAAGTACGAGGACGAGGTGGGACAGCGGATGCTCGAAGCGGTCGAGCGCAAGGTCGCCGACGGGACCGAGATCACGGCGCCGGTCGAGGAGGAGACCACCGCCCAGGTCATCGACCTCATGGCGGCGCTTCGGGCGAGCGTCTCGAAATCCGGGGAGTCCGGTTCAGAGGAAGCCGGGGACGAGGCGAGCGACGAGGCGAGCGCGGCGTCGAAGCGGAAGAGCGCCACGGGCTCCTGAGGGACACAACTCCAGACCGAAGCAACGTTTAGCAAGGAGAATCCGATGCGGATTCGAGCCATCGCGCTGTTCGCCCTCTTCATCATGCTGCCGGTCTGGCGGGATTCCGGGGCGGCGCCGGCCGGCGCCCCGACCGTCGACCTTCCGCGGGACGCCATCGGGGGCGACCGCGCGCTGGCGCCGACCCGCACCGAGACGCTGCGGGTGCCGGGACTCGAGGCGCGGGTCGAGATCCTCAAGGACCTGTGGGGGATCTCCCACATCTACGCCGAGACGGAGCACGATCTCTTCTTCGCGCAGGGCTACAACGCCGCGCGGGACCGTCTCTTCCAGTTCGAGATGTGGCGCCGCCAGGCGACGGGCACCGTCTCCGAGATCCTCGGTCCGCGCGAACTCGAGCGGGACCGCGGGGCCCGCCTGTTCCAGTACCGGGGAGATCTGGAGGCGGAGTTGAACCACTATCACCCGCGCGGCGCCCGGATCATCCGGGCCTTCGTGGACGGCATCAACGCCTGGATCGCCGAGACGGCACGCGACTCCGATCTCCTCCCGATCGAGTTCGAGATGCTGGACATCCGGCCGCAACCGTGGACGCCGGAGATCGTCATCTCGCGCCACCAGGGCCTGCTCATGAACATCGGGCAGGAGCTGAACCTCGGGATCGCCGTCGCCGCGGTCGGGGCGGAGCAGGTGAAGGACGTCTCCTACTTCCACCCGGGGGAGCCGGACCTCGAACTCGATCCCGCGATCGACGGGCCGCTGCTCCGGAGCGAGATCCTCGACGTCTACCGCGCCTTCCGCGGTCCGGTCCGCTTCCGTCCCGAGGACATCGCCCCCCGGTTCCGCGCCACCGCCTCGGATGGAGGCACGGAGCTGGCCCTCGCGGGTGAGGCCGTGGACCCGTGGGGCCCGGAGGGTGAGCGACTCGAGGCGGAGTGGCCCGGGACGGGGAGCAACAACTGGGTCGTGGCGGGGAGCCGCACGCTGAGCGGGCACGCGATCATGGCGAACGACCCGCACCGGGTGCAGGCGGCGCCCTCTCTCCGGTACCTCGCGCACCTGGTCGGCCCCGGCTGGAACGTGATCGGCGGCGGCGAGCCGGTGCTGCCGGGCATCTCGATCGGGCACAACGGGTACGGCGCCTGGGGCCTGACCGTCTTCCAGACGGACGCGGAGGACCTGTACGTCTACGAGACCCACCCGGATAACCCGAACCGGTACCGGTACGAGGCTGCCTGGGAAGCGATGCGGGTGATCGAGGATGAGATTCCGGTCGGGGGGCAGACCGCGGTGCGCGTCCGACACAAGTACACGCGGCATGGGCCGGTGGTGTACGAGGACCGGGATAATCACGTCGCGTACGCGGTGCGCGCGGGGTGGATGGAGATCGGCGGGGCGCCCTACCTCGCCAGCCTGCGCATGGACCAGGCGAAGACGTGGGAGGAGTTCGTGGACGCCTGCAACTACTCGAACATCCCCGGCGAGAACATGGTGTGGGCCGACGCGGACGGGAACATCGGCTGGCAGGCGGTGGGGATCGCCCCCATCCGGCGCAACTGGTCGGGGCTCGTTCCGGTGCCCGGAGACGGCCGCTACGAGTGGGACGGCTACCTCGAGATCCGCCACAAACCGCACGTCTTCAACCCAGACAAGGGGTTCTGGTCGACGGCGAACCAGAATCTGGTCCCGCCCGGCTACGAACACCGGGACGCGGTGGGCTGGAGCTGGAGCGACCCCTTCCGGAGCGCGCGCATCGACGAGGTCCTCGCCACGGGCCGCCGCTTCACGATGTCGGAGATGATGCAGCTCGCGACGGACTACGTGTCGCTTCCCGCCCGGTCCCTCGTCCCCATGCTGCGGGCGGTGGAACCGAGGGGCGGGTCGTCGTCGCGCGATCGCGACAGGGCCGAGGCGGCGCGGCGCGACCTCCTCGACTGGGACTTCGAGCTCGCCCCCGACTCACGCGAGGCGGCGATCTACGTATCTTGGGAGCGGGAGCTCCGGAGCCAGATGGGGCCGCTCGTCGTGCCCGCCGAAGTGCGGAGCCAACTCGGTGGCCTGTCGCTCAAGAAGATCATCGACTGGCTGGGCTCGCCGCCGACCTGGTTCGCTCCCCTGGGGGATGGGGATCCGGTGGCGGGTCGCGACGCGTTCATCGCCCGCACCTTCGCGGACGCGCTCGACGGGCTCGAGGAACGCTTCGGGTCGGACCCCTGGCGCTACGGAGACGCGCGCTTCAAGCACGTGCGCCTGCGGCATCCGCTCTCGGGCGTCGTGAACGCCGAGATGCGCGAGCGCCTCGAGGTGGGCACCCTCCCGCGCGGCGGCAACGGTTCGACCGTGAACCAGTCGGGGGGTGGGGACAACCAGACCTCCGGCCCCTCGTTCAGGATCATCACGGAAGCCGGCGACTGGGACACGGCCGTGTTCACGAACAACCCGGGACAGTCGGGGGATCCCGATCATCCCATGTACCGGAACCTGTTCGAGGGCTGGGCGACGGACCGCTTCTTCCCGCTCTACTACTCGCGCGACCGGGTGGAGGCGGTGGTCGCCGACCGTGTGGTGCTCTCGCCCGACGGCGGGTAAACGGCGGCGGTACGGGTCCGGCCTCCGCCCCCGCATGGACGCGTTTGCAGCGGTTGCATGGGCACGGCTAGATTATACGGCTCACTCGGAAATGCCTCCGTCCGGTCGGAGGCGGGCCACCAGCGCAGGGACGAACGATGAAGGCAGGCATACATCCGGAATACGCGCCGGCGAAGATCACCTGTGCGTGCGGCCGGGAGACGGAAACCGGTTCGACGGTCGGCGAAATCCACGTCGAGATCTGCTCGCATTGCCACCCGTTCTTCACGGGCCGGCAGAAGCTCGTCGACACGGCGGGCCGGGTCGAGCGATTCCTGGCCAAGTACGGTGATCGCGCGAGCCGTGGCGCGGAGAGCGCGGAGAGCAAAGCCGAGGCGGCCGCGGCAGATGCCTGACCGCGCGCAGCCGCGCCGACGCCTTCGAACGCGACGGGGTCCCTCGGGGCCCCGTTCTCGTGTGGGGACCTGATGTCGGACGGTGACGGACTCGTGGCTCGTCTTCGTCAGGCCGTTGAACGTTACGACGAACTCGCGCTGCGGATGGCGGAGCCCGAAGTGCTGTCCGATCTCGGGCTCCTGAAGGAACTGGCGCGCGCGCATTCGGCGCTCGGGCCGCTGGTTCGGGCCGCACAGCGTCACTTCAAGCGGCTCGACGACCTGAGCCAGGCGCGCGAGGTCGCCGCCGAGGCGGACGGGGAACTCGCCGATCTGGCGTCCGAGGAGGCGGCCGAACTCGAGACCGAACGGGAAGCGGCCGAGAGCGAGCTTCGCCGGCTCCTCGTTCCGAAGGACCCGCTGGACGATCGGCCCGCCGTGGTCGAGATCCGCGCCGGGACCGGCGGCGACGAGGCCGCGCTCTTCGCGGCGGACCTGTACCGGATGTACACGCGCTTCGCGGCCGAATCCGGATGGGTGACCGAACTCATCAACACGAGCGAGGGCGCGCTCGGCGGCGTGAAGGAGGTCGTCTTCGTCGTTCGGGGGGCCGAGGCGTACGGGCGGTTGCGCTACGAGTCCGGCGTGCACCGCGTACAGCGGGTGCCGGAGACCGAGAGCCAGGGCCGGATCCACACGTCGGCGGCGACCGTCGCGGTGCTGCCCGAGGCGGAGGATGTCGACGTCAGGATCGATCCGGCGGATCTCAAGATCGACGTATTCCGGTCGTCCGGCCCCGGCGGCCAGTCGGTCAACACGACGGACTCCGCGGTGCGCATCACGCACCGGCCCACCGGGCTCGTGGTCTCGTGCCAGGACGAGAAGTCGCAGCACAAGAACAAGTCGAAGGCGCTGCGGGTGCTGCGCAGCCGGCTTCTCGACCGGATGGTCGCCGCTCAGGAGGCGGAACGGGCGCGCGAGCGGCGGACGCAGGTGGGCACGGGCGACCGTTCGATGAAGATCCG
>NZ_CBDCUB010000001.1:995000-1203550 GCF_965222475.1 Candidatus Palauibacter sp. | reverse complement strand
GCCTTCGGTTTTGAACACGCGCGGCGAGGAGGTGGCGACGCTGGTGGCGGAAGACGATGGGGAATAGCAATCGCCTCGGTCCCGGCGTGCGGGGGCTCGTAGGGCTCTCGGCCGCGCTGGCCGCGGCGGACGCCGGGCCCTGGCGAGAGGCGCTCCGTGTCGCGGGGCGGCACGCGAGTCGCGCCGAGGTCGAGGAGGTGCTGCTGCAGGCGCATCTCTTCGTCGGCTTCCCCATCGTGCTCAAGGCGTTCGGCGTCTGGCGCGAAATGACGGCGGAGGGGGGGGCATCGGCCCGCGGCGGCGGGGCGGCCCCGCCGGGCGGGGACGGGGCGAACGATTCGGCCGCTGCGGGCGAGGCGCTGTGCCGCGCCGTGTACGGGAGGTCCTACGAACGCCTGCGGAGGAACGTGGGGCGGCTGCACCCGGCCCTGGATCGCTGGATCGTGGAGGACGGATACGGCAGGACGCTCTCCCGTCCGGGGCTCTCGGTGGAGACTCGGGAACTATGTATCGTGGCGCTGCTGGCGGCGGCGGGGCACGAGGCGCAACTCCGGGCTCACCTGCGCGGAGCCCTGAACGTGGGCGCCGCCGCGGAGCACGTGGAGGCGGCTCTCGGCATCGGCATCGAGACGGCGCGGGCGGCCGGGGGGCGGGGAGCGGAACCGGACCGCCTGTGGGAGATGTGGGCGGAAGCGGGAAGTCGAGTGGAGAAGAGATCGTGTTCGTCGACGTAGCGCGAATCCATGTAACCGGGGGCGCGGGGGGCGCCGGCGCCGTCGCCTTCCGGCGTGAGAGGGGCGTGCCGCGCGGAGGGCCTTCCGGCGCCAGAGGCGGCGACGGAGGCGATGTCGTCCTCGTCGCGGACGGGCGGCTCGACACGCTGCTCGACTACTCCTACCGGGAGCACTACAGAGCGGACCGGGCCGCCCACGGCGAGGGTGGCAACCGGGTCGGCGGGTCGGGGGAGGACCTGCGCCTGCCCGTGCCGCTCGGCACGCTGGTGCGAGATGTCGAGACCGGGGGGCGGATCGGCGAGTTGCTGGACGAGGGGGATGAACTCGTCGTCGCCAGGGGGGGACGGGGCGGGCGGGGCAACGCGAGCTTCGCTTCGCCGACCCGCCAGGCCCCGCGCGAGTGGGAACCGGGGGAATGGGGCGAAGAGCGGCACATCGAGCTGGAACTCAAGCTCATCGCCGATGTGGGTCTCGTCGGCGAACCGAACGCGGGGAAGTCGACGCTCCTGGCCCGGGTGACGGCGGCGCGGCCCAGGGTCGCGGACTACCCGTTCACGACGCTCACGCCCAATCTCGGGGTCGTAGCGTTGAGCGACAGCCGCTCTTTCGTGATGGCGGACATCCCCGGGATCATCGAAGGGGCGCACGAGGGCCGCGGGCTGGGGACGCAGTTCCTCCGCCACATCGAGCGAACGCGCACGCTCGCGCTCCTCGTGCCCGTCGACGACGCGGACCCGCAGGCGACGTACGACCTGCTTCGTGAGGAACTCCGGGGGCACGACGCCGCGCTGGCCGGCATCCCGCACTGCGTCCTGCTGACGAAGTCCGATCTCCGGCCGCCCGACGCGGACGTAACGGTCGACGCCCCGGAGAGCTGGGGCCGGTTCGAGATCTCGGCGGTCACGGGCGCGGGGCTCGCGGAGGCCCGCGAGGGCCTGTGGGCGCGCGTCCAGGTCGAGAAGAAAGCGCTGGCGGGGCCCGAGGAGTCTGACCCGCTGGAAGGGGCCGCGACATGGCGCCCGTAGAGCGGGAGCTGATGGCCCTCATCGCGCTCTCGCGCGCTCCGGGTCTCGGGTTTCGTACCGTCCGGCGGCTGGTGGACCGCTACGGCGGCGCGGCGGCGGCGCTTCGGGCCGTGCGGGCCGCGGCGCCGGACGAGTTGCGGCGGGTGTGCGGTCGCCCCATCCCGACCGGGAAGGCCACGCGGGCGCTGGGGCCGGCCGCCGCGGAGCGTGCCCGGGGGCTCCTCCGGGCGGCGCGGGCGAGGGGACTCGGTGTGGTCGGCTACGGCGGCGCGGCGTACCCGGCGGAGCTGCGCGATCTGCCCGACCCCCCGCCCGTCCTCTTCTCGCGCGGGAGCCTCCCGTCCGACCCCGACCGGGCGGTCGCCGTGGTCGGGACGCGGGCGGCCTCCTCCTACGGCCTCCGAACGGCCTACACGCTGGGCCGCGAACTCGGGCGCTGGGGCTGGACGGTGGTCAGCGGGATGGCGCGGGGCATCGATGCGGCGGCCCACGCGGGGGCGCTGGACGCGGGCGGCCATTCCACCGGCGTCCTCGGCACGGGTCACGACCACGAGTATCCCGCCGAGAACCGCGACCTGTACGGGCGGATGCGGGCGCGGGGCCTGCTGCTGAGCGAGTTCGAACCGGGCGCGCCGCCCACGCGGGCGGCGTTCCCCCGCCGCAACCGGGTGATCGCCGCCCTCGCGCGCGGGGTCATCGTGGTCGAGGCCGGCGGGAAGAGCGGCGCTCTCAACACGGCGGACCATGCGCTCGACCTGGGCCGCGAGGTGCTGGCGGTGCCGGGGCGGATCGACGATCCGGGCGCGGCCGGGTGTCTGCGGCTGCTGCGGCAGGGCGCGGGGTTGGTGGCGGGCGTCCAGGACGTGTTCGACGCGCTCGGGTGGCTGCACGTCGCGGCGGACGGGGGGCCGGGCTCCGTCGACGGCAGCGGGTCCACGCAGGCGGAGGGCGAGGCGGCGGCGGCGCCCGACATGCAACTGCTCCGGGCCCTGACCCGGGGACCGCGGTCGCCGGACGAACTGGCCGTCGGCCTCGAGCTGCCGGTCGCGCGCGTCCTGCGTGGACTCGGCCGTCTCGAACTCGAGGGCTGGGTCGAGCGCAGGCCGGGCGGGAACTTCTCGGCCGTGCGGCGTCCGGCGCGACGCTGATGCCCGGCGAGCCGGTCGCCGCGGACCGGGCGGCGGCCGGGCCCGGCTTCCCCTGGGCCGTGCCGGCCGGCGCCCCGCGGCCCCGCGCCGCGTCGCGCGCCCCCGGCCCGCCCCGCGCCCTCTACGTGCATTTTCCCTTCTGCGCCCACCGCTGCCACTACTGCGACTTCTCGGTGAAGCGGGCGGCCTCGCCCCCCATCGGGCGCTGGCTGTCCGCCATCGAGCGCGAACTGGCCTGGTGGTTCGAGCGCGGTGGGTGGGAAGCCGGCACCGTACTCGACACGATCTTCGTTGGAGGAGGGACTCCGTCGCTCCTGGGCGGGGCGGGGATGGAGGAACTCGCGGAACGGATCGCCGCCTGGTTCCGGACCGATCCGCGCCACACCGAGTGGACGGCCGAGGCGAACCCCGCCTCGTTCGATGCGGATCTCGGGGTGCGGTGGCGGGCGGCGGGGGTGAACCGGCTGAGCCTCGGCGTTCAGGCGTTCGACGATGCGGTCCTCGCGTGGCTGGGGCGGCTGCACGACCGCCGGCGCGCGATGGAAGCCGTCCGCGAGGCGAAGGCTGCGGGCTTCGACGGCGTGAGCCTGGATCTGCTGTTCGGTCTTCCTCCGGAGGTGACACGGGATCTCGCGGCGGAGGTGGAGACGGCGGTCTCGCTCGGCGTTTCGCACCTGAGTCTCTACGGTCTCACGGTCGAGCCTCGCACGCCGCTGGCCGAGTGGATCCGGCTGGATCGCGTCCGTGCGCCGGACGAGAACCGTTACGCGGCCGAGTACCGCCTCCTGTCCCGCGGCCTGCGGGCGGCGGGTTACGACCACTACGAGGTGTCGAACTTCGCCCGGCCGGGAGCCCAGTGCCGGCATAACTGGGCGTACTGGAACCGAACGTCGTACCTTGCCGTCGGCCCGTCGGCGCACGGGTTCCTCCCACCTGTCCGCAGCTGGAACGTCTTTCGCTGGGATCGGTATGAACGCGCCCTCGACGCCGGTCGCGGCCCGCTCGACGGGTGGGAACGCGTGGGGGCGGCGGAGGAGGAACTGGAACGGATCTGGCTGGATCTACGTACTCAACGCGGAATCGGGCCGGGAGGGCCCCGCCTCGAACGTTGGACCGGGGCGGGCTGGCTGGAGGAACGGAACGGGCGCTGGGTGGCGACGATCGAGGGTTGGCTCCGGCTGGATGCGATCGTCGCCGAACTCGCGGGGGCCGAGGGACGATGACCCTCCCGACACTGACAGAACGCGAACAGGCCGTCCTCTCGGCGGTGATCGACTCGTTCGTCCGCACCGCCGCTCCGGCCGGCTCGCGGAGGATCGGAAAGGACTACGGGCTCGGTGTTTCTCCGGCGACGATCCGCAACACGATGGCCGACCTGGAAGGCAAGGGGCTGCTGACCCATCCCTACACCTCGGCCGGTCGGCTGCCCACGGACCTCGCGTACCGGTACTACGTGAACGCTCTCATGCAGCGGGGGAGGATCCGCAGACGCGACCGGGCGAAGATCGAACGCGAGTTCCGCGATGTCGAGGTCGGCGGCGTCGAGGACCTGGTGAGCAAGGCGGCGCGCGTGCTGAGCCTCCTCACCGGCGAACTCGGTCTCGCCGTCGGGCCCACGCTCGCGACGGCCACGCTCGAGCGGCTCGAACTCGTGCCCGTCTCGAGCGAGAAGGTGCTGCTCGTGTTCACGATCGAGTCCGGCGTCGTCCGCACGATCTACGTGGATGTGACGACGCGCGTCCCGCGCGAGACGCTCCATGCCGTGTCGCAGGCGCTGAACGAACGGCTGGCGGGGAGCACGATATCCGAGATCCAGACGACGCTGCGCGAGCGGCTGGGGGACTTGCGCTTCGATAGCGAGGGCGCGGACGAACTCATGAACATCTTCGTGCACAGCGGCCCCGATATCTTCGACTGGGCCCGGCGGGAGCGGGACGTGCACCTCGGGAGCACGGCGGCCCTCGCCGAGCAGCCGGAGTTCACGACGAGCGAGCGGCTGCGCCAGCTCCTCCTGCTGACCGAGCGCCGGGAATTGCTCGCGACCGTGCTCGGGGACCGCGGGGGCTCGGACGGCCCGCACGTCACGATCGGTACCGAGCACGGACAGCCCGAACTCGAGGATCTGACGATCGTCACGGCCAACTATTCCGTCGGGAGCCTGCAGGGGACGGTCGGAGTGATCGGCCCGACCCGAATGCCGTACGAGAAGGTCGTCTCGATCGTAGACTGGACGTCCGCCCTCCTCACACGTCTCACCCCATGACGAACTCCCCCACCCGCGGAGACGAGACCCGCACATGACCCGGGACTACTACGAATTGCTCGGCGTGTCGCGCGACGCGGACGCGGCCGAGCTGAAGAAGGCATACCGCCGCCGCGCCATGAAGTATCACCCGGACCGCAACGACGCCCCCGATGCGGAGGAGCGATTCAAGGAGGTGACCGAGGCGTGGGAGGTGCTGAGAGATCCCGGCAAACGCGATCTCTACGACCGCTACGGAGAGGCCGGCGTGCGGCGCGGAGGCGGAGGCGAGGCCCCGTTCTCGGGCTTCGGCAGCTTCTCGGACGCCTTCGACGTGTTCATGCGCGAGTTCGGCGGCGGGGGCTTCGGCGGCGGGGGTCTTGGCGACATCTTCACGCAAGCGTCCCCGAACCAGCTCCGGCGCGGCTCCACGCTGAGGGTCTCCGTGAACATCACGCTGGAGGAGGCGGCGAAGGGGGCCAAACGTTCCCTGCGCGTCTCGGTGCTGGAGCGCTGCGAGCGCTGCGAAGCCACCGGCGCCGAACCGGGTACCGAGGCCATCACCTGCGAGACGTGTCGCGGCGCGGGCGAACTGCGCATGGTGCAGAGGTCGATGCTGGGACAGTTCGTGTCGGTGCGGCCGTGCGCCGACTGCGGCGGCGAGGGGACCCGGGTCGCGGCGGAGTGCGCCGACTGCCGCCGGAGCGGGCGGGTACGGGTCGAGCGGTCGATCGAGATCGAGATTCCCGCCGGCATCTCGTCGGACGACTACCTCAAGCTGCGGGGACGCGGCAACGTGGGCCTGCGCGGCGGCCCGCCCGGCGACCTCATCGTGGGCGTGGAGGTCGAGCCGCACGACCGCTTCGAGCGGAGGGGGGACGATCTTCTCCTCGATCTGCCGATCACCTTCTCGCAGGCGGCCCTCGGCGTCGAGATGGAAGTCCCGACGATCCTCGGGCAGGCCCGGCTCAGCGTGCCGGAGGGCATCCAGGCCGGACAGGTGCTGAGGCTGCGCGGACAGGGGATGCCGAGGCTGCGTGCCGCGGGCCGGGGAGACCAGCTCGTGCGCGTACACACCTGGACGCCGAGCCGGATCTCCCGCCGGCAGCGGGAGATCCTCGAGTCACTGCGCGAGATCGAGGACGCGCCGCCGGAGCCGCGCCGTGGTGAGGACCCGAGTTTCTGGGAGCGCGTGAAGGCGGCGTTTACGGCGTAGCGGCCGCGATGGGCTGGTCCGCCATCCGCGCTTCCAGGCTCGCCAGAAGCCGGTCGAAGGGGACGGCGAATTTCTCCACGCCCTCGGCGAGCAGCTGGTCGGTCACGGCGTCGAGGTCGATCCCGACCGCCGCCAGCCGTTCCATCGTGCGCCTCGCCTCGTCGACTCCCTCGCCCAGGGTGTCTGCCGCGGTGCCGTGGTCCGTGAAGGCGTCGATCGTCTTCTCGGGCAGCGTATTCACCGTGAGGTCGCCGATCAGCGGCTCCACGTACTTCACGTCGGAATAGGACGGGTCCTTGGTGCTCGTGCTCGCCCACAGCATCCGCTGCGGATGGGCGCCGTGGCGGGCCAGGCGGGCCCACCGATCGGTCCCGAGCCGTCGAGTGAAGGAGCGGTACGCGAGCTTCGCGTTGGCGATGGCGGCCTCCCCCAGGAGCGTCCGGAAGCGGGCGGCATCGCTCCCCGCCGCGTCGGCCAGGGCATGGAGCCGTTTGTCGATCAGGGCGTCGATCCGGCTCACGAAGAAGCTGGCCACCGACGCGATTCCGTCGACGGAGCGCCCGGCCTCGATCCGCTGCTCCAGCGCCTCCAGGTGCGCTCCGGCGACCGCCTCGTAGGCGGCGATCGAGAAGAGAAGCGTGACGTTCACGTTCACGCCCTCGAACAGCGCCTGCCGGATGGCGGGGATGCCGGCGGGGGTCCCGGGGATCTTGATCATCACGTTCCCGCGACCGACGGCGTCGAAGAGGCGGCGCGCCTCCTCCACGGTCCGTTCCGTGTCGTTCGCCAGATGCGGGGAAACCTCGAGCGACACGTACCCGTCGACCCCCCCCGAGCTCTCCCAGACCCCGCGCAGGATGTCGCAGGCGCCCTGAACGTCGGCGATCGTGAGCCGGTCGTAGACCTCCTCGACGCCGAGGCCGGCGGCGGAAAAGCGCGCGATATCCTCGTCGTACTGGTCGCTGCCGGTGATCGCGTTGTGGAAGATGGCGGGATTGGAGGTCACGCCCCTCAGCCCCGCGGCCTCGACCCGGCGCGCGAGCCTTCCGTCGACCACCATCCCCCGGGTCAGGTTGTCGAGCCAGTAGCTCTGCCCGTGTTCCTGGAGCTGAAGCAGCGCGCTCATCTCTCTCCGCCTCCCCTCATGTGACGAGCCTCGATGTCGAGGACCTTGTCGAGCCGGCGCCGGTGCCGCGGCTCGGCCGAGAATTCCGCCGTCAGAAACGCCTCCGTGATGGCCCGCGCGAGTGCGATGCCGATCACGCGCTCGCCCAGGCAGAGGACGTTCATGTCGTCGTGGTCGACCCCCTGTGCCGCGGAGTAGGTGTCGTGGCACACGCCCGCCCGCACCCCGGGCACCTTGTTGGCGGCGATGCACACGCCTACCGCGGAGCCGCACACCACGATACCGCGCTCCACCTCGCGGGAAGCCACACGCTCCGCCACGGCCCGCGCGAAGTCGGGATAGTCGACCGAGTCGGTGCCATGCGTGCCCACATCGACGATATCGTGCCCCGCCGCGCGAAGCTCGGCGGCGAGGGTGTCCTTGTAGCCGACGCCCGCGTGATCCGCGCCGAGCGCGAGCCTCACGGGGAATTCCGAGGCGCGAGCCGGGCGAGGGCGCGCTCCACGAGCGCCTCCGCCGTGAACCCGAAACGCGCGAAGTTGTCGGCCGCCGAGGCGGACTGGCCGAAGCGGTCGATCCCGATCACCTCGCCGTCCGTGCCGACCCACTCCGTCCAGCCGAGCGTCGCACCGGCTTCGATCGCGAGGCGGGGGACGCCCGGCGGGAGGACCTGATCGCGGTATTCCGGCGTCTGGGCGCGGAACAGCTCCCAGCTGGGGAACGAAACGACGCGCGCGGGCACACCCTGCGCTTCGAGCCGTTCCGCCGCTTCGACCGCCACCTGCAGCTCCGATCCGCTGCCCAGGAGCACGACCCGGAGGTCGCCGGACTCGGGCCGCAGAACGTAGCCCCCCCGCGGCACGCCGGCGCGGGCCGCCCCGGCCGCGCGGGCGAGGTGAGCGACCTTCTGCCGGGTGAGGACGAGGATCGTCGGTCCGTCGCTTCGCTCGATGGCGACGCGCCACGCGTGGACCGTCTCCTCCGGGTCCCCGGGCCGGAGCACGACCACCCCCGGCATGGCGCGGAAGGAGGCGAGGTGCTCTACGGGCTGGTGCGTGGGGCCGTCCGCCCCGAGCCCGATCGAGTCGTGCGTCATGACGTAGATGTGCGGGAGTTCCATCAGCGCGGCGAGGCGCATCGCCGGCCGGGCATAGTCCGTGAAGGTGAAGAAGGTGGCGACGTAGGGTCGCACCGCGCCGTGCAGCATGAGCCCGTTCGCGATCGAGGCCATCGCGTGCTCGCGGACCCCCCAGCGGAGGTTCCGGCCCTCCGGACTCCCTCGCGAGAAGTTCGGCGAGTCGATGAGGGTGTTGTTGGAACCCGAGAGGTCGGCGCTCCCGCCGATCAGTTCGGGGAGACGGGGGGCCAGGGCGCCGAGGATGCGGCCCGAGGCGGCGCGCGTGGCGATGGGCGCGTCGTCCGGGCTGAACTCCGGGAGGTCGTGGTCCCACGCCTCGGGGAGCGCCGATTTCACGCGTCGCTCGAGCTCCGCCGCGAGTTCCGGGTGTTCCGCCCGGTAGCGTTCGAAGCGGTCGGCCCACTCGGCGGCCAGCACCTCGCCGCGGGCGACCTGCCGTCCCATGTGCCGGCGAACCGCATCGGGGACGAGGAAGGGCGGCTCCGGCGGCCAGCGGTACGCCTCCTTCGTGAGCCGGATCTCCTCTTCTCCCAGCGGAGCACCGTGCGCCGCGGCCGTATCCTGTTTGTTCGGGGCACCGTACCCGATATGGGATCGCACGATGATGAGCGACGGGCGCTCCTCGAC
The DNA here is from genome assembly GCF_965222475.1 of Candidatus Palauibacter sp. Lineage (GTDB taxonomy): Bacteria > Gemmatimonadota > Gemmatimonadetes > Palauibacterales > Palauibacteraceae > Palauibacter. The sequence goes on along the minus strand of NZ_CBDCUB010000001.1, from coordinate 1,194,294 downwards.
GGTCCTCGCCTCCTCGATCGCCGCATCCAGTGCCGCGAGGTCGTTCGCGTCGCCGACCCGCTGCACGTGCCAGCCCATCGACTCGAACCGTCCAAATACGTCTTCGGAGAAGGCGAGGTCGATGTCGCCGTCGATCGTGATCCGGTTGTCGTCGTAGAGCCAGAGAAGTTTGCCCAGACCGAGGTGGCCGGCGAGCGAGGCCGCTTCGTACGAAACGCCCTCCATCAGGTCGCCGTCGCTGCAGATGACCCAGGTCCGGTGGTCGACGATCGAGTGCCCCGGCCGGTTGAACACCGCGGCTAGGTGGGCCTCGGCGATCGCCATCCCGACGGAGTTCGCGACGCCCTGGCCGAGGGGCCCGGTCGTCGTCTCGACACCGGCCGCGAGCCCGTGTTCGGGATGGCCCGCGGTCCGGCTCCCGGCCCTCCGAAAGCGGCGGATCTCCTCGAGCGGGAGGGCGTACCCCGTGAGGTGGAGCGCGGCGTACTGGAGGATCGCGGCGTGGCCCGCCGACAGCACGAACCGGTCCCGGCCGAACCAGGAGGGATCGCCCGGGCTGTAGCGCATGTGCCGCATCCAGAGGGTGTACGCCACCGGGGCGAGCGCCATCGCGGTGCCGGGATGCCCGGAGCCGGCCCGCTGAACGGCGTCCATGGCGAGGGTGCGAATCGTGTCGACGGACTGCGATACGACGGAAGGGTCGGCGGTGGGAGCGGCGGTCACGGGATCGGCTTCGGCCATCGTCGTTTCGTTCAACAGCCCCTCGTGCGAGATGGATGAGAGATGAGTCGATCCGCAGACCACGGACGGGTTCGGCGGAGCGAACATAGGCCACCGGCGGGTGGCGGAAAACCCTGCGCGCGGGACGTGGCCCGGTCGGTGGCGAGGGGCCGCGCGCGGCGGATACGTTGCCGGTGTGAGCGACCCGGAAGACGGCCCAGAATTGGAACCGTCCCAGCTGCCGACGTTCCTCGCCGACGACCTCGCGGGTCGGGGGACGGAGCGCGGATCCATCTGGCGGCGGACGAAATCACCCACGTCCGCGCCGCGAGGATTCGTCCCGGAGCCCGGCTGGCGGTGACCGACGGAAAGGGCCGGTGCTGGGAGGGGGAACTCGTCGAACTGGATCGGCGGCGGGCCCGCTGCCGGCTGCTGCGGGCCCTCCCGGTGCGTCCGCCACTGCCCCTGCGCGTGTGGGCCCCGGTGGCGAACCGTGACCGTTCGCTGTGGCTGGTCGAGAAGGTCGTCGAGATCGGGGCGTCGGCCGTAACCTGGATCGAGTGGGAGCGGTCGCGGTCGGTCGGCGACGCGGGTCGTTCGGAGGGGTTCCGTCGGCGGGCCGGGAAGCGGGTGCGGGCCGCCGCGAAACAGTCAGGCCGGAGCTGGCTGCCCCGGCTCGATGGCCCGGCGACGCTGGAGGAGGCGCTGACGGGCCACGACGGGGCAGGGTGGCTCGCCGATGTGAGCGGCCTGTCCCTCCTGGTCGGCGGCGCCCTGCGCGACCCGTGCCGGAGCGGCCACGGGAGTCCGCTGACGCTCGCGGTCGGGCCGGAGGGCGGGCTGACGCGCGCTGAGCGCCGACGCTGCGTGGAAGCCGGCTTCGAACTCGTGCCGCTGGGGCGGGGTACGCTGCGATTCGAGACGGCGGCGATCGCGGCGGTGGCGCTCGCTCCGGCCATCCTCGAAAACCTGGAGGGGACATGACGGATTGCGTGTTCTGCGCCATCGCGGCGGGCGCCATCCCGGCGGATATCGTCGCGGAGGAGGACGGTTGGGTCGCGTTCCGCGACCTCGAACCTCAGGCGCCCGTGCATGTGCTTGTGGTCCCCCGGACCCATGTATCGAGTCTCGCGACGCTGTCGAGCGGTACGCTCGGAGGGGAACTCGTGCTCGCCTGCGCCGCGGTCGCCCGCTCCGAGGGGTTGGGGGACGGGTACCGCGTCGTCACCAACGCGGGCGAGGACGGAGGTCAGGCCATCGCGCACCTCCACTTCCACGTGCTCGGCGGCCGCCGCATGGGTTGGCCGCCCGGTTGAGCCCGATGGATCAGAGCCCGATGGATCACGCGCTGCGCGTGATCGAGTTCGATCGCGTGCTCGCCGCGATCTCAGGGTACGCCGCGTCCGAGCCGGGGAAGTCGAAGGTCCGCGCCCTCCGTCCGCTCCCCGATGCGGCCTCCGCCCGCCGCGCCCTCGCGGCCGTGGGCGAGTTGCGGGCGCTCGTGGCAAGCGGCGAGGGGTGGAACCTGGATGCGTTCCCGGAGCTGGGACCGGCGCTGCGCCGCCTGGCGATCGACGATGCGTGGCTGGACCCCGGCGACCTGCTCGCCTGCGCGAAGGTCATGGCGGCGGGGCGGATCTCCCGGGGGCTCGCGGAACGACTCGATCCCGATGGCCTCCCGGTGCTCCTGGTCGGCCGGCTGTGGGGTGACCGGGCGCTCGAGAAGCGGATCGCGGCCACCTTCGACGCTGTGGGTGGGGTCGCGGATGGGGCCTCGCCCGAGTTGCGGCGCATCCGCCGAGCGCTCACGGGCGCCCGCGTGCGTCTCGTCGAGGAACTCACGCGTTTCGCCGGCTCGCTCCCCGAACGGGTGCGCGTTCCCGACGCCTCCGTCACGGTCCGCAACGGGCGCTACTGCATCCCGGTGCGGCGCGAGGGAAAGGGCATCGCGGGAGGGCTCGTGCACGACGCCTCGGCGAGCCGCCGCACGCTGTTCGTGGAGCCCGCGCGCGCCATCGAGGCGATGAACGGGATCAGGGAACTCGAACTCCGCGAGGAGCGCGAGGTGGAGCGGATCCTGCGGGAACTCGCCGCCGCGGTACGCCGCCACGCCTCCGAACTCGCCGCCTCGTACGGGGCGTTGGTGGAGCTGGACGCGCTCCGCGCCCGCGCCCTGTTCGCGGCCGGGATGGAAGCCTCGCCCCCGGCCTTCGTCGACCCGGTGGCGGAAGGGATCCGCATCCGCGGCGCGCGGCATCCCCTGCTCGCGCTCGCTCCCGGGGGCGCCGTGCCGTTCGATCTCGACCTCTCGGCCGATGAGCGGGTGCTCCTCGTGTCGGGCCCCAACGCGGGCGGCAAGACGGTTCTCCTCAAGACACTGGGGCTCCTCAGCGCGCTCGTGCAAAGCGGCGTCGTTCCGCCCCTTCGGGCCGGGAGCCGAATCCCCTTCTTTCGCCGCTTCTTCGCGGTCATCGGCGACGAGCAGTCGATCGACGCGTCGCTCTCCACCTTCGGGGCGCAGGCGCGCAATCTGGCGGAGATCCTGAACGAGGCGGACGACCGGGACCTCGTCCTCTTCGATGAGATCGGGAGCGCGACCGATCCGGCGGAAGGGGGTGCGCTGGCGGCGGCGGCCCTGGAGCGTCTGGCCGGGCAGGCGCGGCTCACGGTCGCCACGACGCACCTGGGCGACCTCAAGCGGCTCGGCGACGACGGGGCGGCGGTGCAGGCTTCGCTCGAGTTCGATTCCAGGCGTCTCGAACCCACGTACCGGCTCGTGCGGGACCGTCCGGGACGGAGCTACGCCCTCGTCATCGCCGCGCGACTGGGGGTCCCGGAGGACGTGCTCGCGGGCGCGCACGCGCGGCTGGGCCCGGAACACGTGTCGCTCGACACCCTGCTCGCCCGCCTGGAGGCGGAACGGGGAGAGATCGAGGACCTGCGGGCCCGACTCGAGCGTCGGGCGGAGGAGACGGCGGCGCGGGAGCGCGACCTGGCGTCCCGGGAGACCGCGCTCGCGGATTCCGAGCGCGCGGCCGAGAGGCAGCGGGAGGTGGCGCGGCGAGAGACGCTGCGCGAGGCCCGGGACCGGGTCGAGGCCGCGATCGCTCGGCTGGAGTCCGAATACGCGGGGGGTGACGAACCGGCCCGGCGAGCGGCGAAGCGGGCGGTGCGCGGCGAAGTGGAGCGGGCACTCCGCACTTCGGCCCGGAAGTTGCTCGCACTGGGCGATCGCGCACCCGCCGCCGAGGCCGCAGAGACCCCGCGGGCAGGGGAGGCCGTCCGCTGGAGCGCCTCCGACCGACCCGCCACGCTCGTGGAGGTCCGCGGGGCTCGGGGCGTGATCGAGGTCGGCGGGTTGCGCCTTACGGTACCGCTGCGCGACCTGACGCCGCATTCTGGAGCGGTGGCGCCCCGGGGGAAGCGTTCTTCGTCCGGAGGTTCCCGCGAGGCGGGGGAACGACGGCCCATCATCAGGGTCGAGACCCAGATCGATCTGCGGGGGCTGCGCGCCGATGAGGTGGACGCGGCGCTCACGCCCGCGATCGACGCCGCGGTGGTGGTGGGAGATCTCCCCTGGCTCCGCATCATCCACGGAAAGGGGACGGGCGCCCTCAGGGCCCGCGTCCAGGAGATTCTGAGCGGAGACCCGCGGATCCGGCTCGTCCGGGCGGGCGGGGCGGGCGAAGGGGGTACCGGGGTGACGGTCGCGGAATTCGAGTAGGCGAATGCGGCAGACGAAGATCCGGCGGACGATGATGCGTCGCGAGGGTTCCGGCGGGAGGAGGCGCGCGTGGTGAGCGACGCGCTCGTCGAGGAGATCCGCGCCCGCGCCGACCTGCTCGAGGTCGTGGGCGAGCACGTTCGGCTCCGGCGCTCCGGCAGGAGCTACCGCGGGCCCTGTCCGCTGCACGGCGGGGACGGCCCGAACTTCGCCGTCGACCCTCAGCGGCAGATCTTCAAGTGCTTTGTGTGCGGCGAGGGCGGAGATGTGTTCGGGTTCCTGATGAAGCACCTCGGATTCGAGTTCCCCGAGGCGGTGCGTCACGTCGGGGCGCGGGTCGGGATCGAGGTCCCGGACCGCGAAGAGCGCCTGGAGGACCCGCACGCACCCCTGCGCGGCGTCCTCGCGTTCGCGGCCGAATGGTTCCAGGGTCGGCTCCGGGAGCCCGCCGGGGCCCGGGCGCGCGCCTACCTGGAGGGCCGGGGTCTGCCGCTGGAGGAGGCGCTCGGGTTCGGGCTGGGGTACGCGGACGATGAATGGCGGGCGTTTCGCGCGGCCGCGGCCCGTCACGGCATCGAGGAAGGGGCGCTTCTTCAACTGGGGCTGCTCGCGACGAGCGAGAAGGCGGAGGAACCCTACGACCGCTTTCGCGGACGACTGATGTTCACGATCCAGGACCTCCGCGACCGGCCGATCGGCTTCGGCGGCCGGGTCCTCGATCCGAACTCCGATGCGCCCAAGTACATCAACTCGCCCGAGTCTCCCGTCTTCCGGAAGGGGGAGGAACTCTACGCGCTCAACCGCGCCCGCCACGCGATGCGGCGCGAGGGCCACGCGGCGGTCGCCGAGGGCTTCACGGACGTCATCGCGCTGCACCGCGCGGGGCTCGAGTTCGCGGTCGCCGGGCTGGGTACCGCCTTTAGGGCCGACCAGGCGCGCCGGCTCGCCCGCTACGCGAAGCGGGCCTATCTGCTCTACGACAGCGACACGGCCGGGCTGCGCGCGACCTTCCGGACCGGCGACATCCTCCTCGCCGCCGGCGTCCATCCGCTGGTCGTCTCCCTGCCGCCCGGAGAAGACCCGGATTCGCTGATCCGCAGGGAGGGGGCGGCCGCCCTCCGGCACCTCATGGACGACGCGGTGGACCTGCTCGAACGCAAGCTCCAGATCCTGGGGCGCGAGGGATATCTCGACCGCGTGGAGGGCCGGCGGCGTGCGGTGGACGGCCTGCTGAGCACGCTCCGGGCCGTGGCCGACCCGGCGCTGCGCGATATCTACGTGGACCGTGCGGTCGAGGGGCTCGGGATAAGACGGGACACGCTCGTGCACGAGATCGCGCGCGCGGAGCGGCCCAGGGTTCGCCGCCCTCCCGCGGGTCCCGGCCCCGGAAGGCCCGACGACAGCCCTCCCGTCGAGTCGCGAACGGAACGGGCGCTTCTTCTCCTCCTCGTGCGCGACCCTTCGCTGACGCGGAGGGCGGTCCGCACCGGGCTCTCACCCCGGCACCTGCGCGACCGGTGGGGACGCGAGATCTTCGAGATCCTGTCGGCGGCGTGCGACGAGGGCGCGGACGCGGAAGGTGTGGACTGGTCCTCCGCCTCCGGGCCCGCCCGCGCGCGCTTGACCGCCCTCCAGGAGGCGGGGGAGGAGATCCCCGACCCGGACGAGGTCTTCGAAGCCGCGGTGAGCCGCCTCCTGCATCGGCGGCATCGAGAACGCCTGGACGAGATCGATCGCGAACTGGAACTTGCGGACAGCGAGCAGCAACGTCGATTGTTGAGCGAGAAGCAGGAACTCGCACGGGAACTTCGAGACGCGGGCGAGGCCGCCGCATTCATGCCCCGACAGGGCGCGGGGCGGCCGGGCTGCGCCGATCGACCGGGGGGCGCCCCGACCGGGTCGCCCGGTTGACAGCCGGAGAGAGCATGCAGGCGAGCGATACCGTCGACGAATTACTCACGCTTCAGGAGATCGATCTCGAGATCCTGAGGATCGAAAGCGAACTCGCGAGACTGGACGAGGAGGTCGCCGAACTTCGCATCACGGTGGAGGCGCTCGAGAAGCGGATCGCCGGGATCCGGGGCGACGCCGGGAAGGCGGAAGCGCGCGTGGAACGTTACCGCCGCTCCGTGGAGGCGGGGCGAGCGACCCTCAAGCGACTTGAATCGCGTTCCACCGCGGTCGTGAACGAGCAGCAGTATCTCGCCGTGAAGAGCGAGACGGAGACGGCTTGGCGGAATCTGCGAGGGGCGGAGGACGACCAACTCGACGCCATGCTGGAGCTCGAGGCGGCGCGCGAGGCCTTCAGCGCGGCCGAGGGTGAGTTGAAGGAAGCCGGCGCCTCCCTCGCGGAACGGGCCGCCGCCGCTGATGAACTGCGCTCGACGTTCGAGGGCGAACTGCACCTGCGGGGCGCGGCCCGGAAAACCCAGGAAGATCGTCTCGGCCGGCGGGCGCTCCAACTCTACAGGTCGGCCGGCGGGGGCGGGAAGCGTTCGGCGCTCGCGGAACTCACGGCGGACGGCGTGTGCGGACAGTGCTTCACCTCTGTGCCCAAGCAGCGCCAGGCGGAGATCCGGACGCGTCGCGATCTGGCCGTCTGCGAAGGCTGTGGAATCATCCTCTACCCGGTGTCCTCCGGCGCCTGACACACCGAACCATGCGACTCCGCATCATCGCGGGCGATCTGGGCGGCAGGTACATCGACGCTCCGCCGGGACGGCGCACCCGCCCCACGGCCGCGAGGGTGCGGGAGGCCTGGTTCTCCGCGCTCGGCGAGGATGTCGTCAGCGCGCGCGTCGCCGACCTCTACGCCGGTTCCGGGGCGCTGGGCATCGAGGCGCTGTCGCGCGGCGCGGCGCACGTCCATTTCGTCGAGTCGGACCGAGGGGTCGCTTCCGTGCTCGACCGGAACATCCGCAGGCTCGGGCTCGCGAACCGGTCTCGGATCGGGCGCCGCGATGCCCTGGCCTGGATCGACGGCCTGACCGCTCCGCTCGACCTTGTCTTCGCCGACCCCCCGTACGGATCAACCGCCGGCCGCGGGCTCGTGGAGCGCTTTCGCCACCGACCATTCGCCGCCCAGTTCTGGCTCGAGCACGACGCCGACGCCGGTCTGGCCGCGACCGCGGACTGGACGAGGGAATACGGCGACACCCGCGTGAGCCGGTTTCTGGCTCCGGCATGCACCCCGATTTCGACCCCTGAACGGAAGCTCGGATGAAGAAAACCATCGCCGTGTACCCGGGATCCTTCGATCCGCTCACGATTGGACACGAGGACATCGTGCGGCGGATCGTGCGGCTCGTGGACCATCTGATCGTCGCCGTGGCCGAGACCGCCACGCAGACGAAGTCGAGCCTCTTCCCGATCGACGAGCGCGTCGAACTCATCCGCTCCGCGTTCGCGGACGAGCCCCGGGTGGAGGCGACCTCCTTTTCCGGGTTGCTCGTGGACTTCGCCCGTGCGCGGGAAGCCCGCATCATCGTGCGGGGGCTCCGGGCCGTGAGCGACTTCGAGTACGAATTCCAGATGGCGCTGATGAACCGCTCCCTGTGGCCCGAGGTGGAGGTCCTGTTCATGGCCCCGGCCACGCGCCACACCTTCCTGAGTTCGTCGCTCGTGCGCGAGGTCGGACGCCTCGGCGGCGATGTGACCGATTTCGTGAGCCCGGTGGTGAAGGCCCGCATGGATCGGGCCTTCGAGCGGCCCGCAACGGAGTGAGTCCGGTGTCGGCCCCGCGGGACTTCATCGGCCGCCTGCGGGTGCGAGCCGCCGCGGCCGAGGCCAGGATCGGCTTCCCCGAGGCCGGGGAATCCCGAACGGCCGAGGCGATCCGGCTCCTGCGATCCGAGGGCTGGGTTCACCCCGTCGAGATCGGCCCCGGGCGTGGCGGGCTCGAAGGCGCCGCGCGACGCCTCGCCGAGGGTGAACTCGACGGCGTCGTCGCGGGCGCCGTCCACTCGACGGCGGAGGTGATCCGGGCAGGTCTGCGCATCGTCGGAGTCGCGGAAGGGGTGGAGACCGTGTCCGCGGCCTTCTACATGGTCTTCGAGCGGCCGCGGGAGCGCGTACTCACGCTCACGGACACCGCGGTCGTCCCCGCGCCGACGCCGGAGCAGATGGCCGACAGCGCCTCGGCCGCCTGTGATGCACGGCGGGCCATCGTGGGGGACGAGCCGGTCGTCGCCTTCCTGTCCTACTCGACGCTCGGCTCGGCCGGCGGGCCGGCCGTGGACCGTGTGCGCGAAGCGCTCGATCTGTTTCGGCGGCGGCGGCCCGATATCGAGGCGGACGGAGAGCTGCAGGCGGACGCGGCGCTCGTTCCCGGGATCGCGGCGGCGAAGGCTCCCGGCTCCCGGGTGGCGGGGCGCGCGAACCTGCTCGTCTTCCCGAACCTCGACGCCGCCAACATCGCCTACAAGCTGCTCGAGAGACTCGCCGGAGCGCGCGCGCCGGGACCGATCCTCCAGGGTCTGCGGCGGCCGCTCAACGACCTCTCCCGCGGCGCCTCCGTCTCCGATATCGTGGACGTCGCGTGCATCACGGCACTCATGTCGCGAGGGAGCAAATCGCGAAGGAGCAAAGCATGACGTTTTCGTTGGAACGGCTCGGAGCCACGACGGTGGTCAGCGTCGATGGCCAGCTCACCCTCAATAACCGGGGCGAACTCAGGGAACGCGTTCTCGCGCGTCTGGCGGATGGCGAAACCGACTTCGTGATCGATTTCGCCGCCGCCGACTACATAGACTCGTCGGGTCTGGGCGTTCTCGTCAGTCTCTCGAAGCACATCCGCGATGAGCACGGGCGCCTCAAGCTGGCCGGGCTGAACGAGGACCTCGCCCGGCTGTTCGCGCTCACGAAGCTGGATTCGCTCTTCGACATCGCCGAGACCCGGGCGGCCGCTCTGGGCGAAGCCTGACCCGGGCGGCGAGTCCGGGCATGGCCGCCGGCGACCCCCGCCGGATCCTCGTCCTCTCGAGTCGACCGGATATCGTCCAGGCGGTGGCGGAGGCCGCTTCGGCGATCGAACCGAGGCCTGAAGTTCGCGGGCTCTTCGGGAAGCCGCTGAACGTGCGCGATTCCGACCTCATCCTCGTCGACATCGCGGAACCTCGCGCCACCATACCCTACCTGCGGCGGCGGTTCGGCGGCGGGCCCGCGCTCGTCGCGCTGGTCGAGGGTGCCTGGATCGACCGCCTCGGATCCGCGCTGGCGGAGGACTGGACGGACTACCTCTTCTATCCTCTGAACGCCGACGAACTGGGGCTCGTGTGGGAGAAGCACACCTCCTCTGCGGACGCACCCGAACTCACCCTCGATGTCGACGGGTCCGGCCGGATCCGCGTCGTGTTTCCTTCCCGCGTCCGGTACCAGCACCCGGTGGTCGACCGGGTCGTCGTCGCGTGTCGGCATCTCGCGGAGCTCGATGGCGAGACGGCCTTCCGGCTGCGGGTCACACTCGGAGAGGCCGTTGCGAACGCGATCCTGTACGGGAGCGGAGACCGGCCCGGGGCGGTGGTCCGGATCACGGCGGTCGCGGGCCGGGAGGGTCTGCGCGTGAAGGTGGCGGACGAAGGCGAGGGATTCGACCCCGAGGCCGTCCCGGACCCGATCTCGCGCGAGGGGATCGGGCGGCCGAGGGGCCGCGGGCTCTTCCTCCTGAGGCAGCTGGCCGATCGCGTCGAGTTCAACGAGGTCGGGAACGAAGTCAGCCTGACGTTTCGCGGGGCGCCCGATCCGCTGGTGAGGGTCGAACCCCTCCTCGGGCGCTTCGCCGCCGTGACGGGCCTGCGGTTCCGGCTCGACCGACGGTTCGACGACGGCGTGCGGGTGCTGTTCGACTGCCTGGAGAGCGAGGGCGGCGAATCGGGCGGCAGCGAGGCCGGAGAATTGCGTGAGACGTGGCCCCTCGGCCCCGAGGGGGGGCTGCGGCTCGTCCACGAGACGGCGCGGGATGACGGACCCGGGGAAGGGGCGCCCCCCGATGTGGACGCGGCCGCGCTGCTCGCGGGGTGGCTCGCGGCGGTCGCGGAGGGCGAACAGGCCGGCGAGCGGCTCCTCGCGCGGCGGATGCGCCGCGAACGGGTGCTCGCCGAACTGGAGATCGCGCGCGACCTCCAGCTGCGACTCCTGCCGGCGCCGGAGGACTTTCGCGATCTGGCGCGCGTGGCGGCCCGGTGCGATCCGTCTCTCTCGCTCGGGGGCGACTTCTACTACCTGGTCCGCCTTCCTGCGGGACGGCTCGGTATCATGCTGGGGGACGTGAGTTCGCACGGCCCGTCCGCGGCCCTGATCATGGCGCGCACCCTGAGCGCTGTGGCCGTGGCGACGGGGGTGGAAAGCGAACCCGGCGCGGCGCTGGACGCGATGCAGGGTCAGCTGCGGGCGGCGCTGGAGTCGACCGAGATGTACATGACCCTCTTCTACGGCGTGCTCGACCCCGCGCGCAGCGAACTCCGCTACGCCAACGCCGGCCACCCCTACGCGTATCTCGTCGGACCGGCAGCGATCCGTCGACTCGAGGCGCTCGACCCGCCGGTGGGGATTGCTCGGGTCGAGGCGTACCGGCAGGAGCGGATCGCGTGGTCCGGCGATACGCTGCTCGCCTTCACCGACGGGCTCGCGGAGCTGAGCGACCCCATCGCGGCGCCCGGAGCGCGGGTCCGCCGGCGGATCGATCGGGGTGAACTCGATCCGGAGATCCTCGTCAAGGCCCTGTTCGCCGACAGCGACGACGAGATGCGGCTCGACGACCGGACCGCGGTCGCGGTGCGTCTGTGACCGGCGGGGACGCGCCGCCCCCGCGCGCAAAGCGCTCTCTGGGCCAGAATTTTCTCGTCGACCCGAACATTCAGCGCAAGATCGTCGCCGAGCTCGATCCCGGCCCGGAAGATGTCGTGCTCGAAGTCGGACCGGGCCACGGAGAGTTGAGTCGTCACCTGCTCGGACGCTGCCGGCGGCTCGTCCTGATCGAGAAGGATCGCGATCTCGCCCGGGAACTCGCGACGCGCTGGAACGGCCGCCCCGGAGTCGAGGTCGTCGAGGGCGATGCGCTTCGGCTGGATCTGTCCGCCCTTATCCCGCGCGGGATGCCGCTTCGGGTGGTGTCGAATGTCCCCTACAACATCACCTCGCCCCTTCTGTTCGCGTTTCTCGACATCGGCCCCGCGGCGGTACGGGTCGTGATCACGGTTCAGCGGGAAGTGGCGGAGCGGATCGTCGCGCCCCCGGGGACGAAGGCCTACGGCGCGCTGTCGGTCGGCGTGCGGGCGGTCGCCGACACCTCGCTCGCGTTCCACGTCGGGCGACAGGCCTTCCGGCCGGTGCCGGCAGTGGACTCGGCCGTGGTGCGCCTCGAGCCCCGGCCGCACCCGGCCGCAGTGGACCACGACGAGCTGAGGGCGCTCACGCGGGCCTGTTTCAACCGCCGCCGCAAACAGCTACAGAAGACGCTCCGGACCGCCCCGGAGCTGGGGTTCAGAGGGGACCCGAGGGCGTTTCTCTCCAGCCTGTCCATCGATCCCGCCGTCCGGCCGGAAGCGCTCGATCCGGAGACGTTCGTCGCGCTCGCGGCGAAATTGCGGGCGATCAGGGAGATGGATCCCGCGCGTTGAGTTGATGCCGGACCGGACCTATCTTGGCTTGTGAATACTTTCACAAGGCTGGCAGCCCTTGGCGAAACCCCGACTGCATTCGACCGCCGATACATTTCCGCCGAACGCTTCGCTCTGCGTTGCTCCCCGGTCACATGGCGCTGCCATGCTCCCCCGTCGCGCCTTGTCGCCCGAACGTCTCGGCGCTCTCGGCGCGACGCGGGGCTTCGCCACGGACTGCCAGGCATGAGCGGCAGAATTTCCGATTCCACAGTCCGGCGCCTCTCCCTGTACCTCCGCATGTTGCGCGACCTCGAGCGTGCCGGCGTCGAGGTCGTGTCGAGCGCGCGGCTCGCCGAGCCTTCCGGCGCGACGTCGGCGCAGGTTCGGAAGGATCTGAGCCACTTCGGTTCGTTCGGAAAACGCGGGCGCGGGTATTCCGTCGAGGGTCTCGTGCGAGCGCTGGAGGAGATCCTCGGACTATCGCACAGCTGGCGGCTCGCGCTCGTCGGCGTCGGCAAGATCGGTACGGCGCTCCTCGGGTACGGGGGGCTCGCGGCGCGGGGGTTCGACGTGGTGGCCGCGTTTGACGCCGACGCTGTGAAGATCGGAACCCGGGCCTTCGGCCTGACCATCCGCTCCATGTCGGAGTTGCGGCCGGTGATCGCGGAACTGGGAGTCGACATCGGCGTGGTCGCGACGCCCGCGAGGGTGGCGGCGGACGTCGCGGCGGCGCTCGGGCGGGCCGGCGTGGGGGCGATCCTGAACTTCGCGCCGATCGACCTGTCGGAGATCGACGGGGTCCCGATCCGGACCGTGGACATCGTGCTCGAGATGGAAGGCCTGAGCTACCTGCTCTCCGAGGCGAGCCGACGATCGGGGAGCGGCGGCGCGCGGGGCTGATCCGTGTCGCGGCGAGGCGAGGGCCGCTCGGGCGGCGAGATGTCGCGGGTTCCCGCGGTGCGCTTCGCTCCGGAGGGCGTGCTGTTGCGCAAGGCCATGGCGCGTCTCGAGCAGGGCGCCTGCGAGGCCCGCGAGCTGGCGGTCGAGATGTTCGGCATCCGGGGAGGCCCGCCGGGGCTTGCCGATCGGCTCGTGGCCGAGGTCCTGGAGGGGGCCCCGGATGTGGTCCGCGAGGGTCCGGACGGAGCCGTGTGGCGGCTGGCGGGGCGTGAGGCGAAGCGTGTGGAGAAGCGACGCGACGGCCTGCACCGGCTTCGCTACGCCGTGGTGGACGTCGAGACGAACGGGGGCGTCGCGGGCGCGGGCGGTCGGGTCGTCGAGATCGCGATCGTGGAGGTAGACCGGGGTGAGATCGGAGACTGCTTTTCCACCCTCGTCGATGCGGGGGTGGCGATCCCGCCGTGGATCACGCGCCTCACGGGAATCCGGACGGAGATGACCCGCGGAGCGCCGAGCTTCTCGCAGATCTGCGACGAGGTGCGCGAGCGGCTCAGTGGCCGGGTTTTCGTCGCGCACAACGCGGGATACGATTGGGGCTTCCTGCGCGCCGAAATGAGACGAGCCGGGGCCGCCGTGCCGCGCGGGCCCCGCTTGTGCACCGTTCACCTGGCGCGCCGACTGCTGCCCGGACTGGATCGCCGCGGGCTGGACGCGGTCGCCGACTACTACGGGATCGAGATCCGGGAACGGCACCGTGCGCGAGGGGATGCGGTCGCGACGGCCCGCATCCTCGTCCGCATGCTGGCGGACGCGGAGCGGCGTGGGTGGACGACCTGGCCGGCGCTGCGGCGTGCCCTGGCCCGCCCGTCGCGACGCAAGCGGCGGCCGGACCTGAGCGGGCCGCCCGACGAATCCGATACGGGAGGGAACACGACCGACCATGGATGACCATATGGACAAGGACAGGATCCCGGTGATCGTCTCCGCCGCGCGGCTCCCCACGGGCCGCTTCATGGGCGGGCTCTCCTCGCTCGCGGCCCCGGATCTCGGGGGACTCGCGATCTCCGCGGCCATCGACAGGGCGGGGATAGACCTCGCCGACATCGAAGACGTGATCATGGGCAACGTCGTACAGGCGGGCGTCGGACAGGCGCCCGCCCGCCAGGCGGCCATCCGGGGCGGCGTTCAGGAGACGGTCCCGGCGGTGACGATAAACAAGGTCTGCGGCTCTGGACTCAAGGCGGTCATGCTGGCGGCGCAGGCGATCAGGGCCGGGGACGTCCGGGCCGTGGTCGCGGGCGGGATGGAATCGATGTCGAACGCGCCCTACCTGCTGAGGGGGTACCGGGAGGGTGTGAAGTTCGGCGATCGGTCGATGGTCGATGGCCTCGTCCACGACGGACTCTGGTGCGCCTTCGGGACCTGCCACATGGGCGGACACGCGGAGTACACGGCCCACAAGGCGGGCGTGAGCCGTGAGGATCAGGATGCCTGGGCCCTCGCAAGCCACGAGAAGGCGATCGGGGCGATCGACGCGGGGGGGTTCGCGGCGGAGGTCGTGCCGGTGCATATCGAAACGCGCGGGGGCACCGTGACGGTCGATGTGGACGAACCGCCCCGTCGCGGCACTTCGCTGGAAGCGCTGGCGCGGCTGCGTCCGGCCTTCGCGGGCGACGCGCCCCCAGAGGTCGGCGAGCCGAGCGTCACGGCCGGCAACGCGCCGGGCCTCAACGACGGGGCCGCCGCGACGCTGGTCACCTCCGAGGCGTACGCCGAGGCGCACGGACTCCCGGTCCTGGGGCGGGTCAGGGCCTACGCCGTCGCGGCGACCGCGCCGCGTGACCTGTTCTTCGCGCCGGTCGCGGCCGTGGCGAAGCTGATGACGCTCGACGAGGCGGTGACGGCCGACTACGGACTGGTGGAGATGAATGAAGCGTTCGCGGTGCAGGTGCTGGCGGATGCCCGGGAACTGGGGCTGGAACTCGACCGGGTGAACGTCCGGGGCGGCGCGATCGCCCTCGGCCACCCGATCGGCGCTTCGGGCGCGAAGATCCTCACCACGTTGCTGTACGCGATGCGGGACCTGGACGTCGAGCGGGGCATGGCCACCCTGTGTCTCGGCGGCGGAAACGCCGTCGCGATGAGCGTGGAGCGCGCGTAGCGATGAACGAATCGGGCTGGGCGTGGGTCGGGCGACTGGCCGGGTTCGTCGCCCTGTTCGTCGCCTGCGCGCTCGCGCTCGGGCTGGTCGCAGGCCTGTTCACGGGCCCCGATGCGGCGGCCTCGCCGGCGATCGCCTGGTGGATGGTGGTCCCGGTCCTGACCTCGTCGTTCGCCGCGACCTGTCTCCTCACCGTCCTGGTCGACGGCCAACGGCTGTCGTGGCTCGGTCTCCGGGGCGGGATCGGGGGCGTGACGGAACTCGTCCTCGGGTCTTTCGCCGGGGTGGTGATCGTGGGGGTCCCGATCCTCAGCCTGGCGGCCCTGGGCTGGGTCTCGTGGACGGCCTCGGCGGAGTCCTCCTTCTGGAGGGGCGTCGAGGTGTCTGCGCTCGTGTTCGGTGCGGCCCTGGCCGAGGAACTGCTCTTCCGGGGCTATCCGTTCCGGGTCATCCAGGCCCGGTTCGGGCCGGTCGCGGCGCTGGTCGCGACGTCGGCGGCCTTCGGCCTCGCGCACGGCGCGAACCCGGGGATCGGCCCGCTCGCGTTCCTGAACCTCGGCCTCGCGGGGGTGTTGCTCGGCGTCGCCTACTGGCGGACGGGGAGTCTCTGGTTCGTGGGCGGTGTCCATTTCGGCTGGAACTGGCTCCTGGCGGCTTCCGGCCTGTCCGTGAGCGGGCTCGACGTGCCAATATCCGGCCTCGACGCGGCGCTCTCGGGCCCGCCGCTGTGGACGGGAGGCGCATTCGGGCCCGAGGGCGGCCTGCTCGTCACACTGGTGACCGCGACGGGAACGGTGTGGCTGTGGCGCATCGGCGGCTCGGCCGGCGACGGCGGCCGATCGTCCGCGAGCCCGGACGACGGCCCGCAAGACGGTCTGCAAGACGAGGAAGGAGAGATTCGTTCGGAAAATGATTCGAGCAGCTGAAGTCGCGCGCGTCGGCGTGGTGGGCGCCGGGACGATGGGGAGCGGGATCGCGCACGTCTTCGGGCTCGCCGGCTGCGCCGTCCGTCTCGTCGATCTGGACGCCGCGGCGCTCGAACGAGCCCACGCCTCGATCGAACGGAATCTCTCGCGACAGGTCGGCCGGGAGCTGATATCCGGGGACGACGCCGAAGCCGCGCTCGGCCGGATCCGTACCGACCGCAACCTCGTTGCCGTGGAGGACGCCGAGGTCGTGGTCGAAGCCGCGAGCGAGGACTCCGCCCTCAAGTTCCAACTCTTCGAGGAACTGGCGGCGCGGGTCGGGGGGCAGACGCTCCTCGCGTCGAACACCAGTTCGATCTCGATCACCCGGATCGCCGCGCACGTCGGCAACCCGGCCCGCGTCATCGGGATGCACTTCATGAATCCCGTCCCCGTCATGCGGCTCGTCGAAGTCATCCGGGGGCTCGAAACCTCCGATGCGGCGACGGACCTGACCCTGGGGCTCTGCAAGCGGCTCTCGAAGACCGCGGTCGTCGCGAACGACTTTCCGGGTTTCGTCGCCAATCGGATCCTGATGCCGATGATCAACGAGGCCGTGTACTGTCTCATGGAAGGGGTCGCCGACGCGGAGGCGGTGGACACCGTCATGAAGCTCGGGATGAACCATCCCATGGGGCCCCTCGCGCTCGCCGACCTCATCGGGCTCGACACCTGTCACGCGATCATGCGCGTTCTGCACGCGGAACTCGGAGACTCGAAGTATCGCCCGTGTCCGCTGCTCGCGAAGTACGTCGCCGCCGGCCGGCTGGGCCGCAAGTCCGGGCGCGGCTTCTACCGCTACGAGAGCGGATGACGACGCTCCGCCGTTCCTATTCGGCCATCGAACTCTCCTCCGAGGCGCGGCAGGTGCTCGATCTCGCCCGGCAGTTCGCGGAAGAGCGGTTGAGGCCGACCGCCGAAGCGCGCGACGCGAACGAGGACATCTTCGACGAGGCGATCCACCGCGAACTGGGAGATCTGGGGTTTCTCGCCATGCGGGTGCCGGAGCGTTACGACGGGCTGGGGCTGGATCTCGTCACCTATCTCTACGTGCTCGAGGAACTTGCGTGGGGCGATGCCGGGGTCGCGGTGTCCGTCAGCGTCCACAACTCGCTGCCCGTCTCGATCCTGCTCCGGCACGGAAGCGAGGCGCAGCGGCAGGCCTGGCTCCCCCGCATGGCGAGCGGCGAAGTGCTCGGTGCCTTTTCCCTCTCCGAAGCCGGGGCGGGGACGGATGCCGCGGCGCTGCGCACGCAGGCCACCCGCGCGGACGGCGGCTGGCTCATCAACGGCGAGAAGATGTGGGTGACGAATGGCGCTTCGGCGGACGTCATCCTCCTGTTCGCCCGGACGGATACGCCCGCGGATCGCAGGGGGACGAGGGGCATCGGCACCTTCCTCCTGCCCGCCGGAGTCGAGGGCCTCGCCGTGGGCCGGAAGGAGCGCAAGATGGGACAGCGCGGCTCGGAGACGGTAACGCTCGCGCTGAACGATGTGTTTCTCGGAGACGAACTCCTGATCGGGGAGCCGAACCGGGGCTTCTCCTACGCGCTCGCGGGGCTGGAGGGCGGGAGGCTGGGCATCGCGGCCCAGGCGCTCGGCCTCGCGTCCGCGGCGGTGGACGCGGCGTTCGAGTACGCCCACACGCGCGAACAGTTCGGCCGGCGGCTGAGGGACTTCCAGGGCTTGGAGTTCAAGCTCGGCGACATGGTGACCCGGCTCGAGGCGGCGCGCGGCCTCCTCGAGCGCGCGGGCGCGGCGCACATGACGGGTGATCCGCGGGCGCGGCGGCTGTCCAGCGTGGCCAAGCTCTTCGCCAGCGAGACGGCGATGCGGAACGCCCGTGAGGCGGTCCAGGTTTTTGGCAGCTACGGGTATTCGCGGGAGTATCCGGTGGAACGTCTGTTTCGGGACGCGAAGGTCACCGAAATCTACGAGGGGGCGAACGAGATGCACCGCAGCCTGATCGCGCGGCAACTCTACAGAGAGGGGGGGTACGGGTGAGTTCGACCGCGGAACGAACGGCAATCGGCGCGCTGGATCCCCGCCCGCTGGCAGCCACCGATCCGGAGGTGGCGCGCGCGATCGATCGCGAACTCGAGCGCCAGCGAACGGGCCTGGAGCTGATCGCGAGCGAGAACTTCGTGTCGCGCGGCGTGCTCGAGGCCACGGGCAGCGTGATGACGAACAAGTACGCCGAGGGCTACCCGGGGCGTCGATACTACGGCGGGTGCGAGTTCGTGGACGTGGTGGAAGACCTGGCCCGGGAACGGGCGCGCGACCTGTTCGGCGCCGACCACGGCAACGTCCAGTCGCACAGCGGCTCCGGCGCGAACATGACCGCGCTACAAGCGCTCACGAAGCCGGGCGCGACGCTGCTCGGAATGGACCTTTCGCACGGCGGGCACCTCACGCACGGATCGCCCGTCAACTTCTCCGGGCTCTGGTACCACGTCGTCCCCTACGGCGTGCGGCGCTCCGACCGGACGATCGACTACGAGGCCCTCCTGGCGACCGCCCTCGAGGTGCGGCCGGCGGTGATCATCTCGGGGGCGAGCGCCTATCCGCGCAAGATCGACTTCGCGCGCTTCGCGGAGATCGCGGAGGCGTGCGGCGCCCGCGTCATGGTCGACATGGCGCACATCGCGGGACTCGTGGCCACCGGGCACCATCCATCGCCGGTCCCGCACGCGGATGTCGTGACGACCACGACGCACAAGACGCTGCGAGGGCCACGCGGCGGTCTCGTGCTGTGCCGCGAGGAGCATGCGGCGGCGGTCGACAAGGCGACCTTCCCGGGGTTGCAGGGTGGCCCCCTGATGCATGTGATCGCGGCGAAGGCGGTTGCGCTCGGCGAGGCGCTGAAGCCCGGGTTCCGCGAGTACTCGGCTCTCGTAGTGCGCAACGGGCGCGCGCTCGCGAGGCGGCTCGCCGAGCACGGCTACGACATCGTCGCGGGCGGGACGGACACGCACCTCGTGCTCGTCGACCTCCGGACGACGGAGCTCACCGGCAAGGATGCGGAGGCGCTCCTCGGCCGGGCCGGCATCACGGTGAACAAGAACACGGTGCCCTTCGAGACCCGCTCCCCGTTCGTGGCGTCGGGGATCCGGATCGGGACCGCGGCCGTTTCCACCCGCTCCATGGCGGAGACGGAGATGCGGACGATCGCCGACCTCATGGACAGGGCGCTTCGCTCGGAGGGTGACGAGGGGGTACTGTCCGCCATCGAGGCCGAGGTGCGCGGGCTGTGCGCCGATTTCCCCCTCTATGGCGGGACGGAGGGTGTCCCCTGAGGCGTCGCGGCTTGACGCCTTCTTTTTTCCCCGTCTAACTTCCGCCACGATGTGCCCTTGCGGGCAGCGCTCTCGGCGGTCGGGAAAAGGGGCCTGTGGCGAAGTGAACACAGCGGGCGCTCTGACGGGAATCAGGCAGCGCAATCCCAGGTATACGGAAGCCGCATACCTGTTTCTGCTCTCCGCGCTCAGGCGTCGGCTGTCGAGTCTCGCGTTGCCGCGTCACATCGGCGGCGCCGAAGTCGCCGACGCCGTGCGGGAACTCGCGCTGGAGCGATTCGGTCCACTGGCCCGGACGGTGCTGGAGCACTGGGGCGTACACGACACGACGGATATCGGCGAGATCGTCTTCGCGCTTGTAGAGTGCGGAGTACTGATCAAGCAGCCGGACGACTCGCGAGAGGATTTCGAGGGTCTCTTCACCTTTGACGAGGCCTTCGAGGACAGCTACCCCTGGAGCGCGTAGGGGAGGAACTCAGGGTCGACCACGCAGCCGTGGGGCGGCGGGGGACGGCAGGCGGCGGTGACGGGCCGGAAACGGGAGGACCGTCCAACATCGGGGAGGGGTGATCGCGTGGCCGATACGTTCACGCAGTGCTTGAGTTGCAGCAAAGGGGTGTTGCTACCGCTCTCGGATTACGGGCGCGACGGGGCGCCGATCCGGTACAAGGCGTGGGTCTGTTCGAACCCCGACTGCGGGTTCAACATCCGGATCGACAACGGTGAGATCAGCTTCGGGCGCAGCGTGCAGCAGTCCTACAAATGACCTCACGGGGGGCGTCGGCCCCGTCCGCAGAGCGATTCCTCCCGAACTGACCCCGCTCCTTCCGTCGGCGGACTGGTGGCGGGTGGCCGCGCGTGAAGTCCCGCTTCCCACCGCGGCCGAGATGGCGGAGATCGACCGACTGGCGATCGAATCCGGGGCGATACCGGAACGCGCGCTGATCGAGAACGCCGGACGGGCGCTGGCTCGCCACCTCCATGAGAGATATCCGTCCGGACGCGTCGTCGTGCTGGCGGGGAGCGGCCACAACGGGGCCGATGCGCTGGTGGCCGGGCGCACTCTGGCGGCCTGGGGCCGCTCGGTCCGTTTCGTTCAGTGCGGGAGCCGCCTCCCGAGCCCCGATGTTCTCGCGGGGTGGAATCTCTCCATCGAACCCGCGCCCGCGCTGGAGCGCGAACTCGCAGCCGCCGCGGTCGCGGTCGACGGCATCCTCGGGACCGGCCTGAGGACGGCTCCCCGTGTCCCCCAGGCCCGGATGATCGAACGCGTGAACGAGGCCAGGGTCCCGGTCGTCTCCGCGGACGGGCCGAGCGGAGTGGACTTCACCACGGGGCACGTCCCCGGAGCGGCGATCCGGGCGGATCTGACCGTGACCTTCGGCTGGCCGAAGCTCGGTCTGCTGCGCTTCCCGGCGCGCGAACGGGTCGGCGACCTGCTCTGCGTGGAGATCGGTTTTCCGCCGCCTGATCCTGCACCGCCGGCCCGCGCGGTCACCGCCTCCTGGGCGGCGGAGCTTCTGGGGGGACGTTCGGCGGCCGCGCACAAGGGGGATGCGGGCTATCTGGCCATAGCGGGCGGGGAGCCCGGCATGGCCGGGGCCGTGATTCTGGCCGTCCGCGCGGCGATCCGGGCCGGCATCGGCATCGTACGCGTGGTGAGCGACCCGGCGAACCGGGACATCGTACAGACGAGCATCCCCGAGGTGGTGTTCGTCGACTGGACGGAAACGGACGCCCTGGAGGCGACGCTTCGCTGGGCCGACGCGGTCGCCGTCGGGCCGGGCCTGGGGACCGGGCCGGAGCGGATCGAACTCGTCCGGCGGGTCCGGGGAGCGGGGACGGCCGCGCTCGTGATCGATGCGGACGGCCTCAACGTGCTGGCGGCGGGCGCGGCGGAGGCGACCCGCGGCCCGGTCGCGCCGGGTCGCCCGGTTCTCCTCACCCCTCACCCCGGCGAGATGGCCCGGCTGCTGGGCTCGTCGGTCGCCGCGGTGCGCGAGGACCCCCCGGCGGCGGCACGCCGGCTGGCCGACGCCGCGAAGGCCACGGTACTGCTCAAGGGTGCGCCGACATGGGTGGCCCGGCCCGGCGGCGAGCTGCGTGCGACGACGCTCGTCAGCCCGGGCTTCGCCAGCGGAGGCATGGGCGATGTGCTCACGGGCGTGTGCGGAGCGTACACGGCGGCGGGTCTCGATCCGGCGGATGCGGCGACCGCCGGGCTTGCCGTGACGGCGCTCGCCGTGCTGCACGGGGTCGATGAGGTCGGCGGATCCGCCGCCGACGTGCCCGACGCGCTGGTGCCGGCGCGCCAGGCGCTCGGGACCGTGTGTCCGGGGGCGTGGCCGGGCGTGTCGCTCGCCCTCCCCGCGGTCGCGGCGGGACGCCCGGCCGGGGCGGCGCGATGACGCGCTTCGGCGGACTGGGTCTCGCCGCGGGGCCCGAGACGGCGCGCATCGCGGCGTTCCTGGAGGAGGCGGGCGCGGGCGCCGGTCCGGCGGATCCGGCGGTCACGATCACGGTGCCTCCCGGAGATGACGCCGCGGCCTTCCGCCTCGAGACGGACGAACAGGTCGTCGTGAGCAGCGACGCGAGCGTGGAGGGGGTCCATTTCCGCCGCGCGTGGATGACGTGGGAGACGATCGGCTACCGGGCCGCCGCGAGCGCGCTCAGCGACCTGGCCGCCATGGCCGCCGCCCCGATCGGCCTCGTCGTTTCCGCCGCGCTGCCTCCGGAGCTGGGGGTCGAGACGGCATCGGCGCTCGGGCGCGGCGTCGGCGAGATCGCGCGCAGCGCGGAGGCCGAGGTGCTGGGAGGCGACCTGGTCGCGTCGCCCGGCCCCGTGTTTCTCGATGTCACGGTGCTGGGGCGCGCGTCGGAGCCGAAGAAGCGCCGCGACGCGCGCCCCGGCGACGAACTCTGGGTCACCGGGGAGTTGGGCGCCGCCGCCGCCGCGCTGCGGGACCTCGAGCGCGGGCTGGAGCCGGATGGAGCGGCCCGCGCGGCCTTCGAGCGGCCACAGCCCCGAATCCGGGAGGCGCGGTGGCTCGCGGAGCGGGTCGATCTCCACGCTGCGATAGACCTCTCCGACGGCCTCCTGCGCGACGCACGACATCTCGCGGCCGCCTCCGGGGTCGCGCTGAACCTCGATGCCGCGCGCGTTCCGGTCGCGTCCCCGCTGGACGGCTTTCGGCGGACGCCGGTCGGGGCGCGCCTCGTCCTCGCGGGCGGGGAGGACTACGAACTGCTCCTCGCCGTGGCGCCCGGCACCATGCGCGGTACGGACCAGACGTTCGCCGCCGAATTCGATCTCCCGCTCACCCGTATCGGGACGGTGACCCGGGGGGAGGGCGTCCGCGTGGACGGACTGGAGGGGCCGGAACTTCCCGGGGGCTTCGACCACTTCGCGTTCGACCCTTGATCAGGAGCGCGCTCTTCTACCCCGTCCTCGTGCTGTCGACCGGAGTCTTCTCGATCCTGGCCGTCCTCCTGACACGGATCGGGGGCGGGCCCGCGGTCGTTGACTGGATCGACCGCAACTGGGCGCGCTCGCTGCTGGTGGCTGCCGGCGTGCGGGTCAGCGTCCGCGGCCTCGAACATCTCGACCGCCCCGGGCCGCAGGTCATCGTCGCCAACCATCAGTCGTACTTCGATGTCTGGGCCCTCATGGCCGCCCTCCCCGTCTCCGTCCGCTTCGTCGCGAAGGGGGAACTCGCCGGGATCCCGCTTCTGGGGCGAGCGATGCGCGACGCCGGTCATGTCCTCATCGACCGCAAGCGCCCGCGGAGCGCGAAGGAAACCTTGCGGACGGCCGGTCGCCGGATGCGGGCGGAAGGGTTGACGCTGGTCCTGTTTCCGGAGGGGACCCGCTCGCGCGACGGTGAATTGGGGCGTTTCCGGCGAGGTTCCTTCGCGCTCGCGCTCGAGACGGGCGTCCCGCTCGTGCCCGCGGCGCTCGACGGGGGACGTCGCGCCTATCCGCCGGGGGCGAAGCGCCTCCGCCCGGGCCGAATCGTGGTACGGCTGGCCCGGCCGATCTCTCTCGAGGGAGTCGATCCTCCGAGCCGGGACGCGCTGATGCGGGAGGCGCGGCGGGCGATCGAATCGATGCTCGGGGAGGGCGGGGAGTCGAGCTCTCGTCCGGAGTCGCCCGACCGCGCAACTTGTTCAGCCGGCAAGGGGTAGTATCTTCCGAACAGTCCGCGGTGGGCCGGCGGACGACCTGGGCGGAGGAGGAAGCGATCGGCCGTCGATCGCCGGGTGGTGGGGGGACACGCCTGCATGAACGCTCCTGCACATCATCGAAGCGAGGGGACGCGGTGACCGCGATCGCGGAAGTCGTGGGCCGCGAGATCGTCGATTCGCGCGGCAACCCGACCGTCGAGGCGGACGTGCATCTCGAGGACGGAACGATCGGCCGGGCCGCGGTGCCCAGCGGCGCGTCGACCGGGGAACACGAGGCCGTCGAACTGCGGGACGGCGACGGGTCGCGGTACGGGGGCAAGGGTGTTCTCCGCGCGGTGTCGCACGTCGACGGCGAGATCGCCGCTGCCGTCCGGGGGCGCGAGGCCGTCGACCAGCGAGGGCTGGACGCGGCGCTCATCGCGCTCGACGGGACGCCGAACAAGGGGCGCCTGGGCGCGAACGCCCTCCTCGCCGTGTCGATGGCGGCCGCGCGCGCCGCGGCGGCCTCGGCCGGAGAGCCGCTCTTCCGTTACCTCGGGTCGGGCGACGCGCACCTTCTTCCGGTCCCCATGCTGAACATCCTCAACGGTGGGGCGCACGCGAACAACACGGTCGACATTCAGGAGTTCATGGTCCTGCCGGTCGGCGCGCCGAGCTTCTCCGAGGGGCTGCGCGTCGGCGTGGAGGTCTTTCACGCGCTGAGGCGGCGACTGTCGGCGGCCGGACACGGCACCGCGGTCGGCGATGAGGGCGGTGTGGCGCCCGATCTCGGATCGAACCGGGAGGCGCTCGACCTCATCGTGGACGCGATCGTGGACGCGGGATACGAACCGGGGCGGGATGTGGTGCTCTCCCTCGACTGCGCGGCGTCGGAGTTCCATGACGCGGAGGCCGGGATGTACCGGCTCGCGAGTGCGGGGGAGGCGGGAGACCACGATGCCGAGGCGCTCGTGGCCCTCTACGCGGACTGGCTCGAGGCGTATCCGATCGTCTCCATCGAGGATGGCCTCGCGGAGGACGACTGGGACGGCTGGGCGGTCCTCACCGCGCACATGGGGGACCGCGTACAACTCGTCGGCGATGACATCTTCGTGACGAGCGTCGACCGCCTCGCGCGCGGCATCGCGAGCGGGGTCGGCAACGCGATCCTCATCAAGCTCAACCAGATCGGGACGGTGAGCGAAACGCTGGACGCGATCCTGATGGCGGCGGAGGCGAACTTCGGCGTCGTGATTTCGCACCGCTCCGGCGAGACCGCCGATACGTTCATCGCGGACCTCGCGGTGGCCACCGGCGCCGGGCAGATCAAGACGGGGAGCGCCTGCCGCTCGGAGCGGGTCGCGAAGTACAACCGGCTCCTGCGCATCGAGGAACGGCTGGGTTCGTCGGCGGTCTATCCCGGCGCCACGATGTACGGAGGCTGAGCATGGCGGAGGCGGCGAACCGTCGTTTGAGCCGGATCATCGCCTTCGTGGCGCTGGTCGCGGCCGGCTACTACTGGATGGTCGGAGGAGAGTACACCCGGGCCGGGGTGTCCCGCCTCGAGGAGGAGACGAGATCCCGAGAAGCGGAGATCGCCGCGCGCGAGGCCGCCCTCGCCGCCCTCGACGCCTGGGCCGACAGCCTCGTGGCCCATCCGTGGGCGATCGAGCGGGTCGCGCGTGAGCGCTACGGGTTCGTCCGCCCCGGCGAGATCCTCCTGCGGTTCGTCGAACTGGGAGACGAAGCCCGCCCCGGGACCGAACTCGCCACGCGGCCCGAGGAGCCGGCCTCGCGCTGAGGCGGCGGGTTGACCGGCGCGCGAGGATGTGTAGGATGCGCAGCCACAACGCGGCAGGGTAGCTCAGCCTGGTAGAGCAAGGGACTCATAAGCCCTGGGTCGGGGGTTCAAATCCCCCCCCTGCCACTCGTTTCCCGTGTCGCGCCGACCGATGTAGACTGTCCCCATGACGACGAGACACGAATCACGGAACGGCGGCGAGCCCCGAGCGGGGGCTGTGCGGGCCCTCGTGCGCTTCTCCGGCGAGCTCTCGACCAAGGCGCGACGCACCCGATCCCGCTTTCAGAAACAGCTGGCGCGGAACCTGCGTGACGGGTTCGCGGCGGAGGGCGTCGAGGCGAGACTGCGGTTGGACTGGAGCCGCTTCTACATCGAGGGGGCGGACCACGGCTTCCTGGGGCCGCTGAGGCGGACGTTCGGCGTGTCCAGCTGTTCCGTGCTCGCCGGCGAGTGCGAAGCCGAGCTTGACGCCATCGTCACGGTCGGGAAGTCGCTCTTCGGCGACGCGGTGCGCGGCCGCAGATACGCGGTGCGGGCGCGCCGTTCCGGCTCGCATGGCTTCTCTTCCTCCGACATCCATCAGCGTCTCGGGGCGGCGCTCAACCCCGGCGCGACCGTCGATCTGGACGATCCGGACGTGACGGTGTTCGTCGAGGTCCGCGACGGCAGGGCCGTCTTCTACGAGGACAGTGTCCGGGGCGCATCGGGTCTTCCGCTCGGAGTG
This sequence comes from Candidatus Palauibacter sp., assembly GCF_965222475.1. Lineage (GTDB taxonomy): Bacteria > Gemmatimonadota > Gemmatimonadetes > Palauibacterales > Palauibacteraceae > Palauibacter. Next base: position 1,168,241 of record NZ_CBDCUB010000001.1, on the reverse strand, counting down.
CAGGGGCACGCGCTCGCGCTCATCTCGGGCGGCTTCGATTCGCCCGTCGCGGCCTGGATGGCGCTGCGGCGGGGCGTCCGCCTCGACTATGTCTTCTGCAACCTCGGAGGACGCGCGTACGAGCGCATGGTCGTCGAGGTGACCAAGATCCTCGCGGATCGCTGGAGCTACGGGACCCGGCCCCGGCTCCATGTGCTCGAGTTCGGCCCGGTCGTCGAGGCGATGCGGGCTCGCGCGAAACCCGCCTACCTCCAGGTCGTCCTCAAGCGGATGATGTATCGGGCCGCGGCGGAGATCGCGGCGCGGGCCGGAGCCGACGCGCTGGTGACCGGCGAATCGGTCGGCCAGGTCTCGTCCCAGACGCTCCGCAACCTGCGGGCCATCGAGAACGCTTCCTCGCTCCCGGTCCTCCGCCCCCTGCTCGGGTTCCACAAGGAGGAGATCCTCGAAAGGGCGCGCGAGATCGGGACCTACGACCTGTCCGCGCGGGTGCGCGAATACTGCGACCTCGTACCCCAGCGGCCCGTCACCGCCTCGACACCGGCCGCGGCGGAGGCGCAGGAAGCGGCCGTGGGCTTCGAGGAACTGGACGGCGCGATCTCCGGCGCCACGACCTGCGACCTGCGCGAACTCCGCCCCGAGTCGATGGTGGGCGCCTCGCTGTACGTGACCGCCGTGCCCGAGGGCGCCGAGATCATCGACACCCGTCCGGCGCGGGCGTTCGAATCGTGGCACTGGCCGGGTGCGGTTCGTCACGACCTGATGGAGCTCGAACGTGACTTCCCCGACCTGGACCGCACGGTGACCTACGTCCTCTGCTGCGCGGAAGGGGTGCGCACGGCCTACCTCGCCGAAGCGATGCAGCGGGCCGGCTACGAGGCGTATTCCTTCCTCGGCGGCGCGCCGCGCATGCGGCGGCTCCTCCGCCCACCCGCTTCCGGATCCCCCGATCGCAACGCGTTTTGACACCCCCGCCCACACGGCGCGAGCTTGGGGCGCATGAGCGGGGAGAGAAACGGGGCGACGGCCTCGCTGGAGGCCGCGAGAGAGGGCGAAGTGCCGACCCACGTCGCCGTCATCATGGACGGGAACGGCCGCTGGGCGAGGCGGCGCGGCCTGCCGAGATCGGAAGGACACCGCGCGGGGATGACGGCGGTGCGCGAGACGATCGAGGGGGCGGCGGAAGCCGGTGTATCCCACCTCACCCTGTACGCCTTCTCTCACGAGAACTGGTCCCGGCCGCCGACCGAAGTGGAGGCGCTCATGGCGCTGCTCGAGGAGTACGTGCGGAGCCAGGGAGAGGCCCTGGCGCAGCGCGGGATCCGGGTCACGGTGTTCGGCGACCGCATGCGACTGCCGGAACCGGCGCGCCGCGCGATCAAGGAACTCGAGACTTCCACGGCGGGCGGGGCGAAGCTGGACGTCCATCTGGCGATCAGCTACGGGGCGCGGGCGGAGATCGCGGGTGTCGCCCGCGATCTGGCCCGGAGGTGCGTCCGTGGGGAACTGTCCCCGGAAGAGATCGATGCGGAGCGCTTTGCGGCGGAACTGCTCACGCGCGACTGGCCGGACCCCGATCTGCTGATCCGGACCTCGGGGGAGCAACGACTCTCCAACTTCCTCCTCTGGCAACTTGCCTACGCGGAGATCTTCGTCACGGATGTGCTTTGGCCCGATTTCACCCGAGAGCACCTCTTCGGCGCGCTCGTCGACTACCGGCGTCGGGAGCGGCGATTCGGGCTGGTGAAGACGTGATGGTCGCGATCGCGCCGTGAGTCCCAATCTCCGCAAGAGGCTGGCCGTCGCGGGCGCGGGCATTCCGCTCTGCGCGCTGGTCACCTATGCCGGCGGGTACGTGTTCGCGGCGGGTCTCGGCGCCGTCGCCGCGATCGGATATCGGGAGTTCGCGGGGATGACGCGGGGGGCCGGGACCCGCGCGTTCGTCGTGCCGGGTTCGATCGCGGCCTTCCTCTTTCCGCCGGTCGTCCTCGCGGCCGGGTTCGAGGGTGCCGCGCTCCTCGCGACGGGTCTCGTGCTGGGGTTCCCGGCCCTCGCGCTCGCGACGATCGACCTTGAAGAGAGGCCGATCCGGAGCGCCGCCGTCACGACGTTCGGCGCCCTGTACGTCGGAGGTCTCCTCGCCTTCGGGATCCCGCTGCGCGAGGGCTGGGTCCTCCTCCCGCAGGAGGGCGGGGCGGAAGGCGGGCGGATCCCGGGGACGCTCCTCTTCTTCCTTCCGGTGACCCTGACCTGGATCGCCGACACGGCCGCCTACGCCGGTGGCCGGAGCTTCGGCAGGCGTCCGCTCGCGCCTCGCGTGAGCCCGAACAAGACGATCGCGGGGGCTGTGTCCGCGCTCCTCGGGAGCGTGGCCGTGGCCGTCCTGTACCCGCGGTTCCTGCTTCCCGACGCCTGGACGCTGGGCCTGCCCCGCACGCTCGCCTTCGGGCTCGTGGTCGGGGTGCTCGCCATCGTGGGTGACCTCGCCGAATCGGCCCTGAAGCGTGAGTGCGGGGTCAAGGACTCTTCCCGCCTGCTTCCGGGACACGGGGGGATGCTGGACCGGCTGGATTCGGTGCTGTGGGCGCTTCCCGCCGCGCTCCTCTTCCTCGCCTTCGCGGCATGAGCGGGGGAGCCGCGTGAAGCGGGTCGCCGTCCTCGGCGCCACGGGGTCCGTCGGAGCGGGGACGCTGGAGGTCATCCGTCGCCACCCCGACCGGTTCCGCGTGACCGTGCTGACCGCCCACCGGAACCGGGAGGCGCTCGACGCGCTCGCCCTCGAGTGGGAACCGGAGTTCGTCGTTCTCGGGACGCCGCCGCCGGACGGGTTCACGCCGCGCTGGTCCGGCGAGTGGCGCGTCGGCCCGGATGCTCTCGAGGATGCCGCGCGCTCCCCCCGCGCCGATCTCGTGCTCAACGCGCTCGTGGGCTTCGCCGGCCTCGGGCCGACGCTCGCCGCGCTCGGGGCGGGGAAGCGGCTCGCGCTGGCCAACAAGGAATCCCTCGTGGCGGGGGGCGACCTCGTGCTCCGGGCGCTCTGCGAGGGAGGCGGCGAACTGCTGCCGGTCGACAGCGAGCACTCCGCCGTCCACCAGTGCCTCGCCGGACGCCCCGCGGCGGAGATCGCGCGCATCACCCTTACGGCGTCCGGCGGTCCGTTCCGGACGTGGCCGGCCGCGCGGCTCGCCGCCGTCCGTCCGGCCGACGCGCTGAGGCATCCCACGTGGGCGATGGGGTCGAAGATCACCATCGACTCCGCCACGCTCGCGAACAAGGCGCTGGAAGTCATCGAAGCCCACACCCTGTTCGGCATCCCGTACGAACGCATCGACGTCGTCGTACATCCGACGTCGATCGTCCACTCGGTCGTGGAGTTCCGCGATGGCTCCTCGCTCGCCCAGCTTGGGCGGCCGTCGATGGAGATCCCGATCCTGTGGGCGCTCGGGTATCCGGAGCGGCTGGACGACGCGCGCGTCGAGCCGGGTTTCGATCCCATACGGGACGGACCGCTGGAGTTCGAACCCGTGCGGGAGGACGCGTTCCCGCTCTTCCGGGCGGGGGTCGCGGCGGGAGAGGCGGGAGGCGAGTTTCCCGTGGCCTTCAACGCGGCCAACGAGGTCGCGGTCGAGAGATTCCTCGCCGGACAGATCGGTTTCGAGGAACTCTCCGGAGTCGTGCTCCGTACCCTTGAAGGGTTCTCGTCGCGCGCCATCGAGTCGGTGGAGGACGTACGGCGGATCGACGCCCGGGCGCGCGGGATCGCCCGGGAAGCGCCGGGCGCGCGGAGTCGGCGAAGCCGGAATCGGGTGTCAACGAGTCGGGAGACCAACGAGTGATCATCACCATCCTGGTAACGGTCATCGTCCTCGGCGTGCTCATCTTCGTGCACGAACTGGGGCATTTCGCGGCGGCCAAGAGCGTCGGCATCGAGGTGCCGCGGTTCTCGATCGGGCTGGGCCCGAAGATGGCGGGCTTCCGGCGCGGGGAGACCGAGTACGTGCTGTCGTGGATCCCCCTCGGGGGCTACGTGAAGATGGCCGGGGTGGCCGATGAGGAAGTCGCCGGGAAGCTCGAGGGCGGGACCGAGAGTCCGCCCGGAACGGAGGAGCGCGGCGCGGCGGGAACCTCACCCCGTGACTTCGACGCGAAGCCGTTCTGGGCCAGGGTGATGGTGATCTCGGCGGGCGTCATCATGAACTGGCTGTTCGCCGTCGTGGCGTTCGCCGCGATCGCCATGGGGCAGGGCGTGTTCGAGCCGCGCATCGTGGAGGTCGCCCCGGGTTCCCCCGCCGCCGAGGCCGGTCTGCGGGACAACGACCTCATCCGGCGGGTCGACGGGGTCTCGGTGCACGATCCGACCCAGGTCACGATGCGGATCGAACGGCGGGCCGGCGAATCCGTCGACATCGTCGTCGAGCGTGACGGGGAGGATCTCACCTTCGTCGCCACGCCGGACGCGGTCGAGCAGTTCTCCGACCTCACCGGCGACTCTCGCACGGTCGGTCGCATCGGCATCCGCCTCGGGGCCGATGGCGGGCGGGCGGGGCCGATCGAAGCGCTCGGACGGGGCTGGTCGAGCGCGACCTACTGGAGTGGCGCCGTCGTCCAGTTCCTGACCGATCTCGTCACGGGGCGGAGTTCGGCGCGCGAGATCGGCGGGCCGATCATGATCGGCGAGATCTCGGGGCGGGCGGCGCGCGCCGGGATCTGGGAGCTGCTCGGCTTCATGGCGGTCATCAGCATCAACCTCGCCATCTTCAATCTGCTGCCGATCCCCATCCTCGACGGGGGGCACCTCCTCTTCCTGGGGATCGAAGGCCTGCGCGGCGGCAGGGCCCTCAGCGTCCAGCAGCGCATGCGCTTCACCACGGTGGGCATGGTCTTCGTGCTCGCGCTCATGCTGTGGGCCGTCGGGAATGACGTGCTGAGGGTGATCCTCAGATAGACAGCGAGAGCTGCGCGCCATCGCCGCGGCTCCTCACGAGCTCGGCCACGTCGTATCGGGGACCGGGAAGGTCCTGCCCGGCGGTCTCCAGGAGTCCGCCGTATCGCGACGGCTCCAGTCCGATGGAGACCCTCTCGAGGGCCAGTTCCGGGTCGTTGCACTCGTGACTCAGGTGCGCGAGGAGGATGCCTCCCAGTCCGGGATGCGCCAGTTCGCGCGCGAAGTCGGCTGCGTGACGGTTCGACAGGTGCCCGCGGCTGCCCCCGATCCGTTGCTTCACGCGCCAGGGATAGGAGGCGGCCCGGAGCCGTCCTTCGTCGTGGTTCGCCTCCAGGACGAGGAATGCGCATCCACGCAGCGCGTGGCGGACGGGCGTGGTGGGCCTCCCGAGGTCCGTGGCGATCCCGGCGCGCAGTCCGGTGGGCCGGTGCAGGACCGTGATCGCCACGGGGGCCGCCGCATCGTGATGGGTCGGGGCCGCCTCGATCGCGAGGTCCCCCACCTCGAGGCCGGTTGACGAGAGGTCCCGGCACGCCTCGCCACCCCGCAGGAGCGCTCGGCAGGCGCGGTGGGTGGGCGCGTTCATGGCGAGCCGCCAGCCCCAGCGACGCGCCCCGATCCCGATCCCGGCCGAATGGTCCCGGTGCTCGTGCGTCACGACGACGAGGTCGATCGCCTCGGGCTCCACCTCGAGCGCCTCGAGCCGCCGTGCGAGCTGAACACCGGAAAAGCCGGCGTCCACGAGCACGCGCGCCCGCCCCCCCTCGACGAGGAAGGCGTTGCCGCGGCTCCCGGTCCCGAGCGAGGCCACGGAGAACGTCATGGCCCGCAGGCCTCGTCCCACACGTCCCCGAGCCAGCCCCGGAACGGCGCGTCGGCCTCGAGGCCGCGTCGCGCGACGACCCGGGTCGCGGTGGCGATGAACGCCTCCCGGCGGCAGCGCTCCCGCGTCCGGCCCGGGCCCCAGGAGAAGGGCTCGACCCATGTGGGCGGCATCTCCGCCCCGAACAGGCTCGAGCCGGCGCCGACGACGGTGCCCGTATCGAGGCGAGCTCCGATCCCGGTCTTCACATGGTCTCCGAGGAGACAACCGAGCTTGACGAGCCCGGTGTCGGTCCGGGCTCCCGGAGGGCCGATCCGGACCGTTCCATAGGTGTGCTTGAGGTCGCTGTTCGTCGTCATGGCGCCCAGGTTGACCCAGCGCCCCACGTAGGCGTGGCCGAGGTATCCGTCGTGCGCCTTGTTCGAATATCCGAGCACCGTGACGCCGTCCATTTCCCCCCGCACGAAGGAGAAGGGTCCGCCGCTGAAGCGGGAGAGGGCGCCGCCGAGGAGCCTGGAGCGGGGGCCCGCGTAGAGGGGACCGGCCAGACGGGCCCCCGTACGCACCTCGACGCCGGGACCCAGTTCGATCGGGCCCTCGCGCGCATCGAAGAGCACGCCCGGTTCGACCCGCGCGCCCTCTCCGAGTCGGATCGCCTCGCTGCCGAGCCGCCGGCAGCCGTCCGGCAGGTCCCACACGGCCGTACCGATCGTCGCCGCCAGATCGTCGGCCAGCCGGGCCGGACCGCCGGACACGAGGTCCCACGGATGGAGCAGCCATTCGCCGGGCAAGGTGCGGTCGGCGAGCCCGGGTTCGGGGCTCGGGGCGGCGAACCAGTCCGGCCGCGGCGGCCGCCCCCCGGGCGCGAGCCGGATACCGGCGAGTTGCCCCGCGACCCAGAAGTTGGCGGGCGAGCGGCCCCACGCCGCGTCGAGCGCCGGCACGGCCCGCGAACTCCAGTAGGTGGCGGCGTCGGGCAGCCGGTCCGGTCCGAGGCTCGCCGGCGCCCCGGCCTCGGCGTACCGGCGCAGCCAGGGGCGGGTCACATGACCCGTCACGCGCGTACCGGCCACACGCTCCAGTCGCTCGCGCAGCGTCCAGCGTCCGAAGATGAGTTCCCCACACGGCCGGGTGAGCGAAAAAGGGGCCCACCCGTCCGCGAGTTCGTCGTCGAACATGACGAGTGCGGTCAAGGCGGCTGCCCGGGGGGCGGCTCCTCCGCTTCGAGCCGGCGGAGGTGGGCATCGAGCGCCGCGGCCTCCTCACGCGGCATCACGAGCACCTCTCCGTTCGCCTCCACGATCACGAGGCCGGAGACTCCGATGACCGTCGCGCGGCGCGCCTCCGTCCACACGACGTTGTCCGCCGCATCGAGCAGGCGGGCGGGGCCCGTGACGACGTTCCCGGCATCGTCGCCGGCTCGCGCGCGTGCAAGGGCGGTCCACACTCCGAGGTCATCCCAGGCGAAGCTCGCCTCGACCGTGGCCACGCGATCCGCGCGTTCCATGACGCAGACATCGATGGCGGTCGCCTCGGCCCGCGCGAAGAACTCGCGCGCGTTCCCGTCCTCCAGCGCCGCCCAGCCGGCCGCCAGTTCGCTCGCGTGCGCCCGGGCGACCGCCAGCAGATCGGCCGCCCTCCACACGAAGATGCCCGAGTTCCAGAGGAAACGCCCGGATTCCACGTACTCCCGGGCCGTCCCGGGGCCGGGCTTCTCCACGAAGCGCAGGACCGCGCGCGCGCCCGAGGCCATCTCCCGTCCCACTTCCACGTAGCCGAACCCGGTCTCCGGCCGGTCGGGCCGCACGCCGACGCAGCAGAGATATCCCTCCCGGGCGGCCTGCACGGCCGATTCCAGCGTATCCCGCAGCGCCGCCTCCGGCGCGATTCTATGATCCGCGTGCAGCGAGATCATCACGGCGCCGGGGTCTTCCCGCTCGATCTCGCTCGCCGCCCACACGAGCGCCGGGCCGGTGCCGCGCGCCCGCGGTTCGACGAGCGCGCGGATCCCGGAGCCCTCCAGAGGCGGCCGCATGAGCCGCACGAGGTGTTCGGACGCGAGGATCCGCACCCGGCCCGCGCCGACGAGACCCGTCGCCCGGGCCAAGGTCTCATCGAGAAGGGGTGTGGGACCGGCGAGGGGCAGGAACTGCTTGGGCCGGTCGGGGGTCGAAGCGGGCCAGAACCGACGTCCGATCCCGCCCGCGAGGACCGTGCAGTACGCGTCGAAATGCACCGACAAGGACTCCCTCCCGTCCTCCGTTCCGCCCCCTCTCGCGCGCCGGGAGCCTCCCCGTCGCGGGCCGGCCACGCCGTCGCCAAGCTACGCTCGCCCCACCCCCGACGCCACGCCGGTGTCCCCGCCGCGCGGAAGCCCTTTTTTCTTGCCCGAGACACGGCGGAACGCCAGTTTCCGCGCCATGCTCCCCCGCGACCGAAGGCCCCCCGCCGCTCTCCCGGCGGCGCTGATTCTCGTGCTCGCCGTGGCCGCCTGCGACGATCCGTTCGCGGCCTTCCTCGGCGACGTACCCCTCACGCCCACGGAGACCACGCTGTTCGACTACCGGACGGCGCGTATCCAGGATCCCCCGGCCTTCGACATCGTGCGCGCCGTCCCGGCGCGCGTCGACCAGACGCTCCACTGGGATTTCCTGTTCCAGATCCGTGCCGGCGTGCCGGAACTGGTCCCGTTCTCGGCGGCGGCGGACAGCGTGACGGATTCGGGCCTCCAGGTGTCGGACGAGCGCTTCGAGGAGGTCCTCGAGGCCCCGGAGGAGGGGTACACGCTCAACAGCCCCGTGCCGGTCCGCCCCGGCGACGTGCTCATCGGGCGCAGCCGGGTCGACCCGACCCAGTTCCTCGCCTGCAGCCGATACGCGAAGCTCCGGATCCTCGATGTCGACCTGGAGGCGGGCACGCTCACCTTCGAGCACCTCGTGAATCCGAACTGCGGCGACACCGTGCTCGAACCGGGGGAGCACGGGTCGCTATGATGCCCGCCTCCGCGCCCGCGCCCGCCTGGCCATGCTCGACCTGAAGGCCATGAGAGAGGCTCCCGCCCGCGTTCTCGACGCCATGGCGCGACGCGGCGATGAGCGGGCCGGGCGGCTCGTGGAGGAGACCCTCGGGGCCGACGAGGCGAGACGACGCCTCATCCACGAGGTGGAAGTCCTCCGGGCCCAACGGAACGCGGCGTCGAAGGCGATTGCCGAGACGAAGAAGGCCGGCGAGGACGCATCGCGGCAGATCGAGACGATGAGGCGCGTGGCGGCGCGCATCAAGGCCCTCGATGTCGACCTTGCCCGTACGGAGGCCGGGATTCGCGAGAACCTGCTCCGGATCCCGAACATCCCCGACCCCCGCGTGCCGCCGGGAGAGGAGGGGGAGGGGCCGACGATCGCGGAGTGGGGTCGCCCGCGGAAAGACGACATCCCGCCGCACTGGGAACTCGGCGCCACCCACGGGTACACGGATCCCGGCGGCGCGGGATTCCCGGGCGGGCGAACCCCCGCTCTGGACATCGAGCGCGGCACGAGGATCGCGGGCTCGGGCTTCCCGCTGCTCGTCGGGGGTGGAGCGCGGCTCTCCCGCGCGCTCATCCAGTTCATGCTCGACCTCCACGTCCGCGAGCACGGGTATCTGGAGGTGCTGCCTCCGCTGATGGTCTCCCGCGACTCGATGACGGGTACCGGGCATCTCCCGAAATTCGAGGACGACGCCTATCGCACGGATCCCGACGACCTCTTCCTCGTACCGACGGCCGAGGTCCCCCTCACGAACCTGCATCGGGGCGAGATCCTGGCCGACGCCGACCTCCCGCTCGCCTACGTCGCTCACACGCCCTGTTTCAGGCGGGAAGCGGGCGCCGCGGGCCGGGATACTCGCGGGCTTCTGCGCGTCCACCAGTTCGACAAGGTCGAGCTCGTCCGCATCTGCCGGCCGGAAGAATCGGAGGCGCAACTCGAACTTCTCACCCGCCACGCCGAACGGGTGCTCGAACTCCTCGAGATCCCGTATCGGTGCGTGCTGCTCCCGCTGGGGGATCTCGGCTTCGCCAACGCGATCACGTACGACCTGGAGATCTGGGCGCCCGGCGTCGAGGCGTGGCTCGAAGTGTCGAGTTGCTCATCCTACACGGACTATCAGGCGCGGCGGGCCGACATCCGGTATCGGCCCCGGCCCGGTGCCCGTCCCGCCCACGTCCACACGCTGAACGGCTCGGCGGTGGCGCTGGCCCGGTTGCTCGTCGTCCTGCTCGAGACCGGATTCCGCCGGGGCGAGGGGGTCCTGCTCCCGGAGATCCTGCACCCCTATCTCGGCTTCGAGCGCCTCGAGATCTGCCGGTGACCCGGTTCTGGACCCGTCGCGTGGCCGCCCTTCTCGTCGCGATCCTCTCCTCCGGCGTCCTGCTCTCCTTCGTCGTTTTCTCCCGGCAGCAGGCCGAGGAGCGGCGTCTCGACGCGGCGGTCTTCGGGCGGCTGCGGGCCATCAGCGTAGCGGCCGCCGCCGGCAACCTCTCAGTGGAGGAGGTCATCGAACTGTGGAACGGGGCCTCGGCGGAAGTCCTCGCCCAGGTGGAGCGGCTTCAGATCCCCGTCGTGGTCTCGGACACGCTCGGGAACCCGACGAGCTGGGCCCACCTGCCCGACGACTTCCCGCGCGGCCCCGACGGCAAACCCGACGAACAGGCGCTGCGGTCTCACTTCGAGGCGCCCGGCCTGCAGGTGCATTTCGGCGATCCCGAGTTTCTCCGCCGCCTGGAGTGGATCCCGTGGCTGGCGGCGGCCGCCCTGGTCGTCATCGTGGGCGGCGGCGCGTGGCTCCTCCTCACCTCGTTCAGGAGCGAGAGAGAACGCATCTGGTCCGCGATGGCCCGGGAGTCGGCCCACCAGATGGGGACTCCGCTGAGTTCTCTCGTCGGCTGGCTCGAGGTTCTGGAGCATCGGCCTCGCCCGGAAGCGGCCCGGGTGGGCCAGCCCGATCTCATCGACGAGATGGCGGCGGATGTGAACCGCCTGCAGAAGGTGTCCCGCCGCTTCGAACTCATCGGCCACAAGCCCAAGCTCGAACCGGTCTCGGTGCGCGCGACGGTCGTCCGTCTCAGGCAGTACTTCGAGGCGCGGCTTCCCACGCTGGCGAGCGCGAGCAAGATCGAGATCGACGTCGACATCGACCCCGAGGCTCCCGATGTGCTCGGGAACGAGACCCTCCTGGAGTGGGCGTTCGAGAACCTGGTCCGCAACGCCGTGGATGCGCTGGCGACGGAGGGCGGACGGATCGGGATCTCCCATCTCGGTCCCAACGGGAAGCGGTCGGTCTATCGGGTGAGGGATACCGGACCCGGGATCCCTCCGGCCCTGGGCGACAAGATCTTCAATATCGGCGTCACCACGAAGGAACGCGGCTGGGGTGTCGGCCTTTCTCTCACGCGCCGCATCATCGAGGACATGCACGACGGGTCCATCCGTCTCGAGGACACGACGCGCGGCGCGAGCTTCCGGATCGAACTCCCGCGCCATCGTCCCGCGCGGAAGCCGCGGCGGTGAGCGGGCTTCGGCTGAACCCCGAGCAGCGGGAGGCGGTCGAACACCCCGAGGGTCCGCTCCTCGTGCTCGCCGGCGCGGGGTCCGGCAAGACACGCGTGCTCACGGCGCGGGCCGCCCGCCTGATCCGCGAAGGCCTGGCCCCCGGCCGCCTTCTCGCCGTCACGTTCACGAACAAGGCGGCCGGCGAGATGCGGGAGCGGATCGAGGGTCTCATCGGGCGATCGACGCGCGGCCTCTGGATCGGGACTTTCCACTCGATCGCCGCCCGGCTCCTTCGCATCGAAGCGCCGTTCACGACCCGCTCGCGCGCCTTCACGATCTACGATGAAGATGACTCCGTCCGCACGATCCGGGATGTGATGTCGTCGCTGGGGCACGATCCCAAACGGTGGCCGCCCCGTGCCGTGAGAACCCGGATCTCCTCGGCCAAGAACGCCCTCGTGGGGCCCTCCGAATACGCCGCGGACGCGTTCGACCCGTTCGGGAAGATCGTGGCCGCGGTCTACCCCGCGTATCGGCGTGAACTCGAACGGCGGAACGCCTACGACTTCGACGATCTCCTGTTCGAAACCGTCCGGCTGGTCGAGGGGGCGGAGGGCGTCGGGGAACGATACGCCGACCGCTTCGTGCACGTGCTGGTCGACGAATATCAGGACACGAACCACGCCCAGTACCGGATCGTGAAGGCGCTGGCCGCCGCCTACCGGAACCTTTGCGTCGTCGGGGACGACGATCAGGCCGTGTACGGATGGAGGGGGGCCGACATCCGGAACATCCTGGACTTCGAGGCCGATTTCAGCGGCGCCCACGTCGTGCGGCTGGAGCGAAACTACCGTTCCACGGGGTCGATCCTCGAAGTCGCGAACGCCGTCATCTCGCAGAACTTCTCGCGCAAGCCGAAGCGGCTCCGCGCCCAACGGGAGATGGGCGATCCCATTCAGGTGGTCCGGTGCGGCGACGAGCGCGACGAGGCGGCGTGGGTTTCATCGCGGATCGAGGGCGAGCGCGGCGATCGGGGATTGAACGAGTTCGCCGTGCTGTACCGGACGAACGCACAGTCGCGCGCGTTCGAGGAGGCGTTCCGGCGCGCCGGTATCCCGTACCGCATCGTGGGAGGAGTCCCGTTCTACGAGAGACGCGAGGTGAAGGACGTCCTCGCCTACCTTCGGCTTCTGGTCAACCCGGCCGACGACGTCGCCTTCGTGCGGGCCGTGGCCTGGCCGCGCCGGGGCGTGGGGGCGAAGAGCCTGGAGCGCCTGGAGGAGGTCGCCGACCGGCGCGATGAGCCGCTCGCGCTGGCCGCGGAGCGGGCCGAGCGCGGCGACGGGATCCCGCCCGCGGCCCTGCGCGGACTTCGGCACTTCGTGGAAGGACTGCGGCAGGTGCGCGCCTCGCTCGCGGACCGCACGGCGCGCGAGGCGATGGAGGCCTGCGTCGCCACGTTCGGCCTGGCGACGGCGCTCGCGGAGGAAGAGGACGGCGCGGACCGCCTCGAGAATGTGAGCGAGCTGCTCGCCGCGGCCGAGGCGTTCGAGCGAGAGGATGCCGAGGATGCGGTCGACGAAGCGGCCGATCTCGAACTGTTCCTGCAGTCCGTCTCGCTGCGCTCGGACCTCGACGAGGCGGATTTCGAGGGCGAAGCCGTGACGCTGATCACCCTGCACAATGCGAAGGGACTCGAGTTCCCGGTCGTCTTCCTCGCGGGACTCGAGGAGGGGCTCTTCCCCCTCTCCCGGGCGATCGAGACCCCGGAAGGGCTCGAGGAGGAGCGGCGCCTGTTCTACGTCGGCGTCACGAGGGCGATGGATCATCTGAATCTGACCTACGCCGACACGCGCTGGAGGGCCGGGATGTCGAGCCGCTCGGCGCCATCGAGCTTCCTCGACGAACTGCCGGCCGAACACGTGCGGTCGCGGCTCGGCGCCGGGCTCGGATTGCGCGCCCGGCGACGGTGGAGCGGCGCGGCCTCCCGGCGGCGTTCCTTCGCGGGCGGCGGGGCGGCCACGCGCCCGGACGCGACGCGTGCGGACCGCTCGTACTCGTGGCGACAGGGCCCCGCGCGCTCACCGGGTCGGGAAGGGGATGCCGGCGAGGAGGGCGAACTCCGGTACGACTACGAAGATTCACAGGAGCCGCTGGCGTTGGCGCCGGGCGTTCGGGTCGTGCATCCCCGCTTCGGGGCGGGGGAAATCCTTCAGGTGCATGGATACGGGCGCGAGGCGAGGGTCGACATCGACTTCGACGACGCCGGCCGCAAGAAGGTCGTCGTCGCCTACGCGGGGCTGCGGCCGGCCTGAATCGGGACGGTCAGCCGGGTCGGCGGTCCCCGATGGCGCGCCCCCCCGGCTTTTCGCCCGATACCTTGCGGCTTCCGCGCCGTAGCCCGCGCAGGAGCGAGGCCGTGGAGACGAAGGTCGCCTCCGCCTCCTCCTGGATGACCGCCACGAGCGCCGCGACCTCGACCACGCGTTCCTCGACGAGTTCCACCATGCGTCCGGTCGACTCGGTCGCGTTGCCGATGGCGTCGCTCACGTCGTCCACATCGCGCTTCAGGCGCGCCGCGATCTGTCGGGCCTGGTCGCTCGCCTGTTCGGCGTTGCGCAGCACCGGCCGGAGCCGCTCGTTGAGGTCGGTGACCGCGCCGGATACGCGGGCAAGCGGCTCGCGCACGTCGCGCAGCAGCCGGATTCCGTACACCAGGATGATGAGGATCACCATGGCGAAGATGACCCATAGCGCCATGCCGACAACGACCGCGATCTCGAAGGTGGACACCGCCACTCCTTACGGGGGAAGTTGGAGGGGAGTATAGGCCCGGCCCCCGAGGGGCTCAACATCGCTTGCCGCCCTCCGCCCACCGGCTACTTTCCGCGCGGTCGAGGGACGGGTGGGAGGAGACGCGATGCACTTTCGGATCGAGGGCGGACACGCGTTGAGCGGCGTGTTCACGCCGGCCGGGAACAAGAACGCCGCCCTTCCGGTCCTCGCCGGAGTCCTCCTGGCGCGTGAACCCGTCCGGCTGGAGAACGTCCCTCGCATCCAGGACGTGGAGACGCTGCTCCGCCTGCTCGAGGATCTCGGTGTGCGCGGCGGCTGGGCCGGCCCGGGCGTCCTCGAGTTGAGCGCCGCGGACGTCGATCCGGGAGCTACGCTCGACCCGGAAGTCGTCGGACGCATCCGGGCCTCGGTGCTTCTGGCCGGCCCGATGCTCGCCCGCATCGGCACGTTTCAACTCGTCCAGCCGGGCGGCGATTTCATCGGTCGGCGCCGTCTCGACACGCACATGCTCGCGCTCCAGGCGCTGGGCGCGACGGTGAACGTGGGAGACGGCTACCTGCTCCGGACCCGGGGACTCCGCGGCGCTTCGATCTTCCTCGACGAGCCCTCCGTCACGGGGACGGAGAACGCCGTGCTCGCGGCGGTGACGGCGGAGGGGACGACGGAACTCCGTAACGCGGCGACCGAGCCGCACGTCCAGGACCTGTGCCGCTTTCTCGCCACGCTCGGGGCCAGGATCGAGGGGATCGGGACCCCGCGGCTGTGCATCGAGGGGGTGGACGCCCTCGGAGGCGGGACCTTCCGGCTCGGGCCCGACCACATCGAGGTCGGGAGCATGATCGGTCTCTCCGCGGCGACCGGCTCGAACCTCCGCATCGCGGAGGTGGACCGAACCCATTTCGACCCCCTGCGGGTCGGATTCCAGCGCCTCGGGGTGGAGTTCGGCTGGCGCGACGACCACCTGCTCGTGCACGGGGCCGGGGAAATCGAGATCCGGCCCGACCTCGGCGGCCAGATTCCCAAGCTCGACGACGGACCCTGGCCGGCCTTTCCCGCCGACCTGACCAGCATCGCCCTCGTGACCGCGACCCAATGCCGCGGCACCGTGCTCATCCACGAGAAGATGTTCGAGTCCCGGATGTTCTTCGTGGACAAGGTGATCGCGATGGGGGCCCGAATCGTCCTCTGCGATCCGCACCGCGCGGTCGTGGTCGGGCCGTCCCCGCTGCGGGGAGCGAGGCTGGAGAGTCCCGACATTCGCGCCGGGATGGCGCTGCTCATCGCGGCCCTCGCGGCGGAAGGCACGAGCGAGGTGCACAACATCGGCCAGATCGAGCGCGGATACGAGCGCATCCACGAACGACTGGGCGCGCTGGGCGCCCGGATCGAACGCGTCGCGCCGGACGGCCCGTGACGCCCGGGCGGGTCGCGGCGGGGGACACCCCGGAGGAAATCATCGGTGCCCGGGCGCTCGATGGGCTCGAAGTCGAGGAAGTCTCGCGTGAGGGGGTCCTCAGGCTGACGCCGTGGGAGGCGCTGGATCCGAACATCGTGTGTGGTATCACGACGGCCGCCGGGGGAGATTTCGGGGTTGCGGTCTCGTCACCGGCGCGGGTGGCGGAGGCCTACGGGACGCTGGCCCGCAGACTCGGCTTCGGCCGCGTATCGGTGCCGACGCAGGTCCACGGCACCGCGATCCACGAGGTGCCGCGCCGTTCGGGCGCGGAGAGTGCGGAGGGTGCGGTCCCCGTCGTCGAACGGGCGGGTCGCGTCGATGGCCAGGTCACGGGCGCCCGGGGGTGCCTGCTCGCCGCCACGGCGGCCGATTGCGCGCCCATCGCGCTCTGGAGTCGGGCGACGGGACGGATGGGCCTCGTCCACGCCGGGTGGAGAGGGGCCGCGGCGGGGATCCTCGTGCGCGCCCGCCTTGATCTGAGGGGCCTGCTGGCCGGGCAGGCTCTCACGGCGGGCGTGGACCGCGCCTCGATCTCGAGTTCGCGGCATTGTACCGCCTGCGGTCCGATCCCCCTGCACTCCCATCGCGCGAGTGGCGGCAAGGCGGGCCGGATGGCCGCGTTTCTGGGGCGCCGAACGGACTGAGGCGACCTCCGCCGGGCTTGGTTGCCGCCGGTTTGCGTCCGCCCTATCTTGACAGCCGCAGGTCCACATACCGTCCCGCGCGGGCCCGGCGGGCGATGGCGTTACTCGAAGTGGGGAAGCTGTACGGGCCCCACTTTTTTTTGCTGATAAACGGTTACCGTGCGCGGCTGCGGGCCGCCGGAGGTCGACCATTCTGGACGCGGCGCACATCGAGCGGGCCGTCGAGGCCCTGGGGTTCGAGGTCGTGCAGCTGGAGCGCGGAGGCGGCCGCCGCCGGCCGCTGCTCCGGCTCCGGATCGACCGCCCGGGCGTTTCGGCCGGCCGCTCGGGCGTCACGGTGGAGGATTGCGCGGCGGTCGCGAGGGAAGTCCGCGCCCGTTCGGCGGAAGCGAACGGGGGAGACGAGAACTGGGTGCTGGAAGTCTCCTCCCCGGGAGTCGACCGGCCGCTGGTGAAGGCGGCGGACTACGCGCGCTTCGCGGGGTCGCGGGTTCGCGTGAAGGGGTACGCGCCGCTGGCGGAGCGCGGGCGGCGGCTCGACGGGACGCTCCTCGGGCTGGCCGCCGGGCCCTCGGAGGCGTTTGCGCTGGAGGTCGATGGGGATCGCGTGGAGATCCCGCTGGAGGCCGTCGCCTCCGCGCGCCTGGTCTACGACTGGGACGCGGTGGGAGGCGGCGAGGGAGACAAGGGAAAGAGATGAGCGATCAGATCCCGGTCGTTGAGGCGTTCCGCATGATGGCGGCCAACAAGTCGCTGACGGAGTTGGAATTGCATGGTCTCATCCGCGAGGGGATCCATGCCGCGCTGGCTCGTCGGTTCGGAGGCCCGGTCGAAGCGGAGATCGACGTCACGGACGAAGGGGACATCTCGATCGTCGTGCTGAAGGAGGTCGTGGCGGAGGTTGAGGACCCCGCACGCGAGGTCACCCTGGAGCAGGCGCGTTGGGACGATCCCGACTTCGAGGTCGGCGACCTCATGGAAATCCCGGTCGACTTCAGGGAATTCGGGCGCAGCGCCGTGATGGCAGCCAAGCAGCGGATCATCCAGCGGATTCGCGAAGGTGAGCGCGACCGGATTCGCATGGAATTCAATGATCGGGTCGGGGATCTCGTGTCGGGCGAGGTGCAGGCCAGCGAGCGGGGCAAGCTTGTCGTGATGCTGAATCGTTCCCGGGAAGCGGAGGCCATCATCCCGTGGCGAGAGCAGAATCCCCGGGAGCGTTTCCGCCAGGGCGAGCCGATCCGCGCCGTGCTGAAGCTGCTCGAGGAGACGTCTCGAGGTCCGCGGCTCATCCTGTCGCGGGCGGACCCGCAGTTCGTCGCGTCCCTGTTCGCGCTCGAAGTGCCGGAGATCTACCACAACATCGTGGAGATCAAGGAAATCGTCCGGGAAGCCGGCGGGCGCACCAAGGTGGCCGTCGCGTCCCGTGACGAATCCGTCGATCCAGTGGGAGCGTGCGTCGGCCTCAAGGGATCACGCGTGCAGGCGGTGGTTTCCGAACTGAGCGGTGAACGCATCGACATCGTCCCTTGGCACCCCGATCCCGAGATCTTCGCTCGCCGGGCGCTGGCTCCGGCCCGGGTGGCCAAGGTGATCTCCGATCAGGAGCGGCACGTGATCACCGCGATCGTCGATGAGGACCAGCTGTCGCTCGCGATCGGACGCAATGGGCAGAACGTGCGCCTGGCGTCCCAGTTGATCGGGTGGCAGATCGATCTCTACTCCAGCCGGGACTGGATTGAGCGCGGCGGCCAGAGTGGCCTGTTCGGGGGCGGGGAGGACTACGAGATCTCCGATTTCCCGCTCTCGGAACTGGAGGGAATCGCGCCCGCAACGCTGGCCGCGCTCGAGGCGGCGGGAATCGGCAGCTTCTACGGCCTGCTGGACATGGACCGGGGGGATTTTCTCCAGGTCCCCGGGATCGGAGGGGAAGAGGCGGATACGCTCGAAGCGCTGGTCGACGAGCTGACCGTCGTCGACGAGACGTCCCCGGACGCGGCCGTGGCCGGGAAGGCGGCGGAGGAGGCGGCTGGCGAGACGGCCGATGTGGCCGGCGAGACGGAGGAGGAGGCTGGCGAGACGGCGGACGTGGTCGGCAGCGAGATGGCCCCGGAGGCCCTGGAGAGCGCGGCGACTTCCGGGGAGGCGACCGGCTGAGTCGAGGCGGCCCGCGATGACGGTCGCGAACGGGAGGCTCGGTCTGCTCGGGATCGCGATGCGGGCGGGCCGCGTGGCGCTCGGCACCCGCGCGGTGGATGGTGCGGCGCGGAGAGGGCGGCTCGCGTTGCTCGTGGTGGCGTCTGACGCCTCACGACATGCGCTGGGCCGTTTGCCGCCCGAAGCCCGCGCGGCGTCGCGGGTCACGGTCGCAAGCCGGGAGGCGCTCGGACGGGCGCTCGGAAGGAACGATGTCGCCGTAGCGGGCGTCACGGATGTGGCGCTGGCCGCGCGGATTATCGAAGCGGAGTGTGCTCCCGCGGGGGGCGATCACAGCTCCGGGTCGGCAGGAGACCCGGAAGGGCAGGTGCCTTGACAGAGAAACGTGTCTTCGAGGTCGCGGAGGAGTTGAGACTCGAGACGAGTCACCTCATCCAGATGCTTCGCGAAATGGATGTGCCCGTGCGGAGCCACATGTCCACCGTGGATCCGACGAACGTGGCGCGCCTTCACGCTCGGCTGGAGCGCGAACGCCGCGGCGAAGCCAGGGCGGGAACCGCCACCCGTGTGCGCCGCCGTCGGAGGCGTCGCCGCGCGACGCCCCCCTCGCTCACACCGTCGGACACCCCCGCGACCGAGGTCGCCCAGGCGGTGGAGCCGTCCGCCGACCCCGCGGCCGATCCGGCTCCTGCCCCGGACACGACGGAAGTGGCGGTGGTCGAGCCGCCGGTCGAGGCCGTCGTGGAGGTCCCGGCGGCCGTCGATTCCGTGGTCGAGACCCCGGCGGCCGTCGAACCCCCTGCCGTGGAGGAGATGCCGGAGCCGGAGCCCGAGGCGATCGTCGAGCCGGAGGAGGAGTCCGCGGACGCGGAGCCTACCGAGCCGGTCGAAGCGGAAATCGACCAGGCCGATGCCGCCCGGGACGCGCCGGAACCCGCTGCGGAAGGGCCGCCCGCACCGTCCCGCCGAGCGCGCCGACCCAAGCCGGTGCGACGCGACATGCCGGCGGACGCGCCGCCGGCCGCCGCCGTGTCGGGGCCGACCGCCTCGGCCGGCCCGGGAGGCAAGGTGAGAATCTCGGCCGCGGGCTACACGGTCGACGGACGTCGCAAGGCTCGGGGCGGGGAACGGAAGAAGCGCCGCCGGGTGGACCGGAACGCGGTTCAGCAGAACTTCAGAAAGACGCTCGCCGCGATGGGCCAGTCCCCGACGCGGAAGCGGCGCCGGGATACGCAGCAGCAGCAGCGCGAGGCCGAGAAGGAGCAGCGCGAACTCGAGCGGGAGGTGGAGAAGGCCACGGTACGGGTCAATGAATTCCTCACCGTGTCCGAACTCGCCGATCTCATCGAGGTCGCCCCGCAGGCGATCATCACATCGGCGTTCAAGAACCTCGGTCTGATGGTGACCATTAACCAGCGTCTCGACTTCGAGCAGATCGAGCTCATCTGCGAGGAAGCCGGCTACACCGCGATCCGCGAGGAGGCCTTCGAGGCGGACCTCGCCACCGTTGACGAGGGCGACGCCGAGGAGGAGGGCAAGCTCGCGCCGCGGCCCCCGATCGTGACCGTCATGGGTCATGTCGACCACGGAAAGACCTCGCTGCTGGACCGCATTCGCAGGACCAACGTGATCGCGGGCGAAGCGGGAGGGATCACGCAGCACATCGGCGCTTATCACGTGAAACTCCCCGGGGGACGCACGATCACGTTTCTCGACACGCCGGGTCACGAGGCCTTCACCGCCATGCGCGCGCGTGGCGCGGAGGTGACGGATGTCGTGATCCTGGTCGTCGCGGCCGACGACTCCGTGATGCCGCAGACGATCGAAGCGATCAGCCATGCCAGGAACGCGGGCGTACCGCTCGTTGTGGCGGTCAACAAGATCGATCTCCCGACATCCGACGTGAACAAGGTGAAGCGGGAACTGCTCGCGCATGAAGTCGTGCTCGAGGAGTTCGGCGGCGACGTCCTGAGCGCGGATGTGTCCGCGAAGACGGGTGCCGGACTCGAAGACCTGCTGGAGAAGGTTCTCCTCCAGGCCGAGTTGCTCGAGCTGGGGGCGAACCCGGATCGTGACGCCCGCAGCACCGTGGTCGAGGCCCAGCTCGACAAGGGCATGGGGGCCGTGGCGACGGTCCTGATCCAGAGTGGCACGCTGCGGGTCGGCGCGGACTTCGTGTGCGGGCTGCACGCCGGACGGGTCCGGGCGCTGCTCGACGAGCGTGGCCGGAAGGTGAACCGCGCGGGGCCCGGCATCCCGGTGCGGGTGCTCGGGCTCGAGGGCGTCCCGCAGGCCGGTGATTCCCTCGTCGTCCTTCCCGCGGCGCGCGTCCGCGAGATCGTGAGCCGACGACAGCAGCTCGAGCGTGAGAAGGACATTCGCCGCAAGGCTACGGGGACGCGTCTCGAGGACGTGTTCGAGGCGGTCAAGGCCGGCGAGCGCGCCCGGCTGAACATCGTCATCAAGGGCGACACCGACGGGTCCGTGCAGGCGCTCTCCGACAGCCTCGAGCGCCTCTCGACGGACGAAGTCTCGGTCGAGGTCATCCACCGGGCGGTCGGCGGCATCAACGAGTCCGACATCCTCCTCGCCTCGACCTCGCAGGCGATCATCGTCGGCTTCCACGTACGTCCCGACGCTGGCGCCGCGGCCACGGCCGAGCGCGAATCGATCGAGATCCGGATCTACAACGTGATCTACGAGGCGGTCGAGGAGATCCGCCTCGCCCTCGAGGGCCTGCTGGTGCCCGAACAGCGGGAGATCACGGTGGGGATGGCCGAGATCCGGGAACTCTTCCGCGTCCCCAAGGCGGGGACGATCGCCGGCTGCTACGTCCAGTCCGGCGAGATTCGGCGCAGCCTCCCCATCCGCCTGCTCCGCGACCAGATCCAGATCTACCAGGGGCGGGTCGAGAGTCTGAGGCGGTTCAAGGAGGACGTGCGCCAGGTCAGGGGCGGGTACGAGTGCGGCATCTCCATCGAGAACTACAACGATATCAAGACCGGCGATGTGATCGAGTGCTTCGAGGTCGTGGAAGTGGCCCGCACCCTCTCCGGAGCCCCGGCCGGCTGACGCCGCGCGAGGTGTCGTGGCCGTCATCGGGGTGGGTCGCTGGGTCTTTCACCTTCCGGGCTGCCGGTCGCTCAAGATGAAGCGTTCGGTCATCCGTGGCCTCCGCGAGCGGGCGATCGGGAAGTTCCGGGTCTCGGCCGCAGAGACCGGCCTGCAGGACCGCGCGTCGATGGCCGAGATCACGGTCTCCGTCGTCTCCGGCGATCGCCGCCAGGCCGAGTCCGTGCTGGGCGGCGTGGACCGCTTCCTGCGCTCGGACCCTCGGGCGCACGTCGTCGAGTCGGAGAGGGAGTTCCTTTGATCCGGCGGCGTGGGGCGGGGGCGGGGAAGTGAGCCACCGCCACCGGGGCGAGCGCCTGGGCGAGCTGTTCCGGCGGGAGTTTTCGCGGCTGCTCCTGGGTCCGCTGAAGGATCCCCGGCTGGATGGCGTGACGGTGACGGACGTGCGAGCGACGAGGGACCTTTCCTTCGCCACCGTCTATGTGCGGTCCGATGGTGATGTGGCGGAGGGTATCGAGGGCCTGGAGCACGCGATCGGCTTCATTCGCCGCGAACTCGGGCGGTCACTCCGGCTCCGGAAGATTCCCGAATTCCGCTTCCTGCCGGACGAGACGCCGGAACACGCCAGCCGAATCGAAGCGCTCCTCCGCCGGGTGCGCGAGAGCGACGGGCCGAGTGAGGCCTGACGCGGGTCTGCTCCTGGTGGACAAGCCGGCCGGCGCCACCTCGCACGACATCATGCTTCGGCTGCGGCGCGCGCTCGGCGTCCGCCGGGTCGGCCACACCGGGACGCTCGATCCCTTTGCCACCGGGCTGCTCCTGGCGCTGGTGGGAGCGTTCACGCGGCTCGCGGACTTCTTTCACGCCCTCCCGAAGTCTTACGAGGCCACGCTGGAACTCGGACGGGAGACCGACACGGACGACCTCACGGGGGTGACCGTTTCGGAGAGCCCCGCCTGGCGGGACTGCGACGGAGAGCGGGTCCGAGCCGCCTTCGCCGCCCGTGTGGGGAAGGGACGTCAGGTGCCGTCCGTGTATTCGGCGCGGCACGTCGGCGGCGAGCGTGCCTACGATCTGGCCCGTCGCGGAGACCGGCCGGCTCTGGAGGCCCGCGAAGTGGTCTTCCACGAACTCACGGTCACGGAGGTCGACTTGCCGCGCGTCCGCTTCCGCGCCCGCGTGTCTACCGGTACCTACGTACGCGCGCTGGCCCGCGACATAGGGCGGGACCTCGGCGCCGGCGCGCACCTGACCGCGTTGTGCCGCACCGGGATCGGTCCCTTCCCGCTGGCGGAAGCGGTAGGCCCCGAGGAAGCCGCGAATGCGGTGACGGCCGCGCTTCCCGCCTGGCGCCCCGGTCCCGGAGCCCTGCCCTGGGTCGTCCAACGCCGGCTGAGCGGCCGGGAAGAGGCCGGGGTGCGCAACGGACGGCCTGTGGAACGGGGCGATCTGCTCCCTCCGCTGTGGCCGGACCTCACGTCCGCGGAGCCCGAGGCGGGCCCGGTGGCCCTCGTCGCCGGCGACACTCTCGTGGCCGTCGCGGAAGCGCGCGACGATCGGCTCTTCCCCAGGAAGGTGTTCCCGGCGTGAGCGGCGTGGGCGGGCTTCCGGCGCACGTGAACACCACCGTCGTCACCGTCGGGACCTTCGATGGCGTCCACCTCGGCCACCAGGCGATCCTCCGACAGGTGCGAAGGCGTGCGCGGGCGCGCGCGAGCTCGTCCGTGCTCCTTACGTTCGATCCGCATCCGCTGCGGGTCGTCCGCCCCGACGCGGCCCCGCAACTGCTCACGCTGCCGAACGAGAAGAAGGAGATCCTCGCCCAGTTCGACCTCGATTACGTCGCGTTCGTCACCTTCACGACCGAGTTCTCCCGGTATTCGCCGGAAAGGTTCGTGGAAGAGATTCTCGTGCGGCGGCTCCGCGCGTCGGCACTCGTCATCGGATACGACCACGGGTTCGGGCGCGGACGCGCCGGCGACGTGAACGTGCTCGAGCGGCTCGGGGCCGTGCACGGATTCGATGTTGCCGTCGTGGGCGGAGTGCGGGTAGGCAGCGGGGCCGTCTCTTCCACCCGCATCCGGTGCGCGGTGGGTGAGGGCGACATGGAGGCCGCGGCCGCGGGACTGGGCCGTCCCTACTCGCTGCGCGGGACCGTGATCCACGGACTGGGACGCGGCCGGACGCTCGGCTTCCCGACCGCCAACCTCGCTCCCCCCCCGCCCGACAAGCTGCTCCCCGCCGAGGGGATCTATGCGGTGCGCGCGAGTGTAGGCACCGAACTGAGGGAGGGGCTGCTGCACCTGGGCCCGCGGCCGACCTTCGCGGGTTTGCCCCCCACGATCGAACTGTTCCTGATCGACTTCGAGCGGGACATCTACGGCGAGCGGGTCGTCGTGGAGTTCCTCCACAGGCTGCGCGAGGTGCGACCGTTCGCGACGCAGGCCGGACTGATCGAGCAGATGCGACGAGATCTGGAGGCCGGGCGCGAGTTCTTCGCGAGAAAATGAGCGCCATGTACGACGGTGATGGCCGGTGAGACTTCATGACATGCTTCTGGCGACCCTGGCGGGCACGAGCGCGGCCGGAGTCTTCGGTTTTCCCGCGGCCGCTTCCGCCCAGGAACTGGTCTCCATTTCGACGGATCCCCCGGATTGTGCCGTCGGGTTGCGCGAGGTGCTTTCCCTCGGCGAACTCGAAGACGCCGGGACGATCGGAGTTCGTCCGGAGATCACACGCACCCGGGACGGAGAATTCATCGTCGCGAGCCCGGAGAACCGGGGGCAACTGCTGGTCTACGATGCGGAGGGCCGGTTCCGCCGGACGTTCGGTCGGGCCGGCGACGGCCCCGGAGAATTTCGGGCACCGGGCCGCATTCGCCCGGGCCTCGACGGGACCCTGCTGATTCTGGACCTGGGCAATCGCCGCATCACGCACGTGTCGCCCGGGGGCGAGGCTCTGGAGGCCGTGGACGTACGCACGCTTCAGGCCCTGGACTTCGTCACGATCGATGCCGGCGCGCGCTTCGTGGTGTCCGGCTTCGGAGTCGGCGCGGCCGGTCTGAGCGTGTCGACGGAGGTGGTCGACGGCGACGGAGCGACGCTCGCCGCTCTCGGGGCGGTGCCTGCCGAGCCGTGGATCGTGAACTTCTTCCGCGCCCCGGTGGCCCTCGACGATCGCGGCAGGGCATGGTCGGCGCAGCCGGGAGCGTACGCGTTCGAGGCGTGGGAGACGGACGGAGGCGGCGATCCGGTCGTTCGGCTGGCCGGCGAGGCCGATTGGTTCGATCCCGGCCCGCCTCAGCCGGGCGCGCCGATCACCGCGCCGACGCCGTCGGTCGTGATGAGCCTTCGCTTCGCCGAGGGCTTGATGTGGATCGCGACGTGGGTCGCGGACGCGAACTGGCGGGACAACGCCGACGTGACTCCCGCCGAGCTCCAGCTCAACCGCGTGCTGGACACCATGCTCGAGGTCATCGACCCGGCGAACGGAGAACTCGTCGCACGGATGCGACACGAGGAAGCTCTGCGGATCACGGGTGACGAAAGATTCGTCTTCGGTGTCCGGGAGGACGATGTGGTTCCACGCGCGGTGCTCTACACCCCGTCCCTCGATGGGCCCGGTTGCCGTTCGCCGGAAGCCCCCGGGATGTGAGCGAGACTCGGCAGGAAGCGGTCAGGCCGGTCTTCGCGGCGGAGGGGTTCGTCAAGCGTCTCGGAGACGCGGAAGTGCTCAGGGCGGCCGCCGTACGGGCCTGGCCGGGGCGCGTGACCGTGCTGCTGGGGCGCAACGGGTCGGGCAAAAGCACGCTGGTGCGTTGTGGCTTGGGGCTCCTGGCCGCGGACAACGGGAGCGTGATCTGGTGGGGCGACGCGACGCTCCGGCCCCGCCTCGCCCGCATGGCGCGCGAAGGCCTCTTCTTCCTGCCCGACCGCGGCCTCGCGGTGCCGCGGCCGCGCGAGGAGACGCACCTCGAGACGTTGCGGGCGGCGTTTCCGCGGTCCGAACCGCCGGCGAATCAGGATCCGCTCGATGTGGCTCCCTTCGCGGGCGCCAGGATCTGGCAACTCTCGGGTGGAGAGCGCCGACGTGTGGAGCTCACCTTGGCCCTCCTTCGTGATCCGGTCTGCCTGATCGCCGACGAGCCTCTCGCGGGACTGTCGCCCGCCCATCAGATCCGGACGGCCCGAGCCATCCGCGATGCGGCACGGCGGGGCGCGGCGGTGCTGGCCACGGGACACGAGGTCGAGTTGCTGCTGGCCGTGGCCGCTGAAGTCGTGTGGATCGTCGCCGGCGGGACGCGCGTCCTGGGGTCTCCGGAGCAGGCCTGGGCGCATCCCGAGTTCGCCGGCCAATACCTCGGCCGTCGCCGACCTCGAGACTCCCCTCTCTGAGCGCCGCAGCCTCCGCTCCGGCCCCGGTTGCGGCGAGCCTCGCCCGCCCCGTGCCGGTCGGCGTTCCGCAGCGCGGGGCGGCGTGGCTTCGGCGCGCCGTACGGGTCCGGCTGCCGGTCGCGGCGTCGGCGGCCGTGATCTGGGCCACGCTCCGGGCCGTGCTCGCGGCGTTTCGCGGCGCGGTCCCGTTGCCGGAAGAGGGCGGCGCGACCGGATCGGTGCTCGTGAGCAACGTGTCGCTGCCCCTCGTCGCGGTCTGCGTCTTCCTGGCGTGGATCAACCAGCGCCGCCGGGGCGGGGCCTCCTGGCTCGCCAACCTGGGGATCGGACCGCGAGGGGCGTTTCTCCTCTGGGCGGGCACGTGCCTGAGTCTGGAGATCGTGGCGGTCGTGACTTCGGGGTGGCTTCGGTGAACAGGGCCATGCGGGCGTAGCGCCGCGTAAGCGTGTACCTTTACAGCGACGAGCGCCGATTCTACACTTACGGATTGTATCTGAAACGGACCGGATGGGCGGCCGGGTAAATTCTCCCGGCTCCTCCGCGCGCATGAGGGGCAGGGACCGAGGGATATCGAACGACGTGGACAAGACGAAGAAGCAGGGGATCATAGAGAAGTTCTCGCGGCGCGAGAACGATCAGGGGTCGGCGCCGGTGCAGGTCGCGCTGCTCACGGCTCGTATCGAGGAGTTGACCGGGCACTTCCGGGACCACCCCAAGGATCATCACAGCCGCCGGGGGCTCTTGAAGATGGTCGGCCGTCGCCGCCGGCTGCTTAACTACCTTCGCACGACCGATCTCGACCGCTACCGGTCGGTCATCGAGGAGCTCGGACTACGTCGTTGAGGCGCCGTGCGGCCCCCAAGCTCTCCGCCGTCCGCCGCCAATGGCACGCTTCCTCGGGCCACCCGCCGTTTTTCCCTCGTCTCGGGCCGCCGGAGCCGAGTCTCGCCCGCCCGCGCCAGTTGCGCTGACGCAAAGAAGCTGATGCAAGGACACGAAGACACGCCATGAGCCCCCGCGACCGTCGCGGGCCGGCGCGGCGCCCGGAAAGCCCGTGGCGCCATCGAAGACAAGAGAAGAGAAGAAGAGAATGACGCACAGAATCGAAACCGAGTTCCATGGTCGGCCCCTCATCCTGGAAACGGGCCGCATGGCCCGTCAGGCGGACGGCGCCGTCTACGTTCAATACGGAGAGACCGCGCTGCTGGTCACCGCCACCGCAGACCGCAAGCCCACGCACCTCCCGTTCTTCCCGCTCACGGTCGAATACCGGGAGAAGACCTATGCCGCTGGAAAGTTCCCCGGCGGCTTCATCAAGCGGGAGACACGCCCCGGCGACAAGGAGACGGTGTCGGCGCGGCAGATCGACCGCCCGCTGCGTCCGCTGTTCCCCGGCGACTATCAGAACGATACCCAAGTCGTCTGTTTCGTGATCTCCGCCGACCAGGAGAACGATGCCGATGTGATCGGTCTGCTGGGGGCCTCGACCGCGCTTCTCCTCTCCCCGATCCCCTGGAACGGACCCATCGCCGGCGTCCGCGTAGCCAGGATGGACGGCCAGTGGCTCGTCAACCCGACGTTCGACGACCTCGAGATGTGCGACCTCGAGATCGTGGTCGCCGGATCCGAGAGTTCGATCGTGATGGTCGAAGGCGCCTGTCTCGAGGCGACGGAAGATGAGTTTCTGGAAGCGATGCGCGTCGGACGGGAAGCCATCGTCGAGCTGATTGGCCTCCAGCGTGAGCTGGTGGCGATGGCCGGGGCGCAGGAGACGTTCGAGTACGAGCCCGTGGGGCCGGATGCGGACGTTGTCGCGAAAGTCACGGCGGAGGCCGCCGGCCCGGTGGGCGACGCCCTGCGGATCGCCGAGAAGGATGAACGCGGGCGGGCGCTCTCCACCTTGCGCGCGGAGGTCACCGAGCGCCTCGACGCCGAGCACCCCGATTGCGGGAAGGATGTCGGCGCGGCCCTGCGGAAGCTCGAGAAGGAGATCATGCGCCGGCGCATCCTCGATGACGGGGAGCGGATCGATGGCCGGGGCGTGAACGACATCCGCGACATCACCTGCGACGTCGGCCTCCTGCCGCGAACGCACGGCTCGGCCCTGTTCACGCGGGGGCAGACCCAGGCGCTTGCCGTGGCGACCCTCGGGTCGGTGAGAGACGAGCAGCGCATCGACTCGGTCGATGTCCGCGAGGAGACCTCGAAGTCGTTCATGCTCCACTACAACTTTCCCGGCTTCGCGACGGGCGAGGTGCGGATGTTCCGGGGGACGAGCCGACGCGAGACGGGTCACGGGCTCCTGGCCGAGCGTGCGCTCCAGGCGCTGCTCCCGGCGTACGAGGACTTCCCGTACACGATCCGGATCGTGTCCGACATTCTGGAGTCGAACGGATCGAGTTCGATGGCCTCGGTCTGCGGCGGCTCGCTGTCCCTCATGGACGCGGGCGTTCCGATGCGAGCCCCGTGCGCGGGGATCGCCATGGGGCTCATCAAGGAGGGTGACCAAGTCGAGATCCTGACCGACATCCTCGGTGTGGAAGACGCCCTCGGCGACATGGACTTCAAGATCGCCGGGACCGAGCGAGGCATCACCGCCGTCCAGATGGACATCAAGGCCGGCGGGCTGTCCGTCGATACGATGCGGGAGGCGCTGGCCCGCGCCCGGGACGCGCGACTGCAGATCCTGGCGAGGATGAACGAGACGCTGCCTTCGCCGCGCGAGGAGATGTCGCCGCACGCGCCGCGGATCGTGACCGTCCAGATCAACCCCCAGAAGATCGGCGAGGTCATCGGGCCGAAGGGGAAGACGATCCGGATGATCCAGGAGGAGACGGGAACGGATGTGAACGTCGAGGATACCGGGGTGGTGACGATCGCGGCCCCCACGGGCGAGGGCGCCGAGCGCGCGCGCGAGATGGTCGAGGCCATCGTGCAGGAGCCCGAGGTCGGACGCATCTACCGCGGCGTGGTCAAGAACACGACGGACTTCGGAGCGTTCGTGGAGATCATCCCCGGCGTCGAGGGGCTGTGCCACATCTCCGAACTCGAGGAAGGGCGTACCGCGAAGACGGAAGACGTCGTGAAACCCGGAGACGAAGTGCGGGTGAAGCTCCTGGCCGTGGACGATCGCGGACGCCTCAAGCTCTCCCGCCGCGCGGCCCTCGAGTCCGCGGGCAAGGGCTGAGCAGGGCCAGGGCCCACGCGGGCTCGCGACCGCGCGGGCCCGCCGGGAGCGCGCAGCCGGTCGCGGCGGCCGGCGGAGACCCCCACCCGGGCCGTGCGGGATCGGAGCGCCTGGACCGGGCGGTCCACCGGACCCGTCTGCCGAACGGGATGACCGTGCTGAGCGAGCGTCTGGATTCGGTTCGCTCGGTGGCTCTCGGTCTCTGGGTGCGGCAGGGGCGCGTGCACGAGGATCCGGCCGAGAGCGGCGTGTCGCACCTGCTCGAGCACATGGTATTCAAGGGGACGCGCCGCCGCTCCGCGCGGGATCTCGCCTGGGAGCTGGAACGCCTCGGGGGTGCGCTCGACGCGTACACGACGCACGAGTCCACGGCCTTCCAGGCCAGGGTGCCGGCCGGCGAACTGGATGTCGCGCTCGACGTGCTCTGCGACCTCGCCTTCCGGCCCCTTCTCGACGAGCGCGATCTCGAGGTGGAACGGGAGGTCGTGCTCGAGGAGATCGCGGCCGCCGCGGAGGTCCCCGAGGATGTCGCGTTCGAGGAACACGCCCGCCTCCTGTATGGAGGACACCCGTATGGCGAGCCGATCCTCGGGACCCGGGCGTCGGTACGGTCGCTCCCGGCGACCGCGCTCGCGGCGGCGCACGGGCGCGCGTACCGCCCGGACAACGTGGTCGTCGTGGCGGCGGGAGCGGTCGAGCACGAGGCTCTGGTGGCCGGGCTAGCGCGGTGGCTCCCCGACCGGGCGCCTGGATCGGCCCCCGAGGATCCCCCCGCGCCGGTCGGCGGGACCGGCTTCCGGCGTCTCCGGAGCCCGGGTGGCGGGCAGACGCACATCGTGATGGGCGGACTCTCGATCCCGTACCGCCACCCGCTGCGCTACGCGATCTACGTCACGTCGACCGCGCTCGGCGGGGGGATGAGTTCACGGCTGTTCCAGCACATCCGCGAAGAGCGCGGGCTCGCGTACTCCGTATACAGCTTCCACGCCTTCTTCTCGCGGGCGGGGCACGTGGGCGCCTACGTCGGCACCCGGCCCGAGACGGCGGACGAAGCGCGGGAGGCGTTGATCGGGGAACTGGCTCGTCTCGCGCGGGAGGGGCTGACGGAAGCCGAGCTGGACGACACCCGGAGCCAACTCAAGGGCCAGTTCCTGATTTCACTCGAATCTCCCGTCGCGCGAATGAGCCGACTGGCAGGCATCGCCCTGTACGGGCACCGCTATCGTACACTCGATGAGGTGGCCTTCCGGCTCGACGCGGTCGACCGGGACCAATGTCTCGAAGCCGCCGCCTACTTCGCCCCCGACCGGCTCGCCACGCTCGAATTGGCGCCTGAGCCCGCCCTCGCGGGATCCGCACCGGTCGGAAGGTGATCCTTCACCCGGAGCGAACGAAATGATCGTCGGTGTGCCGAAGGAGATCAAGACGGACGAGAACCGGGTGGCGCTCGTCCCCGCAGGGGCCCAGTCGCTCGTCCTGTCCGGCCACACGGTCTGCGTCGAGAGCGACGCGGGTCTTGGCAGTGGCTTCCCGGATGACCTCTACAGGGCCGCCGGCGCCCAGATGCTCGACTCGGCGTCGGAGGTGTGGGCACGGGCGGAGCTGATCGTCAAGGTCAAGGATCCCATCGAGGCCGAGTACGACCTCATGCGGCGGGAACAGGTCATCTTCACCTACTTCCACTTCGCGGCCGACGAGCGGCTCACGCAGCGCACGATCGAGAGCGGCTGCATCGCGATCGCCTACGAGACGGTGCAGCTTCCGACGGGCGAACTGCCTCTCCTCACGCCGATGTCGGAGGTGGCGGGGCGCATGGCCGTTCAGGAGGCGGCCAAGTACCTGGAGCGGACCTCGGGCGGATACGGGATCCTGCTCGGCGGGGTGCCCGGCGTGCTCCCGGCCGAGGTCGTCATCCTGGGGGGCGGGGTCGTCGGATCCAACGCGGCCACGATCGCGGCCGGCTTCGGCGCCCACGTGACGGTCCTCGATGTGAGCCTGCCGCGGCTCCGCTACCTGGCGGATGTGATGCCGCCGAACGTCGATACCCTGTACTCGAACCGGCATTCGATCCTCGAGCAGATCGAGCGCGCCGATGTCCTGATCGGAGCCGTCCTCGTCCCCGGCGGGAAGGCGCCGAAACTCGTCCGGCACGACGACCTGCGGCACATGAAGGACGGCTCCGTGATCGTCGACGTGGCGGTGGATCAGGGAGGCTGCGTGGAGTCGGCCCGGCCGACGACGCACAACGACCCGACGTATACGGTCCACGGTGTGATCCACTACTGCGTGGCCAACATGCCGGGGGCCGTACCCCGCACGTCCACCCTGGCGCTCACGAACGCGACTTTTCCGTACCTCGCCAGGCTTGCGGACCAGGGCTGGGAGGCGGCCTGTCTGGCCGACCGCGGTCTCGCCCTCGGCGTGAACGTCGCCCGGGGAAGGGTCACCTATCGGGCGGTCGCCGACGCCTTCCACCTGGAGCACACGTCCCTGGAAGGGTTGCGGGGCTGATCTCCGACACGGCGCCCGGAAGGGCCCCAAAACCGACTTTCCCGCACCCGAAAGCACCCATACATTACTGCGTCCCGCGCCCTCGGCAGGGTGCTCCCGATGAGACCAGCCGCCTCGGAGGCCCGCCTCCCGTGTCCCGCAGTCGCGCAGCCTCGGAGTTCCTCCGAGGTCCGAACTCCTAGATGAGAAGGTGGTGGCTGCGGAACAGCTTCCTCCCGGTCAGCAAGATCGGAGTGGACCTCGGCACGGCGAACACCCTCGTCCACGTGGAAGGCGAAGGGATCGTGCTCAACGAACCCTCCGTTGTCGCCGTTCGGAAGGACAGCGGACGGATCGAGGGAATAGGCCTCGCTGCCAAGCGCATGCTCGGCCGGACCCCGAGCGCGATCGAAGCGGTCAGACCCCTGAAGGATGGCGTGATCGCCGACGTGGACATCACCGAGATGATGATTCGCTACTTCCTCAAGGAGGTACTGACGTCGAGGTTCTTCAAGATCCGGCCGATCGTGGTGGTGGGTGTGCCCTCGGGGATCACGGAACTCGAGCGTCGGGCCGTCCGATCGAGCGCGCACGCGGCCGGTGCCAAGGAAGTCTACATGGTCGCCGAGCCGATGGCGGCGGCGGTCGGCGTCGGACTGCCCGTCGAGACGCCGACGGGCAACATGATCATCGACGTGGGGGGCGGAACAAGCGAGATCGCCGTGATCGCGCTTTCCGGTTCGGTCGCCGACACATCGATTCGCGTCGGGGGCGACGAACTCGACTCGACGATCGTATCGTTTCTGCGCAAGAACTATAATCTCCTCATCGGGGAGCCCACGGCGGAGGCCGTCAAGATCCAGATCGGATCGGCCTATCCCACGGGCGAAGACCGGGAGATGCTGGTGAAGGGCCGGGATCTCGTGTCCGGGATCCCGAAGACCGTCCGGGTCCATTCGGCCGAGATCCGCGAGTGCCTCCAGGAGCCGATCCAGCAGATCGTGGCCGCGGTCCGAAGCGCGCTCGAAATCACCCCGCCGGAACTCGCATCCGATATCGTGGACCGGGGCGTCGTGATGACCGGAGGAGGAGCTCTGGTCCGCGGCCTGGACACGCTCCTGGCGGAAGAGACAGGGCTCCCGATCCACGTCGATGAGGAGCCTCTCACCTGCGTGGTCCGGGGGTGCGGCAAGATCCTCGATCAGTTCGGGCGATACCGTGGAGTGCTTACCAGCTAGCCGTGCCCCGAGGGCCGGAACCGGGAGACGGGGCTCCCGGCGACCGTGAGCTATCCGGGCGCCCGTCCTCCGCGCCGCCGGCCGCTCGAACTGGTCGCCCTCGTCGTCGTGCTCGGCATGAGCGGAATCGCCGCGAGCCTTTCCCGGGAACAGCAGGGCCAGATCGAGTCCGCCGTCCGGGGGACGGTGCTCTATCCGTTCCTCCGGCTCCATCGCGTCGTTTCGGAGCGCGGGCAGATCGAGCAGCGCAACCGGGTGCTCGTCGCGGAGCGGGATTCGCTGACGGAACTTCTCATGCGATATCGCGCGCGGCCCGCGTCCGCCGGCGAGGCGCCGCCGGACAGCGGGCTCGCGGCGCGGCGGATCGGATCCACGCTGCCCGCCGTCGTCTATCCGGGTCGACCTCAGATAGGGAATCCCGACGTCTTCTTCCTGTCGGGCCCTGATCCCTCGGAGCTGGACTTGCCCGTCGGCGTGTTCACCGGACTCGGTCTCGTGGGCGTCGCGAGAGCACCGCAAGGGCGCGGGGTCAGCGGAGATTTCTGGAGCCACGCCGACTTTCGCGTCAGCGTGATGACGGAAGACGGGGCCGTGTCGGGATTCGTGAGGCCGATGCGCCTCGAGGGCGGACAGCCGTTGTTGCTGCTCGAGGGTGCGCCCTTCCAGGCCGAAATCCCCTCGGGAACGCTGCTCCTGACGACCGGGATCGGCGCCGTCTACCCGCGCGGCGTTCCGGTGGGGCACGTCCGGGAGCCGTCGGAACCCGAGGCGGGGTGGATGAAGCGCTACGTGGTCGAGCCGGCGGTGTGGCCGCAGGAAGTCAGTGACGTCTTCGTCTGGGAGCGTCCCGATCTCCCCGGGGAAGAAGAGCCCGAGGTCGTACGGGATCAGACGGACACGGTGCCGGCCCGTCGATGAGTGCTCGGAGAGAGTGGTTCGCCGTCCTTCTGTTGCTGCTGCTGCACTTCGCCCTCCACCCGCTGTGGAGCCGCTGGCCGATCGGGCCCGATCTGCTCGCGGGCGGACTCCTGCTGGGTTCATTTCTCTTGCGTTGGGGTCGAGCCGCCGTGTTCGGGTGTCTGTTGGGCCTGCTCGAGGCGTCGATCTCCCTCGGCCCCCTGGGCCTGACCATGTTTCTCTTTTCCATCTTCGCGTGCATCGGTGGCTGGCTGCGCCGCATCGTATATTCTGACTCGGACACCTTCGTGGTAGCTTCCATGTTCCTTGGGACGTGGGCCCTGCGGGCCTCGGTGGCGCTGCTGGTCCAGGAGGACGCCTCGATGGGCGCGCTTCTCGTGAACGCGCCGGCGTCGGCCGCGTTGACCACGGTCGTGTGCTGGCTGGTCGATCGCTTCGTATCGGCGGGAGCCTGACGCTTCGTCACGGCCGGTCGGGGAGGGGTTGAGATGAGGGGTGGTAACGGAGATCCGCAGCTCCGGAGACGGCGCGGGCGCGGGGCGGCCGGCGCGCTGTTCGCTCTCCTGCTGTTGCTGGCGTGGGGCTTTCTTCGCCTGCAGTTCTTCAGCGGGGATCGATACACGCTCCAATCGAGCGAGAATCGCCTCCGGAGCGTCACGGTTCCGGCGCCGCGCGGGACGATTTACGACCGCTACGGGCGCGCCATCGCGGACAACGTACCGGGCTACGACCTTTCGCTCCTTCCGGGCCCGCGCGAGGCGATTGCCGCCGGTCTCGACCGCCTCGCCGACCAATTGGAGCTTTCTCCCGAGTGGCGCGCGGAGTTGCTGGAGCGGAATCGCGCCCGGCCCTACGAATCGCTGGTCGTGCGCGAGAACGCGAGCTTCGACCAGGTGGCCTTCATCGAGGAGCGCCGCCCGGAGTTCCGCCGCGTGACCGTGGCACAGCGTCCCCACCGGCGGTATCCGGCGGGCTCCGCCGTCGCGCACCTCATCGGGTATGTGGGAGAGATCAACGAAGAGGAGTTGGCGCGGCCCGACTACGTCGAGTACGCCGCCGGTGAGACGGTGGGGAAGGCGGGTCTCGAGGCGCAGTACGAGAGCCGACTCGCCGGACGAAACGGGGTCCGGTACGTGGAGGTGAATGCGCTCGGCACGATCGTTCGGGACCTCGGCGTCGCGCAGGGGCTGAACTCACAACCCGGCGACGATCTCCACCTGGGCATCGACCTCGACCTGCAGCTGCTCGCGGACTCGATCTTCCCGGCGGGTATGCGTGGGGGCGTGGTCGCCATCGACCCCGCCACGGGGGAGGTCGTCGTCCTCTACAGTCACCCCACGTTCGACCCCAACGCCTTCATCGGAGGCATCCCGCTCGATCTCTGGGATTCATTGCGCGAGCACCAAGACAAGCCGCTCCTGAACCGGGTCACCCTGGCCCAGTATCCGCCCGGATCGACCTGGAAGCTCGTCATGTCCGCCATCGGGATGAAGACGGGGGACCTCACGATCGACACCTACCACACGCACCCGTGCGCGGGCGGGCTCGCCTACCAGGGCCGCGTCTTCCGCTGTTGGCTGTCGCGCGGACACGGGCGGCTCGATCTGGCGGAGGCGATTCAGCGCTCCTGCAACGTCTGGTTCTACCAGGCGGGACAACGGATCGGGCTCGACAGGCTCCTTGAGGAGGCGGCGGTGCTGGGCTTCGACCGCCCATCGGGCATCGATCTCCCGTTCGAGATCAGCGGCAGGTTCCCGGACTCCAGAGAGTGGTACGACCAGCGGTACGGACCGAGCGGCTGGTTCGAGTCCGCGATCATGAGCCTCTCGATCGGACAGGGAGAAAACGCGCAGAGTCTGCTCACGATGGCGCAGTTCTACGCCGCCCTTGCGACGGGGGCATCGCCGATCCAGCCGCACCTCGCGCGCGACGAGTTGCTCGCGGAACGACGTGTGGACTGGACGCTCGATCTGTCGGAGACCCAGCGGCAGCAGCTCGTCGACGCGCTCGTTCGCGTCGTCAACCAGCCCGGCGGCACCGCGTACGGCAGCCGCCTCTCGCGCTGGACGCTGGCCGGAAAGACAGGGACCGCGCAGAATCCGCACGGCGAACCCCATTCCTGGTTCGTGGGTTTCGCGCCCGCGTATGATCCGCGGATCGTGATTGCGGCCATCGTCGAGCACGGGCATCCCGACAACCAGCCCTCCCTCGCCGTGCCTCTGGCATCCCGAATCGTCGACCGCCATCTGGAGACCCTCGGCCTGCCGCCCGAAGCCACGCCCGGTGTCCGTCTCTCTGCGGTGGCCTCGGTCGAGACTGGCGGGTGACCGTGTCGCGCCGCATCCCCGGGATCGGAGATCCCACGCTCCTGGCCCTGATCGTCCTTCTGACCGGGCTGGGGATCGCCATGATCTACTCGGCCGGGCAGGTGGACATCCGGTCGCTGGCCACCGGCATCTGGCTCCGCCAGCTCACATGGTTCGCCGTGGCGATCGTCGCCCTCGCGGTGACCTCCCGCTTCTCGATCCGCTTCCTGGAATGGCTCACGCCGTGGTTCTACGCGGCGTCGATCCTGCTTCTGCTCCTCGTGCTCGTCATCGGGACCGGCCCGAGCGGGAGCTGGCTGGAACTGGGCCCCGCACGTGTTCAGCCGGCGGAAGTGTCCAAGCTGGCGACGATCCTGATGCTGGCCCGGGTTCTGGGAGGTGACCGCGGCGGATACGACCGGCTGGTGTTGCTCTGGAAACCCGTCCTGCTCGTCGTCGTTCCCCTCGGTCTCGTGTTGCGGCAGCCGGACCTGGGGAGCGCCCTCGTGTTCGCGGTCATCCTCATCGCCGCACTCTTCTGGGCCGGCGTCCCGCTGTTCAGGATCTTCCTGCTCGTGACGCCGGGTGTCGGTCTGCTGCTCGGCTTCAACTGGATCGTGTGGGGCGGGTGGTTTCTGATCGTCGCGACGTGTCTATACATCGACCGTCCCTACCTGCCGGACTCCATGGGCGTACTCCTCGCGAACGTCGCGGCCGGCGCGCTCACCCTCCCGGTCTGGAACTCGCTCGCCGACTACCAGCGGAACCGGCTTCTGGTCTTCCTCGATCCGGAGGTCGATCCTCTCGGTTCGGGTTGGCAGCTGGTCCAGTCAAAGGTCGCCATCGGGTCGGGAGGTCTGCTCGGTGCGGGGTTCGCGCAGGGCCCACAGAAACGCCTCGCCTTCCTCCCGGAGCAACACACGGACTTCATCTTTTCCGTCGTCGCGGAGGAACTCGGTTTCGTCGGAGTGGCGGTATTTCTGGTGCTCTTCGCGCTGCTCCTGTACAGGGTGCTGCAGACGGCGGTCGATACGGAAGACGATTTCGGAGGCTCCGTGGCCTTCTGCGTTTTCGCCGTACTCTTCGCGCACCTGGCCGTCAACCTCGGGATGACCATTGGAATGCTGCCCATCACGGGGCTGCCCTTGCCGCTCGTCAGCTACGGCGGGAGCTTCCTCGTCGTTCTGTACGCAGGGTTCGGGATGGTGCAGCGGGTGGCCTGGGAGAAGTAGCTTGTTCGCCGCCCATCACCCGGCGGCCCGGGCCGCCGTAACCGACACGCCGGAGGCAGGGTGTCCTGGTTCAGCAAACCGAAGCAGAAACTCGTCTCCCAGAAGCGGGAGCTTCCGGGCGACATGTGGGATCGATGTGCCGGCTGCGGTGAGATCCTGTACAGCGGCCGACTCGAGGAGAGTTTCCACGTCTGCCCGAACTGCGGTCATCACTTTCGTATCACCGCGGAATCCTACGAGGCGCTGCTCCTCGACGGAGGCGGGCTCGAAGTCCTCTACGACCAGACGCTTCGCTCTGCGGATCCGCTCGGGTTCGTAGACTCGAAGCGCTATGTGGACCGCGTCCAGCAGGCCGAGAAGCGCGGAGGGGACCAGGACGCGATACGCACTGGGCGCGGCCGCATCGCGGGGAGGGATGTGCATCTCGGGACCATGGACTTCCGGTTCATCGGAGGCTCGATGGGATCCGTGGTGGGCGAGAAGATCCGGCGCCTCGCCGACCGGTCGCTCGCGGCCCGGACGCCTCTCGTGATCATCTCGGCCTCCGGCGGGGCGCGGATGCAGGAAGGCATCCTGTCCCTGATGCAGATGGGCAAGACCGCCGCCGCCCTCGAACAGCTCTCGGATGCGGCCATCCCCTATCTCAGCGTCCTCACGAACCCGACCACGGGCGGCGTCACCGCCTCATACGCCATGCTGGGCGACGTGATTCTCGCGGAACCCGGCGCGTTGATCGGCTTCGCCGGGCCGCGAGTCATCAAGGAGACGATCCGGCAGGACCTGCCGGAAGGATTCCAGACCGCGGAATTCCTCGAGGAACACGGGATGATCGACCGCATCGTCCCACGGGCCCGGCTGCGGGGGGCGGTCTCGACCCTTCTGGACCACATGTGCTGAGCGGAGGCGAGGGGGCGCTCGCGGCCCTCCTCGACCCCCGTCCCATGGCCGCAGTGCTCCCGGGTCTGGACAGAATCGAAGCCCTCCTGGAACAGCTCGGCTGTCCGGAGCGGACGTTCGAGGCCTTCCACATCGCGGGAACGAACGGAAAGGGTTCGACCGCGAGCTATGCCGCGGGAATCCTCGAAGCGGGCGGACTGCGCACGGGTCTGTACACCTCCCCTCACCTCGCCGACGTGCGCGAACGCTTTCTCGTGGACGGGGCGTGGGTCGAGGAGTCGCTGATCGAGACGGCCGCGGCCCTGATTCTCGCCTGCGAGGCGAGCGGCGCGTGTACCTACTTCGAGGTCACGACCGCGCTCGCCTTCATCTGTTTCGCGGAGAGCGGGGTGGACGTCGCGGTCGTGGAGACGGGCCTCGGCGGGCGCCTGGACGCCACGAACGTACTCCGCCCCATCGGGGCCGCCATCACGCCGGTGGGGCTCGACCACATGGAGCTTCTGGGCCCGTCGCTGTCCGCGATCGCGGCGGAGAAGGCCGGGATCTTCAAGCGGGATGTCTCCGTCAGCCTCGGGCGGATGCCCCGCGAAGCGCTCGACACGCTCGAGCGGATCGCGCGCACGACGGGGTCGCCCGTCGCTCGCCTCGGCAGGGAAGCGGAGGTGTCGGATGTGCGCGTCGGTCCCGCGGGGACCCGGTTTCGCTACGCCTCCCGCGACCGGCCGAAGGGCCTCTCGCTCGCCACCCGGCTTCCGGGCCGCCACCAGGCCGACAACGCGGCGCTCGCCCTGCTGATGCTGGACCGGTCGGGTTACCGCTACGGTGAAGCACGCGTGAGGCAAGGTGTCGCGGCTGCGCGCCTGCCCGGCCGCTTCGAGACGTGGCGGGAGGGGCCCGGCGGGGCGACATTGGTGTTCGATATCGCGCACAACCCGGCGGCTGCGGAAGTCCTCTGTCAGACCGCTGCCGGCATGGCCCTCGCGCGGCCGCGGATCGCGGTCGTCGGGATGCTGGCCGACAAGGACTGGAGGGCCGTGCTCTCCCGTCTCGCGCTTGACATGGACGTTATGATCCTCGCCCGGCCGGCCGCCGCCGGGGGACGGCAGTGGGACCCGCACGAGGCGCGGGCGTGGCTGTCCCGGGAGCCTGACGTGTCTGTCGAGGTATGCGTTGACGTGGCGGAGGCCGTCGTCCGCGGGTGTGCGCTCGCGGGTTCGGGGACCCTGCTGGTGACGGGGTCCGCCTACACGGTGGGTGAAGCCAGGGCGCTGCCGGAACTGGCCGGGGCGCGAATGGGAGAATAGAGAGCGAAAAATGCTTTACGATCCGAGATTGGTACAGCCGATGAGG
This sequence comes from Candidatus Palauibacter sp., assembly GCF_965222475.1. Lineage (GTDB taxonomy): Bacteria > Gemmatimonadota > Gemmatimonadetes > Palauibacterales > Palauibacteraceae > Palauibacter. The sequence goes on along the minus strand of NZ_CBDCUB010000001.1, from coordinate 1,128,808 downwards.
GACGAACTGACGCGCCTCGGCGTGCGTGAGTTACGGACCTCCGGCGACGTGGATGAAGTGCTCGACGCCGAGGGGGACACCCTGGTCGTCGTGAACTCCGTGTGCGGCTGCGCGGCCCGCAACGCCCGCCCGGCCGTGGCGCTGGCCATGCGCCACGAAGTGCAGCCCGACCGGGTGGTGACGGTCTTCGCGGGACAGGACGCCGAAGCGACGGCCCGAGCGCGGCATTACTTCGCCGGCGTGCGACCGTCGTCGCCGTCGATCGCGCTTCTCTCCGGCGGGGAATTGCAGTTCATGCTCGAGCGGCACCAGATCGAGGGACGCGAGGCGTACCAGATCGCCGCCGACATCACGAAGGCGTACGACGAATTCTGCGCAACGTCCTAGCAGTCCCGGGGTCGTGAGTTCGGGGGAAATCCGGGGCCTTCCCGGCTTCAGGGACTTCTTCCCCGAGGAGTTTGCCCTTCGCCGGCACATCTTCTCCGCCTGGCGTCGGGTCGGCGCGCGCTACGGGTTCACGGAATACGACGGGCCGCCCCTCGAACCGCTCGAACTCTATACGCGCAAGTCGGGCGAGGAGATCGTCGGGCAGCTGTACGCATTCGAGGACAAGGGTGGACGCGACGTCGCCCTGCGGCCGGAGATGACGCCGACTTTCGCGCGCATGATGGCGGCGCGCGCCGCGGGGCTCCCCAAGCCGGTGCGCTGGTTCTCGATCCCTCAGCTGTTCCGCTACGAGCGGCCCCAGCGGGGACGGCTGCGCGAGCACTTCCAGCTCAACATGGACATCGTCGGCGAGACGGATCCCCTCGCCGATGCCGAGATCATCGCGGCTGGCATCGACGCGCTGCGGGAACTCGGGCTCGGGGCGGCCGATATCGTCGTCCGCGTCTCGGACCGGCGGCTCGTGGCGGCGCTCCTCGACGCCCTCGGCATCCCCGTCCGCGAGCACCTCGCGGTGTTCGCCGCCATCGACCGCCTGGAAAGGGAAGGGGAAGACCCCATCCGGGGCCGGTTGGCCGCGGCCGGCGTGGGCGGAAAGCGGGCGGACCGGCTGTTCGAGGCGCTGAGGCTCCCGCTCGCGGAGCTGATGGCGGCGCACGGCGGAGAGAGGCCGCTGGAGGAGGCGGCCGCGGGGCTGCAGACCGTGTTTTCGTACCTCGACGCGACGGGCTTCGCCGACTTCGTGCGCTTCGACGCCCGCCTCGTGCGCGGGCTGGCCTACTATACCGGGACCGTGTTCGAAATCTGGGACCGTCGCGACGAACTGAGGGCCATCTGCGGCGGCGGTCGCTATGATGACCTCCTGCGCGCGCTGGGGGGTGTGAACCTTCCGGCCCTTGGCTTCGGGATGGGGGACGTGGTGCTGGCGGAGTTGCTCCGGGCCCGGGGCCTGGTGCCCTCGGAGCTGCGCCGCGTGGACGACTACATCATCTGCGTGTCCGAGGACGAGCGCCCCACGGCTCTCTGCCTGGCGCGGGCGCTCCGGGACCAGGGGCGCCACGTCCTGTACGACCTGCGCGCACGCGGGGTCGGACGCCAGTTCAAGGCCGCAAACCAGGCGGGGGCGGCGCGGACGATCGTGCTCGGCCCGGAAGAAGTGGGACGCGGGGTCGTCTCGCTCCGCGACATGGCGTCCGGCGCCGAGCGCGAAATCGCGATCGAAGCCCTGACGCGCGCGGCCGCGGCCGAGGTGGAGCGGGCGTCCCCCGAGAGCAGCGAGTGAAGCAGCGAGTGAAGGCCGAGGAGGTTTGGTGAGTCGCGTACTCATCCTCGATTTCGGGTCCCAGTTCACCCAACTCATCGCGCGCCGCATCCGGGAGGAGGGGGTGTACTGCGAGGTTCACCCGCCGACGCGGAGCTCCGGGTGGGTCCGGGCGTACGAGCCGGCCGCCATCATCCTCTCCGGGGGGCCGGCGAGCGTGTACGAACGGGGGGTCCCCAGGGCGAGCCCCGAGATCCTGACCATGGGGGTTCCGATCCTCGGGATCTGCTACGGGATGCAGCTCGTCGCGGACCTCGCCGGGGGAGAGGTTCACGGTGCGGACCGCCGCGAGTACGGACGGGCGGAGCTGCGGGTCCGGTCGACGGACGGACTCTTCGAGGGTTTCTCGGAGGGTGAAACCACGCAGGTGTGGATGAGCCACGGCGATTCCCTCCGGTCGCCGCCCCCCGGTTTCGACGTGCTGGGGACCACGGAGAACTCCATCGCGGCGATCTGGTCCGAGGAACGCCGGATCTGGGGTGTCCAGTTCCATCCGGAGGTCGCCCACACCGCGCGCGGCGGAGAGATGCTCCGGAACTTCCTGTTCGGGGTCGCCCGCTGCGACACGAGCTGGAATGCGGCCAACATCATCGACCACCAGGTGTCCGCGATCCGGGACGACGTGGGGGACGCGCAGGTCATCTGCGGCCTTTCCGGCGGGGTGGACAGCTCCGTGGCCGCGGCCCTCGTGCGGCAGGCGGTCGGAGACCAGCTGACTTGCATCTTCGTCGACACCGGCCTGCTGCGGAAGGACGAGCGCGGCTCGGTGGAGGCCGTGTTCGGAGAACACATGGGGATGCGGCTCGAGGTCGTCGACGCGGCGGATCTCTTCCTGGAGCGGCTCGCCGGAGTGGCGGAGCCGGAAGAGAAACGGGTCATCATCGGCCACACCTTCATCGACGTGTTCGAGGAGGCGGCCGGCCGGTGGGGGGACGCCCGCTTCCTGGTGCAGGGGACGCTCTATCCCGACGTGATCGAGTCCGTGTCCGTGTGGGGACCGTCGGTCAAGATCAAGTCGCACCACAATGTGGGGGGGCTGCGGCCCGACCATCCGTTCCAACTCGTCGAGCCGCTGCGCGAGCTGTTCAAGGACGAGGTGCGCCAGGTGGGCCGCGAACTGGGCCTGTCGGAGGAGATCGTCGGTCGCCACCCGTTCCCCGGCCCCGGCCTCGCGATCCGCATCCTGGGCGACGTCACGCGGGAGAAGCTCGACACGCTGCGGGAGGTGGACGCGATCTACCTCGAGGGCATCCGGGAGGGTGGGCTCTACGACGAGATCTGGCAGGCCTTCGCCGTCCTGCTCCCCGTGCAGTCCGTCGGCGTGATGGGCGATGCGCGCACCTACGAGAACGTCGTCGCGCTCCGGGCCGTGACCTCTCTCGACGGGATGACGGCCGACTGGTTCCAGTTCCCGCACGACGTGCTGGGCCGGATCTCGAACCGCATCATCAACGAGGTGAAGGGGGTGAACCGGGTGACCTACGACGTCTCCTCGAAGCCGCCCGCGACCATCGAATGGGAGTAGCGTCCGTGGCGACATCTCGTGCCCGAAGCGGGGCAACCTGCCGGGAAATCGCGGCCTGGCTGGACGATCTCCTGCGCGTGACGGAGGTCGACGACTACCCCTTCGCGCTCAACGGACTGCAGGTCGACGGACGGCGGGAAGTGGCCCGCATCGGGGCGGCAACGGACGCCTGCCGGGCGACGATCGACCTCGCGGTCGAGGGCGGGTGCGACCTCCTCCTCGTGCACCACGGACTCTTCTGGGGCGGCCTGCGCCCCTTCGTCGGCCCTCTCTACGAGCGCTTTCGCCGGCTCGTGGAGAGCGGGATGGGCCTGTATTCGGCGCACCTCCCGCTCGATCTGCACCCTCGCATCGGAAACAACGCCCTCCTCGCGGCCGAGTTCGCCCTCGAGGGGGTCGAGCGTTTCGGGTCGTTCAGGGGAAACGAGGGGATCGGCGTCATCGGGACCGTGGATGCGTCGCGTGCGGAACTCGCGGCTCGCGCGGAGGCCGTGTGCGGCCAGTCTCCGGTCGTCATCGCCGGGGGACCGGAGCGCGCAGCGCGCCTGGCGATCCTTTCAGGGAGCGGCGGCTCCATGATCGAGGCCGCCGCCGCGGCCGCCGCGGACACCTTCCTCACCGGCGAGGGGAGCCACCACACGTATCACGAGGCGCTCGAACTCGGTATCAACGTGATCTACGCCGGCCACTACGCCACCGAGACCCTGGGCGTCCGGGCCCTCGCCCGCCGCGCGGCGGACCACTTCGAAGCCGAGCACCTCTTCTTCGACGTACCCACGGGCCTCTGATCCGGCGGCACGCGCCCTCCGCCGGCCCGTCCGCTGCTAGAAGACGGAGATCTTGATGTCCTCCAGGTAGCGGTCCGGCCGCTCGCGGATGTCTCGCATCAGGAGCCCGAACTCCTCGCCGGCGGCGCGAAGCGTCTCCAGTGTCTCCAGCAACCCGTCGTAGACGGCGTCCTCGCCGAGCAGCTTCCCGAGCGTGCCTTCTCCGGCCTCCAGCCGGCGGGTGATCTCGGCAAGAGACCTGCCGGTGGCGGCGAAGTCGTCGCTCGCCCCCGCCAGGCGGGACGAGAGCGTATCGAGGCTGGCGAGCGTGCGGTCCACCTCTTCCGATCCGGCCAGTCCCGAGAGCCGGCCCGAGAGCGTGTCCATGTTCGCGAGCATGCTGCCGATGGAACCGCGCTCGGCCTCGAGGAGCCCCGCCAGCTCCCTCATGGCGCGCGCGAGTGCTTCCGAGCCGGCGGCCACGTTCTCGGCGAATTGCTCCGTGAGGATCGAATCGAGTCGCTCGATCAGCCCGCCGGTCTCCTCGCCGAAGCTGGAGGCGAGCGATACCAGGTCGGATGCGCGGTCGAGGGAGATGGTGTCCCCCTCGGCGAGGGCCCGCGTGCCGGCGCCGGGCATGAGTTCGATGAGCTGCTGTCCGAGGAACCCGGAGGGCCTGACGGTGCCCCGCGTGTCGGCCGGGAGCGCGATCCGCGTGGAGATCGTCATCCCGATCACCGCGCGCTCCGCCTGCAGTCCCACCTCGTCGACCGTCCCGATCTCGACGCCGCGCAGGAGTACCGGCGAATCGGGGGTGATCTGGCCGGCGTCGCCCACGACGCCCCACACGTGGATCGTCGGTCCCCGGAAGGGCGAGTCGGCGATCCAGAACAGGCCGGCCACGGAAACGATCGCGGCCAGGATGAGGAAGATGCCGACCCGGATCTCGACGCCGCGGTCGCGGAGGCCGGGATCCCTCATGCGCCTCGCACTCCGGCCCCGGGGGCCGCGTCGAGGAACTGGCGTACGGCCGGGTTGTCCGTGACCCGCAGTTCCTCGGGCGTGCCTTCCGCCTGGATCACGCCATCGGACAGGAGGACGATCCGGTCGGCGAGGAAGAAGGCGGACGTCACGTCGTGCGTGACGACGATGCTGGTGGCGTCGACTTCGCGGCTCACGTGCGCGATCAACCTGTTGATTCTCGTGGCGTTGACGGGATCGAGCCCCGTGGTGGGCTCATCGTACAGTACGTAGTGGCGTTTGCCGATGATCGCGCGGGCGATGGCGACCCGTCGCTGCATGCCCCCGGAGAGTTCCGCCGGGTACAGCGCCAGCACGTCGGGTGCGAGGTTCACGTGATTCAGTGCGGTCCGCGCCAGCTCTTCGCACTCTGCCATGCGGTCCTGGTAGGAGCCCGGGGGGAGTCCCATGAGGAGGTTGCCGCGCACCGTCATCGAGTCGAAGAGCGCCGAATTCTGGAAGACGTAGGCGATCTTCGCGCGGATGGCGGCGATCTCCTCCCGGCTGGAGGACGGCACCGAGATGCCGTCCACGATGATGTCTCCGGCATCCGGGTCGAAGAGGCCCACGATGTGCTTCAGGAGCACGCTCTTTCCGGTCCCCGAGGGTCCCATGATGACGAGCGTCTCCCCCTCACGGACGTCCAGATCGACGCCCTCCAGCACGGGTCGGCCGCCGAGGCTCTTGTGGACCCCGATGATCTCGATCACGTCAGCGCCTTGTAGACGGGTCCGAGCACGGTATCGAGGACCATGATCGAGACGATGATCGCGACGACCGCCCGCGTGGCCGTGCGCCCCACGCCCGCAGCCCCGCCACTCGCCCGCAGCCCGACGTAGCTGGCGATGAAGGTGATGGCGAAGCCGTACGCGACGGCCTTCACGAGCGAGAAGAGGAGCGCGCCGTGGTGGTAGTAGCCCTTGGCCCCGTCGACGTACTCGCCCGACGTGAGCCCGAGGATCCCGACCGAGGTGACGTAGCCGCTGAAGACGCCCATGACGTTCGCCAGCATGACGAGGGGGACGAGGATAAGCGTCCCGGCGACGACCCGGGGGACGACGAGTTCGAGCACGGGGTCACGGCCCATGGTGAGGAGCGCGTCGATCTGATTCGTCACCTTCATGGCCCCGAGTTCGGCGCCGATGCCGGCCCCGACGCGTCCGGCGAGCACGACCGCCGTGAGCACCGGCCCCAACTCGGTGAGCATGCCGCCGACCACGCCGCCCGCGACGATCTCACGTGGCAGACCCGGTGAGAGCTGGTACATGGTCTGCTGGGCCATGACCGCGCCCGACAGGGCCCCCATGAGGAGCACGAGCGGCAGGCTCTCGACCCCGATGTGTTTCACGTGTCCGATCGTCTCGCGCAGATAGGCGCGCGGGCGACCCAGCGAACAGAACGTGGCCCAGCCGAGGAGCCCCATCCGGCCGGCGTGAAGCGCCGCGGACCGCCCCTGGCGTCCGGTCGCGGCGAGGAGACCGGCCGGTCTCATCGGCCTCCCCGCCGCTCTCCGGGACGGTTCCCCGCATCGTCCGCCTGTGACTCGGGCGGCTGGACGCCGTGCAGCACCTCGACCTCGCGTCGAATCCGCTCCCACAGCCGGTTCATAAGCTGGGGATCGCTTCCGTGGCGTGACGTGAACTCCTCGACCTGCGGGCCGGAAACGCCGAACTCCTCGAGGACCGCGGCCCGGGCGGAGTCGTCCTCGGCCGTGTTCGCATAGCGCTCACGGGCGTAGTTGAGGTGGGCCATGACCTGGACGTAGGTGTCTTCGTCGAGGCTGCCCACCCTGTCGCCGCAGCCGCCCGCCAGGAGGCTCGCGGCGAGCAGCACGAGGATCGCACGCCCCCTCCGCGGCCCGGGGCTCATCAGCCGGACGAGCGAACCGATACGCGGTAGAGCCAGCATGTGAATCCCACCGCCGCCGCCCCCCCGATCCAGCTCGAGATCGTCCCGAAGCCCTCCGGCGCGAGGCTGAGTACGTCCGTGCTCTGGAAGGCCGCGAACGGGATCGCGAGGAGAATCCCCACGAGCGCCTCCCCCGTGATGAGGCCGGAAGAGAAGAGCAGACCGCGCTGGCTCGCCCGTTCCACCTCGGCCTCGCCGTCGCGGCGGCGCACCACCCGGCTCACGAGCCACGCCACGATGCCTCCGACGAAGATCGGCACCTCGAGTTCGATCGGCAGATAGATGCCGACCGCCACCGCGAGCACCGGAACCCGGAGGTTCGAGCCTCGCGCCTTGAGGATCTGGTCGAGGGCGATGACCGCGGCGGCGATCAGCGCCCCGATCGCGATCATCCCCCAGGGCAGGTTCCTCGAGAACACGCCGTCGGCGACGGAGGCCATGAGGGTCGCCTGCGGCGCCTGCAGCATCTCGTTCGGGTCCATCCCCTCGCGCGGAAGGACGCCGCCGAGGCCGTACGCCTGGTACAGGAGCCCGAGGATGGGCGCGATGACCAACGCCGCGGAGACGACGCCGATGACCTGCATGATCTGCTGGCGGCGCGGCGTGGCCCCGACGATCCTCCCGGCCTTGAGGTCCTGCATGTTGTCGCCGGCGATCGCCGCCGCGCACGCGACCACCGCGCCCACGAGGATCGCGGTCGCCGCCGCCGCGAGCGCCTGCGCGCCCGAGACCGTGAAGTCGATCTGTGATCCGAGCAGGAGATAGAGGATGAGGGAGATCGTGAGGATCGTCGCGATCGTGACGCCCGAGATCGGGTTGTTCGAGGAGCCGACGAGACCGGCCATGTAGCCGGCGACCGAGGCGAACAGGAACCCGGCGACCAGTGCGAAGACCGTCCCCAGCGCGAGCACGATCCAGTAGAGGCCGGGCGTGATCCCGAGTGCGGATCGGTCGATCACGAGCACGAACACGGCGAGGATCGGCGCCGCGAGCGCGACGGTGCCCACCGCGACGAGGTTGATCGGCATGTCCCGCTCGGTGCGGGGGACTTCCGGGCCTCCCTCCGCCACTCGGGCGGCGCGGAGCGCCTCGATCGAGGACCGCACGCCGTCGCGGACGGCGCCCAGGAGCGAGACGAGCGCCCACACGCCGCCCACGACCATGGCGCCGACGCCCATGAAGCGGATGTGTGCGCTCCAGATCGACTGCGCCGCGGCGTAGCCGGTCTCGCCGCCCACGACGCCGGCCACCGTCGCGGGGTCCGTGACGGCGAGGTAGATCGGGATGGCGGCGAACCACGAGATCGCGCCCCCCGCGAGGACGAGGCTGCCGACCCGGGGCCCAACGATGTACCCGACGCCGAGCAGGGCGGGCGAGAGGTCGCTCCCGATGCCGAAGATCGAGCGGCCGGCCGCAATGGATCCGTGCAGGGAACCCTCGGCGATCTTGAACCCGGTCTGTGACAGCTTGAGCAGCGCGGCCGCCGCCCCGCCGAGCGCGATCAGCTTGGCGCCCGAGCCGCCCGTGGCCCCCGCCTTCAGCACTTCGGCCGTCGCGACCCCCTCGGGGAAGCGCAGGTCGGCTTCGATGATCAGTGCCCGGCGCAGAGGGATCGTGAACAGCACCCCCAGGACGCCGCCGCAGAGCGCGATCCCCATCGTGGGCAGGAAGGGGAACCCCGCCCAGTGCCGCAGGAGGATGAGGGCGGGGAGGGTGAAGATTACGCCCGCGGCGAGCGACTCACCGGCCGATGCGGCCGTCTGGACGATGTTGTTCTCGAGGATGTTGTGTTCGCGGAACATCCTGAGGATCGCCATCGAGATTACGGCGGCCGGGATCGACGCGGACACCGTGAGCCCTACCTTGAGCCCGAGGTACGCGTTCGCACCGGAGAGGACGGCCGAGAGGAGGATGCCGAGCACGATCGCCTTGACCGTGATCTCGGGCAGCGACTGCGAGGCGGGGATGTAGGGCTGGTGAGCGCGGGTGTTCGAAGCGCCCGCGACCTGGTCCGGCATGGGCATCCCTCCACGTGGTTCCGGGTTGCAACTCGGGCGGCGATCGAATCCTCGTGGGGCGGGATCGACCGTCCGGACGCTAGTCGCGCCTCCCGTGAGGGTCAACAGGGGACACCGCGGGAAAAACCTTTCTTCGCGGTCCCGGAGGCGCGCACCTGCCGAACTGGCGTGCGTCCGCCCGAATGGCAGGGGGTCGCGCCGGCCGGATCCGGTCCGGGGCCCGTCCCCCCGGCGAAGGCGGAGTCCGGCGCGCGCTCCGCTCCGGGCACGGGAATTGCACCGGGTTCCCGGTATCCCCCGGGGACGGCGAACCCGGCGTACAAGTTGAACGCAGTCGAATGAGAACGAAGCTGGCGGACAGAAGATGATCCCGACCGACCGACTCACGCTGAAAGCCCGCGAGGCGCTGGCCGAGGCGGCGCGCGCGGCGCGCCGGGCCGACAATCCGGCCGTGGAGGACACCCATCTGCTCGCGGCGCTGCTCGCCCAGGAAGGCGGCGTCGCCGTGCCCGTCCTCCAGACGGTGGGCGTCGACCCGCGCGCGCTGGAGGCCGATCTCAAGCGGGCGGCGAACCGTCTGCCGCGCCAGAGCGACGCGTCGCCGACGCCCAGCCGCGAATTCGAGCGCGTGCTCGATGACGCGGAGGCCACCGCCCGGGAGATGGGCGACACCTTCGTGACGACCGAACACCTCCTCCTCGCCCTCGCCGGCCCGAAGGCGTCGACGACCGGCCCCTTGCTTCGCGGGACGGGGGCCGACCCGGAGCGGACGCGGCGCGCGGTCGAGGAGGTGCGGGGGCCGCATCGCGCGACGGACGAAGATGCGGAAGGGAAGTACCGTGCCCTCGAACGGTACGGTGTCGATCTCACCGCGGAGGCCCGGGCGGGGAAGCTCGACCCGGTCATCGGCCGGGATGCCGAGATTCGGCGCGTCATGCAGGTCCTCTCCCGGCGAAGGAAGAACAATCCGGTCCTGATCGGTGATCCCGGGGTGGGCAAGACGGCGATCGTGGAAGGTCTCGCTCAGCGCATCGTCGCCGGGGACGTCCCGGAGTCCCTCCGGAACAAGCAGCTGGTGCAGCTCGACATCAGCGCGCTGCTGGCCGGGGCCAAGTACCGGGGCGAGTTCGAGGAGCGCCTGAAGGCGACGCTGAAGGAGATCACCGAATCCGGCGGCCGGTACGTCGTCTTTCTCGACGAACTGCACACCGTGGTCGGTGCCGGGGCGGCGGAGGGCGCGGTCGATGCGGGGAACATGCTCAAGCCCCCCCTCGCCCGGGGGCAGCTCCGCATGGTGGGTGCGACGACGCTCGACGAATACCGTCTTCATATCGAGAAGGACCCTGCCCTGGAGCGGCGGTTCCAGCCGGTGCTGGTCGACGAACCGGGGCTCGACGAGACCGTGGCCATCCTGCGCGGACTCAAGGAGCGGTACGAGGTGCACCACGGCGTCCGCATCACGGACCCGGCCCTCGTCAGCGCGGTGCGGCTCTCGGACCGCTACATCGGAGACCGCTTTCTGCCCGACAAGGCGATCGACCTCGTCGACGAGGCGGCGTCCCGGCTCCGCATCGAGATCGACTCGATGCCGGAGGAGATCGACGAACTCGACCGCCGCGTCACCCAACTCCAGATCGAACGGGAGGCCCTCAGGGACGAGGACGATGCCAGGAGCCGGGAGCGTTTCGCGGAGATCGAGGGCGATCTCGCCGCGGCGCGGGAATCGCTCGCGGGCCTCAACGCCAGCTGGATCCGCGAGAAGGAAATGATCGAGGCCGTCCAGCGCAGCAAGCGGCAGATCGAGGAACTCGGCGTGGAGGCCGCGCAGGCGCAGCGGCGGATCGATCACCAGCGGGCGGCGGAGATCCTGCACGGCGAACTGCCGAAGCGGAGGTCCGAGCTTGCCGCGGCCGAGGCGAAGCTGGCCGCGATCCAGGCGGAGGGCTCGTTCCTCAACGAGGAGGTGGGTCCGGAGGATATCGCCGATGTGGTGGCGAGCTGGACGGGCATCCCCGTGGCGCGGATGCTCGATGATGAGAAGGATCGGCTCGCGACGCTGGAGGCGCACCTGCACCGGCGCGTCGTCAACCAGTCACACGCGGTCACGGCCGTGTCGGACGCGGTCCGGCGCAGCCGGGCGGGGCTCCAGGATCCGAACCGTCCCATCGGGAGCTTCATGTTCCTCGGCCCGACCGGGGTGGGGAAGACCGAGACCGCGCGTGCGCTGGCCGAGTTCCTGTTCGACGAGGAAACGGCCATGGTGCGGATCGACATGTCGGAATACATGGAGCGGCACGCCGTGTCCCGGCTCATCGGCGCGCCGCCCGGCTACGTCGGCTACGAGGAGGGCGGCCAGCTTACCGAAGCCGTGCGCCGCCGGCCCTACACCGTGGTCCTGTTCGACGAGATCGAGAAGGCGCACCCCGAGGTGTTCAACGTGCTCCTGCAGGTCCTCGATGATGGCCGGTTGACGGACGGGCGCGGGCGGACGGTGGACTTCCGGAACGCGGTGCTGATCATGACGAGCAACATCGGCAGCGCCAGGATCCTGGCGCGTTCCGAGGCCGGGGACCCCTGGGCCGAGACCGAAGCCGAGGTCGAGAACGCGCTGCGCGGGCGCTTCAAGCCGGAATTCCTCAACCGCGTGGACGAGATCCTCGTATTCCGCCCCCTGAGCCGGGAACACCTCGAGTCGATCGTCGAACTCCAGGTCGCCCGGGTCGCGCGTATGCTCGCGGAGCGGGACATCCTGATCGACGTGAGCGCCGCCGCCCGGAGGCGGATCGCGGAGGTGGGATATGATCCCGCCTTCGGGGCGCGTCCGCTCAAGCGTGCGATCCAGCGGCTGATCGCCAACCCGCTCGCCATGGCCTTCCTCGAGGGACGTGTCGCGGAGGGCGACGCGCTGCGGATCGATGTCGATGCCGGGGGAGAAGAGCTTCGATTCGTGAAGATGGATCCGGCCGCAGCCGATGCGGAGGGGGAGGGGGGCGCATGACCGGGCTCCGATGTCGAAAGCGCGCGTCGCTGTCCGTCCTGGCGGGCCTCGCCCTGATGGGGTGCGCGTCGGGACGGGGTGCCGGGGGGGCGGGAGCCTCGCCGGAGTACGGGGCGCCATCGGCCGAGGCGGCGGTGGCACAGTTCCTCGACGGCGTGCGGGGGCGCGACTATCCGGCGATGGCCCGCCTCTTCGGCACGGCCGAGGGGCCGGCCGAGCGGCGTTGGGGCCGGGTCGAGACGGAGCAGAGGATGTTCGTCCTCGCGGGTCTCCTCGCGCACCGCTCCCGTACGCTCCGTGCGCAGCCGGTCGGAGATGCCGCCGGGACATCGCGCTGGGTCGTGAAGTTGACGGGGACCCGTCGCGGCGCCGCGACCGTGCCGTTCATCACCGTCTCATATCGGGGGCGCTGGTTCGTGGAGCGGATCCTGACGGAGGCGCTGGTCGGTTCGTAACCGTCTACGGCGGGGCCCCGCGCTCGTGATAGCGGCTCAGGCGGTGCGGGTTCACGCCCGCCGCGAACGCCGCCCGGAGGCCCCAGTGCCGCACGATCGTGCGCAGGAAGGCGCCTTCCCAGCGCCTCCTCGACGTGCGGGCCGCCTCGGTGAGCGGCTCGAACCGGGTCACGCGGCGCACGGCCCGGACGAACGCTACGTCCTCGAAGAGGGGAAGGGCGGGGATGCCGCCGCACGCGTCGTACGCGCCGCGCGAGGCGAAGATCGTCTGGTCTCCCGTCGCGGTCCGGAAGCGCCGGGTGCGCCAGTTCACGCCCCACTCGAGCACTCGGTAGCGCACCTCGCGTGCCCGCGGGTGCAGGGCGAACCGGAAGCACCCCGCGCCCGCGCCGGCCAGCACGGACTCCCGCAACGCCGCCGCGCTTCCCTCCGGGAGCCACGTGTCCGCGTGCAGGAACACGAGGACCCTTCCCGTCGCCTCCCGCGCCCCGGCCGCGAGCTGAACGCCCCGGCCGCGCGGGGCGATCAGGAGCCGCCCGTAGAGCGCGGCGATTTCCGGCGTCCGGTCCCGGCTGCCGCCGTCGACGATGATGAACTCGGTCTCCGGCCCGAGCGCGCACCTCGCCCGCCGGAGCGTTTCTTCGAGTTGTGCTTCTTCGTCCAGGGTCGGGACGATGGCGGAGAATTCCGGCCCGGCGTGTCCTCCCGTCCCGGCTTCCGCCGCGGCTCGCCCTCGATCTCGGGTCACCCGGCCGCGGGATCCTCCCGCATCTCCAGGAGGACGCCGCCGACCGAGCGCGGGTGCAGGAAGGCGATGCGGGCCCCGCCGGCGCCGGTCCGGACGCGCGGCGGAATCACCTCGGCTCCGGAGCGCTCGGCCCGCTCGACGGCGGCCTCGAGGTCCGCGACTCGCACGCACAGATGGTGGATGCCGGGGCCGCGTCGTTCGAGGAAGTGGGCGATGGGCGATTCGCGCGTGAGCGGCGCGAGGAGCTCGACCCGGGCCGGCCCCTCGCCGAAGAAGGCGGCGCGGATCCCCTCGGAAGGGACGGTCTCCTCTCCGGCCGGAGGTTCACCCAGGATGGCGGACCACCGCGCGGCGGCCTCGCGGAGCGAGTTGACCGCGATTCCGACGTGATCGATTATGGGCGCTTCCGGAGACTCATTGCGGTCGTTCACGCGGCCGGGAACCCCTCCTTGTATCGCATGGTACCGAGGTCGAGGACTCGGGCCGCCGAACCCGGGTCGGGCCGAGCGTCCGGGAACGTACCCGCGAGACGGAACCGGAGCCAGCGAGGCCCGTGGTGCCGGGGTGGAGGCGGTGAGGGGGGCACGGAATGGACGAAACGAATACACGGACCCGGATGCCGGGGGGAGATCTGAATGACTGACGCAGGGAATGGCGGACCCGTCGAAATCACGGACGCGAACTTCGCGGACGAGATCGAAGCGGCCGAGGGGCTCTCTATGGTGGATTTCTGGGCGGAGTGGTGCGGACCTTGCCGTCTCGTGGGGCCGGTCGTCGACGAGCTGGCGCGGGAGTACGCGGGTCGCGTCAAGATCGGGAAGCTAGACGTCGACGCGAACCCGCAGACTGCGTTCCGTTTCAACGTCCGCTCGATTCCGAGCATCCTCTTCTTCAAGGGTGGGGAGGTCGTGGATACGATCGTGGGTGCGCACCCGCGGACCTCGCTCGAGAACAAGATTCTCGAGCACGCCTAGCAGTCGTCGTCTTGCCGCCGCCGGCCGAGACCGGCTGCTCGCCGCACAGAGGAGACCTCGCGCCCCCCGCGGCCGGCCTGGCTCCGGGGGGCGCGGGCGCGTCGGGCGGTGAACGGGAAGCGAGGAACGCGCGTCGTGACGGGAACCCTTTATGTGGTAGGGACGCCGATCGGCAACCTGGACGACATGCCGGGTCGGGCGGCGCACATCCTGCGTACGGCCGACGTGTGCTACGCCGAGGACACGCGGCGTACCGGTACCCTGCTCGCGCGGCTGGAGGCCGACGTCCCCCTCCGGTCGCTCCACCGGCACAACGAGCGCTCCCGCGTGGACGAACTCCTCGCACATCTGGAGTCCGGCCGGTCCGTTGCCCTCGTCTCGGACGCGGGGACGCCGACAGTGTCGGACCCGGGGCGACGCGCGCTCGCCGCGGTACGCGAGGCGGGGTACGACGTGTGCCCGATCCCGGGGCCATCTGCCATTCTGGCGGCCTTGTCCGTCTCCGGTCTGCCGGCGGACCGCTTCCTGTTTCTCGGCTTCGTCCCGCGGCGGGGCAGGGCGCGCGCCGCGTGGATCGACGACCTCCGCGCGTGCCCCGACACCGCGGTCGTCTTCGAGGCGCCGGGGCGGGTCGGCGCCCTCCTGGAGGAACTGTCGCACGCCGGCCTGTCGGAGCGGCACGCGGTCGTATGCCGAGAAATGACGAAGCTCCACGAGGAAATCATCGCCGGTTCGGTGGCGGAACTGGCAACGGACTGGGCAAGCCGGACCGCCAGGGGTGAGGTGACGCTGGTCTTCGCCGGTGCGCCGGCGGGCAACGAAGGGCCCGATCTGGCGGTCATCATGGAACAGGCGCGACATTTGTCGCGCGCAGGGCTGCGTCGGCGCGAGGTCGCCGACCGCCTAGCCGCGGAATGCGGGTTGAGCCGGAACGAGGCCTATCGCGTGAGCTTGCGGGTCGAAGGGACGCCCTCGGATGACTGACGGATTCGGCTTCGAACGGCTGGCCGCCGTGTGCCTGGCGGCACGGGCACGCGCGGCCGCGACGGCCGCCGCCGCCGCGATCACGCTGGTCGGGTCGCTGGTGCTCGTGCTGTCCATGTTGCCTGCGTCGGTGCGCGAGGGTCGCGGGTCCCTGGTTCCGCTCGCGCTCGCGCTCGTGCTGTGGGCCGGCGTGGCCGCGCTGGCCTGGCTGGGCCGCAGAGCATGGCTCGCGCTCTACCCGCGCGAGGTTGCGGAGGAGGCCGATGCGGCGGCCGGCCTGGGGGCGGGCGACGTGCGCGTGGCGCTCGAACTGGAGGGCTCGGTGCGGCGGGGCGGGAGCGGGCTCGCGGCGCTCCACCGCATCCGCGTGTCCGGGGCGCTGGGGCGCGTCGCGCCCCGGCGGCTGCTCCCGGTGACGGGGCCGGGCTGGAGTCGGCGAGCGCGCCGGTCGGGCCTCTCCGTGGCGGTCACGCTCGTCGCGCTCTCGCTGGCCGGGCTCCTGCGGCCGCAGCCGACGCTCTCCGCCGCCTTCGCGCTGAGCGCGCCCTGGCGGACCGCCTTTCCGGCTCCGCTTCCGCCGCTCGGCCTGGACGGCGCGGCGGGGGTACCGCGCGGCGAACCCGCGACCGTCGTCATCTCGGCCGTGGGGCGGGACCGCGTGACCCTGGTGTGGCGCGCCGCCGGCCGGGCACTCGAGCGGCGGGTGCTCGAGGTTTCCGCGGCGGGTTCGGCCGAGGGCCGCACCGGCCGCGTCGTATCGCCCGTGACGGTGTGGGTCGAGGACGACGACGGTCCGTCGCGCGACACCCTGCACGTCCGGCCGCTGGAGCCGCTCCTCGTGCAGGACCTCCAGGTCATCCTCGAGTATCCAGCCTATCTGGGCCGCGGTTCGGAGACGTACCGGGGCCAGGTCCCGCCGCTCGTGGTTCCCGAGGGGACGCGGTTGCGGCTGAGCGGAGAAGCGAACCTCCCGCTCGACGGAGGCGCCCTCCTCTGGCAGCCCGCCGCCGGGAATGAAGAGGAGGAGGGCCCGCGGATCCCCCTCGACGTGTCGGGACCCCGCTTTGCGGCCACATGGGTGCCGGAGCGGACGGGTGCCTGGGCGTGGGAGATGCGTGCGTCGTCTTCGCTCGGGGAGCAGATCGTCCCGGATCCGATCCGGGTGCTCCTCGTCCCGGACCTCCAGCCGCGGATCCACCTTCTCTACCCCGCTCCCGACACGACGCTGGGCTACGAGCGGGTGATGCCGATCATCGTCGACATCGAGGACGACATCGGGCTCCAGCGGGCGTTCCTCCGCAGCTGGCGTTCGGGGTTGGGCGAAGAGGTCGCGGAACGGCGGGAGCCGCTGTCCCCGGAACCGGCCGGCGCCCAACGAGCGGTCTTCCGCCATCTGCTCGACCGGAGTGCGGAATCCTTCCTCCCGGGGGACACCCTCTTCTATCGGTTCGAGGCCTTCGACGTACATCCGCGGCGGGGCCCGGCGGTGTCTGACACCTTCCTGCTGCGCGTCCCGACCTTCACGGAGATTCGGGACGAGCGTACCGAACAGACCGAGGCGCTGTCCGACGCCGGGCAGGAGCTGGAGGAAGCCATGGAGGCGCTGGCGGAGGCCGCCGCGGATGCGGCTCGCCAGACGGACGCCGCCGGCGACGACAGCGAGGATGTCCGCTTCGAGGCCACGGAGGAGGCGCGAAGCGTGCTCGACGAGGCCCGGCGCTCGGAGGAGGAACTCGGGGAGTTTTCGGAGGACCTCGAGTCGCTGCGGGAGGAGTTGGAGGCCTCGCCGCTCTCGGACCCCGCGCTGCAGGAGCAGCTGCAGCGGCTGGCGGAACGGTACGAGGAACTGACCGAGAGCGGGCTCGACGACCAGATCGAAGCCCTCGCCGAAGCGCTGCGTGACCTCGACCCGGAGGCGGTACGGGAGGCGCTCGAACAGCTGGCTGACGACTACGAGGCCCTCCGCGAACAGGTGGACCAGACGCTGGGCATGCTGGAGCAGGCCGCGCTCGAGCAGGCGATGAAGTCCGCGCAGGCGAACGCGGACGACCTGGCCCGCGAACAGAGGGAAGTGGCCCGGGAGACCGACGCCGAGGCGTTCCAGCGGGAACAGGAGGCGCTTGCCGAGCAGGCGGAGGCGCTGGCGGAGCGTCTGCAGGAGCTGGAGCAGGAGCTTTCCGCGGCCGAACGGGGGGCCGCCGCCGACTCGGCCCGTGCCGCCGGGGAACGGACGGAGGAAGCGCTCGGGAAGATGGCCGAAGCGCAGAACCAGTCGGCGGAGGCCGGCGGTGGCGGCCGGAGCGAGGTCGGCGAAGCTGCACGGCAGGCGGCGGAAGAGGCCGCCGAAGCGCTCGAGCAGGCGGCCGGGGCGCTCGGATCTTCGCAGCAGGAGATGAGCGGCGAGCAGGGAGAGGCCGCGGTCGAATCGCTGGCCCGCGCCCGCAGCGAGGCGCTCGGACTGGCCGAGGAGGAGGGCCGTCTGTCCGAGGCGACGCGCGGGGAGGACACGGCCGATCCCGAATCCTGGCGGGCACAGCAGAACGCGGTCCGTCAGGGGCTCGAGAACCTCGTCGAGCGGCTCTCCGAGGCCGGGAACGAGGCCGCCATGCTCGACCAGCGCACCGGGGCGGCGGCGGGCGAGGCGGCCGAACTGATGGATGAACTGCTGGAGCGGCTGGCTGAAGACGGCGCGCGACGTCTGCCGGCGCGCGCCGAGGCCGAGGCGATCCAGGAGTCGCTGAACGAGCTTGCTCGACACCTGCTCGCGAGCGAAGAGGCGGCGCGGGCGGCGCAACAGCAGTCGGCGGGGCAGGACGCGGCCGAGCAGATGAACCAGCTCGCCCAGCAACAGCAGTCGGTGACGCAGCAGACGAGTTCGCTCCTCGTGCCCGGTCCCCGTCCGGCGGGGGAAGAGCGCCGCCGGGAGGAGGTGGCGCGCCGCCAAGAGGAGATCGCCGAAGAACTGGGACAGCTGGAGGACCCGGAAGGTGACCTGCTGGGGCGCCCCGAAGAGCTGGCGGAAGAGGCGGCGGAACTCTCCCGCGAGCTCGAACTGCAGGGGCCGTCGCAGGAGACGCTCGAACGCCAGCGGGAGCTCTTCCGGCGTATGCTGGACGCGGGCCGGTCGCTCGAGGACGGGGACCTCGACCCGAACCAGAGGGAATCGAGGGAGGCGACGGCGGAGCCGCGGGCGCCCCCGCCGATCGACCCCGAGTTGCTGCGGGGGCGGCGCTTCCCGCTCCCGGCCGAAGCGCTCCTGCGGGAGCTGCCGCTCTTCTACCGCTCGCTGATCTTCGAGTACTTCGACCGGCTGAACCGCGTGCCGCCGGCGGACGGCGGAGCGCGACGGGATCCGTGACGTGATCTGCGGGACCCTGCGGAGTTTCGGCGTCCGCGCGGCCGTGGCTTTTCTGGCTTTCTCGGCGGGCCCGGCGGCGAGCGAAACCGCACTCGCCGCGCAGGCGGCCGCGGCGTCAGAGCAGCGGACGGTGGCCCGCGCCGAGAGGCTCCGGGAAGCGGGGCGGCCCGCCGAGGCCGCGGCGGCACTGCGCGAACACCTGGACCGGGTCCCGGCCTCGCCGGCCGCCCTCGCGCTGCTGGGCGAAATCGCACTCGAGGCGGGGGAGGCGAGGGACCTCGTGACCTACGCGGAAGCCGCGGTCACCGCGGCGCCGGACGACGAGGTGGCGCGGTTCTGGTGGGTCCGCGCGTTGACCGGGGCGGGCCTGCTCGACTCCGCGCTCGCGGTGACGGGCCGCTGGCTCGAGCGGGCGCCCCGCGCCGCGGGGGCCCGGCTCGCCCGCGCGGATGTGCAGCTCACGGACGGTGATTCCGCCGCCGCGGCGCGCACCCTGGGGGACGCGGCGGCGCCTCAGGGGGAGGTGCTCGGCCGTCTCGCCGACCTCCTCCTCGCCATGGGCGATGCCGAACGGCTCGCGGCGGCGTGGGCCGGATTGCTCGCGCTGGATCCGCCAGCCACCGACGACGTGGAGCGGGGCCTCCGGGCGGCGGGCGAGGCCGGAGAAGCCTACTTCGACCGGCTGCGTGGCGAACTCGGAGGCCGCACGGACGACGCGGCGCGCGCCGGGGCCATCGTCGCCCTCCGCGTGGGTCGGGCCGCGGCGGCGCGCGAACTGGCCGAGGGCGGGCGCGGGGTCGGCGAGGCCGAAGACGCGGCGTTCCTGCGGGAGTACGCGCGGGAAGCCGAAGCAGCCGGACTCTCGAGCGAGGTCGCCTGGGCGGCGGGGCTCCTGGCCGGACTCAGCCCCCGTCCGGTGGACCGGTTCCGCTGGCGGGCCCTGGCCGCGGAGCAGGCGCTGGCGGCGGGCGACTCGGGTTCGGCGCGGTGGGCCCTCGAAACTCTGACGCGGGAAAGCGATCCGGGTGACGCCCCGCATCAGGCCGCCTCGCGCCGGCTCTTCGGTCTCCTCTCGGCGGACCCCGCATCGCTCGGCGAAGCGACCGACGTGCTCGCCCGGTACCTGCGGCAGTACCCGGATTCGGCGGCCGCCGAGGCCGCGATGCGGGGCGAGCTGGCCATCGGCCACGCGCGCGCGGGAGATCTGGCGGCCGGGGAGGCCGTCCTCGCCGAAGCGCGCGCGCGGCTGCGCGTCGCCTGGACCGGGCCGCTCGACGCCGCGGCGGCCCGGTTGTCGCTCTACGCGGGGCGTCGCGATTCGGCACGCGAGCGGGCGAGGCGCAGCGTGCGCGACCCGGGAATCGATGCGGCCGAACGGACGCGCCGCCTCGCGCTGCTCACGCTCGTGCAGACGGCGGACTCGGCCGAGACGCGCATCGTCGGGGCCGCCGCGCTCGGGCTCCTCGGCTCGCCGGAGGCGTTCGATCCCGGCCCGGCCCTCCGGACGCTGGCCGGTGCGACCGCGTCGGAAGGCCGGCCCGCGGCCCTCGCCTTCCTGGCCGACGCGTCGGCGGCGGCCGGGCGCGCGGAAATCGCGGACGGGCTGCGCCGGCGGATCGTCGAGCGTCACCCCGGGAGCCCCGAAGCCCCCGCGGCGCTCCTCGACCTCGCGCGCGCGGCCCCCGCGGCCGCGGCCGCCGTTTGGCTCGAACATCTCATCGTGGAGTATCCCCGAAGTGCGCTGGCGCCGATCGCGCGGCGGTTGTTGACCGAACTCGGTGGAGGCCTCTGATGCCCCCGACCCCCGTCCGGTGGACCGGTTCCGCCCGCGGGCCCGGGCCGAGGAGCCTCCCGTGGCGCATCTGGCTGGCCGGCCTGCTCCTCCTTGCGGCGCCGCCGGACGTTGCGGGGCAACTCCTCGTCCCGATGGACCGGGAGCAGGAGAACCATCTCAAGGCGTACGGGTATGCGTTCGGCATCCTCTCGGAAGGCCAGTCCGCCGAGTGGCTCCTCAACTATCGGGCCGGGTCCTTCCTCGTGTCGGATCTCCCCGACAACCGCCGGAAGGCCGCCCTCATGGGCGTGACCGTGGAGACGCTCGGCGGTGCGGATGTGGCGAGGATCCGCCGCGAGATCGAGACCCGGAACATGGAGACCGTACCCCTGGAGAAGGCGCCGCTCATCGCCGTCTACACGCCCCCGAACAGCTCACCCTGGGACGACGCCGTCACGATGGCGCTCGAATACGCGGAAATCCCGTACGAGCAGATCTGGGACCGGGAGGTCCTGTCCGAGGAACTCGAAAATTACGACTGGCTTCACCTGCACCACGAGGATTTCACCGGGCAGTACTCGAAGTTCTATCTCACGTACGCCTCGTCGGCATGGTTGCAGGAGGAGGTCACGCGTAACGAGACGATCGCGCGCGAACTCGGCTTTCCGAACGTGCCCGCGCTGAAGAAGGCGGTCGCCGTCCGCCTCCGGGAATACGTCGAGGGGGGCGGCTTCCTCTTCGCCATGTGCACGGCGACGGAGACGCTCGAACTCGCGCTCGCGGCCGCGGGAACCGACATTGCGGCTTCGTTCGCCGACGGGTCGCCTCCGGACGCGGCGGCGAGCGACAAGCTTCACTGGGACGGCGCGCTGGCCTTCCGCGACGCCGTGCTCATCACGGACCCCACGCTGAGCGCCTTCAGCGACATCGATGGGCATCAGGTGAACACGCCGTGGCGCGTCGATCTCGGGAGCTTCTCGCTGTTCGAGTTCAGCGCCAAGTTCGATCCCGTGCCCGCCATGCTCACGCAGAACCACCGGCGCGTACTGCCCGATTTCTACGGTCTCACGACCACCTTCCGCGAGGAGCGTCTCCAGCCGGGTGTCACCGTGCTCGCCGAGGACGAGGCGAGGGGACGGGTCAAGTACCTGCACGGAAACCTCGGGGAAGGCACGTTCACGTATCTGGGAGGACACGATCCGGAGGATCCGCGACACCTGATCGGGGACGCCCCGACGGATCTCGACCTCCACCGGCACTCCGCCGGCTATCGGCTGATCCTGAACAACGTCCTCTTCCCGGCGGCGAAGAAGAAGAAGCTGATCACATGAACGGCGCCTCCGGCGTGACGCGCCGCCGCCGCGAGCGCGACCGGCTGCAGCGCCGCACGTTCGCGGCCGGGTTCGGCGCGTCGATCCTCCTCCACCTGTTGTTCGTCCTCCTGGCGGGCGGCGTGCGGGTGGATTCGCTCCGGCTCACCCTCCCTCCGGTGGAAACCGTCCCGGCCCCGGACGCGCTCGTCGTCGTCGAGATCGCGTCGACCGAACTCGCGCTCTCGCCGGAGGATCCCAGGCCGGAGCCGGTCCCGCCCCGGGAAACGCCGCCGCCGGAGCCCGAGCCCGCACCGGAAGAGCCCGAGGAGGAGGCCGAGGAGGCGGAGGAGCGGGATCCGCTGCCGGGCGTTCCCACCCTCTTCCTGCCCGCCCGCCCGGTGGTGGGGCCGGAAGGCGAGCGGACGACGAACGCCTCGCGCCTGACCCTCCGCTTCAGCGACCGGCGTCTCTGGTTCGATCCGAAGTCGCCGCGCCTGATCGGAGAGCGGCTCGTGCGGTTCGCGCGGGCCGACAGCGCGGTTCGCGCGATCCTGCGCGACTGGCTCGACAGTCTGGAACTCGAGGCGGACCTGCAGCGGCGGGCGATGGATTGGACGTTCGAGCGCGACGGCGAGCGCTGGGGGATCTCTCCGCAGGGGATCCACCTCGGCGGCGTCACGATCCCGATTCCGATCGGCTTTGCCCCCACCGGCCCACAGCGGCGAGCATTCGAACAGGCGATCCGGGATCTGACCGCGATCCAGCTCCAGGACCTGCGGGCCGACGTGGAGGCTGCGGCGGAGGAGGCGCGGGCCCGCATGCGGGAACGGACGGAGGACGAACTGCGTCGCCGCCGCGGGGACACGCTCCGGGTCCGCGGACCTCCGTGAACGCGGCCCGGGGTGGGGAACGGCGGCGGGCATGGGCCCGGTTCCGCACCCGTCCAACCCCCGTTAGACTGAGCCCCCGCCGTTCCGACGTTCTCTCGACGATCCGCAACCCCCAGTCAGGAGCCGCCTCTTGGGTGACTCTCCCATACGGACCGCACTCTCTTCCCGCTACGATCCTGCCGGGCTCGAGGGGCCGATGTACGACCGCTGGGTCGAGGACGGCCTCTTCCACGTCCCGGCCGAGGAGGCCGAGCGGCCCTATGTGATCGTTATCCCGCCGCCCAACGTCACGGCGGCGCTCCACATGGGACACGGACTCAACAACACGCTGCAGGACGTGATCATCCGGCGGCGGCGGATGCAGGGGTTCGACGTCCTCTGGGTACCCGGGACGGACCACGCGGGGATCGCCACCCAGAACGTGGTCGAGCGGCAACTGGGCGAGCGGGGGCTCACCCGCTTCGATCTCGGACGCGAGGCCTTCGTCGATCGCGTGTGGCAGTGGGTGGAGGAGTACGGAGGGCGGATCATCGATCAACTCCGCGTCATCGGCTGCACCTGCGACTGGGAGCGGACCCGGTTCACGCTCGACGAGGGGCTCTCCAACGCGGTGCGCGAGGTCTTCGTGCGGCTGTACGAGAAGGATCTCATCTACCGGGGCCGCTACATCATCAACTGGTGCCCGCGCTGCCGCACGGCGCTCTCCAACGAGGAAGCGGAGCACCGCGACCTGGACGGCAGGCTCTTCCGCATCAGGTACCCCCTGCCCCTGGCCGCCGGCGGGCACCTGGAGGTCGCGACGACGCGGCCGGAGACGATGCTGGGCGACACGGGGCTCGCCGTGTCGCCGGACGACGAGCGGTATCGCGATCTCGTCGGAGAGGAGGCGGAACTGCCGCTCGTCGGGCGCCGCCTGCGGATCGTGGCCGACTCCCACGTGGACCCCGCCTTCGGCTCCGGCGTAGTGAAGGTGACACCCGCGCACGACCCGAACGATTTCGAGATCGGACGACGTCACGGCTTCGAAGCTCTCGACGTGATGACCGATGGGGGCGCGATGAACGACGCCGTGCCGGAGGCGTACAGGGGGCTCGACCGCTTCGAGGCGCGCGACCGTGTCGTGGCGGACCTCGAGGCGGGGGGCTGGCTCGTCGGAGTGGAGGACCACGCGCATTCCGTCGGCCGCTGCTACCGGTGCGACACCGTGGTGGAACCGCGCCTGAGTCTGCAGTGGTTCGTCCGCATGAAGCCCCTCGCGGAACCGGGGCTCGCGGCGTACGGGAGCGGCGAACTCCGCTTCCACCCCGAGCGCTACGGCCGGGTGTACCAGAACTGGATGGAGAACATCCGCGACTGGTGCATCAGCCGGCAGCTGTGGTGGGGGCACCGGATCCCCGTGTGGTACTGCGAGGCTCCCGGCTGCGGCGAGATGGTCGTCACGACGGAGGACCCGGACGCCTGCCCCGCCTGCGAGGGCGAACTCCGGCAGGACGAGGACGTGCTCGACACCTGGTTCAGCTCTTGGCTGTGGCCCTTCTCGACGCTTGGCTGGCCGGAGCGAACGGACGATCTCGAGGCGTTCTATCCGACGGCGACGCTCGTCACGGCGCCCGAGATCCTCTTCTTCTGGGTCGCCCGCATGATCATGGCGGGGTTCGAGTTCATGGACGGGCTGCCCTTCTCCGATGTCCTCCTCAACGGGACGGTGCGGGACCACCTCGGACGCCGGATGTCGAAGTCGTTGGGTAACGGCATCGATCCACTCGAAGTGGTTGATGCGTATGGCGCGGATGCCATGCGCTTCACCCTGGTTCGAGGTTCGCCGCTCGGTACCGACATCCAGCTGGACTACGAGAATCTCGAGGCGGCGTTCCGCCCCGGACGCAACTTCGCGAACAAGATGTGGAACGCGGCCCGCTTCGCGTTGCCGCACGCCCGGGCCGATGTCTCACCGGAAGCCCCGCCCGCGAGCGCGCTGGCGGACCGCTGGATCCTGAGTCGGCTGGCCGGACTCGCACGGGACATGGACGCCTCGTACGAGAATTTCCGGCTCCACGAGGCCGCGGAGACCGGCCACGCGTTCGTATGGGGCGACTTCTGCGACTGGTATCTGGAACTCTCCAAGCGCCGACTGGTCGAGGGAGGAGAGGCGGCCCGGGAGGCGGGGCGCACGCTGACGCTCGTCATGCGTGGCTGGCTGTCGCTCCTGCACCCCATCGTGCCCTTCGTGACGGAGGCGATCGCCGACCGCCTCCCGGACGCCGGGGCCGCTGGTTCGCTCGTGACCGGACCTTGGCCGGGCTATCCCGACGACTGGTGCGACCCGGAGGCGGACGCGGCGATCGAGGCGCTGCAGGAATTCATCGGCGCGATCCGGATGCTGCGTGCGGAGTACGGCATCGCGCAGGGCGCGCGGGTGCCCGTCCGGCTGACGGAGCCGTCGCCCGGGCTCGAACGGGCGCTGGCCGAGGAGGAGGGGAGCGCCTCGCGCCTCGCGGGTCTGTCCTCCATTCAGCGGGGCCGCGGCGCGACCGGAGAGGGAGGGGTCGCAACGGGGGCGGGGGCGCATGCGGTGCTCCCGGCGGGGGGGGAACTCTTCATCCCTCTCGAGGGCGTGATCGATGTCGAGGCGGAACGCGAGCGTATCGGGAAGGAGATGGAGAGGGCGGTCAAACTCCTCGCGGGAAGTCGAAGAAAACTCGAGAACCGGGGTTTCCTCGACAACGCGCCGCCGGAGGTGATCGAGCGGGAGCGGGAGAAACTCGTCTCGCTGAATGAACAACGGGCACGACTCGAAGAGAAGCTTCGGTCGC
Source organism: Candidatus Palauibacter sp. (assembly GCF_965222475.1). Taxonomy (GTDB): domain Bacteria; phylum Gemmatimonadota; class Gemmatimonadetes; order Palauibacterales; family Palauibacteraceae; genus Palauibacter. The sequence continues at coordinate 1,103,498 of NZ_CBDCUB010000001.1, read as the reverse complement.
TGGGGTCGCCGGTGTGACCCTCATCCGGCGAAGGCGATCCGTGGAGGGGCCAGGTTCGGGCCCGGCGGCGGGGAGGGCGCCTCGCGGGGTCCGGGGTCGGGTGGTGCGCGGCTGCGTGACCCTCGCGGTCGACGGCCGGGCTCCGGCCGGGATCCTGGCGGGGCTGATCCTGCTTGGTTGCGCGCGGGAGATGCCCCCGCCCGGTACGCGGCCGGACGAAGTGCCGCCCTCCATCTTGCGAATTGTACCGGCGCCCGACTCGGTCGTGGTCGATTTCGATGGGCAACTGGAGTTCCGTTTCGATGAGCCCGTCCGCATCCCGAACGACATCGCGCGGCAGATGTTCGTCTCGCCGATGGAGGTCTACGAGGCGGAGACCGGTTTCTCGGACCTTCGCCTCAGGCCCGAGGACGGCTGGAGGGACAGCGTCAGCTACTGCTATTCGATCCCGGCCGATGGGATCGCGGATCTGCTGCGCAACCGGATGGAGGGCGTGGCCGAGTTCTGCTTCTCCACCGGATCCGCGATCCCGGAGGCGCGCGTCCGCGGTTCGATCATCGATGGGCTGACGGGGCAGCCTCAACAGGAGGGGCGCGTGATATTCTGGGCGGAGCCGGACTCGATCCCGTACGGGGCCGTCACCGACAGCGTGGGAGAGTTCGTCGCGAGGGGGTTGCCGCCGGGAGAATACGAGGCGTTCGGGTTCATCGACCGGAACCGGAATCTCGTCCCGGATCGAGAGATCGAGAATCACGACAGCGCTCTGGTGACGGCGAGCCCGGATTCGTTGCGGGAACTCCACTTCGTCGTCCTGCCGCCGGACACCACGCCGCCTCTCCTCGCGCGCGCCGTGGTCGCGGGCAGTGAGATCGTTCAGCTCGAGTTCGACGATTACCTCCTCAACCCCCAGCCGGGGGAGCCCGTGATCGCGATCCGCGACTCGGCTGCGGGCGTGGATCTCGAAGTCGTGGAGGCCGTGGTAGGCTCGGCTGATGCGGTCGCCTTCCCGTTGGACAGCGCGGCTCTGGACTCGGTCGCGGGCGAGGATTCCGCGGCGGTGGCGGATTCCGCGGCGGTGGCGGACTCCGCGGCGGTGGCGGACTCCGCCGCGGTCGAACCGCCTGCGGGGGACTCCGCGGCGGCCGTGGCCGACTCGACGGAGGAGGAGCCGATACTCCCGTCGCGGTTCATCACCGTGCGGCTGGCGGCGGCGCTCGATTCCGCCACGCACCTGGTATCGGTGTCGGGCGTGGTGAATGTTCGCCGGCTCGTGGGGGGCGGGGACACGTCTTTCGTGGCCGAGCCGCTCCCGCCGCCCGCCGACTCGACGCCGACGGGCGCCGACTCGACGGAGGTGTCGGCGGAACCGGCCGCGGGAGATACGCTCGGGGCGGCGGTCGATCCCGCCGCCGCGGCGCCGGACACGCTGGGTGTGCCTCCGGACACGCTGGGTGTGCCTCCGGACACGCTGGGGGCTCCGCCGGACACGCTGGGGCTGCCACGGGACACGCTGGGGGCTCCGCCGGACACCGCCAGGGGGAACCCGCCGGACGGGAACGTGCCGGAGACGGCGTGTGACCGGAGGGTCGGGAGACGCCGCGCATGAGCGATCCGCGCCGCCGGCTCCCGTCCATGGACTCCCTCCTCAAGCGACCCGACGTCGGGGCTTGGATCGACCGCTATGGCCGCGAGACCGTAAAGGACGCCCTGGGACGGGGGCTGGACGGTGCACGCGCGCGGTCCGGGGAGGGGCGGGACCGGCTGGCCGAGATCCTCAGTGCGGCGGAGGGTGATCTGGCGGCGCGGGCGCGACCCTCACTGCAATCGGCGCTGAACGGGACGGGGGTTGTCCTTCACACGAACCTCGGCCGCGCCCCGCTCGCCGAGGAGGCCCGCAACGCTCAGGCAGAGGCCGCGGGCTACGGCAACGTCGAATTCGCGCTCGAGACGGGGCGGCGCGGCTCGCGCTACGACCACTGCGCCGACCTGCTGTGCGAACTGACGGGAGCCGGCGCGGCGATCGTCACGAACAACAACGCGGCGGCCGTCTCGCTCGTCGTGAACGAGATCGCGCGGGATCGCGACGTGCTGGTGTCGCGGGGCGAACTCGTCGAGATCGGGGGTACCTTCCGGATTCCCGATGTCGTGGCCCGAAGCGGCGGGCGGCTGCGGGAAGTCGGCACGACGAACCGAACGCGCGTGGCCGATTACGAGGCGGCGATCGGCGAAGGCACCGGCCTCATCCTCCGGGTCCACCCCTCGAACTACCGGGTGGAGGGGTTTGCCGCCCGGCCTCCTCTCGAGACGCTCGCCGCCCTCGCGAGGGATCGCGGGATCCCGCTCGCGCACGACCTCGGGTCGGGGCTGCTCGACGGCGACCTGCTTCCCGGTTTCCCATCCGGCCCCACCGTGCGGGGATCTCTCGCGGCCGGTGTCGATCTCGCGACGTGGAGCGGGGACAAACTGCTCGGCGGGCCTCAGGCCGGGATCATCGCCGGAGACCCCGCGCTGATCGCACGGCTGCGGCGCAACCCGCTCCTGCGGGCCTTTCGCGTGGACAAGACGACGCTGGCCGCGCTCGAGGCGACGCTCATGCTGTACCGCGATCCGGATCTCGCGGCCCGGCGCATCCCGGCGCTCCGGATGCTTCGCGAACCGGTCGAGGCAGTGGAGGCGCGGGCCGCGGCGGTCCGGTTCGAGGCGCCGGCCGGCAGCGGCGCCCAGGTCAGCGTCACCCGGACCGAGGCCATGGTGGGCGGCGGCGCCTTCCCGGGCTTCGCGATCCCGTCGGCGGGCTGGATCGTCACCGGAGTGGACGTCGACCGGCTCGCCGCGGCGTGCCGGGCGGGCGACCCTCCGCTCATCGGCCGCATCGAGCGCGCGGCCTTCATGGTCGACGTGCGCACCCTTCCGGACGGAGACGCGGCTCGGGCCGCCGATGTCCTCCGGCGGGCGCTTGTGCGCACGGCGGGAGGAGAGGGTGCCTGACGTCGTCCGCATCGCGGTCCTCGCGTCCGGGGGCGGGAGCAACTTCCAGGCGCTCGTCGGCCGCTTCCAGCGGGCGGAGGCGACCGACCGCGAGGTGGTCGGCGTCATCGCGAGTCGGGCGGGCGCGGGAGTGCTCGAGCGGGCGCGCCGCGCGGGGGTGGCGTCGGCCGTGCTGCCGGCGGCGCGGAGCGACGAAGCGGACGCGACGTTCCTGCTCCGGACGCTGGCCGGCTGGCGGAGTGACATCGTCGTCCTTGCCGGCTACATGAAGCTCATCCCGGAGGGGGTCGTGCGGGCCCACTGGGGACGGATCCTCAACATCCATCCGGCGCTGCTGCCGTCCTTCGGGGGCAAGGGCATGTACGGCGCCCACGTCCACCGGGCCGTCGTGGACGCCGGCGCCCGCGTCACCGGAGCGACGGTCCACTTCGTCGATGAGGCATACGACCGGGGTCCGATCCTCTGCCAGTGGCCCGTGCCGGTGCTGGAGGGTGATACTCCGGCGTCCGTCGCGGCCCGGGTACTGAAGGTGGAGCACCGGCTGCTTCCCGCGGCGGTCGAGGCGCTGGCGTCGGGGACGGTCCGCCTGGCCGCGGATGGCCGGGTGCGCTGGTCTCGGGCATGGTTCGAGTCGGAGAGGTTCTTCAACCGGGAGGGCTGAGTGGGGAAGCCGATCGCGCTCGCGAGCGTTTCGGACAAGACGGGTATCGCCGAGTTCTGTGCCGGGCTGATCGCGCGCGGCTGGGGCATCGTGTCGACGGGCGGGACGATGAAGACGCTGCGCGAAGCGGGGCTCGAGGTCCGCGGCGTGAGTGAACTCACCGGCCACCCGGAAATGCTCGCGGGGCGCGTGAAGACGCTGCACCCGACGGTGCACGCCGGCATCCTCGCGCGCCGGCCCGTGGCCGCGGACGCGGCCCAGCTCACGGCCCACGGGATCGCGCCGATCGATCTCGTGGTCGTGAACCTGTACCCCTTCCGGGAGACGATCGCGCGAGAAGGCGTGCAATTCGGCGAGGCGCTGGAGCAGATCGACATCGGGGGCCCTACGCTGCTCCGGGCCGCGGCGAAGAACCACCCCTCGGTCTGGCCGGTGTGCGATCCGGCCGATTACGAGCGGGTGCTCGCCGCGCTCGATGCGAGGGATTCCGTCCGGGAGCCGGACTTGCGGCGCGAACTCGCCGCGGCGGTGTTCCGCCACACCGCGAGCTACGACGCGGCGATCACGGACTACCTGTCGCGTGCGGAGTCCGCCGACGGTCCGGCGGTCGCATTCCCGGATGAAGCCGTCGCGTCGCTCGTCCGCGTGCAGACGCTGCGCTACGGGGAGAACCCGGATCAGGGTGCGGCGTTCTTCCGGAACGGATCAGGCCCGCCGCGCGGGATCCCGGCGCTCCGCCAGCTCCACGGGAAGGCGCTTTCGTTCAACAACATACTCGACATCGACGGCGCCCTCACCGCGATCGCGCCCTTCGTCGCCCGCGAGCGCCCCGCGTGCGCGATCCTCAAGCACTCGACGCCGTGCGGGCTGGCCATCGGGACGACCTCTCTCGAAGCCTACGAGAAGGCGCTCGCGTGCGACCCCGTCTCGGCCTTCGGCTCGGTCCTCGCGTTCACGGAGCCGGTCACGCGGACGCTTGCCGAAGCCCTGTCCCGGAACTTCGTGGAATGCGTCGTCGCGCCCGGTTACTCGGATGGCGCGCTTGGCGTCCTGCGGGAGAAGCAGAACCTCAGGATCCTCGAACCGGAGGGGGACGGGGCCCTCGACGCGGCCGGCCACCTCCGGGACGGGGTCGAGATCCGCGGTGTGCGGGGGGGCGTGCTGGTCCAGACGGCCCCCCGGCCGGCGCGTGATGTGGTCCGCGAGGCGCGGGTGCCCACGGAGCGGGCGCCGACGGACGCGGAGTGGGACGACCTCGCGTTCGCCTGGTCCGCCATACAGAGCGTGAAGTCGAACGCGATCCTCCTCGCCCGCGACGGGGCGTCGGTCGGAATCGGCGCGGGGCAGATGAGCCGGGTCGACTCGGTGGAACTCTCGATCCGGAAAGCCCGGGGGCAGGGGCTGGACGTGGCGGGTGCGGTACTGTCCTCGGACGCGTTCTTCCCCTTCCGCGACGGCGTCGATGCCGCCGCGGCGGCGGGAGTGGCGGCGATCGTCCAGCCCGGAGGGTCGAGACGCGACGAGGAAGTCATCGCGGCGGCCGACGAGCACGACATGGCGATGGTGTTAACCGGGCGACGACTCTTCCGCCATTGACCGCCGGTCTCACGGACGAGACGCCCTCCGGCCGGGGGCCGGCGGGAGGCCGGATGGGGGAAGGGGAACCACGCGGACGCAGAATCGGTTATAGTGGAATGATGGATGGTTCGAAGGCCCGCCGCCCGGGCCGGGACCATCCGGGCACGGAACGGAAACGGAGAAGCTCCATGGCGAACATCCACATCCCCCCCGGCTGGCGGCTCAGGGAGCGCGACGTGACCCCCGAGTCGATCTACCTCGACCGCAGGCAGTTCGTCGCCCGCATGGGCGGCGGGGCGGTCCTCGCCGCCGCCTCCATGGCGTGCGGGACCGGCCGGGCGGCTGAAGCCCGGGAGCGCGGCCCGCTCGACAACATCCCGGACACGCCGACGGCCGACCTCTATCCGGAGGCGATGAACGATCCGCGATTCACCCCCGGCGAGCGCCACGGGGAAGTGTCGCCCGAAGAGATCGTGGCCACGTACAACAATTTCTACGAGTTCGGCACGGACAAGGACGGGGTGTGGCGCAACGTCGCCCCCTTCGAGGCCCGCCCGTGGGAGATCGAGGTTGCGGGCCTGGTCGACAATCCCGGGGTCTACGATCTGGTCGAACTGGAACGCGCCTTCCCGCTTGAGGAGCGCATCTATCGCCACCGCTGCGTGGAACGGTGGTCCGTCGTCGTCCCGTGGATCGGTTTCCCCCTGGCGCGGCTCGTCGAACGGGTGCAGCCGAGGGGCAGCGCACGGTACGTCGCGTTCGTCACCTTCGACCGACCCGAGCAGGCGATCGGCCGGAAGTCCATGACCTGGTGGCCCTGGCCGTACCATGAGGCTCTCCGCATGGACGAGGCGATGAACGAACTCGCTTTCGTGGTGACGGGGATGTACGGCCACCCGCTCCAGAAGCAGAACGGGGCGCCGGTGCGGATTCACCTGCCATGGAAGTACGGGTACAAGAGTCCGAAGAGCATCGTCCGGATCGATTTCACGGCCGAGCAGCCGCCCACGTTCTGGAATACCTCCACACCTGCCGAGTACGGCTTCTATTCGAACGTGGATCCCGGCGTGCCGCACCCGCGCTGGTCGCAGGCGCAGGAGGAGATCGTCGGTACCGGGACGCGGATCCCGACGCTGCCCTTCAACGGGTACGGCGAGTGGGTCGCCGACCTCTACGGCGGTCGGGTGACGCCGGTGGGAGATGTCCCGCACGCGCGCTGACCGGGGGGCGTTTCAGCGCCCGTTCCCTGCCGCGGGGCGGTCCCGCCGCCCCGCGGCAGGGGCATCGCCGCGTCATGGTTGACCCGCCCCCCCCTCCCGGCTACCGTCCCGCGTGCGTTGCAGGATCGCAGCGCCCGATCCCGATCAATACATTGCCCGAACGTACATAGATAGATCTTTGAGACGACCCGCGTTTGCAGCGGTCGTGCTTGTTTTCGGGATGCTGGCCGTGCAGGGCTGTGGGGGGGAATATCCGCAGTCCGCCCTGCATCCCAACTCGGACGCCGCCACGCTCCTCGATCGCCTGTTCGACCAGATCTTCTGGTGGGCGGCAGGCGTCTTCGTCGTCGTGGAGGGCATCCTCGTCTACACGCTGGTGCGCTTCCGGCAGCGGCCCGGCGGCCCGCGGCCGAAGGAGATCCACGGGAGCGTCCTGCTGGAGGTGGCGTGGACGCTCGCGCCGGCGCTCATCCTCGTGGCCATCGCGATCCCCACCATGCGGACGATCTTCCTCGTCGACCGGTCCACCGAAGACCCCGACGCGCTCGTCGTGGAGGCGATCGGGCGCCAGTGGTGGTGGGAATTCCGCTACCCGGAACTCGGCATCGTGACGGCCAACGAAGCGCACGTTCCGGTGGGGCGCACGGTCGATCTGCGCCTGAGGACGGCCGACGTGATGCACTCGTTCTGGGTGCCGCGGCTCGCCGGGAAGCGCGACCTCATGCCGGGGAGGGAGAACCAGCTCTGGTTCCGCCCGGATTCCGTGGGCGTGTTCCACGGACAGTGCGCCGAGTTCTGCGGCACCGCCCACGCCCTCATGGGGATGCGCGTGATCGTGGAGGAGCCCGCGGACTTCGAGCGCTGGACGCGGGAGAACGCCGCCGACGCGGTGACGCCGGCCGACGCGGAGGCGCGAGCGGGGCAGGGGGTGTTCATGTCGAACGCCTGCGTGGGTTGTCACACCGTACGGGGAACGTCCGCCGCGGATCGGTTCGGTCCCGATCTCACGCACTTCGGGAGCCGGCTCACGATCGCCTCGGGCGTGCTGGAGAACACCCCGGCCAACCTGACGCGGTGGCTCGACTCGCCCGACCACGTCAAGCCCGGAAACCTCATGCCCGAGGTGGTGCTGAACCCCGCGCAGATCCGGCAGCTCGTCGCCTACCTCGGCGCACTCCGCTGACGGCATGACGACGACGAACGCGGGCGCGGGCGCGCGGATCCTCGGCTGGCTGAGCACGGTCGACCACAAGCGGATCGCCGTCATGTATTTCGTGACGGCCTTCCTCTTCCTCCTCGTCGCCGGCTTCGAGGGGCAGATGCTGCGGCTTCAGCTCGCGGCGCCCGGGCGCGATTTTCTGGATCCGGATCTGTACAACCAGCTGTTCACCATGCACGGCACGACGATGGTGTTCTTCGCCGGCATGGGGCTCGTGGCGGCGTTCCTGAACTTCGTCGTGCCGCTGCAGATCGGGGCGCGCGACGTCGCGTTCCCCCGGCTGAACGCCTTCTCCTTCTGGGTCTTTCTCTTCGGCGGTCTCTTCCTGTACGCCAGCGTGCCGCTGCGGACGATGCCGGACGGCGGCTGGTTCGCCTACATGCCGCTGACGAACGCCGAGTACTCTCCGAGTCTCGGGATGGACTTCTATCTCCTCGCGCTCCTCATCTCGGGGGTGGGCTCGATCGCGGGCGGGGTGAACTTCCTCGTCACCATCCTCAACATGAGGGCGCCGGGCATGACGTTCATGCGCCTGCCTCTCTTCTCATGGATGGCGCTCATCGTGGCCGGGCTCATCCTGCTCGCCTTCCCGCCGTTCACGGTCGGACTGATCTTCATGCTCTTCGACCGTCGCTTCGGGACGCACTTCTTCGACGCCGCGGCCGGCGCGGACCCCGTCCTCTGGCAGCACCTGTTCTGGGTCTTCGGGCACCCCGAGGTCTACATCCTCGTCCTGCCCGCCTTCGGCGTGGTATCGGACGTGATCCCGACGTTCTCGAGGAAGAGCCTGTTCGGGTATCCGATGGTCGTCTTCTCCGGGATCCTCATCGCCTTCCTCGGTTTCGGGGTCTGGGTCCACCACATGTTCTCCGTCGGGCTGGGGCCCGTCGTGAACGCGGTGTTCGGCGGGACGACGATGCTCATTGCGATACCGACCGGGATCAAGATCTTCAACTGGATCGCGACGATGTGGGGCGGCCAGTTACGCTTCCGGACGGCGATGCTGTTCGCGGTGGGTCTGGTGGGGACGTTCATCATCGGCGGATTGAGCGGCGTCATGCACAGTTCGCCGCCCACGGACCTGCAGCAGACGGACACCTACTTCGTGGTCGCGCACTTCCACTACGTGCTGATCGGCGGGACGGTGTTCGGGTTCTTCTCCGGCTTCTACCACTGGTTCCCGAAGGCGACGGGGCGGATGCTGCACGATGGGCTGGGGAAGGCCCATTTCTGGCTCTCCTTCCTCGCTCTCAACGTGACCTTCTTTCCGATGCACTTCGCCGGGCTCCTGGGCATGCCGAGGCGCACCTTCACCTACGCGGAAGGGCTGGGGCTGGACACGTTCAACCTGATTTCGACGATTGGCGCGTTCATCTTCACGCTTTCCTTCGTGCCCCTGGCGTGGAACCTGTGGCGCGCGTGGCGGCGCGGCGAGGCGGCGGGACACAACCCGTGGGATGCGTCGACGCTGGAGTGGACGACCCCTTCGCCGCCCCCGCACTACAACTTCGCGGTGCTCCCGAACGTGGACCGGCGCGACCCGCTGTGGCATCCGTACGTGGAACGGGATCTGCGACGAGGAGAAGAGGGCGAGGCCGGCGGCGTCGTGCCGCGCCGGCAGCCGGAGGTGCCGCCCGAGCCGGTGCACATGCCGGAGCCATCGTACTGGCCGCTCGTGCTCGCTGCGGGGCTGCTCCTGATGACGATCGGCGGGCTCGGATCGCTCGGCCTCACCCTGCTCGGGCTGCTGGTGGCGCTGGGCGGGCTGTTCGGCTGGGCCTTCGAGCCCCCGTTCGGCGAGGAGGCGGGCTGATGGAGGGGCCGACCGCGACGGGGATCCCGAATCGCAAGCTGGCCATGTGGGCGTTCATCGCGTCCGAGTGCATGCTCTTCGGGACGCTGATCGCGACCTACATGATCTACCGGGGCCGCAACGTCGTTCCGCCCTATCCGGAGGACCTGCTCAACATCCCGTTCATCACGGTCACGACGTTCGTCCTCCTCATGAGCAGTCTCATGATGGTGCTCGCGCTGGCGGCCGTGCAGCGGAACGACCTGCACGGGACGAAGCTGTGGCTCGGGCTCACCGTGCTGTTCGGCCTCATCTTCCTCGGTGGCCAGTACTACGAGTTCAACCACTTCGTGCACGAGGGGCTGCCGTTGTCGCGGAACCTCTTCTCTTCGACCTTCTTCGTGCTCACCGGGACGCACGGCGCGCACGTGGCCGGGGGCGTGATCTGGCTGGGCACGCTCTGCCTGCGTGCGGCGGCCGGGAAGCTGGACGCGCGGAACGCCGGGACGGTGGAGATCGCGGGTCTGTACTGGCACTTCGTGGACGCGGTGTGGATCGTCCTCTTCACGCTCATCTACCTGCTGCTGTGAGGCGCACATGAGCGAACACTCCGGCGCATCCCATCCGGGCACGCGACTCTACATCTCCGTCGCGGTGATCCTCGGTGCGCTGACCGCGCTCGAGGTCATGGTGTTCTACATCGAGGCGCTCGCGCCCGTGCTCCTGCCGGTCCTGCTCGCGATGATGGTGGCCAAGTTCGTGCTCGTCGCGATGTTCTTCATGCACCTGCGATCGGACGGGCCGCTTCTCACCGGCGTGTTCGTGTGGGGGCTGTTCATCGCCACGGCCATCGTGGTCGGCCTGCTGGCCATCTTCGGGAAGTTTGGGGCGTAGACTGTCCTGATTCGGAGATAGGGCGACACATGTGCATCCCCCTGGGCGGGGGGAGCTCAGGGGGTCCGGATTTCCAGTGCGCCGCAGCGGGACTCGAACAGCGCCGCGTCGCCCGGCAGTTTGCGCAGATCTTCGTCCAGGCCGCGCAGCCCCCGCTCGATGACCGCCTGCCTCCCCAGCCGCTGCGTGGCGGGCGGCGTCCCGTAGATTACGTGACGCATGAACACGTGGTTGACGAGGCGGCACCACGGCGTTCGCTTCGGGTCCCCGGGATCCCCGCCGGTCCTTGGCGGCGGCTGCGCCGCGGCGATCTCGGTGTACAGCAGATCCCGTCCGCGGCCCTCGGGCTCCATGCCGTATAGGCTGAGGAGGGCGCCCATGGGATCCCACCTCTGCCCGGGCGGCGTGTCTGCGGAGGATACTTCCCAGATCCGGCGCATGGCATCGAACGCGCCCTCGTAGGGCACTCCGTGCTCCGCCTTGACAGAGCCCGACAGCGCGAACATCGCGGCTAGCGCGGTCTTCGATTTGCGGATGAAGCGCACGCCGGGCGTCCACTCTGACAGCGCGATCTGCACCAGCTCATCGGCGAAGGCGTCCAGCCCCGCCCGCGAAAGGGCGTCGAACCGCTGCGTCAGCACCGCGCGGGCAGGGTTTGAGGGACGGAACTCCCCCGGCACGGGCGGACGGCGGAGTTCGCGGAGCGCCGCCTCCGGCGTCGGCGGCACCCACCTCCCGCCCGCGTCGAGAAGCAGCCCGGTGAGCCGCATCGCGCTGGGGATCGTGCCGTGGAAGTCCCCGTTCTCGTCCAGCGCCACCCCGCCCCGGGTGACGATCTCGCCGTTCTGGTCGCGCATGAACTGCGGAGGCGGCCCCTCCTCTTGCGCCCCCGAGGGCCCCGGGAGCGCGGCCGCAACCGCCAGCAGCCAAAGCATCCTCGCCACGCTCGTCCTCCCTTCGGTTGTTCGGTTCACGCGGGACACGGGATCCCGGAGTTAAACGATCCGAGGTACCATTTGTTGACCCGCCGGGGTGCGCAAGGCGATCGGGCAGCGTGCGTGAGAACGAGGCCCCAGAGCGGGTGGAGCGGCGCGCCGCCACGCTCACGACGCTCGCCGTCAGGATGGACGAGGCCCAGGGCCGGTGCGGTGGGGGTAGCGGCTCACCGGCGGAGGGAAGAGGCTGCGGCGATGCCAATGACCTCCGCCGCAACCGGTAGGCCGCCGGACCTTAGCCTTAGCCGCCAAGAGCACCCGACGGCGGGGGTTTAGGGGGTCCGGATTTCCAGTGCGCCGCAGCGGGACTCGAACAGCGCCGCGTCGCCCGGCAGGTTGCGCAGATCTTCGTCCAGGCCGCGCAGCCCCCGCTCGATGACCGCCTGCCTCCCCAGCCGCTGCGTGGCGGGCGGCGTCCCGTAGATTACGTGACGCATGAACACGTGGTTGACGAGGCGGCACCACGGCGTTCGCTTCGGGTCGCCGGGATCCCCGCCGGTCCTTGGCGGCGGCTGCGCCGCGGCGATCTCGGCGTACAGCAGATCCCGGCCGCGGCCCTCGGGCTCCATGCCGTATAGGCTGTGGAGGGCGCCCATGGGATCCCACCTCTGCCCGGGCGGCGCGTCCGCGGAGGACACTTCCCAGATGCGGCGCATGGCATCGAACGCGCCCTCGTAGGGCACTCCGTGGCTTGGCTTCACGGACAACCGCAGCACGGACATCGCGCCTTGTGCGGTCTTCGATTTGCGGATGAAGCGCACGCCGGGCGTCCACTCCGACAGAACGATCCGCACCATCTCGTCGGCGAAGGCGTCCAACTCCCCCCGCGAAAGGGCGTCGAACCGCTGCGTCAGCACGGCGCGGGCCGGGTCGGAGGGATAGAACTCTCCCGGCACGGGCAGGCGCCGGAGTTCGCGGAGCGCGGCCTCCGGGGTCGGCGCCACCCACCGCCCTCCCGCGTCGAGAAGCAGCCCGTTACGCCGCATCGCGCTGGGGATCGTGCCGTAGAAGTCCCCGTTCTCGTCCAGCGTCACCCCGCCCCGGGTGACGATCTCGCCGTTCTGGTCGCGCATGGGCCGGCGCCCGCCCTCCTCCTGCGCCCCCGCCGGCGCCGGGAGCACGGCCGCAACCGCCAGCAGCCAAAGCATCCTCGCCACGCTGGTCCTCCCTTCGGTTGTTCGGTTCACGCGGGACACGGTGCCCCCGAGTGCCCAGAGATAAACGATCCGAGGTACCATTTGTTGACCCGCCGGTGGTCCCACGAGGTCGCGTTTGTTCCGCCCACCCCCGCGTCAATCCCGCGGTCGAGGGTGAGCAGGAAGTTCAGCTCAAGCTGGTCCAGTTCGTCCACCCGATCCCCCAAGAGCCCCTCGATCGCCGCGAGATCGTCCGCGAGCTGCCGGGAGTCGGCGCAGACGTTGTAGTTGCCCTCGTGCTCCCGTTCGTGCGCCTCCACCTCTTCGACCCACGCCTCATACTCCGACGTTCGGCCGCAGGTGCCGTTGAGCGCGGGGACGGTCTCCCGGTCCCCCAGGTCCGCCGAGTTCGGGCAGTCGTGCTGCAGCGTCGCCCACTCCACGCCCGTCGCATCGTCCCGGGTCCCGTACGATGTCGCCTTCGCCGGATCCAGATCCGGGTGCAGAAGGAGCCTCGTGCCGAAGCCGGCGGCGCCGGCTACGTAGCGCAGGCCCTCCCACGGGCCCGTTCCCTGGCTCGCCGCGAAGTCGGGGATGAGGGCGTCGAACCGGCCCCATCCGCCGGCGCCAAGCGCGGCGTGAGCGGGCGTCGCGTGAGAGTTCCTGGCGAGCGCCCAGATCCGGCGCGTCACCGCGGCGGTCGCCGTCTCCGTCGCCCCCGCGATGGCTCCGCTTGGGTCGGAGATCGTCACCGTGACGGTCACGTCCGACACCGCAGCGCCGCTCCACGACATTTTTCCCAACGTCTTGCTCACCGTGCCCACCGTCACGCCTCCGGACGCCGAAGACCACGCGAACTCCAACGTCCGCAACTCCTGGCCGGACGCTGACACCGAGCACGAGCCGCCCGCGCCTCGCGGGACCGTGGGGCAGGAAAGCGTGAACTCCACGGGCTGGCGTCCCGTTTCACCGTCTTCACCGTCGCCCTTATTGCCCGGAGCACTGCCACCACTAGGGCGGAAGGGGTCTCCCGGGGCAATGGGGGTGGGGCTAAAACCAGTGTGCGTGCACCCAACGGCCACCCAGTCAAAGTCGAACCCGGCCGGGCAGCTTATCGAGATTGGAGTCGACGTTATCTTCACCCCGATTTCTTCCACCGCGCAGTTCTCCCCCCCCTTCCACTTGCAGCGGTGCTCGGTCCCCTGCGCGGCGCTCAGGGGGCGCGGTGATAGGCGGCTTCGTGCCCAGCCCAGCGGCGCCAGTACCCACGACGGCGCCTCCCCCTCGGGAGCCAGGGCGTTTGCGTCGGCCGAGCCCTGGTCAAGCTCGAAGATGCCCAGCGCCTCGAGGATCGCCTTCACTGCCCCGACCCCCTCCTCCGTCCCCTGGTCCGACTTCGGCAGCAGGCACAGCGCGCGGATCCCCACACGCTCCGGAAGCGTCTCCGTCCCGCCGTCGGCCGCCGGCCGCGTCACCTCCGCCGTAACGCTGTACAGCAGCGGCCACCACCAGTCCTTGGATGCCTCCTTCGCCGCGTCGCTGTAGACGAGCTTGTATTCCTTCGACGCGTACACTCCCGTCGCACGCCGGAAGTGGAGCACACACCCCGGCGATGTCAGGCTCGATATGACGGTCTTCCAATCCGGGAGCGTCGGCACGTCCGCATGGAAGCCCTTCGTCTCCGAAACCACCGCCGCCATCGGCCGCTCGCCGCCCGGCACCGGCTCTGAATCCGCCGGCGCCCACGGCGACTCGGAGCACGCCGCCAGCCCCGCCATCGTACCCGTTAGAAGGACCACCGGCCAAGGCCGCGGCCCGCGTAGATGCCACGCGCTGGGTGATCTTGATGTTGCGACCGGCCTGCCCGGGGTGGGGTTGTTCGGGCGGCCTGAGCCGGAACCGGCGGCAGCAATCCGCTGGAAAGCGTCCGGAGGGGCCGCGAAACGGGAAAATCGACGGCGCAACGGAGAGGCGGATCCAGCGCGCGGCAACCTGAACATCCATCCTCCCGGGCAGAACGGGACTTATGCCCGGGACTTATGTCCGGAACTTATGCCCGGGACTTATGTCCGGAACTTATGTCCGGAACTTATACTTAGTTTAGGTTCTATACGTTGCCTTACGCGCCCCCAGAATCAGGGGTATCGTCACATGGAGGTCGAGTCGCAAGAGGCGTCGGTCGGCGACTTGGAGGCGTATCTTTGCTACTACACCGAGGACCGAGCCCACCCCGGACGCTGAACTCGGGGTCGGAGGCCGATGCAGGTCATCGGCGCCAACAAGAGGTGGTCAGGCCGATGAACCTGCCGCGCCTTTTCCGAATCAGGACAGCCTGGACGGCGCGGCTCGATGCGGCGGGGCTTGTTGTCACGGGCTGCCAGGCGCAGCCGCCTGCCGGCTCAGCGCGTCGGCATCGCGGAGAGGGCGTACAGAAACAGGTTCACGCCCATCCGGAGGGCCTGCTCGCGGATCTCCGGCGCGTCGCCGTGGACGCCCTCGTCCTCCCATCCGTCTCCCAGATCCGACTCGAAGCTGTAATAGACGGCGAGTCGACCATCGATGAAGATTCCGAACCCCTGGGCGGGGTCGCCGTCGTGTTCGTGGATCTTCGGCAGACCCTCGGCAAAATCGTAGAAGACCCGGTAGATCGCATGCTCCAGCGGAACTTCGGCGAGGGGCATGTCGGGGAAGAGGCGGGCGACCTCCCGGCGGAAGGACTCGTCGAGCCCGTAGTTGTCGTCCACGTGCAGGAACCCGCCCCCGTAGAGGTAGGCACGCAGCCGTTCGATCTCGAGGGAGGTAAACGACATGTTCCCGTGCCCGGTCGCATAAAGATACGGGTGGTCCGCGAGATCGGGATCGGCGGCCCCCACTTCTGCGGGTCGGTCGGCCACGTCGATCCCGGTCCGCAGTTCGATTTGTTCGAGCAGGTTGTCGAGGCTGGAGGGGTTCGCGTACCAGTCGCCCCCTCCGTCATAGCGCAGGCGCGCGATCGTCGGAGGCTCCTGGCGCGTCGCAACGATGAGCGAAGCGTTCACGCGTGATGGATCGCCGCTCGAATGCAGCGGGGCTCTTGCCACGGGCTGCTGGGCCTTGAGACCGGGGCACGATCCGATCGCCGCCAGGGTGGCGGCCGCCACCGCCGCGAGGCCGAGGACGGTCTGCGGGAGCCGTTCCCCACGAGGCTGGGAGGCGCGGCAGTGCGGGCACGCCCTGGTGGCGTCCGGCACACGGCGTCTGCAGCGGCGGCACGGCTTCAAGCGGTCCCTCCCGTCCCTTCCCAACGTCCCCTCCCAACGATCCCTCCCAACGTCCCCAACGTTATCGGTTCGCGCGCCCCGAGGCGAAGGCCGGGCCGTTCGTGGCCACACCCCGAGTCGCGGTGTGAGCGGGGCCGGCGCTTGCATGACAGGGCGCGACGAGGGAGCATAGCGAGACCTGTGCGGGTCCTCTTCCGCTTCTTCCCGCACGATGAGAACCTGAGCGATGCGTCGATACGCGGCCTACGATCCCCCCGAATACGTATCCTGGCGGCCGGACCGCGGGCTCCTCGAGCAGTACCGCGCCCGCGTGGAGGCGCATCCCGACCGCCAGCGCGAGATCGCCGGGCTGACCCCCGAGGCCCACCTGGCGCTGTACCGGGGTCTGCTCCGCTTCCGCCTCGGCGACATCGCGCTGGCGCGCTGGGTGAAGCAGGGGGTGATCTCGAAGGCGTGGCTCGCCACGGGAGAGGAAGCCGTGACGGTGGGGGCCGTGCACGCGCTCGACCGGCGCGCGGCGGAGGGGGACATCGTCGGCCCCATGATCCGCAACCAGGGGGCCAACCACGAGATGGGCGTACCCCTCGTGGAACTGTTCCGGACCTACCTCGCGACACCGGATTCCCCCACCGGCGGACGGGACCTTCACCTGGGGGATCTCCGGCACGGAGTCTGCCCGCCGATCAGCATGGTCGCGACGCTGTCGACGGTGATGAACGGTTTCGCCCTCGCCTTCCGGATCCGCGGGGAACGCCGGGTGGCGCTCACATGGGTGGGCGACGGGGCGACGAAGCACGGCGAGGCGCACGAGGCGTTCGCCTTCGCGGCCTCGCTCGCGCTGCCGATCGTGTTCATCATCCAGAACAACCAGGTGGCGCTGGGGACGCGGATGGACCAGCACCACGTGCAACCGGATTTCTCGGATTGGGGGGCGGCGTACGGAATCCCTTCCCGGACCGTGGACGGCAATCATGTCCTCGACGTCTACGCGGCGACGCGGCTCGCGGCCGAAAGCTGCCGGGCGGGCGGCGGGCCGCAGTTGATCGAAGCGCGCACCTTCCGCATGGGAGGCCACGCGACGCACGACGTGCGCGAGGCCCGGGCCACCTTCGCGCCCCGGCTGTTCGAGTACTGGGGACGACGGGACCCGATCGGGATGTACGAGGAGTACCTGGCGGGCGTGCACCTGGGAGCGCCGGGCGACGGGGACCTCCGGACCCGGAACCTCGCCCGCCTCGAAACGGTGGAGCGGGAGGTCGAAATGGAGATCGAGGAGGCCGCGAAGGCGGCGCTGGCGAGCCGCGACGCAGGGCCCTCGCCCGGGGGCGGCGCGGGGTTCGGCGTGTACGGGCAGGCGCCGGCATGAGCGGCGGCGGGCGCCGGCCGCGCCAGGAAGGTCTCATCGACGGTACCCCGTGGACGCTCTTCGACGCCGGACGGACGGCTTCGGGCCTCGGCCTGGGCTACTTCGTCCGCGACGATCTGGGCGCGGGAGACCGGCGAGCGGCGCTCGCAGCGGAGATCGAGGTCGGGCGGCTGGACGACGAGGCCTTCCGCCGGCTGTGGGAAGCGGGCCGCGGTCTCACGGCCACCGAGCGGCGGGTGGTCGACGACGGGGGCTCGGTGTGGCTGGCGCAGGTCACGGGGCCCGTGTGGGCCGAGGGCGGGACCGCGGCGGGAGCCATCGGCATCCGGCTGCGATGCGTCTCCGCGGAGCACCCGGTCGTGGAGTGGAACGGCGTGGCCCTCGCGGATACGCCGGATGCCGCGCTGGCCGCTCGCGTCGGCGGGTCCGAAGGAGTCGCGCCATCCTCCGACTGACGTTTCTCGGAACGGCTTCCTCCCGGCCGACGGTGTCGAGGAACGTCCCCGCGCTCGCGCTGAAGCGGGAGGGACGCAGGTTCCTTCTCGATTGCGGCGAGGGGACGCAGCGCCAGATGATGCGCTACGGGGTCGGTTTCTCCGTGGGCGACATCCTCATTACGCACCTGCACTCGGATCACTATCTGGGACTGGCGGGTCTGCTCCGGACCATGAGCCTTCAGGGGCGCGAGGAGCCGCTCCGGATCTGGGCGCCGCGGGGTGCCGGGGGTGCGCTGCGGACGCTGCGGGACCTCGGGGGCGCCCGGCTGGCGTTCGAAGCCCCGGTCCGCGAACTCCGCGCGGGCGAGGCGATCGAGGGGGATGGATACCGTCTGGAAGCCTTCGCAACCGACCATACGCTCGCTTCCCTCGGCTACGCGCTCCTTGAAGACCCGCGTCCGGGAAGGTTCGATGTCGGGGCCGCGCGCGCGTTGGGCGTGCCGGAGGGCCCGCTCTTCGGCCGGCTCCATGGCGGCGAGAGCGTGGAGCTCGAGGACGGCCGACGGGTGGACCCGACGGATCTCATCGGACCTCCGAGGCCGGGACGGAAACTGGTCTATACCGGGGACACGCGGCCCTCGCCGCGGACGGTCGAGATCGCCGGGGGAGCGGACCTCCTGGTCCACGAGGCCACGTTCTCGGCGGAAGAAGCCCGCCGCGCCCGGGAGACGGGCCATTCCACGGCGGGGGGGGCGGCCCGCATCGCGGCGGAGGCGGGGGTCAAGCGGCTCGTCCTCACCCATATCAGTGCGCGGTACTCGGAGCGCCCGACCCGACTTCTCGAAGAGGCGCGGGCCATCTTCCCGCGCACCGAGCTGGCGCGGGACGGCTGGTCCGTGGAGGTGCTCTTCGATGACGCGGATTCGGGAGGTGCGACACCTTGATCCGCGTACGCGTGCCGGGCGACAAGTCGATTTCGCACCGGGCCGCGCTCCTCGCCCCGCTCGCCGCCTCGGACTCGGTGGTCCGGGGACTTTCCACCGGAGCCGACGTGCGCTCGAGCGTGCGCGCCATGCAGCGGCTCGGAGCCGCCATCGAGTGCGAGGAGGACGAGGGCGGTCTCACGATCCGCTGCCCCGGCGGCGGCCTCGCCGGGGGGGCTCCGCCGCGGCTCGACTGCGGGAACAGTGGAACGACGGCGCGGTTGCTCACGGGAATCCTGTCCGGCGCCGGCGTCGCCGCCGTCCTTGACGGGGACCCGTCGCTGCGGAGCCGGCCCATGCGGCGGATCGTGTATCCTCTCCAGGCCATGGGCACCCGGATCGAGTACGAAGGCGAGCCGGAGCGACTCCCGATCCGGGTTCGGGCGCGGGCCACGGGCCAGCTGAGACCGCTTCGCCACCGGGCCAGGGTCGCGAGCGCGCAGGTCAAGTCCGCCGTGCTGCTCGCGGGCGTCCTGGCCCGGGTTCGTGTCTCCGTGAGCGAGCCCGCGCTTTCCCGCGACCATACCGAACGCATGCTCGCCGCGATGGGGGCGCCGGTCGTGTTCGACCCCGCCCGGGCCGGGGCGGGCGAGGCGGCCTTCGACCCGGCCGGGTGGGACGGGGGGCTGGACGGCCTGCACATGACGGTCCCCGGCGATCCCTCCTCCGCCGCCTTCCTCATCGGCGCGGGGCTGCTCAGCGGCCGGGCCGTCCGGGTCGAGGACGTGGCGGCCAACCGTGGGCGCACCGGCTTCCTCGCGGTCCTCGAAGCGATGGGGGCGGCCGTGCGCCGCGACCCCTTGCCCGATCAGGCCGGTGAACCCCGGGAGACGTGGACCGTCCGGCCTCCCGATGGGCTGCGCGCGTTTTCGATCGGAGGTGCGGCGGTCCCGGGACTCATCGACGAGGTCCCGCTGCTGGCCGTCCTCGCCGCCCGGGCGCGCGGCCGGTCCGAGATCCGCGACGCGGCGGAGTTGCGCGTGAAGGAGAGCGATCGGCTGACCGGGCTGGCGCGGGCCCTCGAGTCACTCGGCGTGCGGGTCGAAGAACGCGCCGATGGTCTGACGATCGAGGGCCGCGGGGGACGGCTCCGGGGTGCCGTCGAGAGCCGGGGAGATCACCGGATCGCGATGGCGTTCGGGGTGCTCGAGGCGGCCGGGGACGCCGACCTGGCGATCGACGATCGCGCCTGCGCGGGCGTGTCGTTCCCCGGCTTCCGGGAAGCCCTGGCGCCCTTCACGGAGGGCGCGGCCTCCCGCCCCGCCGCGCGGCCGGACGGGCGGGTGATCGCGGTGGACGGCCCGGCGGCCTCCGGCAAGAGCACCACGGCCCGCCGCGTCGCAGACCGGCTCGAGTTCGTGCATGTGAACTCCGGGTTGCTCTACCGGGCGATCACCTGGTGGGCTCTCCGGGAGGGAATCGACGACGAGGCGCGGGCGGTCGAGGACGCCGTCCCCGCGCTGGCCCTCGAGCTCGTCCCCGGGCCCGAAGGGCTCGCCGTCGGCGTCGGGGAGGCCATCCCCGACCGGGCGCTCCACTCGCCCGAGGTGACCGCGCGGGTGTCCGCCCTCTCCGCGCTTCCCGCGGTGCGCGCGGTCGTGTTGGACCGCCTGCGCCGGGCCGGCCGAAGGCACGAGATCGTATGCGATGGCAGAGACATCGGAACGACCGTGTTTCCGGACGCCGGCCTCAAGGTCTTTCTCGTGGCGGAGCCCCGCGAGAGGGCCCGCCGACGCCTGCGGGAGCGGGGTGCGAATCTCACCGAGGAGAACATCGAGCGAGAGGCCGCCGCCCTCGAGGCGCGCGACCGGCTGGACAGCTCCCGCTCGCTGTCGCCGCTGAAACGCGCGGAGGAGGCGGTCGTGATCGACACCACGGGGAGGGATCCGGGCGAGGTCGTGGATTCCATCGTACGACTCGCCGTCGAACGCCGCCTCACCCGACTCTGACCGGGACGTCGCCGGAACGGCTTTTTTATGTTGACGGAACCCTTCGTCCGCTCTAGCTTCGCGTACTGTCCACGGATTGTGGCGGGGGAACGTGGCGTCCCGCGACGATCCTGTTGAAACCCGAGATAAAGGGATCGGCCGGCGGCTGGGCGGAGGGGTGCGATGCTCGGTCAGGGTCGATCTTTTTTTGCCACCGAGGCCCGGTGGGACCGGAATCCGGCCCGCCCGGGACGATGACTTTCGATGCCCGACGACAAGACCCCGCAGGACGACGTCACCGAGAGCACGGTCGACGCCGACGAGAACGGCGATCCCTCCCGGGAGGATGAACCGGCACTCGTCCCCGTGCCGGAAGCTTTCGAGCCCAGCCCCATCGATCTCGATCTCGATGCCGACCCGCGCGACGATTCCCAGCACGATGAGGCGGAGTACCGGGAACTCCTCGCGCTCTACGAAGACACCCTCAGCCAGATCGCGGAGGGAGAGATCGTCTCCGCCCAGGTCATCGGCCGGACGGAGACCGACATCATCCTCGATGTCGGGTTCAAGTCCGAGGGGGCCGTGCCGCTGGACGAGTTCCAGGACCCGGACGCGGTGCAGCCGGGCGATTCGGTGGATGTCTTCCTGGAGAGCCTCGAAGACGACGAGGGCGTCGTCGTGCTGTCCAAGAAGAAGGCGGATTTCCTTCGCGTCTGGGAGAAGATCAAGGACGCCTTCGACAACGATCGTCCGGTCAATGGGCGCATCAAGCGCAAGATCAAGGGTGGCGTGACCGTCGACCTCATGGGCGTGGACGCGTTCCTGCCCGGATCCCAGATCGCGCTCCGTCGGGTCCCGAACGTCGACGACCTCGTCGGCGACGAATACGAGTTCAAGATCCTCAAGCTGAACAAGCGTCGCCGGAACATCGTAGTCAGCCGGCGAGTGCTCCTCGAGGAGGAGCGGGCCGGAAAGCGGGAGCAGTTGAAGGAGGAACTCTCGGTCGGCGACGTGCGGGCCGGGGTGGTCAAGAACATCACGGACTTCGGCGCCTTCATCGATCTCGGGGGGATGGACGGCCTCCTCCATATCACCGACATGTCGTGGGGCCGGATCGGACATCCGTCGGAAGTCTGCGACATCGGACAGACGCTCGAGATCAAGATCCTCGACATCGACTGGGACCGCGAACGAATCTCGCTCGGTCTCAAGCAGCTTCAGGAATACCCCTGGAAGAACGTGGCCGAGAAATACCCGGTCGGGACGCGCGTGCTCGGGCGGGTGGTGTCGATCACCAACTACGGGGCCTTCATCGAACTCGAGCGCGGGATCGAGGGGCTCGTGCACATCTCGGAGATGTCCTGGACGCGCAACGTCCGCCATCCCTCGCAACTCGTGGGCATCAACGACAAGGTCGAATGCGTGGTGCTGCGGGTCGACGAGGACGCGCAGAAGATCTCGCTCGGCATGAAGCAGGTCGAGGAGGACCCGTGGCTCGCGCTGCCGGCGCGGTATCCCCCGGGGACGAAGATTCGGGGTCTGGTCCGGAACCTCACGTCGTTCGGCGCCTTCGTCGAGGTGGAAGCCGGGATCGACGGCCTCGTGCACATCTCGGACATGAGCTGGACACGCCGCGTACAACACCCGGCCGAGGTGTTCCGCAAGGGCGACGAGGTCGAGGTCGTGGTCCTCTCGATCGATCCCGACCAGAAACGGATCTCCCTCGGACTCAAGCAGGTGCAGGAGGATCCCTGGTATCAGCTCGCCCAGTCCTACCAGCCGGGGCGAGAGGTCCCTGGCTCGATCAGCCGGCTGCTCGAGAAGGGCGTCGTGGTCGACCTCGGAAGTGATCTCGAGGGGTTTGTGCCGATTTCGCAGCTCGGCGTCGAAGAGCAGTTGGCCGAACCGGCCGAACACTTCGACGAAGGGCAGAAGCTCGACCTGCGGGTTCTCGAGACGGATCCCATCAACCGTCGGATCGTCCTCGCCGTCGTGGACGCACCGGATGTTCCCTACGATGCCGCAGAGGTGGAGTACGAGAGCATGGCGGGGGCGCAGGCCGGCTCGTCGAATCGGGCCGCGGCCGGGAAGGCGTCCGGTGCCGATGATGAGGCGGGGGCGTAGGCGCTTCGACGCGAGGCGGTTCGCAGCGAGGAGGCCCCCCACCCTCGGCTGCCTGGCCACGCTGTTCGTCGCGGCGGGCTGTCTGTTCCGCAGCGACGATCCCATCATCGACGCCGTGGGAGCGAGCGCGATCGACCTCGAGGTGGCGGCGGCCGCGCTGCTGCGGTCCGAAGCGGACTATGAGCGAGGGGACTTCGCATCGGCCGGGGCCCGCGCCGACTCGCTGAACGCCGCCTGGGAGAGCCGCGAGACGTTGCGCGCGCTGGCCGACCGCGCCCTCGTCCTGGCCGGTCGGGCGCTGGAGGCGCAACGACTCCCCGGCGCCGCGGCGGACCGCTACGGGCGGCTCCTCGACCGGGTCCCCGAGGGTCCCCTCCTTGAGGAGACGGTGGAACGGCTGGTCCGTACTCTGTCCGAGACGGGCAGGGAGGGGGAGGCCGTCGCTGCCGTGCTCGCCCACCCCGGGACGCTTCAGGCGGTCGGCCCGGATGCGTTCCGCCAGTTGGCTTCGGCCCTCGACGTCACGCAACTCCGCGCCTTCGCGAGCGGGAACCCGACGGCGACCGCAGCGGCCGCCGTCGTCCACGTCCAGCTCGCGCGGCTGCTCATCGTCGCGGGGGAGGGGGAGGAGGCTCGACGCCTTGCCGCCGGCGTCCTCCAGGGGAGTCCCGCCGAGGCCGAACGGTCCGCGGCGGAGCTGATCGCGGCGGCCGAGACGGATCTGGGCAGCGCTCCGGCCCGGATCGGAGCGATCCTGCCCCTCACCGGTGATCTCGCCGACGTGGGGGAGCTGCTGCGCGAAGGGATCGAGGTCGCCGTCGACCGCTACCGACGCGAGCGTCCGACGGGATTCGAAGTGGAGCTGATATTGCTCGACGACGCTTCGGACCCGGACAATGCGGCCGGACTCGTCCGTTCGCTGGAGAGCCGGGACGTGATCGCGATCATCGGCCCCCTCCGCTCGGAGTCGTTCGCGACCGCTTCCCGGGCCCGGCGCAACCCGCGGCTCCCCATCATCAGCCCCACCGCGACCGAGGTGCTGCGGCCGAGTCCGGGCGCCTACACCCTTTCCGATGCCGCTACGCTCGAGGCGGACGTGGCGGGGGAACTCGCCCGCTGGATCCTCGAGGAGTTGGGGCTCCGACGCGTCGCGGTCCTGGAACCGGTCGGCGTGGGGCTCGCCGGGGCCGTGGGGACGTTCACCCGCGCGATTCTGGAGGGAGGCGGGGAACTGCTGGCGCACCAGCGATACGATCCCTCGCTCACGACCTTCCAGGAGCCCATCGAGGCCCTCGCGGCTTTGGAGCCCGATGTGGTCTTCGCACCATCGGCGTCGGCGTCCGGCGTACTGTCCGTCGCGCCTCAGCTCTTCTACTACGGACTCTACAACGCGATCATCGTGGGAAGCGCCGCCTGGGCCGAACCCGCCGCCCTGCGCCGCCTCGAGGAGTTCGCGACGGACCACCGGGTCGTGGGGCTCACGACGGATCGAGTGAGCGCCGGAACCGCGTGGCAGCAATTTGTAGCAGATTATGAGATGAAATACCGCAAATCATTGCGTGATAATATGATGCCGGCTTTGGCCCACGATGCTGCAACGCTCGCGCTGGCGGCCCTCGAGGGAGGACGACTTCCGATTCCGGCCGCGCTCGCCGCATACCTCGAGACGGAACCGGAGGTCGAGGGCGTGACGGGGCGCCTGCGGCCCGACGCCGGGCGCTCCTCGGTGCGGCGCGCCACGGAGGTGCGCATGCTCGTCGACGGCGTCCCCGCCGAAGCGGATCGGGGCGCGCTCCTCAGCTGGCTGGCCGGGGTGCGGGGAGCCCCGTCGCCCTTCGCCCCGCGAGATACGGTCGCGACGGACACGACGTTCAGGATGCCGTCCCCGTGAGCATGCGCGACAAGCTCTCCGAGCTCGAGGCCAGATCCGCCCAGGCGCTGCGCGGAGACCCGGAACGCCTCGCCCGGCAACATGCGCGCGGGAAGCTGAGCGCCCGTGAACGCCTCGACGTCCTCCTCGACGAGGGGAGTTTCGTCGAACTCGACCGTTTCGTGGAACATCGCTGTACCGATTTCGGACTCGCGGACCGGCGGATCCCGGGGGACGGCGTCATCACGGGATACGGCCGCATCGACGGCCGCACCGTGTATGTGTTCAGCCAGGATTTCACGGTGTTCGGCGGGTCGCTCTCCGAGGCGCACGCCGGGAAGATCGTCAAGGTCCTGGACCTCGCGACCAGGAACGGAGCCCCGATCATCGGGATCAACGATTCGGGGGGCGCTCGTATTCAGGAGGGGGTCGCCTCTCTTGGAGGCTACGCGGACATCTTCCTGCGCAACACGCTCGCGTCGGGGGTCATCCCCCAACTGAGCGCGATCCTCGGCCCGTGCTCGGGCGGAGCCGTCTACTCCCCCGCCATCACGGACTTCGTCTTCGTCGTCGATGGCGTGAGCCACATGTTCGTGACGGGTCCGGGCGTCGTGAAGACCGTGACGCACGAGGACGTGACCTTCGACGAACTTGGCGGCGCGTCGGTGCACGCGGGACGCTCCGGCGTCGCGCACTTCCGCTCCGCGACGGAGATCGAGGCGCTGGGGATGATCCGGCGGCTCCTCGGATATCTGCCCTCGCACAACCAGGAGAATCCGCCCTGGCGCGAGACCTCCGACCCGGTGGACCGGGCCGACGAGGCCCTGCTCGACATCATCCCGGATGACCCGAAGCTCCCGTACGACATGCTCGACATCATCGGCCGGATCGTCGATGAAGGGACGTTTCTCCAGGTCCACGCCGATTTCGCCCGCAATATCCTCACCGGGTTCGCCCGGCTCGGGGGGCACGCCGTGGGGGTGATCGCGAACCAGCCGGCCGTGCTCGCCGGGGTTCTGGACAGCGATGCGAGCATCAAGGCCGCGCGTTTCGTCCGTTTCTGCGATGCGTTCAACGTCCCGCTCGTGACGTTCGAGGACGTGCCCGGCTTCCTTCCGGGCGTGAGAGAAGAGCATCGCGGCATCATCCGCAACGGCGCGAAACTGCTCTTCGCCTACTGCGAGGCCACGGTGCCGAAGTTGACGGTGATCACCCGGAAGGCGTACGGCGGCGCGTACGACGTCATGTCGTCGAAACACATCCGGGGCGACCTCAACCTCGCCTGGCCGAGCGCGGAGATCGCGGTGATGGGAGCGAAGGGGGCGGTGGAGGTCCTCTTCCGGCGAGAGATCGAGGCCGCCGGGGATCCGGCCGCGCGGACGGACGAACTCGAGGCCGGGTTCCGGGCCAAGTTCGCCAATCCCTACCTCGCCGCGATGCGCGGCTTCATCGACGACGTGATCGATCCCCGCCAGACGCGCCGCCGTCTCGTGTCGGGGCTCGAGACGATGGCCGAGAAGCGGGACGGCAACCCGCCGAAGAAGCACGCCAACATCCCGTTGTGATCGTCCCCGAGGCCGCATGTTCGACCGTGTCCTGATCGCGAATCGCGGCGAGATCGCCGTTCGCATCATCCGCGCCTGCCGCGAAGCGGGGCTCGGGTCGGTCGCGGTCTATTCGGACGTGGATCGACGGGCCCCCCACGTGCTGCTGGCGGACGAGGCGGTCCGGATCGGACCGGCCGCCTCCGCGGAGAGCTACCTGGCGGCCGAGAAGCTCATCGCCGCCGCCACCCGGACAGGCGCCGGGGCCGTCCACCCGGGGTATGGATTCCTGGCCGAGAACGCGGGTTTCGCGCGCGCCGTGGAGGCGGCCGGGCTCGTTTACATCGGCCCGCCGGCCGGGGCGATCGAGATCATGGGCGACAAGACCCGGGCCCGGGCGCGCATGCTCGGGGCCGGCGTGCCGGTCATTCCGGGCACCGACCCGCTCGGTTCGGCGCGAGAAGCCGTGGCCCGCGCGCGGGAGATCGGCTTCCCCGTGATGCTCAAGGCGGCGGCGGGCGGGGGTGGGAAGGGGATGCACGTGGTGGAGGCCGCCGAGGAGTTGGAGGCGCTGTTCGAGCGCGCGGCGCGGGAAGCCCGGAACGCCTTCGGCGACGGCCGGGTGTTCGTCGAGCGCTTCCTGTCCCGCCCGCGCCACGTCGAAATCCAGATCCTCGCGGACGGCCAGCGGACGGTGCACCTCGGCGAACGCGAATGCTCGATCCAGCGCCGACACCAGAAGCTGATCGAGGAGGCGCCGTGTACGGTGATCGGTGACGCGCTGCGCCGCCGGATGGGCGAAGTGGCCGTCCGCGCCGCGGAGGCGGTCGGCTATCGCGGCGCCGGGACGATCGAGTTCCTCGTCGAAGGGGAGGAGTTCTTCTTCCTGGAGATGAACACGCGGATTCAGGTGGAGCATCCGGTCACCGAGTTCGTGACGGGCGTCGACCTGGTCCGCGAGCAGTTGCGGATCGCGGCCGGTCTTCCACTGCTCGGGGGTGGCGAGCCTCCCGTGGCCCGCGGCCACGCGATCGAGTGCCGGATCAACGCCGAGGACCCGGCGGGGGGCTTCCTCCCTTCAACGGGACGGGTCGACCGTCTCGAGATCCCCGCGGGCCCCGGCGTCCGCTGGGACGGCGGGATCCGGCGCGGCTCGGAGATCGGGCTCCACTACGACTCGCTGCTGGGCAAGCTGGTCGTGCACGCGACGGACCGGGCGGCTGCGCTCGGGCGCT
This sequence comes from Candidatus Palauibacter sp., assembly GCF_965222475.1. GTDB lineage: Bacteria > Gemmatimonadota > Gemmatimonadetes > Palauibacterales > Palauibacteraceae > Palauibacter. Next base: position 1,076,268 of record NZ_CBDCUB010000001.1, on the reverse strand, counting down.
TGCGGGCGGCGCTCGAGGGCCTCGCCATCGGCGGGGTCGAGACCACGGTCCCCTGGCACCTCGCGGTCATGGACGAGCCGGACTATCGGGCGAACGACATCTCGATCCGGTACGTGGAGGAGCACCCGGACCTGGAGGCAGCCGCCGGTTCGGAGTTGCGCGACGCGGCGATCGCCGCCGCCGTGCTCCTGGCCGACGACGCGCGGAAGGAGGTCGTCCCGGAGACGCGTGGCGAATCGCGGGACGGAAGACGCGGCCTTTCCGGCTGGGTGCGGGCGGGGCGCGGGTGGTGAGTCGGTCGCCGTGAAGTACCACGTCGAGGTGGGCGGCGAGAACTTCGAGGTCGAGCGCCTGGCTTCCGGCGTGCGGATGGGCGCGTGGGAGCCGGAAGCCGAGCTGACCCGCCTCGGCGCGGGCGAGCTGCAGCTGGTGCTGGACGGCGCGAACCACCGGGTGTTCGCACGCCGGACGGGAGAGGGGTGGCGGCTGACCATACGCGGCCGGACGTTCGATGTCGCGGTCGAGGACGAGCGCACCCGGGCGATCCACAAGCTGACCGGCCGGTCCGGCGGCGAGGGCGGACCGCGCGAGATGCGCGCGCCGATGGCGGGGCTGGTCGTCCGTGTGCTCGTCGAGCCCGGAGAGCACGTCGAGCCGGGGGACCCGTTGGTCGTGATCGAGGCCATGAAGATGGAGAACGAACTGCGCGCGGAGGGTCCGGGCACCGTGGGCGAGATCGCCGTGCGCCCCGGAGACATCGTGGACCGGGATCAGCGCCTCGTTACGCTCGCGACGGAGAGCGCATGAGCGACCGAGATCGCTGGCAGCGCGAGATCCTCGGGCCGTACGTGTCGAAGCGCCCGGAGCGGCGATCGTCGTTCACGACCTCGAGCGGCATCGAGGTCGAGCCCGTCTACGACGGGGAAGGGGCGACGTCCGAGCGGTCCTGCCCCGGCGAGTTTCCGTACACGCGCGGCGTCTACCCGACGATGTACCGGGGTCGGCTTTGGACCATGCGCCAATACGCCGGGTTCGGAACGGCCGGCGAGACGAACCGCCGCTTCCGCTATCTGCTCGACTCCGGCCAGACCGGGCTCTCGGTCGCCTTCGACCTGCCGACGCAAATGGGATACGACTCCGACGACCCTGAGGTGCGGGGCGAAGTCGGGCGCGTCGGCGTGGCGATCGATTCGATCGAGGACATGCACCGGCTGTTCGAGGAAATCCCGCTCGCCACGGTGTCGACCTCGATGACGATCAACGCCACGGCGCCGCTTCTCCTCGCGATGTATGCCGGCGTGGCGGAGGAACGCGGCATCGCACGCGGCGACCTGCGGGGAACCGTCCAGAATGACGTCCTGAAGGAGTTCATCGCCCGCGGAACCTACATCTATCCGGTGGAGCCGAGCCTCCGGTTCGTGACGGACGTGTTCGACTTCTGCGCGGCGGAGATGCCTCGCTGGCGCTCCGTGTCGATCAGCGGATATCACATCCGGGAGGCCGGAGCCACCGCGGCCCAGGAACTCGCGTTCACGCTCGCGAACGGGGTCGAGTATGTGAGGCGCGCGGTCGAGAGCGGCCTCGACGTGGACGATTTTGCCCCCGGGCTCAGCTTCTTCTTCTCGGCGGACCGGCTCTTCTTCGAGGAGGCCGCGAAGTTCCGGGCCGCGCGGCGCATGTGGGCACGGTTGATGCGGGACCGCTTCGGTGCGGCGCACGAGAGCTGTCGGCTGCGCTTCCACGCGCAGACCGCGGGGTCTTCCCTGACCGCGCAGCAGCCCCTCAACAACGTGGTCCGGGTTGCGCTCCAGGCGCTCTCCGCCGTGCTCGGTGGCGCGCAGTCGCTGCACGCCAACAGCTACGACGAGGCGCTATCGCTGCCGGGCGCGGAGGCGGCGCGTCTCGCGCTCCGCACGCAGCAGGTCCTGGCCGCGGAGACCGGCGTCGGCGATACCGTCGACCCGTTGGGAGGCTCCTATTTCGTCGAGTCGCTCACCGACGCGCTCGAGGCGCGGGCCCGCGAGTACATCGCGCGGATCGACGAACTGGGCGGTGCCGTCCGGGCGATCGACTACATGCAGGACGAGATCCACCGGGCGGCCTACCGGCATCAGCGGGCGATCGAGCGCGGGGACCTCGAGGTCGTGGGCGTGAACGTCCACGACGATCCCGCGCCCGTCGAGACCCCGGCGCCGCCCGACTACGCCCGCCTCGCGGAGGAACAGCGTCGAAGGCTGGCCGGGCTCAAGGCCGGCCGCAACGCTCCGGACGTCGAGGCGTCGCTGGCCCGGATCCGGCGAACCGCCGCCGGGGATGCTAACCTGCTCCCCGTCCTGATCGACGCCGTCCGGCGCCGGGTCACTCTGGGCGAGATCAGCCACGCTCTCCGCGACGTGTGGGGAGAGTACCGGCCGGGCTGACGGGCGGACGCGCCGCCAGGCTTCGAAACTCCGATCCGGGGACGCTGAATGCCGACGTACGAATATCGATGCCGGGGTTGCCGCCATGCGTTCGAGAGATTCCCAGCGCATGTCGGACGAGCCCATCCGCGTGTGTCCGTCCTGCGGTGAGCGGCGGGCCGAGCGTCTCATCTCCGCCGGGGGCGGGATCCTCTTCAAGGGGCCCGGATTCTACGCCACGGACTACCGCCGGCCGGAGAGTGGAGGCGAGACGGGATCCGGATCGGAGGCCCCGGCCGACGCTGGCGATGGAGCGTCCAAGTCCGGCGCGGCCGGGGAGACCGCCGGGGGCGACGGCCGTGGCAAGGCCGAGGGCGGACGCGCCGCCACGAATCCACGGCGCGACCGGGACGCCGCCTCGTGACACACGACGCCGCGTTCGCCCGCCTCTCCGCGGCGCTGGAGTCCGCGCTCGCCGCGGCCGGAGCCCCGGAGGGCTTCTCGCCGACCCTCGAGCGGCCGCGGGATGCGTCCCGCGGGGACTGGGCGTCCAACGCCGCCCTCGTCCTCGGGCGGCGGCTCGGTCAGCCCCCGCGCAGCCTGGCGGAGCGCGTGTGCGAGGTGATCGACCGGGATGCGGCCGGGATCGAGACGGCCGAGGTCGCCGGCCCCGGTTTCCTCAACTTCCGGCTCTCGGACCAATCGATCTGGCCCCGGCTGGCGGCCATTCTGGAGGCCGATACGAGTTGGGGCCGAAGTCGGGCCGTCCCGCCCCGGCGCGTGAACGTCGAGTTCGTCTCGGCCAACCCGACGGGTCCGCTGCATGTGGCGCACGGCCGCGGCGCCGCCCTCGGCGACGCGGTGGCTTCTCTCCTCGAATGGACCGGTCACGAGGTGACGCGGGAGTTCTACGTCAACGACGCCGGGCGGCAGATCGAACTGCTGGCGGAGTCCGTCGAAGCCCGCTACGAGGAGTCGGCCGGCCGTTCGGCGTCCGTCCCCGAGGGCGGGTATCACGGCGAGTACGTGAGCGAGGTCGCCGCGCAGATCCGCGACACAGCGGGCGTCGGCGTCCTCGCCTCGCTCGAGCCGGAAGGCCGCCGGGCCCGCTTCCGGCAGGACGCGGTGCGGCTCCTCCGTGAGCAGCAGGCGCGGCACCTGTCCGCGTTCGGGGTCGAGATGGACCTCTTCTTCTCCGAGCAGTCGCTGTACGACTCCGGCGCGATCGGCCGTCTCCTCGAACGCCTGGCGGCGCGGGGTCTGACGTACCGGGAGGAGGGAGCGACCTGGCTCCGGACCTCGGATTTCGGCGACGAGAAGGACCGCGTCCTGATCAAGAACGATGGCTCCTTCACCTACTTCCTGCCGGACCTGGCGTACCATCTGGACAAGGCGAACCGCGGCTTCGATCTCGCCATCGACGTGTGGGGCGCCGACCACCAGGGGCACGAGAAGCGGATGCTGGCCGCGCTCGGGGGGCTGGAGTACGCGGACCTGCTCGAGGTGCTCATCATCCAGCTCGTCACGATCACGCGCGGCGGGAAGGAGGTCCGGATGAGCAAGCGGGCCGGCCGTTTCGTCACGCTCGGCGAGCTGGTCGACGAGACCGGGCCCGACGTCGCGCGGTACTTCTTCCTCATGCGACGCCCCGAGGTACACCTCAACTTCGACCTCGATCTGGCCCTCGACACGTCCGAAGCGAATCCCGTGTACAAGGTCCAGTACGCGCACGCCCGCATGTGCAGCGTGTTCACGAAGGCGGGATGCGCCCCGAGGATGTGGGAGCCGGCTTCGAAGCGCCGACGGCCCCGGGGACCGGCGCGGAGCGTGACGTGGCCCTGGCGGTCCTCCGGCTTCCGGACGTCATCTCGGCGGCCGCCGAGAGTCGGGCGCCTCACACGGTGTGCGCCTATCTGGAGGCGACCGCCGGGCTGGTCAACGCGTGGTATCACCAGGGCAACCTGGACCCGCAGCTCAGGATCCTGGCCGACGTGCCGGATCGGTCCGCCCGGATCCGGCTCGCGCGCGCGGTGCAAATCACGCTTCGGAACGGTCTCCGTGCGCTGGGCCTGTCGGCCCCCGAGACGCTCTCGCGGGCGCCGGCGTGACGGCCGTGGAGAGTGCGGGGAACGGCGTCCGCGGCGGGCCGGCACCGATCCTCGTGGTCGGAAGCGTGGCGCTCGACGAGATCACGACGCCGACCGGGCACCGCGGAGAAGTGGTCGGGGGCACCGCCGTGAACTTCAGCGCCGCGGCGTCGCTCTTCGCCCCGGTCCAGCTGGTCGGGGTCATCGGAGACGACTATCCGACCGCCGAACTCGAGTTCCTCCGGAGACGGGGGACCGACCTGGCAGGCCTGGAGCGCCGGCCGGGCCGGAGCTTCCGCTGGGGCGGCGTCTACCACCGGGACATGAAGACGCGGGATACCGCATATACCGAACTGGGTGTGTTCTCGGAGTTCCAGCCCACCCTCCCGGCATCGTTCAGGGGTGCCGGCTGGGCGTTTCTCGGCGCGATCGACCCCGCGCTCCAACTGAGCGTGCTCGATCAGCTCGCTGCCCCGCGGCTCGTCGCGTGCGACACGATGAACTACTGGATCGAGCGGACGCCGGAGCGGCTGGGGGAGGTCATCTCGAAGATCGATCTCCTCACCCTGAACGACGAAGAGGTGCGGCAACTCTCCGCGGAGCCGAACCTCACCCGCGCGGCACGCTGGATCCAGCGGCGGGGGCCGCGTCACGTCGTGATCAAGAAGGGCGAGCACGGCGCCGTGCTCTTCTCGGGGGACGACATCTTTCTCACCCCGGGGTTCCCGCTCGAGGACGTGGTCGACCCCACGGGGGCAGGTGACGCATTCGCGGGCGGGCTGCTCGGGTATCTGGCCCGTCGCGGATCGGTTACGGGTTCGGAATTGCGCCGTGCGATCGTGTACGGGTGTGCCCTCGGTTCTTTCGCGTGCGAAGCCTTCGGGGCGGGCCGGATGGCGCCGCTTACCGCGGCCGAGGTGGAGGATCGGGTGCGCAGCATCGGGGAGATGACGAGATTCGACGTCCCGGCTCGACGGGTGGAGATATGAAAGACGGCTTGACGTACCGCGACGCGGGGGTGGACCTCGAAGCGGCGCGCGCGACGAAGGCGCGCCTCTCCGAACTCGTGCGCCGCACCCGGACCGACGCGGTGAGTTCGGATTTCGGTTCGTTCGGAGGGCGCTTCCGCGCGACGCCGGGCCGGGAGCTGGTCGCGAGCGCCGATGGCGTGGGGACGAAACTCAAGATCGCGTTCATGGCGGACCGCCACGATACGGTGGGCGCGGATCTCGTGAACCATTGCGTCAACGACATCCTCGTCGAAGGAGCCCGGCCCCTGGTCTTCCTCGACTACGTCGCCTGCGGCGTCCTGGATCCGGACACCGTCACGAGCGTCGTGGCCGGCCTCGCGGAGGCCTGCCGCGAAAACGGGTGCGCGCTGCTCGGCGGCGAGACGGCGGAGATGCCGGACTTCTACGCCGAGGGCGAGTACGACCTCGCCGGATTCATCGTCGGCGAACTCGCCTGGCCGGAACTCGCCCGACGGGAGCTTTCGGCCGGCGATCGTCTCATCGGACTCGCTTCGAGCGGGGTTCACACCAACGGTTACAGCTTCGTACGTGCGCTCTTCTTCGGACGGCTCGGGCTCGGAGTGCACGACCCCTTCCCCGGGAGCGAGGCGTCGGTGTCCGAGGTCCTGCTTCGCCCCCATCGGAGCTATCTCCCGATCCTCGCACCGAGCCTCGACGCGGGCCGGATTCGGGCCCTGGCCCACATCACGGGCGGCGGGATTCCCGGCAACCTGGACCGGGTGATCGGCGGGGAGCTGGACGCGGTCGTGCGTACGGACGCGTGGCGGCGACCCCACGAGTTCGAGGCCATCGCGCGCGAGAGCTTCGCGGACGAGGCGGAACTCTTCCGAATCTTCAACATGGGCGTCGGCATGATCGCCGTGGTTGAGGCCGGAGATGTGGGCCCCGTGCTGGACCAGGCGCGCGCCTCGGGCTGCGACGCGTTCGTATGCGGCGAACTCGTCGAGGGCACGGGAAGAGTCCGGCTGGAGGGGGTGTGAACGTGCGCGGATTCGACCCGATCGCGGGTGCCCCGCCCAGCCGCACCGAGGATGTCCGGCATATGCGCGAGGCGTTGGCGCTGGCCCGCAGGGGGCTGGGCCGGGTGTCGCCCAACCCCCTCGTCGGGGCGGTCGTGGCGCGCGGGAAGCAGGTCCTCGGGACCGGTTGGCACAGCGAATACGGCGGCGATCACGCGGAGGTCGTCGCGTTGCGGGAGGCGGGCGCCCGCGCCGCGGGCGCGACGCTGTACGTGAGCCTCGAACCGTGCCGCCACACCGGGCAGACGCCACCGTGCACCGCCACGATCATCCGATCCGGCATCCGGCGCGTGGTGATCGCCTGCCGCGATCCCAATCCGGAGGCCCGCCACGGGGCGGAGGTGCTGCGGCAGGCGGGTCTCGATGTCGAGATCGGAATCGAGGGCACCGCCGCCAAGCGGCTGAACGCGCCATTCCTCTGGTTCCACCAGGAGTGGGTTCCCTTCGCATCGCTGAAACTCGCGCTCTCCCTCGACGCGAAGCTCGGGGCGGAGCGCGTCCGAACCCCCGTGACCGGGATACGGGCGCTCGACGAAGTCCATCGCCTGCGGGCCTGCCACGACGCGATCCTCATCGGGCGCAAGACGGTGGCGGTCGACGATCCTCTCCTCACGGCCCGGGGAGAGGAACAGCCGCGAGTCCCCCCCGTGCGGGCGGTGCTCGATACGACCCTCAAACTGGACACGGGAAGCCAGCTCGTACGCACCGTCGAGCAGGCGCCCGTGTGGGTGTTCGCGGATGCCGCGGCGGAGGGCTTCGAGGAGCGGGCGGCGCCGCTCCGGGACACGGGCGCCGAGGTGATTGGAGTGCCGCGACGCGACGAGCACTCCCTGAGCGTGAGCGCGGTCTGGAACGAACTCGCCATGCGCGGCGTCCTCTCCGTCCTCATCGAGGGTGGGGGGCAGGTCGCCGCGGCGACGCTGAGCAAGGGCCACGTCCAGAGAATCCACGCCTTCCTGGCCCCCGTCTTCTTCGGGGAGGGAGGGGTACCGGCGTTTCCGGGCCTCGACCCCTCGCCGCCGGGGGATTGGCGTCCGGTCCAGCGCGAATCGCTGGGACAGGACACCCGGATCGTGTTCGAGCACCGGCGACTCGACGAAGTACTGCGCAGGCTCTGAGCGGTCGAGAGACGTGTTCACCGGCATCGTGCGGGCGGTCGGCGAGGTGGCAGGCCGGGAGCAGCGGGCGGACGGCCTGCGGCTCACGATCGCCCGCGTCCCGTTCCTCGACGGACTGGAGCCGGGCGACTCCGTTTCCCTGGCGGGCGTCTGCACGACGGTGGTCGACATTCACGCCCGCGATGGAGCGTTCGGCGTCGATGTGGTGGAGGCCACGCTGGCGCGGACGACGATCGGCGACTGGCGGGTCGGCGACGCCGTGAACCTGGAGCCCGCGCTGCGGGCCGGAGACCCGCTGGGCGGCCATTTCGTGCAGGGGCATGTCGACGGCGTCGGAACGGTCGCCGCGGCCTCGTGGGAGGGTTCATCCGGGAGCCTGGAGATCACCCTCCCCGGCGGGATCGAAACCGTGACGGTACCGCAGGGCTCGTTCGCGATCGACGGGGTAAGTCTGACGGTGAACCGCCTCGCGGGCGCTATCGCGCGATTCGCGATCATCCCTTATACATGGACCCACACCACTCTGGGGCGCCTCACCCCCGGAGCGCGGGTCAACGTGGAGGCGGACCTGATCGGCAAGTACGTCGCTCGCGCCGTCCGCCCGTACTCGACGCCGGCGGAAGGTTGAGGCCGGGCGCCACTTCGCATGAACGCGAAACACTGACTTCGGCTGACGGATATGCCCACAGACACCGTGGAAGCTGCGATCGCGCGCATTCGCAGCGGGGGAATGGTCATCATCGCCGATGACGAGGATCGCGAGAATGAAGGCGACCTCGTCTGCGCGGCGGAATCGGTCACGCCCGAGACGATCAACTTCATGTGCACGCACGGGCGGGGCCTGATCTGCCTCACCCTGCCGGAGGAGATCGCCGACCGGCTCGACCTCCCGCTCATGACGAACGCCAAGCTCACCGACCCGAACAAGACCGCGTTCACCGTATCGATCGATGCGCGGCAGGATTTCGGGGTTTCGACGGGGATCTCGGCCCAGGATCGGGCCCGGACGATCCGCGTCGCGGTGGATCCGAAGACCCGCCCCTCCGATCTCCTCCGGCCCGGTCACATCTTCCCCCTGCGGGCCAAGCCCGGGGGCGTGCTGCAGCGGGTCGGCCAGACCGAGGCCTCGGTCGATCTGGCGCGGCTCGCCGGGCTCACGCCCGCGGGCGTCATCTGCGAGATCCTGAACGCCGACGGAACGATGGCGCGCCGCCCGGAGCTCGAGGCGTTCTCGGCCGGGCATGACATCCCGTTCATCACGGTCGCTGGCCTCGTCTCGCACCGGCTGCGCACGGAGAGCCTCGTACGGCGCGTCGCGGAAGCCGAACTCCCCACGCCGTGGGGGGACTTCCGCATCGTGGGGTACGCGAACGATGTCGATGAACGGGAGCACGTCGCGCTCATCCGCGGCGACGTGGCGGGAAAGGCGGACGTACCCGTCCGCGTCCACTCCCGGTGTCTCACGGGGGACGTCTTCCACTCCCGCCGCTGCGACTGCGGAGGTCAGCTCGAAGCCGCGATGCGCCTGGTGGTCGAACGCGGGGCGGGGGTCATCGTCTACCTGGACCAGGAAGGACGGGGGATCGGGCTCCTGAACAAGCTCCGGGCCTACGAGTTGCAGGACGAGGGGCACGACACGGTCGAGGCGAACGAGGCTCTCGGCTTCCCGCCCGATCTCCGGAACTACGGCATCGGCGCGCAGATCCTCGCCGATCTCGGCCTTCATTCGATTCGGATCATGACGAACAACCCAAAGAAGCTGGCCGGATTGGAGGGCTTCGGTCTCGTGATCAGCGACCGCATCCCTCTGGACCTCGGCCCCGTCGACGATCGCGTGATCCCCTATCTCGAGGCCAAGCGCAAGAAGCTGGGACACCTCTCCGGGTCCGCGTGAGGACGAAGTCGGACGCTCCCCCCGGCGACCCGGCGGTCGACGGTGTCGGACGGCGGGTCTGCGTCATCGTGAGCCGCTTCAACTCCGCGGTGACCGAACGATTGCTGGAAGGCGCCGCGCGGACCCTCGTCGAGCGGGGCGTGGCGGCGGAACACCTCGACACCGTGTTCGTGCCGGGGGCGTGGGAACTGCCCTTCGCCGCTCGCGAAGCGGCCGTGCGCGGCTATGATGCGATCGTGGCCCTGGGCTGCGTGATCCGCGGCGAGACGGCGCATTTCGACCACGTGAGCCGAGGGGCCGCCGACGGCCTCGCGCGGGTGCAGCTGGACACGGGCGTCCCGGTGGGCTTCGGCGTCCTCACGCCCGACAACCTCGAGCAGGCGCTGGCCCGAGCCGGCGGCGAACTCGGGAACGCGGGCGTGGATGCGGCCCGGGCGGCGCTGGAGATGGCCGCTCTCCGCCGCCGGCTGAACGCGTGACGCGCCCCGCTCGTACACACGTCCGCTCGCGGTCGCGCAGCTGGACGCTGAACCTGCTCTACGCCTGGGAAATCGGCGGCGACGGGACGCCGCTGGCGTACGCGCAGCGGACGCTGGCGCACCGCACGATGTCCGAGCGCTACCGGCCCCATGTCGAGCGCCTGCTCGATGCGGTGGGCCGAAACCTCGCCGAGATCGACGCCGCGATCGTGCAGCACGCCTCCAACTGGCGACTCGATCGCCTGCACGCCATCGATCGAAACATCCTTCGCATCGGGATCGCCGAACTGCGCTGGTTCGACGATGTGCCGCCCAGGGTGACGATCCACGAGGCCCTGAAGCTGGCGCACCGGTACGGGAGCCCCGGGAGCCCCCGTTTCCTGAACGGGGTCCTCGACGCGGTCCTGAAGGCGGGAGAGGTCGAGCCCTGAGCGACCCCGGGGCTCGACCGCTCCGGATCCTCCTCCTCAACTGGCAGGATCGGGAGAACCCGGAGGCTGGAGGAGCCGAACTCCACCTGCACGAGGTCTACGGCCGCCTCGCGGACCGGCGGCACGAGGTGCGCGCCGTCGTCGGAGGGTGGCCCGGGGCGCCGCGCTTCGCGAGGCTGGACGGAATCGAAGTCGAGCGCGTCGGGGGCCGGTACAGCTATGCGGCGCGGGCCCGGAGGGCGGCCGTCCGCACCGTGCGGAGCTTCGCGCCGGACCTCGTGGTCGAGGATATCAACAAGATTCCGCTCTATTCGCCGCTGTGGGCCGGCGTGCCCGTGGTCGCGCTCGTCCCGCATCTCTTCGGCGCGACCGCCTTCGCGGAGGCGCGTTTTCCCGTTGCGGCCGCGGTGTGGGCGGCGGAACGCGCGATCCCGCGCGTCTACCGGCGTTGTCCCTTCCAGGCCATCTCGGAGAGCACCGCGCTCGATCTCACGAAGCGCGGCCTGCTCGCGCGCGACATCACCGTCATCCCCCCCGGCATGGACCACGGCACGTATCGTCCCGGGACCCCGCGGGATCGTGCGGAAGAGCCGACGCTGCTCTATGTGGGACGGCTGAAGCGATACAAGGGCCTCGATATCCTGTTCGATGTCCTCCCCCGGCTGCGGCAGCGGATCCCCGGGGTCAGGCTCGTGATCGCCGGGCGCGGCAGCGACGAGGCCCGGCTCCGGCGACTCGCGGCCCGTTGTTCGCCGGGGAAGTCGGGGAAGGACGTGCGCCTTCTGGGGTACGTCTCGGAGGAGGAGAAGGTGGGCTGGCTGCGCCGGGCGTGGGCCGTGGTCTATCCTTCGCCGAAGGAAGGGTGGGGGATGACCAATGTGGAAGCCGCCGCCTGCGGGACGCCGGTGGTCGCGAGCGATTCACAGGGGTTGCGCGAGTCCGTCGACGAGGGAAGATCGGGACTCCTCGCGCGGCACGGAGACGTCGAGTCGTGGACGCAGGCGCTCCTGCGGGTTCTGGGGGACCCGGCCACGCGCGACCGGCTGGGGAAGGGTGGTATCGCGCACGCCGCCCGTTTCTCGTGGTCCCGTGCAGCGGACGAGACCGAAGCGCACCTTTACCACACAATCGACAACCCTGATGAGGATCGATGAAAACCATCATCACCGCGCGCAACACGGATGTGTCGGACCTTCGCGACGTCATCGAGGCGCGCTTCCAGCGCCTGGAGCGTTTCGAGCCGCGCGCCTCGAGAGCCGAAATCGTGTTCACGCGCGAGAAGATGTCGGTGCGGGCCGCAGCCGTGGTCAGCGTCGACCGGGGACGGCCCGTGCACGGCGAGGCCGAGGGGCCGGATCCGCGCACGGCGCTGGACCGGCTCACGGAGAAGCTGGGCAACCAGCTGCGCCGCAATCACGACCGCTACCATGAACACGCGGCCCCCCCCATGGACGAGCTCTTCGGCGGTCCGTTCGACCGCGACGGCGCGACCGGGTGACGCTCACCGTGGCGTCGCTCCTGCGGCGCAAGAAGGAGGCCTTTTCCCTCGCGGTCCTCGCGGGGGAGTCCGGGCTGGAACGGGAGATCCGCGTGCCGGAAGTCTCTTCGCCGGGGCTGGCGCTGGCCGGATACACCGAGCGCTTCGTCGCGAAACGCGTCCAGATCTTCGGCCAGACCGAGGTCGCCTATCTCAACAGTTTGACCGCGTCCAAGCGCGCCTCCGCGCTCGAGTTCGTCTTCCGCTCCGGCGTGCCGTGCGCCTTCGTCACCAAGAGCCAGGAACCGCCGCGACAGTTGCTGGCGGCAGCCGATTCCGCGGGTGTCACGCTCCTGGAGACGCCGCTCAAGACCGGTGACTTCTATCGGCGGCTGCAGCCCTACCTCGAGGAAGAGTTCGCGCCCCGGACCTCCATCCACGGGTCACTCGCCGACGTGTACGGGATCGGCCTTCTCTTCACGGGCCCATCCGGCATCGGGAAGAGCGAGTGCGTTCTCGACCTCGTCGAGCGCGGGCACCGGCTCGTCGCCGACGACCTCATCCTCGTCCATCGACGGCAGAGCGACATTCTCCTCGGGCGGGCCCACGAGCACCAGCGCCATCACATGGAGATCCGCGGGGTCGGGATCATCGATGTGAGGGCGATGTTCGGGATCCGGGCGGTGCGGCAGCAGAAGCGGATCGAAGTCGTGGTTGAACTCGAGGTCTGGGGGTCGCGCGACGACTACGACCGGACCGGTCTCGAGACGGAGGAGTGCGAGATCCTGGGTGTGAAGCTGCCGAGAATCCGGATCCCTCTGAATCCGGGCAAGAACATCACGGTCATCGCCGAGGTGGTGGCGATGAACCACCTCCTCCGGTACTCGGGGGAAGACCCGGCGACGGCCTTCGAACGGGATCTCATCGAGCGCATGCGGCCGGTGCGGGACTACCTCGAATCCGACGATGAGTGAGGGCGTCCGGGGCGTGGTCGTGGCGCACGCGGAGCTGGCTCCCGCCCTGGTGGCCGCGGTGGAGACGATCAGCGGGGTGACCGGCGCGCTGCGACCCGTGAGTAACGAAGGGCTGGGGCCGGATGCGCTGTGCGAGGTCATCCGGGAGGCGGCCGGGAGCGACGGGACACTCCTCTTCGTCGACCTCGCCGGAGGAAGCTGCGCCGTGGCAGGCTTCAGGCATGTGAGGGAGAACCGGGATGCCGCCTGCATCACCGGCGTCAACCTCCCCATGCTGCTGGACTTCGTCTGCCACCGGGAGTTGCCGCTCGACGTCCTTGTCGCCCGGTTGCTCCGAAAGGGGCAGGGCGGGCAGCAGGCCCACCCGGGCTTCTCCCGGACGGGCTGAGTCCGGGAGAAGCGCATGCCCTTCAAACTCTTCCGAATCGACGAACGGCTGATCCATGGCCAGGTGATCGTCGGCTGGGGCAACCGCCTCGGGCTCCAATTCTACGTTATCGTGGACGAGGTCCTCGCCGCGAGCGACTGGGAGCAGGAGATCTGGGCCAGCGCGCTGGGCGGGGAGGCGACCGCGGAGTTCCTTCCGGCGCTGGAGACCGCGCGGCGCTTCGCGGAACTCGAGGCGCGCCCGGGGCGGGGCGCTCTGCTGACGCGGGATACGGCCACCATGCGGGCGCTGGCGGAGTGCGGCTGCCTCGACGGCCGGGCGGTCAACGTCGGCGGCCTGCACGACGGACCGGGACGGCGGAAGGTCCTCGACTACCTCCATCTATCCCGCGACGAATTCGAGGATCTGAAGGCCATCGGCCGCCACGGCGTCGTGTCCGCCCGGGACGTGCCCACGGCACGCGAGGTGCCGCTCAGGGATCTCGAGCCCCGATGATGGGCATCGAACTCTCGCTCGGGGACTGGCTGCTCGCCTGCGCCCTGGGGAGCATCGTCGGTCTGGATGCGGTGTCCTGGCCCCAGGTGATGTGGTCACGGCCGATCGTGGCGGCCACGCTGGGCGGGCTCCTCTTCGGTGCCCCCGCCGGCGGGTTCCTCGTCGGCACCTGGCTCGAACTCGTCCTGTCCCGCCACCCGCCGTTCGGAGGCGCGCGGCACGCCGAGACCGGGCCGGCGGCCTTCACGGCCGGCGCCGCGTACGGGATTGCCCAGACCGGTGCGGTCATCGGGGTGCCGGCCGCCGTCGTCTGCGGCTGGGCGATCGGCTGGGCCGGAGCGTACTCGGTGACCGTGCTCCGGGTCGCGACGGCTCGCCTCGCGGCCTCGTCGAGCCGCGCCCGCGCGGGCGCGGCCGCGCTCGCACGGCGCCACAGGCTGGCCATGCTGATGGACGCGGCCCGGGGGGGGCTCCTCGTCGCCTCGTTGCTCGTGCCATCCGTGCTCTTCGTGCGCCTCCTCTCGACGCAGCCGCCCGGCAGCTTCGGCCTCGCGTGGTCGCCGGCCCTCGCCGCGATCGGCCTGGCCGGCATGGGCGGGGTTGCCGCGCGCGCGCTCGGCACCCGGCGACGCGACTGGCCGGGCCTGGCAGCGGGCGGGCTGCTCGGCGCCCTGCTCGCGGGAGTCCTCGCGTGAGGCCGCGACGCCGGGACTTTGCCCGGGCTCTGTTGCGCAGCTTTTCGATCCAGGGGTCGTGGAACCACCGCACGATGACCGGACCCGGGATGGCCTTCGCCCTCTCGCCGCTCCTGACGCGGATCCACGCGGATGACCCGGCTGCCCTCGACGCGGCGCTCGAACGTCACGCCAGCCCGTTCAACGCCCACCCCTACCTGGCTCCCGTCGCAATCGGAGCCCTGGCGCGCCTCGAGCACGAGGGTGAAGATCCCGACACTCTGCTGCGCTTCCGCTCTGCGTTGCGGGCGCCCCTCGGGGCGCTGGGAGACGAAACGGTGTGGGCGGGCTGGCGCCCCTTCTGCGCCACCGCCGCGGCCATCGCCTTCCTCCTCGGATCCGACGCCGTCACGGCGGCCGCCGGCTTCCTCGTCGTGTACAACCTCGGGCACTTCGCGCTCCGGCTCTGGGGGTTGCGGTGCGGATGGGAGGCGGGCCGCGGCGTGGGCGCCGCGCTGAGGAGAGTTCCTTTCCGGAGGCTTGCGCGCGTCCTCGTCCTCGCCAGCCAGGTGCTCATCGGCGCCCTCGCCGCCCTCCTCGTCGCACGCGTCCCGGGGGGCGCGCCGTCGCCGTGGATCGTGGGGGTGGCGGTCGGCGCGGGGCTGAGTGGTTATGTTGTGCCCCGTCACATCTCGCGGGTCGCGCTGGCGAGCCTGATCGTCGCCTGTGTGGCGTGGTTCCTGTGAGCATGTGGATGGCCGCCGGCACCCCCGGCGAAGTACGGCCCGAAACCAATCGTTCGCTCGACCGGAGCGAAGGGTATCTGTGAAGACACGACACGAAGGAGCGGTTCATATTCGGAACCGGCTGGGATTGCACGCCCGCCCGGCGGCCGAGTTCGTGAAACTGGCCAGCCGGTTCGATGCCGAAGTGTGGGTGGAGAAGGAGGAGGTGAAAGTGAACGGGAAGAGCATCATGGGCGTGATGATGCTCGCCGCGGAGGCCGGGTCCTCGATTCGCATCCGGGCGGAGGGGTCCGATGCGGCGTCGGCGGTGGACGCCCTCATGGCGCTCGTGACGTCGGGCTTTTCCGAGGAACTCGTCACGGACGGAGCCGGTACGGAGCCCCCGTGCGAGAGATAATCCACGGCATCGGCGCTTCTCCGGGCCGGGCCCTGGGGACGGTCCGGCGGCTCGAGGCACACCCGTGGCGTCCCGAGCACCGGACCATCGCCGCGGACGCGGTGGAACGCGAGGTCGAACGGTTGGAGGAAGCGCTCCGGTGGGCCGCCGACCGCATCCGTGACACGCGCGAGCGCGCCTCCCGTTCGCTGGGAGAGGTCGAGGCGAATATCTTCGACCCCCAGATCCTCATCCTCTCGGATCCGGAGCTCGTGTCGGGCACCATCCGCTACATCCGCGAGAACTTCCTCTCCGCGGAGCGCGCCTTCGATTGGCGCCTGACGGAACTCCGCACCGCGATCCTGGACGTGGGACACCTCATGGTCGTGGACCGCCTCGCCGACCTGCGGGACATCCGCTCCCGCGTGCTCGCCCGTCTCGCCGGTCACGAGGGAGACCCGCTCGCGCTCCCGAAGGAGGAGGCGGTGATCGTGACGGAAGACCTCACGCCGCAGGTCGCGGTCCGGCTCGATCCGGATCTCGTGCTGGGCGTCGCGAGCGGGTCCGGGTCCCGGACGTCGCACAGCACGCTCCTCGCGCGGTCGCTCGGCATCCCGGCGGTCGTCGGACTCGGGAGCGATCTCGCGAGCGTCGCGGACGGGGATGCGGTGCTCCTCGATGGCGGCACCGGCCGGGTCGTCCTGAGGCCGGAGGCCGCCGAAGTGGCGGCGCACCTCCAGAGGGTCCGGCGCTTTTCGGAAGTGCCGGACGTCGGGTTCGAGTGCGGCCCGGGCCCGTTGTTCACGGCCGATGGGGTGCGCGTGCACCTGCGGGCGAACATCGACCAGCCCCACGACGTCCCCGCCGCGCGTCGCGTGGGCGCGGAGGGGGTCGGCCTGTTCCGGTCCGAGTTCCTCGTCATCGGCCGGCGCGTGATCCCGAGCGAGGAGGAGCAGTACGAGGCCTACCGCGAGGTCGTCGAGGGCTTCCCGGGACATCCGGTGACGCTGCGCACGTTCGACATAGGCGGCGACAAGTTCCCCCTCTTCCTCGACATTCCACCCGAGGAAAACCCGTATCTGGGGTGGCGCGCCATCCGGGTGTGCCTGGACCAGCCGGTGCTGTTCCGGAACCAGCTGCGCGCCGCGATCCGGGCGGGCGGGGAGGGGAGCCGCATGCGGATCCTCGTCCCCTTCGTCATTTCCGAGCTGGAGATCCTGCGCACGAAGGAGATCGTGCACGGCGTGCGGGAGGAACTCGGTCATCCGGGGCGGGTTCCGTTCGGCGTCATGGTGGAGACGCCGGCCCTGGCGGAGACGCTCGATCTGGTCGGACGCCACCTCGACTTCATCAGCCTCGGTACGAACGATCTAACCCAGTATTCGCTCGCCGTGGACCGCGGGAACGCCAGACTGCAGCACCTGTCGGACCCGCTTCACCCGGCGATGGTGCGCAGCTATCGCCGCGTGTTCGACGCCGCGGGCGACCTGGAGCTCGAGATCGGGGTGTGCGGCGATCTGGCGGCCGACCCCATCGGCCTCGCCCTGCTGCTCGCTCTCGGCTACCGGGACTTCAGCCTCGCCCCCGCGTCGATCCCGGAGGTGCGCGAACTCGTGGGCCTGCTTTCCACGGCGAAGCTGGAGCGGGTCTGGGCCCGCGGCGGCCTCGCGGATGGAGGGGCGGAACTGCGCCGACAACTGCGCGGCTATCTCGCGGAGGTGGTCCCCTCGAGTCCACCGTCGCTCTCGATGCCCTGACCGCCCGCGGCGGGTGGCCGTCCGTGGCCACGTTGCCTGGGGGGTGCCCGGCGGCCACTATCTTGGCCGCCCCGCGCAAAGCAGCGTCACGGCGCAAACCTCTGATGCGGAGAGCCAGTTTGGTCAAGGGGACACAACCGTTCTCCTCGGAATCGGTCACCGAGGGCCATCCCGACAAGATCGCCGACCAGATCTCCGACGCGGTCCTCGATGGGATCCTGTCGGAAGACCCCGAGGGCCGGGTCGCCTGCGAGACACTCGTGACGACCGGACTCGTCCTGATTACGGGAGAGATCACGACCCGCGCGAAGATCAACATCTCCGAGATCGCCCGTTCGGTGTTGCGGGATATCGGATACACGCGGGCCGAGCACGGCATCCAGTGCGACCAGTGCAGCGTCCTCACCGCGATCGACGAGCAGTCACAGAACATCGCGCGGGGCGTGGACGTCGGCGGTGCCGGCGACCAGGGCATGATGTTCGGGTATGCGACGGATGAGACGCCCGAATTGATGCCGCGGCCCATCATGCTGGCACACGGGCTGGTGCGGCGTCTCGCCGAAGTTCGGAAGTCCGGCAAAATCCCGTGGCTCCGGCCGGACGGCAAGGCCCAGGTGTCCGTCGTGTACCGCGACGGGGAGCCCGTCCGGGTCGACACCGTCGTGGTCTCGGCCCAGCACGACGAGGGTGTCGGGCAGGACGCGATCGCGGAGGCGATCATCGACGGCGTCATCACCCCGGTGCTCCCCCCGGAGCTGTACGACCGGAACGAAGTCCGATATCACATCAACCCGACGGGCCGGTTCGAGATCGGGGGACCGCAGGGGGACGCCGGGCTCACGGGCCGGAAGATCATTGTGGACACGTACGGGGGCATGGGGCGGCACGGGGGCGGCGCCTTCTCCGGCAAGGACCCCTCGAAGGTGGACCGGTCCGCGGCCTACGCGGCGCGCTGGATCGCCAAGAACCTGGTGGCGGCGGGTCTCGTCCAGCGGGTCGAGGTCCAACTCGCGTATGCGATCGGAGTTGCGGAACCCGTGAGCGTCATGGTCGACAGCTTCGGTACCGGAAACGTGAGCGACGACGAACTGGCCCGCCGCGTATCGAGAGTCTTCGACCTGAGACCGGGTGCGATCATCGAGCGGTTGGGGCTGCGCCGCCCGATCTACCGCCGGACGGCCACCTACGGTCATTTCGGTCGCCGCGCGAAGGACGGAGAGTTCACGTGGGAACGCACGGATCAGGTCGAGGCGCTCGCGGGATGACGGCGGTCGGAGGGCGTCCGCGTGAGTGAGAGCACCATGTGCGAGGTCACGGTGGCCAGCCTCGGGGTCGACCGGACCTCGGGGGCGCCGGTCGTCATCCTGAAGGAGAAGGAGGGGGAGCGCATCCTCCCGATCTGGATCGGGCCGGGGGAGGCGTCCGCGATCGCGATGGAACTGGCCGGCGTCCGGTTCGCCCGCCCCCTCACGCACGATCTGTTCAACGCCGTCGTTCGCGGGCTCGGAAGCGCGTTCGTGCGCGTCCTCATCACGAAGGTCATCGACAACACGTACTACGCATCCCTCGTCTTCCGCCGGAACGGCGAGTTCATCTCCATCGATTCGCGCCCCAGCGACAGCATTGCGCTCGCCCTCCGGGCCGAGGCCCCGATCTATGCGGAGGAGGGTCTGCTGGAGACCTCTCCCTTCGGAATCGCGGAGGGGGGGCTGGAGGACGCCGCGGAGGACCCCGCCGACGACCCGCGAGGTGTCTCCGGGACCGGGGAGGCGGAGCGTTCGGAGGAGGCGCTCAGCGACTACCTCAAGAGCCTGGATCCGGAGGACTTCGGACGCTTCGAGCCCTGAGCGGCCCGGCGGCGCGCGCTTGCGGGTCCCGCCGCGGCGCGCGCATCTTCCGGCCACGCTCGGAGACATGGACGGGCAAACGGAAGCCGGTGAGAATCCGGCGCGGCCCCGCCACTGTGAGAGGCCCGCGTCGCAGCGCGGAAAGAGCCTCGAGCCAGGAGACGTGCTCCTCCATGCCCCCTACGCAAGCTCTTCGCGGGAAGAGCGGGGCCGGCCTGCCGCCGTGTGGGCCATCGCGGCGCCCCGCTCGATTCGGGAGCGGGGATGAGACGACACGCCGGATTCGCTTCGCACCTTGTGCTGGCCGTTGCCGCAGCCGCCTGCGCCGCTCCGCAACCGGGCGGGCGCGGGCAGCCCGAGGGAGCACAGCCGGCCGCCGACCCCCGTCGCATCGTTTCCCTCGTGCCCGCGGCGACGGAGATCCTCTTCGGTCTCGGAGCCGGAGACCGGATCGTGGGCCGCACGCGCTGGGGGGTGTATCCGCCCGCGGCGCGGCGCATCCCGGATGTGGGCGACGGAATCCATCCCGCCATGGAGGCCGTTGTCGCGCGGAATCCGGATCTCGTCATCCTCTACGATGGGGAGGCGAACCGAACGAGCCGGGAGCGGCTCGGGCGGCTGGGGGTGCCCACCCTCGCCTTGCGTCATGACACCCTGGAGGACCTGCGGCGCAACATCCTGCGCCTGGGTGAGGTCGTCGGGTGTCCGGCGGGCGGGCGCGTGCTGGTCGACCGGATCGAGCGCGGGCTCGCGGCGGTGTCGGCGGCGACGAAGGGCCGGCTGCCCATCCGCGTCTACTACGACGCCTGGGCGGAGCCGCCGATGACGATCGGGCGCGGCAGCTTCATCGATTCGCTCCTCGCGATCGCGGGCGCGGCGAACGTCTTCGGCGATCTCGACGCGGCCTCGCCTCGGGTCAGCCTCGAGGCGATCATCGAGCGGGATCCGGAACGCATCCTCGCCGCGGTGCCGGGGGAGGCGCTGGA
Organism: Candidatus Palauibacter sp.; assembly: GCF_965222475.1. Classification (GTDB taxonomy): domain Bacteria; phylum Gemmatimonadota; class Gemmatimonadetes; order Palauibacterales; family Palauibacteraceae; genus Palauibacter. The sequence continues at coordinate 1,056,090 of NZ_CBDCUB010000001.1, read as the reverse complement.
CAGGCAACCCGACTTCGCCGCCCGGAACGGCTGGGAGCGCATCCCCGCGGTTTCGGCCGGGCGCATCACTACGCTGGACCGGGACGTCGTGACCCGCCTCGGTCCGCGCGTGGCCGAGGCGGCGTGGGCCATCGCCGGGGCGCTGCACGGGGTCCTCCCGTACGTTCCGGCGCCCTCCGACCCTCCCTGCCGATCGTGAGGCGGCCCGGCCGCGGGGCGCTCCTCCTCTTCCTCCTCCTCGCGGGGGCGATGCTCCTCGGGCTCCTGTTCGGTGCGGCGACCGTGTCTCCGGCGGAGGTGTGGCGGGCGTTCGCGGGTCTCGATGTCGATCCCTCGTCCCGGACGATCGTCCTCTCGCTGCGTCTCCCCCGGGTGGTGGCCGCCGCGCTCACCGGGATCGCGCTGGCGGTATCCGGTACCCTGTTCCAGGCCCTCCTTCGCAACCCGCTCGCGGAGCCATACCTGCTCGGCGTCTCGTCGGGCGCGGCGCTGGGTGCGGTCCTCGCGCTGACCGTGCTGGGCGGGGCGCTCGGCCCCGCGGGCACGGCGGGTTTCGCGCTGGCGGGTGCGCTGGTCGCAATCGCGATCGTGTTTCGCGTCGCCCTCGGGGTCGGTCGTCTGGATACGCATGTGCTCATCCTCGCGGGGGTCGTCGTTGCCGCCTTCTTCGGGGCGGGCGTGATGCTCCTGCTCTCCGTGGCCGAGGCGGATGCGACCCGGTCCGCCATCCTGTGGACGATGGGGAGCCTCGAGCGGGTGGGATGGGAGTCGACGACCATCCTCGCCGCGACGGTGCTCGGCGGCGGGGCGCTCGCCTTCGGGATGTCGCGGCATCTCAACGCGCTCGCGCTCGGAGAGGAAGCGGCCGCGTACCTGGGCGCCCGCGTGGAACTGATCAACCGTGCGGCCTACCTGATCGCATCGCTGCTGGCCGCGGTGGCGGTGAGCACGGCGGGGGTGATCGGTTTCGTCGGCCTCGTCGTGCCGCACGGCGCCCGCATGCTGTGGGGCGGTGACCACCGCACGCTTCTCCCGCTCGGTGCGCTCGGAGGCGCCGCCGCCCTCGTTCTGGCGGACATGGTCGCCCGAACCGCGCTCCGGCCGCTGGAACTCCCGGTCGGCGTCGTGACCGCCCTCATCGGCGTACCGCTCTTCCTCGTGCTCCTCAAGCGGACCCATGGCTGAAGGCGTCCGGACGGCGTACGGTCTCGATGGCGTGACGTTCCGGTATCCGGGCGCCGCGGCCGCGGCCGTTCGGGATGTCACGCTGGAACTCCGCGAGGCGGCGTTTACCGCCATCATCGGTCCGAACGGGGCCGGGAAGAGCACCCTGGTGCGCCTGTTGGGGGGCATCCTCGCGCCCACGGCGGGTTCCGTGCGGCTCGACGACCGGTCCCTCCCGGAGTGGAGTCGCCGGGCGCTGGCCCGCCGCGTCGCGGTGGTGTCCCAGGACGCGCCGCCCGAGGCCCTCCGCATCAGCCTGCGGGCCTACGTGGAACTCGGTCGCAACCCGTACGTGAGTCCCTGGGCGGCACTTGGAGCCCGAGACCGGGAGGTCACGGACCGCGTACTCGCGTGGGCGGACCTCGATCGCCTCGCGTCGCGTCCGCTCGCTCAACTCTCCGGGGGAGAACGCCAGCGCGCCAAGCTTGCCCGCGCGCTCGCGCAGGAGCCCGGCGTCCTCGTCCTTGACGAACCCTCCGCGCACCTCGACTTCCGGCACGCGCTCTGGGTGTTCGATGCGCTCCGGGCCCGGGTGCGCGACGAAGCGCTCACCGTCATCTGCATCACGCACGACATGCAGCTCGCGAGCCGGTACGCCGACCGGCTGATCCTCCTTTCCCGGGGGCGGGTCGTCGGGGCAGGCCGCCCCGGTGAGGTCCTGCTCTCACCCGCGCTGGGCGAGGCCTATGGTTGCGATGTCAGCGTTCAGCCGCTGGGGGAGCTGGGCCATTCGGTGCTGCCTGTCCGGGCGCGGTCCCGGGAGGCCGCCTCGCGGGAGCCGCGTCGCGACTTGGGGGTCGTCGGACGTTACACTTGACGGGGGTCGCGAGGAACGTCTCGGGCGGCCACACTTCGGGGCCGGAGGTTGCCGCATGCGGCGCGCCCCGTCCCGTGCGCGGCGGATGAACGCGTACCTGCGACATCGGGCCACAAGAGGAGAAGAGAATGCGGAAGCGCGAATGGGTGCGGGTATGCTTGCTGGCCGCCGTCGCGGCCGGCTGCAACGAATCGACCGGGCCGGACGGGAACGGGGGCCCGATCACGCCGGACAGATCCGAGGTGGCGGTCCTCAATTCGATTTCGGGTACGCTGCAGCAGTTCAATCGGATCGACGGGCGCCTCGTTCCGTTCGGCCGGGATATCCAGCTGGGTGCCGGGTTCAACGGTCAAACCGCGGACTTCCTCCAGGATCTGTGGGTGACGACCTCGGAGTCGCCGGGGGGCAGCCAGGTCATCTTCGGATCCTTCTCGACCGGCGAGCAGGCGATCGCGATGTTCCCGGACAACGCCGCCGTGGACCCGGCCAAGCCGACGGTGATCGCGGACGCGAGCGGGACGCTCGGGGCCCTCGTGCCCTCCCGCGGGCGGGACGGGATCTATATCGCGTTTCCGGGCAGCCCGACCGCGCAGCTGCTCATCGAGGGCGTCGGCACCTTCCCGGAACGGGCCGTGCCGGCGGGTCTCTACATCGTCTCGATGGACGGCAACCTCGATGACGAAGGAGATGGTCGGCCCATCGGCCCATCCCGCGTGGTGCTTCACGAATTCGTGAGCGGCAGCTATTTCGATGAGGTGAGGCTTCCGGAGGGGATCGTGGGAGCGACAGAGGCCCTCGCGCTCCAGGAAAACCTCCTCTTCCTGGCCGGGGGAGGTCTGGATTCCGTGATGGCCGCCCCCGCGGGCGATGGCCACCTGGTGGAAATCGACATGGCCAGCCGCGACGTGCAGGACGTGCACGTACTCGGCGGGAACGGCGTCTCGATGGAGCCGGGTCGGAACGGCCTCATTTACGTCGTACGGACCAAGGGGCCGGGGACGGCGGAGACCGACATCCTGTCGTTCAACTTCTCCACCCGGAACTTCGACCGCGGGCCGGACAACCCCCTTCAGCCGCTCGACCGGGATGGGTCGAACCTCAGTTGCCGGGTCGCCACCTCGTTCGTCGACAGCCAGGTGCTCTGTGCCACCTACGAAACGGCGTCTCAGGGACGCCTCGTCCTCCTCGAAGCGACGGGCGAGTTCATCGCCGACGTCGCGGTCGGGGCGGGAACGACCGACATCCTGATGCGCTGAGGCAGGACCGGAGCAGCGAGACGGGTGAGCCTCGTCACCACCCGCGCGGTCGTCCTCCAGACGTACCGGTATAGCGAAACCAGCAAGATCCTGCGGCTGATGACGTGGGAACTCGGGCCGTGCTCGGCGCTGGCTCGGGGAGCTCTGCGCCCGAAGAGCCGCTTCGGAGGTCTGCTCGAACCGTTCGTGGAGGGGGAAGCGACGTTCTTCACGAAGGACGGGCGCGACCTGCACACGCTCTCGGATTTCGAACTGGTGCGAGCCCGTCGTGGACTCGACCGGTCCATCGCACTGTTCACGGTCGCCTCCGTCCTGTGCGAACTCGTGATGCGGCTCGCCCCGGAGCATCGCGACATCGAACTGTACCGGATGTTGACGCGGGGCCTGGACGGGCTGCACCGGAACGTGCGGGAAGGCGATCCGGCGGGCGGTCTGGAGCATGTATGGGGGCTCGTCGACGTGCTCGGCTTCCGACCCGAACTCGATCGGTGCGTCGGCTGCCGGCGGCCGATCGGCGGCGGGTCCGTCCGCTTCGATTTCGCGGTCGGCGGACTCCGGTGCGCGTCGTGCGGACCCGGCGGTCCGCAACTCGCCCCGGGCGAACTCGACACCCTTCGAAGGCTGGTGGAGGGGCTCCCCGCCGCGGACGCCGGATCCGTCGGGAAACAGGGTCTCTGGCTGGCCGAGTTCATCCGTCACCATCTCGCGGAAGGCTCCACGCTGAAATCGCTCCCCTTCCTGAGCCGCCTCACGTGAAGGCGTCGTGAGCGACCGTCGCGGGATCGTCATCGGGACGGCCGGCCATGTGGACCATGGCAAGACGGCCCTCGTCCGGGCGCTGACGGGGATCGAGACGGACCGCTGGCTCGAGGAGCGCCGCCGGGGACTCACGATCGACCTCGGTTTCGCGCGGCTCGACCTCGATCCCGACCTCGAGACGGGCATCGTCGACGTCCCGGGCCACGAGGATTTCCTCAAGAACATGCTCGCCGGGGCGACGGGGATCGACGTGCTGCTCCTCGTCGTGGCGGCGGACGAGGGGCCGATGCCGCAGACGCGGGAACACCTGGCGATCGTGCGGCTCCTGGACGTGAAGAGGGGGGTCGTAGCCCTCACCAAGAGCGACCGGGTGGACGCCGAGTGGCTCGAACTCGCGACCGAGACGACGCGGGAACTCCTGGATGAGGACTCGGCTCGCGCTTCCTGGCAGATCGTCCCCGTATCCTCCGTCACGGGGCAGGGGATCGAGACGCTTCGAAGCTCCCTGCAGTCCCTGGTGGCCGGGGTCCACCGGCGGAGCGAGGACGATCTCTTCCGTCTCCCGGTCGACCGGTCGTTCTCCATTCGGGGTACGGGGACGGTCGTCACGGGCACGGTGTGGAGCGGCTGCGTGCGCGTGGGCGATACACTGCGTCTCTTCCCCGGGGACGCGTCCGCACGGGTACGCGGCCTCCAGGTGCATGAGGATCCCCGGCCACGGGTGGCGGCGGGTCGACGGTGCGCCGTCGCGCTCGTCGGCGTCTCGGCGGGCGCCGTGGAGCGAGGCAGCGTGCTCGTCGAGCGCGCGGAGTGGAGGCCGAGCGACCGGCTCGGCGTGCGCGTGCGGGCGCTGGCCGCTCGCGACCGGCCGCTCACGCATGGCCAGCGTCTGCGCGTCTACCTCGGAACGCGCGAAGTCATGGCCCGGTTGCATACGGCGGACCGGGCACCGATCCCGCCGGGCGAAGCCGCCTGGGCCGTACTCGCGCTGGAGGCGCCGCTGCTCGCCCGCGGGCGCGACCGGGCGATCCTCCGCTTCTACTCGCCGGTGTCGACGATCGGCGGGGTGCGCATCGCGGAACTCGATCCGCCGCCCGACTGGCCGGAGCGGACGACCGCGTGGCGTCGCGTGCTCGATGGCACCGCCGGGGAGGCTCTGACCGCGAGCGTAGGGCTCGAAGGGCTGCTCGGCCTCCTCGTGGTGCCCGCGCCGGTAAGGCTCGGCCGCCCCCCCGCCGAGCTGGAGGCCGCGGCCGACGAGGCGGGTTGCGTGCGCATCGGCGCCCGCTGGTTCTCGGCCGAAGCGGCGGACGAAGCCATGCGGGCCGTGGAGCGGGCGGTTTCGCGCCTGCACGCGGCCGACCGCCGCGCCGCCGCCGTGTCGAAGGAAGCCGTGCGGTCGGCTCTCACGGATGTCTGCGATGGCGAGCTGGTCGAGCGGGCCGTGCGACGGCTGCTGGCGGAGGGCCGCCTGGTCGAGAGCGGCCCGCGCCTCGCGCTTCCCGACTACCTCCCGCGGCTCACCGAGGCGGAAGAGGCGGCGCGCGACCGACTCGCCGCGATGATCGTGGAGGCCGGTCTGCAGCCGCCGCTCGTTACCGAGTTGGGCAAGACGCTCCGACTCGCCCGCCCGCTCCTCGATGACCTGCTGCGTCTCCTTCGGGAGGCCGGAACGACGAGGGCCGTCACCCCCGAACTCCACGTCTCCGTGGCGGCTCTCGAAGCCCTCGAGGCGCGCGTGCGGGAACTCCTCGCCGACGGCGCACCGGCGGGGCCGACCCGCTTCAAGGAGGCGTTCACACTGTCGCGCAAGTACCTGATCCCGCTGCTGGAATTCCTGGACCGGGAAGGGGTGACGCGGCGGACGGCCGAGGGGAGGGTGCTCGCGGCCCGCAGCTGAGCATCACTCCAGGTGGTACAGGAAGCAGCCGCAGTATTCGCAGGAATCCACGCGCAGATTTCGGTCCGCTTCGGAAGCCCGCGCCGTCGAGAGGGCCACGAAACACCCGTAGCAGATCCCGTTCAGGACGGGCGCCACGACGCGCGGGGCGCTGTCGGCGATCCGGTGGTAGCGTGCACGGACACCGCGGTCCAGACGCCCCTCCAACTCTTCGACCTTTTCGTCGAGCGATCGAATGGCGTCCTCGATCTTGATGTCGAAGACGTCCGCCTCCAGATCCGTGAGGGTGCCATCGGCGAGACCGCGGCGCTGCATCCGAAGGTCCTGGATCTCGAGGAGCAGCTCGAGTTGCGGGTGCATGGTGATTTCAGATCTCCTGCTGCGGGCGATCGGGCGATGTCGGGAGGGACTCAGACATCCTTCGAATCCAGCAGCTCGATGAACTCTTCGGGCGTCGAGAGCTCAGCGAGCGCGTCCGGCACATCGGGCTCCTTCCCGAACTGCGCGATCTTTCCCAGGACCGGCAAGTACTGGTGGGAGACCTCGAGCGGCGGGGCGACGATCAGGAAGACGTACCGCACCGGTTTCTCGTCGATCGCCTTGAAGTCAAGCCCCGACAACTTCCGCCCGAAGGCGACGCGCAACCGTGTCACCACGAGGGATCGGCAGTGCGGAATCGCGATGCCGCGCCCGATCCCGGTGGACCCGAGGTTCTCCCGTCGCTTCAACATCTTGAACAGGATCCCCTCGGACTTCTCGTCGATACCCAGACACGACACCAACTCCTTCAGGGCCTCGTCCTTCGTTTCGGCCGCCAGGTCGAGCTTGATGGCGGACGGTACGAACAATTCTCGAAGATGCACTTGGATCTATGTCTCCTCCCCGCGAACCCGCGGGGACAATCGGTGCTGATCGGAAAACTCGACCGGACCCGGCGAGCGCGAGCTTCGAGTATACCCGTGGCGCTTTCCGGCTGTCAAAGAATCGGCGCAACTTGCGCGCGACGCGAAGAGAAACGACCGTACAATGTACCAACGGGGGCGACACGGCTTCGACGCGTGAACTGGAAGCCGCGGAAGCGTGCCGAGGTGCCCGGGGCCTCGTAAAACACCGGGAAAACTTCAAGTGCCGACGAAGGATTGGCTCTGGCTGCGTAATACTGCGTAGCCCGTCTCCAGGAGGTCCGGGCCCGAGGACCTCCCGGCGGACGTCGACAAATCGGGCTGGCCATCCGGGCGGGCCGTGAGCCTGGGTGGCGAGACGCGGCGCAAGCCGTATACGCGGCTGGTCCCGGGAGGGGTCGTTCGTGAACCCGTACGGGACGAGACCTGATCGCGAACTACGCACGTAGATGCCGTGGCGGATGGGCTCGCGGACGCGGGTTCGATTCCCGCCGCCTCCACTCGGCCCGGGGCGTCTCCCCTCAGGGGAGCGCCTCGGCTTTTTTTCGGCCGGCCCGCGAGAGTCGAAGGAGGTTCGGATGATCGAGGAGCTTCAGCAGAAGATCGGGGAAGAGGCGGAGACGCTGCTCCACGAACTGAACGTGATCCTCCCCGGAGAGATCGAGAAGGCGGTCGCACAGGGCGACCTGCGGGAGAACTCCGAATACACGGCGGCGCTCGAGCGGCAGGGCTTCGTGCGCGCGCGGCTCGACTACCTGGCGCGGCGGATGTCGCAACTCGGCGAGATCGACATCGAACATGTCCCGACCGACCGCGTCGGCTTCGGATCGAAGGTCCGGGTGAGGGACGTCGCGGACGACGAGATCGAGTGCTTCAACCTCACGATCGGTGACAACATCGACTTCGACAACAACGACATCTCGATGGAGTCGCCCATCGGCCGCGCACTGCTGGGCAAGAAGAAGGGTGAGTCCGTAAGCGTGATTCTGCCGGCCGGCGCGCGCGAGTTCGAGGTCATCGGCTTCGAGACCCTGCACGACCTCCAGCAGCCACGGACTGCTGGCTAGAAGACCCTCACGGGGGGGATGAACCTGCCCGGGTTCGCCCGCACCTCCGCGAGGAACGCGTTCAGGTCGACCACGACCTTGAGCAACTCCTCGTACAGCACGTCCTCGCCGACCAGGCGGCCGATGGCTCCCTCGCCGCCCTCGATGAGACCGAGGAGCGAGTCGGCCCGGGTGGCGGAGGAGGCGAGAGCCCGGTAGAGGGAGTCGGAGGCAAACAGTCGCCCCAGCGTTCCCTCGCCCGACGCCATGGCCCCGGTCACGGTGTCGAGGCGCGCCGTCGCGGCGAGGAGCCGGTCGTAGATGGCCTCGTCGCCGAGCAGGCGGCCCAGCAGGCCCTCGCCTTTCGCGACCGGACCCAACACGGTCCCGAGCTGCGCGTTCAGCTCCACGAGACCCTCGTAGAGCGTCTCGTCCACGAGGAGGCGGCCCAGCGAGCCCTCGCCGTCCGAGACGCGCGTCAGCGTGGCCCCGAGGCCGTTCGAGAGGTCCGTGAGGCTCCGCACGGCGTCGGCTGCCTCGCCGAGGAGTTCGTCGAAGCTCAGCGCCGGCGCGGACTCGACGGTATCTCCGGGCGCGAGCGCGGCGAAGTCGGCGGAGCCCGGTTCGATATCGATGATCCGGTCTCCGAGCAGCCCCAGCGTCCGCACGCGGGCGCGCGAGTCGTGCCGAATCTGCTCTCGCACCGACACGTTCACCCCCATCCAGATCGCGATCGCCATGTCCGATTCTCCGCGGGTGGCCGGAGGGATGAACTCCACGCGCTCCACCTGGCCCACGTTGCGCCCGGCCACCTGCACGACCGCCCCGGGCTGGAGCCCCGAGGCCGACTCCATCAGCGTGACGAGCCGGTACCGTTCCGAGAACACATCCCCGACCTCGCCGATGAAGAAGACGCCCACGGCGAGCACCACGAGTCCGAAGATCAGGACGATCCCCACCCGGATCTGATCCCACGTAATCGGTTTGGATCGTCTCATCGTCCGGCTCCGTCGTCCTGACGACAGGTCTCGCGGGTCGTCTCGCCCCGTCCGGCGCGGGGTCCCTCCGCGCCGCTAGCTCCGAAACTCGCGAACATAGCGGTCATGCGACACGTGCATCTCCTCCGGCGTCCCCTGGAAGATAATCTCTCCGTCCTTCAGGAGCGCGGTCTCGGTCGCGATCCGCGACGCGGAGCGCACATCGTGCGTGACGACCACCGCACAAACATGCAACTCGCGGCGGAGTTTCATGATCAACTCGTCGATCGTACGGGTCGTGATGGGGTCGAGGCCGCTCGTCGGCTCATCGAAGAGGAGAATCGGGGGTTTATGCACGATGGCGCGCGCGATGGCCACCCGCTTTCGCATGCCTCCGGAGAGTTCGGAGGGAAGCAGCCCGAGGACCTCGGCCGGCTCCAGATCGACGAAGGACAGGACCTCCCCCACCCGCTCGCGGATCTCCTCCTCTCCGAGTGCGGTGTGCTCGTACATCGGGAAGGCGACGTTGTCGAACACGTTCAGCGAATCGAACAGCGCCGAGCCCTGGAAGACCATGCCCATCCGTTCACGGAGCGCGAGCGCTTCGATTCGCGAGACCGCGCTGATGTCGCGGCCCTCGATGAGGACCTCGCCGCGGTCGGGGAGGAGCAGGCGGAGCATCAGGCGCAGCACCGTGGACTTTCCGACCCCGGAGCCCCCGAGAATGCAGAGCGTACCCCCCCGGGCCACGCCCAGCGAGACCCCGCGAAGGACCTCGTGCCTTCCGAACGAGAGCCACACATCCCGCAGTTCGACCTCTTCCGGCCGCTCCGGGGCGCGCCGCTGCGTCCCCAGTTCGCGGCGGATCTCTTCGCGAAGTTCGGCCTCGAAGGCCTCCGTCCCCGGCTCCGCTCCGCCGGGGCTCCGCCGCTCGCTCCGCTGCTCGCTCATTGGGGAAAGATGACGATGAGGATCTGGGTGATGAAGTAGTCCGCGGCGAGGACGAGGATCGACGTGGTGACCACGGCGTTCGTCGTCGCGCGGCCGACCCCCTCCGTGCCGCCCTGCGTCCTCAGCCCGTGGAAGCAACTCGTGAGCGCCATCAGGCCGCCGAAGGCGAAGGGCTTTGCCAGCCCCTGGACCAGATCGGAGGGGATCACTCCGAACACGAAGCCGGTTTGGGCGAGGTTGTCATACAGTGACGTCAGATAGAGTTGCGCCGTCAGGTCCAGCTTGAGGACGGCGATCAGGAGGCCTCCGATGATCGCGACGAGGTCTCCGATGATCGTGAGCACCGGGAGCATCACGAGGGCGGCGAGGAAGCGGGGCGCGACCAGCTTGCGGACGGGATCCACGCCCATGGTGCGCAGCGCATCGACCTGTTCGGTCACCCGCATGGCCCCGATGGCCGCCGCCATGCCGGCCCCGGCCCGTCCGGTCACGATGAGCGCCGTGAGGACCGGGCCCAGTTCGCGGATCGTGCTCGCGCCGACGAGACGCCCGATGTAGATCTCCGCCCCGAAACGCGCCATCTCGAACGAAGCCTGAAGGGCCAGGACCATGCCCGTGAAGAGGCCGGTGAGTATGACGATGAAGAGGGAGCCGACCCCGATCGTGTCCATCTGCTGAACCAGGTCGGCCCTGTAGAACGGTTGGCTCACGCAGGCTTTGAGCAGCCGCAGGGCAAGAGCGAAGTAGGCCTGTACGGAGAGCGCGATGCCGACGACGGCGTCGCGCACGAGTCTTGCCGCAAATCGTCTGGCGGAGGCCTCCGGCACGTTGCTTGGCGCTCTTCCGGGGATAGACGTATCTTCGCCCGACCGCCACGACGCGCTCGAACGCAAGATCGACCTTCAGCGAAGGGGCGTACGGGCGACGTTACCCGTTCCCACCACTGCGATGCAAGAAGCCGTAAGCCGCTCGCCCGTCCCGAAAGGAGACCATGCAAATGCAGACCGGACCCGTTCACACGGATCACGCCCCTGCGGCCGTGGGCCCGTATTCGCAGGGATACTGGGCCGGCGAGGTGTTCTACTCGGCCGGACAGGTCGGGCTGGATCCCGCCACCGGCTCGATGGCAGGAGGCGATATCACCTCCCAGGCCGAGCGCGTCATGGCGAACCTGCGGGAGGTGCTCGACGAAGCGGGCCTCACCTTCGCCGATGTCGTGAAGACGACGATCTTTCTGTCGGACATGGGGGATTTCGGCGCAGTGAACGAGATCTATGCGAAGTGCTTCGATCCGCCGTACCCGGCGCGCTCCACCGTGGCCGTGGGCGCGCTCCCGCTCGGGGCCCGGGTCGAGATCGAGGTGATCGCGCGCCCGCGCCCCGCCTGACGACGGATGAACGGGAGCGGATGGTGACTGGTGTCGCCTGCGGTCTTCAAAACCGTTACGGGGCGTTCGCGCGTCCCGGGTGGGTTCGATTCCCACACGTTCCCGCCATCTTCGTCGTGCTCTGCTGCGGCGCCGCGGAACCGGGGCCGTTGTCGGCGCAGGATCCTCCACCCCCCGGGGCGGTGGCCGACACGGTGGCGACGGCCGACACGGTCGCGGTCGCGGACGCCCTGACCGCCGAGCAGCGCCCGCCGATCTCTCCCCTCGGCGCCTTCGGCCGCTCCCTGATCCTCCCCGGCTGGGGGCAGTTCGAGGTCGGGCAGCCGTCGCGCGGCGCCTTCTACTTCACGGCGGAGGCGGTTTTTCTGTTCATGGTCTTCAAGTCCGACGCGCGACTCTCGGCGGCGAAGGAGGAGGTCCCCCAGAACGAGGAGCGGATCTCGAACCGCACCGGACAGCGCGAGAACTGGATCGTCCTCGCCGGCTTCATCGCCTTCCTGAGCGGCCTCGACGCCTGGGTGTCCACCCACTTCTGGGACTTCGAGCCGATCGTCGCTCCGCCGCCCGATGGGTCGCTGGGGATCACGGTCGGCTTCAAGGTGGCATTCCCGTGACCGGAGGGCGCTGGGGCGCGTAGGACTCGAGTCGGATCTCTGCCGGGGTGACGACGGCGAAGCTGTTGTGGTGCAGCCAGTCGCCGGCATTGAGATAGAATCGGCCCGGCGCCACCTCCGACAGCTCGGGTCTGTGCGCGTGGCCGAACACGACGAGGTCGACGTCGGCGTTCGCGGCCAGCACCTGGCGCGCGCAGGCGGCGAGCCGGTCCGCGCGGGGCGAGTCTCCCCCGTTCTCGCGGGCCTGGGCCCGTTTCGTGCCGCTGGCAAGCCGTGCGAGCGGCACCCCGAGATCCGGGTGGACCCAGCGAAACAGGCCCGACCCCCAGCGACTGCGAGCCGCCCACTTGAGCGCGCGGTAGCCCCGGTCCGCGCCGCCGAGGCCGTCCCCGTGCGCGACGTACGCGCGCCGCCCGCCGACGGTGAGCCGCACCGGCCCGTCGAGGACCTCGATCCCGACTTCCTCCCGCAGGAAGCTCCCGCCCCATGCGTCGTGGTTTCCCCCGATGAAGCGGATCCGCATCCCGCGTTCGACCAGCGCGCGGAGCCGCGCGAGGGCGTCGAGCTGTCCGCGCGGCACCACCTGTCGATACTCGAACCAGAAGTCGAACAGGTCCCCGTTGATGAGCAACTCGTCGCCCCAGCGCTGCGCCTCGGCGAGGAACGCGAGAAAGGCCCGCTCGTTCTCCGCCGCCACGGCGCCGAGGTGGATGTCGGACACGACCACGGTGCGCTCGGACATGCGCCGAAGCTCGTCGGGCGGGGCACGACGCGTCAAACCGGGGGAAGCGGGCGGAGGTCGACGTTTCGGCGCCCGTTGCGGGGCACGCATATGTTGGACCGATGCGACCGATAGACGACGCCGGGACGGTGGAGGTCCGGGTCCGCTACGCGGAAACCGACCAGATGGGCCGGGCTCACCACCGCCACTACCTCGTGTGGTGCGAACTGGGGCGGACCACGCTCATGCGGGCGCACGGCATCTCCTACGCGGAGCTGCAGCGGGACGGGCTCCTGCTGCCCGTCTCGCGGGTCGAGGTCGAGTACCGCGTGCCCGTCGGCTACGATGAGCGCGTGCGGATCCACACGCGGCTCGAGCGGCTGCGGAGCCGGGAGATCGTCTTCGCGTACCGGATCGCGCGCGCGCAGGACGACGCGACGCTGGCCCGCGCCCGGACCTGGCTCGTATGCGCGGATGGCCGGGGCCGCCCCCGGCGTTTTCCCGAGGAAGTGAAGCGGCGGCTGGGGGAAATCGCGGCGGTCGCCGCCGGGGAGGAGTCGGCCGCGTGAGGCGCGTCCCGGGACGGGCGCTGTGGCCCGTGCTGCTCGGAAGCGCGGCCTGCACCGGGGGCTTCGAACTCGGCGCCCCGATCGCCGACGCGGAGGAGGTCGCGAGCCGGGCCCGGGCGGCGTCCGGTGCCGAACAGCCGACCCGGGTCGAGTTCGAGTGGGAGTACGCGGACGAGCGGGGCAGCTTCAAGGGCGATGGGGTCGCGCGCGTGAACCCCCCGGACCGCTTCCGGCTCGACCTCTTCTCGACGGGGGAGGGAAGCCTGCAGGCGACCCTCGTCGACGGCGATCTCGCGACCTCCGGAGACCTCGAGGGCGTCGAGTTGCCCCCCAGCGTCTTCCTCTACGCGATGGCGGGCGTCTTTCGGCCAGGGGACGCTCCCCCGGCGAGCGGGTTCGAGAGCGACGATCTCCGGGTACTCGAGTTCGAAGCCGGGGAGGGGAGGAGGCGCTACTTTCATCTCTCCGGCGACCGCCTGACCCGGGTCGAGGAGCGGCTGGGGCCGCGGCGGGAGCGGTGGATCGAGTTGGACTGGGGGGCGGATCCCGGCTGGCCGAGCGAGGCCGAGTACCGGGACGCGGTGGAGGAGACCGGGGTCCGGTGGCGGTTGGTGAGCGCGACGGCGGAGTCGCGGCCTTACGAAGAGAGGTTCTATGTCTTGCCGAATCCGATCCGGGATGATGATCGGGCTCGCCGTCGTCGCGGCGCTGGCGGGTTGCTACAGCTTCTCCGGAGGCGGCGGTCTGCCCAGTCACATGCGCACCGTCTACGTGGCGCCGATCGAGAACGAGAGTACCCAGTTCGGGCTCGCCGAGTCCCTGACTGAGGAACTCCTCACCGCGGCGCGCCAGCGTCTCGGCCTGCGCCTCTCGTCCGAGGAGGAAGCGGACGCGGTCATCACGGCGCAGATCCGCAGGTATGCGGATGAGGCGGTCAACTTCAACGCGGTCGACGGGGTGGGCGCGGACGTATTCCAGCGCCGCGTGACGGTGAGCGTCTCGGTGGAGATCCTCGACGTGGCGGAGAACCTCATCATCTGGAGCACGCAGAGCCTGACCGGCACCGGGGAATACCAGCCCGGCGACGAGACGGAGGAGCAGGCCCTGCTCGTGGCGCTGGAGAACCTCGTGCAGCAGATCGTCGACGGCGCCCAATCCCAATGGTAGACTGACCGGCGATCCCGGCCCCCCCGGGCGACGACCCCTCGCGCTCGCGCGAGAGGTTCGCCATTCTGTCGGCGACCGACGCGGGCAGTCCGAACGTTCACTCAGCTTCCGACCGCCACATGCCGCCAACCACTCGAGCCGACGGGTCCTTCGCCCGACTTCACAAGCCGCCGCGCAGGGGCCGCGCGTGAAGTACATCGCCGGGCTCGTCGTCGTCATGGCGGCCGTGTGGCTCCTCTGGTCGGGCCACTACGACCCACTGCTCCTGAGCTTCGGTGCCGTCTCGCTGGCGCTCGTCCTCGCGATCTCCATCCGGATGCGGATCGTGGACGACGAGGGCGCGCCGGTCCAGCTGCCGCTCGGGCTCGTCCTCTACCTGCCGTGGCTCTTCCTCGAGATCGCGAAGGCGAATGTCGACGTGGCGTTGCGCATCCTGAGGCCCGGGCTGCCGATCAGCCCGCGCGTGTTCAAGGTGCGGGCCGGACAGCGCACGGATGTCGGCCGGGCGATCTACGCCAACTCGATCACGCTCACGCCCGGCACCGTGACGATCGCTGCGGACGGCGACGAACTGACCATCCACGCCCTCACGCGCGAGGCCGCCGACGGTGTCCTCACGGGCGAGATGGACCGGCGCGTCGCGGGCGTCGAGGGGTCCGGATGATCCTCGCCGCCGCCGTCGCCGCGATCATCGTCACGATGGGACTCGCGCTCCTGCGGGCGGCGCGGGGACCCACCGTCTTCGACCGCATCCTGGCGCTGAACATGTTCGGGACGAAGACGGTGCTCCTCATCGCCGTGATCGGGTTCGTCACCGGCCGCCCGGACTTCCTCGACCTCGGGCTCGTGTACGCCCTCATCAACTTCATCGGCGTGATCGCCGTGCTCAGATTCTCGAAGTACGGCACCTTCGCCGACCAGGACCGCGAGGAGGCCACATGATCCTCGAGATCGTGAGCGCCGTCCTCGTGCTGTCGGGTGCCCTCTTCGCGCTCATCGGGGGGATCGGGCTCCTCCGCCTCCCGGACTTCTTCTCCCGCATCCACGGCGCGGGGCTCACGGACACGCTCGGTGCGGGGCTCATCCTCATCGGGCTGATGTTCCTCCCTCCGCACGGCCTCGTGACCGTGAAGCTCGTCGCGATCCTCATCTTCCTCTGGATCACGAGCCCCACGTCCACGCACGCGCTCGCCAACGCGGCGCTCGGGGCGGGGCTCCGGCCGCGGGTCGACGAAACGGAGGACGCGTGATCGAGGCGGTGGCGCTCGAGGTCCAGATCGTCACGGCGCTCCTCCTGACGCTGCTCTGCCTGACGGCGATCGCCGTCGTGCGCATGCGGGGCCTGTTCGCGGCGGTGATGCTGATGGGCATCTTCAGCTTCCTCGGGGCCGGCTGGATGCTCCTGCTCGATGCCCCCGATGTCGCCTTCACGGAGGCGGCGGTCGGCGCCGGGATCTCGACCATCCTCGCGCTCGCCACGCTCGCGCTCACGACCCGCAGGGCGAAGCGGCCCGTGCGCCCGCCGGCGCTCCCGCTCGCCGTCGTCGCCATCACGGGCGCCGCGCTCGTGTACGGCACGCTCGACATGCCGCGCTTCGGCGATCCGGAGGCGCCGGCGAGCAACTACCCGCACCCCTCCTACGTCGAGCGCACCGAGGAGGACATCCACATCCCGAACGTGGTCACCGCGGTGCTGGCCAGCTATCGGGGCTACGACACGCTGGGGGAGACCGTGGTCATCTTCACGGCCGGGATCGCCGTGCTCGTCCTCCTCCGGGGCAGCCGCAAACGCCGGCCGATCGATGTCGAAGAGGAGGACGCGGCATGACCTACTACACGATCCTCCGCGTCGTGAGCAAGCTCCTGATCCCGTACGTCCTCCTGTTCGCCCTCTACGTGCAGTTCCACGGCGACTACGGGCCCGGCGGCGGCTTCCAGGCGGGAGTGATCTTCGCGGCCGGTTTCGTGCTGTACGGGCTGATCTTCGGGCTCACCGAGGTGCGCCGCGTCGCGCCCGCGCGCATGATCGAACTCCTCATCGCGACGGGCGTCCTCGTGTTCGCCGGGACCGGCGTCGCGACGATGCTCCTGGGCGGGAACTTCCTCGAGTACGGCGTCCTGG
This sequence comes from Candidatus Palauibacter sp., assembly GCF_965222475.1. Taxonomy (GTDB): domain Bacteria; phylum Gemmatimonadota; class Gemmatimonadetes; order Palauibacterales; family Palauibacteraceae; genus Palauibacter. The sequence continues at coordinate 1,039,678 of NZ_CBDCUB010000001.1, read as the reverse complement.
CCCCCGCGCACCCGTCGTCGGGGCAGCACTACGGCATCCTCGTCGTCGAACTGGGCGTGGGGATGACGGTGGCGGCGGTGATGATCGCGATCTACTCGACCTTCGCGGGACGGGGTCGCGCATGACCGAGACCGCCCTCGATTCCGTCCTCGGCCTCTACAACTACTGGGTCGTCATCTTCCTGATGATGACGGGGTTCTACATCGTCATCTCGCGCGGGAACCTCATCAAGAAGGTGATCGGGCTCAACATCTTCCAGAGTTCGGTCTTCCTCATGTACATCACGGTGGGGAAGGTGTCGGGCGGCAGCGCGCCGATCCTCGCCGAGGGGTTCGAGGTGTACAGCAACCCGCTCCCCAGCGTCCTCATCCTGACCGCGATCGTGGTCGGCGTGGCGACGACGGCCGTGGCGCTCGCTCTCGTCGTGCGCATCCGCGAGGCGTACGAGACGATCGAGGAGGACGAGATCCAGGCGCAGGACGAGGTGCGATGATCGGCGGACAGCTTCCGGTCCTGCAGGTCGTCATCCCGCTCATCGCGGCCCCCCTGTGCATCATCCTGCGCCGCCGCGCGCTCGTGCTGCCGTTCGCGATCGGCGTCTGCTGGATCACCTTCGCCGTCTCCGTGGCCCTCCTCGGCGAGGTGCTCGCGAGCGGCGTCATCACGTACGAACTCGGGGGCTGGTCCGCGCCGTGGGGGATCGAGTACCGCGTCGATGCGCTGAGCGCCTTCGTGCTCCTCTTCGTATCGGGGCTCGGCGCCCTCGTCCTCACATATGCGCCGCGGAGCCTGGCGGACGAGATCCCCGCCTCGCGGCACTACCTGTTCTGCACCCTGTACCTGCTCTGCCTCACGGGCCTGCTCGGGATCGCGATCACCGGGGACCTGTTCAACGTCTTCGTCTTCCTCGAGATCTCGGCGCTCTCCTCCTACGCGCTCATCGCCCAGGGGGGGCGCCGGCAGGCGCTTCCGGCCGCCTTCCAGTACCTCGTCATGGGGACGATCGGAGCCACGTTCATCCTCATCGGCATCGGTCTCATGTACCAGATGACGGGGACGCTGAACATGGCGGACATGGCCGCGCGGCTGCCGGCGGCCGGGGGCAGTCGCACGGCGCTCGTCGCGTTCGGGTTCCTTACGGTGGGGATCGCCCTCAAGATGGCGCTCTTCCCGCTGCACGTCTGGCTGCCGAACGCCTACGCGTACGCGCCGTCCGTGGTGAGCGCCTTCATCGCGGCGACGGCGACGAAGGTCTCCGTCTACATCCTGCTGCGCTTCATGTTCAGCGTGTTCGGCATCGAGTTCTCGTTCGAGGAACTCGGGCTCGGGCGCGCGCTCATGCCGCTCGCGCTCGCCGGGATCGTGATCGCCTCCACGGTGGCGATCTTCCAGCGCAACGTGAAACGGATGCTCGCCTATTCCTCGGTGGCCCAGATCGGCTACATGGTGCTCGGGATCAGCTTCGCCACCGCGACCGGGCTCACGGGCGGCATCGTGCACCTGTTCAACCACGCGCTCATCAAGGGCGGCCTGTTCATGGCGATGGGGTGCATCATGCTGCGGCTGCACTCGGTCGACCTCGAGGACATGGCCGGGATCGGGCGCGCGATGCCGTGGACGATGGCCGCCTGGGCGCTCGGCGGCCTGGGGCTCATCGGCGTGCCGGCCACGGCCGGCTTCATCAGCAAGTGGTATCTCATCCAGGCGGCGCTGGAGGACTACAGCATGCTCGTCGCCGTCATCGTGCTGTTCAGTTCGCTCCTCGCGCTCGTCTACGTATGGCGGGTCCTGGAGATCGCGTTCTTCCGCGAGCCGAGTGAGCGCGCGCGCGAGGCGCGCGAGGCGCCGTTATCGATGCTGATTCCGACCTGGGTGCTCCTCGCGGCGACGGTCTTCTTCGGCATCTACACGTCGTATTCGGCCGGCGTCGCGAGCCGGGCGGCGGAAGCGGTGCTCGGGGGCCTACGGTGAGCGGGATCGTCCCCCTCCACTTCGCGCTGCTGATCCCCCTCGCCGGGGCGGTGGTCATTGCCGCGCTCGGCCGCTGGCCGAACGCGCGGGACACCGCCACGGTCGTCACCGGGCTGGCGCTCTTCGGGTTCGTCGTCTCTCTCATCCCACATGTGACCGGCGGGTCGAACCCTGCCGTCCTGCTCGTGTGGCTGCTTCCGGGTGGCCTGGGCCTGGTGCTGCGGCTCGAGCCGCTGGGGCTGCTCTTCGCGCTGGTGGCCTCCGGCCTCTGGATCGTCACCTCAATCTACTCGATCGGCTACATGCGCGGGCACAGGGAGCGGCACCAGACCCGCTTCTACGTGTGCTTCGCTGTTTCCATCTGCGCGGCCATGGGCGTGGCGCTCGCCAGCAACATGCTCACGCTCTTCCTCTTTTACGAGGTCCTGACCCTCTCGACCTACCCGCTCGTCTCGCACCACGGGACGCCCAAGGCGATGAGGGGCGCCCGCACGTATCTGGGGGTCCTGGTCACGACCTCCGTCGGTTTCCTGCTCCTCGCGGTCGTGTGGACCTGGGTCATCGCGGGCACGCTCGACTTCCGGGCCGGGGGCATCCTCGAGGGACGGGCAAGCGAACCGGTGCTCCTCACGCTGCTCGTGCTCTACGTCTTCGGGACGGGCAAGGCGGCGTTGATGCCCTTCCACCGCTGGCTCCCGGCCGCGATGGTGGCGCCGACCCCGGTAAGCGCACTCCTGCACGCGGTCGCCGTCGTGAAGGCGGGCGTGTTCACGGTGATGAAGGTCGTCGTCTACATCTTCGGTCTCGACCTGCTGTCTTCGACCGGGATCAGCGTGTGGCTGATGTACGCGGCCGGGATCACGGTCATCGTCGGCTCCCTCGTGGCCATGGCGCAGGACAACCTCAAGCGCCGACTCGCCTACTCCACCGTGAGCCAGCTCTCCTACATCGTGCTGGGCGCGGCGCTCGCCAACGCGTGGGGCGTGGTGGGCGGAAGCATGCACATCGTGATGCACGCCTTCGGCAAGATCACCCTCTTCTTCTGCGCCGGCGCGATCTACGTCGCCGCGCACAAGACCGAGATCAGCGACATGCGGGGGCTGGGGCGGGCGATGCCGATCACGATGGCGGCGTTCCTCATCGGCGCCCTCAGCGTCATCGGCGTGCCTCCGCTCGGGGGGAGCTGGAGCAAGTGGTATCTCGCGCTGGGGGCGCTGGACGCGGGCCAGATCGTATTCGTGGCCGTGCTCATGATCAGTTCGCTGCTCAACATCGCGTACCTCATCCCGATCCCCATCCGGGCCTTCTTCTCGAAGCCCGCCGACGGATCGGAGCCGCCGCGCTTCAAGGAGGCGCCGGCCTTCTGCGTCGCCGCGCTCTCCTTCACCGCGCTGGGCTGCATCGTCCTCTTCTTCCTCGCGGACGATGTGTATCGCCTGCTCGCTCCCCTGGGCGGAGGTTAGTCATGGCCATGGCCCCGGAAAGACCGGATACGGGCGGACGGAAACACTACTTCGACGATCCGAAGCGCTGGAAGAGGCTCATCGCGATCCTGTTCATCGTGTGCGCCGTCGTCGTCGCGCTCGACGTCGCGAGCCTCATCCAGAAGGAGCTGGGGTGGCACGAGTGGCGCCACCAGGAGCGCGACTGGGAGGGGTGGCCCGGCTTCTACGCGTTTTACGGCTTCCTCGCCTACACGGCGATCGTCTACACGGCGAAGGCGCTCAGGAAGGGCGTCATGCGGGACGAGGACTACTATGATCGGTAGTCTCCCGGGCGGCCTCCCGCCCGCCGCGGTGATGATCCTCGGGGCGCTGCTCGTGCCTGCCTTCCGGGGCCGCGCCCGCACGGCCTGGGTCCTCCTCCTGCCGGTCGCCAGCCTCATCTGGCTGGTGTCGCTCGGGGAAGGGGAGTTCGGGCGGATCTCGATCTTCTCGTACGAGCTGACCCTCGTGCGCGTGGACGGGCTGAGCCGGCTCTTCGGGTGGTTGTTCCACGTCGCCGCCCTCATCGGACTCATCTTCGCCCGCCGGGCGGGAAGCGCGCTCGAGGACGCTTCGGCGCTGATCTACGCCGGCGCCGCGATCGGGGCCGTCGGAGCGGGCGACCTGATCACGCTGTTCGTGTTCTGGGAACTGCTGGCGCTGAGTTCCGTCTTCCTCGTGTGGGCGCGCGGCACGGAGCGCTCCTACCGGGCCGGGATGCGCTACCTCATCGTGCAGGTCGGGTCGGGGGTCATCCTCCTGGCGGGGATCATCGCACACGCGCGCGCGACCGGGTCGGTCGCCTTCGACCACCTGGGGACGGGGACGCTGGGGACGAACCTCATCCTCCTCGGATTCGGCATCAAGGCGGCCTTCCCGCTTCTCCACAACTGGCTCACAGACGCCTATCCCGAGGCCACGTACAGCGGCGCCGTCTTCCTGAGCGCGTTCACGACCAAGGTGGCCGTGTACGCGCTGGCGCGGGGGTACGCGGGGACCGAACTCCTGATCTACGTCGGCGTCCTCATGACGCTGTTCCCGATCTTCTACGCGGTGATCGAGAACGACCTGCGCCGGGTGCTGGGCTACAGCATGATCAACCAGATCGGCTTCATGGTGTGCGGGATCGGGATCGGCACCGAGCTGGCCGTGAACGGGGCCGTGGCCCACGCCTTCAACGACGTGCTGTTCAAGGGGCTCCTGTTCATGTCGATGGGGGCCGTGCTGTACCGGACCGGCACCACGAAGTGCAGCGACCTGGGCGGGCTCTACAAGAGCATGCCGAAGACGGCGGGACTCTGCATCGTCGGCGCCGCGTCGATCTCCGCCTTCCCGCTGTTCAGCGGCTTCGTGAGCAAGTCGATGGTGATGGCGGCGGCCCTGGAGCAGAACCTCGACGTCGTCTGGCTCTTCCTGCTCTTCGCCTCCGCCGGCGTGCTCCACCACGCGGGGATCAAGATCCCGTTCTACGGCTTCTTCGCGCCGGACTCCGGGATTCGGGTCAAGGAAGCCCCGCGGAGCATGTTGATCGCGATGGGGATCGCGGCCTTCCTGTGCGTCTTCAACGGGAGCTTCCCGCAGCTGTTCCTGTATCCGAACCTGCCGTACGAAGTGGCGTATGTGCCCTTCACTTCCGCGCACGTGATCAGCCAGCTGCAGCTCGTCTTCTTCGCCGTCCTGGCGTTCGTGTGGCTGAGGCTGTCGGACCGCGAGCCGCACGAGCTGCCATCGACGAACCTCGACGCGGACTGGCTCTATCGCCGGCCGGGCAAGGCCCTGGCGCTCGGCGTGGGGCGTCTCGCCTGGGCCCTGCGGGGCGGTGTGGCGGCACGCGGCGTGGCGACGGCCGGGAGCGCGGTGCGGTCGGCCCGGCGGTACATGGGTCCCAGCGGCGTTCTGGCCCGCACCTGGCCTACCGGCGCGTCCGTCATCTGGGTCGCCGTCCTGCTCGGCGTCCTCCTTCTGCTCTACTATGCGAGGTAGGGGAGGTGACGCCGCTTCCCGGACCCTGATCGAGTCCATCCTCGCGGGCTTCGAGGCGATCGTCGCACTCGGAATCACCTTCGAGGGGGTGGGCGGGGACACGGTGGTCGTCGGGATGACCATGCGGCCCGATCTCACCCGCGACGGCACGATCTATCACGGCGGTCCGGTCGCGTCGCTGATCGACATCGCCGGGGACATGGTCGTCGCGGTGCGGGCCGGGGGCGGAGTGCCCACCATCTCGCTGCGGGTCGACTACCTGCGCCCCTGCACCGGTCCCCGGCTCCTCGCCACGGCCCGCCTGCGGCGCCACGGCCGCACCATCTCGGTGTCGGACGCATCGTGGGGTGATGCGGTGAAGGGTCCCGCCTATGCCCACCCCAGGCGGATCGTGCTGGTGGAGGAGATGCCGCTGAACGGGGTGGGTAAGGTCGACCGGGCGCGGCTTCCGGAGGTGCTGGGCGGGCCGGGAGCGGGCCCGGAGTGAGGCAACTGGTCGTCGGAGCCCGGCGGTCTCCGCTTTCTCGCGCGCAGGCCAAGTGGGTCGGGGAGCGGCTGCGCGAACGCTGGCCCGACCTGTCCGTCGACTACGACTTCATCTCCACGGCCGGGGATCGCGACCGGAAGACCCCCCTCCCGGCGATCGGGGGCAAAGGGCTGTTCACGGAAGACCTCGAGCGGGCGCTTCGGGAGGGGCGCATCGACGTCGCCGTGCATTCGCTGAAGGACCTTCCCGTGGATCCGCCCGAGGGACTCGATCTCGGGGCGGTGCCGGAGCGCGAGGACCCGCGCGATGTCGTGGTGGTTCGGGATTCGTTCGCGCCGGTCGATGCTCCGGAGCGCGGTTTGGACGCACTCGAACGCCTGCCCGCCGCCGCGCGCGTCGGCACGTCGTCCCTGCGGCGCGCCGCCCAACTCCGGGCGTACCGGCCGGACTTCGAACCGAGGCCCGTACGAGGCAACGTCGACACGCGCCTGCGGAAACTCGAGGAGGGTGCCTTCGAGGCGCTGGTTCTGGCCGCCGCGGGGCTGCGGCGGCTCCGCCTCTGGCCGCGCGGCGCGGCCGTGCTCGACGAGGGATGGCTTCCCGCGCCGGGGCAGGGCGCGCTCGGCCTGCAATGCCGCGCGGGCGACGAGCGCGTGATGGCCCGGGTCCGGGCGCTGGACGACCCGGGCGCGAGGGTCGAGGCGACGGCCGAACGGGCCCTCCTTGCTGCCCTCGAAGGGGGCTGCCGCGTGCCCATCGCCGCCCGCGCCCGGCGAACCGGGGACGGGCTGCGGCTCGAAGCCGCGGTCTATGACGTGGGCGGTGGCCCGCCGATCGAGGATGCCGCGTCGGGGCCGGCGTCCGAAGCGGCCCACGTGGGTCGGTGCCTGGCGGAACGCATGCTGGAAGCGGGCGCGGCCGCCCTCGTCGAGCGCGCCCGCCGGCTCAGCCCGTGAGGCGGCGCGTCCCGTCCCCCTGGTACCCGTACAGGAGGGTCATGCAACCGGGCGTCGCCTGCGGGCAGTAGTAGCTGAGGATCCTGAGCTTGGCGTAGCGCCCCTCCGCCGTCCGGATGACGTACGTCTCATCCTTCGGTTCGAGGAGGTGGGAGAAGAACCCGTACTGGTACCAGTGCTCGAGCCCCGGCGTGGCGGCCCCCTCGTCGACCGTTCCCTCGGTGGTCGCGTAGCCGCCCGCGGGCGCCTCGGTCACGGCCGCCCACGGCACGCTCGTGGCGATGGCCCCGCCGGCCCCCGCGTATCCCGCCCCCCCGTTCACGATGATGTGGTACCGGTTGACCGCGAGGTCCCAGCCCGCCAGCGGCCCGGCGACCGCGCTCCCCTTGTCGAAGTCGAAATAGACCCACTCGGAGCCGTCGCGTGCGTCGACCGTCACGGTGTCCACCACGAAATATTCCGCAGGAGGCCGGGGAACGACCGGAGTCGGCACGAAGGTCAGCGGGTCGGGCCGTACGAAAGAGCCCGCGACGACGACGATGATGACGAGGAGGAAGATGACCCCGGCGAGATACAGCCCGACCGGCCGTCGTGCCCCGGCATTCTCCCGACTTTCCACGCGCACGGCGCCTACTGAAGCGTTTCCCTGTTCAGGAAGCGGGCCAGGTTGGCCAGGTAATAGGCCAGCGCCGCCGCCGCGAGGGCGAACAGGACGCCGAGGGCGAGGGGCCCGAGGCCGCCGCTGGCGGAGAAGATACGGAACTCCCACGCGGCGAATACCGCGCAGAAGACGATGGCCGTGGCGATGAGGAAGCGGTGAAAGCCGATGATCGACATGCGATGTCCGTTTTGGATAGCTCCGACCGACCTCGACATCGTACGATAACGGGACCGGGGCCGAAACTTCGCCGATGCACGGCGGTTGACCCCCTGCCGACCCCGTGGGAGCTTGCCGCGCGATGAGTCCCGGAATCCGCACCTACCACGAAGTGGACGAACTCCGCTCCGAACTGCCCGACCAGATCGCGGCGCAGGACGAGCGGTTGGCCGCCCGGCTCGCGTCCGTGTCACGGGTCGTGGCCGTGATGAGCGGCAAGGGCGGGGTGGGGAAGAGCCTCCTTGCGGCTCTCCTCGCGACGGCCCTGGCCCGTCGCGGCGAGCGGGTGGGCTTGATCGACGCGGACCTCAACGGCCCCAGCGCCGCGGGCCTGCTCGGCGTCGAACCGGGGCCTCTCGTCGACGGCCCGGATGGACTCGAACCGGCCGTGTCGCCGGCGGGGATCCGCCTCATGTCGATGGCGCTCCTGCTCGAGCCGGACCGTGCGCTCACGTGGAAGGACGCCGCCGACGCGGGCTTCGTGTGGCGGGGCGCCCAGGAGCGGGGGGCCGTTCGCGAATTCCTGTCGGATGTGGCCTGGGGACCCCTGGACACGCTGCTCGTCGACCTGCCGCCCGGCACCCAGCGCCTCGCGGAACTGCACGGGCTCGTCCCCGGCCTTGCGGGTGCTCTCGCGGTGACGATCCCGAGCGCCGCCTCGCGGGATGCCGTGGCCCGCTCGCTGGACCTGGCGGTAACGCGCGGCATCCGGGTCCACGGCGTGGTCGAGAACATGGCCGGCGCACGCTGCGACGAATGCGGAGCCCTCGCCCCCCTGCACGCGGGGAGCGCCGGCGAGGATCTCGCGCGCCGCTTCGGCATCCCGCTCCTCGCCCGCATCCCGTTCGACCGCCGCCTGGCTACCGCCGCGGACGAAGGGACCCTCGATGCGTGGTTTGCCGACGCGGGCCCGGAGGCGGATCGGCTCGCGGAGTTGGCCGCGAAGCTGCGCCCCGCGGGAGCCGGAGAAGGAACATGAAGTTCCTCTGCGTCGACTGCGACCGGCAGATGAGCTTCGAGGAGCGGGCCGTGCCCGGCGATGGCACGATGGCCGCCGTGTTCCGCTGTCCTGCCTGCGGCCGGAAGACCGCGATGCTGGCCAATCCGATGGAGACGCAGCTCGTGAGTTCGCTCGGCGTGAAGGTCGGCGGCCGGACCGTGCCGGAGGCGAACCTCGAGGGGGTCCGAACCGGCGTGGCATCGGGACGAGACGAGGCGTTCGAGTCGCCACTCCCGACCCGTCCCTCGACCGTCCGCTGGAGCGTGGACGCGGTCGAGCGCCTCGGGCACGTGCCTTCGTTCGTACGCGGAATGGTGAAGAAGATCTACACGGAATATGCACGGGAACGGGGGATCGAGGAGATGACGCCGGCCGTCATGGATCGGGCGCGCACGGATCTCGGACTGGAGGGGATGTAGCGGCCCATGGCGATGACGGCGGAGGGCGGAGAAACGGTGACGGACCCGATGGTCGAACGCGAGGTGCACGGCCTGCGCGCCGTCATCGACCGGGATCTGTGTGTGGGGTTCGGTGACTGCATAGAGGAGGCCCCGGAGGCGTTCGATCTCGACGAGGACGGTGTGGCGGTGTTCACGACGCCCGAGCACGCGTCGAGAAAGCGCTTCGTGGAAGCCTGCGCGTCCTGCCCGGTCGATGCGATCACCGTCTGGGAGGACGGAGTCGAGATCATCCCGTGAACCGCAGCCGGCCCGCCCGCGCCGGGCCCGACCCCGCTGAGGGCGCGGAAACTCGCGGCCCGCGCGGGGGTCACCCGCTCGTCGCCGCAGAGGCCCTCGCCTGGACCTATCCGGATGGGAGTCCCGCGCTCCGCGGCCTCTCGCTCGAGGTACGCGACGGTGAACGACTCGGACTCCTCGGGCCCAACGGGTCGGGAAAATCGACCTTCCTCCGGCTCCTGGCCGGGGACGGTGCGCCCGGTCTCCGCCTCGCGCGGGAGGTCGACGGCACCCTCGACCGCTGGTTCGTGCCGGACCAGCCGGTCTTCCGCCCCTGGCTCACCGGGCGCGAAAACGCGGCCGTCCTGCTCGAGTTGCGGGGCGCCTCGCCTGTGCAGGCCCGCGCCGAGGCCACGACCTGGCTTGCGCGCTTCGGACTGGCGGGGGACGCGGAACGGCCGGCCGGCGCCTACTCCAGCGGGATGCGGCGGCGGCTCGCGCTCGCGGTCGCCTTCGCCGCCGAGGCGCGGCTCCTGCTGCTCGACGAGCCGCTGGCCGGACTCGACCCCGCCGGCCGCGCCCTCCTCGCAGAGGCCCTCGCCGGTCAGGGCGAGATGGGCCGTACCACCGTGCTTTCCGCGCACGACCCCGCCTTCGCGGCGGCGCACTGCGACCGGGTGGGGTTCATCGTCGATGGTCGGTGCGAGGCGGTGGACACGCCGGCCCGCCTCCTCCAGCGGGTCGGCGTCCGTCCCCGCGTGGAGATCCGTTTCGCGGGTTCCACCCTCCCGGACGTCGAGACATGCCCCCCGCCTCCGTCCGGCGTCCTCTCGGCGGCGTGGCGCGAGGGCGCCGTGATCCTCGAGGTCGAGGACCCGCGCACCGTGCTCCCCGAGGCCCTCACCTGGGTCCTTCGAGGGGGCGCTTCCGTGACGTCGGTCGATGTCCGCGAACCGACCCTCGCCGACGCGTTCCTCATCCTCGCGGGCCGGCGGCTCGAGGAGGAGGGCGCGTGACGGTCTGGCGTCTCGCGTGGCGCTCGGCCCTCCGGCGGCGACGGCTCCTCGCGTGGAACATCGCGGTCCCGCTCGTCCTGCTCACGCCGGTCGCCCTCAGCGAGGCCGCCGCTCCGCACCGGGTCGCCGTATTCGGCGTCTTCCTCGTTTTCTTCGGCGCGTTCGGCTCGGCGATTCCGGCCGTCCGGGATGCGCGCGACGGCTGGCTCGACGAAGTGCTGCGCGCCGGCTACCCCGCGCCCCGCTGGCTCCTCGAGCGTACGCTGGCGCGCACCGCCATCGACACGGCGCAACTCCTGCCGGTGCTGCTCGTGCTGCTCTGGTCCGCCGGCGGGCTCGGGGCCGGGCCCGTCGTTCTCATCGCCACCCTCGTCGCGCTCTGGTTCGCGAACCTCATCGGCCCCCTCGTCGCCGCCGCCGTCCGCTCGCTGGCCGAGGCGGCCCTCGCTTCCGCCGCGCTCTCCCTGCTCCTCCTCCACCTCGCGGGCTTCTTCAGAACGCCGGTTCCGGGCTGGAACGAGATCGCGGCCGCCTGGAATCCCTACATGCCCCTGCGGGCGGCCCTCGGCGCCGGCGTGGGGGCGGCTCCCGCGGACCCGTCTGCGTGGGTTCGGAGCCTCCTCGTCGTGCTCGTGGTCACGCTCGGCGCGGCGGCCTTCCCGACCATCTGGAGTCGCCGTCTTCGCTGGCCCCGGACTCCGTGACGGGGTCCTCCGGCACCCGCGCCTCGCCGCGCCTTCGCGGCGCCCGGGGCTCGTTTGACTTTCCCGGAGGGCTCGCGCAACTTCTTGGCGCAAAAGCGGAGGCCCGGGACCTCCGGGCGATCCCGAAAACCGTGGAGCCACGTCGCCGGAATCCCTGTCCGCGACCGATCTTGACGCCCCGCGCACGCCCGGATCGCACGGCCCAGCGAACAATGGCCGGAGGATCGTGAGCCGGTCGGAGCACGCCACCCAGCGGAGCGTCATGTATCGAGAACTGTTCGTCCCGGTCGACAATTCGCGCGAGTCCGACTGGGCCGTGGACCGGGCCATAGAGATCTGCGCCCGTTCGGAGGGCCGGATCACGGGCTCACACGTCTACGCTGCGCGCCTGCACGACATCCGCTTTCGCCAGCTCGAGATCGGGCTCCCGGCCCAGTTCCAGGAACCGGCCGAGATCCGCCGACAGCGGAAGATCCACGACAAGCTGATCGAGAAGGGGCTCCAGCTCATCTCCGACAGCTTCCTCGACCAGCTGCACCGGCGCTGCAGCGAGGCGGGGGTCACCATCACCCGGCAGCTCCTCGAGGGGATCAACTACGAGGAGATCATCAATGAGGCGAACCGGGGCGGCGGACGCCTCCCGAGCCTGATCGGGTTCGATCCCAACATCGCCCACAACTACGACGGGAGCGAGAAGCAGCGCGCCGACGTCCGTCTGGGCGAGAACGGCCGTCTCGTGGCGGAGGACGAGGAGCAGGAGGACAAGCTCGCGGGGACCTCCGGCCGCGACTACGACCTCGTGGCCATCGGGGCCCACGGCCTCGGCCGCCAGGAGCGCAGTCGGCTCGGCGGCGTCGTGGCCCGGGCGCTGCGGGGCCTCCGGAAGGACGCGCTCATCGTCCGCAACGACCGACCCCTCGAGGGCGGGAAGTGGCTCATCGGCGTGGACGGCTCGGCCTACGCCTACAAGGGGCTGCGGATCGCGCTCGAGATGGCGCGGAAATACGGGGCGAAGCTCTACATCGGGAGCGCCTTCGACGTCCAGTACCACCACGTCGTGTTCCACAACATCAAGGACGTGCTCTCGGTGCAGGCCTCGAAGGTGTTCAAGTTCGAGGAACAGGAAGAGCTGCATAACAACATCATCGACAAGGGCCTGCTCCGCCTCTGCAAGGCGAACATCAAGCGGGCCGAGGTGATGGCGAGCGAACATCCCGATGTCGAGGTCGAGACCCAGGTCCTCATCGGGAAGCCCTTCGACGTGATGCTGAAGTGGGCGGAGGAGATCGACCCGTCGCTGCTCATCATCGCCCGCCACGGATCGCACCGGATCGAAGGCACGGACATCGGCTCGCAGGCCGACAACCTCGTCCACCTCGCGGATGCGAACATCCTCCTCATCGGGACGGAGAACGTACGGCCCGAGGAGATCCCGTGGATCGAGGAGGACGGCGAGGCCGGGCTCGAGTGGGCGCCCGAGGCCGAGGTCAGGATCCTGCGCGTGCCGCCCTTCGCGCTCGGGATCGCGCGCAAGGCCGTCGAGGAGTTCGTCCTCGAGCACTACGGGCCCGGGAGCCGCTACGCCGCGGCGTTCGTGCCGAACCCGAAGGATGAGAAGGGATACCGCACGGAGGCGAAAGGGACCGCGAAGGTGGCCCGCGAGGCCCTGGCCGGAGGCGCGGCCCCGTCGATATCGGATGTCGTGGACGCCGCGAACGGCGGGGATCCGAACGGGGCGAAGCCCGAACTCTGGAACCGGGATCAACTGCCCGTCGTCACGAACGAGCGGCTGGACGAGGCGATCAAGAAGCTCCTGCCGACCCACATGCAGCTCGTGATGGGGATCGGAGACGCGGAGGAACTCGCCCTCGCGGAGGTCAAGGCCGGCGAGGCGATGAAGCGGACGGTCGTCGAAACGAGCGACGACGATGTCTTCGATGCGCCGCTGCCGGTGATGGCGAAGTGCCCCGTCACGGACAACCGGATCCCGCGCGATCGCACTGCGGCGGACCCGATCGTGTGGACCCGCGAGGCGTTCGAACGCCTCGGCCGCGTGCCGCTCATCGCGCGACCCCTCGCGCGCAATACGGTCGAACGCTTCGCCCGCGATCAGGAGATGTGGCGCGTCACGACGCCGGTCATGGACGAGAACAAGGACGCCATGATCGCGGCGGACGAGTTCGATCTCGACACGATGCTCGTGATGTTCAACGAGCTGAAGGCGAAACAGGCCCGGGCCGAAGCCGCCGGCGTGGACGGGATGAGCGAGGAGATGAAGCGCTTCATCGAGGAGGCGAAGGCCTCCGGCGTCACGCGCTGTCCGATCCGCGACATCGAGCAACAGGCGGCGGACTGTCCCGTCGACTTCAAGCTGGTCTCCCCCGAGGAGGCACAGGCCGCCGTGGAGAAGTTCGCGGCACAGGATTCGGAACCGGGGTCGCGCGAGGCGTGATCGAGGCGTTGCGGGGCGCGGAAGCTGTGGCGCAACGTCCTTCCGCTGCGCCGGGGGCCCTGTGGGCGGGGGCTCCGGCCGCCGCCTCTCCCCACGACGGACCGGATGCCGCGCTGCCGCACGTCATCGCCTGGAACCTCACGCGCCGCTGCAACCTCGCCTGCGCCCACTGCTACATCTCGGCCGGTGCCTGGCATCAAGCCGAGAACGAACTCGACACCTCCGCCTGCCGCGCCATCATCGATCAGATCCTCGAGGTGAACCCGTCTCCTCTCCTCATCCTCAGCGGAGGAGAGCCGCTCGTCCGCTCCGACCTCGAGGAGATCGCGGCCCATGCCTCGGAGCGCGGTGCGACCGTGACCGTGGGGACGAACGGGACCGGGCTCACCGATGAGCGCATCCGGTCCCTCATGGACGCGGGGGTGCAGGGGGTGGCGCTGAGCGTCGACTCCCTCGATCCGCGCTATCACGACCGCTTCCGGCACGGGGAGGGCGCGCTCGAGGACACGCTCGCCGCCGTCGACCGGCTGGGGGCGCACGGGCTCGATTTCCTCATCCAGTTCACGGTCACGCGCGGGAACCGCCACGAACTCGACGCCATGGCGGCGTGGGCGGACGACCGTGGCGCGGTCTGCCTCAACGTCTACTTCCTCGTCGAGACCGGCCGGGGCGAAGGGATGCGCGGCCTCGCGCCCGGGGAGAACGACGAACTCGTGGCCCGGCTCGCCGAACTCCAGCGCGAGTACCGGGGTCGGCTCATGATCCGCTCGAAGTGCCAGCCGCAGCTCATGCGCCACGTGTACGAGCGCGACCCGGAGTCCCCGCTGCTCAACTACCGGACCCGCTGCCCGTGCGGCGTGCAGTACTGCCGCATCACGCCCGAGGGGAAGGTGACGCCCTGCCCCTACATGCCGGAGGTGGCGGGGGATCTCGCGACAACCTCCTTCCGGGAAATCTGGCGCGAGGCGACCGTGTTTCGCCTCCTGCGCGAGGGGGAACTGGGCGGCAAGTGCGGGCGCTGCGAATACCGGACGCTGTGCGGCGGCTGCCGGGCGCGCGCCTACGCGGTGGACGGCGACTTCCTCGGCCCCGATCCGGCCTGCGCCTACGAGCCGGCCCCCGGGGTCGCCGAAGCCCTCCAGCCGCCTCGCGAGGTCACGTATGGTTCCGCCGCCGAGGTCCGTCTCCGCTGGAGTCCGGACGCCGAGGCGCGGCTGAACGCCATCCCGAGTTTCGTGCGCGGGGTCGTGGCGGAGCGGGTCGAGACGTTCGCCCGCGAGCACGGCCACGCCGAAGTGACGCTCGATGTGATGCAGGAGGTCCGCCGCGCCATGCCGGTGGACTTCTCCAAGCGAATGCCCTTCTTCGCCCGGAGGCGGCGGGGCGTGGGGCGAGGAGAGAAGCGATGACGCTCGACCGGTCCGGAAGGCTCGCGGGAGATCGCGGGCCGCTCCGCTGGATGACCCGCGGCGCGGTGCTCGCCGCCCTCGCGCTGGTGGTGGCGATGCCGCTGCTGGCGCAGGCCGCGGGGCCCGACTACGGCGAGTTCAGCTTTCTGGGCCTCGACCGTCGCGGCGCGGTCTGGATCGCGGCCCAGCTCCACCTGCTGTTCGCGGCCTTCGTGCTCGGCGTGCCGATGTTCGCCGTCGTCATCGAGGCGATCGGGATGTTCGGCGGCGACGAGAAGTACGACAAACTCGCCAAGGAGTTCACCCGCCTCCTGCTCGTGGCGTACAGCGCGACGGCGATCTGGGGCGCGGTCCTCGTCTTCTTCCTCTCGACCCTCTATCCGCGCTTCTGGGCGTACCTGACGGCCGTCTTCGCCCCGTCGATGTGGGTGTACGCGGGCATGTTCTTCCTCGAGTCCTTCACGCTCTACCTGTACTACTACGGCTGGGACGCGTGGAAGAAGGGCGCGGCGAAGAAGGCCCACTGGTGCCTGGGGATCATGCTCAACGTGTGGGGCACGATCGTCATGTTCATCGCGAACGGCTGGCTCACCTACATGATGAGCCCTCCGGCCGATCTCACGGTGGACACGGCGCCGCAGACCGTCCAGCTGTGGAGCGCGATCAACAACGCGACCTGGATGCCGATCAACATCCACCGGCTCCTGGCCAACGTCGTCTTCGGCGGCGCGATCGTCGGCGCCTATGCGGCGTACCGGTTCCTCACGAGCAAGACCGACGAGGAGCGGGCCCACTACGACTGGATGGGCTACACCGGCAACCTGATCGCGATCGGCGCTCTCATCGTCCTCCCCTTCGCCGGATACTACCTCGGCCGCGAGATCTACGAGTTCAGCCAGCAGATGGGGATCACGATGATGGGCGGCTTCATGAGCTGGCTCTGGATCATCCAGGCCTTCCTCATCGGCATCCTCTTCCTCGCCGGCAACTACTACCTGTGGGTCGGGATGGGGAGGATCCCGGGCGCGGAGCGCTTCCAGCCCTACATCAAGTGGATGCTCCTCGTGCTCGTCCTCGGCGTGATCGTGTGGGCCACGCCCAACACGATGATCGCCGACCGCGACGAGATCGCGGCCATGGGCGGGATCCGGCACCCCTTCCTGCAGGTGCTGGGCGTGATGAGCGCCAAGAACACCGCCGTGAACCTGATGATCCTGACGACGTTCCTGTCGTTTCTGATGTACCGGCGGGCGAACAAGGATCCGGTGGTGCCATGGGTGCGCGCCGGAACCATGCTGCAGGGCGCGGCCTTCGCGGTCGCCGCGATCGTGGTCGTCTTCTACGGCGTGTACGGCTACTTCGTGACCGCGATCGTCCGCATCGGGTTCTCGGTCTACCAGGTCCTGGCGGTGCTGGCGACGATCCTGTTCGTGATCGGCCTCGACATGGCGATGCTCCGCGGCGCGAAGTCCCGCGGCGAGATCCGCTGGGGGCAGATGCCCGAGCGGTCGCAGTACGCGCTGCTCATCCTCGCCGTGACGTTCACCTGGCTCATGGGGCTCATGGGCTTCGCCCGCAGCGGGATCCGGCAGCACTGGCACGTCTACGAGGTCATCCGCGACACGAGCGAGCAGGCGTTCACGCCGGCGCTCGGCCCGGCGGCGACGATGATCAGCATCTGCGTGATCATCTTCTTCGCGCTCGTCGGGTTCATCTTCTGGCTCGGCGGGCTGGCCGAACGGTCGGTCTACCAGGACAGGCGAGGATAGATGACGAACCTGAAGATCCTGTTCACGGTCGTGGCGACGCTGGCGGTGTTCACCTTCGTGGCGAACGTGATCCCGCAGGTGCAGTCGGCGGTGCCCGAGGAGATCGTGCTCAGCGCGGACATGCCGCCCGAAGAACTGGCGGCCATCGGCGAGGACATCTACGCCGGGGTCGGCGGCTGCACGGCGTGTCACGGGCTCGGCACCCGCGCCCCGGACATCGTCGGGGTGGCGGGGACGGTGTGCGAGACGCGCGTCCCGGGGCAGAGCTGCAAGGACTACCTGTGGGAGTCGCTCGTCAGCCCGCTTTCCTACATCGTGGAGGGCTTCGAGCCCATCATGCTCGACCAGAGCCGGATCCTGTCGCAGGCGGAGCTGTGGACGCTCGTCGCCTTCCTGGAGGCGCAGGGGGGCGAGATCACCGTGAACGCGGACGACTTCGCCGCCGCGCTGGCCGCCGACGACGCGGCCGCGGCGGCGCCCGCGGCGCCGGTCGTGACGGACCCGAGCCAGGTGGATGTGATGGCGGTGATCACCATGACGGGTTGCCTCGCCTGCCACGCCCTGGGCGGGCAGGGCGGGATGGTCGCGCCGCCGTTGGAGGACCTGCAGGGCCGGGATCCCGCGTTCATCCGGGAGAGCATCGTCGACCCGAACGCGAGCATCAACGAAGAATACCGGGACTTTGCCGGTACCATGTCGCCGACGCTGGCTCAGATGATGGCACCCGCGGAACTCGACGCTCTGGTGAACTTCCTGGCGACGGGAGGGGCTGCCGCCCCCGCGGAGGGTACGGGTGAGACCCCGGACGCGGCGGCGGACAGTGCGGCGGCACCGGCCGACAGCACGGGAGGGAGCCGATGAGACGATTTCCGGCTCATCCGTTCTGGCAGGGCGTGATCGTCGTGGTCGCGTCCTATATGGCGCTCGATTACGGGATCGGGTACCTGCTACCGCTGATCGGCGTGCCGAGCGCGCCGGTGCCGAGTTCGGTCATCCTCGAGTACATGCTCATCGTGCTCGTCGGCATCCTCCTCTACATGAGCGCGGACGAGGCGCGCTGGAAGAGCTTCCGCGAACCGATCCGCACCACGATGGTGGCCCGGGACCGGAAGACGCTGCGCGGAATCCTCATGGTGGCGCTCCCGGTCATGGTCGGCTGGCTCGCCTACCAGAACGTGAAGCCGAGCTACGCCGCGCCGGCCACGCTGCGCGCCATTCACCCGGCGCCGCCGAACCAGATCACCTTCCGCGGCGAGTCGATGGAGCTGACGGGCCTCGAGAACCCGCTCCGCTCCGAGGGTTCGATGGAGGAGCACCTGCAGGTCGGCAAGGCGATCTACGTCCGCAACTGCGTGCCCTGCCACGGCGACCTGCTCGACGGGCAGGGGCACTTCGCGCCCGCCTTCAACCCGGTCCCCGCCGACTTCACGAGTTCGGGGGCCCTCCCGCAGCTCACGGAGAGCTTCGTGTTCTGGCGCATCGCGAAGGGCGGACCCGGTCTGCCGCGCGAGGGGACGCCGTGGGATTCGGCCATGCCGGCGTGGGAGCCGATCCTCGAGAAAGAAGAGATCTGGGCCGTCATTCTCTACCTCTACGAGCAGTCGGGATTCACGCCGCGGACGTGGGAGGAAGAAGGGGAAGGGGGCCACGAATGAGGACGCTGCGTCTCACGGGGATCGTCCTCCTGACGTGCATCGCGGGAGGCGCGACGGCGCTGGCGGGACAGGAAGACGCGGCCGCCGCGGGCAAGCTCGTGTACGACCGCTGGTGTGCGGAATGCCACGGCGCGACGGGGCAGGGGGACGGCTCGGCCGCCGAGTCCATGCTGCCGCGGCCCCGCGACTTCACCCAGGCCCTGTACCAGGTCCGGACGACCGGGAGCGGGCAACTCCCGACGGACGCGGACATGCGGGCCGCGATCGAGAACGGGCTCCCCGGCACGACGATGCCCGGCTGGCCGAACCTCACCGATGGCGAAATCGACGACCTCATCGTCTACCTCAAGACCTTCTCGAGGTTCTTCGGCCAGGGACCCGCGCCCGAGCCGCTGGACTTCGGGTCGGACCCCGGCGGCGGTCCCGCGGCCCTCGAGGCGGGGGCGGCGGCGTACCTCACCATGCTGTGCGAGGAATGCCACGGCTTGTCGGGACGCGGCGACGGGACCTCGGCGCCGACGCTGGAGGACTGGCGAGGTCTCCCGATTCGCGCGGCCGACCTCACCGAGGCATGGTATCTGAACGGCGGCGGCAGCGTCGAGGACATACACACCAGGATGCTGACCGGGCTGGACGGAACCCCCATGCCATCGGCGATCGACGCCATGAACTCGGGCGTCGTGTCCCCGGACGAGGTCTGGCAGCTCGCGCACTACATCGCCTCGATGGGCCCGGGCGAGATGCCCCAGCTGCGCGATGTGATCCGCGTGGGGCGCGCCGAGGGAGGGCTCCCGGCCGATGGCTCCGAGGAGGCGTGGGAAGGCGTCGAGCCGTTCTACTTCCCGCTCTCGGGCCAGATCATCCAGGTGCCGCGCAACTTCGCGCCGACGGTGGACGGCCTCTGGGTGCAGGGGCTGCACGATGGAAGCGACCTCGCGTTGCGGGTGCAGTGGAACGACCCGTCGGAGAGCCCGGATCCGGCCTGGGACGAGTGGCAGGACAAGATCACCGCCGCGCTGGACCTCGACGGGGCGAAGCCGATCGCGCTCGACAGCGCCGGCGCGCCGACCATGCGCCCCCGGACGCGCTGATGCTCCAGTTCCCGTTCGAACCGCCCGAAGGCACGGAGCGCCCGTACTTCCTGATGGGGGACACGCGGAACCCGGTCTACCTCTGGACGTGGGACTCCGAGGGCGGAGTCGGCGCCGGCCGCGGCCGGGGACTCGAATCGGTCGAGCCGCTCGAAGAAGATCCCGTGAGCGGGGAAGCGACCTGGGAGGAGGGCCGCTGGACGCTGTACCTGCGCCGCCCGATCGAGGTCGAGAGCGAGGGTTTGGACTTCGCGGAGGGGCTGCCCACGCCCATCGCGTTTCAGGCGTGGGATGGGTCGAGCGCCGAGGTCGGGAAGCGCAGTTCGGTGAGCACATGGTACTACGTCCTCCTCGAACCACCGGCGTCGAGCACGGTGGTGGTCACGCCGCTGCTGGCCATGCTCTTGACGGGGGCCTTCGGTCTCGTTCTCGTGCGCCGGGCGCAGGATCGAGGGAGGGAGTGACGACGGCGCCTTCGATGGTAGTTTCGGTAGCGATTCCGGTGTCAATTCCGGTGGGAATCAACGCAGAGTTTCTGGTACGGAGGTAAGTCAATGCGATCGCATTTCTGGAACCGTTCAGCGGCCTTCGTGGCCATCGCGGCGATGGCCGCGTGCGGCGGCGGGGGCGGCGGTTCGTCGGAGGACGAGGCGGACGAAGCGGCGCCGGCCGCGGCGGCGGTGGACCCGGCCACGGTCGGAACCATCTCGGGCATGGCGAACTTCGGCGGCATGGTCCCGACCATGGCGCCGATCGACATGTCGGCCGAGGAGGACTGCGCGGCGGGGTACGGCGGAGACGGGCCCATGGCCCAGAACGTCCTCGTGTCCAACGGCGGCCTGGCCAACGTGTTCGTGTATCTGAGCGAAGGCGTCTCCGCGGCCCCGGCGGCCTCGGGCGCGGCGATGCTCGACCAGTCCAACTGCCGCTACGCGCCGCATGTGCTTGGCGTCCGGAGCGGGCAGGACATCGAGATCACGAACAGCGACAACCTGCTCCACAACATCAACGCCACGCCGACCGAGAACCGGGGCTTCAACATCAGCCAGCCCCGCGCCGGGATCACGAGCACGCAGCGTTTCCAGGTGGCCGAAGTGATGGTGCCGGTCCGCTGCGATGTGCACGGCTGGATGCAGGCGTACATCGGCGTCGTCGACCACCCCTACTTCGCGGTGACCGGCGCCGACGGGAGCTACTCGATCGCGAACGTGCCGGCCGGTGACTACACGCTGACGGCGTGGCACGAGGAGTTCGGCACGATGACGGCGAGCGTGACCGTCACGGCCGGCGAGATGGCCGAGGCCTCTTTCGACTACAACGCCGAGATGTCGGGCGCCGATGTCCCCATGGGTGACGCGCTCGTCGTCGGGCACGGCACGAACCGCATCCGGGTCGAGCGCGCGCAGCAGTAACGCCAGCGGGGCGGGACCGGACGGCCGCCGCGCCGCCGGGTCCCGCTCCCCGCCCCGGATACCCGAAGGCTCACCTGGAAGGAGAGAGCTCGTGGATTGGGCGCTGCCCCCGAACTACTCGACATTCGGCGTCGTGATCGACCAGCTGTTCTGGATCATCCTCGTCATCACCGGGATCGCGTTCCTTCTCGTCGAAGGCGGCATCCTCTGGTTCTGCCTCAGGTACCGCGGGCGTGAGGGGGCGAGGGCGCACTACACCCACGGCTCGAACCGGCTCGAAGTCATATGGACGATCGTCCCGGCCATCATCATCGCCATCCTCGGCGCCTATTCCGCCGCGGTCTGGCAGGACATCAAGGGGGCGTCCAACCGGCCGGAGGACGCGCTCGAGTTCCGGGTCGTCGGCAAGCAGTTCGAGTGGAACATCACCTACCCGGGGGCCGACCGGGACATCGAGACGGAAGACGACAACTTCACCGTCCGCAACCAGTTCCACTTCCCGGTGAACGAGGATATCACGATCCTGCTCGAATCCGAGGATGTGATCCACTCCTTCTTCATCCCCGAACTCCGCGTGAAGCAGGACGCGGTGCCGGGCATGACGATCCCGGTGTGGTTCGACGCGACCCAGACCGGGGACTTCGAGATCGCGTGCGCCGAGTTGTGTGGCCTCGGCCACTACTACATGCAGGCGAGCGTAACCGTGCACAGCGCGGCGGACTTCGATGCCTGGCTGGCCGGCCAGGCGTCTGCCCAGTGATCGAGAAAGGCTGATATGGCGACGATCATCGCGGAGGCGACCGGGCAGGCGATCCTGCACGAAGAGCACGAGCAGTCGTTCCTGCGCAAATACCTGTTCTCGACCGACCACAAGGTCATCGCGCTCCAGTTCCTGTTCTACACGCTGTTCTTCCTCATGATCGGCGGACTGCTCGCGATGCTCATGCGATACCAGATCGCGTGGCCGGCGCGGGGCCAGCTGCCGCTGGGCGGGATCTTCCCCGAGAGCATGGTCGCGAGCGGGTACATCCTGCCGGAGTTCTACAATTCGCTCGTCACGATGCACGGTTCGGTGATGGTCTTCCTCGCCATCATGCCGATGCTCGTGGGCGTATGGGCGAACTATCTCATCCCGTTGCAGCTGGGGACGCACGACATGGCGTTCCCGCGGCTCAACATGCTCTCCTTCTGGGCGATGGTCCCGGCGGGCATCCTGACCCTGGCCAGCTTCTTCGTGGTGGGGGGCGCGGCGGGGGCCGGCTGGACGCTCTATGCGCCGCTCAGCGCGCGTCCCGACCTGTCGGGCGTCGCGCTGGGCCAGACCATGTGGCTGGCGGCGCTCGTTTTCGTCGGGCTGTCGTCGATTCTCGGGTCGGTGAACTACATCACCACGGTGATCAACCTGCGGGCGCCCGGGATGACCTGGATGCGCATGCCGCTCACGATCTGGTCGCTGTTCATCACGGCGATTCTCGCACTGCTCGCCATGCCGGTGCTGTCGGCCGCGGGGATCATGCTCATCTTCGACCAGACGATCGGTACGAGCTTCTTCCTCCCGGAGGGCGGTGGACAGCCGCTCCTGTGGCAGCACCTGTTCTGGTTCTTCGGCCACCCGGAGGTCTACATCCTGATCCTCCCGGCGATGGGTTTTACGTCGGAGATCCTCTCGGTGGGGTCGCGGAAGCCGGTGTTCGGCTACAACGCGATGGTGCTGGCGCTCGTCTCGATCGCCTTCCTCGGCTTCATCGTGTGGGGCCACCACATGTTCCAGAGCGGGATGAACCCGATGCTGGGGCTTACGTTCACGGTTTCGACGCTCTTCATCGCCGTGCCCTCGGCGATCAAGACGTTCAACTGGATGGGCACGATGTGGCGCGGGAACCTCCAGCTCCACTCGGCCATGCTGTTCGCGATCGGGTTCGTGGCCATGTTCGCGATCGGAGGTCTGTCGGGCGTCTTCATGGCTTCGACACCGGTCGATATCTATATCCACGACACGTACTTCATCGTGGCGCACATCCACTATGTGCTCTTCGGCGGGAGCCTGTTCGCTCTCTTCGGCGCGATCTACTTCTGGTATCCGAAGATGTTCGGCCGGGTGATGAACGAGACGCTGGGCAAGATCCACTTCTGGCTCACCTTCGTCTTCTTCAACCTGGTCTTCTTCCCCATGCACGGCGTGGGGATGGTGGGGATGATGCGGCGCATCTACGACTCCACCGGCTACGCGCACCTGCAGGGGATCGAGGACACGAACGCGATCATCACGTGGTCGGCGTTCGTACTCTTCGCCTCCGGCTTCCTGTTCGCGTTCAACTTCTTCTGGAGTCTGAAGAAGGGGAAAAAAGCCGGGGCGAACCCATGGAACGCGACGACGCTGGAGTGGCAGACGCCCTCGCCGCCCAAGCACGGCAACTGGGAGGAGATCCCCGTCGTCTATCACGGCCCGCACGAGTACAGCCACCCGGATGTGGAGGACAAGGACTGGCTGGCGCAGAATGAACGGCCCGATGTCGTAAGTCCCGCCCCGGACAGCCACTGAGAGTCGATCAGATCGAGATCGGATAGGAAGGGAACAGACCAGATGGCACACGCCGCGACGGCAGGCAGAGTCCCCGAACGAGGGATCGATGTCTACACCCAGAAAGTCGGAATGTGGGTGTTTCTGTGCTCGGAGGTGATGTTCTTCGCGGGCCTCATCGGTTCGTATGTGGTACTTCGGTTCGGGGCCGCCGACACGTGGGCGAACCCGGGGGACGTACTGAACGTCCCCGTGACGGCCGTGAATACCTTCATCCTCATCTGCAGTTCGGTGACGATGGTGAAGGCTTTCGCGGCCGCGCAGGAGGGGGATCAGAGGGGGATCAAGCTCTACCTCCTGTTGACGACCCTGCTGGGGGCCCTCTTCCTGGGCGTGCAGGTCTACGAGTACACCGAACTCGTCCTGCACGCGTCATGGCAGGACAGCCACGGGTTCACGCCGGCCGCCGGACTCTACGGCGCGACGTTCTTCACCATGACCGGGTTCCACGGCTTCCACGTCCTGCTCGGTGTCATCTGCCTGGCGTGGGCCACGATCCGCGCCCATCGAGGCCACTGGGGCGCGGACAATACGCACGGGATCGAAGTGCTCGGCCTGTACTGGCACTTCGTCGATCTCGTGTGGATCATCCTGTTCACCATCGTCTACCTGATCTAGCACTTGCGGCTGCGGCCCGGAGCTACGGAGCGAACGAATGAGTGAAGCTGGAGCGCACGCGGCGGACGCCGTGGAAGATCACGGACACGAGCATCCGAGGTACATGCTCATCTGGCTGTACCTGTTCATCCTCACGGTCCTCGAGGTGTTCGTCGCGTTCCTCGGGATCTCCAAGTGGATGATCGTCGTATCGCTGCTCATCATGGCCGTGTGGAAGGCGCTGCTGGTCGCGCTCTACTACATGCACCTGAAGTTCGAACCCAACCGATTGCGGCTGGTGGCGCTGGCGCCCCTTCCGGCGGTGGCCATCATGATCATCGCGATCATGATGGAGTACGTATAGCCTGCTTCCGGAGCCGACGTTGGAAGCGAAGAGCATCCCCACGGTTCCCGCAATGCCGCGCGGCGGCGCGGCGGCGCGCGGCGTCGGCCGGAGGGCGCTGAAGGACTACCTCGAGCTCACGAAGCCGCGGATCACGGCGCTCGTGCTGGCGAGCGCGGCGGCCGGCTTCCTCCTGGGCACGGTGAGCTTCGACTTCGCCCTCTTCGCGCACACGATGATCGGGGTCGCCCTGGTGGCGGCCGGCACGAGCGCGATGAACCAGGTGCTGGAGCGGGACGTGGACGCCCTCATGGGCCGCACCCGCTCCCGGCCGCTCCCGGCCGGGCGCCTCGACACGCTCCCCGCTGCCATCTTCTCGGGCGGCCTGGCCGCGGCGGGCATCGCCTGGCTGGCGGTGGCGGTCAATCCGGTCACGGCCGTGCTCGCGGCCGCGACGTTCGTCTCCTACGACTTCGTCTACACGCCGCTCAAGCGGGTACACTCGCTTTCGACCGTCGTGGGGGCGGTCCCGGGAGCGCTCCCGATCCTCGGAGGCTGGACCGCCGCCACGGGGGAGCTGGGCCCGGGCGGATGGGTCCTGTTCGGGATCCTCTTCGTCTGGCAACTGCCGCACTTCCTCGCCCTCGCGTGGCTGCTGCGCGATGACTACGGGGCGGCGGGGCTGCGCATGCTCTCGGTCGGCGATCCCGGGGGGCGGCAGACACGGCGCCAGACGGTCCTGTACACGCTCACCCTGATCCCCGTGAGTGTGATGCCGAGCGTGCTCGGCCTCACGGGTCCCGTCTACTTCGCGGCCGCGCTCGTTCTGGGCGGAGGCTTCCTGTGGGCGGCGCTGCGGTTCGGTCGCGAGGCGTCGGCGGCGCGGGCCAGGCGTTTGTTCCGGGCCTCCATCCTGTATCTTCCACTGCTGATGGCCATCCTCGTGATGGACAAGGTCTGACTCACATCGCCGTCATCGTCGAGCCCGTGCTGAACGTTACAGCCACATATGTCTACGCCGTCGAGGCGACGCTCCAGATGCAGCATACGCCCGACCAGCAGGCGGGATACGTGTGGATGTTCGTCCTCATGGCGGCGATGCCGTACCTCCTCCTGGTCGTCATCGGTGGCGGGATCTTCCGCGCCCGGCGGCGCCAGCGCGAGCGAGAGGTCGAGATGGCGCTGAAGGAGCAGCGGGAGTGGGAGACGGCCCAGGCCGCCGACGCGGATTCCACATGCTGAGCGGGACGCGGCGATGCTGACGCGCCGCGTCCGGCACGGGCTCGTTGGCGGGCTGCTGGGCGGCTTCGTCCTCGCCGTCCTCTTCTACTTCTACGACCTCGGCCAGGGGACGCCGCTGCGCACCCCCGCGTTCCTGTGGGGGGCGATCGTGAGCCGTGCCGAGGTCGAGCCCAGCGCGGGAATCATCGCAGGATTCACGGTCATCCACTTCGCGGTGTGGGGCGGGCTCGGGATGCTGGCCGCGGCGCTGGTTCGCTGGGCCGGCCTGCCGCGGAACGTGCTGATCGGCGCCCTGTACGGCCTCTTCGTCTGCTCGCTCGCGTTCTACGCCGGCCTGCTTCGGGCGCCGTCGTCGCTCGTCCTCTCCGCGCCGGGCTGGCCCGCCGTCTTCTTCGGGAACGCGCTCGCCGGGGTCGTGATGTTCACCCATATGCACTGGGTGAGTTCCGAACCGGGGGTGGTGGGCGTGGTGAACTTCCTCCGGACGCACGAAGTCACCCGGCACGGGATCTACGCCGGGTTGCTGGGCGCCCTCGTCGTCGCGGTCTGGTTCCTGATCATCGACACGATCCTGCGCGAGCCCTTCTACACGCCCGCGGCGCTGGCGACGGTACTTTTCCGAGGAGCCCCGGCCGCCACCGGAGTGGAGATCGCCGCAGGCCCGGTCCTCGGCTACAGCTTGGCCCACTTCGCCTTCTTCGTACTGTTCGGGGTCATCGTTTCGGGTCTCGCGAAACAGGCGGCCAGGTTTCCGCCGCTCGTGCTGGGAATCCTGGTCCTGTTCGTTGTGTTCGAGGTCTTCTTCATCGCGATGGTGGCGATGTTGGGCGGCTGGATCCTCCAGGCACTCGCGTGGTGGTCCATCCTCGTCGGGAACGTCTTCGCGGCGCTCGTCATGGTCGCCTATCTGTGGAGAGCGCACCCCGAACTCGCGAAGCGTGTCACGGCGGAGCGCATTTGGGCGGACTGAACCCGCCTCCGGTTCTGGTCGCCACGCGCAGCGCTCACAAGCTCCGGGAAATCCGGGATCTTCTCGCCGATGTGCCGGTCCGGCTGCTCGGGCCGGCGGAGTTGGGCCTTCCCGAGCGGGAGGAGGAAGGGGACCTCGAGCCCTTCGACACTTTCGCGCGCAACGCGCTCTCCAAGGCGAAGTACTTTCACGCGCGGTCGGGGCTTCCGGTCCTGGCCGATGACTCCGGTCTGTGCGTGGACGCGCTCGACGGCGGCCCCGGTGTCCGGACCCGGCGCTTCGCCCCCGCCGAATGGGCGGACCGCTGGGGACGGGCCGAGGCCAACAACCGGTGGCTGCTGGAACGTCTGGCCGGCGTGGCGGATGGGGACAGGGAGGCGCACTATCGGTGCGCGGTCGCCCTGACGGACGAGCTGCGGCACGAAGTCGTGGAAGGCGTCGCGCGCGGGCGCATCGTACGCGAGCCTCGCGGTGAGGGCGGTTTCGGCTACGACCCGCTCTTCGTGCCCGCGGGTTACGATCGCACCTATGCGGAGTTGCCGGAGGGGGTCAAGGCGGAGACGAGCCACCGGTCGGCCGCGGTGCGGCGGGCCGGGGGGTGGATCGAAACGCATGTCCTGCGAAGTCGGGGCGGCCGGATTTGAACCGGCGACCCCCTGCTCCCAAAGCAGGTGCGCTACCGGACTGCGCCACGCCCCGAAGGGTGGGAAGATGGACCATGCGGGACCCCGTGGCAAAAGCACTCGCGGAGGTGGAAGCCACCCCGCGGCCGTGAAGGAGAAGACATGAGGTTCCGAGGGGCCTTCGAGCGGCGGCCGGGGACGGGGAAGCTGCTGGCGATGATGGGCCTGGCGGCCCTCGTCCTGTTCGTCATCGGGATCCTGCGGCCCCTGCGGAGCGCCTTCGCCCTCTCCGGGCTCGCGGTGGGCGATTTCTACCAGGTCTACTTCGTGAGCGCGGCCGTCATCGTCGTCGCCCCGATTTACAACTACCTGTCGGACCGGATGTCGTGGCGCCGGCTCATCCCGGCCACCGCGGCCTTCTTCGCCGCGAGCATGGTGGTCTTCCGGTTGCTCTACCAGCCCGGCACCGCGTGGTTCGGGCTCGTCTTCTACGGCTGGTACGACCTGCTGGCGGCTTCGCTCGTCACGCAGTTCTACATTGCCACGCAGATCTTCTACAACGCGCGCGACGCCAAGCGCGCCTATCCCGTGGTCATCGCGGCGGGCTCGGGCGGGGCGACGCTGGGCGCCTTCACGCACGTCGTGTGGCCCGGAGGTGGCGGCTCGGAGAACCTGCTCCTGGTCGCCGGCGTCGCGCTCCTCATCCTCGCGTTCGGAATCGCGGCCGTATGGGCTCGCGAAGCGCCGGAGGCACCGCCGGCGCCGGCGCGGCGGGACGACCCCGAGTTGGAGAGCGGTGAACTCCGCCGCATGGCCGCGAATCCCCAGGTGCGGCTCATCGCGGCGACCGTTCTCCTGACGATCGTGGTCAAGCAGTTCATCGACTACCAGTACAACACGCTCACCCGGGAGGTCTTCACCGACGTAGGCGCCATCGCCGGCTTCCTGGGTCTCGTCGACGCCCTCACGCAGTGGATGCCGATCCTCGTCCTCCTCGCTTTGCGGCCGATCCTGCGGCGCTGGGGGGCGGCGGTGGCGGTCATCATCTTCCCGGTCGCCGTGATGCTCGCGACCGGCGCGCTCGCGGCGGCCGTGTGGCTCTCGGTCGGGGCCCTCGCCGTGGCGACGGGCGCGCGCACGACCGAGAAGGTGTTCCGGTATTCCGCGGAACGGACCGGGCGCGAGATCCTCTATGTCCCCGTCCCGGAGGACATCAAGCTCAAGGCCAAGTCCTACATCGATGTGGCGATCGAGAAGGGGCTGGGGAAGGCCCTCTCCGGCGCCCTCATCGCCATCCCCTCGCTCGCGCTCGCCTCCGTCTCGCTCACCGGCCGTCTCCTCCTCATCGGAGTCCTCGGACTGGGTTTCGCCGTCGCGCTCCTCATCGCGTTCCTGAAGGTTCGGCGGGAATACGTGACCAGCCTCGCCCGATCGTTCGAGGGCCGGTTCGCGAGCCTGCGGGGAACGTTCGTCTCCATGGCCGACGCGGGGGCGCTGGATCTCGCCCGCGAGGCGCTGCGGGATGGGCGGCCGCTCAAGGTGGCCTTCGCCTTCGACCTGCTGAGCGCTTCCACGCCCGAGGACGTCGCGGCGCTCTCCCCCGAACTGTACCGGCTCCTCGAACACGAGAGCCCCGACCTGCGGGCCCGAGCGCTCGGGGCGCTGCTGCGAGTCCCCTCGATCGAGGACGAAGCCGCGATCCGCGCGCGCCTCGCGGACGAGAGCGCACGCGTCCGGGAGGCCGCGGTCCGCGTGCTCGCCTTCAGGGCGGGGCCCGCGCCCCGGGACATCCTGCTCCCCCTCCTCGACGCGGAGTCGGGTGCGATCCGGACCGCCGCGCTCGCGTGTCTCTCGCACGATTTCAGCTCCGCCCGGGCCGAGCGCATCGCCACGCCCAAGTTCGAGAAGCTCCTCCAACGGCGGGCCGGGGGCGCGCTCGACCGCGAGGGTGCGTTCGAGCTGGCCTCGGCGGCGGGCCTCGTGCCGCGCCACCCGGCAGTGGAGGAGGTCGTGCGGGAGTTTGCGACCCACGCGGACGACGAGGTCGCGGCAGCCGCCGTCCGCAGCGCCGCCCGGCTCCCGCAGCCGAGCCTCGTTCAGGTCGCCATCGCCGCTCTGGCCCACCCCCGGACCCGCGCCGCCGCGCGAGACGGGCTCGCGCTGCGAGGCGAGGAGATCGTGGCGCCGCTCCTGCGGGCCCTGGCCGACCCGACGGCCGACCCGTGGGTGCGGCGCGGGGTGGCGAGCGTGCTGGGCGAGATCGCGACGCCCGCGACCGTGGACGCGCTCATCACGTCGTACCTCCTGCCGGAGACGGAACAGGCGCTCGATGACCAGGCCCTCGTCGCGCTGCACCGCCTCCGCACGACGCACGATCACCTGTCGTTTCCCGAGGACCGTGTGCTCGAGGCGGTGGATCGCGAGCTGCGGACTTCCGCGCGCTACGCACGCGCCTGTGAGGCGCTGCGCGAAGTGGACGCCTCGACGCCGCGCACCCTCCTCCTGCGGGCACTCGAGGAAGCTCGTCGCGACCGGCGGGCCGGCGTGTTCCGCTGGCTGGGGCTCGTGTATCCCGAACGGTCCATGCGTCGCAGCTATCTTGCGCTCGACAGCGACGACCCGCGGCGGCGGGCCAACGCTCTGGAATGGATCGAGAGCACGGTGGGTCACGGGGTCTTCTCGCGGCTCGAGCCCTTCCTGGCGGACGACGCCCCGGCGGACGCCCGCACGTCGCCGCAGGAGGCACTGCGAGACCTCCGGGATGACGAGGACGACTGGATCGGGACATGCGCCCTCCGGGTATCCGCGCAGATCGAAACAGACATCCGGCCGGATGTCGAGGGAGAAGAGATGGAACTGATCGAGAAGGTGTTCCGCCTGCAGAACGTGGACCTGCTCTCCGGCGTGAAGAGCCGGCAACTGGCCCTCCTCGGATCCATCGCGCGGGAAGTCGAGGCGCGAGACGGGGCGGTGTTCATCCGCAAGGGAGAACCGACGGACGCCCTCTACCTCGTCATCCACGGCGAAGTCTCGCTCGAGGGGGTCGGGCAGGGTTCGGTGACGATCGCGGATGGGCAGGCGTTCGGCACCTGGGCGCTGATCGACGAACACCCGAGCCTCGTCGAGGCGCGGGCTACCCGCCCGACGCGCGTCCTCCGCATCACCCGGGAGGACTTCCGCGACCTCCTCATCGACCACCCCGAACTCGGCCTCGACCTCCTCCGCGGGCTTGCGAGTCGCGTCCGCGGCCTGGCCGTGGCATGATGCCGTATGAAGAGAGATGAACTGAACCGCGGCGCCGGCACGGTCATGGTCGTCGACGACGAAGCCATGGTCGTCGAGGCCATCCGGGGGTTCCTGGAGCTGGAGACGGATCACCGCGTGCTCCCCTTCACGTCGCCGCGGGCGGCGCTCGAGCGGCTCCGCGAGGAGACCGTGCACACGATCGTCGCCGACTTGATGATGCCGGAACTGGACGGGGTCGAGTTCCTGACCCGGGCCCGGAAGGTGCGGCCGGAGGCGACGCGCATCCTCCTCACCGGCTACGCGGACAAGGAAAACGCGATCCGCGCGATCAACGAGGCAGGCCTCTTCCAGTACATCGAGAAGCCGTGGGACAACGACGCGCTCGGGTTCGCCATCCGGAACGGGGTGGAACGCAGTCTTCTGTTTCGGGCGCTGAGCGACCGAATGGCAGAGTTGGAGGCCGCGCACGAAGAGCTGGCGGGACTCCGCGAACGCTGGATCCACGCGTTCCTGTGACGGGGTCCGCAGCCGAGGCCAAGGCCAGGGAGATCACGCAGGCGAGGCTCGCCACGCTCGGCACCCTCGTCGCCGGGATCGCGCACGAACTCAATACGCCGCTGGGGGCGCTCCACAGCAACCACCATGTGATCGAGCGCGCCCTGCTCAAGCTGGGGGTGATCCTCGAAGACGAGGTCGTGACCCCCGATGAACTCGACGAGGTACGCCGGGTCGTGCGGGCCACCGAGTCCGTGCTGCGGACGAACCGGATCGCGGTCGACCGCATGGTGCGGCTCGTGCAGAGCCTGCGGAACTTCGGGCGGCCCACGGCATCGGAGGCCCGGCCGGTGGATCTGCACGAGGGGCTGGAAGGCACGCTGGTCCTGTTGGGGCACGCCCTGAAGGAGATCGAGGTCGTGCGGGACTTCGGGGATCTCCCGCCGGTGGTCTGCCACCCGAATCGGGTCAACCAGATATTCATGAACCTCGTACACAACGCCGCCCAGGCGATGCCCGACGGCGGTTTGCTGACGGTCCGGACGCGGGCGGAGGGAGACCGCGTGCATGTCCGCGTGGCGGACACGGGCCGCGGCATCGCGCCCGAGGTCATCGGGGAGATCTTCGAGCCCGGCTTCACCACCAAGGGCGAACGCATCGGGATGGGGCTCGGACTCGCGATCGTGCTCCAGATCGTCCACCAGCACGGGGGCCAAATCTCGGTCGAGAGCGAGCCGGGGCGGGGGACGACGTTCGACGTGTACCTGCCGCTTCGGCCGCCCGGAGATACCACGCGAAAGGAGGACTCGGATGCGACTCCGTGATGTCCTGCGCACCGCGGTCGTGGTCGCGGGCGCGCCGGCCGCCGTCGCGGCCCAGGACGCGAACTTCCTCCTCCCCGTCGCGGAGATCGACCGCATCCTGCGCGAGGGTGAGATCGAGGTCATCGACGTGCAGCCGTCCCGCGGCCTCCCTGGAGAACGCACCTACCGGGTGACGCTGCAGTCCGGGGACCGGGTCCTCCAGATCAAGTACGCCCCCGCCGCTGAGGGCGCGGATGAGTTCAACAACCGGCCGCGGTACGAGTTGGCGGCCTACGCCCTCCAGGATCTCTTCCTGGACGAGCGGGAATGGGTGGTCCCCCCGACCGCGATCCGGGCGTTCCCCCTCGACGAGGTCCGGGCCACGGTCGCGCGGGCGGGGGACGCGGCCAACCCTCCCGAGCAGACATTCGACGAGTGGCGGATGACGCTCGTCGCGCTCCAGTACTGGCTGTTCAACGTCGAGGTCCCGGACGAACTGGAGGATCGAGACCGGATCGAGGAAGACGAGGTCTACGAGCGCCTGCTGGGGACCTTCAACCTGTTCACCTACATCATCCGCCACAGCGATTCGAACCCGGGGAACTTCGTGCAGTCGCTGGATCCCGCCTGGCCGCGCGTGTTCAGCGTGGACAACGGGGTGGCGTTTGCGAGCGAGGAGAGCGACCGCGGCACGCGGTGGCGCGACCTGCGGCTCGACCGATACCCGGCCTCGGCCATCGACCGGCTGCGCCGCGTTTCGCTCGAGCAGTTGCAGGCGCGTCTCGGGGTCCTCGTCCAGTTCGAGATACGGGACGGGAACTTCACGGAGGTGGAGCCGACCGAGAACCTCGACCCCGGCCGCGGCGTCCGCCACGGCGAGGAGCGGGTCCAGCTCGGGCTCACCGAATCGGAGGTCCGGGCCATCCATCGGCGCATCGTTCGACTGCTCGAGTGGGTCGACGACGGCCGTTACGGGCTGATCCCCTGAACGCGCGGCCTCCAATGTCCGTGATGCGGGACGATTCGGGACCCGGCCGCCCGGGGCTGGCGGGATGCGCCGTGGCGGCGGCGGGGCTCGGATGGCTGGGCGGCCCCGGGACGCCGGTCGGGCACACGTCCCCGCCGATCGCGCCGCCCGCCGGGCCGGGGCAGACCGCGTGGCGCTTCGAGGGCGAGTACGGGCTCTACATCGGGCTCGACTCCGCCGGGCTGGAGGTCCGCTGGCTCACGGAGGAACCGGCTCCCGGGCTCGGGCGCGCGATCGTGGACGGCAGGGTCGTGGACGAGCAGAGGACGGCGCGGAGTGACACACATGAGGCACGGCTGAGTGTGGATGCCCCGGTCGTCACGATCGAGTACGGCGCGGACGGGGCGGACCGCCTCCACCGCACCGAGATCCGGCTGGGTCCTCCGCCACGTCCCGCGGTCGACCTGCCGGGGTCGGATTCGGTATTCGTGTTCGGAGACGTGCACGGCGAGTTCGACCGCGTCCTGCAACTTCTCGCCCGCGCCGGCCTCATCGACGCCGAAC
Organism: Candidatus Palauibacter sp.; assembly: GCF_965222475.1. Lineage (GTDB taxonomy): Bacteria > Gemmatimonadota > Gemmatimonadetes > Palauibacterales > Palauibacteraceae > Palauibacter. Next base: position 1,006,304 of record NZ_CBDCUB010000001.1, on the reverse strand, counting down.
TGCGCTGGACGGGCGGGCACGCCACGCTCGCGCTGCTCGGAGACCTGTTCGACCGGGGGAACGACGTGACCCGCCTCCTCTGGTTCGTGTACCGGCTGGAGCGGGAGGCCGAGGCCGCCGGAGGGCGCGTCCTCACGCTGCTCGGCAACCACGAGGCGATGGTCATGTCCGGGGACCTCCGTTACGTGTCGCCCAAGGAGGCGGGGATCGCCGAGCGGCACGACATGTCCTACCAGAAGCTCTTCGACCCGGCGACATCCATCCTCGGCCGCTGGCTCGCCGGGAAACCCGGCCTCGCCCGGCTCGGCGACCTGCTGCTCGCGCACGGGGGCGTGAGTCCCCCTTATCTGGAATACTCTGTCCAGAGTTATCAGGACACGCTCGGAACCTTCATCTCGGAACCGCTGTTCACGGGGTGGCATGCCCCGGCGTTCCTGGAGGAGTTCCCCCGCGCGACGTCGCTCGACTCTGCCCAGGTCTATCGCCGCTACGAATTTTTCTTCGCGCCCGAGAGCGTGCTCTGGTACCGGGACCTCGTGCTGACCGACACGCTGGGCGCGCACCTCGACGCCGTCCTCGACCATTTCGGGGCAGACGTTCATGTGGTCGGCCACACGCCGGTTCGCACGATCCGGCAGAGCTACGGAGGCAGGCTGATCGCGGTCGACCTCCTCGACGCGGCCGCGGAGATGCTCCTCCTCGCGCGCCGGCCCGGAGGCGGCTGGAACCGGTTCGCGGTCGGCTTCGCGGGCGACCCGCGACCCCTCGGGCCCGCGCCGGAGGCGGGGCTGGCGAACAGGTGAGAATCACTCGGCCGCGGGCGCATGCCGTTGTCGGCCTGGTCCTCCTGGTGGGTGCGTGCGCTGGCGGGGACGGGGGAGAGCCCGCTCTGGGCCACCGCCCCCTGTGCTCGCCCGGGACCTCACAATCGGCCTGGCAGAGGGGGATCCCCATGAATTCGAGGAGGTTGGGGACATCGAGGCTGATGCCGAGGGGAACATGTACATCCTCGATCGAGGCGCGCGTCGCGTCGCCATCTTCGATCGGGAGGGCCGGTTCAGGCTCGCCATCGGGCGGGAAGGGGAGGGCCCCGGCGAGTTCGTGTCGCCGCACCGGCTCGCGTGGAACGGCGAGGATCTCGCCGTTCTCGATCGTCAGGCCCTCCGGATCTCGGTGTTCGACCGGAGCGGAGCGTTACGGGACACCTGGACGGACCCCCTCTGGACATCGGTCTTCGAGTTGTCGTCGGTCGGGGACGACGTGCTGGCTGTGGAGCGCCGGGCCCTGAGGGACCCGTTCGAAACCCGACGCTATGACGAGGTCTACCTGAACCTCGTCCGCCCGCCGGGAGAGATCGTGGACACCGTGGCCACCTGGGTGGATTCGAGCGTCGTTCAAGTGAGGTACCGCGCGCTGGCGGCCCGCTTCGGCGGACCGGGGCTCACCCAGGTTCGGGCGCCGTACGGACCGAGCGGCGTGTGGGACAGCCGCGGTCCCGAGATCCTGCGCGGGTTCGGCGGCGAGTACCGCATCCACCGCTTCGTGGTGAGAGACGGAAGGGCACATCCCGCCGGCGACGTCTCGCACGACTTCCCGAGGCCTCCTTTGCATGCCGCCGAACGTGAAAGCATCCGCAAGACCATCGCCGACCTCGATGAGCGGGTCGACCTGGACCCGAGAATGCCCATTCCGGTCCCCCGCCTCAAGCCGGCCTTCGCCCGAATGATCGTCTCCGGGGACGGAGCCCGCGTGTGGTTGCGCACGTTCCGGCAGGGCGATCCCCGTCTGCAGATGTGGGATGTTCACGATTGTGATCTGGCGTATCTGGGCTCGGTGTCGTTGCCGCGGGAAGCGTGGGTCCACGCCGTGGCAGGCCAGGCCCTGTACGCGGCGGCTCGGACCGCCCTCGGCATCCCCCACGTTGCGCGATACCGCGTCCCTGACGACTTGGCCGCTCCCGCCTCAGGCTGTCCCGCACGAGGCGACGGCTCGTGACGGCATCGCGGGACGGCGCCGGGGACTCGGGACGGACGCCAGCTATGGCAGCCAGGCCGCCGCGGGGTGTCCGTGCCGGATCGTGCCGCCGACCACCGTGGCCACGCACGCGTTGGGTCGAAGGTGGTAGAGCCAGTGTTCCGCGCTCGGCGCGTCGATGAGCGCGAAGTCTGCGGCGGCTCCCGGTTCCAGCGACCCCACTGTGCCTTCGAGGCCGACGGCCCGGGCCGCATACCGGGTCGTGCCCTTCAGCACTTCGGCCGGCGTCATGCGCTGTCGCACGCAGGCGAGCGTCATGGCGAAGGGGAGGTGATACGAGGGAGCGGTGCCGGGGTTGAAGTCGGTGGCGACGGCCACCGCCACGCCGGCGTCGATGAGCGCGCGGGCCGGGGGTGGCGCCTGGTCCAGGTAGAGGGTCGCGAGGGGCAGCGTGACGGCGACCGCACCAGCCTCGGCGAGCGCGGCGATCCCGGCCTCCGAGACGGATTCCAGGTGGTCGGCCGACACGGCGTCCACTTCGGCCGCGAGTTCCGCCCCGCCACCTCCGCTCAGCTGGTCGACGTGCAGCTTCGGCCGTAGCCCCAGCGCGCGCCCGCGCTTGCAGATGCGTCGCGCTTGGTCGGCCGAGAAGGCAGCCTCCTCGACGAAGACATCCACGAAATCGGCCAGCCCGCGCTCCGCCACGGCGGGAAGAATCTCGTCGATGATGAGTCGCACGTAGCCGGTCCGGTCCGCCGCCCACTCCCGGGGGACCACATGCGCGGCCAGACAGGTCGCGACGACGCGCGCCGGGCCCATCTCGTCGAGTCGTCGGTAAACGCGCAGGAGGCGCAGTTCCGTCTCGAGGTCCAGCCCGTACCCGCTCTTGGCCTCGACCGTCGTGACGCCGAGTGCCACCATCCCGGACAGGAAGCGTCGCGAGCGTACCAGGAGCGCCTCTTCGTCGAGGGCGCGCGTGGCGCGCACGGTGGAGGCGATCCCGCCGCCCGCGCCCGCGATCTCAAGGTAGCTTCGGCCCCGGATGCGGTCGGAGAACTCGTCCGCCCGCCAGCCGCCGAAGGCGAGGTGCGTATGGGCGTCGACGAGCCCGGGGATCACGAGGCGCCCCCCGGCGTCCCACGCGGGCTCCTCTGCGTACTCCGGCGGGAGCGCGGCCGCCGATCCCGCCCAGCGCACGATCCCGTCCTTCCACACGAGCGCCGCATCCCGGATGAGCCCGATGTCGTCCTGCCCGGATGGATTCGCGCAGGTGGCGAGGCACCCGATGTTCTCGAGCCGGGGCATGGGCGGGCGTCCGGGGCTACTCGAGCATGGGGAGGTCGACCCCGCGCTCCCGCGCCGTCGCGATCGCTTCGGGGTAGCCCGCGTCCGCGTGCCGCATCACGCCGGTACCGGGGTCGGCCGTGAGGACGCGCTCCAGCCGGCGACCGGCCGACGCCGTGCCGTCCGCGACGCAGACCATGCCCGCATGGGTCGAGTAGCCGACGCCCACGCCGCCCCCGTTGTGGATCGAGACCCAACTCGCGCCGCACGCGGTGTTCAGCATCGCGTTGAGGAGCGGCCAGTCGGCGATCGCGTCCGAACCGTCTCGCATCCCCTCCGTCTCGCGGTTGGGCGAGGCGACCGAACCCGTGTCCAGGTGATCCCGCCCGATCACGATCGGCGCTTGGACCCGGCCCGTCTTCACCAGCCAGTTGAAGCGTTCCCCCATCTCCGCCCGCTCGCCGTACTCGAGCCAGCAGATACGCGACGGAAGACCCTGGAAGTGCACCCGTTCACGGGCTTGCCGAATCCAGCGCCCGAGCGCCTCCTTCTCGGGGAATGTCCCGAGGACCGTCTCGTCCGTCGCCGCGATGTCGGCCGGGTCGCCGGAGAGGGCGGCCCAGCGGAAGGGGCCGGCGCCGCGGCAGAACAGCGGCCGGATGAAGGCGGGGACGAACCCCGGGATCTCGAACGCCTCCGCCATCCCGCGCAGGTCCGCCACCTGGCCGCGGAGGTTGTTCCCGTAGTCGAACGCGATCGCGCCGGCCGCCCGAAGCGCCAGCATGGCCGACACGTGCGCCACCATCGAATCGAGCACCCGCTCCACGTACCCGTCGGGGTCCGCCGCGCTCATCGCCTCGGCCTCCTCCACGGAGAGGCCCGCCGGGATGTATCCGAGCCGGAGGTCGTGCGCCGACGTCTGGTCGGTGAGGACATCCGGCACCACCCCGCGATCCACGAGTGCCGGCAGCACCTCGGCGATGTTCCCGAGCAGGGCCACGGAGAGCGCCTCCCCCCGACCCGCGGCCCCCCAAACCAGATCGAGCGCCTCGTCGAGGTCCGTCGCCATGCGGTCGCAGTAACCCGTCTCGAGTCGCCGCCGGATGCGGTCCTCCCGAACTTCCACGCCGAGGAAGACGCCCCCGTTCATCGTCGCGGCGAGCGGCTGCGCGCCGCCCATCCCGCCCAGCCCGGCGCTCACGACGACCCGTCCGGCGAGCGAGCCGCCGAAGTGCCGCCGCGCCAGCTCCGCGAATGTCTCGTATGTCCCCTGCAGGATCCCCTGCGTGCCGATGTAGATCCAGGAGCCGGCCGTCATCTGCCCGTACATCGTGAGGCCCAGCGCGTCGAGGCGGCGGAACTCGTCCACGCTCCCCCAGCGAGGCACGAGGTGGGCGTTCGCGATCAGGACCCGCGGGGCTTCGTCGTGGGTCCGGAACACCCCGACCGGTTTCCCGCTCTGGACGAGGAGCGTCTCGTCGTTCTCCAGACGCCGCAGTGTCTCGACGATCTTCGCGTAGCAGGCCCAGTCACGCGCGGCCTTGCCCGCGCCTCCGTACACGACGAGGTCGTCCGGCCGCTCGGCCACGGCCGGGTCGAGGTTGTTCATCAGCATCCGGAGGGCCGCTTCCTGGTGCCAGCCCTTGCAGGAGAGGGCCGTCCCGCGCGGCGCGTGGATGGGTCCGGCTGGCTTCATTCGGATGCTCCGGTTTCGGTCGACGAGAACTCCAATATCTGAGCCCGCGCGAGGTCCGCGTCCAGACGCCGCGGATCGAGGCCGCGCAGCGCTTCGGCCGGCACCGGTCCGATGAACTCCGACCCGGCCGGCGCCACGCCCTCGGCCCGCGCGCCCTCGACGATCCGATCATACACCGTCGGGATCGGCGTGACCGCATACCGCGTCAGATTGACGGAGACCTGGGTCAGGCCCCGGCGTTCGAGCGAGATTCCGAGCGCCCGGACATGGGGGAGCCCGCCCCCCGATGCCCGGATGGCCGCCGCGATTCGACGGGCCGGCCCCGGATCCCGCGTCGCCAGGTTGACGTTGAAGCGGACCAGCGGCGCTCGCACCCCCACGACGACGGCTCCCGCGGTGGGATGGGGCGCTGGCGGCCCCAGATCCGGCCTCCATTCCGGTCGGGCCAGCTTATCGGCCAGGCCCTCGAACTGCCCGGCCCGGATGCGGGGCAGGGAGGCCCGTTCCCTTGCAGTCGCCGAGCGTTCGTAGAAGAAGACCGGAATCCCGCGCGCCGCGGCCCGCTCCCCGAAGCTCCGCGCCGCGGCGAGCGCCTCCGCCTCGGGACAACCCGGCCCCCGCACGAACGGGACCACGTCCAGCGCGCCGAGCCGAGGGTGCACACCCCGGTGGCGTCTCAGGTCGACCGCCTCGTACACCTCGGCCGCGAGCGCCGCCGTGGACTCGACGACGGCCTCCGGGTCTCCCACATAGGCGAGGACCATCCGGTGGTGGTCCGCGTCGGCCGAGCGGTGGATGAGTTGGACGCCCGCCGTCGCCGCCACCGCCTCGGCGAAACGGGCCATGCGCGTCTCGTCACGGCCCTCGCTCACGTTCGGCTCGCAGAGGAGCCACCCCCGGCTGTGCCGGCTCTCGGGCCTCAGAGGGGTGCCGGAGGCCAGAGATCGCCCAGCGCGGCCGCCGCTGCCCGCTCCAGTCTCCCGTCCTCGATCGTGGCTTCCACCCGTTCCACGTCGGCGGACAGCGAACGGTCCTCGACCACGGGAGAGACGCACGCCCGCAGCGCGTCGTAGACGGCGCGCGTTCCCGTCCCCAGGCGCTCGACTCCGCCCGGCCGAAGGTACACGGCCTGCGCCGCGCTCAGCAGTTCGATCGCGATGACCGCCCGCGTGTTGTCGAGGATCTCGCGCCCGTGTCGAGCCGCGTTCGCCCCCATGCTCACGTGGTCCTCCTGGTTCGCGCTCGTGGGAATCGAGTCGACGGAGTCGGGGTGCGCGAGCGTCTTGTTGTCCGAGACGAGCGCCGCCCCGGTGTACTGGAGCGACATCAGCCCGCCGTGAAGCCCCGGCTCGGCCACGAGCATGGCGGGGAGTCCCCCGGAGAGTTCCGGTGTGAGCATGCGAAACACGCGCCGGTCGGAGAGGCTGGCGACATCCGCCATCGCGATGCCCAGCGTGTCGAGCCACAGCGCAGGCCCGGCTCCGTGGAAGTTGCCGCCCGAGACGACGGCCCCCGGGGCCGACCTCGCCGCCGGGAAGACGAGCGGGTTGTCCGACACGGCGTTCAGCGCCCCCTCCACCCGCGCCCACAGGAAGCCCAGCATGTCGTGGACGGGACCCGCGATCTGCGGGGTGCAGCGGAGGCTGTACGCGTCCTGCACCCTGTCGGGATCGGAATCGACGAGCCCGCTCCCCGCCAGCAGCGCCCGCAGCCGGGCCGCCGTCGCCACCTGGCCGGGCTGGTTGTTCGCCTCGTGCAGCGCCGGATCCAGCGCCGCCGAACAGGCGAGCAGTCCCTCGAAGCCGAGCGCCGCCGCGAGTTCCGCGTGGAGCAGCAGCCGCCTCGCGTCGTGAAGCTGCAGCGCCGCCCCCGCGACCATCATCGCGGTGCCGTTCGTCAGGGCCAGTCCCTCCTTGGCTTCGATGACCGGGCGGGCGATCCCGGCCGCCGCCATCGCCGTCGCCCCGTCCGTACGGCACTCCTCGAACCAGGCCTCGCCGCTGAAGGTGTCCCTCTCTTCGTCGACCCCCGAGGTCGCGACCGCCGCGATGTGCGCGAGCGGGGCGAGGTCGCCGCTGGCCCCCAGCGATCCCTTCCCGGGCACGACGGGCGTAACGCCGCGGTTCAGCATGGCGATCAACGTGTCGATGATGACCGGCCGCACGCCCGACGCGCCCCGGGCCAGCGAGTTCGCCCGCGCGAGGAGCATGCCGCGAACCCAGTCCTCGGGCAGAGGCGGCCCCAGACCCGCCGCGCACTTGAGGACGACGTTGCGCGAGAGTTGCGCGGCGTCCCGCGTCTCGATCCGGGTCCCGGCCAGCGCCCCGTAGCCGGTCGTGATGCCGTAGATCCTCGCGCCCGGCCGGGCGAGCGCCTCCAACACGGTGGCGCGGCTCGCCTCCACCCGTTCCCGGGCCGTGCCCCGCAAGGCGTCCACCGGGGCGCCCTCGCGCGCCACGGCGACGACCTCCGGTATGGTGAGATGGGGAGAGAGCGCGACGGACCCCGCCGCCGCGGCCCCGCCCGCGGCCGAGCGGCCCCGATCGCCGCTCACGGTGCGGTCGGGGCGGGAAGAAGTTCGTCGAAGTCTCCACCCGAGATCCGCTTGCCGACGAGGAAGGGACCGAATTCGGCATACTCCGCGCTCGCCGCGTCGTAGCGCATTTCGCTGATGATGGCCTTGAACTCGAGCGGATCCGCGGCCCACAGCGTCACCGCCCACTCCCAGTCGTCCAGTCCCATCGATCCGCTGATGACCTGGGCGATACGGCCCGCGTAGCACCGCCCCACCGTTCCGTGCGCGGCCATCAGCGCGGCTCGGTCCTCCAGCGTGAGCGCGTACCAGTTCTGTCCCGGGTTTCGCCGTTTGTCCATCGGGTAGTAGCAGACGTAGGGCATGTGTTCGGGTTGCCGTGGCTGCAGGCGACGGCGGACGAACCCCTTTTCGCGCTCCTCCGCCAGCGCTTCACGCAGGGCGTCGTCCCAGGCGGCGCGGTCCGTCGGGTCGACGCGGCCGACGAGGTCCCGCGTGAGGGCGTAGAGACCCAACTCCACGACGGAAAGGTACTCCTCCCGCACGAGGACGAAGTCGCCCCACGGGGAGAGCTGCAGTTCGTGTCCGGCCTCGATCAGCCGGTCCAGCGAGTCGCGAAAGTGAAGCACGAGGAAATCGACGCCCCCGCCCGCCACCCGGTACACGCCCGACCAGCCCGGTTCGGCATCGGCCGCCCATCTCTCCGCGAGTGTGACGAAGCTTGCCACGGCTCCGCGCGCGTCGGCGGGATCCGCGGCCTTGAGCGCCGGCCAGTCCACGTTCAGCGACTGATGGAGGACGTACCAGCCCTCCAGCGAGGCGGGCGGGATCTCGGCGGCCGAAAGGTCCGCGCGGGTGTTCCCGGGCATGGTCGGTGTACTCATCGCCGCACGAAGCTGCGGCGCACCCGCGCGGACCGCAACGTCCCCCGGGCTGTCAGTCGAAGGGTCCGGCGAGTCCCGGAAAGCGGTACACGATCACGCCGCTGTCGGCCGCGTTGTCCACATCCACATGCCCCTTGACCACCATCTCGCGCAGGGCCTCCTCCACCTCCTCGAAACCGAGCCCGGAAGCCAGTACGCCCTGGGTCACGGTCAATACGCCTCCGTTTGCCTGCGCGGCCTTGAGCAGCGTCTGCTGCATGTTCTCGGCCGGGGTGAGCTTCCGCTCCGGGGTTGGAGGTCGGGTGCCCGTGGCGAGCCGGTGCGCCTGCCGGGGATGGAGCAGATAGCCATCGCGCACGTTCGCCTTTTGCACGAGGTGTTTCATCCGAAACAGGTCGACGAACTGGCCGACCCCGAATAGCCCGAACGTCAGCAGCCACAGGAACCCGGTGCCGTACATGCCGAGGTAGAAGCGATGGATTCCGCAAACGAAGATCAGGGTAAAGCACCAGAGCCCGAAGCCGATGCCTGTGCTGTACTTCTCGTCCGCGTCGGCGGACGGTTGGGCGGGCGAGGTAACGAGGGGCACCACGGCGAACGGAGGTACGGCCCCCTCCGGCACGGCGCGCCCGGGATCGTTCGGCTGTTCGCTCATGGCTCGTTTTCTACGCACCAGCGACCTGATTTGTTTCCTCGGCCCGATCGCCGACGGGGGGGGGCGTCGACAGCGACGGATCCTGGCAGAGTCGCCCAAAGGCCCGAGGAACACGTTACCGGTATGTGCGCGTATCCGCACGGGCCGTTGCGCGCCGGAGCTTCTTCTTTCCCATTCTCAAAGATCTCCTGTTCGCCTTCCCGTTTCTATAGCGCGCCCGGTTTTTCTGGACACCCGTTAAGCACGGTCCAACGTTACGGGGTCCGGAGAGAGGGGGTGCGAAGATGTCGGAGAAGCCGGCGGAGGCCGAGGGCCTGCCGAAGCGCTGGAGCGCGCGGCGGAAGTTGGAGGTGGTGCTGCGGCTGCTGCGCGGGACCGGGATCGTAGACGGTCAGCGTCCTGAGCATGGCGCAGGCCACGGCCAGGAGCCGGTCGGCCACCGAAGCGAAGCGCGCGGGCGTGACCGTGGCCGCGCGCGCGAAGGGCCGCGTACTTGGCCTTGCTCGCCGGGTCGTGGTGGACGGCGGCTCGGGCCCCGTGGTACAGTGCGTCGCGCAGGCGGGGGTGGGCGGCGAGGCGGCGGACGACGATGGCCGATTTGCCGGACCGCCGCGTGACGGGAGCCACTCCGCACAGGCACCGGAGCGCCTGGCAATCGCGTCTGCGCAAGGGCTGGGAGGCCTCGGCGAGGAGCGTGGCGAGCACGGTCCGGCCGACTCCGGGCATGGAGGAGAGGATCGTGACGTCGCGCTGCCCGCCGGGCGGTTCGGCCCCGGCGTCCTCGCCATCGGCCAACCTCTTGAGCAGGCGTGCGATTTCGCGCCGGGCGTCGCGGAGTTGCCGCTGCGCGAGGCGGAGACGTTCCGCGGCGCCGCGGATGTGGGCCACGGCGGCCTCGGTCGTTCCCGGAGCGACCGGAACCGGCGTCGCGCGCAGGATTTCCAAGACCCGGCGCCCGGGCCCACAGATCGAGGAGGAACGGCTGCGCGACGTTCGTCGCCGACGTCGAGCAGTTGCGGATAGTAGCGCCACAGCTGCTCGCGCACGCGGTTGGCCAGCCGCGCGCGGTCCCTGGTGAGTTCCTCGGCGATGCGGGACCACTCCCTCAGCTCCACAACGACGGGATCCACCGGATCGATCCTGCGCAAGCGGTGGAGATCGGTCCTCAAGGCGTCGGCGAGCACGCGGGCGTCGCGGCTGTCGTCCTTCGCCCCGGCCGGGGAGAAGCGGTCCAGCTGCTTCGGTTGACGGCGTACACCGGATAGCCGCGGTCCATGAGGCTCTCCACCACCGGGCCGTGCGGAACCTCGATCGCCACCGGCACCTCCCCGGCGGCGGCGCCCGTCCCGGCCACGATCCACTCGGCCATCTCCGCCAGCCCCGCCCCGCCGTGGCGGAACGTCCGTTCGCGCCTCGTCGCCCCGTCCGGGCCCACGACGCAGACGTGGTGCGTCTCCGAGGCCCAGTCAACGCCGGCGAAGAGGACCGGTCTTCTTACCATGCTCCCGCCCGGTTGACGGTTCGGCGGTCGCCCCGATGCCTGCCGGTCCCTGTACTGGCGCTCGATGGCGCAACTCCCCCCTGGGCATCCATCGCGGCTCCGGACGCGGGTACGAGTCCCCCTCAGGTGCTCTGCGGCAGGGGGGCGCTTGGTTACTCCGCGGCCGGTCCGCCCGTGTTGTGCCTAAACTGCTCCAATCGAGTGTGAACTTTGCAAGAAAACCGACGCAGGAGTGGCTTCGCCGGTGACGCTCGTCCCGAACTCCTGCGACGGCGAGTGACCGGGGAGCGGCAGAGGCCAGCGGCCAAGTCGGTCACATTGCGCACCCGTCGATCGTCGTGGCGCGGAGGCCGTGCGGTAGCCCGGAGCGAAAGGGCCGGGGGCAACGGCGATCTCTCAATATCGTCGGCGAATCCGAACAACATGCTCGGTCGCCTCAGCTGTCATTCGATCCGGGGCAGAGTTCGGTGCGAATGTGGTCGACCGATACGATCTCCGACACCCCCGCTTCTCCGAGCCATCGAACGGCGTCGGGCGCGGGATCCGCTCGGAACTTGCGGCACCGTTCGGCTCCGCGCCGGAACGGGCACCTTCCGAGCCCGGCCTTGCGGACAGATCCCCATGTGTCGTTGGGGAAGACTGCGATTCGCAGCGAGCGCGGGTTTCCTCTAGATTGTCGCGCCCGCGCCCGGGGATCCCGGGGGGCGGACCTTGCGGTGGGCGTAGCTCAGGTGGTCAGAGCGCCAGGTTGTGGCCCTGGAGGTCGCGGGTTCGAGT
>NZ_CBDCUB010000001.1:0-992500 GCF_965222475.1 Candidatus Palauibacter sp. | reverse complement strand
CCCGGAATCGCCGCCGCTGTATCCGGTGGACGAGCTTTCCGACGCCCCCGTCCGCGACTTCGTGGCGGAGATGATCCGGGAGACGTGCCTGGAGGAGCTGTCCGAGGAGGTGCCGTACGCCGTGGCCATCCGGGTCGAGCAGTTCCGGGAGCGCGGCGGAGGCCGCCCGACGTACATCGAGGCGCGGGTGTTCGTGGAACGGGAGTCCCAGAAGGGGATCGTGGTGGGGGCGGGGGGCAGGATGATCCGGAAGATCGGCATGCGATCCCGGGAGAAGATCGAGCGCTTCCTGGATCGACGGGTCTATCTCGAGCTCCGCGTGAAGGTTCTCCCCAACTGGCGAAGGAAAACGAACCACCTTAGGCTGCTCGGATTCCGGGTTCCCTCGGAGGAGACGTGATGCCGCTCGACGCGACGCTGCTGGAGATTCTCGCCTGCCCGAAGTGCAAGGGTGAGCTGGAGTACAGGGTGGCGGGGGGTGAGGAGGCCCTCCTCTGTCACGCCTGCCGCCTGCGATACGAGGTGGACGACGGCATCCCGATCATGCTGATCGACGAGGCGAGACCTCTCTGACCCCCCGTAGAGGCTCCGGGGGCCGGCATCGCCGGTCCTCCCGCCCCGCCTCCGGTCTCGCGATCGGGCGGCTGCAGAAGATCGACAGCGGGGCCGGGTTCGTCATCCCCGAGGAGGGGGAGGAGGACGTCTTCGTCCGTGCCCGCGACATCGGCACGGCCGTGCACGGCGACCGGGTCGCGGTGAGGATCGAGCGCCGGGCGCGGCGCGGACCCCGGGGCAGGATCGTCGAGGTCCTCGAGCGCGGACGGTCGCGTCTGGTCGGCGTGTTCCGCCGACAGCGCGGGCACGGGTGGCTGGACGTCACCGAGCCTCGGCTCGATCTCCGCGTCTTCATCCCCGAACGCGATCGCGGGCAAGCCGCGGACGGTGACCTCGCGGTCGTCGAGGTTACGGACTGGGGTGACGAGGGGCCGGGGCCGGCGGGCCGCGTCGCGCGCGTCCTGGGCCGCCCCGGCGAGCCGGGCGTCGACGTGCTCGCGATCCAGGTCGGGTATGGCCTCTCCGATGCGTTTCCGGCCGAGGTCGAAGGGGCGGCCGGGGCGCTGCGGGCGCGAGGGGTCGGGCCCGCGGAGTTCGAGGGGCGCGAGGACTGCCGCGGCGACCGCGTGTTCACGATCGATCCCGTTGACGCCCGCGATCACGACGATGCACTCTCCATCGAGCGGCTCGACGGGGGCGGGGCCCGGATCGGGGTCCACATCGCGGACGTCTCCCACTACGTCCGAGAGGGGGACGCGCTGGATGCCGGGGCCTGGGAACGCGGGACGAGCGTCTATCTCGTCGACCGCGTGATTCCGATGCTTCCGCACGGGCTGTCGAGCGACCTCTGCTCGCTGGTGCCCGGGGAGGACCGCCTGACCCTGGCGGCCTTTCTGGAGGTCGACGCGGGGGGATCGGTCACGCGCACCCGATTCGCCAGGGCCGTCATCCGGAGCGCGCACCGACTCGCCTACGAGGAAGCACAGGAGATCCTCGACGGCCGGTACTCCGCGGCCGCCCGCGCGGATCCCGGGTTGCCAGACGACCTGCGAGCGCTGCTCCGGGTGGCCCGGGCGTTTCGAGAGCGGCGGAGGGCGCGCGGCAGCCTCGACTTCGACCTCCCGGAAGCGCATGTCGTGCTCGACGACGAGGGGGCTCCGATCGATGTTCGGCGGCGGGCCCGGCTCGCCTCCCACATGCTCGTCGAAGACCTCATGATCGCGACGAATGAGGCGGTGGCGCGCTGGGCGATCGAGGAGGGCGTGCCGGTGCCGTATCGCATCCACGAGGAGCCGAACGAGGAGAAGCTCGAGACGCTCCGGCTCCTCGCCGACGAGTTCGGGCTCTCGTTTCCAGGCAGGAAGCCGCGTACTCGCGATTTCCAGCGGCTCCTCGACGCGGCGCAGGGGCGGGTGGAGGAGACGGTCATCTCGCTGCAGGTGCTCAGGAGCCTCGCGAAGGCGCGCTATTCCGCGAGCAACGAGGGCCACTTCGGCCTCGCATCCTCGGCCTACCTTCACTTCACCTCGCCGATCCGCCGCTACCCCGATCTCCTCGTGCACCGGCAGTTGTCCCGCTGGCTCGCCGACCCGGGTTCGGCGCGAAGGCTGAGGCGGGAGACGCTCGAGGCCACGGCGCGGCACGCATCGGCGCGCGAGGAAAACGCCGTGCGGGCGGAGCGGGATTCCATCGACCTGAAGAAGGTCGAGTTCATGGAACGGCACCTGGGGGACCACTTCGCGGGCACGATCAGCGGGATCGCCCGCTTCGGGCTCTTCGTCCGGCTCGAGGCGTACGACATCGAGGGGGTGGTCCACGTGAGCAACCTCCCGGGCGACTACTACGTCCCCGACGCGACGAAGCGCCAGCTCAGGGGCCGCCGCACCCGGAAGACGTACAGGCTCGGCGACGCCGCCGAGGTCCGGGTGGCCCGCGTGGACCGGGAGGCGAGAAGAATCGACTTCGACCTCGTGTGAAAGTTCGACTTCCGCAGGGAAACGTGGTCTATTGTGGGCCCGTTGATCATGTGAATCGTGACGTGCGGAGGGGCGGACCAGGAAGAATGGAACTTGCGAAACAGAAGGAGCGCGCGGAGGCGCTTCGGGGCCGGCTCGACGAGCTACGGGGGTATCTTTGAGATTCCCGGGAAGCTGAGCCGCATCGCCAAACTCGAGAAGAAGATGACGGCCCCGGGGTTCTGGAACGACCACGATGGGGCGAGGGAGGTCATCGGCGAGGCGAACCGCCTGCGGAGCTGGACGCGCCCCTGGGGCTCCTGCTCGTCGCGCGTGGACGACCTGCTCGAGATGGCCGCCCTGCTCGAGGAGGAGGACGACGCGGAGTTGGATGCGGAACTCGCGTCGGGACTCGCCGCGGCGGAGAGGGAAGTGGCCGAACTGGAGTCCCGCAACATGCTGCGCGGTGCGGACGCGCACCGCAGCGCGCTCGTCACGATCAATCCGGGCGCCGGCGGCACGGAGTCGCAGGACTGGGCCCAGATGCTCATGCGGATGTACATGCGCTGGGCCGAGCAACACGACTACGGCGTCGAAGTCATGGACCTCCTCCCGGCCGAGGAGGGGGGGATAAAGTCGGCCACGCTCGACATCGATGGCCAGTTCGCCTACGGCTACCTCTCGGCCGAGCGCGGCGTGCACCGGCTCGTGCGGATCTCCCCCTTCGACTCCCAGGGGCGTCGCCACACCTCCTTCGCCTCGGTCTTCGTGTACCCCGTCGTGGACGACGAGATCGAGGTCTCGATCAACGAGGAGGAACTCCGGATCGATACCTTCCGGGCGTCGGGCGCCGGCGGCCAGCACGTGAACAAGACGGATTCCGCCGTGCGCATCACCCACGTCCCGACGGGCATCGTCGTCTCGTGCCAGCAGGAACGCAGCCAGCACAAGAACAAGTCCAAGGCCATGAAGATGCTTCAGGCCGCGCTCTACCAGCGCGCCGCCGAGGAGCGGGAGGCGCGGCGGGCGAAGCTGGAGGGCTCGAAGACGAAGATCGAGTGGGGACGGCAGATCCGGTCCTACGTCCTGCAGCCCTACAAGATGGTGAAGGACCACCGGACGAACCTCGAGGTCGGCAACGTGGACGCCGTACTCGACGGGGAGCTCGACGGCCTCATCCAGGCCTTCCTGCGCGAGTCGGGGAGGACGGCCGGGTGACCTGCTCCTCCTGCGGCGCCGCTCCGCCCGGACTCCGCGACGGCCTCTGCCTCACCTGCTGGTACGCCTCCGGCGACCGGCCGAAGCCGGTGAGGGACCGCTTCGAGAAGCTGGCCCGTCTGCGCGACCTGGGGGTCGAACCCTACGCCTACGCCTTCGCCCGCTCACACGACTTGCGCGAGGCGTTCGCGGCGTTCGAGAAGACGGAATCGGAGACGAGCGAGCCGGCGGAACTCGGGGACGTGCGGGTGGCGGGCCGGATTCTCTCCTACCGGGACCTCGGCGGGAGCGCCTTCGCCCACATCGGCGACCGCGATGGACGGCTGCAGATCCACCTCCGGCGCAACCTCCTCGGCGAGACGGGATCGGCCCTCATGGATCTGCTCGACCTCGGGGACTGGGTCGGCGTCGAGGGGACCGTGTTCAGGACGCGGCGCGGCGAAGTCACGGTGCGCGCGGAATCGCTGACTCTCCTCGCGAAGACGCTCCGCCCGCTCCCGTTCGGGAAGGAAGAGATGAGGGAGGATGGCCGGCGCATCGTCCACAGCGGCTTCAGCGACCAGGCCGCGCGCTACCGTCAGCGCTACGCCGACCTCGCGGTGAACCCGGAGGTGCGGGAGGTGTTCCGGATCCGGAGCCGACTCGTCAGTGCGTTCCGAAGCTGGCTCGACGCGCGCGGCTTCCTCGAGGTCGAGACGCCGATTCTTCAACCCCTGTACGGCGGGGCGCTGGCCCGTCCCTTCTCGACGCACCACCACCGCCTCGACCGGCGGATGTTCCTGCGCATCGCGGATGAACTCTATCTGAAACGCCTCATCGTGGGGAACCTCGACCGCGTGTACGAGATCGGCCACGACTTCCGAAACGAGGGGATCGACCGCACGCACAACCCCGAGTTCACGATGCTCGAGCTGTATTCCGCCTTCGCGGATTACGAGGACGTGATGCGGCTCACCGAGACGATGATCAGCGACGTGGCGGAGGAAGTAGTGGGGACGACCCGCTTCGTATACGACGGCGTCGAGGTGGACCTCACCCCTCCGTGGGGCCGGGTCCGCTGGGATGAGGCCTTCGCCGAGGCTTCGGGGCTCGACCTCCACACCGTGGCGGACGACGAACTCCGGGGGCTCGCGAAGCGGCGGGGGCGCGCCGACGCCGGGGACCTCTCCCGGGTCCAGCTCCTCGACGCACTGTTCTCGGACCTGGTGGAGGACCGAATCAAGGATCCCGTCTTCGTGTACGGTCACCCGATCGAGATGAGTCCGCTCGCGAAGCCGAAGCGGGGCGAGCCGGCGCTGGCCGAGCGCTTCGAGGCGATCGTGTGCGGCTTCGAACTGGTGAACGCCTTCAGTGAACTCAACGACCCGCTCGACCAGTGGAACCGTTTCGCGGCGCAGCAGAAGCTCCGGGATGCGGGCGACCAGGCGGCGATGGAGATCGACGAGGACTACGTGCGCGCGCTCGAATACGGGCTCCCTCCGACCGGCGGGTTCGGGCTCGGGATCGACCGGCTCGTGATGCTGATGACCGGGCAGACCTCGATCCGCGATGTCGTGCTCTTTCCGATGCTCCGCCCGGAGGAGGAGGTGTCGTGAAGAACGGCCGCGGCCGCTTCGAACGGTTCATCGCGCGGCGCTACCTGCGCGGCACGGGGCGGCGCCTCTCGGTCGTGAACGCCCTGCGAAGCCTGGGGCGGTTCGCGCGACGACCCTGGCGTCCTGTGGCCGGCGGCCGGTCCGCGGACGCCCGGGACGCCAGGCTGGTGGCCTTCATCTCGAGTCTCGCCGTGGGCGGGGTGGCCGTGGGCGTCATGGCCCTGATCGTGGTGATCGGCGTGCTCAACGGCCTGCAGGAGAGCCTCCGGGACCGGATCCTCAGCGGCGGCCCCCACGCGCACGTGATGGAACTCGAGAACAGCTTCAGCATGGACGACTGGAGGACGGTCCTCGACCGCGTGCGGAGCGACGCCGCTGTGGTGGCGGCCTCTCCCTTCGTGTTCAACAAGATCGTGCTCAACGCGGGCGACAACTACAACGAGGCCATCGTCCTGCGCGGGATCACGGACGATCCATCGGGAACGCGCATCGCCGGGCTCCTGGAGCACCTCGTGATCGGACGGGCGCCCTTCGGCCCCACCGAGTCGGGGGATCCGGGGATCATCGTGGGCCGGGGGCTCGCACAGCAACTCGGGCTCTACGAGGGCAAACCCGTCGTCGCCACATCCCTCCGGAACACGCCGCTGTCGGCGATCGGTTTCTCGCCGGCCCTCAAGCGCTTCGAGGTCACCGGCATCTTCCAGACCGGGCTCTACCAGTACGATGACGAGCTCGCCATGGTCCCTCTCGAGGAGGCGCAGGAACTCCTCGGGCTGGGCGATGCGGTGACCGGCATCGAGTTCGACGTGAGCGACCCCTGGGAGGCCTCGGAGGTGTCGGCGCGAATCGAGGAAGGGCTCGGTTGGCCGTACCGGGTCCAGGGCTGGCAGGAACTCAACGGAAGCCTCTTCTCGGCACTGCGGCTGGAGAAGCTCGGGATGGCCGTCGTGCTCGTCCTCATCGTCCTCGTGGCCTCCTTCAACATCGTCTCGACGCTCGTGATGATGGTTGCCGACCGCACGCGCGAGATCGGGATCCTGCGCTCGATGGGTGTCACGTCGCGCGGTGTGGGGAAGGTGTTCACGAACATGGGGCTCTTCATCGGCGTCGTGGGCACCACGATCGGGGGCACGCTGGGGGCGATTCTCGCCTGGGCGCTGAGCCGCTACGAGTTCATCACGCTCCCGAGCGACGTATATTTCATCGACCGGCTCCCCATCTCGCTGGCACCGCTCGATGTCACGCTGATCCTCGCGGGATCCGTGCTTATCTCTTATCTGGCCACGATTTACCCGGCGCGGAAGGCCGCCGCGCTGACGCCGGTCGACGCGATCAGGCACGAGTGAGCGCCAAGACGCCGGACGGCGCCCCCGCCGCCGTCGAGGCTCGAGGGCTGGCGCGTACCTTCCCGAGCCCGGATGGGGGCCTCATCCCCGTCCTGCGCGGGATCGACCTGGCGGTGGTTCCCGGGGACTCGGCCGCCATCGTCGGCCCCAGTGGGTCCGGGAAGTCCACGCTGCTACATTTGCTCGGTGCTCTCGACCGGCCGACCCGGGGCGACGTATGGCTGGGAGGCGAGCGGGTGTCGCTACTCGGGCAGGAACGGCTGGCCGAAATGAGGAACCGGTTCGTCGGATTCGTGTTCCAGTTTCATCACCTGCTGCGCGACTTCACGGCGCTGGAGAACGTGATGCTTCCGAGGCTCATCGCGGGCGCGCCGCGCGAGGAAGCCGCGGATCGCGCGGCGGCGCTGCTGGAGCAGGTGGGGCTGGCGGACCGGGCAAGCCACCGGCCGCGCCGGCTTTCGGGGGGCGAGCAGCAGCGGGTGGCCGTGGCCCGAGCGCTCGCCAACGCGCCCCCGCTCGTGCTGGCGGACGAGCCGTCCGGCAACCTCGACGCCGAGGCCACGCTGCGGTTGCACGACCTGCTGTTCGAGATGATCGACCGGCACGGAGCCGCGCTGGTCGTCGTCACGCACAGCCGTGAACTGGCCGGGCGGGCGGCGCGCGTGCTTCGCCTCGAGGGAGGCGAACTTTTCGTCGTATGATGGGACCGCCCGCCGCCACGGGCTGCCGAAGCGGCGGCATGGAGGGGTGACGATGGACTGCGAGAATTGCGGAGAGCGGAAGGCGAAGATCACGCTCACGGAGATCGAGAACAACGACATGCGCACCCTCAACCTCTGTTCCACCTGCGCCACGCTCAAGGGCGTTTCGATCGGAGGCGGATCGCCCCCGATCGCCGACCTCCTGGCGCACCTCGGCGGGACGGCGGGCAGCGCGCTGTTCGACGCCGGCGGCGAAGCCTGCGAGTACTGCGGGACGGGCGCCGCCGACTTCCGCAAGTCGGGAAGGCTCGGCTGTCCCCAGTGCTACGCGCAGTTCAGCCGCCAACTCCGGGCGTTGCTGCGCCGCGTGCACGGTTCGTCACAGCACATGGGGAAGGTGTACGTGAGTACCGCGCCCGAGACCGACCCGGAGCAGGTGCGGCTCTCCGCCCTCAGGCGCCGACTCGAGCGCGCGGTGGAGCTCGAGGACTTCGAATCGGCGGCGGACCTCCGGGACGAAATCCACACCCTGAGCGAGGCCCCGTGACCAATATCGTGCGGACGGATCCGCCCATCGAGGAGCAGGGCCTCGGCTGGATCGAGGAGGACGGCCCCGACAGCGAGATCGTCGTATCGAGCCGCGTGAGGCTGGCTCGCAACCTCCAGGGGTATCCCTTCGCTTCGCATGCGACCGACGACGAGCGCGAAACCCTGTTCGAGAGGGCCCGTGCCGCCGCCGCGGCCGCGGGCGTCCTGGACGAGGTCGACGTGTGGGAGATCTCCCGGCTCGAACCCCGGGATCGCCTGCTGCTCCTCGAGCGGCGTCTCGTGAGCAGGGAGCTGATCGACGGGCCCGGCGGCGGTCCCCGGCGCGGCGCGGGCCTCGCCCTCGCGCGGACGCGCACGTTCGGGCTCATGGTCAACGAAGAGGATCACCTGCGGCTGCAGACGCTCCGGGGCGGCCTTCAGCTCACCGCGGCCTGGCGTGACGTCGACCAGCTGGACGAGGCGATCGGCGCGCGGCTTCCGTACGCCTTTCACCACGAGTTCGGCTTCCTCACATCCTGTCCCACGAACGTCGGAACCGGCCTGCGTGCGTCCGTCTTCATCCACCTCCCCGGCCTCGTCCTCACGCGTCAGATCCGGAAGGTCCTGGAAGGGATGGGGCAACTTGGCGTCACCTACCGTGGTCTATACGGAGAAGGGTCGAAGATCGTGGGGAACTTCTTCCAGATCTCGAACCAGACGACGCTGGGCAAGACGGAAGAGGACCTGATCGATCAACTCTCACTCCTCGTCGGCCGCGTGATCGGATACGAGAAACAGGCGCGTTCCGTCCTCCTGCGGGAGGCGCCGAACGTACTCGAGGACAAGGTCTGGCGAGCGTACGGGCTCCTGCGCCACGCAAGGAGCCTGCCCTTCGAGGAGATGATGAACCTCCTTTCCGGCGTACGGCTCGGCGTCTCGCTGAAACTTCTGAAGAAACCTCGTGTAGACGTGATCAGCCGCATCATGATCCACGCCCAGACCGCGCACCTCGCGCGTGCAGCCGGCCGCTGGCTCGACGAGACGGATGCGGACGCGTTCCGAGCGAGGTACGTTCGAAGAGCCCTGACACGCGTCGACGCCACTTGAGGCTCGGATGAACTACAACTTCACCGACCGCGTTCGGAAGGTGCTCGCGATGGCGCGCGAAGAGGCGATCCGCCTCGAGCACGACTATGTGGGGACCGAACACATCCTGCTCGGCCTGATCCGGGAGGGGGAGGGCGTCGCCGCGGCGGTGCTCGCCAGCCTCGCCGCGGACCTGGACGAGTTGAGCAAGCTCGTTGAAGAGAACGTCCGCCCCGGGAAGACCGCTTCATCCATCGGCGAACTTCCCTACACGACGCGCGCCAAGAAGGTGCTCGAGCACGCGATGGCCGAGGCGAAGGAACTCAACCACAGCTACGTGGGCACGGAGCACCTTCTACTCGGTCTCCTGAGGCAGGAGAAGGGTTTGGCGGCCCGGGTCCTCGGTGAAGCCGGCATCGGCCTGGACAGAGCTCGCACCGAGACGCTCAAGCTCCTGGGCACCGATATGCCGGCCGGGGGCACGTCAACGGCGGCCTCGGTGACAGACCCGGCCAGCAAGGGCACCAAGGGCGAACGGAAGTCCAAGACGCCGGCGCTCGACCACTTCTGCCGCAACCTCACGGAACTCGCGAGGCAGGGAAAGCTCGATCCCACGATCGGCAGGCTGGGCGAGATCGAGCGCATGATGGAGGTGCTCTCGCGACGCAAGAAGAACAATCCCGTGCTCATCGGGGAACCGGGGGTCGGGAAGACCGCGATCGTCGAGGGCCTCGCCCAGGCGATCGTGCGCGGCGACGTGCCCGACAGCCTCAAGCGGCATCGCGTGCTGGGGCTCGACATGGCGGCGGTGATCGCGGGGACGAAGTACCGGGGACAGTTCGAGGAACGGCTCAAGGCGATCGTCAACGAGACGTCCCAGGCCCGCGGCGTCATCCTGTTCATCGACGAGTTGCACACGCTCGTGGGGGCCGGCGCCGCCGAGGGCGCGATCGACGCCTCGAACATGCTCAAACCCGCCCTCGCCCGGGGCGAACTCCAGTGCGTGGGCGCCTCCACGCTCAACGAGTACCGCAAGTACATCGAGAAGGACGGGGCGCTGGAGCGTCGCTTCCAGACCGTGATCGTCGAGGCGCCGACGATCGACGAGACGTTCGAGATCCTCCAGGGCCTGCGGAAGTACTACGAGGACCACCACAAGGTCGAGATCCCCGACGCGTCGCTTCTCGCGGCCGCCCGGCTGGCGGAGCGCTACATCACGGATCGCTTCCTCCCGGACAAGGCGATCGACGTGATCGACGAAGCCGGCGCCCGCTCGAGACTCGCGGCACAGGTGCCGCCCGCCGAGATGCAGGAGTTCCAGGCGAAGCTCGAGGAACTCGCCACGTGGAAGGACGCGGCGATCAGCGACCAGGACTTCGAGCGCGCGGCCTACCTGCGCGACCGCGAGAAGGAGATCCAGGAAGAGATCAAGCGCCGGCGGGACGAATGGGAGCGCACGCAGGCCGAGTTCCGTCCCACCGTCGGGGAAGACGAGATCTCCTTCATCGTCGGGCGGTGGACGGGAATCCCCGTGACGCGGCTGAAGGAGGCCGAGACGGAGCGCCTGCTTCGAATGGAGGACGAACTCCACGAGAGCGTCGTCGGCCAGGATGAAGCGATCGAGGCCGTCAGCCGCGCGATCCGGCGCGGTCGTGCCGGCCTCAAGGACCCGAACCGCCCCATCGGCAGCTTCATCTTCTGCGGACCGACCGGGGTCGGGAAGACGGAACTCGCCCGCGCGCTGGCACGATTTCTGTTCGCGGACGACTCCGCGCTCGTGCGGGTGGACATGTCGGAGTACATGGAGAAGTTCTCCGTCAGCCGGCTCATCGGCGCGCCCCCCGGCTACGTCGGGTACGAGGATTCGGGCTCGCTCACCAAGACGATCCGGAGACGTCCGTACAGCGTGGTCCTGCTCGACGAGATCGAGAAGGCGCACCCGGACGTGTTCAACATCCTCCTCCAGGTCCTCGACGAAGGCCGCCTCACCGACAACTACGGTCGTGTGATCGATTTCAAGAACACGGTCGTCATCATGACCTCGAACGTGGGGAGCCGGGACATCGGCAGCTCCACCCGCGTGGGCTTCACCGACGACTCCTCCGGGTTCGACTACGCCCGGATCAAGGACCGGGTCTCGGACGAGATCAACCGCGTCTTCACCCCGGAGTTCCTGAACCGCGTGGAAGAGACGATCGTCTTCCACCCGCTGAGCAAGGAACAGCTGGGCAAGATCGTCCATATCCAGCTCCGGGAGGTCCAGAAGCGCCTCGCGGAGGAGGGCCTCAGCCTCGAGCTGAGCGATGCGGCCGTCCGTTTTCTCGTCGACCGAGGCTACGACGAGAAGTTCGGCGCGCGGCCCCTCAAGCGGACGATCCAGCGACATGTCGAGGACGCGCTCTCGGAGCGGATCCTGATGGCCGATTTCGAGGCCGGAGACCGGATCTCGGTGGATGTCACCGCCGACGAGGACGCCCTCGTGTTCGGCGCGCCCACACCGTCCTCGGCGACATGAATTGGCGGCCGCCGCCCGCCGGCATGACGAGCGGGCTGGCGCTGCTCGGGGCGCTCCTCACCGCCGGCGGGGCCGAGCCCGTCGCCGCGCAGGAGACGAGTCTCGACCAGTTCTCCGTCCGGGTCGACTCGGTCGTGGTCGTCGGGAACCGGCGACACGCGGCGAACGTCATCATCACCCGCAGCGGGCTGCGCCCGGGCAACATCGTCCGCCAGCCGCAGATCCAGGACGCGATCCGGCGCCTGTTCAGTTCGGGGGATTTCTCGGACGTCGTCGTCGGCGTGACGGATTCCGCGGATCCGGAGCAGGGCGTGTTCTACATCGGCGTCGAGGAGCGGCCCTACATCACGCAGTACGTATTCCGGGGGCTGGAGCGGGTCGGTGAAGACGTCATCCGCGACACGGTCGGCCTGGCGCCCAACAGTCCGCTGGATCCGCACCGCATCTCGCTCGCCCGCGCCACCATGCTCGAACTCCTCTCGAACGAGGGGTTCCCGACGGCGAGCGTGGACACGCTCATTCGCCCCGACCCGGCCTTTCCTCCGGATTTCCTCGTCGTGTTCGCTGTCGATGAAGGCCCGCGACTCGGCGTCACCGCGATCGCCTTCGAGGGGAACGACGCCTTCTCGGACGCCGAACTGCGGGCGGCGATGGCGACGGATGAGGAGGGGTTCTTCTGGTTCGATTCGGGAGAGCTCAAGAGGGACGAGTTCCGGCGCGACCTGACCGAGCGGCTGCCGCAATTCTACGCCTCGAACGGTTATCTCGATTTCGAGGTCCTCGGGGATACGATCATCTCGGACCGCCTGACCGGAAAGGGGCGCATCCAGATCCGTGTGCGCGAGGGGCAACAGTACCTTCTCGAGGACCTGAGGATCACCGGGCACCGGGCTTTCCCGCTGGCGGCCATCGAGCCGGTCGTGCGTCGCGGCCAGCCCCGGCCCCGGGACGGCGAAGCCGATCTCCCGTTCAACTTCACGGCTTTCTACGCCTCGCCGGGCGATCTCGGAGACATGTACCGGAACAACGGCTACCTCTCCTCCCGGATCACACCGGACGTGCGGCGCGTCGCGGTGGCCGAAGGCGAGCAGCCGCGGGTCACGGCCCACCTCTTCATCGACGAAGGCCCCCGCAGCTACATCCGGGAGATCTCGATCGAGGGGAACACGGCCACGCACGACCGGGTGATCCGGAACCGGCTCTTCATCTACCCCGGCGACGTGTACTCACAGGAACGCCTGATCCAGTCGTTCCAGGCGATTCAGGGGCTGAACTTCTTCGAGCCGCTGCCACCGGACGAGGCGATCAACATCCGCCCGCGACCGGACGGAGACATCGACATCTCGCTTCGGATCCAGGAGAAGCAGACGGGGACGCTGAATTTCGGGATCACCGCCTCGGGATTCACCGGCCTCGCGGGGTTCATCGGATATTCGCAGCCCAACCTGTTCGGACTCGCGAAGACGGGAAGCTTCCGCTGGATCTTCGGGCGCCGGCAGCAGGATCTCGACATCAGCTATTCCGATCCGGAGGTGCTCGGGAGCCACTATTCGGGCATGATTTCGCTGCGGAGTTCGAGAGATCAGTTCACGGGCTTCAGCCTCGGCGACCGCCGCCAGACGGGTGGTCTCACGGAGGTCGGCACGCCGATCTTCGGGCTCCGGTCGACGCGCGTGTTCATGGGCTACTCGCTCTTCGATGACGAGGTGCGGGGGCTCGATACGACGAACGTGATCGGGCGGCGCTTCTCGCTCTTCTCCGGGACCCGCTCGGCGCTCTCCTGGCGTCTCGTCCAGGACAACCGGAACAACCCGATCTTCCCGACGAGCGGGGCCCGGAACCAGCTCGCGTTCCGTCAGACGGGCGGTTTCCTGGGGGGGGACGGGAACTATCAGAAGATCGACGTCACGAGTGAGTGGTTCGTCCCCGTGGGCCGGATCGGCGGGGGGCCGGGAAGCACGAGCCCACCCATCGAACTCACCTTCGGCCTCAGCTTCGAGACGGGGCTCATCCTGGGCCGGAATCCGTTCTTCACGGAGCGGTACTACGTCGGGGGCACCCAGGCGGGGATCCAGTTACGCGGGTACGACGAGGCCTCCGTCACGCCGGCCGGACACATCCCCGACGACGCGCCCTTCAGCGATCTCGACCGGGTGGGGGAATCCTTCTTCCGTACGGGCGTGACTTTCGGGATCAAGCTCACGAGCAACATCTTCACCAGCGCTTTCCTGGATGCGGGGAACGTGTGGCTGGACGCGAGCCAGCTGAACCCGACGGACCTGCTCGTGGGAGCGGGGATCGGGGCGAGCCTGGTGACACCGTTCGGACCGCTGGGGCTCGACTACGCGTACGGGTTCGACCGCCGGGATGTGCTGGGGCGGCCGAATCCGGGTTGGCAACTGCACTTCAAGTTCGGACGTGTGTTCTGAACCGGGAAGAGATACGAAAAGGGATATTCGATATGCACTGGATCCACAGGGGTGCGGGCGCCGGGCTGGGCCGCGCGCTGGCGCTCGGCGTGCTGGCCGCGGGGCCCCTTGCGGCGCAGGAACAGGCGGGGGCGCCGTCCCTGCCGGAGGCCGCCCCGCTTCCCCCGCAGGGGACGCCCGTCGTGTTCGTGAACACGCAGGCGATCCTCCCCGTCGCGCCCGGCGCCGATTCGGCGGGGGTAGCGTACGAGCGTATTTCCGCCGAGTTCGACAGCGAGCTTCAATCCTTCGCGGTGGAGATCGACTCCCTGATCGCGGCATACCAGCAGCAGCAGTCGTTGCTCGAGCCGGCGGGACGCCAGCAAAAGGAGCAGGAGATCCGCGACAGGCAGCAGCAGGCCGCGACGAGACAGCAGGAAATGCAGGTGGAGCTGGATCGGCGCCGCGCGGAACTCCTGGCGCCGATTCTCGAACGGGTGACCGCCGTGATCGACGAGATCCGCGCCGAGCGGAGCTACTCGATCGTGCTCGACATGACCGAGTCCGGCGTGGTAGCGGCGGACGCAGCGCTCGACATCACCCCCGCCGTGCTCGAGCGTCTCGGGATCGACCTCGGCGGCGCCACCTCAACGTCCGGCGGCTAGCGGGCCGGGGCCTGCCGGCCCCCCTCCCGGGTCCGCCGAACGGAGCGCCTTTCGCATGCCGTCCTTCACCGTCTCCGAGCTCGCGCTGCGCGCGGGGGCGACGGTCTCGGGCAACCCGGACCGATCCCTGAGCGGGGTCGCCTCGCTGGACGCCGCGGGCCCGGAGGATCTCACCTTCTTCGCCCGGGAAGCGATGCGGAACGCGGTCGGCGAGACGGGGGCCGGGGCGGTCCTCGCCCCGCCCGGCTTCGACGTGTCGGGCGTCGCGTTCAGCGTATTGACGGTCGATGACCCGGAGTTCGCCTTCGCCAGGGTCGTGCCGCTGTTCCACCCGGAGCGGGAGCCGCCGACCGGCGTGCACCCTTCGGCGCGGATCGGAAGGGGCGCGCGCATCGGAGAGGGCGTGTCGCTGGGGCGGGGCGTGATCGTCGAGGCCGGGGCGCGGATCGGCCGGGAGACGCGGGTGGGGCCCGGTACGCTGATCGGGCGCGGTGCCCGCCTCGGGGCCGAGTGCCGGATCGGCCACGCCGTCTCCCTCCTGCACGACGTCGAGATCGGTGACCGCGTGCGCGTGCACGCGGGCGCCCGTATCGGAACGGACGGCTTCGGGTACGCGGCCGGGCCGGAGGGGGCGCACAAGATTCCGCACATTGGCGGCTGCGTGATCGGCGATGACGTGGAGATCGGGGCGAACTGCACGATCGACCGGGGCGCGCTCGACGAGACCCGGATCGGCGACCGGACCAAGCTGGACAACCTCGTCCATGTGGCCCACAACGTCCGCATCGGGCGTGACTGCCTCATCACCGCCCAGGTGGGCATCGCGGGCAGCACCGTCATCGGCGCGGGCGCGCAGCTGGGTGGTCAGGCGGGGATCGCCGGACACCTCACGATCGGGCCGGGATCGCGAATCGCGGCCCAGGCCGGGGTGATGCGCGACGTGCCCGCCGGTGCGGCCCACGGGGGGACGCCCGCGCAGCCGCAGCGGGCGTGGATGAAGGCGGCCGCCCACACGCGAAGGCTCCCCGAACTTCTGCGAAGGGTCTCGCGCCTGGAGCGGCGGCTTGGCCTCGGTCGGTCGGGGAGGCAGGACCCGGCGGAAGACGGGACGCCTTGACCGGGCGCCAGCGGACGATCGCACGCCCCATCGAGGTCCGCGGTCACGGCCTGCATACGGGCGAGGCCTCGGTCGTCACGCTCCATCCCGCCCCCGAAAACACGGGCCTCCGCTTCCGGCGCACGGACCTCCCCGGCGCGCCCGAACTCCCCGCCACGGTCGACGCGGTGGATTCGGTCTACCGCGAGACCGCCCTTCGCCGTGGCGAGGCCGTCGTGCGGACCGTCGAGCACGTGCTCTCCGCGGCGCACGGCCTCGGCCTCGACAACCTCCGGATCGACGTCTCGGGGCCGGAGCCCCCCGCGCTGGACGGGAGTGCGGCTCCGTGGTGCCAGCGGCTGCTGGAAGCCGGAGAAGTCGTCCAGAAAGCGGAGGCGCCGCGCTTGCGCGTGGACCAGCCCTTTCGCCTCCGGGTGGGCGAGGCGCGATACGATGTCCTCCCCGCCGGATCGTGTCGCGTGTCCGCGACGATCGACTTCGACCATCCCCTCATCGGCCGGCAGTTCGCGAGCGTGCGGCTGACCCGCGAGGCGTTCGTGCGGGAGATCGCGGGGGCACGCACTTTCGGCCTGTCGGCCTGGCGCGCACAGCTCCACGAGCGGGGACTCGCGCTGGGGGCGACACCGGAGAACACGCTCGTCCTCTCCGCGGAGGGACTGGAAGCCGATCAGGAACTCCGCTTTCCGGACGAGTTCGTTCGCCACAAGATCCTCGACATCGTCGGCGATCTCGCCCTCGTCGGCGCGAGACTGCAATGTCATGTGATCTCGGAACGCCCGGGACACCGCGGCAATCTTGAACTCGCCCGCCGGCTGAGGAGCCGGCTCGGGGCAGAACGAGAGTGGGTGATGGACGTCACCGATATCCTGAAGGTTCTCCCGCATCGCTATCCGATGCTCCTCGTGGATCGCGTGCTCGAAATCGAACCGGGGAAACGAATCGTCGGTCTCAAGAACGTGAGCGCCAACGAGCCTTTCTTCGCGGGGCACTTCCCGGGCCGTCCCGTCATGCCGGGGGTACTCATCGTCGAGGCGCTGGCCCAGTGTGGCGGACTCCTGCTCATGGGCGGGCTCGAAGACCCGGAGGAGAAGGTCATCTACTTCCTCGCCGTGGACGACGTGAAGTTCCGGAGACCCGTCGTTCCCGGAGACCAGCTCCGGCTCGAACTCGAGCTGCTGCAGGGACGGGGGCGCCGCGGCCGGCTCAAGGGCGTGGCGAGGGTGGACGGCAAGGTCGTGGCCGAAGCGACGATCCTCGGCCAGATCATGGATCGGTGACGTCGACCGGCCGCGCTCCCGGGTGGCACGCGACCGCGGTCATCGACGACGCGGCGCGTATCGCGCCCAGCGCGACGATCGGGCCGTACTCGGTCATCGGGCCCGGCGTCGAGATCGGCGAGCGGGTACGGATAGGTCCCCATGTGCTGATCGAGCGAGACACGAGGGTGGCCGACGAAGTGCGGGTCGCCAAGGGGGCGGTCCTGGGCTCGGACCCTCAGGACCTGAAGTACGCGGGCGAGCGTACGTTCCTGGAGGTCGGCCCCCGCACCGTCGTGCGCGAGTTCACGACGGTGAATCGGGGTACCGCGGCGAGCGGCCTCACCACGGTGGGGGCCGACACGCTCGTGATGGCCTACGTGCACATCGCGCACGACTGCCGCGTGGGAGACCACGTGGTCCTCGCCAACGGCGTCACCATGGCGGGACACGTCGAGATCGGGGAGTGGGCGATCGTGGGCGGGCTGACCGGGATTCAGCAGTTCACCCGGATCGGCCGGCACGCGATGGTGGGCGGCGGCGCGCGGCTCGTGCGCGATGTGGCGCCCTACACGCTCGTGCGCGGGAGCCCCACGACCCGCACCTGCGGGATCAACCGGATCGGGCTCGAACGCCGGGGGTTCGAGCCGGAGGCGATCCGCGCCCTGCAGGGGGCCTATCGGGAGATCTTCCGCTCCGCCGCGCCGCTCCGGGTGATCCTCGACCGGCTGGAGAGCGAGGAGGAGACGCCGGAGGTTCGTGAACTCGTCGCCTTCATCCGCGACGGGGGGCGGGGGATCACACCGGCCCGGTCCCGTCCGGAAGGGGACGCGCCGCCGGAGGGGCGGGAACCGCGACCCGGAGCCGCATGAACCCGATCCCCGCCGGCGTAGTGGGCGTGGGGCGTCTCGGCGCGGCGCACGCCCGGCTCCTTGCCGGGAGCCCCGCCTTCGAACTGGTCGGGGTTCACGATCGGGCGCGTTCGCGGGCGGAGGAGGTCGCGGCCGCCCTCTCCGTGCCGGCGTTCCCCGACGCGGCGGAACTGCACGCCCGCGCCGAAGCGGTCGTCATCGCGGTGCCGACGGCGGCGCACCACGCGGCGGCGGTCGCGGCCATCGCGGCGGGGTGTCACGCGCTCGTCGAGAAGCCGCTCGCGTCGACGCTCGAGGAGGCGGACGAGATCGTCCGGCTCGCGAACGAAACGGGGGTCGTCCTCGGCGTGGGACACGTCGAACGCTTCAACGGGGTATTGCAGGCCGCCGAACCCTTCCTCGACCGGCCCCGGTTCATCGAGTCGCTGCGCATGGCCCCCTTTCAGCCCCGGGGAGCCGACGTCACGGTGATCCTGGATCTCATGATCCACGACATCGACCTGGTCCTCACGCTGGCCCGGACGCCGCTGGCGGACGTGCGGGCGGTGGGCGTGTCGGTCATCTCCCCGTGGATCGACCTCGCCAACGCCCGCCTCTCCTTCGAGGACGGAACGGTGGCGAACATCACCGCCAGCCGGGTCTCCTTCAGGACGATCCGCCAGTTGCGGTTGTTCCAGCGATCCGGGTACTTCAGCTTGGACCTCGCGGAGGGAACGGGGCACCACTACCGGCGTCGCGACCCGCGAACGGTGGGGCGCGTCGCCGGAGTCGAGAACCTCGTCGAACCCATCCCGCTGGAGGCCCCTCCGGGGGAAGCGCTGGCGCGGGAACTCGACGCCTTCGCCGATGCGATCGCCGGGCGACCGAGCCGGCTGGTTTCGGGGCATGCGGGGCGGGAAGCGCTCGAAGTCGCGACCCGGATCACCCGCGAGATCGAGGAGTTCGTACATGTCGTTGATCAAGATTCGTGAGGAGCGGAAGAAGCTCGGGAGCGCGGTCAAGCGAGGGCCGAAGACCATCGTCCTCGTCGTCCTCCTCGCGCTCGTGTTCATGCTGATGGTCTATCTCGGCCGGTTCTCCTGAGCCCCGCTCCGAGCCCGGAACCGGCGATCTTCATCTCGGCCGGTGAGGCCTCGGGAGATCGGCATGGGGCGGCGGTCGCACGCGCGATCCGGGCGGGGCTGCCCGGCGCGAGGCTGTTCGGGATCGGGGGGCGCCAGATGGAGGCCGCGGGGGTGGCGCGCCTCGCCGGCCTGGAAGCGCTGTCGGTCATGGGGGGGGCGGAGGTCCTCCGGCGGCTGCCCTCCCTGTTCGGGCTGGAGCGCCGGATCCGGCGCCTCTTCGCCGCCGAGGGGATCGGGCTCTTCCTGCCCATCGACTACCCGGGGTTGAACCTGCGTCTGGCGCGCGCCGCGCGGCGGCAGGGGCGTCGCGTGCTCTATTTCATCGCCCCGCAGGTGTGGGCGTGGCGACGGGGAAGGGCGCGCCGTCTCGCACGCGACTGCGACCGCGTCCTGACGGTGCTCCCGTTCGAGGCGGACCTCCTGGAGGAATACGGGGTGGACGTGGAGTTCGTCGGGCACCCGCTGCTCGACGCGCGCGAGTTCGCCCGCCGTCCGCCTCCGGCCGCCGGCGAACGGGTGATCGGGCTCTTCCCGGGGTCCCGCGCCCAGGAGGTACGATTCATGCTTCCGGTCTTCGCGGACGCCGCGCGCCGGCTCGCCCGCCTTCACGCCGGCCTCGAGGTCCGGGTGGCGCGGCCGCCTCACCTGCCCGAGACGCTCTACGAGGGGAGCGGGTTTCGCACCGCGAGCCCGGAGGAGGTGCTGGGACAGGCCACGGCGGCGCTCACCAAGTCGGGGACGATCACGCTCGAACTCGCGCTCGCGGGGATACCGATGGTCGTGGGGTACCGAACGACGCGGCTGGAATGGGCCGTCGGTCGTCGGCTGGTGCGGGTTCCCTCGATCGTGCTGGTCAACCTCGTGACCGGGGCCCGCATCGTCCCTGAACTGCTGCAGGACCGGCTGACCCCGGGACGCATGGCGTCCGCGCTCGAGCCCCTCCTCGAGGAGGCCTCCCCGGAGCGCCGCGCCATGCTGCGGGGCTTCACGGCGCTGCGGGACCGGCTCGGCGAGCCCGGCTGCGCGGCCCGGGTCGCCGCGAGAGCGATCGAGCTTCTCGCGTGAGCGCCCGGCGCATCCCCGTCGGCGTCGCGGTCCGGATCCTGCGGATCGCCCTGCCCCTGTGCCGCACCTGGCGCTTCCGGCACCCGGACGATCCCGCGCGACCCTGCCGTCCGATCCCGGCGCGCGCGGTCCACGCCTGCTGGCACGAGCACCTCCTGCCGCTCGCGTGGCTCTTCGCCGACCAGGATCTGGCGACGCTCGCGAGCCGGGACCGCGATGGCGAGATCGTCTCGCGGATCCTGGGCCGGCTCGGCTACGAGGTGGCCCGGGGGTCGAGCACGCGGGGCGGCGAGGCCGGCTTTCGGCACCTGGTGCGCTCCTACAAGGAGGGGCAGGGCGTCATTCTCACCGGGGATGGTCCGCGCGGCCCCCGGCGCTCGTTCAAGGACGGCGGCGCCCGTCTCGCCACCCACGCCCGGGGGGCGGTGACGGCGGTCGGGGTCGCGGCCTCGGCGGGCTGGCGGCTCTCGACCTGGGACCGCTTCCTGATCCCGGCCCCGGGTGCCACCGTCTTCGTCTCGCTGGGCTCCGTGCGTCCGAGGCGCGCCGGCCCGATCGTCACCGCCGACATCGAAGCTGCACTCGCGCGTGAGGTGGCCCGCTGCGAACAGGCGGCCCGGGAGGCCCGCTGGGCCCGCCCGCCCGCCATCGTGCGCCGCAGGCCGGCGCGCGGCGTACGCTGGTCCGCGAGCCCGCAGCCGAGGCGCCGGCCGGTGAGCGGGGCGCCCGGGCTGCGGAGGGCCGCCGAGCGCCTGGTCCGCAGCCAATGGAGACGCACCCGCCCGTCACCGCCGCTACGGGTGGTCGCGGGCGCGTACGGACTCCTCCACGACGCGCGCCACGGCCTCTACGACAGGGGCCTGTTCAGGACGCACGCCGCCGGCCTCCCGGTGATCTCCGTCGGCGGCGTGACGGTGGGCGGGAGCGGCAAGACACCCGTCGCCGCCCTCCTCGCCCGCCTGCTGGCGGCCGAAGGTCACCGCCCCGCCATCCTCGCCCGCGGCTTTGCCGACGAACTCGAACTGCTCGCCCTCGAAGCGCCGGCAGCCCACGTGTGGGGACACCCGGACCGGGTGCGCTCGGCCGGCCGCGCCGCCGCGGAGGGGGCCACCGTCGCGATCCTCGACGACGGGTTCCAGCACCGACGCCTCCGCCGCGACTTAAACCTTCTTCTCGTCGATCGCGACGCGCTGCGCCGCACGAACGGGGCCCGGCTGCCCGCGGGTCCGTTCCGGGAGCGCTGGACGTGGGCGGCCGCCCGCGCCGACGCGATCATCTCCACGGGGCGGGAGCCGTGGACCCGTGAGGTGGCGGACTTCGACCGGCGACTCCGCGCCCGACTCCGGAGGCGGGGCATCGGGACCCCGATCGCCAGCGCGGTGTTCGAGGCGGGACCCCCGCGCCCGTCGAATGCCGGTGCGCACGCGTGGGTCGGCCCGCCGGCTCCCCGCCTCGCCTTGACCGGAGTCATGAAGCCCAATCTCTTCTTCGCGCAGGCCGGCGCTCGCTGCGGGTCGGTCCGGGAGGGAATCCCCCTCGGGGATCACCGCGCGCCCGCGCCGGGCGATCGGGAGCGCCTCGCCGCGGCGGCGGGGCGGGGAGGCGTACTGACCACACGGAAGGACCTCGCGCGGGTCGGGCCGTTCCTTGGCCCCGACCTGCCGATCTGGGTCCTCCCGGAAACGCTGACCTGGAAGGGCACGGGCTGGGAGGAGGTGAGAGGCCTGATTCTCCACGCAGCGGCATGGGGCCGGAGGGCCGGCGACCCGGGAGGCGGAGCGTGACGAGGATCCTCGTGGCTTCCGTCGGACGCAAGCGCGCTTCCGCGATCCTCCGCGCGACGGAGGAATACGAGGCGCGCCTGCGGCGTTACATCAGGTTCGATAGCGTCCTCGTAGAGCCGGCCCGCCTGCCGGATGCCCGCGCCGGGGACGCACGCGAGCGGGAAGCCGCCGCGCTCGAGCGCCGCCTGCCGGACGACCTGGAGTTCGTCGCGCTGACACGGGAAGGAGACCCGTGGTCGACGCGGAGACTCGCCGACTACCTGGATGAGATGCGCACCTATGGACGTCCCGGAGCCACCTTCGCGATCGGAGGCGCGCACGGACTCGCCCCCCGCGTCCTCGCCCGCGCACGGACCCGGCTGGCCCTCTCGGCCATGACGCTGCCGCACGAGGTGGCGCGGCTCGTCCTCACGGAGCAGCTCTATCGCGCCGCGACGATCCTCCGGGGCGAACCCTACCACAAGGGGCCATGAGCGCACCCGCGGAGTGGTTTCGGGATTGGTTCGGGGAGGCCTACCTCGAGCTGTACCCGCATCGGGATGAGGCGGAGGCCGCACGAGCCGTCTCGCTCTACCGTGAGCGGACCGGGATTCGGGCGGGGACCAGGGTGCTGGACCTGGCGTGCGGCGCGGGCCGGCACCTGCAGCGACTCCGGGCCGCCGGCCTGCGCGCCACCGGAATCGACCTCTCGGCGCCGCTCCTGCACGCGGCCCGGGACCGACTCGGCGTCGCCAACTCGCTCGTACGCGCCGACATGCGGGCGCTCCCCTTCGCGGACGCGAGTTTCGACGGCCTCGTCAACTTCTTTACGTCTTTCGGCTATTTCTTCACTCACGACGAGGACATCGAGGTCCTCGCCGAGATTCGCCGCGTCCTCCGCCCCGGGGCGCCGTTCCTGATGGACTACCTGAACGCCGCCTGGGTCATGGACCGCCTCGATCCCGAATCCGTGGGAGAGGTCAACGGCACTCCCGTACGGCAGACGCGCTGGGTGGAGGGAGACCAGGTCTTCAAACGCATCGAGATCGGCGGCGGGACGGGCAGACCTCCTCAGGTCTACCACGAGCGGGTTCGGCTTTACGCGCCCGAAACGTTGCGCGACCTCCTGCGCGAGAAGGGCCTGGATATACGGGATATGTTCGGCAACTACGACGGCGCCCCGTTCGGACCCGACTCGCCCCGCCTCCTCATGATGGGACGGGCCCGGTGACCCGTGCCCCAGCGAGAGCGACCCCCGAAATCCATTCCCGTATCCTGGCCGCGCCCGGTTCGCTCGCTCACGCAGCCCTGTCGGGGGGCGCCGAGATCGCGCTGCCGAGCGCCGCGGCCCTGGACCCGCTGGCGCTACCCCCGCCACGGCCCGCCCGCCTCGGTCCCGAGGTGTTCGGGACGTCCGGGCCTCGGACCCGGAGTCGCCTCGAGGCCGTCCTGCGGGGGAAAGGCTATTTCGTCTCGACCGGACACCAGCCCATCCTCCTCCTCGGACCCTGCTACGTCATCTACAAGGCGCTCACCGCGATCTCGCTGGCCGCCCACCTCGAGCGGACTCTCGAGTGCCCCGTCGTGCCCCTCTTCTGGATAGCCGCGGACGACCACGACTGGGCCGAGGTGGGGCGCACGACACTGCTCGATCGTAAGGACGCCGTTCGGACCCTGGCACTCTCCGTGCCGGAGGGTTCCGACCGACGCTCGGTCGGCTCCCACGGACTCTCCCCGTCCATGATGTCGATTCTTGATGAAATGACGGAAATACTTCCAATATCTGAATTTACATCATTTTATTTGAAGTTGATCCGAGATGCGTACTCCGAGCAGGCGACGGTCTCGCAGGCCTTCGCGGGCCTTCTGCACGCGATCCTCGGCGACCGGGGGTACGCATGGGTCGACTCCGCCCATCCGACGCTTGGACGGGCGGCCGTCCCGCTGTATCGGCGTATGCTCGAGGACTGGGGCGCGGTCCTGCAAGCGGGGGATCTCGGAGCGCGACATGTCATGGAGTCGGGGTTTGAAGCGCCGATCGCGGAGATCGATGGCGCCCTCCCGCTCTTCTTCGACGATGGGGAGGGGCGGCGGCGCCTGGGGCGCGACGGGGAGGGCTTTCGGGCCGCGCCTTCGGGACCGCGAGAGAGCATCGGGGCGTGGCGGGATCGGCTCGAGACATCCCCGGCCCGTTTCTCGCCCAACGTCGCGTCGCGTCCGGCGCTCGAGTCCTGGCTACTCCCGGTGGCGGCCACGGTGCTCGGACCCGGAGAGATCGCCTACTGGAGCCAGCTGCCCCCGCTGTTCGAAGCCCTCGAGGTGCCGATCCCCTCCGTCCAGCCGCGGGCGGCGTGGACTCTCATCGAACCTCGCATCCGGCGGATTCTCGAGCGGACGGGCATTTCGGCGCGGGAGCTCGCCGAGGGAGCGGAACCGGCCGTGGCCCGGCTCACGCGGGAGGCGCGACCCGAGACCCTGGACCGGGCCCTGCGCCGACTCCGGGAGCGTACGGAGTCGGGAATGGCGGAGATCGAGCAGGTGGTGGGCGAGCAGGTGCCCGGACTCCGGGCCGCAGTGGGGAAGACACGGAAGGGGATGCTCGGCGCGGCCGCCGAGCTTTCGAAGCAGGTCGACCGGGAGACCCGCCGCCGGCTCGAGGTCCGCCTCGGCCAGGTCCGACGAGCCGCGGACAACCTCTTCCCGGGGAAGCGCCCGCAGGAGCGCACGCTCAGCCCGCTGCCCTTTCTCTGCCGGTACGGACCGGAACTCCTCGACCGCCTCGAGCACGAAACGGACCGCCGGGTCGCCTCCTCCTTGGCGCCGCCCGGAACGGGCGGATAGCTTTTCCGGCTGAGGGGTATCGGTCGGGGGCGGGTGACTCCAGGGGCCGCTTGCCCGCCCGTCACGGACGCGGATTCGGGGGCGAAGTTGACACGAAGAGGCAGTTCACGATGACTATCGCCTTCATGCTGGTCCTCGGGATGATCATCCTCATCCCGGTCCTCGCCATTCTGATCGACTCCCCGCTCTCGGAAGCTCTCGCCCGCCGCATCGGCAGCGGTGGCGATGCGCCCCAGGTCCAGTCCGCCCGCCTCGATGCCATCGAGCAGGAGATCGAGTTCCTGACACAGACAGTCGAGGAGGTACGCGAGGAGACGGCGTTCGTCCGCGCGCTGGTCGAGGGGGACGAACCCCTCCCGGCGCTGCCGCCGAGCGAACCGCGCCGGGCGGGCGGGGGCGACCGGGAGAGCTGACCTGACGGACGCAAGGGCGCCTGGGCAGGGCCGGTCGGCGGCGCTCGTCGGCGCCGGCATACTGACCAGCCGCATCTCCGGGTTCCTGCGCGACGTCATCATCGCCGCCGCGTTCGGGCTGGGCGGCGCCATGGACGCGTACGGCGCCGCGCTCAGGATCCCGAACGCCTTTCGCAACCTCCTGAGCGAGGGGGCGTTGTCCGCCTCCTTCGTGCCGGTGTTCTCCTCGCAGCTCGAGACAGGCGATGCCGCGTCGGCCCGGAGGCTCGCCCAGGGCGTGCTGGGCCGCCTGCTCGCCCTGACCGCGCTCGTGGTCGCCGCGGCGACCGCCGCCGCGCCGTGGCTCGTGGCCCTCCTCGCACCCGGGTTCGACGCGGAACTCAGCGCCGACACGGCACGGCTCGTCCGCATCCTCTTCCCCATGTCGGGCGTGATGATCGTCGGCGCCTGGTGCCTCGGCATCCTGACCAGCCACCGCCGCTTCTTCCTCCCCTTCGTCGCGCCCGTGGTGTGGAATCTGTCGCAGATCGTCGGCCTCCTGCTCGGGGCGCGACTGGGGTGGGCGTCGCTCATCGAGGTGCTCGCCTGGTCCACATTGATCGGCAGCCTGCTGCAGGTGGGCGTGCAGCTGCCCGCCGTGCGCCGTCTCATCGGGACGCTGCGTCCGCGGATCGACCGCGGTTTCGAGCCCACGAGCCGCGTCGCGCGCAACGCCGTTCCCGTCGCCGCGGGGCAGGGCATCTTCCAGATCTCGAGCCTGACGGACGTCTTCCTCGCCAGCCTGCTCGTCGAGGGCGCGTTCTCCGGGATCTACTACGCCCAGCGGATCGCCCTCCTGCCGCTGGCGCTGTTCGGCGCCTCGATCGCGGTGGCGGCGCTGCCCGAGATGTCCCGCGAACGGGACGTCGAGGCGCTGCGCTCCCACCTCGCGACCGGCGTGCGGCGCGTGGCCTGGTTCATCTTCCCGTCCGTCGTCGTCCTCCTCCTCCTCGGCGACCTCGCGGTGTCGCTCATCTATCAGAGAGGGAACTTCAACCCGGACCACGTGCCGGTCGTGCACTGGATCCTCGGGGCCTACGCGCTGGGCCTCGTGGCGACGAGCCTCACGAAGCTGTTCGCGAGCGCGTTCCACGCCCTGCAGGACACGCGAACCCCGGTGAAGTACGCCGCGACGGGGGTCGTGCTCGGTATCGCGGTCGGCGCGACCGCCGCCCTGTGGCTGGACGCGCGCGGCTTCGGGCTCCGCGCCGCGGCCGGCATCGTGTTCGGCGGCTCCGTGGGCGCGTGGATCAACCTGGCCCTCCTGACCCGCGGGCTGGGCCGGCGCGGCGGGGGGGGCTGGCTCGCTCCCGTACGGGGATCGCTGGTCCGCATGGGGCTCGGCGCGCTTCTCGCCGGTGGGGTGGCGTGGCTCCTGCGCGCCTGGCTCGAGGCCGCGCTGCCGGACGGTTTCCTCGGCCACGCCCTCATGCTCGCCATCGCGTTGGCGGGAGGGGGACTCTGCTACGTGGCCGTGGCCGGCCTCCCGACCGCGCTCCGAGCCATCCGGGAGGACGCGTGAAGCGGGCGGGGCGGCCGAGCCAGGCGGCCCTCGACGCCCTGCGCGAGCAGGCGCGGGCGCTCCCCCGCGAGCCCGGCGTGTATCTGTTTCGGGATGCGGCCGGAGAGGTGCTCTACGTGGGCAAGGCGAAGTCGCTGCGCGCGCGGGTCGCCTCCTACTTCGGGGCGGAGGCGGGCCGTTCCGTGAAGCTCGTCCGTCTCGTGCGGGAGCTCGACAGCATCGAGACCTTCCCGGTGCGCTCGGAGGCCGAGGCACTCCTCCTCGAGTGGAACCTCATCCGCGAGTTCGGACCGCGCTTCAACATCCAGCTCCGCGACGACAAGAGCTATCCGTACATCAAGATCACCGTCACCGAGTCCTTCCCCCGCATCTTCGTGACCCGCCGGCTGGACGACGACGGGTCGCGCTACCTGGGCCCCTTCACGGACGTGGGGGCGATGCGCCGCGCCCTGCGCACGATCAAGAAGATGTACACCGTGCGCTCGTGCCATTACCGAATGCCGGAGGAGCTGCCGGCGCGTCCCTGTCTCGACTACCACATCGGACGCTGCAAGGCTCCGTGCGCGGGCCTGCAATCCGGGGAGGACTACCGCGGCATGATCGACGAGATCCTCGAGATCCTGGGCGGACGGACGGGGGTGGTCCGGCGCTCCGTGGAGCGGCGGATGGCGGAGGCCGCCGACGCGATGGAGTACGAACGGGCGGCCGAATCGAGGGATGTCCTGCGCGGACTCGACCAGCTCGAGAGCCGCCAGGCGGCGATCGATCCGCGGGGCGGGAGCCACGACGTGATCGGCTTCGCGCGCGAAGACGAGGGCGGGTCGGTGTGCGGGATCGTGCTGCGGGTGCGCGAGGGGCGCCTCGTCGGCCGGAGGATCCATTACCTGGGCAACGTGGGCGAGGAGGCGGATGACGCCGTGCTCGGGGCGCTCGTGAAGGGCTTCTACCTTCGGCACGCGGACGATGTCCCCTCCGAGCTGCTGGTCCCGGAGCCCTTCGACGAACAGGATCTCGTGGAGGAATACCTGTCGGGGATCGCCGAACGTCGTTTCCGGATTCGGGTGCCCGTGCGGGGGCCGAAGCGGGAGCTGATCCGGGCCGCGAACCGCAACGCGGCGCACGTACTCGCCCGGGACCGGAGCGAGCGCAAGGAAGAGCCGGCGACGGACCGCGGAGCGGAGGGCGTGCCGCCGGCCGCGGCCCGTCTCGGGGAGGCGCTGGAACTGGGGGCACCGGCGCGGGAGATCGTCTGCTTCGATGTGTCGACGCTGGCGGGACGGGAATCGGTGGGCAGCTGCGTGTGGCTCAGCGACGGACGCCCGCACAAGGACGAATACCGCAGGTTCCGGATCCGGGAATCGGAGGACGGGAAACCGGACGACTACGCGATGATGCAGGAGATCGTCTCGCGCTACTTCGACCGCCGCGTGCGAGAGGGTCGCCCCCTCCCGGAGCTGGTGGTGGTGGACGGGGGCAGGGGACAGCTGTCGGCGGCCCGCCAGGCGATGGATGCGGCGGGCGTATCGGACCTCCCCACCGCGGCCCTGGCCAAGCGGGAGGAAGAGGTCTTCCGGCCGGAGTCGGCGGTCCCGCTGCGCCTCCCGCGCACGGACCCGGGGCTGCACTGGCTGCAGCGGGCGCGCGACGAGGCGCACCGCTTCGCGCTCCAGTACAACCGCACGCTCCGCCGCCGGCGCGCGCTGCGCTCGCGGCTGGGGGAGATCCCGGGCGTGGGACCGGCGCGCGAGCAACTGCTGCTCGAGCGCTTCGGGAGTCTCGACATCATCCGCCGCGCCACGGTGGCACAGCTCACCCGCACACCCGGGATCGGCCGGGCGACCGCGGCTTCGATCCTCTCCTCCCTCCGTCCCGACGAGCCGGAACCGGGCTACAAGTCGGGCGACGCGTGGGGTTCCACGGGCGCATCCGGGTCCGGCGAAGGCTACCCGGCAGGGCCTTCCTGATGCGGGGGCGGCCGCCCG
Organism: Candidatus Palauibacter sp.; assembly: GCF_965222475.1. Taxonomy (GTDB): domain Bacteria; phylum Gemmatimonadota; class Gemmatimonadetes; order Palauibacterales; family Palauibacteraceae; genus Palauibacter. The sequence continues at coordinate 963,934 of NZ_CBDCUB010000001.1, read as the reverse complement.
CCGGCCTCTGCGCCGCGTGCCATCATCGGCGCTGGATCACGAGCGAGCGCGGCTCGTCCTTCCTCCTCTGTCGGCTCTCGCGCCGCGACCCGAGATTCCCGCGCTATCCCCGACTGCCCGTACTGCGCTGTGATGGCTTCGACCCGGAGGAGACGGCCGCATGACGGCCCCCATCCGCACACGTTTCGCGCCGAGTCCGACGGGGGCGCTCCACCTCGGCAACGCGCGCACCGCGATCCTGAACTGGCTGTTCGCACGCCGCCACGGGGGCGCCTTCGTGCTCCGTCTGGAGGATACGGATACCGAGCGCGGCGTCCGCGGCGGAGAGGCGATGATCTACGAGGCGCTCGACTGGCTCGGACTCCGGCCCGACGAGGGGCCGCGCGAGGGCGGGCCGTTCGGGCCGTACCGGCAGTCGGAGCGCGGGGCGCTGCACCGCGGGCGGGCGCGGGAGTTGCTCGAGTCAGGCCACGCCTTTCGATGCTACTGCGCACCGGACGAACTGGAGGCCCGACGGGAGGCGGCGATCGCCGCGGGCGAACCCACCGGCCGCGACGCGCGCTGCCGCGACCTCCCGGCAGACGAGGCGCGCCGCTACGAGGCCGCGGGGCGCACGCCGGCGAGCCGCCTCCATGTGGCGTCGGGTCCGGTCGAGTTCGACGACTTCCTCAAGGGCACGCTCGCCATCGATGGAGACGATCTGGGCGACATGGTGCTCGTACGGAGCGACGGTCGGCCCACCTACAACTTCGCCGTCGCGGTGGACGACATCGCGATGGAGATCAGCCATGTGATCCGTGGCGTGGGGCACCTCTCGAACACCCCGAAACAGGTCCTCCTGTACCGGGCCTTCGGCGTGGAACCGCCGGAGTTCGTCCACATCCCGACCGTCCTCGCCCCCGGGGGAGGGAAGCTCGCCAAGCGACGCGGGGCGGCCGGCGTCCTCGACTACCGCGAGCGGGGCTTCCATCCGGACGCGATCCTGAACTATCTCTCGCTGCTTTCCTGGTCGTCGGAGGACGGGGAGGAGTTCCTGAGCCGGGAGGCGCTCGTCGAGCGGATCGATCTCGACCGGCTGGGGGCGGCGGACAGCGAGGTGGACGAGGAGAAGATGGCCTGGCTGTCGGGGCGGCACCTGAGGGTGGAGCCGTCCGAGCGGCTGGCCCGGCGCTGGGCCGGACGGCTCGACGCGGAGGGATTGGGCCTGACCGACGCCGACCTCCGCCGCGCCGCGGAGGTATTCGCCAAACGCACGCGACTCGTGGCCGACGCCTCGTCGGAGGTCGAGCCGATCTTCCGCGCGCCGCCGCTCGGCGGGGCGGCGGCGCGGCAGGTGCTCGCGGCCCCGGAGGCGGGGGCCGCGCTCCGCCTCGCCCGGGCCGCCTGGGAAGAGACGGCGTGGCGACCCGAGCCCCTCGCCCAGGCGCTCCGGGGGGCGATGCGGGAGGCCGGGTTGCCCGGGCGGGCCTTCTTCCCGCCCGTTCGGGTCGCCCTGACCGGGCAGCGCCACGGCCCCGACCTGGGGGAGGTCGCGTACGCCCTCGGACGGGAGCGGACGCTGGAACGCCTGGACGCGGCCGCGGCAGCGCCCGGGGGCGCCGCCGGGTTAAGCAACGACAAGGAGACGAGCGTATGAGCTGGCACCTCGAATGCGGTGCCTGCGGCCGCCCGGCCGCCCGGCCATTGGCCACGGTCTGCCCCGACTGCGGGAAACCCCTTCTGGCACGGTACGACCTCGCGGACCGCGACGGTGAAGCGCTCCGGCGCGCGTGGGCCGCGCGCCCGGCCGGGATGTGGCGCTACCGCGAGATCATGCCGCTCGACCCCGACGAAGAACCGGTCACGCTCGGCGAGGGGGGCACGCCCCTGCTCCAACTGCGGCTCGGCGGCGAGTTCGAGGGCCTGACGCTCCTCGTCAAGGACGAGGGCCTGAATCCGACCGGCAGCTTCAAGGACCGGGGCCTGTGCGCCGCGGTCACGCGCGCCGTGCACGAGGGGGCAACGGACTTCGTGATCCCGAGTGCGGGGAACGCCGGCGCGGCGCTCGCGGCCTACGCGGCGCGGGCCGGCGCGTCCGCCCGTCTCTTCATCCCCGAAGACACGCCGGAGGGCGTCGCCCGGCGCTGTGAGCACTACGGGGCCGAGACGACGCGGGTCGACGGGCTGATCGACGAGTGCGGCCGCCTGTCCGCCGAGTATGCCGCCGAGACCGGGGCGTTCAACATCTCCACCCTCAAGGAGCCGTACCGGATCGAGGGCAAGAAGACGATGATGCTCGAGATCGTGGAATCGCTGGACTGGCGGCCGCCCGACGCGATCGTCTACCCGACCGGCGGCGGCACCGGCCTCATCGGGAGCCACAAGACGCTCTCCGAACTCCGCGAACTGGCGATGATCGACGGTGGCACGAGACTGTACGCGGTACAGGGCTCGGGCTGCGCCCCCATCGTGCGGGCGCACGCCGAGGGGCGGACGCACGCGGAGCCCTGGCGGGACGCGTCGACCGAGGCCTGGGGCCTCCGGGTCCCCGGGGCGCTCGGGGACTTCCTCATCCTCGAGGCGCTGCGCGAGTCGGGGGGAGGAGCGGTCGCCGTCCCGGACGAAGCCATGATGGCCGCGGCGCTCGAGCTTGGCGCCGCCGGCGTGGGGGCGTGTATCGAAGGAGGCGCTACGCTTGCCGCCGCGCGGGAACTCCGGCGATCGGGGGAGTTGAAGGACGGAGAAACCGTCGTCCTCTTCAACACCGCGCACCTGCTGACCTACTAGCGCGTCCTGATTCGGAGATCGTGCGACATGGACCTGTGGCATCGAGCCTGCTTCCGATTGCCAGGCTGTCCCCTCGCTTGTATGTTGGATTCCAACAAGACCCGTTGGATCATCGCCCAGATAGGGAAAACGGGATCCGACCATCAGTACCACAGGGACGCTTCATGCGTCCCTGTATTTTTTTGAGTCCGACATGTCCCTGGATGATTCCTCTCAGACCCTCCGCCCTCGCGTACGCGTGTTCGTGGATTTCTGGAACTACACGCTCTCCATGAGGGAAGTGGACCAGGGATTCTTGACGGACTGGTCAACCCTCGGACCCGAGTTGGTTCGCGCGGCGGCAGGACTCATCGGAGCCCCTTCAGCCGGAGACTATCTGTAATCAGGGGTTGAACTTCTACGGCTCCTACGATCCCGCCAGTGCTACGGACAAAAAACTTTACCGGTGGGCGACAACGAAGGTTGATACGTTCCCCGGCGTAAACGTTTCGATGATGCCACGTCAGAAGAAATCATCGCCTCCGCGGTGCCCCGCCTGTCAAGAGACGGTGCGCATCTGCCCGACCTGCGGCTCAGACATGAGAGGTACCGAAGAAGAGGGTGTCGATGTGCGGATGGCGACGGACATGATCAGGCTCGCTTGGGTCGACAACTACGATGTCGCCGTGCTCGTCTCATCGGATCGGGATTTTGTGCCGGTGGCAGAGTTTCTCGAGACGCGGGGAATCAAGGTTATCCACGGCGCGTTTCCGCCGAAGGGGGCGCACCCTTACTCGAAAATGCTGGGCGCACACCGATGTCGCGGGCCTGCGCAGGCGTTTCAGACGGGCGGAGCTCAGTTCTCGGCGTTGACGGATCGTGCGCGTTGCACGGGGTGTTGGGCAGAGCCGGCGCAGCGGCACAGGTGCCGTCCTGGCAAGCCGATCGACTCCGTGGATCGATCACGGTGCGCCGGAACGTTACTTCGGTTATCTATAAGGGCGTGAGAAATCATTCAACCAACAGGGGTTCAGAGCGATGTTCAACACGGTGCGTGCAGACGCAAAGACGGCGGCCACGGCGGCTCTCGTCGTCGGCGTCCTACCTGCGGCGTTGTTCGGGCAGGAGCAGGAATGCCAGTTCGATCCGAGCGACTCGGCGAACCGCGCGTCGGAGGCGATGCAGGATCTTGAACAAGCTGCGGCAGAGGACAGTCTCGCCGCCTTCACTGAGGCGTGGGACGCTCTAGAGGACGACCTCGACAGCGACAACCCGGTGGTCTTCCTGATTGCGGCCCAGGTGCAGGTCGAGCTCGGCGGCTTCGTCCAGAACTGTGAGCAGTACCTTCCTGCCTACCCCCCGGAGTGCGTGCACGTCGGGATCGGTCTCCAGAACTTCTTGGACGCGGAGCACCTCCTGGACCGCTATGACGAACTCTCGCCACCCGAGTGCATGTTGCACGGGGAGTCGCAGCGCTACAACGGCTGGGTGCGGCTCTACAACCGGGGGGTGAACGCCTATAGCGCCCAGGACACCGAGGGCGCGATCCAGTCGTTCATGCTCGCGAACGAGCTGCGGCCCGACATGCGAACGTACAACATGGCCGCGGGCCTGCAGGCGCAGACCGGGGCGACCGATGCCGCGATCGAGACGTATCGCACCGCACTCGCGACGGACATGGCCGAGGTCGACGCCGAGCAGATGCGGGACGCCGTGCGCGGGCTCGGTGACCTCCTGATGGACGCGGGGCGGGGCGATGAGGCCGCGGAAACCTACGACGCCTACCTCGCCGGGAACCCGGATGACGTCGTGATCCGGATCCGGTACGCGGGCGTGCTCGCGGATCAGGACCGGGCCGACGAGGCGGCGGCCATCTACGCGGACATCCTCGGACGCACGGATCTCAGCTACGACCAGTGGCTCGAGGTCGGGGTCGGGCTCTACGAGGCGCAGAACTTCGAGGACGCGGTGACCGCGTTCGGAAACGCGCGCCAGGGGAATCCCTACAACAAGGAGGCGATGGAGAACTACGTCAACGCCTCCACCCAGGCCGGACGTCCGGGGCCGGTCATCCCCCTCGCCGACACCCTGACCACGTGGTATCCCTACGATCAGCTTGCGTTCCAGCTTCACGCCACGGCCCTGGGTCGCGCAGACATGAACGATCAGGCGATGGCGGTCATGGCGGAGGGTGAGGCGGCCGCGCTCTCGTTCACCTTCGCCCAGATGGCCGCCACGTCGGGCGGGAGTTACGTCGTGCAGGTCGACTTCACGGCGCGCACGGCGAGCGGCACGCTGCAGATCCCGTTCGAGTTCCTGGACGCGAACGGGCAGGTCGCGATGACCCATACGCAGACGACGGACGCCGCTGCGGGGAATTTCCGCTTCGAGGTCACCTCCGACGTGCCGCTGGCCGGATTCCGCTACGGAACCATCGGGGGCTGACCGACCGGCCGGAGAGACCCCCCGGGACACCGGTTGCTCCCTCGGGAGGGGCGGCCGGGGTCCCGCCCCTCCGCTCGCTTCATCATGATTCGAATCGCCAGGGTCGAGCCGGGCTCGATCGCCGCCGACCTCGAGCTTCCGCCCGGTCTCGCCGTGCTCGAGATCAACGGCCGCCCCATCCGGGACGGCCTCGATCTCCTCTTCCATCAGGCGGAACCGTCGCTGCAGGTGCTCGCGGAGCGGCCGTCGGGCGAGCGTCTCGTGTTCGAGATCGAGAAGCCGACGGACGAGCCGCTCGGCATCATCCCCGAGCCCGACAAGATCCGCCGCTGTACGAACGCCTGCCCCTTCTGTTTCGTGAAGGGGAATCCCAGGAAGGACAAGCTTCGGGCTCCCCTGTACGTGAAGGATGACGACTATCGGCTGTCCTTCATGCACGGCCACTACATCACGCTGACGAATCTCCGTCCCGAGGACTGGGACCGGCTCTTCGAACAGCGACTCTCCCCCCTGTATGTGAGCGTCCACGCCACCGAGCCGGGAATTCGGCTCGCGATGCTGAAGAACCCCCGCAGCGCCAACATCAATCAGGACCTCGACCGCCTGGCCGAAGGGGGCATCCTCGTGCACGCGCAGGTCGTCCTCTGTCCGGATCTGAACGACGGCGACCATCTCACGCGTACGATCGAGAACCTCTACGACCGGCGGGAGGCGATCCGGTCGCTCTCCATCGTCCCGGTGGGACTCACGGCCTGGAACGCCGCGCCCGGGGGGCGGACCCTCGAGCCCGCCGAGTGTCGCGCGGCCCTCGCGGCCGTGGACGCGATCCGGGAGCGGGCGCTGGCCGAACGCGGCCAGGGGTGGTGCTACGCCGCCGACGAGCTGTACCTGCAGGCGGGGCTGGCGCCGCCGGGCGCGGCCTATTTCGACGACCAGGATCTGGAGAGCAACGGGGTCGGCGCGATCTCGAGCCTGACCGACCGCGTGGCGGGACGGCTCGAGGATCTCGGCCCGCTCGACGGCTGCCGCGTGGTCGCGGTGACCGGCCCATCGATGGGGCCTACGCTGGCCGGCCTCGCGGATCGGATCGCCCGCCGGACCGGGGCCGAAGTGTCCGCCGTGGCGGTCGAGAACACGCTCTACGGGCCCATGGTCACCACGGCGGGCCTGCTGCCGGGTGCGGACCACGCGAAGGCGCTTCGCGAGGGCGGGGACTTCGATGTCGCGCTCTTCTCCGGGCAGGCGCTGAACGACGACGACCTGTTCCTCGATGACATGAGCCTGTCGGAACTGCGGGCCGAGTTCCCCGGGCGCCGGGTCGAGCCCTCGCACGACTTCGTCGACGTCCTCTCCGGGCTGTAGACGCCGTGGCATTGCGGACCGTGGCCATCGTGGGCCGCCCCAACGTGGGCAAGTCGACCCTCTTCAACCGGATCCTCCGCCGTCGCCTGGCGATCGTGGCGGAGCGGCCCGGCGTGACGCGCGACCGGCAGTTCGCGGAGGCCGAATGGGCGGGACGCCGGTTCCTGCTCGTCGACACCGGCGGGCTCGTCGACGGGCCGGGGGAGCAGATCGACCATGAGGTACGGCGCCAGGCGGAGACCGCGATCGGCCATGCCGACGTGGTCATCCTCGTCGTCGACGGACGGGAGGGCGTTCAGCCCGTGGACCGGCATGTGGGCGACCTCCTGCGCCGTTCGGGCCTGCCCGTGATCGTGGCCGTGAACAAGCTGGACGAACTCGGCGGATCCGTCGAGCACCTCGAGTTCTACGAACTGGGCCTCGGCGACCCCACGCCGCTGGCGGCGCTCAGCGGCAAGGGTTCGGGAGACCTGCTCGACCGCGTGGTCGAGGCGCTCCCCGCCGCCCACGAGGCCGAAGGGGGGGGCGCGGACCTCCGGGTGGCGGTCATCGGGCGCCCCAACGTCGGCAAGTCGAGCTTCGTCAACCGGCTGCTGGGCGAAGAGCGGGTCATCGTCCACGAGGAGGCCGGGACGACCCGTGACGCGATCGACACCGAACTCGAGATCGGGGACCGGCGCGTGTGTCTGATCGACACTGCGGGGCTCCGGAGACAGGCGCGCATCGCGGACGATCTCGAGTTTCTGGGCCGCCTGCGCGCCGCGTCGGCGATCGAGCGCGCGGACGTCTGCCTCCTCCTCGTCGACACCGAGGCCGGTGCCGCGAACCAGGACTTCAGGATCGGACACCAGGCCTGGGACGCGGGCAAGGGGCTCGTGTTCGTGGCGAACAAATGGGATCTGATCGAGGACCGGGGACCGTCGGCGACGGCCGGGTTCGAGCGCGAACTCCGCGAGCGGGGGCACTATCTTCGCTGGGCTCCGATCATCACCTGTTCCGCGCTCACGGGGAAGCGCGTGCGCAAGGTGATCGACCTCGCGTTCGCCGCGCAGGAGGAGCGGGCGCGGCGCATCCCGACCGCCGAAGTCAATCAGGTCCTGCGCGACCTCGTCGCGCGCCGCCAGCCGCCCCAGGGAGGGCGGGGCGACGTGAGGCTGCTGTACGGAAGCCAGGTGGCGTCGTCCCCACCGCTGTTCGTACTCTGGTCCAACCGCCCCCGTGATCTGAAGGAGCACTACGTGCGATACCTTGTCGCCGGCTTCCGGGAGGCCTGGGGATTCGAGGGATCTCCAATCCGGATCAAGCTGAAGCAACGCTCGGAGCGCGCGTGACGGCCCCCCTCCTCACGCTCTTCGCCTATCTCGTGGGGGCGTTCCCGACCAGCTACCTCGTGGGGCGGGTGTACGGCTACGATCTGCGCCGGGAGGGGAGCGGCAACCTCGGGTCCACCAACGCATACCGCATCCTCGGCTTCTTCCCGGCCGTCGTGGTGCTCCTCGTCGATCTCCTCAAGGGGTTTCTGCCCGTCTGGTTTTTCCCGCTCTGGGACGGGAGGACGGGGGCGTGGGCGCTCGCGTACGGGCTCGCGGCCATCACGGGACACGTGTGGCCCGTGTACACGAAGTTCAAGGGAGGGAAGGGGGTCGCGACCGCGGCCGGGACGATGGCGGCGCTGGCGCCCGTGGCGGTGATGGTCGCCTTCTCCGTCTGGGTCATGACCGTGATCCTCACCCGCACCGCGTCCGTCGCCTCCCTCGTCTCCGCGAGCCTCGTCCCGATCATGGCGCGAGCCTCGGCGGCGCCGCGTTCGGTCGTCTCGTACGCAATCCTGCTCGCCGTGACGGTCTGGTGGACGCACCGGGCGAACCTCGCGCGGATCGTTCGTCGCGAGGAGTTGCAGATCGACTGGCGGCGCGGACGCGTGCGACCCCGCGGGCCGGACCGGCGGCAGGACCGGAGGGACGAAACGTGAGCCGCGCGGCGGTGACGGTGCTGGGCGCCGGAAGCTGGGGCACGGCGCTCGCGGACGTGCTGGTGCGGAACGGGCACGAAGTGCGCCTGTGGGCGCGCGACGAGGCGCACGCCGCCGCCATCCGCGAGGCGGGCGTCAACGAGCGTTACCTGCCCGGGATCGAACTCGCCCGGCCGCACGCGATCACCTCCGACCTCGAGGCGGCGCTCGGCGGCGCTCGCTTCGTGGTCTCCGTCTGCCCGTCGCACGCGGTGCGGGAGGTGCTCACGCGGGCGGCTCCGCACCTGGAGGACCAGATCCTGATCTCGGCCGCGAAGGGGATCGAGGTCGGGACGCACCGGCGGATGTCGGAGGTGATCGTGGAGACGCTCGGCGATGACGCGTCCTCCCGAACCGTCGTCCTCTCCGGCCCCAGCTTCGCCGAGGAACTGCTGCACCGGCTTCCGACCGCCGTGGTGGCGGCGAGCCGGCGCGAGGCACACGCGCTTGCGGTCCAGAGCCTGTTCCGGAACGGCTATTTCCGCGTCTATACGCAGCCGGACGTCGACGGGGTGGAGCTGGGAGGCGCACTCAAGAACGTGATCGCTCTCGGCGCGGGTATCTCGGACGGGCTCGAGTTGGGGTCGAACGCGCGGGCGGCGCTCATCAACCGCGGGCTGGCGGAGATCGTGCGCCTCGCCAAACACTTCGGGGCGCGCGAGACGACGCTGGGCGGACTCGCGGGCCTCGGCGACCTCGTCCTCACCTGCACGGGCCGGCTGAGCCGGAACCGCTCCGCCGGCCTCGCGATCGGGTCGGGCCGCCGTCCGTCCGAGGCCATCGGAGAGATGGAGCAGGTGGTCGAAGGTGTGCGGACGGCGCGGGCGGCGTACGAACTCAGCCGTCAGCTCGACGTGGAGATGCCGATCACGAGCGCCGTATATTCGATATTGTACGAAGATGTCGCGCCCCGAGCGGCGCTGGCCCGGTTGATGGCACGCGAGCCGAGGCCGGAACGCTGGGGCTGACCGCCGGGACCGAACGCGGGGGCCCGGGAGCACGGGCCGCAGAGGCCGGAGAGGGGGGAGCGTGGCGGATCGCATCGCCCCGAAGGAGTACTATTCGATCGGAGACGTGTGCGAGATCGCCGATCTCAAGCCGCACGTCCTCCGCTACTGGGAGAGCCAGTTTTCCATCCTGAGGCCCACCAAGAACCGGGCCGGAAACCGGGTCTACCGCCGCAAGCAGATCAAGCTCGTCCAGCTCCTGCGGCACCTCCTCTACACGGAACGCTACACGATCGAAGGCGCGCGGAGGAAGCTCGAACAGCTGCAGGCGAGCGGACAGCTCGCCAGGGTGGCGCGTGTGGCCTGGGACCGGGAGACGATTCGCGACCTGCGCCGCGAGGCGGACGAGCTGGTCGAGCTGCTCGAGGAGCGCGAGGCCGGGTGACCGACGCGGCCAGGCCCGTCCTCCTCTGTACGAACGACGACGGAGTGCACGCGGGGGGTCTCGGGCTCCTGGCCCGCGTGGCGGAGGCTCTCGGCGACGTGTGGACCGTGGCTCCGGACCGCGAGCAGAGCGCGACGAGCCATGCGCTCTCGCTGCACCGTCCGCTCCGCCTCACGCGGCTCGATGATCGGCGCTACATGGTGGACGGGACGCCGACCGACTGCGTGCTCGTCGCCCTCAAGGAGATCCTCGAGACGCCGCCCCGCTTCGTCCTGTCCGGGGTCAACCACGGGCCGAACATGGGAGAGGACGTCCTGTACTCGGGCACGGTGGCGGCCGCGATGGAGGCGACGATCCTCGGGGTCCCGGCGCTGGCCTTCTCGTTCACCGGCGATGATGAGACGGTGCTCGAGACGTACGGGGACCTGATCGGCGGGCTGATCCGGTCCTGCCTCCGGAAGACCGAGTTTCCGGAAGAGACGTTCCTCAACGTGAACCTCCCGAACCGCCCGGCGAGCGAAGTGGAGGGCGTCGTCGTCACCGCGCTCGGGCGGCGCGTGTATCACGATTCCCTGCGCCGGAGCCGGGATGAGCACGGCTACGACTATTTCCGGATCGGGGGAGGACGTTCCGCGTGGCGGGGCAGGGCGGATTCGGACTTCCGGGCCGTACGCGCCGGCTATGTGTCGGTGACGCCGCTGCACCTGGACCTGACGAACTTCGAACTGCTGAACGAGGTGAGGTCGTGGGGTCTGGGGAGCTGACGGCTCACGGACCGACGGCCGAATACCAGCGCGACCGCCGGCGCCTGGTGGAGCACCTTCGGACCCGGGGCGTGCGGGATCTCGCGCTCCTGCACGCCTTCGACACCGTACCGCGGCACCTCTTCGTCCCGGAAGTCCTCCGGGGCCGGGCCTACGAGGACATCCCGCTCCCGATCGGCGCGGGACAGACGATCTCCAGCCCCACGATCCATGCGCTGAGCATCGAATGCGCAGGGGTTGAGGCAGGCCAGCGCGTGCTCGAGGTCGGGACGGGGACCGGCTTCCAGACCGCGCTGCTCGCGACGCTGGGGGCTGAGGTGTACTCCATCGAACGCATCGCGTCGCTGCACGAGGGCGCGGCGCGGGCGCTGGCCCGGGTGGGGGTGGAGGCCCATCTGATGCTGGGAGACGGGAGCCTCGGATGGCCGGAACATGCGCCGTTCCACGCCATCATCGTGGGCGCCGCCACGGCGCGGCCGCCGGCCGCGCTCCTCGAACAGTTGGCCGAGGACGGACGGATGATCGTCCCCGTGGGGGGCCGGCGGCAGGAGCTGTACCGCTACACCCGGCGGAGCGGGGACGTCTCGCGCGAGAAACTCACCCGTGTCCGCTTCGTGCCGCTCATCGAGGAGACCCGGCGGGGCGGGGGACGGGGCCGGTGAAGGCGTGGGCGGCGCTCTACGCGAAGGGGCTGGCCATGGGGCTGGCCGACCTCGTGCCGGGCGTGTCCGGGGGCACGATCGCTTTCATCTCGGGCATCTACGACGAGCTGGTGGGGACGATCGCGGGGCTGGACCACAGGCTGCCCGGTGCGCTGCGGGCGCGGGGCCTGCGCGGCACCTGGGAGCAGGCGAACCTCGGCTTCCTGGCCGTCCTGCTCGCCGGCATCCTCACGAGCGTCATCGGGTTCGCCGGGGTGCTGCACTGGCTGCTCGCGAACCGGCCCGTTCAGCTGTGGGCCTTCTTCTTCGGCCTGGTGGCGGCGTCCGTTCCGCTCGTCGGGCGCCGCGTGGCCGAGCACCGGGCCGGCCTGTGGGCCCTCGGTGCGGCCGGAGCCGTGCTCGCGGGCGCCGTGACCGCGCTTCCCCCGCTCGTAAGGTCCGACGCGCCTCTCTTTCTCGCCGCGGCGGCGGCGGTGGCCGCCTGCGCCATGATCCTGCCCGGTATCTCCGGCAGCTTCATCCTGCTCATCCTCGGCGCCTACGCCCCCGTGATCGGCGCCCTCCAGGGCTTCGACGCACTACGGCTCATGGCCGTCGCCCTCGGCGTCGCCGCGGGCCTGCTCGGCTTCAGCCGCCTGCTCAGACGGCTGCTGGCGCGGCGCCGGGCGGCGACGCTGAGCCTCCTCACCGGCTTCCTGCTCGGGTCACTGAACGCGCTCTGGCCTTGGAAGGACCGGGTCCGCGAGCTGTACACGCACAGCGGGGGCCGGGTCGAATGGCTCATGGAGAACCGGTGGCCCGCATCTCTCGGCGAAATCTGGCCCGCGGCGGGCCTCGCGCTCCTCGGGGCCGCCGCGGTGCTGGCCATCGATCGCGCCGCCCGGACGCGCGACCCGGGCGGCAAGTAGCGGCGATTCGCCGGGCCGGATAGCTTCCACGCCGTTCACGCACGGACCTCAGGAGGGAGCACGGGCATGGCGGACGCCCTCGCCGGCGGAAAGAGACCAGAGGGACAGGGCCACCGGGACGATGCCTTCGTCCGCTCCACCTTCCGGCTCGCCGACTGGGTCACCGGGAACCTGCGATCGGTGCTCGTCGGCGGCGCCGGCATCGCGATCATCATCGTGGGGGTGGTGTACTACATCAACTTCCAGGCCTCCGTACGCGAGCAGGCCGCGACCGAACTCGCGACCCTCCGGTTGGGGGCGACGGGCCCCGAGATGCTGATCCCGGATCTCGAGGCGTACGTCCAGCGTTTCGCCGGCGTGCCGGCCGCGGACGAAGGCCGGCTCCTGCTCGCGCGAACATACCTCAACGCGGGCCAGCCGGTCGAGGCCGAGCGGGTGGCGAACGAGATCTCCGTGGCGCCCGACGAGCCGGTGGGACTCGCGGCACAGACCCTCCGGGCCGCCGCCCAGGAAGTGTCCGGCGATGCGGAAGCCGCCGTCGCGACCTACCAGAGGCTGGGGGAGGTGGCCCGCTTCCCGTTCCAGCGTCGCGAGGCGCGGGCCTCGGCGGCCCGAGTCCTCACCTCGCTGGGCCGCATGGAAGAGGCGGAGACGATCTACGCCGCCATCGCCGAGGAGGCCGCCGCGGAAGATCCGATCGAGGCGAGCGTCTACCGCCTCCGGCTCGGCGAGGTCAAGGCCCAGCTCGCCGGCAGCAGCGGCTGACCACCCCTAAACTCCTTCTCTCCAACCGCTTCACAGCTCCCATCTCATCCGTTTATGGTCTCCAAACTGACGACCCGAAGATGTGACGCAAACGTAAGGTAGATCAGCAACTTAGGCTCACCCGATTTGGCGCGTATCCGTGCCGCGCAACCGATTTGTGATCGGTCCGCGGAGGGGGAGCCGACCGCCGTCTTCGGGATCTTCCGGCAGCTCCATGAGGGATTGCAGCGCCTCGCGGACACCGGGCACGGGATCGGCGTCACCGCGCACCGCCAGCGTGATCCGGGGGTCGCTCGAGCGATCGTGTGTCACTTTTTCGGCGCCACATCTGCCCCATATTCATCCGCCAGCTACAGCGCTCCAAGGGGGCAACTTACCCGAGGATATGGGGGTGTCTGGAGGCGGTCTCGAGGGGGGTAGGGGGTCTAGGCGGCTGGAGGTGGCTGACGCGGGTCTCGCACTATGCTCCAGGAATCCGGCGATCCTTGTCCTACACGCCGGACTTTTTCTTCAGGGTTCCCGCGGGTTACCTCGTTTGGGCACGCCGTGGGACGCGTGGGACGGTTACTCCCTCTCCGCCTCGTGGTCCTCCCGAATCGCTTCCACGTGACGCCGGATGTTGAGCAGGACCGCCAGCGGCCCGCAGAACACGCCCGCCATGAGGCCACCGGCCAGCGCGCCCAGCATCATCCCGAACCCGCGATCCTCGCCGGTAAACGCACCCGCAGCGACGAATCCGAAGAAGACGAGACCGTTGGCCCACCCAAGCCAATTCCACTTGTATTCCGTGATCGATTCGGAGTCTTCGTACGCCTCGGGGTGTCCCGCGTGCTCGTCCATTCGGGTTCCTCCGTGGGGTAGCTTTTGTTGCCGGTGGGGGGGGAACGTGGGACGTGGGACGCGTCGGAGGAAAGAGGTGGCAGCACGCCGACGCCGGAGGCAGGGAGCTGGAGGCGGAGATTCGCGATGCCCGATAGTGTATCTTGAGGACGACCTTATCGTCGGCGAGATCTGCTGCGTTCGGGCGGACGACCAATCGTGAAGGGGGATAAGCAGATGAAGTTGAGCTGTGTCCTATGTGGAGCAGTTATCGTACTCACCTCGATAACATCGAGTCCCGGAACGGATTCTCGGGTGTGTTCTGATTGTGCTGCGTCACCGGATTTGGCTGCGCAGCTTACGGTGCCACCACCAGCAACGGCTGCACCAATCGTCGAAGTGCTACCAACTACCGAACCAGATCCGGATTCGCAATCGTGACACAGCGTGTTGCGTCACATGATGCGAGCGTGTACTAGGCCCGGGGAGCGCTAGTAGAATGGACCTGTTCTTGTTGGTTCTGCTCTGGATTCCGATGCATGTCGTGATCGCCTTCTACACGGGCTTTGGTGCTGAGGCGAAGGGTCACAGACTCTGGCCGTGGTTCTGGGGCGGCTTGCTGTTCGGGTGGATCGCGTTGCTCGCGATGGTCGGTCTCCCGCTCAAGTCTCAGTACGAGGGGCCGCCAGCGCCGCGAGCTACGGAGGATTGACGGAGGGTCGCCCCGGGCGTCTACGGCAAGGCGAGGCGCGGTCAAGCAACGCATGGCGAGGCGAGGTAAGGTCCCGCGAGGCGTGGTTCGGTTCGGGATGTTCTAGGCGCTCCAGCGCGCCCCGGAGGGGTCGGCCCGGGCGTACTGCTCGGGATACCGTCCGGCTAGCTGCGCGTGGCGCTCGGCGATGAGTTCGGCAATGCTCGGGACCGCTTGGGGCCGCATGGCCTCCACCTTGGCGGCGACGGCCTCATCAACGCATCGGCGGGAGTGGGTGGCGTAGGCCGGGAGGAACGCGAGGTGTCCCGAGGCCGTCCGGACGTTCCGCGCCGGGTAGGTGACATGAGGCGTTCCCGTAGTCGCCCCGGCCGATCCTCATCCCCGGGAGCGCGATCCGCTTGTCCGCCCGGATGAGCTTCGCGCACCATGAGCAACGGAGAGGCGCGGGCGGTCCCGATTCGTGGGCCGTCCCGGCGCGGCCGAACGCATCATCGGCCATTCGTCTCGGGGGGGATGATCGGGTGCGCGATGGGCGTCGAATCGGGGGCCGGTAGTCCCTCTCAATCTCCGTCGCGTACCATTTCCCAGCGAAGCGCATCGGCGTTTTCCATCCCCCGGACGGCGTCTTGATGGAACGTCGCGAACGCGGCCGGGCCGGGTCAAGATGAGTCTTCGGTTTCCTGCCGGTTTTTCATGGTCTCCCCCGTGTTGTCGCGTAACCCTCCGCCCCATCACGGTCGCGAGGGTACATGAGAGAGAGTACAGCAAGTCAGGACGGAGCGTGATAGGTTGGATCTGGCCTGTTCCGAAAAAACCTAAACCAACCAAATGGCGCATAAGATATATTATGTAAACTTGATGCGAAAATGCCCCTCGCCGGACTACGTTACTCCCTCACTGGACGAAGCCGAAGGAGATCGAGTTGCCCAACGGAGGATCGGACTGCTGCGGAACGTGCTGGTTCAACCGTGCGAACGCGGGTGAGGCCGGAAGCGCAAACCATGAGGGGTCCGTCTCAAGTTACTGCGAGATCCGCGATCTGCCGATCCCCGACCCGTTCTATACGTACTGCAGCAATCATCCTTATAGACTCGACCGCCGCGAGCCGATCCCCATCGGCCCTGTGTTTACCGCCGCCGATGCAGACGCCGAACGCGAGGTCTGGGTAGAACCGCCAGATACGGAGGAAATTCGCAGCCACCTCCTTCGCCTGCTGGCCCACGCGGATAATCCGCAGGACCACTACCCGTTCTTTGGCGGCCCCATCCCGGCAATCGTAGCTCGGCAACTGGTAGAATTCCGCGAGCCCCGGGCGATTCCCATCCTCGAGCACATCGGACGTGAACTGAGCAGGCGCGGCGAAGAACCCGACGGGATCCACCAGGCGATCGCGCGGATTCGCGGGTCGCGGGAGCTGGACGGTCCGGCCGAGCGCTGCTAGAACGTGAAGGTGTGGGAGAACTTCACCATGAGCGCCCGCCCCGCCGAGAACGGGAGGCGCGGGTCGATGCCTCCGTTCGCGCGGTCCATGTAGTAGCCCTCGTTGTACACCACCCACAGGTCCACGCCCTCCCGGAAGTGGTACCGGAAGCGCGCGTTCACCGTCGTCTGGTCCACGGTCGAGTTGTACTGCGCGAGCGCGCTGAACGACAGATGCGTGTCGAGCGAGAAATCCAGCCTGAGCCGGGCCAGGTGCGTCGTCAGTTGGTTCTGGCCCGGAAACTCGAAGCGGTTGATGTCGTATCCCGGCCGAAGCTCGAAGTGCCTCGAGAGGTTGAAGGCCGGGTTCAGCTGCAGGCTCACGCGGCGCCCGTCGTAGAAACTCCCGACGGACCCGCCGAGTTCCCCTCGCATGCGGCCGCCGCGGGCGAGGCGCCACGAGACATCCGCCTCGTGGAACCAGTATTCCCCCCGTTTGATGTCCAGGCTCGCGACGCGGAACCGCTCGCGGATGCTCTCGAAGCTCGACCGCGAGGTCAGCGTTACGAACGCGCCCGACTTCATCGCGATCCGCATCATGGGGGCGATGGTCCGGGACTCCGGCGTGAGATCCGAGTTCCGGTAGTAGTGCTGGGTATTGGCGCCGAGTGTCACGGTGCGCAGCCCCGAGTCCGCACCGAGGAACCAGCTGTACTCGGTCGACCCGCCGAACAGGGTGAAATCGTCCCGGAGCTGGAAGCCGAGCCGCGGCAGATAGTCCACTCCCACGCGCCGGTACCGGGCGCTGTAGTTGAACCCTTCCTGCCGCCGCCGCTCGAACTGCGCGAAGAAGGCCCCGGCGTCGAGCGGGTTCCGCTCCACCACCTCGTCGTCGAAGGTCTGGGCCCACTTCAGCGTCAGGTACTCGTCGCCGAACAGCCGGATCTCGCCGTCCGCGCCCCAGGCGATGTTGCGCTCGCCGTTCGCGTCCACCCGGGTGGTCACGATCCCGCCGACCGATGAGTTGTCGTTGAACACCTGCTGCTTGAGCCGGAGCACCCCCATGTTCTCGCCCGGCCGCCCCGAATTCGGAGCTGTCTGCATGTTGAGGAACCCGAAGTCGAGCCCCCCGGCCCGCCCCACCACGCGCGCGCCCCCGTAGATACGCACCAGATCTCCGCGGTCGAGCCCGATGCGGCGGCTGAAGAACACCCGGTCCGTGATCCCGCCGGTGGCGAAATCGAAGGTCGCGGACCGCTCCTGAAAGAACTGCCGCTTCTCCGGGAAGAAGAGCGGGAAACGGGTCAGGTTGATCTGCTGGTCGTCCGCCTCGACCTGGGCGAAGTCCGTGTTCGCCGTCAGGTCGATGGACAGGTTCGAGGAGGGCGAGTACTTGATGTCGAGGCCCGGTTCCCGCGTGGGCTCGTCGGTCGTGTCCCAGTACGCGGCCTGCACGGCCGGCGGCTCGAGCAGGGTCGGAATCTGCGTCATCCCGCCGAGGAGGTACGGCGTCACGTACACCGGCTTCGTCCGGTCCACCCTCGTGAAGGTGACGCGCTGCGCGAGCGACGGCTTGCCGAAGCCGAAGAAGCCGTACTCGGGCGAGATGTCTGGATAGACGTGGCGCTCGTTCTTGCGCGAGATGGAGCGGTAGACGATGAGCCCCATCGTCACTTCCCCACCGGTGTTCTGGAACCCCAGCGTCGAGAACGGGATGCGCATCTCCGCCGACCACCCGTCCGTCGTCTGCTGCGCGAGGCCGTCCCAGTGCGCGTTCCAGTCGCTGTTGAACGGCCTCGTTCCCGCCGTGAATTCGGCGTCGCTCCACACGGTGCGGTCGGATCTGGCCCCGTTCGGATTCACCACGAACGCGACGGCGGTCTCATGGTCGTTGTAGCTGTCGATCACGATGGAGAACTGATCGTCGCCGCTGAACCCGTCGCGGGTGAAGCTGTTCGCACGGATCCCGGTGGGGTCGGAGTCGAACAGCCGGCCCGAGACGTAGAGATACCGGTCGTCGTAGGCGAGCCGGATCTCCGTTTCCTCCGTGAGTTCCCCGCCGTACATGGGCGAATACATCACGAGGGGCACGGGTTCGATGTCGTCCCATGCCGGCTCGTCGACGAAGCCGTCGAGGTGGATGTGTCCGTGCCCGTCGAGCCTGGTGAGGGGGACGGAGGGCTTGTCGCGCCCGCCGTTCTGCGCGGCCGCCTGCGCCGGAATCCCGGCCGCGAGCGCCGCCCACAGGCCGAGCCCCACCAGGCGCCCGACGCTCGGGCGAGCCGGCTTCACCCCGGTCTCACCGGATCTCACCAGATGAAGGTGTGAGAGTACTTGATCATGATGTTCCGCCCCGCCGACCACGGGAGTCTCGGCCCGAACCGCTGATCGCGTTCGAAGTTCAACCCTTCATTATACACGATCCACAGATCCGTGCCTTCCCGAAAGTGGTACCGGAAGCGCGCGTTGATGCTCGTGCGCCCATCGATGTTGTTGTACTGCGCGAAGGCGCTGAGCGAGAGGTGCGTGTTGAAGGCGAAATTCAGCCGCAGGCGACCGAGTTGCGTCGTCGTCTCTTCGCCCCGGTCGGAAAACTCGATCCGATTGACCTCGTAGCCGCCGACCACTTCCAGGTAGCGGGAAACGGTCCACGTGGGGTTGAAGATCAGCCCCACGCGCCGCCCGTCGTAGAAGCTCCCCACCGTCGTCCTGATATCGCCCCGGAAGATCGTGCTGCGCGGCAGCATCCAGTCGATGCCGGCCTCGTGGAACCAGTATTGGCCCGGCTGGATGGACACCGTACCGACCGGAAACGGTGTCCGGATGTCCTCGAACTGCGTGTTCGAGTAGGCCGTGATGTTCGCGGTCGACTTGAAATCGAGCGACACCGAGGGACGAATGGAGCGGGACTCGATCGTGAGGTCGGCGTTGCGGTGGTAGTTCTCGCCCATCGCCAGAAGCGTGACGGCGTTCAGCGTGGCGCTCGGGCCCCTGAGCCAGGTATGGGCGAACTGCCCGCCGTACAGCGTGAAGTCGTTCCGCAGCTGGAAACCGAGGCGCGGCCGGTAGTCCGGACCCACGCGCCGGTAGAAGAGATTGTACCAGATCCCGCGATCCGTCCGTCGCTCCCAGCGGGCGCGGATGAGACCCGCGTCGAGCGTGTTGCGCTCCCTGACCTCCTCGTCGTGGCTCTGCGCCCACGTCAACGTCAGGTATTCGTTGCCGAACGGACGCAGTTGAGAATCCAGCCCGTAGGCGACGTTGTCCTGGCCGTTCGAGCCGTAACGGGTCGTGACGATCCCTCCGACGAACGAATACGGATTGAACACCTGCTGCTTAAGCCGCAGCACGCCCATGTTTTCGCCCGATCGCCCCGCGGCCGGAGCGGTCTGCATGTTGAGGAATCCGAAGTCCAGGCCCCCAAGCCGGCCGACCAGCCTCGCGCCCCCGTATATGCGGACGAGTTCTCCCCGCTCGAGCCCGATGCGCCGACTGAAGAAAACACGGTCGGTGAACCCACCCGTCCCGAAGTCGAAGGTCGAGGTGCGTTCCTGGAAGAACTGCCGCTTCTCCGGAAAGAAGAGCGAGAACCGGGTGAGGTTGACCTGTTGGTCGTCCGCCTCCACCTGGGCGAAGTCGGTGTTGACGGTGAGATCGATGGCCAGATTCGACGACGGAGAATACTTGAGGTCCAGGCCGGGCTCGGCCGTGTGATCCTGCTCCGTCCCCCAGAACGAGGCGGCGGCAGACGGCTCCCGCAGGACCGGTGTTCGGCTGAGGCCCCCGAGCACGTACGGGGTCACGTATGCGGGTGTCGTGGGCTGGACCTCGCGCAGCGTCATCCGCTGGCCCTGTGACGGCTTGAGGAACCCTCCCTGGCCCCATTCGCGTCCGATCGTCGGATAGACGTGGCGCTCGTTCTTTCGGGCGATGAAGCGGTAGATGATGATCCCCATCGTCACTTCGTCGCCCTCCGCCTGGAATCCCAGGGTGGAGAACGGGATCTGGTATTCCGCGAACCACCCCTCTTCGCTTCGCGAGGTGAGGACGTGCCAATGGGCGTTCCAGTCGGCGTTGAACGGCATCACGTCTCCCGTGAACACGCCATCGTTGGAGAGCGAGCGATCCTGGCGGACGCCGGCAGGTGTGGTACCGAACCACAGTCCGGTCTCGTAGTCGTTGTAGCTGTCGATCACGACCGAGAGGAGATCATCGCCGCTGAACGCATCGCGGTAGAAAGTGTTCGAGCGGATGCCCTCGGGGTCCGAGTCGTACATCCGCCCGGACAGGTAGAGGTACTCGTCATCATGCGCGATCCGGACCTCGGTCCGCTCCGTCATCTCGCCCCCGTGGGTCGGGGCCCACATGAACATCGGCAGTGGCTCGATCGCGTCCCAGGCGGGCTCGTTCACGACCCCGTCGACGTCGATCTCTCCCGTAATCCGGGGGATCGGCACCGGCACACTCGACCGGAGCGACGTCACGTCCACTTCGTCCGGGTCCCCGGTCTGCGCGGCGAGCCCGGGGGTCAGGAGCAGACATGCCGGCACGATCCACGCGAGCGGAGCCGGGCTTCGCTGAAGTCGACGACGGGTGGGGGCCAACGGCATGTATCCGGGGTCGGGAGTGCTTCCGGGAGGTTCTTCGTCTACCGCCAAAACACTCCGGCGAGGCTGAGGGTTCAATCCCCGTGCGTTGGCGGGTCCGCTGTTGCGGCCTACCAGCTGAAGGTGTGCGAGTACTTGGCCATGATCGTCCGCCCCGCCGACCGCGGCAGCCTCGGATCGAATCCCCGGTCGCGCTCGAAGTTCAACCCTTCATTGTAGACGATCCAGAGATCCGTGCCCTCCCGGAAGTGGTAGCGGAAGCGCGCGTTGATGCCGGTCCGCTTGTCGAGGTTGTTGTACTGCGCGAACGTGCTGAAGGAGATTTGCGGGTTGAAGGCGAAGGACAGCTTCACGCGGCCGAGTTGGGTCGTCGTGGCCTCGCCCCGGCCGGGAAACTCGATCCGGTTGATTTCGTAGCCGCCGCCGATCTCCACGTAGCGGGATGCGCTCCAGATCGGGTTGAAGATCAGGCCCGCCCGCCGCCCGTCGTAGAAGCGCCCCACGGTCGTCTTGATGTCCCCGCGGAAGATCGCGGTGCGCGGCAGCATCCAGTCGATGCCGGCTTCCTGGAACCAGTATTCGCCCCGCGGGATCGACACATCCGCGACGTGAAACGGGATCCGGATGTCCTCGAACTGCGTGTTCGAGTATACCGTGATCGTCGAGCCCGACTTGAAGTCGAACTCCAACTCCGGGCGGATCGAGCGGGATTCGGGCGTGAGGTCGGCGTTCCGGTAGTAGCTCTCGCCCATCACCGAGAGGGTGATGTTGTTGAGCGATGCGTTCGAGCCCTGGAGCCACGTATGGGCGAGCTGCCCGCCGAAGAGCGCGAAGTCGCTCCGCAGCTGGAATCCGAGACGCGGCGTGTAGTCCGGCCCCACGCGCCGGTAGAAGAGATTGTACCACAGCCCGCGGTCCGTCCGCCGCTCCCAGCGGGCGCGAAACAGACCCGCGTCGAGCACGTTCCGCTCGACGACCTGTTCGTCGAAGGTCTGCGCCCAGGTGAGCGTGAGGTACTCGTTCCCGAACGGCCGCAGTTGCGTATCCACGCCGTACGCGACGTTGTCCTGTCCGTTGTTCCCGAGTCGCGTCGCCACGATCCCGCCCACGAACGAATACGGGTTGAACACCTGCTGTTTCAGCCGCAGCACGCCCGTGTTTTCGCCCGAACGCCCCGCGGCCGGAGCGGTCTGCATGTCAAGGATGCCGTAGTCCAGCCCACCGACGCGGCCGACGACCCTCGCGCCGCCGTAGATCCTGACGAGTTCCCCTCTCTCGAGCCCGATCCTGCGGCTGAAGAAGACGCGATCCGTGAAGCCCCCGGTTCCGAAGTCGAAGGTCGAGGAACGTTCCTGAAAGAACTGCCGTTTCTCCGGAAAGAAGAGCGAAAAGCGGGTCAGGTTGACCTGCTGCTCGTCCGCCTCCACCTGGGCGAAATCGGTGTTGACCGTCAGGTCGATGGCGAGATTGGAGGACGGCGAATACTTGAGGTCGATCCCGGGCTCGGTCGTCCGGTCGCGCTCCGTCGCCCAGTACGAGACCGCGTCGGACGGTTCACGGAGCACCGGCGTCTGGCTGAGGCCTCCGAGCACGTAGGGGGTCACATGGACCGGCGTGGTGGGACGTACCTCGCGCACGGTCATGCGCTGGGTCTGTGACGGCTTCATGAACCCGAGCCTGCCCCATTCCCGCGCGATGGCCGGGTACACCTGGCGCTCGTTCTTGCGGCTGATGTAGCGATAGATGGTGATGCCCATCGTCACTTCATCGCCCTGCGCCTGAAACCCCAGGGTCGAGAACGGGATGCGGAACTCCGCGAACCAGCCTTCCCCGTTCCGGGTCGTACGGACATCCCAATGCGCGTTCCAGTCCTGGTTGAACGGCGGCAGGTCACCCGAGAACTCGGCGTCGTTGGAGATCGAGCGGTCGTGGCGGACGCCGGCGGGGGTGGTGGCGAACCAGAGCGCGGTCTCGTAGTCGTTGTAGCTGTCGACCACGAACGAGAGCAGGTCGTCTCCGCTGTAGATATCACGGTAGAAGGTGCTTACGCGGATCCCGTCCGGGTTCGAGTCGTACATCCGCCCCGAGGCATAGAGGTATCGATCATCGTGCGCGAGGCGGATCTCGGTCCGCTCCGTCAGCTCGCCGCCGTGGGTCGGGGACATGATGAACAGGGGGAGCGGATCGATCGTGTCCCAGATGGGCTCGTCCACGATCCCGTCCACTTCGATCTCTCCGGCGATCCGGGGGATGGGCACCGGGACGCTGGAGCGCAGCGACGTGACGTCCACCTCCCCCGCCCCGCCGGCCTGGGCCGCGAGCCCCGGCGCCGCGAACGGAGAGCCCAGCGCGATGCAGGCGAGTCCGATGACACGCCGGCGAGCCCGGAGGTTCAATCGTGACGCGTGAGAAGGAAGAACCACTGCGGAGCCAAGCGTAGAACCCCCCGCCGCACCGGCGCGGGGAGAAGTGACAGCAGCCGCCACACCGGTCTCCACTTCGAGTCGCCCCCGCCTCCCAACACGGAGCGAAGCGCGCGCTCCGTAATGTCGCTGGTGTGGAGACCCGCCACATTCAGCTTGCACCGCAGCCGCCGATATCCGAGGAAGCGGATACCGCTGTAGCTGTCGCCGCGCCGCGTCAGGCGCACGTACCGGTCGGCGAGACGCTCCGGCAGCCAACTGAGGAAAGGGAGCCGATAATGGGGCTCGAGGGTCGCCCACCGACTCCCCGCGGTCACGTAGGCGCGGCCACCGGGCTTGAGCACCCGCGACACTTCCTCGAACAGTCGCCGCGGCTCGGCGACATGTTCGTAGATGTGATTCACGATCAGGAAGTCGAAGGTGGCGTTGGAGACGGGCAGCCGCCCTCCGTCCGCCACACAGGTCCGTTCCCGTTCGATCACCACCTCGCGATCGATCTCGAAGCCGAAGATCGGTTTTCCGCCCATCTTCTCGAGTTCACGCTTCAGCAGGCCGGTTCCGCTTCCGAGGTCGCCGATCACCTCCGCCGACCGGATCTCATCGTCGATGATGGCCGCGACCACGGCCGCCTTCCGGACACGGCTCTTCCTGTACTCCGGACTCGAGAGAAAAGCCGCGTAGTAGTCCCGCTCCACAGCCTCGGCCTCCGGTGAAGGGATCGTCATTCGACAAGTTCGGAGCCGCAGTGCTTGCAGTGCTGGGCATCGGCATCGTGACCCGGCGTGGCGCAGCGGAGGCAGATCCGCTCGAGCGCGGTCCGCAGACTCTGGCGCCCACCTACGATCTCGGCGGAGACGATGCCCGTCGGCACGGCGATCACGCCGTACCCGAGGATCATGAGCAACGCGGCGAGCATCTGGCCCAGCGTGGTCTGGGGCGTGATGTCCCCGAACCCCACCGTAGTCACCGTCACGATGGCCCAGTAAACGCCGCGCGGGATGCTGCTGAAGCCCGCCGCAGCCCCTTCGATCACGTACATCGCGGAGCCCACGAGGCTGACGACGACGAGCACCGCGATGAGGAAGACGGCGATCTTGTACGCGCTCGAACGCAGCGCGTGGAGCAGGAGCCGTTCCCCGCCCACGAACTGCGCGAGCTTCAGCACCCGGAAGACGCGCAGCACGCGCAGAAGACGGATGACGGCGAGCGCCTGCCCGCCCGGGACGAAGAGGCCGAGGAAACCGGGCAGGATCGCGAGCAGATCGACGGTCCCGAAGAAGGAGCGCGCGTACCGGGTCCCCTTCTCGGCCGAGATGAGCCGAAAGACGTATTCGATCGTGAACAGCCCCGTGAACAGCCACTCAAGCGTCCACAGCGCCGACCGCGCGCCGACCGCCAGTTCGTTCACGCTCTCCAGCATGACCACGACGACGCTGGCCACGATCACGCCGATCAGAACGAGATCGAACAGCCGGCCGGCCGGGGTCAGGTTGCCGAAGATGATCCGGTGCGCCTCGCACCTCCACCGAGGCCGCGTGGAGAAGACGGGGTGGCGCTCGTAATCGATCGCCGGCCGCACCGGCTCCCGCCGCGACGGGAAGTACGACATGGTCCGGTTTACTGCCATTACAGCCTCCCGAGCAGGGACCGCAGTCGGAGGGCCCACACGCGCCACACCGCCTCGCGGACGATCGCGCCCGACATCTTGCTCCGGCCCGCCACCCGATCCGTGAACACGATCGGGACCTCGCCGATTCGGAACCCCTTCTTCCAGGCGCGGAAGTTCATCTCGATCTGGAAGGTGTACCCGGTCGATCCCACGGCATCGAGGTCGAGGGCTTCGAGCACGGGCCGCGTGAAGCACTTGAACCCGCTCGTCGAGTCGGCCAGCCGCAGACCCGTGACGAAGCGCGCGTACCTGTTCGCATAGTAGCTGAGGAGCAGCCGCGACATGGGCCAGTTGATCACGTTCACCCCCGCAGTATAGCGAGAGCCGACGACCACATCGAAAGCGGCGGTCGCCGCGATCATGTCGGACAGGTAGCGGGGGTCGTGAGATCCGTCGGCGTCCATCTCGAAGATCAGGTCGAAATCCCGCTCCAGCGCCCAGCGGAACCCGGCCACGTAGGCCGACCCGAGCCCGGACTTCCCTTCCCTGTGCAGGGCGTGGACGCGGCGTTCCTCGGCAGCGATCGAGTCCACGAGAGCGCCGGTCCCGTCCGGCGAGGCGTCGTCGACGACGAGCACCGATAGCCGGCTGTCCCGGGCCAGCACGGCTGAAATGATGCCGGCGATCGAGTCGATCTCGTTGTAGGTAGGCAGGATGACGAGGCCGCGCCTGTCCACGGCGGGATCGGACTCGGGTCCCTCACCGTGATCCGGTGCGGGGGAAGAAGGCGTGTCGGTGCTCATGGCGCCGACAACCTAGCGGCCCCGACCCTGCGGCTGCGAACGCGTCACTGGCGTCGTGGCTGGCCGGTGCTCCGCCCGACCCGAGCGAACCCGAGGCCAAGGCCGAAGGCAACGAGTTCCGCCACCGTTGACCACAAGCGGGCGGCCAGCGCCAGGGCCGCGGCGGGTCCGAGCGAAATCGCCACCGCCGCGCTCAGAAGGCTCGCGATCGCGCCCTCCCGCACGATCATCCCCCCGGGCGCGATCACGGCCAAGTAGCCGACGACGTACGAGGCCGAGAATACCCCGCACGCCACGAAGGGTCCGACGGGGTTGCCCGCGACCAGCCCTTCCAGAAGGGCCCAGAAACCAAAGCCATGGAGGGACCAGACCAGAAGGCCGCCGAGGACCGCCCGGATGAGCAGGCTCCCTGGAAGCGATACCTGCTCGGGGTCTCCGGGTTCCCGGAGCAATCGATGCCCGAGCTTGACGACCAGCCGCAACACGGGAGGCGCGAGGACCCCAGCCACACAGAGAGCACCGAGCAGAACGGGCCACAGCCCGAGTCCCTCAAACGCTGCCGTGCCGAGCGCCGCCACGCCGATTCCGGCTCCCGTGACCAGTATCACGCCCTGGAACACGAGCAGCGTGGCCAGCGCCCCCGCCCCCGAATCCCCGTGCGCCCGGACGTAGCCGACCAGGCCCGTCACCTGCCAGATCTTTCCGGGCAGATACCGGCCGAGGTTCGAGCCGAGCCAGACGGCGGCGGCCTCCGGGAGGTGCGCCCGTCCGCCCGTCGCTCTGAACATGGAACCCCAGGTGGCACCGCTGATCCAAAGAGCCGCCGTACCGGAAGCGACTGCCCCGGTGAGCCACAGTGGCCGCACCCGCCACTTCGCGCCCCCCGACCCCGCCATCTCCAACCAGGCGCCCCAGCTACCGGACAGTGCGGACGCCACGGCCGCGAGCGCGACGAGGAGAAAGGCGATCGAGGCCAGTATGGCGAAGCGTGGCGGAAGTCGCCCCGGTTTCCGTCCGGCTTCCCGGTCAGGCATCCCCTTGCCGGGTACGGGCCGGGAACCGGGACCGAAGGAGCACGGCGCCGATGAGGAGGACGGCGGCCAGACTCGTCCCCACGCCGATCCGGAACGACGAACTCCGGTATGCGAAGGTGAGGCGATGCGGCCCCTCCGGGATCTCGACGCCGCGGAAGGCGGTGTTCACGCGCCAGATTGTCGCCTCCTCTCCGTCCACGAAGGCGCGCCAGCCGGCGTTGTGAATCTCGCTCACCGCGAGAAGCCCCGCCCGCTCCGCCTGGACGTCGAGCTCGATCACCTCCGGCTCGTATCGGATGATGGCGGCCGTGCCCTGCCCCGCCTCCGGTGGATCCAGGCCGATCCTGGATTCGACGACGGAGAGACTCAGTGGATTCGGATTGTCCCATGTCCGGGTCGCCGCCTCGTACGGATCCGCCGTCCACTCGATTTCGGCCGGGAAGAACGCGTATCCCGGCGGCGACGGGATCGAATACAGGTGGCGACCGGAAGCCTCGGCGAGCGAGGCGACATCCTCCTGAGCGCCGGGGATGATGAGGTATCGCACGTTGAGGAGCCTGCGTACCGGGTCGCGGCCCAGCCCCTGGTCCGGGATGATCCCACCGACGAGCGTCGCGTACGGCTGAAGGAGGAACTTCTGTAGCCCGGTGGCCGACGCGATCCCGTGGTAGGCGAGTTCGTTCGGCCGGTAGTTACGCACCGAACCCGCGAGGTTCGGCGCCCACACCCGGTCTCCCGGGCCCGCGTCCTCCTGGAGGACGGCGATGACGGGATCCGTCGCCAGCGCGGCGTCCGCGTCCCGAACGTCCAGGTAGCGGGCATCGACGCGCCACAGGTCCAGGATGCCGAACACGAGCACGGGCACCAGGGCCCATGGCGCGATCCGCCGCCGGGATACGGCCCACGCTCCTCCCCAGGCGAGCCCGAACCCGGCAAGCAGGAGCAGGCCGTTCGTCCGCAGGAGGGGCGCGAGGGCCGGATCGGGCCGTCTCGGCCAGCCCGCCGGATACCAGGACAGCATGGCGAAGTTCCCCAGCCCGGCCGGGTCGAGCGCGGCCCAGGCCCCGAGGAGCACGATGGGCCCCCCGAGTAGTCCGAGCGCCACACGGGACACGCGAGGGTTGGCCTTCCGCCCCTCGAGAACGGCCTCCCAGCCGCAGGCCGCCAGGAGCGCGACGAACACGGCAACCGGACCCAGCATCATGGCGGGCGCGCGCAGGTTCCCGATCAGTGGCAGCAGCGCGTAGGCGATGCGGTGGATGGGGGTCGCGGCCCCCAGCGCGAACAGGATGCCCAGCAGGCTGGCCACGGCGAGAAACCCCACCGTCCGCCGCTGCTCGCGGGGCAGTCCGCCGCCCCACGCTGCGGCCACTCCCAGGATCGCGAGCGCGATGGGCACCGCGCCGAGGTACTCGGTATGGAGCTTGATCGGGTTTTCTCCCCAATACGTCCCGGGGAGCGAACTGATCAGATCCGGAAGGAACAAGGCCGTCAATTCCTGCGGCGGCAAGGCCCACGACGCCGCAAATTCGTAGCCGGTTTCGGCTGCGGCGCGCGTCACGTCCCCGAGCAGCGCCAGCACCGGAAACAGTTGGGGCCCGGCCATGGCGATCGAAGCCGCGACGGTCAGGGAGAACGCGGCCACGGGGGGGACATAGACCCTCCACCAGCCTTCTCCGCCCGGGCGCGGGATCCGGAACAGGAGATGGAAGACGAAGAACAGGGCCAGCGTGAGGCTGGAGAAGTACATTACCTGGGTGTGCGGGGTGAAGACCTGGGCCGCGATGGTGACGGCAAGGCCGCAGAACCAGCGCGCCTCGCCGGTCTCGAGGCCGCGGTTCAGGAGACCCAGGGCGAGCGGGATGAGCGCCATGGCGAACATCCGCCCGTCGTGCCCACCCCACAGGTGCGACGTCATATAGCCCGTGAGCACGAACGAGGCGCCGCACACCACGGCCGACGACGGCCGCAGTCGGAACGACCGCCCGAGGAAGTACCCGAAGGCGCCGCTCAGGAAGGTGTGCAGGACGAACGTCCACCCGATCGCCCGGTGCAGCGGCATGAAGAAGTAGAGGATGGTGGAGGGGTAGAAGATCGGCCCGGGCAGGAGCCCGACGAAGGGCATGCCTCCGTAGATGTTCGGCACCCACATCGGTACGCCCCGGCCGGCGCGGATTTCGTCCACGAAGAAGCGTCGCAGCGAGATCCCCTCGAACATCATGTCCGACCCGAAGATCAACCGCTCCGGGTGGAAGATGAAGTCACGGTAGAAGAGCACGCTCACGAGGGCCGCCGCCCCCAGGAACCACCAGACCGTGCGGTCGCGACCCTCCGTGGGCCCCTTGACGTCAGTCGGCATTGGCTGCGGGCGGGAGAAGGCGGAAGATCGCGGATGGCGGTTCTCCACCCACGTACACGGCCTCGAAGCGGTCCTCGTGGGCGCGAATCGCGGGGACAAGGTAGCGTTGGGTGGTCCCGCTCACCTGGTCGACGACGACGTAGTCCGCTCCCATCGCTTCCAGACCCCGCATGACGGCTGCGGGATCGCCCGAGAAGGGGTAGAGATCCCCTTGCCGGCGGGCGTACCAGAAAAAAAGACGCGGCTTCCGGTTCGCGATGATCGCGCCGGGCGGCGTGTTGTCACGGGCCCAGCGCGCCGCCTCGTAGAGACTCGCGTTGGCGGGAGGGTCGCACGGATCTCCCGTCCGATACGACGCCACGCACGCGACGCGACCGGGGCCCGTGTCGGTCACCCAGGCCACTCCGAAAGCCGCGATCACCACCGGCGCCGCCCACTTCAGCCAGCGGCCGGCGGGCAGTGGCAGCCGCCACACGGCCACAAGAGCCAGCAGCAGGATAACGGGCGCGAGCGGGAGCAGGAAACGCCGATCGGTCCACACCGACGGCCAGACCGCGATCAGCCCTGCGTACAGGACGGCGAACACTTCCGGCGCGCGGAGACGCTCGCGCGAGCGGATGGTCCACCCGGCCAGCGCGGCCGCGGCCACGACGAGTCCGAGCGCGGCCCCTCCGCCCCCCGCGCCGCCGGGACCCAGGAGCGTCTCCGGGATCACCCGACTGACGTAGGCCCAGCAGTTGTCGGCGGCACGGGCGAAGAGGCCCGCGAAACCCACCGAGCCCGCCGTCGGCGTGTACGGATCCAGAAGCAGGAGTTCCGTCAGATATCCCGGCTGTTCCGCCGCCGCGAGGCGCTGGTAGAGCGCCCACGCCCCGAGCGCCCCGGCCGTTACGGCGCCCGACCACAGCGCCCGGCGCCGCCGCCCCTCGAGTAGCCAGGCGAGCGGGAGCGCGACAAGGATCGTCATGCCCGCGCTACGCGTCGCGAACGCCGCGACCGCAGCCAGCATCGCGAGCGCAGCGCCCGTGCGGTCCTCGCGCCGCGAGAGCCAGAGGGCGACGACGACGCACAGCGTGAAGGGCGCTTCGCTCAGTATGTAGTGGCCGTACTCGAGCAGCGTCGGGTTGACCGCCAGGAGCCCGGCCGCGCCGAGCGCGGGTCCCGGCCCGACCCAGCCGCGCCCGAAGTGCGCCGTCGCCCATACCGAGACGGTCGTGAGCAGCAGCATGGCGACCTTGGCCACGCCGACACCGCCGAGCCACCCCAGCCCCGCGAGGAGCAGCGGCAGGAGCGGTGGGTAGCGCGCGTGCAGCGGAGTGCCGGGCAGGTGCAGATCACGATACCCTTCCCCATTCCGCAGTGCGTCGCCAATGATCAGGTATCCCGCGTTGTCGCCGCCCGGGAAGAGGGTGGGCTCGAAGACGAGGACGCCCAGCAGCAGATGCAGGATCGCGAGTCCCGCCGCCGCGAGGTTGAAGTTGTCCCGTACTCGTCCGCGACCGCCGTTGCCCGCGGGCGCGGTCATCGCGTGGGCTCCGGGGCGGTTTCGGGGGTGGGGCCGCTTCGGTCCGAGGCCTCTCCCCGGCGGGCGGCGATCGCCTGCTCGTAGCAGCCTGTCAGACGGTCGACCACCCCGGGGAGGGCGAACCGTCCCCGGGCATGCGCCCTCCCGCGCCGGGCTCGTTCGCGCGTCTCGGCGCGGTTCTCCATCGATTCCAGGATGGCGCCGGCCAGCGCGGCGGCGTCGCCGGGCGGTACGAGCAGGCCCGTCTCACGGTGCCTCACGATGTCCGGGATTCCTCCGATATCCGACGCGATCACGGGCAATCCGAATTCGAGCGCCTCCAGCAGGACGACACCAAGGCCCTCCGTGTCCCCCTTCCTGTCCACCACCGCCGGCAGGATGAAGAGATCGCTCGCCCGGTACGCCTCGCTCAGCGTCGTCTCATCGACGCGGCCCGCGAAACGCACGGACGCCTCCACACCGACCCGCACGGCCTCGGCTTCCAGCGCGGCGACCTCCGGCCCCTCGCCGATGACCGTGAG
Organism: Candidatus Palauibacter sp.; assembly: GCF_965222475.1. GTDB lineage: Bacteria > Gemmatimonadota > Gemmatimonadetes > Palauibacterales > Palauibacteraceae > Palauibacter. Next base: position 933,049 of record NZ_CBDCUB010000001.1, on the reverse strand, counting down.
TGTCGCGTCGACGCGTTCCCTGACCCGGGCCAGCGCACGTATCAGGATATGGATCCCTTTCCGCTCCACAAGCCGCCCGACGAAGAGGAGACGGAACGACCCGTCACGCCGAGGCGCACGACCCGTCGTGGTCGACGAATCCGGCGCGAACCCCGACACCGCCGCGCTGAACGGGATCACGGGCACTTCCCGCGTCGTGTAGCGCGCCACGGCGGAGGCCGTGGCCGAGGAAATCGCCGTCACGGCGTCCGACATCTCGATCGACCAGCGGAGAAACGGGACGGCCCAGCCGAGTCGGCGCTCGATCCAGCGGATCTCGACTGAGTAGAAGCTCGAGACGACCGCCGTCGTGCCCCCCGAGGACGCGCGCGCGAGACCGCCGAACCACGCGTGCGGGACCGGCCAGTGCACATGCACCACGTCGGGCGGCGCCGATGACCCGGCCTTGATCGAAGCGAGGCTCCCACCCAGCAGATACGCGGGGAGGAGCGCCAGGTACGCCGGCTGCGAGCGCAGCCGATCGGGGACGGTCTCGTCGTGCGTGAGCGTCTCCAGGCGCGCGGGGGCGTAGCGGAAGCGCCTGACCGGGATGCCGCGCCACTCCGTCGCCCCCCCGCCCCGATAGGCGGGCGCCAGGACCTCGACCTCGAGCCCCCGCTCGCGGAGGCCGAGCAGAAGTCGCCCCAGCCAGGGCGTGATCACGTCGGCATCATGCCGCGGGAAGGCGGTGACGACGTGCAGCACCTTCATGAGGGCCGATCCGCCGCCACAATCATGGTCGCTCCGATCGCGCATCGGCCGCCGGGAAACGCCGGTCGGCACTTGGTCTCCCGGGTCACGAGAGGCACGGATCGAGTCCGATCACCCATCGTCCGGTCACACCTTCCGGGCCACGGCCACCACATTCTTTCCGAAAGGCGGGTCAATGCGGTGCCGAAACACTGACGTGACCGGCATCACCAAGCGGTCATAGACACGAACCTTTCCCGGAGTCAACTCCTGCCCCATCAACCTGCATGCCAGAAACCACGCCACCATCCCGACTACATCCCGGTACGCCAGTCTAACAGTCTCAATACCGGCCGCCGCCAGCTTCTCCGCGACGTCCGTCTTGCGGTATCGTCTAAAGTGTCCCAGCGACCTGTCGAACCGGCTATAGAGTCCGGGGAGCGCCGGGACCCACAGGCAAAGGTAGACTCCGGCACGCAGGACGGATCGCATCACCTCCAACTCGCCCGCGTAATCGTCCACGTGCTCCAGAACGTTGACGCTCAATATCGAATCCACTTCCGTCACGTCCTCATTGGCGATGAAATCCGAAAGAAACGAATGGTGTGCACTCGCGTTTCGGACGCCCCGCAGCCGTTTCTTCAGCAGCCGGTACATCTTGTCACTGGGTTCGAGGGCGTACAGGTGCGTGGGATTCCGCTCAACCAGCAGTCGGGAGATATTGCCGCTTCCGGCTCCGACCTCCACAATCCGGCTTCCGAGGTACGCGGAGAACCGGCCCACGATCTCGCGGTGATACCTTTCGGCTTCGGACATGGCCTCGAGGTCCCTCCCCGCGTAGTCAATCACTCGCCGAACCCTCCGATTTCCACCGTCGCTCGGTCACTCGCCGGTACCGCGCCCTGGTCGGCATACCCGTTGCGCGCGGCGCTCAACTCGCCCGGCCCTGATCCACCCTCAAGGGCGCCGATCCCGCCTCAGTTCGTCCAGTTCGTCTCGCAGCTGGGCCATCATCTCCGCGAGGAAACCGAGGATGAAGAGAAGCAGCCCTCCCACGATCAGAAGCACGACGAGCGTGAGCAGCGGGCGATAGCCGAGGCCGAAACCGAACCGAAGTACGAGGGCCACGAGGCCCGTTAGCCCTCCGGCGCCGATAAGCGCGAGTCCGGTCGTGCCGAAGAAGAGCAGCGGCTTGCGTCCGAACACGAGCTGGAACCACACGGAGACGAGATCGAGCATCCCGACCACGATGCGGCGCCGCCCCGAGAACTTGGCCTCGCCGTGCCGCCTCGGGTGCAGTTCGATGTCCAGCTCGCCGAGACGGTAGCCCTGCGCGTGGGCCAGGACGACCAGATAGCGGTGCCAGTCGTGGCGCAGCGTGAGACCGGCGAGGACGTCGGCGTGAAACGCCTTCATCGAGTTCAGATCCCGCACGGGCACGCGAAAGATGGCGCGCGCGAGCCTGTTGTAGACCGACGACACGAAACGTTTCTCGTAGCGGCCGACCTTTCGCCCCGCGACCAGGTCGTGCCCCTCGTCCAGCATCGCCACGAAACGCGGAATCTCCTCCGTCGAATGCTGCAGGTCCGCGTCGAAGAGGACGAGATATTCGCCGCGGGCGGCTTCCGAGGCGGTGAGCATGGCCTCCGTCTTGCCGCGGTTCGCGCGGTGCCGCAGCACCACGGCCGCGTCGAGTCCCGCGGAGGCCGCCGCGGCCCGCGCCGCTTCCGCCGTGCCATCGCCGGAACCATCGTCGACCAGGACGACTTCCGCCGACAGTTCGTGCGCCCGGAACGTCGCCGCGAGTTCCGAGAACAGCTCCGGCATGTTCTCCGCCTCGTCGTACGCGGGCACGATGACCGAGACGCGGGGTGGCTCGTCCTTCATGGACCCCTCACAGGCGTTTGCGCATGCGGGCCGAGAGGATCCCGAGCCTGTCGCGATACTTCGCCACCGTACGGCGGGCGATCTTCACGCCGCCCCGTCTCAGCCGATCAACGATCTGGTGATCGTTCAGCGGCGCCCTCGGATCCTCCTCGGACACCAGCTTGCGGATCTGGGCCTGCACGCCCCTGGCCGACACGTCCGCACCCCCATCGGTCGCGTAGCCGCCCGAAAAGAAGAACTTGAGCGGGTAGAGCCCCCGCGGCGTCTGCACGTATTTTTCGTTCGCGACCCGGGACACGGTCGACTCGTGCACCTCGAGGTGTCGGGCGACCTCGCGCAGCTTGAGAGGCCGCAGGTGTTCCACCCCCTTCTCGAAGAACTCCCGCTGCCGCTCCACGATGAAGTCCATGGCGCGCAGCATCGTCTGCCGGCGCTGCTCGATGGCCTGGATCAGCCACTGCGCGCTGTTGAGTCGCTCCGAGATGAATGTCCGGTTCTCTCCGTCGAACCGCGCGCGATCCGCAGCGATCTTCCGGTAGGTCGAAGACAGTCTCAGGCGAGGCAGAGAGGTATCACCGTGAGAGACCACGTAGCGGCCGCCGACTCTCTCCACCGTCAGGTCCGGGATCACGTAGGCGTCCGGGCCGCCGGCATGCTTCAGGCCCGGCTTGGGGTCCAGCATCGCGATCTCGTCGGCCGCCTCCTGGACTTCGCGCGGCGTGATTCCGTATTCCCGCGCCACGTCGCTCCAGCGGTGCTCCGCGAGTTCGCGGAAGTGGTCGTGGACCATCCGCCACGGCAGCGATCCCTCCCGCCCGCGGTCGCGCAGCTGAAGGAGGAGCGTCTCGCACAGATCCCGCGCCCCGATGCCGCTCGGCTCGAAGGTCTGGACCCCCGCGAGGATCTCCTCGACCTCGTCCCGGCGCACGTCCGCCGCATCCCCGAGGCGGGCCTCGGCCGCCTCGATGATCCGGTCCGGCGCACAGGAGAGAAACCCGTCCCGGTTGATATTCCCGATGATCTCTTCCCCGATCAGCGCCTGGCGTTCGTCGAGCCGGAGGAGGTTCAACTGATCGTGGAGATGGTCCCAGAGGCTTCGGGTCGCCGTCACCGTCGGCGTGAAGGTCTCGCGCTCCTCGTGTTCCTCCCGCCGCCCCCCGGGATCGAAGTCGTCGAGGAGCACCTCTTCCCAATCCACCTCGTCGCCGGGTTCGACATCCTCGTCGCCGGGTTCGACGAGTTCGAGGAAGGGATTGTCGACGAGTTCCTGTCTCAGGCGCGCCTGAAGGTCGAGGAGCGGCATGTGCAGGAGATCCATCGCCTGGTAGAGGCGCGGATGGGCCTTCTGTTCCTGCCGCAGCTCGAGGCCGGCGGAGAGACCGGGTCGCCCGTCGAGAGGCATGTCAGAGCCTGAAGTCCGTCCCGAGATACAGTTCGCGCGCCTCGGGGTCGTTGACGAGGCGATCCGCCGCCCCCTGCACGAGGATCTTGCCCTCGAACAACAGGTACGCGCGATCCGTGATCGAGAGCGTCTCGCGCACGTTGTGGTCCGTGATCAGGACCCCGAGCCCCTTGTCCCGCAAGTCTTTCACGATGCGCTGGATGTCGTCGATCGCGATCGGGTCGACTCCGGTGAACGGTTCGTCGAGGAGGAGGAACTTGGGCCGCGTCACGAGCGCCCGCGTGATCTCGAGGCGGCGGCGTTCGCCACCGGAGAGCGAGTAGGCCTTGTTCGCCCGAAGGTGCTTGATCGACAGTTCGTCGAGCAGTTCCTCGAGCCGGTCCCGTCGCTCCTGCCGCGACAACCTCTGGGTTTCGAGGATCGCCATCACGTTCTGTTCGACCGTGAGCTTCTGGAAGACGGAAGCCTCCTGCGGCAGATACCCGATCCCGGCGCGCGCGCGGCGGTACATGGGCCATTTCGTGACTTCCTCGTCATCCAGATAGACGCGGCCCCTATCCGCCTTGAGCAGTCCGACGATCATGTAGAAGGTCGTGGTCTTACCGGCCCCGTTGGGACCGAGTAGCCCGACGACCTCCCCCTGGCGCAGCTGGATCTCCACCTCGTTCACCACGCAGCGGCGTTTGAACGAGCGCACGAGGCCCTCGGCCCGGAGTACGCTCCCGTTCTCGATCGTTGTCTCCTCCGGCCCGGTCTCGGCTTCGAGTTCGGGTTCCGGCCGGGGGTCGGGACCGTCGGCGGGCGGCTGCGGGTCACTCACCACACTCTCCTGGATCTGCGGACGGCGGAGGACGTATCCGGCGGGGCCGACGACGTATCGGGTGGCGCGGACACGCTGTCCGGTAGCGCACGGATCGAATCGCCCGGCGCCGTCCCCGCCGCCTCCCCGGTCGCCGTCGTGTCCGCCGGCGTATCACCCGCCACCTCGGTGCTGTCGGCCGACTCTTCTTCCCCGAATACCTCCCGCGGTTCCAGGTACACGCCGATCGCGTGCTCGCCGACCACGGCGAGGGGCTGCCCATCTTCGAAATCCACCTGGATGCGGAGGCCGACGAGGTAGTTGCGGGAGGACCGCGCCGTAGCCGTCGAATCCCGGACCATCCGGTAGAGGGCGCTCGCCCCTCCCGCGAGGATGAGCTGAGACATGGCCGGTGCGGAGGCAGCCGCCGAGTCGGTCGCCGTTTCGTCGGATCGCTCGAAGATGGCCACGAGCGTGTCCGCGCGCGCCCAGTTCATGGAGCCGTCGAGCGCGAGTTCCGGCCCTTCGGCACCGTCCGGCTCGGCTTCCGCCTCGGAGTCGGCCGCCAAGCCCGCCGAGTCCGCGGGGTCCCCGGAGGCCGCGGCCGAATCGGACTCCGCCGGAACGGTGTCCGGCCGGGCCGCCGTCGAGTCTCCGGCGGCTTCTCCCGCGGCGTCCTCGGCCTGCGCCTCCGCGGCATCGTCCGCGGCGAACGCGGCGAACGAAGTGTCACGCTGGATCGCGACCGCATCCCCCACCGAGTACGCCGTGTCGATCTGGCTCCTGTGCATCACGAAGTGAAGCGAGTCGCCATACAGGAGGTGCGTGCCGGAGATGGCTTCGCCGACCCCGTCGCCGTAGGCCCAGACGTGTTCCACCTCCCGGTTTCCCATCTCGATGTCGATCGCTTCCGCCCGCACCTCGAAGTTCTCTCCCGACGCGTACCCCCCGCCGATCGCCTGCACCGCCTCGAGCTCCTCGTTCTCGGACCGGAACCGTATCGTGTCGCCTTCGAGCCGGATCCCTTCCGCCTCGATCCACGGGTCCCCCCACAGCACGCCGAGTCCGTCCTCTCTGGTGAGATAGGCGGTGTCGGCTCGCGCGCTGAGGTCGCTGCGGACGATCACCGCATCCCCCGAAAACCGGGCCTCGTCCTCTCCCGCGAACACGGCGAAATCGGCCTTCACCTCGAAGGGTTCGCGCGACTCTCCCGTTTCGGGATAGAAGGTAACCGTAGGTCGGCCCGGCGCGGTCGTGGACGCGTCGATGCCGGAGACCGCCCGCAGGAACTCGACGCGGGGACCGGTGAGCGTGGATCCGTCCATGATCCGGACGAGTTCGACATTGTCCTCGGCGATGATGAAATCGGACAGCTGGAAGTAGAGGAGACGGTCGGAGTTCAGCGTCCGGATCGTGTCTTCGTAGACCACGTTGCCAAGGAGTTCCACCTGCCGGGGGCCATCTCGCTTGATGGCGCTGTCCGCCTCCATCGTGGCCGAACCGCAGGTCCACAGGTAACGACCACTCAGGTGCGTGACGTGCTCACCCGCGACATCCCGGTTCGTGAAGCTTCGCGTGTCGGCTTCGAGCGGGCGCCACCTCAGGGTGCATTCCCCGATCGCCGGGGCGATGCCCTCCCGGGTTTCCTCCTGCGCCGGAATGGAGTCGGGCTCCTGTGCGGAGAGCGGACCCGCAAGCCACACCGTGGCGGCGAGCAGAGCCGGGAGGCGGGAGCGGACGCAATTCACCGGCGCGCCGTGGTATCCGGGGGTGCACCCGTGGTGTCCTGCGCGACGGCCGTATCCGGCGGCGCAACCAGCGAATCCCGCGCGACGGTCGTATCCGGCGGCGCGACCAGCGAATCCCGCGCGACGGTCTTGTCCGGCGGCGCGACCAGCGAATCCCGCGCGACGGTCGTATCCGGCGGCGCAACCAGCGAATCCCGCGCGACGGTCGTATCCGGCGGCGCAACCAGCGAATCCCGCGCGACGGTCGTATCCGGCGGCGCGACCAGCGAATCCCGCGCGACGGTCGTATCCGGCGGCGCGACCAGCGAATCCCGCGCGACGGTCTTGTCCGGCGGCGCGACCAGCGAATCCCGCGCGACGGTCTTGTCCGGCGGCGCAACCAGCGAATCCCGCGCTGCCATCGTATCCGGACGGGTCGCCTCGGTGTCCTCAGCCACAAACGCCGGAACCTCCGTCTCGACGGTATCCTGCGAGACTGGAGTCGTATCCGCGGCCGCAGGCGTCGTGTCCGCGGCCGCAGGGGTCGTGTCCGCGACGGTGATGATCGGGGGTCGGGTCTCGCCCTCGGGGTTCAGCACGATGACCGAATCGAGGGCCGGATCCGATTCGAACGCCGAACCCTCGATGAGCATCGTCCCCACGTCCCGCGAGAGCCGAAACAGCGTGTCGCCGTAGAGGCGCCCCTCCGCGTTCACGTATCGCATGCGTTCGGTCTCGAGCCTCTGACCATCGACGTAGTCCACGGCGACCACGTCTCCTTCCGTCTGCAGATCCCCGGTGAGTTCATCGTAGATGCCGTACACCGAGGTCACTTCGGAGGACTGATTCCCGTTCACGTCGTAGAAGATGATCCTCATCGGGCGCAGGTGGACCTCGTTCTCTCCGTGCCATTCGGCCGTATCCCCCTCCACGACCGCGCGCCGGATCCCCTGGCGCGTCACGACGGTACGCATCGCCGTCTGCGCCATCTCGACGCCTTCGGGGAGGAGCTGGCCGGCGGTCGGAGGCGCGCTGTCCGGTTCGCACGCCGCGAAGAGCGCGACCAGCACCGCCAGCGGCGGCGGGCCGCCCCCCCGCGCGCCCCGACGCTCACCGCCCCCGCGCATCACGTACTCGAACCGCAAACCGTCCTCCTTCCCGGAACTCCGCCACCAGATCGTCCCACTCCCCACGCCCTGCCAGCAGGGCCTCGGCGAACTCACGCACGGCGCCTTCTCCGCCGGGTACCGTGCCCACCCAGGCCGCCGAGGCGCGCACCTCGGGCGCCGCGCCGACGACCGCCGCCGGAAGCCCTACCCGCTCCATGACGGAGAGATCCGCGAGATCGTCGCCCAGGTGGGCGGCCTGGGCCAACGTCCAGTCACGCCGCGCCAGCATACCCCGCAGCGCCGCAAGCTTTCCCTCCGGCGCTCCGAGCGAAACCTCTTCGATCCCCAGCTCCCGGGCCCGCAGCCCCACCGCCAGCGAACGCTTCCCGCTCACGAAGGCGACCACGAGGCCCGCCCGCTGCATGAGCCGGATCGCCATCCCGTCGAGGGCGTGGAAGCGACGCATCTCGGTCCGGCCCGCCGCGTCCGCACCGATCCAGATCGAGCCATCCGTGAGGACGCCGTCGACGTCCAGGGAGACCAGCCGTACGGCCTTCGCCCGTCGAGGGTCGAGCACCGGCGTCATGACGCGCCTCTCGGGTCCGGCCGCGCACCGCGAGGGCTCACGTCAGGCCGCCACAGCCTCGCGCACGCGCATCGCGCGCTCGAGCACGGCTCCGAGTTCAGCGAGCGGCAGCATGTTGGATCCGTCCGAAGGGGCCGCGCCCGGATCGGGATGCACCTCCACGAACAGCCCATCCGCACCCGCGGCGACCGCCGCCGCCGCCAGCCGACCGATGTGCTCCGGCTCGCCGCCGCTCACCGAGCCTTCCCCTCCCGGCAACTGCACCGCATGCGACGCGTCGAACACCGTCGGGCACCCCGTCGTCTCCCGCATGACCGCGAAACTCCGCATGTCGACGACCCACCGTCCATAGCCGAAGGCGAATCCCCGTTCCGTCACCGCCACCTCGCGCGCCCCCGCCTCCCGCAGTTTGCCGATCGCGCCCCCAATGTCGCCGGGGGCCATCCATTGTCCCTTCTTGACGCTGACGGGACGACCCGCCGCGCCGGCCGCGCGCAGCAGGTCCGTCTGGCGACAGAGGAAAGCCGGGATCTGGAGTGCGTCCACGACCGCGGCCGCGCGCGCCGCCTGCTCGGGGAGGTGGATGTCGGTGAGCACGGGAAGACCCGATCGCTCGCGCACCCGCGCCAGCGCCTCGAGACCCGCATCGAGTCCCGGCCCCCGCGCCGACGAAGCCGAACTCCGGTTCGCCTTGTCGAACGAGGCCTTGAACGTCACCGGGAGGTCGAGCCGGTCCGCGAGTTCGGCGAGATGATCCGCGATCTCGAAGTTCAAGCCGTCGTCCTCGAGGACGCACGGTCCCGCGATCAGGAAGAGAGAAGTCCAGGGCTTCCCCTCTGGGCCCGACGCCGTCCGGCGGCGACCGGAGAAGAAGGGAGCACGTCCGGGGGTCATCTCGCGGCCGTGACCCCGTTCGTCCGGGCCGACGCCTCCGACTCCTCCCACTCGCCCACGGTGCGCGTCCGCGTCGGCTGTGCAGCCGCCACCGCGTCCCGGCGCGTCACCGCCGCCTCGACGAAGGCCGAGAAGAGCGGGTGGGGCTTGTTCGGCCGTGATTTCAGCTCGGGGTGGAACTGGGTCGCGAGGAAGAACGGATGATCCGGAAGCTCGAGCATCTCGACGAGCCCGCCGTCCGGCGACATCCCGCTGAACTCCATCCCGCCCCTGCGCAGGGGCTCCATATAGTGGGGATTGACCTCGTACCGGTGACGATGCCGCTCGGAGATCTCGCTCGCGCCGTAGACCCGCCGTGCGAGCGACCCCGCCGCGAGCCGGCAGGGGTAGGCCCCCAGCCGCATGGTGCCGCCCATCTCCGTCACCCTGTGCTGCGAATCCAGGAGCGAGATGACCGGATCGCTCGTCTTCGCGTCGAACTCGAACGAATGGGAGGTCGGCAGACCGCACACGTTGCGTGCGAACTCGATGATCGCGCACTGCAGGCCGAGACAGATTCCGAAGTACGGGATTCCGCGCTCGCGGATGAGCTGAATCGTTTCCAGCATGCCGGAGACACCGCGGATCCCGAACCCGCCCGGCACGAGCACGCCGTGGAAGCGGTCGACGAACTCGGCCCCTCCCTCCTCCACCTCCTCCGACGACCGCCACGCGACCTCGACCTCCACATCGTTGTCGATCCCGCCGTGGATGAGGGCCTCCGCGATCGATTTGTACGAGTCGACGAGTTCCGTGTACTTGCCCACGACGCAGATCCGGACCCTGCCGTCCCTCGGGTTCTTGATCCTCTCGACCATCGCCTCCCAGCTGCGGAGGTCGGGGGGCCTCGACGTGAACCCGAACTGCTCGCAGATGCGGTCGTCCACGGCCTGCGCGCGATAGGCGAGCGGGAGTTCGTAGATCGTCGCCACGTCGCGCGACTCGATGACGCGGCTCACGTCGACGTTGCAGAAGCGGGCGATCTTCTTTCTGATGCCGTCTTCCAGATCGTGCTCCGTTCGGCACACGAGCAGGTCCGGCTGGATCCCGATCCCCAGGAGTTCGCGCACCGAGTGCTGCGTCGGCTTCGTCTTCAGTTCGCCCGAGGCCGCGATCCAGGGCACGAGCGTAAGGTGGATGAAGAGGGAGTTCTTCCGCCCCACGTCCTGTCGGAACTGGCGGATCGCCTCGAGGAAGGGGAGCGACTCGATGTCGCCCACCGTCCCGCCGATCTCGGTGATCACGACGTCGTGATTCGGCGCCAGCCGCCGGATCGCGTCCTTGATCTCGTCCGTCACGTGCGGAATGACCTGGACCGTGGCGCCGAGGAAGTCACCGCGCCGCTCCTTCGTGATGATGTTCTGATAGACGCGACCCGTCGTGACGTTGTTCGCCTGGGAGAGAGATTCGTCGATGAACCGCTCGTAGTGTCCGAGGTCGAGGTCCGTCTCGGCCCCGTCGTCCGTCACGTACACCTCGCCGTGCTGGAAGGGCGACATCGTGCCGGGGTCCACGTTCAGGTAGGGGTCGAATTTCTGGATCGTCACGCGCAGGCCGCGCTCCACGAGCAGACGCCCGATCGAGGCCCCGGTGATCCCCTTCCCCAGCGAGGAGACGACGCCCCCGGTGATGAAGATGTACTTGGTCGGCGATCCGTGATCCGTCATCCCCGCCTCCTTTGCTCTCCCCTGCTGGACAATATCCGCTCCGCGCGCTCGATATCGACGGGCAGGTCGACACCGGGTTCGGTCCAGGGACCGAGTTCGACGTGAATCCGCATGCCCGCTTCCAGCGCCCTCAGTTGCTCCAGCCGCTCCGCCCGCTCGAGCGTCGATGCGGGCAGCGCCGCCCAGCGCCTCAGCGCCGACCGGCGGTACGCGTAGACGCCGACGTGGCGCAGGCGCGCGTGGGTCCCCAACTCCGGTGACTCGTCCCGCCAGAACGGAATCGGACTCCGGCTGAAGTAGAGTGCCCGTCCGTCGGCGGCCCGAGCGACCTTGACCACCGCGGAGGACCGCCACTCATGCTCCGAGCCGATCGGGGCCGCGATGGTGGCGACTTCCTCCGCTCTCCGCACGGCACCCTCGATCGCGCCGCCGTCCACGAAAGGCTCGTCGGCCTGGAAGTTGACCACGACATCGTCTTCGCCCGCGCCGAGCAGATCCGCGGCCTCATCCACGCGGTCGGTACCCGAGACGTGGTCGGATCGCGTCCTGACGACCTTCGCCTCGAACCCGCGCGCGCAGGCCTCGATCTCACCGCTGTCCGTCGCGACCACGACGTCGTCGAAGACGCGGATGGCCGATGCGGCGCGCCAGCACCACTCGAGCAGGGTGCGGCCGGCAAGTTTCTGGAGGAGCTTCCTGGAGATACGTGTGCTGTAGAGTCGAGCGGGAAGGACGCAGATCACGCCCATCGGCGGCAGGTTTGATTCGTTTGGAGCGGCATCGCAAGAAGCTAGGCGCGCGCTCCGGGGTTGTCAAAATCGGAGCGTCAGATCAGCATCCGGACAGGCCCAACGGATCGCCGGGTGCGACCGTCGGCAAACGCGATGACGCCGCGGGCGCCGTGACCGGCGTTCGAGCCCGACGCAACCTCGCGCCAACGCGAAAGTAACCCATATCATAGCGGTCCTGGCCGCCCCGTCCGTCGCGGCGCTGCCAATCAATCCGAGCCGGTGTGAGAGATGAGCCCTTATTCGAACCGCGAACTGGAGGCAATGCTGGGAGACCTCGAGTCCGAGTTCGCGGAGCGAAGGGAGTCACTTCGGGGCGATGCCCCAAGGAAGATCCGGCAAGCTGTGTGCGCGTTCGCGAACGATCTGCCTGGCCACAAGCGTCCGGGCGTGGTCTTCGTAGGCGCGAACGATGCCGGCGAACCAACTGGCTTGGAGATCACGGATTCGCTACTACGACAACTCGCGGACATCAAGACGGACGGAAACACAGGACGAGCGTCTCCTGAATGAGAAACGACGGTACGGCGATACTCCCTTTGACGCCGAACCTCTTGCCACGGCCGACATCGATCATCTGGACTTGCGGCGTTTCGAAGAGGAATATCTTCCGCAGGCAGTCAACCGCGCTGTGCTCGAAAGCAATGACCGTAGCTTATTTCAACGGCTGGCGGCTACGAAGATGGTTGCGACGGCGGAAGATCCGACTCCGACCGTAACCGGGATTCCGGTGCTTGGAACCCGGCCACAGGATTTTCTCCCGGGCGCCTATGTGCAGTTCCTGCGCATCGCGGGAACGGCCCTGGCCGATGACATTGCAGACGAAGCTCGATGCGACGGACCGATCATGCACATGATGCGCCGTCTGGACGAGAAGCTGTCAGCGCACAACCGAACGGCGGTTGACATTACTTCCGGACGGACAGACCGACACCGATCCACCTATCCGTTGCAGGCGCTGCAACAACTGGCAAGAAACGCGGTGATGCACCGGGCCTACGACGAAACCAACGCTCCCGTGCATGTGTACTGGTTCGACGATCGTATCGAGACCGGCAGCCCGGGCGGTCCGTATGGAGGAGTAACGATCGCGAACTTCGGACAACCGGGAATCGTGTCGTACCGGAACCCCAACCTCGCGGAGGCGATGCGCGCGCTCGGCCTGGTTCAGCGATACGGCGTGGGCATTCCGATTGCGCGCCGCACGCTGAGCGAGAACGGTCAGCCCGAACCGGCATTCAATGTCAACCGGCAGTGGGTAAGCTGTATCGTCGGAGCCCGGCCATGAACGTACCGGCGCTGACGTTCTTCAATAACAAGGGGGGTGTGGGGAAGACATCACTGGTCTATCACCTGGCCTGGATGCTGTCGGAGCTGGATCGCTCCGTTCTCGCCGTCGACCTCGATCCGCAGGCGAATCTCACTGCCGCCTTTCTTTCGGAAGGCGACGTGGAGAGGCTCTGGGAATCCTCCGCCGACAAGGCCGACACAATCGCCTAGTGCATTTCTCCGCTCACCAAGGGGGGCGATATCCGGGAACCGCGCCTGCGCCGCCTATCTGACGGCCTCCATCTGATACCGGGCGACCTCGCCTTGTCCGGCTTCGAGGACCTGCTCTCGGCGCAATGGCCCAATTGCCTCGACAACAACAACCTCTATCGAGCGTTTCGCGTCGTCACGGCATTCTGGCTCGTGATTCAGCGAGGCGCCCGGCAGTGCGAGGCGGATATCATCCTCGTCGATGTTGGCCCGAGCCTCGGGGCGATAAACCGGTCCGCGCTGATTGCGACGGACTTCGTTGTGGTACCCCTGGGCGCCGACCTGTTTTCGCGGCAGGGACTGAGGAACCTCGGACCGACCCTGCGTCGCTGGCGAAGCGAATGGGGCAAGCGTCGTCAGAACCGGGATTCTCCGGAATTCGACCTGCCGCACGGGAAAATGGAGCCGATCGGGTACGTGATCCAGCAGCACGGAGTGCGACTCAGTCGGCCTGTAAAGGCGTACGATCGCTGGGCCAGGAGGATGCCGGGCGAGTATGCCCGGAGCGTGCTGGACTGTGAGCCGGCTGCCCGGCCGCCGAGTCCGACCCGCACTGCATAGCCACGGTCAAACACTACCGAAGCCTCATCCCGCTTGGGCAGGACGCCCGGAAGCCGATCTTCAAACTCTCGCCAGCCGATGGTGCGATTGGTAGCCATGCAGTCGCCGCGACACAGGCATTCGACGACTTCAGGCGGCTCGCCCGGGAAATTGAACAGCGCGTCGAGCGAAGATCCCCCCTGGCGCAACCGGGAGACGCGGGCTGATCGACCTCAGCGCGGCGGCGGCATCCGGGTGGGTCGCGCCGACCGGCGCGTGCGGACGTCGATGAACCCGATGACGCCGGGATCGTCGGGCTCGGCGGTGGACCCCGCGGCGGCGCCGAACTCCAGTTGGAAGTCCCACAGCCGAACGGCCAGCCCGCCCGCGATCGCCGCATGCAGCTCGAAGTCGTACCGAGGCGATCCGGCGCCGCCTGCGCTCCCGCGCGCGAATACATCCAGCCCGCCGAGGGCCGCGTCTCCGATGAGGGGCACGGCGTAGGCGGCTTCCCCGTAGACCATACGGGCACCGTGCAATCCCCGCAGCGGCATGGTGGGCAGCGTGCCCAGGCCGCCGATCGTCGAGTACCTCCGCTCGGGCAAACGGCCAGCCACGTCCGCCCGACCGATGGCAAACGCATCCACCGCGTGTCCCCACGCCGTCACGCGACGAAGCGACACGCGCCCCTCGACAAGCAGGAAATCGTACCTGTCGACGCTCACATCGCCGCGGGCGACCGAAGGTCGGATGGCGTCAGATCCCGTCAGGACGACGATCCGCCGGAGTTCGTCCTCGAGACCGGCTTCTGCGCCGAAGCCGAACGCCGCGCGGCCCTTCCGGCTCTGCACCGACCACTCGAAAGCGGCGCGCGCGAACCAGAGGCCTCCTTCTTCGACCCACAGGGCCGGTTCGAACCACGGAACCGTGTCGGGGGGCTCGTCTCCAAAAAGAACAGTCACGTCACGACGGCGGAGACGTTCAGCGTGTTCCCGTCCGCCGGAGACCGCGAAGCGCCACCCGGGGGAGTTCTCCCATACCGGCGGTTCCGGCGAGGTCCACTCCAGTTCGACGCCGAACTGCCTGGAATCGTAGTAGTTCCGGCCGTCATCGCCCGCGACGAAATGCGCCAGGCTGTTGTACCACGTCGGGTGGATCCAGCCGTCATTACTGACCACAGCGCTGGTCGCGAACAAGCCCAGGCGGACCCGCTCGCCCAGGTGCCACCAATTGTGCAAACGAAAATCCACATCTCCTCGAGCGGGGATCCAGATGCCGCCCACCGCAAGTTCGGGACGGCCGGGGGCATCCGACACGCGGGCCAGCGCGCCGACCGGGAGGGACAGGCCATTCACCCGGTCGTAGGTGGGCAGACGGACACCCCAGGTGCCGTCGAGTTCGAAGGGTGGCTCGGGCTCGACTTCAGAGATGATCTCGAAGCCGCCGCCGGTGGGCCGGACGCGGAGCGGTTCGTTGGGCCGGTAGGTGATAGCGCCTCCGACCTCGGCGAGGCCGGAGTCGTAGAAGCCTCCCCCAAGCACGAGGACATCGCCGGCCACCGATGCGCCGCCCCGGAGGAAGAGGTCACCGTCCACCACGTAGATGCCGCCCGCGATCCGTCCGGCGATACGGGCGGTGCCTTCAAGCACGAGGACGGACCCGGGCACCGTGTCGGCTCTCGCGAGCACCGTGTCGCGCACCCAGAGGTCGAAGCGATTCGCCTCGAGGAAGCTTCGGAGGGCCTCCTGAGCGTCGGAGCGCGGTTCGCCGGCCAGGCGCACCTGCTGGCCGCTGGCCGGGCCCGGTAGCGCAAGGACCAGCGCCGCCGCGAACCCGAGTGCGGGACGGCGGAGCAGCCGGAACGGCTTACGTGAGGGCCGGCGCCCGCGGCGCATCACGGCGCGATCTTCGCGCCGGCGCTCCAGCGGTCCCACGCGATCACCTCGTCGCGCGGGCGCCGCTCCGCCAGTTCGGCCAGCCCGTCCTGAAAGCCCAGGCAGAAGAGCGCCACGACGGGCACATCCTCCGGGACGCCGACCACCCGCCGGACATCGGGCTCCCGGAAACCGTAGATCCAGCTCGACTGCAGCCCGAGGTCGGCCGCCGTGAGCACCATCGTCTGGATCGCGGCGGCGAGGTCCCCCGTGAAGCTCTGCCGGCCCGTCCCGCTCACGTGCGAATGGATGCGCGCGCAGCACACGATGACGACCGGGGCGAGCCGCACGTGGGGATGGTTGAAGGCCGCCTTGGCGATCCGGTGCCGCGCGAGCGCCTCCTGCACGACGACGAAGCGCCACGGCTGCGCCTCCCGGGCGGATGGCGCGTAGCGGGCGGCCTCCAGCACGGCTTCGACCGTGTCGGGTGCGACCAGCCGGTCGTCGAAGCGGAGGACGCGGCGCCGGTTCCGCGCGAGGTGCAGCAGGCGGGTCAGCCGCATCGGCGGTCAGGCACGAGGGTGGTGACTGCGGTGCACCTGCCGGAGGTGCGACCGGTCGACGTGCGTGTAGATCTCGGTCGTCGAAATATCCGCATGTCCGAGCATTTCCTGGACCGACGCGAGGTCGGCGCCTCCCTCGAGCAGGTGCGTCGCGAAGCTGTGGCGCAGCGTATGGGGCGTCACGTGCTTCCCGATTCCGGCGCGCTCGACATGACGCCGGAGGATCTTCCACACCCCCATCCGGCTCAGCGGACGCCCCCGAAGATTGAGGAATACCCGCCCCTCCGAGTCCCCGCGGTCGAGTTCGGGTCTCGACTCCCGAAGGTATCGGCGTACCGCCGACCGCGCAGCGGCCCCGGCGGGGACCAGCCTCTGCTTCGAACCCTTGCCCCGCACGCGGACGAGTCCCTCCTCGAGGTCGAGGTCGCGGACTCCGAGGTCGATGAGTTCCGACACGCGGAGCCCGCACCCGTAGAGCAGTTCGAGGATGCTCCGGTCGCGGCGAGTGGCGCGGTCGTCGAGCGGGATCGCGCCGAGCAGCGCCTCGATCTCGGGCACCGAGAGGACATCCGGGAGATGACGTCCGGCGCGGGGCGCCTCGAGCCGCTCGCTCGGATCCGTTTCGATGACCCCTTCGAGGACGAGGAACCGGAAGTATCCCCGCAACGCGTAGACGGCCCGCGCCACGCTCGAAGCCGCCTTTCCCTCTTCGGCGAGGCGCGCGACGTGATCGCGCAGCAGCTCGTACGAGACCTCGCGCGGCGAGTCGGCGCCCCGCGAGATGGCGAACTCCGCCATGCGCCGCGCTTCGCGCAGGTAGCCATCGATCGTACGGGGGGAGAGGCCGCGATCGAAGGCCAGATGGTCGCGGAACGATTCCAGGTGATACGCGCGTCCCGCGTCGAGGCCGCGCTCCGTCACTCCTCCTCCTCGCGTTCCTCGCGTTCCTCCCGCTCCTCGCGGCGGCTCCGAATCCACCACCCGAGTACGACGCCCAGGACGATGGCGGCCACGACGAGGAGCCATGCGTTCACCCGGCCCAGGAGGTCGAAGAGGCGGTCCACGTTGCGCGAGGCCAGGATCCCGCCCGCGACCATGAGCGCGTTCCACAGCAGCGACGCCGTGACGAGCGGGACCAGAGCGCGGACGGCCCCGAGACTCGCGAACCCGGCGAAGGTCGGGACGATGACGCGCAGCACGGGGAGACAGCGGGAAAGGAAGATCGCCCACAGGCCGTGGCGCTCGTAGAAGCGGGACATGCGGTCGAGCTGGTGCGGGCGGAGGAGCCGCCTGCCCCAGCGTGTGCGGAACATGGCCGGGCCGTGCCGTCGGGCCAGCCCGAAGATGCACAGCGCGCCGCCCGTGTTCGCTGCCCAGGCGGCGAGGAGCACGCCGGCCGGCTCGAGCGAGCCCCGATCGGCGAGGACCGCGCCCAGAACCACGAACGTGTCGGACGGGATCGGCGGAAAGATGTTCTCGAGGGCGGAGCCGAGGGCGATGAGCGCGTAGGCGACGACCTCGGGGATCCCGAGCAGAAAATCGAGGAGAGCCTGGACGCCGGGAACCTCAGGCACCGCCCGCCGCCCCTTCGGATCCGGGTGGGCCGCGGCCCACCGTCGCGACCGCGATCGCGGCCAGGCCTTCTCCCCGCCCGATCCAGCCCAGCCCCTCGTTCGATTTCCCCTTGATCGATACGGCGGCCGGGCGCACGTCGAGGGCCTCCGCCAGCCGCTCACGCATGGCCCTCGCGTGCGGCGCGATGCGGGGCCGCTCGGTGACCACTGTCACGTCGACGTTCCCCACGTAGAACCCGCGCCCCCCCAACCGCCGCACCGCGGCGGCCAGCAGGGCGACCGAGTCCGCTCCCTCATGGGCGGGATCGGTATCGGGGAACATGGCGCCGATGTCGCCGAGGCCCGCGGCCCCGAGGACGGCGTCCGTGATCGCGTGCGCGACCGCATCGCCGTCGGAGTAGCCCTTCAAACCGGAGACATCCGGGATGACCACGCCGCCCAGCACGAGCGGCCGCGTCTCATCGAAGCGATGAGAGTCGAAGCCGACGCCGACCCTCACGTTAGGACCGATCCCCGCGGGCGCCGCTCAGCCCCGGGCCACGCCCAGGATGCGGAGGGCGAGGTGGGCCGCGTTCTTCGCGTTGTCGATGCCGACGGCGGCAACCGGGACGCCGGGGGGCATCTGCGCGCACGAGAGCAGCGCGTCGAGGCCCCCGAGGGTTCCCGCCGAGACCGGGACGCCGATGACCGGGAGAGAGGTGCGCGCCGCGACCACGCCGGGCAGCGCCGCCGACAATCCCGCTCCGCAGATAACGACGGCGTGGCCCGCCGCCTGCGCGCCCGCGGCGAGGGCCGCCGTCCGCTCGGGCTGCCGGTGCGCCGAACTCACCTCGACCTGCACATCGACCCCTGCCTCACGCAGGATCGACACGCCTTTCTCCATCGTGGGCATGTCCGATTCGGACCCCATCATCACCAGCACTGAACTCATCGCCTTCTCCCGGCGCCTTCTCCCGGCGCCTTCTCCCGGCTGACCGCCCGTAGCGCGCGACACTCGCGCGCGGGGCGTCTACTCCCCGTCCCAGCGGCGTATGGCCAGACACACGTTGTGGCCGCCGAAGCCGAAGGAGTTCGACAAGGCGGCGGCGACCGGCCGTTCGATCACCCCTCCGTGCGCGTAATCGAGGTCGCAGGCGGGGTCGGCCTCCTCGAAGTTGATCGTGGGCGGGATGACGCCGGTTCGGCACACGAGGGCGGAGATCGCGCCCTCGATCGCGCCGGCCGCCCCCAGCGTGTGCCCCGTCATCGACTTCGTGGAGCCGACCACGATCGACCGGGCGTGGTCTCCCAGCACATCCTTGATCGCCTTCGTCTCCGTCGCGTCGTTGGCGGGCGTCGAAGTCCCGTGCGCGTTGATGTATCCGATGTCGGCCGGCACGAAGCCCGCGTCGTCGAGCGCGTGCTGCATCGCCAGGCGGGCGCCGGAGCCACCCGGCGCCGGAGCCGTCATGTGGTACGCATCCGCGCTCTGCCCGAACCCGGCGATCTCCCCGAGGATCTCCGCCCCGCGCGCCTGCGCGTGGTCCAGCCCCTCGAGGATGAACATCCCCGCCCCTTCCCCGAGCACGAAGCCATCCCGCTGGGCGTCGAACGGACGGGAAGCGTGCTCCGGGTCGTCGTTACGCGTCGACATCGCCTTCATCGACGCGAACCCGGCCACGGTGAGCGGCGTTATCGTGGACTCGCTGCCTCCGGTGATCATGACGTCGGCCTCTCCGTTCCTGATCGAGCGGAAGGCGAGTCCGACCGAATGTCCGCTGGAGGCGCAGGCCGAGACGGTCGCGTAGTTGGGACCCTGAGCCCCATACCGCATCGACACCATCCCCGAGGCCATGTCCGGGATGAACATGGGGATGAAGAAGGGAGAAACGCGTCGCGGCCCACCCTCGAGCAGTTTCTTGTGCTGGGCCTCGAGGAGCGGGAGCCCACCGATGCCGACCCCGATGAGCACACCCGCGCGATCGGACGGCAGGTCGCCGAAGCCGTCGGCGAAACCCGCCTGCGTCATCGCCTGATCGGCGGCCGCCATCGCGAACTGGAGGAAGCGGTCCGCCCGGCGGGCCTCCTTCCGGTCCATGTACCGCGCCGGGTCGAAGTCCTTCACTTCGCAGGCGAAGCGGACGGACTGATCGGAAGCGTCGAACAGGGTGATGCCCCCCGCGCCGCTGACCCCTCGGAGGAGGGCGTCCCACGTCGCGTCGGGGTCGAGGCCGAGAGGTGTGACCATCCCGACCCCGGTGATCGCAACACGTCTTTTCATTCGATGCGCGGCAGTCGGGGCGTCTATGCCTTCGAGTTCAGGTATTCGATCGCCTCCCCGACGGTCTGCATCGTCTCCGCATCCTCGTCCGGAATCTCGATCCCGAACTCCTCTTCGAAGGCCATCACGAGTTCTACGGTGTCGAGAGAGTCGGCGCCGAGATCATCGACGAAGTTGGCCTCGTCAACCACCTTCTCCTGCTCCACCCCGAGTTCCTGCGCGATGATCTCCCGCACTCGTGCAGCGGTATCCTGCATTGCGTGCTCTCCTTGCGAGAAGGGGGCCGGCGCGCGGCCCCACCGGTGTCTGCTGCGAGCGCGTAATATGCGCTCTCGGGCCGCCTTGCCAAGCGTCCCGCGGAATTCCTACGGATGCATCACCATTCCGCCGTCCACGACGATGACCTGTCCGGTGACGTACGAAGCCCCGGGACCGACCAGAAAGCGGACGACCGTGGCGACATCCGACGGGGATCCCGGCCGACCGAGGGGAATCTTCGCGGACATCGCCTCGCGCACGCTTTCGGGCAGCCCCGAGGTCATGTCGGTTTCGATGAACCCCGGTGCGACGGCGTTGGCCCGGACGCCCCTGCTCGCCAGTTCCTGGGCGATGCTCTGCGTGAACGAGATCAGGGCCGCCTTGGCCGCCGCATAGTTGGACTGGCCCCGGTTGCCCGTCAAGCCCACGACGCTGGAGATGTTCACGATGTTCCCCCCTCGCCGTTTCATCATCCCGCGGGCGACGGCTCGCACGAGATAGAAGGCGCCGGAGAGGTTCGTATCGAGGACGGCCTGCCAGTCCTCATCCTTGAGACGCAGCACGATATTGTCGCGCGCGATCCCCGCGTTGTTCACGAGGATCGTCGCGACTCCGAGCCGCTCCGAGACCGCCTCGACGAGACTCCGGCAGGCAGCCGGGTCCGACACGTCGCAACCGAAGCCCGCGTGTCCGGAACCGGGGAGCCCTTCGGCCACGACCCGCGCCCGGTCCGCGGCGGTGCCGACGACCGCCACCCGGGCCCCCGCCTCGGCCAGTTCCGCCGCGATCCCGCGGCCGATGCCTCGCGTCGCACCCGTGACGATCGCGACCTCACCGGTGAGTTCGCTCATTCCACCCCCTTGAGGTAGGCATCCACCGAGGGCGAGTCGCCCACCGGGGTGACCCGGAGGCCGCGATCGATGCGGCGGGCCAGGCCGGAGAGGACGTTGCCGGGCCCCACCTCGAGCCAGCGCGATGGCCCCTGCTCGCGGATGCGGGCCATCCCCTCCGCCCAGCACACGGGGGACGTCAACTGCATGATGAGGGTGCTGCGGGCGGTCCCCGCGTCCGTCACGCAGGCCGCGGTCGTGTTCGAGACCACCGGGAACGATGGGTCGGACCAGGCCGCCGCTTCAAGGGCGGTAGCCAGTCCCTCGGCGGCCGCCCCCATGAGGGGCGAGTGGAAGGCGCCGCTCACGTTCAGGGGGACCACGCGCCGGGCGCCGGCCTCGCGGGCGAGCGTGCCCGCCGCGGCGACCGCCTCCACATCGCCGCTGATCACGACCTGGCCGGGCGCGTTCAGGTTGGCGGGCACGACGACGCCCGCGCGGCCACCCGCCCGCTCGCAGACCTCGGCCACGGCATCGGCGTCGAGTCCGAGGACGGCGGCCATCGTCCCCGGCCGGGCGGCCCCGGACGCCCCCATCAGCCGGCCGCGTTCCCTTACGATCCGAAGACCGTCCTCGAATCCGAACGCGCCCGAGACGAGATAGGCGGACAGCTCGCCCAGCGAGTGCCCCGCCCCGGCCGCGACGGGGCCGGTGCTCCCGGCGATCAACCGCCACACGGCCCACGAATGGAGCATGATCGCGGGCTGTGCATTCGCGGTGGCCCGCAGTTCCTCCTCGGGGCCCTTCCAGCAGAGCCGGCTCAACCGCATCTCGAGCGCATCATCGGCCCGCTCGTACAGCTCCCGGACCGACGAATCGTCCTCCGCCAGATCCCGGCCCATGCCCACGCACTGGGACCCCTGGCCCGGGAAGAGGAGAGCGGCGCCGCTCACGCCCCACCCTCCCGGGTGAGCGCCGCCCCGATCCCCGCGGTGAATCCCGACGCGGCGCCATCGGCCGCCGTCCGGATCCCGTTCATGATCGCCCGTGCCGGCGAGGCGCCGTGACAGATCACGGACACGCCATCCACGCCGAGCAGGGGGGCGCCGCCATACTCCGTGTAGTCGAGAAAACGCAGCGCCTCACCGAGTTCTCCTCCCGCCCCGACGCCCGCCTTCCGAAACACCTGCAGGACGAACTCCGCGATCGACTCGTAGAACTTGAGGAGGACGTTCCCGACGAAGCCGCCGCACACGAGCACATCGCAGGCTCCGGTCACGATGTCGTGCCCCTCCACGTTGCCGACGAACTCGAGGTCGGGGTCGGCGGCGAGGCGCCCGTGGGCCGTGATGACCACCCCCCCTCCCCGCTCCTGCTCCTCGCCCATGTTCAGGAGCCCGACCCGCGGGCGCTCCACCGAGAGCACATGCCGGAGGTAGATCGACCCGAGGTGGGCGAACTGGTGCAACTGGTGCGGTTGCGCGTCGACGTTCGCCCCCACGTCGAGGACGAGTACGCGGCCCGTCGCGGTCGGGAAGAGGGCGCCGACGGGCGGCCGGTCGACGCCCGGGAGCAGTCCGAGCGTGAGCACGGAGGCCACCACGGTCGCCCCCGTGGAGCCTGCGGAGACGAAGGCGTCCGCCTCGCCATCCCGGACCGCCTCGAGCCCGCGGACCACGGTGCTGTCCGGCTTCCGGCGCACCGCCAGGGCCGGCGCTTCGGCCGGATCGATCCGCTCTTCGGCCGCGAGCCAGGCGACGCGATCGCCCGGGAACCCCTCCAACGCACCGGCCGCCGTGTCGTCGGGCCCCACGAGCACGAGGAAGATGTCGTCGGGCCACGCGGCGAGCGCGCTCCGGGCGCCGGACAGGGCGGCGTCGGGCGCGGCGTCGCCCCCCAGGAGATCGAGGGCTACACGAATCATATGCGGGTCGGTCGACGGAGCCGGGTCGCCCGGGGAGGGCGACCGCGGGCGCGGGTCAAAAGTCTTCGACCTGGACGACCTCGCGGTCCGCGTAGTGGCCGCAGGTCGCACAGACCCGGTGCGGGCGTTTGGGATCTCCGCAGTTCGGGCACGCCTGCCGCGCGGTGTCCTGCGCCTTGTGGTGCGTACGCCGCTTTCGCTTGCGCTGCTTCGACGTGCGTCGCTTGGGAACGGCCATATCGTCAACTCACTCCTATGCGGTTCGGGCTGAACAGGTGAAGTGGCGGTCTCTCGCTTCGAATGTCAACCTCCGAGGTTCTCGAGCGCCGCCCAGCGCGGATCCGGCCCCGGAGGCGGGCAATCGCAGCTCTCGTCGGCGAGCCGCGCGCCGCACCCCGGGCACAGGCCGGGACACTCGGCCGAACACTCGACCCAGGCCGGCGCGTGCACCCACAACTCTTCCCGGACCGGCCCCGCCAGATCCAGCTCGCCGGCTTCGGCCTCCAGGGCCCAGACGCCTTCTTCACCGGGCGTGATCCGGGCGGACGGGCGAAACATCACATCCCACTCCGCGACGACCTCCGCCCGGGTCGGGGCGAGACAGCGCCGGCACGCGACCGTGGTACGCGCGGCGAGCCTTCCGCGCACCCGCACTCCGTCGCGGCTCGCGCGACGAATCTCCACTTCCAGATCCACGCGCTCGAAGGCGAGCGGCAACTCGCCGAGCGGTTCCCGCGGCACCTCCAGCCGGAGCGTCCGTTCGATCGGGCCCTCGTCGAGCCCGGCGAGTCCGATCCGCGTCGGCTCCGTCACGAACTTCCGGTCGCGCCGCTGCTTCACCCCGTCGAGATGAGGTCGACCTCCCCGAAGAAGAAGCCGAGTTCCCGCCTCGCGTTCTCATCGGAGTCGGATCCGTGGATCGCGTTCCGTTCCTTGCTCTCCGCGTAGAGGGCGCGCACCGTTCCCGGCGCCGCCTGCGCGGGATCCGTCGCCCCGATCACCTCGCGGAGGTACGGCACCGCGCGCTCATGGTCGAGGGCGAGCGCCATGCACGGCCCCGACGTCATGAACTCGACCAGCGACCCGAAGAAGGGGCGCTCCCGGTGCACGGCATAGAACGCCTCCGCGGCGGCGCGCCCGAGCCGCAGGACCCTCGCCCCCCGAATGGTGAACCCGGCCTCGTCGAGCACGGCGAGTACCTTGCCCGCCTTCCCCGAGCCGAACGCATCGGGCTTGATGATCGCCAGCGTCATCCTCTGCACGGCCTCACACCCCCTCCGTTTCCTCGTTCGTGTCGATGTCCGAGTCCAGCTCGGCGACGTCGCGGCGCAGGAGTCGCCGGATGATGTCGCCGCGCGTGAGGAAGCCGACCAGTTGACCCTCGCGGACGACCGGCAGCCGCTCGATCTCCTTGTCGAGCATGAGCCGGACGACGTCGGCCAGCAGTGCGGCCTCGTTCACGCACATCACGGTCCGTTCCATGATGTCCCGCACGCTGCCCGTGCCGAAGCCGACGTCCGGGCGCCCGGCCCGGGCCCGCTCGAGCTGGGGAAGGAAGTGCGTCATGAGTTGGCGGTCCGTGAGCATGCCGAGCACATGCCCTTCATCATCGATCACCGGCACCGCGCGCAACCTGCGGCGAACGATCACGGCCGCCGCCTCCCTGAGCGCCATGCCTGGTTCGGCCGTAGTCACCTCGCGGGTCATGATCTCCCGTACTTCCATCGCCCGCCTCCTGGTGTTCCGCGTCCTTCCGCCGCCCGGCCTCGCGTACCCGGCGGTACCGGGTCACGCCTACAGGCGGTCGCGCATGAGTCCGACCAGGTCGGCCGGTCTGCGCGCCACGCCGATTCCGTTCCGCTCGAAGGTGCGAATCTTCTCCTCCGCCGTCCCCTCGGAACCCGAGATGATCGCCCCTGCGTGCCCCATGCGCCGGCCCGGCGGGGCCGTCTGGCCCGCGATGAAGCCGACGACCGGCTTGCTCATCTCGCGCGCCACGAACTCCGCGGCCACCTGCTCGTCGGTCCCGCCGATCTCGCCGATCACGGCGACGGCCTCCGTCTCCGGATCGTCCTCGAACGCGGCCAGACAATCGACGAAATCCGTGCCGATGAGCGGGTCGCCCCCGATGCCGACGCAGGCCGACTGCCCGATCCCCGCCCGCGTGAGCTGGAATATGACCTCGTAGGTCAGCGTTCCGGAACGGCTCACGATGCCCACCGGCCCCTCACGCACGATCTGGCCCGGGAGGATACCGACCTTGCAGCGGCCGGGCACGATGGCGCCCGGGCAGTTGGGCCCGATGAGCCGCGCCCCTTTCTCCCGCACGTACGGCAGCACCCGGAGCATGTCCCCGACCGGAACGCCCTCCGTGATGCACACGATGAGCGAGATCCCCGCGTCGGCCGACTCGAATATCGCGTCCGCGGCGAAGCGGGCGGGCACGTAGATCACGCTCGTGTTCGCGCCGGCCCGGGCCACCGCCTCCTCGACCGTGTCGAAGACGGGTACGGCGCCATCGAACCGCCGTCCGCCCTTGCCCGGCGTCACGCCGGCAACGACCCGCGTGCCGTACTCCATCATCTGCCGCGCGTGGAATGAACCGTCGCGTCCGGTGATCCCCTGGACGACGAGCCTCGTATCCTCTCCAACGAAGATGGCCATTCAGCTTCCCCGCCGGACGGCGGTCTCGACCGCCCGGTCCATGTCGATCATGGCCTCGAAGCCGTGGTCCGCGAGGATCGCCACCCCCAGTTCCTCGTTCGTCCCCGTCAGACGGATCGTGATCGGGACCCGCAGATCCATGCGGCTCGTCGCCTCCACGATCCCGTTCGCCACGTCGTCGCAGCGCGTGATCCCGCCGAAGATGTTGAACAGGATCGAGTTGACGTTCGGATCCTCGGTGATGAGTTCGAGGGCCGTCACCACTTTGTCCGGGTTGGAGGAACCGCCGATATCGAGGAAGTTCGCAGGCTCCCCGCCGTAGTACTTGACGAGGTCCATCGTGGCCATGGCGAGTCCGGCCCCGTTCACGCAGCACCCGACGTTCCCAGCCAGCTGGATGTAGGAGAGCTCGGCCTCGCGCGCCCGCACCTCGGCCGGGTTCTCCGCCTCGAGGTCGCGCAACGCCGCGATGTCGGGCAGTCGGAAGAGGGCGTTGTCGTCGATGTTCATCTTGGCGTCGATCGCCTTCACTTCCCCTTCCGGGTGCACGATCAGCGGGTTGATCTCCGCCAGGGTGGCGCCGCTCGCCCGATAGGCCTCGTAGAGCTTGCCGAGGATCGAGGCCGCCTGCCGGGCCGCGCGCGGGTCGTCGTAGAGATGGTGGCCGAGGAGCGTCGCCTGATGATTCAGGAGACCGTAACGCGGGTCGACGGCCAGCTTGCGGATCGCCTCCGGCATCGTGGCGGCGACCTCCTCGATGTCGACCCCGCCCTCCGAAGAGACCATGATCGTGTCCGCCCGGCGGGCCCGGTCGAGCACGATGCCGACATAGGCCTCCGATGCGATCTCCTCGGCCGGCGCGATGAGGACCCGCCGCACCTCGATGCCCTTGATCTTCATGCCCAGAATTCGTTCGGCATTTATTCGGGCTTCCGCCGGCGAGGCCGCCAGCTTCACGCCCCCCGCCTTTCCACGCCCCCCCGCGTGGATCTGAGCCTTGATCACGACCCTCCCGCCGAATCGCTCGGCCGCCGCGGCCGCCTCGGCGGGGGTGGTCGCGACCTCCGCGTCCGGCACCGGGATGCCATGGTTCGCGAAAATCCGTCTGGCCTGGAATTCATGAATGTTCATCCGATCGTCGTTCGACTCTCCGCTGGAAGGCCCGAATCCGGGGCCCCTCAATGTCGCGTTCACCTGCCGCGGGGGCCACCGGCGGCCCGCCGGCGACCTCACACCGGTGGCAGTTCGACTCCCTGGCCGGCGAGGAACCCGCGCGCGTCATCCGCGATCTCCCGCATGCGCTCGGGCGTGTCCGCCTCGATCCGCGCCACGATCACCGGCTGCGTATTGCTCGCCCGGATCAAGAGCCAACCGCCGTCGAACAGCACCCGGGCGCCGTCGATGTCGACGACCTCATGGCGCTCCCGGTAGTGGCGCGCCGCCTCCGCTACGACCGCGAACTTCCGGTCTTCCGGACAGTCGAGGCGCAATTCGGGCGTGGACGGATAGCTCGGAATCCCGGCCGCCAGTTCGGACAGCGGCCGCCCGGCGCGGGCCACGAGCCCCGCCAGGCGCGCCGCCGCATAGATCGCATCATCCGTCCCGTAGAACCTGTCGGCGAAGCAGATATGTCCACTCATCTCCCCTGCGAGGGGCGATCCCGCGGCCCGCATCCGCTCCTTGATCAGCGAGTGCCCCGTCTTCCACATCACCGGCACGCCGCCATCGGCCCGGATGACCCGCGGCAGCGCCTGCGAGCACTTCACGTCGAACACGACTTCCGCCCCCGGCCGCTCCGCCAGCACCTCCCGCGCGAAGAGCAGGAGCAGGTGGTCGCCGCGCACGATCGTGCCCTCCTCGGTCACCGCACCGATGCGATCGCCGTCGCCGTCGAGCCCCACGCCGAGGTCCGCCCCCGTCTCCCGCACTCGCGCGATGAGGTCCTGGATGTACTCATCCACCGTCGGGTCCGGGTGGTGGTTGGGGAAGGTGCCGTCCGACTCGCAGTAGAGGCCGTCCACCTCGATCCCGGCGGCGGTGAGCGCCCGCACCGCGACGACGCTCCCCGCGCCGTTCCCGCAGTCGAGCACCATGCGCACGTTCCCGTCCACCCGACCGCGCGCCGCGATCTCCTCCACATACCGATCGAGGATCTCCGCTTCCCTCACCTCTCCGGCACCGTTGGCGAAATCCCCCGCCTCGATCCGGGTCCGCAGCGAACGGATCGCATCCCCGTACAGAGCCCCGCCGTCCCGTACCATCTTGATCCCGTTGTACTCGGGAGGATTGTGGGATCCGGTGATCTGGACACCGGCGTCCGCGTCGAACTCGATGGCCGCGAAGTAGAGCACGGGCGTCGGCACGGTCCCCACCGTCGTCACGTCGACGCCGGCCGCGCACAGGCCCCGGCAGAGGGCGGCCGCGAGCCCCGGAGAGGAGGGTCGGTTGTCGTGGCCGACGACGACGCGCGGCGCGTCGCGGTCCGCGAGTTCGGTCCCGAAGGCGCGGCCGACCAGTTCGGCCGCCTCCTCCGTCAGATCGTCGCCGACGATGCCGCGGATGTCGTATTCGCGGAAGATTCCGGGATCTATGCGCATGGAGCCTCGGGTCACGGGTCGGGGGCCGCCGGAGCGCGGGCCGCCGGAGCGCGGGCCCGAAAAACGGCGTCTTCGTTGGTCGCCCCGGAGGGCTAACGGGTCACGGGGCGTCGGACTCGGGGCCGGCGATGGTTACGCCGGCGGCGGGCCCGTCGGGGAGGGCCTCGCGCGCCCGATCGATGATCCGCCCCGGGAAGAGACCCGCCAGGAGGATGAGCGCCACGCAGGTCCCGATCACGAGATTGAACCCCGGCTTCGGGGACGGTGGCGTGTGGGCGTCCTCGGGCGCCGTCTCGAAGTACATCTTCCACACCACGCGCAGATAGTAGTAGTACGCGACGAGACTCGTGAGGACGAGCGTCACCGCCAGCGCCGTCTCTCCCGCGTCGACGGCCGCCCTGAGGAGGTACAGCTTGCCCACGAAGCCGGCCGTGGGCGGGAAACCCGCCAGAGAGAGCAGGAAGACGAGGAGCGCGACCCCGAGGACGGGACGCCGCCAGCCCAGCCCCCGGTAGTCCCGCACCCGCTGGTTCCGGTCACCCTTCCCCGCCACGTGGAAGACGATCGCGAAGCTCGCCGCCGTGACGACGGTGTAGGCCGCCAGATAGAAGAGGGACGCGGAGCGCCCCAGTTCGGAGGCCGCCGCCACGCCCACGAGCAGATACCCGGCGTGCGCCACGGAGGAGTAGGCGAGCATCCGCTTCACGTCGTCCTGCGCGAGCGCGATCAGGTTGGGCACGATCATGGTCAGGATCGCGAGCCACCACACGGCGCCCCGCCACACCTCCGCGGCACCGCCCAGATCCACCGTCAGCACGCGCAGCAGCGCGATGAAGGCGGCGGCCTTCACGCCGGTGGCCATGAGCGAGGTGACCGGCGTCGGCGCCCCGTCGTACGCGTCGGGGGCCCACATGTGGAACGGCACCGCCGCGATCTTGAACGCGAAGCCGATGAGCAGGAGGCCGATGCCGGCCACGAGGAGGAGGTCGCCCCCGGCGCCCGCCCCGGCCGAGATCCGGTCGGCGGCGGTGGCGAGCCGCGTCGTCCCGGTGGCCCCGTACAGGAGCGCGATCCCGTACACGACGAAGGCGCTCGCGAAGGCCCCGACGAGGAAATACTTGAGGCTCGCCTCCGACGAGCGCGGGTCCTTCCGCGAGTACCCCGTGAGCACGTACACCGAGATCGACATCAGCTCGAGGCCGACGAAGAGCAGGATGAGGTCGCGCGCGGCCACGAGCACCAACATCCCGACCAGCGCCATGAGGATCAGCGCGTGGAACTCGGGCGACCGCAGCCCCTCCCGGCTCAGGTAGTCGCGCGCGAGCGACACGACGAGGAGCCCCCCGCCGAGGAGGATCACGTCGGCCGCAACCCGGAAACCGTCGAGCGCGATCATGGCGTCGGGGGGCCCGGAGGCATCCATGAGCCACAGGCTCGCGACGAGCGCGCCCGCGATCGAGTACAGCGTCACGAGGCAGTCGACCGACATGCGCCCGTCCCCGCCGGAGCCGCCCGGGGCCTCGCCCGCGCGCACGAAGGCGTCACGCATCAGGATCGCCATCGCGGCGATCGAGAGGATGACTTCCGGCAGAAGTGCCAACCAGTAGCTGCCGTGCGAGGCGAAGTCGAAGACCCTCACGTCACTCCCCTCCCCCGGCCTCGGCGGCATCCACCTGGACGATGGCCGTCCGCGCCTCCACGTGCTCGATGAGGGCCTCTACGGAGGCCCGCGTCCGGTTCAGGAACGGCCCCGGCCACACCCCCATGAGGAGGATCAGCACCAGGAGCGGCGCGAGGATCAGCCGTTCGCGGCCGTTCACGTCGCGCAGCGACCGGTTTTCGTCGCGCTCCAGCCGGTTGAACAGCACGCGCTGCACCATGGGCAGCATGTAGCAGGCGGCGAAGATGACGCCGGTCGTGGCGACGGCGGCGATCCACGGGTGGGTGCGGAACGTCCCCAGCAGGATCAGGAACTCGCCCACGAAGCCGTTCGTGCCCGGAAGGCCCACGGACGACAGCGCGACGACCACGAGCGCGAAGGCGAACAGCGGCATCACCTTCGCGATGCCGCCGAAGTCCGCGATCAGGCGGGAGTGGCGCCGCTCGTACAGCATCCCGATGAGGAGGAAGAGGGCCCCGGTCGAGATGCCGTGGTTCACCATCTGCAGGATCCCGCCCTCGATCCCCTGCGTGGTGAGTCCGAACACGCCGAGCACGACGAAGCCGAGGTGCGCCACCGACGTGTAGGCGATGAGCTTCTTCGCGTCGGGCTGGACCGCCGCCACCCAGGCTGCGTAGAGGATTCCGATCACGCCGAGCGCCATCATCGTGTTCACGACCGCCGGGTCCGTCGCCGCCGCCGGGAAGAAGGGGAGCCCGAACCGCAGGAACCCGTACACGCCCATCTTGAGCAGTACCCCCGCCAGGATCACCGAACCCGCCGTGGGCGCCTCCACGTGCGCGTCCGGAAGCCAGGTGTGGAAGGGGAAGAGGGGGACCTTGATCGCGAACGCGAGCGCGAAGCCGGCGAAGAGCCACAATTGCGTGCGGCGCGCGAGATCGACCGAGAGCAGGTCCTCGTAGGCGAAGCTCCACCCCCCGGCGCCGCTCCGGAACAGCCACGCGAGGGTCACGATCGCGACCAGCATGAGGAGCGATCCCGTCGCCGTGTAGAGGAAGAACTTCACCGCGGAGTAGATGCGCCGCTTCCCGCCCCAGATCCCGATCAGGAAGTACATCGGGATCAGCATGATCTCCCAGAACACGTAGAAGAGGAAGAGATCGAGGGCCACGAAGACCCCGATCATCCCCGTCGTGAGGAAGAGCAGCATCGCGTAGAAGGCCCGCTCCCGCCGCGTGATATGGGAGAACGACCCGCCACCGAGAGCGGCATGATGAAGGTCGTGAGCAGGATCATGAGGATCGAGATCCCGTCCACGCCCACGGAGTACGAGATGCCCCACGCCTCGACCCAGGGGATCGAGACCTGGTTCTGGAAGCCCGGCTCGGCCGTGTCGAAGGTCCAGAACAGCGGCAGCGAGAGCGCGAACAGGAAGAGCGTCGTGCCGAGCGCGATCATCTTCGCCCGCGCTTCAGGCGCCAGGAGGCAGGCCACCCCGCCGAGCAGCGGGAGGACCACGAGCGCGGTCAGGATCCAGTGCCCCTCGTACAGGGTCGTCATGCGAGCACGCTCAGGACGAGCAGGGCGCCGAGCATGAACACGACGAGGTAGGTCGTCACGCGGCCGCTCTGCAGCTGTCCGCCGGCCCAGCCGAGGAGGCGGGCGCCGCGCCCCACCCCGTTCACGGCGCCGTCGATGAGCCCCGCGTCCACGATCCGCCAGCAGGCGCGCCACAGGGCGAGCGAGGGCCGCACGATCATGCGGTCGTAGAGTTCATCGACGTACCACTTGTCGTGCAGCAGGCGCGCGAACCCGGTCGGCGCCACGGCCTCGGCCTCCGTGGGCACGGGCTTCGGAGAGAGGACCCTGACCGTCGCGGTCACGGCCACGATCGCGATGACGGCGGAGATCCCGGCCCACAGAGCTTCCCCGCCGCCCGCGGGCGCGTGGTGCTCGGCCACGAGGCCTCTCGCCTCGGCGATCGCGATCGCGGGCTCGAACACGGGCTCGAGCCAGTGGTGCAGCCAGTCGACGGCCGGGAGCACGGGGAGTGCCTCGGGGATGTTCGCCCAGCCGCCCACCACCGAGAGCAGGGCGAGCAGGGCCAGCGGCCCCCACATGACCAGCGGCACTTCGTGCAGTCGCCGTCCCGCTTCCGCCGTTCCCGCGTGGCCGAAGGTGCGGTTCTTCCCGTGGAAGGTCATGACCATGAGGCGGGTCATGTACACCGCCGTGAGGAGCGCCGTGGCCAGCGCGACCCCCCACAGGACGGGATACCCGTAGGCACCCGCGTACCAGATGATCTCGTCCTTCGAGAAGAACCCGGCCAGCGGCGGCACCCCCGCGATCGCGAGCGTCGCGATCCACATGAAGATCCACGTGCGGGGCATGAACGCCCGCAGGCCCCCGTGGTTCCGCATGTCGTTGGGATCCCCGTGCTGTCCGTCCCCCTCCCCATCGCCGTGCGCGTCGCCGCCGGCGCCGTGCGACCACGCGTGGTGGACCGCGTGGATCACGGCGCCGGCGCCCAGGAAGAGGAGCGCCTTGAAGAAGGCGTGCGTCATCAGATGGAAGACGCCGGCCGTGAACGCCCCCACGCCGATGGCGAGGAACATGTAGCCGAGCTGCGAGATCGTGGAGTAGGCGAGGACCTTCTTGATGTCGTACTGCCGGATCGCGATCGAGGCCGCGAACAGCGCCGTCCCCGCCCCCACCGCCGCCACCACGCCCTGGGACACGGGCGCGAGGGCGAACAGCACGCTCGTGCGCGCGATGAGATAGACGCCCGCCGTCACCATGGTCGCCGCGTGGATGAGCGCGGAGACGGGCGTCGGCCCCGCCATCGCGTCGGGCAGCCACGTGTGGAGCGGAATCTGCGCCGACTTCCCGGTGCAGCCCAGGAAAAGGAGCAACGTGATCCCGGTCACGAGGACCCCGCCGTAGGCCAGCGTCCCTTCCGCCGCACCGAGGAGGGGGACGAAGTCGAGCGTCCCGAAGCTCACGAAGAGGAGGAACATGGCGACGAGGAAGCCCGCGTCGCCGATCCGGTTCATGATGAACGCCTTCTTGCCCGCGTTCGCGTACTCCCGGTTCTCGTACCAGAAGCCGATGAGGAGGTACGAGCACAGCCCCACGCCCTCCCAGCCCACGAACATCAGCGGCAGGCTGGCCCCGAGGACGAGGACCAGCATGAAGAAGACGAACAGGTTCAGGTACGAGAAGTAGCGCGAGTAGCCCGGGTCATCGCGCATGTAGCCGACGGAGTAGATGTGGATCAGACTTCCCACCCCGGTCACGACCATACACATCAGCATCGAGAGCTGGTCGAACTGCAGATCGACGCCGACATGGAGATCCCCGGAGACGATCCAGCTCCACAGGCGCACCACCTCCGCCCCGTGCAGTTCGGCGCCGTTCATCCGAATGAAGTTGATGAGGACGACGTTGAAGCTCAGGAGCAGCGCCGCGGGTCCGACGATGGACGGGATCCGCTTGTCGTCCCGCCACAGGAAGGCGCCGAGACCGTTGACGACGGCCCCGAGCAGCGGCAAAGCGAGGATGAGCCACGGGAGTACCGGATGGAACGCCGTTCCCGCGCCCTCCTGCGCCGCGAGCGCGGCGGCTCCCGGCGGAAGCGCCCCCGCCCCGCTCAGGACCCCGCTCGCGATGCTCACCATTTCAGCAGCCGGAAGCGATCGAGGTCCACGACCTCGTAGTGGCGGAAGATCGCGATGATGATCGCGAGCCCGACGGCGGCCTCGGCCGCGGCGACGGCCATCACGAAGAAGACGAAGATCTGGCCCTCGATCCCGTGCATGCGCGAGAACGCGACGAGCGACAGGTTCGCCGCGTTGAGCATCAGTTCGACGCACATGAACACGATGATCGCGTTCCGGCGCAGCAGCACCCCGATGATGCCGACCGAGAACAGGATCGCGCTCACGAAGAGGGCGATGAGCCCGTGCAGCCCGAGGGCGCCCGCCAGCCCGGCCTCGCTCACGTCCGTTCCCTGCGCGCGAGGAGGATCGTGCCCACGATCGAGACGAGGAGCAGCACGCCGGTCACCTCGAGCACGATGACGTACTCCTGGAAGAGCGGCCGGGCCACGATGCCGATCACGCCCTGTTCGGCGGCGGCCGCCCGCAGCGCATTCCCCGCCACCTCCACGGCCGGCCGCGCCTCCGCCCCCCCCACGAAGAGCCGCGTCAGCACCCCCAGGAACGCGATCGCGATGGATCCGCCCACGAGGCCGCCGATCGGCCCGCGCAGATCGCGCCACTCCGCGTGACCGAGGTTCAGGAGCATGATGACGAACAGGAACAGGACCATGATGGCCCCGCCGTACAGGATCACGTTGATCGCCGCGATGTAGTGCGCGTCCAGCATGAGGAACATGCCGGAGGTGGCGAAGAAGACGGCGACCAGGAAGACGACCGCGGTGACGGGATTCCGGCGCGTGACCATGAGCACGGCCCCCAGAATCGCGCTCGCCGCGAAGGCCTGGAAGAGGAAGTCCTCGATCATCGCGACATCAACCGTGACAGCAACCGCGGCGTCACTGCGACGCCGGGTCCTGCGGATCCCACAGCGCCGTCACGGGGTGCTCCTGTTCGGCGAGCCGCTCGAGGTCGTAGACCCAGCGCTCGCGGGAGTACTCCGCGTTCTCGTAGTGCACCCCGAGGTGGATCGCCTCCACCGGGCACACCTCCTGGCAGTAGCCGCAGAAGATGCAGCGGAACTCGTCGATCTCGTAGATCGCCGCGTAGCGCTCGCCGTTCTCGTCCTCCGCCGGCACGAGCTTGATGCAGTTCACCGGGCACACGGTCGGACACAGGCCGCAGGCGACGCACTTCGCGCGCCCGTCCTCGTGTACCGCCATGCGATGGGTGCCGCGCGTACGGGGCGCGAGTTCCCACTTCTCGTCCGGGTACTGCTGCGTCTTCGTGCGGGGCTTGAGGAG
Source organism: Candidatus Palauibacter sp. (assembly GCF_965222475.1). Classification (GTDB taxonomy): domain Bacteria; phylum Gemmatimonadota; class Gemmatimonadetes; order Palauibacterales; family Palauibacteraceae; genus Palauibacter. Next base: position 898,218 of record NZ_CBDCUB010000001.1, on the reverse strand, counting down.
GTGCCGCAGCGTGATCGACATCCCCTTCGCCGCCGCCCTCACGTACGAGCCTTCGGCGCGCGGCCGCTCCACAATCCTGACTTCCCCTGGCATCTAACCTCCCTGGCTTTCGCCGCCGCCTGCGTGGCCTTCCGGCGCATCGCCGGGCTGTGTCGTTCCCTTGGCGGCGCCGCGAATCAGCGTCCCCCGGTCCATGGCGAAGAAGATCGCCCCCGCGAGGGCCAGGTTCACGACGAAGAGCACGAACGCGTACCAGCCGCCGGCCGGGATCCCCACGGCTTCGATCCCGAGGATGACCAAGGCGATGACGAGGATGTACACCGTCACCGCTTCGAGCATGAACTTCCAGCCCAGATCCATGAGCTGGTCGTAGCGGAAACGCGGCAGCGTCCAGCGGATCCAGACGAAGACGAGGACGACGAGCGCCGTCTTCGTCGCGAAGGCGCCCAGCGTGAGGAGCGTCTTCCACCACGTGGGCGTCCCGATCACCGTCCCGTCGGAGAGCACCCGGATATTGTCCCCCTGCCAGAACGGGATGTCCCACCCGCCGAGGAAGAAGACGGTGACGAGCGCGGCGACCGTGATCACGTGCGCGAACTCGCCGATCATGAACATCGAGAACTTCATCGCCGAGTATTCGGTGTGGTATCCGGTGATGAGTTCGGCTTCGGCTTCCGGCAGATCGAAGGGGAGCCGGTTCGTCTCCGCGAGACCCGAAATGAAGAAGAAGAAGAGTCCGACGAGGAGCGGGAAGACGAACCACGTCGCGTAGGTCGCGGGTCCGGCGGTGAACGTCTGCTGCATCGAGACGATCTCGGGCGCCCGCACATCCCCGGTGAGGAGGATGAGCGGGACGAGGCTCAGCGCGAGCGCGACCTCGTAGCTCACCATCTGCGCGGAGCCGCGCAGGCCGCCCAGGAGCGAGTACTTGGAGCCGGAGGCCCAGCCGCCCATCGCGACCCCGTACACGCCGATCGAGCCGATCGCAAGCACGTAGAGGAAGCCGATCGGGACGTCCGCCACGATCATCTCCACGAGCCCCCACGGCGTGGGGAGCGGGGAGCCGAACGGGATGACGGCGAACAGGATCGTGGCCGGGAGGATCGCGAGCACCGGCGCCAGCAGGAAGAACGGCTTGACCGCCTCCGCCGGCATCGTCTCTTCCTTGATGAGGTTCTTGATCCCGTCGGCGATGACCTGGAGCAGCCCCCAGGGGCCGACGCGGTTGGGGCCGCTCCGGTCCTGGATGAAGCCCGCCACCTTCCGTTCCACGATCGTCGACAGCATGACGGCGAGCATGAGCACGGTGAAGAAGGCGGCCACCTTGAGCAGCGTGGCCACGGCGAAGGCGCCGCCGGAAACCGGGCTCATGCGTCGGCCTCCGCCGGGGCCGCGGCGGCCGTGCCGGCGGCCGGGGCGCCCTTGAGCCCGATCCCGTCCCACGTCAGGCCCTCGAAGGCCGGGACGTCCGCCGCCATCCGCTCGAACGCGGTCCGGATATCGGACACGGCCGTGCCGTCTCCCAGGCGGGCGAGCACGCGACTGAGGATCATCCAGGCCGGGCGGGCCGACCCGGGCGGCGTGAGCGCCTGGTGGAAGCGCTGCACGCGCCCCTCGAAGTTCGTGAACGACCCGTCCATCTCGGCGAAGGTCGCGATCGGGAACACCGCGTCCGCATTGCGCGCCGCCGCCGGGAGCCGCGTCCCGAGGTACAGGAAGAGGTCGGCCGCCTCGCCGAAGTCCTCGCCGGCGCCTTCCAGCGCGTCGTCCAGCACCACGAGCGCCCCGGCTTCCGCGCCGCTCGAGAGGGCCGCGACGCGCTGCGCCCCGAAGATCCCGGCCCCCGCGACGTTCGCCGCGCGGTCGGCCCGGAGCTTGAGCGTCGGCACGGTGGGCAGCGCCGCCGTCTCCCCCTGCTTCACCTGGAACTCGGCCGTCTCGACGCCCAGCCGCGCGAGGATCCGCCCGAGGTAGAACAGGTTCTCGTTCGAGGCGTCCGGCGACACGAGCGCGCGACCGCCCGGGGCCCCCACCGCCTTGAGCTTTCGCGCCAGCCAGTCGAGGGCTGTGGCCCAGTCCACCGGCCTCAGCGCGTCTCCGTCGCGGATGAGCGGCACCTCGGCCCGCACGCCGCGGTTCGTCATCACCAGGTGGCGCCGGCCGTAATCGCACATCCACCAGGAGTTGACCGCGGCGTTGTGCCGCGGCTTGACCCGTACGATCTGGTTCTCCTTGGTGTCGATCGTGACGTTGCAGCCCGTCGGGCACCCCGGGCACACGCTCGCCGTCGCGTCCATGTCCCAGGCCCGGGCCTTGAACACGAAGTCCTCGTGCACGAGCGCCCCCACCGGACACACGTCGACGATGTTCCCCTGGAACGGGTTATCGAGTTCGCGGCCCGGGAAGGTGTCGATGTAGGCCTTGTCGCCGCGCTGGGCGACGATGAGCGCGTCGTCCTCGGCGACATCCCGCATGAAGCGGACGCAGCGCGTGCAGATGATGCAGCGGTCCGCGAAGTAGAGGATGTCGTCGGCGATCCGGTCCCGCCCCATGACCCGCTTGGGCTCGTCGACCCGGCTCTCGAGCTGGTTCGTGACGTAGGCGTAGTCCTGCAGCATGCACTGCCCCGCCGCGTCGCAGATCGGGCAGTCGAGCGGGTGGTTCACGAGCAGGAACTCGATGACCGCCTGCCGGGCCGTGCGGGCCGTGTCGCTCGCCGTATGCACGACCATGTCGTCCATCGCCTGCAGCGTGCACGACGCCTCCAGCTTGGGCCGCCCGTCGACCTCCACCAGACACATCCGGCACTGCGCCGGCCGCGTCGGGATCCCGGGGTGGTAGCAGTAGCGCGGCACCACGACGCCCACGCGCTCCGCGGCCTCGATGACGCGCGTCCCGCGCGGGACCGTGACTTCGACGCCGTCGATCGTGAGCGTGATCGTCGCCCGGGCTCCGTTCTCAGCCATGCGTCACCCCGCCGCGACCAGGGTCGGCTTCATCAGCGCCTCGTAGTCGGCGCGGAACTTGTCCAGCGAGGAGCGGAGCGGGAACACGACGCTGTCGGCCAGCACGCAGATCGTGCGGCCCGTCATCTGCTCGCACAGCTCGTACAGCGTGTCGATGTCGCCGAGGCGGCCGTCGCCCGCCTCGATGCGCTGCAGGATGCGCACGACCCAGGAGGTGCCCTCGCGGCACTGCACGCACTGGCCGCACGACTCGTGCGCGTAGAACTGCGCGATGCGCCGCATCGCCGCCACGATGTCCGTATCGGCGTCCATAACGATCGGGGAAGCCGTGCCGAGCGCACTTCCCGCCTCCGCCAGCCCTTCGTACGTCGTGGCGCAGTCCAGTTCGTCCCCGGTGAGGAAGGCGGTCGACGATCCGCCCGGGATCACGGCCTTCACGGGCTTGCCCGACGGCGTGCCCCCGCAGGCCTCGAAGATGATGTCCCGCAGCGGAAGGCCGAGTGCGAACTCGTAGTTCCCCGGCCGCACGAGGTGTCCGGAGCAGCTCCACAGCTTGGTCCCCGGCGACTTCTCGCTCCCCCACTGCCGATACCAGTCGGCGCCGTTCTCGAGGATCATGGGGACCGCGGCCAGCGTCTCGACGTTGTTCACCGTGGTCGGCATCCCGAACGCCCCGGCCTGCGCCGGGAAGGGCGGCTTGGCCCACGGCTCCGCGCGATTGCCCATGAGCGAGTTCATGAGCCCCGTCTCCTCGCCCGCGATGTAGGCGCCGGCGCCGGCGTGCACGGTCAGATCGCACGACCAGGAGGAGCCGAGGATGTCGGGGCCGATGAGCCCGGCCTCGCAGGCCTCGATCACGGCCCGGTTGAGCACCGCCGTCTCCTCGAAGAACTCGCCCCGCACGTAGATGTAGACGTGTTCCGCCCCGATCGCGCGCGCGCCGATGAGGCAGCCCTCGATCAGGAGGTGGGGCGTCCAGCGGATCACCTCGCGGTCCTTGAAGGCGCCGGGCTCGGACTCGTCCGCGTTGCAGCACAGGTAGTGGGGCTTGCCATCGTCCTTCGGCATGAAGCTCCACTTGAGGCCGGTCGGGAACCCGGCCCCGCCGCGTCCGCGCAGCCCGGAGGCCTTCACGACGTCCGTGACCTCATCGGGCGCCATGCCGAGCGACTTCCGCAGCGCCTCGTAGCCGCCCGCGGCGCGCCATCCGTCGAGCGTCCGCGCTTCCGCCTCGCCCTGATGCCGTGAGAGCGGGGTCGTGGTCTCGAGTTCGCTCCGGTGCGGGAAGCTCATGCCTCCCCCTCCCCGCCCGACCCGGCGCCGTCGCGCGCGCCGCGGAGGTTCGCGACGATCTCCGGCACGCAGTCCGGCGTCACGCTCTCCAGGTAGCGGGCGTTGACCTGCACGACCGTGGCGAAGCCGCACGCCCCGAGGCACTCGGCCTCGATCACCGTGAACTCTTCATCGTCGGAGATCTCGCCCTGCCGGGTCTTCGTCTCCGCGAGGAAGCGCTCCAGCACTTCTTCCCCCCGGTTCAGGTGGCAGGAGATGTTCGTACACACCTGGACGAAGTGACGCCCGACCGGGTGCTTGTTGTACATCGTGTAGAAGGTCGCGATCGAATGGACGTAGGCGGGCGTGAGATCCAGCGCCCCGGCGACCTGCTCCATGTCCCCCGGCTCGATCCACCCCTTCTCCGCCTGCACGAAGCCGAGCATGGGGAGGAGCGCCGCCTGCTTCGTCGGATAGCGGGACAGGGCCATCTCGAGGCGGCGCTTCCCTTCCTCCGTCTCGAAGATGGGACCGTCGAACGTCTTCCGCGCCGTCAACTGGAAGGGCTGTGCCCCCACGACGGCGGGATGGAGGCGCCGGCTCACCGGTCGATCTCCCCGAGCACGACGTCCAGCGAGGCGTTGATCGCGACCACGTCCGCCACCAGTTCGTCCCTCACGAGTTCGGGCAACGCCGCGATGTTCACGAACGAGGGGCCGCGGAAGCGGCAGCGGACGGGCTTCGTCCCACCATCGGAGATGATCCCGAAGCCGAGTTCCCCCTTCGAACTCTCGATGGAATACCACGTCTCGCCGGCGGGGACGCGGACGCCCTCCATGACGAGCTTGAAGTGCGATATCATCGTGTCGATCGATCCCATCGCCTCCCCCTTGGGGGGCAGGACGATGCGGTAGTCGTCGATGTTGATGGGTCCGCCCGGGAGCCGGTCGAGCGCCTGTTCGATGATGCGGAGGCTCTGCTTCATCTCCTCGACCCGGACCAGATACCGGTCGTACACGTCGCCCGTGGTGCCGACCGGTACGTCGAAGTCGTACTCCTCGTAGCCGAGGTAGGGGCGCGCCTTCCGCACGTCGTACGCCACGCCGCTCGCGCGCAGCGTCGGGCCCGTGATGCCGTAGCTGATCGCCTCGTCCGCCTCGAGCAGGCCGATGTCCATCGTGCGGCCCTGCCAGATCGCGTTCCGGGAGAGGAGGCGCTCGACCTCGTCCAGCGTGGCCGGGAAGGTGGCCGCGAAGTCGCGCGCCGCCGCCGTCCAGCCGACCGGCAGGTCCGCCATCATCCCGCCCACCCGCGTGACGGAGGTCGTGATCCGCCCCCCCGTGTAGGCTTCGTGCAGGTTGTAGATGCGCTCGCGCTCCTGGAAGGTGTAGAGGAAGACGGAGAACGCGCCGATGTCGATCGCCGTCGTCCCCAGCCACAGGAGGTGTCCGAGAATCCGGTTCAGTTCGCCGAGGATGACCCGGACGACGCGGCAGCGCTCCGTGATCTCGACGCCGAGGAGCGCCTCCACGGCCCCCGCGTAGCCGATGTTGTAGAGCATCGGCGCGAGGTAGTCCATGCGGTCCGTGTAGGGGACGCACTGGTTCCACTCGCGGTACTCGCACGTCTTCTCGAAGCCGGTATGGAGGTAGCCGATGTGCGGGACGCAGCGGATCACGCGCTCCCCGTCGAGCTGCAGCACGAGGCGCAGCACGCCGTGCGTGGCCGGGTGCTGCGGCCCCATGTTGATGAGGATCGGCGCGCCCTCCAGCGCGTCCTCGGGCTTCTCGCCGAGCTCCAGTTCCCGGATCCCGGCCTCCGTCTCACCGGCCGGCGGCGGCCGCACGTCCCCCTCTTCGGTGACCGTGTAGCCCGCCATCTCCAGCTCCTCGACGGCGTAGATGTCGACGAGGTCGCGGGAGAGCGCCCGGCTCACCTGCGCGGAGCGGCTGAAGCGGCCGCGGAGGGGGAAGTCCTTCCGGAGCGGGAAGCCCTCCTCGTAGTTCTCCGGCATGAGGATGCGACGCAGGTCGGGGTGGCCCCGGAAACTCACGCCGTACATGTCCCACGTCTCGCGCTCCAGCCAGTCGGCCGTGAGCCACTGGTCCGTCACCGTGTCGAGTTCGAGGTCGTGCAGCGGCACCTCGCACGCGACCCGGAGCTGACGGCCGTGACCCATGGACCAGAGCTGGTACCAGACCTGGATGGGAGCGCCGATGCCCGCGTGCGCACCCATGATGTCGGCGAGGAAGTCGTACGCCTGGTCCGGCGTCTCGCGCAGGAAGCGGAGGACCTCGGCGTTGAGGCGAGGATCGATCCACACCACGGGGTAGCCGAGCGCGTCACGCTCCACGCGCCGGACTCCGTCGGCGAAGCGGTCGCGCAGCGCGCGGACCGAGGGGTGGTTCGCGGCGTCCCCGTCGAATGGCGCCGCGCTCACCATGCCGGGCGACGCGGCCGTCGTCGCGGTCGTCACTGCCGGGGCGCCCCGATCAATCCCGGTGTTCGAGCCGGCGCTCGCGCCGGTCGCGTGACCGGGCTACCTCGGAGGTCGGCCCGAGCCCGCTCATGCGGTTCTGGTTCGTCGAGTTGCCGAAGGGCTGGGCCACGAGTTCAATCGTCTCGGGCGGCAGGTTCGGCTGGCCCACGGCCGCAACCGCTTCGTCCCGCGGGCGGGGGTCGGCGAGCGATTCTCCCTTGATCTTCTCCTGGATCATGAGGAGGCCGTAGATGAGGCCCTCGGGACGGGGCGGGCAGCCGGGTACGTACACGTCGACGGGGATGATCGTGTCGATCCCCTGTACGATCGTGTAGTTGTCGAACATTCCGCCGGAACTCGCGCAGGCGCCCATCGACACGCACCACTTGGGCTGCGGCATCTGGTCCCAGACGCGGCGCAGCACCGGCGCCAGCTTGTAGGTGACCCTTCCCGCGACGATCATCAGATCCGCCTGCCGGGGGCTGAACGACATGCGCTCCATCCCGAAGCGTCCGATGTCGTACTTGCTCGCGGCGGAAGCCATCATCTCGATCGCGCAGCACGCGGTGCCGAACGGCATCGGCCACAGCGAGTTCCGCCGCGCCCAGTTGACGACGTAGTCCAGCCGCGTCGTCATCCAGTTGCGCGGGATCCCCGTATCGAGACGCCCCTCCTCGGGATGCGCGCCGGGGGGCAGCGTGTCGAGCGTCCTCATCCGGTCTCTCCCCTCGCCGCCGTGCGCAGTCCCGTGTTCACGTCCGTGCTCAATCCCACTCGAGCGCCCCCTTCTTCCACGCGTACACGAGGCCGACGCCGAGGACGCCGAGGAACGCGGTGATCTCCAGGAAGCCGACCATCCCCAGTTCCCGGAAGATCACGGCCCACGGAATCAGGAAGAGCGTCTCGATGTCGAGGACGATGAATAGCATCGCCACGATGTAGAAGTTTACGGAGAAGCGCTCTCGCGTGCTTCCGAGGGGAGGGATCCCCGATTCGTACGGGCTCGCCTTCACCGGCGTCGGCCGCCGGGAGCCCAGAAGGTGCGATACGCCCATCATCGCGGCCGCGTTCAGCACGCCGACCAATCCGAGGATCAGGATGCCGAGATATGGGTCGAGCAAGGGGGTGCGCTCCTCTCGTGCGAGCTTGTGAATTTCTTCACTTTCCCGCGCCGCGAAGGTATCGCGGAGGAGTAGGCCCGGCAAGCGTGAACGGGGGGCCCGGAACGGCGCCCGTTCGACGGTTTGCGGGCGCGTCAGAGGAGGGCTTACGCTCTCCATGGGCTCGGGCCGTAATCGTGCGGAGAAGAAGTATGAACCCGGACATCGCAGTCATCCTGTTCGCGGTGGATGTCGTCATTCTCGGCCTCCTGCTGGTCGGGGCTGTTGCGTCCGCGGTCTGGCCGGAAAGGCGCATCTGGCCTCCCCCTCAGCCGCGGTCCTGGCAGTACCGGCTGATATGGATGGGTTTCTACGCGGCCTTCGGGATCGGAGCCGCCCTGCTCTTCTTCGACTGGAATTCCTGGGTTTTCCGCAGTCCCCTGCGCTTCGTCGCCGGCATCCCTCTGACGCTGCTTGGGGGACTGCTCGCGGCCTGGGCGGTCGCCACGGCGGGGTGGACGAACACATCGGGAGTGAGGGGAAGGTTTGTGTCCTCGGGACCGTACCGGTTCACGAGAAACCCGCAGTACCTCGGAGACATCGTCTTCTTCGTCGGTGTAGGCTTCATGGCGAACTCCCTGTTCGTGTGGATCACCCACCTGTTCCTCGCCTTCATCTTCCGCGAGGCACCGCTCGCGGAGGAGCCCTGGCTGGAAGAGCAGTACGGCGCCGAATACCGGGAGTACCTGCGGAAGATTCCGCGGTTTCCGTGAGTCCCGGGCCGACCGCAGCCGACCGCCCCGATCAGGAGACCTGCCTCGTCCGGGACGTCGAGATCGGCGATGGTACGGTGCGGGTAACGATCCTCGGTGAGGGGCGCCCCGTCCTCTTCCTGCACGGGGTCAGTGCCCACGGCCGCGCGTGGCGCTCGGTCGCGGAGGCCTTCGTCGCGGAGCATCCCGGCTGGATGTGCTGGCTCCCCGACCTGCTCGGTCGGGGGGCTTCCGAGGCGTCTCCGGGGCTGTCCTACACCCTCGACGACGAAGTACGCCGGATTCGAGAAGTCATCCGGGCGCTCGCTCCGCACGGGGGGGCGCCGCGGCTCGTCGCCGGCCACTCGCAGGGCGCCGCCGTGGCGCTGGCGCTCGCCGGCGTCGAGCCGGCCGTCCGCGGGCTGCTGCTCGCGAATCCGGTCGCGACCGACATCCGCCGCCCTCCGGTCCTCGGCCTCCTCGGCTCGGAACCGGTAAGGCGGGCCGTCGGGAACATGTTCGCGCCGCTGCACGGGCACATCGGCCGTCTGGTGCTGATGCGCGCGGGCGGTCCCGCGTTCAGGGCTCCGCCGGCCCTCGTGGAGGCGTACGCCCGACCCTGGGCGGATCCGGCGCGCGCGCGCACGCTCATGCGCATCCTCGCCGACTGGCGGCCGGCCGATCTGGAGGGCCGCATGCCGGATCGGCCCCTCGCGGCACACGTCGTGACGGGGGCGCGCGACCCCCGGATTCCGGTCGTCGCGGCCCGGGGCCTCGCCGCACGCCTCGGGTGCGATATCACCGTCTATCCCGACGGGGGGCATGTGCTCACCGAGCAATACCCGAGGCGGCTGGCCCGCCTGCTTGCGGAGCTGGCCGCCGGCCTTACCCCGGGCTGCTAGAGCTTCGGCGGCGTGACTCCGGTCTGGCCCTGGTACTTGCCGGCCTTGTCCGCGTAGCTCACCTCGCACACTTCGTCCGACTCGAAGAAGAGCACCTGCGCGATCCCCTCGTTCGCGTACACCCGGGCGGGAAGCGGGGTCGTGTTCGAGATCTCCAGCGTCACGTGCCCCTCCCACTCCGGCTCGAAGGGCGTCACGTTCACGATGAGGCCGCAGCGGGCGTAGGTGCTCTTCCCGACGCAGATCGTGAGCACTTGTCGGGGGATCCGGAAGTACTCGATCGAGCGCGCGAGTGCGAAGGAGTTCGGGGGGATGATGCAGACATCCCCGTTGAATTCGAGGAACGAACGCTCATCGAACGCCTTGGGGTCGACCACCGGGAAGAGCGCGTTGTGGAAGATCCGGAACTCGTCTGCCACCCGCATGTCGTAGCCGTAGCTGCTCACGCCGTAGGAGATGACGCCATCGCGGACCTGGCGGTCGGCGAACGGCTCGATCATCCCGTGTTGGCGGGCCATGCGGCGGATCCAGCCGTCGCTCTTGATCGCCATCGGACCTCTCGGGTTGTCAGGTGCGCGTGAATGCGATCCAGGACGCCCAGCCCCAGGCGGCGATGAGCGCCGCGCCGCCGATCGGCGCGATCGCGCCCAGCCACCCGATTCCGGACAGGGAGAGGGCGTAGAGGCTGCCGCTGAACACGGCCACGCCGCTCAGCATGAGTACCGCGGGGCCCTGCCAGCCGGCGCCGGGCCAGCGCGCGGCCGCCAGGCCGAGCAGGGCCAGACCGAGGGCGTGCAGCATGTGCATGCGGGCCGCCGTCTCGAAGACGGCAAGGGCGTCCGCCGCCAGGCGGTCCTCGAGGGTGTGCGCCCCGAAGGCGCTCGCGACCACCCCCAGGCCGGCGAGCAGGAAAGCGAACCCGAGGAGACGGCGGTGCTGCGAACCGGCGGCGATCAGTCGAACAACGAGGGAGCGCGGGTTCGCCGCGTGGCCTCGTCGACGATGGCTTCCATGATCCGGTCCCAGCGTTCCGGGCTGATCTGGGCCAGCGTCTCTTCCAGGAGCACCACCAGTTCGCGCCCCTCCGTGCGGAGCAGGAGGGCCCCGCCATCATCCCCTTCCTCCAACTTCTCGCGCAGCCGCGTGGCGCGCTCCGTGAGGTCCCGGTGCCGGAGGCGCTCCTCGTAGTTCATGCAACGCCCTCCGAACCCGCGAGTCGCACGTCGGCCCGGCCCATCAGCCGCCCACCTGGCTCAGCGCGGCGAGCCCCCCGCTTCCGGCCGCCGTACCCAGCTCCAGATAGTGACGCTTCGGCTTGCCGGCGAGCGCCCGCGCTACCGCAGCCTCGATGCTGCCCGTCTCGCGCAGCGGCCCTTTGAGGTCCACTTCGTGATCCCCGAACAGGCAGGTGCGCAGCTTGCCGTCGGCCGTCAGCCGCATCCGGTTGCACCGCTCACAGTAGTTGTGGGACAACGGGGTGATCACACCCACCGTGCCCGCGCCGTCCGGGAAGCGGTAGTACACCGCGGGTCCATTGCCGCGCGGCCCCGGGTCGGGCAGCAACCGGTCGATGGCGCGGATCCGTTCCAGCACCTCGTCGGTGGATATGAACCGGTCGGTCAGATGAAGGTTCTCCCCCACCGGCATCAGCTCGATGAAGCGAACGTGCCACGGGCGCTCGCGGGTGATGGCGGCGAAGTCGGCCACCTCGTGGTCGTTGAGCCCCCGCATGATGACGCAGTTGATCTTGATCGGCGCGAACCCCACATGCTCGGCGGCGCGGATCCCCGTCATCGTCTCGTCGAAGCGCCGCGCCGGGCGCCGGGCGATCTCGACGAAGCGATCGCGGTCGAGCGTATCGAGGCTGATGTTCACCCGATGCACGCCCGCTTCTCGCAGCGCCTCCGCGAATCGCGGCAGCAGGATCGCGTTGGTGGAGAGCGAGATGTCGTTAATGCCGGGCACCGCGGCGATCATCCGGACGAGGTCCGGGAGGTCCTTGCGGACGAGGGGTTCTCCGCCGGTGATGCGGACCCGTTCCAGGCCCATATCCGCCATCTGGCGGACGATTTCCCGGATTTCCTCGTACGCGAGCATCTCCGGCTTCGGGATCCAGGCGAGCCCTTCCTCCGGCATGCAGTACGTGCACCGGAGGTTGCACCGGTCCGTGACCGAGATGCGAAGATACTGGATGCGGCGGCCGAACTGGTCTCTCATGGCACCGAAGATGAACGCAAGTTCCCTCTCACCGACAGTCCCGGGGATCCGGGATCCGCTGTTTCGGGGTTCGGGACTGCTGGAGGAGAGAGGGGACGGCCGGAAGCGGCCGTCCCCCCGGATGTGACGGCTAGGCTTCGGCCGTAACGGCGTTCTCCATCCCCATCATGTTGTCATCGTCATCGCCGCAGTCCCCAGCGAAGGAGACCGTCGCAATCATGCAGACGACCAACACGTTCCGAATCATCTTGAACATCTCTTCCTCCTCGAGTTGGATGCCGGGGCCGAAGGTCCCTTACCCCCGGACACCACCGGCCATCCGTGACCAATCCTTAGGTTCCCGACCGTGATTCGAAGATCGGCTCAAGGCTCGACCCGACGTTACCCCGTCGAGGATCGGCCTTCCACGACCGTCTCCCCGGCCTGCGGGGCACCGACCCAGTGCGAGTCGCCATCCTGATAGTGTTCGTGTTTCCACACAGGCAGTTTAGCCTTGAGGGTTTCCATAATCCAGCGTGAAGCCGGGTAGCACGAGTCGCGGTGCCCCGCCGCGACCCCGATCGCCACGCTCACCTCCCTCAGACCCAGTTCGCCGACGCGATGCGCCGCGAACGCCGCCCCGATGTCGAATCGTTCGAGCGCCTCGTGACAGATGGCCGCCAGTTCGCGCTCCGCCATCTCTCCGTAGACCTCATACGTGAGACTCGCGACGGCCCGCCCGCGGTTCGTCTCGCGCACCCTCCCCTGGAATACCAGGACCGCGCCATCCGCCTGGGTGCCCAACTCCGCGAAGGGCTCGAATCCGTCCAGACTTTCCCGCGTAATCCAGGTCCGCACGCGGTGGTCCGCCGCTCCCGGGCCCTTGTCCGCGCACGGCACCGTCAGCCTCCCGCCACGGGAGGAATGAGGGCGACTTCGTCCCCGTTCGCCAGCCGCGTCCCGGACTCCGCGTAGCGCTGGTTGACCGCGACGACGACGCGCTCGGGGAGCCAGTCCAGTCCTCCCGGCCCCCGCAGCGCCCGCACGAGGTCCTCCACCGTACTGTCGGTCGCGAGTTCGGCGGAGCCCTCCCGGCGTGCGGCCAGTTCCCCGTATACGCCGAAGAAGAGCGTGCGCACCGAGATCCGCCCGGTCACGATCGTCCCGCCAGGGCGATGTAGGCGAGGAGTCGCGGCACGATCCCTTCCTCCCGCAGCGTGGTGACCCGCACGCGGGTCGCGTCCGGCGCTTGCGGGTCCGCGAAGGCCGCGACGGAGAGGTTGCCGCGGAACGTGCAGAACGTGATGTGCGTGTCGCTCTCGGTGTCGATCCAGGCGTCGGCCATGCGGTTCGCACCGAGGAAGAAATCCCGCGCCGCGGCGAGTACATCGCCCGGCGCCAGGGCGCTGGCGGTCTCTGTCGTCATCGGTTCTCCCGGCGTACCATCATCCTGCGGGAAGAATAGGGCCCCGCCCCATCGCGCTCAAATCTCTCGAACAAACTCGTCGACACCTTCGGTAGAGGCCGTCCCAGCGTGCCCCACACGGAATTCTCGTCCAACGTCGCGCGCCTCGAGGCGTCGGCCACGCTGGCGCTGGCCGCGCGCGCCCGCAAGCTGAAGGCGGAAGGCGTGCCTGTGATCGACCTTTCGGCCGGCGAACCCCAATACCCGGCCCCCCGGTTTGCGGCCCGCGCCGGGATACGGGCAGTGGAGGCGGGGAAGACGGGCTATCCGCCCACGCTCGGCCTCCCCGAACTGCGAGAGGCGATCGCGCGCTATCTGAATGAAACGACCGGGGCCGGTAGCGTGGACCCGGGTTCGGTGATCGTGGGCGCCGGCGTGAAGCAGTCGCTCTTCAACTGTTGCTACGCTCTCTTCGGAGCGGGCGACGAGGTCCTCGTGCCCTCCCCCTATTGGCCCAGCTATCCGGTGATCGTGCGGCTCGCCGGGGCGGATCCGGTCGTCGTGGAGACCGGGTGGGATGCCGGATTCCTCCCCTCCGTGGCGGACCTCGAGGCCGCGCGTACCGGGCGCACCCGCGGGCTCCTGCTGAACAGCCCCGGCAACCCGACGGGCGCCGTGATCCCCCGCGGTCTTCTGCGCGACATCCTGCGCTGGGCGGAACGGCACGGGATCTGGGTGCTCTCCGACGAGATCTACCGGCGACTCGCGTACGGACAGCCGTCGCCGTCTGTCTTCGATATCACGGAGCGGGGCGAGCGGACGGTTCTGCTCGACGGAATGTCGAAGGCGTTCTGCATGCCGGGATTCCGGATCGGCTACGCCGTGGGGCCGCGCGAACTCGTCCGGAAGATGTCGGACCTGCAGGGACAGACGACGTCCGGGGCCGTGGGGCCGTCCCAGTACGCCGCCGCCGCGGCCCTCGGCGAGAGCGGCGCGCGCGAGGCGTTCATCACCGATCTGCTGTCGAGGCTCACCGGCCTGCGGGAGGTCGGGCTGGCGGGGTTCGCGGAGATCGACTCGATCGAGGCCACGCCGCCGGACGGCGCGCTCTACTTCTACGGTCGCCTCACGGACCCGACCGAAACATCGCTCGACATCGCCGAGCGGCTGCTCGTGGATGCCTCCGTCGCCTGCATGCCCGGCGAGCCCTTCGGCTCTCCGGGGCACCTCCGGTTCAACTTCGCGGTCGAGAGAGACGTCCTCGAGAAGGGGCTGGCCCGAATCGCCGACTTCTTCGGGTAGGGTGGCCGGTACCCTCCAGGGCTCCGGCCACCCGCTCAGGCCCGGCCCTCGTGACTTGCGGCGACCTCTTCCCGCAGCAGGCGCGAGGGCTTGAACACGGGCACTCTTCGTTCCGGGACTCGCACCGGTTCGCCGGTACGGGGATTGCGCGCCATCCGCGTCCGCCGCTCCCGGACCTTGAACGTGCCGAAGCCCCGAATCTCGATGTGCCGTCCCTCGATGACGGCACCCTTGATCGCGTTCAGGAACGCGTTGACGACCGCCGCGCAATCCTTCTTCGTTACGCCGGGACCGATCGCCTCATGCACCTGCTCAATGAGATCCGCCTTCGTCATCTCCCCCTCCTCCGAGCGTTAGCCGCGCACCACATATCGAGTTCGCTCCGCGAAGGAGCGACGATCTCCACTGATGGAGGAGCTTCGATGGAACGTAGAGAACGCGACGCCGACGTTCAACGTGTGGCCGAGGCTGCGCTCTCCCGCATGGTCTCGACAAAGCGGTTGAACAGGTACCGGCTGTCGTGTGGGCCCGGCGCCGACTCCGGGTGGTACTGCACCGCGAACACCGGCCGCTCGCGATGCGCGAGCCCCTCGACCGTGCCGTCGTTGAGATTCCGGTGCGTCACCTCCAGGGCGTCGGCGCCCTCGATGCGCCCGTCCTCCTCCAGAACCGCGAAACCGTGATTCTGGGAGGTGATCTCCACGGCGCCCGTCGCGTAGTTCAGGACCGGATGGTTCCCTCCCCGGTGTCCGTACGGAAGCTTGTAGTTCCTCGCCCCGAACGCCCGCGCGATGAGCTGGTGCCCGAGGCAGATCCCGAACAGGGGGATTCCCGCGTCGCTCAGAGCCCGGATCCTGTCGACCGCGCCCGGGACGGCCTCGGGATCACCCGGACCGTTGGAGAGGAAGACCCCGCTCGGCCGCGCGTCCAGGAGTTCGTTCACCCCGGTTTCGCAGGGGACGACGCGCACCCGGTATCCCTCGCGCAGGAAGAGATCGAGACTTCGGGTCTTGACGCCGTAGTCGAGGCACAGCACGGGGCCCCCGACGCCGGCGCCGGGGGACGGGTGGAGTTCGTAGGGCTCCGGGGTCGACACGGTCGTCGCGAGATCGCGTCCCGACATCTCGGGTTCCGCGGCGAGTCGCTCCGCGGCCCGGCCCGGCTCGATCCCGTCGTGCGCCAGGACCGCCCGCATGGCGCCCGCATCCCTGATGTGGCGGGTAAGGGCCCGCGTGTCCGCTCCAATGAGGGTCGGGATGCCGTGCGAAGCGAGATATTCCGGGAGCGTGGCGTCCGCCGGCCCCGAGCCGACCTCCCGCGAGAGGTGTCGTACGATGAACCCCGCCACCCACGGCCGCCGAGACTGCACGTCGGGGTCGCGGATGCCGTAGACTCCCTGCATGGGCGCGGTCATCACTACGATCTGCGCGGCGAAGGAGGGATCGGTGAGGACCTCGTGATAGCCCGTCATCACGGTCGTGAAGACGGCTTCGCCGGCCGTCTCCGTCTCGGGCCCCACGTAGGTGCCGTCGAACCGGCGGCCGTCCTCCAGCAGGAGGTATCCGGGGCGTGCTTGCCTGTCGCTCACGTGCGCGTCCAATGTGGCGTTCGCATGTGCGGGGGACCGGGCACCGGCCCGCCGCCCGCGCGTATCCGAAATCCGAAGTGAGGGGAGGCGTGGTGAAACCCGACTCCGAGCCCACTCCGAGGGGTGGGGCCGAGGATCCGCTCGTCCATATCTTCGCCGACGAATCGTGCCTCGGCAACCAGTTCGAAGAACGCGCGAATCCCGGCGCCGCGGCGGGGCTGATCGAGCGCTTCGACGAGCGTCGGGGCTGGCACCGGCGCGACTTCGCCCACTTCGACCCCGACACGACGAACAACCGGATGGCCATCGTCTCCGGGATCGTCGGCCTCGGCGCGCTGAAGCGGCCCTGCCGGGTCGTGTTCACGAGCGACAGCCAGTACCTGGTGCGCGGGATGAAGGAATGGGTGCACACCTGGGCGCGGCGCGGCTGGCGGCGGAAGGGCGGCCCGATCGAGAACCTCGGCCTGTGGCGGGAACTCGCGCGGGCCTCCGCGCGGCACCGGGTGGAATGGCGCTGGACGAAGGGGCACGCGGAGGATGTGAAGAACACCTATGCGGACCGGCTGGCCAATACGGCGGCCCGGGAGCGCCGCGGCACCGACGGGCTGGTTCCCTCCGGCTTCGAGGCGTGGCTGGCCGAGGCGCAAGAGAGGGAACAGTTCCTGGACTTCCTCGACCTGCCCGACCCGGCGTTCGAGGCGGATCCCCGGCCGCCCCCCGTCTGACGCCCCTCTTAGGGGCCGGGGTTCCCGCTTCCGGACCCGGGGTCCTCTTCCGTAGCCGGCTCCTCCCCTCCCTCCGGCGCCGCACCCTCGTCGGCGGGCGCTGCGGCGTCCCCCAGGTCGGGCGGCGCCTCCAGCAGGGAGGGCGGCGCCTCCAGCAGGCTCTGCCCGGCCGGCATCCCCTGGCGCAGGATCGACTCCGGGGACGCGTTCGGCCGGGCCGAGAGCACGGCCAGCACGAGCGCGAGGAAGAGGAATCCCCCTCCGCCGTACCAGCTCATCCTGGTCAGCGCGTTGGCGGCCTGCCGTCCCCCCATGAAGGAGTCGGTCGAGGACGAGGCGCCGCCGAATGACGCGGCGAGCCCGCCCCCCTTCCCCGCCTGGATCAGGATGATGATGCAGAGGAGGAGCGCGATCAGCGAAATCAATACGACCAGGAACGTGAACATCCGCGTAAGCTAGAGCCGGCGCGGGCCCGGGGCCAGTTTCGCGGTCATGCGCCCGCCGCACAGATCGCGGCCCAACTGTCGGGATCGAGGCTGGCGCCGCCGACGAGGACGCCGTCCACCCCCGGAGCCGCCAGCAGTTGCCCGATGTTGGCCGGTTTGACGCTCCCGCCGTAGAGGATCACGGATCGCGGCGGGTCGCAGCCCTCGAACCCCGAGAGCCGGGCGCGCACGATGCCGTGCGCCTCGGCCGCATCCGCCGGGTTCGCCGTCCGCCCGCTCCCGATCGCCCACACGGGCTCGTACGCGTAGACGAGACGGGCACGACCTTCGGCGTCCAGCGGGGACAGCGCCGCGCGAATCTGCGTCTCGAGCACGGCCTCCAGTCTTCCCGCCTCCCGCTCTTCGAGCGTCTCGCCCACGCACAGGACGGGGCGCAGACCCGCGTCGAGGAGGCGCCGCAGCTTGCGCGCGACCATCGCGTCGGTGTCTCCGAACTCGCGGCGGCGCTCCGAGTGGCCCGCCAGCCCCCACGTGGCGCCGGTCGCGGGCACCATGGCGGCCGAGATCGCGCCCGTGTGGGCTCCCTCGACCTCCGTGTGCACGTCCTGCACGCCGAACCGGAGATCGGGTCGGCCGGCGCTCGCCTCGGCGAATACCGGCAGGCTGATGGCGGGGGGAAACACCACCACCGTCGCGTCCTCGCGCGGCGCGTGGCGCCGCCTGAACAGCTCCATGAACGCCGCGGTCTCGGCGGGGCCGTGGCACATCTTCCAGTTCGCGGCGAACACGGGCGTGCGGGGCTCGCTCAAGAGGCACTCCTTTCTCGTTTCAGTTCGCGTCTTCGGCTCGCGGGTCAGCTCGCGGGTCATGCGTCGGCGAGGGCGTCGAGCCCGGGCAGCCGTCCGCTCGCCAGGTACTCGAGCGCGGCTCCGCCCCCGGTGCAGACGTGCGAGACGCGGTCCATGAGGCCGGCGCGCCCCACGGCTGCCGCCGAGTCGCCGCCGCCCACCACGGAGAAGGCGCCGGCGGCGGCAATCTCCGCCGCGGCCTCCGCGATGGCGAACGTCCCCGCCGCGAAACGCGGGTCCTCGAACCGCCCCATCGGTCCGTTCCAGAAGAGCGAGGCGCAGCCGCGGATCTCTTCCGCGTATTGTGCCCGCGAGGCCGGACCGATATCCAGCGCGGCCATCCCCGGACCGATCGCCTCCACCCCCACGTCCGCGACCGATCCGCCGGCATCCGCCGGCCGCTCGGTGACCCTCACGTCGACCGGCAGCCGGATACTGTCCGGACTCGCGGCCAGGATCGAGCGGGCGAGTTCCAGGGCGGCCTCGTCGACGAGCGACGCCCCGGTCTCCACCCCCTGCGCCCGCAGGAAGGTGTTCGCCATGGCGCCGCCGACCAGGATACGGTCCGCGCGCTCCAGAAACCCGCGCATGAGATCGATCTTGTCACCGATCTTCGCTCCCCCGAACGCGACCACGAAAGGACGCGGAGGGTCCCGGAGGGCATCGAGCGCGGCGAGTTCCCGTTCCACCAGCAGGCCGGCGGCGGCCGGGCGGAGGCGTGCCGGCACCCCGGTCGTCGACGCGTGCGCGCGGTGGAGCGTCCCGAACGCGTCGTTCACGAAGAAGTCGCCGAGGCGGGCCAGCCGCCCGGCCAGGGCGCCGTCGTTCGCCGCCTCTCCGGGCAGGAAGCGGGTGTTCTCGAGGAGGAGAACCCGGCCGGCGGCGAGCCCGCGACTCGCGCGGAGCGCCGCAGCGCCGTCGCACGGGGCGGCGAAGTCCACCTCGACGCCGAGCAGGCCGGCGAGGACCGGGGCCACCGGCGCGAGCGAGAACGCGGGGTTCGGACGCCCCCCGGGGCGGCCGAGGTGCGAGAGCAGGACCGGCCGGGCGTCGTGCCGCAGCAGCCACCGCAGCGTGGGCAGAGTGGCCTCGACGCGGGTCGCGTCGGCCACCCGGTCCGCCTCGAGCGGGACATTGTAGTCCACGCGCACGAGCGCTCGCTTCCCGGCCGGATCGGCCGGGAGATCCGCGAGGGTCCTGATCATTCGAGCGGTTCGGGCCGGTTCAGGCCTCGACGGCCGCGGGCAGCCGCTCTCCGACGAAGCTCGCCAGGTCCACGCAGCGGTTCGAGTAGCCCCACTCGTTGTCGTACCAGGAGATGACCTTCACGAGCGTGCCGCCCATGACCGAGGTCGACTGCGCGTCGATGATCGCGCTCGCCGGGTGCCCGGTGAAGTCGACCGACACAAGGGGCTCCTCGGTGTACTCGAGCACGCCGTCCAGAGCCCCCCCGGCCGCCGCGCGGAACGCCGCGTTGACCTCCTCCGCCGACGCTGCCCGCGATACGGTGGCCACGAGATCGACGATGGACACATTCGGCGTCGGGACCCGCATCGCCATCCCGTCGAGCTTCCCCCGAACCTGCGGGATGACGAGCCCCACCGCCTTGGCGGCCCCCGTCGTCGTGGGGATGATCGAGAGCGCGGCGGCGCGCGCGCGGCGCAGATCCTTGTGCTGGAGGTCGAGCAGCCGCTGTCCGTTCGTGTACGCGTGGACGGTCGTCATCAGCCCCCGCTCGAAGCCGAACTCGTCCAGCAGGACCTTGACGACCGGCGCGATGCAGTTCGTGGTACAACTCGCGTTCGAGATCACATCGTGCCGATCGGGGTCGTATTCGTCGGCGTTCACGCCGAGCACGAGCGTGATGTCCGGCTCGACGCCGGGAGCGGAGATGATGACCTTCCTCGCGCCCGCCGCCATGTGTCTGGCCGCGTCCTCACGCCGCCGGAAGATGCCGGTCGACTCGATCACCACATCGACGTCCATCGCCGACCACGGCAGATCGACGGGATCCCGCTCGGAGAGCACGCGCACCCGCTCTTCGCCGACGACGAGATCCTGGCCGTCGACGCGCACCTCACCGGCGAAGCGGCCGTGCACGGAGTCGTACTTGAACAGATGGGCGAGCGTCGCCGCATCCGTGAGGTCGTTGATGGCGACGAAATCGAGGTCGCCGCGCGGATTCTCGAGCGCCGCGCGCAGGATGTTCCGGCCTATGCGACCGAAGCCGTTGATTGCAACCCTCACACTCATGGGGAATCCTCTTATGGGCGGATTACGGGCGGGAAGCCCGAGTCGGTGACGGGTCCCCGTCCAGGGGACGTAGCGTACGCGCAAAACTAACTGCCGCCACACGGCGAAATCCAGCCTCGGCGAGAGCTTCCGCGCAGGCGACCGCCGTCGCCCCGGTCGTGAGCACATCATCGACCACGATCGCCACTCCCCCCGCGCCATCGAAGCCGGCCCGGGGCTGGAAGCGGCCCTGCACGTTGGCGCGCCGCAGGGCGCCGCGGAGGCCGGCCTGACGGCCGCCGCCCGGCCGCCGCTCGAGGGCCGGCCGCAGCGGTCCGAGCCCGTGCGCGACGAGGGCGCGGGCGAGTTCCTCCGCCTGGTTGAAGCCCCGCTCCCGCAACCGGGCCGGTGCGAGCGGCACGGGGACGAGGCAGGCGGCGTCCCGGGCGCCGAGCCGGTTCGCGACGGACTCCGCGGCGGCCGCCATGCTCGCGGCCATGTACGGAGCGAGCGCCACCCAGCGATCGTACTTGAGGGCGCGTACGGTCCGGGCGGCCACGCCGTCGAAGGCGAACGGCGCGTCGGCGGCGACCAGCACCTCGGGCCACGACTCGCAGGTGCCGCAGCGCACCCGCTCGCCCGCCGCAGCCGCGATGTTGCCGAGCGGCTGCGCGCACCGCGTGCAGCGCGGCACGGGCAGCCGCGGTTGCCGCGAGCGGCACAGGCCGCACAGCGGCGCGCCGGCGGACTCCACACCCCGGCGGCACCCGACGCACGCCGCCGGGACCAGCGCATCGAAGGCCGCCGCGGCCGTCCGCCCGAGACGGCCGAGGGCGCTCCGCCGCGCGATCACGCTCATGCGCCGCTCCCGCGGCCGGATCCCCGCCCCGCCCGCGCGTCCAGCGCCTGCACGGCCGCGGCCCGCATCGCGTGGTGCGGCGTCGCGCGCCCGGGAAACCAGCGCTCCAGCGACAGCGCCGCCTGGCCCACGAGCATCTCGAGCCCGTCCCCCGCCCGGATGCCGAGCGACCGGGCGTGGCGGACCCACCGCGTCCGTCCCGCCGCATACACGAGGTCGTACGCGAGATCGAACCGCCCCCGGTCCAGCGCGAGTGGCAGCGGATCCGCCGCCGCCAGCCCGAGGCTCGTCGCGTTGAGGACGAGATCGTAGGACGCCCCCAGCTCCGGCGCCTCGACCACGCGTACCGCACGGGTCCCCGCCGCCTCCATGAGCGCGCGCGCCCGGGCGGCCGTCCGGTTGAGGATTTCGATCGAGGACGCGCCCCCCTCGAGCAACGCATGGACGGCGCCTCGCGCCGCGCCGCCGGCCCCCAGCACGAGCACGCGCGCCCCGCCCGCCTCGAAGCCGACCCGTTCGAGCGCGAGGCGGAGACCGCCCACGTCCGTGTTATCGCCCTCGAGTTCCCCATCCGCCCGCCGCCACCAGCAGTTACACGCCCCCGTGGCCCGTACGGCGCGGCTCGGCCGCACGAGCGCCTCGGCCGCTCGCAGCTTGTGCGGAAGCGTGACATTGCCTCCCGCGAGGTCCGGATCGCGCATCGCCCGCCCGATGTCCTCCGACGCGACCTTTCGGGCAACGTATTCCGCGTCGAGCCCCCACGACCGGAAGGCCGCCCGATGCATGGCGGGCGAAATCGAATGGTCCACGGGGTCTCCGAGGAGCGCGTAGCGGAGCGTCACGGCCCGTCCGGCACCTGCTCCGCGTCACGGAGCCAGTCGAAGAACCCGCGCATGGCGCACGCCAGCAGCGCCCAGGTCGCCTCGTAGGTCTCGAGGTCGCCGCCATACGGGTCCGGTACCCCGCCCCCCGCTCGCCCGTGGCCCGGGGGGAGGAAATCCGTCATGACCCGCACGGAGGCGTCCGGAGCCCAGCGAGCGACCGCCTCGGCGTGCGACGCCTCCATCCCGACGATCACGTCGGCCCATTCCAGCAGTTCGAGCGAGAGCTCGCGCGACCGGTGCCCGGCGAGATCGAGCCCGCGCGCCGCGGCCACCGCGACGCCGGGGCCGGAGGCGGGGTTCCCGGGGAACGCGAACGTGCCCGCCGAGCCGCACGACACCCCCGGCAGATCGCACGCCTCCGCCGCGGCCCTCGCGATCACCTCGGCCATCGGGCTCCGGCAGGTGTTCCCCGTGCAGACGAAGAGCAGCTTCATCCCGGAGCCCCGCAGCGACCCGACCGCCTCAGGATCCGCTCGATCTCGAGCGCCGGAAGGGCGCCCTCGCGCAGCACCTCGACCGTCTCGCCGCGCAACCGCACGAGCGTCGACGGAGGGGAGGCCTCCAGGTCTCCCGCGTCCAGCCACCCGACCGGTCCGTCCTGCGGCCGCATCGACGCCAGCGCCTCCCGCGCTTCCCGCCGCGTCCGCGCCGGCGGTCGCCCCGTCTCGTTGAGACTTGTCGACGTCATGAGTCCCCCCGCCCGCTCGAGCAGCCGCCGCACGACGGGATGCGGATCGACGCGCGCCGCGATCCCGGCCTCGCTGCCGTCATCCAGGACGAGCGTGAGCGGCCCCGGCCAGAAGGCATCGGCGAGCCGCCGGGCCGCACCGCTCCACCGTACGCCCGGCAGGGCTTCGTGGAGCGCCTCGCGGCTGGCCGCGAGCCGGATGAGCGGCGCCGGCGGACGCCGCTTGAGGGCCGAGATCCGCTCGTCGACCCCGCGGGCCGGGCGCCCGCCCAGCCCGTACACGGTCGACGTGGGGTGGGCCACCACGCCGCCGGCCTCCAGCAGCGCCACCGCCCGTTCAAGCGCATCGACTCCGGCCGCCAGCGGCCTCCCCGCCCCGCGCTGCACCGCCGCCGCGGACGCTCCGGAACCCGTGCCGACCCCTCCCCATTCGCACCAGCGCAACGCCTCGATCTCGATGTCGATCACACTCCGCCCCGGCCGCTATGTCCCGCCCGGGATCACGCCGCTCTCAACCATCCTCCGAGCGATGGCGAGGTCCCCGGGCGTCGTGATCTTCAGGTTCGACGGATCGCCCTCGACCGTAGCCACGTCGATCCCGAGAAGTTCGCACAGCATCGCGTCGTCCGTGAGGCTGGCCGCGTCGTGCTCCGCCCACGCGGCCCCGTCCCCGAGCGCGTGGGTCCGCGCCAGCACCTCACGGGGGAACCCCTGCGGCGTCTGCACCCGCCGGAGGTCTTCGCGCGGGACCGTCTCCGCGACCCGTCCCCGGCCATCGACCCGCTTCACCGTGTCCTCGATCCCGATCACGGGAATGACCGGACCGCGCCCCGCCGATCCGATGACGCGGGAGATGAGAGCGGCCGAGGGGAAGGGCCGGGCTCCGTCGTGCACGAGGACGACATCGATCTCCTCCGCCAGGGCGCCGACGCCGGCCCGAACCGAATCGGCCCGGGCCACGCCGCCCGGCACGACCGTCACCCCTTCCGGAAGCCACGCGGGCGGTGCCGCCGCCCGCGCCGGCGACAGCACGACGACGACCCGCTCCACCTCCGGGTGCGCCGCGAACGCCCGCACCGACCACGCGAGCACGGGCGCGCCGCCCAGCTCCACGAACTGTTTGGGTCGCCCGTCCCCGAACCGCCGGCCCCGTCCCGCCGCGACGATGACCGCCCCGACCCGCACTAGTCGGGTTCCGCGCGCCTGGACACGGATTCGAA
The DNA here is from genome assembly GCF_965222475.1 of Candidatus Palauibacter sp. Classification (GTDB taxonomy): domain Bacteria; phylum Gemmatimonadota; class Gemmatimonadetes; order Palauibacterales; family Palauibacteraceae; genus Palauibacter. The sequence goes on along the minus strand of NZ_CBDCUB010000001.1, from coordinate 874,354 downwards.
CGCCGTGAAGGCCTTGTGGAAGTAGAGATCCACGCTCCCGGTCGGCCCGTTGCGCTGCTTCCCGACGATGAGTTCGGCCTTCCCCGCCAGCCCCTTCTCCTCGATCTCCTCGGGCTTGCGATGCATCTCCTCCCGGAAGATGAAGAGGACCACGTCGGCGTCCTGCTCGATGGCTCCCGATTCGCGCAGGTCCGAGAGCCGCGGGCGGTTCCCCTCGCGCTGTTCCGGCGCCCGCGACAGCTGCGAGAGCGCGAGCAGGGGCACGCCGACCTCCTTAGCGATCCCCTTGAGGGAACGGGAGATGGCGCTGATCTCCTGCTGTCGATTCTCGGCCCTGTCTCCTCCCGACATGAGCTGCATGTAGTCGAGCACGACGAGTCCCACGCCGGCCTCGGCGTGCAGCCGCCGAATCTTCGCCCGAAGCTCGATGGGCGAGATCCCCGGGGTGTCGTCGATCCAGATCGGGGCCGTATTCAGGTGTCCCGCCCCGCGCGCCAGCCGCGTGAAATCGTCCGTCGACAGGCGCCCGGTCCTCACGCGGCTCGAATCCACCTTCGACTCGGCGCACAGCATCCGCTGGACGAGCGACTCGCGCGACATCTCGAGCGAGAAGATCGCGACCGGCACATCTTCGTCGATCGCGGTGTGCTGGGCGATGTTCAGGGCGAGCGCCGTCTTCCCCATCGAGGGACGGCCCGCGAGGACGATGAGGTCGGCCGGCTGGAAGCCCGCCGTCATCCGGTCCAGCTCCGGGAACCCGGTCGGAACACCCGTGATCGAGCCCGGATTCCGCGTCAATTCATCGATCCGGTCCATCGTCGAGCGAAGGATTTCCTTGATGCGGGCGAAGCCGCCGCGTTCCTCGGCCTGCGCGATCTCGAAGACCTTCTGCTCGGCCCGGTCGAGCGTCTCGTCGACCTCGCCCGAGGGCGCCTCGTACGCCTCCTGGATGATCTCGGTGGCGCTGGAGATGAGGCGCCGGAGAACGGACTTGTCGCGCAGAATGCGGCAGTGATAGGCGACGTTGGCGGCGGTGGGCACCGCATCCACGAGCCTCGCCAGGTAGGCCATGCCGCCGACGGCCTCGAGTTCCCCCGCCGTCTTCAGTTCGTCCGAGAGTGTGACTGCGTCGATCACGTCGCCGCGGCCGTAGAGCCGCACCATGGCGCGGAAGATCCGTCGATTCCCTTCGCGGTGGAACCCGGCGTCGTTGACGAGTTCGAGCGCCACGGCGACGGCGTCGGCGTCGATCAGCATGGCTCCGAGGACCGAAAGCTCGGCCTCTTCGGACCAGGGGGCCCGACGTCCGCCGATGGACTCGCTCGGGAGGCTGAGTGCGGTATCAGCCAAGGCGTACCTCACTCTCGTCGGCGCCGTCGAGCATGCGGCGCACCTTCTGCAGGTCCTCCCAGGTCGGCCGGATCCAGCCCGGGTTCCTGAGGAGCGCCGCCGGGTGATACGTGACGATGACGGGATATCCCGCATACCGGTGTGCGCGCCCCCTCAGCCGGCCCAGCGCCGACTTCGTCTCGAGCAGGGTGCGCGCCGCGAAGGCACCGAACGCGACGATCACGTCGGGTTGGATGAGCGCGAGCTGCCGCACGAGATACGGCGCGCAGGCGGCGACTTCCTCGGGGAGCGGGTCGCGGTTCCGCGGCGGACGGGACTTCAGGACGTTGCAGATGTAGACCGACGTTCGGGGGAGACCGATCGACATCAGGAGCCGGTCGAGCAGGCTGCCGGCCCGACCCACGAAGGGACGTCCCGTCTCGTCCTCGCGGGCGCCGGGGGCCTCCCCCACGCACACGACGCGGGCCTCCGCCGCCCCCTCGCCGAACACGGCGTTCTTGCGGGTCGCGTGCAGCGGGCACCGGGAACAGCTCGCCACGAGCCGCGCCAGCCCCTCCAGGTCCGGCGCCTCCGCGATCCGTGCGTTCGTGACCTCCACCGCGGCGCCGCCGCCGGGGGCAACGGAGCCTCGCGTCGGAGCGGTCCGTCCCGCGGACGCCAGCCGCCGCACGACCTCATCTCGCGTGGCGTGTTCGAGCATGAGCACGTTCCCCTCGGCGGACAGCGTCTGCGCCAGGAACGTCCGGGCGCGCGCCCGGGCCTCCGCTGCCGGCCGGCTCACGCCTCCGCCGCCGCGATCGAAGCCTCGATCCGGTCCAGGAGCTGGTCCGCCAATTCGGTCTTGTTCGCCAGCGGCAATTCCTCCGACACCCCCGCCCGATCGATGAGCGTGATGCGGTTCGTCGCGGACTCGAAGCCCGCATCCGGCTCGAGGGCCGAATTGACCGCCACGAGCTGCATCCCCTTGCGCTCCAGCTTCTCCCGGCCGCGGGCAGGAAGGTCGTCCGTCTCGAGCGCGAAGCCGAGCGTGAAGATACGCTTCTCGGCGCGGAGTGCGCGGGTCTCCATCAACAGGTCCGGTCCCTCACGCAGGGTGAGATCGAGCCCCCCATCCGTCTTCCTGATCTTGGAGGCGGCTTCCGCGGCCGGCTCGAAATCACCCACGGCCGCAGCCATGAGAAGAATCTCGGCGTCCGTCAACGCGGTCTCCAGCGCGGCCAGCATCTCCCGGGTCGTCTCGACCTCCACCAGCCGCGGGCCGGGGGGACGCGGCGCGGCGCCGGGCCCGCTGATCAGCGTCACATCGCCCCCTCGCCGCCACGCCGCCTCGGCGAGCGCGAACCCCATGCGGCCGGAGGAACGGTTCGAGATGAAACGCACCGGATCGAGCGCGGCCCGCGTCGGACCCGCCGTCGCCACCACCTTGCGCCCCCGGAGCCCCTTCGCGGACTCCAGCTCCCGCGCGATCGCCGGCACGATCCGTTCGGGTTCGAGGAGGCGCCCCGGCCCGCTCTCTCTTTCGGCGAGCGGCCCGTCGGCCGGACCCGCGATCGTGCAGCCGAACTCGACCAGCCGCCCCACGTTCGCGCGGGTCGCCGGGTGCTCCCACATGCGCGTATTCATCGCGGGACAGACGATCACGGGGCCGCGCGCGGCCAGCACGGTCGCCGTCGCCAGATCGTCGGCGGCGCCGGCGGCGAGCCTGGAGATGAGGTCGGCGCTGGCCGGCGCGATGACGACGACGTCCGCTTCGCGCCCGAGGTCCAGGTGCGCCATCGGCCGGTCCCACAGTGACGTGTTCGCGCGCCGGCCCGTGATGCCTTCGAACGTCACCCGACCGACGAAACGCTCCGCCGATTCCGTCAGGATGACGTCAACGGCGGCGCCCCCTTCGATCAGCCGGCGCGCGAGAACCGCGCTCTTGTAGGCGGCGATCCCGCCGGAGACGACAAGGAGGACGCGACGACCGTCAAAGGGTCGCACGGTCGATCCCGCAGCCGGCTAGCGGGTGAAGGACGAGCGCGTTCGGACCAGCCGGTACTGCAGCTTCTTCTCTCCCGACGTCAGCGCCTCGGCCGCGACCGTCGTGAGCTTGTTCGCCCCGTACGGCGAACTCTCGAGCGGAAGCGCATTGAGCTCGCGCGCATACTTCGCGGCCACGAGCACGCCCAGATACTTGTTCGAAGCCGCCTCCGCGACGGCGTCCGGTGTGAACACCTTCATTCTAGCTCTCCGTCATCCTCTCCATCGTCCCATCGAGATCGCGCCCCCGAACCGGCGGCGCGCACTCCTGACTCCTGAACCTACCACTCGCCTCGAATCCGATCCAACTCCCGAACGATCCGCGCCACGTACTCGCGGTCCGCAGCCCCGAGGCGCCCCGCCGGGCCGCGGTGCGTGGCCACGACGGACGACACCGCCGCCACGGCGTCCTCGATCCGGTCGTTGACGACGAGGTAGTCGAACTCCGCCGCCGCCTCCAGTTCGGCGCGGGCTCCCGCAAGCCGCCGTTCCAGTTGCGCCGGCGTTTCGCTCCCCCGGCCCCGGAGCTGCCGGACGATGCGGTCGGCGGTCGGCGGCACGATGAAGATCGAGACGGCCTCCGGCGCGGCCCGACGGACCTGCCGTGCCCCCTGCACGTCGATGTCGAGCAGGAGGCGCGCCCCGGCCTCCCGGGCCCGGTCCAGGTTGTCCCGCGGGGTCCCGTACCGTTCGCCGTGGACGGCGGCGTGCTCGAGCAGCGCCCCGTCCTTCGCGAGGGCTTCGAAATCGGCGTGCGAGACGAACCGGTAGTCGACGCCTTCCCGCTCCCCCGGGCGCGGCGACCGTGTCGTCATCGAGACCGAGAACAGGTACGGGGATCCGGGTTCGTCGAGGAGGCGGTCGCGTAGCGTCGTCTTCCCCGCGCCGGAGGGTCCCGCGAGGATGACCGGGAATGGAGCGGGCGGCGCGGCGAGCGGAGGACCGCTCACTCGACGTTCTCCACCTGCTCCCGGAGCTTCTCTATCTCGTTCTTCGCTTCGACGACGAGCCGGGAGATGCCCGGATCGTTCGCCTTGGCGCCCAACGTATTGACCTCGCGCTGCAGCTCCTGAACGAGGAAGCCGAGGCGTTTCCCCACCGGTTCATCGATAGGGGCCTCGAGGAATTCCTCGAACGCCTCCAGGTGGGATCGGGCGCGCACGAGTTCCTCGCCGACGTCCCAGCGGTCCGCGATGAGCGCGATTTCCCGCGTCAGGCGATCCTCGTCGAGCCCCTTCCCCGCCAACTCCGTCACGGCGGCCTGGAGGCGTGTCCGTTCGCGCTCCAGCCGCTGCGGCGCGAGTTCCGCGGCCCCGTCGACCGCGCGCCGGATCCCGGCCAGGCGCTCGCGGAGATCGACCGCGAGCCGCGCACCTTCGCGGTCCCGCATGGCGACGAGGTCATCCAGCGCCTCCGCCGCCGCCTGCTTCAGCCCGTCGGGATCCGGCGCGAACTCGACCCCCTCGGCGCCTCCCCTCGCGAACAGCCCCCCGACGTGGAGGAGCGAGGCCACGTCGGGCTCCCCGGCGACCCCGAACTCGTCCCGGAGGCGCGCGCAGGCGTCGAGCACCTCCCGCACGCGCGTCGCGTCCAGAGCCCGTCCCTCCTCCGCCGGCCCCGTCTCCACGCGCACGAAGAGGTCGAGCCGGCCGCGCCCGGCCCGGGATTGCGCCAGCTCCCGCAGTTCGCCCTCACACCGTTCGGCGCCCGGGGGGGCCTTCACCACCACCTTGAGGCCGCGCGAATTCACCGACCGCGCCTCGACCGTGACCGTCCCCTCCGCCCCGGTCACCGTGGACGCCCCGTAACCCGTCATGCTCCGGATCAATTGAAGAACTCCCACCGAAGTCCGAACACGTTGACCTGCACGGGGAACAGAGTACCGGGGAAATCCCCCACGTCTCCCGCGCCCAGATTGCCGAAGTGCCAGAAGAACCGAAAGTCGCCGATCTTGAACATCAACTTCCCGCCCATCCAGCTGTCCGACTCCAGCATCACCGGATCCTCCAACCCCGTTCCGGGCACGAGGCGCGCGCCCCGGCGGTCGATGAACAGGGAGACCCAGATCGTGAGGTTCTCCTCGAAGAAGGAATCGTGCAGAAAGAACTCCGTGCGGAACAGCCGGTCGGGCAGGAAGAGCGACGCGGCGCCATCGGAGGTGAACTTCCGCCACGATGCCCGAAGGCGGATGGGTGCGAGGCCCCGGATCAGGACGCCCAGAGGGACGACCGGGCCCTCGAAGCGGGCCTCGAGCGAGGTGACGTCCACCTCGCCCGAGTCGGCGACCACGAGCCGGTCGAAGGGCGCGCCGAAGCCGAACTGCCGGTCCAGCCGCTGCTGCGAGTAGCGGCCCGAGAGGTCGAACGGCCCGATCGTGAACGCGGCCGAGGCCCCGCGGGCGTTGAAGCGGACGCTGTCCGCCGCGACCAGTTCGAGATCCTCGAGGCTGTCCGCCACCATGGGATGCCCGGGGAACCCGACGCCCCGGGTGCCTCCCGCCGCGAAGGCCCGCAGCGCGACGGGAAACAACAACGTGTCCCGGAAGGCCAGCCCGCCGCGCCACGACTCGGTCGCGAACTCGTTCCAGCTCGCGAGTTCGGCCCCGGCCTCGAGGGCGAGCGGTCCGATCGGCTGCCAGGCGGCCAGGTCCGCGACCCGCGAGGCGTAGGCATCCCGGCCGGCGAAGCGCAGCCCGAGCGAAACCGCCCCCGCGCCGGGCCGGGCGGAGAGCCGCAACCCGACGCCATCCGCGCCTTGCCGGGGCGCGGGGATGCTGTCCGGCAGCCGCGGAATCACCTCGTTGAAGCTGGTCGTGTGTCCGTAGGCCTCGAGTTGCGCGCGGTCACCCAAATTTGCGCGCGTGCGGAGGACGACCTCCTTCCGCCTGATCTCCATCGTGTCGAGCGCGAACCGGTTCGCGCTCTCGGTCCGGTACTCCAGCTGCACCCCGAAGTTGTTCGAGCGCGGCATCCAGGAGAGGCGTCCCTGCGCCCCGAAGCGGTCCCTCTCGGCGTCGCGCTCGTTGATGTCCTGGCGTGCGAACGACACTTCGACGTTGACGGCGCTGCCCAGCCGGTTGGCGAACACGGCGTCGAGGATCTCCGTTCTGGGATCCCCGGTCCCGCCCCCGATCCTCGAGTAGGCCTGCACCCCGTCGTGGCGGATGAGATCCACATCGATCACCAGACCATCGGCGCCGCGATAGACCCGCACCCGATCCACGTAGTTCAGCGAGACGCGCCGAAGGTCGGTCTGCCCGCGCTCGAGCGAGGGAACTTCGCGGCCGTCCACGTAGAGCGTCACGAAGCCGGGGCCGAAGGCGCCGTCGAAGGCGTGGTGCGGTCCCGCGAAGTAACCACCGCGAAGGCCCGTCATCCCCGGCACGTATTCGAGCAGAAGCTCGAGCAGGGAGAACGCCGGCGAGGCGTGGACGCACTCGCGGTCGCAGTCGAAGACCTCGTGGCCGGGACCCCGAAGCGCCGTCAGCCGCTCCGGGAACTGCGGCGCCCGGGGCGGCGTCGTGTCGGCAAACGCTTCGAGAACCGAGTCGGGCGGGACCTCCAGCGAGTCCGGCGGCGGCGGCGGCGGATCCTGACCGCGCGCCGGGGCCACGCCTCCGACCACGAGCAGGAGAGCGGCACAGCCGCCCGCGAGCGGTCGGTTCACCCTCGTCCGTGGGAGCGCAGCCACTCGTGCACGAGCCGGACGGCGACCCCGGTGGCGCCCTTCGGCTGCCAGCCGCGCGCCTCCTCCGCCCAAGCCGTGCCGGCGATGTCGAGGTGCGCCCAGCGCACGTCGTCCGCCACGAACTCGCGCAGGAACCACCCCGCGGTGATCGTGCCGCCCCCGCGCCCGCCGATGTTCTTGATGTCGGCGATGTGGGAGTCGAGTTGGGCGCGATATTCCTTCCACAGCGGCAGGGGCCAGGTGCGCTCCCCCGTCCGTTCGCCCGCCGCGGCGAGTTCGTCCGCGAGACCGTCGCTCGCCGTGAGCACGGCCACCGCGTGATGCCCGAGCGCGATGACGCAGGCGCCCGTGAGCGTAGCCATGTCGATGATCGCCGCCGGGTCGAGCCGCTGGGCGTAGGTCAGCGCATCGGAGAGGATGAGGCGGCCTTCGGCGTCGGTGTTGATGATCTCGATCGACTTCCCGGACAGTCCGCGCACGACATCGCCCGGCTTCACGGCATTCCCCGACGGGAGGTTCTCCGTCGCGGGCACGAGGCCGATCACGCGCTGCGGGATGTCGAGGCGCGCCGCCGCCGTCAGGATGCCGAGAACCGCCGCCGCCCCCGCCATGTCGTACTTCATGTCCTCCATGCCGGAGGCCGGTTTCAGCGAGATCCCGCCCGCGTCGAAGGTCACGCCCTTGCCGACGACCACGAAGGGGGCTCCGCCGCTGCCCTCATGCTCCATCTCGATGAAGCAGGGTTCCTCGACCGACCCGCGGGATACCGCGAGCAGCGCGCCGAACCCCTCCTCCTCCAGCCGGTCCCTGCCGCGGACCTCGGTGCGAAAACCGTGCTCGCGGCCGAGCCGTTCCGCCGTCTCGGCGAGGTAGCGCGGGGTCACCGTGTTTCCGGGCAGCGTCACGAGTTCGCGCGTCACGTTCTGCGCCTCGGCGAGGATACAGCCGCGGCGCACCGCCGCCGGCGCCTCGGCCGGTACCGAAGCTGTCGCAAAGAGGACGCGCGTCTCGGGCGGCGCGGTCCGGCCCTTCGCGTCACGCAAGCCGTCGTAGCGCCAGTCCCCGAGGGAGAGGCCCTCCGCGGAGGCCTGCCACACGGCCGCATCCGCCCCTTCCGGCACCCGGAACCCGACCGAACCGAAGCCGCGCGCGCGCGCGGCGCGCACCCCGGCGCCCGCCGCTCTTCGACAGGATTCGGCGACCGGCCGCTCTCCGGCGGAGAGCCGCGCGATGAAGACATCCGGCGAATCCGGCGCGCCCAGCCGGACCCACGCCGAGGCCTCCCCGGAATGCCCGCGGCCCTCGAGCCACCGCGCGGCCGCCTCCTCCCACGACTCTCCGGTCGAGGCCGCGTCGTCGAACCACGGGACGACGAACGCCTCGACCTCTCTTTCGACCGGTATCCCGGACCTGATCTCCACCACCCTCAGCCTCGTTTCGGCAGTGTGCGTGTCAACGAAAGAAGCGGACCCGGCAGCCCTCAAAGCCCCGTGGCCCGCTTCCGTTTGCGACCGTCGACGCCCGGCGCCGTAGCGCCCGGGCCCCTCTGGCGACACCGGCCTCCCGTGGCGAGCGTCCAGCCACGAGGTGCCGGCTCAGCGATCCTCTATCGGCACCCAGGTAAGGTCCATCTCCCCCACATACTCCGCTCGGGGCCGGATGAGCCGGTTGTCGCCGTGCTGCTCCATGACGTGGGCCGTCCAGCCGCCCATGCGCCCCATCGCGAACAGAGGCGTGTAGAGGTCGATCGGAATCCCGAGGGCGTAGTACACCGTGGCGCAGTAGAAGTCCACGTTCGGGTTGATGCCCTTCTGCGCGATCATCTGATCCTCGAGTTCGCGCGACATCTCGTAGAACTCCCCGAGCCCCGCCTGGTTCGTGAGGACGCGGGACATCTCGCGCAGGTGCGTCGCGCGGGGATCCTCCGTCCTGTAGACCCGGTGCCCGAAGCCCATGATCTTCCGCTTCTCCGCGAAGGCCTTCCCGAGCCACGGCCCCACGTTCTCCAGGCTGCCGATCTCGAGCAGCGTGTGCATCGCCCTCGCGTTGGCGCCACCGTGCAGCGAGCCCTTGAGCGCACCCACCCCGCCCGTTACCGCCGAGTGCATGTCACCCAGCGTTGCGGCGATCACGCGGCAGGCGAACGTCGACGCGTTGAACCCGTGGTCCAGGTAGAGGAGCAGCGTGCGGTCGAGGGCCTCGACCGCCTCTTCCGTGCCCGGTTCCCCGTTCGCCATGCGTACGAAGTCGGCGGAAAGCGAGAGCGCCGGGTCCGGCGCCAGCGGCTCCTTGCCCTGCCGGATGCGGTGGATCGCCGCGATCATGGTGGGCGTCCGGGCCACGAGCCGCTCCGCTTTCCGGCGGTTCGCCTCGGCGGAGTTGTCCTCGGCGTCGGGATCGTGCATCCCCTCGAGCGAGATCCCGGTGCGTAGCGCCGACATCGGCACCGCGTCCCCGGGGAGCGTCCTCAGCCCATCGAGGGTCCTCGGGTCCAATGCGCGCAGCCCGGCCAGCCTCGCCTCGAACGCATCGAGTTCCGGGCGGGTGGGCAGCCGCCCGTTCCAGAGCAGGAACACGCTCTCGATGAACGAGGCGTTCGGCGCGAGTTCATGGATGTTGTAGCCCCGATAGACGAGCACACCCTCGAGGCCGTCGATGAAGCTGAGTGAAGTTTGCGAGGCGACGACGCCTTCTAGCCCTTTCCCGGCGGCGGCGGTCATTCTGTCACGAGGCCTTTCGGTATCGGAGGAGGTCGATCTTGCTCCGGTCGGCGGCGAGAACTCGCCCGGCCGGCGGTGGCAGGAGTCCTGTCGCGGATCGCTGACACGGGAATCGTGGCGAGCCGCTAGCGGATGGCAGGATCGAGTTTCGCCTTCTTGAAATGTTCCTTGAGGTCGTCAAGGCTGAGCTGTTCGAACGAACCCTGCGGGAGCCGGAGCCGCCTCTGGGTCTGGAACGGGTCCGAGAAGCAGACGAAGACGACCGCTTCCAGATTGTCCGGCGGCGCCTGCTCGTCCGGGTCCGGCCAGAAAACCTCGCGTGAAGCGAGCCACGCTTTCCACCGGCGCCCATCGTCGTCCTGGAAAGTCTTCGTCATGTCTACCTCGGGAGGCTCGGAATACCCCGAACCGGAGCGGGAAACGGAGGGTATCGGGCCTCGATTGGCTCAAGTTGCAGCATAGGAAGATAGTGTTTGATCACGAGATCGGGAAGAAGGTCGAGGCTCGGAGCGGCCCGCAGGGGCTGCACGGCCCGATCATCCCGGCGGTTTGTCTCCACCCGGTCGATCCAGCTCCCGGAGCCGGCATCCGAACGCGAAACCGCCGCCCATGAGGAGACCCACGAGCGATCCCAGCAGAAGAGTCACGAGAACGTAGTAGAGTGTAATGTTCATGTCGTCACTATGCCGGATTCAAGCGCCGATGTCCAGATCCGGCCGCACGAGGTCCCGGATCGGGTGCTACCCGGTTCGGTGCAACCGCGAGAGTACGCGGCGCTGGAAGCTGATGCGATCCATCACCCGGTCCACGATCCTCTGCGCGATCGCGCGCGAGTGGCCCTGCGCGGCGAGGTCCCGGTATGCGATCGGCCGCCCGATATAGATAGACAGCCGCTGCCCGATCCGGGGGAGGCGCGTGCCGATGGGCAGGATGCGATCCATGCCGTCGATCGTGACGGGAATCACGGCGGGTCCCGTTTGAAGGATGACCATCCCGGCGCCCGGCCGCCCCCGACCGACCCGGCCATCGCGCGACCGGGTGCCTTCGGGAAAGAGCATCATCGTACCCTCGCGGAGCACCCGCGCGGACCGAAGCAGGACCCTGGGATCGTGCCGTCCCTGCCGCACGGGGATGCACTTGAACTGGTGGAATATCCACGCCAGGAGCGGGCTCTTGAAGAAATTCTCCGCCGCGGCGGCGTTCCACGGCGCGATATGGGGCCTGAAGGCCTTCTCCGGGTAGAAGAGGAAGTAGGCGATCGGAAAGGAGTCGATCATCGACTGATGGTTCGCGAGAAGCAGGGTATTGCGGGCGTGGAGAAGGCGTCGGCGCCCGTAGACCCGGGTCCGGTTGAGCAGACCGAAGAGGAGGAACACGCAGGGGGGCGCGACGACATTCGTGATGATCCACCGGGTGACCGGCGTCGACCACCGGGTGATCGGGCCCGGGGTGTATCCCCCTGGCGGCGCACCCCTTCGGGTCGGGTCCTCGCGATGGCTCATCGAAGGAGAGTAGGTTTCCGTATGGAAGACCGGAAGGCCAAGCGGTCGATAACGTTCCGGATCGCCGGGAACCGGAGTCGGACCCCGTGCGCGTAGCGGATCTCGCCATCATCGGCGCGGGGCCGACGGGCCTCGAGGCCGCGGCCGGGGCCGCGCGCGCCGGCCTCTCCGCGGTGGTGCTCGAGGCCGGGGCCGTCGCGCAGCACGTGCACACCTGGCGGTGGGTGCGCCTCTTCTCGCCGTTCGAACTCAACGCGGGCCCGGCGGGGCTGGGGCTGCTCCGCGGCCGGGGCGTTCGGCTGCCGGCGCCGGAGGCGATTCTCACGGGCGAGGAGCTCCGGACGCGGTATCTGCTGCCGCTGGCCGCGGCCGTGCGATCGAGCATCGAGATCCGGGAGGGGGCGCGCGTCCGGGATGTCGCGCGGGCCGACCGGCTGAAGGGCGAGGCGCTCGGATCCGTCGCCCGGGCCGATCGGCCCTTCCGGCTGCTCGTGGAGGAGAACGGCGCCGAGACCGAGGTGTTCGCGCGGGCCGTCTTCGATTGCTCCGGAACCTGGGGCCAGCCCGGCTGGGCCGGCCCGGGCGGCGCGCCGGCACGGGGTGAGCGCGCCGCGCGACGGGCGATCGAGTACCACCTGCCGGACCCGCTCGGGGCGCAGCGCGATCGCTACGCGGGGCGGCGGACGCTGCTCCTCGGCGCCGGCCACTCCGCGGCCACGACGGCGGTCGCGCTGGCCGCCCTCGCCCGCGTGATCCCGGGCACGCGGTTCACCTGGGCCTCCCGTCGCGTCTCGGACGTCCCGTTGCGGCCGATCGACGAGGACCCGCTCCCGGAGCGCGCGGAACTCACGCGCCGGGCCAACGCCGTCGCCGTCGGGGCCGCCCCCCGGCTGCGCGTGGCTCCCCGCGGCCAGGCTCCTCGCCGCCAAGCGAACCTCCGGGCAGGGAGTTCGACGTCGAACTGGAGGTCGCCGGGACCGTGCGGCACGACCACTTCGACCGCATCGTGGCCAGCGTCGGCTATGAGCCCGACGACCGGCTGTACCGGCAACTCCAGATCCACACCTGCTACGCCTCCCTCGGTCCGATGGGCGTCTCGGCGGCCCTCCGTGCGGCGCGGGGCGACGGGCCGGCCGACTGCCTGATCGCCGAGGACGCGCTCGGACCCGAAGCGCTGCTCAGCCCCGAACCCGGCTTCTTCATCCTCGGCGCCAAGAGCTTCGGCAAGAACTCCGCGTTCCTCATGCGGACCGGGTACGAACAGGTGGCGGACGCCTTCTCCCTGCTGGACCTGCGCGCGAGCCCCGCGGCCCGCTCGGCCTCCGGCGGCTGACGCGCCGTTCCCGGCCCGCCCCCGCACTCACATCCGCCTTGTACGCGGGCCCGCTCCCGCCTTCGCGCGGCGTCCAGCGCGGCCCGAGGACGTCCGTCGCCTTGCAGTCGATACAGTTCGGGGCGTTCACGACCAGGCGGTCGCCGTCCCGCTCGTAGACCCTCGGCGGGACACAGGCTCTCATAGAGATCCGCCATCTCCGGGGACACGCGCGTGCCGACCACGAGGTGTGAGGGGATATCGTCGCGCGTTGCGTTGCCGGAGCGGAAGACCGCGTCGACCTTCGCCACCGAGTGCGCCCCATCGTACGCCCCCGCGAGCCCCAGCCGTTTCGCGCGCGGCTCGTCCGCGTCGGAGCGGCTCCCGATGCGCCGCCCCGGGAACGTCCCCCCCGTCGCCTGCATGAGTCCCGCCCGGACCCCCCCCGCGAAGAACCCCGACTTGAAGGCGAGCCGCTGGTTCCGGTTCCGGTAGACGGCGTCCGTCACGAGGCTCTCTCTCAGGGCGGCGTCGTACGAGGACAGCCGGGCGCCCGACACATCGTCGGCGGCCAGCGCGCGGCCGATCGCCTCCGCCGCGAGGATACCCGAGCGCATCGCGTATTGGATGCCCTTGAGCGAGGCGACATCGACCAGACCCGCGGCGTCTCCCGCGATGAGCAGCCCATCGCTGCTCAGCCGGTCCGGGATCGCGTAATACCCGCCCTCCGGGATCGTCTTCGCTCCCCACTCCACCAGCTCGCCGCCCGCGAGGATCTGCCGCAACAGGGGATGGCGCTTGAAGCGCTGCAGGAGGGCGTGCACGTCGAGGTCGACGTAGGGCGCGTCCAACCCCACGACGAGCCCGAGGGAGACGAGGTTCTCGCCCATGGGATAGATGAAGCTGCCCCCGAAGGCGTCGCGCGGGAGCGGCCAGCCGAGGGTGTGCGTCACGGCGCCGGGCGGCCGCGGCACCTCCCACAGTTCCTTGACCCCGAGGGCGAAGATCTGCGGGTTGGCGGACCCGATCCCCTCCCGCTCCAGCCACGCCTGGCTCAGCGGCCCGCGCGTCCCCCTCCGCGAGGACCGTGACGCGGGCCGACAGGTCCGTGGCCGGCATGAACCCGCCGCCCGGATTCCCTTCCCGGTCGAGGCCCGCGGGGGTCGTCCGAACCCCCACGACCTGCCCCCCGCGCATGAGCATCGCGTCCGCCGGGAAACCGGTGAACACGTTGACCCCCAACGCCTCCGCCCGCGCGCCCAGCCAGCGGACGATCTCGCAGATCGAAGCCACGTGATGGCCGTGGTTCCGCATCGTGGGCGGCGTGGGCAGCCGGACCTTCCCGCGTTCGGTCAGGAGCAGGACCCGATCGCCGCGTACGGGCCCTCGAAAGGGAAATTCGGATTCCTCGAGGTCCGGAAACAGCGTTCGGAAGCCTTCCGGATTCACGACCGCCCCGGAGAGGCAGTGTTCCCCGAGTTCGCCCGACTTCTCGAGCACCCCGATCTCGACATCGGCCAGGGGCCCGCCCTCGGCCCGGTCGCGCGCCGCCAGCCGGGCGAGCCGGATCGCCCCCGCCAGACCCGCCGGCCCCCCGCCCACGAAGAGGACATCGAGCGGCACGGCCTCCTCGTCGGGCTCCCCCTCGACGATGAAGCGGTCGTGCGGCAATGGCGGCTGCTCAGACGACGGGATCAGGGATTCCACGGACCGGCCTCTCCTTCCGGGTCAGGCGCGCCGCAAGATGCCCCTCGTCCCGTGGGGCCGCCACAAGTCGGGGTGGAAGAGCAGCAGGACGGTGAACAGCTCGAGCCGCCCCGCCCCGGGCCGATGTTCGCGATGCTCGCCGCGGAGGTACTCGGGGTCGGCGTCGACGACGGTCACGTCCTGCCCCTGCTTCGACAGCTTCGCAGCCAGGTGGAATCCGACTTGGCCTGCCCCGACGATGACGATGCGCATGGGTCCGCTCGCCGCTCAGCCGTTCAGCGGTCCTGCGTCGTCTCCGGCGCGTTCCGCTCGGCGCAGCCCGCTAGTTCTCACTGGCGATCACCGCCCGCTCGATGTGGTCGAGGAGCGGGAAATCCGCCTCCAGGTAGGCGTTGCCCTCCTCCTGGATCCTTCCCTGGCCCGGGCCGTTGCCGTTCGGCGCTCCCTCGCCGTAGCCGGCGTAGAGCGCGTCGACGACCTCCATCCCCTCGACGACCTCGCCGATGGCCGAGAAACTTATCTCGTCGAGCCGCGAGTTATCGCCGAAGTTGATGAAGAGTTGCGTGCTGCGCGTGTCCGGACCGGCCATGGCGAAGCTCACCCGCCCGCGCGTGTTCCCCATCACGACGGGATCGTCGAGGATGTTCGCCGAGCGCCAGGCGCCCTGGATCTCCGGGTCTCCCGTTGATCCCGAACTGCGCCATGAAGCCGTCGATGACGCGGAAGAAACGCACCTCGTGGAAGAAGCCGTTCCGGACGAGGTTGTAGAAGCGGTCCACCCCGTTCGGGGACCAGGCGCGGTGCGCCTCGACGACGAACGTCCCCTTCGAAGTCTCGAATCGGGCCCGGAACGTCTCCGGCGCCGTCATGTTCAGCTCGGCCGAAGCCGGCTCCCCCAGCGATTCGCTCACTTCCGCATCTCCTGTCGCAACCACCCAGAGCCACCAGACACCCGAGGAATCGCAAGGCTATCCTTGACCGACACGACCGTGTCATCTCGACCCCCATGAGACCCCCATCGGATTGTGTTCGCGTGTTTCGTAGCCGCATGCGTCCGGCCGGGCAAGGGCCCGACCGCCGTCAGATCCGGCGTGCCACGATGTAACGATACGCGACCGGAATGGCCACGAGCACGAACAACGTACTCGAGATCAGCCCCCCGATGGTGGCGAGCGCGAGGGCGTTCCAGATGTTCTGGTCCTGCGAGGACGCGAAGAGGACGAGGGGGAGGAGACCGAACACCGTCGTCAGCGTCGTCATGAGGATGGGGCGGACCCGCTCCAGCGTCCCCTGGACGATCGCGTCCATCGTGGGCAGACGTTCCCTGAGGGCCCCGATGTGATAGACCACGAGGATGGCGTTGTTCACGACGATCCCGCCCATCATGATCGTGCCGATGAACGCGGTGTCCGTGAACGTCGCGTCGGTGTAGAAGAAGATCAGGAACACGCCGATGAGGGCGAACGGGAGCGAGAAGAGCACGACGAAGGGGGCCGCGAGCGACTCGAACAGCCCCGCCGTCACCATGTAGATGAGCAGGATCGAGAACGCGAGGACGAGCCACATCTGGGTCGTCTCCTCCGTCGTCCAGCCACCGTAGCGGGACTTCTCGATCCGGTACCCGGGCGGGAGTTCCATCGCGTTGATGACCTCGTCCCGGACCAGGTCCCCGAGTTTGGGCGGGCCCCGGAACTCCCACGCGACGGTGCGCTGGTACTGCTGGTCCTCGCGCAGGATGCTCGCCATTACATCCCTGCGCCCGACGTTCGCTACGCCGGCGAGGCGCACCTCTTCTTCGGCCTCCACGGGCACGCGCAGGTCGCTGAGGTCGAAGAAGTCGAAGTCCCGATAGCCATCCAGCTTGACGGCGAACTGCACCTCCTCGCCGCCCACGCGGATTCGACTTCTCTGCGGCTGGCCCTGAATATTGGCCGCCACATAGTCGAGCAACTCCGATACCGAGATGTTGTACGCCGCCAGTTCATCCCGGTTCGGCTCGACGAAGTACTCGAACTCCTTGTCCCGAGTGAACCAACTGCCGCTCGCGTTCGGATCCACATCGCGGATCCGCGAGAAGCGGGTCAGTCGCGAGGCCAGCTCCTCCGCGATCTCCTGGACCGTCAGGTAGCTGTAGCCGAGGACCTGGATGCTGTAGTTGGGCGGACTGGACCCGCCACCGTAGAAGCTGGGGCCGAACCCGTACACGCGCACGTCCACGCCCGAGAAGCCGTAACTGTAGGCCACCATCTGGTCCTTGATGGCCACCGGCACGGAGGTCAGCTCCAGTTCGTCCGGGAACCACGCATTGATGAGGGCAAAGTTCGCCTGGACCTGCGCGTCGTAGCGCTCGACTTCGTCCAGCGTGGCCAGCTTCGCCTCGAACGAGCGCGCGAGTTCGTCCGTGCGGTCCAATCCGGCTCCGCGCGGGAACTCGATGATGATCCGGATGTAGGTGTCCCGTCCGCCGAAGCCGCTCCACCTCGTGCCCTTGCTGACGTGGGTGTCGAACAGATACCAGCTCCCTCCGAGGCTCCCGAGGCACACCAGCGCGACGATGGCGGGGTGCCGGAGCCCGAAGCCGAGCAGGGCCCGATATCCCCGGATATAGAAGGGCTCGGCACCCGGAGCGGCCGTCCGGGGGGCCACCGGGGTGCGTCGGGCACCCCCCATTCGGGTCACCCTCGCCGCGAGCGCCGGCACGAAGGTGAACGCGACGAACAGGCTGGCGATGATCGAGAAGCCGACCGCGTAGGAGAGCGGCAGGTAGTAGACCCGCAGTTCCCCCTGGAGGAACAGGAACGGGACGAGCACGATCGCGGTCGTCATCGTCGCCGCGATGACGGGGAGCACGACCTGACGCGCCCCCCGGCTCGCGGCCTTCGGCGGGGACGCCCCGCCGCGCCGGTGTCGTTCGACGTTCTCGAGCACGACGATGCCGTTGTCGACGACGAGGCCGAAGCCCCACGCGAGTCCCGCCAGCGTGAGCAGGTTGAGCGAGAAGCCCCCCAGATAGAGGAAATTCACCGCGATGAGCACGCTGAACCCGATCGTGGCGAACACGACGAGCACGGCCCCGAGCGAGCGCAGGAAGAGCATGAGCACGAGGAAGATCACGAGGGCGGCCGCGATGGCGCGGAGCCGGAGGTCCGTGATCTGCTCGCGGATGTTGTCGCTCTGGTCTCGCCGGAGTTCGATATGCGTGCCGGCGGGCAGAGTCTCCGCGATTTCGGCCATCTCGGCCTTCACGCGCTCGGCCACGCGAATCACGTTCGTCCCCGACTGCCGATAGACCCCCAGCGTAATCGTTGGCTGGCCGTTGATGCGCCAGAAGGAATACGGGTCTTCCGTCTGGTCGCGGACCTGGCCCAGGTCGCCGACGCGGACCGGGCCATCGGGGCGCGAGAGGACGATCATGTCCTCGATGTCGGACACCTCGATCGCCCGCGTGCGCACCGAGATCGCGAGCTGACGCCCGTCGAGTTCCACGGATCCGGGGGCTCTCGGCGTAGACAGCTCCTGGATCCGTCCCCGGACCAGCTCGGGCCGCAGGCCGAGCGCCTCCAGCCGGCCGCGGTCGAGTTCGATCGCGATCTCCCGGCGCTCGGCACCCCGCACCTGTACCGCCGACACGCCGGGCAGCCCCCGGAGCGCGGCCGCGATCTCCTCGTCGGCGATCTCCCCGAGTCGCGAGAAGGTATACGGCCCGGTCAGCGAGAAGCTGAGGAGTTCCTCCGACTCCTCGGCGAACTCCTGCGGCACGTACGGCGATATGTCCGGAACCACGCCTTCCGGGAGTTCGTCCCGGATCGAGTTGATCCGCTCGCCGAGGGCGAGCCGGGCGAACTCCATGCGCGTCTCGCGCTCGAACTCGACGTCGATACGCGCACTGGAGCCGGTCCCGCGCCGATCGGCGGAGGACTCCGATACGACGCGTTCCACCCCCCCGACCTGCTGGATGACCGTCTCGAGCGGCGCGGTGACGAACGCCTCGAGGGCTTCGGGCGAGGCCCCGGACCATGTGGCGGTGATCGTGAGGCGCGGGAACTCGACGTCCGGGACGTCCTCCACCGGGATGAGGCGGAAGCTCCACACGCCGAGCGCGAAGAGGGCGACGTAGATCGCGGCCGTGGCCACGGGCCGGCGGATCGCAAGATCGATCATGGCTCGACGCTCCCCCGGGCCATGCCCGGCGCGGCGGGTCCGGGACGCCCGCCCAACGGGTATCCCGATCTCGGTTCGGTCGCGGCCGGAGCCCGGCCGGTGGGCCGCGGCCCGGGTTCCGGATCGACGGACACCGAAGGCTCGACCATGAGCGAGTACACGACCGGCACGACGATCAGCGTGAGGAAGGTCGCCGAGATGAGCCCGCCGATGACCGCCACGGCCAGCGGGGCGCGCAGGTCGGCGCCGGCCCCGAGACCGGCCGCGAGCGGCAGAAGGCCGACGACCGTGGTGATCGTCGTCATCACGATCGGGCGCAGCCGGAGCCGGCCCGCTTCGAGGATGGCCTCCCGCTTGGGCAGGCCCGCCCGTCGCCGCTGGTTGATGAAGTCGACCTTGATGATCGCGTCGTTCACCACGATGCCGATGAGGATCACGAGTCCGATTCCGCTCATGGCGTTGAGCCCGCCGCCCGCGAGCCACAATGCGGTCACGGCCCCGATGCCGGCCAGAGGCACCGCCGTGAGGACGACGAGCGGCTGGACGAGCGACTCGAACTGCGCCGCCATGATGAGGAACACGAGGGCGAGGGCGAGCCCGAACGCGAAGGTGAGCGACCGGAAGCTGTTCTGCATCTCCTCGTTCTCCCCGCCCACCCGTACCGTCGTGAGCGCGGGTCGCGGGATGTCGGCGATCTCGGCCTCGACCTCCTGCACGGCCGCGCGCAGCCCGCCTACGGCGACATCGGCCAGCACCTGGATCGTGCGGTTCTGGTCCTCCCGGCGGATCTCGACGGGCCCGAACCCCTGCCGGACCGTGACGAGCTCACCGATCGGGACGCCCTCCAACCGTAGCGCGAGGACGTTCGCGAGTTCCCGCCGCGCCGTCTCCGGGATGGTGACCCGGATATCGACCTTGTCGGCGAACACGGAGTAGGCGTTGGCCGTCTCCGAGCCCCGCAGGTAGTCCTCGATCGCCTGCGCCACGGACGTCACCGTGATCTGGTGCCGCGACGCGACCTCGCGGTTGACCTCGATCACCAGTTCCGGCTGGGTACGCAGGAAATCCAGGCGCACGTCGGCGAGCACCCCTACGCCCTCCAGCCTCGTCTCGATCGCCGCGGCCACCGGGACGAGATCCTCCAGCTCCCCACCCTGCACCTTGACCGCGAGGTCCGCCTCGCCGATCGCCAGCGCCCGGCCGAGCGAGGTCGCCCGCCCCGTCTCGATCGACACGAAGGCCGGATCGAAGCCGCTCTCCGCCAGCCGCCGCCGCAACTCGGCGATCACCTCCGGCGTGGGTCGCTCGGATCCGGCCAACTGGACATCGAGGGCCGCGTTGTTCAGTCCCGTCAGGTCCCGCGCCGCAAGCTCGCTTCCACGGCTCCGGCCTACCCGGGTGAAGACGCCCGACACGACATCCATGTCGAGGAGGATGCGCTCCATGTCCCCGGCCGCCTCGTCCGTCGTGCGGATCGGAGTCCCCTGGGGAAGGTTTATCTCGACCCAGAACTGCCGCTCGTCCACGCGCGGCATGAGTTCGCGCGGCAATGTGCCGGCGATCGCGTACGCGCCGGCGAGGGCGGCCGCGGCGATGGCGAGGATCGCCAGGCGGTGCCCCAGGGCCCACTCGAGCGTCCGCTCGTAGCGCGCGGCGAAGCGGAGGAAACCCCGCTCGAAAGCGCGCAGGAAGGGGCCGAACAGCCACGCCAGGAGCCTCCCGGCCGCCGTCGCGAGGTCGACGATGGTGAGCCGGACCGAACGCACGACGTACACGATCCCGCGCCCCACCCCGCGCCCGCTCGCGGCCATGCCGTTCCGGACCGCGCGGGCGCACCGGCGCACGAAGCCCGCCCGCGCGCTCTCCGGCGCCTCGGGCCGCCGCTCCGGGGCCGACATTTCGCCCCAGTAGCGCGCCTCGCCCGCTCCCGCTCGCCGTCGCGCCACCTGCGCGGCCAGCACGGGCAGGAGCGTCAGGGCGACGAGCAGCGAGGCGAGGAGCGAGAACGTCACCGCGAGCGAAAGATCGCCGAACAGGGCGCCCGCCACCCCTTCCACGTAGAGCACCGGCCCGAACACGGCGATCGTGGTCAGCGTCGACGCCGTGATCGCCGCCGCGACCTCCCGGGCTCCGCGCGCGGCGGATTTCCGCGCTCCCTCCCCGGACTCCTCGCGGTGCCGGAAGATGTTCTCCAGCACGACGATCGAGTTGTCGACCAGGAGCCCGACGCCCAGCGCGAGGCCGCCGAGCGACATGATGTTGAGGCTCACGTCGAACGCGTAGCAGAGGGCGAACGCCGCCATCACCGAGATCGGGATCGCGAGGCCGATGGCGAGCGGGTATCTGGGGTCGCGCAGGAACAGGAAGAGCACGAGGAAGGCGAGGGCGCCGCCGAACAGGAGGGCGGTGACGACGTTCGAGATCGCATCCCGAATGAAGGCCGCCTGGCTGGAGGCGATCTCGATCGAGATCTCCGGGAACTCCTCGCGCAGCTGGTCCAGCGTCTCGCGCACCGCGTCGGCCACGCGGACCGTGTTCGTCCCCGCCTCCTTGAACACCTGGAGTCCGATCGCCGACGCTCCGTTGAAGCGCGCGATCGTCTCCAGATCGGCGATCGTATCGACCACCGTGGCGACGTCCGCGAGGACCACCGGACGTCCGGTCGCGCGTTCCGGCCGCTGGATCACCACTTCGAGGAGTTCGTCCACCTCCCGGAACTGGCCCAGCGTGCGCAGGCTGTACTCGAAGCGCCCGCGTCGGATCGTGCCTCCGGGGGCGTTGTAGTTCGCCTGGTCGAGCGCGGCCGATATCTGCGCGAGCGAGACCTCGTGCACGTCGAGGTACTCGGGATCCACGATGACCCGCAGCTCGCGCTCGGGCCCGCCCGTCAGCCCCGCCAGCGACACCCCGTCGAGCTGCTCGAGCCGACGCTTGAACACGACCTCCGAGAGGTCGCGCAGGCTGCGCAGATCTGCCCCGCTCACCGCGAGCGTCATGATCGGATCGCTGGTCGGGTCCGATCTCAGGATCGTGGGGCGATCCGCCCCATCGGGAAGGTTCTCCGACAGGTTGTCCAGGTTCTCGCGGGTGTGAAGGGTCGCGAACTCCATGTCCGTGCCCCAGCCGAACTCGAGCTGGACGAGCGACTGCCCCTCCCGCGAGCGCGAGGAGATGCCCCGCGCCCCCGGGACCGAATACAGCGACTGCTCGATGGGTTCCGTGACCCAGCGCTCGACCTCGGCGGGCCCCGCGTCCGAATACGTCGTCCACACCGACAGCGTCGGGAAGGCGACATCGGGGAGGAGGTCGATCGGGAGCCGGAGGAACGACACCACGCCGACCACCGCGATGCCCACGTAGAGCATCGCCGTGGCCACGGGCCGTCGGAGCGACAGGTCGGGGAGCGCCAAGTTAGGGCCCGCCCTCAAGGTATTCGGAGAGATTCGACCAGGAGATCAGGTAGTCGTACTGCTGCAGGATCAACTGGGTCTCCGCGCCCTTCGCCGCGCCGGCCGCCTGTTGAAGAGCGATGAAGCTCCCGGTCCCGTTCCTGTACCGTTCCTGCTCCATCTCCAGCCGCTCGCGCGAGAGGGCTAACCTCTGTTCCAGCAGGTCCAGCGTCTGCGCCAACTGTTCAATCTCCGCCGCGAAGCGCCTCACGTCGCGCTCGATCTCGATTCGGCGGCGGCGCAAGTCCTCCTCCGCCCGCCGCCTGGCCGCGGAGGCTCGGGCGTTCTGCTGTTCCCGGTTGAAACGGTCGAACAGGCTCCAGGAGGCCGACACACGGAAACCATGGTCCGTGTCGCCGGGCCTGAATTGCCAGAACGAATCCCCGGGGCCGAAGTTCTCGCTCCGCCCCCAGCCGAAACCGACGGTGATACTCGGCAGGTAGAGGGTGCGAGCCGACCACATTGACGCCGACGCCGCGGACCGGTCGGCGTCGAGTGCAAGGAGTTCGGGATCGGAGGTGACGGCCGCACGCACGATGCTCTCGATGTCCGCCATGCCCTCGGGCATGCCCTCGTCGCCTGCCAGCACCATGCCCTCGCCCGCCTCGGGAGGGAGACCCATCGAGACGACGAGCTGCTCAAGCCCGATCCGCAGCAGATTCTGCTCGTTCAGAAGCGTGATCTGGGCGTCCAGAAGGGCCGATTCGGCGCCCAGCACGTCCGTCCGCTCCACGGCCGCGATCGCGTATCGTCGCCGGGCGATATCGAGTTCGAGTTCGCGGTCGGCAATCTGCGCCCGGGTAAGTTCGAGAAGCTCCTGGCGCCTCAGGGCATTGAGGAAATCGAGCCGGACGCCCGTGACCACGGCGCGCTGCTGGTCGTCGTAGCGTCGATGTGCAGCCCGGAGGCTAGCCTGCGACTGCGAGAGGGCGGCGAAGCGCCTCCCGCCGTCCAGCACCGTCCAACTCAGGTCCAGCCCCTGGCTCGCACCCTGGCTCGAAGAGGTGAGGATTTCAGGGAGGCTCTCCGACAAGCCTTCCTCGCCGACGAAGGTCGTACGGGAGAAGCTGGATCGCCTAAGTCCGGCGTTGACGGTCGCGGTCGGAAGGAAAGCCCCCCACGCCGCGAGCCGGTCGGCGCCCGCCTGATCCGCCTGTGTTTGCGACACGCGCAGGACCGGACTCTCGGCGAGAGCGATCCGGAGGGCCCGCGTGATGTCGAGCGTGTCCGGGAGGAGGCGCGCCTGGGCCGACGCGGGCGCCGCGACGGCGAGCCATCCGGCCCCCAGCGCGAGTCCCGCGAGGAGCCGACGCCCACGTCGCCGAGACCCGAGACTCATCGGGAACCCTTCGGAGCCGGGACCGGCTCAGCCTCAGCCATCAAGTCGCTGTGGTTCTCGATCCGGACCTGGGCGTCGTGGGTAAGGGTGGCGTGTCCGTCCACGAGCACGATTTCTCGGCCCTCGGGCACGAACGTGTCCTCGCCGTCCGGGTTGGGGATGATCTCGACTTCCGTGTCGTTCTCCAGCCCGAGCGTCACGTATTCCCACTGTGCGCGCCCGGTCTCCGCCCCCGGCCCGCTCGGTTCGAACACGAACACGACCTGTCGCCGATTCCGTTCGACGACGGCGTCCTTCGACACGAACGTGCGGTCGGGGAGTTGACGGCCCGCGATCCGCACGCTTCCGGGCATCCCGGGGACGATTCGGGCTTCGGGGTTCGAGAGCCGCACCGTGACCCGCGCCGTCTGCGTCTCCGGGTCGATGAGCGGGTTCACGCTCACGACCTCCCCTTGGAACACCTCGCCCCGCAGCGCGGGGAAGGTGGCGGTCGCCTCCCGGCCCACCTCGATGAGCGGGAGTTCGGAGTGCAGCACTCCGGCGTCGATGTCGATCTGCGACAGGTCTACGATCGTCGCGATCGAGTCGCCCGCGCCGACCCGGCTGCCCTGCGCGACACCGAGGTTCGCCACGCGGCCGGCGAAGGGCGCGACGATCCGGGTCTTGTCGAGTTCATAGCGAGCTTCGGCGAGCGACGCCTCCTGCGCCGGAAGACCGGCCCGGATGCGCGCCTGCTCGGCCCTCGCCATCCGAGCCGAATCGGCCAGGTGCTCGTCGAACAGGACGCGGTCCTCGAAATCAGCCCGCGCACGGTCGACTGCGGCCTGGGCCCCCTGAACGCGGATCTCGTAGAGGGTCGGGTCTATCCGCGCCAGGAGCTGTCCCGTCCGCACCTGCTCGCCTTCCTGGACCGGGACCGTGGCCACCGAACCCTGGACCTCGGAGTGGAGCGGCGCCGAGCGGAGAGAAGCCGCCCGCCCGCTCGCCGTGACCCAGAGGACGAAGGTGTCGCGCTGGATCACGGCCCCTTCGACCGGGAGCCAGATATCCGTCGCAAAGGCGGCCGCCGAAGCCGTCCCCCGCACCTCCTCGGCGACGGAATCGGCGGCGGCGTCCCCGAACGTGAGCGGCCCATCCTCCTCGCTCTCGTTCAGCCGCATGAATATGCCGACCACGGCGGCGCCGGCGATGAGCAGGACGATCAACGTGACCCAGTGACGTGCCTTCATAAGCCTCGCACCGAATGTTTCTTCCCTGCCGCCGGCCCTCCGATCCTCCCTCGACGGCGCCCCAACGATATCGCGGCGGCGGGACGGGTGCAGACCTTGCATCCCGCCCCGCCGCGGCGCGTTGTATCTATCGCAAGACTCTCAACGAACTATCAAATCACCTGATCATGGCTTCGACACCGCCATCGACACGAAGCGTTGTACGGACCCGGGGGAGAGAAAGATCCACGGGACGGCGGCCCCGCTTCCGTCCCCTCCGCGCCGCCGTGACGCCGCCTCGCTTGGGCCCTAGCGTAGATGTGGCGGAGGGTGTTGTCAACTAATCTCTTAGTAGATCGTCAGGGGTGACAGGGCCACCCACGCCCGGCTCGCGACGGTCTACGATCGGGAGGCGTGATGATCCAGCGGAATGATGACGGCGGCGTGGCTCTCATCCGGATGGAGCGCGAGCCGGCGAACGTCCTCACGGCGGAATTCTCGGACGCGCTCAACGCCGAGTTCGATCGCGTGCGGAACGACGGCGGGGTCGAGGCGATCATCCTCACGGGCACGGGGTCGGCCTTCTCGGCGGGGGTCGAGCTGTTCCGCGTCGTCAACGGCGGCGCGGCGTACGTCGAGTCGCTGCTCGCGAGCCTCGGGGTGCTGTTCTCGAAGCTGCGCGCCTTTCCGAAACCGGTCGTGGCGGCGGTGAACGGGCACGCGATCGCCGGCGGCGGAGTCATCGCCTGCGCGTGCGACTACCGCGTCATGTCCCGGGGGAACGGCCGCATCGGACTGCCCGAACTCCGGGTCGGGGTCCCCTTCCCCGCGGTGGCGCTCGACATCGTGCGCGCCGCGGTTCCGCAGCGATATCACCGCGAGGTGCTGCTCCTCGGCCGCTCCTACGGCCCGGAGACCGCGGCGGAACGCGGCTTCGTGGACGAGATCGTACCGGCGGAGCGGCTCATCCAGCGGGCGCGGAAGGTGGCTGCGGAGCTGGCCTCGATCCCGGCGGCCACCTACGACCTGACGAAGAGACAGCTCTCACGGGCCCCGGGCCGCGCGGCCGAACTCGACGACGAACTCCGCTCGATCTGGATCTCCGCCGAGACCGCGAGCCACATCCGGGACTACCTGGAAAGGACGCTCGGCCGCTCCACCGCGCGCTGACGGGTCGATTCCCGGCCCGAAAGAGAGCCCCGGGACCCCGTAAAGAAAGGGCAGCGCCGCAGCCTTCGCGACGCCGCCCTCGTCTCAGATCCAGTCTTTCCTGCGGAAGTCCATCATCACCTCGGCAAGGTTCTCCATGTCCGAGGGGAGCCCCATCGAGAGCCGGCTCCAGTCCGTCATCGGCGGGAAGGGCCGGCCCACGTTGAACCCGGCTTCGTACATGCGCTCGTTGTAGGTCGCGAGTTCGCCCTTGATGCGGTGCATGATGAAGTTCGTGTGGCTCGGCAGGACCTCGATGTCGAGCTGGCCGAGGGCGTCGTGCATGACCGCCTTCGCCTCGTTGTTCGTCTCGACGCTCTTGGCGAAGAAGTCCGCGTCGGCGAGCGAGGCGATGGCGGCGACGCCCGCGACGTGGTTGGGCGCATTCCGCGTCGCGAACGGGAGGACCCGCTGGACGGTGGCCTCGTGCGCGATCCCGTAGCCGAGACGAATCCCGGCCATCGCGTACACCTTGGAGAAGGTGCGGGCGACGATCAGGTTCGGATGGCGCTCGATGAGCGGGATGAACGTCTCGTAGCCGGGATCGTCCGCGAGTTCGAAGTACGCCTCGTCGACGAGGAAGAGGTGCTGCTCGCTCTCGTCGCGGATCCAGTCCGCAATCGGCTTGGACGAGGTGAGCGTACCGGTGGGGTTGTTCGGGTTGCAGAAGTAGATCACGCTCGGCGCGGACGACTTGGCGGCCTCTTCGCGCATGCGGTCGACGTCGTGCGCGTAGTCGCTGGTGAGCGGAACCGTGACGTGATCGTAGGCGAACGGCTGCGAGTACCTCGGGACGTCTTCGTACGTCGGCTCGGCGTAGATGAGGCGGCCACCTGGCGCCGCCCACGCCGCCGCGGCGATGCGCAGGATCTCGGTCGAGCCGGAGCCGAAGAAGAGCTGGCCCGGCTTGACGCCGAGGCGCGCGACGAGCGCCTCGCGCACGAGTTCGCCGGTCGCGCCGGGATAGCGGTTCGCCTCGTCGAGTCCGTCGACGATCGCCTGCCGCGCCGACGGGGCGATGCCGAGCGGGTTCTCGTTCGAACTCAGCCGGACGGGTCCGTTGTAGTCACGTCCCGGACGGCGGGGGTTGAAGATGGTGTCGAGGCTGCGCGCCGCCGTCGCCCCCGCGAGGGGTGCGGCAAGGGGTGCGGCGGCGATGCCGGCAACGCCGGCGCCCGTGAGTCCGGTTCGGAGAAACGCCCTTCGCTTCATGTGGCCTCCCTGGTTCCCTGAGGACGCCGCCCCCGGGACAGGCGGCGCGCGTCCATCCTCTCATGTCTCTCGAAACATGGCTGCTGTCACAGCCTTCGTCCACCCGCCAAGGGCCCGGTCGCGCCGCGTCAAAGGTCCAATCAACGGGCCACCGCGTGCCTGGGGGATGCTACCACCCGGCGCGCTCGGGCCGTTACCCTTCGCCGAAAGCTCGTACCCGTGCATGGCGCGCGGGACCGGCATCGGAGCAGACCCATGACATTCGACGAAAACGAGATCCGGCGACGGCTCCGCCTGGGCCAAGACAGCCACTGGGAGTTCGAGGAGTTCGAGTTCAGGGGCGACCGCCCGGCCCGGCCGGACGGGCAGAGCATCGCGGACGAGCTGGCGGCCTTCGCGAACGCCAGGGGCGGAGCCATGCTTTGCGGGGTCACCGATGCTGGCGAAGTGCAGGGGATGACCCGCCGCCAACTGGACGCGCTGGAACAGCTCGTGGTCAATCTCTGCACCGATTCGGTCAAGCCACCAATCGAGATCGACACCTCCCGGGGAGAGATCGACGGCAAGCCGCTTCTCATCGTGGAGGTCCCTCCCGGCTATGCTCTGCACGAGAGTCCGGGGGGCGCATTTCGCCGTCTTGGCAGTTCCAAGCGGAGGATGACGAGCGACGAGAGTCTGCGTCTCGCCCAGAGGTGGTCTCAGGCGCGCTTTCTGTGGTTCGACGAGCAGCCCGTTCCGGGAACCGGTTTCCGCACGCTGGACAAGACATTGTGGGGGCCGCTGCTGAGTTCGGAGGGCGCCGCCGATCCCAAACTTGCCCTCGAGAAGATGGGGCTTCTGGCGCGGGACGAGGGCGGGATCCTCCGCGCCACGGTCGCCGGCGTGCTGCTGTGCGCCGCCGCCCCCGAGGAATGGCTGCCCAACGCGTGCATCAGCGCCACGCAATACCGGGGCGTGGACCAGGCGTCCGGCCAGCTGGATGCCCACACGATTACCGGACCGCTACACCGCCAGATCGCCGAGGCCGTCAGGTTCGCCGTCCGCAATATGCGAGTGGGCGCGCACAAACAGCCCGCCCGTGTCGATCTGCCGCAGTACAGCGAGAGGGCGCTGTTCGAAGCGGTCGTCAACGCGGTGGCGCACCGAGACTACTCGATTCGCGGTAGCCGGATACGGCTCTCCATGTTTGCCGACCGCATCGAGATCAACTCGCCCGGCGCTCTTCCGAACAACCTGACGGTCGAGAGCATGGCCTCCCGGCAGGCGACCCGTAACCAGACGCTCGCCTCGATGCTGGGCCGCATACCGGCGGGGAAGATCCTCGGTTCTGGCGGACGGCAGTTCTTCATGGAACGAAGGGGTGACGGCGTCCCGACGATCATGAGAGAGACCCGCCGTCTGAGTGGCGAGGAGCCCCTGTATCGAGTCGTCGATGACGCGGATCTGTTCCTCACGATTCCCGCCGCGCCCACCACGCCGACCCCGGCGACCGCCCTGATCCGCGCGCACGAGGCCGGTGCTCCGTTGCCCGGCATCGACCTGCTCGTCCTGTTCCCCAACGAGACCTGGAGGGCGGCAACTACCGGCGAAAGCGGTGAAGTCACCGTCGACCTCTATGCGACCGAGCTTCCGCTGACGGTCTTCGCCGCCGCCGCGGGGTACGCGGCGCATGTCGAGACCGAATGGATTCCAAGCCACGGTCCGCTCGATATCGAGCTTTCCGCCCTGCCGGCTGGCAGGTCGGCGATCTTTCGCGAACGCACAGGCGAGATCCCCGGCTTGAGGGGCAGCCTCAACCCGATCCGGGACAAGCTCGACCGCACCTACCTCTACGCGAGCAACCTCGCCATCGACGAGGGACGACGTGAGCCCGTCGACTTCTTCCCGGGTGAGGAACTGCGGGTCACCGACCCCGACGGCGCCGAACGGCTCGTCCGGACCGTCAGCATTGTCGGCCAGTCCGCGCTCGTCGAGTACCGACCTACGCCTGACGCGTAGCCAGTTCAGGTGTCGATCCTCCTTGTCGCAGGAGTCCACAAGTATCGCCCTTCAGATCGCCCCCCCTCGACTTGGGCGTTTGATCTCAATGCTGCCACGCAAAAACATATCATTGATAGTGGCTGTTTTGCAGGGGATTGCGATGTCGCTGATATCTCCGATATTGAGAATCAGAGGATCAACGCCAGTAGTCCGAGTATCGATGGCAAATCGGTATTCTCGTTGGTGTCTATATTCATCACGTTTTCTGAATGCCGCTTCGATGCCATCGAAGCGTCCATGGAACGTGTCTGGGTTGTAGTATCGGACCAATCCCCGATGGACTCGGTGGTCCTTGAGCTTGGCGGCAGTCTCAATCCGATCAATAAACTGTCGAACGTTTCTGATTATAATTGCATGTTCGCCGAGTTGTCGACATTCACTGGGTATCTCCAGCTTTTCCCTCAGGCCATCAATCGTACCAGAAGTCAAGTCGGTTAGGTCTAAGCTGCCGCTGTGAGCCGCATGGAGACAGAATACATGAATGTGATTGAGCCAGCTCATTCCAATTTCGACTGGTCCCGCAAGATCGGGGGTCAGGTCGCGTCCGTTGAGAACAAGGCGTATCCCATCAGGCTGAAGCCAGTGTACAACACCTTCATGCCTGTCGCCGCGGTTGCAGGTCGCTTCTTCCTCGAAGTCCTTGAAACATGCCAGACGATTCACGTGGAGCCTGCCAGCCATGACGTCATGGACGTACGCTTCCTTGGCAAGGAACTTCGCGAAGAAGAAGATCACGCTCACTGGTTCCGCTGCCAGTACGAGCGTAGCGGGCTCTCCGGGTCAGAAACCGCGTGAACGATCGCGGCTATGCGCCGGGCCGTGGCTGTGAAGTGCTGGATCTCCTCGATTTGCAGGGACCTGCCGAGGACGCCGCTCTCGCGGTAGGAGAGCCACTTCTTGAGGACCTGATAACCCCCCAACTTGTAGTTCCAGACCGTAGCAGGAACGTTGCGCCAGAGGGCGCGTGCGTTGAGATAGACATCGAAGGTGCTCTCTCCGAGCGCAGGCAGGCTGTCGCCCATTGCCTCGCCCTCCGCCGGGGAGAAGGGACGCTCAACGACACGACCCTGGCCGGGCATCACGGCCTTGCCGGCTCCGAAGTGCCCCCACCCGACCGTGACCGCGAAGTCTTCGCTCGCCATGTTTCGACCGTCCGTCGTGGCGGGGACGGCAATGGCGGCCATGGCTGGAGACAAGCTGCCCTGCGTAACGCCTGGGACGGGCACTTCCGAGTCGAGCAGTGCGGCGAGTCTGCGGCCCCGCTCCGCCGATTCAGCGAAGGCCTGCGCAGCGCACTCGGCTTCGCCATCGGGCCAGCCGGGAAGCGGTATGCGCGGCCATTCCATGCGCAGCGCCCCAGCGTTTGCCTCGCGGTATCCGGGATCGTGGAGCACTGCCAGGACATGGTGGAAGAGGTCGTCAACGCCGGCACCGACCTGGTCCAGATAGCCCTGCGCCTTTGCGGAAAGGTTTGCTCGTCGCGATCCGCTCAGGTCCAACCCCAGCCCGTCATCGCGCAACCAAGCGGGGAACATTAGCGTGCCCCGTTCTATTAGGTGGCGCGAACCCATTTCTTCAGTGAACACCGTTTGCGGTTCTACCGCTCCCTTCCGCAGGTGCTGCGCCACGGACAACCACGGATTTCCTTCGAACACGTGGGGGCGGTACTCTGCGCGCTTCCTGTCCAGCAGCTCAGTGTCTTTCTCCCAGTAGAGCCAACGGTTGTCGAAGGGTCGGTAGGCGACGCGGATGAACCCGGCGGTATCGGGCCCGCCACGTTCAACCAGCGCATTGCGAACGCCGCGGGCATCGAAACGCGCCGTCGTCTTCATCACTCTCGGATAGCGCCTTGCGATTTCTTCGTGGCCGATCCCCGCATCGAAGTAGTCCGCAACGCGCGACTTCAGTCGGTCCAGATCGATGTCAACGAGAAACGCGTCGCGGCCGGTTTGCACGCCCGGAAATGCCGTCGGCAGCAAGTCGGGCAACCTCGGCCAGTTGAACCAATCGCTACTCACCGCCACCGGGGAAAAGGGGAGGCCAAGCGGCAAGATAGGTCCGACCCCTTCATAGAGTGCGGAGGGTTCCGTTTCCGCCGTGGCGGTCAATTCCGTCCGCTTAGCTCGTCCCCACAGATGCCGGAAAGCAACGTCGGTGGCGGGCGCGTGCTCAGGCTTGCGCACGAGAGTCGCGATGGCGGTTCCGACCTGGATGCCGACGGGATCGCCCTCCGTCGAGAAGATACTCGGGTCGGGCGAGCCGTCAGGGGCGACCTTGCCGGTTCGGTATTTGTCGCCGTTCAGGCAATCGATGCGGATCTCGTCGAAGGCCTCCAGGCAGCGCTCGCGCATCCCGGTGAAGGAGAGTCCGTCGAGCCAGGAATAGTTGGAGATGAAGCAGACCACTCCCTGCCCCGTCTTCTCGGCAATGCGCCTCTCCGCCATGCGGAAGAAGCGGACGTAGAGGTCGTTCAACCCCTGCCCTTCGGGCCTGCGGACGCGTTTCGTCTTGCGGTACGCGAGCGACAGTTCCCTTTCCTCGTCCACCGCCATGCCCGCGAAGCCGTTGTAGGGCGGGTTGCCGAGGATCACGAGGATCGGCGTCTCCTGCTTCACGTTTTCGGCCCGGTCGCGTTCCTCCTCCAGTTCCGGGAACGGCAGCGGCTTGCTCGTGTGAGGCTCCCAGCCGGTCAGAGCGTTGGTCAGGAAGATTCCGGCCCGTTCCGCGCCGTCGTCTGAGAGCGCGGCATCCAGATCCTGCATGGTCAAGCCGACCTGCAAGTGCGCGACGACGAAGGGCGCAGGCATGATCTCGAAACCGAACACCCTTTCGGTCGCGGCTTGCTTCACCCTCGCGCCGGTAAGCGCGCCGAAGCCCTGTCCCTCCAGATTGGCGCCGATCCGCCGGAGCACCTCCGCCAGGTAGGCCCCGGTGCCGCAGCAGGGATCGAGTACGTAGACGTTCTCCGCCGCGAGCCCGTCGGCGATACCGAGATCGTCCTTCAGCGCCTTGTCCACGCGCGCGACCATGTAGCGAACGACCTCGATGGGTGTGTACCACACGCCGAGTTGCTTTCGCAGTTCGGGATCGAACGCCTGCAGAAACGGTTCGTAGAAATACGGCACGGCCTCGCCTTCATTGAACCGGGAGAAGAAGGCCGTCCGGTCCACCCGGTCGAGCGCCGCCGCCGTCCAATCCAGAACTTCGACGAGGCCCAGCCGTTGCAGGCGCCCGGGATCGGCGACCTGCTGGAACAGGGCGCGGAGAACCGGAGCGCGCAGGTGCCACACGGCTTCCCTCCAACTGAACCGCGCCGGGCCGCCTTCGGTCACGGACTGGGCATCATCCGATCCGTCGTGGCGAGACCAAAGCACCCACGCGGAGAAAATGCCGTAGAAAAGCGTCTGTACCAGCGTGGAGTGAAAGAAGCGCGTGCCCCGCGCGCCTTCGAACCGGACGCCCAGGGCCTCTTCGAGCGCCGAGCGCAGCCCTCTCAGCGAAGGCGGGTCGCCCGCCGCTTCGACCCGCGCGAGCCCGTCGCGCGCGTAGGAGGCGAGGAGCCAAGCGACATCCTTTGGGTCGACGAGCGTAGCCCGATGGGACAGCGCGCGAGACAGGTACTCCCCAAGCCCGGCTCCGCTCTCGCGGGCGAAGGCGCGCGGATGCTCCAGCTTGTGCGCGAAGGCTGCCTCGGTGCCTGCGAGACTGAAGGACTCGAGCGTCGAAGTGACTCCGCCCGCCTCGACGGCGGTGAGCCGGAACTCTCTCTGGTTCGTCGCCAGGACCAGCCGGTAGCGTTCGCCGTAGCGCGCCACCTGCTCTCGGAATGTCTCCTGCATGTCGTCGCCGGGCGACTTCACCTCGACGACGCCGCGCTCGGGAGCCTGTCCTTTTCGCGGAACGCCCCGCTGTAACTGTCGCTGGCTGTAGAGTCCGAAGTCGGGGTGGCCGGCGCCCTGGTCGGCCATGTCCGCCACGCAGAACACCTTGGGCCTGAGCGTCGCGCCGACGGCGTCGAGGAGCTTCGACAGCGCCGGATAGCTCGACCTCTCTCCGGTGGCGCCGCCGGAGGCGCGAATCCGCCGCAGGTCGGTGAAGTACTGCTCCACCGCATTTGTGAGCTTCTTGTTGGTTCCGCTCATGGCGTACGTAGTGGCACGGCGTGGCGCGGCAGGCAAGCTCGAAGAGCCCACCGAGCGCCGGAATCGTGCCGACGGCCTATCGGGATTGTGTGGGGTCGCGCGGTGGCGGCCGGTTCGGGGGCGGGCCGGTCGGTCGCGTCCCGCCGGGCGGACGTTGGCCGGAAAGCAGGTCCAGAGCGGAGCGGGAGCGGGCCCACAGCGAGTCCACGGCGGCGCGCAGTGCCTCGCCGCTCAGACCCGCGAGTCGGCTCTTCACTTCATCCGGCAGCCGCCGGAAGAGCTGAGCCTCGCGGCGCTCCCGCCATGAGGCTCGACGGCGCTCGGATTCCGTCCGGTCCTCCTCGGACGGCTCGGCTTCGTCGCTCGCGAACTCGCCGCGCGATGCGAGCAGGGGGAGGGCGAAAGCGCTGTCGATCGTAGCGGCTCGCTCGAAGTGCGCCTCGGCCTCCTCGAGTCGGCCGGCCCGGGCGAGGGCGTTTGCGCGGTGGAACGCGCCCAGCGCCTCCAGGTCCTGTGTGCCGAGGTGGCTGATGCGGGCAGCCTCCAGCGGCGGCCGCACGCCGGTCAGCTGGGTCGCGAGGCCCACCGTCAGCGAATCCACGAGTTCGAACACGTCGCCGCCGCGCGCGAAATCGGCCCACCAGATCGTGCCGCCCTCGAGTTCGATCACGTGGGCGTCGATGCGCATGTCGTCGGGGGCCCCGGTCACGCTTCCCCACAGGAGCAGCCGGGCCCCGGCTCTCCGCGCGACCGTCATCGCCAGCGCTTCCGGGATCTCCTCCTCTTCGGAGAGTCCGCCTTCGGTCAGGATGTCGTACAGACTCTGCCGCCCGACCACCACCACGTCGGGCCGTTGCGCCAGGTTGGTCGTCAGCAGGTCCGCGAGGCCCGCGCCCAGCCACTGCAGCTCCGGATCGGGCACGTTGTTCCGGAAGGGGAGGACCGCCAGCGAACTCGGGCCCAGGTCGGGCATCTCCCCGGCGGCGGTGATCGCATCTCCCGTCCCATCCGCGGCAGCCCGGACCGCAGGGGCCTCAACGCCGTCACCCGCGGTGGGTTCGGCCGTGGCGATTCGGTACGTGCCGATCGCCCCCAGCGAAGCCAGCGTGACCAGCAGCCACCTCTCGGCGCGGCGGATCCGTTGCGGGCCCTTCTCGCCGTGGAACCAACCGATGATGAGGAAGGCGGGGAAGCCGAGAATGGAAAGGAAGACGACGGTGTCGAGGATCTTCCTGGAGAACCCGTAGTTCCCGACGATGAAGTCGGTGATCTCGACGCACAGCCACCCCGCGCCCAGGTAGATGAGCGCGATCTGCAGCATGCGTCGCTTCCGGATCTTCCCCGGGATCGACGCGTCCGTCCCCTCTCCTCCGCCCGTCTCGCTCATTTTCCGCCCGCTGCCGCTGTCCATGCGCCCGGTGGCCGTTCGCAGAGCCCTTCGATCGGCTGTCGAGTCTTGGGACACCGCGCGGGCCGCGGAGGTTCGCCGCCCGCGCGGTACCCTTCCGCTATCGCCGGTCTTCCGTGTCCGGCTCGTCCCAGAAGCCGAAGCCCTCCTTGCGAACGACTTCGAGCGTGGTCGTGAAGGTCTCCTCGCCGAGCGTGATCGCGACCGTGTAGGTGCCGGGGTCGGCCAGGCCGCCGCCGCCACCTCCGCCACCGCCGAAGAAGCGCCGGAATCCGCCTCCGCCACCGCGCTCACGCATGGCCTGTGTCAGCTGCTGGAACACCTGCCGCATGCTCGCCGGATCGGGACCGCCCTCGCCGGCCCCACCGCCGGCGGGAGCCTCGCTCGCCGCCGCAGCCGCTCCGCCCCGGGCGCCCGCGGCCTGTCCCGCCCGCGGATAGCGCTCGGCGGGCCGGTCCTGCCACCCGCCCGCGCCGCCGCCGCCGAAACCGCCTCCGCCTCTGCCACCGCCGCCGAACATGCGCCGCAGGCCGGCCTGGTTGCCGCCCTGCATCATCTCGAGCACCTGGTCCATGACCTCGCGGTCGACCTCTTCGTGCTCGACCAGCGAATCGCCGACCGCAGCGTACATGCGGGCGTTGCGGATGCTGTCGGCGCGGTCCGCGGGCGACGGCTCCGCCGGCGCGGTTCGCCGGTTGAACGTCCACCGGACCCGGTTGACGCCGGCCGAGGCCGACCCGTTGAGCACCTGCACGGTGTCGCCTGTTGCGTTGAGGATCGCGACCGAGGCCTGGGCGCCGAGACCGGCTCCCCGCCCGCCGGCTCCCGCGGGCCCCATACCGCCAGGTCGGACAGCGGCAAGACCGGCCCGGTCCCCCGGAGCGCGCCCTTCCGCCGCCTCGTCTCGCCGCGCCTCCCGCTCCTCACGGGCCGCTTCCGCCAGTTGATCGGCGACATCCTCGGGGATGAAATACGAGACCTCGGCCCCGTACTCTCCCGCGTCCCTGGAAGGCGCTCTGGGCGATGAACTCGCCGCCCACCGGCGGATCGCCGTACTGGATCGCCGTCTTCGGGTCGAACACCGTGATCGCCTCCGGCAGGCGCCCGCCGTCCAGTTCCTGCAGGAGCGAGATGTCGGCCACGAAGATCGAGCGGCCGTGCGTGCCCGCGATGATCTCGCGCTCGCGCGGGTGGATCCTGAGGTCGTGCACGGGCACCGTCGGGAGCCCGTTCATGAAGCGCGACCACGACCCGCCGCGGTCGGTCGACATGTAGGCGCCCACGTCCGTCCCCACGAAGAGCAGGTCCGGGTTCACCGGATCCTCGCGAATCACGTGCACGAAGTCCGGCGCTCCCGCGGGCAGGTTCGACGCGATGGACCGGAACGTCTCCCCGCCGTCGTCCGTCGCGTACACGTAGGGTATGTAGTCGTCCCGCCGGTGGTTGTCGAAGGTCACGTAGAAGCGGTTCGGATCGTGGCTCGAGGGCTCGATGCGGCTCACGTACGTCCCCTCGGGGACCCCCTCGAAGCGATCGGTGAGTTCGATCCACTCCGCCCCCTCCGGGGTGCGCCACACGCGACCGTCGTCGGTCCCCGCGTAGAGTTCGCCCTCGTTCATCTTCGACTCGGCGAGCGAGACGAGGGTGGCGAAGTTCTCCGCCCCGGTGACGTCCGGGGTGATCCCGCCCGTGGTACCGTACGCGACCTCGATCTTCTCCGGATCCGCGTAGGTGAGGTCGTCCGAGATCGGGGTCATCTCATCCGTGTCGTACGTCCACTTCAGCACGCGGTTCGCCCCGATGTACAGCGTCTGCGGATCGTGCGGCGACATCTCGAGCGGCGTGTTCCAGTTGAAGCGCATGTCGAAGAGCGCGGAATCCTGGGCGACGAGAGCCTGGAGCTCCTCGATCTGCGCCACGTTCGCGGCCGGCGGGTCGTCGGGATCGTCCCCCGACAGGACCGCGATCGAGTCCCGCAGGGCCTGCGTGCGCTCCCGCCAGTCGGGCTGCCGCAGCTGATGCCGCTCGCCCGTGCGCGTGTTGCGCCAGTAGATGCGCCCCTGCTGCGATTCCCCGAACACGATGTCCGGGTTCGTCGGGTCCTGCGGCGCGTAGAAGCCGTCGCCGCCCCCGATCGAATACCACATGTGATTGTCTATGGCGCCGCCCGCGCGCTCGCTCGGACCGCACCAGGTATAGTTGTCCTGAAGACCGCCACAGACGCGATAGGGTGTATCCATATTGTAGCTGACCGCATAGAACTGTCCCATGGGAATACGGTTCGGGAACTCGAAGTTCCCGCCGCGGTCCCACGTGATCGCGATCCCGCCGTCGTTGCCCAATATGAAATGGTCAGGATTGGAAGAGTCCCACCACAGTGCGTGATAGTCGACGTGCACGCCCTGGGCCGGATTCCCCACCGTGCGCCCGCCGTCGCGCGAGAAGAAAAGAGAAGACCAGTAGAGGAAATCCGGGTCGTCCGGCGACACCCACGCGCCCGAATAGTAGAAGGGCCGCGAGTTGCTCGCGTTCATGAACTCCCACGTCTCGCCGCCGTCTTCGGAACGGTAGAGCCCGGACGCGTTCCGGTCGCCGTTCTCATCCGCCTCGTCGGGGGCCTCCGCCTCGACCACCGCGTACATGATCCGGGGATAGCTGGGCGCGATGGCGATCTCGAGCCGACCGAGCATGGTCTCGGGGAGGCCGTTACCCTCGACCTTCTCCCACGTGTCGCCGGCGTCGGTCGACTTCCAGATCGCGCTCCCCGGACCGCCGCTCTGCAGGAAATACGGGCCGCGGACTCTTTCCCAGCTCGTGGCCCAGAGGATATCCGGGTTCCGGGGGTGCATGTCGATGTCCACGAAGCCCGCCTTGTCCGAGACGAAGTTCACGCGCTCCCACGTGTCGCCGCCGTCCTTCGTCCGGTACAGCCCGCGCTCCTCGTTGTCGCCCCACGGATGTCCGAGGGCGGCGACGTAGACCCAGTCCGCCTTCGTCGGGTGGACGACGATGCGTCCGATCGCCTGCGTCCCCTCGAGCCCCTTCAACTCCCAGGTAAGGCCGCCATCGACGGACTTGTAGATCCCGCCTCCGGGCGAGATCGAGTTGCGGGAGTCCTCCTCGCCGCTGCCGGCCCACACGATATCGGGGTTGCTCGGCGCGATCGCGAGGTCGCCCATCGAGATGACCCGCTCGTTGTCGAACACCGGCCGGAAGGTGGTTCCGTGGTTCGTGGTCTTCCAGATGCCGCTCGTGGCGCCGGCGATGAAGAAGGTCCCGGTGCCCGGGACGCCCTCGATGTCGGTGACGCGCCCGGCCATGTTCGCGGGACCGATCGAGCGCCACTCCATCTCGGACATGAAGTCCTCGTCGGCCACCGCCTGCTGGCCGGCCATCTGGCCCGGGAGGGCGGTCGTCGCGAGGAAGACGGGAAGAAAGACGCGCTTCAGCATGGTTCGCGGCTCCTGACTGTAGTGATCCCTGAGGGCACAACGGAGTCAAAGTGGAGGACTCCCCCGACGCAACGGAAGACACCCGCGCGTCGCCCGGCGTTTGAGGGGCCCGGGCACGGCGAGGCGGGCGGACGCCGGGGAAACCGGGGCGAAGGGGAAACCCCCGGCGGAGCGTCAGGCTCCGCGGGCCTCCGTCCTTGCCTGACAGAGCCGGCTCAGGCGGTCTCGGCAGCGGCCTCTGGAGGCGGGGTGCCGAATACGTGGCCCTCCAGCCGCGCGACGCGGTCCGTCATGGCCACCCGCGTCTCGATCACTTCGGCGCGCACCTTGCCGATCTCGCGGCTCAACTCCGTGCGTAGCTTGCCGATCTCGCGGCTCAACTCCGTGCGCACCTTGCCGATCTCGCCGCCCATCTCCGTGCGTACCTTGCCGATCTCGCCCCTCAACTCCGTGCGTACCTTGCCGATCTCGCCCCTCAACTCCGTGCGTACCTTGCCGATCTCGCCCCTCAACTCCGTGCGTACCTTGCCGATCTCGCCCCTCAACTCCGTGCGTACCTTGCCGATCTCGCCGCCCAACTCCGTGCGCACCTTGCCAACCTCGCCCCTCAACTCCGTGATCCTGTCGTCAAGTTTGTTCGCGGCCCCTCGGGTGAACACGGCAAGGCTGATCGCCGAAGCGATGACCGCCAACAACACGCCGAGGATTCCCATCGTATCCGTTTCCATGCCGTCGAGCCTCATGCTGGAAGTCCGAGTGCGGCGGCGGGGCATGCCCACCGGGTTACGCCACTCGACCTCCCCGTAGATCTCAACATAATCTCAACAGGATCGGCGATCCAATGTCCGACAGCGCCGGGAGGGGAGCCCTGCCACCAGCGGTCAGTCAGCGGGGGACGACGCCGTGTCGGCGCAGGATCTCCAGCGTCGGTTCGAGCGGGATCGCCTCGACGGTGCCGCGGTCTCCCTCGACCGTGGTCGCGAGGAAGATGGAGTTTAGGATCGCCTCCTCGGTCGCCTCCGCGGCGGCCTGGAAGAGCGGGCTCATCGCCGC
Source organism: Candidatus Palauibacter sp. (assembly GCF_965222475.1). GTDB lineage: Bacteria > Gemmatimonadota > Gemmatimonadetes > Palauibacterales > Palauibacteraceae > Palauibacter. The sequence goes on along the minus strand of NZ_CBDCUB010000001.1, from coordinate 835,381 downwards.
GTTGGACACCCGCTCCTCGTCCCAGAGCCGGGACAGGGGGACCGAACTGAAGGCGAGCACGTAGTCGCCCGACCCGTTGCTCATGCTGCCGCCGCCCCGCCCCAGCCCCAGGAGCGCGCGGCGCGCGAGGCGTTCCAGGTTGCGGTGCTCCAGCGGCGCGTCCGTGGCGACGACCATAATGATGGAGCCATCCTCGAGGGACGCGGGGGCCCGCGGCGCCTCCGACGCCCCTCCGTCACCGGTGCCGCCCGCCCGCGGACGCATCCCCGCCCGCGGATACGGGGCATCCGGTCCCGCCCCGCCGTAGGGCGCGCCGCCCAGCGCCTCCGCCACCGGGGCCCCGTCAATCGTGAGGACCCCGCCGTGATTGGACTGGACGAGCACGCCGACGGTCCAGCCGCCGAGGTTCTCCGGCAGCCGGCGGCTCGCCGAGCCGATGCCGCCCTTCCAGCCAAAGGCGATCGTGCCGCGACCCGCGCCCACGCTCCCCTGTTCGAACGGCCCCGCCTCCGCCTCCGTGATCGCCGTGAGCACGTCCGACTCGCTGATCGGGCGCAGCCGGATCCGGTTCAGGAAGCCGTCGTTCGTCTCGCCCACGACCGGGTTCACGGACCGGACCTCCTCGTTGCCGGGAAGCCCGAGGAGATACGTCATCACCGCGTCGGCGGCCCGCGGCACGCAGAGCGTGCACGTCAGGACCACCGGGGACTCGAGTTCGCCCAGTTCCTGCACCTGGGTCGTGCCCGCGAACTTTCCGAACGCGTTCCCCGCCACGAAGGCGGCGGGGACCTTCTCCCGGAAGATGTTGCCGCCGTGCGGGAGGATGGCCGTGACCCCGGTGTTGATCGTGTCTCCGCTCGTCACGGTGACGTGCCCCACCCGCACCCCCGCCACATCCGTGATCTGGTTGAGAGGCCCCGTGGGCAGGACGCCCACCACGATGCCCAGATCGCGCGCGCTCCTGCGCTCCTGCGCATCCGCGGAAGACGCGGCTGCAACGAGCGCGAGTGCCACGGTGAACGGGACGAGGCGGCGCGGCGGTGCCGCGGCCGAGGATGAGTTCCCGGGAATCATCACCCGTTTCCTCCATCGGGAGTCCAGGTCGATGCCGGAGGAGGGACTCGAACCCTCAAGGGATTGCTCCCACCGGATTTTGAGTCCGGCGCGTCTGCCAGTTCCGCCACTCCGGCTCCCGAACGGGGCCCCGAGATCTACCACGCGGGGCCGAGGCTCGCTATTGCAATTCGTCGATCGCCTGGTACACGAGGGTGCGCAGCTTCGCGTGATCGTCGACATCGCCCGTCGGGATGAGCTGCGTGAAGTAGACGACGACGAGATCCTCGTCCGGGTCCACCCAGTAGGTGGAATGGTACGCCCCTCCCCACCCGTACTCGCCGACCGAGCCCGGCGTTCCGCGCGCGCCGAGATCGCGGAGCACACTGAACCCGAGGCCGAAGCCACCCCCCGATTCCCAGCCGAACCTGTCCCCCACATGGTTGACCGTCATGAGCTCCACGCTCTTGGAGGACAGGATGCGGGCCCCGTCGAGTTCGCCGCCGTTCAGCATCATCTGCAGGAAGCGGGCGTAGTCGCGCGCGGTGGAGAGGAGGCCGGCGCCTCCCGAGAAGCTGGTGCGGGGGCCATCCACGTAGGCCCCCTGCCCGACCATGCCGCCCGGGTCGGGCGCGGGCGCGAGACCGTCGGCCGAGGCCGAGTAGACCACGCTCAGGCGGTCCCGCTTCTCCTCGGGCAGGTAGAAGTGCGTGTCCACCATGCCCAGCGGCTCGAAGATGCGGGTGCGCAGAAACGCGTCGAGCGGCTCACCGGACACATCCTCCACCAGGGCGCCGAGGATGTCGGTCGAATAGCCGTACACGAAGCGCTCGCCCGGCTGCGCGTCCATGGGGAGGGCCGCCATGCGGCGCACCGTCTCGCGGATCGGCTCGTCGCGGTGCGCGAAGTACCAGCCCTGGATGCCCGCGTCGGCCCACAGCTCCGCCCCGGGACCGCCGCCATAGCCGATCCCGGCCGTGTGCGTGAGGAGATCGCGGATCGTGATGGGGCGGCTGGCCGGGACGATCTCGTAGCCGCCCGCGCCATCGGCGACAGCCACCGTCGTCTCCAGATACTCGGGCAGATAGCGGCCCAGCGGGTCGGAGATCAGGAGATCCCCGGCTTCCTGCAGCATCATGACCGCGACGCTCACGATCGCCTTGCTCTGCGAGGCGATGCGGAAGATGTCGTCGGTCTCCATCGGGTCGCCCGCCGCGATGTCGCGCTGGCCGACGGCCTGCAGGTACGAGGTCTCGCCGCCGTGCGCGACGAGGGCCACGGCGCCCGCCAGCCGCCCCTCCTCCACGTACGTCTCCAGCGACTCGCTCAAGCGCTCGAGTCGACCCCCTCCGTTCTCGACCGCAGTCGAAGCGGGGGCCCCGCGCACGACGAGCGCGACACCGATCACGAGCACGGGCAGCACGCCCCAGAGCAGGCGTTTGGGCATCCTGTTCATCCTTCGTCCTCCCTCAGTCGAGCCCCATCAATCGAGCGCCGGGTGGCGCGTGTGCCAGTCCGTCGCCGTCTGGAAGGCGTGCGCCACGCTCAGGATCTTGTCGTCCGCGAACAGATCTCCGATCAGGGTCGTGGTCAGCGGCTGGTCCGCCTCTTCATCCTCGGGCCCGGCCGGGCCGAAACCGTACTGCACGACGGCGGCCGGGTGCCCGGTCTCGTTCGTGAGCCCCACCTCGCCCGAACCGGTGGCGAACATGTCGAAGCCGTCCATCGCCTCGGCCATGCGCTTCATCACGATGTGTCGACGCCGCTGGGCATGGACGTAGTCCATCGCGAGCCCGTCCCGGCCGCGTCGGAAGCGCGTAAAATCACGCTGCTCCTGCTCGCTGAGCCCCTCCGGCACCGGCGGCAGCTCTCCGTTCGGGGCGACGTGGAAGTCGAAGGCCGACGACGACTCGGCCCCCAGCGAACTGGCCGACTGGGCGGGCAGCTCGCGCATGAGCCGCGGCCGCGCCCCCAGTTCCTCCAGCTTCTCGACGAAGGAGCTGGGCGCGTTCTCCGTGTAGCCGATCGAGAGCGAGCCGAGATCCGGCGACCGCTCGAAGCGGAAGGGCAGCGTGACCGAGGCGGGGTCCTTCTCGTCGGCCCCATGGATCTCGTTGAACACGAGCGCGCAGTCCTCGATCGTGCGGCACATGGGTCCCGTCTTGTCCATGCTCCAGGAGAGCACCATCCCGCCGTAACGGCTCACGCGCCCGAAGGTGGGGCGGAGGGCGCTCAGCCCGCAGCGCCGGCTGGGCGAGACGATGGAACCCCGCGTCTCCGTCCCGATGGAGAAGGCGACGCAGCCCGCCGCAGTCGCCGATCCGGGGCCGGCCGATGATCCGCTCGACCCCCAGGCGAGGTTCCACGGATTGAGCGTCCGGCCCCGGTACCAGCGGTCGCCGCGGGCGAACTCTCCCGTGGCGAGCTTGGCGATGAGCACGGCGCCGGCGGTGCGCAGCCGGCGCACGACCTCGGCATCCTCCTCGATCATCCGGGTCTGGAATGCCGCCGAGCCCCACGTCGTCCGCGCCCCCTCGGTGGAGAAGAGATCCTTCACACCCCAGGGGATGCCGTGCAGGGGCCCCCGCCACTCTCCCGCCCGGATCTCCGCCTCCGCCTGCTCGGCCTCTTCCCTCCCCCTGCCCTCGATGATCGTGACCGCGCACAGGAGGACCGGGTCGTAGCGCTTCATGCGCTCCATGTAGATCTCGAACAGCTCCGTCGGGGACACGTGGCGCTCGCGGACGAGGGCCGCGAGGCGGTGCACCGGGAGGAAGGCGACCTCCTCCTCGCTCGACGGCACCGCCCCCTGCCACGGATCGAGCTCGATCGGCGTGCGCTCGAACGGGTTCAGCCCGGCGCGCCAGTACTTCTCGAGCAGCGCGCCGGTCCCGCCCGGATACGCCTGGAACTGGAGGGCCGGCGGCTCGCCGTTGCGGAGGGGGATCGTCTCCTCCTGCGCAGCTTCCTGCGCCCGCAGCCACGCGGGCGCGCGGGAAGCGCCGACGTCAGCGGTTCCAGCGGCCACCAGCGTCCTCGGATCCAGCGCCCCGGCCGCCGTGGCCGCCGCAACGACCTTCAGAAAGCCCCGCCGCCGAATACAGCGGTCCGCGGCCTCCGCCTCCGCTCCGTCGCCCGCTCCGTCGTGCTTCTCGGACACTCGCGCCTCCTGTGGCTGAGATGGGCCGATCCCGGCTCGGCCCGGGCTGCCCCGAGGGCTCAGACTGCGGAGAAACGCCCCAACCGACAACCCACCGTAGGGGAGAGTCGAAATCGAAGGGGAGGTCGCCAGCCCGTGGTTGACTGCCACGCTGTCCCCCGGGATTATATAAGTACTTGTTTTTTTTCGGCCCGGTGATGATACGATGACCGAACCTCGTACGATGCTCATTCGTGAGGCGGCGTCGCGCGGCAAGTACGCACCGCTCTACGCGCACTTGTGCGCCCGTGGCGGGCACGAATGGCGCACGACGTTCTCGAAACTCGAGAGAATCCTCGGCTTCGGCCTTCCGGGTTCCGCGCGCATTCACCGGCCGTGGTGGTCGAATCCCGGTCGGAGCGGCGGTCACAGCCACGCCTTCTCGTGGGTGGCCGCAGGATGGAGGACGAAATCCGTGGACATGGAAGCGGAGACGTTGATCTTTGTGCGGAGTGAGGGTGCGACGGCACGAGACGCGACGCATGCGTCGACCGATTCCGACCGTGGTCGGCGGTTCTCGGTCGACGACATTTTCACGCCCCACGACTTCGGGCCCTGGCCGGAGGGATTCCGCTGCAGCCGCGAGGAGATCTACCGCGACGAAGGCCGATAGGAGCCCGCCCTGTTCATTGACACCAACGTCATCGTAGCGGCCCGGGTTCCGGAAGCTCCTCAGTCCCGGATCGCCCGGCGCGCGATCTCGAGAGCCTTGCAGGGTCCTGAACGGCTCCGGATCAGCCGACAGATCATCCGGGAATACCTGGCTACGGTTACACGGCCCCAGGCCTGGTCGACCCCGCTCGACATGGCGAAGGCCCTGGGTGACGTGGAGCGGATGTGCGGAGTCTTCGAGATCCTCGAGGACGGGCCGCGGGTCATGAGCACGCTTGCGGAGCTGTGTCGGGACGTACCTCTAGCCGGAAAGCGGGTCCATGACGCCAATATTGCCGCTACCATGCTCGCCTACGGGGAGCACCGGCTCCTCACGCTGAACCCTAAGGATTTTCGCCGCTTTGCAGATCGCGTCGAACTGGTTCGAATCGAAGGCCCCGATCGGGCGGGGCGAGAGGAAGGGTGACGCCGGGGCGCGCGCGATCACTTCGGTAGAATGGACTTCATCCCCACTTCTTCCCTGCCACAGGAGGGTGACCCGGCGCCCCGGCGTCGTTCACCACCCACAGACCCGACCCCGCAGTGCATCGAGTGTTCCTCGGGGTCGCGACACTGAGACGCCACGAACCCGTGAAGCGTTGCTTTGGCGACCGGCCGCGCGGGGCTACCCCGGAAGGTTGAAGAAGGCCAGGCCCAGGAGCACGTACACGCCGAGGAGAAGAACCCCCTCCATCCAGTGCGTCTCCCCGTCGCCGGAGATCTGTCCGACGACGATGACCGAAATCGCGACCGCCGCAACCTCGAGCGGGGTGAACACGAGGTCCATCGGAGCCGGACCGATCGCGTAGGAGAGGAAGACGAGCAGCGGCGCGATGAAGAGCGCGATCTGGAGCGAGGAGCCCACCGCGATCTGGAGCGACAGGTCCATCTTGTTGCGGAGCGCGACGAGGACCGCCGTCGAGTGCTCGGCCGCGTTCCCGACGAGGGCGACGACGATGACGCCGACGAAGACCTCGTTCATCCCGAGGGCGTGCGCCGCCTCCTCCGCCCCGCCCACGAGGATCTCGCTCATCCAGCCGACGAAGGCCGCCGCCGTCAGGAGGACCGCGAACGACCTCCCCTTCGACCAGGCGGCCCCCGCCGCGTGCCCGCCCTCCCCGCCCTCCCCGTGGTCCCCGTGGTGAGACGCGCCGCGGTAGAGGTCCGCATGCGTCGTGAACGCGAACACGAGCGAGAGCACGTAGCACACGATGAGGACGACGGCGATCTCGAGGCTGAGTGAGCCCGAGACCGTCGCTGCATCCCCTGCCGCCGCCGCACCCGGCCCGCCGCGCGTGAAGTGCAGGAGCGAGGGGATGATGAGGCCCACCGCGCTCAGCAGGAGGAGGGTGGCGCCGAGCCTCGCGGCGGTGCGGTTGAACACCTGTCGGCGGAACTTCAGACCGCCGAGCAGCGCGCCGAGCCCGAACACGAGGAGGATGTTCCCGATGATCGACCCCGTGAGCGACGCCTTCACGAGTTCGTGGAGGCCCGCCTTGAGGGCGAAGATGGCGATGATGAGTTCCGCGGCGTTCCCGAACGTCGCGTTCAGCAGCCCCCCGAGTCCGGCCCCCACATGCTCGGCCAGCATCTCCGTCGACTTCCCCATGAGTCCGGCGAGGGGAACGATCGCCACCGCCGAGGTAAGAAAGAGCGTGGTCGGAGACGCATGGACCACGTACTCGAGCACGAGGGTGATGGGAATGAAGACGAGGAACAGGTAGAGGGCGTTGTCCGCTTTCAGTCTGAAGGCCAACCCCACCTCCCCTTCGGTCGCCGGTCCTGAGCGGAGAAAGAGAGGCGCCGTCCGGATTCGAACCGGAGTAGGGGGCTTTGCAGGCCCCTGCCTAACCACTCGGCCACGGCGCCGGAGATCGCACAGCCTAATGAGCCGACCATCCCCCGGAAAGTCTCCGGACGCCGGGGCGCGGCGGCGTGCCCTCCTCGGGGGAGGACCCCGCTCGTAGCGGGGTTCGGCCATGGACTGCTATACTCGCGCAATGCTTCCGGAGATCCGGTGCCCACGCGCCCTCCCCCTCGCCATCCTCGCCCTCATCGCGCTCTCGGTACCCTGCGAGGCGCAGTTTCGCGACGCCCGCCTGCCGCGGTCCGGGCAGTTGTGGCTCCAGGTGGCGCCGACCCTGCTCAACTGGTCCGAGCAGTTCGCCCTCGACTCTTCGACCGACTCGATCGCCGACGGCGACCGGGAGCCGCTGGCGGGCCACTTCGACGGCCCGCTCGCCGGGCGGATGTTCCCGGCCCCCGACGCCCTCGTCGACGGGCTCAACGCGGATGCCGTCGCACTCGGCTTCGATCCGGTGACGCTCGAAGACTTCTCGTTCGGCGACCTCGATTTCTCGGTGATGCGGGCCCAGATCCGGCGGCTCGCGCTCGGGGCCGAGGTGGGCGTCCTCGACTGGGTCAGTGTAGGCTTCCGGGCGCCTTTCACTCTGACGGACATGACGACCGGATTCGCCTTCGACTCGACCGCCGCGACCGTCACCGGCGCGGCGTCCGGGCTGGGGCCCGGCGACGCGTTCAGCACGGACGCGCGGGCCGCTCTCGGATCACTCCGGCAGCTGATCGACAGCGGTGCGCTCACCGGCCCGGCGCTCTCCGACGCCATCGCGTTACGGGACAACACCTCGGCCTTCCTGAATGCGCTGGAGCGGCGCGCCGGCGGGGGGGGCCTGATTCCCACCGCTCCGAGCACGGCGGGATCGCAGATGCTGGGGCGGTTCGGGGGCTTCGCGGCCGCGTTCGAGGCTCTCGGGCTCTCGCTGCCGGAACTCGCCCTTCCCGAGTTCTCCAGTGAAGCCGACTTCGAGGCTCTCTTCCTCGGGGCGGGACTCGCCGACCGCCTCCCGGCGAATTCGAGGAACGGTCTCGCCCTCGGGGAGATCGAGGTCTTCGCGCGGGTCAACCTCATCGACCAGATCACCCGCCGTCGTCCGATTCCCGGCGCGACGGGGCCCGACGATCCGGAGCGAGGCATCCGGTTCCGAACCACCGTCGGCGGACTCCTGCGCGTCCCGATCCAGTCGCAGAACGCCCCGCCGTTCCGGGATCCCTCCAACTCCGCCGACATACCTCTCGGGGACGGACAGACCGATATCGAACTGGCGCTCTATCAGGATATCGCGTTCGGGCGCGTGTTCATGATCCAGGCGGCCGGCCACTACGGGATCCAGCAGTCGGACGCGTACGTGCTCCACGTCACCCCCCCGGATCAGCCGTACGTGAGCGGATCGCGCCAGACGCTCCTGTTCCGGGATCTCGGAGAGTACGTCCGGGTTCTCGTCCGGCCCACGCTGCGTCTGAACTCGGCGATGCGGATCGGCTTCGAGTACGACTACTTCAAGTTGGGGGATCCCTACTACGCCCTCACCGACCCGGAGTCGGAGATCGAGGACCCGAGCCTCGTTGCGGCCGAGGGATCGCAGACGCGCCACCGCGTCGGGTTGGGGTTCATCGTCGACCTGTCCGAGGCGGGCGGTCGGGAGGAATTGCGGTCGGGCGCGCGCCCGGTGCGGAACCCCTGGCGGTTCGGGATCTCGCTGCGACGGGCCATCGCCGGCTCCGGGGGACAGACGCCCGCCTCGTTCAGATTCGGCGCCGACTTCCGCATCCCGATCAACATCTTCTAGCGAGCCGTTCCCCGGGCCGTCCGGTCAGATCTGGCCGGCGAGCAGCTCCTCCGCATGGGCGCGCGAGGCGCGGCTGTCCGGGTCGCCTCCGAGCATGCGCGCCACCTCGAGCACGCGTTCGCCCCCGGTGAGCGCGCGCACCGACGTCCGGGTCGCCTCGCCCTCCGTGGTCTTGCCGATGGAGTAGTGCGCATTGGCCCGGGCCGCGATCTGCGCCAGGTGCGTCACCACGAGCACCTGATGCGCGGCGGAGAGGCGGATGAGCCGGTCGGCGATGCGGTGCGCCACCTCGCCCCCGATGCCGGCGTCGATTTCGTCGAACACGAGGATCGGGAGTTCATCGACTTCGATCAGCGCCGCCTCGAGCGCCAGCATGAGCCGGCTCATCTCACCTCCCGACGCGACCCGGCGGAGCGGGGCCGGCTGAAAGCCGGGATTCAGCGAGACGAGAAACTCCACCCGCTCCGTTCCCAGCCGCCGGATTTCCCCGTCTCCGACGAGTTGTACCGCGAGGCGGCCGCCCCGCAGCCCGAGGTCGGGGAGCGCGGCGTTGACCGCTTCGGAGAGCGCCTCGGCGGTGCGCCGCCGCCGCTCGGAGAGCCTGGACGCCCGCTCGGCCAGCTCCGCGGCCGCCTCCTCCCGGCCCGCCTCGAGGCGGGCGATTTCGTCGTCGGCTCCGTCGATCCGCTCCAGCTCGCGCCGGGCTTCCTCTCCCGTCCGGATGACCTCGGCGAGCGAGTCTCCATACTTCCGCTTCAGCCGGTAGAGGAGATCCTGGCGGAGGCGGATCTCGTCGAGACGGCGCGGGTCGTGCTCGATGGCGTCGCGATAGGGGGCGAGACCCAGTCCGAGTTCCTCGACGCTGCGGAGCGCCGCTTCGTGCAGGTCACGGAACAGGCTCGCGGCGGGGTCGATCGTGACGAGGGCGTCGAGTCGGTTGCCGAGTTCCCCGAGCTGGTCCACGACGGAGCCTTCCGCCTCGTACAGGCGGTGGTGGAGGAGACCGGAAAGCTCGATGAGTTCCTCGGAATGCGTGAGCCGGCGCGCCTCCGTCTCCAGTACCTCATCCTCGTCGGGCGAGAGCGAGGCCGCCGCGATCTCATCGCACTTGAAGCGCAGGTAGTCGGCGCGTTCCCGCCCTTCGCGAACCGTCTGGCGGACTCGCGCGAGCCGGGCGTCCAGGTCGCGCAACGTGTCGAAGGCCGCCGCCGTCTTCGCGACCAGCGCTTCATGGCGCCCGAACGCGTCGAGGATCCGCCGCTGGTGGCCTCGGTCGAGCAAACGCTGGTGCTCGTGCTGCCCATGCAGTTCGACGAGCCGCTCCCCGAGTTCGCGCAGCAGCCTCGTGGTGGCCGGAGAACCGTTGACCCAGGCCCGGTGGCGCCCCTCGCGGCGCAGCTCGCGACGGAGGATCAGCCAGCCGTCGTCGTGATCCACGCCCGCCTGCTCGCACAGCGACGCGATGCCCTCGACGCCCTCGACCTCGAAGCGGGCCTCGATCCGCGCCCGGCCCGCCCCGGCCCGGATCATGTCCGGGGAGGGGCGCCCGCCGACCAGCAGCGCGAGCGCCTCGACGAGGATCGACTTCCCGGCCCCGGTCTCGCCGCTGAGGACGCTGAGTCCCGGCCCGAACTCGAGGACGGCCTCCTCGACGACGGCGAAGTTCCGAACGCGAAGCTCGGTCAGCATCTCTCACCCATGGGCGCCGCCGCCGGATTCGGGATACGGGTGTGCGCGCACGTCTCCCCAGTGCAGCTTTCGTCGCAGCACCGTGAAGAACGAGTAGTCGGGCAGGCGCACGAGGCGCACGGGATGCCGTGAGCGGACGACCTGCACGCGGTCGCCGACCGATAGCGGACACCCGCGCTGTCCGTCGACGGTGAGCTGCAGGTCGCGATCGCCCGAAAGCAGTTCCACGGAGATTCGCGTGTCGCCCGCAAAGACGACCGGCCGCACGGCCAGGGTGTGCGGGGAGATCGGGGTGGCCACGATCCCTTCCATGGTGGGCGAGACGATCGGCCCGCCGGCCGAGAGGCTGTAGGCCGTGGAACCCGTCGCGGTGGCGAGGATGATCCCGTCCGCGCTGTACTGGCCGACCAGGTCGTCGTCCGCCAGCACCCGGTAGCTGATGAGGCGGGCGAAGCCGCTCTTGTGGATGACCGCGTCGTTGATCGCGTGGAAGCTCTTCGACTCCGGGGCGCCGGACCCGTTCACGCGCACCTCGATGCGCAGGGTAAGCCGCTCCTCCAGGTCGTATTCTCCGCTCGCCACGCTCGACATGGCCGCTTCGAGTTCGTCGGTCGGAACCAGGGTGAGGAACCCGAGTCGGCCCAGGTTGCACCCCAGCACCGGAATCCCGAGCGGTGCCGCGAACCGCGCGGCGCGCAGCAGCGTCCCGTCGCCTCCGAGCGTGAGCACGAGGGCGACATCTTCTCCGATCTCCTCCAGCGGCGCACACTCGCGGCGGCCGTCCGTCGCGAGCGACGGCTCGAAGACGAGCGAGATGCCCAACTCGGCCGCCTTCCGCTCGACGCGCGCGAGCAACGGCTCCAGGTGCGGAGATTCGGGATTACCGATGATGGCGAAGCGCATGGTAAACCTGCTTCCTCGAAGCTCTCAGCCCCGTATCAACGGTCGCGCTCGAGGATGAGGCGTCCGATCTCTCCAAGCCGGTCGGCGGCCTGGAACGACGCCAGCTCCCGGAACGCGCCGCGGCCCAGTTGTTCCGCCCTCTCCCTCGCTCCCCCGAGGCCCAGCACCGACGGCGTCGTGGCCTTTCCCAGCGCCGCGTCGCGGCCCCCGGCCTTCCCCATCCGGTGGGACGATCCCGTGACATCGAGAATATCATCCACGGTCTGGAACGCGAGGCCGATCGCGACCCCGAAGCGGGTCAGCCGGTCGACGGCCTCTTCCGGCGCCCCGGCCGCAATCCCGCCCATGGTGCAGCACGCGCTGATCAGGCTCGCGGTCTTGCCGAGATGAATGCGTTCGAGCGTCTCGAAGCTCACGTCCTCCCGTTCGGCCCGCAGGTCGAGAAGCTGCCCTCCCACCATGCCGACCCCGCCGGAAGCCCGGGCCAGGACCCTGATGAGCCGGGCGGTGATCTCGTCGCTCAGCTCGAGTCCGGCGGCTCCGTCGCCGACGGCGAGGATCGCGAGCGGCTGTATCGCCGCGCCCGCGAGGATCGCGACGCGCTCATCGTACCGCACGTGCAGGGTCGGCCGCCCCCGGCGCAGGTCGTCGTCATCCATGCAGGGGAGGTCGTCGTGAATCAGGGAGTAGGCGTGGACCAGCTCGGGGGCCAGCGCCAGGCGGTAGAGCCCACTCGGACGATCCGCCGCGCCTCCCCGCGGCGAGCCCCCGGCCGCCTCCCACGCGCCGATGAGGAGAAGGGGCCGAATCCGCTTCCCCGGCGCGAGGATGGCGTGGCGGATGGGCTCGGCGATCGGTCCGGCCTCCCGAAGGGCATCCCCCAGCCACGTCGCCAGTTCCTCGTCCACGGAGGCGCGCGCGGCCTCGAGACTCGGCCTCACGCCGGGGCCTCCGGCGCCTCCGACCCCGGGCCGGCCCCGTGGACCGCCGGTCCGTCCGCCTCCAGAGGCTTCGTGTCCAGCCTCCCCGTCGAGGTGCCGATCAGCTCCTCGACCTTGCCGCTCGCCGCCTCGAGCCAGCGGCGCGCCTCCCCGAGGCGTTCGATGCCCCGCTCGAAGAGCCGGATCGCCTCGTCGAGGCCGATGTCCTCCCGGTCGAGACGCTCGACGATCTCCTCCAGTTCGCGGACCGTCCGCTCGAACTCGAACTCGCGTTCGGACGACGCCGTCATGTCTCCGACTCCACCGCATCGGCGGTCGCGTCGACCCGGCCTCCGCGGACGCGGAGCCGGAAGCGGGTTCGGGGCTCGAAGTCCTCGACACGCGTGAGGCGCCGGCCCTCGAGGTCTGTGGCGACGGCGTATCCGCGGGCCACGGTCTCGAGGGGGCTGAGGGCGGCGAGAGTGGCGGCGAGACCGGCCAGGCGCGCACGCGACCGGGCGAGGGCTCGATCGATCCCCGGCGGGAGTCGCTTCTCGACGCCCTCCAGCCGCAGCTTCGCGACGTCCCGCACATGGCCGGCGGCCGCCGGGAGGCGTCGCCCGATCGCATCTACCCGATCCCGTCCGCGCGTGACGAAGCGGCGCAGCCCTAGTGCCAGCCCTCTTCCGGTCGTGTCGAGCGAGTCCCGCACGCGCCGGATGTCCGGCACCGCGAGTTCCGCCGCCGCCGAGGGGGTCGGCGCCCGCAGGTCGGCCACCAACTCGCAGAGCGTCACGTCGACCTCGTGCCCGATGGCGCAGATCACGGGGACCGGACTCTCGGCGACCGCCCTCACCGCGGTCTCCTCGTTGAAGCACCAGAGGTCCTCCGTGGACCCACCGCCCCGACTCAGGATGATCGCGTCGAGGGTCGAGCCGGGGCCGAGCGCGCTCCATTCGGCGACACGCCGCAGCGCATCCCGAACCTCGAGCGCCGCCCCCTCGCCCTGGACCCGGCAGTTGCGCACCACGACATCGACCCACGGGGCCCGCCGCCGGAGCACGATGAGCACGTCCTGGAGCGCCGCGCCCTTTCGCGCGGTCACGACGCCGATGCGGCGCGGGAACGGCGGCAGCGGCCGCTTTCGATCGGCCGCCAGCAGTCCCTCCGCGTCCAGACGCCGGCGCAGCCGCTCGAACGCGATCCTCCACAGCCCTTCCCCCGCCATCTCGATCGAGCGGACCCGCAGCTGGAATCGACCCTGCGCGGGATAGAGCGTGGGGCGCCCCTGCACGAAGACCTCCATCCCCGCGTCCGGATCCGCCGGCAGCCGCCAGGCGTCACCGCGGAAGAGGACGCACGACACACTCGCGTCGCGATCCTGATCCCGGAGCGAGAAGTAGCGGTGACCCGCGGGGGAGACCCTCCAGTTCGCGACCTCGCCGCGCACCCAGAGGTTCCCGAAGCGGGATTCCAGCGTCCCCCGGGCGGCCTCATTGAGTTCCGAGACCGTGACCGCAGACTCCGGCGACCGGCCGTCGCGGACCGGCGGCGGGGCGGCGGCCGCGGGCTCCGCCCGGATGTCCCTCTCCCCTTCCCCCTCCCCGAACAGCGAGGCCTGGCCGCGCGTGCTCATCCCGCCGCCCGCGCGGCCTCCGCCGGTGCCACGCACCCGATCCGCTCCGCCGACGTCACGGTGTTCCGAAGCAGCATGGCGATCGTCATCGGCCCCACACCCCCCGGGACCGGCGTGATCCAGCTCGCGCGCTCCGCGGCCTCGTCGAACGCGACGTCGCCGACCAGCCGGTATCCCCGCTCGAGCGAAGGATCCTCGACCCGGTTCACGCCCACATCGATGACGACGGCGCCCTCCCGCACCATGTCGCCGCGAACGATCTCCGGCCGCCCCACCGCGACGATCAGGATCTCGCCCTGGCGGGTCACCGCCCCGAGGTCCCGGGTCCGGCTGTGGGCGACCGTGACCGTGGCGTTCGCGCCCGGCTCCTTCTGCAACATGATCTGGGACATCGGCATCCCGACGATGTTCGAGCGGCCGACGATCACGACGTGGGCCCCCGAGGTGTCGACGCCCGTCCGCCGGATCAATTCCTGCACGCCGGCGGGCGTCGCGGGCCGGAACGCGTGCGGGTCTCCCTGTGCCATGCGCCCCTGGTTCACGGGATGAAATCCGTCGACGTCCCTGGCCGGATCGATCCTCTCGGTCACTTCCCGCTCGTCCAGGTGCCGCGGCAGGGGAAGCTGCACCAGGATCCCGTGGATTTCCGGGTCCGCGTTCAGTTCATCGACGATCGAGAGGAGGTCCGCCTGTCCGATATCGGCGGGCGGTGTGATATCGCGCGCGTGGAGCCCCGCTTCCTCGCATGCGCGGGTCTTCATCCGGACGTAGACGTGGGACGCCGGGTCGTCCCCGACGAGCACCACGCCGAGACCGGGCCGCACGCCGGTCCGGGAAAGGACCCGCACCCGGGACGCCACCTCCGAACGAATCTCGGCCGCGATTCGCCGTCCATCCAGGATCTGCGCCGCCATCTATTCCCCGTTTCTCCCTCTTTGAGCGTTGCCGCGGGCCTGGCTCCGCTTTTCGGGAGCCGGCCTCCTGTGCCTGAGCGTGAGGATTCAGCGTGCGAAGTCCACCGTACGCGACTCGCGCACGACGACCACCTTGATCTGCCCCGGATACTGCAGTTCGTTCTCGATCCGGCGTGCCGTCTGTTCCGACAGGACCGCCATCTCCTCGTCGGAGATCTTGTCCGGCGTCACCATGATGCGGATCTCCCGTCCCGCCTGGATCGCGTACACCTTCTCCACACCGTCCCACGAACTCGCGATCGCCTCCAACTTCTCGAGACGCTTCACATAGTGCTCGAACGACTCGCGCCGGGCGCCGGGGCGCGCGCCCGAGATCGCATCCGCCGCGGTCACGAGGAACGTTTCCGGATAGCGGGCGGGCTCCTCGCCGTGGTGGGCGCGGATCGCGTTCAGGACCGGATCCTTCTCTCCGCACTTCTTGCAGAGATCGTAACCGATCTCGACGTGACTTCCCTCCTTCTCGTGCGTGAGGCCCTTCCCGATGTCGTGCAGCAGCCCCATCCGCTTCACGATCCGGGCATCGAGCGACAGCTCCGCCGCCATGGTGGCGCCGATCAGCGCGACCTCGCGCGCGTGCGCGAGTTGGTTCTGCCCATAGCTCGTCCGGAAGCGCAGCACTCCGAGCACCTCGTGGAGCTTAGGGTGCAGATCGTGGATCCCCAGCTCGTAGAGCGTTTCGTCCGCGGCCTGGCGCATCGTCTTCCGGACGTCGTCCTTCGCCTTCTCGACCACCTCCTCGATCCGCCCCGGGTGGATCCGTCCGTCGCCGATCAGCCGGTCCATGGCGAGGCGGGCCACCTCGCGTCGAACCGGATCGAAACAGGAGAGGATGACCGCCTCGGGGGTGTCGTCCACGACCACGTCGACCCCGGTCGCGGCCTCGAACGATCGAATATTGCGACCTTCGCGCCCGATGATCCTGCCCTTCATGTCATCGCTGGGCAGCGTGACGACGGACACGGCGGCTTCGGAGGAGTGATCCACCGAGAGTTTCTCGATGGCCTGGGAGATGATCTTGCGGGCCTCGCGTTCGGCTTCGCTTCGGGCGCGCTCGCGCACCTCGCGCACGTGCTGCGCGGCGTCCGCACGCGCCTCGTCCCGAATCTGGCCCATGAGTTCGCGGCGAGCCGATTCCCGATCGAGCCCCGCGATCTCCTCCAGCCGGCGGCCGACGATGCGCTCGCGCTCGTCGAGCCGATCCGCCGTGGCCTCGAGTTCCGACCGCTCCCGGTCCACCGCGTCACGACGCTGATCGAGGCGTTCCTGGCGCTGGTCGAGAATCTCCAGCTTGCGCTCGAGGGTCTCGCTGCGCTCAACCGTCCGTTTCTCCAGCCGCTCGAGCTCGGACCGGCGCCGCTCGGCCTCGCTCGCCCACGCTTCGCGCAGCTGCTGCGCCTCCTCCCTTCCCTCCAGTTCCGCGGCCTTGCGCACGCTCTGCGCTTCGAGGCGAGCGGACTCGATGATGCCGCGCCCCTCCGTCTCCATCCGGCTGCGTGTCCGGCGCAGACCCCGGCGCTCTATCAGAATCCCCGCGATGCCCCCCGCCAGGAGACCCGCGATCGCCAGCAGGATGGCCGGCACGTTCATGGATTCCAGCACAGCCAGACTCCAATCCTCGATCGATCTATGAACAAAAAAAACCGGCGGAACATGTCCACCGGTGCATGCCGCTCAGGTCGAACGGATGCCTTCGTTCCGTTCGACCATCTATCTCGAGATGCCGCGACGCTCACGCGACGCCGCCTTTACGGACAGCACGACACCGACTTGCTTCCGTAACGAAACGTCGCGTTCGAATCTGGACGCCGCAAGGCGCGCGGGCGGCCTTCAGGCCGGGTCGGCCTCCGGGACCTCGGGGGCCTCGCGGGGCGTGGCCTCAGCCGCGGCGCCCGCCCCGACCAGCGCCTCGAGGCGTTCGGCCAGTTCGACGAGCCGAACCTCGACCGCCTGCGCCAGCGCTTCCGCATCACGGCGCTCCTCGAGCAGCTCATCGGTGATCTGGAGCGCCGCGAGAATGGCGGCGCGGTGCGGCTCCGCGACCCCCCGGACGTGAGCCCGCTGGATTGCGTCGTCCACGTATCTCGCGCAGGCCCGGGTATGCGACTCCGGGCGGTTGGTGCGGATCTGGTATTCTTCGCCGAAGATCATCACGCGCACCGGCGACGCTCCTCGTGCGGCACTCATACCTCATCCTCCACGAGCGCGAGCCGGGTGCGCAGGCGCTCGGCTTTCCGTTTCGCGCGCACCAGCGTCTCGTGAAGCTGCCGGTTCTCGTCTTCGAGCGCGCCGAGACGCTCCTCGAACCCGCCGTCCGGTTCCGCGCTCCGGGGCGCGCCCCGCAGGAGGCCCTCGACGTGCTCTCCGACCGCGTCCACGGCTCGGGACAGGCGCTCGAGCACCCTCTCGACCTCCCGGCGACGTTCAGGACCGGCGGATTCTGGCATCGACTCGTTCCTCCAGGGCAGCTGAGAGCGCGGACATCTCCGACTCTACGTCCTGATCGGTCAGCGTGCGATCTGGGGCACGGAAGCGGAACGTCCAGGCCAGCCCGAGACGACCGCCCTCGATCTCGTCACCGGAATAGACGTCGAAGAGGCGGACCTCGCGCAACAGATCCGATGTGTGTTCGCGTACCGTTCGTTCGATGGCGGCCGCGGCCACGCCCCGAGGCACCGTCATCGAGAGGTCCCGGCGCACTGCGGGGAAGGATGATGTCCGGCGGTACCGGGGAACGGCGCGTCCCTCCACGGCGTCCAGATCGAACTCGAGCGCGAAGGCGGGGGCCGCCCACGGCGGCGCGTCGATGCACGCGGCGTGCACGGCTCCCGCCACCCCGATCACGCGACCGTCCCTGACGGCCCGGAACCCGCCGTCCGCGAGCCAGGGCCCGGCCAGCGGCGGTCCCGGGACGGCGGCGGCCCCCTCCGCAACGCCCGGCGAAGGTTCCAGTTCGGCCCCGCACCGGTGGGCGAGCACGTCCGCGATCTCCTTGAGATCCCAGAGATCGAAGTCGAGACTCGCTCCGGACCAGTGATCCGGCCGCCGCGCACCCGTGATCAGCGCGCCCACGCGCCCCGCCTCCCCGAAGGTTCGGCCCGTCTCGCCGGACGGCCCGTTCCCCCCGGCGTAACCGAATACGGTACCCAGTTCGAACAGGCGCACGTCTCGATTGCCGCGCGCGTAGTTGTGCTCCAGGCGCCGCAGGAGCACCGGCACGAGGGCGGAACGCAGACAGCTCTCCTCGGCGGATAGAGGGTTCGGCACCGCGACGATCGCCCGGTTGCCGCGGAAATCCTGCGGCATGAAGCTCAGGCTGCGGGCTTCGAGCAGTCCGCGCCGGGTGAGCATCCTCCGCGCCCGGGCCTCCTTCGCGACCCGGGGGTCTTCGGGCACCGCGCTGGGCCTGAATCTGCGATCCTGCCCGGAGGCGGCATCGTACCCGACCCGGCGCGCCACTTCCTCCACGAGATCGATCTCCCGTTCCACATCCGTACGCCAGCCGGGCACGGAGACCCGCACACGATCCTGTACGCGGTCTCCGTCGCCGCCGGACTCGGCCGGCGGGAGGGGTTCGAAGCCGATCGGCCGCAGCGCGTCGAGAATGTCAGCGCCGGTGAGCCGGAACCCCAGCACCTGGTCCACACGCCCGACCCGCAACTCGATGGGTGCCGCGGACGACGGGCGGGGCCCCACCCGGAGCCCGATCGCGTCCGCCTCGCCGCCGGCCGCGGCGAGGATCAACTCGACGCAGCGAATGAGCGCCTGCTCCTGCGCGTGGACGTCGATCCCCCGCTCGAAGCGGTAGGACGCGTCGGTGGACAGCCCGGCGCCCGAGCGGGTCTTCCGTACCCCCGCGGGATCGAAGGCGGCGCACTCGATCAGCAGGTCCACCGTGTCCGCGGTGACCTCGGTGTCGAGCCCGCCCATCACGCCGGCGAAAGCGACCGCGCGATCCCGGTCGGCGATGACCGTCTGGTCCGGCGCCAGTTCGTGCTCCTCGCCGTCGAGCGTCGTCAGCGGCTCGCCCGCCACGGCCGCGCGGACGCGGATCTCGGCCCCCGCCAGCCGCGCGAGGTCGAAGGCGTGCAGCGGCTGGTTGCGTTCGAGGAGGACGTAGTTCGTGGCATCGACGACGTTGCTGATCGGGCGTGCGCCCGCCGCCAGGAGACGGCCCGCGAGCCACGCGGGCGAGGGACCCACCCTCACGCCGCGCACGACGGCGGCCATGTAGCGCGAGCAGCGCTCCGGTGCCTCGATGCGGACCCTCACCCCGGCGCCCTCCGCCTCCGCGTCTCCGTCGCGCCATTCGGGGGTCCAGCGCGTTCCGCCGAAGTCGCGCGGCGCCAGCGCTCCGGACAATTCCCGCGCGACGCCCATGTGGCAGGCGAGATCCACGCGGTTCGGATTCAGGTCGAGCGTCAGGCGGGTGTCCGGGAGGCCGAGGGCTCCGGCGAGAGAGACCCCCGGCTCGAGGTCGTCGCCGAGCCGCATGATTCCCCCCTTGTCGCGGCCGAGTTCGAGTTCGGCCTCGGAGCAGAGCATCCCGTGGCTCAACTCGCCGCGGATTTTCAGACTCTCGATCCGGAATCCGCCGGGGAGCCGGCCTCCGGGCGCCACGTGGGCGTAGAGCCCGCCCCGCTCGATGACGGGTGCTCCGCAAACGACATCGAGCACCTCGCCGCCGCCCCGGTCCACCCTGCACAGCGTGAGCCGGTCCGCGTTCGGATGCGCCGCCAGCTCCAGCACGCGCGCCGCCACGATGCCGTCGAGCCGCTGTCCAACGGTTTCGATCTTCCCCACGGCGGCCGCGGTCATGGTCAGGTGCTCGGCGAGGACCCGCGGATCCCGCAGCTCGCCGCGCAACCCCGCCAACTCATGGATCCAGTTGAAGGAGATGTTCATACGAACTGCCTCAGGAAACTCATCTCCCCCTCGTAGAGAAGCCGCATGTCGGGAATGCCGTGCCGGACCATGGCGATCCGCGCCGGCCCCATGCCGAAGGCGTAGCCGGTGTAGCGCTCCGGATCGTAGCCGACGGCCTCGAACACGGCGGGATCCACCATCCCGCTGCCCATGATCGTGATCCAGCCGGTGCGCTTGCAGGTCGGGCAGCCGCTCCCCCGGCACACCGCGCACGACACGTCCACCTCGGCGGAGGGTTCCGTGAACGGATAGAACGAAGGCCGAAACCGGCTCTTCGTCCCGGCGCCGAAGAAGTGACGCACGAAGTGCTGGATCGCGGCGCGGAACTCGACGAAGTCCACGCCCTCATCGACCGCGAGACCCTCGATCTGTTCGAACGCCGGGGCGTGCGAAGGGTCGAACGAATCCCGCCGGTACGCGAGTCCCGGGACGACGACGCGCACGGGCGGCGCGAACGCTTCCATGACGCGCGCCTGGACGGGCGACGTATGGGTACGCAGCACGGTGTCGTCGTCCAGGTAGAACGTGTCCATCATGTCCGCGGCGGGGTGATCGAGCGGGATGTTGAGCGCGGTGAAGTTGTACCACGTCGACTCGACCTCCGGTCCGAGCACGCGCGTGAAGCCGAGTTCCGCGAAGATGTCGCAGATCTCGTCGATCACGCGGGTCACGGGATGGACGCCGCCGACCCAACGCCCGCGCGCGGGCAGCGTGAGGTCGACGCCGCCGCTCGGAGCGCGAGCCGCTGCGGCCAAATGCCGGTCCTGCCGCTCGAGCGCCTCGCTCAGCGACGTCTTCACGGCATTGGCGCGTTGCCCGACCTCCCGCCGGGCCGCCGGCTCGACCGTCCCGATGGAGGACATCACCCGGGCCAACTGCCCGTTCCGACCGAGGTATTCCACCCGGGCCGACTCGAGAGCGGCAGCGTCACTCGCCTCCCCGATCGCGGCGTGCCCCTCCGCCCCGATCCCGGCGAGCCGATCGAGGAGAGACGCTCCGGCCGGGGTCATGGGGCGTTGGCTTTGGCCACCTCGACAAGCTTGGTAAAGGCGACCGGGTCCCGAATGGCCAGGTCCGCGAGCACTTTGCGGTTGAGATCCACGCCGGCCGTCCTGAGCCCGCTGACGAAACGCGAGTAGGAGATGCCGTGCTGCCGGGCCGCGGCATTGATGCGGGCGATCCACAGGCGTCGGAAATCGCGCTTCTTTCGGCGCCTGCCCACGTAGGCGTAGGCCCAGCCGCGCTCGACCGAATTCTTGGCCGTACGATAGAGCTTCGACCGCGCCCCGAACTGGCCGCGGGCTTCCTTGAGTATCTTCTTCTTGCGACGGTTACGTGCAACGCTGCTCGTCACGCGTGGCATGACCGCACCTCCTGCTACTGTGCTGGAAAGTCGGGGCGGGCTAAAGCAGCCCGTGGCGAAACCCCGACTGCATTCGAGCGACGCGGGATTTCGCCACGGACTGCTATGTCCCCAGAAGTCGCTTCACCCGCTTCTCATCCGCCTTCGCCACAAGCGTCCCCTGGCGGAGCCGACGCTTACGCTTCGGGCTCTTCTTCGTGAGGATGTGGCTGTGGTAGGCACGCTGGCGCCGGAACTTGCCGCTCCCCGTCTTTCGGAACCGCTTCGCGGCGGACCGGTTCGTCTTCATCTTCGGCATATGGCGTCCACTCCGTCTGGCCTCCGTCCGGCGACGGAGGATCGATCTCCGATTCCCGCGAGCCGGCCTAGGTCCGGTGCGGCCCCATCAGCATGGTCATCGTACGGCCTTCGTGCGCGATGTCCGACTCCACCACCGCGATATCCTGCAGTTCCTGCTTCACGCGGTCGAGAATCCGTCTCCCTCGCTCGGGGTGCGTGATCTCGCGTCCGCGGAACATGAGCGTGAACTTCACCTTGTCACCATCACCCAGGAACCTGCGCGCGTGGCGCATCTTGAAGTCGATGTCGTGCGTCTCGATCTTCGGCCGCAGCTTCACCTCCTTGACGGTGATGATGTGCTGTTTCTTCTTCGCCTCCCGGGCCTTCCGCGCCTGCGCGTACTTGTACTTCCCGAAATCCATCAGCCGGCAGACGGGCGGCCGCGCCGCGGGCGCTACTTCCACCAGGTCCAGTCCGCGCTCGGCCGCCAGCGCGCGGGCTTCGTCCGTGGCGACGATTCCGAGCTGGTCACCCTTCTCGTCGATGAGCCGGATCGGGCTGATCCGGATTTTGTCGTTGACTCGTGGGTCTCCGTTCACTTCACCTCATAAAAAAAGCCCGGTTCGGCGCCGGCCGACCGGGCACGACGATACGCCCCTCAGCGGGGGTATGCCGTTGACCCGGCAGCAACACGATCCCGTGCGCCGATAGGGTGGGGGCATCGCGGCCCCGCTTCCGTTTTTTTTCGACCCCGTCAACCTGCCTCACCGGCACCCCGGTGTCAATGAAACCCTCGCCGCCCGAGACGGATCACGCCTCGAGGGAGCGGGTTGCGACGCGGTCGAAGATACGGCGGATGAAGTCGTCGAGGGAGACGATCTCCTGTTTCCGGCTCGCGCGGCGGGCGCGCACGGCGACCGTGCCGGCCTCGATCTCGCGGTCTCCGACGACGAGCAGGTAGGGGATCTTCTGCAGTTCTCCGTCGCGGATGCGGTAGCCGAGCGTGTCCGAGCGGTCGTCGAGTTCGACGCGCAGGCCCCGCGCGGCGAGCCGGTCGCGGATCCCGGCCGCGGCGGGTGCGTGCACGTCCGTGATCGGGATCACGCGGACCTGCACCGGCGCGAGCCAGGGGGGAAACGCGCCGGCGAAGTGCTCGATGAGGACGCCGGTGAAGCGCTCCAGCGTGCCGAAGATCGCGCGGTGGATCATGACGGGCCGGTGCGGCTTGTTGTCCGGGCCCATGTACTCGAGGTCGAAACGGTCGGGCAGGTTGAAGTCGAGCTGGATCGTGGCTCCCTGCCATTCCCGCCCGATGGCATCCTGGTATTTGATGTCGATTTTCGGGCCATAGAAGGCGCCCCCGCCTTCGTCCACTTCATATTCCAGTTCGGCCCTGTCCAGCGCCTCGCGCAGCGCGGCCTCCGCCATATCCCAGACCTCGTCGCCGCCGATCCGCTTCTCCCCGTGGGGACGCGTTGCAAGATCGAACCGATAGTCGAGGCCCAGGGTCGTCATCACAGTGTCCACCAGTTCGAGACAGATGAAGATCTCGTCCTCGATCTGGTCCGGGGTACAGAAGACGTGCCCGTCATCCATGGTGAGCATGCGCACGCGCAGCAGCCCGTGCAGCGTCCCCGACCGCTCGTATCGGTACACGTTCGCGACCTCCGACAGCCGGACCGGGAGGTCCCGGTAGCTGCGCGGGCGCGCCGCGTAGATCGTGATGTGCCCCGGACAGTTCATGGGCTTCACGCGGAACGCCTCGCCTTCGGCGCCCTCCATGCGGGGATACATGTTCTCCGCGTAGTTCGGCAGGTGTCCGGAGCGCCGGAAGAGCGCTTCGCTCGAGAGGTGGGGCGTGTACACGACATCGTAGCCGCGCGACTGCTGCAGGTCCTCGATCCAGCGCCGCAGTTCCTGCTGTATGCGCGCGCCCTTCGGGTGCCAGCACACGAGCCCCGGACCGATATCCTCCTGAATCGAGAACAGGTCGAGTTCGCGGCCCAGCTTCCGGTGGTCGCGCTTCCGCGCCTCTTCGCGGCGGGTGATGAATGCATCGAGCGCGCTGCCCGAATAGAAGGCGGTGCCGTAGATGCGCTGCAGCATCCGCCGCCGTTCGTCGCCGCGCCAGTAGGCTCCGGCCGCACTGAGAAGCTTGAAGTACCGGATCTCGCCGGTCCGCGGCGCGTGCGGCCCCCGGCAGAGGTCGAGGAACGGGCCGTTGCGATAGACGGAGATCGCCTCATCCTCCGGGATCTCGGCCAATCGCTCCAGCTTGAGGGGATCGTCGGCGAACAGTTCCCGCGCTTCGTCGCGTCCTACTTCGCGGCGCTCGAACCGGTCGTCCGCCGTGACGACTTCTGCCATCGCACGCTCTATCCTGTCCAGATCCTTGGGCATGAAGGGCGCGGGGACGTCGAAGTCATAGTAGAAACCGTCGTCGATGGGCGGGCCGAAGCCGATCCCCGCCCCCGGATAGAGTTCGCGGACGGCCGTCGCCAACGCGTGCGCCGCGGAGTGCCGGAGCACGTAGAGCGCGTCGGGGTCGCCGTCGTCACGGGTGACGATCGCCACCTCCGCCCCGTCGGGGAGCGGCGCCGACAGATCCGAGAGCTGCCCATCGATGCGCGCGGCCACGGCGGCGCGGGCCAACCCGGGCCCGATGGCGGCGGCGAGGTCCGCCGCGGTGGCGCCGGACGCCAGTTCCTTCGGCGAGCCGTCGGGGAGCGAGATGGAGATGTGGGGGTCGTTCATCGGCCTACCCGTCGATGGACGATGCTGTCGGATGTCGGTGGACGCGGAAGCTAGGGTCGGGTCAGGGGATCACCAAGTCCGGGTCAGGGCCCGACCTCGGAATCCCGCACGACTCCGTAGTGGACGACGCCTCCTCTCTCATCGACTACGACCCAGATGAACGCGCCCAAACGGTCGGCGAGCGCGCCCGAAACGAAACCGAGCCGATGCACTTCTCCGCGGGGCCGAACGAGACGAAAGCCGTCCGCGTCGCGTTCCAGTCGACCGATCAGGGGTCGCTCGCCGTCTACCGAGAGGATTTCCCAGGACGAGGCCTCGAGAGCCGTGCCCGGAAGTTCGGCCCGCACAAGCCGACCCGTGAGGCGCACCCGGGCCCCGGCCAGTCGCCGGATCTCTTCGAGAAGAACGCCGGTCACCAGCCGCGACTGGCCGTCTTCCGCCTCAACGACCGTGTACGGGAACGGGTCGCTCCCAACCACTCGCACCCTTCCCTCGAACGACGCCGGGCCGATTTCACCCACCCGGTCCGGGCCTTCGCCGAGTCTCGTCTGAGCCGCACAACCCGTGGCCGCCCCCGGCAGAAACACCAGCAACCAATAGAGGACGGGGCGTCCCATCCCACCGGCATGGCGATGCCGATGACTCACCGGACTCGGAGGATCGTGACCTGCGGCCTCGCCCGGGACGGCAGGTTCCCCCCGTCCTCGTCCGTGATCTGGACGAGCACGTCGGGGTGGGCGCCGGTACCCCTCAGCGACACGAAGCGCCCGGTGGACGCGTTCACCATGAACTCGATCGCGCTGTTCGTCCCCGCGTGCAGCGACACCCTCGAGGGGAAGAGCGGAAAGTCGCGTGTGAACGGACATTCGTCCCCGAGGTTGGAGTCGTTCAGCTGCCCGTACAGGCCCCTCAGGTGCCAGGTCCGCCACTGCGCGCGCGGATCCGTTTCCGCCGGCGCGTTGTCGTCCGCGACCAGCGACGCCAGGTAGAGGGGAAGGAGGTCATCCCACGACAGGTTCGATCCCGCCACGACGCGGATCGCCCGCTCCACGTTGGCGACGCCTCTCATGTGCGCCGGTCCGCCCGAGGACAGTTCGCGGAACAACCCCTCCTCGCGGCTGCCCGGCAGCGCGCCCCCGCTCCCGGACTCCCCGAACTGGTCTCCGAGCCAGCGCATCAGGCTGTAGCCGAAGCCCCGAAACGCGAGCGATTCGACCCCGCCCGGATCCTCTCCCCCGGAGTCGCCGAGTGCCAGCGTGGCGGCGGGGCCGTCCGGATCAGGGGTCGGGCAGCCGCCCCGAAGGAAGCGACCCAGCCGGATGTGATTCAGCAGGTGGAAGTGATTGTAGACGGTGAGCTGTTCCTCGCTCGCAGTGATCGCCTCGAGGTCCAGGTTTTCGCGGGTTCCGAAGCCCCCCGTCCGCAGGCCGGCGATCTCCTCGGCGAGGTGGGCCATCCCCTCGTCGAGCCAAGCCACCTCGCGGTCGCTCAGGGTCCCATTGCCGAGCGTGACCCGCTGCTGCGTACTCAGAAGGTGGACGAACTCGTGCGCGACCGTCGTGCGCGCGAGCGCGTTCGCGAAATCCAGGCTGATGTCCGTACCGTAGTCCTCGTCCGGGTCGGGTCCCACGAGATAGAAGATCTCCCCCTCGTTCGACGCCGGACAGCTGCTCGCCGATGTGAGGTCCTGTGCGAGGAAGAAGCCGGCGACGATGCTCTCTTCGCCGGCGGGGGTGAGCTTGTTCACCTCGGCCGTGATGAGGGCGAACACCGTCCCGTTGTCATCGATGTCCCCCGGCTCCCCGAAGTAGGCGACGTCCATCGGGTACACGATCTCGTCGAGTTGCCGTCCGATGGTCTCGAATTCCTCTTCCGTGAAGCGGTCGCTCGCCGGCTGGGTGGCGAACTCGAGGTCCTCCACGACCGTGAAGTGCTCGCCCGCATGCCGGACCTCGCCCCGAATGAGCGTCGTGTTGCGGCAGTCGACCCTCAACTCCGAGTTCACGCCGATGGTGAACGAGAGCGTGTCGCCGAGCCCGGGCGGTGCCGGCGCCGCCATCGGAGCCGCCGCGTCGAACCTCCGCGTGCGTTGCCGGATGGGTCGCGCGCCGACCCTCGCCAGTTCCTCCTGCTCCCGCTCCCGCAGCAGACGCTCGTTCTCGAACCAGGAGGCCCGGCGCCGGAGGTCGCGGCTCGTGAACCCACTCACGGGGGCGAGCGGTTCGGGGCGGGCGGGCGCCACGTTCGCCGAGGCACGCTCGGCGCGCACGCGTATGCAGCCCTGCGTGCTCAGCCCCGGTACGATCGAGGTGCTCTGTACGATGACCTCGTAGTTGCGGGGCTCCTCGCCGCCGGCGAGCCGGAACGCGCGCACGTCGCCGGGAGAGTCCAGCGTGACGAGTTCGCCCGGCGCAATGTCCACGGTGCCGATCGAACCGGACACCGGCGTCTCCGCCGCACCCGCCCTGCACCCCATGACGACCGGGGGCGGCGGGGGCGGCGGATCCGTCGTACCCTCTCCTCCGCAGGCCGCAAGGACGAGGCCGGAGAACCCGGCCCTGCACGGCCACCACCGGTCGCGTGGTCTCATCCCTGGCTCACTCCCTGTTTCTCCGCCACGGGTCTGTCCGCGACCGCCCGATACGCCCGGCGCGGCCCGACCGCAGCTCTCGCGGCCAAAGATATGGACTCGCCGCCCAAGTCGCCCGCTAGCGGGTGCGGAGCACGACGAACCGGACCCCCGCCGATCCGGGCGTGCGTCCACCGGCCAGGGTCGTCAGCCGGACCCGGAGTGGCGGGTGCGGTCCGTCGCTCTCGAGCACAAAGTACCGGCCCGTCGCCGCGTTCAGTTCGAAATCGACCCGGATGTCGGTGCCGGCCGCGAGCGCGATGCCGGTCGTGAAGAGCGGAAACTCGTGGTCGAAGGGCTCCTCGCCCTCCAGTGCGCGGTGTAGCGCGGCGAACGCGTCCCGCAGTTGCAGGCTCGTGACCTGGGCCGAGAGGGGGGTCTCTCCCTGCCGATCGTCCGCGATGGGAGCCAGGGCCCAGGTCGCGAGAAGTGCTTCCCAGTCCCCCGGCGCGCCCACAGAGGCCGCGACCCGTTCGAGGTTCTCCACGCCACGTGTCCGGCCCGGGCCGCCACCCGCCAGGTCGCGGAAGATGGTTTCCTCGGGGGGACCGCCAAGCAGGCCCCCTGCGCCGACGGCGTACTGATCCGCGAACCAGCGGAGCAGGAGCCAGCCGAAGCCTCGCATGGCCAGCGAGGGAACACCGGACGGATCGCGGCCATCCTCGTCTCCGAGCGCGGGCGTCCGGTGGGGATCGGTCAGGTAGTACGCGGCCCGCCGGAAGTTCGGAAAAAAATATGTGCGGAAGATCTCGGGACCCGCGGCCAGTTCATCGAAGCCGTAGTTGCGGCCGGGACGCAGCCTGCCGAGGGACATCCCGACGAAGGTCTCCGCCGAATGGGCGAGTCCCTCGCTCAACCACACCGCCTCGAGGTCGGCGAAGCTCCCACCCTCGAGTACGGCGCGCCGTTCGGCTGAAATCAGGTGTTCGAGTTCGTGCGCGGCGACCCCGATCGCCCGGGTCGTGGCGAAGGACGCGGGAACCGGTTTCGAGTACCGGCCGTCGGGATCGGCCGCGAGAAGCCACAGGAGTTCGCCGCCGTTCGAGGCCGCACAGCTCTCGGGGTCGGCCAGGTCAACGGGGTTGAAGAAGCCGGAGATCCGCGTCGTGCTGTTGCGAGGGGTCGTCCGGTTCACCACCGGAGTGAACAGCACCCAGATGACGCCGTTCCCGTCGATGTCGGCGGGTTCGCCGAAGTACGCCGTGACCACCGGGAAGACGGTGTTCTCCAGCCCCCGGATCACGGCCGCGTACTCCGCGTCGGACACCCACCCGGACCCCTCCACATCTTCGGCGACCGCCAGGTTCGGGCCCACGGCGCGAACGACCGCGGTGACGTCGTGGATCCCCGCGCAATCGACGCTGAGATCCGGATGCACCGCGTTCCGGAAGACGACCGTATCCCCGGCCACGGGGGGTCGTGTCGCGCCCCTGGACTCCGCTCCGGACGCCCACTCCGCGGGAAGGGGCCCGCCCGGCCGGGTCGCGTTCAACGGTCTCGCTCCGAGCAGAGCGCGTCGCGCGGATGCTCGCAGGGTCAGTTCAGCCGACGATGCCGCTTCCAGACGCCGCCCCTCAGTCGAGATCAGACGGGGAGCGGAAGTGAGCGCCGGCACCTGTGCGGCCGTCGCCTCGCGCCCCCTGGCCGAGAGGCGGAGGCGGGTGCGCGCGCCGGGCGACCTGAAACCGCTCTGTACCACGATGAGATATTGGGCGGAGGTGGTGCCCGATTCCATCTCCATGGACACGAGATCGTCCACGGGGACTGAGCACATCTCTCCGGGCGCCAGCGACAGCGACAACTCGGC
Source organism: Candidatus Palauibacter sp. (assembly GCF_965222475.1). GTDB lineage: Bacteria > Gemmatimonadota > Gemmatimonadetes > Palauibacterales > Palauibacteraceae > Palauibacter. Next base: position 806,954 of record NZ_CBDCUB010000001.1, on the reverse strand, counting down.
CCCGCCGCGGCGCGTGACCACATGGCAGGGCGACCCGTCCGGCCCCGTGGCGTCGGCGCACGCGAGCGACAGCAGCGCGGCGAGACCGAGCGCCACCGGCCGGGCAACGCCGGTCCCTGCCGGCATGCGGGGGAGCCATGGTATCGAGGTCATCGCGCTCCATCGTAACCGCGCCGCCCGGATGCGCGAAGGCCCGGCCGGAGCCGGGCCTTCCCGTACTTCCCTTCCGCGGGACGAAGATCACCGTCCCGCGGGCCTTCGGCAGGCGGGCGGCTAGTACATGCCGCCCATGCCACCGCCGGGCATCCCGGCCGCCGCCGCCGGATCCTCCTTCTCCGGACGCTCGACCACGACCGCCTCGGTCGTGAGGAGCAGACCCGCGATCGACGCCGCATTCTGGAGCGCCGTGCGCGTGACCTTGGTCGGGTCGATGACGCCGGCCTTCACCATGTCCTCGTACACACCGGTCCCCGCGTTGTAGCCGGTGTTGTGCCCCTCGGCCTCGCGGACCTTCTCGACGATGATCGAGCCCTCGGCACCCGCGTTCGAGGCGAGGATGCGGATCGGTTCCTCGATCGCGCGGCGCACGATGCGGATCCCGATCTGTTCGTCCGAATCGGCGCCCTCTACCCCGTCCAGCGCACCCTGGCTGCGCAGCAGCGCCACGCCGCCGCCCGGCACGATCCCTTCCTCGACCGCCGCGCGCGTCGCGTGCAGCGCGTCCTCGACGCGAGCCTTCTTCTCCTTCATCTCGGTCTCGGTCGCCGCGCCCACGTTGATGACCGCCACGCCACCGGCCAGCTTCGCCAGCCGCTCCTGCAACTTCTCGCGGTCGTAGTCGGACGTCGACTTGTCGATCGCGACCTTGATCTCGCTGATCCGGCCCTGGATCCGGTCCGTGTCCCCGGCGCCGTCGACGATGGTCGTGTTGTCCTTGTCGATGACGATCCGCTTCGCCTGGCCCAGGTCGCCGACCACCGTGTTCTCGAGCTTGAAGCCGAGTTCCTCGGAGATCACCTGGCCGCCGGTGAGGATCGCGATGTCCTGGAGCATCTGCTTGCGGCGGTCACCGAAGCCCGGAGCCTTGACGGCCGCGACCTTGAGCGTTCCGCGCAGCTTGTTGACGACGAGCGTGGCGAGCGCCTCGCCCTCGATATCCTCCGCCACGATCAGGAGGGGCTTGCCCATCTGGGCCACCTTCTCGAGGACCGGGAGCAGGTCCTTCATGGCCGAGACCTTCTTGTCGTGGATCAGGATGATCGGCTCGTCGAGGACGACCTCCATCTTGTCCGGATCCGTGACGAAGTAGGGGGAGAGGTAGCCGCGATCGAACTGCATCCCGTCGACCGTCTCGAGATCCGTCTCGAGGCCGCGGGCCTCTTCGACCGTGATCACGCCGTCTTTCCCGACCTTCTCCATCGCGTCGGCGATAAGCTCGCCGATCTCCTGGTCGCTGTTGGCCGAAATCGCCGCGATCTGGGCGATTTCCGTCTTGCCCGAAGTCTCGACGGAGATCGAGTGCAGGTTCCGCACGATCGCCCCGACCGCCTTGTCGATCCCGCGCTTCAGCGCCATGGGGTTCGCGCCCGCGGTCACGCTCTTCAGACCCTCGGTGAAGATCGACTGCGCGAGTACCGTGGCCGTGGTCGTGCCATCGCCCGCCGCGTCGGAGGTCTTGGTCGCGACTTCCTTGACCATCATCGCGCCGAGATTCTCGACCGGGTCATCGAGCTCGACTTCCTTCGCGACGGTCACACCATCCTTGGTGATCGTCGGGCTGCCGAACTTCTTCTCCAGGACCACGTTCCGCCCCTTGGGGCCGAGCGTGACCTTCACCGCGCGGGCAAGCTTGTCCACGCCCGCCTTGAGGCGCTGCCGCGCCGCGGTATCGAATTCCAGATCCTTCGCCATCTTCATCTCCTTCGCCCACTTCGGGCGCCTCTGTCTTCAGGATCGATCGGTTGGGTTACGACCCACGCCTTACAGGACGGCCAAGACGTCGGTTTCCTTGACAATCAGGTAGTCCCCGCCATCCAGCTTGACTTCGGTCCCGGTGTACTTGCCGTAGAGGACCCGGTCTCCCGTCTTGACCTCCATCGGGATGCGCACGCCATCGTCGTTGAGGCGGCCGGGGCCCACGGCGACGACGGTGCCCTGCTGGGGCTTCTCCTTCGCGGTGTCGGGAATGTACAGCCCACCGCGCATCTCCTCGGCTTCCTCGAGTGGCTCGATGACAATTCGATCGGCCATCGGGGAGATGCTGAGCTTCGTGTTCGAGGCGGTTGCCATCTTGCCTCCTCCTTGACGCTTCGGTTTCCGGTTGATCATCGCTTGAACGCGGCCGCGAGGGATCTCGCGGCTGTTAGCACTCCTTGCTGCCGAGTGCCAAGATGGGGGGAACATAGTCGGCGCACCGGCGTCGATCAAGTACCAGTCTTGTCCAACGGGAAGTGAGCCTGAACGGAAAACGGGTTTCCACATTGGAAAACACTGTATATCAGGTTGACTCCGGGGTCATTGCGTCCGCCGGTTCCACCCGGCGCAGTGCGGACACTTGCCACAATCCTTCCACAAGGCCATACGCGAGTGCCGCCGCCACTCCAACCGCCAGTGCCGTCGCCAGGAGGTGAGCATCCGCCTGCCGCCACAACGGCTCGGCCAACGGCCTCCCCGACAACAGAACCGCCGCTCCACTCGCTCCGGCCAAAACCAGGTTACGGGCGATGTGGACCCACCCGATCCGAGTCGCGGTATCGCTAACCCCGAAGCAGGCGCACCCCTGTCCCCACTCGGCTTTCCGCAAACGGAGCAACGCCCATGTGAAGGGGACGAGACTCGCGGTCGCCGCGAGCGCGACAAGCCGAAGCCGCACCCCGATGACAAATCCGAGTCCAAGTGCGGTCTCCAAGGCGACTAACCCACCAAGCGCCACGACTCCAGCGGCTCGGTGTCGGTCAACGATGGGGAGCAGCTCCCCGATTACCGCGACGATCCCACGGCGATTCCGGAGCTTGCCGACCGCCGCGCCGAGAAACGTAACCGTAAGGCAACAGCGCAAGACGAAGAGGACGTCAGCCTGCACGGCGCGCCTCGTCCCGACCATCGCCGGAACGCCCATCCCGCATCTCTCCGAGCAGCATCACGAGATCGTCAAAGTTCGGCGTGGCGAGCTTCCGGCTCACGCGGCCCTCCTCGTCAACCGCCACCACGAAGGGGGTCATGAATACGCGCCACGCACCCGAAATCCGGCCCTCCGGATCCGCGTACACGCGTACGCCATTCCACATTTCTTCAACGAACTCCACCACTTCCGTTCGGCTGCCTACGCAGGACACCTCGACCTCGACGAGGTCCGCGCGATCCTCGGCGAAGGCACTGACCGCGGGGCGGTGACCCCAGCACGCTTGGCACCGGACACCCAGGAACACGACGATCCGGGGAAGCTCCGCCCGGACATTCCTCCCACGAACCCGGGCCTCTTCGGGCAGGTCAGGCGCTCGGGCGCCTTCGGGCGGCCCGCCGAGCAGCGACCTCCCCTCCCGGAGACTCCGAAGGGTTCGGACATGCTCCCGCAGCAGCATCATCACGGCGAACGCCAAGATGGCGACGAGCAACCAGAGCAGCGTGTATGTGACCCAGAACACCGTCCCCTCAGACCCCATCCGGAAGCCCGTCACCGCTTCGAACGGCCCCCCCGGGCCGACGCCGAGAGCCGGTCACGCGTCCGCCTCCTCGCCGCCGAACCGAACGCGCGCGACGCGCTGGATCCCGAGTGCGTCCGTCTGGATGCCGAGGCCGGTGTCGCCCCGGATTGCTCCGAGACCGAAGTCGACGCCACGCGGCCACTCCGTCGAAAAGAGGTGGTTCCCATCTGCACCGTACACGTCGGCTCCCTGTTCCCGCGGCTCATTCGCCAGGTAGCGCTCGACCCACAGGCGCCCATCCCGGTCGAACCACAGATCTCGCAGAGGCGGCTTCCGATCCGGGATATCGCCGTCTCCATAGGGGTAGTACTTTTCTTCGCGGCGGCGATCCGCCATGAGCACGCCCGCGTTCCGCCGTTCAGCGGCCGTCAGCTGCGGTCCCCGCTCGTCCCGCTCGATGACCGTCACGGGGCGCAGGAGGGAATCGTAGATATCGACGCGATAGGTCGTCGTCACCGCCAAGGCGACCCGTCCGTCGGTCGAGAACGCCATCAGCCGGTCGGTTCCGTATGGGGGAGGGCCGCCCAGCCCGTACAGGTACCCCACCGCATTCCACTCCTCGGCCTCTGCCAGCTCCGCCCGCGAGAACTTCGGCGACAACCGCCAGCCCATCTCCTCCGGCGTTGGTTGAAGCGCCCAGGGGTTGGTCTTCGACACGGTTCTTCCATCGCGCAGGGAAACGCGCCGCCTGCGGAGTCCGTCGCGCCGATCCGGCTCGCCTCCCGTGGCGATGAGCATCCGCTCGGCATCGAGGGCCAACAAACCATCGTACAACCAACTCCGGCTCGATCCGACAGGTACCACCTCCAGACCTGCCGATACGTCGTTCTGCGCCGGGTCGGCCCGCAGCACCTTGTCCTCGAACGACACGATCCATAGGTGCCCGTCCGGCAGGATGGCCGTGCTGCTTGGGTAGCGTTTGTATTCCAACGGCCCGTCGCCGGTCCGACCCAACTGGAAGAGAAACTCGCCCGCGGATCCGTATCCGCGCACCGAGCCGATCTGTCGGTCGGACACGTAGATCCGACCGAGAGCGTCCAACGCCAAGCCGAGGATCCGCCCGAAGAGATACCGCTCGTCCGCCTCGGTCCGGCCTATCGTCAGATCAATTGCGCCCCTGACCGTCTCCTGCGCCGAACCGGCCGGACTCGATCTCAATACAGGTCACCGGGATGTCTGCCGCCGCCACGGCACGGATTGCCGTCGCTCTCGTCCGTGCACTCGCACAACTTCTTCTCGCAATCGCAGTCGCACACGATGAAGGGTGTGTCCGTATCGCCCTCGCACCAGCAGTTTGGCCCGACGTTACCCACAGGTGGACATCTCCCGGTACGGATCATGCACCCTTCCGGGCAGCGGTGGCCGTTGCATTTAGAGCACTCCCCGAAGATCGATGCCTGTGCACCGGCGGGCCGGACCAAGTCCAGCAGCACGAACGCTCCGATCAGTTTCCCAAAGGTTCGTCGGCTCAGGCGGGCGGTTCGCGGGTGGCGGTCCTCGTCCTGAATCCACTCGGCGGTCCCGCGGAGCGTCCTGAACAATGCGCGAAACAACATACTCTTCCCCCTTCTACTTTGGGGCGATGCGCCCGTTCGTCAGGAGTTGATCAAGTTGCCAGGAGTTGCTTGGCGAGGGTGCCCGCCAACCCGCCGGTCAGCCCGACAGCCAGTCTCGACAGCCACGGCGCGGCCCGGCGTAGCCGATCAAGTTCCGCAATGATGTCGGAGTCCCCGCGTGTCGCCAAGCCCCGGGAAACAAGAATCATCGGTGCGGCCCTCACGAGTCCGAAGGCTCCGAAACTCGCCAGCGCCATTTGCGGAGAACCCACCAAGAGGCAGGTGGCCATCACGACGTGCATCGCGGCAAATGGGATCCGCGTGGCCACGCCCAGGCCAAGGGCGGCACCGAAAGCGAACGCGTGTACGCCCCGCGGAAGCTGGTTCCATTCGCGCGGCACAACCCAAGTAGAATACGGCAGGCGGAGCTGGGTTGCCGCCACACCTGCGACCACGCAAACAAGAACGAAGAGAAGCACCGCGGTGATCGCGACATCGCCGTTCGGTATCAGAGCAGCGACCGCCGCAACAAGTAGTCCCAAGAGGACACTCGCCAGCACGGTCCCGGCCACGAACATGCCGGGACCCGACCAGAAGTAACGTGGAACCGAGCTGTCTCCACCCCACGGGTGGGAGAGCGACAGGATCGCATTGATTCCTCACGGCGAATGAAGCGCCAACCAGCCCGCCGAGGCCGCGAGCAGCAGGACGGCCGGTAACACCGCCACTGCCCCGAGCGAGAACCCGCCCAGAAACATCACCGCCGCGATTGCGCCAAGCAACAACCTCAAGGCATCGGATCGACGGAGGACACCGAAGGCTCTGTCATCGCTTATGACTGTTGTCTCGCTCACGGTCGCGCACCATCGCCAAGGTTGCGGAAGCGTGAACGATACCGGCCCCGAGGGGGGGGGGGCAAGGAAGTCGAGGTAGGACCAAAAGGTGTGTAAAAAGGGAGGCGACGTACCTTCAGCTGACCGTTTACCAGCGATCCGGGGGAGACCCGGAGAAAGGACATCGCCTCATGGCAACGATACGCGGGAGAGGTTGGCCGGGCCAGCGTGGGAGGTGCCGGGGCGTGGGTGCGGGAGCGGGCGCGGGACATGATCCAGCAGGCGCCGGGGAGGAGGTGACGGAGCTCTTGGGCCGGGTGAAGTCGGAACGGCGGGCGGCGGTGGACGCGCCTCCGGGCTACCGGAACGGGTACGGGAGGCCGAGGCGTCTGGCCATGAGTTCGGGGACGATCGAGGTCAGGCGGCCTCGGGTCAGGGGCCTGGAGGAACGGTTCGAGAGCCGGGTGCTGCCGTTGTTCGCGCGCCGGACGCGGGAGGTGGGGGACTTGATCCCGGAGCTGTACCCGCACGGGCTGGCCGAGGGCGACTTCGAGCTGGCGCTGCGGGGGCTGTTGGGCGACGGGGCGCCGCTGTCGAAGTCCTCGGTGAGGCGGCTCGGGGCGAAGTGGACGGCGGAGCACGAGGCGTGGAGCCGGCGGCCGCTGGGCGACCGGGAACTCGTGTACGCGTGGGCGGACGGGATCTACGTGAAGGCGGGTATCGAGAAGGACAAGGCGGCCCTGCTGGTCGTCATCGGCGCCATGAGCGACGGGACCAAGGAGATCCTGGCGGTCACGCCCGGCTACCGGGAGTCGGTCGAGTCGTGGGCGGCGGTGCTCAGGGACCTCAAGGCGCGGGGGCTCGGGACGCCTAAGCTTCTGGTGGCCGACGGGAACCTGGGCATCTGGGGCGCGGCGCGGGAGGTGTGGCCGGAGACCGCCGAGCAGCGGTGCTGGAACCACAAGACGTTGGGCGTGCCGGACCGGCTGCCGAAAAGGGAGCAGGCCGAAGCGAAGGCGTTGCTGCGCGCGGCGGCGTACGCGCCCTCGCGGGCGGCGGCGAAGGAGGCGCGCGACGCGTTCCGGGATCGCTACGCGGACGCGCAGTCCAAGGCGGTGGCCGTGCTCGAGGACGACTGGGACCGGATGACGGCCTTCTACGACTTCCCCGAGAAGCACTGGCGGCACCTGAGGACGACCAACGTGGTGGAGAGCCCGTTCGCCTCGGTCCGGCTCCGCACGACGGCCGCGAAGCGGTTCAAGCGGGTCGACAACGCCACGGCGCTGATCTGGCGGCTGCTGCTGGTGGCCGAGAAGAGGTCCGGGAAGCTCACCGCTCCCCACTTACTGGGGGAGGTGTACGAGGGAAGAAGGTTCGAGGACGGAAAGCCCGTCCCGGAAGGTCGGCAAAGGGTCGCCGCCTGATGACGTTTACACACCTATTGACCCGACCTCGGGGAAGTCTTGTCCAACGGGAAGTGAGCCTGAACGGAAAACGGGTTTCCACCGGGAGGTGAGTATCCATGTCGCAAGGGATGCCTCGGTAGGGCAGCGGGTCGAGGGGTTCGCGACCGGGGTCGACGCAGAGCGTTCGCGCGGCCACGTCAGGCCGCAACCGGGGGCTCGGGAGTCCATAGGCGGTCCTGCCGCACGAGGGCGTTGGCGAGGACGATGAGCTTCCGCATGACGGCGGTGAGGGCGACCTTGGGCGGTTTGCCGGCGGCGAGGAGCGCCTCGTACTTCCGCCTCAGCCCGGGATTCCAGCGGATCGCGGCCAGCGCGGGCATGTAGAGCGCCCGCCGCACCTTCTGTCTGCCCCCCTGGATGAAGGCGCGCCCCTTCCAGTTGCCGGACTCCCGGGTCACCGGCGCCAGGCCGGCGAGGCTGGCGGCCCGGGGCCCGGAGAGCGTGCCGAGTTCGGGCATGTGGACGATCGGCCCCGCCGCGGTGATGCTGGAGACGCCGGGGATCGAGGCCGGTATCTCCGACGTGCGCTTCAGCTTCTCCTCGCTTCCGAGCAGCTTCCGGATCTCGCCGTCGACCCGCTTGAGCTGGTCCTCGATCTGCGCCAGCCGCTCCTCGTTGACTCTCCGGGACAGGTCGTGCCGCAAGTGCCTGCCGCGGTTGAGCGTGGCGGTCCGGTCCGCGACCAGCGCGTCGCGCACGAGCTGCAACTCGGCGAGGTCGCGCCGGGCCCGCGACATCGGGCGGGTCGGGCGGAGATCGTCGATCGCGGCCGCCATCTGCGCCAGTGTGTGGGCGTCCACCGCATCGGTCTTGGCGCGCCGCCCCCGCGATCTGGCGAAGCAGCGCACCTGGTACGGGTTGATCGCGTAGATGGGGACTCCGGCGCCGAGCAGCGCCTCCTCGAAGTCGCGGTGCCAGGGGCCGGTTGGCTCGTAGGCGACTCGGTCCGTCTCCGGGCCGATCCAGGCGATCAGCTTCCGGAACCCGGCCGCGTCGTTCGAGAAGCGGGCCGCCGTGCCCGCGGGCGCGGCATGCGCGTCGAGGTGGGCCTTCGAGATGTCGATCCCGACGGTTGCGTCCGGTCATCGGTTCCCTCTCCCGTGCTTGTCGTGCGAGCCTCGATGCTCGTGTATCCATTCGGGACTGTCGGGAAGGACGGTGGCGGTAGAGGGTGGCTCGGACGCGCCCACATCCCCGCCGACGACGCTCCCGCCGTCAACGGCTTCCTCCGCGACCACCTCCGCCCCTTCCTCAACTTCCACCGGCCCTGCCTCTTCCCCTCCGCGGTCGAGGGCCCCCGCGGCCGCATCAAGAAGCGCTACCGCCAACAGGACGTCGCCACCCCCTACGAGAAGCTCAAGTCCCTCGACGGCGCCGAAGACTTCCTACGGCCCGGCGTCACCTTCGAGGAACTCGACCGCGTCGCCGCGGCCACCTCCGGCCTCCAGGCCGCCAAGACCGTCCGCGAGGCCCGCCGCGACCTCTTCCGCTCCCTCGACCCCGTCGCGTCGGTCGCCTGAGTCCCCGTGTCCGCCCCCCCGAACCCCGTTGCGCGGCTCTCCCTCCACCGAGGATTATCCGGAAGAGAATCGAACGCCAACGGCCCCGCGGCCACGGCTCACGACTCCTCGTTCAGGCTCATCTCCGTATTGGAAAACACTGTACCCGAGGCGCGCGCGGGCGAGGGTGGTCCGGGGGTTATGAAACCCCGCCGATGCCGGTAACGTAGGGGCGACTCGAACAAGGGAGGTCAACATGATTCGATCAGCATTGGTCCTTGTCGCCGCCGGAGCCGTGGGGTTCTGGGTGACGGGCATTCTCTTCGGAGTCGTCCTGCCCCTCGTCGGCATGGCGCTGAAGGTCGTGATCTTCATCGCGGTCGCGTACCTCGTCCTGCGTCTGATCAACCCGGAGTTCGCGGACAAGCTGAAGGGGAAGTGCTGCGGGGCCGGCGCCTTCCGCGCGTTCAGGCGCTAGAAGTCCGCAGCCGGGCCCCTGCCGCGCCCTCGCCACGGGCTCCTAACCGTCCGCCGGGCCGGGTCCCGGGAACAGATAGCGGTCGGCGATCGCCAGACCCGTGATCGTCAGCGCCGGCTCGACGCGATCGACCGTGCGACAGTGGGGCGCCACGACCCGGGCAAGCCCCCCCGTCGCCACGACCAGCGCCTCGCGCCCCCACTCCTCCACGATCCGGTCGACGATCCCGTCGATCCCATCCACCACCGAGTAGAATCCGCCGCTCAGCAGACAGTCCAGCGTGTTGCGGCCGATCACCTGCCCGGGCCTTTCCACCTCGACCTGGGGGAGACGCGCCGTCGCCCTCGCCAACTGGTCGAGACCCGTGGTCGGGCCGGGCGCGATCACGCCGCCCAGGAAGACGCCGTCGGCCGTGATGCAGTCGAACGTGGTCGCCGTCCCGAGGTCCACGACGACGGTGTCGCGGCCGTAGAGTTCCGCCGCGGCGAGGGTGTTCGCGATCCGGTCGGCGCCGACCTCCAGCGGGTGATCGACATCGAGACGCACCGGGACCGGCGACGCGCCGTCGAGGAAACGGAGCGGAAGATCCAGCATCCGGCCCGCGGCCAGCCACGCTCGTTGCAGCGCGGGAACCACGGACGCAACGACGACCCGCCCGGGTGACGGGAGATCCTGCGCCGCGAGGAGACCACGGAGTTGGAGGGCAATCTCATCGCCGGTCCGGCGACGGTCGGTCGCGAGCCGCCAGACGTGGACGGGCGTGCGTCCCTCGAACCATCCGAGCACCGACTCGGTGTTCCCGATATCGACGGTGAGGAGCACGCCGATCAGCTCCCGCCGACCTCGATCGAGCCCGCGACCACGCGGCGCAGGGCTTCGCCCCGCGGCCTCAGGAGGAGCGCTCCGTCCGGCGCGATCCCGGCCGCGAGTCCGACCGCGGGTTTGCGGTCCGAGAGCCTGTGCTCCACCCACCGGTTGCGGAGCCAGTCGAAGCGATCGAGTTCGTCCAGCGAAGCCGCGTCGAGCGCGTCCGGAGCGGTCGGCAGGCGGCGCTCCAGCCCCGCGACCGCGGCGTCGGCGACGTCGATCAGCCGCGCCGGCCCCACACGCTCGTCGAGCGCCACCGCCTCCTTCACGTCCGCGGGCAGGCGACCGGCTTCGACGTTGATCCCCACGCCGACGATGAGCAGCCCCTCCCCCTCCCCGCCGCTGGTGACCTCGGCCAGGATGCCGCCCAACTTCCGGTCGCCCGCCATGAGGTCGTTGGGCCACTTCACGGCCGCCCCGAGACCGGGGAAGCGCCGGTTGAGTTCACGCGCCAGATCGACCCCCGCCACGATGGTCAGGAGCGGCGGCAGGATGTCGGCCCCGGGACGGAACAGCATGCTCAGGTAGAGGCCCGCCCCCGCGGGCGAACTCCATGAGCGGCCTCTCCTCCCCCGTCCGGCCGTCTGCTCGCGACACACGACAATGGAACCCGCCGGCGCGCCGGCCGCGGCCAACCCGCGCGCGAAGTCATTCGTGGACGGGATGCTGTCGAACGGGTAGACCGCGTCCCTCTCCCACCGCCGGCGAAGGGCGGCGGCCGATTTTCCGGCCCAGCGGTCGACCTGTCCTGGGAGCATGGTCACCCCGACTTCGGTCACGTCTCGGTCATCCGCGCAGCGCCGGCCAGATCGCGGCTGCGGCCAGGTAGGCTCCGCCGGCGATCCAGCAGTACCAGGCGAAGCGGTGGAAGACGCGCAGTTCCAGCATTCGCAGAAAGATACGAATGGCCAGGACCCCGGACAGGGCCGCGGTGAGGAAGGCGGCGCCGAGGGGCACCGAACCGAGCACGGCCCCGGCCTCCCCGAGCGCCGGTGCCTGGAGCACCGCGGCCCCGGCGATGGCCGGGATCGAAAGGAGGAAGGAGAACTCGGCCGCGCGGCGCGGATCGACGCCCGCGGCCGTGGCGACGGCCACCGTACTCCCCGAGCGCGAGATGCCGGGGAGGATCGCGAGCGCCTGAGCCAGTCCGATCCCCACGGCTCCGGCGAGGGTCGGCCGCCCGCGCGTGGCGCGCCGGGAAAAGTAACGGATCGACCAGACGAGGACGCCGGTCAGGAGCAGCATCGCGGCCGCGATCAGGGGACGCTCGAACGCCGGTTCGAGCGCATCCCCCAGCCCCGCTCCGACGGCCGCGGCGGGCAGCGTGGCCACGGCCAGCAGCCCGATGTAGGCCAGGCTCCGGCGGTCTCGCGACCACGCGCCGCGAACCAGGGTCGCCAGCCGCGCTCGAAACTCCCAGCAGACGGCGCACAGCGTCGCCAGGTGCACGGTGACCTCGAACGCGACACCGGGAAGTTCGATCCCGAACAGCGCCTGCCCGAGCACCAGATGCCCGGAACTCGACACGGGCAGGAACTCGGTGATGCCCTGTACGAACCCGAGGATGACGGCCTCGAGCAGCGTCACGCGGCCGAGACCCCCGACGCGTCGTCGAGACCGAGGACGTTTCGGTAGAGCGCTTCGTAGCGGGGGACGATGCGATCGAGGGCGAAGTGTTCGACGGCCCGCTGCCGCGCCTCGCGAGAGAACCCGGTCCAGAGGACGCCATCGGTCAGCAGAGAGACGGCCGACCGTGCCATGGCGTCGACCGAGCCCACGGGATGGAGGTAGCCCGTGGCGCCGTCCTCGATCACCTCGTCCAGACCGCTGCCGGAGGATCCCACCACGGGGACGCCCGACGCCTGGGCCTCCAGTGCGACGAGCCCGAACGCCTCCTGTTCGCTGGGTAGAAGGAAGAGGTCGGCGTTGGCGAGGAGGTCGGCGACCGAGTCGAACTTGCCGAGGAAGACGACCGCCCCGGAGATGCCCAACTCCGCAGCGAGTTCCTCCGCCCGCTGGCGTTCGGGACCGTCCCCCACCAGTACGAGCCGAGCCGGGACCTCGTGCCGGATTCGTGCGAACATCTCGATGAGGTCCGGGATGCGCTTGACCGCCCGGAAGTTCGAGATGTGCATCACCACCTTCTCGCCGGGCCCCGCGAGCCGGTGCCGTTCCCGGTAACGCTCCCGATCGTAGACGTCGGGGTCGACGAAGTTCGGGATCACGTCGATCGCGCAGCGGTCGCACTCGAAGTCACGGTGGGTGCGGTCGCGCAGCCAGCCGGACACCGCGGTCAGCCGATCCGATTTTTCGATCGAAAAGCGCGTGATCGAGCGATATGAGGGATCCTGTCCGACGAGGGTGATGTCCGTACCGTGCAGCGTCGTCACCAGCTTCACGTCGCCCCCGGCGGCCCGCAGCATGTCCCTCGCGATCCAGCCCGCGGTCGCGTGCGGGATCGCGTAGTGCACGTGAAGCAGATCGAGTCCTTCGCGTCGCGTCACCTCGTGCATCGTCACGGCGAGCGCGAGCGAGTAGGGTGGGTACTCGAACAGGGGATACCGGTTCACTTCCACCTCGTGGAAGTAGACGCCGTCGATGAACTGGGTGAGGCGGAACGGCTGGGCGTAGGAGATGAAGTGCACCTCGTGTCCGCGGCGGGCGAGACCGAGGCCGAGTTCCGTGGCCACGGCTCCCGAGCCGCCATACGTTGGATAGCATGTGATGCCGATCTTCATCTTCTCTTCATTCCCCGATTTCCCGGCCATCCCCCGCTCTCGACGCGGATTCCAGCCATTCCCGCGCGATGCGGCGCGCAAGTTGCCCCGACTTCGTCGAGCCGTCCAGCGCGACGGCGTCCCCGGGGAGCTGATGCCGGAACCAGGTGCGTTGCCGGCGCGCATAGCGCCACGTGGCGGCGCACACGCGCTCGATCGTCTCCTCGAGGCCGGCGCGTCCTCGCACGAAGGCCGCGACGTCGGCGTAGCCGAGCGCGTTGAAGGCCCGCGAATCCGCCAGGCCCCGTGACAGCAGGCCGCGGACCTCGAGCGGCCACGCGCCGCCCCGGATCAGCCCATCGGCCCGGCGCCGGATCCGCTCGCGCAGGAGTGGCGCGGGCACTTCCAGCACCCACGTCGCGGTGCGCAGCGGGGGACGCTCCGTCCTTCCGGACGTCATCCAGCCGCTCAGGGGTTCGCCCGACAGCAGAGCGAGTTCGATCGTCCGGGCGGCGCGCTGGCGATCGAGGGGGCGCTTGCGAGCGGCCAGCGAGGGGTCGAGCCGGGTCGCCCAGCGCAGGAGTTCCCCCCGCTCCAGTTCCGCCAGCCAGTCGTGGAGCCGCCCGCGCCGTTGCGGGTCGAACGCCGGCTCCTCGAACATCGGGTGCGTGAGGGCGCGCAGGAAGAGTCCCGTCCCGCCGGCGAGGATGGGGACCAGGCCTCGACCCCGGATGTCCGAAATCCAGGCGGTGGCCAGGCGCGCGAAGCGCCCCGCCCCGTAGCGTTCGTGCGGATCGAGGAGCCCGACGCCGTGGTGCGGCGCCGCCGCCAGCTCGGCCGCCGTGGGCGCCGCGGTCCCGATCGCGAAGCCGTCGTATGCCTGCCGGCTGTCCATCGAGATGATCTCGCCGCCCAGCTCGCGCGCGACGTTGACGGCGATCGCCGTCTTGCCCGACGCGGTCGGCCCCACGATGGCGGGCACCGGCGGCGTCCCCACGACCGCGCTCCCCCGCCCCGCTAGTGGCGCCCGAAGCGGCGGTCCAGCTCTTCGACGCCGAGGCGCACGATCGTCGGGCGGCCGTGGACGTCGTGTCCGGGCAGTACGGTCGCGAACAGGCGGTCGAACAGCTCCCGCGCCTCTTCCGGCGAGATGTGCTCCCCCGCCTTGATCGCGCCCTTGCACGCCATGCTCTTGGCGATCCGCTCGTGCTGGTTCCGCGCGGAGTTGACGAGCGGCGACCCTTCCGCGAGTTCACGCACCATCTCGCGCAGACAGCGCTCCGCGTCGAAGCGCGCGTGTGGCAGCGGCGCGGCCCGCAGGATCCACGTCCGGTCGCCGAAGGGCTCCAGTTCGAACCCCAGCCGGCCGAGGAACCCCGACAGGTCCTCGAGCGCCGCGTGTTCGGGGGGCGAGAACTGCAGCGTGACCGGGAAGAGCAGCGCCTGCGAGGTGCCGACCCCGCCCTCGAACCGCGCCATGATCTCCTCGTAGAGGACGCGCTCGTGAGCGGAGTGCTGGTCGACGATGATGAGGCCCTCGCGCGTCGCCGCGAGGATGTAACGATCGTGGAGCTGCCACAGCTCGGGGCCGGTGAAGACTTCGCCGACGTCGGAGGCGGGAGGGGCGCCGGATCCTGCGGCGTCGGACCCCTGATCCGGCACGTCCCGGCCCGCGACGAAGAGCGCGAACTGCGGCATCTCGACGGACCCTGCGGCGGTCCCCCGCGGCACGGCCGGACGGGCTCGATCCGCGACGGTCGAGACCCCGATCGGCTTCGTCGAGTCGAGGCGGGCGAGCGCCCTCCGCACGGAGTCGTGTACCGCGCTCTCGACGTGCGCGCGATCGCGGAAGCGTACCTCCGCCTTGGCGGGATGCACGTTCACGTCCACTCGTTCCGGCGCAACCTCGACCCACAGGAAGAGACTCGGCCTCACGCCCTCCACGACCGTGGTCCGAAAGGCCTGGTCCACGAGGCGCTGAAGCGCGAGATCCCGAAAGGGGCGGCCGTTCACGAAGGTGTAGCGGCGTCCTCCCCGGGCCCGCGCCGCGTCGGGTCGCTGGACGAAGCCCCGCACGCGGACCGCTCCCTCCGCGTCCTCGACCGGAATCAGCGTGCCCGCGAGATCCTCCCACAGCTGACCGATGCGCCCGAGCCAGCCCTTCGCCGGAGCGAGATTCATCTTCGTCCGCCGGTTCGACTCCAGGCGGAGCCCCGCCCCGGGGTTGGCGAGTGCCAGGAGGACGAGCGCCTCACCCGCGGCCCGCGTCTCGGCGGCCGAACTCTTGAGGAACTTCGCCCGGGCCGGCAGGTCGTGGAACAGCGCCCGCACCGTCGCCGTGGTCCCTCGTCGGCGGGCCACCGGGTCGACCCCGCGAATCCGCCCGAAGTCGACACGCACGCGTACGCCTTCCCCGGCCCGCAGTGCGGTGTGAAGCTCGAAGCGGCTCACCGCCGCGATCGAGGGGAGGGCCTCGCCGCGGAACCCGAACGAGCGCACCCTCCGCAGATCGTCCGCGCTCCGGATCTTGCTCGTCGCGTGACGTTCGATGGCGAAGAGCGCGTCATCGGAGCCCATCCCCCTCCCGTCATCGGAGACGCGGATCTCGGTCTTGCCCCCGTTGCGAAGCGCCACCTCCACGCGCCGCGCGCGGGCATCGATCGCGTTCTCGACCAGTTCCTTCACCACCGAAGCGGGACGCTCGACGACCTCTCCCGCGGCGATCTGGTTCGCGACGTGGTCGGGGAGGATTTCGATCCGGCGCGGATCGGAACCCGTCATGCCGCCTCCTCCAGCCCGTAGAAGCGGCGCGCGTTCGACGTCGTCAAGGCGGCCGCCTCCTCGAACGAGATGCCGCGCAGTTCGGCCACCCGCTCGCAGGTGTGCGGGAGAAACGACGGCTCGTTGCGACGCCCGCGCCGCGGGACCGGAGCCAGGTAGGGGGCATCGGTCTCGATCAGGAGGCGGTCGGCCGGCACCGCACGGACCGACTCGGCCAGCTCGGAGACGAAAGTGACGAGCCCCGAGAAGGAGACGTACCAGTCCGCCGCCAGGGCCGCATCGAGGAGTGCCTCGCCGCCCGTGAAACAGTGCAGCACCCCGGTCACGCCGTCGCCGTACTCCGCCACCCGGGCCGCCGTGTCGGCCTCCGCCGAGCGCGAGTGTACGACGATCGGCAGCCCGAGCCGGGCGGCGAGTCCGAGGTGCGCCTCGAAGTTCGAGAGCTGCGCCGACCGGGCCGCATTGTCGTAGTGGAAGTCGAGCCCGGTCTCGCCGATCGCGACGACCTCGGTCGCGGCCGCGATCCGTTCGATCGCCTCGATGAGCGCGGGCGAGCTCCGGTCGGCCTCGTGCGGGTGCAGGCCCGCCGTCGCCCACAGCCCGGGCGTCCGCGCGGCCAGCGCTACGGCGGCCCGGGCGTCCTCGGGATCCGACGCGATCGTGACCATGCCGCCCACACCGCGCGCCCGGGCCCGTTCCACGACCTCAGCGCGATCCGTGGAGAAACGGACCGCCGTCAGATGGAGATGCGAGTCGAATAGGGCCGGCCGGGTCACCCCGCGCGGCGAGCGGCCATGGCGGCTCGCCTGCGCGCCCGGTCGTGAATCTCGAGCAGCACCGGGGAGGCCACGAAGATCGAGGAGTACGTCCCCACCAGCACGCCGATGATGAGCACCCCGGCGAAGGGCCGGATGACCGCGCCGCCGATGACGACCAGGGAGACGAGCGCCATCAGCGTCGTACCGCTGGTGAGCACCGTGCGAGGCAGCGTTTCGTTCAGGCTGCGGTCAAGCGTCGTATCGTAGGACTCCTTCCGCTTCTTCCTCAGGTTCTCCCGCACCCGGTCGAAGACGACGATGGTGTCGTTGAGCGAATACCCGATGATCGTGAGGAGGGCCGCCACCGTGGCGAGGCTCATCTCGATGTTCAACAGCGAGATGAACCCGAAGGTGATCAGCATGTCGTGCGCCGTCGCGATCACCGCGGCCACGCCGAACCGCCACTCGAAGCGGAACGCAAGGTAGATCAGCGTCAGCAGGAAGGAGAGGAGGACGGCGAGGACCGCGGTGCGCTGGAACTCGCCGCCCACCTTCGCGCTCAGCGCATCCCCGCGGGCGATCTCGAAGCTCCCGGCCGCGAACTCCGTCTCGAGACTCGCCCGAATCTGGTCCCGCGTCTCGTTCTGGTCCTCGTCGTCCCCGATCGGCACCCGCAGCAGGAAGTCGTTGCTCTCCTGGCCCACCGCGCGCAGCTGCTGGATCTGAACGCCGCTCGTACCCCCCGCGTTCAGCGCGTCGCGAATCTGGGCGATGTCCGTCGTCTGCGAGAACTGGACCTCGAGGAGGACGCCGCCGGTGAACTCGACCCCCGCCCGCAGCCCGCCGCGGAAGGCCATCGACACGAGTCCGATGGTGATGATCGCGGCCGAGGCGAAGTACGCCGGCCGACGCATGGAAAGAAACCTGTGGTTCGCGTTCTGGAAGACCCGCATGATCGCCGCCGCCCTATATGCTCACGGACTCCCGGGAGCCCCGTCGGTTCAGGTACATGATGAAGAAGGTCCGCGTCACGTAGATCGCGGAGAAGAACGACGCGAGGATCCCGATGCACAGCGTGACCGCGAAGCCCCGCACCGCGCCGGTGCCGAACTGGAAGAGGATGATCCCCGTGATCAGCGTCGTGAGGTTCGCGTCGACGATCGCCGAGAGCGCGTTGCCGAACCCGGCTTCCACCGCGGTGCGCGGCGTTTTCCCGGCCGCGAGTTCTTCGCGGACCCGTTCGAAGATGAGGACGTTCGCGTCCACCGCCATCCCGATCGACAGGATGAGACCCGCGATCCCCGGCAGCGTGAGCGTCGCGTCGAGGCCGGCCAGGCCGCCCAGCATGAGGACCACGTACACGACCAGGGCGCCGACCGCGAGCACGCCCGCCGCCCGGTAGTAGAGCATCATGAGGATGATGACGCTGACGATCCCGATGATGAACGCGGTCCGCCCCTGCCGGATCGAGTCCTCACCCAGCGAGGCGCTCACGTTCCGCTCCTCGACGACCTGGATCGGCATCGGGAGGGCGCCGGCGCGGAGGACGAGCGCGAGCTCCTGGGCTTCCTGCAGTGACGAGCCGGGCGTGAGCTCGATCTGCGCCCGACGGCTCAGCGTCTGCCGGATCACCGCGTAGCTCTGCACGCGGTCGTCCAGCACGATGGCCATGTTCTGATTGATGTTCCGAGCCGTCCCGCGCTCGAAGATCCGCGCCCCGCGGCGCGTCGTTTCGAACGGCACGAGGGGCTGGTTGAAGGTCGGATCCCGGTTCGCGGGCCCGGCGTCCTGCAGCAGGTCGCCGGTGATCAGCGGCTCGGCCTCGAGCACGTAGAGCGGGACGTACGAACTGCCGCCCGCCCCCACATCCTCGACGCCCCAGTGGACCGTGACCTCCCGCGGGATCACCTCCCGGACGCCGTCCAGCTCGAGCCACGCCGCCGCGGTCGGCTGATCCTCGGACGCTACCAGGAACTCTCCGGGGACCCGGCCCTGGCCCAGCAACGCGCTCAGGGGCCGCGCCGTGGCGGGGTCCACGGTCTCCGCCGGGTCATCCGTCTCCGCCATCGAGTCGGGGACGGCCGCATCCTCCGCGGAGTCCGGCACGGTACCGAGGATCTCGCCGAGGTCCACCTCGGGCTCCGTCTCGAGCGAGGTGACCTCCAGGTTCTCGATCCCGACCTCGTTCACGATCGCGCGGTCGAGGCGTTCAAGCGCGGAGAGGAACGCCTGGCCGTCCGTGATGATCTTGAACTCCATGTAGGCGGTTTCGGTGGCGATCCGCTTCGCCTGCTCGGGGTCGTCCACGCCGGCGAGTTCGATGATGATGCGGTCGCCCGACCGCTGGATGGTCGGCTCGCGGACCCCGAACTCGTCGATCCGGTTGCGGATCGTGGTCAGGGTTCGTTCGACCGCGTCGTTCAGATCCTCGCCGGTCAGCGTTCCTTCCGGATCGTAGATCTCGACCGCGAGGTGCATCCCGCCCTGCAGGTCGAGCCCCAGCTTCAGCGGCCAGAGCAGATCCGACGTCCCCGTCTCCTCGTCCACCACGGTCTCCGGCACGAGGGCGAAGCCGCAGAGCGCTACCAGGACGGCGATCCAGATCAACCGCCATCGTACGGAACTGAACATCTAGATCATCACCGTTCTTCGTGGGTCTCGTGATCGCGGGCCGCCGCGGGGCCTGGACGGCCCGCGCACCGGCCGGCGTCGTCGCCGCCAAGTGGCAAAGGGAGGCAAAGCTAGCCAAGCGACCCCCATGAGGAAACTACGCGGCCGCTCGCGGCGCGTGGTAGGTTCCCTCCGCTGCGGCGCGTGCTCCGGCGGGGCGCCGCGCCCCGGTCCCGCGCGGGCGGGGCCGCGACCCGGACCCGGAGCCGCGAGGCACCGCATGGCCCAAACCACTTCGCAAGACGATCGTTCCGCGCGGCCGACCCCCGAAGGCCGGTCCCGCGGCCAGCGCATCGGCCTGTGGCTCGGACCACTGCTCTTCCTGCTCATGCTCCTGCTCGACCTCGAGCCGGGCCGCCCCGAGATCACGCGCATGGCCGCGGTGGCCCTCCTCATGGCCACGTGGTGGATCACCGACGCGATCCCGCTCTTCGCCACCGCCCTGCTTCCCCTCTTCCTCTTCCCGCTCCTCGGCATCGAACGGACCGGAGACACGGCGCCGATCTACTTCAACAGCACGATCGTCCTCTTCCTCGGTGGTTTCATGATCGCCCTCACGATGGAGAAGTGGGACGTGCACCGGCGGATCGCCCTCTGGGTCATCCGCTCCGTGGGAGGCGGGCCGGCCCGTATCGTCCTCGGGTTCATGCTCGCCTCCGCCTTCCTCTCGATGTGGATCTCGAACACGGCCACCGCGATCATGATGCTCCCGGTCGGGCTCGCCGTGATCCTGAGGATGGAGGAGCAGTTCGGGCGCGACCGGACGCGCGCGTTCTCCGTCTCGATCATGCTCGGGATCGCCTACGCCTGCTCGGCCGGCGGCATCGCGACGCTGGTCGGCACGCCGCCGAACCTCTCGCTGCAGCGCATCTTCCAGATCACCTTCCCGGACGCACCGCACATCTCCTTCGGGGTGTGGCTCGTGATGGCGCTGCCCATCGCGGCGATCATGCTCGCCCTCGCGTGGGCGTTGATCACGCACGTCTTCTTCCGCGTCCCCGAGGAGGTGACCGTCGACCGGACGGTCGTCGAGTCGGAGATACGAAAGCTCGGTCCGATCGGATTCGAGGAACGGGCGATCCTCGTGGTGTTCGTGCTCACCGCCGTGCTCTGGGTCTTCCGCGCACCGCTCGAGCTCGGAGCGATCACGATTCCCGGCTGGTCCGCCCTCCTGCCGTACGGTCACCTGATCGACGACGGGACGATCGCGATCACGATGGCCGGCATCCTCTTCTTCATCCCGACGCGGTCACCCGGGGCGAAATCGCCCACCGTGATGGGGCCGGGGGTCGTGCTGCGGCTGCCATGGAACATCGTGCTCCTCTTCGGAGGCGGGTTCGCACTCGCGCACGGCTTCCAGGCGACCGGACTCGCCCGCCTCATCGGCGACGCGTTCGGCGGTCTGGCCGCGGTGCCGCCGCTCCTCCTCATCTTCGTCATCTGCCTCGTGATGACGTTCCTCACCGAACTCACCTCGAACACGGCGACGACCGAGATGGTGCTCCCGATCTTCGCGGCCATCGGCGTGTCGACCGGGATTCACCCGCTCCTGCTGATGGTCCCGGCGACGCTGTCCGCGTCGTGCGCGTTCATGATGCCGGTGGCCACACCGCCCAACGCGGTGGTGTTCGGGAGCGACCGCGTGAAGATCGCGGAGATGGCGCGGGTGGGGATCGTGCTCAACTTCTTCGGCGCGGTGGTGATCACGCTGATCTTCCGCGCCGTGGGTCCGCTGCTGTTCGGGATCGAACCCGGCGTCCTGCCCGACTGGGCGGTGGCGGGCCCGTAAGCGAGGGAGGCCGGCCGGATCGCCCGTGAGACGACCCGGCCGGTCTCGAGTGTGGTTACATGCCGGGGTGGGCGCCCGTCAGGAGCCAGTGCAGCATGAGGCTGCCGTCCTCACCGCGAGCGTACAGCGCCGCGAAGTGGCCCCCGCCGGCCCCGTCCGGACCCTCGGTCCCGTAGGTGCCGACGCCCGCTACATGACCCTCGTCGAGGTCGTGCGCGGACCAGGCGGTCATACCGGTGAAGGTCACACCAGCATCGAACATGGCCTGCAGACCCTCTTCGACCGCGGCGCGTCCCTCACGGGCCGGCTCACCTGCCATCATCGCGACCGCGTCCTCCGTGTAGGTGTCGGCGACCATCGATGCGTGGCCCATGTTGTAGTGGGTAACGAAGTAGTCCCCGCTCGCCTGGATCAGGTCGCCGCCCATTCCCTCCGTCTGCTCCATCATCTCGCCCGCGGACATGGTCTGGTCGGGGGTGTCGAGGTTACTCACCATTCCCTTCAGCGACCACTCGCCATCCGTATTGTCAGCCAGCGCCATGTAGTACCCGGAGTTCGTCGCCGCCCGTCCATCTACTTCGCCGGTCAGCACGTAGTGTCCCCGGGCCACCAGCTGGTCGCCGAATCCCATCGTCTCACCGGGATGGATCGCAATCTGCGACCCCTCCGCGTCGATCCGCGCCTGGAGGCCGGCGCCGATCGCCTCCCTGCCGTAGAGCATGGCCCCCGAGCTGCCCCACAGGATCGCGTCCTCGGCGTACTTGCTCGCGACCATGCTGCCGTGACCCATGTTGAAGTGGGTCTGCCAGTAGTCGGTGATTTCCGTCATCGCCGCTTCGGCGTCGGGCATGGCTTCCGCCATGTCATCCGTCATCGCGGCGTCGTCCGTCGCAGGCTCACCGCACGCAACGGTCAGGGCGAGGGCGAGGGGAGCCAGGGTGCGGATACGCATCGGGGTACCTCCTTCGGCAAGAACCGTCGTGACCCTGCGGCGTGCGTCTGTTCAGCGCGCGGGGATCGTCAACCAGGTATGAACGGAACTACTTGAGACGGTACGTTGACGCATGCGGATCCGTCAATGCGATCAGGGTCCGCCCACGCCGGCCCGGCCGCCGGATTCCGGGTTGGCCCGGCCTCCGAACCGCGGATAGCTTGGGCGTCGGGGCCAGGGGCCCGCCGCGACGCATCACGCGATTCTCCCGAAACGGACGACACACGCCATGGTTCGCACCTCCGGCACCGCACGCCGACTCGCGCTCGTCTTCCCGCTTATTCTGCTCCTCGCGGCCTCGGGGTGCGTGCGACCCTTCGCGCGGCCCTCGGCGGGGCCTTCGGCGTCGGGCGGCGACGGGGGAGATGACGACGGCCCCGCGCCCTATGCGGAGGTCGTGACGGAGGAGGCCGTCACCGACTCGGGGATGGTCCACGTCCACCGCGTCGACGACCAGATCCTGTTCGAGATCCCGAACGATCTCCTCGAGCGGGAGATCCTCCTCGTGACGCGCACCGCGTCCGTCCCCGACGGGATGGGCTACGGCGGACAGAAGCTCAACACACAGGTCGTCCGCTGGGAGCGGAACGGTTCGAACGACGAGCGCATCTTTCTCCGCGTCGTGACCCACGCGAACGTGGCGGAGGAGGCGCTCCCCGTCGCCCGCGCCGTGCGGAGCGCGAACTTCGAGGCGATCCTGCGCGCATTCGACATCGAGGCGCTGAACGACGATTCGACGAGCGTGGTGATTGACGCGACCCCCCTGTTCGAGTCCGACATCCCCATGCTCGGGCTGCGCCAGAGCTTCCGCGACCAGTACCGGATCCGGTCGCTCGACTCCGACCGGACCTACGTCGACTGGGCGAAGAGCTTCCCGCGCAATGTCGAGGTGAGGCACGTGCTCACCTACACCGCGCAGACGCCCCCGACGAACGCGACGACGAACGCGATCTCCGTCGAGATGAACCAGTCGATGATCCTGCTCCCGGACGAACCGATGGAGCCGCGCCTGTACGACGAACGCGTGGGGTTCTTCAACGTGAGCCAGGTCGACTACGGCCGCAGCGACCAGAAGGTCGTCACCCGCACGTACGTGACGCGGTGGCGGCTCGAGCCGAGCGACACGGCGGCCTTCCGGCGCGGCGAACTCGTCGATCCCGTGGAGCCGATCGTCTACTACCTCGACCCGGCGACCCCCGAGAAGTGGCGGCCCTATCTCATCCAGGGGATCGAGGACTGGCAGGAGGCGTTCGAGGCGGCCGGCTTCTCCAACGCGATCCAGGGCCGCATGCCGCCCTCGTTCGAGGAGGACCCGGAGTTCAGCCCCGAGGACGTGCGCTACTCGGTGATCCGCTGGCTCCCGTCGCAGGTCCAGAACGCCTCCGGCCCGCATGTGCACGACCCGCGCACGGGGGAGATCCTGGAGAGCGACATCCAGTGGTATCACAACGTCGCCAACCTTCTCAGGAACTGGTATCTGATTCAGACGGGCGCCGTGAACCCGGCGGCCCGCCGCGCCCTCTTCGACGACGACGTGATGGGAGAACTCATCCGCTTCGTCGCCGCGCACGAGGTGGGCCACACGATCGGACTCCAGCACAACATGAAGTCGAGTTCGGCCTTCCCCGTCGACTCGCTGCGAGCGCCGGGCTTCGTGTGCCGCCAGGGAGTCGCGCCCTCGATCATGGACTACGCCCGCTTCAACTACGTCGCACAGCCGGAGGACGAGGGCGCGTGCACGGACCCGCGGATCGGCGAGTACGACCGCTTCGCGATCAACTGGGGCTACCGTCCGGTCCTCGACGGCGACGCCGATGAAGAGCGACCCACCCTCGACGCGTGGATCCGCGAGGTCGAGGACGACCCGGTCTACTACTTCGGCAACTCGACCCCGATCGATCCGAGCGCCCAGACGGAGGCCATCGGCTCGGACGCCACGGAGGCGAGCGACCTCGGGATCGAGAACCTGAAGCGGATCCTGCCCAACCTCATCGAGTGGAGCAGCGACGGACGCGAGGGGGAGAACTACGAGGAACTGGGCGAACTCTACAACAACGTGATCGGGCAGTGGAACCGCTACATGGGTCACGTCGGCACCGTCGTCGGCGGAGTCACGCGGACGCGGAAGCGGATCGGCCAGGAGGGGCCCGTCTACGAGTTCGTGGACGAGGCGACCCAGCGGCGCGCCATGGACTTCTTCGCCCGCCAGG
Organism: Candidatus Palauibacter sp.; assembly: GCF_965222475.1. GTDB lineage: Bacteria > Gemmatimonadota > Gemmatimonadetes > Palauibacterales > Palauibacteraceae > Palauibacter. The sequence continues at coordinate 782,635 of NZ_CBDCUB010000001.1, read as the reverse complement.
CCTTCGAACCGCCGACGTGGATGATCGACGAGGAGATCCTGTCCAGGATCGAGAACCCGTCGACGGTGGACCGCATGCGGGGCATCCAGGTCCGCGTCGTCAACCTCATCCTCGACCCCGGACGCATGCAGCGGCTCATCGAGGCGGAAGCCCGGAACGGGGACGACCACTACAGCCTCGGCGACATGTTCGGGGACCTGAGGGACGCGATCTGGGGTGAACTGGAGACGGGGGCGCCGATCGGCGTCTACCGGCGCAACCTGCAGCGGGGCCACCTGGAGCGGCTCGAATTCCTCATGACGTCGGAACTCACCCTCCCGGCCTTCGTTTTCGCCGCTCTGTCCGACTTCTTCACGTCGGTCGACGTATCGCAGTCCGACATCCGCGCCTTCGTGCGCGGCGAACTCACGGGGCTGCAGGAGGCGATCGAAGGCGCGCTGCGCCGCGACCTGGACCGTACGACGGAACTGCACCTGCGCGACGCGCGGGCCCGGATCGACGAAATCCTCGACCCCTGAGAGACCCGTGTCGCGTCCCGGAAATGTCTCGGCTATTCGAGCGCGAGTTTCCGGGACGCAACACTGGCAACCCGGAGCGTTGGTTCAGCTGGTCGGGAACATCGGTTCCCTTTGAAGTTCTCGAGCCCGGCCAGCCATGCGTCGAACGCGGAATCCCGCGGCACGCAGAGGCGCGTCTCGTCCAGCCACAGGGTGCTGAACGCGCCGAGCCGCGTGGCGGCTGATGGCAGCGGTCCCGTCAACGTGGAGTTCCATGAAACGCCCAGCACTTCGAGACTATCGAGATTCCCGATTTCCGGCGGGACGGATCCACTCAGGTCATTCCTGCCCAAACGCAGCCCCGTGAGACGCTTGAGGCGTCCGAGGCGTGCGGGGATGGTTCCGCCCAGGTCATTCCCGCCCAGGTCCAGAAAACTCCAGTTTGGGGAGATCTCCGAGTTCGGGAGGAATCGATCCGATCAGCCCGGCCTTGAGGAGCTGCAGCTGCTTGAGATTGACGAGATTGCCGAGTTCAGGCGGGATGGGACCGGTCATCCCTCCCCCGCGAATTTCCAGGAATTCGAGATGGCTCAACTTCCCGAGCCAGACTGGCATTGGACTGTTGGCGTAGTCGCTGCCGAGCATCAGCGACGTCAGGCTTGAGAGGTTGCCGAACTCTGGGGGAAGAGGGTCGCTCACGCCGGAATTCACCAGATTCAGGGCCTTCAGCTTCGTCAAACTTTGTAGGTGGAGAGTCTCCAGCCTGCCAAGCTTCCCGAGTTCGGGCGGCGGAATACCAAAGAGCCTGTTCGCGTAGAGGGCCAGGCCCGTGACGCGTCCATCTTCGGCTGTGGACACGCCGGACCACGCGTCGAGCGGTTTCTCGCTGCCCCAGTTCTCATTGGAGCCGTTTCGCCAAGCGTCCCCTCGCGTGGCGTCGTAGAGAATCATCAGCACATCGCGGTTCTCGGCGAGGGCCGCCTGATGATCGTACACCGTGACTTCCACGCCGGCGCGGATGTCTCCCGACTCGACGGTCACGGTTGCGCTCCCGTTGCCGGCGACAGTGACCAGCCCCGCGCTGTCGACGGTAGCGATGGATGAGTCGATCGAGACCCACCGGAACGCGCGTGGCGGCATCGGGTGGCCGTTCGCATCGACGCCATCCACCGCCAGGGCTCAGCGTAATCCTCGTCCGGCTTCGCCGTGCCCGACACCGCGTACTGGACGGTCACCGCACCTGCACTCGTGTCTCCCGCCACCCCCACCTCGAAGTGCGCCGTGTCGCCCTCGGCCACCGTCCCGCCGGCGGGCGCGGCGAACGTGACGGAGACCGTGTCCGTCGACTGCTTGACCGCCGCGGGGCCGCCCCGGACGCGTGCCGCAGCCTCCGATGGCATGGCGCCCGCCAGTAGCAGCGCAACGGCCCCGAGGATCCGAAGGGCGGCACGTGGGCGCGGCCGGTGAGCAGGGGTCTGGACGGACGAAGGTTCGGCGATGGAGACGGGTGTCATGGGAGTGTGTCCTCGCGAGGGAATGGGAAGGCGGAGGCCGGTTCGGCCCCGGCGACGTGTCGCGGCGCGGGGCGGCGGCGGCCGGGGTGTCCTGTCCGGCGGCCGTCCACTCGAAATGGGTCGGGGCACGTCCAATGTCCCTCCGCTCGTTTCGCGTTCTCGTGGCCCCGCGATGGGGCGGCACGGGAGGGATGCCCCTCCTATTCTTATATCTCGCGAAGAGGCCAAACTTCGTTCTCCGACGATGGAGCCATCGCCTGGGTCGCCGCCCGCGCGGAGGGCCAAGCGATCCGTAAGAAGCCGCGTGACAGGAGATTATGGAGTTGGGCGATAAAGAATGAGGTGCGAATCCGGGCACGCGCCGTATCACCGATACCGTGCCGGCGTCGGGCTGGGCAAGAGGTGCCCGAGCAGGAAGACCGACAGGTCGAGCGTCCAAGAGGACCTACCGGGGACCGGACAGGGCCGGCTCGGGGGAGCCGGTGGGAAGCGGCGCGCCCCGGCTCAGTTGCGGATGACGCGCACCACGTTGCCGTTCTCGTCGACCACGACGACCGGACCCTCGATCACGTCATCGGCGAACCACGCTTCCGACTCCGCCGCCACGTCCAGGGGCGGGATGCGGTCCAGCGCCGGCAACTCGTAGGGATCGGCCCGACTCACGTCGACTTCGTACCCCAGATCCGCCAGCGCCCCCAGCGTGATCGCGCTCAAGGCCGTGCCATTGGCAGCCATCAGTTCGCCACGGAGCACGCTCTGTTACGAGCACATAATCTGTCCGGTTGGTTAGCACATAATCTGTCCGGTTTCAACATGGTCTCGGAGGAGGCGGGATGGACCGGACGGAGCTACTGCGCGCGGTGCGGACGTTGAGGTTCGAGGAGGTGTACGGGGCGTGGGCGGGGGGAGGGACGACGCAGGCGTGGGCGGCGGCCGTCCTCGGGGTGAGCGAGCGGACGTTCCGGCGCTACGCGGCGCGGTACGAGGCGGAGGGTCCGGAAGGTCTGCGTGACGGGCGCGTGGCGGGAGGCTCGCACCGGCGCGCGCCGGCCGCGGAGGTGTCGGCGCTGGAGGCGCTGTACCGGGAGGGGTACGAGGGTTGGAGCGTGCGGCACTTCCACGAGCGGTACGCGGCGGATCACGGCGGGAGGCGGTCGTACACGTGGGTGAAGAACCGCCTCCAGGCGGCCGGCCTCGTGAAGCCCGGGCGGCGGCGCGGACGGCACCGCCTGAGGCGGCCCCGGAAGCCGCTGGAGGGGCTGATGGTACACCGGGACGGCTCGACGCACGCGTGGGTGCCGGGGCGGGCGTGGGATCTCATCGTGACGTCGGACGACGCGACGGGGCGGGTGTACTCGGGGTTCTGCGTGGAGGAGGAGGGGACCTGGTCGAGCTTCCGGGGCGTGCGCGAGACGGTGGAGGCGAAGGGGGTGTTCGCGAGCCTGTACACGGACCGGGGGTCTCACTACTGGCACACGCCGAAGGCCGGGGAGAAGGTGGACAAGGGGAAGCCGACCCAGTTCGGGCGGGCGATGGGGGAGCTGGGGATCGAGATGATTCCGTCGTACTCGCCGCAGGCGCGGGGCCGGTGCGAACGCCTGTTCCGGACGCTTCAGGGGCGGCTTCCCAACGAGCTGGCGCGCGAAGGGATCACGGACATGGAGGGGGCGAACGAGTACTTGGCGGGGTACTGGCCGCGGTTCAACGCGGCGTTCGGGGTGGAGGCGGCCGGGGAGGGGACGGCGTTCGTGCCGCTGCCGGACGTGGGGCTGGACGACATCCCGTGCCTGCGGGAGACGCGGACGGTGGGCAACGACAACTGCGTGTCGTACCGGGGCAAGCGGCTCCGGATCGCGCCCCAGCCGCACCGGATCCACTACGTCCGGGCGAAGGTTCGGGTTCACGAGTACGAGGACGGGAGCCTGTCGGTGTTCCACGAGAAGCTCCATCTGGGCCGCGACGACCGGGAGGATCGTCCGCTGGCCGCCTCCAACGGGACGAGGGGGACATCGGCGTGAGGCGGTTCATCGTGCCCCTTCCGGCTCGCCGCGCCCGCCTCCCCGGGCAGGATTGAGGTGGTCCCAGTTTTTTGGACAGGTCGTTAAGGTGGATTCCAGGACGGAACGGGAGGCACCGAGATGGCTGGGAAGAGACGGCGGTTCACGCCGGAGTTCAAGGCGCGGGTGGCGCTGGAGGCGCTGCGCGAGCACGACAGCGTGCAGGCGATCGCGAGGCGGCACGAGCTTCATCCGAACCAGGTGAGCACATGGAAGCGGCAGCTGCTCGAGGGGCTGCCGGAGGTGTTCGCCGGGGGCGCGGGCCGCAAGCTCGCCAAGGAGCACGAGGCGAAGGTCCGGGAGCTGCACGCCAAGATCGGGGAGCTCACGGTCGAGCGGGATTTTTTTCGGCGCGGGCTCAAGCGCTGAGCCGGGCGGAGCGGGGGCGGATGATCGAGCGGGACGGACCGCTGAGTCTTTCGAGGCAGTGCGCGCTGGTGGGCGTGAGCCGGTCGTCGCTGTACTACCGGCCGAGGGGGGAGAGCGCGGAGAACCTGGCGCTCATGCGTCGCATTGACGAGCTGCACATGGCGTATCCGTTCTACGGAAGCCGGCAGCTGGTGCGGCATCTGCGTCGCGAGGGCGTTGCCGCGGGCCGGCACCGGATCCGGCGGCTCATGCGCCTGATGGGGGTGGAGGCAACCTACCGGCGGCCGCGCACTAGCGTGGCGGGTCCGGAGCACCGGGTCTTCCCCTATCTGCTGCGCGGCCTCACGATCTCGCGGGCGGACCACGTGTGGTGCGCGGACATCACCTATGTTCCGGTGACGCAAGGCTTTTTCTACCTCGTGGCCGTGATGGACTGGGCGACCCGGCACGTGCTCGCGTGGCGGCTGTCGAACACGATGGACGCGTCGTTCTGCGTCGAAGCCCTGGACCACGCGCTGGGCTGGAGGGCTCCGGAGATCCTGAACACGGATCAAGGCGCCCAGTTCACCAGCGAGGCGTTCGCCGACCGGGTGCTGGGCGCGGGCGTGGCATTCTCGATGGACGGCCGGGGCCGCTTCCTCGACAACATCTTCATCGAGCGGCTGTGGCGGTCGCTGAAGTACGAGGCGGTGTACCTTCACGAACTCCGCGACGGGCTGGACGCCGAACGGATCATCGGCTCGTGGTTCGACTTCTACAACGAGGTGCGTCCGCATTCGTCCCTCGGCGGACGGACGCCGGGCGAGGCCTACCGCAACGGCACGGGGGCGGTGTGAACGGCGGATCTCGGCGTGCGCCGACGGTCGCCTTCGCAAAGCAGCAGCGGGGCGCGGGAGAAGCCTGGGATCTCCCCATGCCGCGCACCTCGTTCCGCCCGCGGCCAAGCCCCCGTCGCCGACCGGGTTCCCCTCCCGCCGGCCGGGGTTCATTTTGGAACCTGTCCCTCCCCTGCCGGGGGAGGACCCATGGGTGGAGTGAGGTGGTCCCAGTTTTTTGGACAGGTCGTTAAGGTGGATTCCAGGACGGAACGGGAGGCACCGAGATGGCTGGGAAGAGACGGCGGTTCACGCCGGAGTTCAAGGCGCGGGTGGCGCTGGAGGCGCTGCGCGAGCACGACAGCGTGCAGGCGATCGCGAGGCGGCACGAGCTTCATCCGAACCAGGTGAGCACATGGAAGCGGCAGCTGCTCGAGGGGCTGCCGGAGGTGTTCGCCGGGGGCGCGGGCCGCAAGCTCGCCAAGGAGCACGAGGCGAAGGTCCGGGAGCTGCACGCCAAGATCGGGGAGCTCACGGTCGAGCGGGATTTTTTTCGGCGCGGGCTCAAGCGCTGAGCCGGGCGGAGCGGGGGCGGATGATCGAGCGGGACGGACCGCTGAGTCTTTCGAGGCAGTGCGCGCTGGTGGGCGTGAGCCGGTCGTCGCTGTACTACCGGCCGAGGGGGGAGAGCGCGGAGAACCTGGCGCTCATGCGTCGCATTGACGAGCTGCACATGGCGTATCCGTTCTACGGAAGCCGGCAGCTGGTGCGGCATCTGCGTCGCGAGGGCGTTGCCGCGGGCCGGCACCGGATCCGGCGGCTCATGCGCCTGATGGGGGTGGAGGCAACCTACCGGCGGCCGCGCACTAGCGTGGCGGGTCCGGAGCACCGGGTCTTCCCCTATCTGCTGCGCGGCCTCACGATCTCGCGGGCGGACCACGTGTGGTGCGCGGACATCACCTATGTTCCGGTGACGCAAGGCTTTTTCTACCTCGTGGCCGTGATGGACTGGGCGACCCGGCACGTGCTCGCGTGGCGGCTGTCGAACACGATGGACGCGTCGTTCTGCGTCGAAGCCCTGGACCACGCGCTGGGCTGGAGGGCTCCGGAGATCCTGAACACGGATCAAGGCGCCCAGTTCACCAGCGAGGCGTTCGCCGACCGGGTGCTGGGCGCGGGCGTGGCATTCTCGATGGACGGCCGGGGCCGCTTCCTCGACAACATCTTCATCGAGCGGCTGTGGCGGTCGCTGAAGTACGAGGCGGTGTACCTTCACGAACTCCGCGACGGGCTGGACGCCGAACGGATCATCGGCTCGTGGTTCGACTTCTACAACGAGGTGCGTCCGCATTCGTCCCTCGGCGGACGGACGCCGGGCGAGGCCTACCGCAACGGCACGGGGGCGGTGTGAACGGCGGATCTCGGCGTGCGCCGACGGTCGCCTTCGCAAAGCAGCAGCGGGGCGCGGGAGAAGCCTGGGATCTCCCCATGCCGCGCACCTCGTTCCGCCCGCGGCCAAGCCCCCGTCGCCGACCGGGTTCCCCTCCCGCCGGCCGGGGTTCATTTTGGAACCTGTCCCTCCCCTGCCGGGGGAGGACCCATGGGTGGAGCATCCACCCCGAGAGAACACACGGAGAAGGCTCCCGAGGGCTCTCACAACCACTCGGAATCCACCTTAACTTTGCCCTCGGACTGTCCAACGAAGTAAGACCACCTCAGAGCATCCACCCCGAGAGAACACACGGAGAAGGCTCCCGAGGGCTCTCACAACCACTCGGAATCCACCTTAACTTTGCCCTCGGACTGTCCAACGAAGTAAGACCACCTCAGATGTTCAAACCGGACATGTTACGTGCTACAAAACCGGACAACTTCATTTGCTCCTTACAGTTGGAGGCTAAGGTGTTGCTAAATCCTCCTAGGTGCGCTAAGTGCCCTTCCATGTACCTTGCGGACCTCCTCCCGCATACGGCTGGAGGAATCCCGGCGAGGAGAATCGTTTGCTGGCTTGTCGACGCGCCAAGACATAACCTACCCCTGAGGAGGAGAATCGTTCCGTGGCTACCAGCGTCCTTCGTCAGCACGGCAGGCGCCGCGGCCCCTCCGCCTTAGGGGATCCGGGGATCTCACGGTGACCCTTAACCCGTAGCGAGAGAGGAGTGTACGACAATGTACCGTCCCAAGGCCACCCGACTCATCCTTGCCCTCGCCGTTGTCGGCACGTTGGCTCTGGTCATCGCACTCAACTCTGGCCTCGCGCAGTCGGCCCCCACAGCTACCGTTGTGCCCCGCGCTAGCATCGTCCAGTCCGCGACCGCCCCTCAAGCAACATCTCAATATGAATTGAAACTAGTCAGCACCTACGGCTGGGGCTCACTCGCAGACTCTGTTGCACACATGACCGATTGGGAGCGGCGTCACGGGGCTGGCGTCTTGGGTCTGAAGGTGGTCGGTCTCGCGGTGGGTCCCCGTGGACATGTTTATGTTCTCGATTGGGACTACCAGAAGATCGTCGAGTTCGACTCTGATGGCGTGTACCAACGTATTATCATGGGGGGGTATGGACAGGGCCCCGGCGAATTCATAAGACCGTGGAGTCTCGCGATTTCGCCGTCGGGGTTGCTCGCGGTCCTCGATGCCGGTACGAGACGCGTCTCTTTCTTCGACACGGAGGAAGGATTCCAAGATAGTTTCCAGATAGATTTCCGGGCCATGGATGTCGCGTTTGCGCTTGGCGGTGTTCTTGTTACACGGTGGTATGGTGCTGCCGGGTACAGCGCAACCCTTTTTCGGCAGGACGGAACAATTCTGAGAGAGATCCTTCCGGTTACGGAACGGGAGGCAGAGTTCTCAGCGTTCGGAGAACCGGGGATCATGGCACCGACGGCTCGCGGCGTTCTGTTTGCTTCTCCCGTGGTCGGGCGTTGGAGAGGCTTGGACGATCCTCCCTCGGCGTCGCGCGGTGTCGAGCTATTCCCGGATACCCGCCTTCTTCATAGCGAGCTAGAACCGTCCGGATTCGAGTCTCGTCAGGTCGCTGTAGGCCCGAGGGGGATTGGAGTGACGCCGGTTGGGGAAACCGTGCTTTTCTACCAAATCTCCCCCCTTCCGGATGCGGACCCCGAGGAGCTGGGGGAGCCAGGCCATTGGGTTGCACGATTCGATCGCGAGGGCGATTATCAGGGGTCCTCTCCTCTGTTTTCCGACGGTTTGTTCCGGTCTCGTTTCACTCTGTCACCGCACACAGGCAACTTGTTTGCGTTCCAACTAGAGCCGTATCCGCACGTCCGCGAATACGAACTTATCCTGATCGGGCAGTGAACGTCGCTCGTCTCGGATCGGAATGAGGGGAGGCTCCGTGATGCGTAGAATTGCATTCTGGTTCATTTGCAGCCTCGTCGTGCTAGGAACTGGCATTGCGGCGGGCCGGGTGGTCGGACCACTTGGACCGTCCGGCCTCGAGCCGACACAAGACGGCACGACTGATGCCACGCAAGTCACATGGGGCCTCGCCCCACTCACGGCTGAACCGGAAGTTCGGCAAACGCTTGACTCGCTTCTCACAGCGCGTTCGCCTTCCTTCGTTGCCGTCGTACTATTCAACACAGCGTGCGGCCACTGCTTTGGGGAGGCCGTGGAATGGGGTAACCTCCAGAGGCAGCATGAAGGTCGCATCCGCATCGTGGCCCTCGCCATCCAGCAAGACAGCATTCCCTTACACTTGGATCGCTTCCAACAAGCCAGCGGAGAGGGTGTGGCCTATGGAGCAATGAACCGAGACGTGGCGGCTGCCATTGGCGTCCGCATGTTTCCGACGATTCTGGTCCTCGATGCCTCCGGCGTCATCCGGCATGCCATGGATGGGGGTACCGCAACGGAAGGCTTTGGGGATTGGTTGGCTAGCAGGCCGTGGAAGAAGTGGTCGCCGGCGTGGCTGACTGTGGAAGCGGAAAGTGGCGGATGTTTTGGGCACTGTTATGCAAAAGGCGGCCCGGGGGGCGGTGAAAGCCGCGATTTGCGCCCGGGAGGCCGAGAATGCGCCCGATTCGGCCAAGAAAGGCGGCAAAGTCGCGTGCGGAGGCGTCCGAGAGGGCCGCGGCCGCCGCCGCGAGGCCCCGCAGGCCGCGCGGGGTGCCGAAGCCGAAGCGGCCGCGCATCGCCAGCGAGAGGTTGAAGGCGGCGGCGTGAACGAGCATCCGTTTTCGGATCTCCTCCTGCCCGCGGACGTGAACGCGGCGCAACCCTCCGGTCACGAGGAGGTGGGCGAAGGTGCGCTCCAGCTTCTCTCCGCGTTCGCGCCGCAGCCGCTTCCCCCGCTCGCCCCGGATCCGGCGGCGGTTGCCGTACACGGCCTTCCGCGCGTCCCGCTTGCCCTTCCACTTCCGGCGGCCCCGGTTCGGCTCGCTCACGTAGCTCCGCAGTCCCCGCTCCTTCACGCCCGTCATGATCGCGTTCGAGTGGTAGCCCTTGTCGGCCACCACTTCCCTCGGCTCCGCACCCACTTCCGCCAGCCGCCGCTCCGTCTCGTCCAGCGTCACCGGCAGCGAGGCGCAGTCGCCGCCGTCCATCGTCTGCACCGTCACGGCGACCACCGCGCCGGTCTCCATGTCGACCGCCTGCTCGAGCTTGTGCGCCAGGCGGGTGCGGCCGTCCTTCATCCTCGTGATCCGCGCCTCCGGGTCGTGCGGATGCTTCCAGTCCCTGTTCGACCCCTTCCCCGGGCGCTTGCGGTCCAGCTTCGCAAGGTCGGCCCGCGTCGGCGTCTCGATCCCGGAGGACCGCGCCAGCTGCTCGAGCCACGCGTCGTACTCCGTCTCGTCGTCACGCCGCACGATCGCGCGCAGCGCCGCGTTCGCCTCCAGCGTCGTCGAGTCCACCCCCACCGTCTTGCCCCGCGGCAGCCCCGACTCCCGCAGCACCTCCAGCACCCAGCCGAACACCGCGCCGTGGGCCTCCAGGCTCAGCCGCTTGCGCGTCTTCGACAGCGTGGAATGCTCCGGCGGCGTCTTCGCCAGACCGTAGCCCAGAAACTCCCGCAACGAGATCGAGTCCCGGCACCGCCACGCGATGCCCCGTTCCGAGCCGATCCCCTCCAGGTATCCCACCATCAGCATCCGGAAGTACACGCCCGGAGGAAGGCCCGGCCGGCCCATCCGCGCCGCGTAGAACTCCCGGCACGCCTCCTCGGCGAACTCGTCGAAGCCGCTCTTGCGCAGAAGCTTGTCCAAAGCCGCGTAGAACGGGTGGTCCTGGGCTTACCCCGTTTCAGTGGACAGGTGAAAGTGGTGGTTTCCTCCTTTCTCGCCACCTCGCGGGAGAGAAGAGCGGTCGCCGCGCCGAAGGCGTGGCGGACCGTGGGAGAGGGACGCGGCCCGGGGGTCACGCCGCCTCCCCTTTCTCGCGCGCCTCGAAGCTGGCGGGCGACTCGTAGCCGAGGCTCGAGTGCCGCCGGCGCGGGTTGTACCAGCCCTCGATGAACCGGAACACCTCCCGGCGGGCCTCGCCGGGCGTCCGGAACGAGCGCCGCGAGATCAGTTCGCACTCCAGCGTGGCGAAGAACGACTCGCACATGGCGTTGTCGTAGGCGTCGCCCACCGAGCCCATCGAGGGCCTGACCCCGGCCCTCCGGCAGCGGCCGCCGAAGGCGTAGGACGTGTACTGGCTGCCTTGGTCGCTGTGGTGGATCACCTCCTCGGGGCGCCGCTGCGCCAGCGCCATGTCGAAGGCGTCCAGCACCGGGGACGTCCTCAGGTGCGTCGCCATCGACCAGCCCACGATGCGGCGGCTCCAGGCGTCGAGCACGACGGCCAGATAGAGGAAGCCCGCCCAGGTCGGCACGTACGTGATGTCGGCCACCCAGAGTTCGTCCGGTCCGGAGGCCGAGAAGTCTCGGTCCACGAGATCCGGCGCGGGCCTGGACTTCGCGGCCCGCTTCGTCGTACTGCCCTTGCGGCGCCGGCTCACGCCCTCGACCCCGGCCGCCCGCATCAGCCGGGCGACCCGGTTCACGCCCGCCTCGCGGCCCCGGGCCCTCAGCTCGGCGTGGATCCGCGGCGCCCCGTACGTTCCGTCGCTCATGGCGTGAATCTCAAGGATCTCCTCGGTGAGCGCCGCGTTCGCACGCGCCCGCTCCGACGGCTCCCGCGTCCGCCACGCGTAGTACCCGCTCGGGGAGAGTCCCGGCAGGCGGCACATCACGCGCACCGGATAGGCGGCCCGGTGATCGCTCACGAACCGGAACCCCCTCGGGGGATCGATCCGCTCTCCTTGGCGAACCAGGCCGTGGCTTTTGCCAATATGTCGTATGTCGCGCTCGATCTTCACACGGCGCAGTTCGCGCTTCAGTTCCCGGACTTCCTTGCGCTCAGCCGTCGTCAGACCGTTGGTGCGACGCCCCTCGTCCAGATCGGCCTGTTCCACCCAGCGCCGGATCGCCGTCGCCGAGGGCTCGAACTCGCGAGCCAACTGGTCCGCGCTCTGCCCCGCACGGACCAGATCCACCATCCGCGCCTTGTACTCCGGCGCGTATCTCCGTCCCGACATGCGACACCTCCTCGTTGTGACCAACGCTCAAAGGTGTCCACCAACTCGGGGTAACTCCATATAAGCGTCGGGCAAAAGTGCTATGATTGCTGGGGAGTTGGTTAAGCTGCGGTCGAATGACGCAGCCTTGCCGCTGCGTGACTAGCGATCAAGTAACATGACACGAAGGGCCAATGTCGTCCGTGCCGTGAAGTTCTCTCCGACGCACCCCTGCCCGGCAACCCAGAACGAGTGTACGGGGCGGGGGTGCGTTTTGCGGGATGTCGCGGTCGGGGGAATCGGATTGGTGATGCAGTAGCCTTTAGGGAGGATGCCGGAGTGACCGCGCTTTCGTTGTTAGAGACTCGGTGGGCGACATTGAGCCCAGGGCTCCTGTTCACATGCTTGTTTTTTGTCGCGTTGGCTTCTGGATGCAGCGATGACTCAGGCGCCCGGGAATTGCGGGGGCGAGTGCCTACCCTCAACGAACCGCTTCCTTCGCTGCAACTTGTCGACCTCGGAGGAGATAGCGTTCACTTGGACGAATTTCGGGGGCAGGCAGTTGTATTGAACTTGTGGCCACTTGGTGTATCCCATGTCGGGACGAAATGCCAGAACTTCAGGAGCTACACAATCGGTATTCTCACGCTGCTTTTTCGGTTGTGGGGCTCTCGATCGATCAAGGTCACAGTTCGATTGTGGAGCGTTTCTTGGATGAGTTGAACGTTACCCCGGATCCTGCGATCGTCGGCGCGGGGCTGGCCCGGGGAGGGTGGCCGCGGCCGGGGGCGGGATATTGGAAACATAGTGCCGGACTATGGAAAAGCACCGCCCGGGGCCCTACGTTCAAGGGGACTTGAGCAGAGTTCACCCCGGAACGGAGGACACCCGAATGGTGCGTGGAAACGACTATACCGGACCGCGCCCGCACGTGCAAGGATCGGCGGCCGCGCCGAGGGTCCGCGGGGGCGGCGGACGGATCACCGACGCGGGCGGCCTCGTCGTGGTGCGGAGGCTGTGGGACGCGCTGGGGCTGGGCGGCTGGATCGACGGGCGGGCGGGGGAGGTCCCCGGCCGCTACCGGCCGTCGCTGATGGTCGAGTCGTGGGTGGCGCCGCTCCTGTACGGCGGCGGGGCGATGGACGACCTGCCGCTTCTGGAACGGCGGGGCGTGCGCCGCATCTTCGGTTGGGCGCGGGTGCCGCACCCGGCCACGTTCGGGCGCTGGCCGCGGTGCTCGGCCGCGGTGATGTCCCCCCTGCTCGACGATCTGCCGTGGCGGATGGTGCGGCGGCGCTGGGAGCTGGCCGGCGGGGCGCCCCGGTCGGCGACGATCGTGATGGACTCGACGGTCGTGGTGCGCTACGGACTGAAGCGGGCGGGGGCGGAGCGGGGCTACAACCCGAAGAAGCCGGGCCGTCCCTCGCACCACCCGCTTCCGGCCTACGTCCTGGAGACGGGCGACTGCCTCGGGGTGCGCTGGCGGCCGGGGGGCGCGCACACGGCCCGGGGGGCGGAGACGTGGCTGGCCGGGCTGGTGGCCCGCCTGAGGGGGGCGGGGGTGCGGCGGATCGCCGTGCGGCTGGACAAGGGGTTCTTCTCGAAGTCCATCGTCGCGCGCATGGAGGCGCTCGGCGTGTCCTACCTGCTCAAGGTCCCGCGGCACGCCTGGCTCGGCGGCTTCCGGGGCGCCTGGGAGACCGCCGCCCGGGACGGGGCCGGGGACCGGGAGCTGAGGACCGCCTCCGGCGAGCTGTGGGGGACCAGGCTTCTCTCGGTCGAGAGGCGGAGACGGGTCGGGCCCGTGGAGGGGGAGCTCGATCTCGCGGCGTGGGAGACCACGATGAGCGCCGACGTGCTGACCGACATCGAGGACATCGGCCCCGTCGAGGCGTGGCGCGCCTACAACGCGGGCGCGGTCGTCGAGCGGCGGATCGGCGAGCTGGGCCAGCTCTCGGCCGGGCGCACCGCGGTGGACGACCTCGGCGGCAACGCCCTCCCGTGGGGCCTCGCCGCGCTCGCCTACCAGCTTCTTCACGTCCTGCGCGCGAACTGCCTCGGCGGCGGCTGGCGCGCCGTGCAGCCGCGCGGCATCCGGCTGCGCCTGCTGCGCGCCCCCGCCAGGATCACCTCCCACGCCCGCCGAACCTCGCTCGGGTTCGCGCGCGCCGAACCGGCCCTCGGCCTCCTCCGGCGGGTCCTCCGGACCATCGAGGGCGGTCTCCCGCCGCCCGTACCGGCCTGAACGGTCCCGGCCCCGGCTTTCCGAAGGCGCCGCGCGGCGGCGCCCCCTCCCCGTGTCTCCGCGAGCCGCCGGGGACGCTCCCCGAGTGCCCCCGGGCCGTCCCCGCCGCCCGCGGCCGCCTCGAAAATGCCCCTCCCGGCACCGAACCACCGCCCCCGCGGGTCATAATCACGCCCCCGGCCCACGACTATCCGCCAATGCAGGATCCGGGGTTACGTATCCTAACCTGAGAGGCGAGGCCGAGGTCGTTACTAATGCGTTAGACCTCTCACCTTTCGTGCCGCAGACTATGCTCATAGACGCAGATGGGTTGGTCAGAGCATACTGGGGCGGTCGCTTTCGGCCCTTTGAGCCGGAGACAGAACGCCTGTTGGAGGAAGTCTTGGGGCAGAATGGTCGTGGGAGCGAGCCTGACTCGGAACTGAGATAAGCGTTTGAAGTGACCCCCAAAAGTTGGACACCCGACCTCCGGGTTTATTGTGCTGCTCAACCCTCGCGGTAGAAGTCCTCGATGATCGTCAGGGGTGGCCGGTCTCCGAGGGAGGAGTGACGGCGCACCCGATTGTAGTAGTTGATCCGATCCCGGACGACGGCCGCGAGTTCCTCGAGCGAGCCGGCGTCGAGGACCAGCGACCGGTTCTCCACCTTGAACCGGCCGAAGAAGCTCTCCATCTCCGGGTTGTCCCTCGGTCCGCGGAGCGCGTGGGAGAGCCGCGCGCCCGCCGCCAGGAGCCGGCCGGTCCATGCGTAGCCGGTGAACACGGGGTCCCCGGTCCTGGTGGACGATGATCCCGTCCAGCGAGTTCCGGAGGCGGGCCAGGGCCCGCTCCGCGGCCGTCCAGGCCGAGAGCGCCAGATCGGAGTTGGCCGACGCTCCAACGGCGAAGCCCGGCACGTACTTCGCCTGGCGATCGAGGATGGGGATCATCCACGCCTTCCTAGAAGCGGAGGCGGACACCGAGTTGCGCGCGGCGGGTGTCTCCGAGGCCGCTCCGGATCGTGCCGTCGAAGTTGAACAGGAGACCGGTCTGCGCCGTGTCGAGGAAGTTGTCGGCGCCTGTCAGGTTGAAGACCTCGAAGATGGGCTCGATCGTCCGTCCGCCGCCGAGGTCGAACGCCCTCGAGATCCGCAGATCCCAGGTGAAGAAGTCGTTCTCGCGGCGCAGCGTGTTGCGCCTGAGAACGGAACCGTCCGCACACACCCGGTCCGCCGGGGCCCCGGCACGCTCCCCCGCCGGCGCGGCCAGAGGGTTCGCCACCGTCGGCCCGCAGCTCTCCGACACGGGCGAGGCGGAGAGAACCCGGAACACGTGGTTCAGCACGACGCCCCGCCCGAGATCGAAGAGCGCGAAGCCGGTGAACTGGTGGCGACGGTCGCGGACGGACCAGTTGTACTCCGGCTCGAAATCGGAGGCGGTCGCATAGAAGAAGTTGAACGGATCGCGCTCGTTGTCGTCGTCCGACCTGTCGAAACCCAGCGTGTAGTTCGCCTCGAAGCTCAGCCGGCCGGCGAGCGCCTCGTCCGCGTGAAGCCCGAGCGTGAGCGCGTTGTAGCGTGAGCGGGCGCTGCTCTCGGTGACCGTGAGCGTTCCCAGCCCGCTGGCGCCTTCCGCGAACGGAGCGCCCAGTTCCCCTGCGTTGCGGTCCACGAAGCGGAACAGATTGTCCGTCCGCGCGTGCTGCAGGGACAGCGTGAACGCCACCGCGTCACTGACCGCCCGTTCCAGCGCCACGTTGAAGGACCAGGTCCGCGGGAGTTCGAGACTTCGATCCGCGACGTTCACTCCCGGCTGGAAGGGGGGCGTCCCCGGCGGCGGGGGCGTGAGGAAATCGCCGATCTGCGGCGGGGGCGGAAGGAACGGAGAATCGCTGCTCGCGAACAGCGTCCCCTGGAAGGCGCCGTTCGTCGTACGGTGCTGCGCGAACACCAGCATCGGGAGGCGCGAGAAGTAGGACCCCGCGTTGACCCGCAGGAGCGTGCGGCCGTCGTCCCCCGGATCCCAGGCGAGCCCGAAGCGCGGCTGGAAGTTGTCGAGGTCGTCCGGAATCGTCCCGTCCGACGGGAACGCCGGGTGCCCGAGCCAGGGGCCGTAGAAGGTGTCCTCGGGGTCGATGAACGTCTCCGGGTGCCACGAGCCTTCCCAGCGCACGCCGAGGTTCAGCGTCAGGTTGCTCCGCGGGCGCCACGTGTCCTGGATGAAGAGCCCCAGCTCGTCCATCGGGAAGTCCTGCAGTCCGAGCTGTTCCTGCGGCGTGTCCCCCAGCGTGAGCGCCTGCAGGTAGAGGAGGACCGGCCCCGTGATCGTCGTCCCGTCGGGACAGACGCCCGCCGCGCTGTCGGAGCCGTCCGAGCAGGTCACGTAGCGGTTCCCCTGCGTGACGAAGTTCATGAACCCGTCCACCGAGGCGAACTTGTAGAGCCCGTTCGCGAAGCCGATGAACTGCTGCCCGACGCCCGTCCGGTTGTACTCCACGCCCACCTTGAGCAGGTGGTCGCCGGCGAGAAAGGAGAGGTTGTCGACGAGCTGGACGCGGGTGTCGTATCCCGGGTCGACGGGGAGGAAGAACGGGAGCCCGATCCGGAATCCGTCCGCGAAGTCCATCGCGATATCCGGGAACGGACGACCACCGATCGCGGCGAAAGCCGGCTGCGGCGGCGCCGCGGCGCCCGGGACCAGCGGTCCGTCGTAGCCGCGCGGCCGGTCTTCACGCGCGTACTGAAACCGGAACTCGTGCGACACGGTGTTGGAGAGTTGCGACCGGAGGCTCGCGTTCACCGCGTGCGAGAAGTCCTCCTCCAGTCCGTTGGCGCTCAGCCCCCATGAATCGACATCGAACGTCCCGTTCACCTGCTGCGACCAGGTGTAGTTGTACTTGAGCGACGCCTGGTGCCGGTCGCTGAGGTTGAAGTCGAGCTTCGCGATGAGGGCCCGGTTGTCGTCCGTCCGCCGGATGGGGCCGAACTCGTCCTCGAACAGGCCGGGCCACTGCGCCTGGAGGAAGGTCTCCAGCTTCTGGAGTTCGGGGGGGTTCGCCACATTGCGCGTGAACTGCTTGGTCTCGCTCGCCTCCTGCTGGTCGTACGCAAGGAAGAAGAACGCCCGGTCGCGCACGATCGGGCCGCCGAAGGTGAACCCGAACTGGCTGCGCCCGAATTCGGGTTTGTCACCCCCCCGGGCGCTCGGGTACGCGGAGGAGATCGCGTCCCACTGGCCGAAGTAGTGCGCGGATCCGACGAAGTCGTTGGTGCCGGACTTCGTGATCACGTTCACGAAGCCGCCCGCCGAGCGTCCGAACTCGGCCGAGGCTCCCTGGTTCACGACCACGAGTTCCTCGATCGCGTCCTGATTGAAGGTGAAGGCGGGCCGCTGGCCGCCGCGCTGCTCGCCGAAGAAGGGGTTGTTGAAGTCCGCGCCGTCGACGGAGACGTTGTTGAAGATCCCTCGCTGCCCGCCGATGTTCAGGACCTCCCCATCCGGCCCCTGCGACACCGAGACGCCGGGCGTAAGAAGCGTGTAGTCGAGGAAGTTGCGGCCGTTGTTCGGCAGGTTGTCGACGACCTCCTCGGGCAGACGATGGGTACTCGAGGCATCCCCGGTGTCGACCAGGGGGGCCGCCTCCGCCGTCACGGTGATTTCGGCCACCGACACGGGCTTGAACTCGAGCAGGAGGTCGAGCGTCTCGCCGACCCGGAGCACGAGGCCTTCCACGCGTTCCGCCCCGAACCGACCGAGCGCGCGCGCCGTGACGTCGTAGACTCCGAGCGGGAGGAGCGTCCGCGCAAAGGTTCCGTTCGAGGTCGTCTCGACCGTGGTTGTGAGCCCCGTCGCGCGATGTTGGAGGACGAGGGCCGCGCCGGCCACGGGCGCTCCCAGCGGGTCCCGGACGACCCCGCGAATGATGCCGGTCGTGGCCTGGGACTGGGCGACCGCATCCGCCGTGCCGGCGGACAGCAGTACGAGGATCGCGAACAATCCGCCGGAGCGGCGTCGGGAAGCGGGAATGCGGGGCGGCCGCATGGGCGCATCCTTGTCTGGTTCGGGGAACTATGGGCCCGGCAGGATTCGAACCTGCGACCTTGGGATTATGAGTCCCCTGCTCTAACCGGCTGAGCTACGGGCCCGGGCGCGTCGCGGCCTCTCGCGACGCCCGCGAAACGTACGCGGCGGAGCGCGGCGGACCAACGTCGGCATTTGGCCGCCGGTCAGGCCGTGACTTCAATCTCGATCTCCGGTCCGGTCCGCTCCGCGACCTCGCCGACGAGGGCGGCCGCGTACCCGCCGGCCTCGAGCGCCGCAGTCGCGGCCGCGGCCTGGTCCCGCGGGACCGCCGCGAGCAGTCCACCCGAGGTTTGAGGGTCGAGCAGGATGTCCCTCAGGGCCCCGGGGATCCGCTCGTCCCAGCGGACGTGCGGGGAGACCGCGCCGCGGTTGCGGGAGGTCCCGCCGGGGACGCACCCCTCTTCCGCGAGGCGGAGCGCGCCGGGGAGGACTTTCGGCGCCGAAGCCCGGATCCGCGCGCTCGCGCCGGAGGCCCGGCACATCTCGAGCAGGTGGCCGAGAAGCCCGAACCCGGTCACGTCGGTCGCCGCGTGCACCTCGAAGCCCGACAGCACCGCAGTCGCCTGGCGGTTGAGTTGCCGCATTGAGGCGATGGCGACCTGGAGATCGGCCGCGGGCGTGACGCCGCGCTTCACACCCGTCGTCACGACCCCCGTCCCGAGCGCCTTGCCGAGCACGAGCGCATCCCCGGGTCGGGCGCCGCCCTTGCGCCACAGGCGATCGGGGTCGGCGAGTCCGATCGCGACCAGCCCGAACTTGGGTTCGGCGTCGTCGATCGAGTGCCCGCCGGCCACCGGGATCCCGGCCTCGGCGCACACTTCCCCCGCCCCGCGCAGGATCGCGCCCACCGTCTCGTGGGACAGGGTTTCGGACGGGACGGCGAGGATGTTGAGGCCGAACAGGGGTCGGGCGCGCATCGCGTACAGGTCGCCGAGCGCGTTCGCGGCCGCGATGGCGCCGAAATCTGCGGGGTCGTCGACGAGCGGGGTGAAGAAATCGAGGCTCGCGACGATCGCCTCCCCGCTCTCGAGCAGATACACGGCGGCGTCATCCGGACCCTCGAGTCCCACGAGGAGCCGGTCATCGGGCAAGATCGGAACGTGCTCGAGAATGCGGCCCAGATCCTCCGGGCCGAGCTTGCACGCTCAGCCGGCTCCGTGGGAATACTGGGTCAGACGGGCGGCTTCGGCCGAAGGCGAGTTCATGGGGCCGAAGCTACGGTGACGCGAGGCGTCCCGCAGGCGTTCTACCAGTTGCGCTCGACCACGGGATCCTGGAAGCGGTTGCGGCCCATCACGCGGTCGCGGATCGCGGCCTCCGCATCGCCCGCCTGGTCGAGGAGGGCTGCCGCCTCCTCCGGAGACAGCATCTGAAGCTCCCCGGAGCCGGCCGCCGCCGCCGCGCCCGCCCCGCTTCCCTGAGGCGACTGTCCTTCGCCGCTCTGCTGGTCGTCGCCGCCGCTCTCGCCTTCCTCCTCGAGCCAGCGCTCGATGAGTTCGAGGTTCCAGCGGGCGTCCTCGTCGTCCGCCCGGGCGCGGAGGACGGCGCGGAAGGCCTCTCGCGCGGACTGGAGGGCGGCTCGCCTCGCGGACGGGTCGTTCTGCGCGAAGCGGCCGTCCAGCGCCGAGCTGAGTCCGAGGTTGTAGAAGGCGCTCTGCCGCACCTCTTCGCGCTCGCTCCCGATCGACTGCTGGAGGGGGACCTGCGCCTCGGACACCTGGCCGTCGTTGAGGAGGGCGGTCCCGTAGTTGTACTGGTCGATCGGCCGGTTCGAGGAAGCGGCCCGCTCGCGGTAGCGTTCGACGACCTCTGATTCGGTCGTCGGGCGCTCGCCTTCCGCCGGCTGGCGCGCACCCCCCGGCGGGGCGGCCTGCCGGACCCCCGCCGTAAGGACGACGACCAAGGCCGTCGCGACCGCCAGGCCAGGAATCTTGCGCATGCTTCCCGATTCACCCACGTGGCAAGAGAAACCCTTCGCCCCAGAGGCTGACGAAGGCGAGCAGCAGCAACACGGCCACGGCCAGGTCGTCCGTCGACGTCACCGGATCCCGCGTGCCACGGGCCAGTTCGTCGTCGATCTCCGCGATGCCCTCGTCCCCGCGAACATAGCGGCCGCCGGTCGCGGTCGTCATCTCCGTCAGCGACGCCTCGTCGAGCCTCGTGACGACGGGGTTGCCGTCCGGGCCCTGCAGGACGGACGCCCCGCCCCTCCGGCGCGCCGCCATCGTCGGGTCCAGCGACGCCTCACGCGTAAGGGGGATCTGCCCGCCGGCGGTCGTTCCGATCCCGACCGCGTGGATCACGATCCCGGCGTCCCGAGCGCGGCCGATCGCCTCGCCGAACGGCGGTCCGGCGGTCTCCTCGCCGTCGGAGAAGACGACGATCGACTTCTTCGCCCCCTCCTCCCCGCCGGCGAGGAGATCGATCGACTGCGTCAGACCGGAGGCGAGCGACGACCCGCCGAGCCCCACCGCGGCCGGCCGCACTCCCTCGGCCAGCATCTCGATCGCGCTCACATCCGTGGTCAGCGGAGAGAGCACGTACGCCCGGCCCGCGAAGTAGACGACGCCGATCCGTCCTTCGAGGCGCGTCGCGAGGCGCGCCGCGAGTTCACGCTGGACCTGGAGGCGGCTCGGCTCGACATCTCCCGCCAGCATCGAGTTCGAGGCGTCGAGGAGCAGGATCGTCTCCACGCCGCTCTCGTCCAGGCGTCGGGCCTCCCTCCCGCCGGACCCGGAGGCGAGGGCGACGGCGATGACGCCCAGCGCGAGGAGGGCCAGGCGCACGGACGGAATCGCGTCGGCCGGGAGCCGCACGTACCGCTCGAGCAGAGACGCGTCGGCGAGCCGCGCCCGGTCGGTGGACGAGCGCCGGGTCGCAAGCAGCCGCAACCCGACGGCGAGCGCGCCCGCGAGAAGGGCGATCGGGAGAGGCGCCACGATCAGACCCACACCCGGCGCGCGCGCGTCGCGGCCAGAAGAAGCTCGAACAGGATCAGGGCCAGCGCGGCGATGAGCAGTTCCCTCCGCATCCCGACGCGCTCCTCGGTCCGGATTTCCTTGATCGGCGTGGTCTCGAGTTCGTTGATCCGTTCGTAGATCTGCGTCAGGCCCTCGGGGTCGGTGGCGCGGAAGTAGACGCCGCCGGTGCGCGCCGCCATCCGCTCGAGCAGTTCGTCGTTCACGTTCACGCGGATGTTCGCGTACTGGTAGCCGAAGGCGGTGCGCGCGACCGGGACCGGCGCGACGCCGTCCCGGCCGACGCCGATCGTATAGACGCGGATGCCCAGTGACGCCGCGGCGGCTGTCGCCTCCTCGGGCGAGATGCCGCCGCTGTTGTTGTCTCCATCGGTGAGCAGGACGACGATGCGCGATTCCGGCTCGAGGTCGCGGAGGCGGTTCGAAGCGGTGGCAAGCGCGACGCCGATCGCGGTCCCGTCCCGCAACTGTCCCGCTTCCAGGCGTTCGACGGCGCTCTCGACCACGGGGTGATCGAGCGTCCCGGGAACCATGGTGAGGGCTTCACCCGCGAACGCGACGAGGCCCATCCAGTCGGACTCGCGTCCCTCTATGAAGCGGACGACCTCCCTCTTCGCGACCTCGATCCGGTTGTCCGGGCGGAAGTCCTCCGCCAGCATCGAACTGGAGATGTCGACGGCGAGCATGATCGCCACGCCCTCGCGCTCCGACTCGACCCGCTCCCAGACGCGAACGGGGTTGACGAGCGTGATCACGACGAGGGCGAGGGCGATCGTCCGCAGGACCGGCGGGAGCCACCACCAGAAGCGACCCCGTCCCCCGGAACCGGCGAGACGCGCGATGTCGGGATAGGGGAGCCGGATCCGGCCGGCGCGGAGCAGCGCCCACCCCAGCGGCAGGAGGAGCAGGAGGAGGAGGAAGGGCCAGCCCGGGAGCGCGAAACCGGTCATCCCGCGTCCTCCCCGTCGGCGTGCGGCTCTTCCGGGTCCGGGTCCGGCTCCGGCATTTCCGAGCGCACGAACGCCTCGCCGACTTCGATGTCGGCGACGGGGCCGTGCCGGTCCGTCCGCAGCCGCGCGAACCTGGCCATGATCGAGTGGCGCAGGGCCGAGATCAGCCCCGTATCGGAGTCGCCGAGTCCGAGCAGTTCGTTCGACGGCGCCCAGCCGCGCGTCTCGCGCGCGTAGCGCCTGAGGGTGGCTTCGTACCCATCGTAGAAGCGGTCCCCGGTCAGCCGGCGCTCGACCCAGACGCGGCGGAGGCGCGCGAATTCCCGCAGCGCGAGGTCACCGGGGTGAAGTGGCCCCTCGGGGCCGGGAGTCGCGAAGCGGCGCCTGCCCCACGCCCACCAGGCGAGTCCGGCCACCGCCGCCAGGAGCGCGAGGAGCCACCACGGAGACGCACCAAAGCGCAGGAACGGACGGGCGTCGCGCAACTCGAGCGCGGCCTCGTCGCCGGGGAGGACGCTGAAGACGGCCACCACCGGCGGCTCGAGCGTGCGGGTCACGCCGCCCGCGCCGACGAGTTGCGCCTCGACCGGCGGGATGGAGAGCGTATCGGCCCGCCAGGCGACGAGCGTGTATTCGGCCTCCCAGCGGCGTCCGTCGTCGGCCGAGAGAATCCGCGCCGGTGCCGCCTGCTCGAGCGACTCGGGGAGGTCCAGGAGCGCGGGGAACCGCACCTCCCCGGACCGCGCCTGCCGGACGACGAACCGGACCGTGAACGGCTCGCCGACGCGAACCGAATCCGCCTCCACGGTCGCTCCGAGGTCCACCGCCGCCTGGCCCGCCAGATCCGGCGCGAGGCCCCACGCGGCCCAGACCAGCAGCCCGAAACCAGGCCGGGCACCCCGCCTCACCACAGCCTCCGCCGACCTCGGGCCGCGAAGAAACCGGCAAGTCGCGATTCGTACGGCACGTTGGTGCGAAGCCGCATCAGGTCGACGTGGCAGCGCGCGCAGAGCAGCTCGAGCTTGCGGTCCCGCGCCATCGAGCGACCGGTCAGCCTCTCGCGCACTGCGTCATCTCCGAGGTCGACCACCGCGCGCCGGCCCGTCTCGGGATCGACGACCTCCACCCAGCCCGATTGGGGGATCGTCGTCTCCGCGGGGTCGTCCACCGCGAGCACGACCACATCGTGGCGGCCGGAGAGGGCGAGCAGCGGGCGGGCGAGATCGGCGGCCCCCACGAAGTCCGAGATGACGAACACCAGGGAGCGCACGGTGAGCATGCGCGCCGCGGTGACGAGGGCGAGATCGACGTCGGTGCCCTTCCCTTCCGGCTGGACCGTCAGGAGCTGGTGCAGAAGACGGAGGTTGCGGTTACGGCCCCGGGCGGGACGGGCGTAGCTCTCGATCCGGTCGCTGAACAGGAGCAACCCGACGGGATCGCCGGCTCGTATCGCGGCCAGGGCCAGTACGCTCGCGACTTCCGCCACCAGGTCGCGCTTCAGCGTCCCGCGCGTACCGAATTCGTTCGACGCGGAAACGTCCACGACGAGGAGGACGGCCAATTCGCGTTCTTCGACAAAGCGCTTGACGTACGGGCGGCGCATGCGCGCCGTGACCTTCCAGTCGATCGCCTGGAACGGATCGCCGGGCTGGTACTCGCGGACCTCCGAGAACTCGATCCCGTGCCCGCGAAAGAGCGACGGGTACGGCCCCAGGGCGGGGTTGTCCATGAACCGCCGGCTCTTCAACTCGAGCCGCCTCACTTCCTTCGAGGCCGTGGCCGGGTCGGGCGTCGACGCCGGCCGGAGCGGGCGCCACAGGAGATCACGGAGCCTCACGGCACCGGGACGGTCTCCAGCAGACGGTCGAGGATGTGCTCGGCATCGAGTTGCTCCGCCTGCGCCTGGAAGGTCAGAACGAGCCGATGACGGAGGACATCGCGGGCGATCGCCTTCACGTCTTCGGGAACCACGAAGGCGCGGCCCTCGACGAACGCATGGGCCCGGGCCGCCCTGGCGAGGTAGATCGTCGCCCGCGGGGAGGCGCCGAACTCGATCCAGTCGACGAGGTCCCCGAGACCGTGCGAAGCCGGCTCCCGCGTCGCCAGCACGAGCGCCAGGATGTAGTCCTCCAGCCGCTCATCCAGATAGATGTCCGGGAGCACGGCCCTCGCGGCCAGGATGCGATCCGGCTCCACGACGGGCTGGACGGGTGGCGGATCCTCCCCCGCCATGAGGCGCATGATGGAACGCTCCTCCTCCGGCGCGGGGTAGTCGACGCGGGTCTTGAACATGAAGCGGTCCACCTGCGCCTCGGGGAGCGGGTACGTCCCTTCGTGTTCGATCGGATTCTGCGTGGCCATGACGAGGAACGGGACGGGAAGAGGGTGGGTCTCCTCCCCGATCGTCACCTGACGCTCCTGCATGGCCTCGAGCAGTGCGGACTGGACCTTGGCCGGCGCGCGGTTGATTTCGTCGGCGAGGACGATGTTCGCGAAGATGGGGCCGCGCTTCGCGGTGAACGTCCCCGTCTTCTCTTCCCATACCAGCGTTCCGACGACGTCGGCCGGAAGCAGGTCCGGCGTGAACTGGATTCGCCTGAACGTCGTGTGGATGGTCTCGGCCAGAGTGCTGACCGTGAGGGTCTTGGCGAGACCCGGCACGCCCTCGAGCAGGATGTGGCCGCCCGTGATCAGGCTCATGAGAACGCGGTCGAGGAGGAGATGCTGTCCGACGATGCGCTTCCCCAACTCGTTCCGGACATCGGGTATGAAGGACCCGGCCTCGCGAATCGATGCGGTCTGGGTCTCGAGGGCCTCCTCCGAGATCCGTTCGGCCGTCCCGGCTTGTGCGTTCATGCACTCTCTCGTGGTGCGCGGTTAGCGTCTGGAGGCGAACAGCCCGTGCCGCATGGCGTTGCTATGCTCCATCTTCGCGCCTCGTCAGGCAAGCACCGTTTCGCCCGCCGGCGCGGCGGCGGAATCCTCGCCGCGAATCGGCAGCCCGATACTTCACTCCCGCGCGACGCGGGAGCAAGCCGCCCGCTCGAGCGCCGCGCGCTCTGCCCGCGTCAGATCGCGGGAGTGCCCGG
The DNA here is from genome assembly GCF_965222475.1 of Candidatus Palauibacter sp. Lineage (GTDB taxonomy): Bacteria > Gemmatimonadota > Gemmatimonadetes > Palauibacterales > Palauibacteraceae > Palauibacter. The sequence continues at coordinate 757,538 of NZ_CBDCUB010000001.1, read as the reverse complement.
CCGCCAGGGCGCCGAGTTCGATGGGGCCGAACGAGGTCCTTCGCAAACGCCGGATCGTGACCTCGAGACGCGCCAGCATGCGCCGGATTTCGCGGTTTCGTCCCTCGGCGAGGACGATCTCCACGGCCGGACGGCGGGTTCCGGGTCCTCCGGCCCAGCGGGCGCGCCGGGCCCGCGCCGGGCCATCCGAGAGCGCGACCCCCTCCCGCAGCCGGGCCGGGAGGTCCGCCGCCACCGGCTCGATGAGTTCGACGACGTAGGTCCGGTCCAGTTCCGCACTCGGGTGGAGCAGCCGGTTCGCGAGATCGCCTTCGTTGGACAGCAGGATCAACCCCTCGCTCATGAAGTCGAGCCTACCCAGGTGGGGCAGGTGGTGCGCGTCGGCCGGCACCAGATCGTAGATCGTCGGACGCCCGGAGGGATCTCGTCGCGTGCAGGCGTATCCCGGCGGCTTGTGGAGCGCCAGCCAGCGCGCCGGCTTGAGTGCGACCCGTCGATGGTCGACCTCGACGCGCTCCGTCTCGGGGTCCACGCGGGTGCCGAGTCGCGTGACGACGCGTCCGTTCACCCGGACCCGGCCCGCGGTGATCAACGCTTCGCACTTGCGGCGGGAGGCCACACCCGCCCGGGCGAGGAATTTCTGGAGACGCACGAGCCGGAACCGGGACCGCGCGGCTCAGGGCCGCCCGGCCGCGCCGTCGCCCGTCGGGTCCACCGGTAGCGCGACCTCCGCCGACTCCGGCCGGGCGAGGGCGATCGACAGGTCGTCGGGCGTCGGCAGGTCGGCGAGCGACTGCAGGGCAAAATGATCCAGAAACCGCGGTGTCGTGCCGTAGAGGAGGGGTCTCCCGAGGCCCTCGCCCCGCCCCGTGACCTCCACGAGTTCCCAGTCCTGGAGCGTACGCAGCACCGACGTGGAGGCGACCCCCCGGATCTCCTCGAGTTCGATGCGCCCGATGGGCTGCCGGTACGCGATGATCGCGAGCGTCTCGAGCGCGGCGCGGGACAGCGTCGGAGGTCGCGGCACGGAATCGAACCGTTCGAGGTAGGGCGCGAACTCCGGGCGGGTGAGGATCTGGAACCCGTCTCCGAGCTGGTAGATCTGGAAGGCCCGGCCCTCGTCCTCGTAGTGCGCCCGGAGCGCATCGAGCGCCTCTCGCACCCGCCGTACGTCGAGCGATTCGTCGGCGCGCGCCAGGTCCTTCGCCGTAAGCGGCGTCTGGCTGGCGAAGAGCGCGGCTTCGACGATCTGCTCGGGACTCATCCGCTCTCGTCTCCGGCCCCGGCCCGCCGCGGGCGGCCGAAGAGCCAGATCGCGCCGAAGCGCCGCGTCTGCTCGATCCGGAGGACTTGCTGTTTGGCCAACTCCAGGCAGGCGAGGAGCGCGGCCACCACATGATGCCGCTCCCGCCACGAGGAGAAGAGCCGGGTGAAGGGCACGCGCTCATCCTCGCCGAGCAGCCGACGGATGACCCCGACCTTCTCTTCGACCGTCACGGTCCGGATCGGTGCGACATGTCTCGTGACCGGATCGGGTTCCGGAATGTCGACGAGGACCGCCAGGAAGTCCTCCAGCGTCGTCGACAGCTCCACGCCTTCGCGCTCGCGGACCGGGGACGGAGGCAGAAACCCCTTGGCCAGGAGGCGCCGGCGCTCGAATTCCGCCACGCCCAGCAGCCGGGAGACTTCCTGGAACAGTTCATACTCGAGGAGCCGACGCACGAGTTCCGCCCGCGGGTCGTCTTCCCACTCCGGGTCGCGCCGTCCCGGGAGCAGGAGCCGCGCCTTGATGCGCACGAGCGTCGCGGCCAGTTCGAGGAATTCGCCGGCCCGGTCGAGTTGTAGCCGATCGATCCCGACGGCGAGCGCCTCCTGGAACTGACGGGTGATCCGGGAAATGGGGATGTCGAAGATGTCGATGTCCTGCGACCGGATCAGGTGGAGGAGCAGATCAAGGGGACCCTCGAACCGGTCGAGTTCCACGACGAACGGCTGGGCCGCCTGCTGGCTGGGCAGTCGGTTGGGAACCGCCGTCAACAGTCCTCCCCTCCACACTCCGGCCGGAGGTTCGCGGGGTGCCTCGCCGGCCATGCTGTCCGGACCGAACGAGCGAGGTGCCCGTTGTCGGGCGGACAATGGTTGTCGGGCGGACAATGTAACACGACGAAGGTCACGGCGCGTCGGCGCGGACGCGGAGTTGGAAGTTGACCACCGACTCCCCTATTTTGCGTTTCCCTCGGGGGCGAAGTATGGTCTGCGCCCTCGAATCCCCGCGGAGGAGTGGAGTACCGAGTGCCGAATAACGCGAGCCAGGCGAAACGACTGCGCCAGTCCCGGATGAGGAGACTCCGGAACCGGCAGGTGCGATCCGAGATCCGGACGCGAAGCAAGAAACTCTTCGCGATGACTTCCAGGGAAGAGGCGGAACCCGCGCTGTCCGAACTGTATCAGGCGCTCGACCGGGCGACCCGCGGCAATGTCCTCAAGCCGAACACAGCGGCGCGACAGAAGGCACGAGCTTCGCGGCACGTCCGGGACCTGGCCTGATCCGCACCCGCCCCACCCGCCCGCGGGCGGAACTCCAGCCCGTGATGCGAGACTAGTTCGGGCCTTCGTCCGACCTCTCCTCTTCATCCAGCATGGCGGAAACCGCGTCGAAGGGACCGGTCTCTCCCAGCGAAAGCGACTCCAGGAAGTCGAGTTCGTCCGCGAACTCGCCGCCGGCCCCGGCCGCGTCGGACGGCGGCTCCCCTTCGTCCGCCACCGCTTCGGGGTCAACGGCCGGCTCGGGGTCAACTTCCGACGCGCTGTCGGCTTCAGCCGCGGCGTGGACTTCAGGTTCGGCGTGGACTTCAGGTTCGGCGTGGACTTCAGGTTCGGCGTGGACTTCAGGTTCGGCTTCGATCACGGGTTCGGTGTCGATCGCGGGTTCGGCGTCGGGGACGGTGGTGCGTTCGATGACGCCGGACAACATGGCGATCATCTCTTTCTCTCTCTCGATACGCATGCCGAGATCCGCCAGCTCCCGTTCGATCGGCGCCCGTCGCGCCTTCAGCTCGGCTTCGCTGAACTCCCCGATGTCGTGCCGCAGTTCGATTTCCTCGAGGTCCGACGCGTGTGCCCCCATCTCCGCGCGCAGCGACTCCTGCAAGGCTTCCCGCTCGGAGACGATCTCGACGAGAAGCGGGCGTTGCGCGGCGAGCCGGGTGTCCGCCGACCGAAGCCGGACCTGGTAGTCCCGGCGGATCCGCTCCACGACCTCCGGCCGCGCTTCCAGGGCGCGATCCGTCAAACGATCGATCCACCGGAGGATCTCCTCCGACGCCTCCGCCAGCCGACGAACTTCCTGCGGGATTGCGGAATCCGGGTCCGTCATGCCTTCTTCCACCTCCTCGGGGCTCACCGCCGCTCGTACCGGGTCTCACCGCCTACGATGGTGCGTCGCACCTGACCCTTCACCTCCCAGCCCTCGAAGGGCGTATTGCGACTTCGCGAGCGGAAGCCGGCCGATTCGACGGTCCACCTGTCGTGCGGATCGAACACGACGATGTCCGCGGGGCTGCCGGGGCGCAACGTACCGCCGTCGATCCCCATCGTACGCGCGGGCGCCGTCGACATGCGATCGACGAGGTGCGGGAGCGTAAGGTCCCCCGGCGTCACGAGTTCGCCGATGCAGAGCGCCAGCGCGGTCTCGAGCCCGACGATGCCGAAGGGTGCTTCATCGAACTCCCGTTCCTTCTCCTCGTAGTGGTGCGGCGCATGATCCGTCGCAATGCACTCGATGACGCCGTCGATGACCCCCTGGCGAACGGCGAGGCGGTCGGCTTCCGAGCGGAGGGGTGGGTTCATCTTGGCCTCGGTCCGATACCCGCGCACCGCTTCCTCGGTGAGGGTCAGGTGGTGAGGCGTGGCCTCCCCGCTGACGCGAACCCCGCGCTCGCGCGCGCACCGGATGAGGTCGACGGCCTCGCGGGTCGAGACGTGCTGGATATGCACGTGCCCGCCGGTGAGTTCGGCGAGATAGATGTCCCGCGCGACCACGGTCGCCTCCGACGCGTTGGGAATCCCGCGCAAACCGAGGGAGGTGGCCACGGCCCCTTCATTCATCACGCCGCCGGCCGAGAGCGCCATGTCCTCCGCGTGCTGGAGTACGGGGATGTCGAACGACTGGCTGTACTCCAGCAGCCTCCGCATGAGCGCCGGGTCATGGATCGGGTGCCCGTCGTCGGTGACGGCGACGGCACCGGCCTCCACGAGGCCGCCGATCTCCGTCATCTGCACGCCCGCGAGACCCCGCGATGCGGCACCCACCGGGCTGACCCGCGCGCCGCCCTCTCCCTTCCGCGCCCAGCGCCGCGCCTCCTCGCGCACGAAGCCGACGGCGGCGGGGTCGTCCAGCGGCGGATCGGTATTCGGCATCGCCCACACCGTGGTGAAGCCGCCGGCCGCCGCCGACCGGGCTCCGGAGCGGATCGTCTCCTTGTGTTCGGCCCCCGGCTCTCTCAGGTGGACGTGCACATCGATCAGCCCGGGGGCGACGACGAGCCCTTCCGCCGAGACCCGCGGAACCCCGTCCGGCCCGGCGATCCCCCGCGCCACGGCCGCGATCCGCCCGTCCTCCACGAGCACATCGAGCACATCGTCCGTCCCCGCGGACGGGTCGATCACCCGTCCCCCGGCGAGAAGGAGCGAGCGGCTCACGCGCCACCCACCTTGGCGGATTCCGCCAGTTCCGGGCGACCGCCGGCGAGCAGGTAGAGGACGGCCATGCGCACCGCTACGCCGTTCGTGACCTGCGGGAGGATGACCGAACGCGGGCCGTCCGCCACGTCGGAGTCGATCTCGACCCCCCGGTTCATGGGCCCGGGGTGGAGCACGACCATCTCGTCCGGGGCGCGCGCCAGCCGCTCGGAACTGACCCCGAACACCCGATTGTACTCCCGCAGCGAGGGGACGTAGCCCCCCTCCATCCGCTCCAGCTGGAGTCGCAGCACGTACAGCACGTCGCACCACTCGATCGCTTCCTCGATCGCGTGCAGCCGACGGACCCCGAGTTCCTCGATGCCGGCGGGGATCAGCGTACGCGGCCCGCACACGGCCACCTCGGCGCCGCACTTCACGAGACCCCAGATATTCGACCGCGCGACGCGGGAATGCCGGATGTCGCCGACGATGCAGACGCGCCGCCCGGCAATCGCGCCGAACCGGTCCCGGATCGTGAGCAGGTCGAGCAGGGCCTGGGTCGGATGCTCGTGCTGCCCGTCGCCGGCATTGATGACGTTCGAGGGGATGCGGTCGGCGAGGAACCTGGCGGCCCCCGACGAACCGTGCCGAACGACGACCATGTGGATCCGCATCGCCTCGAGGTTGCGCGCCGTGTCGACGAGCGTTTCGCCCTTCTGCACGGACGAGCCGGTCGCCGAGATGTTGACGGTGTCGGCCGAGAGCCGCTTCTCGGCGAACTCGAAGCTGATGCGGGTCCGCGTCGACGGCTCGAGAAAGAGGTTGACGATCGTCTGCCCGCGGAGGACGGGCACCTTCTTGATCTTCCGCTCGCTGATCTCCTTGAACGGCTCCGCGGTGTCGAGGATCGCCTCGATCTGGGCGCCGCTCAGCGACTCGAGGCCGACGAGGTCCTTCCCGAGGCCGAGGTCCCTGCCCCCGGTCGTCATGCTTCCTCCTCCGGGGCGGAGCCGTTCACGTCGACCACATCGACGCCCCAGGCCCCGTCCGTGTCCGCCACGCGCACCGCGACATCCTGGCCGGGACCGAGATCGATCACCCGTCCGACGTAGTCGGGCTGGATCGGCAGCTGGCGCCCGCCCCGGTCCACGAGGACGCAGAGCTGGATGCAGCGGGCCCGCCCGAAGTCCGACAGTTCGTTGAGCGCCGCCCGGATCGTCCTCCCGGTGTGGAGCACATCATCGACGACCACGACGTGCGCGTCCTGGATGGACTCGGGAATCTCGGTCGTCCCCACGACCGGAAGCGCGCCGACCTGCCCGAAGTCGTCCCGGTAGAGCGTGATGTCGAGCGAACCGATCGGGACCGGCCCGCGCGAGGGTTCGAGGTGACGACCGATCTCCGCCGCGATGGCATCCCCGCGACGGCGGATGCCGACGAGGATGAGGCGGGCGGCGGGCTCGATGGCCCGCTCGAGCTGCGCGGAGAGCTCCGCCAGCAGGGTCCTGGCAGCGGCCTCGTCGAGGACGTTTCGCGTCAGTTTGGTCTCGGCTTCGGTCGATCCGGTACGGCGGCGCGGCGCTTGGCAGCCCGTGGCAAGAGCCCCGCTGCATTCGAGCGGCGATCCATCGCGCGTGAACGCTTCCCGCTCTCGGTGCGACGCGGGATTTTGCCACGGGCTGCCGGTCGGCCTCGATCGGGCGGCAGTATAGCCCTCCCGGGACGCCTCGGGTAGGTTCGGGCATGCGAATCCGATCCGACGTTCCGCGTCGCGCGGGGTTGGGGCTCGCGGCCCTGGGCCTCGCGGCGCTGGGGCTATCGCCGCGCGCGGCGCTCGCGCAGGAAGGCCCCGCTCTCACCGTGGACGGCCCCGCCGTCGTCCTCACCAACGTGCCGTTCTCGCTGACGCTTCGTACCGAGGACGGAGAGAACGCCCGCTATCGCGTCCGCTCGGCCGACGGGCGCGAACTCGCGGCCGGAAACCTGCCGATCCGGGCGGAGACGAACGTGGACGGACTCCGCGTCGCGGGCGGAGGACTGCCCCTCACCGTGGAGATCGAGGCGGATCAGGGCTCGGCCAGGGAAACGGTCGACCCGCCGCGGTTCCCGGGCTGGATCAGCCTCCTGCCGCCGCTCATCGCCATCGCCCTCGCACTCATCTTCCGCCACGTCGTGGTGTCGCTCTTCTTCGGCGTATGGCTCGGCGGCTTCTTCATCGCCGGGCTCAACCCCCTGGCCGGACTGTGGCGGTCCATCGACACCTTCATCGTTCCGTCGCTGGCCGACGCCGACAACGCCTCCATCCTGATCTTTTCTGCGCTCCTGAGCGCCATGGTGGGCGTCATCTCCCGCTCCGGAGGGACACGCGGGATCGTCGAGGCCGTCCGCCCGCTGGCCACCACGCCGCGCCGCGCGCAGTTGGCCACCTTCTTCGCGGGCATCGGCATCTTCTTCGACGATTACGCGAACACGCTCATCGTCGGAAACACCTTCCGCCCCATCACGGACAAGCTGAAGGTGTCGCGGGAGAAGCTGGCCTACCTCGTGGATTCCACCGCGGCGCCGGTGGTGACGATCGTCTTCGTCTCGACCTGGGTCGGGTTCGAGATCTCGCTCATCCGCGACGGACTGCGCATCGCCGCCGAGCAGACGGCCGACCCCGCGCTGGCCGGCGCCCTCGCCGCGGCGAGTCCGTTCACGGTCTTCCTGAGCAGCATCCCGTTCCTCTTCTATCCCATCCTCGCCCTGGTCATGGTCGCCCTGGTCATCGTGACCCAGCGGGACCTCGGCCCCATGCACGCGGCGGAGACGCGGGCGCGGACCGGAGGCGGCGTCTTCCGTCCCGGGTCGCAGCTGATGGTCAACACGGAGGAGACCGGCCTCGACGCGCCGGAGGGAGTACCCCTGCGCTGGTACAATGCCGCCATCCCCGTCGTCACGGTCGTCCTCGTCGTCCTCCTCGGGCTGTACTTCGATGGCCGGAGCGGGGCGGGGGCGGGCGCCTCGATCTGGGACACGTTCGGGGCGGCGGACCCGTTCAAGGCGATCCTGTGGGGCTCGCTCTCCGGCTGCATCGTCGCGATCGGGCTGGCCACGTCGCAGAAGATCCTCTCGCTGAGCGAGGCGCTGGAGGGCTGGCTCTCCGGGATCCGCGCCATGACGATGGGCTTCGTGATCCTGACCCTGGCCTGGTCGCTCGGCGAAGTGACGAACCAACTCGCCACGGCGCAGTACCTCACGCAGGTGCTCGAGGGCAGCCTCGCCCCGGAGTTGGTGCCGGTCCTCACCTTCGCGACGGCGGCGGTCGTCAGCTTCTGCACCGGCACGTCGTGGGCCACGATGAGCATCCTGCTCCCGCTGGTCGTACCGCTCATCGTAGCGCTCGGCGGGGCGAGCGGCTTCGAGACGGGGGCGGGGAGCGGGCTGCTCGTGAGTTCGATCAGTTCGGTCCTCGCCGGGTCGATCTTCGGCGACCACTGCTCGCCCATCTCGGACACGACGGTGCTGAGTTCGATGGCGTCCGCGTGCGACCACATGGACCATGTGCGTACGCAGCTTCCGTACGCCCTCATCGTGGCCGTCGCGGCGATGCTCTTCGGGCACGTCGGCACGTCGTACGGGCTGCCGCCCTGGGTCGCCTACGTCCTCGGGATCGGGGGCCTGCTTGCCGTCATGCGCTTCGTCGGGAGGCCCGTCCCCGCCCGCGCCTGACCCGCTACCCGCCCGGTCGCCGGGCTTTACCGGCGCGCGCGAAAGAAATCCCGCAGGAGGCGCGCCGACTCCCCCGCGAGGACGCCGGTGACGAGTTCGACCCTGTGGTTGAGCCGCGGATGCTGCACGAGGTTGTCGAGCGATCCGCACATCCCCGCCTTCGGGTCGGAAGCCCCGAACACCAGGGTCCCCACGCGAGCCAGTACGGCCGCGCCGGCACACATCGCGCACGGTTCCAGGGTGGCGTAGAGGGTGTAGCCCTCGAGGCGCCAGTCGCCGAGCTTCGCGGCCGCGGCGCGGAGCGCGAGGACCTCCGCGTGGGCCGTGGGGTCGGCAAGCTCCCGCGTCCGGTTGTGCGTCTCGGCCGCGATCCGGCCCTCCGGGTCGACGAGGAGGGCGGCCACGGGCACCTCCCCGCGCGCGCCGCCCCGGGCCGCCAGCTCGAGCGCCCGTCGCATGCGCGCCTCGTGGTCGGCGGGGCCGGAAGGCGGCGTGTCGGTCACGCGGTCACCGCCTCCGCCTCGAGGAAGCGGACGGCCGCCTCGAGCCGGGCCCGGACGCGCTCGCGCCCCATCGCCCCGAGTACCTTGAAGATCCCGGGACTCACCGCCTGTCCCATGAGCGCGACGCGGAGGGGGTTGATGACGCGCCCGGCCCCCACACCGAGCCGGGCCGCCACCCCCCGGACCTCGGCCTCCAGCGTCTCGACGTCGCCGAAGGCGGCTTCCTCCGCCAGCCGCGCCGCCAGCTGTCGCAGGTGTTCGGCGGTCTCCGCGGGACGCTTCCAGAAACGGCGCACCGCGTCCGGCTCGTAGCGGACCGAGGCCGCGAAGAAGGGAGACACCTGCCGCGCCAGCGCGGGGAGCGTGCGCGGACGCCCCTTCACGAGGTCGATGATCGCCGCGAGGCGGTCGGCCGACGCTTCGAGTTCCGGGTGCGTCTCGGCCAGACGCAACCCCGCTTCCCGGGCCTCCGCGCGCAGGATCCCGATCACGGGGTGGGCCAGAACGGCCGGCGGCGACGCGGCGATGTGCCGCCCGTTCAGCCACCCGAGCTTGTCGAGATCGAACACGGCGCTCTTTCGGAGCACGCGCTCGATCGAAAAGGCCTCGACGAGACCGCCCACATCGAACCGCTCGCGGTCGTCCCCTGGAGACCAGCCCAGGAGCGCGAGGAAGTTCACCATCCCTGCGGGCAGGTAGCCCTCGTCGCGGTAGGCCAGGACGGACACGGCCCCGTGGCGCTTCGAGAGTCGCCGGCCGTCGGGTCCGAGGATCAGTGGCACGTGCCCGAAGGCGGGGAGCGGCGCCCCGAGCGCTCGATAGAGGAGAATCTGCTTCGGCGTATTCGAGATATGATCATTCCCGCGAACGACATGCGAGATCATGGCATGGGCGTCATCGGAGACGACGGCAAGGTTGTAGACAGGTGTGCCGTCGGAGCGGAGGACGATGAAGTCGTCGATCGAGCCGGCCGGGAACGACATGGGTCCGTGGATCATGTCCTCCCAGCCGATCGCCTCCCCCGGCACCCGGACCCGCAGCGCAAACGGCTCGCCCGCCTCGGCCCGCGCGCCCGAGGTGGCGGCGTCCAGGCGACCGCAGCGGGCGTCGTACCCGTACCCGGAGCCGGCCTGTTTCGCCTCCTCGCGGCGGCGCGCCAGTTCGTCCGCCGTACAGAAGCAGCGGTAGGCGGCGCCCTGCTCCAGGAGGCGGTACGCGTCCTCCCGGTGACGATCGATCCCGTCGGCCTGGAACACCGGGCCCTCGTTCAGGTCCAGCCCCAGCCACGCGAGGCCGTCGAGGATCGCCTGCGTGTGCTCCGGGCGCGACCGCGCACGGTCCGTGTCCTCCACGCGCAGGAGGAAGACGCCCCTTTCCCCGCGCGCGAAGAGCCAGTTGAACAGCGCGGTGCGCGCCCCACCGACGTGTAGAAACCCCGTGGGGCTGGGGGCGAACCTCACCCGTACGGTCATCTATGCTCCCTTTGTGCTCCCTTTAGGCTCCATCTTCAATCAGGCGGCGGACGCCGCGAGACGTTCCATCTTGGGAGGACCTTCGATAGGATGCCACGCATGAGTCCCGGTTCGGCTTTCGTCCTCCCCGGCCTGCGCACCCCGTTCACGAAGATGGATCGTGAACTGGCGCGCTACGACGGCCTCGCCCTGTCCGCGCCGGTCATCCAGCAAACGGTCGCGGGCGACCGCGGACCGGGCCGGGATGCCGCGGCGGGGATCGACCTCGTCCTGTGGGGCGCCGTCATCCCCTCCCTCACCGTGAGTAACTGGGGCCGGGAGGTCTGGTTCGATTCGGGGTTGGACCCCGCCGTGCCGGCGCAGGGCATCGTCCAGGCGTGCGCGACTTCGCTCGCCGCCGCCACCCACGCGGCCGGACAGGTCGGGGCCGGGAGAGCGGACCTCGTGCTCTGCGGCGGCGTCGAGTCGATGAGCCACACTCGGATCGGACTCTCGCAGGGGCTCAGCAGGAAGATCCGGCGGGCCGGGCGCGCCGGCAGCTTCCCCCGCATGGTCCGGACGCTCGGCGGCATCCGCCCGCGCGACCTCCGCATTTCGGTGCCCGCCGTGGCGGAGCGCACCACGGGGAAGACGATGGGTGAGCACGCCGAGGAGATGGCGCGGGAATGGGGGATCCCGCGGGAGGCGCAGGACCGCTTCGCGTTCGCGAGCCACGAGGGGGCCACCCGGAACGGCGGGGAGTTCTTCCGATCCCTCCTCGTGACCCCCGGCACCTTCCCGGTGGACGGCGACACGCTGCCCCGCCCCGGCACCTCGCCGGAGAAGCTCGCCGGCCTTCGCCCCGCGTTCTCCCGTTCGGCGGGGACGCTCACGGCCGGCAACTCGTCGCCGCTCACCGACGGGGCGGCGGCGTGCTGGGTCGCCTCGGAAGCGGGTCTGTCGGCGCTTCCGGATTCCCTGCCCCGGGCCCGGCTGGTCGACTGGCGGCAGGCGGCGATCGACCCGGAGCGGGAAGGGCTCCTCATCGCACCCGCGATCGCGATCGCGCAGTTGCTGCACCGCCACGGGCTGTCGCTGGACGACATCGGGCTGTGGGAGATCCACGAGGCGTTCGCCGCGCAGGTCCTGTGCACGGTGGCCGCGCTCGAGAGTCCGGAATGGCTCGCGGCGCGCTCGCCGGCGAAGGACGGTCTCGGCGCGTTCCCTCGGGAACGCATCAACCCGAACGGGGGCAGCGTCGCTCTCGGTCATCCCTTCGGCGCCACCGGGGCGCGCATCCTCTCCCAGACGGTGGTCGAACTCGCGGACCGGCCGGCCGGGACGCGGGCCATCGTCAGCGTCTGCGCCGCCGGGGGTCTCGGCCACGTGGCGCTGCTGGAGTCCTGCTAGCAGCGCCGCAGTTCGAAGGTCAGGCCCAGGAGCGCGGTGAAGAGGACGAGCGCGTTCGCTTGATGGAGCACCGCGAGGGGGATGGGGACGAAGAGGAGGAGCGTGGCGACCCCGAGCACCGCCTGCATCCATACGGCCGCGAAGCCCGCGTGCGCCCACTTCAGGGCCGCCCCTGGTGCATGCCGCGCGCAGCCCCACCACAGGGCGGTCACGACCGCGAGGAGAAGGTAGGCCAGGACGCGGTGATCGAACTGCACCGTGGTCCGGTTCTCGAACGGGTTGAGCCACCAGGGGCTGGCCGCGAAGAGGTCGGGCGGGATCCAGTCGGACCCCATCCTGGGAAATGTGTTGTGGACGAGCCCGGCGTCGAGCCCCGCCACGAAGCCGCCCGAGAGCATGGTGAGCGCTGCGAGGCCGAGGACGACGGCGGACCCGATCCCGAGCCTCCTTCCCGATCCCGAGTCGAACTCCGCGGCCCCGGCGCGGGGCCGCAGGAGCGTGAGCGCGGTCCACAGCGTGATCGCATAGACGAGGACGGCGAGCGCGAGGTGCGCGGTGAGGCGGTAGGGACTCACGCGGGGGACGTCGACGAGCCCGCTCTGCACCATCCACCAGCCGAGTAGCCCCTGCGCCCCCCCGAGCGCGAAGATGAGCAGGAGCCTCGGGATCAGCGGACGCGGGATGATCCGGCGAATCAGGAACACCGCGAAGGGCACGATGAAGACGAGCCCGATGACGCGTCCCAGCAGCCGGTGCGCGTATTCGAACCGGAAGATGCGCTTGAATTCCGCCAGCGACATCCCCCGGTTCACGAGCCGGTATTCGGGCGAGGCCTGGTAGGCCGCGAACTCCCGCTCCCAGGCTTCCACGGTGAAGGGCGGAACGGCTCCGCCGACCGGCTCCCAGTCGACCATCGAGAGGCCCGATCCGGTGAGGCGCGTCACACCCCCCAGGATCAGCGTCGACGCCACGAGGACGCATCCGACGAGAAGCCAGGCCGCGACGAGGCGCGCGTCGCGCGGCGATCCGATGTGGATGTGGGGCGGTGTGTTCAAGGTCTCCGCGGCGCGTTGCGCCGGCTTCGTGGCCCGTGCGAACTTCCGGCTCCTGCCGGGAACACCGGGGCGCGGAAGATAGACGGGGGCGGTGGAGAGGCCAAGCGCGATGTCGGACTCCGGAGCACGCATTTCGCTGTTCGCGCTGAAGCGGCTCGCCCCGAGGCTGCGGGCTCATCGGCCCGCCCTCGCCGGGGCCGCGATCTGTCTCCTCCTGAGCACCGCGATCGGCCTCGTCTTCCCTCTCGTCGTACGCTACCTGATGGATGCCGCGTTCGGCGACGGGGATGCGGCGCTCCTAGGCGCGATCGCGCTGGGCCTGCTGGGACTCTTCGCGCTCCAGGGCCTGTTCAACTTCGGGGAGACGTACTGGCTGGGGGCGACCGGCGAGCGCGTCGTGACCCGGTTGCGTGACGAACTGTTCTCGAAACTGGTCGGGCTTTCTCCCGGGTTCCACGCCCGCCGGCCGAGCGGTGAACTCACCTCCAGGCTGGCTTCCGACTGTTCGACGCTCCAGCAGATCATGGGGCACCAGATCGCCGAACTCGTGCGGCAGATCCTCTTCCTGGTCGGCGCGCTGGTGCTGCTCACGCTCCTCCACTGGCAACTCATGCTGACGACGCTGGCGGTGGCCCCCATCGTCGTGCTCGCCGGTTTCGCGCTGGGGCGGCTGCTCCGGCGGCGGAGCACCGAGGTGCAGGACCGTCTCGCCGCGGCGCACGCGGTCGCGGACGAAGCCTTCGGCCAGATCGAGATCGTGCAGAGCTTCGTCCGGGAGAGGTGGGAGCGCGCGCGGTACCGCGCCGGAATCGACGCCGCGCTCGAGGCGGCGCTCTCGCGGGCCGTCGTGCGCGCCGTGCTGTTCGGGGTCCTCACGGTCGCCGCGTTCGGCGGCATCGTGATCGTCCTCTGGCAGGGAGGGCGGCTCGTGCTCGCGGACCAGATCACGGCCGGGCAGCTCGTGTCGTTCCTCCTCTACGCCTTCTCCGTGGCGGCGGCGATCATGGCGCTGGCCTCGCTCTGGGGCTCGTACCAGGAGGCGCAGGGCGCCGCGCGCCGCGTGTTCGACCTGCTCGATCGAGAGAGCACGATCGTCGAACCGGCCGACCCCAGGTCACTCGCGGGCCACGGACCGCCGGAGATCGCCTTCGAAGACGTGTGGTTCCGGTACGGAGAGGAGGAACCCTGGGCCCTGGAGGAGATCGGCGCGACGATCGCTCCGGGCGAAGTCCTCGCTCTGGTGGGCCCGAGCGGCGCCGGGAAGACGACCTTCGCCTCACTCATCCCCCGCTTCTGGGATGTCACGCGAGGGGGGGTGCGGGTGCGTGGTGTGGACGTGCGCGAGTGCGGCCTCGCGGAGCTCCGGTCACGGATCGGCGTCGTCCCGCAGGACCACCCTCTCTTCGCCGGGACGATCGCGGAGAACATCGCCTACGGCCGGCCGGGCGCGCACCACGCGGCGATCGAGGTCGCGGCCGCGGGGGCGCACGCGCGCGAGTTCATCGAGCGCCTGCCGGACGGCTACGAGACGATGGTCGGCGAGCGCGGCGTGCGGCTCTCGGGCGGCCAGCGGCAGCGGATCGCGATCGCACGCGTCCTCCTAAAGGAACCCGCGATTCTCATCCTCGACGAGGCGACGAGCGGTCTGGACGCGGAGAGCGAGGCGCTGGTGGAGGAGGCGCTGCAGGCCGCTTCGGAGGGGCGTACGACGGTCATCATCGCGCACCGGCTGCGCACCGTGCGGCGCGCCGACCGGCTCCTGGTCCTGGATCGCGGACGGCTGGTGGACCTCGGCCCGCACGACGACCTCATCGACCGTTGCGAACTGTACGCCCGCCTGTACGAGGGCCAGCAGCTCGCGTAGTCGGCCGTCCGGCCCTGCGGAGGGGTCAGGCTCAGGGGAGGAGGGCGTCGATCTCCTCGCCAAGCGACTCGACGGTCTGGGGACCGAGAAGCGCCTTCCGGATCCACCCTTCGGGGTCCACGATCAGGGTGGTGGGGAAACCCACTGCCTCGAACGTGGCGACGGCGTCGTCCATCCCGAGCATCCAGTTGGGGTAGTCCGCGCCGAAGCCGGCGAGGAAATCGCGGATCTCCTCCGGGTCGCCGGACTCGACGGCGAGTCCGAGGACGATGACGGGCCGGTCGGCGTAGGACCGGGCCAGCTCGACGAGTTCCGGCAGCTCATCGCGGCACGGGAGGCACCAGGTGCCCCACAGGTTCGCGATGACCACGTTGCCCCTCAGGTCGTGGAGGCTCGCCTCGCCGCCCTCCAGGGTGCGGAAGGTCGCGTCGGGCGCGCGTTTCGCCCCCGAGGGCACCTCGGCCGGGGCCGCGTCCGGCGCTTCGTCGCCCGCCCCGCACCCGAGTCCGATCAGCGCGACGAGGGCGACGGCGCCCCGCCCGGTCATCATCCCGTCAACCCCCGTCGCCCGCGTCCGGCGTGAGGACGACGCCCGGCAGCGCCCAGGTCAGCTCGCCGTCGTCGACCACGAAGGTGCCGTTCACGATCACGTAGTCGACGCCCGAGGCGTACTGGTGCGGCTCGAAGAACGTTGCGTTGTCCTGAAGCTCATCGAGGTCGAGGACCGCGATGTCCGCCACGAGCCCCTGCCGGATCAGGCCCCGGTCGCGGAGCCCGAGAACCTGCGCTGGAAGCGTGGTCATGGAGCGGACCGCACTCTCCACCGAAAGGACGCGCAGGTCCATCGCGTAGCGCTTGATCTTGCGCGGAAACGTCCCGTAGAAGCGCGCGTGGACCGGGCCATCCCCCGGGAGCGCGATCCCGGCGTCGGAGGCCGTCACCAGCCATGGATGGGCGGAGAGCTCCTCGACGTCGATCTCCGACAGCGAGAACCCTCGTACACGGGCCCCGCCCGGCCGCGCGCGGTCGCCTTCCAGCTGCAGCCGGATCGCCACCTCGACCGGGAACGCGTCCCACTCGGCCGCCAGTTCCGCCACCGTCTTTCCGACCAGACTCTCCTCGGGATGGTCCATGATGACGAGGTTCTCCGGCCCGCCGCGGCGGCCGATCTCGTGCGCGATGTCGAGCCGGACCTGTTCGCCCCGCTCGGGATCCCCGAGCGCCTCGCGCAGCGCCTCGGCGTAGTCGACCTCGGCGCCCGGCCCGCCCGCGAGGCTCCCGCCGGGCCCGCGGTTCGGGAAGATCCAGCGGGGGAGGAGGACCGTATTCCCGTCGCTGCCGGTCGTGTTGTACGGGTACTGGTCGGCCCAGATCGGAACCCCGCGCGCCCGGGCCCGTTCGATCAGGTCCACGAGGGCCCGCCCCGCGCCCCAGAAGTCCGCGCCTCGCGCCTTGATGTGGGTCGCCACCGTCGTCACGCCCGTGCGCTCGGCGACCTCGATGTCTTCGAGCACCGTCGTGATCATCGTCGGCGGCCCCGGATCGTCCTGGCTCGGCCAGAACCACATCGGCGTCATGCCGGAACTGCGCTCGTGCACGATGTACACGCCGCCTCCCCGCCCCGCCGCCTCGACGAGCGGGAAGAGTTCGGAGGTCTCGCTCCAGATCCCCGGAACGTACTCGAGTCCCGCGCTGAGGCCGTACGCGCCCTCGGCCATCCCCTGCTCGACCATCTCCGTCATGCGCTCGACCTCGGCGGGGGTCGAGGGCCGCATGAAGTCGTCGCCGAGCGCCATGCCGCGGATCGTGTTGTGGCCGACCATGAGCGCCGCGTTCGGCCCATGACCGCGGGACTCCAGACGCGCGCGCTGATCCGCGATCGGCCACGGAGACCGGCCGTCCTGGTTGACCACAACCGTGGTGACGCCCTGGCTCACCAGGTTGGGGGCCGCGCGGCGGCGCGCGCCTTCGCTTCCGTCATCTCCCTCCGCGTCGAGGTCGTCGTCCGCGTGCGAGTGGATGTCGACGAATCCGGGGACGACGTGCCGCCCGTCGAGTTCGATCACGCGCGCGCCGGTCGCGTTCGAGAGATCCCCGACCGCAGCGATCCGGCCGCCCCGGATCCCGACATCCGCGCGGAACCACGGGTTCCCCGTGCCGTCCAGCACCCGCCCCCCGCGCAGGACGACGTCGAAGCTCTGGTTCTGCGCCCCCTCCTGCGCGGAAAGAGGCGGTGAGCTGACGATTCCGAGGGTGACGGCACACAGCAGCGTGCGCGCGGCGCGGCGGTTCATGATCGCTCCACTGTGATGGACCCGGGCTCTCGCACCGCCAAGCTACGCCCGCGCACGCACGGGTCCAACCCGCCGGTTTGCGCCTCGGGGGTGGCCGCCGTAGATCGGCGAGCGATGAACGATCTCCTTCTCCGCGCGCTGTCGCGCGAACCCGTCGAACGGACTCCCGTGTGGTTCATGCGGCAGGCCGGCCGTTCTCTCCCCGCGTACCGCGAGCTGCGGCGGGAGCGCGGTTTCCTCGAACTCGTCCGCGATCCGGAGGCGGCGGCGCACGTCACGCGGCTGCCGCTGGCTTACTTCGACGTGGACGCGCTGGTCCTGTTCATGGATCTGTCGACGCCGTTCGAGGCGGCCGGGGTCGAGGTGGAACTCCGCCCCGGCGTGGGACCCGTCCCCCTGCCTCCGTGGGGGGGGCTCGAGGACGTGGACCGGCTGCGCCCCTTCGACCCGCGGGAGCGTCTCGGTTTCGTGCTCGAGGCGATCCGCCTGCTCGCGGCCGACGCGGAGCGGCCCGTGATCGGATTCGTCGGGGCCCCCTTCACCCTCTGCTCGTACCTGGCCCGCGGGCCGCGCGACAGCCGACTCGCGCAACTGCGGGGCTTCATCCTCCGCTGCCCGGGGTTGTGGGACCGGTTGGCCGGTTTCTGGGCCGAACACCTCGCCGAGTTCGCCATCGCGCAGCACGAAGCGGGCGCCGGCGCAATCCAGGTGTTCGACTCGTGGTGCGGCGTGCTCGATCCCGACAGCTATCGAGCCCATGTGCTTCCCCATTCCCGGCGCCTCCTCGAACGACTTGCCGAGCGCGGGATTCCGACCGTGCACTACGGCGCCGCGCACCCGGCCTTCGCGGAAGCCGGCGGAGACGCGATCGGGGTCGACTGGCGCCTGCCCCTGGACGAAGCGTGGGAGCGGATCGGCACGGAACGCGCGATCCAGGGGAACCTCGACCCGGCCCGCATCCTGGCCGGCGAGGAAGCGGCCCGGGCCGGAACGCGCGACGTCCTGCGCCGCGCCGGGGGACGGCCGGGGCACATCTTCAACCTCGGGCACGGCCTGCACCCCGATTCCGACCCCCGCGTGATCGCTGCCGTGGTCGATGAAGTGCACCGCTGGAGCACGCCGGGCTGAGGCCGAGAGAGCGTCCGGGGACGTTCCCGCGGGAACGCGGCCCTACCGTTTCGCGGCGAGTCGCAGGGCGACGGCCTCGGCTTCGGCGATACGACTCGAGATGCCCAGGCGCCCGGTGTAGCCGGCCGCGAGCGTGATCCCGCGGGGGAGTTCGAGACCGTCGAGCGCCCGCCACGAGGCATCGTACGCCGGCAGGCGCGGGCGCGCCGTGCAGATCGGGGCCGCCGCCGCCCCGTGAATCGCCTCGTACTCGGCAGCGGCCGTCGAGGCGAGACGAGCGGAGTCCCAGCCGGCGACCTCGGGATCGAGACCACCCCCGAGGTAGGCGGTGCAAACACCCTCACGCCCGAACAGCGACGCGTTCCACGTCACGCCGCGCATGCGCCAGCTTTCGCCGAACGCGACCTGGAAGCCGAACCCCTCCCCCGCCCCCTCGACTTCGAGCGGGCACACGACGATCGGGTTGTACCGTAGCCGGGAGAGCCGGTCGGCGGCCTCCGGCGACACGGTCCGCAGGAGGCGGGCCGCGTCGGGCGCCGGCGTCGTGATGATGACCTCGTCGACGACCTCGGCGTCGGGACGCGCGCCGCCGTGGCCGATCTCGAACCCCCGTCCGGAGCGCCGAAGTAGCTCGACGGGGGCCGAAAGCCGCACCCGCTCCCGGTGCCGGGCCGCGATCGCCGATGGCAGCGTCGACATGCCGGCGCGGAAGGTGCACGCGGCGCGCGACGCCTCGGGCTGCCAGCGGCGGGCCGCCGCGAGCAGGCTGCGCCTCACGCCGAGCGGCCCGAGGAGCATCGGCAGGACGCGGCCCGCCGGCATGGCCTCCGGATCCGACCCGAAGGTGGCGGAGATGAGCGGCCCGAACAGCCGCCGGTAGGCTTCGCCCCCGCCCTTGCGGCGGAAGTAGCGGGCCACCGACTCGCCCGGATCGAGCCCGCCGGTGAACGGTTCGAGCGCCACCCGCGCGCGCCCCGCCGGTGACAGCAGGTCCCCCGCCAGGAGTCCCAAGGGGCGGGTCGGCACGACGCGCAGCCGCCCGCGTGCCCAGATGAAGAGCCGCGCTCCGGGTTTCGCCTCGACGATCTCCGAACCGAGTTCGAGGTCCTCCACGAGTCGCCGCACGGGCGCCACGAGCCGCGTCCGCTGCGGGCCGAGTTCGACCACGCGGCCGCGGTGGCGCGCGGTCCGGATCACGCCACCGACTTCCCCGGACTTCTCGAGCAGGATCGAGTCGATGCCCAGTCTCGCGAGCGCGTGCGTGAGCGCCAGCCCGGTGATCCCTCCGCCGATGATTCCGACTCGCATGCCCTCCCCCTTCAGACCGCCGACCGGAGGCGGCAAGCTCCCGAGCGGTTGCGAGACGGGCAAGCCGGGGACGCGGCCGATATGTTCCCTTCCCGCGCCCCGCCCCCCCGTAACCGGCGGGGTCGTCACGGACCCCGAGATGACGACAGATGCCGAGCCCCGCCCCCCGACCCGCCGTCCTGCTCCTGAACTTCGGTGAACCGGGCACGCCGGACTCCGGCGCCGTCACCCGTTTCCTCGAGCGGATCTTCCTCGCCAACGCGCGACTGGAACCGGAGGTCGACGCGGCGGCCGCACGCGAACGAAGCCGCGAACTCGCGCGGCGGCGAACCCCGGGCCTGCTCGAAGCCTACGAGCGGATCGGGGGCTCGCCGCTCGACCGGCAGGCGGCCGCCCAGGCGGACGCGCTGCAGCGGGCCCTCGAGGCTCGTGGTCGCCCGATGGACAGCGCGGTGGGGATGCAGTTCACCGACCCCTCGATCGAGGAGGCGCTGGCCGGGCTGCGGGGGCGTGGTGCCGCCTCGATCGTGGCCGTGCCGGTTTACCCCCTCTGCGGCCCGTCCACCTCGGTCGCGGCTCTGGCCGAAGTCGACGGGGCGCTCGACCGACTCGGCTGGCGTCCCGAGGTGCGGCGCGTCACGGGCTGGCATCGGCACCCCGGCTACGTCGGGCTACGCGCGGAAGCGATCCGCCGAACCGCGGCCGACGCGGGCTGGAGCCTGAACGACCCGGCCCTGCGCCTCGTCTTCAGCGCGCACGGAACGCCGCTTCGCTACGTCGAGGAGGGCTCTCGCTACGTGGACTATGTCGAGGAGTGGTGCGAGACCCTGGCCCGCGCACTCGGGGTCGCGGCGTGGACGCTCGGCTACCAGAACCACTCGAACCGGGGGATCGCCTGGACCCAGCCCGGGATCGAGGCCGCGATGGAGAGCCTCTCGGGCGTGTCGAAGGTAGTCGTCGACCCCATCAGCTTCATGCACGAGCAGTCGGAAACGCTCATGGAGCTGGACGTGGAGCTGGCGGCGGAAGCCGCGGAACTCGGCCTCGAGTTCGAGCGCGTGGGGGTACCGCACGACGACAAGGCGTTCGCCGAGGTGCTGGCGGATCTGACGCTGGCGGCGCTGGGGGTCGAGGTTCCGGGTCTTCCCCGCCGCACCTCGTGCCACTGCCGGCCCGGGGCCGATCTGTGCTTCAACGGCGCGCCAGCCGACGGACCTCCTCGTGCCGGAAGCACGGCGTGACGTGGTCGTTCACGATGCCGGCCCCCTGCATGTACGCGTAGCAGATCGTGGGCCCCACGAAGCGAAACCCTCGCTGGCGTAGCGCCTTCGACATGAATTCAGACTCCCGCGTGGACGCCGGCACTTCCCTCGGCTCCCGCCAGCGGTTGCGGAGCGTCCGTCCCCCCGTGAAGGACCAGACGAAGGCGTCGAACGTCCCGAACTCCTCCTGAATCTCGAGGAAGCGCGCCGCGTTCGTCACCGTCGCCTCGATCTTCGCCCGGTTGCGAACAATGGATGCATCACCTCGAAGACGCTTTATATCATCTTCCGTAAACAACGATACAACAGAAGGAGCAAAGTTTTTGAACGCCTGACGAAAAGTTTCCCGCTTGTGGAGGATGACCGCCCACGAAAGACCGGCCTGGAACGTGTCGAGGACGAGGAACTCGAAGTGAATGCGATCATCCGACACCGGAACGCCCCACTCGGTGTCGTGATACGCCACCATGCGCGCCTCGCGACCCGCCCACGTACAGCGGGAGAGGCCGTCGCCTGTCGGGCTCAGCTCCGGGGGGGCGCGGTGAGGTGTTCGATCACGCGGCCGCCGACGCTCGCGACCTGTCCGCGGATCACGCAGGCGAGCATGTCGGCGGCCTCGCGCAGCAGCGACGCCGGCTCCCGACGGTCCCCCTCGAAGCGGACGACCTCGCCGAGGAAGATGCCGACGAGTTGCGTGGACGAGGAGTCGTCGCCGTCCGACCCGGACGCCGCGTCGTACCCGGACCCCGGTACGCTCGCTTTCCAGGGCTCGTCCGGTTCACGCCCCCCGCGTGTGGCCCGCTCCATGGGGACGAGCGCGAGCAGGCTGCCTTCCAGCCCCGGCCCGCCCTTCCGGACATTGAGGGCGAGCGCCACCGGCTTGTCGAAGAGGTCCATGCGAAGGAAATCCCGAGCGCTCCCGGCGGGGATCGCGCAGCGGCCGATGGCCCGCTTCTCGTGGAAGGATCCGATGCACACGGCGCCGTTCGGCGTCAGATCGTGTTCGACCGGGTGGACGTCGAGCTCGACGGGGGAGGCGGTGCCGACGAGGACGTGTTCCCGGCGGCGCTCGTCCTCCGCCGACGGCGGCAGCATATCTCCGAAAAACAATGTCATCCCACCGCCCTCCGATCCCGCGTCGTACGCCCCTGTCCAACCGATACGCTCGACCTGCCCCCCGAGTTCCGCAACGTCGCCGGCCAGGGATGCGTACGATACTCCGGTCCACGCTCGCAACCTTCTGCGTACGGAGAGGAAATGACCCGCAGTTTCCTCGATCGCATCGAAGCCTGGGGGGGCGAGGCCGTCGTCTCCTGGCACGACCGCGCTACCGGCAGCTGGGTCTTCATCGCCATGCACGACACGCGGCTCGGGCCGGCGACGGGCGGCACGCGGATGACCTCGTACGAGACTCCGGTGGACGGGCTCGTGGACGCCATGCGCCTGGCCGAGGGCATGACATACAAGTGGGCGAGTGTCGGGATGCGCTTCGGCGGCGGCAAGGCCGTGCTCGCCGTCCCCGCGGAGCTGGATCCGGAGGCGCGCGCCGGGCTCATCGACCGGTACGCCGCGCGTCTCGTTTCGCTTCGGGGCGCCTTCCAGACCGGCGTCGACCTCGGGACGACGCCCGACGACATGGTCCGTATCGGGGCCATCTCGGGCTACGCCGTGGGTCTGGTCGACGGAAAGCCGGGCGACCCGGGGCCGTACACGGCGCTGGGCGTGTTCGCCGGGATGCGCGCCGCCCTCGAGCACCGCTTCGGTGACGCGGACTTCGCCGGCCGATCGGTGCTCATCCAGGGGCTGGGCCACGTCGGACTCCCGCTGGCGGGACTGCTGGCCGAGGCCGGCGCGACGCTCCATCTGACGGACGTTCGGGAGGCGGCCGCCCTCGAGGCGAGCGAGCGCTTCGGCGGCTCCGTGGTGTCCGGCGCCCGCATGTGGGACGTCGAGGTCGACGTGTACGCGCCCTGCGCGGTCGGGGCGACGCTCAACCCCGACACGATCCCCCGGCTCAAGTGCTCGATCGTCGCGGGCTCCGCCAACAACCAGCTCCTCTCGGAGGCCGACGCCGAGGCGCTGCACGAGCGCGGGATCCTGTACGCGCCCGACTACGTGATCAACGCCGGGGGGGCCGTCGCCTTCGGCCACATCCATCATGGGGAGCGGGACCCGGCCCGCCTCCGGGCCCGCGTCGAGCGGCTCGGGTCGGCGCTGCGGGAGATGTTCGAGGAGGCGGCCGCCGCCGGAGAGTCCCCGCTTCACGCAGCCCACCGTCACGCCCAGGGGTTCCTCGCCCGCCACGCCGCTAGCGGCGGGAGGCGATGCGGTCCAGCGGCTTCCTGGTGATGTCGGGAACGAGCGCGTCCGCCGCCGGATAGCCGACGACGAGGAGCAGGAAGGGCCGCTCGTTCGGGGGCCGGTCGAGGATCTCGTTGAGGAAGCCCATCGGACTCGGTGTGTGCGTGAGCGTGGCGAGTCCCGCGTGGTGTAGCGCCGTGATGAGGATGCCGGTGGCGATGCCGACGGATTCCGTCACGTAGTAGTTCTTGAGCTTCTCTTCCCCGCGCAGTTCGTACTTCTCGGCGAAGACGGCGATGAGTACGGGCGCGGTCTCGAGGAACGGTTTGTGTTCGTCCGTCCCCAGGTGGGCGAGCGCCTCGAGCCACTCGGGCGGGGCGCGGTGCTCGTAGAAGTCCATCTCCTCGTGCTCGGCCGCTTCCCGGATGCGGTGCTTGACGGCGGGGTCGCCGACCACGACGAAGTGCCAGGGCTGACGGTTCGCGCCGTTGGGGGCCGTGCCCGCCGCCTCGATGCAGGCGTCGATGACCTCCCCGGGCACCGGTTCGGGGGAGTAGTCGCGGACGGTCCGCCGACGCCGCATCTCGTCCCGGAAGGCCCGGGCGCGCCGCGCCATCTCGACCTCGTCGCGCCGCGTGAAGGTCGAGAGCGGGACCGGACGGTACGAGCCGCCGTCCATCATCGCGCGGACAGAGAGATCAGCGGATCCCCACGAGACCGCGGGTTGCCTGGATCAGCTCGGGGGAGTCGTACCCGACGCCGTCCTTGAACACCCAGCGGACCGCGCGGATGGTGTAAGGGTCGGCTTCCAGATCTCCGGCCAGCACGACGAGGTCCGCCACCTTCCCCGCCTCGATGGTGCCCAGCTCCTCGTCGACCCCCAGGATCCTGGCGCCGTTCGCGCTGACCACCTGGACCGCCTGCGCCGTGGAGAGGCCGGCCTCCATCAGGAGTTCGAAGTTCCGCTGGTTTCCGAAGCCGGGGAGAGCCCCGCCGTTCCCCGTCGGATCGACCCCGGCGGCGAGCAGTCCGCCGGCGTCGACGAACGCCTTCTCGAAGCGCAGTTCGTTCTGGAAGTTGGACGGATCCGGACCGACCTCCTGGATTCTGCCGCGCTCGTCGAGGTACGCCTCCCGCAGGTCGGGGGTCATCAGGTCGAGCGTGCGATCATCCACCACGGGACGGTCCGGGAAGAACGCCTCGTAGACCGCCAGCGTGGCGGTGAGTCCCACGCCGGCCTCCACCATCGCCTCGATGGTCTCCATCGCAACCGGCCCCGTCGGATCGGAGCCGCCGGCACGCTGCATGATGTTTCCGGGGCAGCGATCGGGCTCCTTGTCCGGGACGAAATCGGAGGCCGTCAGCATGCCGTGCTCAAGGTTGTCGATGCCCAGCTCGACCGCCTCCTGGAAGCTGACCGAACACAGGTGCCCGGTGACGCGGAGCCCCAGGCGGTGCGCCTCCTCGATGGCGGCTCCCAGTTCGGCGCTTCCGATCGACGTGTACGCCTTCACCCAGGTGGCGCCCTCCCCCGCCCAGTACTCGACGAAGCGTCGCGCCTGCTCGGGCGAGGTCATGCGCGCCTGGTGTGGGGCACCCGACGAGCCGGTGATGTAGGGCGCGGTGAGGTGGATGCGCGGCCCGGGCGAGTCGCCTCGGTCGATCGCCTCCTTGAGGTGCACGTCCGCGAACGGCGTGACGCTGCCGGTCGTCCGGATCGTCGTGACCCCGGACCCCAGGTACAGCCTCGGCGCGCTGTAGCCGAGCTGCACGCGGCGGCCCCCCACCGCCGTGTAGAAGAGGTGGTCGTGCATGCCGACCATGCCCGGAATCACGGTGTGCCCGCTCAGATCGTGCCGCTCGGCGCCTGACGGCACGCTGACGGCCGAGGATGGACCCACGGCGGCGATCCGGCCATCCCGCAGCAGTACGGTCTGGTCGTCCAGAATGGGGCCGCCCGTGCCATCGACGACGCGGACGTTCTCGAGCGCCACGATCGGCTCGCGTACCACCACATAGTCGCGCGTCTCCTCGGACAGCCGGTCGTAGCCCTGGCCCGCGAGCGATCCTGCGAGCCCGCCCGCCATCGACGCCGCGGTCAGCGCCGCGAAGATCCTGGACATCGTCATTTTCTCTCTCCCCGATCCAGCGTCAGCGGATCCCGACCATCCCCTTCACGGAAACGATCAGCTTCTCCGAGTCGTAGCCCACGCCGTCCTTGAACACGACGGTCACGTTCCTGATGATCTCGGAGTCCGACTCGAGGTCGCCCTCGAGCACGACGAGATCCGCGAGCTTGCCGGGTTCGATCGTCCCGAGGTCATCGTCCACCCCCATGATGCGGGCGCCGTTGGCGCTCATGATCCGCACGACGGTCGGCGCATCGAAGCCCGCCTCAATGAGGAGCTGGTAGTTGCGCTGGTCTCCGAAGCCCGCGATCGCCCCTCCGATCCCGGTCGGGTCCACGCCGGCGGCGAGCACGCCCCCCGCTTCGACGAAGCCCCGCTCGAACGCCATGTTCTTCTGCAGGTGCGCCTCGGTGAAGGGCCATTCCGGGTTCGCCTCGATCGCATCCACGGTCTCCAGGTAGTCCTCGCGCACCTCAGGCGCCATCGCCTCGAGCGTCCGCTCTTCCAGAACGGCCCGGCCCTTGGTCATGGGTTCGATCACGGCCATCGTCGACGTCATCCCCACCCCGTTCTCGACCATCGAGAGGATGAGGGCTCGCGCCGTTTCCCCGGTCGGGTCCCCCTGCTCGCCGACCACGACCATCGAGTTCGGCGGGCACTCGTCGGGCCGCTTGCGCGGGTCGAAGTCCGTCGCGGTCCCGAAGCCGTGCTCGATGTTGTCCATCCCGAGGTCGACGGCCTCCTGGAAGGTGATCGAGCAGATGTGTCCCGTGACCCGAAGCCCCTGCGCGTGCGCCTCCTCGACGACGGCGGCGAGTTCCGCGCGGCGAATCGTCGTATACGCCTTGATCCAGGAGACGCCCTCCCCGGCCCAGTAGCGAACGAAACGCCGGGCTTCCTCGGGCGTCGTCACCTGCGCCATGTCTCCGAGCGCCGGATTGGGTCCGGTCACGTAGGGGGCGGTCACATGCATGCGCGGCCCCGGGGCGAGCCCCCGTTCGATGTTCGACTTCACATTCAGGTCGGCGTAGGGCGACACGCTGCCCGTGGTGCGAATCGTCGTGACCCCCGAGGCGAGGTAGAGGCGCGGCGACGAGATCATGCCCTGGGACATGCGGCCGCCGGCGCCCATGAAGAACATGTGGTTGTGCAGCCCGATCATGCCGGGAATCACGGTGTGTCCCGACAGGTCGCGCACGTCCGCCCCGGCGGGCACGTCCACGGTGCCGGCCGGACCCGCGGCGGTGATGCGGTTTCCCTCGATGACGACCGTCTGGTTCGATCGCGCGCCCGCGCCGGTGCCGTCGATGACCTTGACGCCGGTGAGCACGACGGTCGGACCGGCGATGGCCACGAAGTCGGAGGTCTCGGGGGCGAGTTCGGCCGCGGCCTGGGCCGGCAGGGGGGCCGGCGCGAGCAGGAGGACGAGGGCGGCGGGCGTGGCGATGAACTTCTTCATTGCAATCTCCTCGGGGCGTCGGGGCGAAGCCGTACGATCCGATTCGGGAAACCTACCGCGGGCCCGCCATCCCGGCAGCCGGATGCCCTCCACGCCCGGGGTCTCCGCCGGCGGCAGGAAGCGGGCGAGCGGGTCACGGCTCCACCGTGAACACCATCTTCATGCCCGCTTCGAGGTGCTCCGCGATATGGCAGTGCAGCATCCAGCGCCCCGGGTTCGAGAGTTCGAGCAGGATGTCGAGCGCGCCGCCCACGGGGACGACCGCCGTGTCCTTCCACGCCAGGTTCTCGCTCGCGACGCCGTTCGTCGCCAGCACGAGAAACCGCTGGCCGTGGATGTGGATCGGGTGCTGCATCTGGTGCAGCGTTTCGCGGCGGCTCCGGATCCTGAGCTTGACGACATCCCCCACCCGGAAGGTCCACTCGATGGCCTCGTTCTCGCGTCCCGTGGCGGGTTCGCGGAGCGTCCACGAGACGTTCTCGGGCGTCGCCATGAGGTTCATCATCGGCATCGTGCCCGACCACTCGATGGGGTGGAAGTACGCCGAGTCCACCTGCATCAGACGTTCGACGACGAGGGGCAGGTCGCGCACCGTCATGTCGAGTTCGAGCATCTTCTCGATCGGACCGTCGAAGAGCGGGCGATAGGGCGCGATCTCCTCTCGCGCCCGGGCGTCCTCGCGCAGCACCGAGAAGGCCGCGGCGAGGTCGGGCGTCGCGGCCTCGGGCCCGACCCGGACCACGCCGAGCACGTCCTCTTCCGGGAAGAAGCTCCCGCCGACGTGGTCGATCCCCTGGACCCCGTTCAACAGCCGGTATTCCCCGCTCTCGGGGAAGGCGACGTGGACGATGTAGCGCTCGGCCGGCGCGATGACGACGCTCTCGACCCACGCCTCCCGCTCGAAGTTCCCGATGTCCGCGCCGACCAGCTTCATCGGCGCCCCATCGAACGAGAGGTTGAAGGTCCGCGTGTTCGACGCGTTGGTGAAGAAGAAGCGCACGACGGCGCCGCGCGGCACGCTCAACTCGTAGTCGGGCTCGCCGTTCACGAGCATCGTGTTGCCGAAGCGGCCCATGAGCGCGTGCGTGGCCCGCTCGAGACCGAAGGGGACGAGCCCGTGCTCGCCCAGGAGGAGGTCGTCGAGCATGACGATCTCCTCGACATGGACGGGGCCGTAATAGTCGGGATCTCCCGAGCGGACCATGAGGTTGCCGGCCAGCCCCAGGTCCTGCTGCACCTCTTCCCGGTGATGAGGGTGATACCAGTACAGGCCCGGGTCCGGGAAGCGCACGGTGTAGCGGAACGTCTCTCCGGGCTCGATCGGGTCCTGCGTGACGCCCGGCACGCCGTCGGAGGCGTTGTCGAGGCGGAGGCCGTGCCAGTGGATCGCGGTCGGCCAGTCGATTCGGTTCGTGAAGTCGATCGTCACGGTCGCGTCCTCGGGGACCCAGAGGAGGGGTCCGGGGATCTGCCCGTTGAAGCCGTAGCCGAGGAGTTCGCGGTTCCCGACCCGCCGCCGCACGTAGACCGCGTCGAGTTCCAGGGAGTCGCCGTCCCGGAGTTCGATCAGCTCGCGCGGCCGCGCGTTGACGATCTCGCCCTCCCAGCCGTCGCCCGGAAGCCAGGCCTCCACGTCCGGCCGCAGTTGCATGAGCGAGGGAAGCATCATCACGCCCTCCGGCATCGGCACGTCGGCCCACGGGTCATCCGGCGACATCGCGTGGCCGGCGTGGCCGACGGCGGCGGGATCACCGGGCAGCGGCACGTCCGGGTCGATCCTCGAGGCGCCGAGCGCGAACTCGAGGAAGTCGGCGGGCTGCATTCGGTTCGACGGCGACTGCGCCCGCAGGACGTACGGCCCCGCCGGTTCGTCGCCCACGGTCGCCTCGGCCGTGATGAGGATGATGAACTTGTTGAAGCCGACCTGCCCGACGGCGACGCGCCCGCTCGCCGGCACTTCGCCGAGGGGCTCGATGGGCGACAGGACCTGCGTGGACGCCCAGGCGACGTACCGGTCGTACGGACCGAGCGTCGCAGGCGGCGGCAGGTCGGTCGTGATCACCGCGTCGTAGAGCAGCCGCCCGTCCGGCGTCACCGCCATGGAGAACGGACCCGCCGGGCGGCGGAGTTCGACCGAACCGGTGGCGGCGGGGACTCGCGCCGTGGGGAGGAGCGTCATGCAGTACAGGTCCGGGCTCGCCACTACCGCTCCCGCCTCGTCGGGCGTGCACGGCGCGGCCTCCTGCGCGGCCGCCGCCCCGGTGGCCAGCCCGGGCACCGCCGCCCCGACCCGGAGCCACAACGCGGCGGTCGCGCTCCGCATCAGTAGAGGGCCCGGGTGCGACCCCCGTCCACGGCGATGGACACCCCCGTCACGTAGCCGGCCCGCTCCGACGCGAGGAACGCGACGACCGCGGCGAATTCGCGCGCTTCACCGAGACGCCCTGCGGGGATCGCCGCGTTCCACCCCGCCTCCACCTCTTCCATCGACATTCCGCCGGCTTCGGCGCGTACGCGGGCCAGTTGATCCAGCCGCGCGGTGCGCGTGAAACCCGGGAGCACGTTGTTGACCGTCACGCCGAAGGCCGCGACTTCGTTCGCGAGCGACTTCGCGAAGCCGGTCACGGCGGCGCGCACGCTGTTCGAGAGGATGAGGCCGTCGACGGGTTCCTTCACCGCGACGGAGGTGATGTTGAGGATCCGCCCCCACCCGCGCTCCTTCATGCCGGGAAGCACCGCGCGGGTCAGTTGCAGCGCGCTCTCGAGATTGAGCCGGACGGCGGCCTGCCAGGCCGCCGCATCGTGCGCCTCGAACGGGCCCGCCGGCGGTCCGCCGGCATTGTTCACGAGGATATCGACGCGCCCGAACCGCTCGAGCGCCGCGTCGGCGAGCGCGGCCACCTGGGCGGGATCGGAGAGGTCGGCGGGGATCCCCAGCACCTCCCCCGGACCCCGCCGGTCGGCCGAGGCGACGGCCTCCGCCAGCGCCTCCTGTCCGCGCGCGCACATGACCAGATGTGTGCCCTCGGCAGCCAGTTCCTCCGCCACGGCCCGGCCGAGCCCCTGCGAAGAGGCGGCGACGAGGGCGACGCGGCCCTCGATTCCGAAGTCGATCAGTCGTCCGCGTCGTGGAAGTAGCTGTCCGTCCCGTCGAGCCAGTCCGCTCGCGGGGGACAGAAGATATCGAGGTCCAGTGTCTTCTCGAGCGCCAGCGCCTTGTGCGGAACGTGAGATGGAATATGGAGAACCTCTCCGGCGTTCACGACGACCTCGTCGCTCCCGTCCTCGCCCAGCCAGAAGTGAAGCGCGCCTTCCAGGATATAGGTGAACTGTTCGTTCTCATGGGAGTGCGTGGGGACGACCGCGCCCTTCTCGAGCAGGACCTGCGCGATCATGGCCCGTTCCCCCGTGACCATACGGCGTCCCAACTGCGTGGTCACAGGCTCCCAGGGCAGTTCCTTCCACTTGAACAGCCGGGCTTTCGCCTCGCTCATGTTCTCTCCTCTTCGAGTGGTTGTGTGCCGGTGCCGGCATTCGTCGGCGACGCTCACCCCCGCGAGTCGCTGTTGAATATCTCCGCGACGGCCTTCCAGACGCCATCGGATCCCGCCCGATAGATGACAAGGTACTTCCCGTGTTCCTGGAGCAGCGCGCCATGGGGTGGGCGCAGCGTGCGGTTGAAGCGGCCGATCTCGTAGCCAAGGTCGCCGGAGGCCTGCACCTCGCGCGCTTCGATCGTGAGCCCGACGAGGCCGCGCTCGGGGGCCGTCAGCCAGAAATCGCGGATCGCGTCGAGGCCCCTCACCGTCGCACCGCCCGACGGCATGAGCGTGGCGTCGTCCGCGTAGAACGCGGTCACCATCGCGTCCAGCTCCAGACGGCGGATCCTCGCCGCCCGGTCGGCCGACATCCGGCGGATCATGGCTTCGCTCACATGCATGGACCTTCGTCGGATACTCTCGCGACCCGGACCCCGCATCCCAGGGGCACCAGACCGGCGGCAGTGCGGACATCGTCGCGAACGTAGCCACGTTTCGCCACGGGTTGCCAGACCCCGCCGCCGAGCACCCAGGCGACGCCGGCGCGAAGGCTCCAGTCTCCGCTCATTTCCGAGTACCCGTGCCCGAGGCCGGCGTCGATCGCGAGCTTTCCACGCCGCCACTCGACGCTCGCCCGGACTTCTCCGAGGTCGCCCGCTCCGATGGGCGAGACCCGCCTCGTACTGGCCCGCCCGCGGGTCCCGAGGGAGAGCCCCCAGTTCGGACCCACCCGCCACAGAGACTCGAAGGCGTACGCGAAGACATCGTTCTGCTCGAACGACCGCGTGGGCGCCTCCAGGATGCCGACCCCGAACCATCCCGTAGCGCGCCAGCGGGCAGAGACCCAGGAAAACAGGGCCGCGACCGTGACGTCGGTCGTATTGGGGCCGATCCCCCGGGTCTCGTCGGAGTTCGGGAGCTTCACACCGAGGTGGCCGCCCGCCGAGAAGCCCATCGGCCCCCCGAGGGGCGCGAAGGAAACCGCCAGCTCGAAGTCGCCCACGTCCCGGGTCGTCCCCTCCCGGACCACCGGGTCGAGTTCCAGCGCCGCCGGCCGGTCACGCGCCTCGATGGACAGGACCTGCCGGGCGGCCCCCCGTACCTGGAACACGACTCGCGGTCCGACCGCCCAGATGGCGTGGACCACGGGCGCGGAGGTAAGGTCTCCCCGCAATCCACCCAGGGGGAACGCCGCGTTGCTGACGCGCGTCACGCCGACGCCGATCAGCGCATCGCCGGCACGCGCCGCACCGACGCCCTGCACGAGTCCGTCGCGCCGCAACTGTCCCGCCGCCGGAGCGGCGCCCGCGAACCCGATCGCGACCGCGACGAATAACGAGAGCCCGACGCGGGTGCGCCGGGCCCTCGAGATCCTGGGTGAAGGAGACCGGCCGCCGGACATGGGCCGGTCGATGTCGCTCAGCTTCGAGCCGCCTCCATTATGTGGGCCACATAGACGTCCAGCCGCGCCATGACTTCGATCGTCTCCGCCTGGCTCCCCGCGTTCGCGAGTTCAAGGGCCAGATCCAGCAGCAGGCCGCGCACTGCCATTGGATCGCCCTCCCCCACGGAAGGGATCTCGGCCACGGCGGCCTCCTCGGCCGGCGGCGCCTCCTCGGCCGGGGCTGCCGGAGCCGCCGGAGCCGCCGCGGCCCGCGCCTCGGCCTCGGCCCTCGCCAACCGTCGCTTCACTTGCAGGGGGTACTTTGCGTGGAACTGTCTGGGGGAGAGTTCCGCGATGGAGGCATCGATCTCGCAGGCGCCCGCGAACAACTCCGCGTTCTTGACGTCGGGATTCTCATCGAGAGTGCGCACCACGAACTCCATGACGTCCTCGCCCGACGCGGGGGCGGGGGCCGACGCGGGGGCGGGGGCCGCCGCGGGGGCGGGCGCGGGAGCAGCTTGCGGCTCGGGAGGGGGCTCCTGCTCGGCGGCCGCCGACGCGGCCATCCGACGCTTCACCTGCAGCGGATACTTGGCGTGAAACTGTCTCGCAGTGAGATCCTCGATGCTCCCGTCGATCGCACAGGCGCCCGCGAACAGGGTCGCGTTCTTCACCCCGGGGTCATTCCCGAGTTCTTTCTCTATGAACTGCATGACGGTCTCATTCAGGGTGCTCATGCTGTCTCCCTTTCCTTGGCATGGCACGCGTCCCGTATGGACGCGGCCGGCGTGGAGTATGATCATCTGTGGCAAACTCCAACCCTCGTTCCTCCAAGTCAACTGTTCCACTCAATTTATTGATGGAGTGGGGGCCGCCCACGGGGCGTCCGGGCTTTTCCGGCGCGCCCATCTTCGACCCTCTCGGGCGGACGAGGTGTCGGGCCGGGCGAAGACGGCTCGCAGCGACGAGTACCGTGGCCCCCGCCCCGACCTTAGCTTCCCGTCCATGCGACCCCGAGTGATGTGCGCCCTGATCGCCTCCGCGGCCTGCGGCCTCCTTCCGACGCTCGCACACGCGCAGGGATCCCGGCTGCCGGGCGCGATCGAAGCCGGCCTCATCCTGCGGCAGGTGGACGGCGTGAAGCGGGTACTCGTCGTCGCGGCCCACCCCGATGACGAGGACACCGCGCTCCTCACGACGCTCGCTCGCGGCTGGGGCGTCGAGGCCGCCTATTTCTCGTTCACGCGGGGCGAAGGCGGCCAAAACCTCATCGGGACGGAACTCGGCGAGGGACTCGGCATCATCCGCTCCGGCGAACTTCTGGCCGCTCGAGCCATCGACGGAGCGCGGCAGTACTTCGGCCGCGCGTTCGACTTCGGCTACTCCAAGTCCGCCGAAGAGACCTTCTCCAAGTGGGAGCGTGAACGCGTCCTCTCCGACCTCGTGTGGACGATCCGGCACTTCCGTCCCCATGTGCTCGTCACCATGTGGAGCGGGACCGCGAGCGACGGGCACGGACATCACCAGGTTTCGGGGATGCTGGCGCACGAGGCCTTCGAGGCCGCGGGCGACACGGCGCGTTTCCCGGAACAACTCGCGGAGGGGGTGCAGCCGTGGGCGCCGCTGAAACTGTACCGCCGTCCGCTCTTCGAACCCGGCGCCACCGCGATCGGGATCGAGACCGGCACTCTAGACCCTCTGCTGGGCCTCTCGCACCATCAGGTCGCGATGGCGAGCCGCAGCCAGCACCGGTCCCAGGACTTCGGGACGGCCCTGCCCCCCGGACCCCGCTCCACCCGCCTGTCGCTCGTGGCATCGCGCGTCGGGGCCGAGGCCGACGCGCCCCTGCTGGCCGGGGTCGATACGACGCTGGCGGCGCTGGCCGCCGACCTCGGAGCAGCCGGCGAGGCGGAGATCCGGGCGTACCGGCAGGCGGTCCGCTGGGCCGCGGAGACGCTGGTCGCGACCCGTCCCGCAGCGGCGCTGCCACCGCTGGCCGACGCGCTGCGGCGGCTGGACACCCTGCGCGACATGGCCCCGGCGGACCCCGAGCGGGAAGTGCGCCGCGAACTCGACCGGCGCGCCCTGCTGCTGCAGCGGGCGATCCTCGCCCTGACCGGGGTGCGCATGGAACTCCGGGCGCGCGACGATGTCCTCGTCCCGGGCCAGACCGTCCTCGTCGAGGCGCGGGTGTGGAGCGGCGCGGGCACCGCCATCGAACTCGACCCGCCGCTCATCGAGGCGCCCGCCGGGTGGATTGTCGAGGGGCTCGGCCCGGAGGCGGAGGCGGAGCCCGACGATCTCGGAACATTCGCGCGCTTCTTCCGGGAGGCGGACACGGTGCGGGACCCCGCCGCCGCCACCCGGATCGCGGCGGGTGAACTCGCATTGTGGCGCTACGCCGTGACGGCGCCGGAGGACGCTCGGCCCACCTCCCCGTGGTTTCTCGACCTCGCGCGCGACGGCGACCTGTACCAATGGCCGGAGGAGCCCGAGATCCGGGCCCTCCCCTTCCGCCCTCCGTCCCTTCGCGGCCGCATGGCCGCCACCCTGTCGACCGGGGGAGAACGTCTCCGCGTCGAGATCGAGGACCCGGTGCGATTCCGGGGCGTGGACGGCGTCACCGGGGAGTTCTGGCGCCCGGTGCTGGTGGCTCCGCGGATGTCCGTCGAGCCGGAGACGGGGACGATGATCTGGCCGACGGATCGTGGGGGGGCGCGCGACATCGCGTTCCGACTCGAGAGCCACGCCCCGGATCCGGTATCGGGAGAGGTGGAACTCGAGCTTCCGGCGGGGTGGCGGGCGACGCCGAAACGGGTGCGGTTCGAGCTGCCCGGCGAAGGGAGCGTCCAGGGCGTGAGCTTCTCGGTCGAGCCGCCCGCCGGGGCCGACGAGGGCGAGTTCCTCGCGCGACCCCGACTCCGCACGGAACGGGGAGAGGACGCGGCGCTCCACGCGACGATCATCGACTATCCACACATCGAGCCGAGGCTGCTGGCCTCCGATCCCGCGATGCGCATCGTTCGCTTCCCCGTTCGGGTCGCCGACCGGCGGGTGGGTTATGTGATGGGCTCGGGAGATGCCGGTCCCGAGGCGATCCGGCAGCTCGGGCTCGACGTCGAGTTGATCGAACCCGGCGACTGGGAGGCCGAACGGCTCGACCGGTTCGACACGATCGTGCTCGGCGTCCGCGCCTACGAGGTGCGCGAGGATCTGATCGCGGCGAACGCGGCACTGCTGGACTGGGTCGAGCGCGGCGGCACCGCGGTCGTCCAGTACAATCGCTACGAGTTCAACCGGGGCGCCTACGCGCCGTATCCGATCACGATCGGGAGACCCGCCCCGCGCGTGACGCGGGAGGGCGCGCCGGTCACCCTCCTCGACGAGGCGGCGCCCCTCCTCCTGGAGCCCAACCGTCTCGGCCCGGGTGACTTCGAGGGCTGGGTCCAGGAACGCGGCCTCTACTTCCCCTCCGAATGGGATCCACAATACCAGGTGCTGCTCGAAATGGCCGACCCGGGCGAACCTCCCCGGCGCGGCAGCCTCCTCGCCGCGCCGGTCGGCCGCGGTCTGTACATCCACACGTCGCTGTCCTTCTTTCGACAGTTGCGGGCCGGCGTCCCGGGCGCCTTTCGTCTGTGGGCGAACCTGATCTCGCTCGACGGGCGCCGCTGGCGGGAGATCACCGCGCCGTGAAGGACGACCGCATCGGCATCTTTCGCAGCTGGCGCGCCCTCTATGTGTCGGTCATCGCCTATACGTT
This sequence comes from Candidatus Palauibacter sp., assembly GCF_965222475.1. Lineage (GTDB taxonomy): Bacteria > Gemmatimonadota > Gemmatimonadetes > Palauibacterales > Palauibacteraceae > Palauibacter. The sequence continues at coordinate 722,294 of NZ_CBDCUB010000001.1, read as the reverse complement.
CGCGCTCATCGTCGTCCTCTATCTCGTCACGCGACTGCTCGACTTCAGCGTGCCGTGAGCGCAGTCGACTGGCTGGTCTTTACGGTCTACTTCGGGGCCGTGGTCGCGTTCGCCTGGTACCAGAGCCGACGCAACCGGGGCGTCGAGGGCTTCTTCCTCGCCAATCGCCGCATGGGTTGGGGCGCCATCGGTCTCTCCGTGATGGCGACGCAGGCGAGTGCCATCACCTATATCGGGACGACCGGGCAGGCGTTCGACGACGGCATGGAGTTCGTCCAGTTCTATCTGGGCCAGCCGATCGCGATGGTCGTCCTCTGCGTCCTGTTCGTCCCCTTCTTCCACCGATCGAAGATCTATACGGCCTACGAATACCTCGAGCGGCGCTTCGACGCGAAGACCCGCTCGATGACCAGCTTCCTGTTTCTGATGTCGCGCGGACTGTCGGCGGGAATCGTGCTCTACGCCCCGGCCATCGTCCTCTCCGTCATCATGGGCTGGGACGAACGCGTGACGATCCTGGTCATGGGAGTGATCACGGTCGCCTACACGATCATGGGCGGGATCACCGCGGTCATCTGGACGGACGTCATACAGATGCTGGTGATGTTCGCGGGTATAGGAATCGCGCTGGCGGTACTGTTCGCGACGCTTCCGGAGGGAGTCGGCGTGGCCGACGTGGCCTATATCGGGGGCATCCACGAGATGTGGAAGAGCATCGACCTGTCGTGGGATCCGACGGACCGCTACACGCTGTGGTCCGGGCTCATCGGCGGACTCTTCCTCGCGCTCGGTTACTTCGGAACGGATCAGAGCCAGGTCCAGCGCTATCTCACCGCCAGTTCACTTCGGCAGAGTCGACTGTCTCTCATATTCAACGCGTTCGTCAAGGTCCCGATGCAGATCTTCATCCTCGCGATCGGGGTGCTGCTCTATGTCTTCTATCACTTCGAGCGGCCGCCGCTGGTCTTCAACTCGGCCGAGGTCGCCGTGGTGGAGGAGAGCGAACGGAGGGACGAGTTCGCCGGGCTGGAGGCGGCGCACGAAAGGACGCACGAACTCCGCCGCGCCGCGACGTTTGAACTGCTGGAGGCCCGGCGAAGCGGGAACGCTCTCGCTTCCCCCCAACGGCGGATCGCCGCCTACGACGACGAACTCGAACGTCTGCGCGAGGAATCCAAGACACTGGTCGCCGAAGTACGCGGGGCCTCGTCCAACGATGTGAACTATGTCTTTCCGTCCTATCTGATCACGTATGTGCCGGCCGGGATCCTCGGTCTCCTCATCGCCGTCATCTTCGCGGCCGCGATGTCGTCGCTCGACTCGGAACTCACCGCGCTGTCGAGCGCCACGGTCATCGACTTCTACCGGCGACACTTCAAGCCGGACGGCAGCGATGCCCATTATCTCCTCGTATCCCGACTCGCGACGCTCGCGTGGGGCGGGTTCGCCGTCCTGTTCGCGCTCTACGTCGGCCAACTCGGGTCTCTCGTCGAGGCGGTCAACGAGGTGGGCTCGATCTTCTACGGGTCTCTGCTCGGGGTCTTCCTGCTCGCCTTCCTCGTGAGGCGCGCGACGGCGGCGGGGGCCTTCTACGGTTTGATATTCGCCATTTGTTCGGTGCTCGCGGTGTCCCGGTTCACGGATATCGCGTGGCTATGGTACAACGTCGTCGGGACCGCGATTGTCCTCCTCGTCGGGAGTCTGGTCAGCCTCCCTGCCCGGCCCTCCGATCAGGGACGGACGGAGTCCGCCGCCGGGTAGCGGTCCGCGGGAAAAGCCGGACCCGAACGGGCCGCGATTCTCGCCGGCGCTTTTGCCGACGCGACGCGCGCGGTAGAGTCTGCGGTCGAAAACTCCGCGTCCGATCCTCCTCGGAGCGGGATCAAGCTACAGCAACCGATTGGACGGTACGGATGCTCACCGACGTACAGATCGCGGAAGCCGCCACCCCCCGGCCGATCGCAGAGATCGGGGCGAGGATCGGACTGGACCTCGAGGAACTGGTGCCCTACGGCCACTACAAGGCGAAGGTCCGGCCGGAGTCCATCTTCTCGCGCGAACCCGGCTCGGGCCGGCTCGTCCTCGTCACGGGGATCACGCCGACGGCCGCCGGCGAGGGCAAGACGACCGTCTCGGTCGGTCTCGCCGACGGCCTGCGTCGCGTAGGGGCGAACTCCGTCCTCTGCATCCGCGAGCCGAGCCTGGGGCCCGTGTTCGGCGTCAAGGGCGGCGCCGCGGGCGGAGGGTATTCGCAGGTGATCCCGATGTCGGACATCAACCTCCACTTCACCGGTGACCTGCACGCGATCACATCGGCCCACGCGCTCCTCTCCGCCGCGCTCGACAACCACCTGCAGCAGGGGAACAGGCTCGGGATCGACCCGCGCCAGATCACGTGGCGCCGCGCCGTGGACATGAACGACAGGGCGCTGCGGAACATCGTCGTCGGGCTCGGGGGCCGGATCAACGGGGTCCCGCGCGAGGACGGCTTCATGATCACCGCCGCCTCGGAGGTGATGGCGATCTTCTGTCTCGCCGCCAGCCTGGAGGACCTGGAGGAGCGGCTGAGCCGCATCATCGTCGGATACGACTACGGCGGCGAGCCGGTGCGGGCGCGCGAACTGAACGTGGCCGGGGCGATGACGCTCCTCCTGCGCGAGGCGATCGGGCCCAACCTCGTCCAGACGCTCGAGGGGACCCCGGCCTTCGTGCACGGCGGACCCTTCGCCAACATCGCCCACGGCTGCAACTCCCTCATGGCGACGCGGGCCGGGCTGGCGTTCGGCGATGTCGTGATCACGGAGGCCGGCTTCGGGTCGGATCTGGGGGCGGAGAAGTTCTTCCACATCAAGTGCCGCATCGGCGGGCTCAACCCCGAGGCCACGGTGCTCGTGGCCACCATCCGGGCGCTCAAGCTGCACGGCGGCGGAGACCGGTCGGCGCTCTCGACGCCCGATGCGGGGGCCGTCCGCAGAGGGCTCGTTAACCTCGGCGCGCACGTGGAGAATGTGCGGGGCTTCGGAATCGAGCCCGTGGTCGCGATCAACGTGTTCGGGACCGATTCCGAGGAGGAGATCGCGGCCGTGGCGGAGGCGTGCGAGCCACTGGGCGTGCGCTACGCCCGCTCGGAGGGTCACGCGCGTGGCGGGGAGGGGTGCGAGGACCTGGCCCGCGCCGTTCTGGGGGCGCTGGAGGCGGGCTCGGGCGGGTATCGGCCCAGGTACGACGCCGAGGCGCCGGTCCGGGACAAGATCGAGGCCATCGCGACGAAGGTGTACGGGGCCGACGGCGTCGACTACACCGCGCGCGCCGCGAAGGACATAGGCCAACTCGAAGCGGCGGGACTTGGGGATACGCCCGTGTGCATCGCCAAGACGCCAAACAGCCTGAGCGATGACCCGAGCCGGCTGGGGCGCCCCACCGGCTTCCGCATCACGGTGCAGGACGTGCGGCCCTCGGCGGGCGCCGGTTTCGTCGTCGCGCGGGCGGGCACCGTGATGACGATGCCGGGGCTCCCGCGGGTGCCTGCCGCCGAAGGCATCCGGATCGTCGAGGACGGGAGCGTGGTCGGGCTCTTCTGACGACATGATCGAGATCGAGCTGTCGCCGGGGCGTCACGGGGAGGATGTGGAGCGCCGGCTCCGGGAGTGGGCCGAGCAGGACGCCGTCGCGCGCCTCTGGCGGAGGGACGCCACCCTGTGGTCGTCGGACCCGGAGACGCCCGAACTGGCCGACCGGCTCGGCTGGCTCGACCTCCCGGAGACGTCGCCCGGGGCACTCGGCCCGATCGAGGCACTGCGGGCGAGCGTGCCCTTCTGGTTCACCGACCTCGTCCTGCTCGGCATGGGGGGCTCCAGCCTCGCCCCGGAGGTGATCTCCCGGATCATGCCGGGCGAAGGGCTGCCGCTCACGCTCGTCGACACCACGCACCCGGGGGCGATCCGCGACCTCGACTGGCTGCGTCCCGCGAACACGCTCTTCGTCGTGTCCAGCAAGTCGGGTACGACCATCGAGACGCTCTCGCTCTTCAGCCACTTCTGGTCGCGGACCGCCGAGGTCGTTGAGGATCCCGGCGAACATTTCGTCGCGATCACGGATCCGGGCTCGCCTCTCGCCGAACTCGCTCGCGAGCGCGGGTTCCGGGCGGTGTTCGAGGCGCCCCCGGATGTGGGCGGCCGTTACTCCGCCCTCGGCCCGTTCGGTCTCGTCCCGGCCGCGCTCGCGGCGGCCGATCTTCCGGCGCTCCTCGATGAAGCCGTCGTGGCCGCGGACGCGTGCAGGGACGACATCCGCCACAATCCGGGCTTCCTGCTCGGGGCGGCGCTGGGCGAACTCGCGCTAGCGGGGCGGGACAAGCTCACCTTCGAGGCGAGCCCGGACTGGGCGGCGTTCCCCGACTGGGCGGAGCAACTCGTGGCCGAGAGTCTCGGCAAGGATGGCCGCGGCATCATCCCGATCATCGACGAACCGCCCCGGGATCCGGCCGCGTACGGGGATGACCGCGTCTTCGTCGGCCTCATCCTCGCGGGAGAGGCGGCCCGCGAGGCGGAGCAATGGGGCGACGCCGACGAGACGCCGGCTCGGCTCGACGCGCTCGAGGAGGCCGGTCACCCGGTCGTGCGCATGCGCCTCGAACAGCCCGGGGAGCTGGGCGCCCTCTTCTTCGTCTGGGAGGTGGGGGTGGCCACGGCGGGGTCAATCCTCGGCATCCACCCCTTCAACCAGCCCGACGTCCAGCTCGCCAAGCGCCTCGCGCGCCGCGCCATGGCGGGTGAAGCGCCGTCGGACGGGACGCGTCCGGACGACCCGGACACCGATTCCGAGGTCGACGCCGAGGCCGACCCCGACGCCGACACTGAGGCCGACGAGACGGTGGACCTTGTCTGGGAACTGCCACGCTTCGGTCACGCCCCGCCCCGCAACCCGCCGCCGCCCGACGTGGACGGGATCCGCACCCGGGTACACGACTTCCTCGACGAGGTGGAGCCCACGGACTACATCGCCGTGCAGGCGTATCTCGCGGGCGGCGAAGAGGAGGACGATCTGCTCGCGGCCCTGCGTGCGGCGCTGGCCGGGACCACGGGCGCGGCCACGACGCTGGGCTACGGTCCGCGATTCCTCCACTCGACCGGCCAGCTGCACAAGGGGGGCGCCGACAACGGTGTCTTCCTGCAGCTCGTCGACGACGCGGGCGCGCATGTCCACGTGCCCGAATCCGACTTCACCTTCCGGCGACTCATCCGCGCGCAGGCGCTCGGGGACCTCGGGGCTCTTGCCGAGCGGGAGCGCCGGACGCTGCGGGTTCGGGTCGGGGGTCCGGAGGGCCTCGGCCTGCGCCGCCTCATCCAGCTCGTCGAAGAGCGGGCGTAGCGCGCCTCCCCGGCCCGAGCGGCCGCCCGACTCAGTGTACCAGGCGCACCTGCAGGCCCAGGCTCCCGCCGACCCAGGCCGCTTCGGGGGCAAGAAGCCGCGGGCCCCGTGACTTCATCGCGCTCAGGGTCTGCGCCCCGACTCCAGATGCGGAAGGCTCATCCGGGCGCGATCGCAACAGACTCCACGCCGTAAGGGCGGACGCGAACGCCAACGCGGTGTTGGCGGCAGCCGAGAGCTCGGCCCCGATGCTCGACTCTTCCCACTCATTCACCGCGTGCCACACAAAGCCCGCGTGCGCCACGGCGAAGGCCCCGTTAAGTGCGCCAACCACGGGTCTCGCCCACCCCTCGGGTCTCGCCAGGTGACTGACGAGGGCCGACCCCGCGGACAGCGGGGCGACGTATCGCCAGGTATTGGACGCGTCATCCCTGGGGCACAAGCACCCGTCGGCGTAGCCGGGCTGGATCCTCGCCGCTTCCTCCAGCGTGAGACCGGTCTCATCCAGCCATTCGGAGAAGCGTGCGTCGCCCGCGAGCTCCCATGCGTACACATTGTTGTCCGCGTCCGCGATCTCCGTGACGAGATTCTCCCGGCCGGACCTTTGAAGCAGGTAGGCCACCGCGCACGGCGTCCCGTGTTCGTCGACAAAGACAGGTACCCGGCCGCCGGCATGCGTATGGTTGTGCGGGAAGCTCCCCCGTTCCCGGTACTCGCGCAGCCAGTGCAGGGCCGCGTTCCGTCTCTCCCGCTGCGCCTCGGTAAGAGCGCCCGTCGCCCTCCCCCTCAGCGCACGTTCGACGTCGAGCAGGTGACCCCGAATCCGTCGAGTCTCCAGGCGCCCGGGGTCCGTTCGCGGGATCGCCGCCGCAAGCCGCGGCTGCGCTGTCCCGACCTGAGTCGTGGTGTGGCCGGACGAATCGCCGGCGGGACCGCCGGAGGCCGCGATGAGCGTGAACAGACCCCCGAAGACGGCGATGGCTCTGGAAAAACCGGACATGGCTGTGACTCCCGTGGAAGCTCCCCTTTGCCGGGGGCGTACCCGCGGTGGCCGGTGGGGTGCCGGGCCGTAACGGAGAACTATTGTCCGCTACGGATCCGGCGCGCCGTGGGGGTCAGGAGATCGGCACACCCTTCGATGTCGAGCAGCGCCTCCTTGTAGCGGAGTCCGCCGGTATAGCCGCCCAGCGATCGGTCGGTCCTCACGACCCGGTGGCACGGTACGACGACCGGGATGGGATTGCGGCCGAGCGCGTTGCCCACGGCCCGCGAAGCGCGGGGCCGCCCGATGCGGCTCGCGATCTCCGTGTACGTCACCGTCTCGCCGAATCCGAGACGAGCGGTCGCGGTGAGCACCTCGCGCTGGAACTCGGTGAGGCCGCCGAGATCGACGGGCAGTTCGAACGCTCGACGACGCTGGCCGAAGTACTCGATCAACTGCGCCTCGGCGTCCGAGAGTTCGTCGCCGTCGCAGACGACGGGCGCCGCGCGGTAGCGGCGTTCGAGCCCGGCGACGAAGGCATCGTCACTCTCCGCCTGCCACGTAAGGGCGACCAGCCCCTCCCGGCTCGCGGCGACGCGCATGGCGCCGAAGGGCGAGTCGAAGCCGCGCCAGCGGATGACCGGTCCCTCCCGGCATGCCCCCGCGGAACGGTCCAGGGCCCGGTACTCGGCGGCCCGGGCGCGGCAGGCGGGACAGGAGGCCAGATGCTCGGCCAGATCCTGCGCCTTCGAGTCATCCGAATCTCCCAGCACCCAGGCGACGACATCCTCGTCCCGGTAGTCCGAACAGGGCCCGGTCATTTCATCATCTCCTCGTCCCAGACGCCGGCCAAGTCGCGGCGCAGCTTCCTGATCCCCTGATAGACGTTCGCCCGCGCCGTCTCCGGAGTGGAGCCCAGGCGCGCGGCGACATCCGCGTAGCCCCGTCCCTCGATCCAGCGCAGCCAGACCGCGTTTCTCTGCCTCGGAGGCAACCGTGCGATGCTCTCCCGAACGCGGGCGGCACCCGCGGCGGAAAGCCGGCCGAACATCTCGTCCGGCGGAGGAGGACGGGTCGGTTCGACATCGCCGGAACGCGCCGCCAGGAGTTCCGACCGCCGTCGACCAGCCGAGATCACGTCCAGCGCCCGCCGGGTGGCGACACGGTACAGCCAGGCGCGAATGTTCGCGCCCTCGCCGGACTCGGGCCGCGTGCGGAGCGCCGTCTCCCACAGCTCCTGGACGATGTCGCGGGCTTCGTCCTCGTTACCGAGCATCGAGGTTACATGCCGCTCGAGTTCGGGACCGTAGCGCTCGGACCACGAATCCACCGGTACCCTTCCCTCCGTGAGCGTCGTCATCCGCCCCTTTCTCGTCGGCGTTCATGGTCGGGACCGCGCGCCGTATTGCGAGCCTCTTCCACTTCACGAACGCGTCTCCCGGGGGAACGTGAAACGGGGGACCACCGGAAGCTGGCCTTGCGCGGGCGCGATCCGTACCCTGTGGGCCGCACCGGGGTCGGCGCCGGGATCCTCGGAGATCGGCGCAGATCCCTCCGCGGGCGTCTCTCTTCACAATCCAACACGACGTGACGCAACAGACCGAGGCTCTCTTGAACCCAACATATGTAGCATTGGGGCCGACCCGCGCCCTGGTGGCGCTGCTCGCGGCGTTCGGTGTGGCCGCCTGTACGGCCGAGGCGGGACAGGACACGGGAGGCGTGGCGCGGGACCCGCTCCCGGGCGAAAGGCGCTTCGCCAGCCTGACGCAACTCACCTTCGAAGGGGAGAACGCCGAGGCCTACTTCTCGTCGGACGGGGAGCGGCTGATCTTCCAGCGCCGGTACGAGGGCGAGTACGAGTGCGACCAGATCTTCACCATCAGCGTCGAAGGCGGAGACCGGAACCTCGTATCCACCGGCCTGGGCCGCACCACGTGTGCCTATTTCTTCCCGGATGATTCGCGGATCGTCTACAGTTCGACCCACCACGCCAGCGAGGCCTGTCCCACACCCCCGGACCTGCGCCAAGGCTACGTGTGGGCGCTGTACGACTACGACATCTACACGGCGCGCCCCGACGGTTCCGACGTCCAGGCGATCTTCTCGAGCCCGGGCTACGACGCGGAAGCGACGATTTCGCCGGACGGTTCGCGGATCGTGTTCACGTCGACGCGCGACGGCGACCTGGACATCTACTCGATGAACCCGGACGGATCCGACGTGCGCCAGCTCACGGACGAGCCGGGGTACGACGGCGGCCCCTTCTTCTCGCCGGACGGGTCGAAGATCGTGTATCGGGCGAGACACCCCGAGAGTGAGGAAGAACTCGCGGACTACCAGGCGCTCCTGGCCGACAACCTCGTGCGCCCGGGGGTCCTCGACATCTACGTGATGGACGCGGACGGGTCGAACCGCGTGCGTCTGACGGACAACGGGGCCGCCAACTTCGCTCCCTTCTTCCACCCGAGCGGGGAGAAGGTGATCTTCGCCTCGAATCTGCACGACCCCGACAGCCGCAATTTCGATCTGTTCATGATCGACCTGGATGGGACGGGGCTGGAGCAGGTGACGTTCAGCGAGGAGTTCGAGAGCTTCCCCATGTTCACCCCCGGCGGTCGGCGTCTCGTGTTCGGGTCGAACCGGCACGGCTCCCACGAGGGGAACACGAACCTCTTCATCGCGGAGTGGATCGACGAACTGCCCGAGTGACGGGTCGCTCCCGGCGGTCGTCTAACCTCTGAAGATGGCCCCCCCGGCGACGGCGTAGGGGCTGGAGACCAGAGGAGATGGGAGTCCAGGGATGGGTTCGGTAGAGGCGATGAAGGGCTCTGGCCGCCCATGGCGGTCGTGGGGACTGCGGTGGGCACGGGTGGCCGGGTTGGTGTGGGGTGTGACGTTCGCCGCGCCCCCGATCTCCGCCCAGGAAGCGGAGTTCCCGATCGATTACGACGCGGCGATAGCTCAGAGCGGGATCGACGGGAGCTACGGATACATCCGCGCGCTCGAGGGATCCGGCACGCTGATCCAGGTCGACACCCGAGAGCGCGTCGGGGTCTCGGTCAACGAGCCCATCCTCGCCGGCGACCGGCTCTTCTCGTCCGGTGACTCGCGCATCGAAGTCCTGCTCGCCGACGGGAACATCCTCCGTGTCGGCGACCGCGCGGAGTTGCTCTTCCGGGCGCTCGCCAACTCAGGCGACAGGAACGACCCGGCGTCCGTGATCGAACTCGCGCGGGGGACGCTGCAACTCGTCGTGTCCCCGGATCAACCGGGGTCGGAGTTCCCGGCCGTCGTGACGCCGAATGCGACGATTCGGGCGCGGGGGGCGGGATCCTTCCTCATCGCCGTCGATGACGATCGGCGGAGCGAGGTCATCGTTCGCGAGGGAGTGGCGGATGTGACGACGCCGAGCGAGGCGGCCGAAGTCCGACGCGGGGAGCGCCTCTTCGTCGAGGGACCGCAGGGGGAGCGCCTCGACTTCGCGGCCGCCCCGGATCTCGACCGCCTCGAGGCGTGGGGTCCGGGACTCGGCGACTACGCGGACCGCGAATACGCGGCGCATGTGGACCCGGACCTCCACTACGCGGCGTCTTCACTGAGCGGACACGGGGCGTGGGTGCAGGTCGACGCCGGGGTCGCCTGGCGTCCGCGCGTGTCCTCCAGCTGGGCGCCGTATCGGGACGGGCGCTGGAGGCACACGCCGAGCGGCCTGTTCTGGGTCTCCTACGAGCCGTGGGGATGGGTCCCCTACCACTACGGCTACTGGGACCTCCATCCGAGCTGGGGCTGGGTGTGGTTCCCGGGACGACAGTTCGCCGGGGCGCACGTCTACTGGTACTGGGGCCCGAGCTACGCGGGCTGGATCCCATCGGGATACTACTGGCGCCACTACCGCAACTCCTACGGAAGCGGATGGGGATTCCACTTCGGCGTCTACGGACACATCGGGGGCAGCTTCGGGCGCTATCGGCACTGGACGTTCCTGCCGCACGGGCGGCTGGGGCACCGGCGACAGTACTTCTACTCGGTGGGCGGTTCGGACCTCGGCCGTGGGCGCCGGGCGATCGAGCGCGGTGTGCTGCTCACCGATACCCGTTCGCTGGGGCGGGACGCATGGCGGCGTCCCGCCGAGACGCTGGCCGGTCTGCGGCGCGCCGTGCCGCGCGACGGGCGCGCGGCGGTCGACGCGAACGGCTTCATCGACCGGGGGACGCGCCTGCCGCAGGGCATCGAACGGGTCGCGCTGCGGGGCCGTGACGGCCGTTCCGCGGTGGCCCGGCGGCCGGAGGCCGGGACGCGGGCCGGCACGGCACGGGCGAACGGCGAGCCGCCCGTCCGAGCGACGGTGCGCCCGATCGAGGGCCGATCGCCGCGGCTGGAGCGACCGGGCGTGCAGCGCCGGCCCCGGCCGACGAGCGAGAGCGGCGCTCGAGCGGCTGTCCTCCGGCCGACCGCACGGGACGCGTCGAGCGCGGCACGGCGCCCGGCAGGCCCGGTCACTCGGCCGACGGCGCGGTCGGGCTCGACCGGCGTGCAGCGCCGGCCCTCGTCGGTCGGCGAGCGCCTCGAGCGGACGATCCGTGGGTCGGTCCTGCAGCGCGCGACACGCCACAGCGGCGGCACCGCGCGACCGACGGCCCGCCCGTTCACGCCGAGGCCGACTGCGCGGCCCGTCATGCCGGGATCGACGCGCCCCGCGGTCCGCGGTATTCCCGCCACGCGGAGACCCGTGGCCCGGCCGACGGCGCCACGGCTACCGAGGCCGACGATCCGAAGCGGAGGCGTCTCGAGATCCGGCGGCGTGGTGCGGCGATCCGGCGGCGCTTCACGGTCGACCGGCGTCGCGCGGGCTCGCGGGCGGTCCGGAGGCTAGCGGGTACGAGCCGGACGTTCCCGCGGGAACGTCCGGCCACCGGCGCCTCACGCCATCAGGGGTCCGGCCACACGTCCGGATCCCGCCTCATTTCGGGCTCCGGTTCGACGCCGAGCGCCTCGACCAGCCGCACGTAGTAGTTGAAGAAACCGATCACTTCCGTCGCGGTCAGGATCTGCGCGTCCGTCCACCCCGCCGCGCGCAGTTCCTCGATCTCCCGCGCGCCGGTCGAGGCGGGATCGCGCGTGATCGCCACCGCGAAGTCCAGCAGCCGACGTGTCTTCTGGTCGAGCCCGGCCGTTCGGTAGTCGATCCGGACCGCGCGGGCCAACTCATCATCTCCCGTAACCTGACGGAGATCCTCCCCGTGCGCCTCCGTTCAGTAGAAGCAGTCGAGTTCGCGCGACGTGACGGTGGCCAGCATCTCGCGTAAGTCCCGGCCCAGCGGTCCGGGGGCCAGCATCAGCGTTTCGTAGAGCCGGACCGATGCGCTGAGCACCGGCGGGTTGAGACCCTGGATCCCGATGACGTTGAAGACGCGCCCCGCGCGCCGGATGGCTTTCTCGTACTCCCGCGCGAGCAGGCCGGTGGCCTCATCGGCGCCCAGGGTCCTGATATGTGGCATGGTTGCGACCTCCGGCTGGCGGGTCCCGCGCCGGGGACCGGCGGGTCAGCGCACGAGAAAGCCGTCCCTCCACGGGTCTTCCGGATCGATGACGAATTCATGCCGCCCCGTGACCCAGGCGCGGCCCCCGACCTCGGTGACGACGGCCGGGTGCTCTCCGACGGAGGCCGTGTCGACGATCCTGCCGGTGAACCGGCCCCCGATGATGCTCTCGATGACGATCTCGCGGTCCCCGGCCATCTCGCCTCGCGCATGAAGTATGGCCAGACGCCCGCTCACGGCGGTCCCGGTCGGGCTCCGATCGAGTTCCCCGTCGGCGAAGATGCACACATGACGAGAGTGGCGCCCCGGATCCGCGGCCGCTCCGGTGAACACGGTGCCGTACAGGAATCCGAGATCAGGGTCGTCCGGATGTCGGATCGCGTCCGCGGCTGTGGCCGAGACCGCGCGGGTGATGCGGCGCCCCGCATCGATGAGTTCGGTGGCTCCGGCCGGCGTCAGGGGCAAGCCCAGGGCGTCCGCGTCGACGAAGGCGTAGAACGCGCCGCCGAACCCCACGTCATGGGGCACCGACCCCAGGCCGTCGACTTCGGTGACCCCGTCGAGGAGGGGCGCGAAGGACGGGACGTTGACGAACCGGACCTCGCGGACGCGGTCCCCATCGAGGAGTGCGGTGGCTCGCACGAGTCCGGCGGGCGTGTCGATGGCGACGGATCGCGTATTCCCCGCCCCGTCCAACCAGCCGGCTTCGACCGCGATCTTGGTCACGCCGATGATCCCGTGGCCGCACATGGTCGAGAAGCCCTCGTTGTGCATGAACAGGACGGAGAAGTCCGAACCCGGCGTCGCCGGAGGCATGACGAGGCACCCGTACATGTCCGCATGGCCGCGGGGTTCCCACATCAGAGCACGGCGGATGTCGTCGCAGTCGGAGCGCGCGGCGCGACGCCGGGCCGGCACGGTCGCCCCGGGAAGCTCCGGGAAACCGGCCACGATGACGCGCAGCGGCTCTCCCTCGGCGTGGGCGTCGATGGTCGTGATGCGGAGCCAGTCTTCAGGGGGTGCCCAGGTCATGTGATGCCCTCGAACTGCGGTGGCCGACGATCGAGTGATCGGTGTATCGTGATGTTGGAGATCTTACCTTCCGCCGCGGCTCCCCGCTCCGGTCAGCGCGACTCGTCCCGCCGGCGACGACTGACGCTCCAGGAGGAGACATGACCCCGAGGGCCGTCGCCGCCGAGATGCTGGGTGCGTTCGCGCTTACGCTCTCCGTCTCGATATCCATCCACAACCCGGGGTTTCCCATCCCGACTCCGGCGATGGCGGGGCTCACCCTCGGACTCCTCGTCCACCTGCTCGGCCCGGTGTCGGGGTGCCTGCTGAACCCGGCGGTGACGATCGGCGTCTGGTCGGTCGGAAAGCTGGAGGCTCCGGTGGCCGGCGCGTTCGTGGCGGCCCAGTTCGCGGGGGCCGGGTTCGCCCTCGCTCTCGGGCGTCTGCTCTTCCCTCGGGCCCTCCCGCTGCTCGTGGACGGCTCCGTGATGACGGGCGTCGCCGAACTGCTGGGGGCGGCGCTGCTGACCTTCACCGTCGCGGCCGTCTTCATGGACCGGATCCCCTCCCGCCTGACCGGAGCCGTGATCGGCACGGCCCTGGTCGTGGCGATATCCTGGGCCGCTCACCGTTCCAACGGAGTCCTCAACCCGGCCGTCGCGCTCGGGATCGGGTCTCTCTCGTGGCCGTACGTGTGGGGACCCGTCCTCGGGGCCCTGGCCGGCGCGCGGCTCGCAAAATACATGTGGGGCCCCGGTGCGGACCCTGGAGGCTAGCGGGCCGCGTAGCGGTCGGCGCCCATGAAGTGGAGGGAGACGTAGGGTTCGTCTCCGACGACCCAGGAGTCGTGCGGCTCGGGCGGGATGTGGAACAGTTCGCCGGTCCGCAGTTCCACCACCCGACCGTCCTCGAACGCGGCCGTGGCGGTGCCCGCGAGGACGAGCCCCACGTGCTCGACCGTGCACAGCGGCTCGTCGGAGGATACGTGCTCCGACCAGCGCCACCCCGGCTCGTAGGTCGCGCGCCCGATGGTGAGCCCTCCGATGTGGACGACCTCGAAGCGGCCGAGTTCGAGTTCGCGGACCTCGTCCGGCTCCCCGAACCGCCGGAGGATCACGTCGATCACTTCCCGCCGTCCTCACCGGGGGGCGGGTCCGCCGTCTCGCCCGCGGCCAGATCGCGATAGAAGGTGAGCCCGTTCATGTCGAGGTCGTAGAAGGCGAACTCCCGCGTCCCCCACGCCGTGCGCCGCAGCGCGGTACGATCGTGGAAGACCCCCTGCCCCCGGTACTCCTCGAACAGACCCTCCACGTCGGGGACGACGAAACGGAGCATGGGCCGCTCGACCCGGGACCATTCCTCGGCGTCGTGCCGCTGGAGGTGCAACTCGATCCCGTCCCGCCTCACACCGGCGTACCCCGGATCGCGGATGGAATCGGCGAAGGCGAGCTGAAACCCGAGCCGGCCGACGTAGAAACCGATCGCCGCCGCGACATCGCGCGACGGAAGCACGGGCCGGACCGCCTCGAAGCGGACCGCCGGCCGTTCGGCCCCTATCGGTAGTTCTCCATCAGCGCGTCCAGCGCGTCCGCCCCCGGGCACAGCTCTTCGTAGGGGAGATCCCACAGCGGCCGGTCGACCGTACCCAGGACATCGTGGAGATCCCGCGAGTCCGGGTCCAGAAAGAGGAGCCCCGTCGGTACCTCGCCCGCCCCCTGCCGCGCACGCAGATAGCTGTACACCGTATCGCGGTCCGTGGGGTCGTAGTCGGCGCCGATCTGCCGGAATCGCACGGTGCTGCCGTCGTGCATGTGGACGTCGTGGACATCATCGGATCCGATGTCGGCCGTGATCTCCTCGCGCTGCGGGACGAAGTCCTTCGGCGTCACGAAGGCGGCTTCGACCGCCTCGCGGAAGTGCTCCCGCGTGTAGGCGTAGCTCTTGGTCGAACCCACATGGTCGTTGAACGTCACGCAGGGCGAGATCACGTCGACGAGGGCCAGGCCCGGGTGCCGGATCCCCGCCTTGATGATGGGAACGAGCTGGTTCTTGTCGCCGGAGAAGCCCCTGGCCACGAAGGTCGCGCCGATCGAGAGCCCGAGGAGCGCGGGGTCGATCGGAGGCTGTTCGTTCGGCACGCCGCGTTTCGATTTCGAGCCCATGTCCGCCGAGGCCGAGAACTGGCCCTTCGTGAGCCCGTACACGCCATTGTTCTCGATGATGTAGAGCAGGTTGAGATTCCGCCGCACCGCGTGACACAGCTGCCCGAGTCCGATCGAGAGCGAGTCCCCGTCTCCGGAGACGCCGATGTAGACGAGATCGCGGTTCGCGGCGTTCGCCCCGCTCGCCACCGACGGCATCCGGCCATGCACGGAATTGAAGCCGTGCGACTCCGACATGAAGTACGCGGTCGTCTTCGACGAGCAGCCGATCCCGCTCATCTTGGCCGCCCTGTGGGTCGGAATCTCGAGTTCCCACGCCGCCTCGACGAGCGCGGCCGTGACGGAATCGTGGCCGCACCCCGCGCACAGCGTGGACATCACGCCCTCGTAGTCGCGGCGCGTGAGGCCGAGTTCGTTCTTCTCCAGACTCGGGTGGAAGACGCGTGGCTTCGCAATGTAGGTCATGCGCCCACTCCTTCCGCGGACTCCGCCGCGAGGCCGAGGCGATCCCGCACGCCCTCCCTGACGTGGCGTGCACTCAGCGGCAGGCCCCCGTACCGGCGGAGCGAGGCGAGCCGGTCCTTCGAAACCGACGTCTCCAGCGTGAGCAGCGACTTCAACTGCGCGTCCCGATTCTGTTCGATGACGATGTTGAGGTCATGCGTTTCGATGAAGCGGGTGACCTCCGGCGCGAAGGGGAAACCCCGGATCCGCATGTAGTCGAAGCGCAGACCCTCCTCCTCGAACTCCTCGATCGCCTCTCGCACCGCTCCGTCACAGCCGCCGACGGTGATGAGCCCGCACCGGGCGCCCGGACGCGATCGGACCTCCGGAGCCGGAACGGCGTCGGCCGCGCTCTCGATCTTCGCCGCGATGCGGTCGATGACCTCGAGGTATTCCTCCTCGTCCTCGGTGTACTTGCCGTACTTGGTGTGACCCGAGCCCCGCGTGAAGTAGGCGCCCTTCGGATGCTCGCCCGGGATCGTCCGATAGGGGATCCCGTCTCCGTCCACGTCGAGGTAGCGGTAGAAGGTGTCGATCTCCTCCAGCGCCTCCGCATCCAGCACCTTGCCGCGGTCCGGCCGGTATTCGTCATCCCACCGGAACCGGGGCACGACCCAGTCGTTCATCCCGATGTCGAGGTCGGAGAGCACGAACACCGGCGTCTGGAAGCGCTCGGCCAGATCGAACGCCTGCACGCCGAACTCGAAACACTCCGCGGGGTCGTTCGGATACAGACAGATGTGCTTCGTGTCCCCGTGCGACGCATAGGCGCACAACAGGATGTCGCCCTGCTGGGTGCGGGTCGGCATCCCGGTCGAGGGGCCGACCCGCTCTACGTCGAAGAACACGCACGGGACCTCCGCGTAATACGCGAGTCCGATGAACTCGGTCATGAGGGAGATGCCCGCGCCGCTCGTCGAGGTGAAGGCGCGCGCGCCCGCCCACCCGGCGCCGATCGTGATGCCCGCCGCCGCGAGTTCGTCCTCGGCCTGGAGGATCGCCGCCCGACTCCGGCCCGTCCCCTCCTCGACGCGCAAGCGCCGGCAATAGGCCGTGAAGGCATCGACGAGCGAAGTGGAGGGGGTGATCGGATACCAGGCCGCGACCGTCGCGCCGGCGTAGACGCAGCCCAGCGCCGCCGCGGTGTTGCCGTCGATCAGGATCGAATCGCGCGTCGCGTCCATCCGCTCGAGCCGGATGGGGAGCGGGCACTCGAAATGCTCCGCCGCGTGATCGTACCCCAGACGGATCGCCTTGAAGTTCGCGTCCAGCAGGTGCCGCTTCCGCTCCCCGAACGTCTCCTCCAGGAGTTCGCGGATCGCCTCCATGTCGAGATCGAGGAGCGCGGCGAGGGCGCCCGTGTAGCCGATGTTCTTCATCAGGATGCGCGTGCGGCCGCCCTCGAAGTTCTTCACGCACATCTCGGCCAGCGGCACCCCGACAAAATGCACGTCCTCCCGCTTGAGCGTGTCCGCCATCGGCCAGCTCGAGTCGTACAGCAGCCAGCCGCCGGGGACGAGTTCCTCGATGTCGCGCGCGTACGTCTCCGGATTCATGGCCACGATGAGGTCGAACTCCGGGGTGCGCGCGACGTGCCCCGCCCCGTTGACGCGGATCTCGTACCAGGTGGGGAGACCCTGGATGTTCGAGGGGAAGACGTTCTTCCCCGACACCGGCACTCCCATGCGGAAGATCGACTGCATGATGAGCCCGTTGGCGCTCGCGGACCCGGTGCCGTTCACCGTCGCGATCTTGAACGCGAAGTCGTTGACGCGTCCGGATTTCATGCCGCTCATGGCGTCAGGGCGCCGCCTGCGCGAGGCCGCCGGGAGCCATGGCATCGATCCCCATCCCCGAGTAGGGGTGGTCCTCGTCCCGTCCCGCGTAGGGCTTGAGCAGATCGAACGTTCGCATGTCCCACGCCGCCGTCGGGCAGCGTTCCGCGCACAGCCCGCAGTGAATGCACAGGTCCTCGTCCTTCACCATGACGCGAGCCGTCTGGGGCAGCGCCTCGGAGACGTACAGATCCTGCTCCAGGTTCTCCGCCGGCGCGAGCAGTCGCGCGCGGAGGTCCGCTTCCTCGCCGTTGTGGGTGATCGTCAGGCAGTTCAGGGGACAGATGTCGATGCAGGCGTCGCATTCGATGCACAGGCTGCCCGTGAAGTGGGTCTGAAGGTCGCAGTTCAGGCAGCGTTCGACCTCCGTCAGCGTCTGCTCGAGGTCGAAGCCCTCCTCGACCTCCGTCCCGATGCTCTGGAGCCGCTCCTCGAGACGCACGTGCCGCATCTTGCGCCGCGCCGCGTACTCGTAGTCGTTCGAGTAGCTCCACTCGTGCAGACCCATCTTCGCACTGACGAGGTTCATGCGGTCCGGCGGCCGCTTGTGCAGTTCCTCTCCGTGGCAGTAGGCGTGGATGGAGATGGCCGCCTGATGTCCGTGCTCCGCCGCCCAGATGATGTTCTCGGGGCCCCACGCGGCGTCGCCGCCGAAGAACACCCCCTCGCACGTCGACATGAATGTGGTCCGGTCGACGACCGCCTCGCGCCACTTGTTGAACTCGATCCCGACGTCGTCCTCGATCCAGGGGAAGGCGGTCTCCTGCCCGATGGCGAGGATGACCGCGTCGGCCGGGAAGAACGCTTCATCGAGCTTGGTCGCCACGAGGCGGCCGTCGTCGTTCTCGTTCCATTCGACGATGTCGAAGTTCATCCCCTTGAGGATGCCGTCCTCGACCACGAACTCCGTGGGCGAGTGGTTCTCGACGATGTCGACCTGCTCCTCCTCCGCGTCCTCCAGTTCCCACGGCGACGCCTTGAAATACGGCTTGGACTTGCGGGCCATCACCCGGACGTTCGTGCCGCCGATGCGCTTCGACGTCCGGCAGCAGTCCATGGCCGTGTTCCCGACCCCGATGACGAGCACGTTCTCCTCGATCGAGTTCGTGTGCCCGAAGGCCACGGATTCGAGCCAGTCGATGCCGATATGGATGTGGTCGGTGTCGTATCGACCCGGCAGGCGCAGTTCCTTGCCCCGCGGGGCGCCCGAACCGACGAAGATGGCGTCGAACCCCTGCTCGAGGAGCCACTTCATGCTCTTGACGGGCGCGTTGTAGCGGATGTCCACGCCCATGTCGAGGATGTAGTCGATCTCTTCCCACAGGACTTCGGGCGGCAGGCGGAACTGCGGGATGTTCGTCCACATGAGGCCGCCCGGCCGGTCGTTCTTCTCGAAGATCGTGACCTCGTAGCCGAGCGGCATCAGATCGCGGGCGACGGTCAGGGACGCGGGCCCCGCCCCCACGCAGGCGATCTTCTTCCCGTTCTTGCCCACGGGGATGGTCGGGAAGCGCGGGGTGACGTCGCCCCGAAGATCGGCTGCGACCCGCTTCAGGCGGCAGATCGCCACCGGCTTGTCTTCGACGCGTGTGCGGCGGCAGGCGGGCTCGCATGGGCGGTCGCACGTCCGGCCGAGGATGCCCGGGAAGACGTTCGACTCCCAGTTGAGCATGTAGGCGTCGTCGTACCGTTCCTGCGCGATGAGTCGAATATAGCCCGGTACGTTGGTGTGGGCCGGACACGCCCACTGGCAATCCACGACCTTATGGTAGTAGTCGGGATTCGCGACGTTTGTTGGCTCCACCGTCTCTCCTCGGGGCCGACCCCGCGCGACCGGCCCACGGCTCCCCCGTCCCGTGCGTCACGTCGTCAGACAAATGGCTCCGAATCCTAAAGAACGAACGGTACGGTCGCCAGTTTTCGGCGGCGCGTTGCTCCGGTGCCGGTACGGGTCGAAAGTTACGCCGATGTACCGACGACCTGCTGTCTCTCTCCGCCCGGACGAGATGATCCGGCTCCTCACGGGCCTCGAAGAGCCACTCGCGAAGCACCAGGCCCGCTATCCGGGGGACGCCGGGCGGCGGCAGCCGGTGCATACGGTCGCCGGCGGCGCGCAGCTGTTCAGACGCGACACGGCGGCGAAGCTCGGGCGGATCGCGCGCGGGTACCTGGACCGATACGCGGGCGACCCCGTCGCCCTGGCCGATGCGCTCGGTGGCACATGGTCGCCCGGGCTCGCCGAGGTCGTATACCGGCGCGTGCGAGGCAAGCTCGAGCGTGAGCCCGTCGAGAGCTTCCTGATCGACTTCGAGGACGGCTTCGGCACCCGCCCGGACGAAGAGGAGGACGCGGCAGCGCTCGAGGCGGCCGACGAGACGGCGGAAGGGGTCGCCGCGGGGAGCCTGCCTCCCTGTCTCGGAATCCGCATCAAGCCCCTCGCGGGCGTCACGGGCGGGCGGGCGCTCCGGACGCTGGACCTCTTCCTGACCGCCCTCGCCGAAGCCGGTGGGTCCCTCCCGGACGGTTTCTTCGTCCTCCTTCCCAAGATCGTGTGCGCCGAGCAGGTGACCGTACTCGCGCGCGCACTCGACCGGCTGGAGGAGAAGCTGGGGCTGGAGGCGGGCGCGGTCGCGATCGAGATCATGATCGAGACGCCGCAGTCGCTGGTCGGACCCGGAGGCGGGGTGGCGACACCCGGTCTCGTGGAGGCGGCCGACGGACGCTGCCGGGCCGCACACCTCGGGGCTTACGACCTTACGGGGGCGTCTGCGGTCGCGGCGGAGGAGCAGACGCTGGACCACCCGCTGTGCGATGTGGCGCGGCAGATCCTCAAGCTCTCCCTCGCGCAGACCGGCGTGCAGCTCTCGGACGGCGCGACGAACCTCCTGCCCGTGGAGCCGCACCGCGGAAGCGCCTCCCTCTCCGATGCCGGGCGCGCGGAGAATCAGGCCGTGGTGCACGACGCCTGGCGCCGCCACTACGCCGACGTCCGGCGCTCGCTGGCCCAGGGCTATTACCAGAGCTGGGACCTGCACCCGGCGCAGTTGATATCGCGCTATGCCGCGGTCTTCTCCTTCTTCCTGGAGGGACTCGACGCGGCGTCGCGTCGCCTCGAGCGCTTCGTGGCCGGCGCGGGCCAGGCTATCCTCACGGGGTCGGTGTTCGACGATGAGGCGTCCGGACAGGGACTCCTGAACTTCTTCCTGCGCGGGCTCGCGAGCGGCGCCCTGACTGCCGAAGAAACGGCGAAGACAGGGTTGTCGGTGGAGGAGATCGAGACCCGCTCCTTCCGCGCGATCCTCGAGCGGCGCGGAGCATGACCGGCGGGGCCCGCCGGGCTGGGTGGGGGCGCGGGCAGACTGGGCCAACTCGTAGCGCTCGTGCTGGCCGGCCGACTGCCGGAGCTCGAGGTGGCGGGCCGTTCTGAGCGCAGCGTGGCCCGGGCGCGCGCTGCGGGCCTCACCGCCCGAGTGGCGGCCTCGCTCCCCGAGGGCCAACGATCTCGTCGTCGACTGCACCGGCGCTCCGCGTGGCTTCGCGGCCGCCCTCCGAGCCGTAAATCCGAGTGGTGCAATCATCTTCAAGAGTATGCACCACAATTATTTGTCAATACATACCTCATCCATTGTCGTAGATGATGATAGACTCGTCCGATCGCGCTGCGGTCCGTTCGTGCCGGCGCTCTCGGCCCTCGCTCGGGTCGCCTGAGGCAGGGGTCCGGCGGTCAGTCGGCGATGCGGACGCTCCGTACGCGCACCCCGCCGTCGTCGGTCGCGAGGGTCCACGCGACGAGCAACTCGTCGCCGATCCGAACCATGCGGGGGAAGCCGCTCGAGCGTTCGCCGGCGGTCTCGGAGATCATGAGGGGTACCTCCATCGAACCGTCCGGCCACACGCGCCGCGCGAGGATGCGCGGGGTGGCATCCGACGCCTCCAGCCACACGGCCACCGCCGAGCCGTCGTCGAGGCGCTCGATGTCCACGCGGCCCAGCGGCAGTCCGTCGTCGACCCGGATGCGCGGGCCGAAGGTCGCGCCGCCGTCGTCCGAGAACGCGGCGTACACCCGGGGCGTACCGCCGACCCCCGTGTACCACGCCGAGGCGATCGCCTGTTCGTCGCCGCTCAGCTGCGGTCCGTTCACCGGGCAGCCCGGGATCGTCCAGCCATCGGTCGACAGCGCGGCGGGCTCGGTCCAGCGCTCCCCCGCCCCGCGAACGACCGAGATGTCGCGCACCTCCGATTCGCTCCGGTCGCGGTAGGCGGCGACCAGCCCTTGACCCACGCGCGCCAGCGCGGTCTGGCAGCATTCGCACGTCCGATCGTCGAGCAGGACTTCGGGCCCGAGGTGACCATCGGGCTCGAGCGTGCGGAAGCGCACGCTCATGGCGCCGCGCGCCCCGTCCTCGGGATTCGGGACCATCGCGCGTCCGTCCAGCCAGGTGAGCGCGGCGCCGGTCCTCCAGGGCACCATGGACACGAACCCGTGTTCCGTCGGAGACGCGTCGTCGTGCGCGGGGAAGGGCTCGCTCCAGGTGGCCCCGCCATCCGGGGAGAGCGCGAGCATCACGTGGTACGCGTACGGCGCCTCGGCGACCTTCTCCAGCCAGTGCACGGCGATCGTACCGTCGGGCATCTCCGCGGATGAAGGGAAATCTGCCCAATTGACGAACAACTGGTCCGTGGCCCGCACCGTGCGCGGCGCGGACCAACCGTATTCGTCACGGATCGCGAGTCGCACCGCGCTCGCTTCCCCATCCGGCCCATCCGGCTCGATCCAGGTCAGCACCGCGCGCCCTCGCGCGCCCATCGACAGATGCGGCTCGCCGCTGCCGGATGGCCGCTCGAATTCGACATCTCCGCGCGTGAGCGACATCTTCCGCTCCGCCTCGGCGGCGCACCCGCACAGGACGGCCGCCAGTACGAAAGGCAGGAACTTCGTGCGATCGGTCTTCATCTCTTCTCCACGGCTGGTTGGCGGGTATGATACGCGTCCAGCCGTGCCATGAGAACTCGCGGGCTGAGGCAGGGATGTCACGGCGTGCGCCGCTCAGGCGCCCCTCCGCTAGCCGATCTCTTCGACCCGGATCGTAAGGATGTCGATGTCGTGGTACTGCTGGTGACGTATGGACGAGGCATAGTGCCGTAGCAGCCGGAGCGGGGTCTCGGCTTCGACGGGCACGCTTGCGGCCGCCTCGCTGAGCATGGCCAGCTGATCCTCGAGGTTGGTCTCATCCGTCGTCGCGATGAACTCCAGATCCGCCGCGTTCCCGTCGCTGCGCGCGATGAGCAGCAGACGTCGCCTCACTTCCGGCAACTCTCCGGCCTCCCCACGGGTCAGGATCTGCACCGTCTCCTCGCCTACCGCCCTCAGGCGCATCTCCATCTCTTCACCCCACCCCCTCCGGGCGGCGAACTTCGACAGGAAGGCGTCGATCTCCGGCCAGGTCTCCGCGGTCAGCCGGGTCCTCAGACGCGACCGGCGCCCTCCGGGCACCTCCCCGAAGAGCGTGAGCAGGATCACGGTGAACCCGCCGACGGTCATCCCGTTGCCGAGCAGTTCCTCCCAGGCCCCCTGGAAGTACTCCGGGTATATCCAGTCGAGCTGAAAGGCGATGCCGATCCAGAACGCGACCCCGACGATGAGACCCTTCCGATGATCCAGTCCCTCCTGCAGAAGGATCTTCATCCCGAAGACGAAGATCAGGGCCACGATGATCACGAAGTACGCAGCGACCACCGGCCCTGGTATCGCGATGATGGCGGTGACGAATTTCGGCAGGAACGCGAGTGCGACGAAGACGACCCCCACGCAGATGCCGATGCGGCGCGCGGCGACCCCGGTAAGCTCGGCGACGGCGATGCTCATGCCGTAGGTCGTATTCGGGACGGTGCCGGCCAGACCCGAGAGCAGGTTGCCCAGGCCATCCGCCGCGATCGCTCCCTGGATGGAGCGGAAGTCGATCGCGCGGGGTCGACGCCAGGAGACCCGTTGAATCGCGATACTGTCACCGAGCGTGTCCATGGCACCCACGAGGGTCACCATGATGAAGGACGGCAGGAGGGCCCAGAACTCGGGCCGGAAGTGGAGATCCACCCCGGGATACGCGAGCTCCGGCAAGCCGATCCAGGCGGCTTCGGCGACCTCGCCGTGTCGTAGATCCCGAACCCCAGGCCGGCCGTCAGGCAGCCGGCGACGATGCCGATGGCGGGCGCCCACAGTCGGAGCGCACCCGAGAACCGCAGCGGCAGGAGGATGGTAAGCAGCAGGGTCACCCCCGCCGTGACGGGAGCCGCCGCCGGCGACGCATCCGCCGGCACGTCGGCCAGCTTGTTCAGAATGAGCGGGGCGAGCGTCATCGGAATGAGCATCAACACCGTGCCCGCGACGGTCGGCGTGAAGATCTTTCGCAGCAGCGCCATCCGCCCCGCCAGAACGAACTGGATGAGCGACGAAGCGATGATCAACGTGGCGAGCATCCCCGGCCCGCCCTGCTCGATCGCGGAGACGCTCACGGCCAGGAAGGCGCTTGTACTCCCCATGACGAGGATGTACCCGGCCCCGATGCGCCCCAGTCTTCGCGCCTGGATCGCCGTCGTGAGCCCGCTGATCACAAGCGCCGCGAACACAGCCCAGGACAGGTAGGCATCGCTGCCCCCCGCGACGGTGATCATCACCGTCGGGGTCAGGACGACGCTGGCGACACAGAGGATGGCGTACTGGAACCCCAGTCCGGCGGTGATCGGGAGCGGGGGGCGCTCCGTGGGCTCGTAGCGTACGTCCTGTCGGGTGGTGCCCGCGCCGGAGCCGCCATCAGCCCCGTTTGCCGGCGGCTACCCGGGGGCGCCACAGCTCGGGGCGCGCCTCGAGCCTCTCGACGGCCTCGCGGAGGACTTCGAGCGCCAGGTCGATCATGTCGAGGTGGGTGCGGAATGCCAGCGCCGCCATCCGCAGCACGAACGTCCCGTCGATGGTCGTCGAGGAGAGGAAGACCCGCCCATCCCGGTGCGTCTCCTCGACGAGCGCCTGGTTGAACGCGTTCGCGTCACCCGACTCGGGGACCCAGCGGTAGGTCACGACGGTGAGCTGGGGCTCCGGACCGACCTCGAACCCGAGAGCCTCGATCTCCCGGTGGAAATAGCGGGCGAGTTCCAGCTTCTCCTCGAGACAGGCCCGAAAGGGAGCCTCGCCATACAGGAGGAGCGGCAACCAGACCCGAAGCCCGCGAAAGTGCTTCGTGAGTTCGGGCGAGACGGCGGCGGGCGAGCGCCCTCCCCACTCGGACTCGACCGTGTCCTGCAGGTAGCTGGCGTAGTAGGCGTGCGCGTCCTGCAGGGCCTCGCCGTCGCGGATCAGGACGGCGCCGGTGCCGTAGGGGAGGAACATCCCCTTGTGGGGATCGAGGACCAGCGAATCCGCACGCTCCATGCCGGCGAGCAGCGGCCGGCACACCTCGACGAGGGCGAAGAAGCCCCCGTAGGCGGCGTCGACGTGGAACCAGAGACCCTCTCGCTCGCACACCTCCGCGATGCGGGCGAGCGGATCGACCGCGCCGGTGTCCGCGGTGCCGGCCGATCCGAGTACGAGCCACGGCCGGAGTCCCCGGGCGCGGTCCGCCGCGACGAGTTCGGCGAGAGAGTCCGGGCGCAGCCGGAAGTGGCGGTCGCGCGCGACTTCGCGCCGGACGGCTTCTCCCATGCCGGCGACCCGGATCGCCTTGTGCAGGCAATGGTGCGTGTGGGCGGAAGCGTAGACGACGGCGCGCTCGAAGTCCCGCCCTCGGAGCCCGGCCGCTTCTCGCGCCGTGACGACCGCGATCAGGCTGGCGATCGAGCCGCCCGAGGCGAGGTTCCCGTCGGCAGCCGCGGGAAAGCCGACGAGCGACGCCATCCAGTCGAGGATCAGGTCCTCCATCTCGACGGATCCCGGTCCCGCGAACCGGACACCGGCGTACTCGTTCGTCACGGCCGCGAGGTAGTCGCCGAGCGACGACGCGTAGATCCCGCCACCGGGCACGTAGCCGAGATGTCCGCCGTGCGACGGCAGAAGCCCAGGCCGCACGACCGACTCGTCGACCCGCTCGATGAGTGCTTCGATCGGCAGCGTCTCGTGCCCGGCCCGCAAGCTCCGCAGGGCCGCCGCAGCCGACTTGTCGTGGTTGTAGGCCGGGCGTTCCGGCAGCTCGTTCAGGAGCCGCTGGGCATAGGCATGCGCGGACCCCATGAGACGGTCGCGCTCGCCCGCGTCGGGCTCGAGCGGCCGCGCTGCCTCCTCCAGTCTGAGAATCCGGGACCGCTGCCCACTTGAGATCGAGCGCATGATGCGATCCTATCCCCT
The DNA here is from genome assembly GCF_965222475.1 of Candidatus Palauibacter sp. Taxonomy (GTDB): domain Bacteria; phylum Gemmatimonadota; class Gemmatimonadetes; order Palauibacterales; family Palauibacteraceae; genus Palauibacter. Next base: position 696,555 of record NZ_CBDCUB010000001.1, on the reverse strand, counting down.
CCCATCGGGTGGCGCGAGCTTTCCTGCCGTCTTCGCCGTAGGATGCCGGGCGCGCCCCGAGGCGGTCCGGGACGGAGTAGCTCAAAACGGGAACAGCAGCCGGAGGATCCCGGATGTATCCGCTTCGAAGAAGCTGGCTGGCGGCGGCGCTCGCCGTCGCGCTCGCGTCGGGTGCGCAGGCCCAGTCGCGCGCGGACCGGGCGGGCGCCTACCTGCGATCCTTCCACGACCTGCGGCTGTTCAACGGCGCGGCGCTCATCGTCGACCAAGGAGAGGTCCTGTTCGAGGGCGCCTTCGGCCCGGCCGACCTCGCGGGCGGCATCGCCAACTCCGCGGACACCCGCTTCCGCATCGCCTCGCTGACCAAGCAGTTCACGGCCGCGCTCATCCTGCGCCTCGAAGAAGACAGTCTTCTCAGGATCGAGGACCCGGTCGGCCACTACATCGAGGAGTACCCGCCCGCGAACGGGGACCGGATCACACTCCACCAACTGCTCACGCACACCTCGGGCCTGCCGAGCTACACGAACATCCCGGGCTTCATGGAGGCGAGCGCCGCCGTGCCGCACTCGCCGGGCGAGATCCTGGCCCTGACGTGGGAGGAGCCCCTCTCCTTCGAGCCGGGCACGGACTTCGAGTACTCGAACTCGGGCTACGTGCTGCTCGGCTGGATCGCGGAGCGGGTGACCGGGATGAGCTACGAGGAGGCGCTGCAGACCTGGGTGCTCGGGCCCCTGGAACTGACCGGCACGGGATACGATCACGCGCGGGTCCCGCCGGAAGGCCACGCCGCGGGACATACGCGCGACCTGGCGGGATACCGGCCGGCGCGCCTGATCGATCCGTCGGTTCCCTACTCCGCCGGGATGCTCTATTCAACGGCAGGAGATCTCGCCCGGTGGGCCGACGCCCTGCTCCGCCGGGACCACGGGAACGCCGGCGCTGCGGCCGATAGCGTGGCTGCGGGCGCCGCGGGTGGCCTGTTCCGGGATTCGGCGACGCTACGCCGGATGATGACGCCCGGCCGGGAGTCATACGGGTACGGACTCGTCGTGCGGGCGCGGGAAATCGGACATGAGGACAGCGTGCGCGTGGTCGAGCACTCCGGAGGCATCTTCGGCTTCACATCGTACCTCCGCGTCTTCCCGAACCACCGGCGTCTCATCGTCCTCCTCGACAACACGTCCTCGGACCTGCGACCGATCGTGGAGGGCCTGACGAACGTCCTGTGGGGGCTCGAAGCCGTCGCCCCGAAACCGTCGATCGCGGAGCGGCTCCTCCCGATCATCGTGTCGGGCGGCGTCGAGGCGGCGATGTCCCGGTTCGAGAACTGGCACCGCACGCGCCCCGACGACTACGACTACTCTCCCCGACAGATCCTGATGCTGGCCGGCCACTTTCGCGAGGAGGATCCAGGTACCGCGATCGCGATCCTCGAGCGTTACGTGGCGGGGACGCCGGAGGCGCCCGGCATCCGGTTCGCACTGTCCGAACTTCACGAACAGGCGGGGGATCCCGCAGCGGCGACGACCCACATCGAGGCGGCGCTCACCTACAATCCGGGCATGCCCGAGTTGCTGGAGCGGCTGGCCGAACTCGACGTGGAGCCCGATCTCGCCCTCCGGCTTCCGGTCGTCACCCTGGATCCGGAACAACTGGCGCCTCTCACGGGAGAGTACCGCATCGACCCCGCCACCACGCTGACCGTGACCCTCGAAGACGGCGTCCTCCTGGCGGGCCGCACGGGAGAGGAGGCCTTCCGGCTGCTTCCGCAGTCGCCGATCGTCTTCCTGTTGCACGGTTCAGCGGTGCAGCTCGTTTTCGACATCCAGGACCGGGCGGCCAGCGCCGTCTCGATCGTGGAGGCGGGCCAACGCCTGACCTTCCCGAGGATCGGAGGCTGAGCCGCCGCGCGGCCGCCACATGTACGACTTTGCCGTCGCCGGACTCGGAGCCGTCGGGAGCGCCACCGCGGCGGAACTCGTCCGGAGGGGGCACTCGGTCGTCGGCTTCGATCGGTATCGGCCGCCCCACACCATGGGTTCGGCGCACAGCGACACGCGCATGATCCGGGAGGCCTGGTATCAGGGGTCGCCCTACGTCCCCCTGGTCCGGGATGCCTGGACGCGCTGGAAACGCCTCGAGCGCAGGTCCCGCAGGACTCTGCTCCGGACGGCGGGAGCCCTCATGATGGGGCCCGCAGACGGCCGCGTCTTCGCGGGGAACCCCCTCGCGAGCGTGACTCGACCCGACACCGGCCGCGTCTCGCTCTCCGTGCAGGAGGTGGCCGGGCACTTCCCCTGGCTGCGGCCCGATCCCGGGACGATCACCATCTACGAGCCGGGGGCCGCCGTCCTGGCGCTGGAGGCCTGTCTCGAAGCGACTCTGGAGGCGGCGGCCGGGGCGGATCTCCGCTTCGACGAGCCGGTACTCGAGTGGTCCGCCTCGGCATCCGGCGTCCGGATCGGCACGGCGCGGGCGGAGTACCGCGCTCGCCGCCTCGCGATCGCCGCGGGAGCCTGGACGTCAGGGTTGGTGCCGGAACTCGCGCTCCCACTCGAGGTGGAGCGGACGGTGCAGTACTGGTTCGAGCCCGCCGGAGCCCATGCTCCCGCACTCGCCGACGGACCCGCCTGGGTGTGGGAACTCGACCGGGAGGGGACCTGGTACGGCTTCCCTCCGACGGCGCGCGGGCTCAAGGCGGGGATGCATTTTCAGGCCGGGCGCGGGACCGAAGTGGACCGGGTGGACCGCGAGGTCGAAGATTCCGAGACGGAGGCGCTACGACGGCTCTTCGCGCGATACGCCCCGGGGGTGGCCGGACCTCTCGTCCACGCTTCCGTCTGCCTCTACACGAACACGCCCGATGAGAACTTCATCCTCGACCGCCACCCCTGCCATCCCCGGGTCGTGGTGTTCGCCGGAGGGTCGGGCCACGCATTCAAATTCATGCCCGTCCTCGGGGCGCTCATGGCGGATCTCCTGACCGACGATCACCCGCCCCACGATCTGGCCCCTTTATCCCTCGACCGTTTTCGACGCGGAGCTGCCTGACGGGCTGGACGGGGCCGTTGTCCGTTATCCCTCGGGAATCATCGGCCCGCGGAGGTCCATGTCCACCGTATTGCCGCAGCTTTCGCCGGATACGCGGCCCGTTTGCGACAGCGCGCCGAAATCCATCCGCGAGACGATCCGGACCGAGATGTCGCAGGTTCCGTTCCGCCCTCCGGTTCGTACGCCAGCCTGCCGAAGATGGCCCGGGGCCCGCGCCTGCGTTACTCCGAGGCTCAGCCATGGATCCGGGTTGTCAGCCATGGATCCGGGTTGTCAGCTCGGGTCGCTTCCCGAACGATCACGGACCGGCGAGCCTCCCCCGGCGAAGCGCAGGAAGAGGGCCGGGACGACGACCATGTTCAGCGTGGTGGACGTGAACAGCCCCCCCAGGACGACGACGGCCAGCGGCGCCTGAATCTCCTTGCCGGGCTCCCCGAGGCCCAGCGCCAGCGGGATGAGGGCGAGGCCCGCCGTCGAGGCCGTCATCAGGATCGGACTGAGCCGCTCCATCGAACCGCGCCGGATGCTCTCGATGAGCGCGTGGCCGTCCCCGCGGAGATCCTGGTAGCGGCTCACGAGGAGGATCCCGTTGCGGACGGCGATCCCGAACAGGGTGATGAAACCGACAAGCGTCGCGATGTTCACCGTCCCGCCGATGAGGAGGACGGCGAGCACGCCTCCCGCCAGCGACAGGGGGAGGTTGACCATGAGCAGCGCGGCGATCCGGGCGCTCCGGAAGGTGCGGAACATGATGAGGAAGATCGCGGCGATCGAGAACAGCGACAGGATCGTAATCCGCCGCGTGGCCTCCTGGCCGCTCTCGAACTGTCCTCCGTACTCGACATGATAGGCCGGCGGCAGCGCGACCTCCGCCCCGACGCGCGCCTGCAACTCCTCCGCGGCCCCACCAACGTCGCGGCCCGCGACGTTGGCGCTGACCACGATTTTCCGCTGGACATTCTCGCGGCTGATCGTGTTCGGCCCGCGCGCCGGCTCGATCGACGCCAGTTGGGAGAGGGGCACCGCGGCCCCCGACGGGGTCGTCATCAGCGTTCCGCCGATCGCCTCCGGGTCCGTCCGGTGTTCGTCCGCGTAGCGAACCACGAGGTCGAACGCGCGGTCCCCTTCCCGGATGAGCGACACCTCCTCCCCCTGGAAGGCGACGTCCACGGCCGCCGCCATCGCTCCCGGCGTGACGCCGTACCGCGCCATGGCCCGGCGGTCGGCCCGGATCTGGAGCTGCGGGATCTCGGCCTGCCGCTCGACGGCGATGTCCACCAACCCCGCCACGCTCGTGGCGACCGTCTCGATCTCGCCCGCGAGTTCGCGCAGCTGCTGGAGGTCGGGCCCGAACAGGTTGACGGCGATGGCGGCCCGCGTCCCCGAGAGCATGTGATCGATGCGGTGTCCGATCGGCTGGCCGATCGTGACGTTCGTGCCGGGGAGCCCGGCGAGATCGTCCCGCAACGCGGCCATGACCTCGGCCAGTTCGACCTCGGACAGATCGAGGGGCACGTCGATCTCGGAGGCGTTGGCGCCCTGGGCGTGCTCGTCGAGATCGGCCCGGCCGGTGCGCCGCGAGGTGGAGACGACGGCCGGGTGCGCCAGCAGTTGGCGCTCCACGCGGGCGCCGATGGCATCGGACTCCTGCAGCGAGGTGCCCGGCGGGCTCACCACGGACACGGTCAAGGCGCCCTCCTGGAACTCGGGCAGAAACGACCGGCCCAGCAGGGGGAACACCGCCAGCGTGCCCGCCAGCAGGACGACGGCACCGGCCAGCACCGGACCCGACCGCCGGAGGGCCCAGTCCAGAAGGGGTCGGTACGCCACTTCGATCCGTCGCATCAGCCACGGTTCGCGCTTCCTGTCGAGCGCACGGTCGTGCGGCAGGAGGATGTGGCACAGCGCCGGCGTCACCGTGACCGCCACGAGGAGCGATGAGAGGATGCTCACGATGTACGCCAGGCCGAGAGGCCGAAGCATGCGTCCCTCGACGCCGGACAGGAAGAAGAGGGGGACGAACACGATCGAGATGATGACGGTCGCGTCGAGGATCGGATCCCGGATCTGGCGCGCGGCGCGACGGATGAGTTCGAACGGGGATTGGCGCCGGTCCGCGGGGAGCCGGCGGTCTTCACGCAGGCGGCGGTGCACGTTCTCGACCACGATGATCGCGTCGTCCACCAGAGCGCCGATGGCGATCGCCATCCCCCCCAGCGTCATCGTGTTGATCGTGCCCCCGAGCAGCCGCAGCGCGAGCATGGCGAGCCCGAGCGAGAGCGGGATCGCGAGCACCGAGATCGCCGTCATCCGGGCGTCCCAGAGGAAGAGCAGGAGGATCGCGACGACCAGCAGGGCGCCGTCGCGGAGGGCCGTGGTCACGTTCTCCAGGGCGAGCGAGATGAAATCGGCCTGCCGAAAGATGGTGCGTTCGAACGCGACCCCCTCGGGGAGGTCCGCCTCGAGCTCGTCCAGCTCGGCGTCGATTCGCTCGGTGAGTTCGAGCGTGTTCGCGTCGGGCTGCTTCTGGATGGAAAGGATGACGGCGGGTGCCGCGTTCACGGAGGCGGTGCCGAGGCGCACCGCGGGACCGATCCGCACATCGGCGAGGTCTTCGAGGAGGACCGGGACGCCATCCCGCACCGCCGCCACGGCGAGGCCGATCTCCTCCAGGCCGCGCGCTCGCCCGATGCCGCGGATGAGGATCTCGCGACCGCCGGAGCGATACACCCCCCCCGACGCGTTCCGGTTCGAGGCGGCCGCGGCCTCCAGCACCTGGTCGAGCCCCACGCCGTAGGCGAGCAGCCGCTCGGGATGGACCAGCACCTGGTACTGCCGGACTTCCCCGCCGATCGGGATCACCTGGGAGACCCCCGGCACGGCCAGCAGCCTGCGGCGCACCGTCCAGTCGGCCAGGCTCCGCGCTTCCATGAGCTGCGCCGGCGGCGCGCTCATCCCCACGAGCAGGATCTCGCCCATGATCGAACTCACGGGGGCGAGCACGGGAGCGCTCGCGTCCTCCGGCAGCTGGCCGGCGGCGAGCTGCAGCCGCTCGTTCACGATCTGGCGCGCGCGCAGGATGTCCGTGCCCCAGTCGAAGTCCACCCACACGATGCTGATCCCGTGGGCCGAACTCGATCGGACCCGGCGCACGCCGGCCGCACCGTTCACCGCCGTCTCGATCGGGAAGGTGATGAGGCTCTCGACCTCTTCGGGCGCCAACCCGTGCGCGTCGGTGAGCACGGTCACGGTGGGCGCCGTGAGGTCCGGGAAGACATCGACGGGCAGGTTGGCCGCGACCCAGCTCCCGCTCCCCAGGACGACGACCGCCGCGCACACGGCGAGAAAGCGGTTTTGCAGCGAGGCGCCGACCAGCCGGTCGAGGAGACCCATGTGCCCGGGAGCGTTCATTCCGGACGGCCTCAGTGCGGATGTCCGTGATCAGAGATCTCTGCTTCTCCGAGCGACGCCAGCCTCACCTGGTACGCGCCCTCCGCGACGACCTGTTCCCCCCTCGCCACGCCCGTAAGTACGATCGTCCACGATCCGTCCGAGGGTCCGGTTTCCACGACCCGGCGCTGGAACGCCTCCCCGCCGAGCTTGACGTAGACCACGGAGAGCCCGTCCTCATCCACGATCGCACGCGTCGGAACGGCCACGCCTGCCACGGGTGCGCCCAGGATGAGATGTCCTTCCGCCAGCAGCCCCACCTTGAGTTCGGCATCGGCGTTGGAGACGGCGAAGCGCACGGGGAGAGTCCGGCTCGCGGGATCGATGACGGTGCCCACGGAGACGACGCGAGAGGCGGTGTGCGTGTGCGACGCGCCTTCGACCGTGAACCACGCGCCGCGCACCTCGCTCGCCGCCTCGGCGTGGCGGGCCGGGACCCGGGCCACGAACCAGAGCGTGTCCGGGTTTACGACGGTGAAGGCGTGCGTCCCGACCTCGACGTGCTGGCCGGGGGCCACATGGCGGTCGGAGATGACGCCGCGAATCGGGCTCTGGAGCCGGTAGACGTTCGGATCGGGACCGCCTCCATCCGCGCCCTCCCGCACGCCGCCGATCGTCTCGAACGCCGCCAGCGCCAGCTCGAGATCGTGCCGGGCCTCCTCGAGGCGGCGTTCGGCGATGGCGCCGGCCGCGAAGAGGCGCTCCGCCCGGGCCGCCTCCCGCTCGGCCCGCGCCACGTCATGGCGCATGCGCGCGTACGAGGCATCGACATCCGTAGGCGCGATCAGCGCCAGCGTCTCCCCCGCCCGGACCGCATCCCCGGGCACCGGCGACGGCCCCTGCACCAGCACGAGCCCCGCCACGGGCGTCGAGACGTGCGCGAGACCGTTCCCGGCGGCCACGATCTCCCCGGTGGCGGTGATCGAGCCGGGAATCCGCCGCTCGTCCGCGACGGCCACCTCGAACGGCATAGACCACTGCTGCTCCTTCGCGAATGCGATCAGCCCCGGTGGCGGCACCTCCACGTCGTGCGGCAGGGCCTCCGCGCTGGCGAAGACCTGCAACTGTCCCACCGGGATCGCGTGCTCGGCGCCCCGGGCCGAGAGCGTGAGGTCGGCGCGCCAGATGCCGGTCTCGGGCAGGGTCGGGGTCGGGCTGTAGACGCCCGGCGCCGACGGGGCCTGCAGCACGATCTCCTCGCGGGCTCCGCCCGGGCCGCGCAGCACCAGCGTGAGGCGGCCCTCGCTCACCGGCTTCCACTCCTCCAGCCACGTGAGGTGGATGTCCCACGGATCGCTCGCGACCCCGCGCACGTGAGGCGGATACTCGACGAAGAGCTCGAGCGCTTCCGTCCAGTGCGTGACGACGCCGCCTCCGGCGTGGGAATGGTCGGCCGCGGCCGCAGCGTCGGCGGCCGGCGAGCCGCAGCCGGCGCTCCAGAGGACCGCGGCGAGGGTCGCCGCACGGGACAAGCGGACATCGGGCCTCATCCTTCCGCCTCCGGAGCCCGCCCCATGGCGCGCAGGAGATCGTAGTAGGCGACCCAGGCGCCGGCCCGAAGGGAGAGCGCCGTCAGCCGGGCGTCCCGAAAGGCGTCCGCCGCGTCCAGAACCTCCACCAGCGTCATCTCTCCCTCCGCGTAGGCCGCCCGCGCCGCCGCGAGAAGGGCGTCCGCGTCGGCGAACAGGTCGTCGCCGACGGCTTCGAGCCGGCCACGGGCGGACTCATGGAGATCGGACGCGGTCAGCACGTCGATCTCGGCCTGCCGGCGGCGAAGATCCAGCCGGTGGACCGCCGCGGATTCGCGCGCGGCGGCGCCATCCCGCCCTCCCCCTCCCCGGTCGAAGAACGGAATCGGGAGGTTCACGCCGAAGGTCGCGCCGGTAAACCCATCCGCCTGTTCCTTGTAGCCCAGATTCAGCGTCGGATTCGGGGCCCAGGCCGCGCTCGCCACCGCCGTCGCCGCTGCCGCCGCATCCACCTCCCGCGCCGCCGCTTCGAGGTCCGGTCGCCCGGCCATCGCGTCCAGCGCGACTCCACGCGTGACCGGCGGCGGGACGCCTTCAAGCCCTTCCGAGGGGCCCACCTCCCGCGCCTCGGCCTCTGGAACGACGAGCACGGCCAGCGCCCGGCGGGCGGCGCGGGCCCGGAGTACCGCGTTGGCCAGATCCTGTTCGACGCGCAGGCGCTCGATCCGCAACCGCCGCGCCTCGTAGGCGGAGATATCTCCGGCCTCCAGGCGGCGCTCGGCGGCCTCGGCCACCGTCCGGATCACGGACGCGGCCTGCTCGGCGGCTCGCTCCGCCTCCTCGTCGTACCAGGCCCGTGCGTAGGCCTCGCGCACCTCGAAGGCCAGGCGTATCGAATCGGCGCGGAACCGGGCGGCCGCCCCATCGGTAGCGTGGGCGGCGAGTCGGCCCCGGGCAGCGGTTCGGCCCGGCCACTCCACCTGCTGCACCAGCCCCGCCGTCGTCTCCCAGTAGTCCGCGCCCGCGTGGCCCAGCGACTCGCGGCCCACCACCAGCGTCGGGTTCGCGTACGCCCGGTCCTGGCGCGCCATTCCCGCGATCTCGGCCGACTCGGCCCGCGCGATTCGCAGCGCGAGACTGTTGCGAGCAAACGACTCGAGTGCTTCGGGGAGCGTGATCCGTCGGACCGCCTCCTGGGCGACCGCTCCGTGCGGGACGGCGGCCCCGCCCCCGATCAGCAGCAGCGTCAAGGTCCCGATCACTCGCATGACACCTCCCGGAAAAGCGGGCCGGCCCCGTCCCGTCACCGTTCGAATATGGTCGCGGTCGCAGCACGACTGAAACCGCTGCGCGGAAGCTCTCCGTATTGTTCGGCGACGCTCGGACGCTCCACATTGGCGTCCACACCCCCTGAGAAGGGAGAAGGAGACCATGAGGAAGATCGCGATTCTCGTCGCCGCGTTCGTCATTCGGAAGCTGCTGAAGAAGCTCTGAAGGCGGTCGCCGGACCCGCTCCGGCTCCGTACCGCCGGGGTGACCCTGCCTCGCGCCGCTAGTCCGGGGATGGCCCGACCCGGCCGGGTCTCATCGCCGTGAGGAAGCGGATCGGCCTCAACGCCTCCCGGTCGTACGAGTAGTAGATGAAGATCGGCGTGCCCCGCATCTTCTTCCGCTCCACGAAGCCCCAGAACCGCGAGTCGAAGCTCGAGTCGCGGTTGTCCCCCAGCATGAAGAAGCGCTCCGCGGGGAGGACGATCGGTCCCCAGTTGTTCCGCGTCGGCTCGTATTCCTCGCGAGCCGGGTCCGGCACCAGGTAATCGGTCTGCCACAACATCATCGGGTCCCCGGAATCCGGCTGGCGGCGATTCCGGAGGGCATAGGGCTCCTCGATCGCGGCCCCGTTCCGGTGAAGGACGCCGTTCTCCATCCACAGCGTGTCCCCCGGCAGGCCCACGGTACGCTTCACGATGTCGAGTCCAGGGGAGTGGTCGGCCCGGAATACGATGATGTCGCCGTGTTTCGGTTCCTTGTACCCCGGGACGCGGAAGTCCGTGAGAGGAACGGGCGAGCCGAGCGACATCTTGTTCACGAGCAGGAAATCGCCGACCAGCAGGGTGCCCTCCATCGAGCCCGACGTAATGACGAACGTCGCAAGCAGGAAGCTCCGGAAAACGAAAAAGATGATGGCCGCGACGAGCAGGGTGCGGGCCCAGTCGCGGAACCAGGCGCCGCTGAAACGCGGGGGCGGTGGCGGACGCTTCCGCTTCGATCCCTCGTCTTCGCTCCCTTCGCGGATCGTGTCTCTCGCTTTCCGGCCTCGTGCCATTACTCTCCGCCGCTCGTTCCAGTGGCACCTGCGGCGCCGGGCTTCATCGTCATCGAGGGGACGCTACTCTGCGAGCCCGGCGTCCGCCGCGCAAACCATTGAGGTGGCCAATTGAGGTGGCTAGTCGGGAGAGGGACCGATCCGTTCCGGCCTCATCGTCGTCAGGAAGCGCGCCGGCTTCGGTGCCTTCCGGTCGTACGAGTAGTAGATGAAGAACAACGTCCCCCGCATCTTTTTTCGTTCGACGAATCCCCAGAACCGCGAGTCGAAACTGTCGTCGCGATTGTCCCCGAGCATGAAATAGCGCTGTTGGGGAACGACGATCGGCCCCCAGTTGTCCCGCGTGGGCTGGTACCCTGGCCGTGCCTCGGGTAACAGATGCGCGGTTTGCCACATCATCCGTATGTCCGATGCGTCGGGGATCCGAGCGTCCCGGAGCACGTAGGATTCGTCGACCTCGCTTCCGTTCCGGTAGAGGACGCCGCGCGCCATGTGGAGCGTGTCGCCGGGAAGGCCGACGGCGCGCTTGACGATGTCGAGCCCGGGCGAGTGATCGGCTCGAAACACGATGATGCCGCCGTGTTCCGGCTCGGCGTATCCCGGAACCCGGAAGTCCGTGAACGGGATCGTGGAGCCCAGCGACACCCTGTTCACGAGCAGAAAGTCACCCACGAGCAGTGTCTCTCTCATCGATCCCGACGTGATGACGAAACTGGCGAAGAGGAATGTCCGGAAGAAGAACAGCATGACGGCCGCGAGAGTCAGCGAGCGGGTCCAACCGACAAACCACGCCCGGCTGAACCGTGGCGGAGCGGGTGGCCGCTTCGTTTTCCGATTTCGTGCCATGATCACCTGACCTCCCGGGGGGACTGCCGGCGCCCCTTGCGCCGGAAGGTTACATGATTCCGTCGGTGTAGAGATGGAGCCGCCAGGTATCGCCGCCGCGTACGGCGCGGGCGATGTCGATCCGGAACAGACCCTCCATGATCGAAAAGCCGGCCCCGACGCTCGAGCGCCAGCCCTCGGTTCCGAAGCCGTCCCGGGGCCCCGCCCATGCCGCATCCCAGAAGGCCGTCACACGCAACGCGCTGCCGCCCACGTCGTACGCGGGGTCGCCGATCCGGAAACCGCGTCCCAGTTCGACGCGGCCGAGCCGGAAGCTCTCCCCGGCGGCCGCCCCGGGGTCGAAGGCCCGCAGCGTGTACGACCCGCCGAGGTGGAAGTGCCGCTGGAGCGGCGGCTCGCCGAACACTCTTCCCGTCGCACCCTCCAGCGCCAGGCTCCACAGCCCCAGAGGGAGTTGGAGTGCCGCCGAGACCGCCACCCGGCCGTAGTCGCCGAAGTCTCCCGTCGCGGCTTCACCCCACGCCGAACCGCTCAGGACCGGAACCCCGGGGTCGACGGAACTGAACGCCCGCCATCGGCCCGAGATGCCGGCGATGTCGCCACGCTCGGCGAAGATGTTATCGGGGAAGGTCGCGTCGCCGAAGAGGTTCGGGAGCGACGCGTCGCTCCGCTTGGGGGCGTTCTGGTGGCGCTCCGCGAACAGCGTCGCCTCGACCCGGGTGCGGGCACCCTGCCGGCTGGCCGAGAGTTCGAACCCGGTCTCGCGGAAGTAGAGGCCTTCGTCGTACCCCAGCATCAGGCTGTTGAACGAGTTCCCCAGCGAGAGAGGTCGACCCCAGTCCCCGAGGTCGGTCAGCCGACGGTACGCGGTGATCCCGAAGCCGCCGCGCGCGGTCTGCCGGCGCCACCCGACTTCCACCCCGGGCTCCCATTCGGGGATCCCTATCCGGGGCGTGACCGCGAACTCCGAGGAATTGCCCGTGGGCCAGCCGAACCGGGCGTTCAGCGATAGACCTTCGACCCGGTTGTAGCGGAGCCTGCCCAGCCCCGGAATCAGGTCGAGACGCGGGGCGAGCGCGCCGGCCGCCGGGATGCGGAGCGACGAGAGGCGATCCTTCAACTGGTTCAGCTCGTTCGCCTCGAACGCGACCACCCCCGGGGAGAACAGGGGTTCCAGCAGTTCCGGAGCCGCGACGAGCTCGTTGATGGGAGGGACGATGATCACCACCGGCCGCGAATTCTCCGGCAGCGAATCCGCTTCCGCGGTGAGCGGGTCGTCGCGGGTCCGCTCGGCGTCGGGCTCCCCCCGGCGCTCCGCCCGGCGCCCGACCCGAATCCCGACCCGAGTCCCTACCGCGGAAGCCTCAAGCGTGTCGGCTTCGGAAGTCGGGGTCTCCTCGTCCCGGTCAACCCAGCGGGTCCAGCCCGGAGGGAGAGTCTCTCCCGGATCGAGTGTCTGCTCCCGGTCGACGAGATAGTCCTCGAACGTCCATTCGAAGCGCACAGGCACGCTCCACCGCCCCGCCACGGTGGCCGTGGCGTCGAACGCCATACGGTTCGGCAGCCACCAGCGGAGTTCCTGGAGTCCGTAGTCGATCGTGATGAAGTCGACCCTGGCCCGGATGGGCTTCACGAACCCTGGCACGTCATCCGCATCCTCCGGCTGCTCTCGGTCGAAGTCGTACTCGATCGCGGGACGGTAGGCGGCCCGGGTCAGGACGCCGGCATCGGCATCGAACCAGAAGGAGCCCGCGATGCGGTCGAAGCGGCCCTCGCGCGGCTCCACGACCGCTTCGATCAGGGTCACCGTGCGGTCCGAGCCGGCAAAGCGGATTCTCAGCGTGTCGCCGGAGCGGTAGCGGTAGTGGAGGGCGGCCGTGTCGGCCAGCGGGTGGAGCGCCCAGTCCGAGCCGATCGCCACGTGTTCGCTGGCCGGATCGAGGATGTCGAAGTCGAGGTCGAAGGCGTCATCCTCGCGCAGGTCGTCCTCGAACTCGACGCCCAGGCCGGCGATCGGCACGCCCCGCCGCACCCCCAGCCAGCGGATGATGTGGTCGCCCTCGGCCGCCCAGCGCATGCGCGCCGCGCGCTCCTGGTGAAACATGGCCCGTTCGCGCCGGAGCGCCCGGCCGCCGAGCCCCGCGTAGATCCGCTCGCGGTACGTCAGTTCGAAGCTGGTCAGTCCGTCGGCCCGGGCCTTGCGTTGCGCCCGCGCGCGTTCGATCAGGGCCGCCACGCCGTCGTCGGCGTAGGCGTCGGCCGGCACCTGCCGCAAACCGGCGGCGCCCGGGGTCGGCGGCGGCTCCTGGAGGGCGTCCGCGTCGCCCGACCCGCCGGAGGCGTGCCACAGGGCCGCCAGCGAGAGGGCACACATGGCGCGACGCGCTCGATTCAATCCCATCCCTCGTGAAGACGTTCCGGTCGGCGGCTCATGAGCGACCCGACCGCCCTCGAGCGTGGATGCATCCCGCCAGGGAGTGCTACGTCTATGTTTCAGCAGACGTTTCAATAGGCTACGACGTCACCGGACCGGCAAATGGGCATCTATTCCGAGCACATTTTCCCGCGTCTCATGGAGAGCGGCCTCAAGGGCGAAGTGCACCGCGGCTATCGGCGCCGGGCGCTCGCTCGCGCGCATGGAGAGGTGCTGGAGGTCGGCTTCGGGACCGGATTGAACCTCGACTGCTATCCGGAGTCCGTGCGCCGGGTCACCGGCCTCGATCCCGCGGCGGTGCTCGAACGCCGCGTGCGCGGGCGCGTCGCCGAGGCCCCCTTCCGCGTGGAGCGCATCACGCGCGACGCGGCGGACCGACTGCCTTTCCCCGACGGCCACTTCGACACCGTGGCGAGCACCTGGACGCTGTGTTCGATCGAGCGGCTGCCGACGGCGCTCGTCGAGATGAGACGGGTACTCAAGCCCGCGGGGGAACTCCTCTTCCTCGAACACGGGAGGAACGGCGGGCCGTGGGTGGCCCGCCTGCAGGATGCCGTCAATCCCATTCAGAATCTCGTCGCCTGCGGCTGCAACGTGAACCGGAAGATCGACGAGGAGATCGAGGGCGCCGGGTTCCGGATCACCGAACTCGAGCGTTTCATCATGCCCGGCGTACCCCGGGCGCTGGGGTCCGTCTACCTCGGCGCGGCCCGCCGGGCCAGCGGGAGGCGACTCACAAACCCGCGGCGCGTCAGGCGCTGAGCGTTCTTCGCGCCAGAGAGGCCCCGGCCAGGCCCGCGACCCCGGGACCGAGGAGGAAGAGGAGAGCCAGGGCCCAGTGGCCCGACGCGGGATCCGTGGCGGAGACCCAGACGCCGATGAGGCCGAGGAGGCCCGGACCCCAGCCGGGAGCCAGCCCCCAGAGGAGCGGACGCGCCCCCCCGTGCCACCGGGTGAGTGCGAATCCGACGGCGAGGTAGAACAGACCACCGAGCGCGATGAGGCCCGCTCCCGGACCGACCGGCAGGTCGCGAAACACGAGGGCCAGTCCGACGAGACCCGCCAGCAGGCACACGACGATCGACCCGGTGATCTTCACGGTGATCTTTACGGCGGCTTTCATGGCGTGCGAAGATGCGGTTCGTTTCGCAGTTTCTCAAATCTCGAATCGCCCATGCCCGCCACCGCGCGAGGCGTCGTCCCGGAGGAAATCGATGAGACCACACTCGTCCCGCAGGCGGCCAACGGCTTCCGTCGCCTTGAGTTGGATCGGCATCCCGCTCGCGGTCATCGGCCTCGCGCTCGCGGCCCCGGCCGACGACGCGTCGGCCGACGGGATTACGACCGGGAGCGGGGCGGCGAATCTCGAAGATCTCGCCTGGATCGCGGGCCACTGGGGCGGAGAGGCGATGGGGGGACAGATCGAGGAGGCGTGGTTCAGCCCGGCCGGCCGGTCGATGTCCGGGTCCTTCCGGCTCGTGCGGGACGGTCTCGCGATCATGTATGAGCTGCTTCTGCTCGAGCAGGACGACGACGGCGAGATCTACTATCGCTTCAAGCACGTGGGACGCGGTTGGACGCCCCGCGAGGAGACTGCGCTCGAGTTTCGTCTCACGGAGCTGGAAGGGCGCCAGGCGACGTTCCGGAATACGGCCCCGGAGCCCCCCGAGAACGGATTGTTGTGGTTCACCTACGAGAGTCCGGCGGAGGACCAGCTGCGCGTGACGATTCACGGGAGCGGCGGCGCCCCCCCCACCGTGTTGGCGATGACGCGGCGCTGAACCGTATTCCGGAGACCATGTCAAACGTTTTGAATTCATGAACCCCTCGGAGGAGGAACCTCGAATGGCGGCTTACGCTTGCGACGAGTGCGGGATGAGCATCGGGACGATGACGTGCGGCCAGTGCGGCGCGGCACTGGCCCACGATACGCTGGTCAAGGATGACGGCAGCGCCGTCCACGTCTCGAAATGCCCCGCGGGCCACGGCATGGTGAAGTCGCCGATGTGCTGCGGGCAGGATATGGCCTGCCGGGTGTAACAGCCGGCGGCGATCGGCCCGAGGTGGCCGGGAATTGAACCGGAGGCGAGGAATCGCCATCATTATCGCCATCCTTATGGAGACGGTCCGGACCTCGGGGAGACGGTCCGGGCCTCGACAGGCGGGGGCAACGTGAGTGTATTGCGGTTACGAATCAGGTGGGGCCTGCTCGCGGCGCTGACCCTGGCGGCGGGTGTCGTGCCGCTGGGGTCGATCTCGGCGCAGGAAGAAGCGGAACGGCGCACCGGCGAACTCATCGGCCAGGTGGTGAGCGCCTCGACCGGGCTCCCGATCGAGGGCGCCACGGTCCAGTTCATGGGGAGGTTGGCCGGCGCGATCACCGACGCCGGGGGGAACTTCCGGATCCCCAATGCGCCCGCCGGGAGCGACTCGCTCGAGATCCGTTTCATCGGCTACGAACCGAGCTACGCCGTCCTCGAACTTCAGCCCGACCTCACGACCCGGGTGACGCTGACGCTTTCCCGCACCGTCGTTCGCATCGCGGACCTGACGGTCGAGGTTCGGCAAACCCGCCGCGCCCGGAACCTGACCGGCTTCGTGGAGCGCATGGAGAAGGGGTTCGGGACGTTCTACACGCCGCGCGAGATCAGGACCCGGAACCCGCGACTCCCCAGCGATCTGTTGCGCGGCGAACCGAACGTCTCCGTCGGCCGCATCGAGTACGGGCGCGCCGAAGTCTATCTGGGGCAGGGGGCCCGGCTCGGGTGTCCGCCGGCGCTCTACCTCGACGGGATGTACCAGTCGGGGATGCAGTTCGACGATCTCCCGAAGGAGGACCTGGGCGCGGTCGAGGTCTACAAGCGCGACGTCGAGACGCCGATGGAGTTCCTGCGCACGGGCTCCACGTGCGGCGCGATCGTGGTGTGGACGCCGGGCGGCCCCGGCTTTCTGGACTGGGCCGGCGACCTCCCCGAGCCGTTCGAGTAGCCCCGATCCCGGGCGACCCGCGAGGGTTTCGTCGTCAGTCCCGCCCGCCCGCGGGCTCGCCGTTCAGGGACAGCGTCCATTCGAGTTCCATGTCCTTCCGGAGCGAATGGTAGACCGAGCAGTATTTCTCGAACGAGAGCATGACGGCGCGCCGCGCCTTCGCCTCGTCCACCTGCCCGGCCAAGTGAAACTCGAACTTCAGCCCCTTCACGTAGCGCGGCACCGTGTCCGAGCGACGGAACCGGGTCGTGACCAAGAGCGCGCTGAGGGGTTGGCGTCCCTTCTGCAGGATGTGGACGACATCGATCGCGGCGCACGCGGCGACCGCTTCGACGAGCAGGGCGACGGGGCTCGGGGCGACCCGCTGATCCCCGTCGATCCGCGTCTCGAAGCCGGCCCGTTCGGCCGTGAATTCGAGGCCGCCGTTCCAGCGGAGTTGCGTTTCTTCGCGGGTTTCTTCGAGGCTCATCACGCTCCCTCCGGCTGGAGACGAACGCTGCAAACATAGCCTCGCGCCGCTGAAACCGCTCCCGGACGGGGGGCGTACGGGTTCTTCAGGAGGTGCCACATGCTCGATTTCATTGGAAACTTTCTCTGGCTCATCGTCACGGGCGTGCTGTCCATCGGGGGGTACGTGACGATGAAGAAGTTCGTCCACCGACGCCTGCGCTTCGTCGACGGCGTGCACCGGCGCGGCGTTCCCGTCCTGGCAGGCGTCGCGGGCTGGGCCGTCGCACTGCCGGCCGCCGTTCTTCCCATCTTGAACCCGATCACCGCCATTTTGTTCGGCATCGGAATCGGGGCCGGGGTCGCGGCGGGCAGGCGCGAAATCAAGCGCCTCCCGAGCCCCTGAGTCACCAGGGGCCGCGGGCGCCTGCGGACGGCTGCGGGCGCGGCGTAGCGGCCGGGCCCGACGAACTCACCAGGCGACGGGACGCCACCGCGATCGTGTACACGCGCTGGCTGGCCGGCGACAGGATGTAGGCGCGCGCCCCATCGTCGGAGAAGAGGATCTCCCGTGGCTCGCCGGGCAGGTAGATCTCGCCGATCCTCTCCCCGGAGGCCATGGCCGCAACGGTGACGGTGCGGCTGGCTCGGTGCGAGATCCACGCCTCCTGTCGCCCGGCATGAAAGGCGATCCGCACGGGTTCCTCACCGCCGCTCGGGAACCGCCTCAACTCTCGAGGATCGTCGAAGTCGCCGAGCACGCTGATCGTGTGATCTCCGCTGTTCACGACCCACACTTCGTCGCCCGCCGGTGCGACCGCGACGCCGCCCGGCCGCCGACCCGTCGGGACCCGCCTCGACAGGACGGTCAAGCGGTCGATCACGGCGACGTCGTCCGACCCGGAATTCGTCGTGAACACGCGACGTCCATCGCGACTGACCGCAATGTCGGTCGCGCCCTCTCCCCCGGTCCTCCACAGCATCATGACTTCGCCGGTCCGCGCGTCGACCTCCACCACGCCGTGCTCCGTTTCGCTCGTCATCCAGAGCCGGGCCCCGCCCTCTCCGACCGCGATCGCACCGAGCTGCCGGTAGTCCCGCGGCTGGAAGACCGCGTGGACGCTCCGTGCTTCGAGGTCGATGACGGTCACCCCGCGCCTCAGAGACGGCGCGCCCGCACCTCCATCCGACGACAACGCGGCGCCCCGCCGCCCCGCCGGCTCGGGCTCCCAGGCGTAGCTCGTCACGTACGCGAAGCGGCCGTCCGGACTCAGAGCCACGCCGCGGGCGTCGGGGCCGGTGGGGAGGCTGGCCACGACGCGGTAGCGGAGGGGGTCCACCAGCAGCGCCCTCGGGGCCGCCGCGCCCGACGTCAGCAGGGGGATGAGCCGGGGGCCGCCTGCGGGACCTTCCGGGGAGAGCGTGCGCTGGGCGGCGACGGGAGTGGCGAGTGCGAGACCGAGAACGGGGATCGTGAGGGGAGCGTGAAGGAGTCTCGAGGTCGTCCGCACCGTCTTCCCTTCTTCCGCGGCGGGCACGGTCTCTGCCCGGGAGTTGGAGTGAGTCCCGGAAGCTTCGCGATGTCCACCTGAACTACCCGGCGCGGCGGGCCAGGTGCCCGGGCGGGCTTGTCCCGATCCTCCCATGGAACATTATGCCATCATGACCTTCTCCGTCGACCCCCATCGCCTCACGGCCGTGCTCGCGGACCTCGTTTCCACGGACTCGGTGAACCCGACCCTCGTGCCCGGAGCCCCGGGGGAAGCCGCGATCGCCGGCGTGACGACCCGCCACATGCGCGAGGCGGGGCTCACCGTGGACCGCTACGAACCGGAGCCGGGCCGCCCCAACGTCGTCGGACGCCTTCCGGGCACGGGGGGCGGTTCCACCCTCATGCTCAACGCGCACTACGACACGGTGGGCGTGGAGGGCATGGAGGATCCGTTCGCGGCCCGGGTCGAGGACGGCCGGCTGTACGGGCGCGGCGCCTACGACATGAAGGGCGCGCTCGCCGCCTGTATCGAGGCGGCGCGGCTCCTCCGGGACTCCGGAACCCGCCTCGCCGGGGACGTCCTCGTGGCCGCGGTCGCCGACGAGGAGTACGCGAGCCTCGGCACCGCCGACCTGGTGGCGCGGCGCGCGCGGGGCGAACTGGATTTCGACGCGGCGATCATCACAGAGCCCACCTCCCTGGATCTCTGCGTCGCTCACCGCGGCTTCACCTGGATCGAGATCACGACCCGGGGCCGCGCCGTCCACGGGAGCCGCTACCGCGATGGCATCGACGCGAACCTTCGCATGGGCCGCGTCCTGCACCGGCTGGAGGCGCTGATCGAGGCACTCCTCGCGCGCCCGGGCCATCCGCTGCTCGGCCCCCCCTCGATGCACGCGGCGCTCGTGGAGGGCGGGACCGGGATCAGCACCTATTCCCCGCGCTGCACGCTCCGGATCGAGCGGCGCACCGTGCCGCCCGAGACACAGGCCTCCGTGGAAGGCGAGATCTCGCGCCTTCTCGACGATCTGCGCGCGGAGGACCCGTCGCTGGAGGTCGAAGGGTCGACCTTCTTCCACCGCGAACCCTTCGAGACCACGCCGGAGGCGCCGATCGCGGCCTGCGTGTCGCACGCGGCTCGCCGGGTGCTGGGCCGGGATCCGGCGGTGATCGGCGATGCCCCCTGGATGGACTCGGCCCTGACGCAGGCGGCGGGGGTCGACTCGGTCGTGATCGGACCGGGCGGCGCAGGCGCCCACGCGGACGTGGAATGGGTGGACCTCGACTCGTGCGCGCGCCTCGCCGAAATCCTCGCCGAGGCCGCCGCCGACTACTGCCGCTGAAGGATCCCGATAGCCGTCACAGGCCCGGCTGACGTGCGGGTTCACCGGCCACGCTCTCGCACGGCGCGAGCGGCGAGAACAGGTCGGCCGAACAGAGGGCCGAAGTGACCCGGGCTGCGATCCAGCTTGTGATCAGGGGGTGCGGAAGGAAGCCCTCGGTCGGGGTGTATTCGAGACCTTCGAGGACCCCTGCGTAGGGGCCGAACCCCGATACGCGGTACGGGACCACCAGGACCCGGCGTCCGCGTTCGCCCATGTCGGCGACCGCCGCCCGGATCCCCCGCTCCGCCTCCGCCCTTGCCTCGGCCCAATCCTCCCTGAGGGTGGCCAACCGCACCTCGCCGTATCCCGCGGACCGCAGCGCCCGTGCACTCCGCTGCATGGCATCGAGGAGTTGCCGGTTCTCCGCCTCGGCTCCCATGCCGTGCGCGAGGAGCAGGAGGCCGGTCTCCGGCGGGTGTGGGCCGGCCGAGCCGGCACGGTCGAGGAGAATGCCCGTTACCTCGTCGGAACCCGCGAGACCTTCCCGCGTCAGCAGGATCCGGCCGCTCGTTGCAAGCGGGTCGAGTTCCGACCCGTCGACCATGCGGTGCCCCACCATCGCCATGCGCGGGGCGTCGGGGCGCAGTCCGAGGAGGAATTCCGTCGGGTGCAGAAAGGAGGCGCCCGAGACGAACAGTCGCACCACGGCCACGGTGTTGACCCCCTCATCCTCGAGGACATGCAGCGCGGCCTGCAGCGTGCCCGGGTCCGCCATGCCCAGAGCCAGCGCCACGGGGATCCGGTCGCGTAGCGGCTCGAGGGCGGCCTCTACCCGACCGTTCCAGTCCTCACCCGCCCCGTGGGCCATGACGAGAACCCCGGGACGAGTCTCGGCGGCGGCCGATGGCGGGTTGGCTTCCGGACCCGCGACAGGTTCGGCGAACCGGGGAGACACGTTCGCGGACGCGCATCCGCTCAACGCCCAGAGCACGGCGAGAGCAGCGTTCGGCGTACGCGTCCGGGGCAGGCGAGCGGTCATCTGGTTACCCCTGCGCTGATAGTGACACGGATACCGACAATGAGACTCGTTCTCATATAGGAGGATCGGAAGAAAAAAGTTCCCTCGCAGCGAACGTCGCAAGGATTGGCGGCGCTCTTCTCCGCTCGCGGGCAGGTTGGCGAAGATCAGGTTGGGCGCACCCGAATTCGCGGTGATGATCTCGGGGAAACCGTCCCCGTTCAGATCGCCGACCGCGACCCCGTAGGTACTGCAGTCCTCGCAGCCGAACCGGAACTCCTCCAACGGTTCGCCCGTCTGCGTGCCCCGGTTGAAGTAGTTCACCGATGTTGGCCACGACGACATCGGCGAAGTCATCGCCGTTCACGTCGCCGACCGCGACGCCGCGCGTCTCGTCGCTGCCGGTGCCGTAGACCGTGCGCCGATCGAAGACGCCGGAGTCGTTCCAGTGGATCGCGTTGGCCCCGCCGTCCCGGTTGGCGAGGACGAGATCCAGGTCCCCGTCCGCGTCGAGATCCGCCGCCGCGACATCGATCGTGGAGTCGTCCCCCGCCCCGAACGGCGTCCCCTCGTCGAAGGCGCCGGCCCCGTCGCCCCGGAAGATGAAGTTCTGCCGACCCCGATTGACGACGAGGATGTCCGTGTTCGCGTCGCCGTCCAGGTGCGCCAGAGTGAGACTCCGGGTCGAACTCGGAGTGCCGAAGGTGCCGCTCCTCTCGAAGCGTCCGGCCCCATCGTTCAGGAGCACGAGGTTACGGGTGCGATCGTTCCCGGTCGCGATGTCGAGGTCGCCGTCCCCGTCGAAGTCGGCGAGGGGGGCCGCGTACGTGCCGTCCTCCTCGTCCCCCAGCCGGCGGGCCAGCGTGAAACCCGCGCGTCCGTCGTTCAGAAAGATCCGGTTCTGCTCGGGCCAGTGGCGGCCGTTGGCGACGACGATGTCGAGCGCGCCGTCGCCGTCCACGTCGCCCAGACTGACCGAGGCCGAGAGCCGGCTCTCGGGACCGAGCGGGCCGAGCGGCCGGAACGTCCGCTCCTGCTGGCCGCTGACGCCGCGCGCGGTGCACGGAAGGGCCGCGAGGGCGCATAGGGCGAGGAGCGCGGGACTCCGCCGGGGCATCACGCGGAGCCGGGGCATCACGCGGCGCCGGTCCATGCAAGACTGCGCTCCCACAATTCCCGGGCCAGATCGGCATCGTACGCCTGCGCCTGGGCGCGGACTTCCTCCTCGACCTTGAAGTACCGTCCGGTCACGTCGTCGCGGGCGGGTTCCGCGACGAGCCGCATGACGGCGCGGCCTCCGACCTCGGGCCGGGTCAGCAAACTCCTGGTCATGCGCATCAGGAGACCCAGTGTACTCCGGTTCCGGCTCGCGATCCGCGTCCGGAGCGTCCCCGGGTGCAGGGTGTTGGCGGTGATCCCCCGGTCTTCCCACCTCCGAATCGACTCGAACGTGAAGAGGACGTTGGCCAGCTTCGTGTCTCCGTAGGACTTGAAGCCTCCCCTCCAGGCGTCGCCGCGCGCGATGGCTTCGAGCCCGGCCCGCCGCAGATCGCCGTAGCGGTGCGCATCGGAACTCACGTTGACGATCCGGCCGCGCCCGGCCGCGAGGCCGTCGAGGAGCAGGTGGGTGAGGAGGAAATGGCCAAGGTGGTTGGTCGCGAACATCATCTCGAAACCCTCCGGCGAGATCTCGCGGCGGTGCAGCCACACGCCGGCGTTATTCACGAGGATGTCGATCGCGGGCAGCCGAGCGGCCAGGCGCCCGGCGAGCGCCCGTACATCGGCCGAGCGCGACAGATCGGCGATTTCGAGGCGAACCTCGGCGCCCGCGGCGGCACCTGCCCGCCGCATCTCCGCCAGCGCCGCATCTCCGCGCTTGCGGCTGCGGCAGATCATGGTCAGGTCCGCACCCGCCCGGACGAGCAACTCCGCCGTTGATTTGCCGACACCGGAGTTCGCCCCGGTAACGAGGGCGATCTGTCCCTTGAGGCTCACTTGGTCGCCTGTGCCCATGGCTCCACTCACCGGGGGGGGGAGGGCGAAGGCCTGGAGTTTCGAATCGACCTGCCCGTCTGCGGAGGTCGCGACCACGACGAACTGCCGCCCGGCACGAGTGCGGTACGTCATCGGGTTGCCGCGCCCCAGGCCGCCGGCCAGATCGCCCCGCCACAGCGTGCGGCCGTCGCTCACATCCATCGCTTCGAGCCACGGCGTCCCGCCGGCCAGAAACACGATCCCGCCCGCCGTCACCAGCGGGCCCGAGGTCGTGCCGTGGCTCTGCGGCGTGCCTCCCATGGGGGGCAGGTCGAGCCCCGCCAGCGCCGGGTGCCGGCGGATCGCCGAGTCGTCCCCGAACGGACGCTGCCAGAGGTGCTCGCCCGTGTTGAGGTCGATCGCGGTGAGCGTGCCGTACGGCGGCTTGAGGATCGGAAGCCCGCCCGCCACCGAAAGGGTGCTCGCGAAGTTCGGCAGATAGTCCGCGTCGCCGGCGCCCGCTTCCCCCTCGGCGACCCGGGCGAGGAACGGGTCGTCGTACGCTTTCACGAACATGTGCCCGCTCTCGGGATCGATGGCGGCGGCGCCCCACCCCGCCCCGCCGATGAGACCCGGCATCATGATCGTCCCCTCGACCGAGGGCGGCGTGAAGATCGGACCCGTCCGGTGGCGGCGGAACACCTCAAGCGCTTCCGCCCTCAGTTCCGGCGTGAAGTCGATCAGGTCATCCTCGGTAATGCCCTGCCGGGAAAAAGGCGCCGGCCGCGTCGGGAAGGGCTGCGTCGGCCACGGCACCTCTCCCGGGACCGTACTCTCGGGCACGGCGCGCTCCTCGACCGGCCACACGGGCTCGCCCGTCAGGCGGTCCAGCACGTACGTGAACGCCGTCTTCCCCACGGCCACCACCGCGTCGATCCGCCGTCCGTCCACCTCGATCGTGACGAGGCCCGGCGGCGCGGGCAGATCGTAGTCCCACAGCCCGTGATGCACCGTCTGGAAGTGCCACACCCGCTCGCCCGTGCGCGCGTCGAGGCACACGAGCGACTCCGCGAACAGGTTCGCCCCCCGCCGGTGGCCGCCGTAGAAGTCGTTGTTCGGGGTGGAGACGGGCAGGTAGACGAGTCCCCGCTCGGCGTCCAGCGAGAACGGCGCCCATACGTTCGCCGAGCCGGTGTAGGACCACGACTCGTCCTCCCACGTCTCGACCCCGAGTTCGCCATCCTTCGGGATCGTGTGGAAGGTCCACAGCAACTCGCCCGTGCGCGCATCGAACGCCTGTACATCGCCGGGAGGGTTGTTCCGGTAGATCCGGTTGTCCGGGACCCCGCTGCCCACGATGACGATGTCCTCGAACACGACCGCGGGAGAGGTATTGGAGATGTGGAGCCGGTTCGCGTCCCAGGCGAGACCCTCGGTGAGGTCGACCTCGCCCCCGTCGCCGAAGCCCGGGACCGGCGCTCCGGTGGCGGCGTCGAGCGCGATCAGCCGCCAGCGGGTGTTGAGGAAGATCCGCCGCTCCCCACCGTCGCTCCACTGCGCGATCCCTCGGTGACAGAAGCGGCATCCGCAGTGGAGGTTCCCCCACTCCCGGGAGCGGGGATCGTAGCTCCAGAATTCCTCGCCCGTCTCCGCGTCGAGGGCGACGACGCGGTTGTAGGGGGTCGAGAGCCACATCGTGTCGTTGATGACGATCGGCGTCGCCTCGAACGCCCCCGGCGCCACCCGCTCGCCCTGGATGGGGCTGGCCGCGTCGGGGACCGGCGTCTCGCCCGTCTCCCATGTCCACGCCGCCTCGAGTTCGGTTACGCTGGAGCGGTCGATATCGTTGAGGGAAGAGTACTTGAGGCCTCCGGGATCGCCCCCGTACACAGGCCAGTTCTCGTTCGCGTACGCTGCGGCCGTCGACCCGCCTTCCACGGGCCGGGTCTCGGGCGCGCCGCAACCGACGAGGGCGAGTCCGATGACGAGCGCCCCGACTGCCGCCCGGGGCACGTGCACCCGGTCAGCCGTCCTCATCGACCGCCGCGATCACCTTGACCTCGATCAGCACACCGGGGCTGTACAGCTCCATCACACCTACCGGCCTCCAGGACGGAAGCCCCGGCAGGAACTCGTCCTTGGCCGGCCTCGGTGCACGTGAACGCGGTGGGAGCATCTCTACCTCACGGATGGTCGGAAACTGGAGTACGGGAGCCGGAATGTGCGGATAACGCGCGCGGCCGGCGAGTCCGGGACTACCGCCGGGCGCGGGCGTCGCCGTGGCGTCAGCCGGCGATCCGGGGAGACGGATTGTGCTCCCGGGCGTATTGGAGGCAGGCCTCCCAGTCCGCTTCGTAGAAAGCCCTGGCCGTCTCGAGTTGTTCGTCGGTGAGCAGCGGCTCGGGGCTCAGGACCCACTCCGGCGCCACGCGTCCGAGACCCACGCCGAGGTGCCAGGCGAGCCGTCGCGACCGCACCCGAAGCCAGCGACGCGCGGGGTGCTCGGACGCGTGGCGCCGTGTGAGCGGCCGGAGCCGGCCCACCTCCCGCAGGAACCGGTATTGCCTGTCGCCATACGAGCGGTTCACGGGGCGGAAAGCGATCTCCGTTTCGTCGTACGACGCCCCCACATAGTCGGCGATCGCGCGCACGCACTCCCGCGGATTCGCCACGAGCCGGTCGAAGAAGAGCACGAGCGGTCGATGCTCGAAGTGGTCTTCCAGAACGCGTATGCGTTCACGGAAGAGGGCCGAGGCCTGGGGACGGACCCCCTCGTCCCGCTCGAAATCGATGAAGCTCTCGAACGGGACGTAGCGGAGTTCCTTGATCTCCCGCAGGTACACCGAGCGGAGCCATCCGTCGTGGCGGCGGAGGATCAGGATCGGCCGAGCCGACGGCGCCGCGCGCGCGAACCACGTCACCGACGGCGTGAACTCGCGGTATCCCAACTGCCGCGACACGAGAACGGGGAGATCTCCGCCCCTGGCGATGATCCCGGCGCTCTTCCGGAACCGGTTGCGCGGCATGTAGCGCACGCCCCGGAAACGCGGGAAGACCTGCTCCTGCAGCCACCGGGACGCCGCCCTCCCCGCCCCGACGTGGAAATAGACGTCCGGCCTCATCGAGGCTCCGCCGAGCGACGGGGCCGCGGAATCCAGCGGGGAACGCCGCGGCAGTACGCGTTGAAGGGCTCGCCGAACGTGCGGCGCAGATCCGGCTCCTCCCTGAGAACGACGAAGGCGGTCAGCCACAGCCAGTAGGCGAGCGCGTACGCGAGCAGCCACGCAGACGAGAAGAACACGGCCTCGCCGAGGAGGACCAGCACGACGCCGAGCAGGAGCGGATGGCGCGTCTGCGCATACCAGCCGTCCTTCACGAGTACGGTGGGGACCACCCCCGGGACTGCGGACGTCCGCCTCCGGAGCAGGCGCGCGGCCGACCAGAGATAGAGGTAGACGCCGAAGCCTCCGAGCGCCGCACCGAGCCAGCGGAAGTGCCCGATGTCCACCGCGAGCAGCGGGAGGTCGCCGGTGCGCCGTACGCCAGGACGCACGCAGAATAGCAGCGATGTGACGCCGACGTGGATTCCGGCGTCTCCCGGTCGTCCGGACGAATGTACAAGCGCTTGGCTGCGGCCGGGACGATCTCGCCTGGCCAACCCCGAGGGATTGCCATGGACCACCGACGAGGCGTGGCGGGGGCGGCTCTGCTCGTATTGCAACTCGCCGCAAGTCCGATGGGCGGGGAGGCCCAGCAGGAGGACTGCCACGGCCGGGCCTCCCTGCGGATCGCTGTGCGAGACGAGTCCGGGTCGATTGCGATTCCCAATGCAACGGTCGTGCTGCGCTGGACGGAGGCGGAGGCGGTGCGGAGGCCTGTACGACAGCTCACTCAACCCGATGGCCGCCTGTTTCTCTGCGCGCCCGGGGAGACTCGGCAGGCTACGCTGTGGGCGGAGTTCGCCGATGCTTCGAGCGGGGAGGCCGTTGTCACCCTGGAACCCGGTGTTACGCGCGACGTCGAACTCAGACTCCTCGTCGCGTCGGGGAGGACCGGGAGACTCATCGGCCAGGTACGAGACGCCAGAACGGAAGACCCGGTGGCGGCGGCGGCGGTGTCGCTCACCGGACGTCCCGAGACGGTCCAGACCAACCGGCGCGGACGGTTCATCATGAGCGGCGTCCCGGTCGGCGTCTACGAACTCTCCGTGCGGCACCTCGGCTACGCGCCGCTCTCTCATCCCATCAGCGTATCGCTCGGCATCACCACCGACATCGAGGTGGGGCTGGTTCCGGACCCGGCGGAGATGGAGCCACTTGTAGCGACGGCAACGAGGGTGCGCCGGCTGGAAGTCAAGGGCTTCTATGAGCGAAAATACTGGGGAGAGCTGGTCAGTGGAGGCACCTTCTACACGGCCGCCGACATCGAGCGCCGCCGTCCCGTGCTCATCTCTCACATGATCTCGGATGAATCCGGGATCAAGCTTACCTGCGGAATCCGTCGTTCCAAGTGCCGATTGGTCAATACGAGACGGTCTGTCGGCTTCGCGAACGAAGACTGCGTGATGAGCATCTATCTCGACGGCTCCTGGATCAACCGGAATCCGCAAGATACGATCGACGACTTTGTCATACCGGTCGAGATCGCGGGCCTCGAAATATACAAGGGCGCCGCGTCGCTTCCGGCGGAGTTCGGCGGATACGCCTCCGGGTGCGGCGTCGTCGTGATCTGGACCAAATAGTCTCACACGTGAAGAACTCCGGAATCTCGCTGCGCCTAGCGGGACGGAGCGATACGTATCCGACGTCTCAGCCGTCGCGCAGGGCGTCGAGGAACACGTCGCCGTACTGCTCGAGCTTGGCGGGGCCGATGCCCGGGACGCGCAGCATGTCCTCCGGCGTGCGGGGACGGAGGTCGATCAGATCCCACAGCACCTGATCGCTGAACACGATGTAGGCCGGGACGCCGCGCGCGTCGGCCAGTTGCTTCCGCAGCGTGCGGAGACGCTGGAAGGTCGGGTCGGATGGCGAGCGGTCGGTTTCCACCGCAGCCGTCCGCGGCCGGGCACTAGAGGTCCGCGTCTTCCGCTTGAGGACGGGGAGCACGTCCACCAGGTCGGTCACGCCGACACCCGTGCAGACGTCGCACGACTCCCCGCACGCCTCGAACTCCTCGCCGAAGTAGGCGAGCAGCCCCCGGTGGCGGCACGCGTCGCGGTCCGCCAGGCGGAACAGGTCGACGGCCGCCCTGCGCTTCCCCTCACGGACCGTCGAGTCGTCGATCTCGTCGAGGAAGCGCTCGCGCACCTTCACGTCGGCCCACGAGTAGAAGAGGACGCAGTCGCTCGGCAGCCCGTCCCGCCCCGCACGTCCGATCTCCTGGTACCACGACTCGATGTCCGACGGCATGTCGCGGTGGATGACGAAGCGCACGTTCGACTTGTCGATTCCCATCCCGAACGCGATCGTCGCCACCACGACGTCGACCTCGTCCCGCGCGAACGCGTCCTGGTGCTCGGCCCGCGCATCGTCGTCGAGCCCCGCGTGGTACGGCACCGCGTCGACCCCCTCGCGGCGCAGGAACTCGGCCATCTGTTCGACGGCTTTTCGCGACAGACAGTAGACGATCCCGCTCTCGCCACGGTGGCGGCGGATGAGCCCCAGAATCTCGGCGCGCGTATTCCCCTCCCCCTTCTTTCGACACACGACGCGCAGGTTGGAACGGAAGAAGGACCCCTTGTATCCGTCGGGCTTCCGCATCCCCAGTTGGCGCAGGATGTCCGCGGCCACCCGGCGGGTGGCGGTCGCGGTGAGGGCGAGGATCGGCAGACGCTCGCCCCCGTTCTCGCCGATCTCGGCGGCTCTGGCGGCGAGGAGTTCGTCCCGCAGCCCCTGGAGCGCGCGGTAGGAAGGGCGGAAATCGTGTCCCCACTGGGAGATGCAATGCGCCTCGTCCACGACGATCAGCGACACCGGCGCCCGCCGCAGCCGCTCGCGCATGCGGGGCGACAGGGCCTCCGGCGCCAGATACACGAGTTCGTAGGCGCCCCGCTCGAAGCCGGCGAGCCGCCGCCAGCGCTCGTCGGGCGCGAGCGAGGAATTGATCGCGGTGGCCCGGAACCCGAGGTCGCGCAGCGCGTCGACCTGGTCCTTCATGAGGCTGATGAGGGGAGAGAGGACGACGACCGTTCCCGGCATGAGGCGCGCCGGGATCTGGAAGGTGAGCGACTTCCCCGCCCCGGTGGGCATGACCCCGATGCAGTCCCGCCCCGCCAGCACCGCGTCGATGATGTGCGCCTGCCCCGGCCGGAATTCGTCGTAGCCGAACACGTCGCGCAGGACGGATCCGGGGTCGGGGGTTCGGAGTTCGATCATGGCGGCAAACATACGACCAGTCTCGGCTCGCGGCTCAACCGGATCGCAACGGCGGGCCCGCGGACGGCAGACGCGCGAGGTCCCGCGCGCCGCGAAACCCTTTCTGCGATACCGACGTCTGTACAGGTTGAGGAGTCAGGCGGCGCGTGGCTCAGAATGTCCCTGCCCCGGAGGTGTCCGATGTCGACGCGTTCCCCCCGATCCGGCCCGAGGGTCGGACTTCTGCTCACCGGGATCCTTCTGGTTTGCGGCGCGTGCGGGGGCGGTGGCGCGCCGCCCGACTATACGGCCGAGGAGCTCGAGGCGGCCAAGGCCCGGCTTCGGGACCATGCGCGGCTCCGAACGTTCGAAACCGGCAAGGTGTTCGGCGATGAATGGGTCGCCCGCGCGCCGCACGACGCGGAACTCCGAGGCCTTTATGCCTACCAACTGGTGGGCTGGGGGCTGTCCAGAGAGGTCCACGAGCAAGCCGACGCGATCCTCGCGGACGATCCCGATGATCCCTGGGGTCTCTACACGAAAGCCTACGCGCTCCTCGTCGAAGGCGAAGCGAAACCGGCCCACGAGATGGCCCTGAAGGCGTGGGAGGCCTCGCCGCGGCCGGAGTTCGCCTTTCTCTACATCCAGGCGCTGCGGCGTGACGATTTCGAAGCGGCGCGCGAGTTTCTCGAGGCGCTGGATGAGGAGTCCCGAGCCACCCCGGAGGTCTTCCGCATGAAGGCCGAACTCGAGTCGCAGGCCCGCTACGAACTGCAGGATCCGACATGGGCGGACTCCAGCCGAGCGACCTGGACGGAGTTCGGGGAGATGTTTCCCGACCATGTGCTCGGATACATGAGGCTGGCAAACGAAGCCTACAACGCCCGTCGCATGGACGAGTGGACGCCGCTCATGGAGGCGGCCCTCGACCTCGCGCCGGGGTCGATGGAAGTGCGGCGCCAGCACTGGCGGGGCTTGTGGATGTCCGAACTCCTCCCGAGAGAAGAGCGCCACCCGGCCGTGGAAGCGAGCATGGGGGCATTCCGGGAGGCGAGCCCCGAGACGCTGCGCGGCCTGAATGGCATGGCCTCCATGTACCGGGAGATGGACGACGAAGAGAGCGCGGCCGAACTCGAGGCCCGGGTCGTGGAGCGTGACCCGGGAAGCTATCACGCCTCAATGGTCTACCTGGCGGAGATGCGGGGGGAGGACGAAAAGCTCTACGAGCTCAGAGAGGAGCACGGGGAGGACTCGCCGGAATACCGTGCGCAGCTCGCTGTCGTGCGAGACGCCGTCCATGACTACCTGGACCGGCCGCTCTATGGCGACACCTACAAGGGCGGCGCGTACATCAACCTCTACTCTGCGCTCAAGGCGATGGACCCCGTCCCGGCCGAGGAGTTGGCCGAGGCCATCCGGGGCATGGTGGAGTACGAACGCCTCAATCCCCACATCACGTACGGGGACGCCCCGCTCGCCATGATCGATCACACGCCCTACGCGCTTGAAGCCGCGGACCTCGTGCGCGAAGGCGTGCCCATCATGCTGGAGCGCGTCATGGAGTCGCGCGATTTCTACGACACGGAAGGCGAGTTCGACCAGGCCCTCCGGGGCGCCCTGAGCGGCATCTACGATGTGATCGGGTGGGCCCATTTCAAGGCCGGCCGCACGGAGGACGGGCGCCATACGATCGAGCGTGCCCTGGCGATCGCCGACCGTAACCGGGATGCGAGGTACCACCTGGGGCAGGTGTACGAGCAACTGGCCGCCGAGAGGGAAGAGGAGGGAGACGCCGAGGCCGTGACGGAGTGGCTGGATCAGGCCGAGGACTCCTATATCGCGGGCTTCGGAGCCGGCCGGGGCGAGAACCCCAATGAAACCGCCCTCGAAGCTCTCTACGAGCGCCGCAACGGGGGCCGCGAGGGGATCGAGGAGTACCTCGCCACCCTGGACGAACGGGACCGGATCCGGCGCCGCGAGCGTATCCTGGAGTCGCGGGTCGAGGCCGCCGGGACGTACGAGCCATTCCATCTCGCCCGGCTCGATGGCGAATTGGTCGACTCGGCGGACCTCGAGGGGAAGATCGCGGTGCTCCACTTCTGGGGAACGTGGTGCGGGCCGTGCGTCGTCGAGATGCCGGAGTACCAGAAGTTCGATGAGCGCTACCGGGAAGACCCTGAGGTGCGGGTGGTCTCGATCAGCAACGACCGCACGAACGACGTGATCGAGGAATATCTGGCGAAGAACAACTTCGACTTCACGGTGCTGGTCGACGACGACTACGTGGACCGCGCCGGCGTGAACGCGTGGCCGACGACGTGGTTCGTCGACCCGGACGGCTACGTGCAGTTCGTGAAGATCGGCACCGCGCTCAAGCTGGACGAAGAGTTCTCGTGGCGCGTGGAAGCGATCCGCGAAGACACCACCAGCCCCTGACCGGGACGCAACCGGCGATCAGGACACAGGGCTTCAGGAGGTACATCATGTCGCTCCGATCTCCACGGTCCGCCCTCCGGGTCGGACTCCTGCTCGCCTGCGCAGCGCACGCGAGTTGCGGCGCGTCACCCGACTACACGGCCGAGGACCTCGAAGCGGCCACGGCCCAGCTTCGGGATCATGTGCGGCTCCGTACGTTCGAGACCGGTCTCCTGTTCGGCGAGGGATGGGTCGCGCGCGCCCCGGACGATGCCGAACTCCGGGCGCTCTACGCCCGACAGCTCGCGGGCTGGCGGCTGTCCAGGGAGATCCGGGAACAGGCGGACGCCGTCTTCACCGACGATCCGGACAGCCCCTGGGGCCTCCATATCCAGGCGCTTGGACATCTTGCCGGGAGTGACTGGGATCCAGCCGTAGAGCCAAGTCGCCGGGCCTGGGAGGCGTTACCGCTTCCGGAATTCGCCGCCACGTACCTTCAGGTGCTCGGCTACAGTGACTTCGAAGCGGCGTTCGACTTCCTTGAAACCCTGGACGCGGAGACTCGCGACACGCCGGAACTCTTCGCGGCGCGGGCCGCGTTGGAGAACCAGGCGCGGTATCGGCGCGAGGATCCCGCCTGGGCGGACTCGAGCCTCGCCACGTACACGGAGATGCGGGAGCGGTGGCCGGATCATGTCGATGGCTACCTGCGTCCGGCCGAGGATCTCTTCCGCGCCAATCGGTCCGAAGAGGCGCTGCCGCTGATCGAACAGGCGGTAGCCCTTTCCCCGGGCTCGGTGGACGTGCGGCAGTGGCACTGGTGGATTCTGTTCGAGTCGGAAGTGCTTCCGGCCGATGAGCGGCGGCCGGCGGTCGAGGCGAGCATCGCCGAGTTCCAGGACGCGGCACCCGAATCTGTACGGGGGTTCTCCGCGCTGGCGGCCATGTACCGCGATCTGGAAGACGAACAGCGCGCGCGGGAACTCGAAGCGGCGATCGTGGAACGGGATCCCACGAGCCGTCACGCATCGCTCGTCTACCTGCGTCAGGCGCGGGCTCCAAGCCAGGAATTGCGTCGGATTCGAGAGGACCACGGCGAGGACTCGCCCGAGTACCGCGCCCAACTCGAAGTCGTCCGCGACGCCGTGTACGAGTACCTCGAACGGCCACACTACGATGACACCTACCTCGGCGGCGCTTACATCGACCTTTTCTACGCGCTTCAGGACATGGACCCGATCCCGGCGGAGGAACTGGCCGAGGCGGTGAGGGGACTGGTGGAGTACGAACGACTGAATCCCCACATCACCTACGGGACGGCCCTGCGCGCCATGATCGACCACACCCCGTACGCCGAGGAGGCCGCGGAACTCGCGCGCAATGGGCTTACGGCTTCGATCGACTACGTCCGGAGGCTGCGGAGCATCTTCGACACGGAGGGCGAACTGGAGCAGGCGGCTCGGGGTTCTCTAAGCGGCGTCTATGACGGGATGGGTTGGGCCTACTTCAAGGCCGGGCGGATCGAGGACGCACGGCACACGCTCGAGCGGGCGCTGGTCCTCTCGGAGAACGGGCAGGCCCGGTTCCACGTCGGTCAAGTGTATGAGCACCTGGCCGCCGAGGCCGAGGAGAGAGAGGACGAAGAGCAGGCGGTCGAGTGGCTGGACCGGGCCGAGGATTCCTATATCGCCGGGTTCGGCGGAACGCGAGGAGAGAACCTGAACGAGGCGGCACTCGAGGCGTTGTACGAGCGTCGTCGCGGGACGCGTGACGGGATCGAGGAATACCTCGCGACGCTCGATGAACGCGACCGGATCCGGCGCCGCGAGCGCATCCTCGAGTCGCGGGTCGAGGCGGCGGGGACCTACGAGTCGTTCCAGCTCGCCCGGCTGGACGGCGACTTCGTAGACTCGGCGGACCTCGAGGGGAAGATCGCCGTGTTGCACTTCTGGGGGACGTGGTGCGGGCCGTGTATCGCCGAGATGCCCGGATACCAGAAGTTCGACGCCCGCTATCGCGACGACCCCGAGGTCGCGGTGCTTTCGATCAGCAACGACAAGGCGACCGACGTGATCGAGGAGTACCTCGCGAAGAACAATTTCAACTTCACCGTGCTGGTGGATGACGGCTACGTGAACCGCTCGGGCGTGTCCGCGTGGCCCACGACCTGGTTCGTGGACCGGGAAGGCTACGTGCAATTCGTAAAGACCGGCAGCACGATGAAGCTCGACGAGGAGTTCTCGTGGCGCGTAGAGGCGATTCGGGAGGACACCGGCACCCCGTGAGGCTGACATTCGCGGCGCGGCGGCTCCTCGGGCGGATCCGAATATCCGGTCGCCCGGGGGGGGCAGGACGGTGGGCTGGACCCGTCGTCATCCTCGCCATCGTGTGCGGATGTGAGGACGCGAGCGCTCCGCCGCCCCATTCGGCGGCGGAACTCGAAGCGGCGAAGGCCCAACTCAGGGACCATGCGCGGCTCCGCACCTTCGAGGCCGGTCTGCCGTTCGGCGAGGAGTGGGTCGCGCGCGTTCCCGATGACGGCGAGTTGCGGGCGCTCTACGCGCGTCAACTGGCGGGCTGGGGGCTGTTCAGGGAACTTCACGCGCAGGCAGATCGCATCCTCTCGGAAGACGAGGACGACCCTTGGGGTCTCTACGTCCGCGCCCTCGCCTATCTCGCGGAGAGGGAGTACTCGGCCGCCTCCGAGCCCAGCCTGGGGGCATGGGCGGCTTCACCCCGCCCGGAGTTTCTCGCCGCGCACATCGAGTCCATTCGAGCGCGCGGCGCGGAACATCTCCTCGCATTCCTCGGCACGCTCGATTCGGCCACCCTCGCCGCGCCCGAGATCCTGGCGATGCGGGCCGAGATCGCGTCCCAAGCCCGATACGAACTCGGTGATCCGACCCGGGCGGACTCCAGCATGGCCAGCTATGCGGAGCTGCGGGACCGGTGGCCGGATCACATCGACGGCTACCTGCGTCCGGCGGAGAACCTGTTCAGGGCCAACCGGGCGGAGGAAGCGCTCCATCTTGTCGAGCGGGCTCTGGCGCGCACGCCCGGATCCGGGGACGCGCGCTCCCTGCACTGGCGGATCCTGGCGGGATCGAGCCTGCCCGCGGAGCAGCGGCGTCCGGCGGTCGAGGCCAGCATGGCCGAGTTCGTGAACGCGGCTCCCGAGACCGCCCGGGGTCTGTATGCGATGGCGGAGGCGTATCGAAGGCTGGGAGACGGCGTGAAGGCGGCCGAACTCGAGACACGGGTCGTCGAGCGCGCCCCCCACAGCCTTCGCGCGACGCTGATTTACCAGAACGAATACCTGGAGGCCGGCGACACAATGGTCCGGCTGTACCGGGAGGAAGGCCACGATTCGCCCGCCTTCCGGGCGCAACTCAAGGTTGTTCGCGATGCCGTCGACCGGTATCTCGACCGTCCAATCTACGCGAACAAATACAGGGCCCGCGCGTACAGCATCCTCTTTGAGGCGTTGAATTCGATGGACCCGGTGCCGGCCGAACCGCTCGCCGAGGCCGTCCGCGGGTTCGCCACCTACGAACGCGCCTATCCTGTCAACGCCTTCGGGATCGGGGCGGCCGCCATGGCCGATCATACGCCGTACGCGCGGGAGGCGGCCGAGATCGCGCGCAGCGGTCTGCAGACGGTGGTGGATGCGGTGTCGATGGATCGGCACTTATTCAGGACCGAGGGAGAGTTCGAGGAACAGCTGCGCTTCCAGCTGAGCCAGGTATACGACGCGATGGGGTGGGGTTACTTCAAGGCGGGGCGAGCCGAGGACGGGCGTCATGTACTCGAGCGTGCACTGGCGATCGAGGGACGCAATCGCGAGGCCCGATATCACATCGGCCAGGTCTACGAGCACTTCGCGACGCAGGAGCGGGAGCCTGGAGAAGCGGACGTAGCCGCAAGATGGCTGGATCGGGCGGAAGATCACTATATCGCGGGCCTCGCGAACGCCCGCAGAGGCGAGAATCCCAATCAAGCCGCAATCGAGGCGCTGTACGAGCGGCGGGAAGGGGGCCGCGCCGGGATCGAAGAGTACCTGGCGACGCTTGGCCAGCGTGACCGGCTCCGACGGCGGGAACGGATCCTCGAAGCCCGCGTCGAGGCCACCGGGACGTACGAGCCGTTCCAGCTCGCCCGGCTCGACGGCTCGCTCGTGGACTCGGCGGAACTCGAAGGGAAGATCGCCGTGCTTCACTTCTGGGGGACCTGGTGCGGTCCCTGCGTCGTGGAGATGCCGGAATACCAGAAGTTCGACCTCCGGTACCGGGATGACCCCCATGTCCGCGTACTCTCGATCAGCAACGACGCGTCCCGTGACGTCGTCGAGGAGTACCTCCAACGGAACAACTTCGACTTCGAGGTGCTGGTCGATGACGGATATGTCCAGCGGGCGGGCGTAGCGGGCTGGCCGACGACCTGGTTTGTCGACCGGGCCGGCTATATCCGGTTCGTCCAGCGCGGCAGCACGATGAAGCTGGACGAGGAGTTCACGTGGCGCGTCGAAGCCCTCCACGAGGCGTCCGACGGCCGCCCCTGAACTGAACGGACAGGGGCGAGGACTCCCGCCCTCGCGTTACCAGCGGAACTCGGTCCGGGCGGCCTCCGCCGCGACGAGGGTCCGCAGTTCGCGGGCGGTGCCCAGGGGCAGGTAGGGGATCTCCACCTTGTGCGAGGCCGCTCCGGCTCCGGCCGTGTCCACCCTGAGTCGGGCCATCCCCCGGAGTCGGTCGAAGGGCGTCGCGCGCAGGGCCACCACCTGGATCTTGGCGAACCGGGCCACGGTAGTCCGGCGCCACAGCCAGCCGCTCCGGAACCAGACCATGTCGTCCTTGAGCGCCCAGCCGAGGTGGTCCACGTACTTCCGGGCGTAGAGCTCCGCCCACGCGAGGAAGGCGGCGTGAATCGCGACGCCCCATGCTCCGAAGAAGAAATAGGACGGGACCGCAACCAGCGTCGCGACGAAGGCCGCTTCCTTCACGACCCGCCGGAACGCGCCCGGCGAAACGGGCTCCCAGCGCGGCTCGTCGGTTCCAAGTTCGGGCATGACCTCACGCAGGAAGGTCCAGAGACGCGCTCGCCGGAGGATCGGCGCGAGCCGCTGCCGGCGGGGGTCCTCCTCGCCGGCTTGCTTGCCGCCCGCGGTCTGAACTCCGACGGCGACGCGCCGGGCCCAGCGGTGGAGCGGCCCCTCGTGGATCGTGACCGTCTGGACGCGGCGCAGGGGGATCGTCGCCGCCACGCGCGTAAGCATGCCGAACGTGGTTCGCAGCCCTTCCTCGGAGCGCACGACGCGATAGTCGTGGAGCCGGACGAGCGCCCACGCCATCGACAGCAGCCGTGCGAACAGCAGGAGGCCGATGACCAGAGCGACCGCCGCAATGACCGCGGCGACGACCCCCGCACCCGTGACGTCCGCCGCAAAGCCCTCGATCAGGCGGGGCACCGCGGACTCGTCGTCCACCAACGGTTCCGTCAGCCTCTCGAACAGCCCGGTCTCCCACGCGACGCCGAACGCCGCCGCGATGAGAATCATGCCCCGGTTCTGGATCAAGCCGTGGAGAATCAGTTCCCGTGGCGGGAGGTGCAGCAGTGTCCGCGCTCCCTCAACGCCGGCGGGTGCCGGGTCGACCGCCGCCTCTGGACCGCCGGCGGTCTCCGTCGGTGACGGCTCCGGTGCGCCGCCGACAGCCCCCTCCCTCCCCTCGAGAACGCGCTGCCGGAGTACATCGAGGACCGACAGGGGCAGAACCGTCATCGTCGCCTCCGGCTCGTCTCCTCCGCCCGTCTGGATCTTCACCTCGACGACATCGAACAGGCGGTGGAGGACGCCCTGCACCGCGTCGAGATTCTGGATCCGGGCGTACGGCACGTGGCGCTCGCGCCGGAAGAAAAGACCGCTCCGGATCACGAGTTCCGTGGCCTCGTAGCGATAGCGGAACGTGAAGTAGCGGACGACCGACGCCAGGGCGAAGGGCACGAGACCAACAAGGAAGACCGTTCGCATCCCCACGCCGCCCACGAAGCGGGCCGACGCGGCGCCGAAGATCAGCGGAAGGATGGCTCGCCGGATCTGGCCCCAGAGCAGGAACCCGATCGACAGCGGATGCAGCCGGTGTTCGGACGGGTCTCGCGGCTGCGCCGATTCCGGCCTCTCAGACGGCATCGGCGCCCTCGAGCGGCAGGAGGTGATCCCGGATCTCGAGCGCCGTCTCGTGGGCGAGTCCGTCGAGCGACACCTTCGCGTAGTCGGTGCCGGCGGTGTATATGCCGAGCGTCCCGAGCCCGTAGCGCCGCTCGAGCGGCCCCTGCGAGACGTCGGTGTGCTGTACGCGGGAGCGCGGCACGTTGATCGCTTTCCGCCACACGACCCCGTTCCGGATCTCGATGCCGTCCGGGTTCACGGTGTACGAGGCGTGGCGGTGGTGGAGCACCGGCCATTTGTGTAGCCACCAGCCGAGCGCGCCCGTGATCGTGGCCCAGGTGCCCACGAGCAGCGCAGCCACGCCCGCCGGGGGGCCGAAGACCCCCCACAGCACGCCGACAGCCGCCCCCAGCGGGAGCGAGACGCAAGCCGTGACGATGCAGCCGACCACTCGGTGGAGGGGAATCGCTCGCGGATCGAGCGAGCGCCGCACCCCGTCCGCGATCCCGACGGAGGCGGGCTCGGGGATCGTTGGCAGCAAGTTCTCGGGCGGCAAGCGATGCGTCGACTCGTTCATGGCCCCAAGTTACGGCATTCGCGCGGTTCCCGTGTCGGAGATCGAGGTCGGCAAGGTAGGCGACGGCCCGAGAGGAGGCGTCGGTGAGTTCCCCGGAGTCACGCAGCGACGAAGAGCTTCTCGCCGAGTGCAAGGTCGAGACGTTCCGGGCCGGTGGGCCGGGCGGCCAGCACCAGAACAAGACCGAGTCGGGCGTCCGGCTCACACACCACCCGAGCGGCATCGTCGTGACCGCCCGCGACTCTCGCAGCCAGCACCGCAACCGAGCCCGCGCCCTTGCCCGGCTGCGCACCGCTCTGGAAGATCGCGAGCGGGTGCGACCGCCCCGCCGCCCCACGAAGACGCCGCGAGCGGCCCACGAGAAGCGGCTGGACAAGAAACGGCGCCGCTCTCTCACGAAGAAGCAGCGCCGTCGCCCGGGCACCGACGAGGCCTGAGATTTGCTGCCCGTCAGATGCCCCGCCTAGCTTGAATATTGGGAGTATCGGGACTCTGGAGGAGATGCCAATGACGCCCGGAAACAAGGTTGTGATGCGACCGAGGCTCCGGCTGGGCGGCGCGGGCCGCTGGGTGGGGATCCCCCTCCTCTGTCTCCTGCCGGGCGCGGACGGAGGCGCGGGTGTCGTGCCCTTCCACGACTTGGATGCGGTCGAGATTGCGCCGGACTGGTGCGCCCTCGGAGGCGAGAGCCGCACGCAAGCGAGGCTCGGCGCTTCCCTCGACGAAGTGGCTTGGGGTCACTATGAGGCCGGTGCGTGGCAGGAGGCGGTCGAGACGCTGGGCCTGGCGCTGGAAGCCGACCCCACCAATACGCGGGCCTACTACCGCCTCGGCCAGGTGTACGAGGCGCTGGCGGACGATTTCCAGGCGGCGGGCGACCCCGCGACGGCAAACGAGTGGCTGATAAGGGCCGAGGCAGCCTACGTGGCGGGGATCGGTTTCGTTACGCATGGGGAGAACGCATCCGGCGGAGCGGCCGAAGCACTATACGAGCGCCGGAATGGGTCTCGGGACGGGGTCGAATCATACCTCTCGACGCTCGATGTGATCGCCGCGAAGCAGCGGCGGGACCGGGTTCTGAGCCGACGCATCGAGGATACGGAGCCCTATCCCCGGTTCAGGCTTCGCCGCCTGGGGGGCGGACGGCTCGACTCGCGCGACCTCCAGGACAAGATCGTGGTCCTGCACTTCTGGGGCACATGGTGTCCACCCTGCATCCCCGAGTTGCCCGACTTTCGGGAGTTCGCCCGGCGCTACGCGGAAGATCCCGACGTGCGCGTGTTGTCAATCCACGGTTCTCGGGGCAACAGGAAGGACCGGGATGAAACCATGGAGTTCATGGACGAACGCGGGCTGGACTTCGAGGTCCTCATGAACGGCGACTACTCGGCTCGGGTCGGCGTTCGGGGCTGGCCGTTCAGCCTCTTCGCCGATGAGAAAGGCCAGGTCCGGTACGTACAATGCGGCGCCACGGGAGGGCTCGCCGAGGAGTTTGGTTGGCGCGTGGAGGCCCTCCGTCAGGCGATGGTCGATACCGACGGCTGAATCGACAACTGCGCGCAGCGGGAGCCCTGACGGACCCCCGCTACGCTTGCCGGTCAGGTCGTCGTCGTGACGGCCCGCCGCGCGGGACGGTTGTCGTACTTCTCCCACAGACTGCGGTGCTTGTTGTCCAGGTCGGACGGCACGCCCTTGATGAACACCCATTCGATCGCGGTGGTGATCTCGAGCGGATCCCCGTCCGTCACGATCAGGTTGCCGACCTTGCCGACCTCGAGCGACCCCAACCGGTCATCGACCCCGAGCACGCGCGCCGGCGCCAGCGTAACGGCTTCAAGCGCGGCGTCCTGCGGAAGCCCCCACGACACGGAGTTGGCGGCCTCGTAGGGCAGCGTCCGCGAGTCGGCCGAGTTGAAGGTCGCGAAGGCGATCTCGACCCCGGCATCGTGGAGCACACCGGGCAGCGTGTTGGGATCGTCGTACCCGGTGTCCTCACCCTGCGGCAGCCGCTGCACCGGCCCCAGAATCACCGGGATGTTCTTCTCGGCCAGCGTGCCCGCGATCTCGCGCGCACCGTTTCCGCCCGCGATGGCGAGGTCCAGGTTCCACTTCTCGGCGAACTCGATCGCCGACTCCATCTCCCGCCAGCCGTTCGCACGCACGATGACCTTCATCCCGCGGTCGAGGACGCGCGAGAGGTGCTCAAGCTGGATGTTACGCTCCACGCGGTCCGAGCCGGACTCCACCGCCTGCTTGTAGTGCTGCGCGGCGACGAACCACGAGTCCATCTCCGCGACTTCCTCGTCGAAGCGCTCCTGCGCCTGACGGAAGGAACGCCCTCCCCCGCCGCCGCCGAAGCCGCCAAACCTGCCGCCGCCGGCCGAGAGGGTGGGCCATCCGATGACCATGGCCGCGGTCTTCTCGATCTCCATCTCCTCCACCGTCCAGCCGTCGAGATGGATCAGGGTCGCCTGGCCCTGGATGCCGGAGCCTCCGCCACCGCCGAAGCGGCCGCCGCCGCCCGGCGCGGCCATCGTGTGCGTGATCCCGTTCGCGCGCGCGACCGGGATGTGTTCGCTCGCCGGGTGGATCGCTGTATGCGCGTTGAGATGCGGGTTCCAGCGGCCCAGTTCGCTCGCGTCGTTCGTCACCGCGACGGCTCCGACTTCGGTGAGCCCCAGCGAGCTGAAGGCGTCGATCATCCCGGGAAAGACGTGCTTCCCTTCCCCGTCGATGATCTCGGCGTCGGCCGGGATCTCGACGTCGCGCCCGACCGCGATGATTTGGCCGCCCCTGAGCATGATCGTCCCGTTCTCGATCGCGCCGTTCGCCACCGTGTGGATCGTGGCCCCGCGCACCGCGAACGTCCCCCCCTCCTGCGCGACGGCCTCGGCCGGCAGGGCAAGTCCGACAGCTCCGAGGACCGCCGCGGTCGCGATTATCGACTTCACCATGGTGTCGATCCTGTCGTCTGTATTGTTCCCGAGGGTGTTTCCGGATCTACGAGTCATCGTCCACCTCCCGACCGCCTGCCCGGATCGCGCTCGTCTCCGGAATCTCCGGAGTCGCCGGCCTCGCCGAGCATCTCTCGCAGTTCCGCCTTCTCCGCTTCTATCGCGGCGCGCATCGCCATGTCCGCGTCGATATCGAACACGATTTCGCCGTCGATATACGTCGTGCGAACCTTCGCGTAGGAGGAGAGCGGATAGTTCTCCCACAGGACGACATCCGCGTCCTTCCCCTCCTCGAGCGACCCCACCCGGTCGTCGATCATGAGCTGGATCGCCGGGTTGATCGTCACGAGCGCGAGCGCCTCGGCCTCGCTCAGGCCGCCCCACTTCATCGTCTTGGCCGCCTCCTGATTGAGGTGCCGTCCCTCTTCCCCGCTGTCGGAGTTGATGGAGACGACAACCCCGCGCCGGGTCATGATCGCCGCGTTGTAGGGAATCGCCTCGTAGGCCTCCATCTTGTAGGCCCACCAGTCCGAGAAGGTGGAGGCGTGGGCCCCGTGCTCCGCCATCTCGTCGGCGACGCGGTAGCCTTCGAGCACATGCTGGAAGGTGTGGATGCGGAAATCGAACTCCTCCGCCACCCGCATGAGCTGCAGAATCTCGTCCGCGCGGTAGCT
The DNA here is from genome assembly GCF_965222475.1 of Candidatus Palauibacter sp. GTDB lineage: Bacteria > Gemmatimonadota > Gemmatimonadetes > Palauibacterales > Palauibacteraceae > Palauibacter. The sequence continues at coordinate 654,596 of NZ_CBDCUB010000001.1, read as the reverse complement.
GTGCGCGTGGACGTAGCGCGTACCCTCGAGGATCTCGACCAGCGGATCCATGGTCAGGTTCCGGCGCGGCGGGATCGCGTTCCGTTCGCCGCCGGCCACCCGCGCGCGATAGGCGTCCCACTCCGCCTTGTACTCGGTGGCCTCGATGAAGGCCTGCCGGATCACGTCCATCACCCCCATGCGCGAGGCGGGATAGCGCGACTCCTGCCCGGGAATCGTGGCACTGCCGGCCCGCTTCGGGTTCTCGCCGAGCGCGAACTTGATCGTCGGCGGAGCACCCTGGAACAGGAGGCCCTGCGCGTTCGCGCCCCAGCGGTGCTTGATGACGGCGTTGTTCCCGCCGATCGGGTTCGCGCTGCCGTGCATCACGTGCGACGTCGTCGTGCCGCCCGCCGCCTCGCGATAGATCGCGATATCGGTCGGGTCGATCACATCGTGGATCGAGACCATGGAGGAGACGGAGACCGCCCCTTCGTTGATCGCGTCGGCCGCGATGTGTGAGTGGGCGTCGATGATCCCGGGCGTCACGAACTTGCCCGTCCCGTCGATCACGACCGCGTCGGAGGGCGCCTCCACCTCGGAGGAAGGCCCCACGGCGACGATCCGCCCGTTCTGGAAGAGCACGGCGCCGTCCTCGATCTTCCCGGCTTCCGCCGCGGTGAGGATCGTCGCGCCCCTGATGAGGATCGGCTGCTCCTGCGCGGCCATCCCGCCCGGGATTCCGAGCCCGAGGCCGAGCGTCAGCCACCCGGCACCGACCCGCTTGATGCTGTGTCTCATCGGACACCTCCCCCGGGCCGCGTGCCCGTGAAGTCCATGTTGAACCTGCCCTCGACCGAGGCGTTGCCTTCGATGGAATCGCCCTCGACCGTGCCGGTGTAGACGATCTCGACCTCGCGCCCCGGCGCCATCGAGCCCGTCACCGTAATGCTGAACTCGTTGCCGCTCACCCAGCCGTCGACGATCCGCTGCTCACCGCGCTCGCCCTGGATGACGCCGCTGATCGTGCCGTCCTCCGACACCTCGAGTTCGGCCGTCGCTTCCTGCGAATCGTTGTTGAGGGAGAGGAGCCAGGTGCCGTTCATGTCGACCGCCGGCGCCTCCGTGGGCCGCGGCTCGGGCGCCTCTTCCTCGAACCTGTGGCCGTCGACGAAGACCATCCGGATCTCGGTGTCCTCGTCGAACAGCGGGCCATCGGTCACGACGAGGTTGGCGATCTTCCCGGCCTCGACGGAGCCCAGCATCGCGTCCACGCCGTAGATCCGAGCCGGCGCGCCGGTGAGCCCGTCGAGCGCGGCCTCTTCGGTGAGCCCGTTCTCGATCGCGGTCCGTACGTTGTTCATAAGCGCGCGTGGGCTGCCGGCCGAGCCGCTGTAGAAGGCCCACTCCACGCCTGCCTCCTCGAGCCGGGCCGGCGTGGTCGGCGCGTAGGCCCGCCGCTTGAGCGACGAGAGCGACTCTTCGGCCTCCGGATCCACGTCGCGGTTCCGCTCCGGCCAGTCCGCATTGACGAGGACCGGGACCCCGGCGGCCGCGATCTCGTCGGCCACTTCGTAGGCCTCGTGCCCGCCGGCGAGGACCGGCCGGGCGCCCGTGTCGCGCCCAAGCTTGATCGCCCGGCGGATCTCACGCACCTCGTTCGCCGGCATGACGGTCGGCCAGCCCCCCGCGATCGCCGCCTGCACCGGGCCGAGCGCCCGATCGTAGGTGGGTCGCGGCTGCCCGCTCGGGTTCGCCATGTAGCGCGCCTCGTACTGCCGGCTGTGCTCCGCGTCCAGATAGAGCTGCCGAACGTAGGAGATCACGCCCATCAGCGAGCCCGGGAAACTGCGGAACCCACCCGCGCCGCTCATCGTGATGCGGAGCGCCGCGGGCGCCTTCACGACCATCTCCTGCGCGCCGCCCGCGAGGTTCACGACGGCGCCCTGCCCGGTGACGATCCCGTCGTCCGGCGCCACCAGGGCGTTCGTGAACCCGGCGCTGCGCCAAGTCGCGATCGCGTCGGAGTCCGGGTCCAGCATGTCGGCGGCGTTGAGCCACGAATTGGTCGCCGGGCGGTCCTCGGGCCTCACGGTGCGGGGCTGGTTCCCCTGCTGCGCGAGCAGGAGGAAGGGGTTGCCCCCTCCGCCTCCGCCGCCGCCGCCGCCGTTGCCTCCCTGGGAGATCATCCCGACCTGCGAGAGGCCGTCGAACAGGCCGGGGTAGACGGTCAGGCCGGAGGCGTCGATGACCCAGGCGTCGCCGGGGACGTCGACATCGGCGCCGACAGCCTCGATCAGGCCGTTGGCGACGACGACGGTGCCGTTCTCGATCACGGCGCCCGTGCCGGTCACGATGCGCGCGTTCTGGAGGGCGAAGAACGGGGGAGGGACCGGGGTCTGGCTCGGCATGTACTGCGCGGCCGCGGGCGCCGGGACGGCGAGCCCGAACAGCGGCGCGAGGAGCAGGCCCGGGACCACCCCGCCCGCCCATCGGCGCGCGAGTGCGGTTCGGTTCATCAGAGGTACTTCCTTCCCAGTGGGTCCATCGTTGAGGATCCGTCCCCGTGGTTGGGCGGATCCTTCCCAGCGTGTCTCTTGAGAACACGCGGACGAGAATCTCCGTTCAGTGACGGCCGTCGTCAACGGCGTCATCATGGCGACGCGGCGGCGCTCGACGGAACCCGGCGGCGTGCTGCATCCTTAGGTTGACGAGGCTCCTGATCGCCGGGAGGTCGGAAGAGATGGGTCGCCGGGGGCGCACCCGCTCGAAGGGTCGGAACGGCGACGCACGGGCGTGTGGCACCACCCTCACCCGTGGGCAATTCAGCCCCCGGGCGGCCTGATGGTCAAGCCGCCCGGCCAGTTGCGGGAAACCGGGACTACCGAAACATGGTACCCGGCCGCCTCGCTCTTCCCTGCCGCAGCCGCGGGAAACGACCCGGGAAAACCTCCTGGTCCTTCTGGACCGCCTCGGGCATCGCCTTGGGAACCCCTCCGAAGGGATCTCGGAAGCGATCGGCGTCCGCGTCGCCCCCCTCCCCCAGGATCAGCGTGTAGTCCCCCGGTTGGCCCTCGTACCCACGCACCATCACGTAGTACGTCCCGGCAGCCAGGGTCTCGTCGATCAGGAAGTTGGTCCCTGCGCCGTCGTCATCATTCCTCGCGATCTCGTCGCTATCCGCATCGTACAGATGCCCATAGGTGTCTGAGGTGCCCTCCGTGAATACCCGCAGCGGGAAGCTGTCCGACGGGATCGCGACCTCGAAGAAATCCTGGTCGTCCCGGATCAGATTCGCGTGCACCGTATCGCCGACCGACACGGTCGTGGCCGTCACGATCCCGTTGCCGTGATCGTCGGGCTCTCTCTCCTCGAGATTCAGTGTATACTCCCCGTCGCTGTCGTGGAACCCCCGGACACCCACGTAGTACGTCCCGGCACTCACGTCCGCGGTGACCCGAAAGTTGTTGCCCGGCCCCGAGTCATCATCGCTGATGATGACTGCGCCGTCCGCGTCGTACAGATGCCCATACGTGTCCGTAGCGCCCGTCGTGTACGCAAGCAGCCGGTGGTCCGCCGGGACTGTGATCTCGAAGATATCGATGTCCGAGGGTGTCAGAACGCCGTGCGCCATACCCAAGAGGGCCGTCGGCGTGGCCGTCAGGGGCAAGTCGCCGTGATCGTCGTCGGACTCCGTCACCTCCTCCAGAATCAGCGAATAACTCCCCGTGGCGCCCCTGAATCCCCGGACGAGCAGATAGTACGTTCGGTCGGCGTACAGCTGCCGCACGATGCGGAAACCGTCACCCTGGGCGGAGTTGTTGTTGAATGCGAGGACCGTGCCCGCCGAATCCTGCAGGGTCCCCGCAGTGTCGATCTCGCCCTCCGTGCTCATACTCAGCCGGAAGCCGTCCGTCGGGACCGTGACCGCGAACCAATCGTTGTCTTCGGGCCCCAATTCGGCGGTTATCGTCTCGCCTGGCGTCACAGGTGCGGCCACCGAAGCCGAGTCGCCGTACTCCGCTGTGGCCCGAAACGCTGTCACGGCGACCTGGCCGTCCGAATCGCGGGCGCTCAACGTCACGTCGGCCAAACCCTCGCCCACGGCTTCCAGAGTTAGCGCAGGGCCGGCTAGAGCGGTGGTCAGGACGCCGTCGTCCGACGACGTCGCCCGGAAGGTCAGGGCCTCGCCCTCCGGGTCCGTGAAGTAGGTGGTCATGCTTAACTCAACGGTGTCGCCAATCCAGATCGCCTGGGCGGGCACCGGTCGGACCGTCGGCGGTGCGCTGGGCGGCGGGGGAGGAGGAGGGGTCGGGGTCATTGGATCCTCGCCGCAAGCGGCAACGAGGCCGATACCGGCGGTGAGAAACAGACGACCTACACGACGCGCTGGATTCCGGTGCTGCATTTCCGATTCCTCCGTCTAACCCCTGAACGGGCACCGTGAGGCAGTTGTAGACCGACTTATGTAGAGGTGCTATCCATATGCAGTCTCGAGACTTCGCCGCCCGAGCGCAAGTAATCCTCCTCCCTGGTGGATCCGACGAGGCGTGTCCCGCTCTGTCTCCCGCTTTCAGCGCGGGGGAACCCTCGGGGCCATGTCGCCGGCCGGGACCAGGGGCGCGTGCTTCAAGGAAGAGTTGCCGTTGTGGTGCGGAACGGACACAGGCCCTTCAAGCGCACTCTCGATTGGTGGGCGGAATCGGAGAGTCGTTCTCCGCGCCCAAGGCGAGCGCGGAGTCGCCATCGCATCCCGGGCTGCACAAGGGCATGAGGAGTACAAGAGGGGCATCGTTGTTGGCGGGACCGGTTCGACCCGTTAGCGTTGTTGCATGAAGCCCAGGCCGCTCCCGCAAGAGGGTCTTGCGGTCTTCGTCAAGCGGGACTGTCCGACGTGTCGACTGGTCGAGCCGGTGCTCGAACGACTCGCGGGGAACGCTGACGTGGTCACCGTCTTCAGCCAGGATGATCCGGCGTTTCCCCCTGCGGTGCACGGCGTGGCCGACGACACCCGGCTCGAGCACTCTTTCCGCCTCGACATCGAGACCGTCCCTACCCTCGTGCGCTTCGAGGATGGGGAGGAGACGGGGCGCGCCCTCGGCTGGAACCGCGAGGAGTGGCGCGCGCTGACGGCAACGCCGGATCTCGGCGCGGAGCTTCCCGAGTTCCGTCCGGGTTGCGGCTCCCTCTCGGTCGAACCGGGTGCGGAGGAACGCCTGCGCGCACGCTTCGGGGAGACGGGGCTCCGGGCACGGCAGGTGGCGCTGGAGCCGCATGCGGACGCCGTGGAAGCGTGCTACGACCGCGGATGGACCGACGGGCTGCCTGTGATCCCGCCGACCCCGGAACGGATTCTGCGCATGCTCGCGGGCACGAGTCGGGCCCCCGACGAAGTGGTGGGCGATGTGCCGCCGGACTACGCCGAGTGCACGGTGGAGAAGGTGGCGATCAACGCCGTGCTCGCGGGCTGCAAGCCGGAGTACATGCCCGTCGTGATCGCGGCGCTCGAAGCCGCGCTCGATCCGGACTTCACGCTGCACGGGATCCTGTGCAGCACCTGCTTCACGGCGCCCCTCATCATCGTCAACGGCCCCATCGCCCGCCGCATCGGGATGAACTCCGGGCTCAACGTCCTGGGCCAGGGGAACCGGGCCAACGCCACGATCGGACGCGCCCTCAACCTCATCGTGCGCAACGTGGGCGGCGGGCGGCCCGGGGAGATCGACCGATCCACCTTCGGCGCACCCAGCAAGTACACCTTCTGTTTCGCCGAAGACGAGTCGGACGAGGAGTGGGAGCCGCTCTCCGTGTCACGCAGCGTCCCGCGGGGGGCCAGCGCCGTCACCCTCTTCCAGGGCGAGGGGGTGCAGGGGATCATGGACCAGCGCTCGCGCACGCCCGAGGAGCTGACCTCGTCGCTCGCCACATGCCTCCTGGCCGTCTGCCACCCCAAGATCTGCGAGTGGGCGCACGCCGTGCTCCTCCTGTCGCCCGAGCACTACGCCATTTACCGGGAGGCGGGCTGGGACCGGGCGCGGATCACCGAGTCGCTGCTGGAGGCCACAACGCGGCCGTTGAGCGAGGTCGCGCGCGGCGCGGGCTGGCTGGCCGAGGGCGTCCCGGAGTCAGAGACGCGACGCCAGGTGCCCAAGTTCCCGCCCGGTGGACTGCTCCTTGCCCGCGCCGGCGGCGCGGCCGGACTGTACTCCGCCATCCTCGCCGGTTGGCCCGGCGGCCGCGCCTGGCAGGAATCGCACCCCGTGACGAAAGAGATCGAGACATGACCTCCGCGTCCCCCGCAGGCCCGGCGATTATCCTGCACGACCCTACGTCCGAACTGGCCTCGGAGATGCGGCCGCGACTCGTGCCGCCCAACTCCCTCGAGGGCCGGGTCGTAGCATTACAAGGGATCGGGAAGCTCCGCAGCGACGAGTTCCTCGATCACCTGAAGACCCGCCTCGACGCGCGCGGCATTGAGACGATCCGCACCGACAAGCCGACGAACGCCCGGCGCGCCCCCGTCGAACTCCTGCAGCGCATCGCGACGGAGGCAAACGTCGTCGTCCAGGCGTTAGCCGACTGAGGGTCCTGCACGTCGTGCGGTCTGCACGACCTCAAGGACTTGGACGAGAGAGGGATCCCCGGCTGTTTCGTCGTCACGACCGAGTTCGCGGAGGCCGTCGAGAGCCAGTCGCGCTCCCTCGGTTTCCACCCCGGCATCGTGTGGGTCCCGCACCCGATCCAGAACCGCACCAGGGCGGAACTCGAGCAGCTGGCAGACAACGCGATCGACTCTATCCTCTCGATGATCACGGCTCCGGCCGATAGACCACCGATCCCGGGCAGCGGTCGTGGAACCTCCACGTCTACATGACCCTTGCTTCCAGGCGAGGAACCGCAAGCGTGAACCGGTGAGATCGCGCTTCTCCCGGCACCTGTCATTCCATCTGGCAGATTTCGTTCGCTCCATGGTGGGGCGAACGGCGCCATCTGTGGTGGTCCTGTGTTTGATCGCCGTTCTCTCATGCGGCGAAGATGCCACCACCGGTCCCCCGCCTCCGCCTCCGCCTCCTCCGGCCCCGCCTCGCCCGGCCACAATCACGGTAACTCCACGCGAGATCCAGCTGACGGCGATCGGCCAGACGGCTCAACTCGGTGCGGAAATCCGAGATCAGGACGGGCGGGTGATCCCCGGTGCCACAGTCGCCTGGGCGAGCAGTGACCAGGCGGTGGCAGAGGTGGACTCGACGGGACTGGTCACGGCCACGGGCGAGGGAGCGACGACGATCACCGCCTCGGCCGGAGCCGTCTCGGCGGCCGCCGGGGTCACCGTGACGCAGGAGGTCAGCACCCTAACCGTCTCGCCGGAAACCGTCACACTGCGGGCCATCGGCGACACGGCGCGCCTGCGCGCGGACCCGGCGGACGCCAACGGGAACACCGTCGTCGGCGCGACCGTGCTCTGGCGGTCCGGTGACCAGGCGGTGGCAGAGGTGGACTCGACGGGACTGGTCACGGCCACCGGCGAGGGCGCGACGATGATCACCGCCTCGACCGGAGCCGTCTCGGCGACCGCCGAGATCACCGTGACGCAGGAGGTCAGCACCATAACCGTGTCGCCGGAAACCGTCACGCTTCGGGCCGTCGGCGACACGGCGCGCCTGCTCGCGGACCCGACGGACGCCAACGGGAACACCGTCGCCAGCGCGACCGTGCTCTGGCGGTCTGGTGACGAGGCGGTGGCCGAGGTGGACTCGACGGGACTCGTGAGGGCCACGGGCGAGGGCGCGACGACGATCACCGCCTCGGCCGGAGCCGTCTCGGCGACCGCCCGAGTCCGGGTTGGAACCTCCGACCGCGCGACTCTGGCCGCCTTTTTTCATGCGGCCGATGGACCGAATTGGAAGGACAATAGTGGCTGGCTTACCGAGGCGCCCCTCGGAGAGTGGCACGGCGTGCGGGTCGATCATGAGGGACGCGTTGTCGAACTGAGACTATTCGACAACGGACTGGCGGGTGTCCTCCCGCCGGAGGTTGGAAGCCTCAGCCACCTCCAGTACCTGGACGTTCGCGTCAACGGACTTCGGGGAATCATCCCGCCCACCCTGAGCAATCTCGCCAATCTGAGAGTTCTTCGACTCTCCGCCAACAGCCTCGGGGGCACAATCCCGCCCGAGATCGGGAAGCTGTCGCGGCTGACGATGCTGACTCTCAACGGGAACCACCTGACCGGTGCGATCCCGCGCGAAACGGGTAAGCTCGCCCGCCTGAAAACCCTTGTCCTGGACAGGAATCGTCTGTCCGGCTTCGTCCCGCCCGAACTCGGAGACCTCTCCGCGCTGAGCGAACTGGAACTGAGCTACAATGTGCTGGACGGGCCGATTCCCCCGAGTCTCCTCCGACTCGGCCGACTGACCAGGTTTCTCTTTCAGGGAAACCAGGGTCTCTGTGTCCCGGGCACGGCGCGCTTCACCGCCTGGCTGGACCGTATCTCGGAACATCGCGGGCGCTTTTGCAACGAGTCCGACGCAACGGTACTCGAGCAACTCTACTACGACACCGGCGGGGCTGATTGGGCGATGTCCGACGGCTGGCTCGGAGGGCAACCACTCAGCGCATGGTATGGCGTTGAAACGGACTCCATCGGCCGGGTCCGGCGCCTCGATCTGAGCCGCAACGGACTTACGGGCCAACTCCCTTCGCCGCTGTCGCAACTGGCGGCATTGACCGAGCTGAGGATTGCCGGCAACGCTCTTTCTGGACCATTGCCGCTCGCACTCATCGCACTCAGCCTGCGGGAGTTCGACTATTCGGAGACCGAACTGTGCGCTCCGCCCGAGCCGTCCTTCCTGGAATGGCTGAACGCTATTCCGCACCATCAGGGCACCGATCTGGATTGTTCGCCCCTCTCCGATCACGCGGTTCTGCGGGCGCTCTATGAAGCGACCAACGGTGATTCCTGGAGAGCCAGAGCCCGCCAGGGATGGTTGACCGACGCACCGCTGGGGAGCTGGTTCGGTGTCGATGCGGATGAGGAAGGCCGGGTCACCGGTCTTGGTCTGGAATCAAGCAACCTGGTCGGTCGCATCCCGGACGAAGTCGGCTTTCTGTCTGAGCTGGAATCTCTCCGCCTCGAGGGCAACGCCCTCACGGGACCGATCCCGCCGACCCTGGGGCAACTGCCCAAGCTGAGCCACCTTCACCTCAGCTTCAACGATCTCAGGGGCGGCATCCCGCCGGAGCTGGGCAACCTCTCGGCATTGAGATCGCTCAGGCTCCAGTCCAACCGCAGCCTGGGAGGACGTATTCCGCCGGAGCTCGGTGACCTTGCCACGCTGGAAGAGCTGGACCTGACAACTACAGGTGTGACAGGTGATATTCCTGACGAGATAGGCAACCTCGTCGGCCTTCAGCGTCTCAGCCTGTACGGTAATGCCCTGACCGGTCGGATTCCGCCAGAACTCGGCGCCCTGTCGAGTCTGAGGGGACTATATCTCTTCGATAACGTACTGATCGGCGGTATCCCGCCGGAACTCGGCAAGTTGGAGGCGCTAGAGCATCTTGCCATCCACCGGAATCACCTTACAGGTACGATTCCGCCCGGCCTTGGCAACCTGTCCAACCTGACCCAGCTGCGGCTCCATTCGAACCGGATTTCCGGCGTGATCCCGGCAGCACTCGGCAAGCTTTCTCGCCTGTCGAGCCTGGGACTGGGCAACAACAAACTGACCGGCGCGATCCCACGCGAGATCGGAAATCTGACCAACCTTGAGATTCTTCGGCTCGACCTCAACGAACTGACGGGCGGAATCCCGCGCGAACTGGGGCGCTTGACGCGACTGCAAACGCTTGAGCTGACCCACAATGCGGGCATGCGCGGGCCCCTCCCCGCCAGCCTCACCGCCATTGAGGGCCTCGATCGGCTGCTGCTCGGGGGCACACAGCTGTGCGCGCCACAGGAGCCAACCTTCAGAGACTGGCTGAGGGGAATAGAGTTGCACCGGGTGGCCCGCTGCGGCTCCGACGAGGGATCGATCGCATATCTGACGCAGGCCGTCCAGTCAAACGATTTCCCGGTCCCGCTGGTGGCGGGGGAGAGCGCGTTGCTGCGCGTGTTCGTCAGGGCCTCGAGTACGACGAGGGCGCGCATTCCGCCCGTGCGCGCCAGCTTCTACGTCGGGGATACGGAGACCTACGTAGTGAATATCCCCACAGGGTCCGCCGCCATCCCGACCGAAATCGACGAAGGTGACCTCGCGCAGTCGGCCAACGCGGAGATTCCAGCGTCCGAGATACGGCCCGGCCTGGAGATGGTGGTCGAGATCGACCCCGGCGCGACGCTCGATCCCGGCTTGGGCGTCCAGTCCCGTATCCCGGCGACCGGCCGACTCGAGCTGGACGTACGCGAGGTCCCCCCGTTCGCATTGACGGTGATTCCGTTCCTGCTGGAGTCGGAGCCGGATTCCTCCCTCCTTGACTTGACGAAGGGGCTGAACGCGGAGTCTGAACTACTTTGGGATTTGGGTTCGCTGCTACCTATTCGAGATCTGGCTGTGGATGTACACGAGGCTGTTTCGGCAACGAGCGTCGAGCCGGGCGAAGTTCTACAGATGACGGAGGCGATCCGGGTACTGGAGGACGCTGGCGGCTATTACCTCGGCCTCGTCCCGCCGTCGGCACCGGGCGCTGTTCGCGGAATCGCCAAGCTTGGTGGCCGGTCACAGGCATCCAGACCCATACCGTCCGTGATCGCGCACGAAGCTGGACATAACCTGAATCTGCTTCATGCACCGTGCGGCGGGGCCGCCGGTCCCGATCTGTCGTTCCCCCACCGCGATGGCAGAATCGGCGTCTGGGGGGTTGATCCTCGCACGAACGCGCTTGTGTCGCCTCGTACCGGAGCGCTGATGTCCTATTGCAGCCCGCGCTGGGTCAGTGAGTACAACTTCAACAAAATGGTCGTCTACCGCCTGGCTGCCGGTCGCGGCGCGGCCCATGCGGGATCGTCGCCGACCAAGTCGATACTTCTGTGGGGCGGCGTCGACAACGCAGGTAACCCGTTCCTTGACCCGGCATTCGTCGTCGAGGCGCCGACGGTCCTGCCGCCCCCGGGCGGCGCCTATCGGCTGACCGGAGCCACGGCTGATGGAGACGAACTGTTTTCTCTGAACTTCGACATGGCGGTCACAGCCGACGGCGACGGGAGTTCCTCCTTCGTCTTCGCCGTTCCTGTTCAGCCCGGTTGGGCCGGCGCTCTGGCGAACATCACCCTCTCCGGACCGGAGGGATCCGCAACTCTGGACGGAGAAAGCGATCGCCCGATGGCCATCCTGCTGGATTCCCTGAGCGGGCGCGTGCGCGGCATATTCCGCGACCCCGCCGCGAGGACGAGCGCTGACGCCGCGGGAGCATTCTCACAAGCGCGGCACCTACGGATGCTGTTCAGCCGCGGGCTTCCCGACGAACTCGCGTGGGGACGGTAGCACTTACCGTCCACGCGGGGCCGGACCCTGCTCCGAGGCCGGGCGCCCGGGAGCCCTCGGACTTGCTCACGGCGTCGAAAGCAGTCTATTTGGCAGCAGCAGGATGCAAGCCGAACCAGCCAGGAGGCCGTATGCCCACCCGCCGACGATTTCTCGCCCGCCTCGGGGGCTCCGCCGCAGCCGCCGGAGTGATGACCGCCGTGCCCACGAAGTGGAACACCGCGATCGCGACGGCCCGCGACCTGTCGCTTACGCCCGGGAGCCCCGCGGAGATCGCCCGCGACGAGGAGTTCTGGATCGAAATCCAGAAGGCGTTCACGACCGACCGTTCCCTCGTCAACCTCAACAACGGGGGCGTGAGCCCGACGCCCGCCCACGTGCTCGAGGCGATGAAGCGGGACCTCGACTTCGCGAACCAGATCCCCGTCTACAACGGGTGGCAGATCCTCGAGCCGCAGCGGGAGGGCGTCCGCGCCCGCCTCGCCCGCCAGTGGGACGTGGACGCCGAGGAGATCGCGATCACGCGCAACGCGTCCGAAGGCCTCCAGATCCTCCAGTGCGGATACGACCTGGCCCGCGGGGACGAAGTCGTGACGACGACCCAGGACTACGGGCGCATGGTCACGACCTTCAAGCAGCGCGAGCGCCGCGAGGGGATCGTGCTCAAGCAGTTCAAGATTCCGATCCCGGCCGAGGATCCGGCGGAGATCGTCCGGCTGTTCGAGGAGCAGATCACCGCTCGCACGCGGCTCATCCTCATGTGCCACATGATCAACATCACAGGGCAGATCCTCCCCGTGCGCGAGGTCGTGGATATGGCGCGCGGCTATGACATCCCGGTCATCGTCGACGGCGCCCACTCGCTCGCGCACCACGAGTTCACGCTCTCCGAACTGAACTGCGACAACTACGCGGTGAGCCTGCACAAGTGGCTGCACGCTCCGGTCGGCACCGGCCTGCTCTACGTCAAGCGGGAGAAGATCCCGGAGATCTGGCCGCTGCAGGCCGCGGCCGAGGGCCGCGACGACGACATCCGCAAGTTCGAGGAGACGGGGACGCACCCCGAGGCCAACTTCCTCGCCATCGGGGAGGCGCTCACCTTCCACCAGCTCATCGGCGGCGAGCGCAAGGAGGCGAGACTCGTCTACCTGCGGAACTACTGGGCCGAACCGCTTCTCCAGCACGACCGCGTGAGGCTCAACACGAGCCTCGAGCCGGGCTTCGCGTGCGGAATCGCGAATGTCCAGGTGGAGGGGATCGAAACGAGCGCGCTCCGCAACTGGCTGTGGAACAAGCACCGGATCTTTACGGTCGGCATCAACCACGCGGAGTTCACGGGGCTCCGGATCTCGCCGTCCACCTACTCGACGCTCGAGGAACTTGACCGCTTCGTGGACGCGATGACCCACGCGGTGAAGCACGGGATCCCCGCCTGAGCGATCAGGTATGCGGGCGTGCACCCGACGACGACGCGCACGCTCCGCGACGCCGAGGAGTGTAAGCGCCGGCAAGGCCTTCTCGACCTGCCGCACATTCGGCCGCTGACCGACTTCACAAAGAAGTTGCGGGCCGAGAAGCCGGAGACCTTTGTTCCCTGCTTCGATCCGTTGGACGGAGGCACCACCGCCCGGGTTCTCTTCCTGTTCGAAAAGCCCGGACCCAAGACGAGCCCTGACGAAGGCGGATCCGGCTTCATTAGCCGGGACAACGACGACCATACGGCGGAGGCGACCTTCTGCTTCATGCGCGACGCGGGGGTTCCACGTTACAAAACCGTACTCTGGAACGTGATCCCGTGGTGGAACGGCACCCGGAAGGTTACCAACGCGGAACGCAACGCGGGGATCGAACGCGTCGAACAGCTTATTCGACTCTTGCCGCTGCTCGGCTGCGTCGTGTTCGTCGGTGGACACGCCGCCAGAGCGAAGGCGAAGGTGGCGGGCCTGGCAATGGACCTGCGTCTGGTGGAATCGTATCACCCCTCCCCGATTGTCAAGGCTACCGCGCCCGAGAAGTGGACCAGTATCCCCGGCCGGTGGGCCCAGGTCATGGACGGCCGATAGAAGACCCTGATTCCAATCCGGAATCGGCGTCGCCCCACAGACTAAAGCCGTTTTGTTCGCATTTGGGGCTGCTTATGTTACGATAATTCTCATTTTCGAGCCTGTGGAACTCTTAACGTGCGGATAATTCTCGTTTTTCTTGAATTCCGATGAGGCGGAGTTGGAGGGCCAGCCTCTTCGCATGCCGCGCTGACAGCCCATCGTTCATCGAGGATCGACGCCGGGGCGCTACCAGAGAACGTCCACCGCGTATTCGTCCAGCACCTGATCCCCGCTTAGGAGCGTCATGCCCTCCGATATGGCCTGTGCGATGAGCATACGGTCGAAGGGATCGCGATGGTGCCAAGGCAGCGAGGCGATTAGGCCGCAGTGTTCCGGCTCCGGGCGCAACCAGCGAGCGCGAAGGTGTTTACGGCCGGATTCGATGGCCTCCCGCCAATCGGCGTCGAGTTCAAGGCGGCCGATGCTGATCTTGATCGCGATCTCCCACAGGTTGACCGTGCTGAAAGCAACCTAGTTCTCGGTGGAGATCAGCATCTCCCGGACACGATCGCTCAGCTTCTCCGGCGACCCGATGGCCCACAGCAGCGTGTGCGTGTCGGTGAGGAGTTTCACTCACTGATACTCGGAGAAATCCGGGAGCGGCTCGTCGAAGTCGTCCCCCATGCGTCGGATCAGCTCCGGGGCCGTACCCAATCGCGGGTCAGGGGGGTCGCGACCGATGACTTCAACGAGTTCCGCCACGACGCCCACCGCCGCCTCGTCATCCACTCTTAGGATGATGGGGTCGAAATCCGGGTTGGTTGGCTCCAGGATGATCCTGGCGTGTCGCCAGCCATTCTCGTCTTCCGTCTTCTCGCTTCGGTATCGCTTCACCGTGAACCGGGCGCCCGTCTCCGGATCCACATCGTCCCGCATGACGACCAGCACCGTGCGCCCCTGGCGCGAGCCGGTTACCGGACTCGCGAAGAGGCAATACGAGCCATCGGGAATACGCGGCTCCATCGAGCGCCCGGTCACGCGAGCCACAAACATCCCGTCCCGGAGCCCACGAACCGTGTCCACGGCCACCCAGTCTCGATCCCACTCGTCAAGCAGCTCGTTCGGATCGCCGAACGCGCCCGCCGCCGCCCGCAGCGGCATCAGCGGAACGCACGTTCGGTAGCGACTCTCGGGAGTGGGAGTAACCAGGCGCAAACGCGGGATGTCCGCTGGATCGTCCGTCTTCGCCGATGAATCGTGGTCCGCAAACCAACTCCGGTCGTCGGACAGGTCCCGCCCACGGTCGGGCTGGCCCAGATAGTTCGCGAGGCGACGGAAATGGCGCGTCATGGCGCCCTCGTCGTCGAGTTCGTTGGCCGGAATCTCCAGGACTTCGTAGCCGCTGCCTCGCAGCCAGGTTCGAATCTCCCGATCCCTCGCGGCGGTCTCCGGATTGCCGTGCAAGTGCGCGCTCATTCCGTCGAGGTAGATGCACACGCCCGCGCAGAAACCGTCATCGTCGTGGCGGTAGATGACGTCGGGAGTCGTGGTGCCCAAGGCGCGGTCCAGCCGGATCTGTTCTCCGCGCGTGCCCTCCCCAAATCCTGCCCGGAGGAGAAGATGGCGCAGCTTCCTCTCTGCCAGATTGACGGGCACCGCGTCGTCGGCGGGCGTGGCTGCGGGTTGCTTCGGCGGGATATCGTGCCGGAACGCGAGCCGCTCTCCCCACTCCCTGAGCGCGTCCAGGGCGACCGTCCGATCCAGGCTGGAGTGGTAGTACGCGTTGCGGAAGGTCTGCAGGCAATCGATACACGATGATCCACAGACGCTCGGGCAACCCTCTACGACTTCGCGGGCGACGGCTACGATCTCGGCGAAGCGCTCGCATACGCGGTCGAGGAGGCCAGACCCCCCGGGCATCGGATCCCACAGGAGCCCCAGCACCTCGTCGTGTCCGATCTCCCCGATGACGAGGATCTGCAGGTCCTCCATGTGCATGTCGAGGATGCGGGTCGCGCCGATTCGCAGCGCCTCGAGCACACTGTAGGCTTGGGTCGCGTTTACGCACTCGGGGAGCGACAACGCGTCCGCCGCGATATCGGCGTAGAACCCGATCCGCCTCGGCTCCCGGCCGCAACGTTCCTCGTGCGATTCGCGGAAGCTCCGGCGCTGTGCTTGAGATGACAGCGGCGACACGCTCTGGCCGCAGATCGTGCAGACGGGATAGCCGAAGCGGTCTCTTGCCTTGATCGGCTCCGAAGCGCCGACGTTGACGAGGCGCATGCGTACGCCCCGCCGCACGAGCAGCGGCTTGTCGCCCCAGCCATACGCCCTCCCTCCGCTGTGCTGCCCGAGTTCGAGGCCGTACACGGCGACACCCAGCTGGAAGCGCAGTTCCTCGTCGTCGGAGATATGGGATGTGTGGCTCAGATCGACATCGCACACCGCCATGGCCTGGAGCGTCTCGCCGGCAAGCGACGATGACGCACCGACTGACATCTCCCTAACGGCCTGGTGCGCGGACGACACCTCGTACACGGGCATTTCGACGTGTTCGTCGGCGAAGTCACGGTGGAAGCGTCGCGCGACGAAGCGGTGCCCGTTGGCGTAGATGAGGTTGCCGGGAACGTATTCACGCAGCGCCGTCGCCGGTGCCCTGGGCAGGACGAAGTCCATGGCGCCATGAAGCCAGAACGGGATCTCCGCCCATGCCATCACATAGCCGGTCTCCAAGCCGTAGCCGGGGAGGAAGCCCTCCGCCGCCAGAACGCTGAACGTGATCGAGGAATCGTGCCCTTCGGCGTGGCGACGTCCGCGATCCTCGCCCTTCAGCCTCGCGACGAGGCGACCGCAGCGCCTGAACAGCGCTTCGTCCTCGCCTCCAAGGGTACCGTGCTTCTCCCGCAGCGCGTTCAGGCGCCGAATCTGGTCCATCGCCCACCGCAGGCGGCGGCGCAGACGTGTCACGACAGTCTTCAATTCGTCGGCGAACGCGTCCACATGCGCCCGGAGAGCGTCAGGCGCCACGACGTCCGAATCCTCCTCCGGCCAGCCCGCACTGAAGACGCTGCAAACCCTGTCCACCAAATCGGGTCTGTTTTTGCGGACGAGTTCGCGCAGCGGATCGAAGTCGAAGGGCTCGCCCCGGACAACACCCCGGTCGAACAAGTACGGGTTGACCCGCTGTGGAAGACAGGCGGCCAGCACTTCTCGCGTCGTTCTGCGCTCCGCCTCGGGCCGCCGGGGGTCGCGGCCATAGCGGTGGAGAGCGGCGATGACGGTGGCGTGGACATGCTTGGCCACCATCACTTCGTTGCGGAGGTTGAATGCCGGCGGGTCGATCCGGCCGCCGAGCAGCTTCGGGGGCTCGGCGAAATAGGCGCGGTCGTGTGAGACCGGGCGGCAATAGGTCATGTTGACCGCCATGCGGTGGCGGCGCCCCGCCCTCCCGGCGCGCTGCCAGTAGTTGGCGGGCAGCGGCGGCACGTTTCGCATCAGGACCGAATCGAGGCGGCCGATGTCGATCCCGAGTTCGAGCGTCGGCGTGCAGACTAGGCAGTTGACGGCGTTCGACTCCCCCTTGAACCAGTTCTCCAGCCGCTCGCGGTGGTCATGCGGGACCATGGCCGTGTGCTCTTCGGGCCGGAGCATCGAATAGGTTTGGTCGAGCAGCTGAAGGTTGTAGTCGTCCGGATTCTCGCGGATCCACTCCAACTCGCCGTCGCAGCGCCACGCAGGACAGAGGCGGCGAGGCAGTTCGCGCGTGGTCGTGCGGCGGCACTTCCTGCAGCGTGCCACGCCGGTGTTGGGGTCGAGCCGCAGAGCATCGCCGCTGACCTGATACACGTCTTCGAGGTTGGGCAGCGGCCTGCCCCTCGCACCCAGAAGGCGGACCGGCTTGAGGAGCCCGCACCGGACCAGAAAAGCGAAGAGGCCCTCCAGGAAAGGTTCGAGCGAGTCAGCGGGTTCGCCCCACTTCCTCGCGATCTGCCGCATGGTCGTGTCGCCGGTTCGGCTCAGCCACTGCATGACCCACTCGCTCCTCTCATCGGCTCCGCGGCGGAGTTTCAAACCCAGCGGCTTGACGAATCCGGGCAGGTAGCCCTGCTGGACTTCGAGGGAGCCCTCGTCCCAATACCTCGTGAAGAGGTTGTGTTCGGGGTCGAGGAACGCGCCTCGGCGGCGGAAGTGATCGAGAACGCTCGACACGCCGTCACGGAGGCGGTCTGCGGGGATGCCCAACCGATACGCCTGTTCCTGTACCCAGGGGAGCGACGCGGAAAGCCCGTCGTATTCGACCCTCAGCCGCCCCCACGGCTCCAGCCCGAGCGCCTGACGGGCGGACAGAGCGACCTCGCGCAGCACCTGGATGCGAAGGTACTTCCGCCGCTCTCGGGCGTGGCGTCCCCCCGATCCTTCTCGTCGAGCCACCTGCCAGACCTCCGGGACGAGAGCCCGCGAGAGCGTTTCCTCCCGCTCCAGTCGGTCGTCGAGATAGGCGGCCAAATCGCCCACCGAGCCTCCCGGGTGCTTCCTGATCCCTTCGGCCATCAGCGCTCGGAGCCGAAACCGGCGGGCGTGATCCTTCATCCATCCCGCCTGGAACGCCGCATCCTGGCGGTTGTCGCAGAATACGAGCAGCCGGGAGCGCTCAGCGTGATGCACCATGTCCTGAGTCAGGACGTGGACATCGGCCACGGTCACCGCCCGCACCGGCCGCGCCGGTTCGCGGTAGCGTCCCATCACGCGGCGGCCGTTGGACCTGCAGGACAGGCAGCTGGTCAGGCGGCCGGGGTTCTCCCGCTTCTGTCGAATCGCGTGCAGCTCCACCGTTTCGCCGATGCGGCCACACGCGCGACAACGGTCTGCGCGGTTCGGGTGGGCCGCGCCGCAGCGGCGGCACAGGTATAGCACGGCCGTCCGCCGCGGGGCGGACGACTCGCCGTCGCGCTCGGTCTCACCGATCAGACGATCCACGAGCACGACGCGCTTGCCGCCGTGCGTTTCGTCAAGCGGCGCCCAGTGCCTGCCGTCGCCGCCCGCCTCCCCACCGCCGGGACTCCTTCTCGTGAACGAGAAGTCCTTGAGGAACGCGATATAGTAGTGTTGCCCGCAGACCGTGCAGGTGGTGACCGGCAGATGCGCGTACCCGTCGCCAGAGCGCTCTCGTGTGTCGCCTGATACATCGGAAGGAGCGTCGTCCCGTGCCGTGAGCCGCAGCCGCGCGCCTTCCCGGCCCTCCGGAAACGAGACCACCGTTCCGCCGATCCCTCGCACGAATCCGTGGATCACCGGCCGCAGCAAGGGACGTCCCGTGCGGCGCGCGGCCGCCCCGAGGGTCAGCCAAGCAAGAATTTCGGCTTCGGTGACCGGCCGCCCGATGTGTTTTTCCAGCGCCTCCGGCAGTTCATCAAGCGCGCGCGGCGCGGCGAGTTGCTCGTTGAGGCAATAGACAAGCTCGTTGTGGGCGAGCGCGGTGTGCAGCGCTCCGGGCCAGTCGCCATCATCCTGCGCGGGCAGATCGCCGCCGGACAGCGAACGATAGGCTCGTGCCACGTCAGCGCCCGTGGCGTCCTCGTCCTCAACCGCCCGGACGCTCTGGTCCAGAATCTGTGACGGGTCTCCGGGCGGCGTCGGCGGCACCACGCGCGGCTCCGCCCAGGTCTCGGCTTCGTAGTCTTCCCCTACCATCAAGACCTCGCCGGCCGGGACGCCGAAGAAGCGCGCGGCGAAATCGCGGGCCGCACCCGGCTCCCGCGAGTCGGCGATGGTCGCCGAGGTGGCGATGCACGTCGTGTGGCCCGGATCGATGTTGCAGAACGACCGCAGGCGGCGGATGAGACAAGCCGTCTCGGCGCCCATGGCGCCCGTGAAGGTGTGCGCCTCGTCAAACACCAGGTGGTCGAGGCGCGCGTCCTCGAACAGCTCGATGTCCTGTTGCCGCGTAAGAAGGAGCTCCAGCTGCTTGACGTTGGTCAGGAGGATTCTGGGCTGTTTTCCCGGCGTTCTCATAGTCTGGCGCGAGCAGACCTCCTCGCTCGGGTACACGGACTCGCCCGTCCCGTCTCGCCTGGCCTTCTGAAGCCGCGCGAGGTAGTCCTCCCGCGACGATCCGGGCCGCAGCCTGGCGCCGACGACATCGGACTCGCGTTCCGGGGTCTTACCGACGTAAATCCCGAACGGGACGCCGGTACCGGCCAGGAGACCTCGAATCCGCATGAGCTGGTCCTCGGCCAGCGCGTTCATCGGATACACAATGACGGCACTGACGCCCGCGGCGGCGGACTCATCCCTCAGGCTCAGGGCCTGGCTGACGACGGGATAGAGGAAACACTCCGTCTTCCCCGATCCGGTCCCGGTGGAGATGAGCGTCGTCCGACCTTCCGCGATGGCCCGGATCGCCCGCTCCTGATGGCTGTAGAAGTGCGTGATCTGCGACGGGATCCGGCTCGCCAGGTGCGGGTGAAGCAGACCCTCGTCGACCATTTGTTCGACCGATGCCCCAGCCCGGAAGGGGCGCGAGAGGCTCACGTAGGGTCCCCTGAGAAGGGGGGAGGCGCGAGTGTGGTCCAGCGAGAGCAGTTCCCGCATCTGCCCCAGGAGGTGAGGGTCGGAGAAGGGGTAGGCCGTGAGCTGGTAGCGGAGGAAGCTCTTCGCGACCTTCTCGATGTAGGCGACGGGATTCAGGGCCATGGAAGCCAAGTGGTTGAGTTGTCGATACCTGAAACCTACGAAACGCTTCCCGGCGTGTGAAATCGTCGTGGGCCGGGCTCGCGCGGGAAGCAGCATTCCGTCCAGGGATCGCCCGGGAACGATAAGGTCATTTTTTTCGCATTTTGGGCTTCTTATGTTAGGATAATTCCCGTTTCCCGCGATCTCGCAACGTTAATTCTCGGAAGATTCCATGAATCGTGCGCTGGACGAACTGCCCGAAGCCTTTGTGTCGCATACGGCGATCAGTCGCGACGTGTCGCGTGCCGTGAAGGCCGGAACGCTGCGGAAGCTCGCTTCTCGCCTCTACACGAAGAACCTGGACGATCCGCCTGAGGACGTCGTGAGGCGCAACCTGTGGACCATCGTCGCCGGGTACTTTCCCGGGGCTCTGGTCGCCGACCGCACGGCTCTCGATATGACCCCCGCCCCCGACGGGTCCGTATGCCTCGTCAGCGAGCGGGGCAGGACCGTCGAGTTGCCCGGAATCGTGCTGCGTCCGAGGCGCGGATCCGGGCCGACCGCATCCGACATGTCGTTCGTCAACGGATTGCACATGAGTTCGAGGGCCCGGGCCTACTTGCAGAACTTGCGTCCGTCCCGGGCCCGGAGCGGTCGCGTGCCGCGCACGTTTTCACAGGCTCAAATCGAAGAAGCTCTCGATCGCCTGATCCGCCAGGGAGGGGAGACGGCCGTAAATCATTTGCGGGATGAAGCCCGTGTTGTGGCCGCCGAACTCGGCTTGGAGACGGAGGCAGTCCGCCTCGACGCTCTCATCGGCGCTCTCCTTGGCACCCGCAGAAGTCAGCTCGATTCACCGCTTGCGCGGGCCCGCAGCCGAGGGAACGCCTACGATCCCGACCGCATGGAGTTGTTTCACAAGCTGCATCGGGCGCTCCGCGATCACCCCCCAAGCGTACGATCCGCGCCGCGCCGAGATGCGCAGGGCCGAGCCACGCTGGCGTTCTTCGAGGCATACTTCTCGAACTTCGTCGAAGGCACCGAGTTCCTGGTTGACGAGGCCGTGCGAATCGTTTTCGAGGGCGAGATTCCACAGCGTCGACCCGCGGACGCTCGCGATGTGGTCGGAACGTGGAGCCTCGTCTCCGATCCGCAGGAGATGACGCGCACACCGCGAGATCCGGCGGGGCTTACGAGTCTACTGCGCGACCGCCACCGGCAGATCATGGCGGGACGTCCCGAAATGCGGCCCGGCGAATTCAAGGACGCTCCGAACCAGGCCGGTAACACGCACTTTGTCCTGCCCCACCTGGTACCGGGAACGCTGGAGCAGGGTTTCTCCCTGTATCACAGCCTCGAGTCGCCCTTTGCGCGGGCGGTCTACATGATGTTTCTCGTAGCCGAGGTACACCCCTTCGCGGACGGAAACGGACGCGTCGCGCGTGTCATGATGAACGCGGAACTCGTAGCGGCCGGCGAGGAGCGGATCATCATCCCGACCGTTTTCCGAAACAATTACCTTGCCGCGCTCCGCGCGCTGTCCCGAACGGACCGCCGGCCCCAGCCTCTGATCGACATGCTTTACTACGCCCAGCGCTGGACTCTTGCCGTCGACTGGACCTCGCTTCGAGAAACGCAACGGGAGCTGGAAGCGTGCCACGCCTTCCTGGATTCCGACGAAGCCGAGAGAGAGGGCAAGCGGCTGCGCATGCCAGCGATGAGGTCCGGCGCGGGTGGCCCTGCGGCCGTGTGATATCCCATGGCCGACGTTCCCTCGAAACCAGCGTGGTAGGTTGCGCCCCGCAGACTCGAGTTTTGACGAACGGACGTGATCGGCCCAACCTTTCAGACATCCAACTACCTATTCGGAGAGCGGAAATGGACGCCAAGACCCTGGGCGAGAGAATTCGCGAACTCCGACTGCAACGGAATCTTCCGCTCAGACAGCTGGCGATCAGAGTCGGCAAATCCGCACCATTCATCTCCGATGTTGAACTCGGAAGACGTTTCCCCTCAGCTGACGTGCTCGCCGCCATCGCGTCGGAACTCCGCGTGGACCCGAGTCATCTCCGGGAATACGATTTCCGGGAGTCGGTTTCCGCGCTGAAGCGGTGGTCCCAGACGGATCCCGCATGGGGCGTCGCTTTGCGGACCACGGCCGAACAGATCGAAACGGGACAGCTAACGCCCGAGAAGCTTCTCGAGAAGCTCACGGCCGATGACGAGGAAGAGTGATTTCGGATCCGTGAGAGAGGTCGCGAAACCGGGAGCGCCGTTCGGTCGCCGACTCTACTTCTCCGCCGGGGAGATCGAGGAGATTTGCGCTGACGCGTTGGAGGTATCCGGTTGCCTTCCGTCTGAGCCAGCACCCATCGAGATCGAACTCTTCATCGAGAAGTACTTCGAGTGCCGGATCCTCTACGAGGAAATCAAGCCCGGTGTGCTCGGGTTCGCTGAGTTTGACGCCAACGGACGTGTGGAGGCGGTGGGGGCGGCGAGGTCTCTGTTCGACGGCGGCTCGATCGGCGAGCGTCGAGTTCGGTCCACGTTGGCCCACGAGGCGGGTCATGGCCTGCTACACGCCACGCTGTTCGCCGCAGCGTATGAATCCCACCCGCTGCTCGACGGGAGCTTCGACTACGAACGCCGACGCATCATGTGCCGCGCGGAAGACCTCAGGCGCGGTTATGACGGATACGACGGGAAGTGGTGGGAGTGGCAGGCAAACCAAGCGATCGGCGGGCTGTTGTTGCCGCAACGACTCGTTGAGGCATGCGTCAAACCGCTACTTGAAGAACGCGGCGCCCTGCGTTTGCGCGAACTCCCCGCGTCCAACCGAGAGCGCGCTGCCCGCGTGCTCGCGTATACGTTCGAAGTAAACCGGGCCGTCGCGAGAATCCGGCTCACCGTTCTCTCCCCACCTTCGAGTCAGCTCTCGCTCTGACCGCTCCAAGATACCGCGCAACCTAAGCCGAATCGCTCAAGCTTGATCGTTCGCTGATGCCAGCTTATACTGGGGTATGAACGCGATCAGAGTCTTGACGCTCGACGGCGGCGGGATGCGCGGCCTGTACACGGCCACGGTGCTGCGCTCGCTCGCAAGCCGGTTTGCGGCGTCCCGGCAGACTGATCAACTCGACGTTGGGAAGGGGTTCGACCTCGCCGTCGGAACGAGCACGGGGGCAATCCTCGCGGCAGCCATCGCGGCCGGGGTTCCCCTTGACCGGGTCACGGCCCTCTACGAAGGAGCGGGGCCACGAATCTTCGTGGAGCCCATACCGCGCTACGACAACTCGTCGAGGCTCAGGCGAGTGCGGTTTCTCCGGTGGGCATTCCGCCACCGAAACAGACCTGCGAACTCCAACGCGGTTCTGAAGTCCGAACTTCAGCGGATCTTCGGCAACGAAACGTTCGGACAGGTCTACTCGAGACGCGGTATCGGACTCTGCGTCTCGGCCACCGGCTTCCTTCAGCACCACCCGAGAGTCTTCAAGACGGCGCATCTTGAGAAGAAGGACCGCGACGATGGACTCAAGCTCGCCGATGCGTGCCTCGCCAGCAGCGCAGCCCCGATCTACCTGCCTCTGGCATCGATCACCGCCGATGACCAACCCGATCAGGTCTACGCGGACGGAGGCTTGTGGGTAAACAACCCGGTGCTCATGGGGCTGATCGAGGGCCTCGCTGTATCGAAGCCCGAGCAGCGCGTCGTGATACTGTCGGTCGGCACCTGCCCGCCGACCCCCGGGTCTCGCCCCAGCGAGGACATGGACCTCGGGATCATTGGCTGGCGTGCCGGTGTCCTTCCAATCCAGCTCGCCATGAACACGCAAAGCCGAGCGGCCACGTACGCCGCCACGCTCCTTGGCGCGGAACTGAGACGCCTGGGCAAACGCATCAGCATCCTCCGCTGCGAGCAAACGAGCCCCTCCGAGGACTACACGGACCTCCTCCAACTCGACTCGGCGTCGGAACAGGCGTTGAGCCTGATGAGGAGCTTGGGGAACGAAGATGCGCAGCAGACCTATCGATGGTGTCAGCTGGAGGACGATGAACGCGGCAGGTGGCTGACCGAGATTTTCCACCGGATGCCGGAGGTTGATCGTACCTCCAACACCAGACCAGAGAGGAAGACGCAAGATGAAGAACTGCGATAGCGATATCCGGGCCTACCACCGAGAACGAGTCGCTCTCACAGCGGATCAGCGACGAGAAATGGAAGAGCGCCGCGACAGTAACCGGGCGCGACTGCGGCGTGGGTTGGCGAAGAACGACGACCCAGAACCAACAAGATCCGTCGAGCAGGGGTCATTCGCCATGCGCACGGTCATCCAGGAGCCGAAACGCGCCTACGACATCGATGATGGCGCGGTCTTCACCGAGGAATCACTGAGGGGTCCGTTCGGCGGCGAGAAATCATCCCTCGATGCCCGCAAGATGGTATGCGACGCGGTTCACAGCGACTCGTTCGCGACCCCTCCCGAGGTGAGGACGAACTGCGTTCGCGTGTACTACAATGACGGACCGCATGTCGATATCCCCGTCTACCGGTCACTGCAGGACCTGCTGGGCCGGACGTACTACGAGTTGGCGGGGGCGGAGTGGAAGAAATCGGATCCCGATGGCGTGAACGCGTGGTTCCAAGGCTGGATCCGGCAGGCGAAAGCCAACGGAAAAAGACACCCCCGCGATTTGATCCGCCTGCTGAAGAGTATCTGCAAGAATCGGGAATCGTACTCCCTGCCGAGCGGCTTCGCGCTGACCGTCCTGATCACGGAGTGCTACCAGACGACTCATCGACGACTGGACATGGATCTCCGCGGGATCATTCGAGCCGTGTACGCTCGGCTCTGTTCGAGCCTGTGGGTCCGACATCCGGTCGTACAGGGGGAATGGCTCATCGACGCGGATTCCAAAAACAAGACGCGAGAACTCCGCGACCTTCTCGGGCGGGCGGTCCAAGCGTTGAGCGAACTCGACCGGCCAAACTGCACGGGAGCTAAGGCTCTCAAGATCTGGAAGGGGGTGTTCCGCACCGACTTCTTCGACGAAAGGATCGCCGAGGCGGAGCGCGAGGAGCGAGCCACGACCGCTGCGGCAGCCGCCTCGCTCGGGTCCGCACCGCAGCCGTATGCCCACGACTCGGCCTTCAAGCGCTGATGAAGCCGGAAGTGGCAACCGCCGAGCGAGCGCGGCTTTCCGAGGCGTTTCCCACGCTCGAGCTGGACACTTCCGGCGTCCCATCTGTCGTAACGGGGACGCTCAGGCTCGATTCCGGGATTGGATTCAGCATCCATTTGGAGATCCCCGGCAACTACCCTCGCGGCATCCCGAAGCTGAGGCTGGATCCCAAGGAGATTCCGTGGGAAATCGATCGGCACGTATATCCGGAGTCCGGAATCGCCTGCCTCTGCGTCTCCTCGGAATACAGGAAGCACTGGCCGCCGGGGTCGGACCTCACGGATTTCCTGGTAGTCCTCGTGCAGCCCTTCCTCGTAGGCCAAGCCTACTACCAAGCCCATGGCCACTGGCCTCCCGGCCTTGGACGGTCCCACGGCGTGGAAGGTATCATAGAGGCTTATCGAGAACTGCTCACACCGCTCGGTTCCATGGAGCCCCCCGTGATCACGAACTTCATGCGGCTCTTGGCCCGCCCAAGTGATCCCGGGGGGCACGAAACCTGTCCCTGCGGGAGCGGTAGAAGGCTCCGTGAGTGCCACCGGTCGCTCATAACCGACCTGCGACGGGTCGTGGATCCGGAGCACGCCGCCGCCGACCATAGCATACTGATCGAGCCGTGACTGGATCGCGGTAACCAACTCGTGATCAAGACGCGGATCGTCACATCGATGTGCGAACCGCTGAGGTGCATCTCTGAAGTGACCCCCAAAAGTTGGACACCCGACCTCCGGGTTTATTGTGCTGCTCAGCCCTCGCGGTAGAAGTCCTCGATGATGGTCATGGGTGGCCGGTCTCCAAGGGAGGAGTGACGGCGCACCCGATTGTAGTAGTTGATCCGATCCCGCACGACGGCCGCGAGCTCCTCGAGCGAGCCGGCGTCGAGGATCAGCGACCGGTTCTCCACCTTGAACCGTCCGAAGAAGCTCTCCATCTCCGGGTTGTCCCTCGGTCCGCGGAGTGCGTAGGAGAGCCGCGCACCCGCCGCCAGCAGCCGGCCGGTCCATGCGTAGCCGGTGAACACGGGGTCCCGGTCCTGGTGGACGATGATCCCGTCCAGCGAGTTCCGGAGGCGGGCCAGGGCCCGCTCCGCCGCCGTCCAGGCCGAGAGCGCCAGATCGGAGTTGGCCGACGCTCCAACGGCGAAGCCCGGCACGTACTTCGCCTGGTGATCGAGGATGGGGATCAGCCACGCCTTCCGGGTCCCGCCGGCGTAGAGGAGTTCGGTGAAGTCCGTGTAGAAGACCTCCAGCGCTCCGATCTCCGCCTTCGGCCGTCCCGACAACAGGTTGGCGCGCGGACCCGCCGCGTCGATGGCCCGCCGGACCGCGCTCGGCTTCGGCCGCGTGACCGTGCGCCTCAAGGACAGATCCCACAGCCGGTGCAGCCGCGCCACGACCTTCCGGTTCACCCGGTATCCGTATGTCTCCCGGAGTTCGGCGGTGGTCCGCCGGTACCCATACTCCGGGTGCGCCTCGGCGATCGCCTTGAGCGGCGCCTCCAGGTGCGCGTACTTCCGTGCGTAGGCGACCCTCGTCCGCGTGTGGTGGTACCACGTCGAGCGCGCCAACCCCACCGCCCGCAGCGATGGCGCCAGGCCGTACGCCTCGCGCGTGCCGGAGACGAGCGCCACCTTCTCAGCCACGCTCAGCCGCTCCGGCCCAAGAAATTTTTTAGCAGCGCGATCTCGACCTCCTTCTTGCCCAACAGCTGCTCCAGATCCCGGATCCGGCGCTCGTACTCCTTCACCGTCGTCTCCTCGGCGAAGACCTCCGGCGCCCGGTCCACGAACCGCCGCCTCCAGAGCTGTACCGAGTTCGGGTGCACCCCATACGCCTTGGCCACCTGCCCAGGCGTCTTCTCGCCCCCCAAGACCTCCAGCACCACCCGCGCCTTCAGCTTGGGCGTGTACCGCCGCCGTGCCATGACAACCTCCCTCCGGTCTGCCAGGTTCTACCCTGCGCGGCACCACGCCCGGAGGTCAATCGTCACAATGGTGGGGTGTCCAGGATCTGGGGGTCATATCCCTCCGACATCACACGAGGAGGCGCGAATGTCGAAACCACGCAACACCTACAAGTACGAATTCAAGCGTGGTAACAAGGTCGTTCATTCGGGAATCACGAACGATCTCGAACGCCGGGAAAGCGAACACCAGCGGCAGCCGGGCTGGGAGAAGGGTCACATAAAGCAGGTCGGCCGGCGGACGACTGGCGAGAGAGCCCTTCGATGGGAGGGCGAACAGCGCCGGAAGGGAAAACCAACGGGCTCGTGATTGGGTCGGAGCGTCGATGGCGGCCGTGTCCGCGGCAACATCACGCCGGTGCCCAGATTGTCAGGCGGAGTTCGTTGCCGAACAGCTCGTATTCCGGACGGCGGCCCGCGTGGGCCTCGCCGTCGTCGAGGATCTTCCGCACGCCTTCCCCTCGTGACTCCAGGAAGACCTGGCCGGTGCGCTTGCTGCGCATCTTCGAGAGGAAGCTGACCAGAAGCTGGTTGCGGGTGAACGTGCGATAGGGCATCTCCTCGATCGTCAGCCCGTTGGGCAGCTTTCCGGGGCTGTACAGCTCCAGCCGGTCGGCGTACAGGAACAGGCGAATCTTCGAGCCGGAGACGGAGTAGTCCCGGTGGGCCACGGCGTTGACGATGGCCTCGTCCACGACATCGATGTCGTAGGCGTCCTCGCCCTCGGCGGCGCGTTCGGCGTTCATGAAGTGCATGACGAAGGCGATGCCCGCGTCGATCTGGTCGGAGACCGGACCGGCGAGGCGCTCGGCATGCACTAGGTCATCAGACGTGAGGCGGGTTCCGCCGTAGCAGGCCGCCTCAACGTACGCGGATGGCAACAGACGGGCCGGATCCGAAGAGAAGGCGAGCAACCCGGCAACCGTAGGCCGATCTACGCCGTTTGGGTCGCGGATGGTCACCCGCGTGTTCCGTAGAAGGTCAAGCCATGGGATCCTCGGCGAGCGGCCGAAGAACGCCTCCAACCGGTTCCAGTCCAGATCCTCCACCGCGCCGGAGAAGACCTGCTGCTCGTCGAACACATACCCCCGGCCCCGCTCCTGAAACAGGCGAGCCAGCTCCGGCGGAGTGAGACGGCGCCTGGTCGACCCGAGGCGGACGTAATAGCGGCCGCCGGAAGTACAATGGGCAAAAAGTCCCTGCGGCACGGTCACGATGATGATGGACAGGCCGTTCTCCCCTGCGGCCTGAAGGGCCTCCCGCCTGACTTCCGGTCGGAGGGGCGGATCGCAGTTCTGGGTTGCGACGTTCAGCGCCCACTGCTCCACGAGTTGCGACTGCTCCCGGGGCACGCCGACGACCTCCCCGTCGTCATCCACGCCAAGGAAGATCGTCCCGCCCTCCGCGTTGGCGAAGGACACCATCTCCGCGGCGAAATCCTCCGTGTTCGGGGAGATGACGCCTCGTTCGCCGAAACGGATTTCCTTGAACTCGGCGCGGCTGTCCTCCCCGGCTCGCAGCTGGCGCAGGATCTGGTCGGGCGTGTCGAACACGGTGCTGTCTCCTACAGGGGAAGCTCGGTTTGAGGCTTGGGGAACATCTCGGCCTGACCCGCTCCCGGGAAGGGCGCGGTCGAGTAGCCCGGACCCGCTTCGGCGGCGCGCCGCGCCTCTCCTCCCTCCTCGAGAATCCGGTCTGCCTCGGGGTAAACGAACTCCTTGCCAGAGATCGACGAGGTGTCGCCGACCAGGTCGCGCGTGAAACCGTCGAAGAGGAGATCGTGGTGCTCCTGTCCGTGCAGCTCTCGGTGTTCGATCAACCGGCCGAGGAGTTCGACGTATTCCGCTCGACCCAGCAGATTGCGCGCATGCAGGTGGCACTCGCGTCGAGCTTCCTCGGCGCTCTGGACGAGCTGCCAATCGTAGAAGCGAGGACCGAGACGACTGGCGACGGGCTGATGCACACGAGCGCGGTCGTCGTGCCCGAGACCGTGGTCAGAAAGCCTGACCGTTTCGGGCAGCAACCAGCCTTCGCCGCAGTTCGTTGAGAGGAATGACCGCATTCCCGCTTTGTGAGGACCCTCAGCGGCTCCGATCGTCGCTTCGAGGTGGTGTAGCGCCACGAGGGTCAGGACGGTCCTGCGGAGCTCTGGGGCCGTGTCCTTGTCCACCCTCCAGAAACCCGTAGCGGCACCGCGGGGCTGCGCATGGTCGACATCCTCGAGCATCCCGACCATGTCGTCGTACGTCAAGCCCATGACTTGCGCCACGAGCGCATCGGCGATTACGCCGCACCGGATCCGCTCGGCTCGTAGCAACTGCAGGGCTGGCACGCCCAATTCGATTCGGGATGGGGCCTGTCCTGAGATAGCCAAACCCAGTCCCGATAGGAACGTGGGCCACGTATGGCCACCGAAAGTGCCGGGTCGGGGAACGGCCATTTCCTCAAGAAAATGGTACGTTAGGTTTGTCCCGGCGACTCGCATTCTCACTTGCCAGTCCATCACGAGCGACGAGAGGACGACAAACCACGGGTGACGAAGCCTTGCCGCTCGGGGTGTCAAGTAGTTGATAGAGTGTCCTCCCGGAAGATCCGGGATCATCCCCGGAATCATCGTGCGCACATCAGTAGCCCTGGACAGCGCACGAATCCCGATCTTGCTTCCGTAGAGCGCTACCTTGTTATTCGTGCGATACTCCTCCTGTGACATCAGAAACTGTGGCTGGATTGGCGCGAACGGATCACCCGGCTTATGCCATTCAGCCCTTCGCCCGGCCCCTTTCACATGTTGTGCCACATTCGGAAGCCTGTCGTAGAACATCAAGCCTTGGTACAACGGCAACGCCACATCCTTGATGCCCGCATCCTCCCTGATCCACTCGGTCCCGTTCCGCGACAGGATGATCCCGGGCGGAATCGCCACGCGCGGCACCGGCAGCACGTCGTGCGGCGGCTGTGCGCACCGTACGGCCCACTCCGAGCGGGCCACGTCCCCTGGCTTGAGCAGGTGGCCGTGCACGAACTGCGCCTCCGCCTCACGTCGCTCGGGCCCGGCGGTCGTGTCGAACAGCCAATCCTCCAGTTCGATCACGCCCGGGACAGGGTCATCTGGATCCACCCCCAGTTCCGCCCACAACTCCTCGATGGGACGCCAATCGCCCTTCAGCCAGCGGCTGTACTCGTCGGGGCGATAGCCCTTCTCCTCCCACTTCGGGCGGGGCGGGAAGAGCTTGGAGTCGTTCGTCATGTGAAACTCCGTGGCGTACCGGATCCCCCACCCATCCGGCCCGTCATCGCCGAGCAGCACGGAGTCGGCGTAGATCTTCTCCAAGATCTCCAAGTCGCGCGGGGACTGGATTTCGAGGATGGCGCGGCTCTTCGGACTGAACTGTTCCACCTGCGCACGGGTGTAGGGCGTGGCCAGAGCCTCGGCGCGCTCCCAATCCTCCAAGGTGCGGCGCATGAAGGCGGTCCGGATCACCTCGGTGGTGCCGCCCTTTTCGATGATGACGGGGTTGAACTTGTAGCTCGAGTGAATGGGGAAGATCTTCCCTCCGTTCTCGATCCCGAACAGCCACTCCCAGCGGCAATTCTGCAACAAGAGGGTTCTCAGAGCCCCGGTGCCGTTGTCAGAATAGAGTCCCGAGGGTACGAGGAACCCGATCCGGCCCCCCGCCTTGGTCAGCGCGTGCGCGGCCTCGAGGAAGAGCTTGTAGAGGTTGAGGTCCGCCGAACCCTGATGCCGGAATGGGTGCTGCGGATCCGCGAATCCCGTGGTGCGCCCCCGCGCGGAGCGCCAGACTCGATGGAGCTCGACGTTGCCCTTTCCGAAGTATATCCTGTTCTGGCTCTTGTCGGTCTTCTCGGGGTCCCCGAACGGATTCCGCGCTCGGCCCATGAAATTCGACTGAGCACGAAAGTCGGCGCAGTAGTCAAGCCAGCCTCGCTCTACCGCCTCGTTCTCGAAGTACTCCGTCTGCTTGCGCAGCGCCTCCTGTTTGCCGTAGGAGCGGTAGAGGGGATCGAGGTTGGAGAAGAACTCCATGGAGGCCGGCTTGGCGATATCCCATGGCGGATTCCCCACCACCGCGTCGAAGCCGGCCCCCTCCTCGCAGAACACGTCGGGGAACTCCAGCTCCCAGTGGAAGAAGCGGTAACTTGCAGCAACGTCCCTCGCCACCGCCCGCGTCTCCTGCGGGGGGTCCGCGAAGCTCGTCGGCAGTGGCGCGTGCTCGATCTCGTCGGCCGGCCAGAACCAGCACGCGCACCACAGGTCCATCGCATCCTTCAGCGACCGCCACGCGCTCGAGCCCAGCAGGTCCCTGCGGTACACGTCCGCTCGTTCCGCCGCGTCGTGGATCGGCAGGTCGTGCATGTAGGCCAGCACTTCGATCGCGTCCTGGTGCGCCGTGGCGGCCGCATCGAGAAGGTCCTCCTCGAATAGCGTCGGGCCCTCGAGAAACCGCTTCATGTCGGGCGTCAGCTGATCCCTGTGGAACGCCTTGATCGCCTTGCCCCGAGCGTTCTTCTCGAAGTGCACACCGTTGGAGTGGTTCTTGTCCCCCCCTTCCCGGTTCTTCCAGGCCATCGCCGGGTAATGCTGGAACTGATCGAACCAGGCGCCGACCAGCGCGTTGCCGCACTTGACCTTGTGGTCCAAGAACCCGAACGGCAGTTCGCGGTCCATCGTCTCGATCCACAGCGAGAGACGGCACAGCTCGACGGCCAGCGGGTCCATGTCCACGGCATAGAGACAGCGCTCGACCACATGGCGGCGCAGACGGGCCTTCAGGCGCGGCTCGAAGTCCTCGTGGTCGGGCGCGCAGGGGATTTGCTCGTCGCTCAGGCGTTCGTGGTCGTCGCCTTCCCCGCCCCGCATCCCCAGAACCCGGACGAGCGATCGCTCGCCGTCGCGCTCGATCCGCCCATGGTGCCGCACCGATTCGTACAGCGCCTCGGTGAGAAACCGCAGGGCGGCCAGGACGAACGAGCCCGACCCGCACGCGGGATCGCAGACCTTGAGCGCGAGAATGTTCTCGGGCGGCTTGGGCATCCACTCGGCGGGCGGGGCATGCCTCGCCTCCTCGGGGGGCAGGTCGGCAGGCGGATCGTACGCCAGCGGCCGCAGCGTGCGGTGAACGGTGGGAACGGCCAGTCCCGGCCGCGTATAGAAGCTCCCGGATCCCTTCCGCGTTCCGCCCCACCGGGCCAGATACCACTCGCCCGGGAGCACGACTTCGTTGACCAGCTTGCGAGCCGTCTCCCCGACCTTCCGCTCGTGCGCCAACCGCCGTTCCGGCGTGATTCGACCGCGCGGCTTCCGAACCAACCCGGCCACTTCGGCCGCACGCCGCGCCCACCTCTCGGCGCGCGTACGGTTGCTTCGGCGCATGTCCACGTCGTCTTCGCGCGTCGACGCTGCTTCGTCCGGGACATCCTCCGCCGTGGGGGCTTCGTCCGGCCGGGCGGCCTCGTCCTCGTCCGCCTCGGGTTCGTCTCCGGAAGCGTCCTTCCTGAGTTTCTCGAACAGGCCGCGAAGGGCCTTGTCGTCCATATCCTCCAGGCGGGACAGGGGTAGCGCGGGGCGGTCTCCCACGGCGAGAAACACCACCGGATCCCCGTCCGGCGCCGTCTTCAGCTCGTAGTCCAGCAGGCCCTCGTACACGATGCCGATGTACTCGGAGGAGAGATCGGAGAAGTCGACCGGCACGGTCACCCACATACCGCCGCGCCCCTGCCGGATCTTCGCCTTCGTGCGGGTGAGGAGGCGCAGCATCGAGTACACATCGCGATCCGCGAGCACGTCGCCACCGAAGCATGCCGTCTCGAACACATGCAGGGTGCGGGAGACTCCGTTCCGGGCATCGGTGCGTCCGGGGGCGAACAGTTCCCCGCCGTACGCGGTCACCGGCAGGTCGGGGTGGTGCGAACCCTCCGACACCAGCCGGAAGAGGGACAGTATCCGGGGCCACGCGCCGAAGGCCTCGCCCATCGCGTCCCCGCGCGCCGCGCGCCGTTCAAGCTGGCCGAAAAGACCGTTCAGGCCATAGCCCTCGTGGTAGACGGTGTTGCTTCGGGGGAGGAGACCGCGCGATTCCGCGAACAGGATGACGACGCAGCGCATCGCCATCCGGCAGGCCGCGCGATAGATGTCGGGGGGCGACACGCCATCGTCGCCATCCGCAAGCTCCCTCAGCACTTCGCCGTGGCTCCGAACCAGAATCTCCACCGCCTCCCGCAGCCGCTCGCCAAGCACTTCGGACAGGTCGGCCTGTCCCTTGCGGGTTCCCCGGATGGCCTGGAGGAGTTGCGGCGCGACGCCTTCCTCCGCAGGCGTCCAGAGTTCCGGCCGCAGGAGCGTCCTCAGCGCCGTCGCCTGGGGGGCGAGCCCGCCCTCCTCGAACCAGAGTTCGGCGTCCCACTCGCACCAGGCGTCGTAGTCGAGGCCGGCGAACACCAGCCGCCACTGCCGGCCGTTGGTCACAAGCGCGAGGTGCTCGCCGCCCGCGCGCAGCCAGCCCAGCACTCGGCTCACGGCGCGCCGTCCCCGGCCGACGCCAATGCGCTTGGTGTCATCGATGAAGACGGGGAGCGCCGCTCCGCGAGGACCGCTCCACAGGTGGCGTGGCTTGACCGTTTCGCCCGTTACCGCGCGCCTGCCCCAGGTAGCCGGAACACGGCTCCCGCGCAGCCAATCACCGGAGTCCGCCGCAAAGCCGCAGACCTCCTCCAGGACGAAGGAAACGAATTCGGACACGCCGACGGTCCCGGCGCCATCGTCCACACCCGCCAGCACCGTGGCGGCGCGCCCCCGGAGCCGCCGCTCGACATGTTCGTCCAGCCCCCCCGGAACGTGAGGGGAGAGGGAATGCAGGCGAGGACCGTCCAGCAGCAACCCGGTGTGGCGGAGTTCGTTCCAACCGGGGACGGGTTCGCGGGCCGGGCCGCTCCGGGCGCTCATCTCGCGCCGCTTCCGTCGGCGACCGGGTCGGGGAGGCGGACCTCGATCGTAACGGGGAACACCCTCGCCTCACCCGCCAGGGCGAAGCGCGCGGGGAGCAGGCGGTCGCGGATACGCGTCCGCTCCCGGCGAAGCTGCCCGCGGATTTCCTCGTAGTGTGCGCGGCGGCGTTCGATTTCCTGCCGCTTCTCGTCGATCGACTGCTCCAGCCTCTCCAGATCGGCCGCATCCTCGAACAGGTGGACTTGCTGGCGCCTGGTTCTGAGGTCGCCGATTTCGCGCGTGAGCCGCTCGACGGTGGAGCGCTCGATCAGCGCCGACACCTCGCCCTCCTGACTGCGGTAACGCTCGTCCTCCCGGCTCCTGGCCGCCGCTTGATCGGCCTCCAGTTGGATCCGCAGCCTCCGCGTAAGGTCGCTCTCGTGCGTCCGCAGCCACTGCCGCAGGCGCGGACTCGCATCGCCGAGCAGTTCGCGCGCGCGGTCCCGGTCACCGGAATCGTTCGTGGCGCACCCATTCCCGAGCCTGTCTCGCGACACATCCAGGGACGGACTCCCGATCCGTCCATCGCGGACCGGGAAGGCGACTGTCCCTACCCAGTGGTGAAACGTTTCCCGGAGTTCGTTCACGCCGAGCTCCTCGAAGCTGAGAAGGATGAGGGCTTCATCGCCGGGGTTCACGCCACCCAGCCGCACCATCCAACGCGACACGCCGCCCTCGCCCGGATAGCGCCGCCGGGTGAGCGAGCCGAGGGCGCGCTTCATCATCGGGTGCGCCAAGTGCAGCAGGAGCGCATCCGGTCGAGTCTGGAATACATCGAAGTCTCCGAGCCGCTCGATGAACGGACCCGGGCCGAACGCGATCTTGCGGACGGGTTCCAACGCACCCATCGCGCTTGCCGGAGATCTGCGCACGGAGCGGTCGATCACATTCCGCCACCCGGGAAGGTCGGGATGCCGGAGTGTGTACAGCTCGGGCTCCCCGGAGGACTCAAGCTGTGGCGGCGGACCCGAGACGGCCATCGCGGCCTCCAGCGTCTCCGCCATCGCGGGGCCGGTCAGCTCGATGGCGTCAGCCAGCGCTTCAAGCGGGTCGACCACATGATCATGTCCGTCGCGCACGGCAACCGATGCGTCGAACCCGCTCAGCCCGTCGTCTCGTACGGCGCCAATGCCCAAATCGAGAGCGTTCTGCACGAGGCTCGAATCCTCCCCCCGGATCAGCCGGCGCCGGACGGCGCGATCGAAGACCTCGTTGGCGGAACCCAGATCCTCACGGATTTCGTCCGCCTTGCGGATCACATGGCCGAGGAAGCGAACGTCGGCGTCGGCGGTGCTGTCGAAATGATGCACCGTGACGTCGCGGGCCTGCCCGTAGCGGTCGAGGCGTCCGTTCCGCTGTTCCAGACGGGACGGATTCCATGGGCAGTCGTAGTGCAGAAGATAGCGGGCGGTGCGGTGGAGGTTGAGGCCTTCCGAAGCGGCATCCGTGGCAACGAGGATGCGCACATCCGCGTCCGGATCGTTGAACGCGGCTTTGACGCTGTCGCGCTCGGTCGTGCCCATGCCGCCCGGACCGCCCATTCCGAACAGCGTCAACACCCGGTCCTCCCGATACCGCCGCCGCAGCCGGTTGGCCAAGTAGTCCAGCGTCGTCTTGTACTCCGTGAAGACGACCAGTCGTTCGTCATCCCGGAATCCTCCCTCCTGCCTCAACAACTCCTCGATCACCTCCACCAGCCTGTCGAAGCGCGCATCGTCGGTGGGCGTTCGTTCGGTGGGCGGTGGCTCGTCGTCGTCGAATCCGAGGGCTTCGACGGCGCGTTGGATGCGCCGGATCTCCTGCTCGAGTTCGTCTCGATAGTTCCTCAGCCAGCCACCGACGACGGCGGCCGCCGTCGCCTGGCGCTGCTGCGCTTCCCTGTCGTCTCCGGTCCTGCGCCGCACGACCCGCTCGGCCACTGCGACGTCGGTATCCGTGACGGCTTCCTCGGACAGCCCCCGCATCGTGCGCTGCCAGGAATCCGCGAACGCGGCGGGGCAGGAAAGCAGCCGCTTATTCAACACCTCCACGGCGAACGTGCCGGCCCGGCGGCGGCCCTTCGTTCCGGTGGCGACAAGCCGCCCTACCGCAGTACGAAACGCGTCAAAGGCGGCCGCCAGTTCGGCTTCGCGCGGGTTGGTCGCGAGGGATAAGGCGCGGGGCGGGTTTCGAGTGCAAAAGCGGGGCCCCGAGGCACCTGCGTTGATGTCCCGCTTCAACCTGCGAATGACCACATCGTCGATCCGCTGGCGCATGGCGGGACCCATTCGGCTCGTGCGCGTGAAGCGAACGGGATCGAGCATTTCGAGCAGTCCCGTGAACGAGCGCGTATGGCCGTTGTGAGGCGTGGCCGAGAGGAACACGCGGTGCTCGAAGCGGGGCGCCACGAGACCGAGCGTACGGCAGAGCTGGCTGTCCTCCCCGAACGCCGCCGGCATGAGGTTGTGACACTCGTCCACGATCAACAGATCCCAGGGCAGGTGGGGTGTCCCCTCCGGGGTCACGCACGCCGACAGAAACTGCTCACACACATCCGGCTGCCGCAGGTAGTGGTACGAAGCGATGATCCGACTGAACGACCGCCACGGGTTGGCATCTATGCCGAGATTCCGCCGGAGGTCTTCGGTCGCCTGGCGGTCGACGACCTGAAAGGACAACGAGAACTTCTCCCACAACTCCTCCTTCCACTGGTCGCGTAGCGTGGCGGGCGTGAGCACGAGGACGCGCCGGATCCGGCGCCGGAGCAGGAGTTCCGTGAGGATGAGGCTCGCCTCGATCGTCTTCCCCAGC
The DNA here is from genome assembly GCF_965222475.1 of Candidatus Palauibacter sp. Taxonomy (GTDB): domain Bacteria; phylum Gemmatimonadota; class Gemmatimonadetes; order Palauibacterales; family Palauibacteraceae; genus Palauibacter. The sequence goes on along the minus strand of NZ_CBDCUB010000001.1, from coordinate 617,481 downwards.
CCTACGTCATCGGCGATGAGCAGGCTGACGCGGGGCATCCGCAGTGCCTTCAGCAGAGGAACAAGCTGGAAATCCTCGACGCGCACGCCGCCGTGGAATGGACTCGCGACTACCTCCTCCCCTTCCTCGCGACCCTCGCCATCGAGACCGAGATACGGCGACAACGCCGTCCATCGCGCGGCCCGCACCAGAGCGTCGAAGTCGGCCGGAGGCATGGGATCGGAGCGGGAAGGGTCCGGCAATGCGGTCGGCTCAAGCAGGGTCTTGCGCGGCTCGAGTTCCCACAGCAGCCGCTCGTCGGACGGCGAGCTGCCGTCGCGGTATTCGACATGAACGAGGTGTAGCCGTCCCGTCTCGCCGTCGAAGGGGGAGACCGACGTCACCGTCCCGCGTCGGTTCCGCACGGTGGCCAGCATCCCCGGACGGGGGATGACGTTGTCCACACCGGCAAGGTTGTTCGTGCGGCGATTCATATCTTGTGTCCCGACGGCAAGAGCTGGCCTACCCATCACTTCCGGGTACAGGCTGCTTGGTTCGCGAGCAAGAGCCCATGGGGTGACTGGTGACAGGATTTCCCAACAAGCTCGTTGCCAACGATTTCGTTGTCGAAGTCGACCGAATGGCCTCGATCGTCCGGGAATCCGCGTCGGCCGAGCTGCAGCCGACGTTCACAACCACTCTTTCCCCTCGGACTGGCCGTCCGTTCGGGTCGGCGCATATGATTCGCGCGCCGCACGCCCATCCGTCCGACCCAACCGTGGATCCAGGGGGAGACCTCATGACCGAGACCTTCGACATGGCCTTGATACAGCGCGGGGCCCGACTCCGCCGCTCACCCTACTTCGAGGCCACCCTCCGAGCCGGCTGCCGGAGCTATACGGTCTACAACCACATGTTGCTCCCGACCCGCTACGACGACCTGCACGCGGAATACGAGAAGCTCCTGACCGGTGTCACGGTGTGGGACGTGAGCGTCGAGCGGCAGGTGGAGATCACCGGGCCGGACGCCTTCGAGTTCACGAACCTGCTCACCCCCAGGGACCTGTCGAAGTGCGCCGTCGGCCAGGGCAAGTACGTCCTCATCGGCGCCGAGGACGGCGGCATCGTGAACGACCCCGTGCTGCTGCGCCTGGCCGAGAACCACTTCTGGCTCGCGCTCGCGGACAGCGACGTCCTGCTGTACGCGAAGGGCATCGCGCTCAACGCCGGCCTCGACGTCGAGATTCGCGAGCCGGACGTCTCGCCGATGCAGGTTCAGGGTCCGAAGTCGAAGGAAGTCGTGCGCAGGCTGCTCGGGGAGGACGTCCTCAAGCTCCGCTACTACTGGTTCCTGGAGACCGACCTGGACGGAATCCCGGTGATCGTGACCCGCACGGGGTGGAGCGGCGAAGTGGGCTACGAGATCTACCTCAGGGACGGTAGCCGGGGCGTCGAACTCTGGGACCGGGTGATGGAGGCAGGACGCGACCTGGGCATCTCTCCCACCGGCCCGTCCGACATCCGCCGCATCGAAGCCGGCATCCTCAACTACGGCGTCGACATGACGCTGGACACCAACCCCTACGAAGTCGGGCTCGGATGGCAGGTCGACTTCGACCAGGAGGGCGACTTCATCGGCCGGGACGCGCTGGCCCGGATCGCCGAGGAAGGGCCCCGGCGACTCCTCGCCGGAATCGAGATCGCGGGCGCCCCGCTCGACCTCAACATGGACCGCTGGCCCGTGCGCCGGGATGGGGAGGAGATGGGCTTCGTGACCTCCGCCGTGTACTCGCCGCGTCTCGGGCGGAACATCGGCTACGCCCTGGTGCCTGCCGCCTCCGGAGAGCTGGGCACGCGCCTGAGCGTGACCACGCCGGACGGGGAACGCGACGCCACGGTCGTGCCCCGACCCTTCGTGGATCCCGGTAAGGACATTCCGAAGTCATAGCGGGCTGCTGGAGGGGCCGCATCAGCCGGCGGCGAGGTGCTCGACGAGTTCGCCGAGTTCGTGCTCCCAGCCGCCGACGTTGTCCTGGCGGTCGTTCTCGGTCCGGAACCCACTCTCGACCAGGCGCACGATCGTCCCGCCACCGTCGCGGGGGGCGAGCGTCCACTCGACGGTCGTGTTGTAGCCGCCCTCGAGCGGCGTCTCGGGCTTCCGGGCCCAGCGCCACACGAGTCGGCGGCCGGCCTCCATCCACTCGATCGCGATCGCGTACCGCCCGTGGTTGTCCCACACCAGCCAGCCCGTGGCCCCCTCTTCCGGCGCGAGTCCCTCCACCCGGTCCGGAAACCACGAGGCCAGCCCGTCGGGGTCGGCCAGCGCTGCCCACACGCGGGCGGGCGAGGCGTCGACCTCGATCGTCCGGTCAATCGGGGCGGTCAGGTTCGATTCGTCGGTCATGGGATGTGCAACTCCTGACTCTTGTTCTTGCCGTCGTTGACGTTCCCGCGGGAACGTTTCCGCTGAAACGTGTTCTGCGGTCCGCCTATCCGGCGAGCCAATCCTCGATCAGGCGGCGCGAGATCGACACGCGGCCCGGGAGCCGGAGCCCGATCTCGCGGCGTCGGGCGAAGTCCGAGCGCTCGAACCAGCGCGCGTCGGCGAGTTCCTGACTCGCCACGCTCAGTTCGCCGCCCACGCGCTCGGCCCGAAAGCCGAGCATCAGCGACGCCGGGAAGGGCCACGGCTGCGACGAACGATACCGGATAGAGCCCACCTCGATCCCGGACTCTTCGCGGACCTCGCGGACGACCGCCTCGGAGAGGCTCTCGCCCGGTTCCACGAAGCCCGCCAGCGTGGAGTAGACGCCCTCCGGCCAGATGTCCTTTCGCCCCAGCAGGCATCGGTCGCCGTCGGTGACGAGGACGATGATGGCCGGGTCGGTGCGGGGAAAATGCGCTTCCCCGCACGCCTCGCTCGTGCAGCGCCGCACGTGGCCGCCTTGACGAGGCTCGGTCGGGGCCCCGCACGTTCCGCAGAAGCGGTGCCGGCGGCTCCACGTGACGACCGCGCGGGCGTAAGCGAGCAGCGATCCTTCCCGCTGCCCCAGCATGGCCCCGACCCCGCGGAGATCGAGGAACTCCCCCGCCCCCTCGAGGATCCCGGCGGGCGCCGCGGCCCCGCCTCCCGGCACCTCCGCGGCGAACAGGGCGCGACCTCCCTCGCGGCCTCCCCTCGCCGCCTCCCTTCGCCGCCTCCCCCCCTCGAGGCAGAGGAAGATCCAATCTTCCCGGGGCTCTACGTGGGAGACCGCCGCAGCGGGCGGGAGGAGTCCGGGCTCGTAGGCGAGATCCCCCGCTCCCCCGGCGCCAGCACCCGCCGTTTCCCGCACCAGGCTGCGCGAGCGCCACACGGCGACGACGCGCGAGGAGGGATCGGACTTCCGGTCGGCGAGCCACTTCGGGTCGGCCCGGAGGTGCGTAGCCCGGTCGAGGCCGCCGCCCGCGAAGGGGTTGGCGGCGCGTCGCGGAGCTCCGCCGTCTTCGAGCGGCGAGGCATTTCGGCCCGGCGCTCCCCTCATCGTCCATCGACCTCGTCCGCGCCTGCGTACGGGAGCGCGGCGTCGCGAGCCGGCCACCGCCGGATGACGTACCAGACGAGGATCGGCAGGGAGACCGTGACGAGGATGGCGCCCAGGGCGCCATCGTCCTGTGCCGCCTGGATTTCCGCGGCGACATCGAGGGGTCCGCTCGCATCCGACAGGACCCCCCCCACTATCCCGACGAGATTGTTGGTGGCGTGAAAGACGATGGGCACGATCAGCGTCCTGGTCCTCAGGTAGAGGAGTGCCGCGACGAGACCCACGATCCCGATCCCGATCGGGTTCGCATGCAGGATCCCGAAGGCGATCGAGGATGCGATCAGGGCCGTGGGCACCCCCCATCGATATCCCCAGCGGTTGACGAGAATGCCTCTGAAAAACGCTTCTTCCAGGACGGGTGCCAGGATGATGGCCTCCACGACCATAGCCAGTTGGTAGGCGACGGCGGGGTCCGGCTCGGTACTGAGCGCCTCGATCAGAACCTCGAGCACTCCTGGCGCCAGATAGGAAAGTGCATACGCCCAGACGAGCGCCGAGCCGAGCGAGAACGCCATGGTGACGACGAGAAGGCCCGCCAGGCGGACCCAGGACCACCCGTCGTACCCGTGCAGCGTGCCCCCAAGTCGGAGGAGATCGACGTCCGAACGGCGGCACGCCCAGACGATCCACGTCGCGAGGGCACCATAGAGGGCGAGCCCGAACAGGACCTCGAACGTTTGCGGGCCGCCCGCATCCACGGGTGTCAGAAGCGCGACGACGTAGAAGACGGCGAGGAGCACCAGGCCTCCGAGGATGACCCATGGAATCGCGGTGCGGGCCCGAACGTCCTCGAAGGGGTTGGCAGCCCGCGGCGAAGCCCCGCTGCCTTCTCGGTGGCCGTTCTCCGCCGCGCCGGATAGGATCTCGCCTTCGTTCATGCGCGCAACGTAGCAGCCCCGAGGGAGACGGTGAACAGATTCGAGCGCGGGTTCGAGGGAACGGCGGGACCGGGAACGCTCCTCACGTTCGACTGCTACGGCACTCTGATCGACTGGGAAGCCGGGATTCTCGCCGCGCTGCGGGCCGCCTACCCCAAGGCCGCCGGAGTGGCGGACGAGGCGCTCCTGGGCGAGTTCCTGGCGGCGCAGGACCGCCTCAAGACGAGCGACTACCGACCCTACCGGCAGCTGCTGACCCAGACCGCGGCCGAAGTCGCGAGCGCCAACGACTGGGACGCCTCGGAGGCTCCGGCCGCCCGCGTTCCCGCCAGCATCCCCTCGTGGCAGCCGTTCCCCGACACGAACCACGCCCTTTCACGACTCGCCGCGGCTGGAGTTACGCTCGGCATCCTGTCGAACATCGACGACGACCTGCTCGCGGGGACGCTCGAACACTTCGAGATCGAGTTCGCTCTCCTCGGGACGGCTCAGAGACTGCGGAGTTACAAGCCGGCCGCGCCGCACTTCGAGCGCGGGCGGGAGTGGGCCGCCGGCTTCGATCGCTGGCTCCACGTGGCGCAGAGCCTGTTCCACGACATCGTCCCCGCGACCGGCTTCGGGGTTCCTGTGCTATGGGTCAACCGCAACGCCCAGCCCCTGCCGGACGACGCCGACCCGGTCCACATCGTGCCCGACCTCGCCGCCGCCGCGGCGTGGCTGCTGGAAGGCAGTTGACCGGAGCCTGGAGGTGAGGCTGTCGTCACTGAGCCAACCCCATTAGACTAGTCGTATCGTCTGGTCTGAATCGTCCACTGCGAGAGAGTCCGATGGACAGCGTCGGCGCCTACGAAGCCAAGACTCACCTGCCCCGGTTGTTGCGACGCGTCATGGCCGGCGAGAGCGTGACCATCACCAAACACGGACGTCCAGTCGCCCGATTGGTGCCCGTGGAAGAGGACGAGCGCGCCCGAGCTCACGAGGCGGCTCGCCGCATCCGCGAGAGTCGCCGCCGTCTGAAGAACAAAGCGTCGCTCGAGGAACTGATGGCGACGGTTCACGAGGGGCACCGGTATTGACGCCCATCGTAATCGACACATCGGTCGTCGTGTGCTGGTGCATGGCGGACGAAGACCACGCCCTGGCGGATCAGTCGATGGAACTGACGCTGGAGAACGGCGCGGTGGTTCCCGGCATCTGGCGGTATGAAGTCCGGAACGCGTTGTTGACTAACGAACGGCGTGGCCGCATCGATGCGAAACACACACGGGCGAGGCTGACGGACTTGCGAGAGATGCGGATCTCGGCCGACCACGATCACGACGACCGTGTCATCCTCAACTTGGCCAGGACGCACGGCCTGTCGGTGTACGATGCCGCTTACCTGGAAACCGCCCTGCGCCGATCTCTCCCTCTCGCCTCTCTTGACCGCCGACTCTGTGAAGCAGCCGCGGCGAGTGGTGCCACGCTGGTTCAACCCTAGCGGACAGTTCAGCCGTTCGCCGGCGGCCCGTCGGGCAGGACCTCGCGCGTGAAGCGGTGCAGCGTCTGCCATAGCGCCTGCTGGGAGAAGATGTCGTTGTGCCCCGCCCCGGGGATCTCCAGCCAGCGGCCGGGGCCGCCGAGCGCCTCGAACACCTCGCGGCTCTGGCCGGGCGGAATCACGCGATCGTCCGCCCCCGCGCCGACCAGCGTGGGCGCCGCGATGCGGGAGGCCCGGTCCACCGTGTCGAAGCGAGGACGCGGCCAGTCCAGATACCATTCCGGCAGCCATGACAGCCGGTGCCGGGCGATGGACGGGATGTCCGTGAACGGGCCAAGCAGGACGACGCCGGCGACGGGCCGGCCGATCGCCAGTTCCGCGGCCACGGCGCTCCCCAGCGAGTTCCCGAACAGAATCAGCCGTCCCGGGCCAACCCCCTTCTCGTCCACGAGCCAGCGGTAGGCGGCTCTCGCGTCGGCGTACAGCCCCTCCTCCGAGGGCTTTCCCTCGCTCGCACCGTAGCCCCGGTAGTCCGGCAGCAGAACATCGAGATTCAGATTCGAGAGCGCCGCCGCCACCGTGCCGCGATCGCCCAGGTGTCCAGCGTTGCCGTGGAAATAGATCGCGGCGCCCCGCCCGGGTTCGTCGCGGCCGGCGGGAAACCACCAGGCGTGCAGCCGCGGGCCGTCCTCCGTGGGGATCCACACCTCCGAGGCGTCCACGAATCCCCAGTAGCGGGGATGCGTCTCGTGCGGTTCCAGCGGCTCCGGATAGAACACGAAGAAGGGGGCCAGGCGCGGCAGACACAGGTGGACGACCGCGAGGAGGCCGACCACGGCGGCCACGACAACGAGGAGTTCCACGGGCGGGCGCGGGCGGACGGCGATCAGGAACCGGGCAGGGACGCGGCGGCGAACCGCTCGGCCCAGCGCGCGTACACGCCGGGGCGCCGGTCGCGCCAGAACAGGCGGCGCGCAGTGGACGTCTCGCAGCGGGCGAGATCCACCTCGGCGTAGAGGATCGTCTCCTCGAGTCCCGGGCCACGCGCGAGGATCACGCCCTCGGGATCGACCACGAAGGACTCGCCGGCGAAGGTGAGGCGCGGCTCCTCGCCGACCCGGTTGCAGAGGGCGGCGAAGTAGCCGTTCTGGAAGGCGGCCACGCGCACTTCGGCCTCGAACAGCCCCTCGGGCCACTCGCCGATCGCACCGGCCTGGGGGATGACGACGAGTTGGGCACCGAGTTCGCCCAGGCGCCGCATGTACTCCGGGTAGTGGCGGTCGTAGCAGATGGCCACGCCCACGCGGCCCACCGCGGTGTCGTAGACGAGGGCATCGGTGTCCCCCTCCGCGTAGTAGTGCTGTTCGTGGAAGCAGGCGTACTCGGTGATGTGCATCATCCGCGTCACCCCGAGCAGCGAGCCGTCCGCGTCGAACACGGGCGTGCTGTCGTAGCACCGGCCGCCGACCCCGAGTTCATACTGGTTGAAGACGGTGACGAGGCCGAGTTCGGCCGCGCGGGCCGCGACCCGGTCCGAGGTGGGCCCGGGGATCGGCTCCGCCAGATCCGCCGCCGCCCTGTCGTCGGGGCGCTGCGGGAAGAAGCGGTCGATGGCGAGTTCGGGGAAGGCGACGAGCCCGGCCCCCTCGGCCGCCGCGCGCCCCATCGCGCCCAGCGCGCGTTCGAGGTTGTGGATGCGGTCGGGTGCGGCGGACTGCTGGACGAGTGCGATCTTCATGCCTGGGCCGTCCGGGTCGGGGTGGAGCGGCTGCCGCCGCTTGAGTCGGAGGATTGTCGGGGAGCGCGCCACGACCCGCAACGGGGCGATCGATCCACTACCTTGCGCGCATGTGCGGACGATTCAGCCTGCAGACCCCGGTCCCCGACCTGGCGGAACTCTTCGAGGCCGACCCGACGCGGCTCGCCGAGTGGGCCGCCCGCTACAATGTGGCGCCCACCGACGAGGTCATCGCCCTGCGCCGGGCCGGCGGCGGCCGCGAACTCGTCCCGCTGCGCTGGGGGCTGATCCCGAACTGGGCCGAGGACCCGGGCTCGCTCCCGCTCATGATAAATGCGCGCTCGGAATCGCTGGAGACGCGGCGCGCGTTTCGGGATCTGATCCTGGATCGCCGCTGCGCGGTGCTCGCCGACGGCTTCTACGAGTGGCGGACCGAGGGCGGCGTGAAGCAGCCCTATTTCGTGCGGCGGCGCGACGGGACGCCGATGGCGCTCGCCGGTCTGTGGGACATCTGGCGGGGGCCGGACGGCCCGGTCGGCTCCTGCACGATCGTCACGACGGACGCGAACGAATTGCTCGAACCGTTGCACGACCGAATGCCTGTCATCCTCGAGGGCGAGGGCGCGCAGATGTGGCTCGACCTCGACATGTCGGAGCGGACCATGGACCCGCTCCAATCTTTCGACGCGGAGGCGCTCGAGGTGTTCGCGGTCAGCCGCCGGGTCAACCGCGTCGCCGTCGACGAGCCCTCATGCACCGAGCCGCTCGACGCGCCGCTCCGGGGACGTGGGGAGTGGCGACGTCGCCCCCCGCCGGGCGAGGCGCTACCGGACCAGTTGGGACTCTTTCGGGTCTAGCGTGGACCCGCCCCGTCTGCCTCGCGCCGTGATCGCCGCGGCTTTCGCCGCGGCCGCCGCAGTCTGCGCACAACCGGAGGAACAGCGCGGCTCCGAGGCGGAGTCGCCGCCGCCCCGACTCCCGATGCCGGTGGCGAACAACGCGGTCGCGGCACTCGAAACATCCGCGGGGTGGTCCGTCTTCTCCTTCCTCGGCATCGACTCGACGAAGCTCTGGTCCGGCGTGACGACGGCATCGTTCCGCTGGGATCTCGGCGCTTCGGAGTGGGAGACCATCGAACCCCCACCCGGCCCCGGCCGCCTCGCCGCGACGGCCCAGCCGTTCGACGGCAGGATCTTCCTCTTCGGCGGCTACACCGTGGCGGAGGGCGGAGCGGAACAGTCCCTGCCGCAGGTCGATGTGCTCGACCCGGAAACCGGAGTTTGGACGCGGGCCGCCCCCATGCCCACGCCGGTAGACGACGCGATCTCCGGCGTGTGGCGCGACTCGCTCATCTACGTCGTTTCCGGCTGGCACGACTCGGACAACGTGGCCGCAGTCCAGATCTACGACCCGGCGCGGGACGCCTGGGCACAGGGCACACCGATCCCGGGACCTCCCGTATTCGGACACGCCGGAGGCATCGCAGGGGACGCCATCGTCTACATCGACGGCGCGCGCGTGCAGGCGGAGCCCCGCACCTTCGTCCTCGAGACCTCTTCCTGGCAGGGACGTATCGATCCGGCCGAGCCCACCCGCATCTCATGGGAACGCGTCCCGGGCCATCCCGGACCGGGGCTCTACCGCGCGGCCGCGGTCGCCGTCGGGACTCGTGTCGTCTTCGCCGGCGGATCAGACAACCCGTACAACTACAACGGAATCGGCTACGACGGTCGCCAGGCGGAACCCTGGTCGGGCGCCTTCGCCTTCGACGCCGCGACCGGGGCGTGGTCCGAACTTCCCGCACCCGACACGCCCACCATGGACCACCGCGGCATCGTCATCGCCGACGGGCGCGCCTTCATCGTCGGGGGCATGACCGCCGGCCAGCGCGTGACCGGCCGGGTCACGGAGATCCGCCTCCGCCCATAGACGCTCGAGCCGGTGCTAGAAGTTGGCGACGAGGGCGATCGTGAAGGTCGAATCCAGCTTGTGGCGGGGCACGAGTACCATCTTGCCGGTCGGGGTGCCGGCGGGCTGCTCGAGCGGCGCATTCGTCAGGGCCGGCACGTTGTCCCACACGAGTCGCAGGCCCGTCTTGACGGCCAGCGAATGGTTGATGTCCACCGCGAGCGAGTTGGCGAGATCGGCCCGCAAATCGGCGGCATCGGTGAGGTTCTCGTCCAGCGTCAGCGTGCTCTCGAGGTCGGCCGTCTCCGTGAGGCGGCGGCGGAAGTTGGTGGAGACGCGGACGCCGCCGAAGCTCGCACTCTTGTCGGGGTCGTCCACAACATCGTTCTGGGCGGTAAACGTGATCCCGTAGTCGCTCTTGAGCCGGGTGGTCTCGGTCTCGATCCACATGTTGCCGAGGCCGGTGACCAGCGAGAAACGGCTCTCGAACCCCGAGAAGGTGTTCCTCTCCCACCCCGCGCCGGTCGTGAAATGGACGTGATCCGAGAACGAGCGCTCGAACTCACCTCGCAGGAAGTAGTTCTCGGCCATCGGCTTCGGGTCGGAGTAGTCGGTCACCATGAAGTCATCCTCGGTGCCGACGGCGATCCGCTGCGTCGTCCCGGACTCGGTGCGCAGGCCGCCGGCACGGAGTGACAGTTCGCCCCGCGCCCAGTCCCGCCGGGCCGAGCCGCCGAGGCCGAAGGTTCGGACCGTCGAGTTCCCCGACGTGAACAGCAGGCTCAGTTCCGCGCTGTAGGCCCAGCTGGTGTCGGTCTCTTCCTGGGCGGGCGCAGCCTGGATGGGCGCGGCGGCAAGCGACGGAGCAAAGGCCAGCAGCATGCCGAACGCGGTTCCCCACCTCGCGAAGAACTTCATGTATTCCACCCCTCAACCCCCGTGATCGACACTGGAAACGCGGACAAAGGCTAGCCGGCGACGCTTCGGTGGGCCAGCTTCTCCCGATCGTTCTATTCGTTCCCCTTCGAGGAGTTCCACAAGCATGCGCATGTCAGCCGGTTGTCCCGTCGTGAACCGGAACCTCCGTGGCCGTTGGCTCGTCGCCGGAGCCCTCGTCGCCCTCGTCCCCACGCCTCTCGGCGCCCTCCAGGAAACGCAGATCGAGGGAATCGAGGCGCGCCGGGACCACTACGCGGGAGTCGCGCGCCAGATCTGGGAGTGGGCCGAAGTCGGCTACCAGGAGGAGCAGAGTTCGGAGTTGCTGAAGGGCGAACTGGAGGCGGCCGGATTCTCGGTCGAGTCCGGCGTCGCGGGCATGCCCACCGCTTTCGTGGCGACCTACGGCTCCGGAGGGCCGATCATCGGGCTTCTCGCCGAATACGATGCCCTCCCGGGCATCTCGCAGGACGCGGTGCCCGAGCGCTCGCCTATCATCGAAGGGGGCGCGGGCCACGCCTGCGGGCACCACCTGTTCGGCACCGGCTCCGTGGCGGCGGCGATCGCCGTGAAGGACTGGCTCGACGAGACCGGCCACGAGGGGACGATCCGGCTCTACGGTACGCCGGCCGAGGAGGGCGGCGCGGGCAAGGTGTACATGGTGCGGGACGGCCTGTTCGACGACGTGGACGTCGCGCTGCACTGGCACCCCGGTGCGCAGAATAGCGCGCAGGCGGGACGCTCGCTGGCCAACAAGTCCGCCAAGTTCCGCTTCCGGGGATATTCCGCGCATGCCGCGGGGGCGCCGGAGCGGGGGCGCAGCGCGCTCGACGGGGTCGAGGCCATGAACCACATGGTCAACCTCATGCGCGAGCACGTTCCGCAGGAAACGCGCATTCACTACGTGATCACGCAGGGGGGCTTCGCGCCCAACGTCGTGCCGGACTTCGCCGAGGTCTACTACTACGTGCGGCATCCCTACGCCCCCACGGTGCTCGAGTTGTTCGAGCGCGTCGCGCGGGCCGCGGAGGGCGCCGCGATGGGCACCGGGACGGAACTGGAGTACGAGGTCATTCACGGGTTGTATGACCTCGTGCCCAACGTCGCGCTCGGGCAGGTGATGGACGCCAACCTCCGCAAGGTCGGCGGCGTGGAGTACACCGAGGCGGAGCGAGCTTTCGCCCGGCAGATCCAGGCCACGTTCGAGGGCGGCCCTTCCCGACCGCTGGGATCCGAGGGCGAGATCCGGGAGTTCGGAGTCGAGGGCGTCGGCGGCGGCTCGACCGACGTCGGCGATATCAGCTGGGTCGTGCCGACCACGGGGCTGTCGACGGCTACCTGGGTACCGGGTACCTCGGCGCACAGCTGGCAGGCGGTGGCGGCCGGGGGGACCAACATCGGCACGAAGGGGATGATGGTCGCGGCCAAGACGCTTGCCCGAACCATGATCGAACTCTTCCAGAGCCCGGATGTGATCGCGGCCGCGTGGGAGGAGTTGGCGGAGCGCCGCGGCACGGACTTCGAGTACACCGCGCTGCTGGGAGACCGCCCGCCGCCGCTCGACTACCGCCGCTGAACTCGGTTCGGAAAGGCAGGGCCGAGATTGGCGTACTCAAAAACCATACTGTGCCTCAAGAGTAGCGCATGACACGCGGGACACTATGAGTGTAATCGGCATTCCGCATTACATCTCGTGTAACCGTCTCCGCGGTGGCGTCGGGTGTAGCCGGACCGCCGCGTGGACTCTCTCTTAGCGGAAAGATCCTCTCAGGGCTTCCAGCGACATGACTCTATGCACGAGTTGGTCTGATTGCGAATCCCCAGCTTGCGGTGAACCCGTTTAAGGTGTGTCCTGACAGTGCTTTCCGCGCAGCTCAGCCCCTCCGCGATCTCAACCACGCTCTGACCGGCCGTACGCGCTGCGACCACACGGCTCTCCGCGGGCGTCAAGCCCAGAACCGCCTCAACCATTTGTGCGTCTGCCTGGGGTCTTGCTTCAGCGTCGACAATCAGCACCAGTACCCTGACCTCCCGGGTGGGATGATCCCGGCTCATTCCCCGCACCGGATGGATTTCAAGGATCAACGGCGATTGCGCCTTCCCCCGAGTGATCCCTATCGAGCCCCCGGCACCCTGAAGTCCGAACCGGGGAAGCGCTCGCGCCAGCATGCGCCCAAGCTCCGCGTTCTCCGCCCGATTGGCGGCAACCAGAACACCATTGTCTTCGTGCAGCCCATCGCGTCTCAGCAGGATGTGCCTGGCTCCCTCGTTGGCCTTGAGGATGCGTCCGCAGCGGTCTAGGGGTGTCCGGCCGGTTCTGCCAAGCTGGCCTTCGAGCGACTTCTTTGGGCCAAACACAAATACGGCATAAACATAATAGGAATACGCTATTGCCCTAACCTGCCCCTGAGATTCGAATTGCAGGCGGAGACGAAGTGGACGGCAATCCGGCAACGGAGAACTCATGGAACGTTTGGCTTGGGGTACACCTGTCGGGCGCGGCCTCCTCGTGGTAGCGGTGCTGTCGGCGACTCTGTGGGCGTACGCCTGCGGCGACGGGGCCACGGAACCTCCGACCCCTCCCCCCGACCCCCTGCGGCCGACATCCGTGATGGTGACGCCCGCGACCGCCCAGCTCGGCGCCCTGGGCGCCACCGTGCAGCTCATCGCCGAGGTCCGAGACCAGAACGGACAGGCGATGGCGGGTGCCGCGGTGACCTGGGCCAGCGGCAGCGCCGCCGTGGCCACGGTCAGCGGATCCGGGCTGGTGACGGCGGCGGGCAACGGGACGGCGACGATCACCGCGACGGCGGGCTCGGCGTCGGGCACCGCGACGGTGACGGTGGCCCAGTCGGCCAACCAGGACCGGGGGGCGCTAGTGGCCCTTTACGAAGCCACGAACGGATCGAACTGGGTCAACAACGACAACTGGCTGACCGATACGCCGCTGGGGGACTGGTACGGGGTGACGGTCGACGGTTCCGGGAGGGTTCTCGGCATTGACCTCAGCGGCCAGTGGGATAGCGAGAACTCCGTGTGGATACGGCACGGCTTGTCGGGCCTGATCCCGCCCGAGATAGGCAGTCTCTCGAACGTCAGGTGGCTGCGGCTCAGCCAAAACGCGCTTTTCGGCCCCATCCCGCGCGAACTCGGTGGCCTTGCCGGCCTACGGGAGCTGGAACTCGCGGGGAACGACCTTGCGGATGCCATCCCGCCCGAACTCGGCGGTCTTTCCAGTCTGCGAGTTCTGGATCTCGGCGCCAACAGACTTTCGGGCTCGATCCCGGCCGAACTGGGGGGGCTCACGAATCTGACGCGCCTTGCTCTCTACGCTAACAGCCTGACGGGCTCGATCCCACCCGAACTCGGCAAACTCGTCAACTTGGAGGACATGCGACTGTTTATCAACAGCCTCGATGGTCCGGTTCCCGCCGAACTGGGACAACTCGTGAGGCTAGCATGGCTGGGCCTCAGCTACAACAACCTGACGGGCCCGATCCCGCCAGAATGGGGCAACCTCAGAAATCTCAGCTCCCTTGCCCTCCGAAACAACCGACTCTCAGGCCCGATCCCGCCTGAACTGGGGAAACTCTCGGCGCTGCAACGGCTGTTTCTCGACAACAACCGACTCTCAGGCCCGATCCCGCCGAGCTTTGTACAACTCGACAACCTGGATCGGTTCTACTCTTCCGGTAATGCGTTGCTCTGCGTGCCCGGAACCTCCGCTTTCGCAACGTGGCTGCTGGGAATTCGGGAGCGCGATACCGGAGCCGTGAGTTCGTGCGACGCGACCGACCGGGCTGTTCTGGGTTCCCTGTACGAGGCCAGCGCAGGCGATGCGTGGATCAACGCGACAGGCTGGCTGCGCGGCCGGCCGCTGGAAGACTGGTACGGCGTTGACACGGACTCGATAGGGCGAGTCGAGACACTCGACCTGAGCCGTAATGGGCTCTCCGGCCGGCTTCCGGCGAATCTGGGTGACCTGGCTCACATGACCACCCTTCGAATGGACGGCAACGCGCTATCCGGCCGCCTGCCCGCGTCCCTGACGCAGCTTCCGCTACGGGAGTTGCACTATGCCGAGACCGGGCTGTGCGCTCCTGTCGAGCACGCGTTCCGGCACTGGATAAACCGCATTGCCTCGCACGAAGGGACGGGCTTGGAATGCGAGCCGCAGTCGGAACGGAACATCCTTGAAAGACTGTATGAGGCGGGTGACGGGCCGAATTGGAACCACGACGAGAACTGGCTGACCGACGAGCCGTTGGGCGAGTGGTACGGAGTCGAAGTTGATGGGCAAGGGCGCGTCGTGTCGTTATCCCTCCAATTCAACAACCTTACGGGTGCGATCCCGCCCGAGCTCGGCAGTCTCTCCAGCCTGACAAAGCTCTCTCTCGGAAGCAATAACCTGACGGGCCTCATTCCGTCGGCATTGGGGAGTCTCGCCAAGCTGACGATACTTTCGCTCGAAGGCAACGCACTATCCGGCCAGATCCCGGCCGAGATCGGCAACCTCGGAAACCTGGGGCATCTCTGGCTCAGCTACAACACCCTGTCCGGCCCGATCCCGCCCGAACTCGGAGACCTCAGCAGCTTGGCAACGCTGGAGCTCTCAGGGAACGCCCTGTCCGGCCCGATCCCGCCCGAACTCGGAGACCTCGACAACCTGGTTCGGCTGGACCTGCGGCGAAACGAACTCACGGGCCCGATCCCGCCCGAACTCGGCAACTTCCGCGGACTGAGAACGCTGCGCGTCGACGGAAACAGACTCACCGGTCCGATCCCGCCTGAACTCGGAGGCCTCGGCAACCTGGTTCGGCTGGACCTGCGGCGAAACGAACTCACGGGCCCGATCCCGCCCGAACTCGGAGGCCTCGGCAACCTGGTTCGGCTGGACCTCGGGTGGAACAGCCTGAATGGACCCATCCCGCCTGAACTGGGGAAACTCTCGGCGCTGCAACAGCTGTTTCTCGACAACAACGACCTGTCGGGCCCGGTGCTTTCCGAGTTCGGCAGGTTGGCGGATCTGCAGCAACTGAACCTTGCCAACAACCCGAAGATGGCGGGCGTCCTTCCACCCGAACTGACGGCTCTTGGCGGACTCAACGAGCTCCTGGCCGGAGGGACGTCGCTGTGCGCGCCCTCGGACCCGGACTTCCAGACCTGGCTGGATGGAGTCGACAAACGCTGGATCGCGAGCTGCGTGGAGGCAAATGGGTCGCTGGCCTACCTGACCCAGGCGGTGCAGTCGGAAGGGTTCCCGGTCCCTTTGGTCGCCGGCGAGAAGGCGCTGCTACGCGTGTTCCCGGTGGCCAACCGCACCAGCAGCCAAGGCATTCCCGCTGTCAGGGCCCGCTTCTACCGCGACGGCCGGGAAGTGCACCTGGAAGACATCCCTGGCAAATCCACGCCCATCCCGACCGAGGTGGACGAAGGCGATCTCGCGAAATCGGCTAACGCGGAGATTCCAGGCCGGGAGATTCAGCCGGGACTCGAGATGGTGATCGAGATCGACCCGGAGGGGACTCTGGACCCGGGGCTGGGGGTTGCCCAGCGCATCCCCGAGACGGGCCGCCTGGTGGTGGACATCCGAACCATGCCCCTCCTCGACCTGACGCTCATTCCCTTCATCTGGAGTCAACACCACGACTCGACGGTCGTGGATTGGGTGGAGGAGATGGCGGCGGACCCCGAGAACCACGAGTTGATGCGCGGCGCGTTCGCGGTCCTGCCCGTGGGCGACTTGGCGGTAAAGGCACACGAACCGGTACTGACCACCACCAACGACAGGTTCAGGCTGGTCCACGAGACCGAGACGATCCGGGTCATGGAGGGGGCCAACGGTCACTATATGGGCATGATCGAGTCTGCAGTCGCTCAGGGCGTGTCGTATCGGCCGGGCCGGTCGAGCTTCGTCGAGCTGCAGGAGGGCCTTGGGGGACCGATCGCGCACGAACTGGGCCACAACTTCAACCTTGGCCATGCTCCGTGCGGCAACGCCCCCGGCCCAGACGCCGGGTTCCCATACCCGGGCGGAACGATCGGTGCCTGGGGCTACGATTTCCGCGGCGGCGGCAGTTTGATACACCCGTTCCGGCCGGATCTGATGTCCTACTGCGGCGGTTGGATCAGCGACTACCACTTCACCAACGCGCTGCGCTTCCGCTTGGTCGACGAGGGGCCATCGGAAAGCGCGGCTTTCGCTCCATCCACGACGTCACTCCTCCTGTGGGGTGGAGTGGACGCCGACAGTGTGCCGTTCCTGGAGCCGACGTTCGTCGTCGACGCACCGCCCGAGCTGCCCCGGTCCGGTGGAGCATACCAGCTCACAGGCCGGACCGAAGGCGGCGTCGAACTGTTCTCGCTCCGCTTCGACATGCCCTCGCTGGCCGATGGCGACGGCCGTTCGAGCTTCGTCTTCGTTGTGCCGGTTCGACCCGGCTGGGAAGGGAACTTGGCCAGCATCACGCTCTCCGGACCCGGCGGATCGGCCACCCTCGACGGCGAAAGCGACCGTTTCATGGCCATCCTGCGCGATCCCGGCAACGGGCAGGTGCGCGGGATCCTGCGGGACGTGCCAACCCCGACCCAGGCCGCCATGGACGCCGCGTTGGACGCGGCCGGGCCGGGTCTGGAAGTGCTGTTCAGCCGAGGGATCCCGGATGCCGCTGCCTGGAGACGATGATCGCGGCGGCCGTCGCCGTATACGCCGGGTCGGCGGACCGCGCGCACGAAGGCGGCGGTGAGCTAAGAGAACTACGGCATTGGAATAATATAGATGCGACCATTGACGATAGAGTTACACCGCATTCGATTGGTCGATCATGTTCTTTGGACAAGCCGCGTCGTCCGGCGTCGGGCCCCTGTGGAACCGCAAGCATCCCGCGAGGAGTAGGGACATGAAGAAGACCTTCCGTTCCGCTTCAGCGATCTTCGCGTTGGCGCTGATAGGCGCTGCGACACCGGTACGAGCGCAGCAGGTCGGAGACCGCGTTCGCGTTGTGCTCCCGGATTCTACGACGATCGGCGAAGTGACCGCCGTTAGCGGCGAAGGGTTCGAAATCGTTCGGGACAGCACACTGTTCTCCTTCGACTACCGATTGATCGAGAGCTTGGACCGGAGCGTCGGTAGGAAGCGCCTGTGGCTCGAAGGGGCGGCAAGGGGTGCGATGATTCCATTACGCATTGGTTCCGAGCTGATCGTGGGCTGCGGGAGAATCGTGGGCGACGCGGGCGGGGGTCCCGTCGTATCTGTCGTTGCCTATGTTTTTTGCTTCATACCGGGCGTCACAATCATGGTGGTCGGAGCACCGATTGGAGCCGTCGTCGGTGGCATTGCCGGCATTTTCATTCATCGTGAAGAGTGGGCCGCGGTTCCGCTTGACGGCCGTCCGGGACGCCTGAGCCTTCTGCTACCGCGGTTCGGCCCCGAGCGACGTGTCGGCTTGGAGCTAGGGGTTCGCATTCGGCTCCCGTAGCCAGCCAGATGGTTCACAAGGGAAAGGAAATGATGATCATGCGCAGGATCCTTACGTCACTGCTTCCGCTGCTTGTCGCGGCTCCGCTGATGGGGCAAACGATGGTCGGCGTCCGAGCCGGGTTGAACCGGTCCACGATCTCCGTCGAGGACTCTTCAGACCAGGATGCCCGCATGGGCATGATCGCTGGAATCGATGTGGCGCTTCCCCTGGCAAGTGCGGTCGAGCTTCGGGTCGGGGGCGCGTACGCGCAGAAGGGTTCCGGCGCATCGGAGGAAGGCTTCGGGTCGTTCAGTCTCCAGTCGTTCAGTCTCCAAATGGACTATTTTCAGTTGTCGGCCCTGGCGAGAATGGGATCGCCGCGAGATGGCGGACTTTCGGCCGGCGTGCTGCTGGGCCCCTGGGCAGCCTTCAACCTCTCCTGCGATGTCAGCGCCAGTCTCGATCTCGGGGAATTCGGCTCGACGAATGTTTCCGAATCGTGTCGGGACGACACGATCGCAGGAGAGGTTCAGGGGACGGACTTCGGAATCGCGGCTGGCGCCGGCGTGGAACTGGCGGTTTCCGAGGGCCTCCGTGTGGGTCTCGATCTGGTGTACTCGATCGGACTCGCGGAACTCGGTGGTGATGGTGGCATCAAGAAATCGGAGTCTTGCGGTCCAGGCCGGGGTCGTGATTCCGTTCGGAGGGTGACCAGGTCCGACCGTGGGTGTCGGTAGCAGTTCCATGGGCACCCGGCTACTTCGATCCTCCCCGACCATGGGCCCGAGAGACGAAACGCCCGCATGAGTGCCGACCATTCAGGCTTCCGCCGGAAGGTCCCCGCCTGGGGCATGGCCACGCTCCTGGTGGCTTGGGCGGCCGCCTGCGGCGAAGGCGGTGGGGGCGGGGGCCCGCTCGTACCCGACAGACCCGAAACGCCCAACCGGGCGCCGGAGGCGGTGGGCTCGATCCCGCCGGTGGGTCTGGCGGCGGGAGATGACCTGACGTTCGAGGTGCCGTCCTACTTCAGCGATCCGGACGGCGATGCTCTCTCCTACGCGGCGGAGAGTACCGACGCATCGGTGGCGACGGCGTCGGTGTCGGTGACGGTGACGATCACGGGAGTGGCCGCCGACGGGTGACGGTGACGGCGCGCGACCCGGCCGGCCTGACCGCCGTCAGAACGTCGGGAGTGGCCGCCGGAAGCGGTGACGGTGACGGCGCGCGCCCGGCCGGCCTGACCGCCGTCAGAACGTGGCCGTGACGGTGGAGCGGGCCAACCGTGGCGCCGGAGGCGGTCGATCCCGCCGGTGGGGCTGGCGGCGGGAGATGACCTGACGTTCGAGGTGCCGTCCTACTTCAGCGATCCGGACGGCGATGCTCTCTCCTACGCGGCGGAGAGTACCGACGCATCGGTGGCGACGGCGTCGGTGTCGGGCTCGACGGTGACGATCACGGGAGTGGCCGCCGGAAGCGCGACGGTGACGGTGACGGCGCGCGACCCGGCCGGCCTGACCGCCGTGCAGAACGTGGCCGTGACGGCCGGGCCAACCGGGCGCCGGACTCGCCCGCCGGTGGGGCTGGCGGCGGGAGATGCCTGACGTTCGAGGTGCCGTCCTACGTCGGACCGACGGCGACGCTCTCTCCTACGCGGCGGAGAGTACCGGAGGTCGGGCTCGGATCACGGGAGTGGCCGCCGCGGGTGACGGTGACGGCGCGCGACCCGGCCGGCCTGACCGCCGTGCAGAACGTCGACCGGGCGCCGGAAGCAGTGGGCTCGATCCCGCCGGTGGGGCTGGCGGCGGGGGATGACCTGACGTTCGACGTGCCGTCCTACTTCAGCGATCCGGACGGCGATGCTCTCTCCTACGCGGCGGAGAGTACCGACGCATCGGTGGCGACGGCGTCGGTGTCGGGCTCGACAGGATGACGATCACGGGAATCGGCCGCGGGGAGCACGACGGTGACGGTGACGGCGCGCGACCCGGCCGGCCTGACCGCCGTGCAGAACGTGGCCGTGACGGTGGAGCGGGCCAACCGGGCGCCGGAGGCAGGTGGGCTCGATCCCGCCGGTGGGGCTGGCGGCGGGGGATGACCTGACGTTCGAGGTGCCGTCCTACTTCAGCGATCCGGACGGCGATGCTCTCTCCTACGCGGCGGAGAGTACCGACGCATCGGTGGCGACGGCGTCGGTGTCGGGCTCGACGGTGACGATCACGGGAGTGGCCGCCGGAAGCGCGACGGTGACGGTGACGGCGCGCGACCCGGCCGGCCTGACCGCCGTGCAGAACGTGGCCGTGACGGTGGAGCGGGCCAACCGGGCGCCGGAGGCGGTGGGCTCGATCCCGCCGGTGGGGCTGGCGGCGGGGGATGACCTGACGTTCGACGTGCCGTCCTACTTCAGCGATCCGGACGGCGATGCTCTCTCCTACGCGGCGGAGAGTACCGACGCATCGGTGGCGACGGCGTCGGTGTCGGGCTCGACGGTGACGATCACGGGAGTGGCCGCCGGAAGCGCGACGGTGACGGTGACGGCGCGCGACCCGGCCGGCCTGACCGCCGTGCAGAACGTGGCCGTGACGGTGGAGCGGGCCAACCGGGCGCCGGAGGCAGTGGGCTCGATCCCGCCGGTGGGGCTGGCGGCGGGGGATGACCTGACGTTCGAGGTGCCGTCCTACTTCAGCGATCCGGACGGCGATGCTCTCTCCTACGCGGCGGAGAGTACCGACGCATCGGTGGCGACGGCGTCGGTGTCGGGTTCGACGGTGACGATCACGGCGGTGGCCGCGGGCACGGCGACGGTGACGGTGACGGCGCGCGACCCGGGGGCCCTGACCGCGTCGCAAACCGTCGATGTCACCGTTTCGGACGGGTCGAACCGGGCCCCGGAAGGGACGCTGCCGTTCCTCGACGTGACCATCCCCGCGGGCGTGACGATAACCTTCAACGTGTTTTCCTACTTCTTCGATCCGGACGGCGACCGGCTCTCCTACTCGGGCCGGACATCGAATCCGGACGTGACCGCTGTCGCCGTATCGGGCAGCGCCCTCTCGCTTACGGGCGTGGCCGAGGGGCAGGCAACGGTGGCCGTGACCGCGCGAGATCCCGGGAATCTCCCCGCGACACTCTCCTTCGGCGTGAATGTGGCCAACGGTCCTCCCGCGGCCGTGGGCGAGATCCCCGAAGACACGCTCGAGACGGGAGAGACGGCCGCAGTCGACTTGTCCGGGTACTTCACCGATCCGGATGGAGACTCGCTGGCCTACACGGCGACGGCCTCCTTCGAACGCATCGCGCGAGTCTCGGTATCCGGGAGCACGATGACCATCGAAGGCGTCGCGGAGGGGAACACAACCATCACCGTCACGGCGAGCGATCCAGACGGAAACGAAGCCACGCAGCGGACGCGTGTGACCGTTAGGCTGCCCAACCAGCCTCCTGTGTCGCGGGGTACTATTCCGGACCTGACACTCACCGGGGGCAGGACGAGGAGCGTGTATCTGGGCTCCTACTTCGACGACAGGGATGCCCTTACGTACTCGGCCGCAACCTCGGACGCGGCGGTCGCGACGGTCGCGGTGACGGGCAACCGCGCGACAGTGACGGGGGTCGGCCGCGGCACCGCGGAAATCACGGTGACGGCACGGGATCCGGGAGGCCTGGAGGCCAGCCAGCGCTTCACGGCGACCGTGCCGAACAACGCGCCTCAGGAGACGGCGACTGTTCCGGGAGACACCCTGGATGTCGGCGCTACGGTCACGCTGGATCTATCGGAGCATTTCACGGATCCGGATGGAGACGCTCTGAGCTTCACTGCCGAGCCGTTCTTCGAGCATGTGGCCACGGCGACGGTGTCGGGCAGCACCCTGACGATCGTCGGGGTCGGCGAGGGAAGCACCTCCGTGACGATTACGGCGCGCGATCCGGCGGGCCTCGAGGCGAGCCAGCGGCCCCGGGTCAGGGTGCGTCAGCCCAACCGTCCCCCCGCGGCGACTCGGACGATCCCCGATGTGACCGTGGAAGCGGGGCGTACGGACCGCGAATCGATGTACTTCTATTTCGACGATCCGGACCGGGACGCGCTGACCTACACGGCAGTATCATCGGATGAAGCGGTCGCCTCCGTGACGGTGTCGGGCCGGAGCGTGACGGTCGAGGGCGTCTCGCGGGGGACCGCGCGGATCACGGTGACGGCCCGGGATCCGGAGGGGCTGGAAGCCCAGCAGTCCTTCACGGTCACGGTCCCCAACAGCGCCCCGGAGGCGGTCGGTGACATCCCCTACGACACCGTCGATGTGGGGGAAACAACCACCGTGGAACTCTCCGGTTACTTCACGGACCCGGACGGAGACCCGCTCACGTACACGGCCGACGTGTTCTTCGAGTCCCGGGCCCGCGCGACCGTGGCGGGGAGCGTCATGACCGTCGAGGGACTGGAAGATGGCCGTACTTCGATCACCGTCACGGCCCGCGACCCGGACGGTATGGAAGACTCGCAGCGAACCTATCTGACCGTCATCCAGCCGAACCGGCCTCCCACGATCAGGGATGCCATCCCCGGCCAGACCGTCGAACTGGGCGATACCGAGAGCCTGTCGATGTTCTTCTATTTCGAGGACCCCGACCGGGACGACCTGACCTACCTGGCCGAGACATCGAATCCGGCGGTGGCCACGGTTTCCACCTCGGGGCGGAGGGTAGTGATCGCCGCGGTCGCCAAGGGAACGGCGCGGATCACGATCGTAGCCCGCGATCCAGGTGGGCTCGAGGCGCGGCAATCGTTCGGCGTCACCGTGCCCAACAGCGAGCCCGAGGAGGTGGGGAGCCTACCCGAGTTCACGCTGAACGTCGGCGAGACGTTCTCCGTCGATCTGCACCCCTACTTCACCGATCCGGACGGAGATCCGCTCACGTACACGGCCGAAGTGTTCTTCGACGACAGGGCGGGCGTCACGATTTCGGGCACAGTCATGACGGTCGAGGGACTGGAGGACGGGGGCACCTCCATTACCGTCACGGCCCGCGATCCGGAGGGTGAGGAAGCCCGGCAGCGCACGCGCGTTGAGGTTATCCAGCCCAACCGGCCACCCGAATCGACGGATGTGATCCCCGACCAGACGCTCGAACCCGGCGAGGACTACTGGTTCCTCGCGTTCGCGTACTTCGACGACCCGGACAGGGATCGACTGACGTACTCCGCCACCACCTCCAATGCGAGCGTGGCCACGGTCACGGTATCCGGCAGCAGGGTGACGATCGACGCCGTGGCCGAGGGCACCGCGACCATCACCGTGCGCGCGAGCGATCCCGATGGGCTCGCGGCCGAGCAGGACGTCGCCGTGACGGTGCAGTCGGAGCAGGGCAACCAGGCCCCGACGTCCGTGGGGACGATCGGGGCGCAGACGATCGATGCCGGGAACTCGGTCACGATCGACGTGTCCTCCAGCTTCCGCGACCCGGACGATGACCGGCTGACCTACTCGGCTACGACATCGAACGCGTCCGTGGCCACGGCCACCGTGTCGGCCAGCCGAGTCACGATCTCGGCTGCAGCCGGCGGCACGGCGACGATCACGGTCACCGCACGCGATCCGGGCGGGCTGTCGGCGAGGCAGAGGATTCGGGTCACCGTCCCCAACGGCGCTCCTACGGGCCGTTCGATTCCAGCGCAGGTCATCAGTGCGGGGGAGACGGCCGAGGTGAGTCTGTCGTCCTACTTCTCGGATCCGGATGGGGACCGACTGACCTACCGAGGTTCCTCGAACGATACGGGCGTGGCGACGGCGAGCGTCGTGGGCAGCACGCTGACGATCCGGCCGGTGGCCGCAGGCGCCAACACGGTCACCGTGACCGCCCGCGATCCAGGTGGCCTGGCGGCCTCGCAGGATGTCGCGGTCACGGTGCAGCCGCGCGCCAACCGCCCGCCTTCGGGGGTCACGATTCCGGCGCAGACGCTGACCGAGGCGGGGTCGGTCACGCTGGACCTGTCCTCCTACTTCTCCGACCCTGACGGAGATCCACTGATGTACGCGGGATCATCGGACAGCGACGGCGTGGCGACGGCCGGCGTGATCGGCAACACGCTGACGATCCGGGCCGTGACGTCCGGAACCGCGACGGTGACGGCGACGGCAGCGGATCCGGGCGGATTGGCGGCGACGCAGGGGATCGCGGTGAGCGTCGCGCGCCCCGACAACCAGCCGCCGGAGCCGACGGGCACCATCCCCGACGAGACCCTGAACGCCGACGAGTCGGTCACGGTACAGCTGTCCTCCTACTTCGATGACCCGGACGCGGACGCGCTGACGTACACGTCCACTGTGTCGCAGACGGGAGTGGCCACCGCCTCCGTGTCCGGAAGCAGCGTGACGGTCACGGGCGTGGCGCGGGGCACCGCCACCGTCACGATCACCGGCCGCGACCTGGGCGGGCTCGAAGCCACGCAGGCGTTCGACGTGACGGTGCGCAACAGCGCGCCCGAGGAAATGGGGGCGATCCCGGCCACGACGATTGCGGTCAACGCGTCGGCCACCATCGACGCCTCCTCGTATTTCCGAGACCGGGATGGAGATCAGTTGTCCTACGCCGCAGAGTCGGCAGCCGCCGCCGTGGCGAGCGCCGCCGTATCGGGCAGCACGGTCACGATCTCGGGGGTGGCCACGGGCACGGCGGTCGTGACGATCACGACCCGCGATCCCGGAGGCCTCGAGGCCCGGCAGAGGGCCGACGTGACGGTGAGGGCGACCAACCGGGCGCCGGAGGCGGCCGGCACGATCCCGGCGCAGACCCTGGAAGCCGGAAGCTCGGGCTCCATCGACGTGATGTCCTACTTCAGCGACCCGGACGACGACGCACTGATGTATGCTTCGGCAACCTCGGACGCCGCGGTGGCAACGGCTTCGGTCTCGGGGAGCGTGGTCACGATCTCGGCGGTGAGCCCGGGCGCGGCGACCGTGACGGTGACGGCAAGCGACCCCGGCGGCGCGGCCGTGACTCAGGAAGTCAGCGTCGAGGTCCAACAGGGGAACCGGCCCCCGCAAACGAGCGGCACGATCCCCGGGCGGACGATCGAGGCCGGCGAAGCCGTCACGCTCGATGTGTCGTCGTATTTCACCGACCCGGACAGCGATGCGCTGACCTTCGCCGCGTCGAGTTCGAACTCCGGCGTAGCTACGGCCTCCAGGGTCGACAGCGAGGTGACGATCTCCGGGCAGGCCCCCGGGACGGCGACCGTGACCGTGACCGCGAGCGACGCGGACGGCGCCTCCGCCCGGCAGGAAATTGCGGTGACCGTGACGGGTCGAAGAAACAACCGGCCTCCGGAGTCTCGGGGCGATATCCCGGCCTTCTTCCTCACGGCGGGCGAGTCGGCCGAGGTCGACATGTCCCCGTATTTCAGCGATCCGGACGGGGACGCACTGACCTACAATGCCGCCACCTCCGCAGCCGACGCCGTCACCGCCTCGGCGTCGGACGGCACGCTGACCCTCACGGCGGGGACCCGCGGAACAGCGACGCTTACTGTGACCTCCGCGGACCCCGGCGGCCTGGAAGCCGAGTCGTCCTTCTCTGTGGCCGTCGTGGAGGCGGATATCGGGTCGTACGACATCGATCTCATATCCATCACGCCGATGACCGAGTCCCGGGCGGCGGCGTATCGAAACGCGGCCGAGAAATGGATGCGGGTGCTCGCGGATACGGAACTGCCGGACATGCCGGTTGGAGCCGAGATTCCCGTTGGTTGCTGGGGCGAGATCTCCGACCGGCGCGTCGACAGGGTCGACGACCTCCTCCTGGTCGTAGGGGTCGGCACGTTCGACAATCCCCGCACCATTGCGGCCGCGGGCTCCTGCCGCTGGCGTGCCGATTCGCTGCTTCCCTGGATGGGAAGCGTCAAGTTTAGCGTAAACTATCTGAGCGAAATCGAAGCCGACGGCGGGCTCGAGGAGGTCATCCTCCACGAAATGGGTCACACCCTGGGGATCAGTCGCTTCTACTGGCGTCGATTCGATCTTCTCGCCAATCCGACTCTGACGTGGTTCATATTCACTTGGGCACACAGCCCGGGCGAGGACGCGCATTTCATCGGCCCACTGGCTGCCGAGGCCTTCGACGAGGCGGGGGGGACGAACTACACGGGCGGGGACAAGGTGCCGCTCGAGAACTGCAAGGGTTCGGGCTCGGGCGATTCCCACTGGAGAGAACTCTACTGGAGCGAGGAAGTAGGGGACAGCAACTGTCGTGAGGGAGACATCCTGCTCGGCGGAGAACTCATGTCGCCAACATACAACCGGGGCATGCGGTCCCCTCTGAGTAACATCACGATCCAGGCTCTGGCCGACATGGGCTACACGGTCGACGCCTCCGAGGCCGAGTCATACAGCCTGCCGGAGCCGGGGGCCGAGCGAGCCGATCCCGAGCGCATGCTCGACTACGGCGACGACGTGTTCAAGGGGCCGATTAC
This sequence comes from Candidatus Palauibacter sp., assembly GCF_965222475.1. Taxonomy (GTDB): domain Bacteria; phylum Gemmatimonadota; class Gemmatimonadetes; order Palauibacterales; family Palauibacteraceae; genus Palauibacter. The sequence goes on along the minus strand of NZ_CBDCUB010000001.1, from coordinate 591,054 downwards.
GCTGCACGACCGCAACGGCCGCATCGTGCGCCTGATCCGCAACGAATGAGACAGATAGCTGATTACTCGCGGGTACGATCTTGCTTCGTAGGCCTGCCTCGTTGCGCAACCATGGAGGAAACAAGAATGAGGAAGCATTTGCCGGCGCTGTTTCTTGCCACGGTCTCGACCACGGCCTGTGCCAGTCTTTACAACGACGAGGTCAAAGCCGTCGGGATGTATTCGAGTCCGGCGCAGGCCGAGGTCTGGATCGACGGGATCCTGCTCGGAGAAACGCCCTTGTCCCTGGAACTCGACAACCAGGCATCCCATAATGTCGTGTTCAGGAAGGAAGGGCACGCGGATGCCGTGTGCGAACTTTATTCCGGGGTCCATGAGAAATGGTTCGTGGCCGACCTGTTCCTCGGCCCGTTTACTATGTTTTTGTCCTTGATCATTGACGCCGTGTCGGGGGACTGGAGGGGGATCCGCAAGAACGCTTGCAACGTCGTGCTGCCCCCCGCGTCACCCGTTTCCGGATCCGAGTCGGACCGAACAGGAAGGGCCGGAACAAACATCTCCCGGAACGGAGGTCTGTCATGAAGAGTGCCAGCGTCTTGCTGTTCATGGCGGTCGGCCTCGTGGCCATGCCGGAGACCCTGCTCCCGCAGGCTGTCGGCGACCGCGTGCGTGTGACGACGAGCGGCGGCAGGCTCATCGGCCAGATCGCGGGGGTGAGCAACGACCGACTTGACGTGGCCCTGGACGGATTCGAACTGGCTGCGCTGGAAGGCCCGTTTCACACAGTCTCCCGTACCGACATCCTCCGTCTGGAGAGGAGCCGCGGGACGAGGTCGTTCTGGAAGCTGTTCGCCGTTCTGGGGGGGCTGTTCGGCGCGGGCCTGGCCAACATTTGCATCGGAGGCTGCCCGACAGAGATAAACCCTTACACCCCGCTTTTCGCCGCGGGCGGGGCCCTTGCCGGGGCCGGACTCGGCCTGGCGGTTGGGGCGTTGCTCCGGGTTGGGGAACGGTGGGAACTCATGCCGCCGGACGGTACCGAACCCGCCTTCAGTCCAATTCTCGACCTGAGGGGCAGCGGTGGGCACCCTGCGGTGGGCGTCGGACTGCGGCTACGGTTGTAACCGCAGAGCCAGCCCCCTTCCACCGGAGTATCGTTCCATCTCGCCGTACGTCGCTTCGAGGCGGGCAAGCAGCTGATCGTCGACGCCTTGGGGATAGCGGCTCAGCATCCGCAGTCTGTGGAGGAATTCGGAGTCGCCCGCGATTTCGGTTCCGCTCCCCACATAAGGCTGGGTCCGGGTTTCGACAGCCTGGGTCCGGAGACCGCCATCCCCCATTTGGGGGACGCATGGACGGCCGCCCGCCTGAAGTGGACGGTGCCCGGTGTACATCGAACCCGGGGCGACGATCGCGTGGCCGGGCGTTCAAGCGCGCGTGAGCTCACTCTGGATTTGATGCGTCAGTAGGCGAATATTGCGCCGGTCTCTTCCAGCCGGATGCGCGTGATTGCCCGAAGCGTCTCGAAGTCACGGGGGGAGAGGGCGACGACGGGCGGAGTCCGGCCGTAGAGCTGAGCGGCCACTATGGCGGCGAGCGCGAGGAAGGTGTCGGGGCCGCGGGTCAGGAATGCCGCGGGGGCCGTGCCGCGGCGGATGGCCTCGAGGAGGACGGCGGTCGTGGTGCTGGACCCGCGGGTCGCCGGAATGGCCATGATGCGGCCCGTGCCGGTTCGGCCGGCCAGCGGGTGGCGCCGGTCGATGATCTCCCCGGTCTCGGCGTCGTAGCCGCCCCAGAAGCTGAGCGGCTCGGACGAGTAGAGAACGGCGCCTTCCGCAGCGCCCGCGACGAGCGCTCGGCCGATCAGCGGATCGGAGCCGGGGGTGGTTGGTTCGTCGCTCACGGCTCGGCGGTCCAGGCGCCGTCGTCACGCGTGACGCGCCCGGCGACGGCGGAGTCCACGCAGTCCGCCAGACTCCCGAAGGCGACGGCGCGCTCGAGCAGGCTCGGCGTGTACCAGGCGTACTTGGCCGAGTTCGTCATGAGCCGCCGGATCCCGTCCGGCAGCATGGGCGTCGTGAGGATGCACGTGTCGACCGTGAGTTCCCCGCCGAACGCTTCGATCGCCCCCAGGTAGCCGGCTCTCCCCGCCAGTTCGCGCACCGCCCGCCCGGTCGTGATGAGCAGTCGCACACCCGGGTGTCTGCGCCGCCCCTCCACAAGCCGCGCGAGCGCCGCGAACTCCGACAGCGAGAAGTGCGGACTCCCGAGTACGACCAGGTCGAGACCGTCCGCATCCACGAGCCCGGAGCCGAGTTCGTCCCGCGCCCCCCGCAACTCCGCGGGTCCGGGGCTCAGCACCTCCGCGGGTTCACGCCCCTGGAACGCCGTGGCTCGATCCGGTGCCTCCGGCGTCAGGCCGATCCAGTGGAAGAGCGCCACCGCGCCGGACGAAGCCATCGCGGCCCCCAGCGCCTTGAGGTCGTCTTCGCCCGGCCTCGCCGGCAGTCCGTCGAATACCGGGACCTGCCCGCGCACGCGCAACCCGACCCAGTGCCCCAACACGGGATAGAGCGCCGGCTCCGACGACAACGCCTCCGGAACCCCGGACAGGTCGACGAGGACCTCTCCGGCCCGATTCTCCGTCAGGTGCAGCCCGGCGGCCGGAGCCCGGCCCGTGACCGCGCAGCAGATGTCCAGCAGGTCCGGATAGCGCTCGGTGCGCGCACCGAGCACCGAGTTCGCGAACACGATCGCGCTCGATTCGCCCCAGGCCACCTGCTCTCCCCTGGCTGGTCGGGGCTGTGTCTGGTATGGCGCGCACGTCCACGTAGGCTCGCAGCCCATGGCCTCGTACGCCTCCATCTGCCGCCGTGCCGGCTCGGCCCACGTCTCCGGCACGTCCCAGTCGCGCCAGCCGTGTTCGTCCACCCCCGAGACGTTGAGGGTCGTCGGCACGCGGACCCGCGCCCCGCCCTCCGCCAGGCGCTCGGCAAACTCGAGCGTTGCGGGTCCCTGATACAGCGAGGAATCGATGTGCGCCGCGGTGATGTCGAGCAGTTCTCGCGCTCCTACCACCTCGGCCATACGTGCGAGAATCGACATGGCAAGCCGAGTCCCCTCCCCTTCCTCCCCGGCCAGCAACGCGACAGCCCGCCTGTCCAGACGAACGCTCTTCATGCTGCTATATTCCGCCCGACGACGAGACCAGGCTCCAGACTGCGGGCAAGACCATGCGCATTGTCTACTTCCTCCCCGGACCCATGTCCCGAGGCCCACTCGGGCCGGAGGAGCTCGTCCGGCGTGAAGCGTTCCTGAACCAGCACGCATTCCACGGGACGGAGGTCGAGGTTCGCGAGACGGAGAACGGCCCTGCATCCGTCGAGTCGTCCGCAGAGGAATATCTCTCGGTGCCCGGCATCCTGGAGGCGGCGCCGCGGCTGGAGGCGGAAGGGTTCGACGCGATGATCATCGGCTGCTTCGGCGACCCCGGGCTGGCCCCGGCACGCGAACTCGTGGACTTCCCCGTCATCGGTCCCGGCCAGGCGGGGGCGCTCACCGCCGCGCAGATGGGGCAGCGCTTCGCGATCGTCACGGTGGTCGAGGAGGTCGTCCCGGCGATCCGCCGCCAGATGCGGGGCTACGGGCTCGAGGGACTCGTGGCGGACATCCGGGCCGTTGATGTGCCCGTACTCGAACTCAGGCAACGCGCGGACCAAGTGCTCGAGACGATGGAGATCGAAGCGCACGCGGCGCTCCGGGCGGGGGCGGACACGCTCGTCCTGGGCTGCATGACGATGGGGTTCCTGGACGTGGCCCGGACGCTCTCGGAGCGGCTCGGCGTGCCGGTCATCAACCCGGTGCTCGCGGCGCTCAAGGCGGCAGAATCGTTCGCGGCCACGGGCGTTCGGCCGTCCCCGCGCGCCTATCCCCCGCCCCGCAAGAAGATCCAGCCAGCCCCGGTCTGATCCCGCGCGGCGGGGCCGCACCTCAGGCACGGAGCGGGCGGTTCGGCTCAGGGCCGGATGACGCCGACGCCGTTCTCGATCGTCATCGTCGTCCCGAACTCGGCGGATAGCTGCGCCAGACCCTCGAGGATCTCCTTCCCGAGCGCGTCGTCGGCCATCATCGGCCGCCCGCGCACCGGCCGCGGCAACTGCCAGCCCATGGTGATCGGGTAGAGCTTGATCTCCGTCAGCATCCCGCCCTCGTACTCGACGACGGGGACGACGCTCTCCCAGAACCCCTTCCCCGCGGGGAAGGAACCGGCGCCCATGCGCTCGATCCGCACGTCCTGGAACATGCCCGGAAGATCCTCGTACCCCAGTCCCTGGGCCTCGTAGTTGTCCTGCGGCTGCAGCTCGACCGTTTCGTTCTGCATGGCGAAGTTCGCCAGCGAATAGAAGATCGGCTTGCCCTGGTAGAGTTCGACCGCGCGCAGGATGTGGGGGCCGTGGCCCACGAACATGTCCGCGCCCGCGTCGATGAACGCCCGCGCCGCCTCGACGATGAAGTCGGCCGGTACCTCGCGCCGGTCCGCACCCTCGTGCGTGTGGCTCGTGACGATGACCCACTCCGCCTGACGCTGCGCTTCCTTCACGACCTCGACGATCTCCGCCAGGTCTCCGGCGTGCGGCATCGTCTTCACGCCCGGCTTGTCGCCCACCATGAACGTCATGCCGCCGAAGTTCAGCCTCGGTCCGGAGCCGCCGCCCCGCCCCGCCGCCGAGAGCGCGTCGCGGAGGCCCGCCATCTGGTCCGCCGTCACGGTCACGTGCCGTTCGTAGCGGATGGGGCTTAGCCCCGGACGCCCGCGCATGTCCGGGCGCTGGTGGCCGGCCCGCATCGCATCGTTGAAGGTCGAGGCAATGGAAATCAGGGCCACCCGCCCCCCGGGCGTGTCCACGTACACCGGAGCCCGCGCCTCCGCGAGGTTCTCGCCGAAGCCCGCGATCGCGAGGCCCGCCGCCTCGGTCGCCTCCACCGTACGCCGCGCCCCGCCGGCGCCGAAATCCATCGTGTGGTTGTTCGCGATACTCACCATGTCGAAGCCGAACCAGGCGAGTTCGTGCGCGATCTCCGGCTCCGCCCGCATGTAGGTGCCGCCGCTCGCCGCGGCCGGGATCACGTCGTCCTCGTAGTCGTGGAAGAGGATCTCGAGGTTCACGAACGCGGCGGTCGCGTTCCGGATGATGTCGCGCAGCGCGAGGAACTCGGGCTCCCGGTAGGGAGACATCTTCCGCGAGATGATCGCGTCGCCCGCGAGGGCGATCGACATGTTCCCGCGGGTATCCTCGAAGGACTGGGCCTCGAGCGCCGTCGGCGTGGCGAGGCCGAAGCCCACGGCGAGGGCGAGCCCGGCGAGCGTGAGGCCGGCGAGCGGAAGTCCGACGACGGCGAGGGGCGAGAGCGGAAGACGATACCGGCGCATGAGTGCCTCCGATGAGCGTGCCTGCGTGAGCTTTGCTTGTGCGGTTCCCATCCGGGCCGACAGATTCGATCGCATGCGATACAACATGCTTTTCCCGATCTCGTCCCGCTACGCCGGGCGGGCGTTCAGCGTCCTCTTCGCCTTGGCCCTCTTCGCCGGAGCTGTGTCCATGGCGCGGCCCGCCGCGGCGCAGAGCTACGACCTCATCATCCGCGGCGGCATCCTCGTCGATGGCTCCGGCGGACAGGCCCGAGCCGACGATGTCGCGGTCGATGGCGCGCGGATCGCAGCCGTGGGCGACCTCGGCGCGGCGACCGCCGACCGGGTGATCGACGCGACCGGCCGGCACGTCTTCCCCGGCTTCATCGACACGCACTCCCACGCCATGCCCGCGCTGCTCCGCGACGAACTGCGGACCGCCCGGCCGCTCCTCGCGCAGGGGATCACGACGATCTTCGCCAACCCCGACGGGGGAGGCACGGTCGACCTCGCCGACCAGCGGGCGCGGATCCGGGATCCCGGCGTGGGGGTCAATGTGGGCGCGTTCGTCGGGCACGGCAGCGTCCGCCGCGCGGTACTCGGCATGCAGGCGCGCGAGGCCACCGCTGAAGAACTCGACCGCATGCGGGCGATCGTCCGCGACGGCATGAGCGGCGGCGCATTCGGCCTCTCCTCCGGTCTCTACTATTCCCCCGGCTCGTACGCGCCCACGGGCGAGGTGGTCGAACTCGCGAAGGTGGCGGCGGAGTTCGGGGGCGTGTACCAGAGCCACATCCGCGACGAGTCGGACTATTCGATCGGCCTGCTCGGCGCCGTGGACGAAGTCATCGAGATCTCGCGGGGATCCGGGATCACGGGCGTCGTCACGCACATCAAGGCGCTCGGGCCCCGGGTGTGGGGCCAGTCCGCCGACGTCGTCCGCCACATCGAGGCCGCTCGGGCCGAAGGTCTCGCCGTCTACGCGGACCAGTACCCGTACGAGGCCTCGGGTACGAGCATCGTCGGGGCCCTCGTCCCGCGCTGGGCGCTCGCCGGCGAGGATGGGGCCCTCTACGCGCGCATGGAGAATCCGGAGGAGCGCGCCCGGCTCGTGGCGGACATGTGGGAGAACCTCGACCGCCGGGGTGGCGCCGACCGGCTCATGCTCCAGGGCGGACCCCACGGCGGCCGCATGCTCCAGGACGTGGCGGACGATCGCGGGATGGACGCGGTCGAAACCGCGCTCGCCCTCCTCGTGGAGGCCCGCGACGGAGGCGGCGGCACCGGACTCACCTCGTTCAACATGAACGACGAGGACATCGAGCGCCTCATGTCGCAGCCCTGGATGATGACCTCCTCCGATGGCTCGCTCTGGGTGCCGGGCGAAGGACACCCTCACCCGCGCGGGTTCGGCGCCTTCCCCCGCCGGATCCGGAAGTACGTCATGGAGGAAAGCGTCACAACGCTCGAACAGGCGATCCACGCGATGACCGCGCTCCCCGCCCGCATCTACGGGATCGAGGGCCGCGGCGTCATCGAGCCCGACGCGTTCGCGGACATCCTCGTCGTGGACCTCGACGGGTTCCGCGACACCACCACCTACGAAGACCCACACGGCCTCGCCGAAGGGGTCGAATACGCCCTCGTGAACGGGACGCTCGCGATCGATGCAGGCCGTTTCACGGACGCTCTGGCCGGCGAAGCGCTCGTCACGGCGCGCTGACCGTCCGGCCGACGGAAAGAAACCAGGAGTCACCATGCGATTCCCCGTTCCAGTGCCCGGCACACGGGCCGTTCTCGTCTCTCTCCTCGTGCCCGGGGCGCTCGTCGTCCCCGCGTCGTCCCTCGCCGCGCAGGACGGTGGGGCCGGCGGCGCCCTCCCGGCCGAGAGCGGACTCCCGGCCGGCGTTCAGGCGCCGGCCCCGACCGCGGACACCGTCGACCCGAGTCTCTTCGGCGGTCTCTCGTTCCGCTTCGTCGGCCCCTCGCGCGGCGGGCGGGTCACGGCGGTCGAGGGCCATCGCTCGCACCCCCACACCTTCTATCAGGGGGCGACGGGCGGCGGCGTGTGGAAGACGACGAACTATGGAATGAGCTGGGAAAATATCTCCGACGGATATTTCGCCTCCCCCTCCATCGGACACATAGAGGTGGCCGACTCGGACCCGAATATCATCTATGTGGGGACGGGTTCGGACGGGATCCGCTCGAACATCATCATCGGCAAGGGCGTCTACAAGTCCGCGGACGCGGGCGAGACGTGGGAACACGTCGGGCTCGAGGACGGGGGGCAGGTCGCTTCCGTGAAAGCCCACCCGGACAACCCTGATCTCGTCTACGCGGCCGCGATGGGAAACCCGTTCATCAACAATGAGACGCGCGGCGTCTATCGCTCGTCTAACGGCGGTCTCGACTGGGAGCGCATCCTCTTCACCTCGGACTCCGTCGGAGCGGTCGATCTCGAGTTTCATCCCGCGGACCCCAACGTCATCTACGCCGGGATGTGGCGGGCCCAGCGGCAGCCCTGGTCGATTATCTCGGGGTCGAGCGAGGAAGACGGAATCTGGAAGACGACGGACGGGGGCGACACCTGGCGCCGGGTCACGGCGGGGCTGCCGGACGGACTCATCGGCAAGGTGGACTTCTCGGTCTCGGCGGACATGCCCGACCGGGTCTACGCGCTTGTCGAGGCGCCGGAGCCGATCGAGGGCCTGTACCGGTCGGACGACGCGGGTGAGACGTGGGGGTTGATCAACGACGACCCGCGCAACCAGCTCATGCACCGGCCCTTCTACTTTACGAATGTCACCGCGGACCCCACGGACGGGAACGTCGTCTATGTCCTCAACCTTTCCACCTGGAAGTCGACGGACGGGGGCCGCACCTTCAGTACGATCCCGAACGTCCACGGGGACGATCACGACCTGTGGATCAATTCGGACGACTCGCGGATCATGGTCCACGGGAGCGACGGCGGGGGCGTCGTCACGCTGGACGGCGGGCAGACGTGGTCGCCGGTCAATAATCAGCCGACCGCCGAACTCTATCAGGTCGATGTGGACGACCGCTTCCCGTACTGGCTCTACGCGGGCCAGCAGGACGACTCCTATACGGTCTCCGTGCCCAGCCGGCAGCCGTCGTTGTCGGCCCCGGGCGGTCCGGATGCCTACTGGCGCTCGCCCGGCGGGTGCGAGACGGGACCCGCCGTGCCCAAACCGGGTGACCCGGACATCGTCTACGCGAACTGCAAGGGACGCTTCGGCGTCTATAACCAGCGCACGGGACAGGAGCAGCAGTACTACGTCGGCGCGGTGAACATCTACGGAACGAACCCCGCCAACCTGCCCTACCGGTTTCAGCGCGTGGTGCCGATCGAGGTCTCGCCGCACGACCCGGATCTGGTCTTCCACGGCTCCCAGTACGTGCACCGGACGACGAACGGCGGCCGCACCTGGGATCGGATCTCGCCCGACCTCACGGCGTTCCGCCCCGAGCGGCAGATGGTGTCGGGGGGGCCGATCACCCGCGACGCGACGGGCGAGGAGCACTACTCCACGCTGTACGTGATCGAGGCGTCGCCGCACGACCCGGACGTGATCTGGGCGGGGGCGAATGACGGCCCCGTGCATGTGACGATGGACGGCGGGGAGTCGTGGGAGAACGTGACGCCGCCCGACATGCCGGCGGAGGGCCGCATGAACTCGATCGACATCTCGCGCCACGACCCGGACAAGGTCTACGTGGCGGGCTACCGTCTCCTGCTCGGCGACTTCCGGCCCTACGTCTACCGCACCGAGGACGCGGGCGAGACGTGGACGCTGCTCGCGGACGGGACGAACGGGATCCCGGCCGACTTCCCGGTGCGGGTCGTGCGCGAGGATCCGGACCGCGAGGGGCTCCTCTACGCGGGGACGGAGTTCGGGCTCTTCATCTCGTTCGACGACGGGGCGACGTGGCAGTCGTTCCAGCTCGATCTTCCGGTGACGCCGGTGACGGACATCGAGGTGTACCGGCAGGATCTCGCGCTCTCGACGATGGGCCGGGGGTTCTGGGTTCTCGATGACGTCACGCCGCTGCACGAGATCGACGCGGACGGGACGGTCGCCGGGGCGGGCTCGGTCCATCTGTTCGACGGGCGGCCGCAGTACCGGACGCGACCGGGACGGAACTCGGGCTTCGAGTGGTCCTCGAACACGGCGCGGCCTCAGTACCGCGGCGGCGGCGCGGACATCAGCTACTGGATCTCACCCGATCCGGGCCCGGACGAGGCGGTGCAGATCGAGGTCCTCGACGCGGACGGTGACGTGATCCGTTCGTATGCCAGCGGCGCGGGCGGCGGCGCGGGCCGGGCGGGAGGGCCGGCGATGCAGCGCATGGCCCCACGCGGCGGCGGCATGGCTGCGGTCTCGAGCGCCCCCGGCATGCACCGGCTGCGGTGGGATATGCGCTCGCAGGGAGAGGGCCGCGGCGGGCCGATCGTGCCGCCGGGCAACTACACGGTTCGCCTCTCGGCGGGGAACGCGACGGCCGAGACCGGGCTCGAACTGCGGATCGATCCGCGGGTCGCGGCCGAGGGAGTGACCGTCGCCGACCTCGAGGAGCAGTACCGCTTCAACCTCGCCGTGCGGGAGACGCAGGCGGCGGCCCGAGAGGTCGCGAACGGCATCGACGACCTGCGCGAGCGCATCGCGGAGGGGCGCGCGGACGCCGGGGGCGGCGGAAACCGTACGCTCGACGAACTGGCGGCGGACCTCGAGGCGCTGGACGCGCAGGTGAACGACGCGGAGGGCAGCTATCCCCGGCCCATGCTGCTGAGTCAGCTCAACTACCTCGCGGGCATGACGTCCCGGGCCGACCAGGCGCCCGGCGCGGACGCCTACGCGCGCCACGAGGAACTTCAGGAGGAGGTGCGGGCGGTCGCCGAGCAGTTGCAGGCGCTCGTCCGCCGCCTGAGCGCGACGTGAGCGGGATCCCCACGTGAACTTGATCCCGCACCCGTTGACGGGGACGCCGTTCGGCACCGCGCTCGACCTGTGCCTGATCCTCGCCGCCCTGGCGTGGCTGGTGTCGGTCCTGACGCGCGACTACTCCTGGGTGGACCGCCTGTGGACGCTGTGTCCGCCCGTGTACTGCGTGATGGTGGCCGCCGCGCTCGATTTCGGCTCGCGGCGCGTGAACCTGATGACCCTGCTCATCGTCCTCTGGGCGGCGCGCCTGACCTTCAACGCCGTGCGCAAGGGGGCCTTCCGGCCGGGTCACGTGGACTACCGCTGGATCGCCGTCCGTGAGAAGCTCGGGCCGGTCAGGTTTCAGCTTCTGAACGTCACCTTCGTCAGCTTCGGGCAGATGCTGCTGATCTGGCTGTTCACCTCCCCGGTGCACCAGGCCGCGCAGTGGAACGAGACCCCGCTCGGCTGGCTGGATTTCACGGCAGCCGCGTTGTTCCTCGCCCTGTTCGTCGGTGAAGCCGTGGCCGACGAGCAGATGTGGCGCTTCCAGCAGGACAAGAAACGGCGGATCGCGGCCGGGGAAGAGGTCGCGCAACCCTTCATGACGTCCGGGCTGTTCCGCTATTGCCGCCATCCGAACTACTTCTGCGAGTTGGGCATGTGGTGGGTTCTCTACCTGTTCGCCGTCTCGGCCTCCGGGGAGTGGATCCACTGGACGGGTTTGGGCTTCATCCTGCTCACGGCGCTGCTCATCCCGTCGATGCGCCTCACCGAGTCGATCTCCGCGGAGAAATACCCTGCCTATCGGGAATACCAGGCGAGCACGCCGGCGCTCATCCCCGGACTCGAACTCGGAAAGACGCGCTAGCCCGCCGCCTCTAGCGGATCAAGGACAACCAACCACGCAGCTTCGTCTGTCCCAGAAACGTCCGACCGGTGCCGGGAGATCCTTCCGGGCGTCGAGGTCGCCCCTGTACGGTGAGGTGGCACCATGCATCGTGCTCACGGCCGCATCTGTCGGGTGGCCTTGGTCCCGCTCTCGCTCGCCGCAGCGGGCCCGGGCGGCGGCCCCGTCGCGGCGCAGGTCGCCGACACTGACAGGCCCATCTCCCCCGCTGTCGAAACAATCTTTACTGTCGGAGTGGTCGAAGGCGCCGCGTGGGAGATGTTCGGCCACATCTCGGATGTCGCATTCGACGCCGACGGCACGCTGTTCATCCTCGATGACCTCGCCGGGCACATCGTGGTCATCGATTCCGCCGGCGACTTCGTCCGAACGATCTCGCGCAATGGGGACGGGCCCGGCGAGCTTGGCCAGCCGATCGCACTTGTTGTCTTCGGCGACGGCCGGATCGGCGTCAACGATCTCGCGAAGCGGGGCCTGCAGCTCTTCAGCCGTGACGGTGACTTTCTGGATGCCGTCCCGTTCAGCGTCGCCGAGGGCATGCCCGGATCGCCGACCTACGCCCTGCCGGACCACAGCCTCCTCTCACCCGAACTGATCGGGGTCTCGGTCTCCACCATGATTGGAGCGGACGAGGGTCGGCCGATCACGCGCTTCCGCCTCGACGGGACCCGCGAGGTATTCTACGCCGCCTGGGACGACCCGCCTCCAGCGGCGCTCGAGAGCGGGGCGAGGGAGCAGGTGGCCAGGGTCGTGGCGAGTCCGATGGAGGCGTTCCGTCCGCCCTTGAGCCTCGGTGTGCTCCGGGATGGCCGCATCGCGCTGGTCGATTCGATCGGATATCGGATCAAGCTTCTGGATTCGTCGGGTCGGGTGATGGACGTCCTTGAACGGCCCCTGACGCCGATCGGCGTGACCGAGCAGATACGCGCGGCGGAGCGCGCTCGGCGGATCGCTGCGCTGAGATCGCAGGATGGGAGCGTGCCCGTATCCGTCCAGCAAGTCGGCGGGCGCCCCGGCGATGTCAGTCCGGAGGCGATGCGGGACGCGCTGCGGGAGGCGATGCGCCGGGCGGAAGATCGCATCCGCGATATGATCTTTCTCGAGGAGATTCCGGTCATCGCGAGCATCGCCGTGGACCGGAGCGACCGCATTTGGGTTCAGCGAACGGCGCTTGCGGGCGAGACCGGCCCGACGGACGTCCTCACGGCGGACGGGCGATACCTCGGCACCATCCCCTCGGATGGCCTGCGAATCCCTGCCGCATTTGGACCGGACGGGCTGCTGGCGTACGTCGAACGGGACGCCTTCGACGTCCAGCGCGTCCGGGTCATCCGCCTCGCCGATGGCAGACTCCTGGAGAGCGGACGGTAGGATCCCGTCGTGGGACTTTTCGTGCTACTAACCGAATAGTAGCTTCTGCTCCATCCCGGGATTGCCGACTGTCGCACGATTCAGCCATGGAGCGGAGCCCATGCGGTTGCCTGATCCCTCCCACGGTCTGGCCGCCATGGGCCCACCAACCCCTCGGGTGGGTCTAACCGCGATACTCCTCTGCACCGGTTGCGGGGTCGATTCCGGCGATGGTTCGCCTGGTTCGGCAGGGCTCGACAGTCCCGATTTCTCCATCGAGCCAGCCGTGGAGGCCGTCTACACCGTGGGCGCCGTCGTGGGCGAACCGTGGGAGACCTTCGGGAGCGTATCGAGCCTCGCGTTCGATGCCGACGGTACCCTGTTCATCCTCGACGAGGGGGCCGGGCACATCGTCGTGATCGACACTGCGGGCCGGTATGTGCGGACAGTCTCGAACGAGGGCGAGGGACCCGGGGAGTTGGGCCGGCCCGCAGGTCTGGCCGTGTTTTCCGACGGACGAATCGGCGTCATGGACTACGCGAAGGTCAGGCTGCAGCTGTTCAGTCGCGACGGCGCTTTCCTGGAAGGGATCCGATTCGCGACCGAGGAGGGGATCCCGGGGGCCCCCTTCCATGCGCTGCCCGACCATAGCGTCGTGACGGCTGAGGTCTTTCGCCGCTCCGTGGAGGAGGATGGATCCGGCGAAGTCCGGCCCATCATGCGCTTCCGACCTGACGGGAGCGGCGAGCTGCTCTACGGGGCCTGGCCCGGCCCTCCGATTGACGACACACGACTCGAAGACCTGGAATCCGGGGCGATCTTCCTGCAGATGCGCCCGATCCAGGCCTTTCCGCCTCCGCTCGAACTTGGCGCGCTGCGGGATGGCCGAGTCGTCATCGTCGACTCGGTCGGATACCGGATCAAGATCCTCGCCCCGGCTGGCCCGGCAGGAGAAGCGGTCACCACGTTCGAGCGCCCTCTGGTTCCGGCCGAGGTCACGCCACGGGTCCGCGATGCCGAACGCGAACGGCGGCTTGCGTTGCTGGATTCCGAGGAAGTGTCCCAGGACGTGCTTATGGAGGGCATTGCCACGGTGTTCATCCGGCCCCCGAGCGGATCCTCCGGTCCACCCGATCCAGCGGCCCTGGAAGCGTCCCTGCGCGACACGTACCGGCGGCAGGTCGGAAACATGGTGTTCCCCGAGGAAGTGCCGGTCATCGCGAGGGTCGCCGTGGACTGGAGCGACCGGATCTGGGTCCAGCGCACGGCGCTTCCCGGCGAACCGGGTCCCACCGACATTCTCGCCGCAGATGGACGCTACCTGGGAACGATCGCGCCCGAGGGCCCGCGGATCCCCGCTGCGTTCGGGCCGGGCGGCCTGCTGGCCTACATTGAGACCGATGAACTCGGCGTCCAGCGCGTCCGCGTGGTCCGGCTCGCGGCGGGCGCACTGCTGGAGGGCGCCCCATGATGCCGGCCGTGGACAACCGTTGCCCCGGCCTCCACTGTCACACCCGATGTCCGGCCCGCGCCCGGATTCGTCGCCGTCACCGGCGTCGCCCCCGTCACATGGAAGGAAGCCTCATGCGCAACATCCGCAACCGCACGCGTCACGTCGTCCTTATCGCCTCTCCGCTTGCGGCCGCTGGTTGCGGCGGGGACGGGGATCCCGCCACCGCCGGGCTCGACAGCCCCGACATCCCCCTCCAGCCCGGCGTGGAGGAGGTCTATACCGTGGGTGTATTGGATGGCGCCGCGTGGGAGATGTTCGGCAGCGTGAGTGGCGTCGCCTTCGGGGAAGACGGCTCGCTCTTCATCCTCGACAATGACGCGGGGCACGTCGTCGTCGTCGATCCGGCGGGCCAGTTCGTGCGCACGATCTCCAACAAGGGCGAGGGGCCCGGGGAACTCAACCAGGCGGTGGGACTGGCGGTGCTCGGCGATGGGCGCATCGCCGTCAACGACATGAATCGGGGGATAAAGGTCTTCAGCCGCGAGGGTGAATCACTCCAGGAGGCCGGTTTCACCTTCCAGACCGGGATGCCCGGCCCGCGGATGTTCGCCATGCCGGACCACAGCCTCCTCTCCGCGGGGATGGTCACCCGTTCGTTCGGCGCGCTCCTGGGAGGGGAGGAGGAAGAGGAGGAGCCGGAAGGCCGACCCATCGGCCGGTATCGGCTCGACGGGACGCAGGACGAATTCCACTCGGCCTGGGCAGGGCCGCCCGTCGAGGACACCGACGCGCAGGCCGGAGACGTGCGGATCATCATGTCGGGGATGGAGGCCTTCCCCCTTCCCCTGAGCTTCGGCGTACTCCGGGATGGCCGCGTCGTCCTGGCCGATTCGGTCGGCTATCGGGTCAAGATCCTCGATGGCTCGGGGGAGGCGACGGGCACGCTCGAGCGGCCCATCCCGCCGGTCGCCGTGACCGACGAGGTCCGGGATGCGGAGCGCGAACGCCGGCTCGCCGCCCTGGCCGAGGGCGGGAGCGGAGGAGGAGGGGGCGGAGGCGCGACCACCATGATTATCTCGGGCACGGTTTCGGCCGGAGCGGGCGGCGGACGCCCGAGCGGTCCCGACCCGGACGCGATGCGCCGCATGCGGGAAGATCGGATCGAGAACATGGCCTTCCCGGAGGAGGTCCCGGTCATTTCGAGACTGGCGGTGGACTGGAGCGACCGCATCTGGGTCCAGCGCTCGGCCCTGATGGGAGAGCCCGGTCCCACGGACATTCTCACCGCGGACGGGCAGTACTTCGGCACCATCGCCCCCGACGGACTCCGTATTCCGGCCGCGTTCGGGCCGGATGGCCTGCTGGCCTACATCGACCGGGACGAACTCGACATTCAGCGCGTCCGCGTGGTCCGGCTCGTCGGCGACCAGCTGCTGGAGACCGCCGACATCAACTGAAGCCGTTCCGGGACAGTGCCGGGGGGTTCCCGCGGGAACCCCTGCGCCGAGCCGCGGCGGTTTCTACCGCGACTTCTTCGCCACGAAGAGCGCGAGCAGCAGCGCCACGGCCGGGACCACGGAATTCGCCGCCGTGCCCGCCCTCACGAGGGTGTAGATCGCGCCCGCCATGATCGGGATCACGGCGACGGCCGCCAGGAACCGCGTGCTCTGCCGCAGGAACGCGACCCCCGCCAGCACTTCGGCGACGCCGATCAGGTACTGGAACCAGGCGGGGTATCCCCACATGGCGAACTGATCGACCATCATCCCGGCGACCTTCATGCCGCCGTTAAGAAGGAAGAGCAGTGCCAGAAGGATCGACGCCACCTTTACGGCCTTGCCTGCGTTTCCGTCGGTCACCACTGAGCGCTCCTCCCGTTGGGGTACGTGGCCCGGCTCCGGGCCGCTTCATGAACCTTGATTCGTCCTTCGTCCATGGCCAGACCGCCGGCTTCGACGTTCCCGCGGGAACGTCCCGGTTCGCGTCGGGAACTTTTCTCAGGCCCGACGAGATGCCTTCAGACGAAGAGCGCGAGCAGCAGCCACACCAGCGGCACGGCGATCTGCGCGAATTCGCCCTCACGCCCCAACGTGAAGATGGCCCCGACCATCAAGAGGATCACGAGAATCGCGCCGTAGAAACGGCTGACCCTCCCGAACAGGAGGAGGCCGGCCACGACCTCCACTGCGCCGACCACGTACTGCAACAAGGCCGGATACCCGAAGGCCGCGTACGCCTCTACCCGCAGGCCCGCCAGCTTCAACGCGGGCCGCTGGCGCGTCTCCTGCCGAAGTTCTGCGCGCGCCGGGTCGAGCGTTCGCACCGCAGGAAGCACGCCCTCTCATCCGACGCCTCCTCGCTCCCTTCGTCGTCCGCCCCGCCGACGCGGCTGAGAGAGAGCGAATCGGTCATCAGGTCGGCGGCGGCCAGGCGCAGGCCCAACCACCTCAGCAGAAGATCCGGGTCCTGCGGCGACTCCGGCGAGTCGTCAGCCAACCACTCTTCCTGGATCGCCTCCCATTCCGTCCACAGGGTCGCCCCCAACCCCTCATTGCAGGCGGCGATCACTTCGTCTCGCAGGGATCCGGGCTCGTATGGTCCCCGTCTCGTGTCCCAGTGCAGGAAGCCGGCGAGGAAACCTGTCATGATCCAGTATCGGTGAGCGTCGCCCTCTTCCCGGGCCTGCCGCGTCTCGTTCAGGACAGCGAGGACCTGCAGATAGCCCGCATCCCAGTCGAGAGCATCCTGCGCGGAAGCTCCCCCATCCGCGTCCTCGCCCGAGCGCAGCCTCGACTCGACCAGGCTCCGAACCTGGCGGAGCCTGTCCAGATCCTCCGCCTCGGCAGCGTCCGAGATCTCGTCGAAGAGGGCCCCCGAGTTCGTTCCCGGGAAATGGGCGGAAAAGGCGATCCCTCCCGCTTCTCCGAGGCGGAAAGTCCCCTGCCGCTCGGCACCGTCGTCATCAGGATCCGCAGCCGACACCCGCCCCAGCCGGAAGATGGCCTCGTCCAGCGCCTCCAGGACCTTTCGGTAAGCGGATCGCTGCCGCTCGGCACGGTCCATCGTGCGATCTCCCTCCCCGTTGCCCGCCGCTACGCCGGGGCCAGGGCGATGACGCGCAGCGGGCTCCCGCTCCCCTCGACGATCTTCAGGGGGGCGGCGATCGCCACGGCGCCCGTCGGGGGCAGTTGGTCGAGGTTGCACAGGCTCGCGAGTCCGAACCTCCCCGCCCCGTGCATGGTCCCGTGGTTGGGAAACGGCGGATCGAACGTCCCCGCCTGACCCGCGTCCGTCCCGACCGTCTCCACGCCGACCCCGAGCACCGCGCGGTCATGGGCCAGCAGGGCCGACGTCTCCTGGCGAAAGCCGGGCGAGTGCGGCCCGTCCTCCCCCACGTTGAGGAACGCCTCCTTCCCGTCGCGCCGGCTCCAGCCCGTGCGCAGGAAGACCCAGGCCCCCTCCGGCACCCGCCCGTGCTCCGCCTCCCACGCCTCGAGCGCCGCCGGAGTGAGGAGGAAATCGGGGTCCGCCTCAACCTCCGCTTCCACGTCGATCACGCATGCCGGCCCGACGAACTTCCGCGGCGGGATCGTGTCCGTCGTCCCGTTGGGGAGGTCCTTCCCGGTGATCCAGTGGATCGGGGCGTCGAAGTGCGTCCCCGTGTGTTCGCCGAGCGTGAGGTTGTTCCAGTACCAGGCGGGGCCGTCGTCGTCATACCTCGAGATCCGCTCGATCGTCACCCCCTTCGAGGACGCGAACATGGGCGGCAGATCGATGACGACGGTATCCGGGCCGAGGGGGATCGTGAGATCGACCACCCGCACCGTTCCGGCGTTCAGTTCTTCAACGAGTCGTGTAAGTACATCGGACATCAGGCGTTTCTCCTCTTTTCCTAATGTTTTTTCTTCCGTGCCTTCTCTTGCTCCGCGAAGAACACTTCCAGCTTCTGGCCGGGATTCGGTTTCGTCAGCTTCGAGACGACGATGAACAGCACGAGACTGACCGCGACGCCCGGTTCGACGGAATCGATCCCGTACAGGGGGAAGTAATGCTCCTGGAAGAACAGCGTCCAGACGAGACACGCCAGGAACCCCCCGATCATGGCCGCGACCGCCCCCTTCGCCGTGCCTCCCCTCCAGTTGAGGCCGATGACGATGGGGACGAAGAAGAAGGAGGCGATGAACTTCGCCTGCTCGAGGACGATCCCCTGCACGTCCCCCAGTTTCTGGAGCGCGAAGTAGAGCGGGATGATGGAGAGGACGACGATCGCCACCCGGTTCGCGTTCACGAGGTGTTTCTGGCTCGCGCCGGGCCGGATGAACTTCCCGTACAGGTCGTGGGCGACGCCGGCGCCGGTCACGAGGAGGACGGAGTTCACCGTGGACATGATCGCGGAGAGCATC
Source organism: Candidatus Palauibacter sp. (assembly GCF_965222475.1). Lineage (GTDB taxonomy): Bacteria > Gemmatimonadota > Gemmatimonadetes > Palauibacterales > Palauibacteraceae > Palauibacter. The sequence continues at coordinate 572,582 of NZ_CBDCUB010000001.1, read as the reverse complement.
GCGACGAGGAGCAGCGCCCCGACCACCGGAGGCAGCACGTGGAGCGCCATCGTCGCCGTCGCCTGGTCCTGGGACGGGAGGTTCGGGAACAGCACCCGCGTAAGCATGCCGATCGACATGATGGAGGTCGCGATCACTACCTGGAACCCGATCGCGATGAAGATCGCGCGGCGCACGGTGCGCTCGTCCCGCATCGAGTAGAAGCGGGTGAGTTCGTAGGGGGCGGCGGCGATCGAGAGGCCGAACGCGATCGCGAACGCGAGCAACTCCCGGGGTCTGTAGTACCAGCCCACCAGGCGATCGTCGAGCGTGTCGAGGAAGCCGAGCGAACGCTGGACCGCCGCGAGCGGATCTCCGCCCCCGACCTGGTTGAGGAGCACGGGGACCGCGACGACCAGCGCCGCCATCATGATCATCGTCTGCAGGAAGTCGATGTACGAACTGGAGCGGACCCCGCCGAGGAGAGTGTACAGCGCGGTCGAGGCTACGATAATGAGCATCGCGGTGAGCGGGCGGATCCCGAACACGACCTCCGCCACCTCGCCGCCGGCCTGGAACTGGGCCACGAGGTAGATCGTGTAGGCGACGACGATGAGGACGCCCGCGAGCGCGCCGGCCAGCGGACTTCCGAAGCGGGCCGAGATGTAGTCCGGGACGGTGAGCGCGCCGAGGCGCCGGAGCTTGGGGGCGACGAAGAAGGCGCAGACGAGCCACCCGGTCCACAGTCCGAGCCAGGGGAAGACCCACGAGACGCCGGCCAGATAGTGACGGCCGGCCGTGCCGACGAAGGTGCCGGCCGAGATCTGGGTGGCCGCGAGGACGGCCCCGCCGACGATGGGGCCGATCGAGCGGCCCGCAGCGAGGAAGTCGACCTCGGTCTCGGTCCGGAAGTAGCTCCAGATCGAGATGCCCATGATGACGGCGATGTACACCCCGAGGACGACGAAGAAGACGCCGCTCATCCGGGGTCTTCGCCTGAGTCCGAGGTCCCGGACGCCGAACGCGGAGCGGCATCCTCTCCGGCGCCGTGGCTTGCGGGTCGCGCGGCGGACCCGTCCGCGGACGGCGACCTCTCGCGTTCCGAGCGCTGGCCCACGACTTCGGCCCAGCGCCGGTCGAGTTCGTCGTCTCTGTTCACGGCCGACCGGAACAGGAAGACCATCGTGAGGCCCAGGGCAAAGAAGCCCGCCGCGATCAGGATGATCGTCATCGGCCGGATTCGCTGCCCTCGCGGCGGACTCGCGCGTTCCGCCACGTCCAGATCGCGGCGCTCAGCAGCAGCGCGAGGACCACCAGGTCGGCGACGCGCGCGAACGAGAGCGCGCCGCCGCGCGACAGCCGGAGCAGCCCCGGCACGCTCGACAGGGTGGCCGTAACGGCGCCCTCGCCGGCCCGGGTGAAGCGCGGCAGGCTCGTCGACAGGTCAAGCCCGTCGAGCGCGGCCGGATCGCCCTCCACGCGGATGAGCCACGGTTCGGCGGCCTTGTGCACGACGGTCTGCTCGGCCCGCCCCCCCGCCACGAAGAGGGGAATCCGGTCCAGCCGCCCGCGCACCGTGTAGTTGATGACGACGGGGGCCGCGGATGCGACATCGATCCGGTAGGCCCAGCCCTCCGGGGTCGGAGCGACCTCGATGCCGGCGATGGGCTCGCCGTCCTGCGTCGCCCCGGTCAGCGACAGCGTCTGCTCGTCGAGCCGCATGGCGACGGCCCGCACGGCGCCGCTGTCCGGCATCAGGCTTTGCCGCACGTGGGCCGCGTCGGTACGCAGTTCGACGAACACGGTGTCCGTCGTCTGTGCCGCCGCCGGGGCCGCGATCAGCAGCCCGGCCAGCGCCGTGAGCGCCGCCGCGAGGGTACGCAGCCCCGCCGGTCGCGCCCCGGTGCGTCGCACGCGCGTCAGCCCGCGGCCCCGGATGCCGCCAGCCGTGTCTGGACGCGGCGCACTGCCCGCGCGGCCTCGAAGAACCCGTTGGCCACGTGGTTCGCCTCGCGGCGCAGCTCATTCTGCAGGAAGGGGAGCAGCTCCGACCCCGCCTCGGCGAGGCTCGACAGCTCCCCGACACGGGCCAGCCGCGGGATCGGCGTCCGGGGCAGCGCCGGGTCGTGGTCGAACGGCCCACCCTCCGAGTAGCCGATCGGCACCAGGATGCGGGAGAGTTCCATGAGCAGTGCGTTCAGGGCGTCCACGTCGCCGTCCGCCTCCGAGCCATCGAGGTCCAGGTACTCGATCGTCGCGTAGAGATCGCCGAGTGCAGCCGCGAGGTCGTCAAGCTCGCCCCGCACCTCGCCCAGATCGAGCTGTCCACCCCCCGCCTCCACGTAGCCGTCGACGAAGCCCGACAGTTCCGCCGCTGTCTCCCGGAAATCGTACGGCAGCACCCGCGCGTTCAGGACCCGCGCGATCGACGCCACGTAGACGCCGAGGTCGCGCTCGAGGTTCGCGCGCTCGGCCACGTCCATCACGTCGTCTTCCGTGTGCCACGCGATGTTGCCGCCGCACCCGCCGGTCGGATAGAAGCCCAGCGCCTCGCGCTCGTCGGCTGGAATGTTCGAGAGCAGCATGTAGAACGACGTGAGCCCGATCTGATTGAACGAATAGTCGCCCGCCCGCAGCGGCCGCAGTCGCTTCGCGGTCTTCCCGGTCACGTCGGCGATCGCCCGCGCGCAGAGCGGCCCCGCCTCGGCCATCCACATCACGTCGTCGTACTCCGTCGCGTGCCAGCAGCCGGGGGAGTCGATGTTGATCGCCCCCACGCAGCGCTTGCGCAGGTCGAGCGCGTGGGCGTCGGCATACCAGGTCGAGCCGCCGTAGCGCCCGGTCGAGTGCGCCGGCCACCAGGCGATGCGCAACGACCGCTTCAGGCTCTCCGCCTGAGCGTGGAAGATCCGCGCGAGTTCGAGCAGCGTCGCGTCCCCCACCGCGTTGTCTCCGATCCCGACGTCCCACGAGTCGTAGTGCCCGTGCACGAGCATGAACTCGTCCGAGGCCCCGGGGATGTGGGCCACGGGAAGCTTGCACGGATACCAGCCCTCCTCCGTCCGGACCTCGATCCGCACGCGCTCGCCGGCGGCCGCCTTCAGGCGCTCTCCGTCCGGGTTGTTCAAGGCTGCGACCGGCGTCGAGGGCTTCGACGGCAGGTTCCGGGTGGTCGGTGTCCCCCAGATGGATGTGCAGATCCCCCAGTGGATGTTCGTCCCCGGGTTGATGAAGACCTGGCCCGCCGCCCCCGCCTCTTCGAAGGCCGACACCATGCCGGGCATCGCGTAGCCCTCGCTGAGCACTATCTTGCCGGCCACATCGGGCAGGTCGCCGCCGAGCCGTCGGGCGAACAGGTCCCGCTGGCCCGTCGCGGCCGCCGCGGGGACGTACACGAGTTCCGCCTCCAGCCCTCCGTCGGGCGTCGGCACGGCGAACGACGGCGGCTTGGCCCGCATCGAGCCCCCGCTCCATTCGACCGAGGACTCGCGGGGGAGCGAGAGAAAGAGGTCGGGCTCGTGCATCTCGAACGGCACGCCCATCCGGGTCAACTCGGCGGCGATGTATTCGGCCGCGACGTGTTCGTCCTCGCTCCCGGACTCGCGCACCAGCGTCGAGAACCGCTCGAGCATCGCCCAGCCCGCGTCGAAGGAGACCGAATCCAGGAGGTCGGGTTCGAGCGCGGCGGGACCCGCGGCCAGCGTCATCTCATTCAATGTGTGTCGATCTCCTTCTCTTCGTGTCGTGCTCTTCTTCTCGTGCAAGGTCGGCAGGACTCCTACGGGACCACGGTGAGGGTGCCCTCGACGGTGTGCGGCGCCACCGTAGTGAGCGTGGCCACCACGCGGTAGACGCCGGCCGGCAACCCGCTCTCGATTCGTGCGGTCCAGCGCAGCGAGGCCCCGGGCTCGAGCGTCTCCCGGCCCAGCATCTGGGCGAAGAACATGCCCTCGGCCCAACGCCAGACGGAGGCGCCGTGCTCCGAGAACACCTCGAAGTCGTAGCGCTGCCCGTCGGGGAAGTCGAGGACGAGCGGAGCTTCGCCATCGTTGGTGGCGGTCAGCTCCAGGGCGATGGGCGTGCCGGCGGTCGGGGGTGCCTCTCCCAGCGACAGAGCCAGGCGCAGATCCTGCGTGGAGAGCGCGGCCATCAGGCACGCCAGCGGCACGAAGGCGGGAAACGTAAGTCCGGTGCGCACCCGGCCAGCCGAGCTCAGACCCGCAACTCGTAGTGGTGGGTGCCGTCCAGTTCCCAGCCGAGGTCCTCGTACAACGTCTTCGCGGGCGCGTTGTGGGACTCGGTCTCGAGAATCAGGCCCTTGGCTCCGGTCTCGACCGCGAGTTGCCGCGCTCGCTCCATGAGGGCGCGCCCTACCCCGGTCTTCCTCGCTTCCGGCACGACGAAGAGGTCGTTGAGGATCCAGAGCCGCTTCATCGAGACCGAGGAAAAGGAGGGGAAGAGCTGCACGAAACCCACCGCCCTTCCCTTCGGGGTCTCCGCCACGAAGACGCGCGACTCTCCGGCGCCGAGGCGCTCGGCGAGGAACCGGCGCGCGCCCTCCGGATCCGACGGTTGCCGGTAGAACTGTCGGTAGCCGTCGAACAGGGGCGCGAGCCGGCCGATGTCCTCGAGTGCCGCTTCCCTGACGATCACGCCGGGCGCGAGGATCGAGCCGCGGGAGCCGTCAGTCGGCGACGCTGACGCCCTCGTAGGTGTGGATTCCGTCCTCGTTCGCCACCGTCATGCGCGGCGGCGTGTCGCGGAAGGGCATCCACGCGCAGCCGTAGTCGCCGTCCTTGTTGATCGCGACGAACTTCTCGGACGGGATGAAGTCCGGGGCCACGTTCCGGTACTTGTGCCGGATCATCCCGACCGCGTCCTCGCACGCCTGCTGCGGGGTGCGGCCGGCACCCATGCGGGAGACGATGAAGTAGCCGGCGCAGGACTTGATCACGTCCTCGCCGCGCCCGGTGACTGCGGCCGCGCCGACATCGTTGTCGACGTAGAGTCCGGCGCCGATGATCGGCGAGTCGCCGACCCGGCCCGGGACTTTCCACGCGAGTCCGCTCGTCGTCGTGACGCCCGAGACGTTCCCCTGCGCGTCCACGGCGAGGACGTTCGTCGTCCCGTAGCGGTGGATCAGCGCCTCGGCCAGGACGTAGTCTCGGTCCCGACCGTCGCGGCCGGGGAGGTCGAGCAGTTCGGCCCACTCCTCGGCCTCGCGCCGGATCGCGTCCTCTCCGAAGCCGCCGAAGCCGGCATCCGCGCGGCCTCCGCCACCGGAGCCGCCACCGGGGCGGCGCAGATGGTCCGGGGGCCCCCAGTCGTCCGTGTCGGAGAGCCGTTCCCGCCAGCGGAGCCAGATCTCGCGCGACTTGGGCGTCATGAGGTCCCGGACCTCGAACCCGAAGCCGACCGCGAAGCGCTGCGCGTACTCCCCGATCAGCATGACGTGATCGGTGCGCTCCATCACGAGACGGGCGACCGAGGCGGGGGTCCGGATCCCCTCGATGCCGGCCACCGACCCCGCGTTGTACGTCGCCCCATCCATGACCGACGCGTCGAGCTGCACCACGCCAGCGGCGTTGGGCAGACCGCCCCAGCCCACACCCGTTCCGTCCGGGTCGAGTTCGACGATGTTCGCGCCGCGTTCCACCGCGTCCATCGCCGCGCCGCCGCCCGACAGAACCTCCCACGCCGCCGTGGCCGCGCGCCGGCCCGTGTCGTTAGTATGGCTCGTGATCATCATCGGCGTTCTGGCCCGCCCGCTCGACCGGAGCGATGGCGCCGCCCCGCTGGCTGGCCGCGCCGGCACGGACCCCGCGACGGCCGCCGCCGCGCCCAGGCTCAGGCCCCGGCCGATGAAACCGCGACGATTCATCTCGGACATCTCATCCCCCGTTGGCTGGTGTGAGTCTTTCCTGCCCCAAACTGGCGCGACATCGGTGCCTCCCGCCAGCATCCGGGCGGAGTCGGTGTCCGCGGCCGTGCAACTGTCGGAAGACATCGCGGTGTCGACCGTGCGACCGACCGCTCGACAAGCTTGAGGAGGCTGCATGAAAGCCCGCGCCGCAACGTGTCTCCTGTTCTCCGCGCTGACCGCCTGCCAGGTGGACTCGGCGCCCGTATCGCAGGTTTCGGCGCGAGACAGCGCGGGCATCAGGATCGTCGAATACGGTGCGGTGCCGGAACTCGCGACCCCCTTCGTCTTCTCCTCCCAGCCTCTCTACCGGTACGGCGCCGGACCGGAAGACTATCCGTTTCAGAGCATCTGGCGGGGCGCCCTGCTCGCGGACGGGAGCGCGGCGGTGATCGATGCCCTGAGCGCGGAAATCGTTCTCATCGCACCGGACGGAATGTTCCGGGGGCTGCTCGCGGGTCGCGGAGACGGTCCCGGTGAACTCGATCGCCCCAGCAGCGTGTTCTCCCTCGGCGGAGACACGCTTCTCGTGGACGACCACGGCCACGCGCGACTCACCTTCTTCGGCCGCGGCGCCGTCGCACGCGAGGTCGATACGCGTTCTCTCAACCGGAGTCTGCGGGTGCTGGGGCTTGATTCGGCCGGGCGCCTGTTGATGGCGAGTTCTTCCTACCTTCCCGGGTTCCCGGAGCCCTGGCTGCGGGGACACATGGTCCGTTTCGACATCGACTCCGTCGTCGCTGATACCGTCGCGGCGTACGACTGGGTGCCTGCTTCGCCCCGAGAGGGCCCGGTCAACCCGTTCGGGACGGTCGGCCTCGTGGCCGCGGTGGCGGGGAGGTTCGTGTACATGCGCACCGACCGGCCCGAGGTGGTGTGGCGGAATCCGGACGGGACGATGCACCAGATCGTGCGGTGGCGCTCGCCTCCGGCCTATCCGGACGAGGAGGACTGGAAACTGTTCGAGTCCTCGACCCGAACCCTGCTCCGTCCGGCGAACCCGCAGATCCAGTCCGAGGCCGAGCTCGAGGAGCTTATGCGGAGGGTCCTGTCCCGGTACGAGTTCGCGCCGGACGAGCCTCTCCCCCTCTTCACCCGGCCGTTCGGCGACCGGGAGGGCCGGCTGTGGCTGGGACACTACACCGTCGGCGCGCAGGTCAGCGGCGTGTCGGGTTATTCGATCCTCGCCCCCGACGGGACCTGGCTCGGGCAGGTGCGGGCACCGGAAGGGGTCCGACTCCTGGACGTGGCGCAGGGCCGCGCGCTGGGCGTGTTCAGGGATGAGTTGGGCGTGGAGAGCCTCGTCCTGTACGAGCTTCTGCCCGTCGGGACGGCGGGCGGGACTTAGCGGATCGGGCGTCCTTCGCCGGGGGCGGCGAGGGATCGTCCGTCCAGCTCCGCGGCGATCTCGCTCGGCACGCCGAGGTGATGCAGCGCGGTGGCCGCGACGTCGACGATGAAGGTCGGCCCGGCGACGGGCCAACTCCCGGTCGCCCCTCCGCTGGCGAGGATGAAGGTCGTCATCTCTTCGGGCGAGTCCCCGCCGTGGCCGCCATCCTCGCGTCGCCCGTGGTCCGTGCTGATGAGCACGAGCCAGTCTTCTTCCTCCCAGGCGGGCCGCGCCCGCAAAGCCTCCATCAGCCAGCCGACGTGGCGGTCCGAGAGGGAGATCGCGTCCCGGTATTCGACCCCGATCGATCCGTGCCGGTGGCTCGTCTCATCCGGGTTTCCAAGGTAGACGAAGGCGGCATCCGCCGATGCCGAGGCGAGATGTTGCGCCGCGCGCGCCGCGACGACGCTGTCCGCTGCCGCCCACCCGAGTTCATATCCGTCCACGGCGACCAGCGTATCGATCGCGATCGAGAGCGCCGGACCGCCTCCTTCGAGAGAGGCGAGAGGGAGCCAGTCGACGGCGGCGAAAGTCGTGAGTTCGGGGCGTTCCCGCTCGACCAGCGTCAGGAAATCCGGGTGTTCCGAGTACCGCCGCCCCTCGAAGCCGTTGTCGGTCACGCCGTGCTTCGCGGGCCAGACGCCGGTCAGCATGGAGGACCATGAGGGTCCGCTCACGGACGGGGTCGTCGTGCGGGTGCCCGCCGTGTACCAGCCGCTCGCGGCCAGCGAGTCCATGACCGGAGTGGGCACCTCCGCCAGGACGTCCGGGCGCACGCCGTCGATCCCGATCAAGAGGATCTTCGGCGTCCCCTGCGCGTGGGTCGCATTCGGAGCCGGAACCAAAGCGAGGGCCGCGGACAGCGCGGCGGCGGGCAGAACGATGCGGCGGGATCGGGGCGTCATGCGGTCGATGGCTCTCTTTCGGACGTGTGACCGGCTGCGACTGGCGATGAGGACGGCACACTCCGAAGTTGCGGGGTCATGAAGATATCCGTCCAGATCCTGGCCGTCGTTGCGCTGGCGGGCTGCGCTACCGCGCCCGTCTCCTTCCAGGGCGTCGCCCCGCCCGGTCTCGAGACCGCGTATCGGTGCGCGGTCGCGCAACTCAACCTCATGGACTACACGATCGAGGACGGGAATCTGGAGGCCGGCTTCATCCGGGGCCGCAAGCAGACCTCGGGCGTCGTGCAGGAACTCTTCACGGGTGCCGCCCACCACGACATCCTCACGGCGAGCGTGTTCGACAACCCGGCCACGGGGAACACCCACATCAGGGTCGTCGCCTCACGGGTCGCGGACCACGACATCGGCCTCATCAGCGGCCTCGACGACGAGGAGGAGCAGGGCGAGAACCAGATCGCCCCCTCGGACTCGGGGAAGGCCGACGCCCAGCGCCTTCTGACCAACTGCGGCGTCGTGGCCGTCACGGAGTCGGCACCGATCCTCTGACCCGACTCATGCGGCGTTTCGAACGCCCCGCGGTCACGGTAGCGACCGAGTTCACCGAACGGCGGCCGGCAGCCTCCGGACCACGATGCTGGGGATGTCGAGTTCGTCGAGTTCGATGAAGGCGACCAGGCCGTCCGGCCCGAACGCGGCCGGCATCTCGGTGGCGCCGGCCGCGAACGTCCCCGCGTACTCGCCGTCCACGCGCATCACATCGATGGGGCCGGATGCGTCCCACGGCTCCTCCCCGCGCCGCTGAATCCAGAGGGTTCCGTCCCACGTCGCCCGCAGTACGGACAGTACCGGGATCTCCTCGAAGAACTCGCGGTTCTCGATCTCTTCGCGGGCCGCCTCCTTCATCTGATCCAGGAAAGACGACGGTGCCCCTTCCGCCCCCGCCGCGCCCAGGCCGCCGAAAACGCCCCCGCCTGACCCCTCCTCCAGGCTCTGCAGTTCGTGAGCGCGCATGGCCGACTGGATCCGCCGCGTGACGGGTTCCGGGACGAGCGGGCGGCCCAGGGTTCGCGTCACCCGCCCCGTACGATCCGTCACCTTGACTTTGTATGCGCTGGAGTCCGAGTAGGCGATCCCGCCGTCCGGCAGGAGGTCCCAGAGGAGGTCCGGTTCGAACCATCTCTCGCCGCCCATCATCATGCCGAACATCGACGCAGGGTCCGTCAGATCGGACAGCGACAGGTCCTCCGGTTCGTCGCCCTCGACGGGTGGGCGCCACGCTTCGAGGATCGTCTCGGCGACTACCTCCTCGCCACCGAGAGAGAGCCGTTCAAGTCCCCTGTCGTCCACGCCCCCCTCCTCCGCAGCTTCCGCGCCGGCGAGTTCACCGAGGAGGCTGGTGAACGCGCCGAGTTGCGATCGGAGACCCCGGGCCACGACAGCCGGACCGGCCGGATCGGGCCGAAGGCTGGAGCGCATGTTGGACATGCCGCTGAACAGGTCGTTCCCGCTACCCATGCGCACGAAGCGCTCGAACTCGCCGTCCGGGCCGAAGACCTGAAAGGCATTGTGGCCGACATCGGAGACGGCGAGGCGCCCATCCGGCCACACCACGAAGTCCTGGGGCTGGTTGAACTCTCCCGGTCCCTCCCCCGGCCCGCCGACGATGCGGACCAGCGACCCGCTCGGGTCGATCACGACGACGTGCCCCGCGGAGCCGTCCAGCGCGTACAGCCGACCGGCCCCGTCGAAGTTCACGGACGGCGACCCGCTGAACTCCGCCCACTCCGGCGCGTCGAATCCGCCCACGCGGTATACCTCGGGAAAGTCGGCCGACAGCGGAACATCCTGACCCTGTAGACCGTGGCCGGCAGCGAAGATGCCGGTGAGCACGCCCGCTCCGAAGAGAATCTTTCCCATCGCGACAACTCCTTCAGTCGAGGACGCATGTTACTCGGTCGTCATAGCTTTTCGAAGCAATACGCAATTCCGCAGAATGAGGACGAGCAGGACTACGGTAGTAACGCAAGACACGATGACTGCGTACGCGCCGATTGTTAGTAGCCGTACCAGTTCGTCGATTACGGAGAAGGGAGATGCGGCAGCTTCTGCTTGCTGGATAGCCGTAGTCAGGGCAGTCATCGTCCTTGCTCTCTCCTCGGCGTAGCGGGACTCGGCCTCGGCTCCCTACCGATCACGTAGGACCGACCGGAAGGGTTTCAAGTGAGCCCGAGAAGACGGGGGTATTCCGGCGATCAGGCTCTGAGGAGGCCGAGGGCGACTTCCCGGGCCTCATCCAGCGTGTCGACGACCTGACCCTCGGGTACGGCCGAGAGGAAGTCGAGAGTTTCCAGGGTCTTCGCGATGGCGCCCGACACCCCCGTCACGATGACCTCGGTGTCCCCCTTCGCCGCCACGTCGAGGAGCTGTCCGATCAGCATGCCCGCGCTGTCGTCCAGGTACGTCGCCTTGGAGAAATCGAACAGGACGATCTCGTGTTCGCTGATGTCCTTTCCGATGACGCCGACCAGCTTGTGGGAGGATGCGACGGTGAAGGCGCCCCGAAGTTGGACGAGGCCGACCCTGGCCGAGTACTCGTCCATCGTGGATGCGCCCTCGAGTCCGGCGAAGAACGTCCGGTCCAGCAGGGGGACGGAGAGCACGTTGTCGAGTTCCAGACCCTCCAGCTGCCGCGCGTGCGCCATACCCGCGATGATGAGGCCGATCGCCACCGCCGTGACCAGATCCACGAACACCGTCAGGCCCAGGGTCATCACCATGACGAAGAGGTGGTCGCGCCGGATCCGGTGGATGCGGAGGAGGAGGGGCCAATCGATGATGTCCCACCCGACCTTTATCAGGATGCCGGCGAGGACGGCGTGGGGGATCGGTTCGAGATGCCGGCCCAGCCCCAGCAGCACGGCGAGGACGAAGACGGCACGCAACGCTCCGGAAGCCCGCGTGAGGCCGCCGGCGCGGATGTTGACCACCGTACCCATCGTGGCACCCGCGCCCGGGAGGCCGCCGAACATCCCGGAGACCATGTTTCCGATCCCCTGCCCCACGAGTTCCCGGTTCGAGTTGTGCCGCGTGCCGGTGAGCGAATCCGCCACGAGGGACGTCAGAAGACTGTCGACGGATCCGAGCAGGGCGAGAATGAGCGCCGGCTGCAGTGCGCTCGCGAGGAAGCCGACGGAGGGCAGACCCAACTGGATCCCCGGCAGGCCGCTCGGGATCTCTCCGATGATCGGCACGTCCGTCAGCCACAGCACGCCGAGCAGCGTCCCGACCACGAGCGCCACGAGGGGCCCGGGGAGGAGCCGCGACAGCCGCCGGGGCCAGAGGACGCCGGCCACGAGCGTCGCCGCAGCGACTGCGACCGCGCTCACGTTCATGGTGCCGATCGCATCGGGGAGCGCCCGGAGCGCGCCCATGGCCCCTCCCGTCGCGGTGGGAGCGCCGAGGAAGGGCAGCGCCTGCATCAGCATGATGATGATCCCGATCCCGGTCATGAAGCCCGAGATCACGACATACGGGGTGTAGACGACGAAACGGCCCGCCCCCAGAAACCCCAGCACCACCTGCATGAGTCCCGCCAGCACGACCACGGTGAAGGCTTCGCCGAGCGTGGAAGCGTGTGTCGTGACGATGACCGCCATGGCGACGGTCATGGGAGCGGTGGGGCCCGAGATCTGGAAGCGCGTGCCGCCGAACACGGAAGCGAAGAAGCCGACCGCGATCACCCCGTACAGGCCCGCGGCGGCTCCGAGGCCCGACGCGACGCCGAAAGCCAGCGACACGGGCAGCGCGACGACCGCCGAGGTGAGGCCACCGAAGATATCTCCGCGGAGCGTACGAAGGTCGTATTTCAGGGGCCCCTCCTTCCCGCCATCGCACACTTCCTCGTGGACAGGTTACTCTGGGAGCGCCCCCGAGCGCGGGCAACTCCGCCATGTCTTGCGACTTCGACGGCGATGCGCCAACGGGTGATACCATGAAGGCAGTCCGCGAACGCTGGGGAAGTCGTCTGGGCTTCGTCCTCGCCACGACCGGATTCTCCGTGGGTCTCGGGAACATCTGGCGGTTCCCCTATCTCGTCGGCGAGAACGGCGGCGGGGCGTTCCTCCTCATCTACGTCCTCCTCGCCGTGCTGATCGGGATCCCCCTGTTCACGGCCGAGATGAGCCTCGGGCGCCGCGCGCAGGCGACGCCGCTCGCGGGGATGCGGAAGCTGGCGGGGCGCAGTCCCTTCCGCCTCATCGGCTGGCTGGGCCTGGGCGCCGCGTTCCTCATCATGGCCTACTACCAGCTCATCATGGGCTGGATCGCCGCCTACTTCATCCGCGCCTTCCAGGGCGGGTACGGGGCCGGGAGCGTGCAGGCCGCGACCGAGTCGTTCGCCGCCTTCACCGGACGCCCGGGCCTGGTCCTGGCCTACACGATCCCGGTGATGCTGCTCTCGGGCTTCATCATCACCCGGGGGCTGCGGCGCGGGATCGAGCGCGCGGCGCGGCTGCTGATGCCCGTCCTCTTCCTGTTCCTCATCGGGCTCGGGATCGTCTCGCTCCAGTTCGAGGGCGCGTGGGAGGGGGTCCGGTGGTACCTGGCGCCCGACTTCTCGGCCATCGGCCCCGAGACCTGGCTCGCGGCGCTCGGACAGGCGTTCTACTCGATTGGGGTGGGGATGATGGGCGCCTTCGTGTTCGGGAGCTATCTCCACCCCCGGAAGAGCGACATTCCGGGGAGCGCCGCCACGATCGTGGCCCTCGACACGCTCGCCGCGGTCCTCGCGGGCTTCGTCATGTTCCCCGCCCTATTCGCGTTCGGACTGGAGCCGGACCAGGGCGCGGGGCTGCTCTTCGTCACCATGACCGGGCTCTTCGGCCGTCTGCCGGCGGGCGATGTCGCGGCGGCGTTCTTCTTCTTCTTCGTCTTCATCGCCGGCCTCACGTCCGGCCTCGCCTTACTGGAAGCGCTGGCGGCCAGTGCCATGGACTCGTTCGGCTGGAGCCGCAGGCGGTCGGCGTGGGCCGTACTGGCGATCATCCTGCTCGCCGGCGTGCCGATCGCGCTCGGAGGCGGGCCGTGGGCGGCGGTCCGGATCGGCGGCCGAGGGCTGTTCGAACTCGCGGACTACGTGTCGGGGAACCTCTTCCTCACCGTGGGCGGGCTCCTGATTTCGCTCTATGTGGCGACCGCGTGGGGGTTCGAGCGCTTTCGGGCGGAGACGAATCAGGGCGCGGGCCGCTTCCGGATCACCGGCGCGTGGGGCCCCGTCATGCGCTTCCTCGTTCCGGTCGCGGTGGGGCTCGTCGTACTGGCCGGCCTCGGACTGCTGGGCTAGCCCGCCGCGGCAGGAGCCCGGCTTACGGCTGGAGCCGGGTGATCTCCCAGCCGCCGTCTCGGGGTGTGTAGGCGAGGCGGTCGTGCAACCGGTTGGCGCGGCCCTGCCAGAACTCGAAGCGATCGGGGATGAGGCGGTATCCCCCCCAGAAGTCGGGCAGCGGGATGTCCTTCCCGGCGAACCGGGCTTCGATCTCCGCCACCTGCGCCTGCAGCTCTGCGCGGTCGGGGATCGGACGGCTCTGGTCTGAAGCCCACGCGCCGATCTGGCTTCCGCGCCCCCGGGTCGCGAAGTACGCCGCGGACTCCTCGGTCGAGAGGCGCTCGACCCGACCTTCGATCCGCACCTGCCGCTCGAGCACGGACCAGTGAAAGCAGAGCGCTGCCTGCGGGTTCGAGTCGAGTTCAGCCGCCTTGTGGCTCCCGTAGTTCGTGAAGAAGCGGAAGCCGTCTGGCCCCACGCCCTTGAGCAGGATCATGCGGGCGGAAGGCCGTCCATCGGCGCTCGCCGTGGCGAGCGCCAGCGACTCCGGGAGCAGCAGCCCCGATCCCTCGGCATCCTCGAACCAGTGGCCGAACAGCTCGTAGGGATCGCCCGACGCCTCGAGTGTCGGGAGGCCGCGGGCTACGCCCCTGATGAGGGTGCGGATCGCTCTCAGGTGTGCGCGCAGGTCTTTGAATCTGCTCACTCGGGCTACCCGGGTGCGGGGGATCCGTCAATCGGTGGATAGTGTTCGTCGGGTGGCGCGGGCGGTCAACCCGGGGGCTGTGAACCCGCGGGGCCCAACGTCAGGCGAAGCGGGCCGGATCGAAGGGGGTGAGGTCGATGTCGGACCGGCCTTCCAGCACGAGTTGCGCCAGCGCCCACCCCGTCGACGGGGCGAGGGTGACGCCGAGCATCTGGTGCCCCGTAGCCACATGCACGTTGTCCATGTCGGGCAGCCGGCCGATCGCCGGCAGGCCGTCCGGCAGGACCGGGCGCATGCCGACCCAGTCGACGCGTTCCCCTCCGTCCAGGGCGCCGGGCACGTAACGCCGCGCGGCCCGCTCCAGGAGGGCGACCCGGCGGCGGTCGAGGTGCCGGTTGATGCCCGAGAACTCCATCGTGCCGATGATGCGCAGCGCGCCGCGAAACGGCGTAAAACCGATCCTGGCGGGCGCCACGTGCACGGGCTGCCTCAGGCGGGCCCGCGCGTCCCGTACGGTGATGCTGTACCCCTTCCCCGCCTGCAGGGGAAGCGCGCATCCGAGCATGCCCAGGAGGGCACCCGCCTCGGCGCCCGTCGCCACGACGAAGAGGTCCGCCTCGATCGGCTCGCGCGGCTGCCGGCCGCTCGCTGCTCCCTCCGTGGCGGGACCGGCCGTCAGCGCCATCCGGACGCGGCGGCCTTCGCGGGCGAAACCGACGACCTCCACGCCCGCCAGGATGCGGACGCCGCGGGCCTCCAGGCTCGCGGCGAGCCCGGCACAGAGCGACTCCGGGCGCACATGCGTATCGCCGCGCACGTGCAGCCCGATCAGGTCGCCGCGCAGACCCGGCTCGGCCTCCCTCAGCGCCCGGGAGTCGAGCAGGTCGACCCGTCCGACCCGCTCCTCCCCCAGCTTCGCCAGCAGCGCACAGGCCTGATCGCGTTCCGCTTCGTTGTCATAGGCGAGGATCGTGCCGGCTTCCGCGCGCTCGAACTCGACCCCCTCCTCCGCGAGGCCGCGGTACAGCGAATCCGTCGTCGCGTTGAGCGCGGCGAGCGCCGCGACGCCCGCCGCGTAGCTCTCCGCGTTGCAGTAGCCGCGAAAGGCCCACAGCCAGCCCGCGAGATCCAGGATGGCGGCCGGCCTGATATAGAGCGGACTGTCGGAGCGCAGCAGCCAGCGCAGCGAGGTCAGGGTCAGACCCGGCGCGGGGAGCGGCCGTGAGATCGAGGGGCACACCCAGCCGCCGTTTCCGTCGGAGCAGCCGCCGCCGACCCGGGCCCGCTCGATGAGGATGACCTCGGCTCCTCCGCGTTCGAGGTAGTGCGCGACGCACAGCCCGATGACGCCGCCTCCGACGACGGCGACCCTCACCGAGCGGCCGACTGGCATCGGGCGTCGGCGGGCCTCGGCTCTCCCGGCGCGCCGCGGGGTCGCATGTCGATGACCCCGCCCCGCCGGTCCAGCTCGAAATCGCAGCAGTCCAGGAGTCGTCCCTTCAGCATGGCCCGCGCCCGCTGGACCCGAGACTTCATGCCCGAGACGCTCAATCCAAGTCGTTGTGCGGCCTCGACTTGGCTGACTCCCTGGAAGGACGTCGGCAGCAGTGCTTCGGCGTACTTCGGCGGCAGTTTCAGCGCGAACGGCAGCAGACACGCCTCCAGATCCAGCCGCAGGGCTTCGTGGTCCTTCTCGTCCGGGGCCGGATCCGGCGCAGCGGCCTCCGCCCCCAGATGCTCCAAGGCGCGGACCTCGACGGAGCGACGCCGGTGGTGGTCGGCGATGACGTTGGCCGCGACCCGGTAGGGCCAGGCGAGCGGGTCCCGCGCCTCCGCGAGACTGTCCTGTCGCTGAAGCAGCCGCAGGAGGATGTCCCCCGTCACATCATCCACCCAGGACGGATCGACGCGACCGCCCACGTAGCGCCGCAATCGGGTCTGGAACTCCGACCACGTGGGCATGGCCCGCCCGGACGCGACCTCAGGCACAGCAATCCCCGGCGGCGCCGCAGGCCACCGCCGCCGGGGCGATCAGAGCCTCGCCATCCGGCGCGTCGTCGGTCACCACGTACCACTCCCAGCGGAGCCCCTGCGGCTCATGAGACCAGACCTTCGTCTGCGTCGCATGACAACACACCGTCTCCTCTTCCACCTCCGTGAGGATGTCGGCCGCGTCCAGTCGGTCGCCGGCTTCGTGGACGTGCGCGTCGTCGAACACCTCCACGCCCAGGTGGTTCAGACGCTCCTCCGCGTCCGGCTTCTCGAACAGCACGAGTTTCAGCGGCGGCTCATCGATGGCGAAGTTCGCGTACCCCGGGCGGCGCTTGTGCGGCGTCGCGCCGAAGAGCTTGCCGTAGTAGTCCACCGCCTCGTCGATGTCCCTCACGTTGAGGGCGAGTTGCAGTCGCATGTCACAGTCTCCCTGGGTTGTTCACTCGAGTTCGTTTTCTGTCGTCGTCCTCTGCCCTGTAAGACGAACGAGACGACAGAAGGACGCAAGCGAGAGAGTGGACGGCGTTCAGATCGGAGCGGGGGGCGGCGAGATCACGGGGGGCAGGCCGGCACACCCGCGCGGCTCGCGTACGGCCGCGGCGCCGACACCCGTCCCTGGAAGATCGCGCACTCCAGCCTGACCTGCGTCACCCTCGCGATGGCCGACCAACCGTCGCGGGTCGCCCGCACAATCCGCACGCTGACGCCCGGACTCCCGCGATAGTCCAGGTCCTCCAGGAACCTCGAGTACCGGGCGTGCCGCCGATGATACGAGTCCTGAAGCCGTAGCAGTTCGTGGAGGGCTTCAATCGCGAAGTCGCGCGGATTCCGGGGCTCTACGCCGATGTCGCCGCTCGTCGTGATCCGCGGGTCCGCTCCCGGCTCCGTGGCGGGCGCCACGATGGGCATGGGGAGACGATCGCCCTCCGGCCCCGGCTCTCCCGGCCGCACGGTGAACGAGGTGCATGAGGCGAACCCCGCGAACCCCGCGGACACCACCAGGGCCGCGAACCCCCGACCGACGCGATGGCGGGTTTTCTTGTGCACGAAACACCTCCCAAACCGGACCTCCGTAGCGCGCGTCAAGTTTCGCCCCTGGCAGTCGACGCCGCCAGCGACCGGGCGCCGTTGCCTGGCTGCCTGCGACGGACAACGTTCATCGCCCCGTTCCGGGGCCCGGGCCCCGGCGGCCGACCCGTGTGAATCCGCAACCAGGACAGAACATGCGCACGTCTCGAAGCACACGCTGCACGCTGTGGACCGTTTCGCTCTTCGCCGGCGCGCTCGCCACCCCGCTGGCGGGGCAGGATCCCGCCGTGGACGCGGCGGTCGATCGCGTGATCGACCAGATCACCGGCATGCGCCATCAGATCCACCGGTTCCCCGAACTCGGCAACCGCGAGTTCGAGACCGCGGCCATGGTCGCGGAAC
Organism: Candidatus Palauibacter sp.; assembly: GCF_965222475.1. Taxonomy (GTDB): domain Bacteria; phylum Gemmatimonadota; class Gemmatimonadetes; order Palauibacterales; family Palauibacteraceae; genus Palauibacter. The sequence continues at coordinate 554,936 of NZ_CBDCUB010000001.1, read as the reverse complement.
ACCTGCGAGAGCTGGGCTTTGACGAGGTGATCGAGGGGGTCGCGCACACCGGAGTCATCGGGATCCTCAAGGGCGGTCTCGCCGGAGACGTGGTCGCGGTGCGGGCCGACATGGACGCCCTCCCCGTGACCGAAGACACCGGATACTCCTTCGCCTCGACCGTGCGCACCGAGTACGGCGGCCAGGAAGTCGGCGTCATGCACGCCTGCGGCCACGACGTGCACACCGCGGTCCAGTTGGGAGTCGCGTCGGTCCTCGCCTCCATGCGCGACCAGATCCCCGGCACGATCAAGTTCATCTTCCAGCCGGCGGAGGAGGGACCGCCCCCGGGCGAGGAGGGCGGCGCCGACATGATGGTGCGTGAGGGCGCGCTGGAGGGCATCGTCCCGTCCGCCATCTTCGGACTCCACACCTTCTCCGGGCTGGACGTGGGGACGCTCGGCTACACGCCGGGGCCCGCGCTCGCGGCGGTCGACCACTTCAAGATCCGGATCATCGGCAAGCAGGCGCACGGCGCCCAGCCGCATACGAGCATCGACCCCGTCGTGATGGCGTCGCAGGCGGTGACCGCGTTCCAGACGATCCGCTCGCGCAACCTCTCGCCGCTCGAACCCAGCGTGGTCACCGTCGGTGTCATGCGCGGCGGCGAGCGCTTCAACATCATCCCGATGGAGATGTGGCTCGAGGGCACGGTCCGGACGTACAACCCCGACGTGAGGGACGCCGTCGAACGGCGGATGGATGAGATCCTCGACGGGATCACGCGGGCGGGTGGCGGCAGCTACGTCCTCGACTACGATCGCGGCACGCCGGCGACGATCAACGACCTGGGCCTCACCGCGCAGATGGCGCCGACGCTCGCGAAGATCGTGGGCGAGGGGAACGTGCTCGTGATCGACCCCACGATGGGCGGCGAGGACTTCGCCTACTTCGCGAACGAGGTACCGGGGTTCTTCTACCGACTGGGTTCGGTGAACCCGGAACTCGGCTCGGGCGGTCACCACACGCCCGACTTCCGGGCGGACGACGCTTCGATATCGATCGGCATGCGGGCGATGTCCAACCTGCTGCTCGACTACCTGAAGTCGCGCCGGCCGTCCACCGACTGATCGGGCACTACAGACACGTCTCGCCAGACGACAGCGGCGTCCTGCTTGAACGTCAGGGCGTCGCTGGCACCCGGTGCGCGCAACTGGATCGTCTCCCCCAGGGGAGCGCCGCAGATGGCGAAACGGCCCTGCTCGTCCGACACGGCAGACTCGTAGACGCCTCGCGCGATTCTCCGTCCGAGGCGCACGCTCCATGCGGCCTCGATCTCGGCTCGCGGAACCGGCAGGCCCGTCGCTTCCTCACGCGTGATTCCGACCACGGCGCCCACGCCTTCGGACAGGGACGAACCGGGACAGAGCCGCGCACGGAGGGTCTCGGCGGACGGCGTCCAGACCTCCAGCTCAACCACAGTCCGATCTTCGATGACCACGCGAGTCTCGTTCGGCCGCACGCCGACCGTCCAAAGCCTCGGGTGATCCACACGCAGGGCGTAGATCCCGTCCGGGAGTCCGCCCACAACGAACCGGCCGTCATCGTCGGCAATCGTGCTGAATGGCGTATCCGCCGGATCGGGCGGCGGAAGGAAGGCCGCCGCGGCCTCCCAGGTTCGGAGGATCACATCCGCCCCCGGTAGCGGGTCGCGACTTACGCTGTCGCGTACGATGCCGGCCACCACTCCCTGCCCTATCTCCCAGGCAACGCCGCCCCCCGAGGCGCGCTTCACCGCGCCGCCGCCCTGCTTGTAGCCCGTGAAGGACCCGTCCTCGTGGAACGGGAAGCGGATCCACCAGTCCCTCACGTAGAACGGACCGTCCGGAAGCCGGTCGAACACGACTTCGGCACCGATCAATCGACGGTCTACGCGGCGCGCCACCGGGAGATTGCGGTAGGAGAGTTGAACGCGGTCCAGTTCCGCGCTCTCCTCGTCGAGCCACAGCGTTCCCTCGATCTGGACGACCTGCCGCCGCTCGCGGGGGCGAAACGTGATGCCGAGTTTGGGCACGCCCCCGACCGTCGCCCGTTGCAGGCCGAAACAGTGAGCCGCCCGGAACTCCCGCGAGAGCAGGACGTTCGCGTCGAGCGCGCGGTACTCCGACGAGTCCGCCACCTGGACGACGAAGCCGGACTCCATGAGTTGATCGGCGGGCACGCTCTCGAAGGGCGGAAGCGGTCTGTGCCGATACATGCGACTCGTCGCCTCGCGGACCGCGAGGGTCCGGGGCTCGAGGATGCGCTCCCAGCGCGTGAAGTTGAACCTCAGTTCGCCCCGCCGCTCGGCCCACACCGCGGTCTCCAGCGCCTTGCGCAGCTCTTCCCAGGCCGTCGCCAACGCATGCCCCTGATTCGGATCGTCGAAGCAGGCTCCGGTGACCTCTACGCGGAGATCGCGGAGCCGAATGGGCCGCGGCGGGACTTCGACCGTGACGGGAAGGATCTGCCCCGCCGCGAGTGCGTAGGGCTCGGTCACCCAGGTGGCGTAGCCGATACGCTCCACGCGGAGGCGGTACTCGCCCGGGCCGGGTGTCGCGAAAGAGAAGGCGCCCTCGACCGTCGTGAAGTCGGCCCGCACCGTCCGGCCCGAACTGTCCAGCAGGCTGATGAAGGCGCCGGGGATGAGCGGGCCGCCATCCGTCTCGCGCACCGTGCCCCTGATCGTCTGGGCCGCCGCGGAAGACGCGCATCCCAGGCAGATGACGGCCACCGCGCACCAGGTCCGAGCGGAGTTCACCATGCCTGTTGGACGCCCCGGAGGGGCGAAACGTCACACGAGCGCGTCGAGGACGTTCCGCCCGGGCTCAGTCGGCGAGGCGCAACGCGACCAGCGTGTTCGGGGCCTGGATGACGACGTGCTGTTTCCCCTCGTGCATGTAGGTCATCATCCCGTACCGCGGCAGCGCCGGGAGGGCCACCTGACCCAGCCGTTCGCCCGTCGCCTTGTCCACGGCGTACAGGTAGGACGTCCCATCGCCGCCCTCCCCCGTGTACATGAGCAGCGTGCTCGTGACGATCTGCGCCGCCTGCCGCCCCGTCCCGGTGTTCGGGATGTGCATCCCCTCCAGCGCCTCGTGCTCCAGCACCCGGTCCGGCGTGTCTCCCACCGGGATCCACCACAGGTGCTCGCCGGTGTTCATGTCGATCGCCGTGATCCGGCTGTACGGAGGCTTGAACAGCGGCAGGCCCCGCACCCGCCGCACGCCCGCGAAACCGCCGACCGCGAACTTGCTGATCGTCGTTCCCGTGGGTGCGTCCTCCCGCGCGTCCCGCTCGGCGCCCGGCACCATGATCCGCGACCCGCACCCCTTCTGCGAGGTCACGTAGAGGATCCCCGTCTCCGGATCCGCCGCCGGCGTGCCGTCGATGTTCGTCCCCCCCACGTCTCCGGGGCACCACAGCGAGGCCACCTTGCCGAGGTCGTTGTCCCGGTGCAGCGGCGGCGTGAACAGCGGTCCGATCACGTAGTCGTCGAGCGCCTCGATCGCGGCCTCCCGCAGCTCGGGCGTGAAGTCGATGAGGTCGTCGTGCGTGAGCCCCTGCATGTCGTACGGCGCGGGCTTCGTTGGGAAGGGCTGCGTCGGCGACAGCGCCTCTCCCGGCATCAATCCCTCGGGCACGGGCCGCTCCTCGATCGGCCAGATCGGTTCGCCCGTCTCCCGGTTGAACGCGTACGCGAAGGCCTGCTTCGTGACCTGCACGACGGCCGGGATCTCCTCGCCGTCCACCGTCACGTCCATGAGCACCGGGATCTGCGGCGTGTCGTAGTTCCAGATGTCGTGGTGCACGAGCTGATAGTGCCAAACCCGTTCTCCCGTCTGGACATCCAGCGCGATCAGGCTCGTCGAAAACAGGTTGTCCCCGGGCCGGAAGCCGCCCCAGAAGTCCTGCGTGGCCCCGTTGGTGGGGATGTAGACGATCCCCCGCTCCTCGTCCGCCGAGAGCGGTGCCCACGAGGAGATGTCGCCCGTCCACGACCAGGCATCGTTCTCCCACGTCTCGTGCCCGAACTCGCCCGGGCCCGGGAGGACGTTGAACTTCCACTTGAAGTCGCCCGTCCACGCGTCGTAGCCGAGGATGTCGCCCGGGACGTTCTCGTGGCGCGACTGGTTGTAGCCCTGCTCGGCGGAGTTCCCGACCACGATCACGCCGTTGACGACGATCGCCGGTGAGGAACTCGTGATGTAGCCCGTCTCGAGCGGGATGCCGTCGTACGGGTCGTACTCGTGGCCCAGCCCCGCGAGCAGATCGACGACGCCGGAGTCCGGGAACCCGTCCACGCCGACAGGCCCGCCGAAGCCTTCCACGTGCTCCCCCGTATCGGCCCACAGCGCGTGCAGGAAGAAGGCCGGACTCACCATGTAGACGACCGCGCGCCCGTCGATCTCGCCGTACGCGACGCCCTTCCCGTGGTTCTTCCGCATCGAGTACTCCCAGCGGAAGGTCTCGGGCTCTACGTACTCCCATATCTTATCGCCCGTGCCCGCGTCGATCGCGTAGGTATGCCGCTTCTCGCCCGCCACGGAGATCAGCATACCGTCCACGTAGATCGGCGTCGCGCGCGCGTTGACGGCCGGGTAGTCCGACCCGTCCCAGGTCCAGGCGACCTCGAGGTTCTCGAAGTTCTCCGCGTCGATCCGGTCCAGCGACGAGTACCGCTGCCCCATGTCGTTGCCCGCGATGTTCTTCCACTCGGTGTCATCCGCCGCGCTCCCGCCACCTTCCGCGCAGCCCGCGACGGCGACGCCGAGCGCGAGCAGGAGGGGGACACCGCGGAATACGGACGGCGGCGCAGGGGATGTTGAGCGCGCTCTGCTCATCGAGACCTCTCATATGGGGGGACAGTCGACGTGGCCGCGGACGGGCGGCGGCACACGGGCGCTGAACATGAGCCGCGCCCAATCCGGCGGTCAAGCGACGGGGCCCGCGGGTGAGACCTGCCTCGCGAGCAAAGAAAAACCCTCCCCGGCAATCGCTCCGGGGAGGGGTTGCTCTCACTCACGAAACGGGTTGAGTTCCGTTAGTCGTGCACATGCACGTGGAGTGGTGCGGTCACGAAGTCCGCGTGTCCCGACCCGACCGCGCCGTGCATCAGGCTGAAGGTGATCTCGGTATCGCCCTCCATCCCCCCGTGCAGGTGTCCTCCGAACTCACCGGGGGTGTCCTGCTCGAACTCCGCGACGGATTCGTTCGCGACGTCCACCTGCAGGTAGAAGTCGCTGTCGAGTCGAACCGTATTCCCGTCGTGGTCCACGAACTGCACGGAGATGTGGGCGGTTTCCTCGCCGGGCTCGACCTCCAGTTCTCCGGTCCAGGCTCCATCATCTCCATCGTAGGACGCCACGGTCTGGCCACTCAGTGTCAGGGTCACGCCCTCCACCTCTCCGCCGTGATCGTCGTGATCGTCATCGGGTTCAGTGGCGCTGTCGCCGCAAGCTGAGAGTACCAGGATTCCCGCGGTCAGCAGGGCAATGGGCAGTTTCGGCTTGAAGTGTCTCATTTTTCTTCACCTCGTTGTGTTGATGTGTCTGTTGTTCGCGGCGCGAAGCTAAAAGACGACGCGATATGCCACGCTGATGGATCTCCCCGCTTGGGGCATGATCTCCTTCACGCGCGACAGGTGGTTTCTGTATTCGGTATTGCCAAGATTCTCTCCCCGGACGGTGATCACGTTCAGCCGCCCCATGACCGTGATCCGTATTCCGGCGGAGAGATCGAAAACCGCATATCCATCAGTCGGGCTCTCGAAGGGACCTGTCCTGTCCTGACGAGCCGCAACCCGTGTTTCGGCTTCGACGAACCAGTTGCGAGGGGCGTAGCCGATGGCGAAGCGCCCCTGCAGCGGCGGGATCAGGGGAAGCGGTTCGTCGGTCGCCTTGATCCTGCCCCGGACGTACGAAGCCACCGCCTCCACGGTCAGATCCCCGACCATCGCCCACTCGAGCGCGCTCTCGAATCCGGTGAGCACCGCGTCTTCTCCCTGGAACTGGAAGATCGGCAGCCGCACGCGGCTCAGCTCTCCCGTTTCGAGTGGGAAGACGTAGTCCGCAATGGCGTTGTGGAACCACGTCATCTCGGCGTTCAGCCGATTCCCGGTTAGCCGGACGAACAGGTCGATACCGGTCCCGCGCTCCATCTCGAGCGACGGGTTCCCCACCTCGAAGGCGTAGGCTGCCAGATGAGGACCTTCCGAGAAGAGCTCGTTGACGCTGGGCGTGCGGAAGGCCCGCGCGGCGGAGCCGCCCACCGTGAGGTTCTGAGTCAGCTGTGCCAGAGCCCCGAATGATCCCGATGCCGCGCCGAAAGATCTCTCGCGGATGTGGCCGATTTCGGATGTGGGGTCTTCCCGATCGGGCCGCACGCGTGCCCAGTCGTAGCGAAGGCCCGCTTCCAGGCGGATCGGATTCAGATCGACCTCTTCCAGCGCGAATACGGCAAAGGAGGTATGCGTGGAGTTCGGGGTGAAGAGTGTGCCCCCGAATCCGAAGTCTTCCCAGGAAGTCCGCGTCCCCACTCCTCCCGAGGAGAAAGGGCCCCAGCCGCCGTGGCGGGCCAGGATCTCGCCGCTCACCGTCCGGCGCTCGAAGAGCGTTCCCAGAATGTCGGGGGGCTCGATCTCCCTGTGCTCGTACCAGGTGTGTCCCGCATCGATCTCGATGCTCTCGAAGGCCCCCCGGGGCCGGAGTACGCTGCGCAGCCTGGTTGCCGTCCGCTCCATCTCCACGCGAACCCCGGCCTCGTGACCTCCGACGAATCCTCCGGGGATGCCGTAGTCGTTGCCGTAGTAGCGGAAGGTGGCGCCGGCATGGCCCCAGTCGTCCACCCACGAAGTGCCGCCGGAAATCTCCCGAATATCCGTGCTGGTATTCTCCAGGGATCCGACCGGGGTCTCCAGGTCGCCGCTGCTGCGACGCGAGAGCTCCAGCCGCACGGGAATGTGATCCGTCAGGCCGTACGTGAGATTCAGGCTTCCGCCCGCTGCGTTGCTGACGCTCTGACCCTGAAGGTGGAACGCGCCCGTAAGATGGTGCGGCACCGAGGAGGGCACGTCATCGCGGACGACGTTGATGACGCCCCCCAGTGCGTTGCTGCCGTACAGAATCGCTCCCGGTCCGCGGATCACCTCGACGCGACGCGCCGACGATGCGTCGAGCGCCGTGGCGTGGTCGGACCCGCTCGCAAACTCGTCGCCGACCCGTTCCCCGTCCTCGAGCATCAGGATGCGGTCTCCGCTCAGGCCCCGGATCACCGGATGCGCGGAGCCCGGCCCCATGCTGCTCACCGCCAGTCCAGGCTCGGAGGACAGCGTTTCCGCCAGGGTTCCGGCCAGGCGACGCTGGAGATCCTCTCCCGCGAACACGCTGGTTGGGCGCAACACTTCATTTACCGCGCGCGCCACCACCGATCCGGTGACCACGAGGTCCGGCAGGGAGATGGGATTGGCTTCCATCTCCACCACCACGATCTCCTCCCTCGACGCATCCACCTCCAGCGAAACCGTGCGGTAGCCCAGGCGTTCGACCCGAACCGCGTAGGTGCGCAGACCCGGCACCGGGATGTGGAATGTGCCGTCACCGTGCGAGACCGCCCTGCCACCCGACGCTACGATGGAGACGAGGGCGCCGGCGAGAGGCTCTTTGGAGTCGACATCGCGTACGACACCCTCGATCTCGCCCGCGTGCTCAACCTGCGCGGACGAGCCGACGGCTCCAAGAGCCATTGCCAGTACGGCCGGGACGAAACCGGCCAGACGCCTAGTCTCCATGCACAGCCTTGTTCGAGACCCACCAGTGACCGCTCCCGATCAAGCAGCGTGGCGCGTCTCGCCGAGTTGCTTCAGCGGACGGCTCAGCGAGTGCTTGAGCGGATAACGTGTGTTTCGGGTGGCGTGCGATCCGCCGCTCGCGGGGCGGTCGGGGAGCTTCCGGGACGAGTTGCCCGGAAGCGGGTCAGGCTGGAGGAGGGGCCCTGGGACCGCTCCCGCCGGGCGGAATCGGGCGGCGACGCCAGTCGGTCGCGGTCGGGGCGTCGGGGCTGGCTTCGGATACCAGCGGCAGATCGGACAGGATCAGCGGGGGAACCCCCAGCGACACCGTGCGAGACAACTGGCACAGCAGGTGGCTGTGGCCGGGGTCGCAGTGCTCGCTGTGTTCCCCTTCGATGTGCGCCATGTGAGCGCCGGCGTTCCCGGCTCCGGCCTCAAGCACCACATCCGCCGCCGGCAGGACGGCGAAAATCGCCGCCGGCAGGAGGACGAGCGCCAGAACGCCGAACCGGCGCGGATCCCGCAGCTGAGGAGAAATCGGCTTCAAGGCTATGCCGCCAGAGTACATGCCGGGTGCCTTCACAGCGCACTCAAGATCGGCCTTCAAGCTGCGCGGGGGCGGCAGGGGCAGTCAAGAAGCGCTCCTGTCCGGCCGTCTGTCCAGCCTGGGGTGTCTTGCCACGCAAGTTTAAACGGGTAGCGTTCCGGGATTGTCCTCGGGGGAGCGGACGGTGGATCCGCAGTCGTCCGGCCTCGGATCAGCGCAGGGACGGCACAAGGTCCGGTAAGCGAATGCCAGGAGGCAGAGACCAGTGAGCAGGTGGATTCGAAGCGGAGGGCCGGTCGTGGCGATGGCCGTCATGCTCGGGATCATGGCGATGGGCGCCGCCGCGAGCCCCCATCTCGCCCTCAAGGAGTCCTCTCCGAAGAAGGACGAGACGGTGAACGCCAGCCCCGAGATCGTCACGCTCTGGTTCACGCAGGCCCCGCAGATGGCCGGGACGTCCGTCCGTCTCCTGCCGCAGGGGGGCGAGCCGCTCGAACTCGAGGCGGCGACCGCGCAGGAGGACGACCCCGCCGTCGTCGTGCTCGACGTGAGCGAGACGCTCGCGGACGGCGACTATCAGGTCATGTGGCGCGCCATGGCGCAGGACGGCCACACGATCCGCGGCGACTTCGGCTTCACGGTGCGCTCCACGCCCTAGTCCGACCTGTCCGATGAACCGGGCTCCGCACGTTGTCCGGGTGCGTGGAGCATTGAGGAGGTCCGGTGTTCCCATTGGGACTCTCAGATCCCGGGCCTACGCTTCCCTTCCCAGTTCCGGTACGTGCCCATGAAACGCAACCTCGCATATCTGGCGGGAGAGGTGCTGGTCTCACTGCTCACGGTCGCTGCAGGTGCTGTCGCGGGCCAGGAGCCCGCAACGCGGCCCGACGATGCCCGGGCGATGGCTTCCTCGTGCTGGGAGGGTACGCTCGATGCGCAGGCCGTTAGCGCCTCGCTGTCCGCCGGCTGCGATGTAACGGTCAGGGATCGGAAGGGCTGGACTCCTCTCCACCGCGCCGCGGACATCGGCGACCCACAAGCGGTTGAGCTCCTTCTGCGGGCGGGGGCCAACGCCGGCGCGGAGGCGGACGACGGGAGCACGCCTATGCACTTCGCTGCGGGACGGTGCAGCATCGAATCTGCGTCGCTGCTGATCGGCGCGGGAGCCCAGCTGAACGCCAGAGACGATGTGGGCGGATCGCCGCTGCATCGAGCAGCCCGGGCCCGGGACTGCGACGGGGCCATCACGCGCTTTCTGCTCGACGCGGGCGTGAACCCCGATGTCCAGGATGAGAGGGGCGAGACGCCCCTGTTCAGGGCAGCCGACTTTTCCAAGGAGGTGACGGTCCGGCTTCTCCTCGGGGCCGGGGCCGATCCGAACACCCGCAACGTGTACAACCGCACCCCACTTCACGAGGCCGCGCTCGGCGACACCGCTGTCGTTGAGTTGCTTCTTCGGGCCGGCGCAGACCCCTCGGTCCCCGACTCCGACGGCAGGCGTCCACTCCACCTGGCCAGACATCAGGTGGGCGATGTGCATATCGTCGGTGGTGGTTTCGTTCCGTACCTGGAGGCTGCGGCCCGCGCCCTGCTGGAGGCGGGTGCGGACCCGGAGGCTCGGGACATCGCCGGGAACACGCCCCTCCATCACCAGGTCGGGCTGGGGCGGGAGAGTATCGCGTCGATCCTCCTGCTCGAGGGAGGAGCCGACGCCACCGCGCGGAACGAGGCGGGTGCAACGCCGCTTGACGTTGCCAACCGAAGAGGATACCGCCAGATCGCCAGGGCGTTGGCTGAGGCCGGCGTGACCCCCGGAGCACGGAACGCCGAGGGAGGCACGGTCGCGGCAGAGCCGTGCTGGGCGGGTCGCGTCGACTCCGCCGCTGTCGCGCCAGGGGTCGCCGGCGGCTGCGACGTGAACGCTCGCGATGCCCAAGGCGGGACCTTGCTCCATCGGGCGGCCGGGCCCGACGTCGATCTCGGCCTGGTCCGCGCCCTCCTGCGGGCGGGGGCGGATCTCGACCTGCGCGACGAGCGAGGAAACACACCCCTGATCATCGCGGCCCGCTTGCAGGCGGTTGTTGCAAATCTGCTGGACGCGAGTGAGCTTCTCGACCGGTCGTTCCGAATCGTCCGCGCATTGGTTCGGGGGGGCGCAGACCCCAACGGCCGAAACCTCGTGGGCCGCACGCCACTCCACGAGGCACTGCCGGGGGATGTTGAGGTCGTGAAGTTCCTCCTTGACGCCGGTGCCGACGCCACCGCGCGCGACATTCTGGGGCGTACGCCGCTCCACATGAGGCCGTACGCGGAGCCGGGCCACGGCTACACGCTCTTTGGCGGCGAGGACACCGACTACGAATCGCTGATCTCGACCTTGCTCACTGCGGGGGCGGAGCTTGATGCGCGGGATCATCAGGGCCAGACCCCGCTGCACACGGCGGCACGGTACGATCGTCGCGCCCGCGCGGTACCCGTCCTGCTCGCAGCAGGGGCCGATGTCCAAGCGCGCGACGACCGGGGATCAACGCCACTCCACGGCGCTGCCCGAGGTGGTGTTTCGGTGGTCCGCGCCCTCCTCGATGCGGGTGCCGATCCGGCCTCCGTAGACGAGGACGGATACACGCCTCTTCATCGGGTCGCGACGGACAGCAGGGAGGCCGATCCGGAGGGAAGCGTGTCGCAGGTGCTTCTCGAGGCCGGGGCCAGCATCGAGGCGCGGTCGGAGAACGGGGAAACACCCCTTCACCTTGCGGCTTCGGGCGGTCATGCCCGGGTGCTGATCGAGTGGGGCGCGGATCCTTACGCCCGCGCCGAGGACGATCGCACACCGCTGCACGGAGCGGACGCGCTGGCGGCCCGGCTTCTCCTGGCAGCGGGCGCCGGCGTGAACGCGCGAGACACTGTCGGATACACGCCTCTTCACTACGCCGTGCGTGCGTTCTCGCCTGACTCGGCCCTCGTCAGGATCCTGCTCGACGCCGGCGCGGACCTCGCGGTGACCGGCGAAGATGGCCAGACTCCGCTCCGGCGCGCAGTCGAGTGGGCAGATGCCGGAACGGTTCGGCTCCTGCTCGACGCCGGCGTCGACCCGAACAGCCGCGACGGCGAGGGGTCGACACCGCTCCACGGTGCGGCGGAGCGAGGGCAGGACCAGATCGCGGGCGCTCTGCTGGAGGCGGGTGCGGATGTGAATGCCACCGATGGTCAAGGCGCCACGCCGCTCCACTTGGCGGCCGGGGAGCCCCAAGACGCAGGCCGAGTCATTCGCGTGCTAACCGAGGCGGGTGCGAATCTTGGGGCGACCGACAAAGAGGGTGAGACACCGGTCCACCGTGCCGTTTCGAGGAAGCGACCGGACGCTTTGCTGGCTTTGTTCGAGGCCGGGGGTGATCCCGATCTGCGGTATCCCGACGGAGAGCCGCTTCTCCACCGCATTGTCCGGATGAGTGTCTTCGATCCGCGCCTCGCATTGTTCGAAGCCCTCGTCGCGGCCGGCGTGGATCTGGAAGCTGGCGACCAAGTGGGAGATACCGCCCTCTATGCCGTGCTCTCGTGGGCAGCGTGGGCAGAGCGCGACCCACTGCTGTTTGACGCTCTGCTGGGGGCCGGTGCCGACCCCAACGCCCTCTCCAGCCGGGTGGGAGATACTCCCCTGAGCCGTTCGGTGTCACTGGGCCAGCCCGAGATCGCGGCGAAGCTCTTGGCCGCCGGGGCTGACGCGAGCCTCGCGGACCGGTGGGGCAGGACGGCACTGCACTACGCGGCGGCGGACGGCGTCTCGGAAGAGATGTTCCAGATTCTCCTCGGCGCCGGGGCCGATCCGCAGGCGAAGGACGCGCAAGGACGCACGCCCTGCGATCAGGCCCGTGATGAGGGCGGTGAGGCCAGCGCCCGCGCTCAAGCCGTGGGCATCTGCCCGTAATCGTGCGGCCGGCCTACGATTTGAGTTCGGCCAGCGCCTCGGCGTTGAAGCCGACCAGGAGCGTGCCGCCCGCGAGGAGGATGGGCGCGCGGTACTTCCCGGTGGGTCCCTTCAGCGCATCGAGATCGGTCTCCGCCGGATCCAGGTCGCGCCGGCTCCTCCCCTTCGCGATGACCACCCTCTCGGCGACCGCGAGGAGTTCCCGTACGTCGTCATCCGTTAGCGGAGCCTTCGTCGCGGAACGTTCCGCGGCGATCGTGGCTCCGGTGTCGTCGAGCACCGCCCGGGTGCGCTTGCAGCTCGTTCAGCCCGGGCGCTGGTAGAAGAGCGAAACCTCGGTCACTGCGGCCTCCTGGATTGCCGGCGGGTCCCCGTCAGGGGACGGATTACGTCAGATAGCGGTCCCTGAGTACGCCCCGGTGGTGGAGTTCGTGCCCGGCGATGATGTGGACGAGCGCCCGCACCGTGAACCCGAAGCCGCTCGCGGTCCCCCGGCGCGACAGCGTCTCGTCGTCGAACGAGGCGAAGAGCGCCGCGTTGGCCGCGCGCAGGCCCCGGAACTCGTCCAGCAGGTCGGCCACGGACCTCTGGCCCGCGTTCGAGGCGGCGGCCCACTCGTCCTGGTCCATGCCCGGCAGTTCGGCACCGTCTCCGCGTGCGATGTGGAGGACGCGGTAGGAGAAGAGGCGCTCGGCGTCGATCACGTGGCCCAGTACTTCCCGACACGTCCACTTGCCGGGCGCGTACACGAACGTCTCGCGTTCCGCGGGCAGCCCCGCGAGGAGACGCTCCAGCGCGTCGGGCGCTTCCCGCATCACGTCGATCAGCGGCCGGTCGGCAGGTACGCGGTCGATGTACTGCGCGTAGTAATCGGCGTGTTCGTCAGGTCCGGGGCGTCTCATGGCGGGCAAGCTATCGACCTCGGGGTCGCCGCGTCATCTTGTGCGCCATGATCGGCCGACGATCCCCCACCCGAAACACGAAAGCGAGAGGACGGCGCGGGAGCCGCAGGGTGACGGCCTTGCCGTGGCGCGCCCTCGCGGGAGCCGCCTTCGTTCTGCTCGGGGCGGCCCCGGCGGCGCTGGCACAGGACACGCCGGCGACGTGCGTGGCGCCCGGCTCCTCGCTGCGACTTGACCATGTGCCGGTCGCCGTGGGCGATCTCGACGCCCTGTCCCTGCGGCTCACCGACGAGTTCGGGTTCCAGGTCCAGGCCGGGAGGCGCGACGCAAACGGACTGGAGACGGCGGAGATCGCATTCGGCGACGGGACGCACCTCGAACTCAAGACGGTCGAGGGCCCCGCTGATCCGGACGGGCCCGGCGTCGCGGAGACCGGGCGATATATGGATCTGATTGCCGATGGCGGAGGTGGGGCCTACCTCGCCGTCTCCGGGCCCGGCCTGGACGAAGTCCTCGTCCTTGCGGCGGACCTCGAGCCGGAACTCGCGGTCGCCGAGACGGATGCGCCCAGCCGGGCCGCCTTCCCTCCGGACCATCCGTTGCACGCGGTGTTCTTCGTCGACCCCGACCGGGAACGACCGGAGCCCCCCGGCACGCCGGACCACGCGAATGGGGCGCAGGGCCTGGAGGCTGTCTGGGTCATGGTGGAAGATCCAGAGCGCCTCACCCGCTTCCTCCTCGCGTTCGGGGCCCGCGACTGCGGCCCGTCCCGCCACCCCGAACACCTCTACGGCCGGGCCGTCGGGATCCGGGGCGGGACCGTGTACATCGTGGACGCGCTCCTGTGGCTCGCCGACCCCGGCTCGGCGCCCGTCGTGTCGCTCACCGTCCGCGGCGGCCCCGGATCGGTCTCCGACAACATCGTGCTCGGAAACGCCGGCGGGCTGTGGATCGAGCTGCGACCCTCCGGGAGCGATTGAAGGCGTATCGCCTGCCCTTCGCCCCGGCCGCCCTCGGGTCGATGGGATTGGCCGCGGCCATGTTGCTCGCCTGCGGCGGCGAGGAAAGCACCGGACCACCCCCTCCTCCTCGTCCGGAAACCCCGCGAGCGACATCCATCTCGATCACTCCGGCGAACGTCTCCCTCGTGGCGCTGGGCGACACAGTTCGTCTCGCTGCGGAAGTGCGGGACCAGAACGGGCGGGAGATGGCCGGGGCAACCGTCGCGTGGGCCAGCGACAGCCCCGCAGTCGCGACCGTGAACGCCTCCGGGTTGGTCATGGCGGCTGGCAACGGAAGTACGGCGGTCACGGCAACCTCGGGGCCGGCCACCGGCACGGCATCGGTGACCGTGATGCAGCGGGCGAACTCGGTCGCTGTCTCGCCCGCCGCCGACACGCTGGTCCGCAGCGACACGCTGCGCCTGACGGCCGAGGCCACCGACGCGAACGGGCATCCCGTCGCGGGGACCGAGTTCTCGTGGACATCGAGCGACACGATGGTGGCGGCGGTGGACACCTCCGGCCTGGTGACCGCTGTCAGCGCGGGCGAGGCGCAGGTGACGGCCACCGCAGCGGGGATCACGGGCCGCGCGCAACTCACGGTCGTGGCTCCGGCGCCGACAACCGTGGCGATCACGCCCGACACGGTGGCGCTGACGGCTCTGGAACAGACCGCCCAACTCGCCGCCGAGGTGCGCGACCAGGCCGGCCGCGTGATGGAGGGCGTAGCCGTGTCCTGGTCGAGCGCCGACACGACCGTCGCGGCGGTCGACTCCGCAGGGCTGGTGACGGCGGCGGGCGCTGGCGTGACGACGATCACCGCGACGGCGGGCGAGGCATCCGGCGCAGCGTTGGTGAGTGTGATGCAGTCGGCGGGATCGGTCGTCGTGGTGCCACCAGCCGACACGGTGGCGCCAGGCGACACGCTCCGGCTTGTCGCGGCGGCGTTCGACGCGAACGGGCACATGGTCGGAGGTGCGGCGTTCGCCTGGTCATCGGACGATGTCTCGGTGGCCACGGTGAACGCGGCGGGGTTGGTGACGGGTGTCGCCGAGGGGACGGCGACCATCGCCGCCACGGCGGGGAGCGCCAGGGGAACGTCCGAGATCACCGTTGTCAACCCGGACCGGGCGGCGCTGGCGGCGTTCTACGAGGCGACCGACGGTCCGAACTGGCACAACAGCGAGAACTGGTTGACCGACGCGCCGCTGGGTGAGTGGTTTGGCGTGACGACGAATCGCGAGGGACGCCTGACGCGGCTGGACCTTGCGCTCAACGAACTCACGGGCCCGATCCCGCCCGGACTCGGCAACCTCGCCAGCCTCACGCGGCTGGACCTTGGAACCAACGATCTCACGGGCCCGATCCCCACAGGACTCGGCAACCTCGCCAGCCTCACGGAGCTGTACCTTGGGGGCAACGAACTCACGGGCCCGATCCCGCCCGAACTCGGCAACCTCGCCAGCCTGAGGTGGCTGTCCCTCGGGCTCAACGATCTCACGGGCCCGATCCCACCGGAACTCGGCGAACTGAGCCACCTGGAGCAGCTGCAACTCTCCCGGAACAGCCTCACAGGCGAGATCCCGGCGGAACTCGGCAACCTCGCCAGCCTGAGGGGGCTGAGACTCAGCGCGAACGACCTGGTCGGATCCATCCCTCCACAGCTCGGCAACCTCGCCAGCCTGGAGTCGCTGTCCCTAAAGGAAACCGGTCTTTGGGGGCCGATTCCGTCGAGCTTCCTGAGACTTGGGAGGCTTCAGGCTCTCAGTATCGAGTTCACCGGACTGTGCGTGCCCGGGACGTCCTTTTTCGCTGCGTGGCTGCAGGGACTCCAATTACATGATGCCGAGGCATCCCAGTGGTGCAACGCAGCCGATGTTACGGCCTTGAGATCATTGTATGAAGCCACCGGTGGAAGCGGCTGGACGGAGTCTCGCGGATGGCTCAGCGATCATGTTCCCGAGGAATGGCATGGGGTCACGGCTGATT
Source organism: Candidatus Palauibacter sp. (assembly GCF_965222475.1). Lineage (GTDB taxonomy): Bacteria > Gemmatimonadota > Gemmatimonadetes > Palauibacterales > Palauibacteraceae > Palauibacter. Next base: position 538,765 of record NZ_CBDCUB010000001.1, on the reverse strand, counting down.
CCCTCGGTAACGCGACCGAGCTCGACTTACACGGCAACAGCCTTGCGGGGCGGCTTCCGGCGACGCTCGGCGATTTGACCCGAATGACCGTACTACGGATCGGGGACAACGAGATCTCGGGCCGACTACCGACTCGTCTGGCCGGTCTTCCACTCGTCGAGTTCGAGTACGCGGAAACCGAGTTGTGCGTCCCGGTCGAGGAAGCGTTTCAGGCATGGCTGAACACCATTCCGGCGCACGCGGGCACGGGGGTCGAGTGCGCGCCCCTGTCGGACCGCGACATCCTCGATGTCCTCTATGACGTGACCGGCGGACCGAGTTGGACCAACAACGACAACTGGCTGACCGACGCGCCGCTGGGGGAGCGGTTCGGCGTCCTTATTGACGGCGAGGGCCGGGTGGTCAACCTGCAGCTGACCGGGAACAATCTCACGGGCCCGATCCCGCCGGAACTCGGCAACCTCGCCAGCCTGAGGTGGCTGGACCTTCGCTTCAACGATCTCACGGGCCCCATTCCGGCGGAACTCGGCAACCTCACCAACCTGGGGGCGCTGTGGCTGGAGACCAACGATCTCACGGGCCCGATCCCGGCGGAACTCGGCAACCTCACCAGCCTGGAGTTGCTGTGGCTCGGCGCCAACGATCTCACGGGCCCGATCCCGGCGGAACTCGGCAACCTCGCCAGCCTGAGGTGGCTGGACCTTCGCTTCAACGATCTCACGGGCCCCATTCCGGCGGAACTCGGCAACCTCACTAGCCTGGGGACGCTGTGGCTGGAGGCCAACGATCTCACGGGCCCGATCCCGCCAGAACTCGGTAGTCTGTCGGTGCTCGGGGAACTTCTTCTCGGCAACAACGACCTGTCAGGCTCCGTGCCCCCGGAACTCGCCGCGCTCACGAGCCTCCGGGCGCTGATCCTCTCGAACAACGAGGCGCTGGACGGTCCGCTCCCGGACGGCCTTACGGCTCTGGGCCTGCTCGAGACGCTGCTGGCGGGCGGCACCGGCCTTTGCGCGCCCATGGATCCCACCGTCCTCGCATGGTTGGGCGGTATCCGCAAGCGCCGCATCACCATGTGCGCGGAGGCGGAACCGGCGGCGGCGTATCTGACGCAGGCGGTGCAGTCCCTGGAGTTCCCCGTGCCGCTCGTCGCGGGCGCGAAGGCCCTGCTGCGCGTGTTCCCCACGGCCGCTCGAACCACCAGCGCCGGAATTCCCCCGGTCCGCGCACGGTTCTACATCGACGACCGGGAGGCTCACGTCGCGAACGTCCCCGGCACGTCCGGGCCGATTCCGACCGAGGTATCCGAGGGCAATCTCTCGAACTCGGCCAACGTCGAGGTCCCGGGATCGGTCGTGCGGCCGGGGCTTGAGATGGTGATCGAGGTGGACCCGGAGGGGACGCTGGACCCGGGGCTGGGGGTCGCCGGGCGAATCCCCGAGACGGGCCGCCTCGCAGTGGACGTGGAGGTCATGCCCACGCTCGAGCTGACCATGATTCCGTTCCTGTGGAGTCCTCGGCCGGATTCCCTGGTCCTCGATCTTGTGGAGGCGATGGCCGACGACCCGGACGGCCACGAACTACTCCGAATGACCCGGGAGCTTCTGCCGATCGGGGAGCTCGCGGTGACGGCACATGAACCTGTGATCACTTCGCACAACAGCTCCCGCGCGCTGATCTTCGAGACCGAAGCGATTCGGGTGCTCGAAGGCGAACGGGGCCACTACGTGGGGACGATGACCGGGGAGTTCCGGGGAGTTGATGGATTGGCACTTGGGATTGGGTCCCGAACAAGCTTCGCGAAGATCGACAAGGGCGAGCGATCGGAGTTCGTCATCGCACACGAACTGGGGCACAACATGAGCCTCCAGCATCCCGAGGGCTGCCGGGCCGGTAACCCCGACTACGCTTACCCTCACGCGAACGGCCGGATCGGCGCCTGGGGATATGATTTCGAGGCCGAACGCCTGGTTCCGCCCAATGTGCGTGACCTGATGTCCTACTGCACCTTCGAGTACGAGTGGATCAGCGACTATCACTTCTCGAACGCTCTCCGCTACAGACTCGAAGATGAAGTCGAGACCGACGCCTCGGTCGTGGCCGCACCGCAGAAATCGCTCCTCCTGTGGGGCGGCGTGGCCGCCGACAGCGTACCCTTTCTGGAACCGGCGTTCGTAGTCGAAGCGCCGCCGGCGCTGCCGCGGACGGACGGCCCTTATCGGCTGAGCGGTCGAGCGAGAGACGGGAGCGAACTGTTCAGCTTGAGCGCCGGCATGTCCGAAGCGATCGATGGCAACGGGAGTTCAAGCTTCGCGTTCGTGTTGCCCGTTGGCCCGGACTGGGAGGACAACCTGGTGAGCATCACGCTCCTCGGTCCCCGGAGATCGGTTACGCTGGACGCGGACAGCGATCTTCCGGCCGTGATCCTGCGCGACCCCCTGAGTGGCCGGGTTCGCGGCATCCTGCGGGACCTCGGCGGGTCCGCTTCGACCCTGGTGGACACCGTCGCCGCGCGTTCGCCCGAACCGGGCCTCGAGGTGCTGTTCAGCAGCGGTATCCCGGACGCCGAGGCGTGGAATCGGGAGGAGAGGGAATGAGGAACCATACGCTGGACGCGCGAACGACGATCGTCGACCTGCAATTCCGGGGATTCGACCTCGCCATCGGTACCGGTGTCCTGGAATCCAGCGACGGCATCGCGCTCGTCGACCCCGGTCCCACGACCTGCCTCGGGGCGCTGAAGGCGGGCCTGGCGGAGGCGGGGTTCGAACTCTCCGACGTGCGGGCGATCCTCCTCTCGCACATCCACCTCGATCACGCCACCGCCTCGGGCACGATCGTGCGCGAGGTGCCGGAGGCGAGGGTGTACGTCCACCCGATCGGGGCGATCCACATGATCCGGCCCGAGCGGCTCCTCGCCTCCGCCGGCCGTATCTACGGCGACCAGATGGAGACGCTGTGGGGCGAGTTCCTTCCGGTGCCCGCCGACTCCGTCACCGAAGTGGACGAGGGCGATACGGTGCGACTCGGCGACCGCACGCTGCGCGTCGCCTACACGCCCGGCCACGCGAAACACCACGTCGCCTACTTCGAGGAGGACACCGGCACGGCCTGGGTGGGCGACGACGCCGGCATCCGCATCCCGCCCGGCGGCGTGATCCCGGTCACCCCCCCGCCCGATGTCGACGTCGAGGCGTGGAACGGAACCATGGCCCGGGTGATGGAGTGGAGCCCGGATCGTATCGTCCCGACCCACTTCGGGGCCGTGGACGATCCTGCCGCGCACTTCGCCGAACTCCGCGAGGAACTCGCGAACTGGGCCGAGCAGGTGCGGGCGTCGCTGGCGGGCGAGGATCCGGCGAACCCCGACACGGGCGCCGACGCCGCGCGGGCCCGAGAGTTCGCGGCGTGGGTGGAGGAAGACCTGCGCGCCCGGATGCCGGCCGAGCCGGTCGACACCTACATCAACGCGTTCGGCGCCCGCGACTCCTGGTGGGGCCTCGTCCGCTACTGGCGCAAGCGCGCCTAGTCCCGAAGAGCCGCCGAGCTAGCTGGCGGCGGGGCGCACCACGACGGTGATCTCCTCGTCGGCGAACAGGCCGCCGTCGTCGGCGCGGCCGCGCAGGATGTAGGTCCCGGGCTGCGAGAACGTCACCGTCACCGTCCAGCGGTCGTCCTCCGGCGATTCCGGGGGACGCCACAGCGGCGCCCAGGGCGAGTTCGCGCCGGTGCGCGTGTCCTCCCACACCTTCACCTGCGGCGGGTCGAAGGTCGCCTCCCCCTCGCCGCGATAGACGAACCACGACATGAAGAGGCCGTTCACTTTCTGGACGGTCACCCGGGAAGGGGCCGTGAGTTGCCGGCGGCTGAGGCTGGGGTGCGCGCGGGCGATGGAGTCGACCCGGGCGGAGTCCTCCGCCGTATCCGGGGGCTGCGGCGTGCGCCGGCGGCGGGGCTTGAGCAGGCCGTCGTCCTCGACCAGAACGGTCACGGTGACCGGCTGGCCGACGATCGCCTCGCGGGTGCGCTCCCCCTCGAGCGTGATCCTGGGCGGCTCGTTGGCCCGCATCTCGGCGTTGCTGGAGCCCGCGCCGAGCGCCCCGGTCTCCGACATGATCACCGTGTTGTCCACGATGTAGTCGGGCCGCAGCGGGGCGTAGGCGTGCTCGGTGACCCCCTGGCTCGTCAGCGTCCACACCAGTTCCCTGTCGCCCCAGTCCGCCGGGACGCGGACCTTGAACACGAAGCGGTTGCGGCGCGGCAGGAAGTGGGTCGGCTGCCCCCGGTCGGCAGGGCCCGGCGAGAACATGTTGTCCTCGCCCACGGGGACGTCGATCTCCTCGAGCCAGTTCCGGTTCATGTACCCGAACAGGAAGTTGAACGAGCCTTCGTCGTTCTTCTCCCAACCCTCGAACGCCGGCGCCGCGTTCTGGCCACGGGCGTAGGTCTGGGCATGGGAGTCGGTGGGGAGCCCGGACGCGGCGAGGATCAGCGCCAGGAGCGGCGCGACCCGCGGCCGGGAAGGCCCTTCCGACACCTCTAGCGCTCCCGCGAACCGCCGCGCGAACCGCCCCGGTCGCCGGACTCCTCCGACGATTCCGACGAATCGGCGTCGGCCTCGGTGGCGGCGTCGGGCTGCCACCACTCCGCGTCCGCGAAGTAGCTCATATCGCCGTTCTCGGGGATGACCATGCACAGCGGGCAGCCGATCACGTGGTCGTTGGGGCCGAGCGCGAGCCGGTGCCGCCGCATCGCCATCTCCTCCACGAACTGCTCGTCGGACAGTTCCACCCGCATGCCGAGGTCGATGAACATGTTCGCCACCGAGCGGTTCCCCGAGCCCTGCCAGTTGCGCGTGTCGGGGACGTTCCGGTTCGCCTCGGAGGTGTCCATGTAGCCGATGATGTGGAGGATCGTCCCCTTCGGGAGGAGCGGCTGGTGGTCCTGCGCGTAGGTGTAGCCGCGCACCCAGTTGTGGTCGTAGCCGACGCAGTTCAGCGTCTCGACGTTGAAGCCCCAGATCGCCTCGAGACACATGCGCATCCCCGGCGCGTGGAGGTGCGGCTCGAAGGTGACGAGCTTGGTGTGCTGGTTCAGCACCTTGTAGGCGTGGAGTTCCTGTCCCGCCGCGCCCGGCCGCATGTCGATGTCGCTCCCGTTCCCCAGCCCCAGGATGGAGCGCCGGTACTTCGGCTCGTAGTCCGGGGGATGAAAGCGGAAGCCGATCTCGAGGTGGGCGCGCGTGTCGCGGCCGTTGGAATGGAGGTGGACGGAGTTCGAGACCACCGAGGAGCCCGCGCGCAGGAGCCGGCCCGCGTCCTCGTCGAAGAGATCGGGCTCGCGGCCGACCTCGTGCACGGGCCAGCCGGTGTCCGTCGCCGCGCGGTCCGACCCGGGCCCCGTCTCCTGGCCCTCGATGACGCGCGTGCTCCAGATCATGTGATGCACGACGAAGCGGCCGCCGACCGTGTGCCGCCCCCCGTGTTCTCCGTCCCACCGCTGCGGGACGTCGTTCACCTCGCGGATCTCGACCGACTTCACGTAGCGGTCCTCGGTGAGGCCGGTGGGGACGTTCTCGATATCGCCCCACCAGTCGGGGGCGTCGTCCTTAACCAGAACCCCGGGGAGGCGGATGATGAGGTCGGGTTCCCCCGCGGCCCACAGGATGTCGTCGTTGAACTCGAGCGGGGGCGGCAGGTCGGCCGGGTCGCCCTCGGGGGTGCCCGCGCGGCGCCACGCGTCGAGCGCCTCGATCTCCCACTCGTCGAGCGACATGTCGTCCTTGAAGTGCTGGATCCCGATGCCCTTCTCGACGTACCACGGTGGCATGGCCCCGGCCCGGTCCCGGATCTGCGTGCGGCGCGCGATCATGCTCGCGAACGGCTGCACGTCCGCGTAGGTGACGAGCGGCATCGGAGCGACGCCGTTTTCCCGGTGGCAGCGGACGCAGGCCCGCTGCAGGATGGGCGCGATGTCGCGGCTGAACGTGACGTCAACGGCTCCATCGGCGCTCGCGGGGGCCGCCATGTGGCGGGCCGCGGCGACGGGCTCGCCGTTCTGCCCCGCGAGACCGGCGACCGCGGCCGGGAAAACGGCGACCAAGACCAGAAGTCTCCCGGCAAAGGATGGGGTCCGCATCGCGTGCGGCATCGCATGGCTCCTTGTGAGAGGACTCTCACGCGAAGGGTACGCGAGGAAGCGACTCGCTCGGCGTCGGTGAGGTCGCGGTCTGCGAGGGACTCTCACGCGAAGGGTACGCGAGGAAGCGACAGTCGGTCAAACAGGGACCGGTCCGATCCGGTACGGATCCCCGAGACGCCGTCGCCGACTATGGCACGCGCCGACATCGGTGCCCGGGGCCGTCAGTCCCCCGGAGGGCTCGAGAGCTTGCCGGCGAAGAGGATGGTGCCCGAGAGGCGCTCCCGAATGAAGAAGAGGAAGGGCCGGTCGGCGCGAACGACGTGACCCGATCTTTCAACGATCGAGACCACGGTTGCGGCGGCCGCCTCGGTACCCTCCTCGTTGACATCCACCCAGGACTTCTGCTTCACCTCGGAGATCCACAGGCCGCCGACCGGCGAGAGTCTTGTGAAATCCGCCCGGTGATCGAACGCGTCGACCATGCCCAGGGCGGCGAGGTCGTCGTTGAGCGTGCGTTCGTAGGCCATCCGAAAGCGTGGAAGGAAGAGCTGCAAATCGGTCTCGCGAAAGCCGGCGGCGATATCCTCCCATTCCCCGGCGTCCAGGGATGCCGCGAGAGCGTCCACGCTCACGCCTTGCTTCGGAAGGAGCACGGTCATCGAGAAAGCACGGCCGCCGTATGGCAGGTCCACGGCCTGGAATCGGCTGTTCTCCTGATAGGGAAGGTCTGTCGCGATGGTCATCAGTGGAACCGTCAGGGTGGAACCGTCGTCCAGGTGGAAGAGCTGGGATCGCGTGTCGGACGGATCGAAACGGAGGGTCCACGAACCCTTGAAGTAGATTGCGTTGATCAGGTACATCACGACGGCGTTGGGAATCGCGGCGGGAACCATGTCCTCGATTCGGCCGCGCGTCGCAGCTTCGACCCACTCGTTGATCCGCTCGGACGCCGAAGGGTGCGCGAAATCGAGTTCCGCCACCTCGGCGTCGAAGGCCTCCCGCACGGCGTCCAGGAAGTCCGCATGCACGGGGAAGCCCTGCCGAGTCCACACGGAGTTCCCGACCGCGGTCTCGATGGCGGGATCGAGGCCGGAGAGGAGTTCAAGCAGGGATTCGTAGGAGGCGTTGATCTCTTCCTCGGTGAGGCTCCCGAACCCGAGCGCGTCGCGCATCTGGTTCCAGGTCTCCCCCGCCGCTCCGTTCATGGTCATCCCGAGCGCCATCGACGCCGAGAGCGGCGAAAGGAAGAGATTGGCGCCGGGGCGGTTGGCCTGCGCGAGGAGGCCGAAGGCGAAACGGTTGTTCGCCGCGATGAGCTCGATCTCCGCGGCGCTCAACGCGCGCGGAAGCTGCGTGATCTCGTCTACACCGCCGGACGGACCGGTGAAGGGTTCTCCGCACCCGGCTGGAGCCAACAGGAGAAGGGCTCCCGAAACGGAGGATCGGAGGCGGCGCGCGGCGTAGCGCACGCGATCGGTCGGATCCGGACGTTTGCGTTTGGTCATGCTGTCGCCCCCGGTCGTGTCGTGAACGGTAGCCGGGCAAGGAGCCGGGATACAGAGAGGAGACGACTCAGCGCGGTGGCACGTGACAGCCAGAGCGCCGCTTGATCTCCGCCGGTCCAGGCGCGCGCGGTCGTGCTTCACCCCGAAGGCGTTCCCGCGGCCCCGTCCGGAAGTACTGGAGACTGGACAAAGCGGACCGGCTCAAGGTCGAGAAAACGGATCAGGGGCGGGCAAACACAGGCCGAGATCGGAGCGGCGATTCGGGTATTGGACCCAGTCGATCGATTCCTGAGCCCAACGGGTCGCCCTCGACAAACGCTCGGATGGCTGAAACCATGTCAGGTCTTCGCCAGGACCGTTGCGTTCACCGGTTGAGCTGACCGCCGGAATTTGGAGAGACACTCATGAGACGAGCCGCGCTAGCGTTACTGGGTTCACTGATCGGCTGCGGAGGGACGGACGGCACAGCACCGACACCCAGGACGCCCCCGCCAACCCCGCCCCCGCAAAACCGGGCGCCGGAGGCGGTGGGGACGATTCCGGCCCGGACGATGACGGCGGGCGACGAGGTGACGCTGGACGTTTCCTCCTTCTTCGCCGATCCCGACGGGGACGCGCTGACCTACGAGGCGGCGTCGAGCGATCCGGCCGTGGTCGCGGCCGCGGCGTCGGGCAGCAGCCTGACGGTGACGGCGGTGGCCGAGGGGAGCGCGACGGTCACGGTGACGGCGGCCGACCCGGGAGGGCTGACGGCGGCGCAGAGCGCGGCGGTGACCGTCGAGGCGGCCAACCAGGCGCCGGAGGCGGTGGGGACGATTCCGGCCCGGACGATGACGGCGGGCGACGAGGTGACGCTGGAGGTTTCCTCCTTCTTCGCCGATCCCGACGGGGACGCGCTGACCTACGAGGCGGCGTCGAGCGATCCGGCCGTGGTCGCGGCCGCGGCGTCGGGCAGCAGCCTGACGGTGACGGCGGTGGCCGAGGGGAGCGCGACGGTCACGGTGACGGCGGCCGACCCGGGAGGGCTGACGGCGGCGCAGAGCGCGGCGGTGACCGTCGAGGCGGCCAACCAGGCGCCGGAGGCGGTGGGGACGATTCCGGCCCGGACGATGACGGCGGGCGACGAGGTGACGCTGGACGTTTCCTCCTTCTTCGCCGATCCCGACGGGGACGCGCTGACCTACGAGGCGGCGTCGAGCGATCCGGCCGTGGTCGCGGCCGCGGCGTCGGGCAGCAGCCTGACGGTGACGGCGGTGGCCGAGGGGAGCGCGACGGTCACGGTGACGGCGGCCGACCCGGGAGGGCTGACGGCGGCGCAGAGCGCGGCGGTGACCGTCGAGGCGGCCAACCAGGCGCCGGAGGCGGTGGGGACGATTCCGGCCCGGACGATGACGGCGGGCGACGAGGTGACGCTGGACGTTTCCTCCTTCTTCGCCGATCCCGACGGGGACGCGCTGACCTACGAGGCGGCGTCGAGCGACCCGGCCGTGGTCGCGGCCGCGGCGTCGGGCAGCAGCCTGACGGTGACGGCGGTGGCCGAGGGGAGCGCGACGGTCACGGTGACGGCGGCCGACCCGGGAGGGCTGACGGCGGCGCAGAGCGCGGCGGTGACCGTCGAGGCGGCCAACCAGGCGCCGGAGGCGGTGGGGACGATTCCGGCCCGGACGATGACGGCGGGCGACGAGGTGACGCTGGACGTTTCCTCCTTCTTCGCCGATCCCGACGGGGACGCGCTGACCTACGAGGCGGCGTCGAGCGATCCGGCCGTGGTCGCGGCCGCGGCGTCGGGCAGCAGCCTGACGGTGACGGCGGTGGCCGAGGGGAGCGCGACGGTCACGGTGACGGCGGCCGACCCGGGAGGGCTGACGGCGGCGCAGAGCGCGGCGGTGACCGTCGAGGCGGCCAACCAGGCGCCGGAGGCGGTGGGGACGATTCCGGCCCGGACGATGACGGCGGGCGACGAGGTGACGCTGGACGTTTCCTCCTTCTTCGCCGATCCCGACGGGGACGCGCTGACCTACGAGGCGGCGTCGAGCGATCCGGCCGTGGTCGCGGCCGCGGCGTCGGGCAGCAGCCTGACGGTGACGGCGGTGGCCGAGGGGAGCGCGACGGTCACGGTGACGGCGGCCGACCCGGGAGGGCTGACGGCGGCGCAGAGCGCGGCGGTGACCGTCGAGGCGGCCAACCAGGCGCCGGAGGCGGTGGGGACGATTCCGGCCCGGACGATGACGGCGGGCGACGAGGTGACGCTGGACGTTTCCTCCTTCTTCGCCGATCCCGACGGGGACGCGCTGACCTACGAGGCGGCGTCGAGCGACCCGGCCGTGGTCGCGGCCGCGGCGTCGGGCAGCAGCCTGACGGTGACGGCGGTGGCCGAGGGGAGCGCGACGGTCACGGTGACGGCGGCCGACCCGGGAGGGCTGACGGCGGCGCAGAGCGCGGCGGTGACCGTCGAGGACCAGCCACCACCTCCCGCGTTCGAAGTGGACCTTCGAATCGAGCCTTCACAGGGTCCGAACGATGCCTTCAGGGTGCTGGCCGATCCCACGTTCTTCGCCGATGAGTTCGACTTGGAGGTCTACATCATCACCGGGGATGACGCCGCCACCTGGGAATTCACCAACGATCAGCCCATCACAGCCGACGAAGGTCGCGTGGAGTTGGCGGATTTCAACTTCGGCGCGACGCCCCAACCGCCGGAGGACGTCACCAGGGTGAGAGTCGTGTATGACGAGGACTTCAGTACGACTCATACGCTGCAGTGCTCCATAAGCGACGAAAGGAGCGCTCAGCGGATCGAAGTCAGTTGTTCAACGCCGTAACGAGCCGTCATCGATCACGGAAGGCGCTCGTTTGCGTGGGACCGGCGCCCGAAGTCGGCGACCCCAGCTCCGGGCGGACGGTCTCCGGCAGCCGCTTCAAGATGATCGTCGGGACATCGAATTCGTCCGTCTCGACAAAGGCCACGAGGCCGCCGGGCCCGAACGCGTCGGGCATAGGCGTCTGTTCCAGCGACAAGGTGCCCACGTACTCGCCCTCCAGCGAGAGGACATCGATCCAGCCGTCGGCAGCCTCTTCCCCCTCCGGGTCTCCACCCGCGAGCGCCGTCTGCGCATCGATCTGCGCCAAGGGATCGCTCCCCCAGCGTTGGACCCAGATCATCCCGTCCCAAGTCGTCCGAAGGTCCCGCACGAGCGGCACTTCCGGCATGAAGCTCGCATTCGCCAACGCGTCGCGCATGCCGGCCAGCATCTCTTCCATCATGGCCTCGACCTGCGCGCGAAGGGCTGGCGGAAGATCGTCCAGCGACTGCCCGTTTACGTCTCCCGTAGCCGAGGACTCCATGGCTTCCATCATCCGAGCCCGGGCGCGCTCCCGCAGCGGCTCCGTGACAGGCTCGGGGTGGAGGGGGCGGCCTACGATGCGCGCCGGGGCGCCGGAGGCAGATTGGATCTTGACCGCGTATGCGGAGGAATCCGAATACGCCACGCCACCGCCGGGGAGGACATCGAACACGAGGTCGGGCACGAATCCAGTGAACGCCTCGCCGAGAGCACCGAACATCTCCGACGGATCCTCCGCCTCCATCCTGACCGCCCGCTCCGGGCGCGCCTCCCACCCCCCCGCGAACGGCACCGCGGCGGCCTCTTCCGCCTCGGCGAGCGACATGCGGTAGATGGTGCGGTCACCGGTCTCGACGGACACTTCTCCGCTGCTGAAGCGCGCGGCCGGACTTCGGGTCAGGAACAGCGTTCCGCCCTCCCGGGCGGACCGCACGGTCTGCGCCGAAGCGGTCTCGGAGGCCCCCTCGATCGCGAAACGGATCGCGCTCTCGAACGACCCATCGGAGCCGAACAGGAGATACGCGCCGTGACCGTCGTCAACGATCACGACCCCGCCCCCGGGCCGGGCCACCATGTGCCCCACGTCGCGGAGCTCGCCCGGGCCGTCGCCCATGCGCCCGAACTCCGCCGCCAGGCCTCCGACCGCGTCCACGACCACGATGCGGGTCGAGGATCCGGCTTCGTCGCGGATGTAGAGCCGGCCGCCCGCATCGAAGTCCAGGTCCGCGATCTCCGTGAACGCGTCCCACCCCTCCGCCGCGATCCCGCCGATCCGGTACACCCCCTCGAAATCGGCCTCCAGCGGACGGTCCTTACCCGCCGGCGGAGCGGACCCGCCGTCGGTTTCGCCGCCGCAGGCCGCCAGCAGCGTCACGAACACAGCGCAACGAAATCTCATGAATCAGCCTCCCGAGTCGATCGCGTCTTATCGGGTCCGGGATCCGCAGGTTTCGCGACCGAATCTTGTTGCCGCCGGTGAACAGCCCGTCTCCGGGGATCGACCCACTTGACCACCACGACCGGTGCTTTGCGGCACAGCCCCCTTAGCGGACGGCCTGCGGTAGCCTCTTGGCAATGATCGTCGGGACATCGAATTCGTCCGTCTCGACGAAGGCGACCAAGCCGCCAGGCCCGAAAGCCCTCGGCATGGGTGTCTCGTCCGGCGCGAACGTGCCGACGTAGCGCCCATCCGGGGCAAGGATATCGATCGGCCCAGCCGGTCCCTCCGTGGCCCGCCTCAATATGCTCGAGGCTTCCTTCACGGGATCGGCCGCCCGGCGCTGCACCCATATCGTGCCCAACCACGTGGTCCTCACATCTCGCACGACCGGAACCTCGGGCATGAAAGGCGCCTGCTCCACAGTCGCCCTCAAGCCATCCACCATGGACCGGATCAGAGCCTGCGCCTCCGCCCGAGCTCGCGGAGGCAGCCCGTCCACCCCAGCGCCATCGACTTCGAGTTCTTCCTCGAAGACTTCGAGAGCCATTTGTCGCACACGGGTACGTATACGGTCCGTGACGATTTCGGGTGTCAGCGGCCGACGCAGGATCAGACTCCGGGACGACGGCTGGCTTTGGATCTTGATCGCGTAGCCGGAGGAATCCGAATAGACCACGCCACCATCTGGGAGGACGTCGAACAGGAGACGCGGTTCGAAATACGTAATCGCGTTGCCCATTGAAGCGAACGCCTCCTTAGGGTCGCGGACTTCGACCGACCGCTGATCTCTTCCGCGGGGCACCCAGCCCTCGGCAAAAGACGTACCGACGGCAACCTCTTCGAGCAGCGGCACGCGATAGATTGTGCGGTCGCCCAGATCAACCTCCAACTCGGCGTGGCTCAGATTCACAACGGGCTGGCGGGTCAGGAAGACGGCTTCGCCGTCCCGGGCGGCCCTCACGGAGGACGCAAAACCCCTTGCGCGCCGGTCAGCAATCCTTACGTGGCGCTCGTACTCCCCGTCCTGGCCGAAGATCTGGTAGGCGCCGTGTCCGGCGTCGACGATGACCGTCCTGCCGTCCGGCCACACCGCAAAGTGTTCCACGTCGAGGAATTCCCCCGGACCCCCTCCGGAGCGGCCGAACTCGGTCGCCAATCCTCCGGTTGCGTTCACCACGACCACGCGGTCCTCCGCATCGGAGTGATCGAGGACGTACAGGTAGCCTCGTGCGTCGAACGCCAGGCCCGCGATCTCCGTGAACGCATCCCAGCCCTCGGCCGCGATCGAGCCGATGCGATAGACCTCCTCGAAATCGGCAGCGAGCGGCCGGTCCACGCCGGGGAGATCGATCACCTCCTGGGCCCGGGCGGGAACACTCATGGAGGCAGAAAGGAGGATAGCGTTCAACAGACAGGGACCTGCGCGGAACGTTATGGCGCCTCCTGGGCGGCGGTCGACACTGCGTGACATACGCACCTGCGGACTCCGAGTTCCCGCGAGACCCGCAGGTTCGACTCAGTTACCGAGGTTCGTGAGTCGAAGGTTGCGCCAGCGGACCCTGATGCCGCCCCCGTCGTGGATCTGGAGCGCGATCGATCCCTCCGCCTGTCCAATCTTCTCATCCTCGAAATCCACCATCATCGTGCCGTTCAGCCACGTGGTGACCCGGTCGCCATCCGCCCGGATCCGCATGGTATTCCAGTCGCCCATGCGGAGCGCGGCGTCGAGGGCCGGGTCGGGCTGCACGAGCCAGCCGCGGCCGTAGGATTCGTAGATGCCGCCGGTGAAGAGGCCCGGGGGCGCGACTTCGGCCTGCCAGCCGCTCACCGTCGTTCCCTCCACGCTCGAGCGCAGGAAGACGCCGCTGTTTCCGTCCGCCTCCTGCTTGAACTCGACGGTGAGGTCGAAGTCGCGGTACGTCTCCTCGGTCACGAGATAGCCGTACGCCGCGTCGGGCCCGCTCTCGCACACCAGTTCCCCGCCCTCTTCCCCCTCCTCCACGTACCAGCGCTCGGTCCCGTGCACGCGCCAGCCGTCGAGGTTCTCGCCGTTGAAGATTGAGATGGATTCCAGAGGAAGGATCCGGATGCTCCGGTACCAGACGTTCCGCCCGTGGTCCTGTAGGCCAATCGGCCCCGAGGCGGCGCGGCCGTAGCGAGGATACGGAGCGAACTTGCTCGCCGCGACGAGCGCCTCCCACTCGGGGGACCCCAGTTCGTACTCGACCGTTTTCTCCCCGTTCAGCCAGTGCTCGACGAGGTTGTTCTGGATCCGGATCCGGCCCTCGTTCCACTCGCCCGGCCCATGCAGCGTCGTCTCGCCCGCTGAGTGCAGGTCGTAGTTGTCGCCGGTCAGGTGCGTGTGCATGTCCATCGTGCCCATCTCGATGTACGCCGGGTCGTCCAGCACCTGATACTCGGGCGCGTTGTACCAGATTGCGGCGCTCTCCTCCTCGATCACGCGGTAGAGGACGCCGCTGTTGGCGACCTCCGAGAGCATGAACTCGAACCTGAGGTCGAAGTCGGTGAAGGACTCGGTGGTCACGATGTCGCCGCCGACCGCCACGTCGGGGTCGGTGGCGGTCGCGCCCACGACGAGCGCCCCGTCGATCACGGCCCAGCCCGTGTCGGGAAACGCCTCGCGGTTGTAGCCGCGCCAGCCCGCCGTCGTCTCGCCGTCGAAGAGGAGGCGCCAGCCGGCCTCGCGCTCGGCATCCGTGAGGGTGTTGGGCGGCGTCTCCGCCGTGTCCGGCGAGGCTTCCGGGGCAGTCTCCGGGGCTTCGGAGCAGGCGAGCACCAGAGCCCCGACGAGCAGGGGAGCGAATCCCGTCGCGCGTCGCGTCCTTCGCGGGGCGCGCATCAGACGAGCCTCATGGTGTCGGGATCCCAGCGCACGATGCGGTCCTCGAAGTAGCTCAGGTTGCAGGCGAGCGCCGGCGCGGCCGCGCGGAGCCCGAAGGTTGCGTCCTCCAGCACGGGTGGCCCGCCACGAATCGCCTCGAACCAGTTGAAGAAGTGGTCGACGTGAGCCCCCCGATACCCGCGCTCGACCTCGTACCGGGCCTCGGCCGGCGGGAGCATGCGGACCCGCGGCGGGAGCCCGTCCGCAGACGCCGCGGCCTCGGCCATCTTCTCCTGAGAGAAGGCGTCCATCGGGTCGACGGCGACGTTCTTGCGCAGGACGACCTCGGTCCAGGTCACGTCCATCGCCCCCTCGCTCCCCACCAATCTCAGAAACGTGCTGCCGGAGGTCCCGTCCACGAAGTTCACGCGCAGAGACAGGTTGAAGCCGGGGTGTGTCTCGGTCTCCGGGTAGTCGAACACGCCGAGCAGGACGTCCGGCACCTCGCGGCCGTCCTTCCAGTAGCGGAGACCTCCGGCGGCCTGGATTCGGGTGGGGCCGCGCGAACTCACGACAAAGTGGAGGCTCGAGAAGAGATGCACGAAGAGATCTCCCGCCACGCCGGTCCCGTAGTCGCGATAGTTGCGCCAGCGGAAGATCCGCAGCGGGTCGTACGGCCGGTCGGGGGCGGGCCCGAGGAAGCCCTTCCAGTCGACCGTTTCCTCGGACGCGTCGGCCGGGATGGGATACTGCCACGCGCCGATGGGGTCATTGCGGGCCCAGAAGCCCTCGGCGTAGTTGAGTTCGCCGATGGCCCCCTCCTCGTACAGTTCCTTCGCCTTCTCGTTGCCGAGCGAACTCATCCCCTGGCTCCCGACCTGGAAGACGGACCCGGACTCCTGCTCGGCGCGGATCAGGTCGTGCCCCTCTTCGATCCGGTGGACCATCGGCTTCTCGCAGTAGACGGCCTTCCCGGTGCGCAGCGCGTCGACCGAGATCGGCTGGTGCCAGTGGTCGGGCGTGCCCACGATGACGGCGTCCACGTCGTCGCGGGCCAGGACCTCCCGATAGTCGCGGGTGGTGAAGATGTCTCCGTGGCGCTCACGGGCGGCCTCGAGACGTCCGTCGAACACGTCGCAGGCGGCCACCAGTTCCACTCCGGGAATGCGCAGCGCGGTCGATACGTCCGCCATGCCCATCCCGCCAGCGCCGATGATGCCGAGTCCGATGCTGTCGGAGGGTGCGACCCGCCGCCCCGGGGTCCGGCGGGCCATCGTCCGGCGGATCGCCGAATCCGACGCGGCCAGGCGCGATGGCACGCCCGCCGCGAGCAGCGAGCCGGCCGCTACGGACTTGACGAACTTCCGCCGGCTACCGGCGGTGGGTGACGTGGGACCAGACTTCGTTTCGCTCATCACTGTCGCTCACGCTGGGAGTGCATTCAGGCCGCCGGTTCGCGGGCGAGGTCGCCCCGGGCTGGCTCGAAAACGTAAGGTTGTGCCGATCAGGTCGGCAAAAGGAGGGGCAAGCGTGCGAACTCGATGCGTGCTAACCGCGATTCTTCTGGCGCTCGGCGTCGGGGCCGCCGGCTGCCGCGCCCACCCGCCCCCGGCGGAGGACCCCGTCCGGGTCGTCATCGAGACGGAGGTGGGCGCCCTCGAACTGGAGGTGGATATCGACCGGGCACCCGTCACCGCCGCCAACTTCCTCCGCTATGTCGACGGCGGGTTCTACGACGGCGGCACCTTCTTCCGGACCGTGCACGCGGAGAACCAGCCCAATGACTCGATTCGGATCGCGGTCGTCCAGGGGGGACGGAATCCGGACACCGAAGCCGAGTCCTTCCCGCCCATCCCGCTGGAACGCACCAGCGAGACCGGGATCCTGCACGTCGACGGGGCGGTTTCGATGGCGCGCGGCGGCCCCGACAGCGCCACGCAGAGCTTTTTCATCTGCATCGGCGACCAGCCGTCGCTCGACTTCGGCGGCATGCGCAACCCCGACGGGCAGGGCTTCGCGGCCTTCGGGAGGGTGGTGGACGGAATGGATGTGGTGCTGGCGATCCACCGGGCACCCTATGAGGCGCAGCAACTGACGCCCCCGGTGCGGGTCGTGAGGGTCCAACGCAAGGAGTAGCCGACGCCTTTAGCTGTAAATGCCACGATGGTTGTTCACGAGAAGGCCGAGTAACCGACGCTCCCAACTCCAGGGCGCGGACGCAAGCCTCCCTCCCGTCACAACGGGCCTGGTCGCCACGGCCCGCGGAGCAACTGCGCGAGATTTCGAGCCGTGGTGGGCGTGTCGGCGCCCCTGTGTTCGCCTATGCCAATCGAAAGTGTGATCTTCAATTGGCATAGGGCTTCACAGGGACTTCCAACAACCACCCACAGGCAGGAACGCCGGGGCGCACTCATCACGAGGACGATCCGGCCATAGGGCGAAGATCGGCCAGTTCATGGCCGACAACGGAGCGGCGACCCCCTTCCGGCGCCTCGTGGAGTTACGCGTCACCGATGTCCTTGTGACGCACATCCAGTGTACCGCCGCCTCAGCGAGTGTCGGCTTCATCGCCGACCGTAGCCTTGAGCCTGGCCTCGGACTCGGCCACGCCCTTCGGCAGCACCAGGTTGTCCGCGATCGCCGCGATCGCCTCGGCATCGCGCCATGCCCGCTCCAGACGCCACAGCTCGCCCTCCAGCGCGCGGCGTTCATCCTCTTCGTGGACGGCCATCTCCAGCGCGAGCCGGGTCGGTTTGGGCATCTTGTGGATCCACCCCGGAATCCCCTTCGACGCGTATCGCTCCTGCTCTTCCACGGTGGCGGTCAGGAACCGCTGTGAGTGCCCATGGTCTTCGATCCGGGACACGGCGTGCGCCACGTCCCGGGACCGCCCGCCTCCGAAATTGATCAACGAGAGGATGCTGTTCATGGCACGGCGCGCGTCCTCGCCTTCGTACCACTCTCTCTTGTCGGCCCAGAACCGACCGTCGCCCCGGCGCAGGTGTTTGCCGAGGTGGGTCTCCACGCGAAAGCCTATCTCGTCATCCACGGGAGCCACTCTCGTCGTACTGCGAACGGCCTGATTCAGAATTCGCGGGCTGCCGTCGGAGTGGGGGAAACGGGCGATCTGTGCCACCGCTCTCCACATGTTGATGGCCGTTGGCGTCGGCGACGCCTCCCGAACTGGTCGCCGTATCGCCACGCGGCGAACTCGGGGCGCAGGGGCTCCCCGATCCGAACCAGTTCCAGGCCCTCGGGGTGGCGCGCGAGTCCGATGTTGTCCGACGACGTGCGTACCCGCGTCCTGCGAAAGAGCTTCTCGCACGTCTCGATGGCTTCCCAGCGCTCCTCCAGCGGCGTCAGGTTCCAGCGCTGGCAATGCCGGCACACGACCCACAGTCGTCCCTTGGCGGAATCGAAGGCGAGCCTCCGACCCACCGGAAAGGCTTCCACCACCTCGTTGCTGCGGAGCGACCTGTTACAGAACAGGCAGGTCTTGTACATGCCCCCGGCCATGGGCGCGGTCAGTTGTCGAGCTTGGCGGCGGTCAGCTGGGCGAGCGCGGCCAGCGTCGTCTGGGCGGCGTTGAGGCCGAGCCGGAAGTCGTCGTCCGAGTACGTGGTCCAGACGTCCGTCGGCTGGTGCCAGTTGGGATCCCACCCGGCGCCGACCTGCGCCCCCCGCTCGTTCTCGCGCAGGCTGATCGCCGGCACGATGTCCATGAACGGCGTGGAATCGGTGTTCGTCATGTGCGGGCCGACCGCGGCCGGATAGTCCGTCGCGTAGTCTTCGTTCGCGGCCTTGAAGAAGAAGGCGAGCTTCATTGACTCGTCCGCCATCTCCGAGTTCGACTGGAACTCGATGTTCACGTCCGCCTCGGGCCGCTGGTTCCGGCTCACCAGGCCGTCCGGGCCGGGGGCGCCGTGGTCCCACAGCATCATGTCGTGCTGCACCATCCCGACCCAGCGCGGCTCCGGATACTGGCCGGAACCGGGCGGATTCTCGATCCCCTGCAGTTCCTGGCGCTGGGCGACGTAGGCCCGTGCCCCGTTGAGGCCCGTCTCCTCGTTGTTCCAGAGGACGAAACGGATCGAGCGTTCGGTCTCGACGTCCGGCGCGCTGAACACGCGCGCGAGTTCCATGACGAGGGCCGTGCCGGAGCCGTCGTCGTTCACCGCCTCGTTTACGCCGTGGCCGTCCATGTGGGCGCCGATGATGTACATCTCGTCCGGGCGCGTCGTCCCCACCTTCGTGCAGTAGACCTCGGAGCGCTCGCCGTCGACGGGCTCCTCGCGGTTGAGTTCGCGGATGCGCTCGTCGGGCTGGGCCATGAGGTCGCGGTTGACGCCGGTGGGGCCCCGGTAGCCGAAGAGCGTGCTGCCGCCCGAGCCCGGGCCGCGCCGGCCCACCAGCCCGCCGGTCGCCGTGGTCAGGTCGCCCTCGTTCGGTCCGGGCCGGCGGCGGACGCCGCCCCCCCGAGGCGGTGTCCCGCGAGGCGCCGCGTCGGGCGGAGGCGGCGGCGGATAGGTGTAGAAGATGCGCTCCGTGTTCGTGCAGCCGAACGCCTGGAGTTGTGTTTCGATCCAGTCGACCGCGTCGCGGTTGCGCTGTGTCCCCTGACGCCGGTCGCCGAACTGGGTCAGCCCCTTGAGGGTCGTCTTGTAGTTGTCGAGCGTCAGCCGGCCGACGAGGGAGGCGATCGGGTCGTCCCGGGCGGGGGCCTCCTGCGCCTGGAGCGCGGGTACGGCAGCCCCGGGCCTGAGCACGGCAGCCCCGAGCCAGAGCGCGGCGGCGGCGACGCGGAATGAAGTGAAGGAACGCGTGCGCATGGACAACCTCCAGGGAGCAGCGCCGAGCCTGGTGACGGCCGGTCGTTGAGGGGACATCCGCTGTTGCGCACCGTAGGTTCGCTCACGGTGGTACCGCAACCGTCCGGAAGGGAGGATCGCCATGTCGAATGCCCGCCACCCCGGCCTCCGTCGGCAAGCCCGCAGAGTCGCCGTGCACCGAGGCCTCGCGCCCCGCGCTGCAGCGGTTCTCACGCTTGCGGCCGTGCCCGTCTCGGCCCAGACGGAGCCGCCTTCGGCCCCGCCCGCCGACTGGGAAGCCACGGCGATCGACTACAGCAACGTGCCGTACCCGCACCCGGTGTCGTACCTCGATGTCGAGGTCTATGGAGACCCCTATCGGCTCGCATACATGGACGTGCCCCCCGCCGGCCCCGCGAACGGACAGGCCGTCGTGCTCTTCCACGGGATGAACTTCTTCGCGGGGGGGTTCCGGCCCACGATCGAGGCCCTGCGGAACGAGGGATTCCGGGTGATCGCGATCGACCGGCTGGGGTTCGGCCGGTCCTCGAAGCCCATCATCCACTACAACCTCCACATTCCGGCCAGGAACGCGAAGCGGCTGCTGGACGCGCTGGGAATCGAGCGCGCCGCGATCGTCGGGCACTCGAGGGGCGGCATGGTCGCGACGCGCTTCGCGTCCACGTACCCGGAGACCACGACGCACGTCGCCATGGTGAACCAGATCGGACTCGCGGACTCGCGGCCGGGACGGGCGTGGACCGACCCCGCGGAGACGTATCAATCCGTCCTCACCGGGACGACGTACGAATCGGTCCTCCGGGGGCACATGCGCTACTACCCGAACGGCTGGCGGCCGGAGTATCTGGAGTGGGTGAAGGTCCAGTACGGCCTCACGCTGAGCGGCGACTGGCCCCGCATGGCACGGGTGCGCGCGGCGCAGCGACAGATCCTGTACGAGGACCCCGTCGTCTACGAGTGGCAGCACATCGCGACCAAGGCGCTCGTCATCGGGGGCGCGGAGGACCGGCTGGTGGCCGACTATCCGGCGCTGGCGCGGAACGTGGCAGAGGAACTGCAGAACGCCGAACTCGTGATCTTCCCGGAAGTGGGCCACTCGCCGCAGTTCGAGATCCCGGAGCCGTTCCATGCGGAACTCATCCGGTTCCTGCGCTCCGATCCCGATGAGCCGGCGGATCGGGCGTGGCGGGACACCGACATCGGCCGGTCGCGGGGTTAGCCGCGAGGGGCGCGGGCCGCTCCGAAGGAATAGGTTCCCCGCCCATGAAGATCTCGAATTCTCCCAAGGAAACCGAAGGACGGGTTCGCCTCACGGGCATCTCGCTCGCGGCCGTGGCATTCGCCGCCGGGTTGGCCGCCGCGTGTTCGGGGGAAGCCCCGGAACGGCCGGTCGCGGTCGCGGACGTGACGGACCTGATGATCTCCGTGCTCGAACCCGCCGCCGAGACCTACTGGGACGGCGTGGGGGAGATCCTCGTTGAAGAGGGCGTACACCTCATCCGCCCGCTCACCGACGACGACTGGACGGCGCTCCGCAACGCGGCGTTCATCCTGGCGGAGTCGGGCAACCTGCTGATGATGGACGGGCGCGTGCGGGACCGCGGGGATTGGATGGCCCATTCCCGCGACATGGTCGATGCGGGCCGGTTGGCGCTCGAGGCGGTCGACCGACGAGACGCCGGCGCCGTGTTCGACGCGGGTGCGGAGGTCTACTACGCCTGCCGCGACTGCCACGCCCGATACGCCGCCGAGACTCTCAGGCCGAGCGACCCCCGCAGCACCGCGCCTGCCGACTCCCTGGGGGCCGTGGCCGAAGACACGTCGACCGGCGATACGACGGACGATCAGGGGAGCCGCTAGGCGCAAATGGAACGATTCCTCGAGTGGCTCGGGAGCACGCCCTGGAGCGTGGCCCTGCTGGAGTCCACGCTGGCGTGGCCGTTGATCGAGTCCACGCACGTCCTCGCGGTGGCGCTCTTCTTCGGGACCGTGATGATGAACGACCTCCGGCTCCTCGGCTGGACCATGCGGCGCGTCCCCGTCTCGGAGGTCACCGGCCGCCTCCTCCCGTGGACCCGGATCGGGTTCACGATCATGGTCATCACCGGACTTCTTATCTTCTACTCCAACCCCGTTCGCTATTACCACAATATATTCTTTCGATTGAAAGTGATTCTGTTCATAGTCGCGGGACTGAACGCCTTCGTCTTTCATCGGGGGATCCACCGCCGGGTGCTCGAGTGGGAGCGCTCTCCCGTCCTCCCGGGGCGGGCGCGGGCGGCCGGCGCGATCTCACTCGCGGCGTGGGCGCTGATCATCGTCTCCGGCCGACTCATCGCCTACAACTGGTTCGACTGTGACATCCCCGGCCAGCCGGACTGGGTGAACTGGGCGGCCGGCTGCCCCGTGGCGGGGGACTGAAGGGCAAGGGAAGGTCGATCCATGCGTCTCTCAGGACTCGCCGCCAAAGCGGACCCCACGCGTATCCTTCCCGGCGGCGTACGTCGAGGGGATCGCCGAGGGGGCCCCGGAAATGCGGCGCTACGCCGAGGAGGTCGCATCGCTCATGCCGGACGTCAAGCCGATCCTCGGAGGTCTGTTCGTGGACGAGGAGGGACGGCTCTGGGTGCGAAGGGTCACTCCTGCCGATGCCCCCGCGTTCTACGACCTGTTCTCCGAGGACGGCGACTACCTGGGTTCCGTTCGCCTGGGGTTCGAGGCAGCCGGGCCCCTCCGGGTCCGCCACGGCCACATCTACACCTGGATCGCGGACGAGCTGGACGTGCCGTATGTCGCGAGGGCACCTCTGCGCTGATGCCGGTCCCCCGCTGGATCAATTCAGCGTTCGGGCGACGCGGAAACCGAAGCTGCTGAACCGGTAAGCGGCATTGTTCCAGTCCCGCCGCGCTGAGCGGAGGTCCCGCGAGTCGTTCAGCCAGGAACCGCCGCGCAGGATCCGATATGTGCAATCGTCCGACTCCCGGGCGCCCCCGTCGGTCGGCGCACCGGAATAGTCGTCGTTCCGGCAATCCCGGGTCCACTCGGCCACGTTCCCGATCACGTCGTACAAGCCGAAGGCGTTCGGGGCGAATGACCCCACCGGCGCCGTGTACTCATGCCCATCCGTACACGATGCGAAATCATCATCCCCGTTCGCGTACCGGCACTGGCCCGCCCGGCTCTGGCCCCAGTAACGCGCCGTCTGCGAGCCCGCCCGCGCCACGTATTCCCACTCCGCCTCGCTCGGAAGCCGGTACTGCCGCCCGGTATGCCGGGACAGCCACCGCACGTACGCCTGGGCGTCGGGCCAGTTCACGTTGATCACCGGACGGTCCCCCCGGCCCCAACCCTCATCGTCCGGCTCGTAGTCGCAGCCCCCGGCCCTCACGCAGGCGTCCCACTCCGCGAACGTCACCTCGTACATCCCCACCGCGAACGGGGCCCCGATCGTCACCGAGTGCAGCGGGCCCTCGTCGTCGCCCCGGTCTCTCTCCGATGCCGGAGAGCCCACCGTGAACGTGCCTGCCGGCACCTTCACCATCTGCGGGCACCCCGAGCAGTCGCTGAACACATTCGCCGGGGCCACCGGGGGGATGTCCGGCGGGACGAATTCCGGCACCGCGGGCGTCGGGGGAGGCTGCGCGGGGGTCGCTCCTTCAGGCGCCCGGACCGGTGCGGGCGCACGCTGGACAACGACCGGGACCGCCGCGAACTGGTAATTGACGTTCCAGTTGGCGAACCAGGCACGGTGTCCGCGGAACACGTACACGTAGCTTGTCGCCGTCAGGGTTTCGCCGGGAGGCAGCGGGTCGTCGCCCGCGGCGCGCAGGATTTCGCCGAACGCGGCCTTCAGCCGGACCGGACCGGGCAGGTTCCGGCTCGCGCGCAGGCCCCAGAGCGTACACGGCGGCTCGTGCGCTTCGACCCGGTAGACGGCGGTCAATTCACCGAGTGGCCTTTCGGACCCGTTGTACACGGAGTAGTCCATCTGCCAGATGTCGATCGGCTGGCCCTCGTTTCCCCTCTTCCGCCTGTATGACGCCGCCGATTCGTGCTCCTCGAGGACCTGGCACCTCTCGGCACCGTATTCGATGATTCTCGCCGACGCGCGCACCTCGATCCCGTTCTCCGAGTACAGCGTCTGCGCGTGAACCTCTGCCGCCGCTGCCGACAGGAAGCCCGACACGACGAGCCAGCGCATCCCAAAGCGAAACATCCCCAATCTCCGTGAGTTTGGCTCCCGTGCACGCCCGCGGCGGGGCGTCGACGCCCCGAGTATAGGGGAGAACACACCCGGGATACCATACGCCATCCGCCCGATCGGGCGGCGTGGCGCTTGACGATCGCCAGCCCGTTTACGACGCTCCGTGCGACCAACTTCTCCGAAGGTAAACGCCATGAGACGCAATAACGGAGGGGAGCATTGATGGGAGGCCGCCAGTTCGCCCCGGAAGCGTGGCTTCCCTTCTTCGAGCGGCTGGAGAACACGGCCCTCGGCATCGTCGTCCGCGAATCGATCTGGGCCTTCCCGGTCATCGAGGCGGTCCACCTGCTGGGGCTGGGGCTGCTCGGAGGGGCGCTGCTCCTGGTGGATCTCCGGCTGTGGGGGACCGGGCTCACGCGGCAGCCGATCTCCGCCGTGGTGCGGCACGGGCGTCCGTGGCTCATGGCGGGGGTAGCGCTGATGTTTCTGACCGGGATCCCGCTGTTCCTGTCGGAAGCCGTGAAGTGCTACTACAACACGTCCTTCTGGGTGAAGATGATATCGCTCCCGTTCGCACTCGGCTTCACCTTCGGGGCCCGGAAGTGGGTGGTGGCCGCAGCCCCGAGTGGCGCGAACTGGCGCACGCGGCTCATCGCCTTCATTTCCCTGGGGCTCTGGTTTACGGTCGCGGCCGCCGGGCGCTGGATCGGATTCTCCGCCTGAAGCGCTTCTCAGCGCCTATCGCGGGGCTCTACTCGAATCAGTACATCGTCGTGACCGCTGACCGTATCGGCCTGAACCGACGCGGCCATGTCCCTGGAGGGGAGCGTGTAGTCCTCGGCCACCGACATGTCCACGACCCACCCGAAATCAGCGAGTGCTGCCAACGTGATGGCGGAAACGAAGTTCAGCTCCGTCACCGGGCAGTAGCCTCGGGTCATGATCTCACCGCACAAAACAGCGCGCCAATGCCCGCCGGTATCGTCGGGGTAGTTCGTCAACGGCACCTTCCCACCGAGGTAACCGCTCCCGCCAGCCTCATCGAACGCGGCAACGGCGTTCGGTCCCGGGAAATGGGTATCCCTTGTCCCCCCCCCGCTGGGGAGGTTCACAACCTGCACGACGCCGGAGTACCACCAATACGTCCCGATGCCGAACGCATGGGCCAGCTCGTGCAGCATCGTCTCGTATGTGACGTTGTCCGGGACGCGGCCGAACGGCCCCGGGGCGTATGGGCGTTCCACGGGCCAGTAGAGTCCGCCAGCGGGGAAGTAGACCCCGGCACCTTCCCCTCGGTCCACGAGGGTTCCTCGCGGTCCGCCGCACGCTGAACCCGCGCAGTCTTCGACCCCGTCGAACACGAAGACCCGGAAATCCGGAGGGCTGGTGTTGTCCTTCAACGCGGCTTCGAAGAATCCTACCGCGTGATCCATCAACACTTTGGCGCACCGCGACCAGTTTTCCGGCTCCTCGTACACCAGATCAACCCGAAACCCCGTGGAGGCGCGGTCGTAGACGGGGCGGCGCTCCAGCTCCGGAGGGTAGCAGTCATCGACCGCCGTCAGGATCCGCCCCGTGCGCAGCTCGAAGGCGGACGATAGCGCCCGGTAGTGCAAGTAGCGTCTCCCTCGCCCAACCGCCGCGATCTCCAGCTCACCGTTGCCGTTCTGCATGACGTCGAGGATCGCTGGACCACTGTCGTCGTCGTCCGGAGTCTCGCCTACATGGAACTCGTAGGAGATTTCAGCGGCACCCGCGCGCGAGGTAAACCAGTTAAGCGGCGTGGACACGCGCTCCCCTACGTCGTCCAGGCTGACGCCTTCGGGCAGTGTCTGTGGATCCGTAGCGACATCCAGCGTGGTCGGGTAGACCACCACGAGGCTGTTAGCTACATCCCCCAGCCTTGCAGTAACCGTGAGAATCTGCGTCTCGGCGGGAGTTCCGCCGTCAAAGATGGTCCAGTACTGGTGGCTTTCCCGCTGAAGCGATATCTGTTTCAGGCTGTCACCGACAAGCGTGCGATACGTCACCGCATCTGTGCCCGTTGAGAACCTTACTACCGGTTCCACATCGGTAACGGGGTTCCCGTCCTCCTGCTTGGCCGTGACGCGGATTACCGGGGAGGTGAGGCCGGGACGGATGATCAAGGTGTCCGCGCTCACCCACTCGTTGAAGTCCAGCACGACGTCACTCAGGTAGTCCTTAATGATCTTCCGTGTCTCGATGACCACGCTTGCTGCGATGGGCGGCGGCGGGGGGGGTGCTACGGGAGGGGGGGGCGGGACCATCGTGCCGCCGCCTTCACAGGCGGCCAGAAGTACGACGACCCAAGCGCTGATCCACCGAAACTTCTTCACCCTGGGCCAAGCATTTCGTGTTAGTCGTGCTCCTCGAGGATGCTGTGGCTCGTGACGTCCAGGATTTCGCCTTCCCAGCCGGGGGGCGGCTGGCAGGGATTGTTCTGGTAGCCGGGCTCGTTCGGCCTCGGAGCACCGCCGGGAGGGGCGCCGGCGCCGGAGGAACCCATAAAGAACTTGGTGCCATCGGTGAAGGTCACGTCGCGGCCGTTGGCGCGCTTCAGCGAGTGGTCCTTGGCCTGGTAGCCGTCGACGATGAGTTCGGTGCCGGGCGCGAGGCAGTCCCGCTGGAGGCCGCGCCGGAGGAGGGTGTTGGGCGTCCCGCCCTCGACCATCCAGACCTCGGACGCCGCGTCGGTCTCGACCTCGAGGTGAATCCACGTGTGGGGGTTCACCCATTCCAGCATGACGACCGCACCCTGCAGCCGGATGGGGGCGTTTCGGTCGAACTCGGCCCCGAAGGCGTGGTGCGCGATGAGCGGCGCCGCAGCAGCCAGCGCGACCCCGCCCGCCAGGAGATACAAGCTCAGCTTCCGCATCGGTCTCACCCGGGTTTCGTTCAACAGTCCGGCGCGAAAACGCCGGTCAGCAGTGCTTGCCGCAAGGTAACAAACAGGAGGGAAGCTCCGCGACCTCAGGTCACGGAGCGAACATTCGCTGAAGGACGTTGAGGACGTCGGCCATGGTCTTGCGAGACAGCCGCCCGAGGCGTCGCACCAGGCGGACGCGGTCGACGGCACGCAGTTGATCCACGACCACGTATCCATCGCGATTCCGGAATCGACAGGCTATCCGGAACGGATAGGCGCGGCCGCCGGTGGTCATCGGCGCCACGAGGTATGTCCCCAGTGAGGGGTTCAGGTCATCCGGCGAGATGATGACGCACGGCCGGGTCTTCCTGATTTCGGAGCCGAGGGTGGGATCCAACGCCACGAGGTAGACGTCACCGCGCCTCGGTTCCCCTACCCCCATTCCCACTCGGATTCATCGAAGGCGGTAGGCACCGGATCGTCAATCAGTCCGTCGTGCCCCCGGTCCGCAAGTTCTCGCGCTGCGTCGGCCCAGCCGGCCCGGGGTTCGTTCACACGTTCGATGAGCAAGCCCGAATCCACCACGCGCAACCTGAGTGGCTCGTCCAGCCGCGCCGCCTCGACCATAGCCTTCGGGATCCGGATGCCCCGGGAGTTACCGATTTGGATGAGTCGCGTTTCCATGCCTTGCCCGCCCTCGAATCGTTATCCTGTAAGTACAAAGTAATTACGGTGAGCCTTCGGTACCAGATGCGCGAGCCGCGGCGCTCTCCTGGGCGCGGGCGCCGCTGAGGACGTTGGAGAGGGCGTAGTTGCCCTCGTGGCAGGCGTACTCGTACAGCTGGCCGTCGAGCCGCGTGAAGGGCACTTCCCCGCGCCAGCCGCTCTCGAAGGTGCCGGGGTCCTCGACCGTGAACTCGTAGTTGATCGTGTGCTCATCGGCCCGGGTGAAGCGCTCCGTCACCGTCATGTTCTCCGAGCCCGGGGCGAAGAGATAGGCGTACGCCGCCATCTGGTCAGGGTTCAGGTTCGTCGTGCGGACCACGAGGGTGTCGCCCGACCAGCGGCCCCGGGAATCGCCCATCCACGGCCGCACGCCATCGGGGAGCGGCTTCGGCTCGCCCATGCGGATGATGCGGACATCGTGCACCATCTCGGTCATGATCATGACGTGATCGGCGGTCTGAACGATCGTGTAACTATTGTTGTAGAAGTAGTTGGGGAGCATC
The DNA here is from genome assembly GCF_965222475.1 of Candidatus Palauibacter sp. Lineage (GTDB taxonomy): Bacteria > Gemmatimonadota > Gemmatimonadetes > Palauibacterales > Palauibacteraceae > Palauibacter. The sequence goes on along the minus strand of NZ_CBDCUB010000001.1, from coordinate 510,844 downwards.
GGCGGGCCGGCGTTGGAGCCGAACGAAAGGATGCAGCGCTCGCCGACGGGCCGGTTCTCGGGGTTGTCGAACTCTCCCGCCAGCCGCGCGAACGCCCGCATCCGGCGCTGCCGGCCATCGGGCGTCAGGGCGGGGATCCGGCCATCCTCGGGATGCGTGATGAGCGAGCTTCGGGGCTCTCCGTTGAACACGGCGACGCGGTCGCCCGCGTCGATCCAGAAGTAGTTGTAGCCGCCGACGCCGCCCGCGGCCCCGGTCGACCCGTCGCCCCCGACGGGGGGCGCCTCGCGATCGGGGTCGCTGGGCGCGTTTCGCTCGTCGATATGCTCCTGGCGCCGGCCCTCGCGCTCGGCCACCTGCTCCGGCGTGAGCACCAGCGGCTCGCCCTCGGGCCGCTGAAGGGGGGTCATGGTGCCGTTCGTCCATTCCCCCTGGAGGTCCGGCCGGCCATCCGGGGTCCGCGGCACGACCCAGCCGTCCCCGTCTCCGCGCCGGGCTTCGTCGCCCGTGGAGCAGGCGGCTGATCCGAGAGCGGTGCCGGTCAGCCACCCGGTCGCGATCCATCTCCGGCAGCTCACGGAGTTCATGCGGGTTCTCCTAGCGCGGGATCGGGTTCTTGCGCAGGTGGCCGTACATCAGTTCTTCCACGAAGGGGACGCACTTGAACTGCCCCAGCCGCGCGTCGGGGTCCACGTTGCGGTACAGGGGCAGGCGAATCGTCCACGGCTCCGAGAACGTCTCCGGGTCCTCCATCGTGGCCTCGTACATGAGGTGGTCGGGCCCCAGCATCGTCCAGCGTTCCGTGACCACGAGCTGGTAGCTGTGGTGGTTCCCGGCCCGGTCGAACCAGGTGCGGCCGTTGAAGCCGTTCACGGTGACGACGAAGGTGTCTTCCTCCCAGCGGCCGACGGACTGGCCCATCCACGAATCGACCTGCGGCGGGCCGGGGTCCTCGAGATAGATGTCGCGGACGGCGCCCGCGTACTCGTAGGCGATGAAGAACTTCGAGTCGCTCTGGAAGACCTGGAACGGGAGGTGCATGTAGTTGGCGCGCGGGACGCCGGGCAGGTAGCAGCGGATCTCCGGATCCCGCTCGAGCCACTGTTCGCGATTCTCTTCGCGGCGCGCGAGGGCCTCCGGCAGGTACGGGATCCGCCCGCCGACGACGATCCCCTGGCCGGACGGCACGGAGCCGACGGCGCCCAGCCCCACGACCTCGTTCGCGGGGACGGGCACGACGGGACCTTCCTGCATGGCCAGCGCCGGACGGGCCATGTGCGGTTCGATGTCCCAGTAGGCGTTGCCGAGGGCGGCCCAGATGCCGTTGAAGTCGGGGCGGCCGGATGGGGTCCGCGGGATGCCGTCATCGGGCGCGCACGCGCCGCCGGCCCCGAGCACCAGCACGAGGAGACCGAACGAGCTGCGGCGCCCGCCTCGAATCCTTCCCCTCTCGCACCGGGAGCCGCGTTTTCTGCAGACGCTCGCCATCGGCATCGACCTCCGGGTTCGTTGCACTTTCGTGCTTGCGTGTGGACCGGACCGAAACTGCGACCCGGTCTATTGTCTGGCCAGATCGGGGCGGGAGAGACACATTCAGGAATGGGCGGCGCGGTGCGGGTCGGGTTCCGCAACACTGAACGTTACGGAGGAGACATGCAGAGCCTGCGCGTAGCGAGACTGGCGCGCGTCCCCATGGTGGCGGCGCTCCTCGGGATCATGGCCTGTGCGGGAGAAGATGCCGCCGAAGTGGAGATGATGGATCCGGCGGATGTCGTGGATCCGGCGGCGGCGGGACTTCCGAATCCCAATCCAGTCGTCACGAAGGACTGGGCCCAGCTCCCGGACGGCCGCGAGTGGGGCTCCACGGCGGGCATCGATATCGATCCCATCGATGGCCACATCTGGGCCTACGACCGCTGCGGCGGGATCGCGCTCGCGGGCGGATGCGCCGAGAACATCGTCGATCCGGTGTTCAAGTTCCACCGCGAGACGGGCGAGATCCTGGCCAGCTTCGGGGCCGGCCTGTTCGTGCTTCCGCACGGGATCCACGTTGACGCGGACGGGAATGTCTGGATCACCGACTCCCAGGGCACGGAGGACAAGGGCCACACCGTCGTGAAGTTCTCGCCCGAGGGCGAGGTACTCATGACGCTGGGTCAGACCGGCGTCCGCTCGAGCGAGCCCGGCACCTTCTTCAACGAGCCGTGCGACGTGATCATCGCCCCCGACGGGTCGATCTTCGTGTCCGATGGGCACAGCGGGCAGAACGCGAACCCGCCGGAAGGCTCCACGGGCCGCATCATCAAGTTCTCGCCCGAGGGCGAGTACGTCATGGAATGGGGCGTGATCGGCGACGGGCCGGGCGAGTTCCGGACGCCGCACGCGCTGGAGTTCGACTCGCAGGGCCGGCTGTTCGTGGCGGACCGCGGCAACCACCGCGTCCAGATCTTCGACCAGGACGGGAACCTGCTGGATACGCACTACCAGTACGGCCGCGTCAGCGGGCTGTTCATCGACGACGAGGACAACGTGTACGCGATCGACTCGGAGTCGAACCCCAACCAGCATTCCGACTGGCTGACGGGAGTCCGCATTGGCCACGCGTCGGAGGATGTGGTGACGGCCTTCATCCCACCGCACGAGTCCGAGGATCCGCAGGGCGAGGCCGGCGAGGGTGTGGCCGTCGACGCGGACGGAAACGTCTACGCCGCCGAGGGCCCGAACTCGCGCCAGGCCGCCGAGGGCGGGCTGACGAAGTACACGCGCAACTGATCTGCGCGGAAGCGATGTACCATTGCCGCAGGAGAGGACGATGAGACGATTCGGATTGGGAGTCGCGGCGGGCGCGTTCGCGCTGGCGGGCGCCGTACCCACCGCGATGGCTCAGGAACTCAACGAAGTCTGTCCGGACTCGCCCGATGGCACGGGCGCCCTGTGGGGGGCCGTCATGGACGAGGACGGCGAGATGGGGCTCCCTGGCGCGGGCGTCGTCGTGACGTGGGAAGCGGACGGGGAAGCGGGACGCACGGAAGGCCAGACCGCATTCGACGGCGGCTACGTGCTCTGCTACGTGCCACTCGAGGTGGAGCTGGCGGTGCAGCCGACGTTCGGGAACGCCGGCGGGAGCGTGACGGCGGCCAGCCTCACGGATCCGATCACGCGGATGGACCTCGTCTTCTCCCTCGCCGGCGCGGCCGGGGGCGGCAACGATGACGACCGGATCTGGGCCTGCTTCGGCGTTGACGACAACGCGGTCAACCTCACGTACTCGCGGCTCCTTCGTTGCGACCCGGGCTGGCAGGGACTGAATCGCTGTCCGAAGGAGGAGGAGCTCGGACAGGTCCAGGCGACGATTTCCGGAGCCTCGCGCGCGGCCGAGGCTGCCCTCTCGGACGACACGAACGAACGGGACCGCGCCACCGAGTTGATCCGGAGCGGGGAGTTCCGTGAAGCGCTCGAGAAGATCCTTGCCGATGCGAGGCGGCTGGGGGCCAACGCGCTGGTCAACTGGCGGCAGACCCGGAACTCGCTCAGCGCCGAGGCCGTGACGGTCGCGGTGGACCCGGAGACCTGCCGCTGACCCGGCAGGATCTATGACCCAGGGGCGCGGGGGTCCCTCATGCTGGAGACCCCCGCGCCGGCCCCGGCCCGCCAGGTCGGATTAGGGTCGGCGCACCCGGATCGGGAAGTTCGGCCGCACCGGCTGCTTGGCCGGTGACGCCTCGAGTTGCTCCAGGACGACCTCGATCGCCCGCTCCAGTTGCGGGTCCCTCCCCGCGATGACCTCGGCCGGCCACTGTTCCACCTCGATGTCCGGCGGCACCCCCACGTTCTCGACGATGAACCCGTCCTCGGTCCAGATCGCGAGGTTCGGCGCGGTGATGGACCCGCCGTCCATCAGGATCGGGAACCCCAGAGTACCGACGAGCCCGCCCCACGTGCGTCGGCCGATGAGCGTGCCCAGACCGAGCTTGCGGAACATCCACGGCAGCATGTCGCCCCCGGATCCCGCCGTTTCGTCGATCAGCATGACCTTCGGACCGGGGATCGCCCCCTGCGGCGTGATGAGGTCGGCGCCGTAGCGCATCGCCCAGTGCGACACGTACGGCCGGCGCAGGATGTTGATGTAGTAGTCCGCGATCTGGCCGCCTCCGTTGTGGCGCTCGTCGACGATCACGGCTTCGCGGTTCGTCTGCGGGAAGAAGTAGCGCTTGAAGTACTCGTGCCCCGCCCCCGCCGTGTTCGGCACGTACACGTACGCCACGCGCCCGTCCGTCGCCTCGCGGACGCGGGCCAGATTCCCCTCGATCCAGTCCCGGTTCCGCAGCGCCCCCTCGTTCGCCACCGGCACCGCGTCGACGGTGCGCGCGCCGGCTCCATCCGGCGAAGGACCCACCGTGATGGAGACGATCTTCCCCGCCCTGTTCTCGAACCGGCCGTAGACGTTCTCGGGCGCGCGCAACTCGGCGCCTTCGACCGCGAGCAGATATTCGCCCGCTTCGACTTCGATCCCCGGCTCGGTGAGCGGCGACCGGAGTCCCGGGTTCCAGTTGAGCCCGCCGTACACCTTCTCGAACCGGCACCGCCCCTGGTCGACGACGAAGTCCGCGCCGAGCAGGCCGCCGGGCACGTTCTCCGCGTCGTGGAGGAAGTCGCCTCCCCCGGCCCGGTGGTGTCCGACCGCGATCTCCGAATGGAGCCACATCAGAAGGCGGTTGAGGTCCGCGCGCGTGGCCAGGTGCGGCAGGAACACGGCGTACTTCTCCTTGAGGGCCGGCCAGTCCGCCCCGTGCATGTTCGGGTCGTAGAAGTAGTCCCGGTTGATCCGCCACGCCTCGTCGTAGATCTGCCGCCACTCCGCCCGCGGATCGATCCGGATCTCCACGTCGCCCACGGCCAGCCGGTCCGCCCCCGACCCGATGTCCGTGCCGCCGGCGTTGCCGATGAACCAGCCGCCCGCGGTCGCGTAGAGCACGCTCTTGCGGTCCGCCGACAGATCGTAGAAGCGCGTCCCTTCGACCACGGACTGCTCCTCGCGGTCGGAGAGCGAGAAACGGCGCAGGCCGGGTCCCGAACCCGGACTCCCGAAGCCGCTCGCCGTGTTGCTCCTGATGTAGAAGAGTTGCCCCGGGTCGCCGGGCTGGAGGTTCGCATAGCCGGCCTCGGGCGGCGGGAGGGCGAGGATGCGCTGATCGAGCCCGTCGAAATCGATGTTCACGACGACGTCCCCCGAGTCGGCCTCACCCGCCTCCGCTTCGTCGCCGCCGCCGCCCGCCTCCTCGTCGCTCTCCCTGGCGAGCGGGGACGGCGTGCCCTTCTCGAGCACGTGGCGCCGTTGCTGATCCGCGCCGGCCCGTCGTAACGTTTTTCGACCCTCTGCATCGCTGCGCCTCGACCGGAGTCATCCCATGAACCCGCGTTTCGACCGTCTCCGTTTCCGTCTTCCGACCTCCGCGCCCCTCGGGGCGTTCGTCGCGGCACTTGTCGCGGCATTCGTCGCGGCCGGCGAGATCTCGGCCCAGGCGGCGGAGTTGCAGCGGGGCCGCACGGTCCCGGGCAGCCTCGCCTCGGGAGACACCGTCCGCTACACGATCGACGCGGACGAAGGGACGTTCCTGCTCGGAGAGGTGAACCAGCTCTCCGTGGACGTCAACATCCGGGTCCTGGGCCCCGACGGCGCGCAACTGGGGATGTTCGGCGGACTCGGGAAGGGAGTGGAACGCATCGCGGGGCGGACTGCGGCGGCCGGCACCCACACCGTGGAGGTATTCGCGGCCCCGCGGGACGAGGATGACGGCGGCGGCCCGGGCGGCCAGTTCGAGATCACTCTGGTGCGGCACGAACCCGTCGCCGCGGACCCCGGCCGGCTCACGGATCAGCTGATGGCGCGCTTCGACGGCGAGGACTCCCCCGGAGCCGCGGTCCGCGTGTGGCGCGACGGCCGCACCCTCTTCTCGAAGAGCTACGGGATGGCGAACCTCGCCTACGGGATCCCCTTCGAGGAGGACACGCGCACGAACATCGGCTCCACCTCCAAGCAGTTCACGGCCTTCGCGATCATGCTGCAGGCGGAGCGCGGCCTGCTTTCCCTCGACGACGACATCCGCAAGCACATTCCGGAACTGCCGAAGTTCGACCAGACGATCCGGGTCCGGCACCTGATCACGCACACCTCGGGGCTGCGCGAGTTTCTCAACCTCCTGCGCATGACCGGACGCCGCACCGATCACGGGGACTGGATCGACCGCAGGGAACTCATCGAGATCGTGCAGCGCCAGCCCGCGCTCCAGAACGTCCCCGGCGCGGAGTACAACTACAACAACACGGCCTTCGGCCTCGCCGCGGTCATCGTCGAGCGCACCTCGGGGGTGGATTTCCACCTGTTCATGCAGGAGAACGTGTTCGGTCCGCTGGGGATGACCCGCTCGATGGTGCGGCCCTCCAACCGCCACATCGTCCCGGACATGTCCGAGGGCTACACGCCCGGCCCGGACGGATACCGCCAGATCGGCGACCTCGGGGGCGCGGTCGGGGCCGGGACGGTCTACACGACGATCGCGGATCTTCAGACCTGGGTCGAGAACTACGCGAACCCTCGCGTCGGCACGCGCGAGAGCATCGATGAAATGATGACTTCCTTCGTGCTCAACGACGGTGAGGAGACGGGTTACGGGTACGGACTCTCGGTCGGCGAGCAGGGCGGGCTCAAGCGGGTGAGCCACGGGGGCGCGGATGTGGCGCACCGCTCGATGCTCGTCTACCTCCCCGAGATCAACGCCGGCCTCACCACACAGAGCAACCACGCCCAGTTCAACAGCGGCGTGGCCTACGAACTGGCCTCGGCGTTCTTCGAGGACGCCCTGAAGGAGGAGGTGCCGGCCGCGGACGCCGGAGAGTTCGATCCCGCGGCGTACGACGCCGAGGACTTCGACGAGTTCGCGGGCCGCTACGCGCTCGACGCGGCGCCAGACTTCATCCTCACCTTCACCCGCGAGGACGACACCTTCCATACCCAGGCCACGGGCCAGCAGCGGCTCGAGATCGTGCCCACCTCGGACTCCACCTTCCGGCTGCTGGCCGTGGAGGCGTCCGTCACCTTCCTCCGCGGGGAGGACGGTGAGGTGGAGGGGCTCACGATGCACCAGAACGGGGACAACCACGCGACTCGTCTCGAGGGCGAGGCGGCCGAGGCGTGGGCGCCGGCGGCGGGGGAACTTGGGGCCTTCGAGGGGCGGTTCTACAGCGAGGAATTGGAGACGTTCTACGACATCGTGCTGGAGGGTGAGGAACTCGCGTTCCACCATCGGCGGCTGGATCGGGCGACGCTGACGCCGGGGGAGGAGGACGAATTCTCGGGCGGCAGCTTCTCGTTCTCGTTCGAGCGCGACCGCAACGGACAGGTGGTGGGCTTCTATCTGTCGAACGTCCGAACGCGCGACGTCCGCTTCGCCCGGGTCCGGTGAAGCGGACGGCGCCGCTGACAGGATCGGCACCCGGGTTTAGCTTGCGTCGGGTGAGGGAGGACCAGGGGTTGGCCAGCGGGACGGAGTCACAAGGAGGGAGTTCGAGATGAATGGACTCGGGGTGCGTGTCGGCCGGAGCGCGAGGTTCGGGGGTCTGCTATTGGCGGCGGCGATCGCGTTGGGGGCGATCCCCGGCGCCGTCTGGGCCCAGGCCCGGATCGTGGGTATGGTGACGGACGAAGACACCGGCACGCCGCTCGCCGCCGTGCTGGTCGAGGTCGCCGATGCGGCCAACACGGTCGTCGCGCGGGCGACCACCGGACCCGGCGGAGCGTACGAGATCGACGGCGTGGCGCCCGGCACATACTCGATCCGGTTCTCATCGCCGGGCTGGAGCACCGTGGTCATGGAGTCGCAGGCCGCCGTCTCCGGGCAGTCGAGTAGCGTTTCCACGACCATGACGGCGCAGGACTTCGCGCTCAACCCACTCACGGTCACCGCCTCCCGCACGTTCGAGAAGGCGCTCGATGCGCCGGCGGCGGTCGAGGTCGTCTCCGCGCGCGACATCGCGGAACGCCAGGTGACCTCTCCGGTGGAGCACGTGGAGCAGCAGCCCGGCGTGGACGTGTCCCGCACCGGGATCCGCGGCCGCTACGCGGTGCTGCGCGGCTTCAACAACATCTTCTCGGGCCGCACGCTGTTCATGACCGACAACCGGATCGCGCGCGTGGCCTCGCTGCGGGTCAACGTCTTCTACCTGAACCCGACGTCGGAACTCGACATGGAACGGGTGGAGACCGTCCTCGGCCCGGGATCGGCCCTCTACGGACCGAACGCCGCGGGCGGCGTCATCCACTACTTGACGAAGTCACCCATTCGCTCGCCCGGGGCGAGCTTCTCGGTGGGAGGCGGCCTCCGGCAGCAGGGTAACGAGCCGGGCCTCGGCAGCCTCCCCGTCCAGGGCGAGGACGCCGGGCTGTTCCAGTTCGACGGGCGAATCGCGGTGGCCCCGAGCGACAAGTTCGGGTTCAAGATCTCGGGACAATACTTCGACGCGACCGAATACGTCTTCGACGATGTGGTCGAGGCGCAGGCGCGGGACGCGGGGCATGCATGCGTCGGGGCCGGGTTCGACCTCACCGCCGCGCCCTGCCAGGCGTTCACCGCGGGACTCGACCTGACGAACCCGACGGATCAGGGCATCCTGCAGCAGTCGGCCGAGAACGTGGCCATGGGGCGGGACTCCGGCCACCGAAACTGGGGCGTGGACGCCCGCATGGACTTCGAGCCGTCCCCGGGGACATCGCTCGTCCTCGCGGCGGGGCGGAACGTAGCCGCGCAAGCCACGAACCTCACCGGCCTGGGGGCGGCGAACGTCACCAACTGGGGAGTCACCTACGGGCAGGCGCGCTTCCGGCACAGGGATCTGTTCGCGCAGGTGTTCTACAACTACAACACGAACGACGAGACCTTCCTCCTCCGCTCGGGCCGCCCGCTTTTCGACAACTCGTCGCTGCTCGTCGGGCAGTTGCAGTACCAGTCGCGGTTCGGCTCGGCGCACCGGGTCATCTACGGAGTCGACTATCTGGGGACCAATCCGGACAGCAAGGGGTCGATCAACGGACAGTTCGAGGACGACGACCAGACGACCGAAGTCGGTGGCTATGTCCAGTGGGAATGGGCGCTGAACTCGAAGATCGACCTCACCGCCGCGTTCCGGTACGACTACAACAGCAGCCTCGCGGATCCCGTCTTCTCTCCGCGCGCGGCGCTGGTCTACAAGCCGAACGCGGCGAACTCGTTCCGCGTCACCTTCAACCGCGCCTTCTCCACCCCGTCGTCCACGAACCAGTTCCTGGATATTTCGGGCGGGACGATCCCGATCCCGGGTCTGCCGTTCCGTTACGACCTCCGCGCCACCGGGGCCGGTGGCAACGGGTACATGTACATGAGGGATTCGAACGGGATCCCCATGCACCTGTCTCCCTTCAACGTGCTGCTGGGCGGGAGCCCGCGGGAGTTCCTGCCCACGACCACGGCCCAGCTCTGGTCCACGGCGATGGCGCTGCTCAGTGCCGCCGATCCGCAACTGGCGGCGCTGGCGCCCCTGATCCCCGCCCCGTCCGCGGACCAGGTCGGCTTCCTGGCCCTGCTCCTCGACACGGAGACTGCGGGCGGCGGCGCGCCGCCGCCGGACTGCGTGGCGCCCCCGTTCTGCCAGGCCGTCGACCTCGCCGCCCTTCAGGACATCGAGGCGCTCGGTCCGACCGTGAGCAACACACTCGAGGTCGGCTACAAGGGCGTGTTCGGGGACCGGGGGTCCTTCGGCGCCAACGCGTGGTTCACCCGCTACGACAGCTACATCTCGCCGTTGCGCCTGCTCTCGCCCAACATCTTCCTGAACGGCGCGCAGCTGCGGCCGTACCTGGAGGGCGTGTTCCGGCAGTTGGTCGGGGTCGCCTTCCCCAACGAGCCGGTGGCGCTCGCCACGGCCCAGTTCATCGCCGGCCTGGCCGGCCAGGTTCCGCTGGGCACGGTGTCGCCCACGAGCGCCGGCGGCACCGGAGCGGCGATGGTGCTCGGATATCAGGACGTCGGAGGGTTCGACGTCATGGGGGGCGAACTGGGCGCCGGCTTCCTGCTCAGCGATCAGCTCGAGCTGGCCACGTCGCTCTCGTTGATCAACCGGAACAGCTTCGAGACCGCCGGAGAACTCGTCCGCCAGGTGTCGCTGAACTCGCCGACCGTGAGAGGGACGGCGTCGCTCACATACCGGAACGATGACGCCGGCTTCAACGGAGGCCTGCGGTTCCGGGCGCAGAACGCCTATCCGTTCGACTCCGGGCCGTGGGTGGGCGATCTGGAAGCCGTCACGTCGCTGGATGCGAATCTCGGCTTCCGCGTCCCGGGGTACGACGACCTCTGGTTCCAGGTGGATGTCTCGAACGTGTTCGACAAGGCGTACCAGAGCATGGTGGGCGCGCCGGCGATCGGTCGGGTGATCCTCGCCCGGCTGCGCTGGGACTTCAGCCCGTTCTAGCCTGGCGGCCGGGGAGCCCGTGACCGTGGGCGCGGGGGCGTGAGCGGCCCCCGCGCCCCGGACGGGTGATTCGGATGCCGGGGGTGGGACTCGAACCCACACGGGGATGAACCCCTTCGGATTTTAAGTCCGATGCGTCTGCCAGTTTCGCCACCCCGGCGCGCGCTGCGGGACCGGGAAGCTAACGCCTTGGCGGCGGGCGGGGCAGAAGAGTGGGCTGTTTCGCCCCCGCGGGCGGGCGTTTCGCCTTGCGGGCGGCACGGCCGCGGGGCCAGCATGGGGTGAGGAACTTCGCCGGGAGGCCACCATGAATCGATGCCGCAAACGACGCGTCCTGTCGGGCGTCGGCGCGCTGCCGCTCCTGATGTTCACCGCCGGCTCCGCGTTCGCCCAGGCACACCCGAACCCCGCCACGCCCGATTCGCTCCGCCAGATCCAGATGATGGAGCCCCGCATGGGACCGCCCGGGACCGAGGTGAGCCTCTACACCGAGAACATCCCCCTGCAGGCGAGGGTCGTCGTCGGCCTCGGAGCCATCGGCACGGGCTTCGAGGAACTGGGGACCGGCGATCAGGGCGAGTTCGGCGAGATCGGCGCCACCGTGCGGGTACCGGAGACGGCGGCGTGGGACCGCGCGGTCGTCTTCATCATCTTCAACGGCAACTTCGCGCCGACGGGGCTCTCCGATCCGTTCCACGTCACCGATACCGGCGGCCGGGTGCAGAGGACCGGAACGATCGTCGAGCAGGAGAACGGGTGCGTCATGTTCGAGGATCTCGACGGCTATTCCTACACGCTGACGGGCGACCTGGAAGACGCACAGACCGGGGACAGTCTGATCGTCGAAGGCACCGCGTCGCGCTCGGTCGCCTGCCCGCAGGCGGACACTATCGAGGTGGACCGCCTGGAGGAGACGGAACCGGTGGAGCGCGTGCACCCGGAGCCGTTTCGGTAGGTTCGGACATCCAGACGTGTCCGTTCAGCCCCTGCGCGAAGATCTCCTGCGCGGCGAGGCGGGGCCCCGTGGCGGCGAGCGCCAGCGGCCCCAGGCAGAACCCCCCGCGGGAGGTCATGTCAACGCTCCGTGACCTCGACGAGGAAGATGACGACCAGCGTGATCAGCACGGGAATGGCGAGCAACCACTCCTTCAGTTCGGGCATCTCGTCTTCTCCTTGATTCTTCTCCCTGGTGGTGATGGGCCGGCTATCGCTCGCCGGTGCTGCCCAGCCCGCCGGCGCGGTCCGTCGAGATCGTGACCGCCCCCTCTTCCCAGCGCGCAACCTCGTACCTGTGGAGCACCGCCTGGGCGATCCGTTCGCCGTGCTCGATCCGGATGGAGTGCGGCGCCGCGTTGAGTACGAGGACGAACCATTCGTCCGGGTAGTCGGCGTCCACCGTGCCGGGTGCGTTGGGCACGGTAAGCCCGCGCTTCCACGCGAGCGAGGATCGCATCCGGATCTGTGCTTCGTAGCCGTCGGGGAGGCGGGCCCGGAAGCCCGTCGGCACCAGCGCCCGGTCGCCGGACTCGAGCACGATCGAGGGTGGGCCGTCTTCACCGGAAGTCGCGGTGACGGAGACGGTTTCGCGGCTCTCGCCCCGATGAATGCGGACAGGGCCGCACGTGAGGTGCGCCCGGATGTCGTAGCCGGCCGACTGCTCCGTGGCGCGTGTGGGAACCCGTACATCGGGCGCCAGCTTCTCGAACACGATCCTGGCCCCGTTGGTGTCGGACAAGACCCCTCCCCTCCCCTCTACCGGAACCGGAGTGCCCATTCCGCCGCCGCGGACATGAACTTGTCGAGGCGCTGTCCGATCGCCTCGTCGGCCAGCCTGAGATCGCCGTCGAACAGGGCGCCGGCTCCGGCGAGGAGGATGCGCGGCTGCGGCATGACGCGCGCGTTGAGGCCGGCGAGCGACTCACGCAGAGAGCGCTGCGCCAGCGCCGTCCCCAGGCGGCCGGGCGTCGCGCCCATGATGGCGACGGGTCTTCCGTCCCAGGCCTGGGGACGCGGGGGACGCGACCCCCAATCCACGGCGTTCTTCAACACCGCGGGCAGGCCGCCGTTGTATTCCGGCGTCACTAGCAGCACGAGGTCGGCCGCACGCACCGCTTCCTTGAGTTCCTTCACCGGATCGGGGTCGCCGGCCGCCTCCAGGTCTCCGTCGTAGAACGGGAGCCGGGACGGATCGAACTCCCGGCTCTCGACGCCCTCCGGTATGCGTTCGAGCGCGGCACGGAGGAGCGCGCGGTTGAACGAGCGGCGGCGCTGGCTGCCCGCCATCGCAAGCATGGAGATCCGCGGTGCGTTCGAGGTCGGAGGCGCGGCCACAGGGTGTGTCATGGGCCGGAGAGTGCGCAGCGGGGAGACGCCGCGCAAACCGCAACCTGTTCGGCCCTCAGCGACGTTCCCGCGGGCACGCCGCAGCGCACCGGATTCCTGTGGGGCACACCCAGGGCATGCGGCCCGCGGTTTCGTGACGGAAGTATTCGCCGTACCACTTCAGTACCAGAACCGACGTACGCGAGGCGCCGGGCAACACTTCCAGGAGTCGTCAGATGAAACAGTCTTCGTTCATGAACCGCGTCATGCTCGTGGTCACTCCGTACACTCTCTCGCTGGGACTGCTGCTCGCGACCGCGGGAGGCGTCCGGAGCCAGGAGAGTACCGGGGAAGGTGAGGAGCCGGAGAACGAAGACCTGCCGCTCTCCGTCGACCGCACCGTCGCCATGGACATGACGGAGGGCAGTTGGATCTCGCTCGACGCGAGTCCGGACGGTGAGACGATCGTCTTCGACTACCTCGGCGATCTGTTCACGATCCCCATCGAAGGCGGGGCGGCGACGCAGCTCACCTCGGGGATGGCGTTCGACGCGCAGCCCCGCTTCTCCCCTGACGGGACGCGCATCGTCTACAGCTCGGACTACGACGGCGGGCAGAACATCTGGATCCGCTCGCTCGACGGATCCGACACCACGCAGATCTCCAAGGGCTCCGCCAATCGCGCCGAGTCGCCCGAGTGGCTGCCGGACGGTAACTACGTGGTCGCGTCCATGGGCGGCTTCCGCGGGGGCGGGCTGCCGAAGCTGAAGATGTTCCACGTGGACGGCGGGAGCGGCATCGAACTCGTCTCGGAGCCGGACAACCTGAAGATGCTCGGGGCCGCGGTCTCCCCCGACGGCCGGTATATCTGGTACGCGCGTCGCACCGGCGACTGGACCTACAACGCGCAGTTCCCCCAGTACCAGCTCGAGGCGTACGACCGGGACACGGGCGAGCGCTACACGAGGTCGTCCCGCTACGGCTCGGCCATCCGGCCCACGCTCTCTCCGGACGGGCGCTGGCTCGCCTTCGGGACCCGTCACGAGGACCACACCGGGCTCGTCCTCCGCGATCTGGAGAGCGGCGACGAGCGCTGGCTCGCCTATCCGGTGCAGCACGACGACCAGGAGTCGCGCGCCACGCTGGACGTGCTCCCGGGCATGTCGTTCACGCCCGACTCCCGACTCCTCGTCGCCTCCTATGGAGGAAAGATCTGGAAGCTCCCCGTCGAGGGGGGCGAGGCGGAGGAGATCCCCTTCCGGGTCCAGTTCGACCTCGCGCTCGGGCCGAGGGTCGACTTCGACTATCCCATCGAGGACACGCGGACCTTCACCGTGCGGCAGATCCGCGACGCGGCGCCCTCCCCCGTCGGCGACCGGCTCGCCTTCACCGCGCTGGACCGGCTCTGGGTCTCGGCGGCCGACGGGTCGAACCCCGAGCGGCTCACCGACGCGGACATGTCCGAGCACTTCGCGGTCTGGTCACCGGACGGCGAGTGGATCGCCTACTCGACCTGGGACGGGAACGAGGGACACCTCTACAAGACCCGTTCCGATGGTGGCGGAGACCCCGTGCGCCTCACGCGCGACGCGGCGACGTACTTCGCCCCCGCCTGGGGTCCCGGCGACCGTATCGTGGCGGTGCGGGGACTCGTCCGGGCCTACGAGACGCAGGGCGAAGGGGGCGCGCCCGGAACGGAAATGGTGTGGGTGTCCGCTGACCCCGATGGCTCCGAGGGCGGACCGGCGACGCCGATCGCACCGACGGACGGCCGCGCCAACCCCCACTTCGTGGAGGGGAACGACCGCATCCACCTCTTCCGGTTCCCCGACGCGCTCGTCTCGATCCGCTGGGACGGGACGGATGAGAAGGAGCATGTGAAGGTGCGGGGGGCCACGCTTCAGGGTTCGAGCCAGGGGCTTTCCCCCTCGAACATCCAGATGGCGCCCCGGGGCGACCAGGCGCTGGTGGAACTGCAGCGCGAGATCTACACGGTCACGGTCCCGCGGGCCGGGGTCACACCGACGATCAACGTCTCCAACCCGGACAACGCCTCCTTCCCGGCCCGCAAGGTGACGGACATCGGCGGCGAGTTCCCGGCCTGGAGCGGCGACGGGCGGATGGTCCACTTCTCGCTCGGCAACGCGCACTTCGCCTACGACCTCGACGCCGCCCAGGCGTACGAGGACAGCGTCGAGGCGGCGGAGGCCGAGGAGACGGAGACGGACGAGGAAGAGGAAGCGGAGGAAGCAGGGGAAGAAGCGGAAGAGGCGGAAGAGGCGGAGGACGAAGAAGAGGAGGACGAGGGATACCGCGCGGTCGAGCATCGGATCCTCATCGAGGCGCCGCGCGACAGTCCGACCGGAGTCGCCGTACTGCGGGGCGGGCGGGCGATCACGATGAACGGGGACGAGGTGATCGAGAACGCGGACATCGTGATCCGGAACAACCGGATCGAGGCGGTGGGCGCGCGCGGCTCCGTGACCGTTCCGGAGGGCGCGGTCGAGTTCGACATCAGCGGCCGCACCGTCGTGCCGGGGTACGTCGACACCCACGCGCACCTGCGGGCGCGGGATCGGCTCCACCGGACGGACGTGTGGCCGTACCTCGCCAACCTCGCGTACGGGGTCACGACGACGCGGGACCCACAGACCGGCAATACGGAGGTCCTCTCCTACGCCGACATGGTCCGCACCGGGAGCGTCCTCGGCCCGCGGGTCTATTCGACCGGACCCGGCGTCTTCTGGCAGGACGGGATCGACACCGCGGAGGAGGCGAAGGACGTCCTCTCGCGCTACTCCGACTACTTCGATACCAAGACGATCAAGATGTACGTCGCGGCGGCGCGGAAGGGCCGGCAGCACATCATCATGGCGGCCCGCGAACTGGGCCTCATGCCGACGACGGAGGGATCGCTCAACATCCGGCAGAACCTCACGGAGACGGTCGACGGGTATCCCGGTCTCGAGCACTCGATCCCCATCTTCCCGGTGTACGGCGACTACGTGCGGCTCTTCGCGGAGACCGGGCGCGTCTACACGCCGACGCTGCTCGTCTCCTACGGAGGACCGTGGGCGGAGAACTACTTCTACTCGCGCGAGAACCCGCACGACGATCCGAAGCTGCGCCGCTTCATCCCGCACGATGAGGTCGACTCGCGCACGCTGCGCCGGCCGCAGTGGTTCCGCGAGGACCAGCACGTGTTCTCCCGGCACGGCGCGTTCGTGAGGGATCTGGTCGAGGCGGGCGGCAAGGCGGGCGTGGGGAGCCACGGGCAGTTGCAGGGACTCGGCTACCACTGGGAGCTGTGGGCCATGGCGGCCGACGACATGGACGCGCACGACGCGCTGCGCATGGCCACGATCTTCGGCGCGGAGGCCATCGGGCTCGACCAGGATCTCGGTTCGATCGAGGCGGGCAAGCTCGCCGACCTCGTCATCCTCGCCGCGAACCCACTCGATGATCTGCGCAACACGAACGCGGTCGAGCAGGTGATGATGAACGGGCGCCTGTACGACGGCGACACGCTCGACGAGGTCTATCCCCGGCAGCGCCCCCTGGCTCCCCTGTGGTGGTGGGACGACGAGCCGAACGGCCTTCCCGGGGTCTCGGGCCGATAGGCGGTACGTACACAGCTCCGTTGTCGGCCATGAGCTGGCCGATCTTCGCCCCATGGCCGGATCGTCCTCATCACGAGCGCGACCCGAGGTTCCTGCCTGGGGGTTGTTGCTGGAAGTCCCTGTGAAGCCTTATGCCAATTGAAGGTCACACCTTCAATTGGCATAGGCCGACGCAGGGGCACCGACACTCCCATGATGGCTCGCGAAATCCCAGACCTGGCGGGCAACTAACGGCCTAGTTGTGGCTGTCACACGCGTGGCACGTCAGCTCTCTGAGGAGAATCCAGAATGACGAAGACTCGACTGAGCCGCCTCGCCCTGGGGATCGTCTTCGGTCTCGCGAACTCCCCCTTCGCGGTGCCGGCCCTCCTGGCCCAGGAGGTGATCGAAGTCACGGGCCGGGACCGGCTGATCGATCCCGCGTTCGAGGAGGTGTACCGGGTCGGCGTCGTCGACGGCGAGTCCTGGGAGATGTTCGCCGAGGTCGCCCAGGTGGCCTTCGACGCGCAGGGCAACCTCTACGTCTTCGACGGGACTGGCGGCATGACGCGGTTCGGGGGGGTCGGTCTGGTGCGTTCGGGGGAGATGAGGGTCCTCGTGTTCGACGCGGCAGGGCGGTTCGTGCGCGAATTCGGCTCCTCGGGCGGAGGTCCCGGCGAGTTCAACCAGCCGATGGGCTTCGCGGTGCTGCGGGACGGCACCGTGGTCGTGAGCGATGTCGGCCACCGCGCCTACCAGCTCTTCGACGCCTCCGGCGAGTTTCAGCGCATGGTCCGGGCGGACGAGGGGCCCGACGCCGTGGCGATCCGAGCCCACGACATTCAGCCGGACCCGCGCGGTGGAGCCGTCTTTGCCGGTGGGAGCGCGGGCTCCATCGACATGCGGGCGGGCGGAGCGGCGGATCCGCCCACCTCCCGCCCGGTGCTGCGGGTCGGCCTCGACGGCGAGGTCGTGCGCGCCGATACGGTGGCGGAGGGCTGGCTGCCGCCACAAACCGATCTCGAAGATCTCGCGACGAGCCCGGCCCCCGCCGAGCTTCGGGCCATGCTTCGCGGCATGGCCATGCCCACCGTGTTCGAGCCCGGGTTCCTCGTGGGCGTCCTTCCCGATGGCGGCATCGTTCACTCCGATTCATCGGCGTACGCACTCAAGGTCACTCCGCCGGGAGCACAGGGCGTCGCACGCATCATCCGGCGGCCGTTCGAGCCCGAGCCCGTGACTGAGGCGGTCCAGGAGGCGCACGAGGAGAGGACGGCAGCCGCCCGGCGCGCACTCGGCGGGACCGGCGGGCCGAGGCGCCTCCAACTGGTCGGAGCAGCCGAGGGGAACAATCCCCGGCCGCAGGCCACCTTCGAGCTGGAGGAGAGCTACTACCACGAGATTCCCGTGCTGCGCGGCCTGGCGACCACATGGGAGGGCCGCATCTGGGTGCAACGCCGCGGCGAGGAACCGGAAAGCGACGGACCCATCGATGTCCTGACGGCGGAAGGGGCGTACGTCGGCACCTACGCGGTCGGCGCGACCGAGATGCCGGACGCCTTCGGCCCGGACGGACTCGCGGCGTTCATCGAGCTCGACGAACTCGATGTGCCGCGCGTGGTCGTGCGGAGGCTGTCGGCCGAGGTTCGCTGACCCCGGGGGCTGCGGCCGCCCGCTCCCCTCGTTGGGCGCCTCGGGGCCCCGCCCCTCAGCCCCCCGGGTCGAGGGGCAGCCGGACCGCGCCGAGGGGCCGATCGGCGGTATAGAGCGCGAGTTCGAGACGTCCTCCGAGCAGGTCGTCCAGGTCGGCGGCGCTGAGCGCGAGGGTCCCTTCGGCCGACGCGAGGCCGGGGCCGGAGAGGCGGCGCACGACCGCGTTCGGCCGGGTCCCGCTGCCCCGGCGCCGGAGCACGATGGCGTGGACGCCCGCCGCCCCGATGCCGGCGGTGGAGATGACGTAGTGCAGGGTGCCGCGCGGCAGGTCGAGGCTGAAGCTGCCCTCGAGCCGAGGGGCGGCGGGCCGCCCGGCCCATCCGCCGTCGCCGGCGACGCTGAACCGGAGCGCAGCCGGGGCCCGGCCGTCCACGAGCGCGGGCGTGCGGTGGGGCGCGCGGCGCGGCTGGATCGCCCGTTCGAGCGCATAGGCGAACGAGACCAGCCGGGCATCGTCGAACGGGCGGCCGATCAGCTCGACGCCGGTCGGCAGCCCGGCCCGCGTGAAGCCCGCCGAGGCGCTGATCGCCGGCAGCCCGCTGTGCGCCGCGAGCTGGCACGTTCCGCCGACCGGCGGGGAGCCGATGAGCGCCGGATCCCGCCGCAGGGTCGGGTAGGCGATCGCGTCGAGGCCCTGTTCGTCGAGGAAGGCCACGATCGCCTCCCGCAGCGCCCCCCGCCGCTCCAGCGCCTCGGCGTACTCGGCCTCATCGCGCGGGCCGGCCTCACTTCGGCGGCGGAACGTGCCGTCCAGCTGCTCGTGGTGCAGCCCCAGCGCCACGATCTCTCCGAGCGACGCGACCGGCGCGCCGCCCGCGGCGGCGAGATAATCGGCGAGGTCCAGGGCGAACTCGAGTCCGATGACGCTCGTGCGCGCGAGCAGCGAGTCCTGGTCCGGAATCTCCAAATCGACGATCTCCGCCCCCGCCGCGGCCATCGCGTCGAGCGCGGCGCGGACCACGTCGGTGACCGGCGCGTCCGCCCCCTCCCCCAGCCACTCCGTGAGTGCGCCGATGCGGGCCCCCTCGAGCGCCCCCGCGTCGAGCGACGCGCGGAAGCCCATCGGCTCGCGGTCCCGCATCGCCTCCGTGGCGGGATCCGCCGCGTCCGCGCCGATCGTCGCATCGAGCGCGATCGCCAGATCCACGACCGAACGCGCGAGCGGCCCGCCCGTGTCCTGCGTGTGCGAGAGGGGGATGATCCCGTCGATGCTCGACAGCCCCTTCGTCGGCCGCAGCCCGACCAGATTGTGGACCGACGACGGAATCCGGATCGAACCGCAGGTGTCGGACCCCCACCCCACCGCGCCGAAGCTGGCCGCCACCGCCGCGCCCGTCCCGCCCGAGGACCCGCCCGGGTTCCGGGCCGGGTCATACGGGTTCCGCGTCTGCCCGCCGAGCGAACTGATGCTCGTGATCCCCGCCGCCAACTCGTGCATGTTCGTCTTGGCGAGGATGACCGCCCCCGCCTCCCGCAGCTTCCGCACCTGGAAGGCGTCATCCGGCGGCACCCATCCCGCGAGGGCGAGCGTCGACCCCGTCGTGGGCATGTCGAAGGTATCGTAGTTGTCCTTGAGGAGGATCGGAATCCCGTGCAGCGGCCCCCGTACCCGGCCCTCGACGCGCTCCAGATCGAGCCGCTCCGCCTGGGCCCTCGCTTCCGGATGCACGCGTACGATGGCGTTCAGCATCGGCCCCGACCGGTCGTAGGCCGCGATCCGGGCGAGGTAGGCGTCCACCAGGTCGACGGACGTCACCTGACCCGACTCCAGCGCCGCCTGAAGCTCCGGGATCGAGGCCTCCGCGACGTCGAAGCCCGCCGCCGCGTCATCGCCCGGCGTCTGGGCGCGGAGCGGAGCCGGTGACACCGCGAGCCAGCCCAGGGCCAGCGCGGCGACGACGCGCGCGGCGGCGACCTCGGAGACGGCCGCTCTCCCGCGGGGTCCGCGCCCGCGCACGCTACCGCGCCCCATGCGCCGGATGCCCCTCGCGGATCGCCACGAACGTCCCGGAGCAGGCGGCGGTCCGCTCACCGCCCGAACTCAACTCCGCCTCGACCACGACCCTGCGCTCACCCCCCTCGGCGATCCGCGCGCGGAGATGTACCGGTTCCCCCGAGGGCGTCGGCCTGAACAGCCGGACCCGATACTCCGCCGTCACCGTGACGGGAGGATGATCGAGGTCGCGCGTCCGCATGAAGTAGTGCGCCGCGCACCAGTTGCACTGGCAGTCGAGCAGCGTCCCGATGATCCCGCCGTTCAGGACACCGGGGAAGGCCTGGTGGTTCGGCCCCGGCGTCCATTCCGCCACGACCTCGTCGCCATCCGGGAACGTCCGCAGCCGGAGCCCCTCCGGGTTCGCCTGACCACACCCGAAGCAGATGGACTCGGCCGCGTATCTCTCCTGCAGCGCCTCGCTCACGTCGCCTCGCCTTCCTTCACGGGCTCGCTTGCCCTCCTCAGGCGGCCCCCTCCGCGTCGGCCGCGACCTGGGCCCGCTCGCGATCGACGAGGACCCGCCGGAGGATCTTGCCGGAAGCCGACTTCGGGATCTCGTCCAGGAACTCCACCACACGGACCTTCTTGTACGGAGCCACCCGTTCCGCCACGTAGTCCATGAGCGCCTCCGGGTCCACGTCTCCCGCGCGCACGATGAACGCCTTGGGAATATCCCCCGCTTCCTCGTCCGGAACCGGGATCACCGCCACGTCGGCGACGGACGGATGGGACAGGAGAAGGTCCTCGAGTTCCGCCGGGGCCACCTGGTAGCCCTTGTACTTGATGAGTTCCTTCGCCCGGTCCACGATCGTGATGTAGCCGTCCTCGTCCGCCCGCCCCACGTCGCCGGTATGGAGCCAGCCTTCGTGGTCCACCGTGTCCGCCGTGGCCTCGGGGTTGTTGAGGTAGCCCTTCATCACCTGCGGTCCGCGGACCCACACCTCCCCTTCCTCACCGGGTCCCAGCGGTTCGCCCGATTCGAGGTCGACGATCATCATCTCCGTGCCGGGAATCGTCGGACCCACCGTCCCGATCTTCCCGGTGTCCTCGTCCTCGCCGAAACACAGGTGGGTCACGGGGCTCGCCTCGGTCATGCCGTAACCCTGAAAGACGCGGCACCCGATCCGCTCCTGGCAGGCGATGGCCGTCTCTTCGCCCAACGGCGCCGCACCGGACATGATCCAGTTCACGGAGGAGAGGTCGTAGTTGTCTATCACGGGGTGCTTCGCGAGGGCGAGGACGATCGGCGGCACGACGTAGAGGGAGGTCGCGCGATGGCGCTGAATCGTGTCCAGAAACTCGGCCAGATCGAAGCGCGGCATCGTGACCACCGTCGCGCCCTCCCGCAGCGCACCGCTCATGATCACGACCAACCCGTAGATGTGGAAGAAGGGGAGGACCGCGAGTACGACGTCGTCGCGCTTCACGAGCCCGAAGGCGCTGAACTGCTCGATGTTCGCGACGACGTTGCGGTGCGTGAGCATGACGCCCTTCGAGCGGCCCGTTGTCCCGCTCGAATACGGGAGGGTGACGAGATCCTCCGCGGGGTCCGCCACGCCCGCCAACTCCGCGTCGCTTCCCCGCCCCTCGGCGATGAGGTCGGCGAAGGCCGTCGCCCCCTCGGCCTCGCCGAACACGATGATCTCCTCGATCCCGGTGCGGGCCTGGACCGACCGTGCTCGTTCCAGGAGCGGGGGGATGGTGATGAACCAGCGCGCGCCCGAGTCGTTCAGCTGTTCGACGAGTTCGTCGTCGGTACTCAGCGGGTTCAGCGTCGTGCTGCACCCGCCGGCGATCGCCACCGCGTGGAACGCCGTCGCATACTCCGGCAGGTTCGGGCTGCAGATGGCCACCACGCCGCCCCGCCCGAGCCCCCGCGCCGCGAGCCCCCGCGCCGCCGCCCGCGCCTGGTCCCGGAGCTGTCCGTAGGTCACGACGCGGCCCGTCGGCCCCTCGATGAAGGCGGGCTTGTCGCGCCGGTCGCCCAGCGAGCCCAGGAGATAGTCGGAGAACGACTGTGCGGGGACGGTGATCGGCGGATGCGGACTCTCGAAGATCATGGCGGCGTCTTTCGGTTCGGCAATGCGGGCGGCTTCCCCCGCCCGTGACGGACGCGGGAAGATCGGCGAACCAGCCGGGACGCGGCAAGACGGCGGGCGCTCGCGCGCGTGGCTGCGCCGCCCCCGCCGACCCGATAGACTCGTGGGCCGAGCGCCGGACCACCCGCCGAAGGGCGGCGGGTCGCGGCCGGAGCGGCGCCAACCCCCGGGGATGCCTTGAGCCTGAGCCGAAAGATCCTGCTGTGCGCGGTGGCGATCGCGCTGAGCGCGCTCTTCGTCCGGCTCGGGTTCTGGCAAATCGACCGGCACGGCGAGCGGAGCGCCGGGCTGCGTGGGCGCGCCGAGCGCGCCGAGGCCCCGCGGCTCGAGTGGACCCGACCCGGCGACGTGCCCCCCGACACGGCCGGCCTCATCGGCCGCCGCGCTCGGCTCATCGGCCGCTGGGACCGGGCCGCCGAGGTGGTCCTCCGGAGCCGCACCCTGGACGGGCGGGCCGGCGCGGAACTGCTCACCCCGTTCCTCGTCGGCGGCGAGTCCGGGCCGGTCGTGATGGTCCTGCGCGGCTGGCTGCCCGCGCCGGACGGCCTGCGCCCCGACCTGGCCGCCGCCTGGACCGACCCGCCATCGGCGCCGGCGACGCCGATCCGCCGGCTCGGGTCGAGGGTCTTCGTCTCCTCGCGCGACGGCCGGGGAGGCCAGCCGCTCCGGGTCGAGATCGCCGGCCGGGCCCATCTGGCGATCGCCGGCCTCGACCTCGCGCTGATCCGCGAGGAGACGGCGCTCGACCCCACCCCCCATGTGCTGCGCGCCGACGACCCGCCCCCGGATGCCGCCCTCGGGCCCGCCCGGGCGGTCGAGACCGATGCCGGCCCGCACCTCTCCTACGCGATCCAATGGTTCTCGTTCGCCGTCATCGCGCTGGGCGGGACGGCGATTCTCCTTCGATCCTCGTCCATCGGGAGGGCGCCGCCGGGAGGGAAGGCGTCGTCCGGGAGCAAGACATCGTGAGTCATCGAAAATTCTCCGACCGCGGGGGCAACCGCTGGGAGATCCGCGTCTCGTCGCGGGCCGAGTGGCGGTTCGAACCCCTGCCCGGAAACCCCAACCCGCCCTGCCGCGTACGTCCGCCGCTGTACGCGGGCGACGACCCGTTCGAGCTCAGCGAGCAGGAGCTTCAGACGATATTCGGCAGCGCGACCCCCGAGACCCGGACGCAGAGAAAGGGATCGGGCGCTTCCCCCTTCGGGGACGACTACAAGCCTCAACCCAGGAAATCGCCCTTCCTGGACGACCTCGACGAGGGCGAGTAGGAGCCGGCGGTACCCACCATTCACCCTCTAAGATCGGAGGAAAACCAATGTCCGAAACGCCCCTGGGCCGCTTCTGCTGGTACGAGCTTCTCACGACGGACCTCGAAGGCGCGCAGGAGTTCTACCGGCAGGTCGTCGGCTGGGAGACGGG
Source organism: Candidatus Palauibacter sp. (assembly GCF_965222475.1). GTDB lineage: Bacteria > Gemmatimonadota > Gemmatimonadetes > Palauibacterales > Palauibacteraceae > Palauibacter. The sequence continues at coordinate 487,190 of NZ_CBDCUB010000001.1, read as the reverse complement.
AAGCTGGGAGGGAGAAGGCCCGCCCTACATCACCTGGATCAACGCCGGCACTCCGATCGGCGGCGTGATGACGCTTCCGGACAACGCTCTCGCCAACGGCGTACCGCCGCACTGGCTGCCCTACATCTCGACGCCGGACGTGGACGCGACGGCGGAGCAGGCCGCGCGCCTGGGGGGCCGGATACACCACCGGATGGAACTCCCCGACATCGGTCGCCTCGCGATCGTGGCCGATCCCGGCGGGGCCGTCTTCACGGCGTACGAACCCTCCGGCATCACCCCCGGACATGACGGCCCGCCCGCGATCGGCGAGTGCTCCTGGCACGAACTGATCTCCGCGGATTGGGAGATCTCCTGGCCGTTCTACTCGGAACTCTTCGGCTGGGAGCAGACGGAGCAGATGGACATGGGCGGCCACGGCATCTACCAGATGTACGGCCGCGAGGGCCGGCCGCTGGGCGGCATGATGACGCGAAGCCCGGAGATGCCCCCGCCGTGCTGGTTCCTCTACATGCACGTGCCGGACGTGCACGCGTCGGTAGAGGTGATCGAGGCTCTCGGCGGGACGATCGTGACGCCGCCCATGAAGATCCCGGGCGACGAGGAGTACATCCTGCACGGCATCGACCCTCAGGGAGCCGGGTTCGCTCTGCACAGCATGTGACGGACCGACATGTGACGGGCCGAACGGGGTAGCGGGCCTCGGCCCGCTACCTCAGTTCTCCGGTTCCCGCGGGAGGCCCGGCGGCGGACCGAGGATCTCGGACAGGATCACGGCGCGCGCGAGCGGGGAGTAGCGCTCGAGCCGTGCCAGCGGCTGCGCCCCTCCCCGGGAGCGAGCCACCTCGAGGGCTGGTTCGGCAGCCGTACCACGGGACGCCGCACGAACCGGACGAGCCGGCCTCGCTGACGGCTTCGGGGCCGGCGGTCGCGGGGCGGATCGAGTCGGCCTGAGCATCCCCGGCGTCTCCGGCGTCTCCCCGGGCTCCACATGTCCGACCATGCTGCCCGGGCGACCCTCCTCCGCCGCCTGCTGCATCTGCTGCTCCAACTGCCGGCCCATGTCGCGCAGCTGTTCGCGGAGGCCGGGCCGCCTCGCCCCCGGAGCCGCCCCGACCTCGGCCTCCGGGCTCGCGGGCACACCCTCGAATCCTCCATCGGCCTCGGCCAGCGCCTGCTCCTGCCGCTGGCGACTCCGCTTCCTCGCCGCGCCCATCGCCCGTATCCACAGGAAGATCATGATCGCGATGAGCGGAAGTACGCCCTCGAAATCAGGCATCAGGCCCCTCCCGCACTCGCGATCCGCCAGTCATGGCGTTTAGCTCTCCTTTTCCGGCGGCTTCGCGATGGACTTCCTCATCTGAGTATCGCTCTGGATGTTACGGTACTTCATATAATCCATTATCCCGAGGTTTCCTTCACGGAACGCCTCTGCCATGGCCAGGGGGATTGACGCTTCCGCCTTCACGACGTCGGCCTGCATCTGTTGGACCAGCGCGAGGTTCTCCTGCTCCGACGCCACCGCCATGGCGCGGCGTTCCTCCGCCTTCGCCTGTGCGATGCGCTTGTCGGCCTCGGCCTGGTCGGTCTGCAACTCGGCACCGATGTTCTTCCCGACGTCGACGTCCGCGATGTCGATCGAGAGGATCTCGAACGCGGTCCCGGAGTCGAGCCCCTTGGCGAGCACGGTCTTCGAGATGTTGTCCGGGTCCGCCAGCACCGCCTTGTGGGATACCGCCGACCCGATCGTGGACACGATCCCCTCGCCGACCCGGGCCAGGATCGTCTCCTCCCCCGCCCCGCCGACGAGGCGGTTGATGTTCGCCCGCACCGTCACGCGTGCCGTCGCGATGAGCTGGATCCCGTCCTTCGCCATGGCGGCGACCTTGGGCGTCTGGATGACCCGGGGATTCACCGAAACCTGCACTGCGTCGAGCACGTCCCGGCCCGCGAGGTCGATCGCGGCGGCCTGACGGAACGGCAGCTCGATGTTGGCCTTGTCCGCCGAGATGAGCGCGTTCACGACACGCTGCACGTCGCCCCCCGCCAGGAAGTGCGATTCCAGCTCGTTCGTGTCGAGCGGAAGCCCCGCCTTGTAGGAGCTGATGAGGGGATAGACGATCCGGGGCGGAGGGACCTTCCTCAGGCGCATCCCCACCAGACTCCCGAGCCCGACGCGCACGCCCGACGCCATCGCCGTGATCCAGAGCCGGACCGGTATGATCCATGACAGAAGGACAAGGCCGAGCGCGATGGCCATGAGGAGGATGATGCCGCTTCCCGCGAGTGGTTCCATATCAGGCCTCGTTCCTGTTTTCCAAAGTATTGGTTTCGCCGGCGCGGCGTACGAGAACCCGGCCGCTCGCCACCTCGAGCACGCGGACGGCCGTTTCGGCCTCGAGCCACGGTCCCTCGGTCACGACATGGATCCGCTCGTCGCCCACGCGGGCCACGCCCGCCGGCCGCAGGTCCGTCGTCGCGACGCCGAGCTTTCCGATGAGATCTTCCCGCTCGGGCGCGGAGATGTAGCCCGTCTCGCGGCTCGTCGAATCGCGCAGGAAGAGCCCCGTGAGACGGTTGCTGCGCGGCAGGTGGCGAATGAGCGCCCACCCCGCGACCCCGACGAGGATGATGGAGAGCGCGACGAGCCCCGCCGCGTTGAACACCTGATCGAAGGTCGGCACCTGGCCCACCATGCCGAGGACCGCCGCCGAGAGCACGGCCCCCGTCCCCAGGATCCCGGCGACCCCGAATCCCGGGATGACGAGGATCTCGAGCCCGATCAGCACGACGCCGGCGCCGAACAGAAGAATCTCCTCGAGTCCCGCGAGGTGCACGAGGTGGTGCGCGCCGAAGAACGCGGCCAGCGCGACGAGCCCGATCGCGCCGGCTATCCCGAAACTCGGCGTCCTGATCTCGATCAGGATGCCCAGGAATCCGAGGCTGAGGAGCATGGGCGCGACGGCCGGGTTGGTGAGGAAGCGGACGATCGCCTCCGCCCAGTTGGGCTGGATGTCCCGCACCGCCGCGGCGGGCCGTCCGATGACCTCGAGCAGTTCGAGGAGGTCCCGCACCTCGCCGTCGGCGACCCCGAGCGCCGTGGCCTCCTCGGTCGTGAGCGTGAGCAGCTTCCCGGCTTCGCTCACCCCGGGCACTTCCACGCTCTCGTCGACCATGGCCTCGGCGATCCGCGGGTCGAGCCCGCGCTCCTCGGCGAGCGCCCGGAACTCCGACCGCATCGCGCTCACCATCTTCTCCGAGGCCTTCTCGCCGTCGCCGGTGACGGGGGTCGCCGCACCCAGGGTGGAGCCCGGCCGCATGTAGATCCGGTCCGCCGCGAGGGCGATCATCGCGCCGGCCGAGAGCGCACGCCGGTTCACGTAGGCGTAGACCGGCACCTCGGCGTCGCGGAGGTCGTCGATGATCTTCCAGGCCGCGTCGACCCGGCCGCCGGGCGTGTCGAGGTCGAGGATCACGGCCGACGCCCCGGCCGCGGCGGCCTCGGAGAGCGCGCGGGCCACGAAGGGCGCCACGCCCAGTTCGATCGTGCCCGTGATCGGGACGCGGACGACTCCGGGCGCCGCCTGCGCGAGCGGCGCCGCGAACGCGCCCGGCGCCGGGGAGCCCCCCGGGGCCCACACCGCGACAAGCACAAGCGCGAGCCCGGGCAACCCCAGCGTTCCGGACACCAACTGTCTGTTCGCCATGGTCGGCAACCTAACGCCGCCGCGGGTCAGGCGCCCGGCCTCTCCGGCATCGCGACCGGCTCGCCCGCGGGCGGACGCACGGCGTCGGCGTAGAGTTGCGCGTTCAGCGCCGGCACCCGCGTCTCGATCAGCGCGTTGAGCCGGTCGAGCACCTCCGGCATCACGTTCCAGACCTCGTCCACCTGCCACAGGTGGTCGTCGGTCGGCACCGTCGAGGAGCCCTGGATCGCGTTCGCCACGCCCGCGTTCCCCCGGGCTTCCCCGAGCTTCTCGCGGATCTCCTCGAGTTCCTCCTCGATCGCGTCCAGCTCCTCCTCCAGCCCTTCCGGCGCCTCGTCCGCGCCCTCGATCAGCTCCTCCGCCGCGGAGAGTTGCTCGTCCAGCGCGTTCGCCGCCTGCCCGGCCTCGTAGATGGGACCGGCCATCGCGTGGAGGCTCATGAGCGCGTCCTGCCGCGCCATCCGGTCGGCCGCACTCATGGGCCGCCGCGGCTCCGCGACGACCTCGACCTCGGCCGAGAACGTCTCGCCCCCCGCCTCCATGCTCACCGTGTACGTGCCGGGGAGGACGATCGGCCCCCGCGGCGCGCCGCCGAAGAACCCGCCGCCGCCGCCACCGCCCGGACCGCCGCCGTCCTCGGCCTCATACGGCGCGTCGTAGCGCCAGTCCCAGATCACCTCGTTGATCCCCTGCTCCCGCGGCGCCTCCAGCGTCCGCACGTGCGCACCGGAAGCATCGGTGATCGTGAGGGCGAACGACGGCTCGTCGTCCTCGTCGTCACCCTCCTCGCCCTCGCTATCGTCATCACCGTCGTCGTCACCGTCATCGTCGCCGTCGTCGTCGCCGTCGTCGTCGCCATCGCCGTCCTCGTGCTCGCCCTCCTCTTCGTCCTCGGCCATCGCCTCGTCCTCGGCGTCGCGCAGGTAGTAGCGGATCCGGGCCCCGCGCGGCGGGTTCGGCGCGCTGTACGTGGCGCCGTAGAAGGGCCAGTCCCCGCGCTCCGTCCACATGATCGAATGGTCGCCGAACACCCGCCCGGCGTCGGCCAGCATCCCCCCGGAGAGGTGCTCGAGCGGCGTCACGTCGGCGAGGATCCAGACGCTGCGCCCGTGCGTACCGACGATGAGATCGTTCTCGCGCGGGTGTACGAGGATGTCGTCGACCGGCACCGTCGGCAGGTTGTTCTTGACCTGCACCCAGCTCTCGCCGCGGTCCACGGAGACGAAGACGCCGACCTCGTTTCCGATGAAGAGGAGGTTCGGCGCCCGCTGGTGCTCGACGATCACGTTCACGGACCACCCGTCGGGAAGCCCGTTCGCGATCGCACGCCAGCTCTGGCCGTAGTCCTCGCTCACGTAGGCGTAGGGTGCGTAGTCGCCGTTGCGGTGTCCGTCGAAGGTCGCGTACACCCGGCCCTCCGCGTGCGCCGACGGCTCCACGCGGCTCACGTACGTCCGCTCCGGCAGCCCCGGGAGGCGGTCGGCCACGTTCTCCCACGTGGCGCCGTCATCGCGTGACACCTGCAGGTTCCCGTCGTCCGTCCCCGCGTAGATGAGCCCCCGCACGAGCGGAGACTCCTCGACCGAGGTCAGGTTCCCGTACGTCGAGATCCCGTCGTTGAGCGACATCTGCGGCTCGGAGCCGGGGACGCCCATGATCTCGAGTTCCTCGCGGTCGATCTGCTTCGTGAGGTCGAGCCCCCCGACTTCCTCCCACGACATCCCGTAGTCCCGCGAGCGCAGCAGGTAGTTCGCACCCAGGTAGACGGTGGCGGGATCGTGCGGCGACAGGAGGAGCGGCGAGTTCCAGTTGTAGCGGTACGCCTTCGTCGTGTCGCCGTCCGCCCGCGGCCCGACGATGGGACGCATGGGGATCTTCTCCCCCGTCGTCAGGTCGTAGCGGTTCATGTTCCCGCCCTGCGACTCCGAGTACACGATCGTGGAGTCGGTGGGGTCGACGATCGTGAAGAAGCCGTCGCCATAGGCCGTCTCGTACCAATCCTGGTTCCGGATGCCGTGGAACGAGCGCGTGTCCGAGGGCCCGCACCAGGCGTCGTTGTCCTGCAGTCCCCCGCACACCGCGTAGGGCGTCCGCATGTCGTGCCCGATCGCGTAGAACTGGCCGAGCGCGATGTTGTCGAACATGCGCCAGTGCGCGGTCCCGTCCCATGTCGCCGTGACCCCGCCGTCGCTGCCCAGGATCAGGTGGTCGGAGTCCGCCGGGTCGATCCACAGCTGGTGGTGGTCCACGTGAATCTGCACGGAGCCATCGTCCCGGAAGGTCCGCCCCCCGTCGTCCGAGATCGAAAGCTGCGTCCCGAGGACGTAGATGCGGTCGGGGTTGCCCGGATCGATGCGGACCTGGGAGTAGTACATGGGACGCGGGTTCGTGTCCGACATCTTCTCCCACGTCTCGCCCCGGTCCGTGGAGCGGAAGATCCCGCCCTGGCGCGGACCGCCTCCGCCGCCGCGGAACCCCTGACCCGGCTCGCGGGGATCGGCCTCGACGAGCGCGTAGACGAGGTTCCCGTCGTGGCGGTAGATGTCGATCCCGATGCGGCCCTTCTCCCCCTCCGGCAGACCCTCGGTGAGCTCGGTCCAGTTCTCGCCCCCGTCCACCGTCCGGTAGAGGCCGCTGCCGGGCCCGCCGCCGTTGAAGCCCCACCCGGTCCGCTGCCGCTGGTACATGGCGGCGAAGATCGTGTTCGGGTCGGCGGGATCCATCGCGAGGTCGATCGCGCCCGTGTGCTGGTCGATGTAGAGGACCTTCTCCCAGGAATCCCCGCCGTCGCGGGTCCGGAACACGCCCCGGTCCTCGTTCGACCCCCACAGGTCGCCGACCGCCGCCACATGGACGACATCGGGATTCCGCGGATGGATGAGGATGCGGGCGATGTGCTTCGTCCCCTCGAGCCCCTTGTGGGCCCACGTGTTTCCACCGTCCGTCGACTTGTAGACCCCGTTCCCCCACGGGGAGGACTGGCGGTTCTGCGGCTCGCCCGTCCCGACCCATACGAGGTTTGGGTTGGCTTGGTGCAGAGTCACGTCCCCGATCGAACTCGTCGGCTGGTCGTCGAAGAGAGGGGTCCACGAGGTGCCGTGGTTCTCCGTCTTCCACACACCGGCGGTGGCCGTGCCCAGATAGAAGATCTGCGGTTTCGCCTCGACGACGGCGATGTCGGCGATCCTTCCCCCCATGAGGGCAGGACCGATCTCCCGGTACTCGAGATGGGAGAGGGCCGTCTCGAGCGCGGACTGGGCGGCGCCGGCAGCGGCGCCGAAGAGGAGACCGGCCGCTGAGAGCGCAACAACTCGGGCTGCTTTCATGGTACTGCCTCGGAAACGGGAAGATGACGGGCTTCCGCCCGCAAACTGCACTGCGGAGATACCCGCGCAATACACCGGGACCCCGGGCCGAGGGCGCGAGCGGTCCCTCACCGCCGTCGCTTCGTCGAATGTCTGTTCCTGGCCGTGTTGATATCTTGTTCCTGTTTGCGTTGCAAAAATGTCTCCAGGAGCGTTGAAAAGATGTCTCCATGCACTGCTCGACTCTTCGACCTGCGCCTGGCCTGGCTGGGCATCTGCCTCACTGTGGCCTGCGGGCCAGCGCCGGATTCCGGCTCGGATGGCGCGGCCGAGGCGGAGCCTTCCCTGTCTCCGGAAGCCACCGCGGCACTCGTGGAGAGCTTTCAGGCCGAGCTTGACGCGGCCTGGGCGCAGGCCCGGGAGACCGACGAGAACTTCCCGGGCGCGACCGCCGCGTTCATCCTCCCGGACGGGCGCGTGTTCGGCTTCGCCACGGGGGAGTCGGACATGGACGACGACATCCCGATGACCCCGGAGCTGCGCATGGGCTCGGGCAGCATCGGGAAGACCTACGTCGCCGCAGTCGCCCTGCAGCTGGCGATGAACGGGGATCTGGATCTCGACGCGCCGGTCTCGACCTGGCTCGGCGACGAGGACTGGTTCTCCCGGGTCCCCAATCACGCGGACCTGACGGTGCGCAACCTCCTGAACCACTCGGCCGGCATGATCCAGCCGTACTTCGAGGACCCCGACTTCGCCGTGCGACTGGGCGAGGTGTTCAGCGATCCCGACGCCTACATGACCCCGGAAGAGTTCATCGCCGAGACGGTCCTGGACGCGGAGCCGCTCTTCCCCGCCGGCGGGGGATACCACTACAGCGACGTGCACTACACGCTGGCGGGCCTGGCCATCGAAGAGGCGACGGGCCGCGCCTACTACGACCTCCTCGACGAGTTCTTCCTGGATCCGCTCGATCTCGATCTCACGCTTGCGGCCGACCGGCGCGACCTGCCGGGACTGGCCCAGGGCTATGCGCACGCAAGCTCGCGACTCTACGGAACGCCGCTCGAAGTCGTCGTGGACGGCCAGTTCATCCTCCATCCCCTTCAGGAGTGGACGGGAGGCGGCCTCGTGAACAATCCCCAGGCGATGGTGCGCTGGGCGAAGCTGCTGTACGAGGGCGACGCGATCGAGGGGGACGACCTTCCCCAATTGCTCGAAGTGGGTTTTCCGACGGACAGCACGAAGCCTCACCTGGGATATGGCCTCGCGGTGTCCGTCGCCGAGAGCGAACACGGGTTGACCTACGGCCACGGGGGCTTCTGGCCCGGATACAATTCGCTGGTCGCGTACTACCCCGACCACGGCGCGGCCGTCTCGATTCAGATCAACTCCGACGAATCGCAGATGCGCACCCACCTGCCGAAGCTGGCCGGCGTGGTGCTGGAGGCGCTGGCGGACGCCGGGGGGTGACCCGCCGAACACCTGGTCGTGCTCGCGAATTACGTCATTAGCTTTGGATTTCAGGATCGTTGTTCACCGAATCTACGAGTAGGAAGAGAGCTTCCGGCAAGGACCTCACACCAGCGTCACAACGGGCATGGTTCGCCGCGGCCCGCCTGAGCAACGGCGCGAGATCTCAAGCACTCGTGGGAGGAGTCAGCGCCCCTGCATCGGCTTAAGCCAATTGAAAGTTCAATCTTCAATTGGCTTAACACTTCACAGGGACTCCCAGGAACCCCCGGGTACCTCAGGTTGCTCCCTCGGGTGGTGCCAGGCGCTGGCAGATGGGCGGCGGCAGATGGGCGGCGGCATACGCGCATTGGACGCCGTACTCCCTTCCAGCGTCTCGTGGAGCTACCGGTCACCAACGTCCTTGTTACGCACAATTAGCGAGCCCGCGCCCCGGTGGGCCAGGCACAGTTCCGCGTTGGCGAGGCAGGCCCCCGCCGCGCCCCGTATCCCGTTGTGGACGCCCACCACCAGCGCGAGGTCGTGCGGCGGGGAAGCCGCCCGGATCCGCCCGACGGTGACGGCCATGCCCCCCTCGGCGTTCGCGTCCAGGCGGGGTTGGGGACGGTCGGGCTCGGTTCGGACCGCGAGCGGTCGCGCCGGGAGCGTCGGCAGCGAACCCGGTTCCAGGCGCGGCCGGAAGTCACGCAGCACTCGGGCTGCGTCCAGATGGGTGGTCGGCGTTCGCAGCTTGCAGAAGACATGCGCGGTGTGGCCATCGAGGACCGGCACACGATTCACCGCCACGGACACTTCGATGTCGGCCTCGAGGATCTTGTTGAGCTCGGGACCGATCTTCTCCTCCTCCCCGCGGATGCCCGGGATGACGTTCCCCGCGACTTCCACCGCGTTGAGGCCGCTGAGCCCCGCCCCCGAGAGCGCTTGCAGGGTGACCACCGTCGCCGATTCGATGCCGAACGCCCTCTGAATCGGGGCGAGCGCCATCGCCAGCCCCACGACGACGCAGTTCGGGTTTGCGACGAGCGCTCCGCCGGCCCGCGACCATGGCTGCGCCGCAATTGCGCTGATCGCCTCGCCGTTGACTTCCGGGACGATCAGCGGCGTATCGGCTCGCATTCGATGTGCCGAAGCGTTTGTGCACACGACGTACCCGGAGCGGGCGAGGGCCAACTCGGTCTCCTTCGCGACGGCCGCAGGTAGCGCCGAGAGCACCAACGGGCTCCTCAGCGGCTCGCCGGGAGCCAGGAGACGGAGCGCTCCTGCACCCGGCGGAGGATCGCCGCCGATGGCCCACGGCGTCGCTCCCGCATAGTGCCGCCCGGCGCGCCGTTCGGAACCGACGACCTCCTCCAGGTGGAAGAGAGCGTGCCCGTCGAGCATCCGCACCAACCGCTGGCCAACGATGCCGGTCGCGCCGAGGACGGCAACCGGTATGGTGGGGGATCCGTCCGATCCGCTCATCACGCCGCCGCTCATCGCGCTGCCGCCCATCGGCCTGGTCTTCCTACTCGTGTCCCCTGTCCCGTCAGCCCCGTGACCCGGAAGTCGAGCTTCCGACGCTCCGCGAAGTCGATGGCCTTCGACTGCACCACTCCCCCGCCGATGGTACGCGCCTGCGCCCAGGTCAGCTGGGAGCAGGGGGCCTGGCCTTCCGCGGGGCGCGCACCCGGACCATCGGAAAGGTGCGGACCGGGGCCCCGGCAACGTGGATCCACGGGGAAGATGCCGTCCACGTCCTTGACCAGCCGGACCTCCGCGGCACCCAGGGCATCACCGAGGAAAAGCGCTGTCAGGTCGGATCCGCCGCGTCCCAGAAGTGAGGGAACACCCGTCAGGTCCACTCCCACGAAGCCGGGAAACACGACCGCGTCGTGACTGGCCAGCGTCGCGCGGATCTGCGCCGCATCCACCGCGACCGGATCGGCATCGCACAACGACCCCTGCGTGCGTACGGGCAGGCGCCACGTGTTGAATCCCACGGCACGCACGCCCCGACCCGCGAGCGCCAGGGTCAGCAGTGCCACCGACGCCTCCTCCCCGGTCGCAAGCAGCGCACCCATCAGACGGTCGGGCAATGCCGTGGCCACCGAGCGGGCCGCCGCCAGGAGAGAATCGGTGGTGTCGCCCATGGCGGAGACCACCGCGACGACCGCGCGTCCGCGGGCCACCTTGCGTCCGATCATCTCGGCTACACCGGGGTAGTCCTGCGGGCCAGCCAGGACCGAAGAGCCGAACTTGAGCACATGGACGGGATCCCCGGGCAAGCCATGGGGGGCACCGCGAACCGAGCGCTTCAGCACGGATTTCATTGGGCCGTCACCGCTGCGGCCGCTTCCCGGGCTGTCCGGGCCGCTGCTCCGCGGGTTGCCCCGGCGGCCGCCTGCGCGCGCGCGAGAGCCCGGTTCAGATCGGCCTCCAGGTCCTCGGATGCCTCGATCCCCACCGACAACCGGAGCAGTCCCTCGCCTATCCCCGCCGCCAGGCGCGCGGGTTCGTCCATCGACGCGTGCGTCATCGTCCACGGGTGCGTGACCAGGCTCTCCACACCGCCCAGCGACTCGGCCAGTGCAAAGTGCTCGATTCCGTCCACGAAAGCATCCACTGCCACCCGTGCTCCGCGCAGCTCGAACGAGACGAGGCTGCCCCACCCCGTCTGCTGCCGCCGCGCAATATCGTGCCCCGGATGATTCGGCAGGCTCGGGTGATGGACCCGGGTGACGATGTCGCTGCGGTCCAGCAGATCCACGATGCGGAGCGCGTTCGCCTCGTGTACGCGGCTGCGCGCGTGAAGGGTCCGCATGCCCCTGAGCGTCAGATACGAGTCGAACGGAGCCCCCGATACGCCCATGGCGTTGGTCCACCAGGCGATTTCCTCGAGCAGGTCTTCATCGGCCGCCACCACCGTGCCGCCCACCACGTCGCTGTGCCCGTTCAGGAACTTCGTCGTCGAGTGCACGACAAGGTCGGCGCCGAACTCCAGCGGACGCTGGTTGACGGGTGAGAGGAAGGTGTTGTCGGCCACGCAGATGGCGCCGATATCGCGCGCCACCGCCGCCCACGCAGCGATGTCCGTGATGCGCAGGTGCGGATTGCTGGGCGTCTCGATCCAGATCATCCGGGGCCGGAGTTGGCGGGCGAGTTCGAGCGACTCGGGGTCCCACGGGCTGATGAACCGGACGCGATACGTGCCACGGTTCGACTCGGCGGAGAAGAGGCGGTAGCTGCCTCCGTAGCAGTCGCGGGGCGCTAGGAGCAGATCACCCGCCGAGAGCAGGCGCGTCGCCACGGCGATCGCCGACATCCCGGAAGAGGTCACCACGGCACCGCACCCTCCCTCGAGTTCGGCGATGGTTTCGGCCGCGAGGTCGCGCGTCGGGTTGGCCGTGCGGGTGTAGTCGTACGTCCCGCACACGCCCGGAGCGTCGAAGAAGAAGTTGGTGGAGAGATGGATCGGCGGCATGACGGCCCGATGGGTCGAGTCGGCGCCGAGCCCCGCCCGCACGGCGCGGGTGACGGGGGACGTGGAAGGACGGGGACGGTTCAGCTTGCTCATCGCACTACCTCCGGGATGCCCGCCTCGAGGAGAGTCGCTACGGCGTCGACTTCCTTGAGAAAGGCGTCGTGCCCGAAGATGGACGGGACGGTGATGTGTCTCGGACACCTGCCGCTACGCGCGGCCAGCTCATCGACGAGCCAGGGCGGGACCAGAACATCGGTGTCGAACGACACCAGACTGGTCCGCGGCAGCAGCGATGCGGCTGCGGTGGCGTGCAGGTCGATCGACTCGGAGAGGGCGAGGAAGCGCTCGGTGTCGAACCGCCGGATGAAATCGGCGCCACGCGCGTTCAGGTATTGCTCGACGGGAAAGTACGACGGCGACTGCCCCGGCTTGCCGACGCTGAGCGGGCCGGACTCGAACCGCTCCTCGAATTCCCGCGTGCTCCGGTAGGTGGTCATCGCGAGGGCGCGGGCCAGCGCGAGGCCCCGGGCCGCCTGTCCGGTGGCGACCCCCAGCTCCGCGGCCGAACGTTGAACCGAGCGGATCGCAGTCGCCATGGGGTGCGTGCGGTGGGCGGCGCTGAGGATGACAAGCCGCGCCACGCGTGCCGGGAAGAGTTCGGCGAAGGCCAGCGCGACCATGCCGCCGTATGAGGCGCCCGCGATCGAGGCGGCGGCGATGCCGAGCTCGTCGAGCACGGCCGCGATGGCTCGCGCCTGGTCGTGGCTTGTCACGGGGCGGAGGAGGCCATCCTCCGAGTTCCCGCCGAGGTAATCGATGCCGACGAGCAGATGGCGCGCCGGGTCGAGTGCTGCGCCCTCTCCCACCACGCCGGGCCACCATCCAGGGGAAGGATCGGAGGCCGTGGGCGCGAGGTGACGGCCCGCGGAGATGCCACCGAGGACGACGGTTGCCGGTGCGCCGGCCGGCCCCTGCGCCTCGTACGCGATCGACACGGAACGCGCTCCGAGGTGATCGAAGCGTATGCTGGAGCGTACGACGCCCGCACGAACGTGCGTCGTCGAGTCGGGCGCGATTGGCGCGAGCGCAGCATGCGAGGCGAGCGCAGCATGCGAGGCAACGCGAGCGGAAGAGCAGTTGGCCATGATGACCTCTCCGAGTCTCGAGTTTGCCTCATCGGACTCCGGAGATTCGACACCCTGCTACTACTGGCTGCCACCTGAAAGGCGGCGGGCGGTTCATCTTTACGGTGGACGGCGAGTCCACCGCAGGAGTTGGCACCTTTGCGGGAATGCCACTTCCCACAGGTTGCCCCGGCGTCAAAGGGCCTGTCCCTCAGCCGGTCTCGATGAGTTGTCGTACAGGGCAGTCTTACGGGGGTGGCCGTCGAATGTCAACTCATGGGCGAGTGGGCGAGCGCCCGTAGCGGAGATCTCCCTATCGCCGGCCGGCCGGGCTCTCGAAACGCCGGAAGTCGCCGATCTCTAGTACGGCGTCTTGTCCCGCTTGCGGATCCAGCGGTCGAACGCATCCAGCGCCCTGTCGGAGGGGATCCGCACCAGCGAGACGATCCTGCGCTCCTGCAAGGGTCTGGAGAATTCGTCGTAGATGTCTTCGTCGCTGAACCGGATGCGCGCCGCGTCCTCCCGGGTGTTCGCGTAGTACGCCCGACGCATCCGGCTCCAGTAGATGGCCCCCAGACACATCGGACACGGTTCGCAGCTGGCGTAGATCTCGCAGCCGCCGAGATCGAACGTGTTCAGACGATCGCAGGCGTTTCGAATCGCCAGAACCTCCGCGTGGGCCGTGGGATCGTTGTCCAGTGTGACCCGATTCGTTCCCTCGGCAACGATCTTATCGTCTTTCACTACGACGGCGCCGAACGGCCCGCCGCCCGCCTCCACGCTGCGTTCCGACAGCTCTATGGCCCGCGTCATGAGCTCGTCATTCATCGGGACGCTCGTTTCGCCAAAGGGTGTGCGTTCGACTCCCGGAGTACTCCCCGAATATACTCTTCCTGTCCCGCCCCGGGTTTCGGCCGGGGCCCCCTCGTCCCCATCCCTACGGCGAGCGCGATTGACGAACTCGATGGGTGACCGGCCCGTCCGGCGGCGTCGACACAGCCTGACGGTTGATCTCGGCCTGCTGCTCACGGCCGTGATCTGGGGGATCAACTTCTCGGTCGTGAAACTCATCCTCGGGCACATGGACCCACTCGGCTTCAACGCGTTGCGTTTCCCGTTCGCGGCGCTCGCCGTCCTGGTCCTGCTGCGTGCCACGGGGCGTTCTGCCTTACCGCCACGCACGGAATGGGGCCGGGTGGCGGCGCTGGGTCTGGTGGGCCACGTCGCGTTCCAGATCCTGTTCGTCTTCGGGATCGACGCCACGCTCACGGGGAACGCGGCGCTCCTCCTCTCCACGAGTCCCGTGTGGGTGCTCGCGATCGCCTCCGCGCTGGGAAGGGAGCGCTTCAGCCTCGCGATCCTGTGCGGCGCGGTGACCGCGCTGGCGGGGATGGCCATTCTCGTCATGGGCGGAAACCGGGAGGTCGGCGGCGCCGGGCTCGGAGATCTGCTCGTACTCGGAGCCGCCGTGTCGTGGGCCGCGTACACCGTGTTCGGACGTCGGATGACGAAGCGCCGCGGGGCGCTCGAGGTGACCGCGTGGACGCTGTGGGCGGGTCTGCCAGTGATCGTCCTCGCCGGAATCCCCGACCTTCTGCGGGCCGACTGGGGTGCGATGCCGGCCGGAATCTGGTTCGGGACGGCGTACACCGGGGTGTTCGGGATCGCGCTCGCCTACTTGCTCTGGTCGCGCGGCGTGCGGACAATCGGACAGAGTCGGACGGCGGTGTACCAGAACCTCGTGCCGGTGATCGCGCTCGCGACGGCGTGGCTGTGGCTGTCGGAAACGCCCACCGGGCAGCAACTGATCGGGGCCGCCGTCATCCTGTCGGGGGTGGCCTTGGCGCGCGGGCTGCCCCGGCGCCGGCGACGGAAATCCGCGTGAGCGCGTGAGCGTGAGGGATATCGGCAAGTGATGAACACACGAGCCACGACGGCCGAACTCGTGGCGGCGGCCCGCGCCCATCACCAGCACGATCGCGTCCGCCTCGTGGAAGACCCCTACGCTCTCCGGCTGTGCGGCCGTCCCCTGCGCCTCCTCGTGACGATCCGCCCCGCCGCGTGGATCGCGTCCCGCTGGCTCCTCCGGGACCTGCAGCCGTCCATCCTCGGGGTGCTGATCCGGGCCCGTCATGCGGAGCAGGCGCTCGAGGCGGCCGTCCGCGACGGGATCACCCAGTACGTGATCATCGGCGCCGGGCTGGATTCGTTCGCGCTCCGGCGCTCCGACCTCATGGAGCACCTCGACGTGTTCGAGATCGACCTTCCGGCCATGCAGGCGGTGAAGCGGGAGCGGCTCGCGCGGGCTGGGTTGCAGGTGCCGCCGCGGCTGCACTTCGTGGCGGCGGATCTCGCGCAGCTGCCCGTCATGGCGGCGCTGGCGGGATCGGACTTCGACCCCGGGCGGCGGGCCTTCTTCTCGCTCCTGGGCCTCACATACTACCTGACGCCGGAGGTCATCGCGACGACCGCCGGTTCCATCGCGGAGGGTGTGGTGGCGGGCTCCGAGGTCATCCTCGACCACATGCTCGACGACGCGTCGGCGTGGCCCGAGCACCGCGGCAAGCGCGCGGCGCTGGAGGCATACGTGGCCAAGAGAGGCGAGCCGATGGTCTCCGAGTTCAGTCTGGCCGGGATGAGCGCGCTGATGGCGGCGGCCGGCTTCGACACGGTCGAGGGCATCGCGATGATGGACCTCGGCGAACGGTACGCCCGGGAACTGGGTCCGCTACCGTTCGAGATCCCGGGCATCTTCGCCTGCGGACACTTCCGGAAGGCCGGGACGTCGTCGGAGACGGAGGAGTGAGCCCCCGGGCGCCGGACGCGCGCCGGGTCGCGGGGATCGTCCTCGCCGCCGGTTCGTCGACCCGCATGGGGCGTAACAAACTCCTGCTGGAGATCGGCGGCGAGAGTCTCGTGAGGCGCGCCGTGCGCCTGGCCGGGGAAGCAGACCTCGATCCCGTCATCCTCGTCACGGGACGTTTCCGGGAGGCGGTCGAGCGGGAGGTGAGGGACCTCGCCTGTGTCCCGGTCTTCAATCCCGATCATGCGGCCGGCATCCAGACCTCGGCGGCGGCCGGGGTCGCCGCGGTCGCGGGCGATGCCGAGGCGGCCGTCGTGATGCTGGCCGACATGCCATTCGTGACAGGTCGCATGGTGCGCACGCTCGTCGCGCGCTATCGAGAGACGAACGCGCCGCTGGTCGTGTCGACCTATGGCGGCGAGGTCAGCGCGCCTCCGATCCTGTATGACCGGACTCTGTTCGACGAAGTCGCCCTCATGAAGCAGGGGTGCGGGCGCGAGGTCGTGCGCCGGCACCGGGAGCGCGCGGTCCACGTGGACTGGCCGGCCGGCCGGCTGCGGGACCTCGACCGGCCGGACGAATACGAGTCTGCCCGGCGGGAACTCGCCGATGCGTAGGGATCTGGTGGATCTCGCGGCGCGCCTGAGCGCGGAGGGCCGGCCGTACGCCCTCGCGACGGTCGTGCGCAGCGAGAGTCCCACCAGCGGCAAGCCCGGCAACACGGCGCTGATCACGGCGCGCGGAGGCATGCACGGCTGGATCGGCGGCAGCTGTACCCGGTCGGAGGTGATCCGCCACGCCCTGGAGGCGCTCGATCGCGGGGAGGCCCGGTTGCTCGCCTTCGGTTCGACATCCGGGCGGCCCGACGACGTCGTTCAGGTACCGATGTCCTGCAGCAGCGGAGGGAAGGTGGAAGTGCACATCAATCCGGTCCTGCCGCCCCCCGTCCTGCTCGTGGCGGGCAGTTCTCCGATCGCCCTGGTCCTGGTACGTCTCGGGCGCGCGATGGGATACACGACGGTCGCCGCCACGCCGGAAGACGAGGCGCTCGCGGACGCGGCGGACGAAGTTCTGGACGATCTCGCCGGGGCCGCCGGCCGGTACGCCGGACGGTCCGGGGGAGCGAGGCTGTGCGGGCTCGTCGCGACGATGGGGCGGAGCGACGAGCGCGCGCTCGTCGAATTGGCGGCCGCGAAACCTGACTACCTGGGCGTGATCGCCTCCCCCACCCGCATGGAGGAGGTGCGCCGCGTCCTGGCCGCCGAGGGGCTGGGCGAAGAGGAGATCGCACGCGTGCGCGGACCGGCCGGCCTCGATATCGGCGCGGAGAGCCCCGAGGAGATCGCCGTCAGCATCCTCGCCGAAATCGTCGAACTGGCGGCGGGGCAGCGGGAGCGGGACGCAGCCGAGCCCTCCGCCGAGGCCGATGCTGCCCCCTCCGAAGCGCGGGCCATCGACCCGGTATGCGGCATGACGGTCTCCGTCGCCGGGGCGCCCTCCTCGGTCTTCGAGGGCGAACCGGTCCATTTCTGCTGCGAAGGCTGCCGAACCCGCTTCGAGGCGACGCCGGAAGCCTACGCCTCCAGCCCCGCGGGAGGCTCGGCGTGAGGCCCGAGGTCCGCCGGCTGCAGGCGGCGATGCGCGGCCTGGATTACATCGCCGAGCCGTCCATCGTCACCGCCGTTCACCTCGCGCGCTCGATGGAGAAGCCGCTCCTCGTCGAGGGGGACGCGGGCGTCGGCAAGACGGAGATCGCCAAGGTCATGGCCGCCGTCATGGAGACCGAACTCATCCGTCTTCAGTGCTACGAGGGCCTCGACGCCAACACCGCGCTGTACGAGTGGAACTACCAGCGGCAGCTGCTGCGGCTGCGCATGGAAGCCGGCGATGGAGGCGATGGAGGCGATGGAAGCGCGGATCGGCTGGAAGACGTCATCTTCGGCCGCCGCTATCTGCTGGAGCGCCCGCTGCTGAGGGCCATCACCCATCCCGACGCGGCGCCGGTGCTGCTCATCGACGAGATCGACCGGGCGGATGAGGGGTTCGAGGCCTTCCTTCTCGAGGTGCTGTCCGATTTCCAGGTGACGATCCCCGAGCTGGGCACCATCCGCGCCACGCACCGCCCGCTGGTCGTGCTGACGTCGAATCGGACGCGGGAGATCGGCGACGCACTGCGCCGCCGGTGCCTCTACCTCTACATCGAGCACCCCGACTTCGCGAAGGAAGTCGAGATCGTGCGCACGAAGGTGGCCGGCGTCTCCGAAGCGCTCGCCGACGAGATCACGCGGCTCGTGCAGGAACTGCGCGGGCGCCGTCTCATGAAACCGCCCGGCGTGGCGGAGACGCTGGACTGGGCGCGCGCGCTCGTGACCCTCCACTGCGACCACCTCGACGCGGACATCGTCTCCGAGACGCTGGGCTGTCTGGTCAAGGACTACCACGACAGCGGCCAGTTCCGCGCGGCCGAGATCGACACGCTCGTGGCCGCGGCGCGGGCGAGCTGATGCCGGCGACCGCCCCCGCGGCCGAGAGGGAGGCCAGGAGAGAGATCGTCGCCCATCTGGTCCGCTTCTCCGGCGAACTGCGGCGACTCGGCGTGCCCGTGGGGCTCCGCGACGAGATCGATGCGGCCGGCGCCCTCCGCTTCGTGGACATCGGCGACCCCCGGGAGGTCCGGCTCGCACTGCGCACCGCGCTCAAGATCCCCTACCGCTGGTGGACCGACTTCGACCTGCTGTTCGACCGGCTCTGGCGGCGCGCCGCGTCCCCCGACGCCGCTTACGACCGCGGGGACCGCCCACCGCGGACACGCTGGCGGGGCGACGAGCACAGCGAACCGCCGATCATGCGCATCCGCCGCCAGCTGGACGCCAGCCTGGCGGGACAGGATCAGGATACGGATGCCGCCGAGACGGAGGGCGAGCGGCCCGGCTACAGCCCACGCGCGCTGCTGCGCCACAAGAACTTCGACGAATGTACCCGGGAGGATCTCGCCGAGATGGAGCGCCTGCTCGCGCAACTCGCGAGCCGCATCGCCACGCGGCGCAGCCGCCGTATGGTTCCGGCCCCTCGCGGCGCGGTCGTGGACATGCGCCGCAGCTTCCGGCGCTCGCTCGCCTGCGGTGGCGAGTTCATGGAACTGGCGCGTCGCGCCCGGGCGGTCGAATGGCCGCACCTGGTCGTGCTCTGCGATACGAGCGGCTCCATGGATGCCTACTCGCGCTTTCTTCTCACCTTCGTGCTCTCTCTCCGCCGCATCACCGGCCGCGTCGAGAGCTTCGCCTTCAATACGTCGCTGACGCGGCTCACGCCCTGGATCACCACCGGCAACATCCCGGCCACGCTGGAGCGCCTCGCCCGCAACGTCGAGGACTGGTCCGGCGGCACCCGCATCGGCGAGTGCCTGCTCGCCTTCGCCGACGACTACCTGCGCGAGACCGTGAGCGCCGACACCACGGTGCTCATCCTGAGCGACGGACTCGACCGGGGTGACATCGAGTCCCTGGAGACCGCCCTGCTCACTATCCGGCGGCGCGCCCGCCGGGTCCTGTGGCTCAATCCCCTGATGGGAGACCCCCGCTACCGACCGGAGGCGAAGGGCATGAAGGCCGCCCTGCCCCACGTCGACCGGCTGGTCTCCGCGCACAATGCGGAATCGCTGGAAGCCGTACTTCCCATGCTCACTGCCTAGCCCGGAGGGACTCGGCATGATCTTTCGCTTCGACGCTGGCGATGCCAGTCATGTCTACCTGGTCGACTACCATTAGCGGAGGCAGTGAACATGGCGATGAAGAGTCCTCCTCATCCCGGTCGCAGCATCCGGGAGAACTGCCTGGACCCTCTCGGCCTGAACGTCACCCAGGCGGCCCGGGTGCTCGGCGTCGCCCGCCACACCCTCTCTCGCGTCCTGAACGGTCACGCGGCGATTTCGGCGGAGATGGCCATCCGGCTGGAGAAGGCGGGCTGGTCCAATGCCGAGTTCTGGCTGCGGCGGCAGAGCAGCTACGACCTCGTGCAGGCGCGCAAGGGCGAAGACCGGATCAACGTCGAGCGGTACCAGCCCCAGTCGTTGACGAAGACCCTTTGACGACCACCGAGGAGTCCGCATGAGAATCGAGGAAGGGTTCACGATCGACGCGCCGGCCGCCGACGTGTGGGCGGTTCTTTCCGACCCGAGACAGCTCTCGCAACTCCTGCCGGGGGCGGAAATCACGGAGCGGATCGACGACACCACCTGGGAGGGCGGCATGACCGTCAAGGTGGGACCCCTCGTGGCGGCGTACACCGGCACTGTATCCTTCGTGTTGAACGAGGACGAGCTGTCCGCGGTCGTCCGCGCGCGGGGCCAGGGCAAGGCCGGCATGGGCACCGCCGAAATGACGATGAACAGCCGGGTGGCGGCCCTTCCCGACGGCGGGAGCGAGGTGACGATGGACTCGGACGTCACCGTCAGCGGGATCCTCGCGCAGCTCGGCCGCGGCATGACCCAGGTCGTGTCCAAACGGATGCTACAGGAGTTCGTCGGAAGACTCACCAGCGCGCTTACGGACCAGGCGAAGGAGGCAGAGGCATGATTCCCCCGCAGTTCGACTACCACGCGCCGGGCGGGCTGGACGAGGCGCTCGGCCTGCTCGGCGAACTCGACGACGCCAAGGTGATGTCGGGCGGCCAGAGCCTCCTCCCGATGCTGAAGCTCCGTCTCGCCTCCCCCGCCCACATCATCGACATCGGCCGCATCCCCGGACTCGACACGATCGAGGAGAGGGACGGCTGTCTGCGCATCGGGGCGCTCGTGACCGAGGCCCAGCTGGAGGAATCCGCGGCGGTGGCGGAGCGCTATCCGATCCTCCTCGACACGGCCCGCGTGATCGCGGACCCGCTCGTGAGGAACCGCGCCACCGTGTGCGGCAACCTCGCGCACGGCGACCCCGCCAACGACCACCCGGCGACGATGCTCGCGCTGCGGGCCCATGTCGTCGCCACGGGGCCGGGCGGGGAGCGCACGATCGGCATCGACGACTTCTTCCACGGCCTCTTCATGACGGCCCTGGCGGAGGACGAGATCCTCACCGAGATCCACGTCCCGGTCCCGCCCGCCCACAGCGGCGGCGCCTACGTCAAGCTGGAGCGGAAGGTGGGCGACTACGCGGTGGCGGGCGCCGCCGTGCAGCTCACCCTCGACGACGACGGTGTGGTGACGAAGGCCGGCGTCGGGCTCACGAATCTCGGGTTCGCCCCCATCCGCGCGACCGCCGCCGAAGAGACGCTCCTCGGCGCGGACTTCGTGCCGGCGGGCGGGCTGCGGGGCGCCATCGAGAGGGTCCGCGACGCGATCACGAACGCGCCCGACGCGGACGACATCATCGCGGCCGCCGCCCAGGCCGCCGCCGACGTCACCGAGCCCGTCGAGGACCGGCGCGGCTCGGTCGAGTACAAGAGAAACATGGCCCGCGTGCTGACGGCGAGAGCCATACGTCAAGCGCTCGCGCGAGCGGGAGGATAGAGCGATGGCGACACATCAGATCAGCGTCACCGTGAATGGCGAGGCGCACGCGGCCGAGGTCGAGTCGCGCACGCTGCTCGTCCACCTGATCCGCGACGAACTCCGGCTCACCGGCACCCACATCGGCTGCGACACGACCCACTGTGGCGCCTGTACGGTGCTGCTCGACGGGAAGCCGACCAAGTCGTGCACCGTCCTCGCCGTGCAGGCGGACGGCGCCGAGATCGGCACCGTCGAGGGACTCGCCGGCGCCGACGGCATGCACGCGCTCCAGGAGGGCTTCTGGGAGAAGCACGGCCTCCAGTGCGGCTTCTGCACGCCGGGCATGCTCATGACCGGCGCGGCCCTGCTCGAGGAGAACCCGAGCCCGAGCGAGGGCGAGATCCGCGAGGCCATCTCCGGTAATCTCTGCCGCTGCACCGGCTACGTGAACATCCTGAAGGCGGTCCAATACGCCGCCGACAAACTCGCCGCTACCGCCGCCGACGCGGGGGAGGACAGCTGATGGCACCGAAGACTTCCGCCGACATCTGCGGCATGGGGCACTCCATGAAGCGCAAGGAGGATCCGCGCTTCCTGCAGGGCAAGGGCAACTACATCGACGACATCGTTCTTCCCGACATGCTGTGGCTCGACATCGTGCGCAGCCCGATCGCCTACGGGAAGATCAAGGGCATCGACTCGAGCAAGGCGCTGGAGGTCCCCGGCGTGCTCGCCGTCCTCACCGGCAAGGACCTCGAGGCGTACAACCTGCACTGGATGCCGACGCTCATGTCGGACACCCAGATGGTGCTCCCGACGGACACCGTCATGTACCAGGCGCAGGAGGTCGCGGCCGTCATCGCCACCTCGCGCTATGCGGCCGCCGACGGGGTCGCCGCGGTCGAGGTCGACTACGAGACCATGAAGCCCGTCATCGACCCCTTCAAGGCGCTCGAGGAAGACGCGCCCGTCCTCCGCACCGACAAGGAGGGCCAGACCGACAACCGCATCTGGCACTGGGAGGCCGGCGACAAAGAGGCCACCGACAAGGTCTTCGAGGAGGCGGACGTCGTCGTGCGCGAGAGCATGCACGTGCCGCGCATCCACGTCGCCTCGATCGAGACGTGCGGCTGCGTGGCCGACTTCAACCCCGTCGAGGGCCACCTCACCGTCTACATGACGACGCAGGCGCCGCACGCGATCCGGACCGTGCTCGCGCTCGTGGCCGGACACGTGGGGCTCTCCGAGGAGAAGATCCGCGTCGTGTCGCCGGACATCGGGGGCGGCTTCGGCGGCAAGGTGCCGGTCTATCCGGGCTACGTGGTCGCGATCGCGGCCTCGGTCGTGCTGGGCAAGCCGGTCAAGTGGATCGAGGACCGGATGGAGAACCTCCAGGCCGACTCGTTCGCGCGCGACTACCACATGGACGCCGAACTCGCGGCCGACGCCGACGGCCGGATCCGGGGGCTCCGCATCAAGA
Source organism: Candidatus Palauibacter sp. (assembly GCF_965222475.1). Classification (GTDB taxonomy): domain Bacteria; phylum Gemmatimonadota; class Gemmatimonadetes; order Palauibacterales; family Palauibacteraceae; genus Palauibacter. The sequence continues at coordinate 464,353 of NZ_CBDCUB010000001.1, read as the reverse complement.
CGCTCGCCGACCACGGCTACGCCGACGCGCAGGCCGCGCCCTCGAAGTTCCCCGCCGGCCTGTTCTCGATCTGCACCGGCTCCTACGAGATGGACCAGGCGTACGCCGAGGTCGACGCCGTCTACACCAACAAGCCGCCGGGCGGGGTCGCCTACCGCTGCTCCTTCCGCGTGACCGAGGCCGTGCACTGCCTGGAGCGCGTCGTGGACACGCTGGCGCACAAGATCGGAAAGGATCCGGCGCAGCTGCGCGAGGAGAACTTCATCCCGAAGGAGGCCTTCCCCTACCACTCGCCGCTGGGCTGGGAGTACGACAGCGGCGACTACCAGGCCGCGATGGACAAGGCCAGGGAGATGATCGGCTACGACGACCTGCGCCGGGAACAGGCCGAGAAGCGCGAGCGCGGCGAGCTGATGGGAATCGGCGTGTGCAGCTTCACCGAGGTGCTGGGCGCGGGACCGTCCAAGGACTTCGACATCCTGGGCATCAAGATGTTCGACTCGGCCGAGGTGCGAGTGCATCCCACGGGGAAGGCGATCGCCCGCTTCGGCACCAAGTCGCAGGGCCAGGGCCACGAGACCACCTACGCGCAGATCATCGCCGAGGAACTCGGGCTCCCGGCCGCGCACGTCCAGGTCGAGGAGGGCGACACCGACACCGCGCCCTACGGGCTGGGCACCTACGCCAGCCGCTCGACCCCGACCGCCGGCGCCGCGGGAGTCATGGCGGCGCGCCAGATCCGCGCCAAGGCCGCGAAGATCGCCGCGCACCTGATGGAGGTGAGCGAGGAGGACCTCGACTGGGAGCCCGGGAAGTTCTCGGTGAAGGGCGCGCCCGACAGGTCGGTGACGATCCAGGACTGCGCCTTCGCCGCCTACACCAACCTCCCCGACGGGATGGAGCCGGGCATGGAGGCGACGAACTACTACGACCCGCCCAACCTCACCTTCCCCTTCGGGACGTACATCTGCGTCGTGGACATCGACCGCGGCACGGGAGAGGTGACGGTGCGCCGCTTCGTCGCGGTCGACGACTGCGGCAACATCATCAACCCCATGATCGTGCAGGGCCAGATCCACGGCGGCCTCACGCAGGGCATCGGCCCCGCCCTGTTCGAGGAAATGACCTATGACGAGGACGGCAACAACCTCGCCGGCTCGTTCATGGACTACCTCGTCCCCACGGCCATGGAGACCCCCGCGTGGGAGACCGGGCACACGATCACGCCCTCACCGCATCACCCGCTCGGCGCCAAGGGCGTCGGCGAGTCGGCGACGGTGGGAGCCCCGCCGGCTATCGCCAACGCGGTGGTGGACGCGCTCGCCCACCTCGGCGTGACGCACCTCGACATCCCGATCACGCCCAACAGGGTGTGGGAGGTACTCCACGAGAAGGGGGTCGCCGAGTAGTTCGGTTGCGGTTCTCGGCGAGCCCCCCGCGGATCGCCGACGAGCAGTGAGAGGCTTGGCGCAACCTGTTAACGGTGCCTTGATCGACGCCCCGCATCGAGCCGTCGCGACCAACTGAAATCCAGCGCTTGCACTGCCGCACGGACGCTGGCCCGTGTTCGGGCTATGGAGTCCCTTAATGGAGCAACGAGAATGCTGACACGCGTGAAGCTGGAGAATTTCAAGGCCTGGCGAGAAGCCGATCTCACGTTCGGCAAAGTGACCGGCCTGTTCGGAGCCAACAGCGCCGGGAAGAGCAGCCTCTTCCACTTGCTCCTGCTACTCAAGCAGACCAAGAATGCCACTGACCGAAACGTCGTTCTCGATTTCGGTGGCCAGACGGAATTGGTGAACTTGGGAACCTTCGCGGACGTCGTTCACCGAAACGACGAGGCCAAGGTGATCCGTTGGCTCCTCGAATGGAAGCTGCCCAAGACGTTGACGATCCGAGACCCGTTGAGGCGACCCTCCACGCCCCTCTTCGAAGGCGACACGCTTCAGACGCGGTATGAAGTCGGCTTCGAAAAGGCTCGCTTGTTGCCCGGTGAACTGGGATACCGATTCGATGATGTCGACTTCCTCCTGCAGCCAATGGCTAGCTCGAAACAAAAGTTCAGGCTTCTAGCAGACACGCCAACTTTCTCGTTTGTTCGCAACCCTGGCCGCGCCTGGCCATTACCGCGACCGGTCAAGACGCATCTGTTCCCGACTCAGGCAAGGAGCTATTACCAGAATACGGCTTTCCTGGGTGATTTCGAGTTGGCATATGAGAACCTCATGGATTCGATCTACTACCTCGGTCCCCTCCGCGAGTATCCGAAACGGGAATATCACTGGGCTGGCTCACGCCCTGAAGATGTGGGTCAGCGTGGGGAGCGTACGATAGACGCGCTGCTGGCCGCCACGCTTCAAGGGAAAAACTGGAGTCTCGGATACAGGAGGAGGAAAAAGACGTTCCAGGAGATGATCGCATACTGGCTCCACAGATTGGGACTGATTCGCGAGTTCCATTTGGAAGAGATTGCCAAGGGAACTAATCTGTATCGGGCGATGGCTAAAGCATCTAGTTGGAGTGTGCCGACATCACTGACCGATGTTGGGTTCGGTGTCTCTCAAGTGCTTCCAGTGCTAGTGCTACTCTATTACGTTCCGGAGGGTTCAACGGTGCTGATGGAACAGCCCGAAATCCATCTCCATCCGGCGGTGCAGAGTCGCTTGGCTGACCTCATGTTGAACGTCGCGAAAGCACGAAACGTGCAGATCGTGGTCGAGAGCCACAGCGAGCACCTGATGCGGCGGCTGCAACGTCGAGTGGCTGAACGACAGGCCTCGCCCGAAGACGTCAAGTTGTACTTCGTTTCCGCGCATCGAGGCGAAGCGCGGGTTTCCGATCTGCTCCTCAACGAGTGGGGTGAAATCGAGAACTGGCCCGACAAGTTTTTTGGCGACGAAATGGGCGAGATCGCGGCGATCTCCAAGGCCTCTCTGAAACGCAAGATTGAAGAGACGGAATGACACCTTACGTTGTGGACACCAACGTCGCGATCGCGGCCAACGGACGTGGAACTCACGCCGACAGAAGGTGTCGGTTGACCTGCGTGGAGAAGCTTGAATCGGTGGTCGCGCGGGAGATCGTTGCGATCGACGACGGGCACGCGATCTTGAATGAGTATAGACGACACCTGAGACCGTCGGGAATGCCTGGCGTGGGTGACATGTTCTACAAACATATACTGAACCACCAGTATCGGGATGATCGGGTCAGGATGGTTGAGGTGACTCCATCGGATGATGATCGCCGCGGATTCGACGTCCTACCCGAGAATGCGTTCGACCCGTCGGATCGGAAGTTCCTTGCGGTCGCGGTGGTCGCACGCGCGGTCGTTCTGAATGCGACGGACAGCGATTGGGATGAACACGACCGGTTGCTGGACGCGTTGGGGGTGGAGGTCAGTCAACTTTGTCCACAACACGCCTCGAAGGGGCGAGGCGAGCACGACGAGTGAAGAGGGATTCCGGTGTTCCGCGGGGGCTGAAGTACCCCGGCACGCCCTACTGGCCGTGGTCGCCGAGCTTGGGCCGCGCAGACGCCGTTCATTCCAATCCCGGTCGATTCTTAGGTGAATCCGTGGTCGTGACGGAAAAACTCGACGGAGGGAACACGCTGCTGCATGCCGGCGAGGTCTACTCGCGTAGCATCGCGGCGCCCTCATGCGGTAAGTGGATGGCGATGGTCAAGAAGCACCACGCATGGAAGGTCGATGAGGCGGATGTCTACCTCTACGGGGAGGATATCTACGGAGTGCACAGCATCACCTACGAGCCCGTGGCAGAGCACGAGACGTTCCGTGCGTTTGCGCTTCGCGACGGCGACGGCGCGTTTGCTGCCTTTGCGGATGTGGAGGCGTACGCGAAGCGCCTGGCGATTCCCGTGGTGCCTGTCCTCTTCAAGGGAGTCTTCCCCTCGGTGAGAGAGGCACGTGCCTTCGTGGAGCACGCCCACCGCGAGCCGTCCGTGCTAGGCGGGGAGCGCGAGGGTGTCGTGTTGCGTTTGGCGCGACGCTTCCCGGCGAAGGAGTTCCGGGACAACGTTTGCAAGAGCGTTCGCATCGGTCACGTGCAGACCGACCGACATTGGACCAGGAATTGGAGACCCTGCGAGCTCGCGGCACCGGGGAGACAGGGAGGCTGATCAGGTGGCGGTGAGTGTTGAACTGACGGTGAAACCGCTTGAAGCATCTCCTACCTCCGATGCGGACGTATCGCGCGCCATCCCCGGGGGATCCGTGCACAAGCAAGGCCTTCGGTCCATTTGGGCACCCGCGGCCGACGGTTCGCCCACGGCCGACCGTTTCGGGCTCTCGGCCAACGCCCCCGTGCAGCCGACTCACAGCGAGGGCCAGGGAATCCGTGTTCCGCGAAATGGCGGAGTCGACATCCTGCGGCGGCTCGTCGCGCCGGTTCCGGCCGCGTCGCTTCACGCCCTCCAGGAGTGGGAGGGATACGTCACCGATATCGGGGACGAGGAATTCGGAGCGCGTCTGTTGGACCTGACCGCCGGAGATGCGGTTGAGCGCGAGGATGCGGTCATCCCTCTGGAGGAGGTCTCGGACGAGGACCGGCTGAAGATGAAGCCCGGATCGATCTTCCGTTGGGTGATCGGCTACGAGAGGTCCGTGGGCGGCACCCGGCGACGCGTGTCGCAGATCGTGTTCCTCGACCTTCCGGCGATAACCGGCAGAGATCTTGAGCGCGGCCGGGAGTGGGCGGACTGGCTGCGCGCGCAGTGGGGCCTTGAGTGAACCGGCTCCTCCGGGACCCGGGACGGTATCCAGGACGGTGCGAAGCACCGGCACGAAGCTGACGGGCGTGATCGGATCGCCCGGAATCGTTCGACTACGCCGATCCTTGGGCACCGGCAGCCCCTGGACCGTGAAGCTCTTCGATCCGGCGTGCCCCCTCAGCGATCTGGCGGCATGATATTCGAGGCCCGTCCACGTGACGAGATTCCGGACGATGAGATCTGGCCCTGCGACTTGGTGCCGAAGCGGTTCTGGGGCAGACCGGGGAGCACGCAGAGCAGAAGCGGATGAACGCGGACTTCAGTCCGAACGCGCAGGCAATCCTTTTCTTGACCGCGCCTTGCGGGCGGGCGCAGGCGTTCCAAGAGACCGCAGACCGGGGGGAAACGCGCCCCACCCCCGAATCTGAAGCCGTTGAGCGCTGCCGAGTACCGTGACTTCGCCCGCCGGCTACGGGCAGTCCAGCGGGAACCCGCCGACCTGCTCGGTAGCGACGCGACGGAAACGTTGTGCGCATCCGGCACCAACCTGGACAGGGAGAGAATCCGGCGGCTCCTCGGGCGCGGGTTTCTCCTGGCGCAGGCGGTCGAGCGTTGGCGGGCTCGCGCTCTGTGGATCACGACCCGGGCCGATCCCGACTATCCGCAACAGCTCAAGGTGCGGCTGCGGGAAAACGCGCCCCCAGTTCTCTACGGTTGCGGCGATCGCACGATTCTGAACGGTGGCGGACTGGCGGTGGTCGGTTCGCGCGAAGTGAACGAGGACCTCATCAAGTATGCGGAGGATGTGGGTCGGCTCGCCGCGGGAGCGAAGATGGCTATTGTCTCGGGCGGCGCGCGCGGAACGGACCAGGCCGCAATGAGAGGCGCGCTGGAGGCCGGCGGCCGGTCCGTCGGCGTCTTGGCCAACGGCCTCGAACGGGCGGCCCTGAACCGAGGCAATCGCAACTTCTTGATGGACGGACGGCTCGTTCTGGTCTGTCCCTACGATCCCGCGGCCCGGTTCCTGGTGGGCCATGCCATGCAGCGCAACAAGCTCATCTACGCGCTGTCCGACGCGGCCCTGGTGTGAACTCGGACCGAGGGCGTGGCGGCACATGGGCGGGCGCGACGGAGCAGCTGGACAAGCTGAGATTCGTGCCTGTATACGCTCGCGCCGACGGCGAGCGCTCCAAGGGCCTTGAGGACCTGCTTGGTCGCGGTGCCGAAGCCTGGACGAACCCAAAGACCCCGGACGTATTGCGACGGATTCTTCGCGCCGGCCCTTTGCGAGCCCAAGCGCCCGCACCGCCTTCACGACCCGAATCCGGACAGTACCACCTTCCGCTGGCCGAGAACTGGGAAGTGCGCGAGGACCGCGTGGACGAGCCCGAAAGTTGCACCGTCGGGCATGTGCCGGAGTCCGCTGCACGAACGTCCGCGGCCAAGTCTCCGGACAGATTGCTACTGGCCATCTCCGCTGAAATGAGCCGACAAGAACTCCTCACCGCCCTCAAACTCCGGGATGTGGGAAATCTGCGAGAGAGATATCTGAGGCCCTGTCTCCAGGAGGGCTGGATCGAGATGACGATCCCGGAAAAACCAAGCAGCCGAAACCAGCGGTTCCGGCTCACCTCGGCGGGTCGGAATCACTTGGAGGAAATGGGCGCCGGGGCAGCAGAGCCGGGTTGAGGGTCGGGGAGCCCCCGGGAGAACGGGCGAGCGGTCCCGATTGGCGGCGCGGGGCTGCCATAATAACCGTGGGCTCTGGCCTTGGCGGCCTCGACGAGCGAGTTGATGATGGCGACACCGACACCGCGCCGGACAGGTCGGTGACGATCCCGGACTGCGCCTTCGCCGCCTACACCAACCTGCCGCCGGGGATGGAGCCGGGGCTCGAGGCGACGAACTACTACGACCCGCCCAACGTCACCTTCCCCTTCGGGACGTACATCTGCGTCGTGGACATCGACCGCAGCACCGGTGAGGTCACGGTGCGCCGCTTCGTGGCGGTGGACGACTGCGGCAACATCATCAACCCCATGATCGTGCAGGGGCAGATCCACGGCGGCCTCACACAGGGCATCGGGCCCGCCCTGTTCGAGGAGATCCCCTACGACGAGGACGGCAACAACCTGGCCGGCTCGTTCATGGATTACGTCGTCCCGACGTCCATGGAGACGCCCGCGTGGGAGACCGCGCACACGGTCACCCCGTCACCGCACCACCCGCTCGGCGCAAAGGGCGTCGGCGAGTCGGCGACGGTCGGGGCGCCGGCGGCGATCACCAACGCGGTGGTGGACGCGCTGGCCCAACTGGACGTTACGCACATGGACATCCCGATCACCCCCGACCGGGTGTGGGAGGTCCTGAACGAGAAGGGCGTCGCCGAGTAAGGGAGGGTGGGGAGCCCAAGGATCGTTGAGATGGCTACGGCCGTGCAGTCCCCTCAAGCGGCGGGGTGACGGGAGAAGAGTAAACAGGCCACGGCTGTCAAGACGAGGCCGCCCGAACATAATCTAGGTACGGAGGGGTGGGGTTTCGAACCCACATGCCCGCCGCACGACCTCCGTGGATCGGACCCTTTTGCCCTACGGTTCGGCCACGCCTTAGCCCCAGCGTCGACCACCAGCATACGGTGTCGCGAACCCCCGGAGAGTGCCGCGGCCGTCCACGTCGCCCTCCGACTCCTGAAGCTGCCCTTGAGTAGGACAACATCCGAACATTTCCCGACGGGTGTCAAACCGCAATAGAAATGTCCGGGGTTAGAGCGCAACAGAAATGTCCTCCCCGGGGGTTCCGGTTTTGGCCCCGGCTCCGGTCGCTTCGGGGATGCGGGGCCGTTCGTTTTCGTTGGATATCCCTTCTCTCTCGCGGCGGAGGTTCCGGCGCGCGATGGCCTGTTGGGCACTGGCTTGGAAGTGCTTGCGCCAGGGGTGGTCCGGAGCGGGCTTCGGAGGTGCGGACCGCGGCTTTACCGGCTTGGCGGGCGCGTCGTTGGGGGAAGCGGCGGAGGCTTGGCATACGGGTTCGACCTCCGGGTAGCGCTCACCGAAGCGGAAGCGGACCTCACCGTCGAGGCGGCGCTCGACGACGATCTCGGCGGACGGGACGATGCCGCCGGCCTCCCGCTCCGGGATCTGCCAGCGCCGCTTGGCGAACCGGATGGTGAAGTCGCGCGCCACGACGCGCCTCTCCGTCTCGGCGAAGAGCGCCTCGAGGTCCACGCCGGCCGGAAGCGGGCGGTGCGCGTCGCGGGGATCGGCGGGCTCGACGGTGAAGCGCTCGTTCCAGAACGGGACCCAGTAGTCCTCCAGAAAGCGGTTGGCCGCCTCCAGCGTGGCGATCCCCTCCAGCCGCATCTCCTTGACCAGCCGGTCCTGCGCGGTGCCGAAGCTCCGCTCGACCCGTCCCTTGGCCTGGGGAGAGCCGGCCAGAATCACCTCGACGCCCAGCTCGCCCAGCGCGCGCGAAATGATCGTGTCCGTGCGCTCCTCCCGCTTCGACAGCCACTGCCCGAAGTGCCCCGCGTGGTCGGTGTAGACCGCCACGGGCCGGCCGTGGCGCCCCAGATACTCGATGATCGCCCGCCGGTTCTCCGCCCCGTTGTCGCGCGCCACGAAGCGGGCCATGAGCAGACGGCTCGTCGCGTCGTCGTGGATCGAGATCAGCGTCTGGCTCCCCGGCGACCTCTCCTCCAGCCACGGGTGCGCGGAGCTGTCCCACTGTCCCGGTTCGCCCAGCGCCGCCCGAGGTGCTCGGCCAGCAGCGTCGGGCCGAAGTCCGCGTACAGCGGATCGGCCGCCACCGACAGCGCAAGCTCCCGCACCGCCGCGGGCAGCGACCGGTTCGATGGCCGCCCCTTGAGGCCGTGCACCGCCGCGGCGTCACCCTCCGCCTCGAACCGCCGAAGCAGACGCCGGAAGTGACGAGGCGTCACCCCGTGCCGCGCCGCCCCGGCCGCTCCCGTCAGCACGCCTTCGCTCACCTGTCGAAGTACCGACACGCGGTCCCTCTCCCTCAGACTCAACTCCATCAGCTCCTCTCCCGGACCATGTTCGAAGCCCCCAAACCGAACATGGACCGTAAGAGGACATTTCTACTGCGCTAAGGGAGGACATTTCTACTGCGGTACGACAGGGTCGCGACACCAACCACTAGCACCAAGTTGCCTCGTATCATTTCTTTTCTGCGGTATTGGTGTTGCTCACGGTGTACATGCGGGGCGACGAGGTTATGCGCCGACCTTGACGGGATTCGGGCCCCGCGGTGATGATGATCGACGGAAACTGCGGCACCCGCGTCCCGCAGCCATGAGGAGTCCAGACCTTGCACAGTTCCGATGGAGCAAAGAGCCGGCGGTTGGTTCGAAAGCTCCGCCTAGAAAACGTCGGGCCCGCTCCCCGGATGGTGATGGAGCTAGCTCCTCGGTTCAACATCGTCACCGGTGACAACGGTCTGGGGAAGAGCTTCCTTCTCGACGTGATCTGGTGGGTGCTGACCCGCACTTGGCCGCAGCAGGTCAATAGCGGGATGGGTACCGGGTACATGGCCGAGCCGCGCGATCCGACCGAGACCGCAAGCATCACGGCGTGGGTTCGAGAGCCTGAACGGGGTGCGGCGTTCGAGGTAACGTACAAACCCTCGGAGGAGGCTTGGATACCGGCCTCGAGCGAGGGCACCATTGAGGTGCGGCCGGACCAATCGGTCGATCCGTTCCACGTTGATTTCAAGGAGCCGTTCGCCACCAACCTGGTGGTCTACGCCCACGCCGACGGGTCGTTCTCCTCGTGGGACCCGTTGCGGCACGGTCCGCCGCGCCAGGACGGCCGCCCGCAGCGACGACCGGCCCTGGTCCTCACCCCGGACGAGGTGTACAACGGGTCCTCGGTCAAGGAGCGGGGCAAGACGGTGCATTTGTGCAACGGCCTGATCAGCGACTGGGTAAAATGGTCCGCGGCCCGAAACCGCGATCACGACCGGATGATGGCCGTGCTCAACGCGGTGGCTGAGGAAGCCTTTCTCGGTCCGGTCCAGGTTGGCGAGCCGACGAGGATATCGCTCTCGGACTCGCGCGACATCCCCACGATCATCACCCGGTATGCCGGTCCCGTGCCCATCCTCCACGCGTCGGCGGGGGTGCGTCGGGTCGCAAGCCTCGCCTACATGCTCGCGTTGACGTGGCGTGAGCACCGCCTGGCGGCCCGGCGCCTCGGTCGCGACGCCTGCGAGGGGATCGTTCTCCTCGTGGACGAGATCGAGAGCCACCTACACCCGCGCTGGCAGCGGATGATCCTCCATTCGCTCCCAATCGCGGTCGATGCCGTGTCCGAACTCGGCGTACAACTCGACATGCAGGTGGTCGTGACTACCCACTCACCTCTGGTTATGTCCGCTGCCGAACGCTTCTTTGACGAGAACAAGGACCGCTGGTTCGACCTCGCGCTCGCTAAAGGTCCGGATTCCGGCGGCCAGCCGGACTTCGTCGAGTTGCGGAGCCCTCCCTTCGAGCGCCTGGGCACCGTCGGGCACTGGCTGGCAAGAGATGATGCCTTCGGTTTGCCCACGGATCGGGGCAACACACACGCCGAGGCCATGATCCTGAAGGCGCGGGAATTGCTGGTCCGCGACATCGCGGAACTCGAACCTGACGACGTGGAGTCCCTGAACGAAGAGCTTGTTCGGGAACTGGAGGTAAACGATCCGTTCCTTGCCCGGTGGGGGTATTTTGTCGACGACGTGAGGCGGAGAAGGCGGACAGAGCGGAAGTGATGCGCGTGGCGCTGCGCACGGAACCGGAGGCCTTCGACCGAATCGTGCGAAGGCCCGGTTTGAGCGACATGGCCGAGCTGGTCGGCGAAGACCCGTTGCCCGGCCAAGGACGGATGAACCCCGATGAGACCTTCCCCGATCGCGAGAGCATTCCGGGCAGGCACCTACGCTCGCATTGGCGCCGGGCGCGAAACGATCTACTGCGAACGTACGATCAGACGTGCGCCTTCTCGGGCCTCCGGGTGAGCACTCCCTGTCCGCCGACGGACGATCACCGTCTGACAATCGACCATATGGTGCCCAAGTCGAAGAATTGGCGACTGGTGTACGAGTGGAGTAACCTGCGGCTCGCCTGCAAGATACTGAATCATCGCAAAGGCGATTCCGAGGATGTCTTGGACCCCTTCGAAGTCGACGCTAACGGCGAGGCGTGGTTCCACATGGAGCCCGTGGAATTCCGACTGTTCCCCAATCCCAACCTGAACCCGTGCCTCCAAGCGAGGATCAAGGCCACGATCAGCAGGCTGGACCTCAATGGCCCCGCCTGGCTATCGGCGCGAGAGGTTCACTTCACGAGGTTCAAGACGCACGGGCGTCTCCGCCAAGTCGAGCGAGCGTTCCCCTACGTGGCGCGCGAGATTCGACGACTCGGGACCGAGTCCACCCCACCACCCGAAGTCAGCTCCGACGCGTGACGATCTGCCCGCCACATCCAAGGTCACTGGCGCGGCGGGGCGGTACGAGCGGAGTTCCGGCTGCCTCCGAGTTCCATAGCTTCGTGGAGTTCAGATCCGTTCCTAGCCACGAGCGCGCTCGAACCTCGTGCGAGTGTATTTCTGGGTGCTTTCTGCCGATAGTTTCACGGTGCCGGGGCCGCTGCGTACGAAGAAGTCGCCCTCCTCGGCGCTTTCGAAGCCCTTCCACCGAAGGAAGAGGGGTTCCGGGCTTCGCTGACAGCTTACGACGCAGACCGTCGCTCCGTTCAGGATCTGGGCCCTAGGGTCGATGCACGTCCCCGCGCGATCACCCAGCGCGTTTCGGACGACCTGGACCAGGTGGAGCATGAACTTGTCGTCGTTGTCGAAGCCGTCGCGCTCGATGCCGACGACCGAGCCATCATCCGTGACGCCGACAAGGAGATCGCCACCCTCCGTGTTCAGGAAGGCCGCGATCGTCTTCAGGGCGGCGTGGGTCACGCGGTTGTCCTTGCGGTCCTCCTTGAGGTTCCAGCGTAGGGTCGACTTGAACTCCAGCGTCTTCGACTCCCCACGCTTGATGAGTTCCTCGGCGTTCCGGTGGCCGCGCAGGTACTGGTCGAAGAGGAGGGTCTTCACGAGTTCGCCGAACGCGTGGTCGTCGGTGATTCGCTTGTAGAGGTCGAAGTTCGAGTCGACGATGCCCTGGATCACCTCTTCGACCTTGTGGTCGAACGTCAGGCGCACGTTCTCTCGAGTGTTCACGCGGGCCGCGGCGGCGAGCGCGGCGTCGTCCTCGAGCTTGTCCATCAGCTGAGTGAGGGTCACGCGGTGCTCCGGTCCGAGGTTGAGGCCGAAGCGGTCGTTCAGCTCCGCGATGATCCGTGACAGGGCCTCGATCTCTTCCTGCGCCGCTCCCGGTTGGATGCCGGTCTTCCGGGGATCGATGGTGCCGGAACCCCGGGGCAGCGTGATTCCTCCCTTCCCGGTCTGCTGGATGCGGTACGACTCCATGTCGATGTTCCGCTGTACTTCGCGCGGGAGTTCGCTTCCATCCGCCGGCAAGAGTTGCCGGAGGTAGCGGGCGAAGACGTGCAGCTTCTCGAGATCCGCGTCCTTGAAGGTCAGGATCTGCGCCAGGAATGAGTACAGGCGCGTGTACTTCCGCAGCCCGCCACGGAACTCCGACCGCGCTTCGGGTTCGAGGTCACGGGAACGCTGCACAGGCTCGGCGAGCAGGGCGTACAGCTGGTCCTGCGTGGCGTACTCGCCGAAGTAGACCCGGGCGAAGGCGTCCACCTCCGCCTCGGTGTAGACGTGGAAACCGAGAAGCTCACCCTGGAGGTCGTAGAGCAGGTTGGGGTCCGTGGCCTCCGAGAGCAGCGTCGTGTCGTAGTAGGGTTCGAACGCCTCGCGGATGTGGTCGGTCTCGTTGGCGAAATCGAGGACCGCCGTCTCGTCCTTCCCGGGCTGGGTCCGGTTCAGGCGCGACAGCGTCTGCACGGCGTTCACGCCGCCCAGCTTCTTGTCCACGTACATGGTGTGGAGGAGCGGCTGGTCGAAGCCCGTCTGGAACTTGCTCGCCACGACCAGGAACCGGTACTCGGGCGTGGCGAATTCGGCCGCGGTCTGCTGCTCTCCGATCAGGTGCGGTCCTCCGGCCGAGTTCATGCCGGGTTCGGTGTATTCCTTGCCTTCGTCGTTCACCTTGCCGGAGAAGGCGACGAGACACTTCCAGGGATGTCCCTTCTCGGCCAGATAGGCGTCCACGGCGAGCTTGTAGCGTACGGCGTGGAGGCGGGAGCGGGTGACGATCATCGCCTTGGCCCTGCCGCCGATCCTGTCCTGCACCTGCCCGGCGAAGTGCTCGACCATGATCTCGACCTTCCGTCCGATCGCGTGCGGGTGCAGTTCGACGAAGGACTTGAGCAGATAGGCGGCCTTGCCCTTCTCGTAGCGCGGGTCGTCCTCGATCGTCTTGAAGAGCCGCCAGTAGGCCGAGTATGTCGTGTAGTTGGCGAGGACATCGAGGATGAAGCGCTCTTCGATCGCCTGCTTCATGCTGTACAGGTGGAACGGCTCGAACTGGCCGTCCGCCCGTTTGACGCCGAACAACTCCAGCGTCTTCGCCTTGGGCGTCGCCGTGAACGCGAAGGTGGAGAGGTTCGGCAGGGGCCCGCGCTTCTCCATCTCGGCGAGGACCGCCGCCTCCAGTTCCTCTTCCGGCGTCGCGGCGCCAGCCTCCTCCTCTTCCGCCGCCTCGAGGCTCCCGGCGGCGAGCACCGCCTTGAGGCTCTTCGAACTCTCGCCGGACTGGGAGGAGTGCGCCTCGTCGACGATCACGGCAAAGCGCTGCCCGGGAAGCGAACCGATCTCCTCGGCGATCACGGGGAACTTCTGGAGCGTCGTGACGATGATCCGCTTGCCGGATTCCAGCGCCCCGCGGAGCTGCTTCGAATCCTTGTCGATCTTCTCGACCACGCCGAGCGTCTGCTCGAACTGGGTGATGGCCTGCTGAAGCTGACGATCGAGGACGCGGCGGTCGGTGACGACGACGATGGAGTCGAACACCGAGCGATCTTCCGCGTCGTGGAGCGTGGAGAGCTGATGTGCGAGCCACGCGATCGTGTAGCTCTTCCCGCTCCCGGCGGAGTGCTGAATCAGGTAGCGCTCTCCCGCTCCATGGCTCCGGGCGTGGAACACCATGCGTCGTACCGCATCGAGTTGCTGGTAGCGGGGGAAGATCAGGCGTTTCGTCTTCTGGCCCGCGCCGTCCTCATCCTCCACCTGGTGGATGAACTGCCGAATCAGATCGAGGACGCTGTCGCGGGCCCACACGTCGTTCCAGAGGTAGTCCGTGGCGTATCCGTTCTGCGTCGGAGCGACGGGTGGGTTACCAGCGCCGCCGAACCTGCCTTGGTTGAAGGGCAGAAACCGGGTCCTGGGTCCTTCGAGCCGCGTGGTCACGTACACCAGCTCCGGATCCAGGGCGAAGTGTGCGAGGCAACGCCCGTGCGTCAGGAGCGGTTCGCGGGGATCCCGGTCGTGCCGGTACTGTCGGATCGCGTCCTGAACGTTCTGCCCGGTGAGCGGATTCTTGAGTTCGGCCGTGAAGAAGGGGATGCCGTTCAGAAACAGCGCTAGGTCGAGACTCCTCTCGCTCTTGGTGCTGTAGCGGAGCTGTCGGACAACGGAGAACATGTTCGCCGCGTGGAGCCGGCCAGTCTCCTCGTTGAGTCCGCTCGCCGGCCGAAAGTACGCCAGTTGGAACTTGCACCCCGAATCCTTGACGCCCCTGCGGAACACATCGAGTGCCCCCCGCCGCTCGAGTTCCTTCGATAGACGCTTTAGGAACTGGTCCCGAACCTCATCTCCGTGGTGCTGCTTCAGCCGCGCCCACATGCGCGGCTGCGTAGCAACGAGAAAATCGATGACATCCGGCAGAAGGAGGCAGAGGTCCCGGTCGTAGTGGATTTTGGAGTCACGCCGCAGGTAGCCACCGGGCGCAAAGCCATTGCCGTACGGGCCCGATGGGCTCTCTTGGACGGCGTGGCCGCTCTCGGCACATGCGTCAGGCCCCCAGCGAAGCAGCGCACACTCGATCACCTCCTCGAGAACGCGTTCGGACACGGTCACGGGGGTCACAACATCAGCCCTGGTTGACCGAGGTCAGTGACGGTCCGGCCGTCACGGTGATTGCGAACATCAATCTTGCCGGTAACCGCGGCTGAAATGAGAGCCGTCCGGTACTCCCTAAGTTGGCCAATGGCTTCGTCCACCTTTGCGACCGCCTCCTCGATCCGCGCCACACTTCGGTCCAAGAACAGCACGATCGCTGCCTGTTGGTCCAACGGCGGAACCGCAATCATTACGGACGCCAACTCCTCCGCATTCAAATGGGGCTGGGCGGCGCGTGCTCGCATCAGGTCGATCTGTGAGTTCAGCACCGGACGACTGAGCAGCGCCCAAGCGATGAACTTTGGGGCGGCGTTGCGTACGCGCATGAACATATCGTATCCGGCAATCGCATGTTCAAGAGCCTTTGGCACAATTGCCGAATCCCCCGTGTACGCCCCGCTCCGAACAACGATGATATCGTCGGCCTCGAGTCTTACCTCGCGATCCCTCGGTATTTGTTTAGGATCTATCCGTCTTATGCCGCTCGCGGCAATCCGCCCATTGGAGATATCGGTCGCTCGGATAAGAGGGAGCCCGTCGGAAAGCTCGGGCGGTGGTTCGCCCAGTCCATAGCGAATCAGAGCAAGCCGTTTGAGAGGCAGAACTTTCCAGCCTTCGGGGACATCCCCCAGCCATTCGTGGCCGGAGTCCCACATCGGCGCATCCGGGTCGAGGCCCCTCGTCACGGCGTCGCTGATGAGCGCGGTGCGTTTTTCCCGCAGTAGATTGATCAGCCGCTCCTGGTTCGCGACCAGCGCATCGATCCTGCCGATCTCCTTGCGGACGAAGGCGACGATCTGGTCCTGCTCTGGAACGGGCGGGACCGGCGTCGAAAAACCACCGACGTCGTGCATGTAGATGGTCTGATGGGTCGAGCCCATCGTCAGGCGCCGAAACTCCGGCCCCATCGCACGGAAGACGTACAGCAGGTATTCGGGCCGTAGCGATGGTCCGCAAACCCAGTTTACGAAGTCCTGCGTCGTCGCCATGTCACCGCCGAGGATCGCCGAGAACCCTACGGATGCAGTGCGAGAAAGAACCACCGTGCCCTCCGGGAGGAGCCTCGCCGAAGAGTTCGCCAGTCCGATCTCACTGATCTTCTCGGCCGTCTCGTGTACGTACTCGACTCGTCCGTCGCGAACCTGCCAGACATCCGCGAGGCTGAACCACGGAATCGTGCAGTCCTGCCAGTATTCGGCCTTCTGTCGGCTTGGAGTGTGCCCCGACCGCAGCGTGGCCGCGAACTTCGTCCTCTTCGCCTCCCAGTGCGCCGGAATCTCCCCCAGCCATCCGACGCCGGATTCGCGGTATTCGCGATAGCGTTCGAATCGCGGCGCGGACGGCGGGGGTGCAGCGCGATTCTCACTCATTCGTGTCGATGCTTCCTTTCTCTCAAGTGCGGGAACTCGTAATCGGCCTGTGACGCATCAGTACGTCCGCATTCTCAGCGCCGGTCGGAGCAGTGAGCGGGCACCGCACATCTCTGCGGCTCGCCATATCTGATCGGGCGTAGCCTTGCCGTCATCAAGGACCTCGTGCAATGCCTCGAGCGCGGGTTCGAGTCCGACCTTGCTTCGGAACCGAAAGCAGTCCACCACGGTCCGCGCCGGAGTCGTGATCTTCGCGCGCACGCCGTCGAATTCCGTATCCACCACACCGTACGTGAGGGACGCCGCGCTGAAGCGCGTGATGCGAACCGGCAGCTTCCCGAGCGCCGGGACGCGCGATTTGTGGGGGATCGCGATCCAGACCTGGTGCGGCATCTGCGTTCCGATATCGTGGACTTCCAGCGCCGTGAGCAGGCAAACGACTGCCTGCCGCGCCCGTGCGCACACGGCCGCGATTGTATGGTGGCTCGTGATGTCGGCACGCGTCTGCCGGTAGAGGCCCCAACCTTCGCGCTCGACCAGACCGAGGTCCTCCAGGCGCCGAAGCTCGTGGTAGCCGATGCCGACCGCTTCCGCGTCGCAAGGACGGAAGAACGTACCGAGACCCGTCTCGGAGAGGCGCTCGTCGTTCGGGGATTTTGGGATCATCGGGCAACCAGAGTCAAAAAAAGTCGGCAACTGTAAACCAATGCTGACAATTTCTTGCGTATGGACTTCGAGTCAAGCGTCACGCCCTTGAGCGTGAAGCTGTCGGCTTCCGGCGACATGCCGCTCGCCCCCTTGCGACGTCCGGTCCCCAACGGTATTGTTGCCAACAATTTTGTTTCCAACAATGTTGCTGGGAGAAAAATATGAACCTGAGGAAGGCGGGAGGAAACTGGGTCGAGGGCGACCGCTTCTTCGACCGGGAAGTCGAGATCGAGGCGCTCATGGAGCGCGTCGGGGACGGGATCCATACGCTGGTCACCGCCCAGCGCCGGATGGGCAAGACGAGTCTGGTCCGAGAACTCCTTCGACGCCTGCGGGTTCAAGGCGACTTCGCGACGGTGTTCGTCGATCTCGAGGATGCGGTGACGGCCGCGGACGCCGTCGTGGAGATCGCTGCGGCGGCGAGGGGGGTTCGGAGCACCTGGGGCCGCATGACGGATTGGATCGGGCAGTCCTCGAGCGCGGCGGTGGACCGTATCGAAGAACTCGGTATGAGCGAACTCAGGGTGAAGCTGCGCGCTCGAGTCGACGCGGGAAATTGGCGTACGAAGGGTGACGCGGTGTTTGCGTCGCTGGCCGAGAGCGGAAGACCCGTGGTCCTCGCGATCGATGAACTCCCGATCCTCGTGAATCGGCTGCTGCAGGGCCACGATTTCGAAATGACGCCCGAGCGCAGGAGAGACGCGGATGAATTCCTGAGCTGGCTCCGAAAGAACGGGCAGGCGCACGGAAGACGGATCCCGATGATCGTGTCCGGCAGCGTGGGTCTCGAACCGATCCTCAAGCGGGCCGAGTTGAGTGCTCACGCCAACATCTTCGCTCCCTTCGACCTCAAGCCGTGGGATGAGGAGACGGCGATCGAGTGCCTGGGCGCACTGGCCGGGTCCTACGATCTCCAGCTCCCGGAGGAGGTGTGCCGGAGGATGTGCCGCCGGCTGCGCTGCTGCGTCCCGCAGCATGTCCAGCAGTTCTTCGACAAGTTCCACGAGTATCTGCGCCGGGCCGGGCGCCGCGAAGCAACACCGGATGACGTGTCCCAAGTGTATTCACAGGAGATGCTCGGCGTGCGGGGGCAAATCCACCTCGAACACTACGAGAGTCGCCTGCGCATGGTCCTGGGCGATGAAGGCTACAGTGTCGCGATCGATCTCCTGACCGAGACCGCGGCGGGCGGCGGGGTGCTCGGTGAGCAGTCAATCGCGCAGTGCGGCGCGTACCTCTCTTCCCTGCCCGACCGCGTGACGGTCCGAGTCGCAGATGTGCTTCACGTGCTGGAACACGATGGATACCTCGCCCGGCTCGAAGACGGCTACCGCTTCGTCTCCGGGCTGGTGGAGGACTGGTGGAGGGGTCGCCACTCACATGGCTTCGTGCCGTTCGACCGGCGGTTGAACTAGAGAGGAGGCTCGACTCATGGGCATCGCGGCGAAGAACTACAATCCGGGTTTCCTCTCCGACGCCGACCTGAGGGCGACGTTCTGCGTCAGGACGGGCGAGTTCCGGTCGATCATCGAGACCCTTCGCGAGAACACGCGCGCCTCCAACCAGCACGTCATCGTGATCGGCCCGCGCGGGAGCGGAAAGACGATGCTCCTCTTGCGCGTAGCGTCGGAGATCCGGTCCGATCCCGAACTCTCCTCCCGCCTGTATCCGATCGTGTTCGCGGAGGAAAGCTACGGAGTCGGCACCTGCGGCGAGTTCTGGCTGGAGTGTCTGTCCCACCTCTCCCGCCAGGTACCGGGTGAGAGGGGCGGGGTGAATCTCTCCCTTAGCCTGGAGGATCTGCGGAAGGAGCGGGATGACCGCAGGCTGCGCGAACGGTGCCTCGGCGCAGTGCTGGACTTCGCCGAGCGCGAGGGAAAGCGGCTGGTGCTGGGCGTGGAGAACCTCAATATGATGTTCTCCGACATGACGGACCGCGACGCGGGATGGTGCCTGAGGCAGACGCTCCAGACCGAGCCGCAGATCATGTTGGTTGGCAGCGCGACGAGCAGGTTCGGCGAGATCGACCGGCCCGACCGGGCGCTATACGACCTCTTTCGGGTGTTGACGCTGCGCCCGCTCGACCGGAAGGAGAGCGCAGTGTTGTGCGAAACGGTCGCCGGCCGGCCCGTGCAGCCCGGCGCCGCCCGTCGTCTTCAGATCATTACCGGCGGAAGCCCCCGCTTGCTGGCCATCATGGCACGCTTCGCCGCGGAGACGTCCTTCGGCGCCCTGATGGCCGATCTTCTGGATCTGGTCGACGAACACACCGCCTATTTCAAGAGCCACCTGGAATCACTGCCCGCCCAGGAACGCCGAGTTTACCTGGCGCTCCTCGAACTATGGAAGCCGTCGACGGCCCGGGAAACCGCGGAGCGCGCCAGAATCGAAACGAGCGCGTGCAGCGCCCAGCTCAGGCGCCTGATCGGGCGCGGTGTGGTGTCGGAGGCGGGCGGAACGGCCCGTCGCAAGCAGTACTACGTCAGCGAGCGTCTCTACGCCATCTATTATCTGCTCCGCCAAAGCCGAGGGACGGACGGGTTGGCCCAGGCGCTGGTGGCGTTCATGGAGGCGTACTACGCGAAACGAGAACTGGAAGGGCTCGTGGATCGGATGATGGCGGACGCACCCACCCTGGATTCGGCCGTCCAAGGCCTCCACGATGTCACGTTACGCCGCCTGGGTCGAAGTCCCCTGCTGGCGCCGCATTTTGTTCGGGAACACCCCCGATACGCGGACGACGATGTGACGGAGGCCATCGAGGCGGCCGCGGAGCGTCGGGACCGAGCTGCGGAAGCGCTTGAACGGGGCGATACGGCTCGCGCGCTCGAGATCTGGGACGGCGTGCTGCACGAGTGGGAGGCGATCGGGCGTCACGCGACGAAGACATCCGCCGCGCTTCGCGACGAGTTCGCTGCCGTCTTGCAGTGCAAGGCACTTTGCCTGCACGAGCTGGGGCGATCGGACGAAGCCCTCGGAGCCTGCGACGATTTGATCCGTAGGTTCGACAGGAATGATCCCGCCGAGGCGGTGGCGGTCGCGATGATCACGCGCGCGCGCGTGCTGCGCGAGATGGAAAGAACCGCCGAGGAGGTGGAAGTCTATGGTAAGCTCGAGCGCCGATTTGGGTCCGGCGACGAACTCACGACCCGCGCGCGCGGTCTCCTCGCAGAAGCGCGCGTCCTCAACGCGGAACACCTTTTCAATCTGGAGCGCCCGGACGAATCGATCGCGGAACTCGAGAAACTCGTGGAGCATTTCGGAGACAGTTCGGTCGCTGACATAAGAGACGTAGTGGCCTACGGACTTTTTCTGAAGGCGACTGTATTCAGCAGCCTGAACCGTGGTTTGGAGCAGCGCGTGACGTATGATGAAATGTTGCGACGCCTGGCCGAGACCGATGGACTTGCCGAAGCGGGCGAGTGTCCCGAGCGCCGGAGGATGGATGCGCTGGACCAGCGGGCTCACGTACACATGCTTCGCTTTCAGGCATGCATCCGGTTGGGCGAATATCCATCAGCAGTCGGCGACATCCGGACCGTCCTCGGAATCCTCCCACAGCTAGACGGCTTTCCCGAGGGATTGATCGGGGACGTGGTGTCCGCGAGCCCGGTTCTCGGCTTCGACCAAATGGCCGCTCTCATCCGGGAATCCCCGTCGTCCACATTACTTCTTCCTCTCACGACCGCTCTCGAACTTGAGATGGGCCTGGAACCGAGAGTCGCGATCGAGGTCCGGGAGGTGGCGGAGGACATCCGGCGGGAGCTTGCGGATCTGAAACGGCTGAAATCAGCCGTGCGATCCGAGACGAGTCGGTGACGGAGCGACGGTCGCCGCGAAGGTTGCCTCGCGGGAGGAGGCGCGTCGTCAACAGATTCGTTGTCAACAATTCCGTTGACGCCGGCGCGGGTCAGGCCTCCGGGGTGTAGGGAATCCGCGCCACCTCCCGCAGCATCTCCACGATCTCGGCTCCGATTGTCCCGATATCCGCTTCGATCTCTTCGAGCGGGCGGGGCGGCTTGAAGCGGTAGAAGTAGCGGTTGAAGTTGATCTCGTATCCCACGATACCGACGTTCCCGTCGTGCCGGTCGCGCTTCGTCGCGTCGATCCACGCGTCGGGCGCGTGCGGCTTGACCTCTCGATCGAAAAACTCCCGCACGCTTTCCGGAATCCCGTCGTCGTCCACCGGGTCGTCGCCATCCGGGAGCGGGACGCGCTCGGTGTCCCGAAGCTTCGGGTCGGGCTCCGGATCGCCGTTCGCGGCGTGGCAGATCTCCGCCGTTTCGTCGCGTTCCGAGAGCGCCTTGAGGATCGCCTTCCGCAGGGGAACCCGTAGCTTGATCCCCGTCCCTTCCATGGCCCCGTCCAGTTCGGCGGCGAACGCCTCCCGATTCTTGTAGAGGGCGTCCGGCAGCGTCCCGAGCGCCGCCTTGATCGATGCCTGCAGCGCCCGGCCTTCCGCCTCCTCGCGCTTCCCCGCCTCGCCGCGCTTTCGAGATTTGGCCAGGTTCGCGAACGTCGTCTGCTCGTCCAGCCGGGCGATCCGCTCCCCGCTCGCCCGGAAGTTGAGCCGCAGCGGGCGTTCCACCGTGATCTTCCGGAACCCGAATCGCGTCGCCGGGAAGACGCGGCTGACTGT
Source organism: Candidatus Palauibacter sp. (assembly GCF_965222475.1). Classification (GTDB taxonomy): domain Bacteria; phylum Gemmatimonadota; class Gemmatimonadetes; order Palauibacterales; family Palauibacteraceae; genus Palauibacter. The sequence goes on along the minus strand of NZ_CBDCUB010000001.1, from coordinate 442,763 downwards.
CACGTCCTCTTCGCCATCGTCGCCGGGCACGGGGCGGGTATCGCCGTCTTCGCACCCCCGCAGGAGCGTCAGGATGTCTACCGCCGCCTCCGGCGGGATCTCGCGCCGCTTGTCCCCGAGGCTCTTCTTGAGCGGCGACCAGAAGGATGTGGCGTCGATGAGCTGGACCTTGCCCGCGCGCTCCGGCGCCTTGCGGTTCGTGAGGAGCCAGATGTAGGTGCCGATGCCGGTGTTGTAGAAGAGCTGTTCGGGGAGCGCGATCAGCGCCTCGAGCAGCTCGTTCTCCAGGATGTGACGGCGGATCTCGCTCTCGCCGCTGCCCGCGTCGCCGGTGAAGAGCGGCGAGCCGTTCATGATGATCGCGATCCGCGTCCCGCTCTTCTCCGGCGGCTTCGCGCGCGCGAGCATGTGCAGGAGGAACAGCGTCTGCCCGTCGCTGATCCTCGGGAGTCCGGGACCGAAACGGCCGGCGGCCCCGCGCTCGTGTTCCGCCTTGACCGCGTCCTTGTCGCGCTTCCAGTCCTTTCCGTAGGGAGGATTGGCGATCAGGTAGTCGAAGCGTTGGCCCGCGTGCCGGTCGTTGGAGAGCACGCTGCCGAAGGCGATCCTCTTGGCGTCGTGGCCCTCCGGGTCCTTCATGAAGAAGTCCGACCTCGATATCGCCCACGTCTCGGGGTTCACCTCCTGCCCGAACAGGTGGATGTCCGCATCGGGATTGATCGGACGCCGGAGGAGTTCGCCGTTCTCCTCCCTGCCCTCGAGGATGCGCTGCTTGGCGATCATCAGCATGCCGCCGGAGCCGCAGCAGGGGTCGTAGACGCTGCGCACGGTGCCCACGCGCGAGAGTTCCTCCTCGTCTCCCGCCAGCATCAGCTCGACCATGAGGTGGACGACGTCCCGCGGCGTGAAGTGCTCGCCGGGGTTCTCGTCCAGCGCCTCGTTGAACTTCCGGATCAGCTCCTCGAAGATCGTTCCCATGGTCGCGTTGTCGATCGCGTCGGGATGGAGGTCCAGCGTCCCGAACCGCTCCACCACCTGGTACAGCAGCTGCGACTCGTCGAGTTTGCTGATCGTGTTGTCGAAGTCGAACCGCTCGATGACCTCCCTCATGTCATCGCTGAACCCGACGATGTAGTTGCGCAGGTTCGCGGCCAGTTGCGGCGCGTCGCCGAGGAGGCGCTCGAAGTCGTATCGCGACGTGTTGTAGAAGGCGAACCCCGAGGCCTTCTTGAGCTGCGCGTCCATGTCTTCGAGGCCCAGCCCCCGCAGTTCGGCCTTCCGCGCGAGCACCTTCGCCTTCGTCGGCGCGAGCACGCAGTCGAGCCGCCGCAGCACGGTCAGCGGGAGGATCACGTCCTGGTACTTCCCCCGCTTGAAGGTGTCCCGAATCAGGTTCGCGACATCCCAGATGAAGCTGACGATCTCCGTATGGGTCATAGGCTCTCCCCCGCCTCGTGATAGCTCCTGTCAAGTAGGGATTGCGCGCGTACAAGATCCTGGGGAGCTCGCAGAGTCAATTCGACATCTCCCGTACCGCCATGCGCAATGCGGACGAAGCCGGGCACCAGACGGACGCTCATGGGATCGTCACCATTCGTCGCTCACTAAGCTCCGATTCACAATGCTCTCCGCGCTACGCCGGACGCACTTCGGCGGGTCAGTCTCTTACGCGAATTCTCGTTTCTTCCACGATCCAGAGTTGGCCTTGGAGATCGGTGTCTTGCACCGCCCGCAGGAATCGGCGACCGATCCTGAGCACATGGTCCCGTGCATGGTTTTGAAGTCGAAAAACCACCAGCCCGGCGAACCGGCTTGGCGGGTAGGCGCGGATGTCCGAGAAGTCCTTGTCGAGCGTCACGATGGCACGATCCTCCGAGACACAGATCGACGCGAGCCGGGAATCGCTCGCTCCACTCAGTCCCTGGTCGAGAACCGTCACCGCGTCATGTCCGGAATCACGGAACAGCGCAGCGAGATCCCGAGGAAGGTTCTCGTCCAGCTTGTACTTCACGCTGGATCTCCTAGCCGGAGAACGAGAGAACCCGCTCCTTGGCCAGCTCGGCGGCGTAGCATATCGCCGCGCGGACGGCTTCGGGTGTGACCGAAGGGTAGCTTTCGACGATTGCCTGGGAATCCAGTCCCGCCGCTAGATTATCGAGTACGGTCGTCACGAGGACCCGAGTGCCGGTGATGCAGGCTCTTCCGTGGCAGATCTCGGGATCGACGGTAATGTGGTCTCGCCAGTTCATGGGCTTGTTCAACCTGTCCATCGGAGTTCCAGTTTCGGCCGCCACACCGCCGGCCAGGGTCGTCGCCTCGGCGGAGTCGCCGCAAGTTCCAAGGTAACGATATTGCGACTGCTTGGGGAAAGCTTTGGTCCGCATCGCCAAGGACTCGCGTAGTCGCGTGCGCACACGCTGGCTCCAACAGCCCGGAAGGGAGAACAGAGCATGAACGACGTCAACAGCGAGCGCGTGGCGCCGATGCCAAGTCCCCCGCACCTGGGCGAGCTGATCGGAGAGAGCATGGAAGAGGTCGGATGGAATGTGACCGAGACGGCGGCCCGTCTGGGGTGCGAGCGCGGGACGCTGTCGCGGCTGCTCAACGGCAGGGCAGGCGTTTCCGCCAAAATGGCCCTGGCGTTGGAGGCGGTCGGCTGGGGCAGCGCGGATCACTGGATGCGGATGCAGGCAAGCTATGAACTCGCACAGGCACGGCGAGCGGGCGGAGAGGAGTACCACTGATGTCTGATCGCGGAATCAAGGTGAACATGACTCCCTCCCATCCCGGCGAGTTCGTTCGCACCGAGGTCATCGATGAACTCGGCTTGAACGTGACGAAGGCCGCCGGGATCCTCGGCGTGCGGCGAGCGACGCTCTCTTCACTCCTGAACGGCAAGGCCGCGCTTTCCCCGGAGATGGCGCTGCGCATTGAGAAGGCGTTCGGCGTGAGCATGGACATGCTGCTGCGGATGCAGGCGTGGCACGACGCCGCGCGGATGCGGGCCCGCACGAGTGAAATCGCGGTCCAGCGCTACCAACCCACGGGACCATGACTCATCCTCCTGCTGCCAAAAAGTTGCTCCGCGATGCCCACCCACGCATCTTCTCGCGCCATGATCCACGCGCCCGACATCCGACCTCTCCGCGCCCGCGGAGCGACCTGCGTCTGTACCTGTATGTGTTCGTGTCTCCACGACGCGTGGATCCGGGTGTGTTGATGCGCTGAGCCTCTAGCTCAAACCGTTTTCGAGCCGCCCCGGTCCGCCGACCCGGGCGGTTTTTTTGTGCCCTGATGCGCCGCCCGCCGTCGTCTTCCGCCTCGTCCCGAAGCTTGTTCAACCTGTTCAACCGGTTCAACCTGGGAGAAAACCCATGATCCGCCCCGTTCTGCCGAAGATACATGTCCTGTACGAAAACCCGGCCTGGATTCCGCCCCTTCAGGAGGCGCTCGCGCGGGAGGGCTTCCGGGTCCGCCTCGTGCATGTGAACGAGGGGCTCGTCGACCCGGCCAAACCTCCTCCCGAGGGCGTCTGGATCAACCGCATCAGCCCATCGTCGCACACGCGGGGCCACGTCCACACGGTGGAGCTGGCGCGGCAGTTCCTGTACTGGCTGGAGTCCCACGGCCGCCGCGTGATCAACGGGCTCGGCGCCTTCGAGTTGGAGATGAGCAAGCTCCGGCAAGACCTCGTCCTGCGGCGGCACGGGATCCGGACCCCTCGCACGGTGCTGGCGGTGGGGAGGAAGCACCTGCTCGAAGCGGCCGCCACCTTCGACGGCCCGTTCATCACGAAGCACGACCAGGGGGGCAAGGGCCTGGGGATCCATCTCTTCCACGACGCCGGTGAACTCGAGGGGCATCTCGACGGCGACGGCTTTGACGCGGGGCCCGGCGCCCGGATGATCCTCCAGCAGTACATCCGCGCCCCGGAACCGTTCATCACGCGAGTGGAGATCGTGGGCGGCCGCTTCGTGTTCGCCATGCGGAGTTCCACGGTCGGCGGGTTCGAGCTCTGCCCCTCGGATGCGTGCAATCCGATGCCCTCCGGGAGGGACGAGGAAGAGAAGCTCCAGGTGTGCCCGACCGGCCCCGGTCTCTTCAACCCCTCGCCGGTCGCGGAGGATGACCCGCTGGTGCAGCGGTACATCCGGCTCTGCAACGAGGAGGGGATCGAGATCGCCGGCATCGAATACGTGCGGGACGCGTGGGGCCACCGCTACACGTACGACATCAACGGCACGACGAACTACAACCAGACGCTGGGAGCCCGAATCGGCGTCGACGGAATGGGCGAGGTGGCCCGCTACGTACGCAGAACGGCAATCCCGGGCTGCCGGCCCCAGCGCATCGCCTGTTGAGCGCGGCGCCGTGGCGGGTCGACGTCGAGGCGTTCCCGCGGGAATGTCGGCACAACGCGCGGGAGTACTTCCTGGCCAGCACCTCGTAACGGTTCGCGGGGTGCTTGACGCAACCGGGCCGGGTCAGCGCACTACCTGAAAGGCCCGGGCGCGCCGGGGGCCGAAGCGGTAGACCGCGAAGTCGTTGTCGAAGGATGCGGCGCGGTGGACACCCAGGCGTTCCATCACGGAGAAGCTGGTGCGGTCGACGAGTGAGAAATCCTGATCCGGAAAGGCTTGCCCAACGGCCCAGGCGGTGTGCAGGTCGGCGGGCCCCACGGTCTCGATCCGTGCGATCCCGCTCCGCAGGCCGTCCCAGAATGTCTCGGCCGCAGCGCGGTGAATGCGAAACCGAAGGAGCGTCCAACTCTCCACGAGAACGTGATCGGAGGTGACAAGCCGCTCGCCGGTGCCGAGAAGCTCCCGCGCCCGTGCGTTGCTCTCATCCCCGGCGTCGGCTGCAGCGTACCAGACGGAGGTGTCAACGAAGAGCGTCACTCCCGCTGGCCCGAGAACGCCTCGGCGACCATCGCGTCCTTGCGCCGGGCGATATCGGAACCCTGCGAGCGCCCGAGGTTGAAGACCGCGCTGGGGTCCGCCGCCGGTTCGTCCCCGCCAAGATCCGCAGCCACGAGCCGTCGCACGTACTCGGCCAGGGATATCCCGAGGCGGCGCGCGCGACGACGCGCTTCGTGCAGCATCTCCGATTCAAACGAGAGTTGCGTTCGTGTCATCATGATACATACACCATGATACCACATCCTGAGTTCGTCAACCCACGATCGGCGCGACCATCCGCCGGGACTGTGGCGGCGTCAACCCTCTCCTTCCATCACATGCGGATACACCACGTCGACCGTTCGGCGCGCGTCGTCGCGAGCGCTCACCGCGTCCGCCCTCGAGTAGAATCCGCTCGGCGTCAGGTCCTCGGCCCCGTAGAAGGCGAGTTCGCGGTCCCTGCGGAGGTGGCGGGACGCTGCCGCCAGTGCCTCGGCTTCGCGGGCCAGGTCCGCCGGCAAGCGATCCTTCGCTGTGAGTAGCACGTCCGAGACGTCGTGGATCCGGGGCGGGTCGATACCGCACCAACGCAGTAGCCCCTTCAGCGCCAGCTCCACAATCTCTTGCGATTCCCGAACGACGTCCGGCCAGCTTTCTTCCCGGAACAGCACGTCCAGGGCCCCGAGCCGGATCTTCGCCCGCCGGACATAGTCCGCGGCCAGCCCGACGTTCCGCATCAACCGGCCCTCACCCAATACGACTGTCCGTGGGCGCGGCGGCGGGAGATCCGGCCTGCCGAGATCATTCCGCGGATACCCGCGAGCCGTTCCGATACCTCCAGACCCCGCTCATGCAGCACAACGCCGTCGGTCGCCACCTCCGCCCACGTACCGGAAGGTACGGCTCCCTCCGCCGGGAGGTGGACGAAGTGCGGCTCGACCTCGTGACCGCGCCAATGAAGTGCCGGCTCGCTGTCCCAACGTCGATACAGCTCCCTCGTAATCGGGACACATTCCTCGGCGATCAACAGCACATCGAAGTCCGAAGCCGCTCGGCTCTCGCCGCGCGTCCATGAGCCGAAGGCGACGACACCCACCAGCGATTCGCCGAGCAGTCTTGCCGCTCGCCCGATCAGGTCGGAGGCCTCCTCGTCCAGCCACGCACCGGGAGACGCCAGCTTGCGGGCACAGTACTCGTTGAGCGACGTGGCCGCGGCACGCGCCGCCGAGCGCAGCGCACCGTGCAGGCCGGGGTCGATACGAAGCACGAAGCGGCCTGAGGGGCTGGATTCTCGAACTGTAGTATCACGTGACATAGTGATATGGTATCATACGTTTGGACGTGTGTCGAGACGTGTGTCGGCTCGGCGACCTCTCCCGTGGCGGCCGTGACTTCATCGGAAGGCACGGCGCAGCACGAATTCGTAGATCCCGTCGCCGAACCACCTCCTGAGGAACATCATGGGCCGCGCTATCGCTCCGCCCACATATCGCCGGCGGGGCTTTGCGGTCGTAGCGGCCTTGACCAACACCTTGGCAAATACCTCCGCTTCGGTCCCGCGTGCCATGGCGCGCGGGTCGTCCATCCGCTTGAGGAACGAGTCCACCTGCGCCTTGTATGCGGTGTCGCCGGAGTATCTCCTCATCTGGGCTCTCATCACGTCGCCGAACTCGGTCTTGATCGCGCCCGGTTCGATGACAACGACCTTGATGTTGAACGGTGCGGTCTCGAAGCGGAGGCAGTCCGACCAGCCCTCCAGGGCGTGCTTGGTCGCGTGGTACCAGGCCCCGAGGGGCACGAAGACCCTGCCCAGCATGGACGAGACGTTGATGATCCGGCCCGAGCGCTGCGCCCGCATGTGCGGCAGCACCAGCTGGGTGAGGTGGGCGAGGCCGAAGAGGTTCACCTCGAACTGGTATCTGGCGTCGTCGAGCGGGATGTCCTCGACGGGCCCGTAGAGGCCGAAGCCCGCGTTGTTGATCAGGACATCGATGCATCCCTCGCTCTCGATGACCCGGCTCACGGCCCGCTCGTTGTCGTCGCCCCTCGTGACGTCCATCTCGACGGGGGTGATGCCGTGTTCGGCCAGATCCTCCAGGCGGTCCACACGGCGGGCGCCAGCGTACACGCTGTGACCCTTCCGAGCCAGCAGGATCGCGACCTCACGGCCGATGCCGGACGATGCTCCGGTGACCAGCATGACTTTGTGCATGGCGCTGCTCCTTCTCTCGGCTCGTGCCGCCTTCGCGCCCGCGGCCCGTACCCGGTTCATGTTCGAGGGCGTCGACACGATGTTAGCGTTGGGGGAGATCCGGAAGAACTGAAACACGGAGGGGCGAAAGCGATGGCCGGAAACCCCGAGGTCGACAAGGCATTCAGCAACGCCATGCGTTGGCGGCAGGAAGCGGATCAGCTGCGAGAGATCCTCCTGGAATGCGGCCTGACCGAAGAGTTGAAGTGGGGGAATCCTTGCTACGCCCATGACGGCAGGAACATCTGCATCATCCAGAGAATGAAGGACTTCCTCGCGCTCTTGTTCTTCAAGGGCGCACTGCTGAGAGACCCGGACGGCGTTCTCGAGAGGCAGGGGCCCAACTCTCGTGCCGGGTTCCGCATGCGCTTCACCAGCGGTGAGGACGTCGCGCGGATGGCAGAGAGGATTAAAGCCTACACGCGTGAAGCGATCGAAGTCGAACAAGCGGGGCTGCTTGATGGGAAGGGATTCCATGACCGGTAGGCGGGAATAGCCATGCTGCACAGGGCGAGACACGGGTGGATCGAGGTCGTCGCCGGCGTCATGTTCAGCGGAAAGTCCGAGGAGCTGATCCGGCGCGTACGGCGCGCCCTCATCGCCGGCCGGCGCGTTCAGCTCTTCAAGTCCCATCTCGACGACCGCTACGGCGGCCAGTTCCAGATCTCGTCCCACGACGGCCGGGAGATCGACGCCGAGCCCGTGTCCAACTCCGTGCAGATCGCCGAGAAGGTTCGCCCGGCGACGCAGGTCATCGCCATCGACGAGGCCCAGTTCCTGGACGACGGCGTCTGCGAGGTTGCCGATGCGCTGGCGGATGCCGGGATGCGCGTCATCGTGGCCGGCACCGACATGGACTTCCGCGGCGAGCCCTTCGGCCCCATGGGTCTGCTCCTGGCGCGCGCGGAGCGGATCGACAAGCTGCACGCGATCTGCGTCGTGTGCGGCGATCCGGCGACGAGGAACCAGCGCCTCATCGACGGGAAGCCGGCGCCCGCTGAGGGACCGACGATCCAGGTGGGAGGCTCCGAGTCCTACGAGGCGCGCTGCCGCCGCTGCCACGACGTGCCGAAGCGAGGCCGGGCCCAGACGGAGCTGCTGCCGAGGCGCGAAACGGAGGGCTGGGAGGGGCTAGTCGTTATCCGGGTTTAGTTACGAATGGATAGTTATCCACGGATGGATAATCGTGGCTAATGCCGTCTGCCGTAACTGGCGTACGCTCGTCAGCCGCCCGGGACCCGCAGAATCGGATACAGCTCCCCGGCGCGCAGCCGGTCCGCAAGAAACCCCCAGTTCGCGAAGCCGTCGTCGGACTGCGGCTCCACCAGGCTGAACAGCAGACGTCCCAGCGGCTGGTCGGCCCTGGCCCACATGTCTCCGGGGGCCGGGGTGACTCGGCCCGGCTCGTAGCGCCCGAAGAGCGATTGCTCGTTGCGCCCCTGGAACGGCCGCTCGGTGGTCCGTACCGAATCGATACGGAACGCCTCCACATCCATCGGCGTCGCCTCCGCCGGCTCGAGCGCTATGCCGTGTGCCGCGAGCCGTGTCAGAACTTCCTCCAGACCGGCGGGAATCAGGTAGGCCCGGGGCACGCGCCCGCGCAGGGTCGGGGCGAACGTCCCGTACTCGTACATCGTCTCGACGTACTGCGTATCACGCCGCAACAGCAGCGGGCGCCCGGTGAGGGGGTGCGCTTCCTCGGTCGTGGCGCCCATGAGGATGTCGACCGGCGCGGCCGAGCGCTCGGGCGCGGCGCGCAGCGCAAGCGAATCGCCCACCACTCCGGCGGCATCGGCATCCGCGACGATTCGGCGGACCTCGTCCGCCTGCTCATGCACATAGTCCAGGATCTCTTCGACGAAGTACAGCGTCGAGAGCACGCGCTCCTCGAAGCTCGCGTAGGCGTAGGCCTCGCTCAGGATCCCGATCCTGTTGCGGAGACCGAGATAGTTGTTGTTGAACCGCGGGCGGTGGTCGAAGGTGTACCAGCCGCGCGCGTCCCCACCGCGCGCGGACGCGTTCCCGTAGTAGTAGTACTCCCAGCCGTGCTTGGCCCGGATCTCCCCGGTCACGTGGGGAAGTAGTCCCTCCCGGAGAAAGTCGTCGATCGCGGCCGGCGTGTTCGGGTGGAGCGGGGGCGAGTACGTGATATGGTAGGCGTGCCGCGTCCCGTTCGTCGTGTGCAGATCGATGGCTACGTGCGGATCGTATTCGCTGAACAACCGCGCCACCGACCGCGCTTCGGGCGAGTCGAGCTTCATGTGATCGCGGTTCAGGTCATAGCCCTGGGCGTTCGGCCGCTGACCCATCCCGCCGATCGGCCCGTGCTGACGGCCGCGGTTCGTGAGGCTCACCCGTTCGTTGCCGTCCGCGTTGTAGATGGGCGCGATCAGCAGGACCATCGACTCCCGCCATTCGCGGTGGCGGCCGGCGAGAAGGTCGCGGAGCAACATCTGGAGCGCCTCCTTCCCGCACACTTCGCCGCCGTGGATGTTGCCCTGCAGGTAGACGACGGTCTTGCCGGAAGCTCTGACGGACGCCGGACCCGGATCTTCGACGTCGGCCACTACGGCCAGGGGAAGCGCCCGTCCCTCGTTCGTATAGCCGTATGTGGTGTAGTGGACCGACGGATCGCTGGCCGCCGCGCGCTCCAGGAAGTCCACGACATCGGCGTGCGAACTGGTCTCCCGATACTCTGTGCGCTCCGCGCGCGTGAGAAACGCAGTGTCCGGGGGCGCGGCGGCGTCGCACGCCGTGAGTACGGCCGCGACCGCCGTGTATGCCGCCAGCCGACCCGAAGTCGCCGCTCCAGCCTTCCATGCCGCCATGCGTTCCGCGCGCTTTTCCATAGGTCGGATCCTGTCACACGATCAACCCAACCTATCAGTTGCAGCGAAGGTGTCAGGCGCCCGGGATCACTCCGATGTCGGGACACCGCAGTAGCGACGCGTCCGCCGTGACCAGCGTGAGGCCGTGTATCCTGGCGGTGGCGGCGATGAAGCGATCGGCCGGATCCCCATACCCGAGGCGGATGCCGCGGCTGCCGAACGCGACCTCGAATGTCACGGGGACTTCGTGCACGGGCCGGACGGTGAGGGCCGTACGGATCCAGCTCCAGGGATCGGGCTGGAGAAGCACACGTCCCTTCTCGGCGAGCACCAACGCCTCCCAGACGCTTACGGGGGACAGCGCCAGGGTGTTCGCCGGGTCGGCCAGGGCGCTGCGGGCCCGGGCGGAGAGCCGGTCCGGATCCAGCAGGCTCCAGAGCCAGATGTGGGTATCGAGGAGCAGCTTCACCGCGTCTGATCGTCGTCCGGGTTGGCGGCCTCGGGGCGCAGTGCGGCCCACTCGGAGGGATCGGCTGCCGGCGAGACGATGTCGCCGACGATCTCACCGACGTCGCTCATGGCCCCCAACCATCCTCCGCCGTCGGCCATCCGGGCCCGCTCGCGCACGACCCCGAGCGTGGGCTGCCGGATCGCGTGACGGGCCAGCAGGTGGCGCAGTTCGCCCTCCAGCGAGCGATGGTTGGCCTTGGCCCGCCGCTTGAGCGCGACGATCACGTCGTCGTCCACGTTCCGGATCGTGAGTACTCCCAAGTGTCGTCCCCCTGCGCCAGCGTCGCGATGAAGGCGTATTGTATTGGAATCGGCTTCATTATGACAGCGCCGCACCGCAAGCTCGGAGGGCGTTCCCGCGGGAACGTCCGGCTGAGCTTTCGGCGGCTTCGGGATCGCGCTCTCCCGCGGCTGCCGGATTCCCCTTGCACCCGCGCCTGGCTACGGTACAGGGATGCGTCAACAAGGGACTGATCTTCAACAGGTGGTGAGCGCGTCGACCGTGGACCCATGAGCCGGGGGCGGCACCGGCGAGCCACGGCGGATGCCGGGCCGTGGAAGGGGCTGAATCCCCGGATGGCGCTGGCCGCCAAGGGCCTCGTTCTGGTCTTCGTCCTTGCCACCGTTTGGGACGTGGACGCCGCTGGCGCCGTGTTCGACCGCGTCCGCGCCTGGATTGAGGGCACGCTTGACTGGTTCTATGTCTTGGCCGTCTGCGCCAGCGTGTTCACCTGCCTCTTCCTGGTTTGCAGCCGGTTCGGCAGGATCCGGCTCGGCGACGAGGCTTCCTCACCCGAGTTCCGCACGTCCTCCTGGCTCGCCATGCTGTTCTCGGCAGGTGTCGGGATCGGATTGCTGTTCTTCTCCATCGCTGAACCGATCTTCTATTTCGACAACAGCCATGCCGCGGGTTACCCCAACAACCCAGGCGCCGACCTGGCGGGCGCCGTGTTGCTGGACGAGCGGCGCGCCGTGCACGCCATGCGCGTCGCCTACTTCCATTGGGGCATACACGGATGGGCCGTCTATGTCGTGGTCGGACTGTGTCTGGCCTACTTCGGATTTCGCAAGAAGCTGCCGTTGACGCCGCGCTCTGCTCTGTATCCGCTCATCGGCGAGCGAATCTACGGCCCGATCGGTGACCTCGTGGACCTGCTGGCGGTGTTCGGCGGGGTCTTCGGCATTGCGACCTCCCTGGGCCTCGGGGCAAGCCAGATGGCCACCGGACTCGACGTGCTGCTCGGCGTTGATCCGGGTCTCGTCACGCAGGTCGCGCTCATCGCCGCCATCTCGCTGGCGGCCACGCTGTCGGCGGTATCCGGAGTGAGCCGCGGGATCCGCATCCTGTCCGAGTGGAACATCGGTCTGAGCGTTCTCCTGCTGGGGTGCTTCCTGTTTCTTGGCCCCTTCACGTGGCTCGTCGAATTCCTTGCCACCTCCCTCGGCGAGTACCTGTGGCGCGTGGTGCCCATGGGATTGTGGATCGCCGATGATCCGGGGCACGCCGCGTGGCAGAACGCCTGGACGATCTTCTACTGGGGATGGTGGATCTCCTGGGCGCCCTTCGTCGGCACGTTCATCGCCCGCATCTCCCGCGGGCGCACGCTGCGCGAGTTCATCCTGGGCGTGATGGTTGTCCCGACTGGCCTGGCGCTGCTGTGGATCGGGGTTTTTGGCGGCAACGCCATCCATTTGGAACTCAACGCCCCGGGCGGCGTCGGAACGGCCGGGATCATCGAACTGGTGCGGGGTGCGAATTACGAAGCCGCGCTCTACGCGACCATTGACCGGATGAGCGACATCAGTTGGCTCGCCTGGGCCATGTCCGCTGTGGCCACGCTCCTGTTGGCGACATGGTTCATCACGTCTTCGGACTCCGGCACTCTGGTCATCACCACCCTCCTGAGCATGGGCGACCCTCACCCCCCGCGGCGTTTCCGCATCGTCTGGGGGCTCGGCGTGGGAGTGGTGGCCGCCGTGCTCCTGCTTGCCGATGGTCTCCAGGCCCTGCAGACCGCAGCCATGGCCGCCGCCCTGCCCGTGGGCGTCGTGCTCTTGTTCATGATCGCCGGACTGCTCAGGTCCCTGGCGCGCGATCCCTAGCGGCGCTGGACCGTCTCGGTCGGGCGTTCAGCCCCCGCCAGGCTCCTCCACGGTCACGCGACCGGCATGCAGTTCGATTTCTTCCCGCACCCAGCGCCCGATGTAGAGGCGTGACAGGTAGGCGGTGACGACGTAGGTCCGCGGGAGGCCGCGGAATGGGGGGAGTTCCACCACGGGCTGGATCCTGAGCCTCACGCTTGCCCCGGGTTGGAGCGTGCGGCGGCCGCGCCCGAACGTACAGCCGAACCACGGAGTCTCCTCGTAGCTGTGCCGGGTGGCTCCCTCACGGTACGCGCGCGCCGTGATCGAGCAGTAGTGGTAGATCGCCGGATCGGTTCCCTTGTTGTGGAGATCCACGCTGACGCGGACCGTGGGCGGAGTCTCCGTGAGGATGGCGACCGTCGCCTGTGCCCTCACACCTTGGAGATCCTCCTCATTCGGAACGTGCGGCCCGATCGAATCCAGGCAGCCGCCCGGCAGCATGGCGAGCGCCAGCACCGCCAGCCCGGCCTTTCTCGTCGCCATGTCTCCCTCCCCCGGGTGAGCCGCGTGTCATACCTGAAACGCTCCGCGGCGGCGGCACGGGACGAATTGAAGAGAGGGCGGCCCGAGCTCTCGGTCCCCTTCTCCAGACGGCGGGAGGGAGTTCTCCTGCGCAGAATCGCGGTTGCTCTGGTTCTGCTCCCCATGGCGCTGCCTGCGGCCGCGCAGACGACCCTTGGCCTCCGCGCCGGGATGGGCAGTGCGCGGATGGTCGTGACGGACGATGTCGTGTTCGGACCATGTCCGCCAAACAGTGACTGCCCCGGCTTCCTCACCGATTCCGCGCGTGCGTTCACCTTCGGAGCGGACCTGGCGTCCCAATCTTCTCGGATGCTGTCGAAATGCGGGTCGGCGCTACGTACGCCGCAAAGGGGGGCGCCGCGGTTGGGCGCGCCGCCAACGGCGAGCCTCTGCGCGGCCGGGTCTCCCCGAGCTACCTGCAGCTCTCGTCACTTCTGCGCGCACGCACTTCCGGTCGGCTGTCGGTGGGCATCCTGTTCGGCCCGTGGGTTGCGATCCGGCTGTGGTGCGGAGAGGACGGCCGGGGAGTGGACGGGAGATGTGGTCGCTTCAACGCCGACATGCCGGACGCCGGCGTCGCCGTCGGCGGAGGTGTCGAACTTGCGGTCTCCGGCCGTTTGAGTATCGGCGTGGACGCGGTCTCCTATCACGGGCTGACGGCGCTCTCGAGCTACAAGGGCACGAGGTTCGTCGCGATCCATGCGGGAGTCGTCGTCCCCGTCGGCTGACGGATCCTGGACGACGGACTTCGACACCCGCACCTACTACTTGCCGAGCCCGGACTCCAGCGGCTGAGCGCCAGCCGTATGTCCGCTCCGGCCGGAGATCGCTGAGCGGGAGACGGAACCGAGCGGCTGGTCGGTTCGCGCCAGCATGTCGCCCGGGGCCGGCGCGACTCGGTTCGACTCGTAGGCGCCGAAGAGCGTCTGCTCGTTCCGTCCCTGAAACGGTCGCTCGGCCGTGCCCACCGAATCGATGCGGAACGCCTCTACATCCACGGGCGCCGCCCCGGCCGGTTCGAGCGCGATGCCGTGCGCCGCGAGCCGGGTCAGGACATCCCCCAGACCGGCGGGAATCAGGTAGGCCTCGGGCACGCGCCCGCGTAACGTCGGCGCGAACGTCCCGTACTCGTACATGGGCTCGACGTACTGCGTATCGCTCCGAAGGAGCAGCGGGCGCCCGGTGGGGGGGTGCGCTTCCTCGGACGTGGCGCCCATGAGGATGTCGACCGGTGCGGCCGAGCGCTCGGGGGCGGCGCGCAGCGCGAGCGAATCCCCCGCCACGCCGGCGGCATCGGCATCGGCGACGATGCGCCGCACGTCCTCCGCCGGTTCACGAGGTTCACCCGTTCGTTCCCGTCCGCGTTGTAGATCGGCGCGATGAGCAGGACCATCGACTCCCGCCATTCTCCGTGCCGGCCGGCGAGGAGGTCGCGCAGGAGCATCTGGAGCGCCTCCTTCCCGCACACCTTGCCCCCGTGGATGTTGCCCTGCAGGTAGACCACCGTCTTGCCGGAAGCCGGACGGCCTCCGGACTCGGATCTTCGACATCGCTCGCCGCGGCGCGCTCCAGGAAGTCCACGACATCGGCGTGCGAACTCGTCTCGCGATACTCCGTGCGCTCCGCGCGGGTGAGAAACGCTTCGTCCGCGGGTGTCGAACCTCCGCACCCCGCGAGTACGACCGCCACCGCCATCAACAGAGGACCCGAAGTCCCGGTTCCAGCTTTCCAGATCGCCATTGGTTCCGCGCCCTTTTCGATGGTCGGGTGGTGTCGCACCAAAAACCCCAACCTATGGGTCAGCGGAACGCGCGGCGCAGCAGGAATTCGTAGATCCCGTCGCCGAGCCACTTCCTGATGAAGAGCGCGGGCCGCGCCATCGAGCCCTTGACGTACCTCCGGCGGGGCCTGGGGGCCATCGCGGCCTCGAGTAACACCTCGGCAAGTACGTGGGCCCTGGTGCTCCGGCCCATGGCTTTCGAATCGTCGAACATCTTGAAGAACGGTTCGAACTGTGCCTTGTACGCGGTGTCGTCGTAGTACTCGTTCAACCGCACCCTGGTCACGTCGAGGAACTCGGTCTTGATCGCGCCCGGTTCGACGAGGACGACCTGGATGTTGAACGGCGCGGTCTCGAGGCGGAGGCAGTCCGACCAGCCTTCCAGCGCGTGTTTGGTGGCCACGTACCAGGCCCCGAGAGGCACGAAGATCTTCCCCACCACGGACGAGACGTTGATGATCCGGCCCGAGCGCTGCGCCCGCATGTGCGGCAGGACGAGCTGGGTGAGGTGGGCGAGGCCGAACAGGTTCACCTCGAACTGGTACCTCGCGTCTTCGAGCGGAATGTCCTCGACGGGCCCGTAGAGGCCGAAGCCCGCGTTGTTGATGAGGACGTCGATCCGTCCTTCGCTCTCGATGATCCGGCTCACGACCCGCTCGTTGTCGTCCTCCTTCGTGACGTCCATCTGGAAGGGCGCGATGCCGTGTTCGGTCAGATCCTGCATGCGGGCCAGCCGGCGGGCGCCGGCGTACACCGTGTGGCCCTCCCGAGCCAGCAGGATCGCCACCTCCCGGCCGATCCCGGCCGAAGCTCCGGTGACGAGCATCACTTTGCTCATATCACTGCTCCTCCTCTCGGAGTCGTGCATCGCATTGCGTCGTGACAAGGCGTTCCCGCGGGAACGTCATCGTGCAGGTCGGCGCCTCTTCGGTCTCGACCCGTGTGATCCCACTGCGAGGCCGTCGCCTTGCCCCACGGGCAAGAGGCTACCAGACGCGAGCGTCAACGGACAGGTCGAAGTCGGGCATCGGGACCCCCGCGCCGGGGGTCTCAAGGTAGCAGGAGTTCGACGGTCTCCGTGTCCGGGGCCATCAGACGTACTTCCGGACGAGTGCCTTGTACCGGGGATCGTCATGACTCGCGGCTCGAAACTGTCCTCTCCAGCGCTCTGTGAAGCAGGGATCCTCGTCCTCCACCATCTCCTTGAGCGACGCTTCGATGAGCGATGAGAGGGAGACACGCCGACCGTGCGCGTATCGCTTGGCGGCCCGGACCACGTCGGAGTCCATCGTGATCGTCAGTTTGGTCTTCATTCCTCAGCTCCCGGCTGAACGTATACGTGCCGTTGATAACCTGGACGTATACTCGAAAATGGGTTATGGGAGCCGGCCACATCGGCGTCGCTGGAGGCAGAAGGGATTCTTCGACGCCGGAGCCGACATATTCTTGCTTGCAAGCCATGCGGCAGTGCCGCACATTCGCCGATGCGAATCTTCACTACGCGAACCTACGAACGCGCCGTCCGCAAACTCTTGCCAGAGGCAGACCGGCGGGCGATGGAAGCGGCTATCGTCGCCAACCCGGCAGCCGCGCCCGTCATCCGGGGAACCGGAGGGCTTCGCAAGTTGCGCTGGGCGGGCTCGGGACGGGGCAAGCGGGGTGGAATCCGCACGATCTATTTCCGTCAAGCGGGTCCGGACGCGATCTACCTGCTGACCGCCTACGCGAAGGCGGATCAGGAAGACCTGAGTCCAGCGGACAGAAAGGTGCTATCGCGGCTTGCGGCCGCGATCAAGGAGGAGGAACGAGACCGATGACGACCCGGCGAACGGAGGTGGGGCGCGAGGTGGAAGCGGCTCTCGGCGAAGTGCTCGCTCATGTGCGCGGCACGACGCCGCTTCCCTGCCGAATCGTCGATGACCCCGCCGCCGAGCACATCGTGGCGCTCCGAAAGCGATTGAAGCTGAGCCGCCAGAAGTTCGCGGATCGCTTCGGGCTCGATGTCCGGGCGGTGCAGGAATGGGAACAAGGGCGGCGGGTCCCGGACCGCGCGGCCCGTGTCCTGCTCACCGTCATCGACCGCGAACCGGAGGCGGTCGTTCGCGCTCTAGCAGAATAGGGTACGCCTCTCTGCTATTCCTCCGGGCCGAGCTGGCAAGCCCAAGCGGACACGTGGGCCACAACGTCGTCTGCCACATCCTCATTAGTGCGGCCGCTTCGCTTGAGGACGCGGAAGGAGTGGTCGGCGCCCTCGAGCCGGTGCAGCGTGGCGAGCGGTCCTAACGAAGCGCACGTCTCTTCGATCAGATCCCAGCGGGCGAGGGCGTCGCGCGTCCCCTGCAGGAACAGCATGGGGACGCAGACGTCACCCAGGTGGGCCGAGCGCTCGGCCGCGCACTCCGGGCGGCCGGGGGCGTGGAGGGGGAAGCCGAAGAAGACGAGACCGGCCACGCCCGCGAGCGGGGCCTCGGAGGCGGCGGTCGACGTCATTCGGCCGCCCATCGATTTTCCGCCAGCAAGGAGAGGTAGCCCGTTACCCAGAGCGGCGGCCTTCGCTACCGCGGCCCGCACCGTTTCCACGAGCACCGGCGGACGGTCGGGAGGCCGGCGGCGCCCGGAGAGAGCCCGCGCCTCCATGTAGGGGAAGTGGTACCGGAACGAGGCGATCCCCCGCCCCGCCAGCCGCTGCGCCATGTCGGACATGAAGGCGTGCTCGATCCCCGCCCCCGCCCCGTGCGCGAAGGCGAGCATCGCCCGTGGCTCGCGCGGACGGACGAGGAGCGCCGACACTTCCCCCCAGCGCAGCGAGACGAACTGCGCCTGCTCGGCGAAGCGGTGCGTCGGCCCGACACCGGCGGCGGCACGGGGAGGCCGCGGGCTCACGACGCGGCCGGAGTCACGGCGACTTGGTGTCCGGCTGGTCGCGCGGTTCGTGTGCGGCGACCGGGCCGGTCCAGCGATCGGTGGGATCGAGCTTCTCAGCCGCCTTGGAGACGACCGCCGCGGGGATCCGGAGCGCCAGCCACAGGGCAACGGCCGACGCCGCGGCCCCGACCAGGAACGGGCTCTTGATCGAGTACAACTCGAACAGCCAACCCGCCGCGAGTGGCGCCACCACCCGGCCCAGGCCGCCAGCCACCTGGCTCCCTCCCAGCACCGAACCCTGCGAGTGCTCGTCCGTGTTCCGCGAGATGAGGGCGTGGAGCGATGGGAAGATGAGCCCCGTCGCCGACGCCCAACTCGGCACGAGCACCCACAGTTGCCAGCGGTCGGAGAGGAACGGGATCGCCCCCACCCCGAGCGCGAGCAGCAGGCATCCGGCGCGCACGGTGGACGGCTCGCCGAACCGCTTCACGATCCGTCCCACGAGCCCGCCGCGGACGATCACGGTGACGCCGCCCGCGAGGGTGAACACGAGACCCATGTCCGCCGCCGTCATCGCGAACACGCGTTCCGTGTAGAGGGCGAGGACCGACGTCATCGAGGTGAAGCAGGCGATCGTCAGCAGATAGACGACCAGCAGCACGCGCAGCGGGAAGCGGCTCAGCGACCGCAGCCACAGCTTGAAGGTCGCGGCCTCCCCCTTCGACGCGTCGGCCCGGCCGGAGCGGAAATGCCGCGACTCCGGCAGCAGGACCATGGCCGCCGTCAGGTTGAGCAGACACAGGCCGGCGGCGACGAAGCCCGGGACCCCCAGTCCGAAGCGGCTGAAGGCCCCTCCGATGGCAGGACCCAGCATGATGCCGAGACCGGACGCCGCTCCGATGAAGCCGAGACCCCGGGCCCGCTCCTCCCCCTCGGTGGAGTCGGCAACGTAGGCCTGGGCGATCCCGAGCGTCCCGCCGGCGGCGCCGGCCGTCGCGCGCGAGACCAGGAGCAGCCACAGGTTGTCCGCCAGCGCGAACAGGAGGTAGGAGAGAGCCGAGGCGAAGAGCCCGATCAGGAGCAGACGCCGGCGTCCCAGTCGATCGGAGAACCTTCCCCAGATCGGGGCCGACACGAGTTGCGTGATGGAGAACGAGGCGATGATGAGGGTGACCCAGCGCGGCGAGGCGCCCAGTTCCTCGGCGTAGAACGGGAGCAGAGGGAGCACGATGCCGAAGCCCATCATGTCCACCATCACCGTCCCGAACAGGACGCCGAGCCCGGCGCGTCTCAGCATGCGGTTCTGATGGTCATCCCGTGCTTCAAGCCGATCTTCTCCTCCTCGGAGCGTGCCCCGCGCGTTTCAGCCGGGGCCTCGACCGCGACGCTCCATGTTCGCGAGGACGCAGTGGTGACGACACCCCGGACGATGTTCGCGTTGCGGTTCGGAGCGGGGTCGATCCCGTCGGCGAACTCACTGTCCGTCGGGTGTGAGCCGGGATAGTTTGACCCTCCGCCGGAAGCCGGGGACCCCCCCCGCGCGGAGGCCTCTCGCACGTCATCTTCAGGGTGGTTCTCAAGAGGAAGGAATCCATGGCTGACACGATGCCCGACACGATGCCCGACACGATGCCCGACACGATGCCCGACACACTGATTCGATATGCGGTCGCGGACGGCGTCGCGGTGTTCACGATCGACGACCCGCCGGCGAATACGTACACGTACGAGATGATGCGCGACCTGGACGACGCGATCCTGCGCGCGCGCTTTGACGAGGGCGTACACGTCATCGTCATCCGGGGCGAGGGAGACAGGTTCTTCTCCGCCGGGGCGAACATCAAGATGCTCCAGACCTCGGACCCCTACTTCAAGTACTTCTTCTGCCTGCACGCGAACGAGACGCTGTCGCGCCTCGAGCAGACGCCCAAGCTCGTGATCGGCGCCCTCAACGGACATACGGTCGGGGGCGGGCTCGAGATCGCGCTCGCCTGCGACATCCGGATCGCCCGGGCGGACGCGGGGAAGATCGGGCTGCCGGAAGTGAACCTCGGCGTGCTTCCGGGGACGGGCGGGACGCAGCGGCTCGGCCGTCTGCTCGGCAAGTCGAAGGCGATCGAACTCATGGCGGAAGGGAGCACGTTCGGCTTCGACGAGGCGCTCGAGCTGGGGCTCGTCAACAAGATCTTCGAGGGAGACGACGCGTCGTTCCACGCCCAGATCATGGAATATGCGCGGCAGTTCACGCCGCCCCACAAGGCGTCGCGGGCCGTGGGCCGCATCAAGCGGTCGGTGTGCAGCGGGGTCGAGGTGCCCTTCTCGGAGGGTCTCGCGATCGAGCGCGAACTGCAGCAACTCCTCTTCCAGGGAGACGACGCGCGCGAGGGCCTCGCCGCCTACGTGGAGCGGCGCGCGCCCGAGTTCGCCGGGCGGTAGGGGTGGCGGGATCGGCGGCAGGCGTGCCGGAGACGCTTCGGGCCGCGCCGGCACGGTGGGAGACGCGGTGAGGGAGACACGGTGAACGACGCGGACCGCACCCCGGTCATCATCGACGCCGTCCGGACGCCCGTGGGGCGCGCGGGCGGCGCGCTCTCCTCGATCCGGGCCGACGACCTCCTCGCCCACGCCATCCGCGCCCTCGTCGAGCGGACCGGGGTGCCGCCCGGCCGCGTGGAGGACGTGATCGCCGGGTGCACGAACCAGGCGGGCGAGGACAACCGCAACGTGGCCCGGATGGCCGGGCTGCTGGCCGGCCTTCCGGTCGAGGTCGGCGGCCAGACCGTGAACCGCCTGTGCGGGTCCGGGGTGCAGGCCGCCGTCACGGCGGCGAACGCGATCCGGGCCGGCGAGGGCGACGCCTTCATCGCGTGCGGGGTCGAGAGCATGTCCCGCGCCCCCTGGGTGATGCTCAAGACCGACCGGGCCTTCTCGCGCGTCCCTCCGCACATCGCGGACACGACCGTCGGGTGGCGCTTCGCGAACCCCGCCATGCCCGAGCGCTGGACGATCCCGCTCGCCGAGACGGCGGAGGTCGTGGCGGAGGAGCACGGCGTCGGGCGGGGAGACCAGGACGCGTTCGCGGTCGAGAGCCAGCGGCGCGCCGCCGAGGCGATCGAGGCCGGGCGGTTCGACGACGAGATCGCGCCGATCGAGGTCCCGCAGCGGAAGGGCGACCCCGTGCGGGTGGCGCGCGACGAGCACCCCCGCCCCGGCACGACCGCGGAGCAACTCGCCCGGCTGCGGGCGGCGTTTCGCGCCGACGGCACGGTGACGGCCGGGAACGCCTCCGGCATCAACGACGGCGCGGCCGCGGTCCTCATGACGAGCCGGGCCGCCGCCGAGGAACTCGGCCTCGAGCCGATGGCCGAGGTCGGGGCCTCCGCGATCGCGGGCGTGGACCCGGACCGGATGGGGATCGGACCCGTGCCCGCCACGCGCAAGGCGCTCCGGCGGGCGGGGCTGACCGTCGAGGATATCGACCTCATCGAACTCAACGAGGCGTTCGCGGCGCAGTCGCTCCCCTGCATCAGCGAACTCGGACTCGACCCGGACCGCGTGAACGTGAACGGCGGCGCGATCGCGCTCGGCCACCCGCTCGGCTGCACCGGCGCGAAGCTGATCACGACGCTCGTGCACGAGATGCGGCGGCGCGATGCATCCCACGGCCTCGTGACGATGTGCATCGGCGTCGGCCAGGGGATCGCCCTCCTCGTGCACCGCGACGCGGAGACGACATGACACGGGCGGGTTCGGCATGAGCGCGACGCACGTCCTCCTCGATATCGAAGACGGCGTCGGCACGCTCACGCTCAACCGGCCGGAGAAGCTCAACGCCTTCATCGGCGAGATGCGGACCGAGATCGCCCGCGGCGTCCAAGCGCTCGGCGCGGACGACGCCGTACGCGCGGTCATCATCACCGGGGCCGGCCGCGCCTTCTGCGCCGGCGCCGACGTGAAATACATGACCGGCCTCATCGAGAGACAGGACGTCGAAGAGGCCCTCGCCCTCGTCGAGGGGGGCCGCGAGGTCGCCACCGCGATCCGGGCCATGCCGAAGCCCGTCATCGCCGCCATCAACGGCCCGGCGGCGGGCGGGGGCGCGAATCTCGCTCTCGCCTGCGATCTCCGGCTCGCCTCCGAGACGGCGACCATCGGCCAGACCTTCAACCGCATCGGGCTCCACCCCGACTGGGGCGGCACCTACGTCGTGCCCCGGCTCGCCGGCCCCGCGCGCGCCGCGGAACTCTTCTTTTTCGCCGAGATGATCCCTGCCGCGGAAGCCGAGCGCATGGGCCTCGTGAACCGCGTCGTCCCGGCCGATGAACTCATGCCGCTGGCCCGCGAGTGGGCGCGGCGCCTGGCGCGTAAGCCCGCCCTCCCGCTGCGGCTCGCGAAGGAGGCGATCCGGCGCTCCCTCGCCGCCAGCTTCGAGGAGATGCTCGACTACGAGACCGCCGCGCAGCGGGCCTGCTTCGCGTCCGACGACGCCCTCGAGGGGGTTCGCGCGTTCGTCGAGAAGCGCAAACCCGACTTCGGCGCAAAACCAACTGAAAGACCGGCGGAAAGACCAGCGGAGGCCGACAGACATGTCTGACGGAATCGTCGTACGGAAGGCGGTGATCGGGGACATCGAGGAACTCGTCGCGATGTGGACCCAGTACATGCGCGTGCACGCGCTCAACCCCGCGTACCGGCGGATCCGAACCGACGCGCTCGAGACTCGCCGCCGCATGTTTCGGCGGCATATCGAGGAGGCCACGAGCGCCGTGTTCGTGCTGGCGGCGGCAGAAGGCGGCCTCGACGGCATGATCGTCTGCTCCGTCGAGGAGAACGAACCCATGTTCGATCCCCCCCGCTACGTCCGCATTCAGACCCCGTTCGTGAGACGGGAAGTCCGGCGGCGCGGCTATCTGCGGCGCCTCCTTCAGGCCACCTTCGAGTGGGCGTCGGATTGGGATATCGACGAGGTCCGGCTGTTCCTGGGGGCCGACAACCTGATCGCGAACGCGGTCGCCGACGACCTCGGCTTCGAGCCGATCGAGGTCGTGCGCCGATACCCGCTCCGCCCCGAACCGACGACGAACTGGGAGGACTGAGGTGGCCTCCCGGCCCGACGCCCCCGCCCTCCGCCCCGCGCTCGCCGTCCTGGGGGCCGGCACCATGGGCCACGGGATCGCCCAGATCGCGGCCATGGCCGGCTACGAGACGCGTCTCTTCGACATCCTGCCGGAGGCGCTCGACGCGGCGCGAGACAGGATCGATGCCAATCTCCGGAAGGGGATCCAGCGCGGGAAGGTGACGCCCGATGAACGGGAGCGTGTCCTCGACGCGCTTTCCTTCACCCGATACCTGAATGAAGCGGCCGACGAGGTCGACATCGTGATCGAGGCCGTGCCGGAGCAGCCCGATCTCAAGCGGAAGATTCTCCTCGCCTGCACGGAGGCTGCGGCCGATCACGCCGTGCTCGCGACGAACACCTCCTCCCTCTCCATCAGCCACCTCGCGCATGGGCTCCCATCTGCGGAGCGCGTGGTCGGGATGCACTTCTTCAACCCTGTCCACATCATGGCGCTCGTCGAGATCGTGCGCGGCGCCGAGACCTCGGACGAGACCGTCGCCCGCGCCCGCGAGGCCGCCGAACGGATGGGGAAGACGCCGATCGTGATCGCCGATTCGCCCGGTTTCGCCTCCTCGCGGCTCGGCGTCGCACTCGGACTCGAGGCGATCCGCATGGTCGAGCAGGGCGTCGGGAGCCCCGAGGACATCGACACCGCGATGAGGCTCGGCTACCGCCATCCCATGGGCCCGCTGAAGCTCGGAGATCTGGTCGGACTCGACGTTCGGCTCGACATCGCACGCTATCTGTACGAGACACTGAAGTCGCCGGTGTTCGAGCCCCCCGCCCTGCTCGAACGCATGGTGGCGGAGGGCCACCTGGGGAAGAAGAGCGGCCGCGGCTTCTACGACTGGAAGGACGGCTGACACGACCGTTCCCCCGTGGCGCGCCAGCGCCGGGATCTGGTAGAATCGGCGCCTGCGGCGGCGCCTCGCGCGCGCGCGAAGATTAAGATTGTAGGGAAGATTGAAGATTGACATGACGATGACGATGGAGTTGACCGAACAGCGCAGGAGAGTCCCTTGAGCAGCGTACAGACCGCCCCCGAAACGGAGTCCCGAGCCCGAGCCCTGACCGCGGCGCAGGCCGACTATCTCTTCCCCTGGGTCCGTCCCTACTACAGCGAGCCCCTCGCGCTCTCCGAGGGAGAGGGCGTGTGGGTGCGGGACGTGGATGGGGACGAATACCTCGACCTGTTCGCGGGCATCCTCACGACGTCGGTCGGCCACTGTAACCCGGCCGTGCTGGACGCGGTGCGCGACCAGATGGAGCGGCTCGGACACACCTCCGCCCTCTACGTGACGGAAGGCCAGATCGAGGCCGCGCGCGCGCTCGCCGAGATCACGCCGGGATCGCTGAGGACGACCTGCTTCACGAACAGCGGCACGGAGGCGGTGGAGGCCGCGGTCGCGACGGCACGGCTGTACACGGGCCGGCACGAGATCGTGGCGCTGCGGCTCTCGTACTCCGGGCGCAGCACGCTGACCAGCCACATGACCGCGCAGGGCGCGTGGCGGCTTCCGGGCGGGGGCACCGACGGCGTGGTCCACGCCCGCTCCCCGTACGCCTACCGGTCGCCGGTCGGCGGGGGCCCGGAGGCGACCGACTTCTTCATCGACGACCTCGTGGAGGTCATCGAGACGACGACCGGCGGGAAGCCGGCCGCCTTCTTCGCCGAGACGATCCAGGGCGTGGCGGGCGTCATCGTGCCGCCGCCGGACTACTTCCAGCGGGCGGCCGAGGTCATCCGGAGCTACGGCGGCCTCTTCATCGGCGACGAGGTGCAGGCCGGGTTCGGCCGCACGGGCGAGCACTGGTTCGGGATCGAGCACTGGGGCGTCGAGCCGGACATCATGGTGATGGCCAAGGGGATCGCGAACGGCTATCCGGTCGGAGCGACCGTCACCCGCCCCGAAATCGCCGAGGCGTGGCAGGGCCCGTCGATCTCGACCTACGGGGGGAACTCGATCTCGATGGCGGCGCTGCGGGCCACGCTCGGGGTGATGAGGAGCGAGGACGTCCCGGCCCGCGCCGCGGAACGCGGGGCGCAACTGCGGGCCGGGCTCGAGGCGCTGCGAAGCGCGCACACCTGGATCGGCGACGTGCGCGGCCTGGGCCTCATGCAGGGCGTCGAACTCGTGACGGACCGCGCAAGGAAGACGCCGGACGGTGACCGCGCCGGAGCCCTGCTCGAAGCCGCGCGCGAGGAGCGCCTCCTGATCGGCCGGGGCGGACTCAACGGACAGGTGATCCGGATCGGCCCCTCCCTCCTCATCACCGAGGAGGAACTGGACGAAGGGATCCGCCGCTTCGGAGCCGCCTGCCGGCGGATCGACGGCTGATGGCCCGCGGCCGCTCGGTGACTCGGCGGGACGACGCGCGGTGAGCCGCCTGGCGGGGCGCATCGCGATCGTCACGGGTGCGGGCCGCGGCATCGGACGGGCGCACGCGCTCGCCCTCGCGGCGGGCGGCGCGCGCGTCGTGGTGAACGACCTCGGCGTGAACATCGCGGGCGAGGGCGCGCATGGCGGACCCGCCGAGGCCGTGTGCCAGGAGATCCGGGCGGCCGGCGGCGAAGCCGTCCCCAGCGGGCACGACGTCTCGAACTGGGATGAGGCCCGCGATCTGATCTCGCACGCGGTCAACGTTTTCGGCGGGCTCGATATCCTCGTGAACAACGCCGGGATTCTCCGCGACCGCGCGCTCTTCAACATGTCCGAGCGGGAATGGGATGCGGTCGTCGATGTCCACCTCAAGGGACACGCGGCGCCCAGCCGGCACGCGCTCGCCTGGTGGCGTGCCGAGGCGAAGGCGGGCCGGCCGCGCCGGGCCTCCGTCATCCACACGACCTCCTCCTCCGGCCTGTGCGGCAACTTCGGCCAGGCGAACTACGGAGCCGCGAAGATGGGCGTCGTCGGCCTCTCGAGGGTCCTCTCCATCGAGGGGTTCCCCTACGGCGTGCGCTCCAACGTGATCTCGCCCTCGGCGCGCACGCGCATGGTGGCGGGCATGTCCGGCGCCGATCAGCTGGGCGGACCCGACGAGACGGGGTACGACCCGTTCGGGCCCGAGCACATCGCCCATCTCGTCGCGTGGCTCGCGGAGACCGGCTGCCCCGCCCGGAACCAGGTGTTCCACGTGTCCGGGCGGCGCGTCCGGGTGCTGGAGCTCCCGCGCGTCGCCTTCGAGGCCAGCTCCGACGGCGACCTGACGCCCTCCGCGCTCGCCGAGGCGCTGCGG
This sequence comes from Candidatus Palauibacter sp., assembly GCF_965222475.1. Lineage (GTDB taxonomy): Bacteria > Gemmatimonadota > Gemmatimonadetes > Palauibacterales > Palauibacteraceae > Palauibacter. Next base: position 416,608 of record NZ_CBDCUB010000001.1, on the reverse strand, counting down.
GACAAGCTGGTGGACCCGCTCGACGCCTTCGACCTCATCCTCGGACCCTAGCTGCACCCTTGCCCGCGTGCTTCCGTCGGGCGGACATTCGCTCTCCGGCGGCGCGTGCGGACCGCCGCTCATGCTCGGGCCCCTGGCTTCCGCTGTCGATGGTTGGTGGTCCGGCGAAAAGAAACAGGAGGAGGACGATGAAGGACGCCCGCCCTGTATTGACCGCGTTGACCGTGTTTCTCACCATCGCGGCGATTTCCCTGGCGCTCCCCGCAGGAGGCGCGGCCCAGAACCGCGAAATGACGCCGGAGGAGCGCGCCCGCGTCATGGCCGAGTACGAGGCCCGGATCGACACCGAACTCGTCTCCGAGCGGCCGATCGAGATGTTCGACTCGATCTGGATCGAGGAACTCACGTGGATGGAAGTCCGCGACATGATGGCGGACGGCTACAACATCGCGATCGTCTCCACCGGCGGGATCGAGCAGAACGGACCCTACGTCGCGACCGGCAAGCACAACTACGTCCTCCAGGGGACGTGCGAGGCCATCGCCCGCGAACTGGGCAAGGCGCTCTGCGCGCCGATCATGAAGCTCGTCCCGGAGGGGGACATCGACGAGCCGTCGAGCCACATGCGCTACCCCGGCACGATCTCGCTCCGACAGGAGACGTTCGAGGCCGTGCTCGATGACGTCGCCTCCAGCCTCCGCGCGCACGGCTTCGAGCACATCATCTTCATCGGCGACAGCGGCGGGAACGTGCAGGGGATGGCCAACGTCGCCGCCCGTCTCAACGAGCGTTGGGACGACGCGCACGCCCACCACATCCCCGAGTACTACCGCTACGGGGGCGGGGACTTCCTCGAATCCGAGCTGGGGATCGTGGAGACGGAGAACGATGGGATCCACGACAGCTTCGGGATCACGAGCCTGATGATGACCGTCGACCCCACCGTCGTCCGCTACGAGCAGCGCGTGAAGGCGGGACTCGCGAAGATCAACGGCGTTCCCATCGCCCCGAAGGAGAAGACGATCGAGATCGGCCGCAAGCTGCAGGCCTACCGGACCGCTCTGACGGTCGAGAAGATCCGCGAGTCGATCGGCCGCGCCGGCATGTAGAAGCGAGCGGCCACGCCGCGCGGCTCACGACCCGCCCGCCGAATGTCACGGCCCTCCCCCGCCGGCCCCCGCGCCGATAGTGTTGTGCGCGCATAAACCACGGCAGCAGAAGAAGAAGGACGAGTGGCGAGTCCCCAACCAAGCCCCACCATGCCGACGCGAGGCAAGCTGATCGTTGGCGGCCTCACGTTCGGCGGGCTCACGCTGCTGGGGTTCGCGGCGCTCATCCGATGGCGCCCTCCGTTGGAACTCGGCAGCATCCTCGCCCGCATCACGCCGGCCTTCGTCATTGCCTTGCTGGCGCTGCTGGCGGTCGACTTCACGCTCGGCGGCCTCCGGTATCGACTGCTTCTCGACGGCCGTGTCTTTTCGCACGTCTCGCTTTGGCACTGTATGCGAGCGAATTGGGCGAACATGCTGCTGGGCGCGATCACGCCGGCGCAGACGGGCGGCGGTGCCGCGCAGTTCTACGTGCTGTGCAGGCGCGGGGCGCGGTTGTCCGAAGCGATTCTCGCCTCGATCCTGACGTTCGTCGCCACGCTGCTCTTCTTCGCGCTCGGCGGTCTCGCCGCTCTGGCGTGCGTGCCGCCCGAGGCGTTGTCCCGAGGCGTGCTGGTCGCGCTCGTCATCACGGTGGCGGTCATCACGGCGCTGGCGGGTCTGCTCACTTCGGCCGTCGTCGCGCAGCGGGGTACGGTTCGGCTGATTCGACGCTCCCTCAGCGCGGTCTCGAGACGGGGAACGCGGGTCCGGCGCTGGGCGGCGGCGGGCCGACGTCTACTGAGCCGTGAGGTCGAGCGTCTGGCCTGCGGGATCCGGGCGGTCGCGTCGCGCGGGAAAGTGACGCTCGTCTGGGTGTGCTCCGCGACCGCCCTGCTCTTCCTCAACAAATATTTCATGGGCTACGTCCTCGCGACGGCGCTCCAGGGGCCGGTCGATCTCTCCTTCATGGGACTCCAGCTTCTTCAGCACATCGTCCTCTACTTCTCGCCGACGCCGGGTGCCTCCGGCATCGCCGAGGCCTCGACGGGGCTTCTGATGAATCGGGTGCTGCTCGCCGAGGTGACGGTGCTGTGGGTGGTCGGCTGGCGGCTGCTCACGACGTTTTTCGGGACGATCCTGGGAGCGTTCGTGCTGCTCGTCGAGGCGCGGCGACACGTACATGGCGTCCGAGCGGACGAGAAAGGCGCGGCTGCGTGAACGGGTGGGCGACGTGAATGGGATGGGCGGCGCGAAAGGGACGGGCGAGCCCACATCTCGTTCGATGAGACTCTGCCTCGGCGGCCGCGAGTTCTGGGAGCACCTCGAACGCGACATCCGCGCGGCGCGGGACTATGTCTACGTGCAGACGCTCTCGTTCGAGGGCGACGCGGCCGGGCTGGGTCTGGCGGAGGCCCTGCTGGCCTGCGCGGCGCCCCGAAAGCGCATCGTCGTGGACGCCGTGACGAAGTACCTGATCAACGACCGCTTCATCGGTCTGCCGGCCGCACGCCGCGACGCGGTCCTCCAGCGTGAGGTCGCGGCCACCGGCGACATGTGTGACCGGCTGGAGCGCGGCGGGGTGCCCGTGAGGTTCACCTGGCCGGTGGGCCGGCGGTTTCACCGACTCATCGCCCGCAACCACAAGAAGCTCATCGCCATCGACGACCGGATCGCCTACCTGGGCGGGATCAACTTCAGCGACCACAACTTCGCCTGGCACGACTTCATGATCCGCATCGAAAGCCCGGGGGTCGCCGCGTTCCTGCGCGAGGACTTCGAGCACACGTGGCGGGGAGACGACCGGGTGGCCGCGGCGGAGATCGACGGCGATGAGATCGTGATCGGAGAAGGCCGGGGCAATGCCGGGCTGCGCGACGCGGTCTCCCGCGCGCTCGACCGGGCGACGCACCGGATCGTCGTCCAGTGCCCGTATGTCAGCGAGCCGTTCTGGAGCGCCCTCGGCCGGGCGCAGCGCCGCGGCGTACACGTCACGGTGATGATGCCGGAGGCGCACAACCGGGCCGTGATGAAATGGGGCACGCTCGACGCCTCGCGACGCGAAGGCTTCGAGGTCCTCATGCTGCCCGGACCCATGACGCACGCCAAGGTGATGCGGATCGACGACTCGGTCGTGCTCGGTTCGGCGAACTTCGACTATGTGAGCTTTCGCATGCAGCCGGAGGTCGTGCTCATCACGAGCGCGCCCGGTCTCGTCCGCGAGATCGGAGAGCGCATACTCGAGCCCGATCTCGCGCGCTGCCGAGAGCCGGCGGAGGAACGCCGCCAGCGGTGGCGCGAGCGCCTGGGCGGCATCTCGATGCGTGTGCTGGAGTTGCTGTCCTCCTCGATACGCGAGCGACGGCCGAGTCCAATCCCGCTCGCGACCTGGCGCGACGGACTCGCAAAGCCGGGCCCGGGGTAGCCGCTCCGCCCGGCAACCGAGGGGCAACCCGAGCGAACGCGAGTGTGGTTCGTGCCCGTGGGTGTTGCGTGACCCCCTGTAGAGCGTTATGCCAATTGAAGATCAGACTTGCAATTGGCATAAGTCGACACAGGGGCGCTGACTCACCCATGATCGCTCGAGATCTCGCGCCGTTGCTCAGACGGGCCGCGGCGACCACGCCCGTCGTCACGCTCACGGGGCCGAGGCGAAGTGGGAAGACGACGCTGTGCCGGGCTCTGTTCCCCGGGCATGCCTACCGGACGCTCGAAGGGCCGGACGCGAGGGCTTTCGCGCTCGACGATCCACGCAGCTTCCTCGGCGAACTCCCGGAGGGCGCGGTTATTGACGAGATCCAACGCGCGCCGGACCTGCTGTCCCACCTGCGGGGCATCGTTGACGACGACCCGGCGCCCGGCCGCTGGATCCTCGCCGGCTCCCAGGACCTGCTCCTCCTGGAGTCCATCAGCCGATCGCTGGCCGGGCGCACCGAACTACACGAACTGCTGCCGCTGACATGGGGAGAAATCCGACGCTTCGCCCACCCCCCCGCCAGTCTCGATGAAGCGATCTTCACCGGGGGCTATCCGCGAATCCTCGATCATGCACTCGATCCGACTGCCTTCCTCCGCGAGTACATCGGTACGTATCTGGAGCGCGACGTTCGAACGATCTTGAACGTCGGCGACCTCGCGACGTTTCAACGATTCGTCGGATCGTGCGCAAGCCGCACGGGCCAACTCCTCAACTACTCTTCGCTTGCCAACGACTGTGGCATATCCCGGCCGACGGCCAGGCAGTGGGTCGACGTCCTCGAGACGAGCGTCATCGTCTTCCGTCTGCCCGCGTTCCACGGCAACATCCGCAAGCGTCTCGTGAAGGCACCGAAGCTCTACTTCTGCGACACCGGCCTGCTCTGCTGGCTCCTGGGGATCCACGAACTGCGCCAGCTTCGTACCCATCCGCTGCGCGGCCCCATCTTCGAGACCTGGGTAGTCTCGGAAGCGTTGAAGAACCGGACCAATCTAGGTCTGGGACAGCGGGGCTTGACCTTCTATCGGGACCGGAACGGCGTCGAGGCGGATCTGGTGATCGAGAACGCGAGGGGACGAACCCTGCTCGAGGCGAGGGCCGCGGGTGCGCCCTCACCGGACATGTTGCGCACCGTCCGGCGCGTGCGAGACCACCTCCCGGAGCCGCCCGCCAGCGATCCCGTCGTCGTGTACGGCGGCGATGAGCGCCAGCGGTGGGCCGATGGCGAACTCCTGCCGTGGCGGATGGTCCGGGCCGCGGCCCTGCGTGATGGGGCCGGCGTCGTTCAAGTACTCTCGGGAGGGCGGCCTGTCGCTGCTGCGGACATCCTTGTGGTGTCTCCGAATCATCCGAATGTGAGGTGGAAGTCCGCGAGGACCGATGCGCGGGGCGAGGCGATCCTCGACCTGGACGCTCGTCATCTGCTACCGAGTCTGCCGCTGACGCTGCCACTGACATTGTTCGTGGCCGCTCCCGGCTTCGAGGCACGGCTGGAGCGCGAATGGCTCCCGGCGGAGCGGGCGATCGCCGTCGACCTCGCCCGGCTCCCGGGAGGCGGCGGCGTCATCTTCCCGCAGGGTTCCGGTGACATTCCGGGCCTGGCGGGGCGTCTGACCATCACTGGCGGCGGCTCTTCGTCCGCGTTCGTCGCGCCGTTCGACACGGCGCTCGGCGCGGCACGCATCCGGGCGGAGAATATCGCCGTCAATGGAGAGGTCACTGGAGAGGTCACTGGGGAACTGCAGCGGTCGGTGTACATTCGGCCGGGCGCTGAACTTCACCTGGAGGACGGCGACGGGAGCGAGCGTTGGATCCGGGCACTCGAGATCGTCGGCCGGTCGGCGCTGGTCGAGTATCGCCGTGAGCCGCTCCGGCACCCTCGTGGCCAGGTTCAGGACGTTGGAAGGTCAGGATGAGCGGATGACTTCGTGGTTTCGGCGGTACCTGCTGCCGGGGTTCGTGTTCCAGTCCATCATCATCGCGGGGGGCTACGGGACGGGACGGGAGCTCGTCGAGTTCTTCCTCCGCTTCGGACCGCTGGGTGGGCTGCTCGGCATGCTCCTCCCGTCGATGCTTCTGGTGAGCCTCACGTCGATGGCCTCGTTCGAGTTCGTGCGCGTCTTCGGAACGTACGATTACCGGACCTTCTTCCAGCGGCTGCTCGGGCGCGGCTGGTTCATCTACGAGATCGGCTTCCTGTGCGCCGTGCTCCTCATCCTGGCCGTGATCGGATCGGCCGCGGGGACCTTGCTTCTCGAAACGTTCGGCCTGCCGTACTGGGTGGGGGTCGTCGGACTCCTCCTCACCATCGGCTTCCTCGTCTTCCGGGGGACGGGAACGATCGAGCGCTTCTTCTCGGGCTGGTCGTTCCTCCTGTACGGCGTCTACATCGTCTTCTTCGCCTGGGCGATCAGCCGTTTCGGGGGCAGCATCGGAGCCGCGCTGGGGTCGGGCGAAGTACGCGAGGGCTGGGCGCTGTCGGGATTCCGGTACGGAGTGCTCCAGCTCTCGCTCGTGCCGGCGATGCTCTTCGCCACACGACACATCCGGCGGCGACGGGAGGCGCTGTGGGCGGGCGCGCTGACGGGGCCGATCGCGATGATCCCCGCCATTCTCTTCTTCGTGGCGATGAGCGGGCAGTACCCGGGCATTCTGGACCGTCCCGTGCCGGCGAATCACCTGCTCGAATTGCTCGGGTCCCGCGGGTTCCAGATCGCGTTTCAGGTCGTGCTCTTCGGCACCCTCATCGAGTCCGGGACCGGCCTGATCCACGCCTTCAACGAACGGATCGACGGCGTGTTCGCGGCGCGGAAGGCCCACATGCCGGCGGCGGTGCGGCCGGCGGTCGCCGTCATCCTCCTGCTCCTCGCCTCCGCTCTCTCCAGATTCGGGATCATCGACCTCATCGCCACGGGCTTCGGCGCCCTGAGTTGGGCCTTCCTCTTCATCTTCGTCCTCCCCCTGCTCACGCTCGGGATGTATCGCCTCCGCAAGCGGGCCTCGGCCGCGCGGGGCGGGTCCGCCGGGGGCGGCGACGGCTAGGGCGGGATCGCGTCCGCCGTCCTATATTGAAGGGTTAGGTCGCGTCGGGGCCGAGAGGGACGGGCGAATCACATGAAGAAACTCCTGGTTGCGCTGTCCTGCGTCGCGCTTTGGGGGCTGATCGCCGCCCTTCCCGGCGGGTGGTCGTGCTTCGCCCCTCCGGTGGCGCACGCGCATGGCCTCGTCCCGGACACGATCCCGCAGACGATCGTGAGCCAGGTCTGCACGAACTGCCATAACGACAGGCGGCTGCTGGGCAACATGTCTCTCGAACGGTTCGTCGTGGAGACGGCCCACCTCGAGGCGGAGACGGCGGAGAAGATGATCCGCAAGCTGCGGGCGGGGATGATGCCGCCGCCCGGGATCCAGCGCCCGCCCGCAGAGGACCTGCTCGAACTCGCCATGACGCTCGAGGCGCGGGTCGACGCCGCGGCCGCCGCCCGCCCGGACCCCGGCGCCCGCTCCTTCCAGCGTCTGAACCGGGCGGAATACGAGCGTTCGATCCGCGCCCTGCTGGGGCTCGAGGTCGACGCCTCCGCCTACCTCCCGAACGAGACGATCAGCGCGGGCTTCGACAACATCGCGGACGTGCAGAACCTCTCCGCGACGCTGCTCGAGGGGTATCTGACCGCGGCGGGCGAGATCAGCCGGCTGGCGCTCGGGGACCTCTCCCTGACGCCGAGCGAGACCGAGTACGAGGTGTCGCGCTACGCCGAGCAGCGGCAGCACGTCCCGGGGACGCCGATCGGCACGCGGGGCGGGATCGCGGTCGTGCACAACTTCGTGGCGGACGGCGACTACGTCTTCCGCCTCGCCTTCCAGCACGAGTCCACCGGTAATTTCTTCGGACAGACGACGCCGTTCGACGAGCAGGTCGAACTCTCGATCGACGGCGAACGCATGGCCCTGATCGACATCGACCGCTGGATGCACCGCCAGGACCCGAACGGGGTCCAGGTCGAGACGGAGCCGATCCACGTGACGGCGGGCCCGCACCGGGTGGCGGCCGCCTTCATCAAGCGCTTCGACGGGCCGATCGAAGACCTCGTGTCGCCGCACGAATGGAGCCTCGCGGACAAGAAGATCGGCTATTCGCACGGGATCACGGTCGTCGCCCACCTGCGCGACCTCACGGTCCGCGGCCCGTTCGGCGTCACCGGGATCTCCGAGACCCCGACCCGCGCCCGGATTCTCACCTGCCGGCCCGAAGCGGGGGACCCCGAAGCGAGCGACCCCGAGGCGGAAGCGCGCTGCGCCCGCGAGATCGTGGAGAGGCTCGCGCGCCAGGCGTACCGCAGGCCCGTCGACGCCGGTGACATCGATCCGCTCATGGCCCTGTACGAAGCGGGGACCGGCGACGGGGGCTTCGAGATGGGGGTGCGCACGGTGCTCCAGGGGATCCTCGCCAGCCCGGACTTCATCTTCCGCTTCGAGGAACCGCCGGCCGGAGAGGCGGGGGACGCGGCGGACGGCCTGTACCGGATCGCGCCGCTCGACCTCGCCTCGCGGATCTCCTTCTTCCTGTGGGGGATGCCGCCCGACGACGCGCTGATCGAAGCCGCGCGGACGGGCGGGCTGTCCGACGAGGCGGGGGTCGAGACGCAGGTGCGGCGGATGCTCGCGCACCCCGGGGCCGAGGGGCTGGCGTCGCGCTTCGCCGCGCAGTGGCTGCGCCTCCAGGACCTCGACAACGTGCACCCGGACGCGCTGCGCTTCCCCGACTTCTACGAGCAGCTCGCCGCCGACATGCGGCGCGAGACGGAACTGCTGTTCGAGCACCTCGTGCGCGAGGACCGCAGCGTGTTCGAGCTGCTGACGGCGGACTACACGTTCGTGAACGAGCGACTCGCGCGGCACTACGGGATCTCGGGCGTGGCCGGGACGCACTTCCGGAAGATCGCCTATCCCGACGAGAGCCGCCGCGGCGTGCTGGGGCACGGGAGCATCCTGACCTCGACCTCGCACGCGAACCGCACCTCGCCGGTGCTGCGCGGCAAGTGGGTCATGGAGGTGCTGCTCGGGACGCCGCCGCCGCCGCCGCCACCGGACGTACCGGATCTCGAGGCGATCGAGGAGGCGGAGGAGGGCCGCTTCCTGACCGTGCGAGAGCGGCTGGAGATGCACCGCGCGAGCCCGGCCTGCCGGTCGTGCCACCGCGTCATCGATCCGCTCGGGCTCGCGCTCGAGAACTTCGACGTGACGGGTGCCCACCGGATCAACGACAGCGGGCGCGCCGTCGATCCCAGCGGCGAACTGTACGACGGCACGCCGCTGTCGGGCCCCGCGGACCTGCGGACCGCCCTCCTCTCCCGGCGCGAGTCGCTGGCGAGGACGTTCACCGAGAATCTCATGGCCTACGCGCTGGGGCGCCGGGTCGAGTACTTCGACATGCCGACCATCCGTCAGATCACACGGCGCGCGGAGGCCGATGACTATCGCATGTCCGCCTTCATCCTCGGTGTGGCGCAGAGCCCGGCGTTCCTCATGAGCCGGAGCGGGGCCGTCGTCGAGCAGGGGATCGAACAACCGGACGCCGGCAGCGGGAACTAGAGGAGCCGATGGACATCATCACGGGGAAATACATTCCGCGCCGGACCTTCCTTCGGGGAGTGGGCGCCACGATGGCGCTCCCGATGCTGGACGCCATGGTTCCCGCGGGACGGCTCTGGGGCTCGATCCGCCCGAACGATCCGACGCGTCTCATCTGCATCGAGATGGTGCACGGCGCCGCCGGTTCGACCGCGTACGGGGCGTCGCGCGGCTACTGGTCGCCGCTCGAGGCGGGACGAGACTTCGACCTGAGCACGGGGGCGCTCGCCTCCCTCGAACCGTTCCGCGACCGGCTCACGATCATCAGCGATACCGACGTGGCGTCGGCGGAGGCGAGGATCCCGAAGGAGATCGGCGGCGACCACTTCCGTTCCAGCGCGACCTTCCTGACCCAGTCGCACCCGCGGCAGACGGAAGGCTCCGACATCTTCGCCGGGACGTCGCTGGACCAGATCTACGCGCAGCGGTTCGGGCAGGACACGCCGATCCCCTCCATGCAGCTCTGCATCGAGAACGTCGACCAGTCGGGTGGCTGCGCGTACGGGTACGCCTGCGTGTACACCGACACGATCAGCTGGAAGTCGCCCACGGAGCCGCTCCCCATGATCCGCGACCCGAGGATCGCCTTCGACCAGTTGTTCGGGGCCGGGGGGAGCTCGGAAGAGCGCGCCGCGCGGCGGCGGGCGAACCGCAGCGTGCTCGACTTCATCGCCGGCCGCATCGGCGAACTGCGCCGGGAACTCGGCCCGAACGACGTCAATCGACTGGACCGCTACCTCGAGAACGTGCGGGAGATCGAGCGCCGCATCCAGCGCGTGGAGGCGCAGAACCGGAGCGGTGAGGAGCGGACGCTGCCCGAGGCGCCGGCCGGCGTGCCCGACTCGTTCGTCGACCACGTGCAGCTGATGTTCGACCTCCAGGCGCTCGCCTTCGAGTCGGACATGACGCGCGTGTTTTCGTTCAAGCTGGGGCGTGACTCCTCGGCCCGGGTCTTCCCGGAGAGCGGCGTCGACAAGCCGTTCCACCCGGCCTCCCACCACGGGGCCGACGAGGGGAACATCGACGACTTTGCGCAGATCAACCGCTTCCACGTGTCGATGGTCCCCTACCTGCTCGACCGGCTCCGGAACACGATGGACGGGGAGACGGACCTGCTCGAGAAGACGATGGTCGTCTACGGCTCGCCGATGGGCGACCCGAACGTGCACAACCACAAGCGCTGCCCCCTGTTCGTGGCGGGCGGGGCGAACGGGAAGCTGGACGGAGGCATGCACGTGCGGGCCGCGCCCGGCACGCCGATGGCGAACGCGATGCTCTCGCTCATGCACGCGCTCGGGGTGGAGGACGCCGACCACTTCGGGGACAGCACGGGGGCGCTGTCGCTCTCCGCTCCCGACACGAGCGCGGCCGGATCGTGAGGCGGGGCGAGCGGGTGCGGCGCGGCGAGCGGGTGCGGCACGGCGCGGCGGTGCGGCTGCCGGCGGCCGGGCTCCTGGCGGCGCTCCTGGCGACGCTGCTGACCGCGGGACATGCGCCGGACTCACCGGTCGCGGACGCGGCGATGGCGGGGGACATGGCGCGGGTGGAGGCGCTGCTCGCCGACGGCGCGGACGTGAGCGCGCCGCAGGGCGACGGGATGACGGCGCTCCACTGGGCCGCGCGCGCCTCGAACGTCGCGCTCGCCCACCTGCTTCTCGGGGCGGGCGCGGATGTGGCCGCGACGACGCGCATCGGGGCCTACACGGCGCTCCACCTCGCGAGCGAAGTCGGGAGCGCCGAGGTCGTCGGCCTGCTCCTCGCCGCCGGCGCACGCCAGACCGCGACGACCGAGGACGTCGGGGGCGCGACCCCGCTGCACCTCGCGGCCGGGGCCGGCGCGGCGGAAGCCGTCCGCCTCCTGCTCGAACACGACGGAGAGACCGACGCCCGCGAACGGCGCTGGGGCCAGACCCCGCTCATGTACGCGGCGGCCCGCGGCCGCGAGGAGGCCGTGCGGGCGCTCCTCGAGGGCGGCGCGGACCCGAACCTCGCCACCTGGGTGACCGACATCACGGCCATGGCAGAGTGGTCGCAGGCGGACCGGCGCGCCCGCAGCGCGCGCATGCGCGGGCAGGAGGCGCCCGAGGTGCCGCCCCGCCCCGCCCCCTCCGACCGGCCGCTGGCGGCGGGGCGTGACGCCCCGGGCGCGCGCCTCGAGGCGGACGAGGCTGAGAACGACTACGAGCGCCCGATCGAGGAGCCCGAACCCCTCGGCTACGGCGACCTGATCGGCGGTCACGGCGGGATGACCGCTCTCCTCCACGCAGCGCGCGAGGGCCACGCCGGCACCGTCCGCGCGTTGCTTGAGGGCGGGGCGGACATCAACCAGGCGAGCGGAGGCGACCACACGAGCCCCATGCTCATCGCGATGATCAACGGTCACTTCGACCTCGCCATGGAGCTGTTCGAGGCCGGCGCCGACCCCGGACTCGCCTCCGCGGCCGGCACGACGCCGCTGTTCGCGGCCCTCAACGCCCAATGGGCGCCGAAGTCTCGCTATCCGCAGCAGCACGCCTACGGCCAGCAGCGACACAGCTATCTCGACGTCATGCGGCGCCTGCTCGACGCGGGCGTCGACCCCGACGCGCGCCTCGAGAAGCACCTGTGGTGGGTCTCCTACAACTTCGACCTCCTCCAGATCGACCTGAAGGGCGCGACCGCATTCTGGCGCGCCGCCTACGCGCTCGACGTGGAGGCCATGAAGCTGCTCGTCGAGTACGGAGCGGACCCCGACCTCGCCACGATCAGGGTGCCGCCTCGGAGCCTCCCCGCCTGGGACCGCGAGAAGCGGGACCTGTCCGGAGTGCCGCCCGTTCCGGTGGGCGGGCCGGCGGACTATCCCATTCATGCCGCGACCGGAATCGGCTACGGCCAGGGTTTCCCCAGCAACGCGCACCGGTACGTCCCCGACGGCTGGCTGCCCGCCGTGCGCTATCTCGTCGAGGAACTGGGCGCGGACGTGAACCAGCGGGACGAGGAGGGCTACACGCCGCTCCACAACGCGGCCTCTCGCGGCGACCTGGAGGTGATTCGGTTCCTCGTCGAACACGGCGCGGACGTCACCGCCGTGAGCCGCGTCGGCCAGACGACCGCCGACATGGCGAACGGCCCCTACCAGCGCACGCAGCCCTTCCCGGAGGCGGTGGCGCTGCTCGAGAGCCTCGGCTCGAAGAACAACCACAACTGCGTGTCCTGCTGAACCGGGATTCCGTCCGCGGGCGGCGGGAGCCGCCGGCAACCTCTCGCCGTCGATGATCACCGTCTCGGGCCTGGGGAAGGCGTTCGGAGGCCAGGTCCTCTTCGGCGACGCGACCTTTCTGCTCAACCCCGGCGAGTGCTACGGACTCGTGGGCGCCAACGGCTCCGGCAAGACGACGCTGCTCAACATCCTCGGCGGCACCGAAGATCCGACCGAGGGCTCCGTCAGCGTGCCGAAGCGACTCCGGCTCGGCGTCCTCCGGCAGGACCACTTCCTGTACGAGGACGACCCGATCCTCGGCGTCTCGCTCATGGGAAACCCCGAACTCTGGCGGGCGATGGTCGAGCGCGAGGCTCTGATCGCGGAGGAAGACGGGGCCTTCGACGCCGACCGGTTCTCGGAACTCGAGGAGACCTTCCAGCGACACGACGGCTACACCGCGGAGGCTCGCGCCGGCGAGATCCTCGAGGGCCTCGGCTTCCCCAGCGAGATCCACCGCCGGCCTCTCTCGACCCTCTCCGGCGGCTTCAAGCTCCGGGTGCTGCTGGCGCAGATCCTCGCGGGCGCGCCGGATGTCCTCCTCCTCGACGAGCCCACGAACCACCTCGACATCCTCTCGATCCGCTGGCTCGAGAAATTCCTGCGCGAGTTCAAGGGGGCGATCGTCGTCATCTCCCACGACCACCGATTCCTGGACAATGTCGCGACGCATATTCTAGACATCGACTATGAAACAGTCACCGTCTATCCAGGGAATTACGACGACTATCTGATTCGAAAGAAAGAAGACCGGGACCGGCGCGAAAAGGAACTCGCGAAGCGGGAGCGGGAGATCGCCCACCACCGCGAGTTCGTGGACCGTTTCCGGGCCAAGGCGAGCAAGGCGCGGCAGGCGCAGAGCAAACTGCGGCTGATCGAGAAAAAGGCGGGGACGCTGCAACCGCTCCCGGTCAGCTCGCGCCGCTATCCGGGGTTCCGCTTCGAGTCGCGGCGCCCGAGCGGGCGCACCGTGATCGAGGTGGAAAGGGTGAAGAAGGCGTTCGGCGACAACGAAGTTCTGCACGGCGTCGACCTCACGCTCGATCGCGGCGATCGCCTCGCGATCATGGGACCGAACGGGATCGGCAAGTCCACGCTGCTCAAGATCATCATGGGCGAACTCGCATCCGACGCGGGCCGGGTGGCGTGGGGCTACGAGACCTGGCCGGGCTACTTCGCGCAGGACCAGGAGGCCCGCTTCGAGTCACCGGGACAGACGGCGGAGGACTGGATCGCCGGCTTCTGCGCGGGGCGGACCCTCGGCTTCGTGCGCGGCGAGATGGGGCGCGTCCTCTTCTCCGGCGACGACGCGAAGAAGCGGCTCGGCCAGCTGTCGGGGGGAGAGGCGGCGCGGTTGGTCTTCTGCCGCATGGCGATCGAGCGGCCCAACGTGCTCGTCCTCGACGAGCCCACCAACCATCTCGACCTCGAGTCCATCGAGTCGCTGGTCGAGGCGCTCCGGTCGTTCGACGGGACTGTCGTCCTCGTTTCGCACGACCGCTGGTTCGTCTCGCAACTCGCGACGCGGATCGTGGAGATATCCGAGGAGGGGATCCGCGACTTCCGCGGCAGCTACGAGGAATACGTCCACTACTGCGGGGACGACCACCTCGACGTGGACACGGTCGTGCTCCGGGCTCGGAGGGAAAAGCGGGCGGCCCGCGCTTCGGCGGCCGAAACTCGCGGCGCCAGCGACCCTCCGGGCGAGTCCGCGGGGCGGCGCAACGCCGGCACGGCCACTCCCAGGGGGAACAGGAACCGCTACCGGGGCGGGGCTCTCCGCACGAAGCGTAACAGGATCACCGCCAGCATCGGAGCCGCCGAGACCCGGATCGCCGAGATCGACGCGATCTTCGCCGGCCCCGCCTTCTACGACCGCACCGCTCCGGAGGGTGTTCGCCGACTCGAGACCGAGCGCACGGCCCGACAGGCGGAACTCGAAGAACTGATGGAAGCCTGGGAGGAAGTCGAAACGGAACTCACCCGCCTGAATTAGACGAGTCGGTCAGCCGGGTTCGGCGGCGGGTCGCCGGTCCAGGGGCCACAGCTGTACGGACTCCACCTCGAGTTCGTCCGCGGAATGACCGAGGATGTAGTCGCCCCCGATCTCGTAGATGTTCAGTTCCTCCGGTGTCTCTACGAATCCGAGCACGCGTCCCTCCGGGTCGAAGACGGTCCACAGAATCCCGGGCCTGACGTCCGCGGGGGACTCGAACTCCCTCACCCAGAGATGGTCCAGCGCGTCGACCATCATGGAGTCGAGAGCCGGCAGGTGCTCGACCACCGGCACGGCCCCAAGCTCCCGGCGCAGGTCCTCCTGATACCGTTCCTTCTCCTGCGGAGACAGCCCCAAGGGTACGTAGGAGACCACCAACTCGATGTGAGCTTCGACGTCCGCCGGCCCCGGGGGCCGGAGGTCGTGCTGCCGCCGAACGATCCGTGCCAGCGCGCCATCATCGCGAAACGCCTTGACTTCGTACCGCTCCGTCACGCCGATGGCCACGAGATCGCCCCACGGTGCGTGTACGAGCCTCCGACCGAAGATCTTCTCCCAGGTCCTGTACCGGCCATTCCCCAGATCCGCCCAGTGGAGGTCAGGACCCGGATGAGTACCGAGCGAGGCCGCGAGATCACCTTCGCCGTCCCTGAGATGCACGACGATCGTGTCGGCATCCCGCCAACGCCATGTTGCGAGGACGGATCCCGCCTTCGTGGCCGCCTGCGGGCGCAGGGCGAGCCATTTCGGATCCTCGTCGTTGCCGCCGAGTCGAAACGTGCGACCGTAGTTCCCGTCCGAATCGAAGACCGAGATGCCCGCGGTCCGGGTCCACCAGGCGGCGATCGAGTCGCCCGGCCAGGGTTCGACACGGCTCAGGCTGGTGAACTCGCCGGGCCCCTCCCCCTCCGCCGCCCAATTCTCCAAGTGGGTCCCCGACGCGTCAAAGACGCGCAGCTGGTTCGTGCCCAGGTTGGCGACCACGATCCGGCCGTCGGACAGCCGCGTGGCGTCAAGGGCCCCGTAAAGCATGTACGCCTCTTCGCCCTCGAGGACGCCGATCGAAACCAGCGGCTCCGGACCGATTCGCCACGCCAGGCGGGATCCTTCGGCGGGACGGGGATTCTCGACGATCCGGATTCCGGCGCTGTCTCGTATCTCCACCCTGGGGGCCGGCACTCTTGTCCCCTCCTGTCCGCAGGCGGCGGAGGTCAGGGCCACGAGGGCGATGGAGGCGCAGCGGTTCACGAGTCGGCCCCTTCTTCGTTCAAGTGGACGCCGTGCCATCACGCTGGTGGATGATCGTGAAGACGGGGAGCGGGGGGGCGTCCTCGCGCGGGTGCCAAGCCACCACGACCTCATCGCCGATCGCGGCGCCCTCGGCGAGCGGGGCACCAGCGGCGTCCACGATGCGCGTGAGGAGGACCGGGCCCTCCTCCAGCCGGACGAGCGCCACGTAGTACGGGGGCTCCAGTTCCGGTGTCGTCTTCAGGTGGTTCGTGGTCAGCGAGTAGATCTTGCCGCGGCCGCTGGTCTCGACCCACTCGACCTTGTCCTGGCAGGCAAGGCAGAAGGGGCGCGGATAGAACTGGTGCGCGCCGCACACCGTGCACCGCTGGACGAGGAGCCGTCCTTCGGCCGCGGCTGCCCAGTAGGGCCGGCTGAGCGCGTCCCCGTAGCCCATCTCGTGCGGCGCCGCGCCGCCGTCCGGCCCGCCGCCCCGCGCGCCCGAGCCGCCCCGGCCGCTCATTCGCGCCCCAGGACGACGGTGGAGCGGACCGAGACGCCGCCCATCCCGTGGCAGACGCCGATCCGGGGATCGGGGAGCTGGCGCTCGCCGCACTCCCCGCGCAGTTGGCGTACGGCCTCGATCAACAGCAGCAGGCCGAGCGCGCCCGGATGGCAGTAGGAGAGCCCGCCTCCCGACGTCATGGCCGGGATCGATCCCCCGGGGCGGAGGGCACCGCCCTCGATCAACGGTCCCCCCTCCCCCGGACCGCAGAGTCCGAGTTCCTCGAGGTGGGTGACCACGTTGATCGTGAACGCGTCGTAGACCTCGAAGAAGTCCGCCTCGGCGGGCGACACGCCGGCCATCCCGAACGCCTCGGAAGCGGCGAGATACCCCGCCGAGCGGGTGAGGCCGGGGGCCTCCGACACATGCCAGAAGGCGTGGCTCTCGCCGGCGCCGAGCACGCGCACGGGGGCCTTCGCCGCGTCCCGGGCGCGGTCCCGGTGCGTGACGACGATCGCCCCGCCCCCATCGGTGACGAGACAGCAGTCGTGCCGGTGCAGCGGCTCGGAGATCGGGCGCGAGCCCAGCACCTCCGCCGGCGTGAGCGGCGTGCGCCGCCAGGACTTCGGGTTCAGCTCGGCCCACAGGCTCGCCGCCACGGCGACCTCGGCCAGTTGCTCGCGCGTCGTCCCGTACTCGTGCATGTGCCGCGCCGCGACGAGCGCGAAGGGCCCGATCGGCATGAGCATCCCGTACGGAGCCTGGAACTGGTCCGTGAGGTGGTACGGGTCCGGCGCGTACGCCCCGCTCCCCGAACTCGAGACCGACAGCCGGCGCGCGCGCTTCGAGCGCTGGCGCGACGCGTACGCGATGAGGGCGACCTCGCAGCGGCCGGCGGCGACGGCCAGCATGGCATGGTGCATGAACGCCTCGAACGCCGCCCCCCCGAGGTCCGACGAGTCCGCGTAGCGCGGCTGGATCCCGAGGTATTCGCCGACCTGCACGCTCCCCTGTTCTCCCATGTAGTTCACGAAGAGGCCGTCCACGTCGGCCAGCTTCAGTCCCGCCTCGCCCAGCGCCTCGCGCGCCGCGAGCGCGACCATCGACATCTCCGTCTGGTCGAACACCTCGCCCAGCGCCGTCTCCGCGACGCCCGCGATGTAGACCGGCCGCGAGGAGAGCGACGCACTCACGAGAGCGACGCACTCATATCGGCCACACCACGGGCAGGAAGAAGACGACGAGCAGGAGAAGGAGGAGGAAGAGGGGCGCGCCCACGCGCGTGTAATCCGTCACCTTGTACCCGCCGACTCCCATGACGAGGAGGTTCACCGGGTGGCCGAAGGGACTCAGGAACGCGCACGACGACCCCACGGCCACGACCATGAACAGCGCCCGGGCGGAGATGTCGAGTTCGGTCGCGGTGCTGAGCGCGATCGGCGCCACGAGCACGGCCACCGCCGAGGTCGGCACGAACTGCGCCGCGAGGGCGCAGAGAAGGAAAAGGGTCGCGATCAGCACCCGGGGACCCGCCTCCGCCGCCCTCCCGACGACCTCGCGCGCGAGCAGTTCGGCGGTGCCGGACTCCTCCATCGCCAGGCCCAGGGCCAGCATCCCGCCCAGGAGCACGACGACGCGCCACTCGATGAGCGGGTACACCTCGTTCCACTTGAGGCACCCGCTGAACACCATGAGCAGCGCCCCCAGGAGCGCGGCGATGTACACCGGCAGGAGGTTCAGCGAGGCCGCGAGGATGACGCCGACCATGATCGCGCTCGCGACCGGCGCCCGCCTGGCCCGGAATACCTCGCGGAGTTCGGCCGTGAGCACCAGGAAACGCGGGTCGCGCGCCAGCAGCTGGATCTTCTTCCGCACGCCGTACACGAGGAGGGCGTCTCCGAACTGGAGCCGCGTCTCGCCGAGGCGGATGTTGGAGTGGATGGTCTGGCCGCCGCGCCAGATCGCGAGGAGCGTGAGGCCGTAGGACTCCCGGAAGAAGATCTCGCCCAGCGTCTTCCCCACGATGTTCGAACTGGGGGCGAGCGTGACCTCGCCGAATCCGACGCGTTCCGACTCGAGTTCTCGCAGGGAAGGCGGGGCGTCGTGCGGCTCGAGCGCCTGGAGCGCGTCGAGGACGGCGTAGGCTTCCGGATTCCCCTCGACGATCAGTCCGTCGCCCGATCTCAGGACATCGGAGGCCCGGGGCAGGAAGATGTTCCCGTTTCCGGATCCTCCTTCGCGCTGGATCTCGAGGACGGTGAGGTCGAAGGCGTGACTGAGACGAGACTCGGCGAGCGTCTGGCCGTGGAGAGCCGATCCTTCAGGGATCCGGAGTCGCATCAGCCAGCGCTGGAGGTCGTACTCGCGCGTGGCCGTCCCGATGTCGGTCCAGCCGAGCGAAGAGAACTCGTCCTCGTAGCGCAACTGCTGCAGCCGGTCTTCCCGTCCGAGGAGGAGGAGGGTGTCGCCCGCCTCCAGGCGGGTTTCCTGGAAGGACGCGCTCCGGATTTCATCCCCTCGCCGGAGAGCCACGATGTGGGCCTGGAAGCGGTTGCGGAAATCCAGACTCCGCACGGTGCTCCCGATGAGGCCGGAGCTGGGCGCGATCTCGATCTTCGCAAGCGCCGTGGCGTCCTCCACCAGCCGCCACAGGGTGTCCTCCGACTCTTCGTGGTTCGCGAGGTGGCCCCACGCGCGCAGACCGTCGACGGCATCCCGGCGACCCTCGAAGATAAGGATGTCACCGCTCGCGAGGAGGAACTCGGGCTCCGGGGCGCGCAGCAGTTGTCCGTGCCGGCGGACGGCGAGCAGGTCGATCCCCAGCGCCCGACCCAGGCGGGCCTGTATCAGCGACTTCCCGTCGAGCGCCGAGCCGCGCGGAATCCGCAGGGAGAAGAGCGTCTCGCCGAGGTCGTAGCGGCCGCGCAGGTCGACGTCGCCCGCACCCTCGTCGCCATCGGTGGGCCGATCCGGGAGGAGATGCCGTCCGGCGAGGATCATGTACAACACGCCCAGAACCAGTGCGGCGGCACCGACGGGGGTGAACGAGAAGAGGCCGAACGAACCCTCGCCCGAGCGCTCGAGGACGGTCGACAGGAGGATGTTGGGTCCGGTCCCGATGAGCGTCGTCATCCCGCCGAGGAGGGCGGCGAAGGAGAGCGGGATGAGGAGCCGCGAGGGCCGCATCCCGAGGCGGCGGGCGATGTCCAGCACCACCGGGAGGAGAAGCGCGGTCGCGGCGATGTTGTTCATGAGGCCGGACATGAGCCCGGCGGTGAGCATCATGAGCCCGGTCACGCGCACCGGCGAGTCTCCGGCGAGGCGCATCACCTGGGCCCCGACGAGGTTCGCGACGCCCGTCCGGTACAGCCCCCCGCTCAGCACGAGCACCGCCGCGATCGTCACCACCGCCGGATTCGCGAACCCCTCGATGGCGCGGGACATGGGGATCACGCCGCTGATCGCGAGCGCCAGGAGGACGATGAGCGCCACGCCGTCGTAGCGGACCCACTCGGTCACGAAGAGGACGACCGCCACCGCGATGATCGCGAGGACGATGAAGACGTCGGCGTTCAACATGTCTCGTTCAACGGATCGGCCTCTGGATCGTGGATACAGCCTGCGCGATGCCCCGCGCCGCGAAGGAGCCGGCGTCGGCGCGCCGCCCGAGCAGGATCAATGGGACCATCGTCTTCCTCGCAACCTCGAGCGCGAAGCGGCCGATGGAGGGCTTCTCCCGGCCGCGGTTCTCCATCCCCATCACGACGAGGTCGTTCGCCTCCGCGCGGTGCGCAATGCAATCGACCGGGTCATCCGTGAATTCGAGTTCCACCCGATATGGACCCGCGGCCTCATCCCGCGCGAGGCGATGGAGGTCGCGCTCGAACCTGCGCCGGGTCTCCGCCCCCGTTCCCGAGGGCAGGGCCCGCACGAAGGTCAGGGTCGGAGCGGTGGAACGCGAGAGGCTGGCGAGCAGGCGAGCCCGCAGGTGGCTGTGTTCGGGCCGCCCCCGCACCGCCACGAGGATGCGCGTCGCTTCGGAGATCCTCCAGCGAAGCGGCGCGCGGACGATGACCACATCGGCTTCGATGTTCGAGATCAACCCCTCCATCCGGGCCTCGACGCCGGGTTCCGTGATGTGGGGCAGGCCCACGAGTACGGTCTCGCAGCGGTGCGAGTCCGCGACCCGGGCGATCTCGCTCCACACATCCGTCGCGATCGTGAACAGCGTCTCGGGGCGCGCCGGGCTCTCGAGGCTCCGTCCCATGGACTCCGACAGGATGTCCTGCGCGTCGCGGATCGCCGCGTCGTCCGGAACGGCGTCCCGGCGCAGCACCGAGAGGAGGAGGACCCGGCCGACGTTCGGCGTGCACACGGTCGCGGCCACGTCGGTCAGGCTCGCCGCGCTGGCCGGGTTCCCGATCGGGGCGAGCACGAGCGGACTCCGTCCCCGCGACCGGGCCAGGTCCGGATCCCGGGCCTCCGCGCTCGCGTCGGCCTGCCGCGCCCCGGGGGCGAGCACCATCAGGTAGAGGGCGATCCCGACGCCGAGCCACACGACCGCGACGCGCCCCGCCGCGGGGACGGCGACCGCCTGGAATACCGCCAGCCCGAGGCAGAGGACGGCTCCGGCGACCGGAACGAACGGGATGCGGAGGTCGCCCGCCCGGCGACGCGCGAGGATCGCCGTGCAGTGGACCATCGCGAAGGAGACGAGGAAGATGAGGCTGGAGGCGGCGCCCGCCGCGGCGACGTTGCCGACCGCAAGCGCGATGACGGCCATCATGGCGCCGGTCGTGACCACGGCGATCGCCGGCGTGCCCGTCCGCCCGCGCATTTCCCCCACGCGCCGCGGGAGGGTCCGGTCGCGCGCCATCGAGAAGGCGACCCGGGAGGCCCCGAACAGGTTCGCGTGCAGCGCCGACAGCATCGAGAGGAGTCCGGCCCCGATCACGAGCCAGTAGCCCGCCACGCCCATGTACCGCTCCGCGGCCCCCGCGACGAGCCCCTCGGGATTCGCCTCCGCCGCGGCGAGGATCCCGCCGGGGGGCGCCCCCACCGTGGCGATGACGATGAGCAGGGGGATGTAGATGACGAGCGCGATCCCGAGGGAGAGGTACATCGCGCGGGGCAGGGTCTTCCGCGGGTCCTTGACTTCGCCTCCCACGGCGGCGATGAGATCGAACCCCTGGAGGGCGATGAAGGTGTAGCCCATCGCCTGCAGCACGCCGAGCGAGCCCGCCGGGGCGAACGGACTCAGATGGCGAAGCGCCTCCGCGGGGGCGCCGGCGACCCACGCCCACGCGCCCCCGCCGAGGAGCACGATGAAGACGATGACCTTGCCGATCGTGGCCGCGTTGCCGCCGCCCGCCGTGCGCTCCACGAGCAACCAGGAGTAGACCCCGATGGCCGCGAGAGCGATGACGAGTTCCCCGCGTCCGTCCCCGACCCAGCTCCACGACTCCGCGAGCCCGGGGAGGAGTCGCAGCAACCCTTCGACGGAGAAGGCGGCGAAGCCGAGGGCGTAGAGGACGCCCGCCACGATCGAGGCGAACCAGACGACCCAGCCCACCACGAACGCGACCTCGATCGAGAGGACCCGCTTCGCGTAGGTGTAGGTGCCCCCGGACTCCGGGAAGCGGCGCGCCAGTCGGGCGAAGCTGACCGCGGTGAGGAACGCGATCCCGCCGTTGAGGCCGAAGGCCACGATGGCGGCGGCGCCCGCGGTGGCGAAGGCGACCCCGGCGAGGGCGAGGATGCCGCCCCCCACGATCGCGCCCACGCCGAGCGCGGTCGCGCCGTAGAGTCCCAGGTGCCGCTCGTGCCCTTCGTTCATTCCGTGTCGAGCGCTTCCGCGTGGGTGGGTCCCCGTGATGGTCGCGATGGTCGCGATTGTCTCGGACGGAGACCGCGCTAATCTTCGGCGCACGCCGTGACGTTGTCACGGTCGTCGTCCCCCGTGCCTCGCGTCCGAAGGGAGTCCCGCCCACAGATGAACGCCGAATCGAATGCCGAATCGAACGCTCCGGCCCTCTTCTCGAAACGCTCCCTCGAACTCCAGGCGCGTGTGAGCGCATTCATGGAGGCGTGGATCCAACCCCACGAGACCACCTTCGAGCACCAGCTCGAGACGGCGACGAACCGGTTCTCGACCCCGCCGATCCTCGAGGAACTCAAGGGGCGAGCGAGGGACGAAGGACTGTGGAACCTCTTCTTCCCCCCTGACGCGGAGCCCGGCGACGACCCGGAGGCCCGCTACGGGGCGGGCCTCTCGAACCTCGAGTACGCGCTCATCTGCGAGACGATGGGGCGGGTGGAATGGGCGCCGGAAGTGTTCAACTGCAACGCGCCGGACACCGGCAACATGGAGACGCTCGCCCGCTACGGGACGGAGGCGCAGCGCGCGACCTGGCTGGAGCCGCTGCTCGCGGGGGAGATCCGGTCGTCGTTCGCGATGACGGAGCCGGACGTCGCTTCCTCCGACGCCACGAACATCCGCTCGTCGATCGTGCGCGAGGGGGACGAGTGGGTGATCGACGGGCACAAGTGGTGGGCCACGCAGGCGCCCCGGGCCGAGTGCGGGATATTCATCTTCATGGGGAAGACGGATCCGGACGCGGCCCGCCATCTGCAGCAGTCGATGGTCCTCGTGCCGCGGGACGCGCCGGGGGTCGAGGTCGTGCGCCACCTGGACGTGTTCGGATACGACAGCGCACCGCTGGGCCACGGCGAGGTGCGGTTCAACGGGGTGCGGGTGCCGGAGGATCACATCCTGCTCGGCCCGGGGCGGGGGTTCGAGATCGCCCAGGGACGGCTGGGGCCGGGACGGATCCACCACTGCATGCGGCTCATCGGGGTCGCCGAGCGCGCGCTCGAGGCGATGGCCGAGCGGGCGAAGACGCGCGTCGCCTTCTCGGGCCCCCTCGCCGAGAAGGGCGCGCTCCGGCACGCGCTGGCCGAGGGCCGCATCGCGGTCGAACAGGCGCGCCTCCTCACGCTGCACGCCGCCCACATGATGGACACCGTCGGGAACAAGGCGGCGCGGCGGGAGATCGCGATGATCAAGGTCGTGGCCCCGCGCATGGCGTGCCGCGTGCTGGACCAGGCGATCCAGGTCCACGGCGCGCTCGGCGTGAGCCCGGACATCTGGCTCGCCGCCGCCTACGCCCACTCCCGCACCCTGCGCCTCGCCGATGGCCCTGACGAGGTCCACCTGGAGGCGATCGCGAAGCTCGAACTGAGAGGCTGAGCACCCGGCCGCGCCGAGCGACCCGCCCGCGCCCGAGCGACCGGCCCGCGCCGAGCACCCGTTCGCGCCGAGCAACGCGTAGCTCCGCGAGGCGTTGGGGGTGTTGCTGGAAACCCTGCGAACCCTTATGCCAATCGAAAGTCGGATTTTCAATTGGCATAGGCCGACACAGGGGCACCGAGACGCCCACAATGGCTCGAGATCTCGCGTTGTTCAGCCGGGCCTCAGCGACCACTCGATCCGCCCGCCTGGCTCCGCGCGATGCGCCACCCCGTCTCGGCGAGGGTGGGCGCCTTCCGGCCGATCTCGAGCGCGTTCCGGGAACTCGCGTTTCCCTGCATGGCGCGCGCGTACACGCCCTGACAGATCGAGGCGAGGCGGAAGAGTCCAAAGGCCATGAAGAAGTTCCAGTCCGGCACCCCGTCGCCCCCCGTTCGCCGACAGTACGCCGCCACGTAATCCTCCTCCGACGGGATGCCGAGCGCCTCGCAGTCCGCCCCGCCCAGCCCCTTCCACAGCGGACCCTCCGGCAGGTGATAGGTCATGCAGTTGTAGGCGAGGTCCGCCAGGGGATGGCCCAGCGTCGACAGTTCCCAGTCGACGACGGCGACGACTCTCGGTTCCGTCGGATGGAGGATCATGTTGTCGAGACGATAGTCGCCGTGCGCGATCGTCGTCTCCTCCCGCCCCGCGCCGGCGGCGGCGGGCCCCGCACCGCTGCCGGCGGGTCCCGCACCGCTGCCGACACCCCCGCCGCGGTCGGGGATGTTCGCCGGGAGCCACTCGATGAGCGCCTCCATGGCCGGCACCTCCCGGTGCCGGGACACCTCGTACTGCTTCGTCCAGAGGGAGATCTGGCGCGCCACGTAGCCGGACGGCTTTCCGAAGTCCGACAGGCCGACCGCTCGCCAGTCGACCGAATGGAGCCGCGCCAGCGTTCGGTTCATCGCGTCGTAGATCGCCGTCCGTTCGGCGGGAGACGCCGCCTCGGGGAGGTCGGGGGCGGGGAGCACGCGCCCCTCGACGTGTTCCATGACGAAGAACGTCTGCCCGAGAACGGCGGGGTCCTCGCACAGGAGGCGCGTCCCCGGCACGGGGACGCCGGTGTCGGCGAGCGCCTTCATCACGCGGTACTCGCACTCGACGAGGTGCGCGGAGGGGAGGAGGTCGCCCGGCGGTTTCTTCCGGAGCACGAAGTGCCGCCCGCCGCCTTCGAGGCGGAAGGTGGGGTTGGACTGTCCGCCCTGGTACTGGAGCGCCGTTAGTCCGCCGCGAAAGTCGTCCAGACCCTGCGCGCACAGGTAGTCGGCGAGGCGGCGTTCGTCGAAGCGGTGCGCTTTGGTGACAGGTCCCAGCGTCGACATCAACTCTCCCGCGTGAACTGCGGCCTGCGGCGGAGGGCGCGGGTGCGGCGTCCGTCCGGCCTCGGTAATGTGCCCCGTTCATCGTCCCCCCGAAACGGAGCGGGGGGCGGGCCGTGTCCCGAGCGACGAGCCCTGGTTCCGTGACGATCGTCCGACAGCTGGCGGAAGGCGACCGCACGCGGGTCGCGCACCTGCAGCAGCAGGCGTTCATGCTCCCCCCGGAGCGGATCGCGATCGCCGGAAACTATCCGCTCGAGCAGGGCTGGGTCGTGGAGGACGGGGGAACGGTCCAGGGTTCCCTCCGGGTCCAGAAGCTGGGGCAGTTCTTCGGCGGACGCGCCGTGCCGTGCGCGGCGATCTCTTCCGTGAAGGTCGCGGCGGAGGCCCGCGGGCGCGGATACGGCGGGGCGCTTCTGGGGGAGGTGCTGGAGGCGCTGCGCTCCGAGGGGGTCGCGGCATCCAGCCTTTTCCCCGTCCACGGCGGCGTGTACCGGCGCTACGGGTGGGAGTTCGCCTTCGCCCACCAGCGACGGGCTCTGGCGATCTCCGAGTTGGCGTGGCGGCGTGCGCCGGATACCGCCGAGGTGAGCGTCGAGCCGTTCGAGGAGGACGATCTCGAGGCGGTGTCGGCCTTCTACCGGAGCCGGGCCGCGGGGGAGAACGGGCCCTTCGACCGGGACGAGGCATGGTGGGAGGAGCGCGTCCTCGCCCCGCGCTCCGGCCGCACCCCGTACCGGTACCTGGCCCGGTCGGGGGGCGAGGTGTGCGGCTACATGGTCTACACGCACGAACCGTCGTCGGGGACGCTGCCGTACGGCTTCGATCTGGACTGCCGCGACTTCTACTGGGACGGGCCTGCCGCCCTGGCGGCGCTGCTTAACTTCGTCCGGGGCCACGCGGGGATGGGACAGCGGCTCCTGTGGCCGGGCCCGCCCTCGGATCCGATCGAACTCGTGCTCACGGGGCTCGCGCCGCCCGTCGCCCGGCGGATGGCCGGCATGTTCCGGCTCGTCGACGTGCCGGCGGCGTTGGCGGCGCGCGGCTATCCGGAGGACGTGGGGGCCGACCTGTACCTGTGGATCGAGGACGACGTGCTGCCCGCCAACGCCGGTCCGATCGCCGTCCGCATCGTGGACGGGCGGGCCCGCGTGAGCGGCCCGGCGCGAGACGGCTCCCCGGCCGGGCCGGCCGACCGGGCCGGCCGGTCGGCCGCGCGCGTTGACGTCCGCGTCCTGGCCGGGCTGTTCACCGGGCAGCTGACCGCCGACACGGCCGCCCGGGCCGGGCTGCTCCCCGGCGTCGACGCGGACACCCGCCGGACGCTGCGCGACGCCTTCGCCGGCCCCGTCCCGTGGATGGCGGAGTTCTACTGAGCCCCCGGAGGCCGCGCGGTGGGTGACGTCGAAGGCGCCATTTCACCCGACGCGATCTCGTACGGGCGGCGGCTGGGCGACCTCGCCCGCGAGCGACCCGACGCCCCCGCCCTCGTCTTCGCGCGCCGCGACGGGACAGAACGCCGCTACACCTGGCGCGAACTCGACCGCGCGAGCAACCGCCTCGCCCGCCTCTTCGCGGCGCACGGACTGCGGGAGGGCGACTGGCTCGTCATCGGCCTCTACAACTGTCCCGAGCACACCCTCGCCACCCTCGCCGGGTGGAAGCTCGGCGCCTGCGTCCTCCCGCTCAGCGCGCGTCTCCCGCCGGCGGAGCGGGATGGACTCCTCGCGCTCGCCGACCCCGCCCTCGTCGTCGCGGACTGGGATCTCCCGGACTTGAATCGCGCGGAGTCGAATCGCGAGGACCGGCCCAGGCTCGGGCTCGCCGACCTCGAGGCCGCCGAAGCCCTCGACGCCGGGCCCCTTCCCGACCGCATCTCCCATCCCGGGAAGGCGGTGGGGTCCGGCGGCTCCACCGGCCGCCCGAAGATCATCATCGACCCCCGCCCCTGGGCCGCCGAACCAGGCGACACCTTCCGGGGCCTGGGCGGGCGCGTCGGCATGCGGGAGGGGCAGAACGTCTTCGTCCCCGGCCCCCTGTACCACAACGCGCCCTACTGCTGGTCGCACTGGGCGTTGTTCGAGGGCTCGACCGTCGTCCTCATGGAGCGCTTCAACGCCGCGCTGGCCCTGGACCTCCTCGAGCGGCACCGGATCGGGTGGACGACGCTCGTCCCCACCATGATGCTGCGCATGGCGCGGGTCGAAGGGATCGAGAAGCACGACTATTCCGCGCTGGAGGGGCTCATGCATACGGCCGCGCCCTGCCCGCCCTGGGTCAAGCGGCGCTGGATGGACCTCGTCGGGCCCGAGAAGGTGTTCGAGGCGTTCGGCGCCACCGAGGCGATCGGGGCGACGATCATCCGCGGCGACGAGTGGCTCGCGCGCGAAGGGAGCGTCGGCCGTCCCGCCGGCTGCGAAATCCGCGTCCTGGGCGAAGACGGACGTGAACTTCCGAGCGGCGAAGTGGGCGAACTCCATTTTCGTCTCGCCTCGCGGGAGCCCCCGGCCTACGAGTATCGCGGCTCTCCGCCCGCGCCCACGACGCCCGACGGGTTCGTCACCGTCGGCGACCTCGGCTGGGTGGATGCCGAGGGGTATCTCTTCCCGGCCGACCGTCGCACCGACCTCATCATCTCAGGCGGCGCGAACGTCTACCCCCAGGAAGTCGAGGCCGTCTTCACCGAGCACCCGGATGTCCGCGACGTCGCCGTGATCGGCCTGCCCGACGATGAGTGGGGCAAGCGCGTCCACGCCGTCATCCTCCCCGTGGACGGCACCTCCCCGCCAGCGGCCGAACTGGAGGATTTCTGCCGCGCGCGGCTCGTCTCATACAAGGTGCCGAAGAGCTTCGAACTCGTGGCCGCCTTCCCCCGGGACGAATCCGGCAAGATCCGCCGCAGTGCCATCGTCGCCGAGCACACGGGCAGTCGGAACGACTGACCGACTCCCAGAGGCGTTCCCGCGGGAACGCCTTCGGACGACCCCGGGACCCCGGATGGACCCGTGCGGGTACGGAGAACGGTATGAAGCGGATACTGCTGCTGGCGCTGCTGCCTTCGGGATGTGACAAAGAGCTTGTCCTCGACGGCTGCAGGGATGTCACGACCCTCGTGCCGTACAGCGTCGAGGGACCGGACACGGTGCAGGTCAATGGGGAGGCGATCTACGCACTCGAGGGAGGAATACCCCGAAACGTCGATTGGTGGCTCTGCGGCCGGAACACGGATCGGCCCACGTCGTCGGATTGCGTTTCATGGTACTACACCGGTCGGGACCGCGTGCTCGGAAGGTACGGGGAGCTCGATGGTGTCGGCGACGGGACCCACCGTGTGGTCTACCGCGCCCCGGCCGAGGCAAGGGATGTCTGGATCGTGGCCAGCGTGGTGCTCCAGAGCACCGACCCCTTCTGCCCGCCCGCCGGCGAGGTGCGGAAGAGCGTGCGGGTAGTGGAACTCTAGAAATCCTCCCCGCGGAGGGCGTCGATGCGGCGAGCGACGCCGGCCTCGTAGCCGGACTCCTCGAAGCCCTCGCGCTTGAACTGGATCATCCCTTCCCGATCCAGATACAGCGTCGTCGGATAGCCGAGGATCTCGTAGTCCAGGGCGAGGCCCTGCTCGTCGAAGAGGATGGGGAATGTGAAGCCGCCCTCCTCGATCTGCTCGGCGACCTGGTCCCGCGGAGACCCCGCCGTGGCGACGGTGAGGAACACGACCTCCTCATCGTCCTCATACGTCTTCAGGAGTTCGACGAAGTGCGGGAACTCCTCGATGCAGGGGCCGCACCACGTCGCCCAGAACTTGAGCACGACGATCTTCCCCTCGAGTTCGCTCACCCGCCACTCGACCCCGGTCTGGTCCGCGAGCGCGAACTCGGGCGCCTCGCGCTCGATGCGCTGGCCGAGTTCGCGCAACTCCAGTTCTCTCTCGACTGCCGGACCGCGGACTGCGAGTCGCTCTTCCACGGCCTCCTCGGACAGGCCGGTCGCCGCGGCGGTCTCCACGGCGGCGGGGCGGTACCATCCGCGGAAGGCGGTGGCTTCCACGAAGGCGTCGAGCGCCTCTTCCAGCCGATCTTCGCGAAGGAGGTGCCGCCCGTATTCCGCCAGCGTCCAGCTGCGGCGCGACTCGGTGGCAAGCTCCTCGAACAGTGCTCCGGCCGCCTCGATCTCGCCAAGCTGGGTGAGTGCACGGGCCTGAATCACGAGGGCCTGATCGATGAAGCTCCGGCGTGACGTCTCCCGCTCCTGGCCTCGGCTTCCCGGATACAGGTATCCAGGGCGGTGCGCGCGGAGCGCCTCCTCGAGCGCGACCGCCTTCTCGAGCACGACCTCGGGCCGGATGCCGAAGTAGAGCAGCGTGGCGAGCCTGGAACCGTAGACTCCGTCCTGCCACTGGATCTCCTCCATCACGGCGGTGAACAGGGACTCGGCGACCTCAGGATCGAGCGCCGGACCCGGCGGTTCGGCCGCGATGCGCGGGTAGTTCAGTTCGGATGACGACGGCTCCGGATCCAGGGAGGCGATCACCTCCGCCTGTACCGTCGCGTAGCGCCGGACAAACCATGCGGCGCGTTCCGAAAGTTGCTTTGACTTGAGTCCCTCGGCTACGAGACGGGACACTTCGACCGCCCGGTCCCCTGCATCATCGCCGTACAAGGCGTCCTGCCAGTCGATGGCCAGATCCCAGTACCGCAGGTCGTCCGCCAGGACTCCGCGATCGGGAGCCGCTTCGAGACGTTCCAGCCAGCGGTCCGCATCGTCTTCGCGCCGGAGCATGCGGAAGTCGTATCCCGCCGCGAGCCGGTACAGAACGGGCGCCGCAACACTCGGATCGCCTTCGGTCTCGGCCGCGAGCGCGTCGAGCGCGACCCCGATCGAGTCCCTCACGACCTGGCCCCGGTCGCCCTCCTCCTGGTTGGCGAGTGCGACGTGGAGCGCTCCCAGGGAGTGGAGCAGGATCTGGTCGTCCGGCCGCGTGGCCTGGTACTCGGCGAGGATCGCGCCGTATGCCTCGAGCTGTCCGAGATCCGACGCCGCCTCCTCCGCATCGTCGTAGATGACGGGGCGGTCCGGAGCGTGGCGGAGTGCCTCGGGGAGAACCCGCAGGATCTTCTCCCCATACCTCCGGTCCGTCTCGAAGATGCCGGCCCAACGGAGGGCGTGGACGTATCCCTCCCAGGCAGCGGAGTCGTCGGGCTCGAGTTCGAGCGCCCGCTCCCACGCCTGCGCGGCTTCCGAGTTGAGACTGAAGTAGTTGGCCAGCGTGGCATACTGCCGGTGCGCCTCGGCATCGTCTGGAGATCGTGTCCGGGCCGAGTCGTAGCGGACCATGGCCCGCTCCAGTTCGATGGCTTCTACGTCCGAGGCAGCGTCCGCCATCAGTTCCGCGTGCGGGCGGGCGTCGCCGCACGCCGCGAGGACCATCACGCTCACCCCGGTAAGGGCCAGATACCGTTTCATCGATGTCGCTCCTGTGGCCGTCCGCGCAGCGTCTCCGGTATGGAGACAGACCCAAGATGGGGAGGGTTGCGCGGAAACGGAACGGGATCCGCGGAAGGGGCGAGTCCGAGTGACAGCCTTTCCGGGGAGCGGGACGGCGTGGCATCCTCCGACGCCGGACGATCGCAGCCGCGAGCCTGCTGCTGCCGAGGTGCCGACCGGGCGCCGATCAGATCTCGACGACGACACCGGGGAAGCCCATGAGTGATCCACTGGCGGGGATTCGCGTACACCAGACGAGGGCGGCCGAGCAGGAGGCCGGGGCCGGGGACGTGACGGTCGACACCATCCGGCGCGCGGCCGTCGTCGGGGCCGGGCTCATGGGGGCGGGGATCGCGCAGGTGCTCGCGCTCGGCGGGCTGGAGGTCGTGATGAACGATCTCTCCGACGAGGCGCTCGACCGGGCCGCGAAGCGCATCGAGCACGGGCGCTTCGGCATCCGGAAGGGCGTCGAGATCGGAAAGGTGGACCCCGCCGTCGCCGAGGCCGCGCTTGGCCGCCTCTCACGCACGACCGACCTCTCCGAAGCCGTGGCGGACGCGGACCTCGTCATCGAGGCGGTGTACGAGGACTTCCAGCTCAAGACGCGCCTCTTCCGCCGGCTGGACACCGCTGCCCCGCCCCACGCCATCCTCGCCTCCAACACCTCGGGTTTCTCGATCGGGGCCCTCGCCGGCGCCACGGACCGGCTCGAACGCGTCATCGGGTGGCACTGGGCGACGCCGGCCTCGGTCATCCGGGTGGCGGAGATCGTCGTCCACCGCGGGACGGCCCACGCGGTGCGCGATGCCGTCGTGGCCCTCGCCCGCCGCTGCGGCAAGAACCCCGAGGTCGTGCAGGACCAGCCCCTGGCCTGGGGCTTCGTCGCGAACCGGGTGTTCTCGGCCGCGCTTCGCGAGGCGCGCGAGATCGTGGCCGAGGGCGTGGCCACGCCCGAACAGGTGGACCGGCTGCTGAAGGACTGCTACCGCTGGCCGGCCGGACCGTTCGAGATGGTCGCCGCCGTCGACTCCGGCTGGGAGGAATAGGATGTCGCCCGTGATCATCGGCGTGGTCGTCGCCTATCTCCTCTTCCTCCTCGTGATCGGCGTGTGGGGCGGCAAGGAATCGCACGACGTCGAGGGCTACTACGCGGCCGGCAAGAAGCTCCCCTCGTGGGTGCTCGCCTTCTCCTCGAACGCGACCGGGGAGAGCGCCTGGCTCCTGCTCGGGCTCACGGGGATCGGCTACGCGCTCGGCATGCACGCGCTGTGGGTCGTGCTCGGGGAGGTGCTCGGCGTCGCCCTCGCCTGGGCCTACGTGGCGCGGCCGTTCAAGGCGTTCACCGACCGGTACGGTTCGATCACCGTCCCCGACTACCTCGAGGACCGCTTCCGGGACAAGACGCACAGTTTCCGCATCGTGGGGGCGGTCATCGTCCTCTCCATGGTCGCCTTCTACGTCGGGGCGCAGCTCACGGCCACCGGGAAGGCGTTCGACGCCTTCCTCGGCACCGGCTACCACGCGGGCGTCTTCCTGGGACTCGCGGTGGTCCTCTTCTATACCGTCGTGGGCGGGTTCAAGGCGGTGGCGTACTCCGACTTCGCCCAGGGCGTGCTCATGTTCACGTGCCTGCTGGTCCTCCCCTTCGTCGGGATCAGCGCGGTGGGGGGCTGGGGCGCGCTCATGGACGGGCTGCGGGCGGCCGAACCGCTCGCCGCTTTCGAGGGGCTTCAGGCAGCCGGGGCCGACCTCCTGCGGCTGGACGGCGGGCTCGGGCTCACCCCGCTGGGGATCGCGAGCGCGGCCGGGTTCGTGGGCGTCGGACTCGCGTTCCTCGGCGCCCCGCAGCTTCTGGCGCGTTTCCTCGCGGCGCGGGACCAGCGCGAGATCCGGAAGGCGGGCCCGATCGCCGTCGGCTGCATCATCGTGTTCGACCTGGGGGCCGTGTTCACGGGGATGGCGGGGAGGGTGCTGTACGAGGGGCTCGCCGACCCGGAGACGGTGCTCCCCGCCATGGCGTCCGGGCTGCTGCCCGATCTGTTCACGGGGCTCGTCCTCGTCGTCGTCCTCGCCGCCATCATGTCGACGGCCGATTCGCTGCTGATCCTCGCCTCTTCCGCGGCGGTGCGGGACGTCTATCAGAAGATCTTCCGCCCCGACGCCCGGCAGCGCGCTCTCTCCATTCTGGGCAAGGCCGTGACGGTTGTGCTCGGGATCACGGGTCTCCTGCTCGCCCTCACCGCCGAGCGCGCGATCTTCTGGTTCGTCCTCTTCGCCTGGTCCGGCCTCGCGGCGGCGTTCGCCCCGGTCGTGCTGTGCTCGCTCTTCTGGGCGGGCACGACCCGCGCCGGCGCCGTGGCGGGCATGATCGCCGGCTTCCTCGTGACGATGCTGTGGGTCGTCCTCTTCAAGGAGGGCTTCTACGACCTCTACGAGATGCTGCCGGGCTTCGCCGCGGGATTCGCCGTGACGATCGGCGTGAGCCTGTTCACCCAGGCGCCCGAGGGCGCGGCGGAGGAACTCGCCGCGATCCGCGATGAGATTCGCTAGAGGCTTGGGGGCGAGCGCGGCGGTTTCCTGCCTCCGGAACGGAGCCGTTCGAAGACGTCGGACTCACTGATCGCAGGGTTGTTCCTGGCCCGATCCGCCGGGCTGTAGCCCTTGCTGCCTCTGATGGCCGGGTCCGCTCCCGCATCCAGGAGCGCTTCCACCACCGCGGGGTCCTGCCCCATCCAGGCGGCGAAATACAGCGCCGTGTTACCCCCGGCCGCCGCCTGGTTGGGGGCCGCTCCGCTCTTCAGCAACTCGAGGACGACATCGACGTCCGTACGAGTGAGCACCGCGAGGTGCAGGGGCGTGGCGTTCAAGAACTCGGGCACCTTCGCATTTGGATCCGCACCCGCGTAAAGCAGCAGAGCGAGGATCTCGGTCTCGTTCCTCGTGGCCGCGAAGTGCAGCGGGGACCACCCGGCCCGGTCCGAGAGATTCGGATGGGTACCATCCGAGAGCAGGGCCGCCACGGTGGCCGCATCGCCGGTCAGCGCGGCGGCGTGGAGCGGCAACGCCGGCACGCCTGCCTCCAACAGGAGGTCCGCCACAGCGGGCTTGCTCATGTTCCGCGCGGCATAGTGTATGGGAGTTTGTCCGTCGGAAGCCCTCGCCTTCGCATCCGCACCGGCCGAGAGTAGAGCGCGAGCAGTCGCCGGACCCCCGTTCCACAGGGCCGCGCGGTGCAGCAGGCTCATCCGGTCCCAGCCGTGCGCCTCGTTTGGGTCCGCCCCCGCCTCGACCAGAGCGAGCAGGACTCCCGGGTTCTCGTTGCGTACCGAGAAGTACATGGGGGTGTAACCGTAGTCGTCCTTCGTGCTCGGGTCCGCGCCCGCCTCCAGCAGCGCCTCCGCCACGGCGATGTTGTGGTTGTGTTGCGCCGCATCGAACAGCGGTGTCTCGCCGCTCGCGTCCCTGGCGTTGGGATCCGCGCCTGCCTCCAGGAGGAATCTGATGGAGGCAGCACTGTGAGCTCTGGCTGCCGCAGCATGCAGCACGGTGCGTCCCTCTGGATCGAAGACCGCCCGCACGTCCAGCCCGGCAGTAAGGCAGGTGCGAAAGCGATCTATCTCCCCCTCCCCGAAAATGGACTTCTCCGGAGGACCAAACAGGGACGCCGGATCACATTCCTGCGCTGCGGCCGATGGGGCCGCCGCCAACGATCCGAGTCCCAGGAGCAGCGCGACGGCCTTCATGCGTTCCTCCCCTTGCCCCCTGCCGGGTGTGTCTCTGGCGCCGAGCTTCAAGAGGACAACGCTTGCGGACTCCGAATCCCGACAGCATGTGGACTGGCCTACTCCGCTTGACGGACGTTACCCGTAACGCTACGATTTACGGATGATCCGCGGAACTATGGCGAATCCGCCCCACCCGGGCGAATTCGTGAGGACGGAGATCATCGAGCCCCGTGACTTGACTGTCGTCGAGGCCGCGGCGGCGCTCGGCGTCTCGCGCCCTGCGTTGTCGGCCTTCCTGAACTGTCGCTCGGACTTGTCCGGCACGATGGCGCTGCGCATGGAGAAGGCATTCGGCGTGCCGATGGAGACGCTGATGCGAATGCAGACGTCCTATGACATAGCCCGGATCCGGAGACGCCAGGATGAAGTCAGCGTCGATCCATACGATGCACCCGGATCTCGTGAAGGGAGCAGCGGACTCCCGTCAGTGCGGGAGAGACGGGCGCCCTATGAGGAAACAACGCTGAACATCGACGACGGCGTGATGCGGCGCCTGCGCGATGAGGCGGCGCGGCGGAGGACCACCATGTCCAAACTCGCGGAGGAGGGACTCAGGCGCGTGCTGGCCGAGCCACTCGCTGTGGACGCGGCGCCTGCGCTCGCACCTCTTCCTTCCTGGCGGGGCGGTCAACCCCTGGTCGACATCTCCGACCGGGACGCGCTCTACCGCGTGATGGAGGAAGAGTGAGGTGGTCTTCGACACCAACGTACTCGTGTACGCGGCGAACGAAGATTCGGAATTCTATCTCCCCTGCCGCCGACAGCTGGACGACGCACGTCGCGGCCCGTCGCCGACTTTCCTCACATGGAGCGTCTGCTACGAATTTCTGCGGGTGACCACTCACCCGCGTGTGATGCCGTCACCGCAGCGACCTCCGGACGCGTGGCGTTTTCTTTCGGCACTACTGAAATCGCCCGGGGTCGAACTGTTGATTGCGACACGGCGTCACGCGACCGTCCTCGCGCAGACGGTTGCGGAGCTTCCGGGGGTCCGCGGCAACCAGATGCACGATCTGCACACCGCCGTCCTGATGCGCGAGCATGGAATCAGTCGCATTTGCACCCGCGACGCCGGTTTTGGGCGCTTCCCGTTCCTCAGCGTGATCGATCCGCTGGCGTAGCGTCGGGAACAGTCGGTCCCACGGAGTTACGGCCCGAGAGCACCGATATGACGCCGAAGAAACGGACCGTCGTTACCGTGCGCATTCCGACAGAAATGGCGTAACTTCACCGACAGCAATAGCGCGCCATCAGCGGCAGGAATGGCCGCGGGCCAGGGAAATGCGCGAACGGCTGCCGGGTCCGGCGGGGGGACCTCTACACGCGGGCGGCGATCCCTCCGAGCAGGCGGTCGACGTCGTCGCGGTTGTTGAACATCGCGACGGCGGCGCGGAGGAGTTCTCCTCCCTCTTGGTACGTGAACCGGACCCCTTCCGCGTTGAGCGCGTCGGAAAGCTCCTGCGGGTCCATCCCGTGGTAGAAGCTCACGATCGGGGACGGATTCGCCGGCGGCGTGAACAGCTTCATCCCCAGCCCCGCCGCGCCCTCGCGGAGTTCGCCGGCGAGCGCGTGCGTGTGCTCCGCGATCCGCTCCAGCCCCACCTCGCCGATGAACCCGAGCGCGGCGTCCATGGCCGCGACGGGGCCCAGGGCGAGGCTTCCGTGCTCGAACTTCCGGGCGTCCGTCCTCAGCCGGTACTGGTGCTCCGGGAGCGTCTCGGCCACCTGCGCGTGGCCGAAGCGGTCGGGCTGCATCCAGTCGTGGTGCTCGCGCCGCGCGTACAGGATCGAGCACCCGAAGTCGGCGTGGAGCCACTTGTAGCCGTTGCCGCAAGCGAAATCGACGCCCTCGGCGTGGAGGTTCGTCGGGAACGTGCCGAACGCCTGGATCCCGTCGGCGAACAGATATCCGCCCCGGGCGTGCGCGATCTCGGCCAGCGTCGGGAGGTCGTGCCGGAACCCGTTCCGATTCGAGACCCACGCCACGCTTATGAGACGTGTGCGGTCGTCGGTGTACGCGTCGTAGTCCTCGGGGTGGGCGCGTCCCTCGCGCGGGGGGATGATCCGGAGTTCGACGCCCTCGCGCTTCTCCAGTTCGCGGTAGACGACGAAGGCGGTGACGAAGTGGAGTTCGTCGATGACGACGTTGTCGCCCGGCCGCCAGTCGATCCCGTTGGCCACGACGTTCTCGCCGTCGCTCGTGTTGAAGAGGAAGGCGATCTCGTCCTCGTCCGCGCCGAACAGCGAGGCGAAGCGGCTCCGCGCCCGGTCCACGGCCCGCCTGCGGCTACCGGGATCCCGGTACGTCATCTTCTCATCCGCGTAGGCGACGAGCGCCTCGCGCACCGGAAGCGGCGCCGGCCCCGTGGAGGCGGTGTTCAGATACGCCAGTTCCTCGGTGACGGGAAACTGACCCCGGATCCCCAAGGGATCATCGTCCGAACGCGAGCCTGGGATCGGGCCCGCGACGCGCTCGGCGGCGGCCCCGCGGTCGGTCGCGGCCAGGGCCGGCGCGGCGGGCAGGGCGAGTCCGGCGGCGGCGGTCGTCTTGACGAAGTTACGGCGGCTCCACGCGTGCATCCGGTCCTCCTGATCCCTCTCGTTTTCGGCCCGTCACAGACTCTCGGAACGTACGTCCGAAACCTGTCCGCGGTACAGCGGCGGGCCCGGAGGCGTTCCCGCGGGAACGTCGCCCGGGAGTACGGAAGCCGGCTACTCTCCGTACATCTCCGTGATGAGGCGGCGGAGCGCGGCCGCCTCCTCCGCGGTCAGCCGGTCCAGCCGGTTTCTGAGGCGCTGCTTTCTGATGACACGGATCTGGTCTACGGCGATCTCGGCATCCTTCCCGGCACATCGAATCTGGACGCGAGACCGCCATTGGGGGTGCAGCGTCGTCGTGACGGGACAGACGACCACGGTGTCCAGGAACCGGTTCATCGCCTGTCAAGCAGTGGACCCCTCGATGGCACTGCCCATAAGATGCGGGTCGCCCACGAACGCTTACGGACTCGGATAACGCCGGAGCCAGACCATGTCGAAGCTGACCTTCGCCGTCCTCGCGGTGGGGACTCTCTGGAGCGGTATGCCCGCCGACCCGCCTGAGGGCACGCAGGACAACCCGGCGGCCACGTACATCTCCGCCGCCGACATCCTCGCCACGATCGAGAACGCGCCTGAGAGCCGGGTCAGCGACCAGCAGATCCGGCATATTGACGCGGGCGGGCACAACGCCGGCGTCGGCGTCGTCCAGCGCCCGCCGACCACGTCGCTCGGGGCGATCCAGCACCACAGGCAGACCGAGGTCTACTACGTCGTCTCCGGGCGCGGGACGCTCGTGACGGGCGGCGATCTTTCCGACGCACGCGATCTGGATCCGGAGGGGCAGACGGTGCGGACGCTCACCGGACCCAGTTCCGTGGGCGGGATCGTGGGGGGGCAGAGTCAGGAGATCGGCCCCGGCGACATGCTCATCATCCCGGCCGGTTCGCCGCACGGGTTCAGCGAGATCACCGAGACGATCACCTACATCGTCGTGCGCGTGGACCCCGATCAACTCGTCGAACTAAAGTAGCGAGGGCAACATGAGCGACTTCACGCGGCGTGACTTCATGGCGATCTCCGGCCTTGCCGCGGGCGGTGCGGTCGCGGCCGGTTGCTCACCCGGAGGCGGCAGCCGCGCGGGGAGCGGTGGGGCAGCCGGGGGCCACGCCGATATCGTCGTCCGCGGCGCGAGCGTCTACACGGTGGACGACGACACTCCCCGGGCCGAGGCCTTCGCGGTCAAGAGCGGGCGTTTCCTCGCGGTGGGCTCGAGCGACGACGTCTCGAACCTCATCGGCCCCGGCACCGAGGTCATCGAGGGCGGCGGGATGACCGTCGTCCCCGGCTTCATCGACGCCCACAACCATCCCTTCTACTCCGGCACGAAGCACCTCAAGCAGGTGAGCCTCGACGTCCGTTCGATCGAGGCCATCAAGAGCGCGCTCGGCGAGCGGGCCCAGAACACGGCGCCGGGGCAGTGGGTGCAGGGCTTCCTGTACGACGACACGAAGCTCGAAGACGGACGGCCACTGACGCGGGCCGATATCGACGACGCCGTCCCGGACCACCCCGTCTCGGTCACGCACCGGGGCGGCCACACCGGCGTCTACAACTCGCGGGCGTTCGAACTCGCCGGGATCACCGCCGACACGCCCGACCCGCCCGGCGGCATGTACTACCGTGAGAACGGCGAACTCACGGGGCGCGTCGCGGAACGCGCCAAGGAACCGCTCGAGAGCCTGATCCCCGCCGGCACCACGCGCGCGGAGCGGCAGGAGAGCATCCGTCTCATTGGCGAACGGATGGCCGCGGCCGGCCTCACGTCCGTCCACGAGACCGGCGCCGGCAACGACCTCGTCAGCTATCAGGATGCCTACGACGCGGGCGAGCTTCACTTCCGCGCCTACGTCTTCCCCAACGGCGGCGACGAATCCGGTCTCTTCCCCGCCCTCAAGGCGGCGGGCATCCGCACCGGCTTCGGGGACGAGTGGGTGAAGGTGGGCGGGATCAAGTACGGGGCCGACGGCTCCGCCTCGGAGCGGACCATGGCCATGTCCACGCCCTATGTCGGGCGTCCCGACGACTACGGGATCCTCACGATGGACCAGGAGGAGATCCACGAGGCGGTGGACGACGCGGTGCGGAACGGGTGGCAGATCGGGATCCACGCCAACGGCGACCTCGCCATAGAGATGTGCCTCAACGCGTTCGAGCGCGCACAGCGCGAGATGCCGCAGGCCGACCCCCGCTTCCGGCTCGAGCAC
Organism: Candidatus Palauibacter sp.; assembly: GCF_965222475.1. Lineage (GTDB taxonomy): Bacteria > Gemmatimonadota > Gemmatimonadetes > Palauibacterales > Palauibacteraceae > Palauibacter. The sequence continues at coordinate 377,766 of NZ_CBDCUB010000001.1, read as the reverse complement.
TGTTCGCTCGTGAACGAGGACCTCCTGCGCAGGATCCGGGACGTGGGCGCGATCCCGACCCCCTTCTATACCTACGTCCACTTTCACGGTAACAAGTGGGGCGAATACGGCGCCGAGAAGATGGAATGGATGTTCGCGCACCGCCGTTTCCTCGACTATGGGATCCCGGTGGCGGGCGCCTCCGACTATCCCCCCGGTCCCTTCGAGGCGCTGATGGGGATCCAGAGCATGGTCACGCGCACGGACATGCAGGGGCGCGAGTGGGGCCCCAGCCAGAAGATCTCCGTCGAGGAAGCGCTGCGCGTGTGCACGATCAACGGCGCGCACGCGGCGTTCGAGGAAGGGATCAAGGGATCGATCACGGCGGGCAAGCTGGCCGACTTCGTGATCCTCGCCGACGACCCGCACGCCGCCGATCCCTTCGCGATCAAGGAGATCGAGATCGTGCGGTCCGTCGTCGGGGGACGAACGACGTACGAAGCCTGAGATGGAAGCCTGAGATGAGGGAGACGAGGATGAGCGAGGTCAATCGCCGGGAGTTCGTGGCGCTGTCGGGACTGGCGGCGGGGGGCGCCGCGTTGGCGGGTTGTGCAGCGCCGGGCGGGAGCGGTGGATCCTCCGGGGGCGGCTCCGGCCACGCGGACCAGGTCGTGACCGACGCCACGATCTACACGGTCGACGACGACAACCCGCGGGCCGAGGCGCTGGCCGTGAAGAGCGGACGCTTCCTCGCCGTGGGCTCGAACAGCGACATCGCGAACCTCGTCGGGCCGGGCACCGAGCGCATCGACGCGGGCGGCGGCACGGTCGTCCCCGGATTCATCGACTCGCACAACCACCCCTCCTCGGCCGGCATGCGGCACCTCACCCAGGTGGACATGAACATCCGCACCATCGAGGGGATGAAGTCCGCCCTCCGCGAGCGGGCCCAGAACACGCCCCCGGGCGATTGGGTCGTCGGCTTCCTCTACGACGACACGAAGATCGAGGAGGGCCGGCCCCTCAACCGCCTGGACATCGACGAGGCGGTATCCGACCACCCCGTGCAGGTCACGCACCGGGGCGGGCACACGAGCGTCTACAACTCCAAGGCCTTCGCACTGGCGGGGATCACGGTCGACACGCCGGATCCGCCCGGCGGGCACTTCTACCGCGAGGACGGCGACCTGACGGGCAAGGTGGCCGAACGCGCGCGCCGCCCCCTGCAGCGCCTCGTTCCCAGCGAGAGCACGCGCGAGCAGCGGGCGGAGGGCGTCGCCCTCATCGGGCAACTGATGTCCGCCGCCGGCATCACCTCGGTTCACGAGACGGGCGGGAGCAGCCAGGGGCTGACCGCGCTGCAGGACGCTTACGACGCGGGGGACCTCCGCTTCCGCATGTACTACTTCCCCTCCGGGGGCGGCGGACTGTTCAGCGCGCTCAAGCAGGCGGGGATCCGGACCGGTTTCGGCGATGAGAACCTCCGCATCGGGGCCGTCAAGTACGGGGCGGACGGCTCGGCTTCGGAGCGCACGATGGCCATGCGCACGCCGTACATCGGCCGCCCCGACGACTACGGCATCCTCACCATGACCCAGGAGGAGGTCCACGAGGCGGTGGACGACGCCGTCCGGGCCGGGTTCCAGATCGGGATCCACGCCAACGGCGACAAGACGATCGACATGTGCCTCAACGCCTACGAGCGGGCTCAGCGCGAGATGCCGCAGGCCGACCCCCGCTTCCGCCTCGAGCACTGTTCCCTGGTGGACGACCCGCTCCTCCAGCGCATCAAGGACATCGGCGCCATCCCCACGCCCTTCTACACGTACGTCCACTTCCACGGAAACAAGTGGGGCGAATACGGGCCCGAGAAGATGGAATGGATGTTCGCGCACCGGAGGTTCCTCGACTATGACATTCCGGTGGCCGGGGCGTCCGATTATCCGCCGGGTCCGTTCGAGGCGCCGATGGCGATCCAGAGCATGGTCACGCGCACGGACATGCAGGGCCGGGAGTGGGGCCCGAGCCAGAAGATCTCCGTCCCCGAGGCGCTCCGCATCTGCACGATCAACGGCGCCCACGCCTCCTTCGAGGAGGACCTCAAGGGTTCGATCACGGCGGGGAAGCTGGCGGACTACGTCATCCTCGGCGCCGACCCGCACACGACCGATCCCCACGCCATCAAGGAGATAGAGGTCGTCCGCACCGTCGTCGGCGGCCGCACGACGCACGAGGCCTGAGCCCACAGGGGGGCGGATGCTGGATCAACCGGTCGTCGATGTCGCGCTGGGCCTGGCGCTGCTCTACGTCGTCCTCAGCCTCGCGGCGTCGGCGATCACGGAGTGGATATCGGCTCTGCTCGGACTCCGGTCGAAGAACCTTCGGGCGGGCGTCGAGACGCCGCTGGGGAAGGAGTACGCGGAGAAGGTCTACGCGCATCCGCCGATCGCCAATCTCGCCAGGGACGGAAAACTGCCGTCCCACATCGAGCCCGACACGATGGCGACGGCCCGGGCCTCGGTGACTGGAGCTTCCTCGACTGGATTGCGCGCGTGCTCGGCTGGCTGATCACGATCTCGGCCGTCAGTCTTGGAGCGCCTTTCTGGTTCGACCTCCTCGGCAAGGTCGCCCACCTGCGCGCTGCGGGCGGGAGACGGGCCCAAACCCCGTAGCTTCGGTGTCGGTTTGCATCCGTGTGCAGGTGCGTCCCGGATAAGATTTTCTTATTTTCTGACGAATCAGAAACGTTAGCGGGGTACGCAGCGGGGGTACGCAGATGAATCTCTCCAGGATCACAGCGCGTGGTCAGACAACTATTCCCAAGAAGATCCGCGATGAGGCGGGGTTGATCGAGGGCGATATACTCGCCTTCGAGATCGCGGGTGAGCACCTGATCGTTCGCAAGGTGGCACCGAGTCCCGATGGCTACCTGCGCAGTCTCTCGGAGACCATGACGGAATGGGCCTCACCGGAAGACGAGGAAGCATGGCGTGACCTCTGAGCCACTCGACGTGGTCATCGTTCCCTTCCCGTTCACGGACAGAGGCACATCGCGGCGGCGGCCGGCACTCGTCGTTTCGTCGAAGAGCTTTCACGCCGGGCATCGGCAATCGATCCTGGCGATGATCACGACGACGCGTGCGGAGTGGTCCAGCGATGTACCGATTCGGCGCTGGCGCGAAGCCGGTCTTCATGTGCCGTGCAAGGTTCGCCTCAAGCTCTTCACCCTCGACGAGTCCCTGATCATACGCAGAATCGGCAGGCTGCCGGAGGAAGATGGCATCGCGGTGAAAGAAGCCCTCCGTCGTGCGCTGGTGATCTGATGAAGGGGCGAGGACGCCGGCGCATAGCACGGTGGAGTCTCGGGTGATACCGTTCGACCGGCGGGCCGCCGGGACCCCCGGAAACGCCCGAAACCAGCCAACGTGAAGCCTCGGAGTGGCCATGAGTGACGTCCTTCTCGTCGAGAAACTCGACGGACATATCGCCAGGATCACGGTCAACCGGCCGGACAAGCTGAACGCGCTGAACGGCCAGGTGCGGTGCGCCGTCTTCGGCGCGCTCGACGCCCTCGGGGCGGACGACGATGTGCGCGTCGTGGTGCTCACGGGCGCGGGCGACCGCGCGTTCATCGCGGGCGCCGACATCTCGGAGTTCAAGGACGCGCGGCCCGTCGAGCAGTACCGCGCGATGCAGCGCGGCGACATCTACGGGGCGATCGAGAGCTTCCCCAAGCCCGTGATCGCCATGATCAACGGGTTCTGTCTCGGCGGCGGGTGTGAACTCGCCATGGCGTGCGACATGCGGGTCGCGTCGACGGCGGCCCGGATCGGTCAGCCCGAGATCAACCTGGGACTCATCCCCGGCGCGGGCGGTACGCAGCGGCTTCCGCGGCTCGTCGGCGAGGGTTGGGCGATGCGGCTCATCATGAGCGGGGAGCTGATTTCCGGCGAGAAGGCGGAGCAGATCGGGCTCGTCGAGGCCGCCGTGGCCCCTGCGGAGCTGGAGGGCCACGTGATGGAACTGGCGGCCAAGATCGCCGGCCGCAGCCCGCTCGCCCTTCAGGCCGCCAAGGAATCCATCCTGGCCGCGCGCCGGATGCCGCTGGACGAGGGGCTGAAGTTCGAGCGGAGCTGGTTCTCGCTCCTCTTCTCGACGGACGACATGGCGGAAGGCGTCGGCGCCTTCCTGGAGAAGCGAAAGCCCGAGTTCAGAGGCTCCTGACGGGACCCCTGGAGGGAATAGCGCCGGGGGTGTGCCCGGCGGGGCTGGCAGCCGGTGGCGGTGCGGCTGGCAGCCTGCGCCGGGTGCTGGCCGTGGCCGGCTCTGGGTGGCGGTTACGCCCCCGGTGTCACCACGCTGACGAAGCGGCGCCCGCGCCGGCGGTGGAACTCCACCACGCCGTCGGAGAGCGCAAACAGCGTGTCGTCCTTCCCCCGGCCGACGTTCCGGCCCGGATGGAAGGGCGTCCCCCGCTGCCGGATGAGGATATGCCCCGCGACCACGCGCTCGCCGCCGTAGCGCTTGACGCCGAGGTACTGTGGGTTCGAGTCGCGCCCGTTGCGGCTGGATCCGACACCTTTCTTGTGTGCCATCAGTCGTCTCCCTCCGCCGCCGCGATCGCCGCGTCCACATCCTTCTTCAGGATGCGGCCGCCCTTGCCCGTCCCCTCGATCGCGGCCAGGTCGAGACCGTGGGCCTCGGCCAACTCACGCGCCGCGTCGGTGATGTCGAACGGAGGCGCGGCGGCTTCCGGCTCGGCCGCGGGGGCCGCAGCTTCCGGCTTCGGCGCGGCCTTGGGCTTCGCGGCCGCCTGCTTTCCGTCCGACAGGTCGATGCCGAGGATGCGGATCTCGGTGAAGCCCTGTCGGTGGCCCTGCTTCCGCCGGTAGCCCTTCCGCCGCTTCATCTTGTAGACGATGATCTTGTCGCCGCGGCCGTGGCTCACCACCTCGGCCGCCACGGAGGCCCCCGCAACCGACGGGGTTCCCACCTGAACGTCGCCCTCCCGCTCGAGGAGAAGCACCTCCCCGAACGTCACCGTGTCGCCGGGCTCGGCCTCGAGCGAGGGGATGCGGAGCACCGCGTCCTCCACCGCGCGAAACTGTTTCCCCTGGGCCTTGAAAATCGCGTACATATCGTCAGACCATCACCGAAAAAACGAAGGAAGACGGACCGACGAGTCTATCCGCGCGCAGCGGATGTGTCAAACAAAATCCGGGTAGGCGAGACGCTCCATGAGGGCCTCGAGTGGAATGGCGAGCGTCCGGGCGGACAGAGGGAACTCCCGGTTGCCGGGATAGACGACGAACCGCTCCGTGACGTCAAGGTCTCCGGTCGCGATCTCGAAGCCCTTGCTCGTTCTCGGTGCGGAGGACCGCTTGATCTCGATTGCCCGCAGCCGCTGATCCGGCGGGGCGAGCAGCAGGTCGATCTCGGCGCCGGCGCGAGTGCGGTAGAACCACGCATCGGTACCAAAGGGGGCCGCCGACAGAAGGTTTTCGACCACGAATCCCTCCCAGCTCGGCCCCGCCACGGGGTGGGAGAGCACATCTTCGAGGGTGCGCAAACCCAGCAGTGAATGAACGATACCGCTGTCGCGGATGTAGATCTTCGGAGTCTTGATGAGCCGTTTTCCCACGTTCGCGAAATAGGGCTGGAGGCGGCGCACGAGCATGAGGTTGACGAGGAGATCCACGTAGCGGGAGACGGTGGGAGACGAAACGCCCAGGCTCTGCGCGAGAGCGGAGGCATTGAGCAGACCTCCCTGTCGGTGCGCCAGCATCGTCCAGAAACGGCGGAGCGTCTCGGCCGGAAGGCGCGTGGCGAACAGAGCGATCTCCCGCTCCAGATAGGTGCGGATGAGGGCGAGCCGCCAGCGCCCGGAGCCGGCATCGCTCGCGGCGGTGAACGCGTCCGGGAACCCGCCGCGAACCCACAGCGCATCGCGCCTGCCGCCGACCTCGGTCGCGTCCAGGCCGGGCAACTCGTAGTACAGGGCCCGTCCGGCCAGAGACTCGGCGGACTGGTTCAGCAGGGTCGTTGACGCCGAGCCCAGGAGGAGGAACTGCCGGGTACGATGGCCCTCGCGGCGGCGCGCATCTATCCGGCCTCGCAGCACCTGAAACAGGCCCGGCACGCGCTGGACTTCGTCGAGAATCAGCAGAGAGCCCGCGTGCAGATCCAGGTACCGCCCGGGATCCGACAGGAGAGCCGCGTCCGCGGGGTCTTCCAGGTCGAGGTAGACGCTGCCGGGCGACTCAGACGCGATCTCGCGCGCGAGCGTAGTCTTCCCGATCTGGCGCGGACCCAGCAGGACCACGGCGGGGGCCTCCTCGAGGCTCCGTCCTATTCGGTGCTTGTGATTCCGCTCGATCATGCGCGCTAATCTAACGTTATATGTTAAATTAGCAATATAAATCGCCGTCCGCGCCCCTCGACCCACGGCGGTGGGAGGCTACGCGCTGGAAATGTACTTTTTCGTGACGTCGGACTCGGCGGGGTGGGCGAGGAGCCGGAACTCGTCGAGGCGGAGGAGCGGGTTGTCGCGCAGTTCGAGGGGGATCCCGGCGCTGGCTCGCTTCCGGTTCAGGAACTCGCGCTCGCGCTCCAGGAGGTGCAGGGCGATGACCGGGTGGGCGAGGATCGTGATCCCCCGCTCCTTGCCGGCGGCGGCCACGCGGTCCAGCGCCCGTTCGACCCGGCGCACGACCGTCTCGGAGGCGAGGATCCTCCCCTCCCCCTCGCAGCACGGACAGATCTCCATCATGCGCTGGTGCAGGCTGGGGCTCACCCGCTGCCGGCTCAGCTGGAGCAGCCCGAGTTCGGAGAGGCCGAACACCTTCGTGCGGGCGCGGTCCCGGCCCAGAAGCGTCCGCATCTGCTGCACGACCTTCTGGCGCGACTCCTCGTCGTTCATGTCGATGAAGTCGATCACGATGATGCCGCCGACGTCGCGCAGGCGGAGCTGGCGCGCGATCTCGGTCGCCGCCTCGAGGTTCGTCTTGAGGATCGTCTGCGCGGGATCCCGGCGACCCGTATAGCGCCCGGTGTTCACATCGATCGACACCAGCGCCTCGGTCTGCTCGATGACGACGTGGCCGCCGGCGGGGAGCCGAACGTTGCGCCGGAACGCGCGCCGGAGCTCCTCTTCTATGCCGAACTCGTCGAAGACCGGCTTCGAATCCTCGTAGAGCCGCACCCGGTCGAGCCCGCCGGGGTCCACCTGCCCCAGGTAGGACTTGATCTCGTGATGCAGATCCTCCGAGTCCACGGTCAGGAGGTCGATCCGGTCGGAGAACAGATCCCGGATCACGCCGGACGTGAAGCGCGCGTCCTGGTACACGCGGGCCGGCGCCTTCACACCCCTCTGCTTCCGGCGGATCTTCGTCCACGCCTTCCGCAGGGCGCGAAGCTCCCCCGTGCAGGCCTCCTTCGTCATCTCCTCGCCGACGGTGCGGACGATGACCCCACCCTCATCCCCGAGGATTTCCCGCACCATCCTGCGCAGGCGGGCCCGCACCTCCCGTTCCGCGATCTTGCGGCTGACGCCGATATGAGAGGAGCCGGGGAGATACACGAGGAACCGGCCCGGAAGCGAGATCTGGGTGGTGATGCGAGGGCCCTTCGTGCCGATGGACTCCTTCGTCACCTGGACGAGGAGCGACTGGCCCTTGGAGAGCAGGTCCTGGATCGGAGGATGGGACCGGTCCCGACTTCGCCGCCGGCCTCCGCCGGCCCCGTTCGCGTCCGTGGCCTCGTCCTCGTCTTCGTCTTCGTCGGGCTCCAGGTCGGAGGCGTGGAGGAAGGCGGACTTCTCGGCCCCGATGTCGACGAACGCGGCCTGAAGACCGGGCACGATCGCTTCGACCACGCCGAGATACATGTCCCCGACGATGCGGCGCTCGTCCGGCCGCTCATACATGAGCTCGACGAGCTGGCGGTCTTCCAGGATCGCGACCCGTTTCTCGCGGGTCGTGGCGTTGACGACGATCTCGCGGCGCAAGCCGTCAGCGTGCGCGCGTGGCCGCCGTCCCCGATTGCGTTAGCAGAGGATCGACTTCCTGTTGTTCGCGTCTTTTCAGGTGGACGGGTCGGCCGGGGGCCGGGCGTCCATGTATCTGATCGTACGGCGTGGTTTCGGTTACGATGGGTACGATCGGCTGCGATCCAAGATAACAGCCCGTCGCCGGCCACGCTGGCGTCGGCCGGCGGCAGGTCCCGCGGGAAATTCAGGCGAGCGTGCCCGCCTCGCGGAGCATCTCGCGGGAGATCACGATCTTGAGGATCTCGCTCGTCCCCTCGCCGATCTCCGTGATCTTCGCGTCGCGCATCATCCGTTCGACGGGATACTCGCGCGAATAGCCATACCCGCCGTGCAGCTGCACCGCCATCGAGGTCACGTCCATCGCCGTTTCGGAGGCGAACAGCTTGGCCATGGCCGCCTCCTTCTTGTGCCTCCCTCCGGACATCCGGAGACGGGCGGCGTAATGCATCATGAGCCGCGCGGCGTGGATGCGCGTCTCGGCCTCCGCAAGCATGAAGCGGACGCCCTGGAAGTCCTGAATCCGCTTGTTGAACTGCTTCCGCTCGGCCGTGTAGCCGACCGCCTGGTCGAGCGCCCCCTGCGCGATGCCGATCGCGTGCGCCGCGATCCCCACCCGACCGCCGTCGAGTGTGTCGAGGAAGATCGGGAAACCGTGGTCCACCTCGCCGAGCACGTTCTCGTCCGGGACCTCCACGTCCTCCAGCACCAGTTCGCGCGTGTCGGAGGCGTTCCAGCCCAGCTTGCGGAGCTTCTCTCCCGTGACGAACCCCGGCATCGGCTCGAGGTCGGGCGAGTGTCCGAACCCGACGCGCTCGGCATCGGCCAGGTCGCAGGTCTCCTTCGTGAGGAGGAAGGCGGTGATGCCGCGGGAGCCCTTCTCGGGCGAGGTGAGCGCGGCGAGGACGAACACCTCGCCCACGCCGCCGTGCGTGATCCAGGTCTTGCGCCCGTTCAGGACCCACCGGTCGCCGACCTTGCGGGCCGTCGTCCGCATGGAGGCGGCGTCCGAACCGGATCCCGGCTCGGTGAGCCCGAACCCGCCGAGTACCTGTCCGCTCGCCAGCGGACGCAGGAAGCGCTCCTTCTGTTCCTCCGTGCCCCAGCGGTGGATCGGCGTCGCGGCGAGGGAGGTGTGCGCTCCGATCATGATCGAGTGGCTGGCGTCCACGCGGGCCAGTTCCTCCACCGCGATCGCCGCACCCAGCAGGTCCATCCCCGCCCCGCCGATCTCCTCCTCGAACGGGATGCCGAACAGGCCCAGTTCGGCCATCCGCGCGCCGGTCTCCCACGGGAAATCCTCGGATTCGTCGTATTCCGCAGCGATCGGCGCGATCTCCGCCTCGGCGAATTCGCGCACCAGATCGCGCATCATCTCGTGATGGTCTTCCAGTTGATAGTTCGACCCGCCCATCGAATCCTTTCCGCAGGTGTCGCCACACCCGGCGCCGCACGCGTTCTCCAACGGCAGTATCCCGCCGGGCGCCGGGCGCCTAACCTACCGGAGGCGGGCATCCCGCCGAAACGTCCGGATCATGCCGGACACGTCACGATCCGGGCTCCGCGCGCGTTGACCGTATGAGTGGCAGGGGTTTGGCCCACGGCGCTCTGCGCGTGCCGGAAACGGTGTGGATGGGAGAACCGTGGACTTCGAGGCGGCGTATAACAGCCATTGGGTGCCCCTCTTCCGGTACGTCGACCGGTTGGTCGGCGATTCGGATCTGGCGGCGGATGTCGCCCAGGAGTCGTTTGTGCGGCTGCTCGACCAGGCCATTCCCGATGATGAGGTGCGAAGGTGGTTGTTCACGGTCGCGACGAATCTGGTGCGGGACGACGCGCGCATGACCGCGCGGCGGCGGCGGTTGCTGGCGCAGCAGTATGAGCAGTCGGAGCTGACAGGCGAGTCGTTGGAGGCTCCGGATCGGTCGGTCGTGAGATCGGAGAGGATCGCGGCGGTGCGCGCCGCGCTGGCGCAGTTGCCCGAGCGCGACCGGCAGCTGTTACTGATGAGGGAGGAAGGGTTCCGCTACGCGGAGATCGCGAAGGCGGTCGAGGTCGCGCCGGGATCCGTCGGGACGCTGCTCGCGCGGGCTCTGGCCCGGTTCGTGGAGGCGCTGGACCCGCGCATCGCGGAGGACGAGGCCCGTCGCGGGGGGTGATGCTCCCCCGGCGGTGACTGAACGATAGTGAGAAGGACGTGTTGGGAGGTCGTGAAGATGAGCCACCACAGAAATCCGCATGTCGACGACGGCGCGCTGCTCGCGCTCCTGGACCGGGAACTCTCCGCCGAGGAGCGGCGACGCGTCGAGAACCACGCGACGGGTTGCGCGGTCTGCGCCGCGCGGCGCGATGAGTTGCGCTTCGCGGCGCGACGGGTGACGGCGGCACTCGAGGTCATCGACGTACCGGCCGCCTGGGTCGAGATGCCCGAGGCGTTGCGCGAGGCGGCGCGATCCGCGCCCGTCCCGCTCGCAAGCGCCCGCGCGGCGCGCAGCGGATGGCGCATCGGGTGGATGGGCCGCCGCTCCGTCGCGGTGGCCGCCGGCCTGACGCTCCTGCTGGCCGCGGGAGCCTACGCCGTTCCCGGGTCGCCGGTCCGCGGCTGGGTCGACGACGGGATCGAAACCCTCGCGGCGTGGATCGCGGGCGGACCCGAGGGGCCGGGCCAGGCCGGGCCGAGCCAGGTGTCGGTCGAGCCGGACGACGGGTCGGTGCGGGTCGCGGTCGCGGGCGGGCGTGAAGGCCTGCGGCTCACGATCCGGCTCACCGACGGGGAGCAGGCCTCGGTGCGGGCCCGCGACGCGAACTTCCACGTGGAACCGGGCGTCATCGAAATCACCGGCGCGGCGGATGAGATCCTCGTGACCTTGCCTCGCGGGGCCGCTTCGGGTTCTGTAATGATCGACGACAGCGAAGTCGTCCGTCTCGAAGGCGGTGAGTTGCGCCGCACGGCATCGGCCGATGCGAGCCCGGTGCAGATCCTTCTCGGCACCGACGGGTAGCAGCGGGCTGTCGCGGCGGACGACGGGTAGCGACGCGAAGATCTAACGAGCCTCGAAGGCGGGTCCCGGGATGACGAACCCCATGCACCGCAGGTCGGGGCGCGTCTCCCATCCCACGGGACCGCGCGCTGGCGCGGCATCGCGCGGCGCGCTCCTCTGCCTGCTGGGTCTCGTCCTGCTTCCCACGCCCCGGGCCTTCGCCCAGGCGAAGCCGGACCGACCCGCCAGCGGCGGTGTCCACGGCCGGGTGCTGAGCGCCGAAACCCAGATACCGCTCGACGGCGCGTCCGTCGAGATCCGATTCCCCGGCACCACCTGGTTCGTGATCACGGACGCGGACGGCGCGTACCGGGTGTCGGGGCTCCCGCCGGGGCCCGTGCTCGTCCTGGCCCGGGCGCTCGACCGCGCGCCGCTCCAGACCGGCGTCGTCGTCCCCGCAGGCGGCGACGTCCCGCTCGATCTGGCGCTCGAGCGAGAGCCCGTCGTCATGCCGGGCCTCTTCGCCCAGGTCGCCGCCCGGCGGCTGACCGTGCCCGGAATGACCCGTGACGGATTCCGCGAAGAAGGGGAGACGGAACTCCGCGCGCTCGACTCGTCCCCGGGCGTAGCCGAGGCCGGCCTCACGGTCGACGGGCGCGGCACCGACCCAAACGATCCGACCAGCGTGCTCTACGTGCGCGGGGCCGCGTCCGACCTGAAGCTCGTGCTCCTCGACGGCGCGCCCGTATACGCGCCCTTCCATCTCAGCGGCCTGCTCGACGCCTTTCCCGACGGCGTGCTCCAGGACGCGTCGCTCTACATCGGCGGGACGCCGGCCCGCTACGACGGGGGGCTTTCGTACGTGCTGGATCTCGAGACCCGCCAGGGCGACGCGGAACGTTTTCGGACCGCCGGCTCGGCCGACCTCCTCGGGGGCGGAGGCCGGATCGAGGGCCCGATCGGTCGCGCGGGACGGGTACTCGTGAGCGGACGGGCGCTCCACGGGCTGGGGTATCGGTTCATCACGGACGAACGGCAGATGCCGTACGAGTACGGCGACGTCCTGGGTCGCATCGACTACCGGCTGGGGCCCGGGACACTGTCCGGAACGGGGTTCTGGAACCGCGAGTCCGTCCTCCTCGACATCGGGCGGCTGGAGGACACCGGGGCGGTGGAGTCGGCCTACTGGGGCAACCTGGCGGGTTCGCTGAGCTATCGTCTTGCCGTGGGCGAGGGGACGATCACGCTTCGAGGTGCGTACGGACGGTTCGACACCGGGCTCCCGCTGCCCCGCGACAAGGAACTCGACGCCCGTGTCTTCTTCGCGGACGCGCTCGGACGCACGTCCCGGTCGCGGGCCGAGGCCTTCTTCGAATCGGGCGGCCGAAAGATCCGCTGGGCCGCGGGGGGCGGCTTCGACACGCACGAGACGACGCTCGACCAGCGGAACGTGCTCGGAGGCCAGACGTCGCACCTGCTGGCCCACGCCGTCACCCGGGCCAACGTGACCGCGGCGTGGGGCGAGGCCATCTGGCAGGTGGCGCCGGAGCTGGAGGTGAGGAGCGGGTTCCGGGCCAGCTACTTCGCCCCGGCCGGGCGCGCGAAGTTCGCCCCGCGGGCCACCGTGACCTGGCACATCACGGAGGCGGCGGACCTTCGGCTCTCGGCGGGGAGATTCTTCCAGGTCGTGCGAGGCCCCGAGTCCATCCTCTCCGGCGACCTCACCGGACCCACCGTGGGCCGAATTCTCCCCGCGGGGGACTCCACCCCTCCCACCCCGAACGCGGCGTCGAACGTCGCGGGCGCATCACACGTCGTGGTCGGGTTCTCGAACGCGCTCGAGAACGGGATCGACGTCGGCGTCGAGGGCTACTTCAAGTCCTTCGACGACCTGCCCAACACGGCCGATCACCTCTTCTCCTCGGGTCTGGACGTGTGGGTGCAGGCGAAGGAAGGCCCGGTGCGCGGCTGGGTGGGCTACTCGATCGCCTGGGTATGGACGAACGACCCGGAGGAAGAGACGCCGTTCGTCGGCCGGCACCTGCTGAGCGGCGGGCTCTCGACGGAGGCGCAGGACTTCGACTTCGGTATCCGGCTCGCCTATGGGGCCGGCCTCCCGTTTGCGACCGTGACCCGGGACGCGAAGGGGGCCGTGACGGGGGACGATCCCGTGCCCACGCTGTCGGGGGCGCCGGAAGACTCGTATCTGAGGGTCGACGCGGAGGTCTCCCGGCGCTGGGTCGCGAGCCTGGGCGATTCCCCGCTCGTCATCGCCCCCTATGTGCGGGTGCTGAACGCGCTCGATCGCCGGGACGCCCTGTTCTACCGGGCGGGGCCGGAGGAGGCGGTCACGCACCCCGTGCCGCTCGGCTCCCTTCCGCTGATCGCCGTGCTCGGCGTGGCGTGGTCGTTCTGATGTGCCGGGCCGGCCGGGGCGCGCGGCCGGCCCGGCCGCGCTTGCAGTTGTCGCAGCCGCCGCACGCGGGGGCCCGCTCCCCGAAGTAGGCGGCGATCGCCGCGCGCCGGCACCCGGCCGTCTCGGTGTAGGCGCGCATGGCCGCCCGGCGCACGGCTTCGGCCGCGGCGCGTTCCGGGTCGAGGGGCTCCTCGCCGCGCACGCCGCCCGGGGGGCCGCCCGGCCGGGCCCGCTCGCGCCGGACGAACCGCAGGACGCCGCGCCGCGGGGCGCGCACCGCGACCATCACGCACCGCGCCGCTTCGCCGTCGCGTCCGGCGCGACCCGCTTCCTGAACGTACTCCTCCAGCGACTGGGGAGCGCCCAGGTGCGCCACGAGCCGCACGTGCGGGTGGTCGATCCCCATCCCGAAGGCCGTCGTGGCGCAGACCACGCGGATGCGGCTGTCCAGGAAGGCCCGCTGCGTCACCTGGCGGCGCTCGATCGGCAGGCGCGCATGGTAGGGGGCGGCGGTGACGCCCGACCGCGACAGCGCGATCGCGAGTTGGGCGCTCAGCCCCCGCGTGCGCGCGTACACGACGGCCGATCCGCGGCACGCCGTGACCTCCTGCCGGACCCGCTCGTACGCCGCGCTCAGGTCGGGTGCCGACTCGACGAAGTAGCGCAGGTTCGGCCGGTCGCTGGACACGAACACGCGGATCGGCCCGTCCATCCCCAGGAGACGCTCGATCTCCCGCCGGGTGCGCGCCGTGGCGGTGGCCGTGAGCGCGGTGAGCGGCGGGTTCCCCAGCCGTTCGCGCGCCACGCCGATCCCCAGGTAGGCCGGCCGGAAGTCGTGTCCCCACTGCGACACGCAGTGCGCCTCGTCCACCGCGATCCCGCCGAGGCCGATCCTCCGCAGCCGTTCGCAGACGGCGTGGTTTTCCAGCCGCTCGGGCGCGAGGTAGAGGAGATCGAGACCGCCGTGCCGCGCACGCTCGAGCGCCTCGTCCACGACGTCCCGGGGCGTGGCGCTCGTCCAGCCGAGGGCCTGAATGCCCCGCCGCCCCGCCCCTCCGACCTGGTCGTCGATGAGCGAGATGAGCGGCGACACGACGAGCGTGGGCCGCGAACGCAGCAGGGCCGGAATCTGGAAACAGACGGACTTCCCGAACCCCGTCGGCAGCACGGCGAGCGTGTCGCGCCCGCTGAGCACCGCCTCGACGACGCGCGACTGGGCCGGGCGGAAGTCGTCGTAGCCGAATCGGGCCTTCAGGAGGTCGCGGGCCTGCTGCAGGGTGCTCACACCCGCGAGATGCCCCGCCCGATCAACGGCGTATCAAACGTCCCGGTCGGGTGGGCTCCGGTGCCGGACCTCGGCGGGAGTCAGCCCCCGCCGGAGTCAGTCGGCGTCGGCTTTCCTCCGGCCCAGTCTGAGGACGAGCGCGGCTAGGATGAGGCCGCACCCCGCGCCGGCCAGGAAGTCCTGTTCGATGAACGCGCCCGCGAACCACGCGGCACCCCCGGCGAGGCCGAGTCCCAGCTGCAGCCTGAGCCACCAGCCGCGGCTCTCGGTGGCCTCGTCCACGGGCGCGGCGTCCGGCGGCGGTCCGGCTCCCGCTTGCGGCCCGGTCTCCGCTGGCGTCTCGGTCTCCACGCGCGGCCCGGGTCTACTCGTCGATCGGGCGGGCGACGGGCGTCTCGTCGCCCGCCTCGCCCCAGCCGATGACCGACCCCGCGATCATCCCCCACAGGAAGTTGAGCCCGAGGACGAAGACGAAGGTGAGCGCCCCCAGTTCGACGCCGAAGAGGCCGAGGTCTCGGTCGACGGGATACACCTTGAGCAGGAGGTAGAGCGCGGGCACGAGGCTGAACAGCGCGCCCCGCGCGGCTGGCGATGCCCCGGGCAGTTCGCGGTACAGGATCCCGAGCACCATGCCCCACACGGCGCCGCTCCCCAGGTGCGCGAGGAACTCCGGCCCGCTCCACGCCGAGGTGAGCCCCACGCCCAGTGCGCCCGTGAGACCGATCGCCGCGAAGACCGAGAGGGCCGCGGCGGAGACGGCGGCCGCGAGGCTCCCGCCCAGCAGCCCGAGGCCGAGCCGGGCGCTCAGGTCGAGCCGGCCTTCGACCGCGGGGCCGTGCGCCCCGCCGCCGAGCAGCACGCCCGCCGCGGCCAGCGCGACGACGAGCAGCAGGACGGCGACGCTGAGCGACTCCCCGCCCGTGGTGAGGAGGAAGAGGCCCGCCGCGCCCGAGGCGAGCGCCCCCGCCCGCCACAGGAACGCCGAACCCGGCCGCGAAACGACGTCGCTGTCGCTCATGCTGTGTTCCCTTCGTCCTGTTTCCTGTCGTCCTGTTTCTTGTCGCGGGAGAGGAACTTGCGGATGCCCGCCCGGCAATCGTCGGTCATGCGGGCGAGCGCGTTCACGCGGGCGCCGGCCGCGATCGCGGCCTCGAAGCTCTGCGCGTCGGCGCCGTACAGGAGCCGCTTGGTCAAGGCGAGCGCCGAGGCGCTCCGGCCCGCGAGTTCGGCCAGGAACGCGGCGGTCTCCATCTCGAACGCCGCGTCGGCGCAGACCCGGTTCACGAGGCCGAGCCGCGCCGCTTCGCGCGCGTCGATCGTGTCTCCGAGCGCCATCAGTTCGAAGGCGCGCCTCTCGCCCACGTTCCGGCGCAGGATCGCCGTCACCATGGCGGGGACGAAGCCGAGCCGCACCTCGGGATAGCCGAAGCGGGCGCTCTCCGCGGCTAGCACGAGATCGCACGCCGTGGCGAGCCCGCACCCGCCGGCGAGCGCGCGACCGTGCACGACCGCGACGACCGGCTTCGAGAGTCTCCGCAGGAGGGTGAACAGTTCCCCCAGCGCCTCCGCTTCCCGCAGACTCGCGAGGACGCCTTCCTCGACCGAGGCCTGTACCTCGGCCAGATCCGCCCCGGCGCAGAAGTCCGGGCCGTGCCCTCCGAGCCCGATCACGCGCACCCGCTCGTCCGCGTCGGCGAGCGCGAGCGCCTCCTTGAGTTCGGCGACCAGCGCCCCGTTGAGCGCGTTGCGCCGCTCGGGCCGGTCGAGGTGGATCCGGTTCACACCGGTCCGCTCGTCGATGTCTATGTCGAGGTATTCGAACATGGGTACCTCAGTCGGGCTCCGGACGCCCCGCGCCGTCGGGGATCTCGATCTCCATCCTCAGGAGAGCGGTGGAGAACGTCTTCCCCTGCGCGTCGAGCATGAGCGACACCGTGCCGCCCCCGCCCAGCGAACGGTGGAGCAGGAAGTTGAGCGCGCGCAGGTTCGGAAGCTCGAAGCGCTCCACTTCGCCCTCGCAGATTCCCTTGAAGTGATCCTTGACACGTTCTGCCGTAACTTCCTTCACTAAAACATGATAAATAGATTCATCGAAGGCGATGAGGCCGACGTTCGCGGTGTCACCCTTGTCGCCGGAGCGGGCATACGCGACCTCCGCCAGGCGGACCCTCACAGCTCGATCGTCTCCACCCGGACGCGGCTCTCGACGACCTCCCGGTCGATGAGCGCCGGCCAGTAGGCGACGACCTCCTGCACCCTCGGGCGGCCCCCCGCGAACCCGGTCACGCTCGGTGGGCCCGCGAGGATGAGCGGGGCGATCTCGCGGCTGAAGCGGGACACCGCGTGGCGGTCCGGACTGCGCACGCCGACCCGCAGCGTGACCTCGGGCAGGTCCTCCGGCGGTTCGCCCGCCAGCGACCCGTGACACGCCCCCGCCCCGACGAACTCCGTCCGGATCTCATCGAAGACGAGTCCGAGGTGCGCGAGGCGCCCGCGCAGGATCTCGTCCGCGCGCCGCGCCTTCTCCACCGCGTCCGGCCACGCGTAGGTGAGGGTGCCGACCGCCTTGTAGCCGGCGTGGTAGGCGATGGAGACCTTGAGCTGGTCCGTGCGGGGCCGGCCGGCCACACCCTCGACCCGGACCCGGTCCCCACCGAGGTCGCGGAGCCGGATGGTCGAGAAGTCCGCGATCGCGTCCGGCGTGATGTACTCGCGCGGGTCCCCGAGTTCGTACACGAGTTGCTCGGTGACCGTGGCCCGGGTCACCCGCCCGCCGAGCCCCCGGTGCTTCGTCACGACGAAGGAACCGTCCGCCTCGGCCTCGATGATGGGGTATCCGGGGAGCGTGAGATCGATCTCGCGCCAGTCCACGAGCGAGTTCCCGCCGGAGGCCTGGCAGCCGCACTCGTTGATGTGTCCGGCGACGACCCCGTGCGCGAGCCGGTCCCAGTCGTCGGAGGCCCACGCGAACTCGTGCATGAGGGGCGCGTAGGTGAGCGCGGTATCCGTCGAGCGGCCGGCAACGACGATGTCGGCCTCCTGCTCCAGCGCCTCGATGATCGGTTCGGCGCCAAGGTAGGCGTTCGCAGCGGCCACCCGGTCGCGGACGGTCGAGAGCGGGGCGCCCGTCTCCATGTGGCGCAACCCGTGCCCCGCCGCGATGAGGTCATCGAGCGAGTCCATGAGATCGTCGCCCGTGATCACGGCCACGCGGGGCCTGCGCGGGAGCGACTGGTCCGCGAACGCGAACCCCAGTTCGTTCCGGCACCCCTCCGGGTTCACGCCGCCGGCGTTCGATACGACCCGGATCTCGCCGGCGATGAGGTCCTCGATGAGGTCATCCATGAGGAGAACGAAGTCGCGCGCGTACCCCGCCTCCGGGCTGCGGGCCCGCTGCTTCTGCATGATCGACATCGTGATCTCGGCCAGGTAGTCGAGCATCAGGTAGTCGATCGCGCCCCGGCGCACCTGCAGCTTGGGCGCCTCCTGCCAGTCGCCCCAGAACCCCTGCCCCGAGGCCACCCGCACCGTGCGGTCCTCCCCGAGCCCGATCCGCGCCGGGAGCGGCTGCTCCTCGAGCGCCACCGCGGCCGCGTCCGCTTCGAGCACCACCGACTCGGTCATGGGCCGTCCGCCATGCGCCGCCCGGTCACAGGGTGTCGGGGAGGGTGAAGGGGCCGAGGTGCGGGCCCGGGTTGCCGAGCGAACAGCGGAGCGCGAGGGAGAGCGCGGGCCGCGTGTCCTCGGGCGAGAGGATCGCGTCCGCGAACCCGCGCGCGGCGGCGTACTTCGCGTCGAGCTGGTGCTCGTAGTCCTGCCGCGTGCGCTCGATCGCCGCCGCCGTCTCTTCGTCCAGCCCTTCGCCGGAGCCCTCCGCCGCCTCCGCCAGCTTGCGGCCGAAGGCGGCCTGCACGGCGGCCTCCCCCTCCATTACCGCCATCCGTCCCGTCGGCCAGGTGAAGATGAAGTCCGGGTCGAACCCCTGCGCCGCCATCGCGTAGTACCCCGCCCCGCTCGCGTGGTTGACCGTGAGCACGAGCTTGGGCACGCGCGCCGTCGCCATCGACTCGACCATGCGTGCACCCGCCCGGATGATCCCCGACTGCTCCGCCTCCGGGCCCACCATGAACCCGCTCACGTCCTGCACGAAGAGGAGCGGCGTGTCGTGCCGGTCGCAGAGATCCATGAAGTAGGCGACCTTCTCCGCGCTCTCCGTATACACGATGCCGCCGAACTTCGGAGGTTCACCCGCCTCCCCCATGAACATGCCGCGGCGGTTCGCGATCACGCCCACCCGGAAGCCGTCGAGGTGGCCCGTGCCCGTGACCATCTCCGGCGCGTGGTCCGCCTGGAACTCCTCGAACGGCCCCTCGTCGAGGATCGTGGCGAGCACCGCCTCCATGTCGAACGGCTGGCGATGGTCGCCGGGGAGGAGCGCGTAGGCCTCCTCGGGGGGGCGCGGCGGATCCCGCGGCTCGACGGCGGGACCCGTGCGGCCCGCGGGCGGGAGCCCCTCCACCAGCGAGCGCAGCTTCTCGATGCACGCCGGGTCGTCCGCCACCCGGTAGTGCGCGACACCGCTCACCCGGTTGTGCATCAGCGCCCCGCCCAGGTCCTCCGCCTCGACCTCCTGCCCCGTCGCCCCCTTCACGAGGTTGGGCCCGCCGAGCCCCATGAAGCTCGTCCCCTCGACCATCACGATCACGTCGGAGAGCGCCGGCAGGTAGGCGCCGCCCGCGATGCACTGGCCCATGACGGCGGAGAGCTGCGGCACCTCGAGGTAGTGCCGCATGATCGAGTTGTAGTAGAAGATGCGGCTCGCGCCGTACTGGCCCGGGAACACGCCGCCCTGATACGGGAGGTTCACGCCGGCCGAGTCGACGAGATACACGATCGGCACGCGGCACCGCATCGCGATCTCCTGGGCGCGGAGAATCTTGGTGATCGTCTCCGGCCACCAGCTGCCCGCCTTCACCGTCTGGTCGTTGGCGACGACGACGACCTCGCGCCCGCACACCTCCCCCACCCCGGTGACGACGCCCGCCGCGGGCGCCTTGCCATCGTACCGGTCATGGGCGATGAGGAGGCCGATCTCGAGGAAGCCGCCCCCGTCGTCGATGAGGAGATCGACCCGTTCGCGGGCCGTGAGCTTGCCCTGCGCGTGCTGCCGCGCGACGCGCTTCTCGCCCCCGCCGCGCTGAATCCGGGCCTCGAGTTCACGCAGTTCCGCGACCAGCGCGCCCATCCGGCTCTCGCTCACGAGTCGGCGGCTATCCCCTCGGCTCGGCCGCTTCGCGCCGGTGCTCCTCGAACCAGGCGCGGATGTACCGGACGGGCTCGGAGGTCGCGGTCCCGGGGCCGAAGAGACGGCCGACCCCCCCCTCCTGGAGCGCCTCCATGTCCTCGCCGGGAATGATCCCGCCCCCGGTGACGAGAACCTCCGCCTGGCCCTGCCCGTCGAGCAGCGCCCTCACCCGCGGGAAGAGCGTCATGTGGGCCCCGGAGAGGATCGAGAGCGCGACCACGTCCACGTCTTCCTGCAGCGCCGTGGCGGCGATCATCTCGGGCGTCTGGTGGAGTCCGGTGTAGATGACCTCCATCCCCGCGTCCTGCAGGGCGGCCGCCATCACCTTCGCGCCGCGGTCGTGGCCGTCCAGACCCGGCTTCGCGACGAGCACCCGGATCTTCCGCTCGATCAAGCGTTCTCCCTCGGTTTTCGGGGTCTCCTGGGGACGCGTCGAAGGTATCGGCGCAACGGCGCGGCCTGCAACGAGGATCGGGGGCATCGCCCCACTTGCTTCGGGCACGTCCCTGCCGCACCCTCGTTCCATGCGCGACGACGCGACACGAGTACACCGGATTCTTCTCAACCTGGCGGCCTTCGTCATCATCATCGCGGGGATGCGAGCGGCCTCGGCGCTCCTCGTCTCCTTCCTGCTCGCGCTGTTTCTCGCCGTCCTGTGCTCGACGCCCCTGCGGTGGATGACGGACCACAAGGTGCCCAAGTTCGTCGCCGTCCTCAGCCTCGTCCTCGTGATCCTGGCCGTGGGAACCGTAATCGGGGGCCTGTTCGGGACCCTCGTCGTCGAACTCGGAAGCACCGAAGCACAGCTGGACAGACTCTTTGCGGAGCAGGTCGAGGCGCTGGAGGTGACGCTCGGAGCCTGGCTGGCCCGTTTCGGGCTCCAGGCGCGCCAGATCGACATCGGCGAACTCCTTTCTCCCAGCTGGCTGCTCGGCTTTCTGCGGCAACTCGTGGAGAACCTCGGGCTGATCCTCGCCAACGGGTTCCTGATCATCCTCACGATGGTCTTCATGCTGCTCGAGGTCTCGAGCTTCCCCACCAAGATGCGCGTCGCGTTCGGCGAGGCGGAGGCGACCGAGGCGCGGGCCAACTTCGGGAAGGTGGGGACGGCGGTCCGTCGCTACGTCGGGCTCAAGACCGTGATCAGCCTCGCGACCGGCCTCTCCGTCATGGGACTCACGGCGCTCCTGGGCATCAGCTACCCGATCCTGTGGGGCGTACTCGCGTTCCTGCTGAACTACGTGCCCAACATCGGGTCCTTCATCGCCGCGGTGCCGGCGGTGCTTCTCGCGTGGCTACAGATCGGGCTCGGCACGGCGCTCGCCGCCGCCGCCGGCTACCTCGTCATCAACATCTTCTGGGCCAACGTCGTCGAGCCCCGGGTCTTGGGGTACAGCGTGGGCCTGTCGACGCTCGTCGTCTTCGCTTCGCTCGTCTTCTGGGCCTGGGTGCTGGGACCGGTGGGGATGCTGCTCTCGGTGCCCCTCACCGTGATGTTCCGGATCGTCCTCGGGACGAGCGAGACGACGCGCTGGATCGCCGTCATGCTGGGCTCCGAGCGTTCCGACGAGATCACGTCCGCGATCGACGCGGAGGTCGCCCTCGCCATGGGGCGATCCGGCGACGCGTAGACCACGCCCGGAAGCCCTCTACGTGGAGCCGTCTACGCCGCGGCGGCGTAGCGGAAGATGTCGAGTGCGCGCTCCACGTCCTCGTCCGTCGTTTGCAGGTGGGGCACGACGCGCAGGTCGCTCCGGCTGTAGGCGTTGAGGAGAACGCGGCCCGCGCCATTCCCCGTCCGACACCGAGTCGCGAAGTCGGGTGCCGCCACGGCCGTGGTCCGGAAGCGGACGATGTTCGTCTCCACGGCCTCCGGATCGACCGCCAGACCGGGGATTTCTGCGAGACCGCGGGCGAGGGTCCTGGCCCGGGCGTGATCCTCGGGCAGGCGGGCGCGGTGGTGCTCGAGGGCGTAGAGGGCGCCGGCCGCGACGATGCCGGCCTGGCGGAAGCCGCCGCCGTAGAGCTGCTTGAAGCGCCGGGCCCGCTCGATGAGATCGCGGGGGCCGGCCAGGGCCGAGCCCAGCGGGGCGCCGAGCGCCTTCGAGAAGCAGACGTTGACGGTGTCGAAGCCCGCCGCGAAGTCCGCCTCGGGGATCCCGGTGGCGGCGGTCGCGTTCCAGAGGCGGGCACCGTCCAGATGCGTGGCGAGGCCGGCCTCGCGCGCGGCGGCGAGCATCTCGCGCTGCAGGTCGAGGGGCCACACGGCGCCGCCCGCGCCGTTGTGCGTGTTCTCGGCGCACACGAGCCGCACGGGCGACTGCATGCGCGCCCGCACGGGCCCCATGTCGATGTTGAGCGCGGCGCGCAGCGTGGCGGCGCCGAACATGCCGCGCGGGCCCTCGAGCGGGCGGACGACGACCCCGGAGATCGGCGACGGCGCACCGGCCTCCCCGAACCAGACGTGCGCGCCGGGGCCGATGAGCACGGTGTCGCCCGGCTCGGTGTGCGTCCGGAGCGCGATCTGGTTGCTCATGGTGCCCGTCGGGACGTACACCGCGTCTTCCTTGCCGAGCAATTCCGCGGTCCGCTGCTCCAGCGCGAGGACGCTCGGGTCGTCGCCGTACGCGTCGTCCCCGACCGGCGCCGCGGCCATCGCCGCCCGCATCGCCTCCGTGGGCCGCGTCACCGTGTCGCTGCGGAGGTCGATCACGGTCCCTGCCCCGGCGCTCACGTGGCGAACAGCGGCGGGCGCCGCAGGTGGTGGTCCGTCGCGTCCTGGACCGCCTTCGCGAGCCGCAGCGTCTCCGCGTCGGCGAACAGCCCTCCGACGAAGGAGATGCTCGTCGGCGTCCCGTCCTCCGAGCGAAATCCGTTCGGGATCACGGCCTGGGGATGCCCCGTGAGGTTCGTGAGGAGGAGCATCGATCCCCCGAAACTCGGGGTGACCACGACGTCGATCCCCTCCATCGCCTGCGCGAAGCGGTGCATGGCGATCGTGCGCGCCCGGTTCGCCTGGATGTATTCGGCCGCGGGGATCATCCGCCGGTGCGCATGTGTTGGGCCGCGCGTTGGGCTGCAGCACGAGCAGGTCTTCGCGTCCGCTCAGGATGAGGTCGTCGAAGGCCGCCCCCTGCTCCGCGCTGAGGATGATCCGCATCGCGTCGTAGGGGAGATCATCGGGGAGTTCGAGCGGCACCGGGTCGATCCCGAGCCCGCGCACGATCTCGAGCGACGTCTCATCGAACGCCTTCCACTCCTCATCCTCGCGCTCCTCCGCGAAGGCGGACGGCACGTACGCGACCCGCAGGTCGGAGAGCGGCCGCTCCGGGTCCCAGTCGAAGGCGACGTCGCGCGCCGTCGGATCCTGGTCGTCCGAGCCCTGGATCGCGTCGAGAACGATCGCGCAGTCCTCCACGCTGCGGCAGATCGGCCCCAGCTTGTCCATCGACCACGAGAGGGCCATCGCCCCCGCCCGGCTCACGCGCCCGAAGGTGGGCCGGAGCCCGGAGGCGCCGCAGCGGGTGGAGGGAGAGACGATCGAGCCCAGCGTCTCGCTCCCGATCGCGAACCCGGCCAGCCCCGCCACGACCGCCGCCGTGGAGCCGGCGGAGGACCCGCTCGACCCCTGCTCCAGGTTCCACGGGTTTCGGGTCAGTCCGCCATACCAGACATCTCCGCGGGCCAGCGCCCCCAGCGTGAGCTTCGCGACGAGCACGGCGCCCGCCTCCTCGAGCCGGCGTCCCACGGTGGAATCCTCGGGGATGTACTGGTCTTCATACGGCTTGGCGCCCCACGTCGTGAGGGTTTCGTCCTCCGAGAGGAGGTCCTTCGCCCCCCAGGGGATCCCGTGCAGCGGACCCCGGTAGTAGCCGCGCGCGATCTCCGCGTCGGCGCGGGCCGCCTGCCGCATGGCGAGCTCCTCGGTGAGCGCGATCACCGCCAGCAGCGTGTCGCCGTGCGCGCTCAGCCGGCCGAGGTACATCTCCGTGAGTTCGGTCGACGTCACCTGCCGGGCGCGGACGAGTTCGGCCAGTTCCGTCACCGGCCGGAAAGCCAGTTCCTCGAGGTCGGCGGGCCGCTCGAGCCCCCGGGGCCGCGTGTAGCGGAAGACGGTCGACGCCGATGGCGCCGGGTAGGATGTCCCCGGGAGCACGGGCTCGAAGTGGAGCGCCGGCACGACGGAGTTCGGCATCCGCATCGTCCGGAGCTGGGCGTAGCGCTCCCGCATCCCGTTCACTTCCTCCACCATGAGGTCGACTTCCTCGTCGCTGAAGTCGAGCCCGGCGACGCGCACGGCGGCGGCGATGTCCGCCCGGGTGACGGCGTCCCGCGCCCCGTTGGTCTGCGCCCACAGCGCCGCCGGAAGCGCGGTCCCTCCCAGCCCCAGCGCCGACAGCGACGCCATGAAGGCGCGGCGATCCAAGGGCGCGGCGCCCGGAGTCATGGAGTCTCTCGCATCGTTCCTGGACACCGCGTCACCCCCTATGCCGGTTGGTTGGTCCCGAAGCATGAGGGTTGAGTGGAAGCGGAGCAATCGCCGAGCAGGGGGCAGCCCGCAGCGGTCGCCCAGCGAGGCGATGTGCGCCCGGAGGGAGTGGGCCTACACGCTTCACGGAGCAGTCTCTCCGTCTCCGCACACGAGTCTCCAGCGGCCACGCATCCGGGCAGATCAGGCACATAGCCGGAGTAACCGTTTGTGGTCTTCTCGATGACGGCCGCGTATTTCAATGCAACTTCATCGGTCCGAGTCCCGCCTGTTTGAGGATACGTTCTTGGCCTTCGGGCCCCAAAACTCCAGTCATCCCGGCATCGCTGACGAGGTCCCCGGTGGGAGACGTCATCGGCCCCGTCCTCGTAATCGCTCTAGTTCCTCGGCGAACCTCGGCTCGTCGGGAGCAAGCGCGACAGCCCTTCGATAGGCCTCCTCCACATCTCGATTCGGCATCTGCAGGAACCGGAGGGTTCGAGCGAGTTCCCTCCAGGCCCAGGCATGGCGAATCGGCGAGGCGTCGAGTCGAATGACTCGCTCCAGCAGTTCCCGGGCCTCCGTGAGGAATCTGCGGCGCGAATCTCGCCGATGCCTCTCATGCGCTTCGCCCGCCAGCCAGATCTTGGTCTGGGCAAACTCGAGGAGCGCGCGAGGGTCGGCATACACTGCATCTCCCGCGCTCTCGAAGTAGCGGTGAGCAGTCCGCGAGTCCCTTGCGCGCCGAGCGAGAATGGCAGCGTCGATCGCGTCCTGGCCGAACCAAACACCCTTTCTCTGAGCAAGCAGTTGTTTTGCCTTCTCATCCTGATCGGCCTCAAGCAGTACTTCGACGAGCGTGTTCGCGACATGAGCAAGGGCGCTTGCCGGTCCCTCCTCCGAGAAGGAGTCAAGAACATCTTCCGCCCGGCGTACCTCGCCGCGTCTGGCATAGCCCCTTATCAGTTCCGACGCCAGGACTGCGGATGCGGGCTGAGAACGCCACGCGGTTTCGATGCGCCGGAATGCTTCTGCGTGTTCCCCGAGTCCTCGCAGGTGGGCCGCATCACGGATGGCGGACAGCGCAGCATACTCCGGGTGAGCAGGTAGCGTGGCGCGGAAAAAAGTCCGCTGCTCGTCGAAATCGAATCTCGGCGGTGGCGAACCGTTGGCCTCCATCGCCCGGTACACCTTCGGCAATCCCGTAAGCCGACCCTCCGCAAGCCCCAACTCTTTCAGGAACTCTCCGATACGACGATTCCGGGCCGGTACCGGTCGAACCTCCGCGTCTGGGAGCAGATGCCGCAGTTCAATTCCCGGGACCGGCCCTGGGTAGCTAATAATCTCCACTCGTCCCGGATAGAGATGGACTTTGGTGGGTTCCGGCTGGTCCTGGTCGTAGCTGCGGTGATAGACCGCATTCACAAGTGTCTCGCGGAACGCCTGCAGCGGGTAACTCACCCAGCCACGCACCTGGCTGCGGTCTCGCTGTTTCTTCAGATGGTAGGTGGAAAGGTTCTCAAGATAGTTCAGGCAGTCTCGAACCTGGTCGACGAGACCGCCGCCGAATGTGCGTTCCTCCTGCACATCTCCGGCCCGATCCGCTGCGAAGTGGACGACTTCGATCTTCGCCCCGCGGAACCATCGGCCGGCGTCTCTCGAAAAAAACAGCAGCCCCACGTTTCGGGGCGTCTCGTGATCGTTGACCTTGAGAGTAATCCGCATCCGCCGATAGATGTCCGCCTCGCTTCCTTCTTCCAGCAGGCCGCTTCCTATCTCCCGTAAGTACTCGCGGACTTTTGCCTCGCGCAGATCGTCAATCCTCCCATCGGGAGCACGTCGGTCATCCCAAGGGACGCGAGCAGTCTGCTCAATCAACCCTTGGAGCAAGCCTGTCCGCCGTTCGGCGTCCACAGTTTCGGCGCCCAGACGGACCCAATATCGGCGCGACCCATCTCTAGCGGGTGCCCGATGGGGCCGCATGTCACTCCCCGGCGCCCATATCACGAGGATCAGGTGGCCGTCGACCATCTCTGGAGAAAGAACAGGCTGGAAGGCAGGGTCGAGACGGTTGCACTGGCCGCGTATCCACTTCCGTGCGGCGTCGACGGCTTCATCGGAAAGGCCACGCGGAGGGAGGACCGCGCGGCCATCGTGTTCCTCGACCCCGATGACAACGTAGCCGCCGTTCAGGTTGTGGTAGTCGTTCGCGAAGGCGCAGATCGTCCGCAGCACCTGAGGGCCGGTGCGATCCGGATCCCACGACGCCTTGAACTCCACTCGCTCTGACTCGACGCCCCGAAAACGGAGGAGATCGTCAGGGTTGAACGGAAGAATCGTGCTCATGTACTGGTCACCATCGACAGAATGCGTAGACTCCGGAGCAAGGCCGCTGGACCGCGCCGGCCCCGTAGCCTTCACAAGTATCGAGTACTGACCTTCGCAAGATAGCCCCTCCTCGCTCGCCAGTCTCGCGCCGCCTCGACGACACGGCCGATGTCGCTCTGGTCGTTGTAGACGCCGATGGAGAAGCGGAGCATGCCGGTGCGGATCGCGAGGCGGATCCCGGCGGCGGTGAGGTGATCGTAGAGCGAGTTCATGGCGGGGTCGTCGGCCGTATAGTGGCGTCCGCCGCCGCTCTCTCCCACGGAGACGATGTGCGCCAGGTGGGGCCCGGGTCGTCCTCCGACCACCGGGAGGCCGAGTTCAAGCAGTCGGCTCGCCAGGTCGGCCGCCAAACCGCGTACGTGCGCCTCGACGCGCTCGACGCCCCAGTCGAAGAGAAGGTCGAGGGCCGCGGCCGTCGCCGCCGCGCCGAGATAGTTGTAGTTGCCCACATCGAAGCGGAGGGCGCCGGTCCGGAAGCGGAGTTCGTCCTCCGAGTACGCCGTTTCGTGCGCCCCGTCGAGTTCGATCCCGAAGCGCGCCACATGCACGGGCGTCATCGTCTCGGCCAGTTCGCGCCGGACGTACAGAAAGCCGAACCCGTACACCGACAGGAGGGCCTTCTGAGCCGCGACTGCGAGTGCGTCGACGCCCAACTCGCCGACGTCGGTGTGGTGCGCCCCGATCGACTGCGCGGCGTCCACCAGCGTCAGTGCCCCGACCTTCCGGGCCGCCGTCGCGATCGCCTTCATGTCGGTCACGAATCCCGGGGCGAACGTGATGCTGGGAAGCGTCACGAGCCGGGTGCGTTCGTCCATCGCCGCGCCCATCGCCGCAACCGGGATATGCCCGTCCTCCGGGGCGACCGACCGGACCTCGATGCCGTGCGAGCGGGCCAGACTGTACCAGAGATAGATGTTGTTCGGGTGCTCCAGCGCGGGACACAGCACCACGTTGTCCCCGGCCCGCCACGGGAGGCTCGCGCCGAACAGGTTGAGGCCGTCGGAGACATTCTTGGTGATCGCGACCTCTTCCGGCTCCGCGCCGATCAGCGACGCGAACGAGGACCGCGCGCGATTGACGGTCGCCACCATCTCGGCCTTGTCGCCCCGGCCCGATGTCCGCCCGGCCAGGTGCCGCTCGGTGGCCGCTCGCACGGGCACGGCCATCAGAGAATTCGCCGAGATGTCGAAGTAGGGCTGCTCGCTCGCGCCGGGGAACAGGGCTCTGACTTCCGGATTCATAACGCCTCGGGGTTCATCTCGGGGCGGGCCTCAGCTCCGCCTGGCTTCGGAGCGGGCGACGATCGACGCGCCGACCATGTCGCCCATGATGTTCACGGTCGTGTTGCCGATGTCCACCAGACGGTAGATGCCGCCCACGATCGCCGCGACCTCGATGGGGAGGTTGAGCGCCTGCACGTAGACGAGCGCGACCACGAAACCGCCGCCCGGGACCCCGCCAGTCCCGTGCGAGAGCAGGAGACCAAGGAGCAGGATCGTGACGAAGTCCGCCGGTGCGAACGCGACGCCGGCCGCCTGCGCCGTGAAGAGAAGGACCGCCCCGAGCATGACCGAGGTCCCGTCCTTGTTGAGCTGCGCCCCCAACGGGAGGGCGAAGGAATACACGCCGCGCGGGAGCCCCAGCCGACCGGCCGTCTCCATCCCGGCGGAGAGCGAGGCGAGGCTGGACGTGGTGGCGGCCGTCGTGGCCCACAGCGAGCCCGTGGCGCGCAGGAAGCGCGCGGGGCGGAAGTCGCTGAAGAACCTGAGGAGGAGCATGTACCCGGCCACGATGATGAGTTGCGCGCCCCACAGTCCCGCGAGGAAGCGTGCCATGGGGCCGATCAATTCCGCCCCGTAGCGGCCCACCGTGACCGCGGCGAGGGCGCCGATCCCGATCGGGGCCGTCCAGAGGATCATGTACACGAGCCGCCGGAAGAGGCGCGCCGCGTCCTCGTAGAAGGTGGCAAGGCGTTCGCGGGGGCCCTCCCGCAGCGCCAGCGTCGCGACGCCCAGCAGCAGCGCGAGGACGACCAGTTGCACCACGTTCCCGTCGCCGAACGCCCGGAACACATTCGTCGGAATCATGTCGAGAAGGACGTCCGCCACGGAGGGTGCCTCGCCCACCGGCCCCGCGACCTGCTCCGCCGCCGACCCCGTGAGCCGCATCCCGTCGCCGGGGCGGAGGAGGGCGACCGCCCCCAGCCCCAGAGAGAGAGCGATGAGTTCCGTCGCGAGGAAGTAGCCGATGGTCTTCCCGGCGAGCCGCCCCAGCGTGCGCGTGTCGGCGAGGGAAGTCAGCCCCGCGAGGAGGTTGAAGAAGACGAGCGGCGCGGCGGCCAAGACCAGAAGGGTGATGAACAGGTCGCCGAGCGGCTGGATCGCGGCGGCGCGCTGACCGAGGACCGCGCCCAGGGCGACGCCGGCGAGCATGCCGATGAGGATGCGCCCGCCCGGGCCGAGCTTCATTCAGCGCGCTTCGGCGAACGGATTGATGACTCGCAGACCGCCGTAGTCCTGTTCGGCGCTCAAGTCTTCCGAGTACACGACATCGCAGCCGCGGGCGCGGGCCGCGGCCAGAATCGCGCCATCCCAGTACGACAGTTGGAAGCGCCGACTGATGCCGGCGGCGGCGCGGAACAGGTCGAACGTGATCTCCTGGATGGGAAAACGTTCGAGCGATTCGATGAACCTCAACGCCTGCGAGGGTGTCAGGGCCTGTGGCCGGCTGGGTCTGGTAACCTGATGGTAGAACTCCTGCAGGACCTGCACGGACAGGGTCAGGTCCTTGCGGTCCAATAGATCGTTGGCCGCACGACACTTCTCGTCTTCCCCGGGAGAGGGGCTTACCGCATAGATCAGAACGTTCGTATCAACGAAGCGCACGACGCTCGTAGAGTTCTTCGCGGGAAACGTTGTCCGACGCCCGGAATCCGCCGCGCGTGGCGCGAATGTCGTCCAGCAGTTCCTCTCGGATCCTTCGGCTGCGCTCGCGGGGCGTCTCCGCGACCTGGGACGTCCGGCCGACGGACGCACCACGCTCCCCGGCAAGATCTCTCAGGTACTCCCTCACGAGTGCCGAAACCGACGTATCCAACTCCGCGGCCCGGATGCGCGCCAGCCGATGCGTCTCCTCATCCACGGATACGGTAATATTCCTCATGGACACAGTCTCGCAGTTAATGTGACCCACAGCGTACGGATTCGCACGAAGCGGCGCAATGAGCCGGAAGGAGTACGCCTACGACGAGGTTGGCTTGAGTTACGGTCTCTGTTCGAAACGCACGCGAGCCGCGCGCTGGACGCCGAGCGAGTCCGTGGTCGTGCCGTACAGCATCGTCTCCGTAACCCAGGGGATCGGCCCCGGCCGCACGCGGCTCGGCCAGCGGTACCTCGCCACGAGCGTGTCCCCCTCGTAGACGTCCGCCTCGATGATCTCGGCCCCGTCCGCCGCTGTCTTCTGAACCCACAACCGACCCACGCGGTCGAAGAAGAGCGCGGCAAGCGGCGGTTTGCTGTCCGGGACATCGAACATCGGCGCGTCGACGTTGCCGTATTCCATATCCTGTTCCAGGCGTCCCCGAGCATATTCCATTTCGTCCGCGCTGAGGGGCGGGCCCGGCGTGGGCGGACCGGTAAGCTGCGAGATGGCACCATCGGGACCGTGAAGTTCGACCTCATACGCGGAACTCGCGGCGGTCGCCCACACGCCCTCCGGACCGCCGTACGCCCGCAGCCACTCGGGCCCGTAGGGCCGATAGAAGAACAGGAAACCTGAACGGCCGTTGCTTTCGGTCTCCACGGTCCTTCGCGCCTCCGCAGCGGCCGCGGGTTCCAGCACCTCGACCGTGTCGGCGCTCCCGTCGGGATTGATGTGAAGGCGCCCCTCGACGAACCGTCCGTCCGACCCCGGCAGCAAGCCCAGATCGATGATCCGCCCATCGGCGTCGAAGGCGACGGGGTACGCGCCCAACTGCCCGGCAGCGAGTCGCCTCACGGCGCGCACGTAGCGCGCCCCGGAATCCTCCAACTCGAATACTGTGTAGCGTGGCCGCTCGCGCACCCACAACTCGCCGTCGGGTGAGAAGCCGACACAGCATGGGAACCTGAACTCGCCAGGCCCGTCCCCTTCACCGCCGAGGTGAAAGAGAAAGTTCCCATCGGGATCGAAGACCCTCACTTCATGAGCACGACTGTCGGTCACCAGAATCCGCCCCAGCGGATCGGCGGCCACGGAGAAGATGTAGCTGAACAGGTAGGGATCATCCCCATCGATTTGGGAATTATATCCTTCGCTTGACGGAGCATGGGCCGGGAGCGACCCGGCCACGGCACCAAAATCCTGCTTGGGGGTGGCGTCACTTCGTGGTGGGCGGGGCCCGCTGGAGCGGCTTGCCGTTATCCTTCGCCGGGCGCGGGGTCATGATGACCTTCGCGACCTCCTCGGGCGTCCGGCCCAGATAGCGCGGGTTGCTGGAAGGCTCATCGTTCTTAGTTGGCTTCGTCATTTCCGGATTCCG
The DNA here is from genome assembly GCF_965222475.1 of Candidatus Palauibacter sp. GTDB lineage: Bacteria > Gemmatimonadota > Gemmatimonadetes > Palauibacterales > Palauibacteraceae > Palauibacter. The sequence continues at coordinate 346,381 of NZ_CBDCUB010000001.1, read as the reverse complement.
TCAATGTTTGGTTCAGGCCTTCGCGCCAAGTGTCGAAATCGTACCACCCGCAGCCGACGCAGCCTTTGGCGTCTTGCTTGTTGTCCGGTTCCCATCTATCAGAACCGGCGTAGAAAAAGCGGATGCCAAATGGAGTGCCGCGCTTGCCGGATTGATAGCATCGCTCGCACGCGCGGCTCTTGAGAAGATTATGGCTAACGCTACCATTTGACTTTTTCAGCAACTGAAAGTTAGCCTGAACATCCCCATCGGTCATGTCTGCGTAGCGTGTCAGATCAGCGACGGTATCGGGGCTCCACCGTATCATCGGGAGTTTGTGGTCAACCGTGAGTTGAGCCGGGGTTCGTTCCGTCTGCTCAATGATATCGCGATTCCCCAACAACGCCACTACCCGGCGTCTGAATGCCGTCGGCATCCCTGCCCCAGTCGTGTTGGGATGCCAAGCCCCTTCCCATTTGTCTTGCCGCGTCTTCTTATCGCATTGGATGCACAGATGGTCATCGCTTGAGATGACCATTCCGGGCCGACTAATCGTCCCGCGCTGTAAGCCTTGGATTCCAGAGCCGCCCGCTATCTGTGTCGTGCGGACGTGGCCGTACTCGCATCCTCGACAATGCCACTCCATATCCTTGAGAATGCGGAACACCTTGTAGATCTTGGTTTCCGTATCAAACGTCGCCGCGAACTCATCTAACCCCATCACGGGATGAGGCTCACGCTGTTGACGATCCGCGCGCAAGCGCTGTGATAGATCGTCGGGTCTTTCTCGTATGCCAGAGCTTGCCGTCGCAGATTTCGCGCTGCGAGGACGGTCGTTGCGCTTCCAGCGAACGGATCGAACACAAGATCGTCCTCATCGCTGAATAGCGAGATGAACTTCTCGATCAACGGCAAGGGCTTCTGCGTGGGGTGAATCCGGTGCTGCGGCGCGGGCGACTTATATCTGAAAACATTATGCACAACACGGCCATTGAACTTCGTACCGGATCGCTTACCGACAACCAGCGCCTCCCACGCATTGATCGGCTTGTACTTGTGGTTGAATGGGACCGGGTTCGTCTTCTGCCACACGAGTGTTCCAACAGCGACGAAGCGATGATCCTTGAGGATGGCCGAGTATTCGCCGATCTGCGCCTGGGCGCAAAACGTCACGGCCCAGCCCCGCACCTTTGGGAGCACTGCGTCGAGCCATGACGTATCAACCGCGCCGTCCCAGTCGCCAAACGAGCCTTTGGGCATGATGAAATCCGCGCCGTTCTTTCGTAGCCTGCGGGGTACTTGATTCTCGCAGGTGTACGGACGACTAATGCCGTAGGGGGGATCGGTGAGCAACAGGTCAACGGAAAGAGGGTCTAGCTCGCTCGTGCCAACCAGCCCGTCCCCTAGTCGAAACTCATAGCTGTCTCCAATGAGATTGGCCGCACCGACCGGCACGGGCTCGTCTGCGTTGCGAAGGGCTGATCGCAGTCGCTCGACAACCCGCTCCGGTTCTGTAGCCTCCACAAGGGTGGCATCGGCAGTGATGAGAAGGTGTCCAAGGATTACCGACACCCTACCACTGGGTCTGGTCTCGATCTGGATCGCCCAAGCATCGCGATCCGGACTGTACTCCGGTTGGCCATGAAGCAACTGCTTCCGGTGAACCGGGAAGCTCCGCGATATCCAATCGTTCACGGCCGCGCGGATCTTGATCTTCCGCTCAACGGTGAGCGGCGTCACTTGGCGACCAGTTCCCGGTATGTGAGCCGCTTGCCCATGAACCCGGCAACGACGGCGCACATCTGGTCGATGGTGTCGAGGTCGCGCTGCCCGTGACGCCCGGCGAACTCGTTGACGTAGCGCTGAAGGTGCTTGGGGCTCATCTGGTGGTAGACGCCGTGGTAGCCGCGCTTCAGCATGGCCCAAAACGACTCGACGCCGTTGGTCGAGGCCATGCCCCGGACGTACTCGCCAACTGAGTGCTTGACCGTCTCGTGCTCGTAGCGTCCCCCGAGTTGCTCGTAGCCGCCGTGTTCGTCGGTGTAGACGGTTGACCCCTCTTCGGTATGCGCTAGGACGATCCCCGTCAAGGTCTCGCCGTCCACCCGGTCCACCACATGGGCCGCTACCTTGTTGCTAGCACGGTCCTTGACGCCCACGACCGGAGTCTTGCCGACCGGCCCTCGACCGGCGTTGAGCTTCTTGTTAGCGTGCTTGTTCTTCTCCAACCCGCCGAAGTACGCCTCGTCCACTTCGACCGGGCCGACGAACGGCGCGATGTTGTGGTCCCACGTCTCGCGGATGCGGTGGAGCATGAACCACGCGGCCTTCTGGCCGATCCCGAGATCGCGGTGCAGCTTCATGCTGGAGACGCCCTTCAGGTTCGTCACTTCGAGGTAGATCCCAAACGCCCAGTTCTGGAGGCTGATATGCGAATGGGACATCACCGTTCCGGTGCGGATCGAGAAGTAGCCCCGGCAATCCCGGCAGCGGTAGGGCATCGGCTTGCCGCTCTTGACCCGGTGCGTGTTGACCGAGCCGCACTTGCCGCAGAACCGCCCAGACGCCCAGATCACGCCCTCGAACCACTCCGCGGCCGCTGCCTCGTTCGGGAACATCCGCGTGAGTTGGGCCAGCGTGATGCCCTTGCGGTGCGACTTGCCGGGGCCGGTGTGGGGAGTCTTCAGTTCGTTCGTTTCGGTCATCTTTGGGGCCTCCGCTCCGTTTCTCATCCTATTGAAGTATAAGCACTTGAGAGCGGTTTGTCAAGCGAAGGATATAATTCCCATCGATTTCCCCGATCTCGAGGTCGACGAACCCCTCGAAGGTCGGGACAGCCGGGACATCGGCCTCCGGCGCGGGCGCGTCGCCCCCGGCGCAGGCCCCCGTGCAGAAGAGGATCGCACTCCACGTTCCGACTCGGCTTGGTCGTCGTTTGCTCACTGGTCTCCTCGTGCGGTCGTTACGGCCCGGCCGGAGTCACGGGCTCCGATCGAAGCGTACGCGGGCGGCCCGCTCGACGCCGAGTTCGTCCGTCGTCGTGCCGTACAGGGCCGTCTCCGTGGCCCAGGGCACGGACCCCGGGTTCACTCGGCTCGGCCAGCGGTAGCGCGCGACGAGGGTCGTCCCCTCGTAGACGTCCGCCTCGACCATCCCCTCTCCGTCCGGGGCCGACTTCTCGATCCACAGCCGCCCCGCCTGATCGAAGAAGAGATCGGCGAGCGGCGCCTTGGTTTCCGGTATCTCGAACGCGGGTTCGTCGAGGTTGCCGCGCTCCATGTCTCGCTCCAGGCGGCCCCGGGCGTCCTCCTGCTCCTCGGGGCTGAGGGGCGGGCCCGCGCCGGGCGCGCCCGTGATCTGCATCGCGGAACCGTCGGCCCCGTGAAGTTCGACCGCGTAGGTGGAGCTCGCAGCGCTGGCCCATGCGCCCCCGGGCCCGTGCGCGTGCTGCCAGAGGGGCCCGAACGGCTGATAGAGGTACAGTTCCCCCCGGAAGCCATTGAACTCGATCGCCACCGTCCTGTGCCCCTGCGCCGCCGCCTCCGGTTCGCGCAGCACAACGGTATCCGCGCTCCCGTCCGCGTTCACATGGAGGCGGCCGTAGGCGAACCTTCCGTCCGAATCCGGGAGCGAGCCGATATCGACGAGCCGCCCGGCGGCGTCGAAGGTGACGGGGGCGGCGCCTCCCTGCCCGCCGAAGAGCCGCCTCTGGACGCGCAGATAGATGGCGGCCGCGTCGCCCAGTTCGAAGGCCGTGTAGCGCGCCTCCTGGCGCACCCACAGTTCGCCCTCGGGCGAGAACCCCAGACAGCACGGATTCCTGAACTCTTCGGGGCCATCCCCTTCCCCGCCGAACCGGAAGAGGAAGAGGCCGCCGGGGTCGAAGACGCGAACCTCGCTCACCCCCCGGTCCGCGACAAGAATCCGCCCGAGCGGATCCGCCGCGACCGAGGCGATCCGGCTGAACAGGTACGCGTCCTCCCCCTCGAGTTCGCCGATCTCGAGGTCCACCGTCCCCTCGAAGGTGGGGACATCGGCCTCCGGCGCGGGCGCGTCGCCTCCGGCGCAGGCCGCGGTCGAGAAAAGGACTGCGCCCCAGATCCCGATCCGGATCGAATCTCCGGTCATGAGAAAGCTCCTTGCGCGCTCGAACCCTCGGCCGTCCCCCCGTCCCCTGAAGGTGGGCGTCGGCCGCAAGACAGGTGGTCCCTCCCTACGGCCGGCGACGGGGCGGAGTTCCAAGCTCTCGCGCCTCCTCGTCATGGCAACTGAAGTAACCGGCCCCGGCTCCGGCCAGGGTCATGATGAACACCAACCCCCAGTCCACCCACGATTCGCCATCCTGCGCCGCGAGATGCGACTCAAGGGTCGGTTCCCGGGTGTCATTCAGCGCCAACCCACCCCATGCGCCGACCGGTGTCGCCAAGAACTGGCTGGCCTGGACGGACGGGGGCGGGGCGACGGCCTCGGCGAGGCGAGTTTCCGCCGCCACGAGGGTCTGGCCCTGGAGATCGGGACCTGGAGACGGCCACCGCGAGCAGGGGGCGATCCCCCACCGAAGTCCAGAGAGCCAACGGGAGTGCTTCATGGCTTCACCCTCCGGTTAGTCCCTGTTCGCTGCGCTACACAGGAGAACTGCTGGACGGCGTCCGCTCCAATCTGCGCCCGGTTCGAGGTGGGGGGAAAGAGCGTAACTATATGAATGAAAGGCACATCAGACGGTTTGGGGACGACTCCGATGATCGCTCAGCGAGAGGGAGAGGGCAGATCGTGCCCAAACCAGTGGAGGCGGTCGGCGTCGGAGGGCGACGCGTCGAGCAGCGGGGCGAAATGCTCCGAGGCGAAGGCGGCGAGGAGTTGGTCCGGGGCAATGCGCTCGAGTTCCGAAAGAGTGCAGCCCGGCCACCTCTTCGACTTCCGCCCGAGAGTTCCGCGTGGGGATCCGAGCTTCGCGCTCACGTGCTTCCACGTCGCACCCGTGGCCCGAAGCTGCCGCGCTCTCAAGACGGCGATTGCGCCCAGGAATCGGCTGAACGTCGTCCGGTCCCCGGCGCGGGCGCGGAATTGCTGGAACAGCGTGACGGGGGAGCAGTCTACCGCCGCCGCCAGGGCCTGCACGTTGCGGACCGGCGTGCGTCGCGCCTCGCGGAGGCTGTGCACCAGGGCGGAGCGGAGGGCCGGCGGCGCGGTCGATCGCCGGATCTTCTCCGCCAGTTGCACTAACGCGGACGCTCCGCACGCGGACTCGATGCACGCGGCGAGTTGACTCTCGATGTCCTCGAACCAGACGAGATCCGCCACCTGCACCCTGCTCAGGACGCGCGCGATGGCGATTTCGCGGTCCGTCACGAGAATCACCGGAACCCACGGGAGTTGCCGCTCGAACTCGTGCAGGCGAGCGATCCTCTCCACAAGGACCCGGCTGCGGCTGCTGAACACCAGACAATCGATGTCGAGGTCGTCGGCCGCGAGTTCGCTCGCTGTGTGGATGACGCGAGCGACGCCTCCAGCCGCCCGTCTTATGAGCCCCGCGTCGTCAAGCGTGCCCGCGAAAATGCCGATCATTCCCATTTGAGTCTCCGATTCGGCGACCGAACGGCGGCGGAAGCTCGCTGGCTACGCCACCGATTTCGTCGGGCGGGCGGAGGTCCACTCGCGGTCACGTAGCCACAGGGCGGCGGCCGCCAGTGCGAACGCTGCGGACCACACCCAGTAGGCGAGACCCAGCTGTCCGTGCGCGACGAGATCGCCAGCGACCGTGATCGGGAGCGGGCGAAGGAGACTGAACAATCCGATTCCAAGGGCTGAAGCACCTACGGCTCCGAGCACGCGCCACAGCCACGCATCGATCGAGCGTCGGGTGCGCCCGAGGGCCGGGAAGGCCATGACCATCGCCAGGTTCGGCAAGAGCGCCAGGATCCAGCCATTTGTCAGCGCGAGTCGCAGAGACTCGTATCCCGAGAGCGACGTCCCGAAGTGCGGGGGGGACGCCTCAAACCCCACGGCGCCGAACCCGGGGAGAAGAAGCGACAGCGCGTACAGCCCCCAGCCCGCCAGGAGGAGACGCCTCCACCCGGGCGTCTCCGACTTCGCGAACTCCCGAAAGAGTGCGGTCGGCTCGCCGAGTTCTTCACGGGCGGCGCCTTCGAAGGCGCGGGCGAAGGTCGGCGCGGGACCCGACTCCAGTTCCAGAGCGGCGTGGGCCCGCAGGTGATCCTCGAGTTCATCCAGTTCGAGCGGTGAGAACCATCCCCGATCTTCCAGACGACTTCGCCACCGCCGGACTTCGTCATCCAGTTGAAACACCGCCGCCTCGCCAGGATATCTCCAAGGCTTCGTGAACCGAGCGCCAGCTCTCCCTGTCCGTCGACATCTGCCGCTGACCGCGGGCGGTCAACCGATAGTACTTGCGCCGTCGCCCTTCGTCGGTGAGTTCCCAGTAGCCTGCGACAAGCCCATCACGCTCCAGCCGGTGCAGCAGGGGATAGAGCATCCCGGGGGACCACTCCAGGTCGCCACCGGACAGCCGCTTCACCTGCTTGATGATCTCGTAGCCGTACTGGTCTCCGCCGGCCAGGATGGACAGCACCATCGGGCGCGAAGAGGCCGCCACCAACTCCTTGTAGATCGATTTCGTCATGAACCCTTCGATAGGTAGAGGCATGAGATATCTTGAACACTTACATACAATTCTCCGCAAGATGCCGCAACATCGAGTGGAGAAATCGGTCCTCTCCGAGCCCTCCGCGGCTCAGGCGTCAGAGAGTCTTCGTCGGGCTCCGCAGAGGCGCTCCAACAGGTACCCCAGCAAGCCGAGCACGAGGCTTCCCACGGCCACTCTGGTCGTCACGTCCTGAAGGAACCGCTCCCGTATCGCCTCCCTGCGTACTCCCTCTTCCCGGATCATCTCGACCACACGTCTGTCTTCGGCCCAACGCTCCGGGGTAGCACCATCGTTATCCGCCGCCGAGAGGTCGGCGCCGTTCCGAAGCAGCACTGCCACCACGGCCGGGTTCGGGTCTCCGATTGAGGGAAACCCTCTTTTCCTGGTAGCGTCGTGCAGCGGCGTTTCTCCGGCCCTCGTTCTGACGTTTACGTGGGTCACCCTGACGAGTTCTGCCACGATGGCGGGGTTGTCGTTGTACAAGGCCGCAAGGTGCAGGGGTGTACGGCCCCTGGGGTTCTTGGCGTAGACGTCAGCCCCGTATTGGAGGAGCGTGCGTAGCACCTCTGGGTTCCCGTTGCTCCGAGCTGCGAAATGCAGCGGCGTTCGAACGTCGTGCGACGAAGCCTCCAGGCTGGCCCCCGCCTCGATCAGCACGCTGATCACCTCGGGATTATCACTGAACGCCGCTGCCCAGTGCAGCGGCGTTGCGTTCCTGAGGGGGGACCGATCGTCAACGCTGTACCCGTAGGAAACGCACTCTCTTACCGTCGTCGGATCTACCGCCTCCCAGAACTCCTCGGTCGTCCAACCCTCGCACGGGGTCTGGGCCGGGGTGAGGGCAAGCGAGGTCAAGACCGGAAGAGCGAGAAGCGCCGACAAATAGTGCCTCCTTGGTTGAAGTGTCTTACCGCAGCGGCCGAAGGTGCGGAAGAAGGGCCCGTCCTCGCCACGGGCAGGACGCCGAGACAGGATCCCCCTCCCCCTCCCCCAAAAAATTAGGCGGCAGCCTTGCCATTGGCTACCCGGTGAACGCCAGAGCGGGCGCCCTTTCGGCGAAGCCGGCGGGGGATTGCTGCCGTCTATGGAAGTGGTTGCATAATCTTCGGTTAGTGTGGAGTTCCGGGAACTCGACCGGCTCTATCGCTACGAAGTTGTCTCTCAATCCCGGAGATGAAGCTGAGCCACTTCCGGCAGCACACCCGCGAACACCTCAAGCGCCTACGGAGCGGCCGGATCGAGACGAACAGGGTCGCCTGTTGCGCGACGCGATCCGGGCCCACCCCGTTTCGGAGCCAGGCGCCCCCGCCGGAGAAACCATCCGCGTCCTCATGGGTGAGTCGAACCCGGAGCCGTCCGGGAGCGAGGGGCGTTAGCGCTCGAGGCCGTGGACGACGAGGCGCTCCACGTCGAGGGCGTCGCGCTGGACTCCGACGAGGCGCTCCTCGGTGATGTGGAGCGGGCTCAGCCCGTCCGGCATCCGAACCGTGCCCAGGACTTCGCCGTCCGGGCGGACGAGGCGCCACTCTCCGCCGGCGCCGGGGCGCATGGCCTGACCGAGCCAGAGCGCGTCGCCCGGGACGTCGTAGAGCTTGACCCACAGAAGGCCTCGGTCGTCGGCGAGGAGGCCGCCGATCTGCGGGAACTCGTCGCTCCGGGGCAGGCGCTCCAGCATCCCAAGGTACATCTCCCGATTCCGGGCGCGGAGTTCGTCTTCGAGCGCGGACCACACCGCGTCCGTGTCCGCCGAGCGATCGACCGCCGGCAGGGCGATCGTGCGTCCGACGCCCCCGTCCGGCCCCCGCACGTCGATCCCGGCCTCGTATCCGTCCGCCGCGAAGAGGGAGTCGCCGAGCACCGCAACGCGCGGCAGCGGAGTGAATGGGAGGGGTTGCCCGCGCAGCCGCCGCATCCCCCGGAGGTCTCCCAGCGCGCCCCGCGGCTCGCCGTCGGGACCGAAGCGCGCGAGCACCCAGCGGTCCGGGATCGCCCCCGGGGTGTCCGGCGGTCCTCCGAACTCCAGCGACGCAAGCGCGATGTCGCCGTTCCCGAAGGAGCCGAACAGGACCTCGGGGGGCGCGGAATACTCCCCTTCCTCCTCCACTCGCACGCGGCCCGCGCTCACGAGTTCGCCGTCCGCGCGGAAGGCGGAGATCCGCAGGTTCCCGGCGTCCCACAGTCCGATCAGGCCTTCGGGCGTGAGCCACAGTCCCGTGACATCGCTGAACTCTCCGGGCCCCTCACCGCTTCGACCGATGGTGTTCAGGAAGGTTCCGTCGGGGTCGAACACCCGGATCTCGTTCACCCCCTGGTCCGAGACGACGAGGCGTCCGTCCTCGAGGAAAAACGCCTGACCGATCGAACTGAACAGGTACTCCTCGGCGCCCTCCATCTCCCCGATCTCGATCAGGGGTTCAGGGCTGATCCGCACTGCCTCCGACTCCACGGCGAGATCGCCGCAGGCCGACGAACCGCCGACCGGAAATCCCGCGAGTAGACAGAAACCGGTCATCCTGACCGCCGGTTTGGCAGGCTGCATCTTTCGATCGCTCCCGTAGGTGGCCGCACCGACGACTCGCCCGAGTCGCTTCGATCCCATCCGAGAACGTCTCACCCGCAGCCGGGGTGACCGCCGGGAAACCGTGAGCTTGAGATCGGTAGCCGTTGCCGGAAGCGCCACTCTCGGTACGGCAAGCTACCGCTTCAGCCGTCCGCAGGGGTCTCGCGGAAGCTCAGCTTGGTGATCCGCCATGGCGGGAAACCGCGGTCGTCGAGCACATGGAGGTAGCGGCCGCCTCCCAGAACCCTCGATCCCTCCGGCAGCGGGATGTCCTCATACAGCTTCGTGCCCGTGTGCCGGTCGTAGATGTCCAGCGACGCGTGGTAGGACCCGAAGGCGGTGAAGGCGTCGGAGGCACTCGGATATCGGAAGACCCCCGTGCGTGAGAACGAGACGGGAACCCAGCACGGATATCCTCGTGAGCGTGTTGCTGCCCCCGAACAGCCTGGGAAGCTGCTCCGCGTACCTGCCAGGCGAGAGGGATCCCGGCTCAAGAACGGGGAACGGCCGGTACGCGGCGGACGGCGCGCCGATCTCTCCGATCGAATCGCCGGCGGCACTCAGGATGACGACCGGGTATCGGAACGAAGACGCCACGTAGATGGAGTCGCCCGCCACGGCGAAGGGGAACCAGACGAACGAACGCCAGTACGATCTCTCCCTCGGCACGAACGGCAGGCGGAACGCGCTCCACGCCACCTCGCTTCCCGCGAGGCGATGGAACAGCCGGGGCCGGTCTACGAACCGCGAAATGCCCACGGGGCGCTCGGCCGTGAGAGTCATTCTCAGCAGAAGGTCCTCTCCCAGCGACGCGCCCTCGCGTGCGATCCCGGGAATCCGCACAATCGTGTCCGGCAGCAGGTCGCGGGTGAGGTAGGTCAACCTGTCCTGACACGACGATCCCTCGGCCCGGCGAGTGGAGTGTCGGTGGAATTCGGACGCCCGCGGCGCCATCATGATCGCGCCGTGAGTCGTCGCCCGTGTCGACCGCGACATCACTATTGGAACGGATCACCCCGGGGTTCCTCGACTTGAAACCTGCCCTCACCCGGCTGGCCGCAAGCGGCGTGCTGGCCTCAGCCGCGGCGCTGGCGATCGGCTGCGAGCCGCCGCCGCCCCCTCCCCTGCCTCCGCTGGAGGTGTCGTGGGCGCCGGCTGAGCCGGTGCAGGGACACCTCTTCCTCATCCGGGCCACGTTTCCGCCGGGATCGGGGATCGCGTCGGCGACCGGGAGCGCGGGAGGAGAGACGCTACGCTTCCATCGCGTCGACTCGCGGGTTGCGAGCGACGGCGGCGGCTCCAGCGACACCCGCGGCCCAGGCGACCCCGGCGCCCCGGCCGACGCGCCGGAGTCGGCCACATCGGCAGACTCAGTTGCGACGATTCTGGAGAGCCTCGCCGCCGTACCGATCGACGCCACCGACACGGTGGACGCCTGGGTCACGGCCACCTACGAGGACGGTCGCACGCAGACGGACTCGCTGCGCATCCCCGTGCTCGAAGGCGAGTACGAACACGAGCGGCTCACCGTCGCCCCCCGCTTCGGATCTCCTCCGAACGAAGAAGACCAGGTGCGGCTGCGGCGCGACCGCTTCAAGGCGGGCTGGGTCGCGGGCGGCGCGCACGCCACGCCCCGCCTGTGGGGATCCGAGGTACGGCGCCCTCGCGACTCCCGCGTGACGAGCGCCTTCGGCACCGGCCGCGAGTTCAACGGCCAGATCTCGAGCCGTCACATGGGGCTCGACCTCGCCGGGCGCTGGGGAGACACCGTCACGGCGGCGGCGGACGGGATCGTGGCCCTCGTCGACGAGTTCCTGCTGGCGGGGAACATCGTCTACCTCAACCACGGGGGCGGCCTGCTGAGCGGCTACTTTCACCTCAGCCAGCAACTTGTGGAGACGGGGCAACACGTTCCCGCGGGAACGCCCATCGGCCTCGTGGGAGCGACGGGCCGCGTCACCGGCCCCCATCTACACTGGGTCGTCCGTTACGGTACAACGAGCGTGGCGCCCCGCAGCTGGCTGGCGCTTCCGCCGTGAGCGAGGCGCCGGCAACTGCCGGGATCCGGTCCCCTTCCACACCATTCCAGGAGGAATCGGGGCGATACATGAACACCGATCAGATGAACCACTACAAGCAGAGACTCGCCTTCGAGACCGACGCGTGGGACGTCCACGAAGCTCTGTCCGGGGGCGAGCCCGTGGTCGTGGCCGACGGCCGTTCTGCGGAAACCTATGCGCGCGAGCACATCCCCGGCACCGTGAACCTCCCTCACCGACGGGCGGGCCCGTTTCTTGACAGAGTTAGGGGTTGTTATGGAGAATACTGCGTTAGATGTGCATAACTTCCCCTAACTTCTTGCGGAGGTTCGATGGATCCGGTTGCCAACCCTTTCGCACCCGGGGCGGGATCGAGGCCCCCTGCCTTGGCCGGTCGCGACGAGTTGCTCGAAGCGGCTGACATCGCCCTGCGACGAATCCAGGCTGGACGCCACGCGAAGAGTATGATGCTCCTCGGCCTCCGTGGCGTGGGGAAGACGGTTCTCCTGGTCCGGATCGGGGAACTCGCAGAAGCTACGGGCTACGCGACCGCCCTGATCGAGGCTCCGGAGGAGCGCCGCCTGGCAGGGCTCCTCGTCCCCCGGCTTCGCAGCCTGCTCTACCGGCTCAGCCGCAGCGAGAAGGCCCGGATCCTTTCCAACCAGGCCCTTGGCGCCCTTCGCAATTTCGCCAGCGCCTTCAAGGTATCCTACGCGGGGCTGGAAGTCGGCGTGAATGCCGAGCCCGGCTTGGCCTCATCGGGAGACCTCGAAACCGATCTGACGGACCTCCTGATCCTGGTTGGGGAGGCCGCAAAGGCCGCCGATCAGCCGACGGCCATCCTGATCGACGAGGTTCAATATCTCAACGACGAAGACTTGAGTGCCCTCATTGTGGCGCTTCACCGAATCAGTCAGAGGGCACTGCCCCTGATCATGCTCGGAGCGGGCTTGCCGCAGCTCGCGGCCGTGTCCGGAGAGGCCAAGAGCTATGCGGAACGTCTTTTCGCTTTCCCCAACGTCCGTCCGCTTGATGAGAGCTCCATAGAGACTGCCATTCGCGTTCCGATCGAGGAGGCGGGCGCCAGCATCAGCGATGACGCTCTGTCGGAGATCGGTGCACGTACCGAAGGCTATCCCTATTTCCTCCAGGAGTGGGGAGCGCATTCCTGGGACGCCGCGCCCGAATCACGCATCACTCGCCGGGACGTTGTCTCGGCCGGCACCAAGGCCGTGGCGGCCTTGGATGCGAGCTTCTTCCGCGTTCGCTTCGATCGCTTGACGCCGAAAGAGCAGGAGTACCTGAGAGCGATGGCGGAGTTGGGCCCTGGTCCGCACCGTTCAGGGGAGGTGGCGGCAGAGTTGGGCATTGCGGTCACCTCCGCCGGGCCCCGCCGGACCGGCCTGATTGCCAAGGGGATGATCTGGAGCCCTTCACACGGACTCACGGCCTTCACCGTCCCAATGTTTGATCGGTACATGTTGCGCGCGATGCCCGATTGGCCGCCCGCCGAGAGCCAGCGGCCCCGACGTTCCCGCAAGAACGATTCCTGAGACAACCAGACGGACCTTGACGGGAATCGGCCCGCTACAGGAGTCCGCCGACTACGATCTCGTCGTGGTCGGGGCCGGATTCGCGGGGCTCGCCTGCGCCCGGCGGGCGGCGGAGCGCGGCCTCTCCGTGCTCGTGGTGGAGCGGCAGTCCGAGCCGGGGGAGCGCATCCACACGACCGGGATCCTGGTCAAGGAGGCGTGGGACGAATGGGCCGCACCTCAGTCCCTGGTCCGCAGGATAAGCCGCGTGCGAGTCTACGACCCGAGCCACCGCTTCGTGGAACTGGAGCGGGACGCCTACTTCTTCATGGCCACGGACACCGCGGGGCTCATGCGACACCTGGTCGACGAGACCCGGCGCTCGGGCGCCGAAGTCCGGTTCGGGGCACTCTACGAGGGCGTGGAGCCGGGACGGATTCCGCTGACGCTCGCGGGTTCCGGCGCCGCTTCCGGCGTCAGTTCCGGCGACAGTCCCGGCGTCACCTGCCGGTTCCTGGTCGGGGCCGACGGCGCGCGCTCCAGAGTGGCCGAGAGCTTCGGCCTCGACCGCAACCGCCGGCTTCTCAAGGGAGTGGAGTGGGAGTACGAACCCCGGAGCGGCGACGGCGACTGCCTGCACTGCTTCATCGATCCGGAGTGCGCGCCCGGCTACATCGGGTGGGTGGTGCCCGGCGTCTCGGCGACCCAGGTGGGGTTGGCCGTCTATCGCGACCGCAGGGCGGACGTGCAGAAGTTCAGCGCGAAGATCGACCATCTGTTCGGCTTGTCCGGGCGACGCGTGCTGGAGAAACGCGGCGGCGTCATCCCGGTCGGCGGCCTGCTCAGGAACTTCTACGCGGACCGCGTCCTGCTCGTCGGGGACGCGGCCGGCATGGTGTCACCCCTCACCGCCGGTGGCATCCATCAAGCCTATCGGTTCGGCAAGCTCGCCGCGGACGCGCTCGCGGATCACCTGGACGGCGGGCCCCACCCCGGCGCCGTCCTTCGCCGCGCGTATCCCAACCTCGCCCTCAAACGCGCCGCGCGCTGGGGCTTCGACCACCTCCCCGTGGCTCGGGCGCTGAAAGCCGGACTCCTGGGCTGGGACCTCTTCGAGCGGATCGCCGAAACCGTCTTCTTCCACCGGCCTCGGTGAGCGCCGGGGCGAAACAAACACGAGCCGGCGGGGTCCGTTCCGGGATAGTCGGGAAGCCGCCGCTTGAACCTTGAACACAGCAGGGGCTTTGCGCGGCGCTGCCAGGAACCGGGAGGCGATTTTGATGGAAGACACCGGCATTCGGCGCACCGCGAACGACAGGTTCAAGTTGGCAAGCCCGAAATGGACACAGGTCGGCTTGCTGGTCGCGGTCTGTCTCCACTTCGGGCTCTTTGTCCTCGTGCAGCCGTTCGAGGCAGCGGACCTGGGGGGCGGCGCCAACGAAATCGAGTCGATCAACTTCCCGCCGGAGGTCAGGATCCCGCCTCCGCCGGAAGCGATCGCCCGGCCGGCCGCCCCCAGGATCCCCAGATCGAGATCTCCGACGAATCGCCGGCGACCGAGGTTCCGGGGCGGGCACTTCCTCCGCCTCCCCCGGAAGCCGGCCCGAGGGACCGCCCGTCTCTGCCCGTAGCGTGCCGGTAGCGTGCGACCCGACGCTCCGTCGCGTAGGGTGACGGAGTATGAAGCACAACACGAAGCTGTTCCTGAAGACCGCGCTGTTTTCCGTCGTGGCGCCCGGGATGGTCGCCGTGTTCCTCCCGCTCCTCATCGTCCGCGGGCGCGCGGCCGCCAGCGGAGTGACGCTGGGCGCGGCTCTCCTCCTCCTCGCGCTCGGGGCCGCGATCTTCCTGCGCTGCGCGTGGGATTTCGTGGTGGCCGGCAAGGGGACGCCGGCGCCGATCGACCAGCCGAAACGGCTCGTGATCCGGGGGCTCTACCGCTACTCGCGAAATCCCATGTACGTGGGCGTGCTGAGCGTGATCGCGGGGTGGGCGGTCTTATTCGGGGCCGGCATCCTCGCGGCGTACGCGGCCGCCTGGTTCGTCATCTTCTCCCTCTTCGTGCGTTTCTACGAAGAGCCGCAGCTCACCCGGAAGTTCGGCGACGAGTACGCGGCCTACAGGGAGCGGGTCGGCCGGTGGCTGCCGAGGCGTTCCCGCGGAAACGTGCGGTGACAGGCGACCACGCCACGCGAGCGCGACGGACCATCGAATCCCTCCTCCCGTGCCTCCTTCCGGGGCTCGCTCTCGCGTGCGGCGGCTCGGGGGCGCCTGACCAGGTCCCGGGCCAGCCACCGGAGTGGACCCTCCGCCGCGTCGTGACGATCGGGAGCGTGGACGAGATCCGAGCGTCTCCCAGAGCGCCTTGTTGTACATGAGCGGCGTCTTGACCTCGAGAAAATCCCGCCGCTGGAGCGCACGCTCGAACCCGAGTAGCGTGTGGTAGAGCACCGTGCCCCGGGGCGTCCAGAAGACGGCGCCCGGCGCGGACGGATGGAAGTGGAAGAGGTTGAGCCGCTTTCCGAGCACGCATCGAAGTCGGCGATACGCTCGACCTTGAGGGGGTCGTCGGCCATGCGGCTGCGCGCCCGCTCGAGGCTCAACTCCTCGCGCTCGAAGGGACACGTTTCCGCGGAAACGCGCCGCATCTCCTCCTCGACCGCCTCGAGGTCCGCCGGCGTGAAGGGTTCATGAGGACGGCGAGCGCTTGCGCGTCCCTGGCCGTGAGCACGCGGAAGGCGCCGCCCTTCCGAAGGGGGGTGACGAGATCGAGCACCTCCCCGTCCACATCCACGGCGAGCGCGTGCCGCAGAAGCCCCTCGCTGATCGAGCGGACGACCGCTGCGGCGGGCGTGCCGGCCGCGACGGTGCGCCGGGAGCCGTCGGGCAGCGTCAGTGTGATTTCGCTGTCTGCCGGACCGACGTTCGACATGGCGGCTCCCGGTACTTCCATACTGGGCTGGGGCGTGGTGAGTCCGCGACAATGCACCTGCGGGGCCTGGCCGCGGCGGCTGGGCCGCTCCTGGCTATCTCGGCTCGGTCAGGCGACCGGACAAGTACTTGTGGATCACGCTTGACAACAACGTCTGGTACGGGATCCCCTCCTCACGCGCCCGAGCGTGGGCGAGGTCGAAGTCGCGTTCGGTCACCCGAAGATTGACGCGCCGGGTCTTCTTGAAGGTCGTGCGGGCCGCGTGACGCGCGGTCGCCATTTCGCCTTCAACGTCGGGAACGCGGCGCAACTCGCCCCGCTCGAAGCTCTCCAGGATCTCTCGTTCTTCCGGATTCAGTTGGTCGTTCACGGCGACCGCCTCCTCTGATAGTCCCGCGTCGCCTTCCGGCTGGGGATGATCGTCTTCAGGAACCGCGTGCCGTCCGCAGCGGTCACGAACGGGACGAGGTAGAGATATCGTTCGATGTCGACGACGTAGATCAACTGGCCCGGATACCGCTCCTGATTGGGGTGTTCAAGCACGTCCACCAGGCAGCCTCGCTCGATCGCGGAGATGACGCGCTCGAACGAGATGCCCCGATGCTCAACAAGTTGCCGGTTCTTCTCCGGGTTCCAATCGAAGCCAACGCTCATAGCCAATCGTCACACATTGTGTGCGTTTTGTCAACAGAAAACGTTCCCGCGGGAACGTCCTCCGGGGCGTCGGCGGGCTACGGGCTCAGCCACACCCCGGGGGGAGCGGGCGGCTCTCGACATCGCCGCGGCGGTCCAGGGCGTGGACCTGCACGAACTGTCGGCCGAGATCATCGGTCCGGACGCCCACGACGGCGTCCGTCGATATGGCCAGCGCGCGAAGACCCACGGGCAGGTGAACGGTGCCGATGGCCTGGCCGGTCTCCGCGAAGACCCGCCATTCGGAACTGCCCGGGCCATCGGGAAGTTCATGAGGCTGGGCCCACACATATCCCAGGTCGTCCACGATGAGGTCGTGGGCGAACGGGATCCGCTCGGCCATCCCCATTGCTTCTCCCATCCCCTCGATCATCTGGCGCTGCTGGGGACCCACCTCGTCCCCGAACAGACGCGCGAACGACGCGATGGACTCCGAGACCCACTCCTGTCGGTGGTCTTCCGTCGCACGATCCACCCGGATCTCGAGGCGCAACTCACCGAGCGCTGCCCCGGTTGGGTCGAAGATCCGAAGAACCGGTTCGTCGCTGGCACCGGCCAGCAGGCAGTTGCCTCGCGACTGAGTCGCGTATCTCTCACCAACGTGCCGTCGAAGGTCCATTCCGAGAGCCGCTGATGCATGTCGTCGAACGTGAAGAGCCGACCCTCTCCGTCCACGACGATGCCCCGAGAGGCTGCGGAATTCTCCCGGCCCATCACCTTCGCGCCCCATCGCGGCGAGGACCGTCCCGCCGGCGGACAAGACGGTGATCCGCGCCAGCAGACGATCCGCTACGGCGATGCTTCCGTCCGGGCCATGGATCACGCCGACAATGTCCGAGAAATCGCTGTCCGGCTCTCCCTCCATCCAGCCGTGTACGCGCTCCGCTTCCGGGCTCACCGTCCAGTTCGGTGCGTCGCCCGCAGTGCCCGCGACGCCCTGGCCGCCGGCCTCGCCGTGAATCGTCGCTGAAGCCATGGCCAGCAGGAGTACTCCGAGCACGGGCCTGCGCTCGTCTCGCATGAGATCGTCTCCCTCCGTGGTTTCGCGTCAGGGCCGAGTGGTGGCGCAATCGGGTGTCCTACCGAAGAGTGCGCGGGAAGATCCCGAGGCGGGACCGTCGTCCCGCCCTATCGGGGAAGCTCGATCTCGTACACGTCGATGAACTCCTCGTCGAACTCGCCGCGGCGGAGGACGGCGATGCGGCCGTGGGCGACGTCCACCAGCTCGTGCGGCTCGCTCGTGATGGCAACGGTCTCCAGGGGCCCCCACCTGGCGTGCGGCACGGGGAGACGGAGGACACCCACCGGACGCTCTGCGGGAGTTCTGGACGGCTCGGGATCGGCGGCTGGCCGGCTTCGGCTTCCCTCCCGCTCGTATGTGGCGTTCGCGAACCCATCCGAATGCCGGGTGATGGAGAGGGACGCGCTCGACATCCCCTATGTGGTCCGCTACGAGATCGTGCGCTGAAACGCGAAGGCTGTCTGAGCGGGGGCCGCGTCCATCGGATGTGACCCGAGCCGCCCGCCGGGAGTCTGGGTCAATGTCGGGCAAGGGCGGCGCCGGCCGGTCTCTGAACCAGCCGATCTCCCGTAAGCCGACGGGCTATGCGGGGGCCCGCCAAGAAACCGGGGAGGTGATTCTGATGGAAGGCACCGGCATTCGTCTCACCGCGAACGACAGGTTCAAGATGGCAAGCCCGCACTGCACACGCGTGGGTTTGCTGGTCGCGGTCTTTCTTCACCTGGGGCTCTTCGTCCTCGTGCAGCCGTTCGAGGCCGCGGACATGGGCGTCGTCGTTACGGAAATGGAGTCGATCAATCTCCCGCCGGAGGTCAGGATGCCGCCTCCGCCGGAGGCGATCCAACGTCCGGCCATGCCCAGGGTCTCCCGGGTCGACATCTCCCCGGACATCACGATCGCACCCACGACCCCCGACTACTTCCCGGAGGGGCCTCCTCCCCCCGCGCCCGCGGCTGCCGATCCGGCGGACCGCCCGACGGTGATCCCCTACGACACGAACCCCGTCCTGCTCAATCAGGCTGAGGTACTGCGGGTGCTGGAACGGGAATACCCGCGCACGCTGAAGGAAGCCGGGATCGAAGGACGCGTCGAACTGTGGCTGTACCTGACGGAGGACGGAATCGTCGAGAAGGTCGAGATCAAGGCGTCTTCCGGTAACCCTGTGCTCGACGAGGCGGCGCGGAAGGTGGCCCCGACGATGACGTTCAGTCCCGCCATGAACCGCGACAGGGTCACGGCGGTCTGGGTCTCGCAGTGGGTGACGTTCCAGGTGAACTAGCTTAGCTCGTACCCCTCGCCCCGCGTCAGCGAAGGGGGATCACGCCTCCCACTCCCCCGTCCGATTCTGGTCCGGGGCGCGATCGCATGGTCGCCGCACACGCCTCCAGTGCGCCCAGGGCATGGACCAGCGGCGCCTTGTCTTCATCGCTCACTCCGGCGAGCGTCGCGACCAGATCCACCGCGACGGATGGCTGACGCCTCGACGACTTCAGCGTGCCCCCGGTTGCGGCTTGACAGGACGTTGCATCCGTGGAATACGAGGGCCCGGCGCGGCACACGATTTCCGGCGTGACCCACCCCATCCGGTACGGCGCATCTTGCGCCGCCACGGGTTGCGGGATCCCCATCGCCAGCGTCAGCGAGACGGCCGCCTTGAGAAGAAGCGCGCTCCTCCCGCCTTCCCGTCGCATGGTCCCGAGCCAACCGTCGCGAAGCTCCAAATCCGCCCGCCTCACTTTTTCTATCCGATACATGTGAACGTAGTCCACACCGAGATCGTCCCTCACCGCCCCGAGAATGAACTCCGCTCCAATTTGAAACACCCGGAGATTCCTGTGCATTTCGACGACGCCCGGGTGCCGGCCATCGCCGCCGAAGACGAAGAACTCCGTCATGGAGGACGGCCCCTCTTCGTCGCCCGTCGGGCCCTCCCCCTGTCCTCCCCAGTCCTCGATGTGCTCCCCCTCGGGGGAATACACTTGGATCAGAGCGCTCTGTCCGTCGAGGACCGCGATCCGGCCATCGCGCAGCACCATGGCCCCGGCGACCCTCCCGAAGAGATAGCGCTCATCTCCCTCCATCCGCCCGATGACCAGACTCGGCGTGTCGGAAAGTCGCCAGGCATCGCCGGTCCACTCCGGTGCCGTGCTCTCGACAATCTCGATTCCGGCGCTGTCGCGGACGAGGAAGGTGCTGTGGATCGGAGCGTCGCCGGGTTGGCAGCCGTTCGTGACGAGCCATATCCCGAGGACGGGGACTGCGGCCAGGCGACTATGCATCGATGCCCCTGCTCAGCGCGGGATGCCTCGGCTCAGGGTCACGTCCAGTGTCGGGTCGTCGAGGAGGAGCGCGTCCACGGATCGGGCGAGCGACCCTCGAGTGCGTTCGGACAGGATGGCACGGACCTGGCCGGTGGACCGGTCGCGCACGATGGCCGAGGGCCGATCGGTCGCACCGTCCAGCGTCACGGTCCCTTCCGGCCCGGAGAGCGTGACCCGCGCCAGCCGGCCACCCCGCCGGGCTTCGGCGGGGAGCGCGAACGCGAAACCCGCGCCGCCGCCGTCCGCCGCGCGCTGCATGTCGAACCGGTACGAGAACAGCGCCGCGCCATCCGCCGCGTAGCCGGTGACCGTGTAGGGTCCGTCTTCCCGCGGCAGATACGGATACGCCTCGAGATCGAACACGGGGCGCAGATACGGCGCGCCCTCTCCGTCGACGCCGCCCCTCACGAGGATTACGCGCGCCGGAGACGCGCTGTCCCAAGCCTCGACCCGCCCGCGATGCGCCATGGCGTTGGCGAAGTGGTAGCTGCTCACCCAGTTGGACTCGCAATAGCCCATCACGTCGGGCCAGTCGGGAGGGCGCAGGGAGTCGGCACGAAAATCGTAGCCCCACACATCCGTAGTCCCGTCCACATGCGGGTACGCGCGATCGACGCTCGGCGCATCACACGCGGGCGCATGATTCAGGCTGAAATTGTGCCCGATTTCATGCGCGAGAACCTCGGGCTTCTCCGGGTCCTGGACCGAGGCCTTGCCCCCGATCCACGCGATCCCGTTGCCGTTGGCGTTCACGAACCCCGCGTAGTAGTGCTTCGTCCCTTCCAGGACGCGGATGACTTCTATCTCATCGAGAAGTTGCCAAACGCTCGGGGCCGATACCTGGACGGGATCGTGCCGGTATATCTCCACCGTGCCGATCGGCATCAGGTCCCGCATCGGCCACAGGTAGTCGTGATCGGGGTGCAGGTCCTGGACCAGTTGCGCGATATGGGCGTCGTCCGCGGCGTCGACAATGAACGGAACCGCCATCATGTGAAACGCCGGCATGGCGCGTACGTCGACGGGGATGCGGCCGGTCTCGGGGATGCGTCGCGTCACCCCCAGCGACGCATCGGCTTCGCCGTCCGGGTCGACCTCGACCACGACCTCGAGCCCCGGCTGGATGACGTCGGCGGGAATCACGGCATTGGCCGAGTTCAACAGGTCGCTCTCGTCCACTCGCGCGGGGATCGGGTCGGCGCGCGAGGGGATGTCGACCACATGGACTTCCGCGCCATCCAGGTAGAAGCGCGCGGTGACCGCGGGGAAGGTTCCATCCCCGTCCGTGGTCGGGAACACGCGCAGGAGCGCCGAGTCACCCGCGACGAGCGGTACAGGGTAGTCGAACGACTGGATCGCCTGTGTCAGGTACAGCGGGAAGGCGCCCGCCCCGCACGGCCGCACCATGACGCGCGGCGTCCACATGCGCCACTCACGGAACTCTTCCGTGGACGGAAGGCACAGGTCGGTGTCGTTCGCCATCATGCGCCGGAGACGAAGGTCCGTCCATGAAGACGGGATGGGACCGGTGAGCTTCGGGTTCCGCGAGATATCCAGCACTTCAAGCGAACCCCGCAGATAGGAGAGTTCCGCCGGCGCGCCTCCTTCCAGGTCGTTTCCGCCGAGGAACAGGTCCCAGATCCGGGGCAGGCTCCCCAGCGCGGTCGGGATCGGACCCGTCAGGTTGTTGTCGCCGAGGTCCAGCGTATAGAGGAACGACAATTGTCCGAGTTCGGGCGGGATCGGACCCGTCAGGTTGTTGTCTCCGAGGTCCAGTTGGGACAGTAGCGGCAACTGCCCGAGTTCGGGCGGAATGGGGCCGGTCAACTCGTTGCCGTCCAGGTACAGCGTGTGCGTCTTGCTCAGGTTGCCGAGGCCGGCGGGAATCGAGCCGGTAAGGCGGTTCTTGCCCAGGTCGATGGCCCACATGTTGCGGGGCCTGGTAAACGACTCGGGGATCGGGCCGGTGAACGAGTTGCTGCGCGCGTTGACATCGGTCAACTGGTCGAGCCTGTCGAGCACCGACAGATCCCCGCTCATCTGATTGTGGTTAATGGACAACGACTGGAGGCCCGGCAGGTTGGCCAGTACCTCGGGGAGGGTACCGGTCAACTTGTTTCCGGCCAGGCCGAGGGACTGAAGTCCGGTCAACCGACCTATCTCGGACGGGAAGGCGCCCTGCAGGTTGTTGTATGACAGCCACAGGCTCGTGACCCGCCGGTCGCCGTCCGTGCTCACGCCTTCCCACTCGCTGATCGGTTCATGGCTCAGCCAGTTCTCCGTGCGTCCCCACTCCGGGCCGTTGAGCGCCTCGTGGAGCGCGACCAATACGGCATGGTCTTCCGAGCGCGGCAGGACCACATGGAGAACGAACTGCGTACTCGCGCTCGCGCCGGACGGGTCTTCCGCCCACCACGCCAGCACGGCACGCCCGCGGGCCAGCGCCTCGATGACGAGGAAGTCACCTTCGACCCGGACGACCGCCACTTCATCGTTCGAGGTGAATGCCTGGTAACTGAGCCGGTCCCCGTCCGGGTCCGTGAAGTAGTCGGCGGCGGGGAGGCGCAGCGTGTCGCCTACGACCACTTCCCGGGTCGGGATGGTGACCGCCGTCGGGGGGCGATTCCGTACGACCGGCGGAGGTGCGATCGGCTGTGTGGTTCCATCCGACCCGCCGCACGCCATGGCGGGCGCGACCGCCAGCACCGCCAGCATGGAGGGGGGGATCCAACGATGTATCGCGTTCGTGTTCAATGTTGCCTCGAACCTCGTTTCCTCTCGGAACTGGCGAATCGGACGATGCGAATGTAACCCCTGGGGAGCACAGCGGCGGGGGACGCCGTCGGGCGACGGTGTCCTGCCTACCCGGGAAGCTCGACCTCGTACACCTCGATGAACTCCTCGTCGAACTCGCCGCGGCGGAGGACGGCGATGCGGCCGTGGGCGACGTCCACCAGCTCGTGCGGCTCGCTCGTGATGGCGACGGTTTCCAGGGGCCCCCACCTGGCGTGCAGCACGGGGAGACGGAGGACACCCACCGGACGCCCATCGGGTTCCAGAACCGTCCATCGGCGCTCCGGATCGGCCGGCGGGGGATAATCTCCGATCCAGATCCTGCCCGCGGGATCCACGGCGAGCGCCTCGTAGGCCGGATACGCCTCGCGCTCGGTCGACTCATCCAGCCTTCGACGCCAGCTGGCCTGAACTTCCTCCGGGAACCTTCCGAGAGAGCGCTCGGTCAAGGCGTCTCGTTCCGGGGCGGTGATCGTGCGAGGGGAATACGCTCCGCGAATCCGGGTCACCGGCTCCACGCCCCGGTAGAGGGTCACGTCCAGTGAATCGTTCGTCCCCATGAGCGCGTGTACTCCGCGTCCCGCAAAGAGCGCCGTGGCCCCGAACATGACCGGGTTCCACCCGTCCCGCGTGACGTGGCGCTCCTTGCCGGCCCGCTGCGCCAAAGTGTCGACGATCACCCCCGCGGCGTCGGCGAACACGAGAAAGACCGGGGCCCGCTGCAACCCCGGGGGTAGAGGTGGCCGCGTCTCGAACGCGGCGAGAACCTCCCCGCCTGCCAGACGTACGAGGGGCACGGCCGCTCCGAGCCCCGTGCCCTGTTCGAGTTGCTGGACGCCGGTCAGCTCGCCCCGGGAGTCGAGAAATGTGAAGCGCCGCTGGCGTCGATCGTAGACGAAGAGGGTTCCATCCGCGCCGACGCCGATCCGTTCGATGAAGGTGTATTCTCCCGGCCCTTCCCCCTCCCGGCCGGAGCGCGCGCGAACACGTCCGTCCGGCTCGAGCAAGACGATCTCGGCGGATTGGCGGTCGGCAATGGCCAGCGACGAATCCGGGAGGAAGACCGCGCCCGCTACGCTGGCGAGTTCAACGTCCGCCGCCGTGGAGTAGACCAGGCGCGCCTCGATCGAAGGAAGGTCCAGGGCGTGCAGATCGGAGAGGCGGAGGATCTCCACCCCCGCCGAATCGACGGTGACCAGGGGGGATGCCGCCCCCGGAGGAGCCTGGCGGCAACCGAAGCTGGCGACGGAAAGGCCCGCCGCCAGGACCGCCGTGACGGGACCCTGCAAAGCTCGGGACATCACTACTCCGTTTCCGCGATTCCGCTCAGGGGCTGTCGGTGTCGGGGCTCGGCTCATGCCAGAGCCCGAGCTTCGTGGACCCTGCGGGCGAGCACACGGTTCGCACAAGTCGCTGGGCCCCAGCTGACGAGTCTCGAAGCGACCTCGTGGAGACGTTCCCGCGGGAACGTGCTCGGCTTGCCGGCTGCGTCTGGCACCTCTCCCGGGTTGACGCGCGGCTCAACTCCTACCATACTGAATTCAGTATGAATAACGTATGGAGGAACCGTGCACCGCACTCAAGACACGTACCCGTTGAGTCATTTCCGGCAGCGCACAAGCGAACATCTGAAGCGGATCCGGGATGGGCGGGTCGAGACCATCACCCAGAACGGCGAAGCCGCGATGGTCGTCATGAGTCCGGAGCGCTACGACTTCCTGATCCATTCGGTCGAGCGTGGCCACCTGTGGCGCGAGGCGCTCCGAGCCTACAGGGCAGGCGAGCGAGGCATCCCCGCGAGGGAAGCTATCGAACGGCTGGCGAATGAACTCGACGTGTAGCTGTGACGCGCTACGAAGTCGCATTCTCACGTAGAGCGCTTGCTTCGTTTCGCGAGATCACCAACTACATCGCGCAGGATGCCGGTCGCGGCCGCGCCGGCGATTGGCTTGCGAAGATCATGCGCTGCGTGGCTACGCTCGAAACTCATCCGCATGCGTTCCCTGTGGTGGGCAATTTCGAGGAAGAGGACATCCGTGGGCGATTCGTCATGAGGCACGTCCTCTACTATTTCGTTGACGAACCCGCCCAGGCAGTGACCATACTCGACGTTGTACACACTGCCCGGAAGACGGCACGCGAACGGTGCACGGCGCCAGATCGGAGGGCTCGTCCCCTTCAGGACGACTCTGAGCTGGTAGGTGACTGTCGGCGGCGGCACGGCTATCTCTCCTCGGTCAGGCGACCGGACAGGTACTTGTGGATCACGCTTGAGAGCAGCGTCTGGTACGGGATTCCCTCCTCTCGACCCCGCGCGTAGGCGAGGTCGAAGTCGCGTTCGGTCACCCGAAGATTGACGCGCCGGGTCTTCTTGAAGGTCGTGCGGGCCGCGTCACGGGCGGTCGTCATTTCGACTTCGACGCCGGAAACGGGGCGCAAGTCACCCCGCTCGAACTTCTCCAGGATCTCCCGCTCTTCCTGGTTCAGTTGGTCGCTCATGGCGATCGCCTCCTCTGATAGTCCCGCGTCGCCTTCCGGCTGGTGATGATCGTCTTCAGGAACCGCGTGCCGTCCGCGGCGGTCACGAACGGCACGAGATAGAGGTACCGTTCGATGTCCACGACGTAGATCATCCGGCCCGGATACCGCCTCTGGTCGGGGTGTTCCAGCACGTCCACCAGGCCGCCTCGCTCGATCGCGGAGATGGCCCGCTCGAACGAGATGCCCCGTTGCCCGGCGAGTTGTTGGTTCTTCTCCAGGTTCCAATCGAAGCCCACGGCCATGTGCCATTAGTCACACATTGTGTGCGTTTTGTCAACACGCCGACTGCGGAAATGTTCCCGCGGGAACGCCGCGACGCCGACTCAGTACGCCCAGGTCCGGAGGCCGATCAATCCGTGGCTCCACAGGTAGATCAGTGCGACGGTGCAGGCGAGGCTCACGAGCCTGCCGTGTAGCCGGACGAACCGCCCGGTCTCGGCAGCGGGCGAGCGGAACGAGACGTAGAGGCTCAGCGCCGTGAGCGCCACGAACCCCAGCGACCCGACGAAGATCCCGAAAGACACCCCCGAGAACTTGCCGAAGGCCTCGCTCACGCCGCCCACAGCGAACGGCAGGATGAACGATATGAACGAGACGGCGAGCGCGAGCGTCGCCAGCAGCGGCAGGAGCAACGTGCGGAGAGGGATCGTCTTCATGCGGCCCAGGAACCTGGCGGGCACCCACACCAGCGCGAAGAGCGGGGCCGAGATCAGCAGCGCCAGCGTCGTCCCGGCGGCCGAGAGCTGGAAGGCCGGCCAGACGGCGGAGACCCGCCGGTCGTTGGGTCCGGCTTGGCGGACCTGATGTCCATCTTCATCGACGACGCTGAATACGCTCGCCACCGGCTCATCTTCGTACCGGAAGCTCTTCGCCGTGACCGGAACGAGTTCTCTCTTCCGGTCGCCGCCGATTCCCTGGATGAAGAGCTTTCCCTCCTCGAGAGTGACGCGCCGGATGTCGAAGAAGCGACTGAGGACATACGTCAGCTGGAGCCTCGGCGTCACGTTCTGATACGTGCCGGTCATCGCTCGCAGTTCCTCGTCGGAGAGTGCCGCGACCGCGCCGGGGGGTTTCTCGAACCCCTCGGTCAGCCGCTCGGCGAGGAGGTCCCAGATGTCCCCGATCCCGCCGCTCGGTCTGTTGACCGACACGAAGAACCCGACGCCGAGATCGGAAGAATAGGCACTCCTCGATGAGAACCCCGTGATGCCCCCGCCGTGGCCGTGGAACACGTGCCCGTTCACGATCAACGCCCGGTTGCCGAGTCCGTAGCCGTAGGTGAAGCCCGCGCGCGCGGCGAGCGTCGTCGTCGGCGTCTCCATCCGCGTGATGGTCTCCGGGGCGAGCAGCCGGACGCCGTCGAGCGTTCCCCGGTTGATCATCATGCGCAGATAGCGCGCCATCTCCGCTGCGGACGTGTTCAACGCGCCGGACGGTCTGAGGATGATGTGGTCGTAGTTCGCCTCGGTGACCCCGTCCGCCCCGTAGCCCTTCGCGAGCAGGGCCGGATCGTCCGGAAGGCGAAAGGTCGAGTTCTCCATGCGAAGGGGGTCGAACACCTGCTCCCGCACGTAGTCCTCGAAGTTCCCCCCCGTGAGCTTCTCGACGATGTACGCGGCGATCGCGGGGCCTGAGTTGCTGTACGACATGTGCGTGCCCGGCCGCCAGCGGCTGATCCGCGAGTTGGGGTTGTAGGCCAGGCCCTCGAACAGGGTGATCCCGGGATCATCGACCTTCGCGAACTCGCGGAAGTGGATGTCGTCGAACCCCGCCGTATGCTCCATGACCGTGGCCACGGTGACCGGGTGCGTCGCCTCCCAGCGGTTGCTGAAGCCGACCTCGGGGGCCAGCGCGCGCACCGGCGTGTCGAGGTCGAGGAGACCCCCTTCAACGGCCCGCAGCACCGCCAGCGACGTGAAGCTCTTCGAGATGGAGCCGACCCGGAACAGGTGGTCCGCCGTCACGTCGACTCCGGTCGCGACGTCCGCCTTTCCGACGCCGCCGGCCCAGATCGTCCGGTCCCTGTCGACCAGCGCGATCGAGGCGCCGGGGATTCGGTTCTCGTCGAGGATCTTCCGGATCTCGGCCGTGAGATCCTCGATGTCGACGGTGACGACTCCCGGGGGCCGGGCCACCGGCTCCGGCTCCTGCGCCGGGAGCGCGAGCGGGAGCGCGCATGTGAGAGCCAGCGGGATGGAACGCAGTCCGCGCACGAAATCCCCTTCCCATTGCGGGTCGAGTGGGTGTGGAGAGTATGGACGTCGTTGCGGGGGGTCGATGTTTCGAACGGGGAATAGGAGACGAACATCTCGCTTCCACCGCAGCAGGACGCCTTCATCGAGCGATTGGTCTCGCTGGGGCACTACCGCACCGCAAGCGAAGTCGTGCGGCACGGGTTGCGCCTGCTGGAGGAAGCGGAGCACCGCAGGCTCCTCGAGAAATGGGTCTACGAGGGGCTGAGCGAAGAGGAAAGGGACAGGATCCCACCCGTACTCCTGGACCGTGTCCGAGCCCATTTCCGCCAACTCGCCGACACCGCTCTTCGCGAAGTCCCGGACGACCGTGTGACGGAGGGTCCCACAGCCATGCAGCGGTTGAGAGAGCGAATCGAGGAACAGGGCTGAGTGCCGGCGGGCTACCGGCTCAGCCACGCCGCTGAGGACGAACTCGAGGAGATCCTCCTCTACGTGGTGGAGCAATCCGGCATCGATCGTGCCGCGCCCGGAATGAACTTGCGCCTAGGGCTAGAAGAACAACCATCTTGAAGTCCTCAGACTACCCGTTCAAGATGTCTTGAGTGGGTTGAACAAGTTCCCGCGTGGTTGGGCCCGCGAGTGCTGGCAGAGAGGAGTTGTCTGAGCGGGAGCCGGGATCGGCATTATGGATGAGGCGGCAGGCAGGCCGCCGCTCGAGGTGTTTCGTTTCTTCGACGTGGCCGGGCGGCACCAGAGTTTCGCCAAGGCGGCACGCGAACTCGGCATGACGTCCGGCGCCGTCGCCCATCGTGTCAGGACGCTCGAGCACTACCTCGGGGAGCAGCTGTTCGAACGCCAACCGCAAGGGGTCGCCCTGAGCAGGCGCGGGCAGGCGTTCCTCGTGGAGGTCCAGCACACCCTCTCCGCCCTCGACAACGCCACCGAGCGCTTTCGTGCCGGCGCGAACGCCGGGGCGCTGAAGCTCGTCGCAGTGGAGGCCTTCGCCGAACTGTGGCTGATGCCGCGGCTCGCCGCGTTCCGACGCGCACACCCCGAGATCGTCATCGAGTTCGAGACCGATCACCATGAGGTCGATCCCGCACGGCGCGCGTTCGACGTCTGGATCGCATTCGTCGCCGGGGTCCCGCGCACCGTGCAGAGCGAGGTGCTGTTCGAGGAGACACTCGTCCCGGTGTGCAGCCCGGGCTTGCTCGCATCGAAGGGGCGGCCCGTACACCCGGCCGATCTGCATGGATGGCCGCTGCTGTACGACCTGGCCTGGGAGGACTACTGGGCGCACTGGCTGGCCTGCAGGGAGGCCGGCGCGCCGGACATGTCCCGGGCGTCGGGATACCGTCTGTACTCGATGATGGTCCAGGCGGCGCTCGAGGGCATGGGCGTCGCGCTCGGTCACTCCCTGCTGATCGCGCCCTATCTCGAGCGCGGAACGCTGGTGGCGCTGTTCGAGCCGCCCGTAGCGGCCCCGGCGCGCTACTTCCTCGCCATCGCTCCCGGCTCCGGGGAGAAGCCCGAGGCGCGGGCGTTTCTGGACTGGCTCCGGGCCGAGACGCGAAAGAGCGATGCGGCCGGGTAGCCCGCCGCGCGAGGCCAGGGCTACGGCTGAGGGCGTCGGGCCGCAGCGACGGCCGGCTGCACGCTGGCGCCTTCGACACCCCGACCCGTCGCCCCCTGAAGGCGCCCTCGATGTGTCCTTCCGGCAGGAGACCGCGTTCCGATGCGGGCATGGGACGCGCCCCCCGAATCGATCGCGCCGTACCCCGAAATGAATTGCTCCTAGTGTCATGTCACACGTGATATGTCGTAAGGATCGTGATAGACTTCTTGCCGGTTCACGATGGCGGGGAGGCTGGCATGAAACGGTATTCGGTGGAGTTGGAAGCGGGGGAGCGCGAGGCGTTGGCGGCGATGACACGCAAGGGTTCGCATCGTTCGCGGAAGGTGATCAACGCGCTGGTTCTGCTCAATTGCGACGAGGGCGAGTTCAACGAGCGGCGCACGACCGGCGGGGCGATCGCCGGGGTGTTGCGGATCAGCGCGCGCAGGGTGGACCGGGTCAAGAAGCGGTTTGTGGAGGACGGTCTGGATGCGGCGCTTGGGGGCCGGCAGGGTCGTCGCGCGAAATACCTTCGCAAGGCGGACGGCGAATTCGAGGCGCGGCTGGTCGCGCTCAGTTGCGGCGATCCGCCCGAGGGGCGCGCGCAGTGGTCGCTGCGCCTGTTGGCGGACCGCGCGGTGGAACTTGGCTATATCGACAGCGTCTCGCACGAGACGGTGCGGCGGGTGCTAAAAAAAACGCCCTCAAACCGTGGCGGCGCGTCGGCTGGGTGATCCCGCCGCGGCGCAATGCCGACTTCGCAGCGGGCATGGAGCGGGTGCTCGACGTCTACCGGCGTCCGTACGATGCGAACTTCCCGGTGGTGTGCATGGACGAGACGCCGCGCCAGCTGATCGGCGAGACGCGCACGCCCGTCCCGCCGGCACCGGGGCGGGCGGCCCGCGAAGACTACGAGTACCGGCGCCTCGGCACCTGCAACGTGTTCATGGCCACCGAACCACTGGCCGGCCGACGCCAGACCAAGGTGACCGAGCGCAGGACCAAAACCGACTGGGCCCGCTTCCTGCGCGACATCGCCGCGCAGTACCCCGACGCCACCCGAATCACGCTGGTGATGGACAACCTCAACACGCACCGCCCCGGCGCGCTCTACGAAACCTTCGAACCCGCCGAGGCCAAGGCGCTTTGGGATCGCTTCGAGTTCGTCCATACTCCCAAGCACGGCAGTTGGCTGAATGTCGCCGAGGTCGAACTCAACGTCATGATCCGCCAATGCCTCAATCGCCGCATCGACTCCATCGACACCCTACGCGCCGAAGTCGCCGCCTGGCAGGCGGCCAGAGACCGAATCCAAGCCAAGGTCAACTGGCAATTCACCACGGACGACGCACGTGTCAAGCTCAAGCGTCTCTATCCGACGTTTGATGTGTGACGTGACACTAGAGCCAGGGAAAAACCCATCTGGAAATCCTCGCCCCCATCCGTTCATTCATAGTCATGAAAATTCATCCAGACCGCCCCACGGTGACCCGGCATCGCCCTGACCTCCACCCCCGTCTACACCGCCTACCACCGCGGCGAAGATGTCGAGGTCGAGGCGACGGTGACCTTCGACGCGGCGGTCGACATCACCGGCACCCCGCAGCTGGAGCTGGACTTTGACGGCACCGCGAAAGCGGCAGCCTGCGCGGCCGCCACGAACACGACCGCGATGGTGTGCAGCTACACGGTGGCGGATGGCGACTCGGCCCCGGACGGCATCGCGATCACGGTGAACAAGCTTACCGGCGGCACCATCACGGCCACCTGCAGCACGACCGTCAGCGCCGACCTCGACCACACCGCGGTCCCGATCGACGCGGCGAAGACCATCGGGAAGCACTGGGACGGCATCCTCCTCTGGTTCCGCTCGAGGATCAGCAACGGTTCTACCGCGTGGGCATCGCGCGCGTTCGCCTCGCGACGGCTCCAGTTGTCGGGCGCGGTCAAGCACGGCGACGCCGAGAGCCCACGGCACGACCTCACACGGAGTCAGCGAGTAGCGACCATGTCCACACGATCACCTTGCCACGCGAGCAGATCCACAGCCCCCGACCTTCCGGCTCGCCCGGCCCGCTCCGCGGGCGCCGGCGCGTTCCGCGCCCGGCCCCGGTACGCCTTCCCGCGTTCGCGCCTCGCGCGCGCTCTCGCGCTGTCCGTCCTCGCCGGGATGGCGCTGCTCGCCCCCGGCGACGCCTCCGCCCAGACGGCGGAGAGGGTCCTCGCAATAAGCAGGGTCTCGCTAGACAGCACGTACAACCTCGGTGACACGATATCGGTGAACGTGACGTTCAGCGCGGCGGTGACGGTGACCGGCACGCCGCAGTTGGGGCTGGAGATCGGCACCGATACGCTGCAGGCGAACTACGCGAGCGGCAGCGGCACCCAGACGTTGCAGTTCGACTACGAGGTGGCGGCGGGCAACGAGGACACGGACGGGATCTGGGTCCCCGCGAACGCGCTGACGCTGAACGGCGGCACGATCACGGCCACCGGCAGCACGACCGCCGCCGACCTCGACCACAGCGCCGTGTCGATCGACGCCGGGCACAAGGTCGACGGCGTCCGCCCGACGCTCGTCACCACCGGAACCGATGCGCCGACGACCTCGGCCGACGGCACGAAGGTGATCCTGACCTTCAGCGAGGCCATCGGCACGGTCGACAACACCAAGATCACGGTGAAGAAGGGCGGCACGGACCAGACCACGACGGGGGCCGCGATCAACTCGACCAACAGCACCAGGGTCGAGATCACGCTGATGACGGCCCTGCTGAGTACCGACACCGATATCACGGTGGATCTGGCCGCGGACGCGGTCACGGACGTGCTGGGCAACGGCATCGCCGAAGTGCTCGGGACGGCCGTCAGCCTCGTGGACACCACCGCGCCGACGCTGGACCTGGACGGTGGTACGGTCCTAATTTTCGGTAGAACGGTGGCACTCACCTTCAGCGAGGACCTCGACCAAACCTCGGTGCCGGACAAGTCGCAATTCACGGTCACGGTCGAAGTAACAGTGCGCACCTTCACCATCACCGTCACCAGCGTGACGATCAGCGACAACGTGGTGTTCGTCGGGTTCAGCACGGACCCGTATCTGCGCCCCGGCGAGCACCTCAGCATCTCCTACACGAAACCCGCGTCGAACCCGCTGAAGGACGCGTCGGACAACGAGGTGGCGTCGTTCACCGACATCGAGGTGTACAACAACCTCACCCCCACCGCCCCGGAGGCGCCGGGGAGCCTCGCGGCCAGACCCGGCGCCAGCGTCGGCGCGATGGACCTGACGTGGGAGACCCCGTGGCACAACGGCGACGACATCACGAAATTCCAGGTGCGCCACGAGGCGGGTCCGTCCGTTTCCGCGTTGACGACGTGGGAGGACATCGACGGCAGCGGGCCGACCACGACGAGCCACACGGTGACCGGGCTCACCGAAGGGACGGAGTACACGTTCGAGGTCCGCGCCGTGAACGGCCTCACATTCGGCTACGGCGACGGCGACGAGGCGGCGATCACCGTGACCTACGCCACCGGCACGCCGGGCTCGCTGAAGGCGCGCCGCGGCGACGGCGAAGTACACTTGGAATGGGAGCCGCCGGCGGCGGTGCCGGGCGATCCCGACCTCGCCTACCAGCTCCGTTACGGGGCGGAGGGCGGGGAGTACGGCCAGTGGCGGGACATCCCCGGCGGACCGAACGCGCGGAGCCACACGGTGACCGGGCTCGAGAACGGGACGCGCTACGCGTTCGAGCTCCGCGTCCGCCGCGGCGGCAGCGGCTTCGGGAGGGCGGCGGAGATTCGGCAGACCCCGGAGGCGCCGCGCTGGTCGGTGTCGACGAACCGGCGCTCGGTCCACGAGGGTGAGGACGTGACGCTGGGCATCGCCACCAGCAACGCGGTCGGCTTCTACTCGGCGCCGGAGCCGCTGACCCTGGCGGTCATAGGCCAGATCGAGTTCGCGTCCACGACCATCGAAGGGGCGGATCCCGAAGACTACGAGATTCGGGTGGACGGCAACAACGTACAGGGATACACGAAGGACATCACGTTCCTCAACTACGGCGGCGATTTCCCCGCGCAGCACTTCGACCTGGAGGTGCCGGTCGGTTCAACTTCCCTGGACGTGACCGTGAAGGTGCTTGCCGACGGCCAGGAGGAGGACCAGGAGACGATGTCGTTCATGGTGTTCCGCGGGGAGGAGTGGGTGAACAGCGGCCCAGCATACGGTACGATCGGTGTGAACATCGAGTCATCCGGCGTCGGCGTCGTAAAGCAGCTCGCGGTGGCCGACGCCGAGGCGACGGAGGGCGAGGACCCGTCGCTGGACTTCGTGGTGACGCTCGCGCCGGCGGCGGCATGGACGGTGACCGTGGACTATGCGACCCATGACGGCACCGCGCGGGCGGGCTCGGATTACACGGACACGAGCGGCGCGCTGACCTTCGCGTCCGGCGAGACGGCGAAGACGGTTTCGGTGCCGGTCATCGACGACACGGTGCAGGACACCCCGGAAACGCTCACGTTGCGGCTGTCCAACGCCGATCCCCCGTACAACCGGACTAGTCGTGCGTGGGGCTCGGAGGAGGCCGGCGTGCTCATCGCGGACTCCGTCGCGACGGGGACGATCCGCAACACCGAGGACCAGGCGGAGCCGCCGGCCGTGAGTGTCTCGGACGCGAGCGCGGCGGAGGGCGATTCGGTGGTCTTCACGGTGTCGCTCTCGGCGACGAGCAGCCAGCAGGTGACGGTCGACTACGCAACGTCGGGCGGCACGGCGACGAGCGGGACCGACTTCACGGCGCACTCCGGGACGCTGACGTTCGTGGCGAACGAGACCTCGAAGATCGTGAGCGTCGCGACGACGGACGACTCGGTCGAGGAGGAGGACGAGACCTTCACGCTGACGTTGTCGAGCCCGGCGAACGCGACGCTCGGCAACGCGACGGCGACCGGCACGATCAACGACGATGACGTGGCAACAACGCCATTGACGGCGAGCTTCAGCGACATGCCGGCCTCGCACACGGGCGGGGAGTTCACGTTCGGGTTGGCGTTCAGCGAAGACGTCGAGCTCAGCTACGTGACCCTGCGCGACACCGCGTTCGCGGTGACCGGTGGCGAGGTGCAGACGGCCCAGCGCCAGCAGCAGGGCAGCAACCGGGCATGGAACATCACGGTCGAGCCGACTTCGACGAACGACGCGGTGACCATCACGCTGCCGGAGACGACCGACTGTGCCGCGAGCGGCGCGATCTGTACCGGGGACAGCCGGCCGCTGTCGCACTCGCTGTCGAGTTTGGTCGCGGGCCCGGTGAGCACTCCGGCGGTGAGCGTGTCCGATGCGAGCGCGGCCGAGGGCGATGCGGTTGCCTTTACGGTGTCGCTGTCGGCGGCGAGCGGCCAGCAGGTCACGGTCGAGTACGCGACGTCGGGCGGGACGGCGACGAGCGGGACCGACTTCACGGCGCAGTCCGGGGCGCTGACGTTCGCGGCGAACGAGACCTCCAAGACCGTGAGCGTTGCGACGACGGACGACTCGGTCGATGAGGAGGACGAGACCTTCACGCTGACGTTGTCGAGCCCGGCGAACGCGACGCTGGGCGACGCCACGGGCACGGGCACGATCGTCGACGACGACGTGTCGTTGACGGCGAGCTTCAGCAACATGCCCGCCTCGCACACGGGCGCGGAGTTCACGTTCGGGCTGGCGTTCAGCGAAAACGTCGAGCTCAGCTACGTGACGCTTCGCGACACCGCGTTCGTCGGTGACCGGTGGCGAGGTGAAGAGGGCCCAGCGCCAACAGCAGGGCAGCAACCAGGCATGGAACATCACGGTCGAGCCGGCTTCGGCGAACGACACGGTGAGCATCACGCTGCCGGAGACGACCGACTGCGACGCGGTTGACGCGATCTGCACCGGGGACGGCCAGCCGCTGTCGCACTCGCTGTCGGCGACGGTCGTCGACGCGGCCTCGTCGAGCGCGGGGGACGCGGCCAAGGGAGTCGTAGCAGACGACGCGCTAGACGCCGCGCTGGCCGTGGCGGACGGCGTGACCCCGGAGGAGGCCACCCAGGCGCTGTTCGGCGAGCGGAGGCTGAGCGAGGCCCAACTGACCGCCCTCGACCGTTTGGGCAACCGGAACGGCGGCTACGACCTCGGGGACGTGCTCTCCTGGATCGAGCGCTGCCGGCGGGGCGAGGCGCGCTGCGGAAGATCCTCCACGGATCCCGGTCCCGCTTCCTCCGCCGCCCTGCTCGGCGTCGCAGCGGCCGGACGGCGGCGAACCTCGAAGCAGCCGAAACGGGGCGACTCCGGGCGCCGCGGGCGGTCACCGGTCCGGGGCATGCGCCGCCGTGCGCGCAAGGCCGGCTACGCCCTCGCCATGCTGCTCGCCGCCACCATGGCCTGGTCTTGCACCGACGGTTCGGTGGGGCCGGCCGCCCCGGCCGCCGCCGTGCGGGGTCCGGGCTTCCTCACCGTCGAGTGGACTGGGCCGGCGGCCGCTCGCGACATCGGCGTTCTGATCGAGCTGGAAGGTCCCGGCATCGAGACCGTCCGCGCTCCCGGTCTCGACTTGTACGAATCCAGCGCGCCCGGGCGGCATCAGGTCGTGGTGGCGGGGTCGCTGCGGTCGGGTCCCCTCATGCAGTTCAAGGTGCCGGATCGCGGCCAGTTGCCCCTTTACCGGGTCCGCGTCGTGCAGGTCACGGGCGAGGACTACGCGCTCAGGGACCCCGGGGAGTACCGGGCCGTGATCACGTTGCAGTTGCACTGAAGCCTTCGGCTAGGATGGCCCCCCGACGTGCGCGCCGCGCGGGAGACCGCGCCCCGTGTCCTTTCGGCAGGAGACTGCGTTCCGATGCGGGAATGGGACGCGCTTGGAGTCGATCGCGCCCTGGGCATCGGAAGCGTTCGGCTCGCGATGGCTCCAGTTATCGGGCGCGGTCAAGCACGGCAACGCCGAAAGCCAACCGGACGACTCCACACCGAGTCAGCGAGGAGCGACCTTGTCCACACGAGTACCTGGACACGCGAGCAGATCCACAGCCCTCGACCGTCCGGCCCGTCCGGCCCGCTCCGCGGGCGCCGGCGCTTCCCGCGCCGCGGCCGGCCGTGCGGCGCGGGTTGTCCCCCGCCTTGCGGCTCCCGTCGCCACCCGACGGGGTCGCCGCGCCTCCGCCCCCGCCCGGCCCCGGTACGCCTTCTTGCGTTCGCGCCTCGCGCGCGCTCTCGCGGTGTCCACTCTACGCCGCGCCGAGGCCATGACGATGCCCCGCGCGCGGGACGCCTCTTCCCGACCTGCCCCACCGCCATCTTCCGCCGCGCCCCCCGCAGCGCGGGCTCGAGACCGGTCCCGTCGGCACGCCCGTCCAGGCCGCGCCGCCGACACCGTCCTCCCGAGTCAGCGAGTAGCGACCATGTCCACACGATCACCTCGCCACGCGAGCAGATCCAAGCCCTCGACCTTCCGGCCCTTCCGGGCCTGCTCCGCGGGCGCCGGCGCTTCCCTCGCCGGGCCCGGCCGGATGGCGCGGTTGAAAGCACGGCCGGGCAGGCGGGACGGGCGGAGAGCCGGGTTCACCGGCCGGGTCGGGACCATCGCCTCTCGCACCGGCGCTCTCGCGGCTGCCGTGCTGCTCGTGGCCGCCCCCGGCGCCTCCGCGCAGGACAACACCCCGCCGGGGCCGGCGAGTGCGACGGTGTATATCGAGAGGGTTCTGCGCCTGTATACCGACGAAGATCTCGATCGGACCTCGTTGCCGCACCCGTCTGCGTTCACGGTCAAGATCGACGGCACGGCGCGCCCCGCGAGGGAAGTTGGTTTCTGCGGCCGGGATTGCATAGCGATCCAGACCCACCTCACCCAGTTCGTATCCGCCGGCAAGACGGTGACGGTCTCCTACACGAAGCCCGCGACGAACCCGCTGCAGGATGCGGCGGGCAACGAGACCTTGTCGTTCACGGACTTTTCCGTCGACAACCCCTTTACCGCGACGGTGGACGGGGTGGCCTTGCTTTCACGGGCTGGCATCGGCCGCGTGGAACTTGATTGGCCCGCGGTTTCGGGCACCCCGCCCGTCACGAAGTACCAGTGGGGCTACTACCTCAACTCGCCGTTGGACATCGTCTTGGAGGATGTTCCCGGCGGCGCGGCCGCGCGCACCTACATCGTGACCGGTCTGAGCGACGGGCAGGAGTACACATTCATGATACGGGCCGTGAACAACGTCGGCTTCGGTCCGGGTCAATACATAAAGCACGGGCCGCTGATCCCGAACGTCGAGACACCGGGCGGCTTCACGGCGACGGGGGCCTTCCGGAAGCTGAACCTGGCGTGGACGGCGCCGGACTCGACCGTGACCGTGGCGCGGTACCAGTACCGGCTGAGCACCGACGGCGGCGACAATTGGAGCTTCTGGACCGACATCCCCGGCAGCGACGTTTCGACCACCGCCTACACCATAAGCGACCTTCCCGACGCGACCGGGTACACGGTCGAACTGCGGATGCGGGCCCGTTCGGTGCGCTCCGATGCGGCGAGAACCACCGCGAGAACGAACAACCTGCCGAGCGGCTACAAGGGCGCGCCCGGCGCGCCCACCGACCTCAGGGTGACGCTATCGCACAGCTGTCACGTGGACCTGTATTGGTCGGCCCCGGCATCGAATGGCGGCAAGGCGATCACGAAGTACGAGTTCCGTTACAGGAAACGGAATGGATCCTTCGGTTCCCGGTCTTCCGACTTGGGTGATCCGCTTCTCACTTACGTGACCTTGGGCACCCTCGCCTGTGACGATTACACCTTCGAGGTCCGGGCGGTGAACACCCAAGCTGGACCGCGCGCTTCGATCACCTTCACGTCCGTCGACGAGGGGCGGCCGAACGAACCCGTGGAGCTCGTCGCCGCGGGCGGCTTCCGGCGCGTGGCGCTGTCGTGGGAGACGCCGCGGGCCACCTTCAACCGTATCGACTACTACCAAGTGCGTTATCGATCGGGTGAGCAGCCTTACACCTCCTGGACGAGGATTCCAAACAGCAACTACCGGACCACCAGCCACACCCTGACCGGGCTGGCGGACGAGACCCCCTACGACATCCAGGTGCGGGCCGTGAATCCCGAAGGCGCCGGGGCGTCTGCCCAGCGGAGGGCGACAACGCAGGCCCTGCCCGTGGACGCACCGAGTGGCCTCACGGCGACGGCGGGCATCCGCAAGGTGGATCTGGCGTGGACGGCGGCGGCCTCGACCGTGGCCGTGGAGGCGTACCAGTACCGGCTGAGCACCGACGCCGGCGACACCTGGAGCGATTGGACCGACATTGCCGGAAGCGACGCGACGACCACCCGCCACACCGTGAGCCGCCTCGCCAACGGGACCGCCTACACGGTCGAGCTGCGGATCCGGGCCGGTACGTCGCGCTCCGCGGCGGCGAGCCGGAGCGCGACGACGCCGGACGTGCCGTCCGCGCCGGTGCTCTTCGCGAGGCCCGGCGACCGGTCGATCACGCTGACGTGGAGGACGCCGGGCAACCGCGGCCGGGCAATCACGAAGTACCAGTACCGGCGCACGAGAGCCAGCCCCGGTTTCACCGCCTGGTCCAATATCCGGGGCAGCGGGCCGACCACGACGAGCTACACGCACAGCAGCGGGCTCTCGGATGCGGGGAGGAAATACACCTTCGAGGTGCGCGCGGTGAACGCGGTGGGCAACGGCCGCGCGGGGAGCGTCGACGGCACGACGGCGGTGTCGGCTAACCCGACGATCCGAACCTGGAGGGCCTTGGGGGCGGAAGGCCGAGACGCGACTGTCGACTTCTCGGTGCAACTCCACCCGGCCGCGAACTCGACGGTGACGGTGGACTACCGCACCGAGGACAACACCGCGACCGCGCCCGCGGACTATCGGGCGACGGACGGGACGCTGACCTTCGCGCCGGGCGAGACGGAAAAGACCGTGTCGGTGCCGATCGTCGACGACGCGGTGGAGGACAGCGGCGAGTGGTTTTGGCTGCGGCTGAGCAACGTCTCTGGCGCGCTTCTCGGAGACAAGTACGCAGGCGGCTGGATCTATAACCATGAGGACGTGGTCGCGGGCTTCACGCTGGTGGACGCGGCGTCGGGCACGGATGTCGGATCGCTCGCGGACGGGACCGAGGTCACGCTGGCCGATCCGGCGAACGGGCGCTACGGCATCGTGGCCCAGGCCGCGCCTGGGATCGGCAGCGTCCGGCTCGAGCTGACCGGCGCGAAGTCGGTCGCGCACACCGACAACGCGTCGCCGTACTCGCTCTACGGCGACGGCGGCGGCACGGTCGAGGGCGAGGCGCTGCCGGCCGGCGGCTACACGCTGAGCGGGACCGCGTACACGGAGGCGGACGGCGCAGGGGAGGCGCTCGGAACGCGAACCGTGTCGTTCACGGTGAAGGAGGGGGACGAGACGGCGACGACCGGGCTGCCGGTGATCTACGGAACGCCGCGGGTGGGCGAGAAGCTGACGGCGTCGGTGGACGGGATCGAGGACGAGGACGGTCTTGAGAACGCGACGTTCGCCTACCAGTGGCTGTCGAACGACGGGGGCGCGGACACCGACATCGAGGGCGCGACGGACTCGACCTACACGCCGGTTCCGGCGGACGCGGGCAAGACCGTCAAGGTGCGGGTGACGTTTACCGACGACGGCGGCTCGCGGGAGACGCGCGTCAGCGCCGCGACGGACCCGGTGGCGGTGGCCATCTCAAGCGTGCTGTCGGTGGCCGACATCGAGGCGGCCGAGGAGGAGGACAGCACGCTGGACTTCGTGGTGACGCTCGACCCGGCGGCGAGCGACACCGTGACGGTGGACTACGCCACGTCGGACGGCACGGCGACGGCGGGAGAGGACTACACCGCGACGAGCGGCACGCTGACCTTCCAGGCGGGCGATACGACGAAGACGATCTCCGTGTCGATCGCCGACGACGCGGAGGACGACGGCGGCGAGACGTTCACGCTCACCCTGAGCAACGCCTCGGGCGCCGATCTCGGCGATGCGGAGGCGACGGGGACGATCCGGGACACCGAGACCGCCGCCGAACTCTCGGCCGACTTCCCCGAGAGCGCGTTCACCTCGAAGCGGCACGCGGGATCGGACGACCGCCCCCAGGTGGTGGTGACGTTCAGCGAGCCGGTGGCGTCGTTCGATAGGAACACGCCGTCGGTGACGGTGACGGGGGCGTCGGCGCTGTCGGTTCAGGCACACACGGAGGACGGGCTCGAGAACGCCTACATGTTCTTCATGACACCGGACGGGAACAGCGACGTGACGTTTGCGCTGGTCGCGGACGCGGCGTGCGCCTCGGGCGGCATCTGCACGGCCGGCGGGACGGTGCTGACGCAGGTGCCGGCGGCGTGGACGATCCCCGGTCCGAGCGGGGACTCGAGCAGCCTGTCGGTGGCCGACGCGGAGGCGACCGAGGAAGAGGACGCCGCGCTGGAGTTCGTGGTGACGCTGACCCCGGCCGCGAGCGACACGGTGACGGTGCACTACGCCACGTCGGACGGCACGGCGACGGCGGGAGAGGACTACACCGCGATGAGCGGCACACTGACGTTCACGGCGGGCGATACAAGGAAGACGATCTCCGTGCCGATCACGGACGACACGGAGGTCGACGGGGGGGAGACGTTCACGCTCACCCTCAGCAACGCCTCGGGTGCCGCCCTCGGCGATGCGGAGGCGACGGGGACGATCCTTGACGACGACAATGCAGCGCCGCTGACGGCGAGTTTCAGCGACATGCCGGCCTCGCACACGGGTGAGGAGTTCACGTTCGGGCTGGCGTTCAGCGAAGAGGTCGAGGTCGGCTACGTGAC
The DNA here is from genome assembly GCF_965222475.1 of Candidatus Palauibacter sp. Lineage (GTDB taxonomy): Bacteria > Gemmatimonadota > Gemmatimonadetes > Palauibacterales > Palauibacteraceae > Palauibacter. The sequence goes on along the minus strand of NZ_CBDCUB010000001.1, from coordinate 305,638 downwards.
GCTGCGCGACACCGCGTGCCCTCGGCGATGCGGAGGCGACGGGGACGATCCGGAACACCGAGGCCGCGGCGCCGCTGACGGCGAGTTTCAGCGACATGCCGGCCTCGCACACCAGCAGGTGAGGAGTTCACGTTCGGGCTGGCGTTCAGCGAAGACCGTTGAGGTTGCTACGACGGACGACTCGGTGGCAGAAGAGAGCGAGACCTTCACGCTCACGTTGTCGAGCCCGGCGAACGCGACGCTCGGCGACGCGACGGCCACCGGCACGATCAACGACAACGACGACGCGTTGCCGCCGCTGACGGCGAGCTTCAGCGACATGCCGGCCTCGCACACGGGCGGGGAGTTCACGTTCGGGCTGGCGTTCAGCGAAGAGGTCGAGGTCGGCTACGTGACGCTGCGCGACACCGCGTTCGCGGTGACGGGTGGCGAGGTGCGGGAGGCCCAGCGCCAACAGCGGGGCAGCAACCTGGCATGGAACATCACGGTCGACCCAGACGGCCAGGGCGCCGTTACGATCACGCTGCCCGAGACGACCGACTGCGACGCGGTTGACGCGATCTGTACCGGGGACGAGCGACCGCTGTCGCACTCGCTGTCGAACGTGGTCGCGGGACCGGTGATCATTCCGACGGTGGGCGTGTCCGACGCGAGCGCGGCCGAGGGCGATGCGGTCCCCTTCACGGTGTCGCTGTCGGCGGCGAGCAGCCAGCAGGTGACGGTCGAGTACGCGACATCGGACGGCACGGCGACGAGCGGGGCCGACTTCGCGGCGGCGTCGGGAACACTGACGTTCGCGGCCAACGAGACCTCGAAGACCGTTGAGGTTGCTACGACGGACGACTCGGTGGCAGAAGAGAGCGAGACCTTCACGCTCACGTTGTCGAGCCCGGCGAACGCGACGCTCGGCGACGCGACGGCCACCGGCACGATCAACGACAACGACGACGCGTTGCCGCCGCTGACGGCGAGCTTCAGCGACATGCCGGCCTCGCACACGGGCGGGGAGTTCACGTTCGGGCTGGCGTTCAGCGAAGAGGTCGAGGTCGGCTACGTGACGCTGCGCGACACCGCGTTCGCGGTGACGGGTGGCGAGGTGCGGGAGGCCCAGCGCCAACAGCGGGGCAGCAACCTGGCATGGAACATCACGGTCGAGCCGACTTCGGCGAACGACACGGTGATCATCACGCTGCCGGAGACGACCGACTGCGACGCGGTTGACGCGATCTGTACCGAGGACGACCGGCCGCTGTCGCACTCGCTGTCGGCGAAGGTCGTCGACGCGGCCTCGTCGAGCGCGGGCGACGCGGCCAACGGGGACGTGGCAGACGATCCGCTAGACGACGCGCTGGACGTCCTGGACGGCGTGACCCCGGATCACGCCGCCGCCGCGTTGGTCGGCGAGCGGACCCTCGGCGAGGCCCAACTGGAGGCGCTCGACCGCCTGGGCAACCGGAACGGCCGCTACGACCTCGGCGACGTGCTCTCCTGGAGAGATCGCTGTGGGCGGGGTGAGGCACGCTGCGGACGAGCTCCCACGGATCGCGGTCCCGCTTCGGCCGCCGCCCTGCTCGGGCTCGCCGCGGCCGGACGCCGCCGGACCCCCAGGCGCCCGAGACGGCGCGGCTCCGAGCCCCGCCCGGCGCGCAGGGCCGCCTGCGCGCTCGCCCTGCTGCTTGCGGCCACCACGGCGTGGTCGTGCACCGGCGATCTGGTGGGGCCAGCCGCCGCCGAGCGGGATCCGGGCTCTCCGGCCGTCGAGCAGCCTTCCCCGGCAACCGCCGAGGCGGGTCCCGGGTTCCTGACCGTCGAGTGGACGGCACCGGCGGCCGGCCGCGCCACCGGCGTTCTGCTGGAGCTCGAGGGTCCCGGCATCGAAGCCGTCGTCGGGGCTCCCGGTCTCGAGCTCTACCATTCCGCCGCGCCGGGGCGCGATCGGATCGTCGTGGCGGGCTCGCTCGAGGACGGCCCGCTCCTGCGCTTCCGGGTGCCGGACCGCGGCCAGCTCGCCCGGTACCGGGTCCGCGTCCTCCAGGTCACGGGAGAGGACTACGGCCTCAGGGACGTGGGGGAGTACCGGGCCCTGGTCGCGTCAAACTGACAACCTGCGGGTCTCGAACCTTACACGCCCTGAGCAATTCCCAGATTGCTGTGCGCCCGAGCGGCGTTCCATGCAAACCCGGAAACACAAGCCGGTTGCCCCGACCGAGCGTCCGTCCGGGTCGATCTCCCTCCACAGCGCCCCGCGGACCTCGCGGGAGCGCGTCGCCGTCAGCACCAGGAACTCGAAGGCCAGCTTCACCACGGGCCGCCCGTTCGACGCACGCACGCTGCGGATCGCCGACGCCACTTCGCCGAGGCGCAGGGGTTGTCGGGCCGAAGGTCCATCGCCACCGCCCACTCCATACCCGCGCGCATGCGCTGGCGCAGCTTCCGGGGGCTGACTTCGGGCGGATCCCTCCTCAGAAGTCGAACACGGCCGCGTCCCGGTTGAGTTGCAGGACCCCCACGTCCGGGTCGACCAGCACGCGCTCGGGGTCGAACCCGGCGCGGATCTCGAACTCGGCTGACTGGTCGGCACCCAGCGTCACCTCGGTGCGCGCGTCGCGGTAGCCCTCCGCGACTACAGAGCGCTCCCGGTCGTCTCCCTCGTCGGACCAGCGGTCACCCGCCGTCGCCGCCACCTCCACCGTCAGCTCCCCACTGCCGACGTTCCGGATCGTCCCCCGCACGACCCACACGTCCTCGCCGCCGCCAGCGCCCGCCCCGGCGCTCTCAAGGGTCTTCGTCACGTCCTCGAACTCGTACTCGGGCACCACCACGTCATAGAACCACTGGTCGGCGAAGGCGTCGAACCTCGCCGTGTCCGGCGCGAAGCCGCGGAGGACGGCCAGCATGTCCTGGAGCACCGGGAAGTCCGGGTCCGGGTTGTACTTCTCGATGAAGGCGCGGAGGCCGGCGAGGATGTTGTCGCGGCCCATCTCCTGCTGGAGCATCCACATCACCCAGGCGCCCTTCTCATAGGTGACGGTGCCGTCGCCGGCGCGGCTGCCGTCCGTCCTCACCATCGGGCGCTCCGAGTCGACGAAGCGTCGGAAGCCGTACTGCGATTCGGTCCGCTTGCCGAACTCGATGCGGTAGCGGTCGCCGTACACCTGTTCGTGCAGGAGCATGGTGGCGTAGTGGGACATGCCCTCGGAGAGGATGTTGCCGCCGGGGCCGTCGCCGGGCACCAGCAGGTTCCCCCACCATTGGTGCGCGGCCTCGTGCGCGACGACCAAGAACGCCACGTGTGAGACCGGGTCGCTCTTCGCCAGGAACCCGATCCCCTCGCTGAACGAGATGTTCGTGGGGAAGCCCTGGGCGTAGCCCGCGTAGTCGGGGAACTCGGAGATCTTGAGCAGGTCCCACGGGAAGGGATAGAACCACTCGGAGTAGTACCTGCGCGCCGCGTCGAGGGCGGCGGACATCTCCTCGATATTGTAGTCGTGCTCCGGGTGATGGTAGATGGCGGTGCCGTCCCCCTCGATCACTTCGTACCTGCCGGCGATCACGTTGAACAGGGTCACGGGATGGTCGGTCTCCCACACCACCGTGCGCCGGCCGTCGGCGACCTCGCTACTCACCAGTTGGCCGACGCCGTTGGCGGTGAAGGCCTCGGGCGTCGTGATCCGCGTCCGCACCGTGAACGGCCCGCCGCCCCAGCCGAACATCGGCTCCGTCTCCCCCTCGTAGAAGTCGTCGGGTTGGTCGCGGGGTTCGGCCGAGTTGTCCTCGTCCACGCCGATCCCGGGCAGATATCCCGGCACCGGCACGAAGTTCGGCCCGAAGGCCGTGAGCACGATCCCCGATTCGAGGATGAACTGCCCCGCCCCGCCGGGCCCCTGGCTCATGCCCTCCATGAACACGAAGTCGTATTCGAAGCCGATCGTGAGCGTGTCCCCGGTCGCCAGCGGCTCCTCGGGCGTGAAGATGAACAGGTTCGCGCGGTCCTCGGGTTCGTACGCCTCGCCGTTGAAGGTCCATTCGATGGGATCCCACGGCCCGGCCGTGATCGGAAACCGCTCGTACGCGTAGTCGCGGTGGTTGAAGAAGGTGTATTCCCCCTTCACGGCGACGGAGCGCTCGCTCGGCTCGAAGTCGAGATCGAGGTCCACGCGGGAGACCGACGGCATGCGGAAGTCGGTCCAGGTGGCGGTGTTCCGCTCCCAGTAGTCCTCCGCCCACTCCCCCGCGGCGTCCCCCTGGTAGCCCCGCTCGCCCCCGGCGGCGAGGATCGAGGCGAAGACGATGGCGGGGATTCCCAAGGGCAGGAGGCGGAGGGCGCCGAGCAGGAGCGGCTTCGGGCGGAGGCGGTGGATGATCCCGACCGCGTCGAAGTCCTGGCGCCCGTACCACTTCACGGAGAGCCCGACGAGGAGCGGCACGAGGCTCAGGTAGAGGAGGCGGTTGAGGAGAAGCGGGGTCCCGTGCAGGGTGAACGTACCCATGTCGCTCCAGCTGAGGACGCCCCAGCCCAGCCAGTTGGTCACCCACGTCATCCCGTCGCCCGTCCGCACGTCGAATATCGTGTAGAAGATGAGCCCGACCCCGAGCGCGTACACCGCGTACCGGTTGCGGAGCAGCGAGAAGAGGGCGGTGACGAGCGCCGTCCAGAAGATGAAGGTGGGGATGAGGACGGCCCCCCACGCGACGACGAAGGGGAAAATGTCGGACCCCACGGGGCTCCCGCCGAAGATCTGCTGGTAGAGGAGGACGACCGCGTTGGCGACGAGCATGATGAGCAGGATGAAACCCGCCATGACGCTGTTCCCCAGCGTCTTGCCGAGGAGGACGGCCCCGGTGCCGACGGGCGTGGCGGCGAAGATCTCGTGCATGCGGCGGCTGCGTTCCTTGTGCAGCGACTCCACGGTGTAGAAGAGGAGCAGGAAGCAGAGGAGGAGGTTGAGCGTGTTGAGCTGGGCTTCCGCCATCGCGCCCGGCGTGTAGAGGAGACGGGAACTGAAGGGACCGATCGTGAACAGCGTCGCATTGACCGCCGTGAAGAGGATGAGGGGGACGAAGAGGTACATCCCCGGCCGCACCACGAGGTCCCGGATCTCGCCCCGCGCAATGACGCCGGCCCCCTTCCGGAAGCCGATGGGGCGGGTCGTCATCTCGAGGTCCGTCAGGGTTGTCGCCGCCGCCTGGCTCGGGGTCAGAACGGGATCGGCGGCTGAAGCGGCGACGGGGGCCTTTCGGCGCCGAAGCCGGCGCAAAAAGCGGAACTCCACGCCGCCGGCCAGCATCCTGCGGGCGTAGCTGCGCACCGCGCCCGCTACGGCCGCGAGTCCCAGCAGCGCGACGACCACCCGGCTGATGACGAATCCGGCGTCGGGCCGCAGCGGCTGAGTGTTGTAGAACTCCACGCCCCGGTCGACGGCAAGAAAGGTCTCGTCCAGCCACCGGAAGCCGGAGGGATCGATGAGCATGAGCACCCGGTTGACGTCCGGCGAGAGCCAGTCCGGCGACCAGGTGGCCAGGAACGTGAGGGTGACGAGGAGCGACGCCATGGGGAAGGCGAAGACGATGATCGGACGGCGCGTCCAGGTGCCGAGGAAAAAGGCGACGCCCCCGAAGAGCAGAATCTGCGGCACCCCGAAGAGGAGCGTCGGGAAGAGGTAGTTCCAGGGGGAGAAGGGGCCGATGTACTCGGACCCTCCGGACCCCCGCACGATGTGCGCGAAGAAGCTCAGGAAGACGAGGAAGAGCAGCCATGCGGCCGCGAACGCGCCCACCGCTCCGCAGAACTTGCCCCACGCGTACTCCCGTGGCGTGAGTCGCGTGGAGTGGAAGACCTCCGTCACCTGGAGTTCGAGGTCGCGGATGACGACCATCCCGCACGAGATGGCCAGGAACCAGGCCGCGATCGCGAGCATGACGATGCCCTGGATCATGCTCTGGTTGTAGACCGAGGTGATGTGGGGCCGCTCGGCGCCGGGGACGAAGCTGCCCGTGGACATGACGACCGACCCCTGGGCCAGCCCGATGGCCATGAGCGCGAGGATCACGAGGAGGACCCACTGGGCCGGGCGGCGGAACGCCGCCAGGAATTCCCGGCGGGTGACCTCCCACCACCGCGTGAACGCGTTCACGCCGTACCCTCCTCAGCGGCGTCGCCCCCGGCGCCGTTCGCCTGGGCGCCATTGGCCTGCGCGAGCAGGAGGTAGGCGTCCTCGAGCGTGGGGCCGGCAGCTTCGAAGCCCGCCGGGGGCGGGCCCTCGGGGAGGTGGATGCGGACCTGGTTGCGGCCCTCGATGAGGATCGCCTGCGTGACCCGGTAGTCGCGGTCGACCGCGGGCAGGTCCTCCTTCTCGACCGCGCCCTGGTAGATCGTGCCCGCGAGGCGGTTGCGGGCCTCCGCGGGCGTCGTGTCCGCCACGAAGCGGCCGCCGTACATGATCGCGACGCGTGGACAGAGCACCGAGATGTCGTCCACGATGTGCGTGGAGAGGAGGACGGTGCGGTCCTCGGCCAGTTCCGCGACCAGGCGGTAGAAGCGGAGCCGCTCCTCCGGGTCGAGGCCCGCGGTCGGCTCGTCCACGACCAGCAGCCGCGGGTCGCCCGCCAGCGCCTGCGCGATCCCGAGCCGCTGCCGCATGCCGCCCGAGTAGCCCTTCACCTTGCGCTTCGCGGCGTAGGAGAGGTTCACGCGGTCGAGCAGTTCCGCGGCGAGCCGCTTCACCCCCTGCGGCGCCTCCACCCCCTTGAGCACGAGCAGAAAGCGCAGCATCGACTCGCCCGTGAGGTGCGGGTAGAAGCCGAAGTCCTGCGGCAGGTAGCCCAGCTGCCGCCGGATGCGGCGCGGATCGGCGACGATGTCCTCGCCGTCGAAGTGGACGGTGCCGGAGGTAGGCTCGAGCAGCCCGGCGACGATGCGCATGAGGGTGGTCTTCCCCGCCCCATTCGGGCCGAGGAGCCCGAACATCCCCTGCCCGACGTCGAGCGACACCCCCTGCAGGGCGGCAACGGGGCCGGGGTAGACCTTGACGAGGTTCCGGATCTCAAGCATGGCGTCGGCCGCCTTTCGTTCGCAGGCTGGTCCCAGCGCCGGGATCGAGGCGCGTGCGGAGACTATAGTAGAACCGGACGGGGAGGGCGGAGTCCGGGTTTCAGGAATACGTCAACGGCTTCGGATACACCGAAGGACGTAGACCAGGGCTGCTCCGGCTGTTACGGCCATGCCGATGTTCCCGTATGTCACGCTGACCTGGAGCCCAAGAAACAGCGAGAACGAGAACATGAGATAGATGAGCACGATGGCTGCCAGATGACCGGCCACTCTCAGTGCGACCTTCAACGCACGCCGGTCATCCGTCATCGGCGAAGTCCTGCGGGGGCTAGGCTCCCTCGACGATCACGACCTCGCGGGTAAAGGCTCCGCCGGCGCTCTTCAGAGCCTGCTGATGCCCGGGGCTGTCGTAGAACGCCTGCGCGGACGCGGCGTCGGGAAAACGCTGGACGACGACGACATCGGGCGTCTCGCCCTCAAGCGTCTCGCACTCGCGCGCCCGAACCACGAATTCACCGTCGGATTGCGCAAACAGCGCCGTCGCCGCCGCCGTGAATGCGCCATGCGCCTCGGGATCATGAACCCGGATCCTGCGATCGTCGGCGCGGGGCTGGCCCGGGGAGGGTGGCCGCGGCCGGGGACGGGATATTGGAAACATAGTGCCGGACTATGGAAAAGCACCGCCCGGGGCCCTACGTTCAGGGGGACTGTACGAGAGTTCACCCCGGAACGGAGGACACCCGAATGGTGCGTGGAAACGACTATACCGGACCGCGGCCGCACGTGCAAGGATCGGCGGCCGCGCTGAGGGTCCGCGGGGGCGGCGGGCGGATCACCGACGCGGGCGGCCTCGTCGTGGTGCGGAAGCTGTGGGACGCGCTGGGGCTGGGCGGCTGGATCGACGACCGGGCGCGGGAGGTCCCCGGCCGCTACCGGCCGTCGCTGATGGTCGAGTCGTGGGTGGTGCCGCTCCTGTACGGCGGCGGGGCGATGGACGACCTGCCGCTTCTGGAGCGGCGGGGCGTGCGCCGCATCTTCGGCTGGGCGCGGGTGCCGCACCCGGCCACGTTCGGGCGCTGGCCGCGGTGCTCGGCCGCGGTGATGTCCCCCCTGCTCGACGATCTGCTGTGGCGGATGGTGCGGCGGCGCTGGGAGATGGCCGGCGGGGCGCCCCGGTCGGCGACGATCGTGATGGACTCGACCGTCGTGGTGCGCTACGGGCTGAAGCAGGCGGGGGCGGAGCGGGGCTACAACCCGAAGAAGCCGGGCCGTCCCTCGCACCACCCCCTGCTGGCCTACGTCCTGGAGACGGGCGACTGCCTCGGGGTGCGCTGGCGGCCGGGGGGCGCGCACACGGCCCGGGGGGCGGAGGCGTGGCTGGCCGGGCTGGTGGCCCGCCTGAGGGGGGCGGGGGTGCGGCGGATCGCCGTGCGGCTGGACAAGGGGTTCTTCTCCAAGTCCATCGCGCGGCGCATGGAGGCGCTCGGCGTGTCCTATCCGCTCAAGGTGCCGCGGCACGCCTGGCTCGGCGGCTTCCGGGGCGCCTGGGAGACCGCCGCCGCGGACGAGGCGGAGGGCCGGGAGCTGAGGACCGCCTCCGGCGATCTGTGGGGGACGCGGCTTCTCTCGGTCGAGAGGCGGAGACGGGTCGGGCCGGACGAGGGAGAACTCGATCTCGCGGCGTGGGAGACCACGATGAGCGCCGACGTTCCGACCGACATCGAGGGCATCGGCCCCGTCGAGGCGTGGCGCGCCTACAACGCGGGGGCGGTCGTCGAGCAGCGGATCGGCGAGCTGGGCCAGCTCTCGGCCGGCCGCACCGCGGTGGACGATCTCGGCGGCAACGCCCTGCTGTGGAGCCTCGCCGTGCTCGCCTACCAACTCCTCCACATCCTGCGCGCGAACTGCCTCGGCGGCCGCTGGCGCGCCGTGCAGCCGCGCGGCATCCGGCTGCGCCTGCTGCGCGCCCCCGCCAGGATCACCTCCCACGCCCGCCGAACCTCGCTCCGGTTCGCGCGCGCCGAACCGGCCCTCGGCCTCCTTGGGCGGGCGCTCCGAACCATCGCGACGGGGCTCGCGCCGCCCGCACCCGCCTGACCGGTCCCGGCCCCGGCCTTCCGAAGGCGCCGCGCGGCGGTGCCCACTCCCCGTGTCTCCGCGAGCCGCCGGGGACGCTCCCCGAGTGCCCCCGGGCCGTCCCCGCCGCCCGCGGCCGCCTCGAAAATGCCCCTCCCGGCACCGAACCGCCGCACCCGCCGGTCATAATCACGCCCCCGGCCCACGACTATCCGCCAATGCAGGATCCGGGATGAACCTTCGTCCGAATCACTATGTAAGCTGCCACGTCAGGCTCCTCCGGATTGCTGGTACACGTTCAGCCCTGTCCGGGCTGTGCTCGCCTGCCAGTCCCTACGCTCCGCCTCACCATGCGGTCCGGCGCGCGCGCCAGCAATGCTTCGCTATCCATGGAAGTTGCGGATTCGTGTCAGAGGAGATCCCGGAACTCGCGTTCCGTAAGGCCGGCGTCTTGGACGATGCGGCCCATGGTAAATGCGTTAACCGGGTTGTTGCGGGGAACGGTGACGATACGCTCGCCATCGGTCATGACGATGTGCTTCCCCTAGCGCGCGACGCGGCAGCCTGCCCTCTCAAGCGCCCGCACGGCCCGGACATGGTTGACACCGGGAATCTTCGGCACGGCCTATGCGCCGACCTCGATCTCCCGGATCATCATGCCGGCCGTATTCTCCGCCGCCACCTCCATATACTCGCGGACGGCATCTGCGATGTTGGCTAGGGCTTCCTCCTCCGTCGTCCCTTGGGACACACAGCCCGGAAGACCCGGAACCCACACGTAGAACCCCTCTTCGGACTCCTCGAGCGCCACCCGATATTTCATTCGCCACCTCCAAGATCTGCGGTCGGGCGTTGGTTCAATCTAGCCTCGATGGGAGCATCCGCCATCACCGCAACCGATCCGACATCTGCGCCGCAAGAAGACGTTCCCGCGGGAACGTGATGAGCGGACTCCGATCGAGGTCGGGCATTCAGTCGGCGCGCCATCCGACGCTTGCCGCCCACTCGTCGCGGGCTCTTGCGTACACCTCGTAATCGGCCGGCGGCCGGTCTCCCTCGGAGGTCGCCCGGATGCGCGCTTCCTCCATCTGCTCGGCCAGTGGCGGGAGTCCGACGGCACGCCGCCGCTCGCCCAGCTGCTGCGGATCTTCCACTTCGCCCGGCGACAGATTCCCTTCGGCGTCCCAATCGAACTGCGTCCCGTAGCGCTGCGGCCGGCCCTCGAAGAATCGGATCCGGTCCTCCAGCAGCGCCGCGTGCCGGGGACACGCCCTTCCTTCGCGCGCGGCGGTCTGGAGGAGAGGCAGCGCTCGCCGGAGCAGATCGGGCTCCGCGATCGCGTGCTGGAGGACGACCCAGGCGGCTTCTGCCCCGTCGGGACCGACGAGGTCCGTTCCCGGCCAGCCGACCGATTCCATGATCCGGAGAAGACGCCTCGCGTTCCGCTCGTGGACGCGGGCCATCCGGGGTTCGTAGCCAACGTCGAAGAGCTCGCCCGAGGCCGCGAGTTCGGCGCGAACGGTCCGGTCCAGCCGGGCCATCTCCAGAAGTTCGTCCCTAAGCGTCTCGTTCATCGGTCGACGTTCCCCAAGTCGTTCAGCAAGAGGGCCTCTCCCCGCCGAAACGTTCCCGCGGGAACGTCCTTAGCGGGATTCACCCGCATACTGTGGCATCTGTTGCTACAGACCTCCGATCGTGCGACCTTGCAGCATGGCTACCAGGCAAACGCGAAACATCTCGCTTCCACCGCAACAGGACGCGTTCATCGAGCGCCTGGTCTCCCGGGGACACTACCGTACGGCGAGCGAAGTCGTGCGGCACGGGTTGCGCCTGCTGGAGGAAGCGCAGCACAGGAGGCTCCTCGAGAAGTGGCTCTATGAGGGGCTCAGCGAAGAGGAAAGGGCCCGGGTCCCGCCCGCGCTCCTGGAGCGCGTCAGAGCGCACTTTCGCCAACTTGCCGAAACCGCCCTCCGCGAGGTCGAAGACGACCGCGTAACGGACGGGCCCGCCGCCATGCAGCGGTTGAAAGAGCGAATCGAGGAACAGGGCTGAGTGCCGGCCGACCACCGGCTCGGCCAGACCGCCACGGCTGCCAGTCTCTGCCGCGGTTCGTTAGTTTCCGTGCGCGCTGGCCCGGCAGTCACGACCGTCGGCACCGGTAACCCCCGACCCGCGAGGCGATGAGCAACCTCCGAATCAACCTGGACGACCTGCTCCACGCCCGGACCGTCGAGTCCGAACGCATCGAGTTCAAGGCGACATGGGACCGGAAGGTGACGGGCTACCAGGTATTGAAGACCATCTGCGCGTTCGCAAACGACCTCAGAAGGCACGGGAGCGGCTACGTGATTCTGGGCGTCGCGGAGAAGGACGGCAGGGCCGACCTTCCGCCGAGGGGACTGAGTCCCGAGCAGCTAGACGATGCCAGCAAGTGGATCTCGGGAAACTGCCGCCGGATCGTCCCGCGGTACGTCCCCCGAATCTCCCACGAAGAGGTAGATGGCCGAAGCATCCTTGTCGTCTGGGTGCCCGCGAGCGAGACGCCGCCGCACCAGGCGCCCGACGGAGACAAGGGTGACAGGAAGTACTGGGTGCGAATCGACCAGAGGACGGTGGATGCACAGCATAGCGGGCTTCTCACTCAACTGCTGAACCAGTCCGCCGTCGTGCCGTGGGATGCCCGGGCGGCAGAGGGCGCGACGGTCGACGACCTCAGCGAGACCTTGGTTCGGGAGCACCTGCGGGCTTCCGGCAGCGCGCTCGTGGAGGAGCCGGACGCGCGAACGATCTACCGAAAGATGGACATCGTCCGGCGCATCAACGATTACGAAGTGCCGCGCAACGTCGGACTCCTCTTTTTCTCGCGCGAGCCGGGGCGCTGGTTTTCCGGTGCAAGGATCGAGACCAGCATCCTCCGCTCCGGGGCGAGCGGCGATGTGCTGGAGGAAAAGGACTTCCGCGGAGGTCTCGCGGAGCAGGTCCGCGCGTGTCTGGCCTATCTCCGGCGCGAGGTCATCGGGTCGGCGATACACAAGCCCGCGAACGGAGTCCGGGCGTCGCGCCGGCCGAGCTACCCGGAGGAGGCGCTGCGCGAGGTGCTGGTGAACGCGCTCTATCACCGCGGCTACGATGAGGGTTCGCCGCACACGACACTGGTTCGGATCACGTCGGACCGAATCGACATCCGAAGCACGCCGGGGCCCGTAGCCGGGGTCGGCCGCGACGCACTCGTCCGAGAGGCAACCCCGAAACTGGTGCCACCGCGGAACCCGCGCGTCGGCGAGCTGTTCAAGGAAATCGGACTGGCGGAGAAGCGCCTGACGGGCTTGGACAAGGTCTACAAGGCGATGGAACGCAACGGTTCGCCGCCCCCGGAGTTCTACTTCGACGAGGAGCGCACGTTCTTCCAGGCCACTCTCCATGCCCACGCCTGGCGGAGCGCGGCCGCGGCGATTCGCGAGGCCGGCGAACTGAGGGCCGTCGGCCGACCGGAGGAGGCGTTGGCGAAGCTCGAGACCGCATGGCGCGCCCATCGAGATTCGCTCGTTCTCGCCGAGGAGTTCGTGCGACAGTGCGTGGCGCTGGGAGACCTCGACCGCGCCGAGCCCGTGGTTGGAACCAACCTGCATCTGGCCACCGACATCGAGCGTCCCGACGTCGTCGTGCCGTGGCTCGAGGCGCTGATCGCGGACGGACAGCGGGAGCGAGCGCAACGCTTCCTGGAGGGACAATCTTCAAGGCTCTCCGCGCGCGAGGCGGTCGGGGCTGCGATCGTCGCGAGACGCCTCAGGGACGAGGACTTGGCCGCCCGACTCTTCAACGCCGCCGGACCCGTGATTCTCGACGATCCCCGGGCGCTGCTGGAGAGTGGCCAGAACAAGCTGTGGCTCGCGGTCAAGGCGCATCGCGAGGGACACGCCAGCGATAATCTCCGGCTTCTGGAAGATGCGCGCGCGCTTCTGGAACGTCTTCTCGGAATGGACGCCGCGCCGCGGCGGCATGCCTGGGCCTGGCGCGAACTCGGCCGGGTTCGCCGTTGGCTGCGCGAACCGGCCTCCGCCGTGGACGAAGCCTATGCCAACGCAATCAGGCTGGCGCCCGACGAGACGAAGTTCCGCGAGGAGCGAGGCTGAAACCGACCGCCGCGAGGTGCTGGCCCGCCTGTCCCGGTCGACACCGAGTTCGTTCGCCAGCCGAACCGTCGTGGCTTCCGACGGCGGCGAGACCTCTCCCCGTTCGATCTTGCTCAGGTACGCGGGCTCAATCCCGACGCGCTTGGCCACCTGCCGCAGCGAGAAGCGCGGATCGTCCCGCCGAAGCTGCTCACGGAGCTCTCGAACCAGCCACGCTGGAGAACCACATCCCCGTCGCGGTTAAGAGCCCTCCGCTCCGGGCCGGGATTCTCGGGCGGCGCGTTCGTCTTCCAGAGCGCGCGTCAGGCCACTGGCGATCAAGCCTGCCGGGACGGCGACGATCCCCATGCCGCAGATGAGGACCAGAAAGGTGAAGATCCTGCCGCCCAGGGTGACTGGGTACGCGTCGCCGTATCCCACCGTGGTGAGGGTCACGACCGCCCACCAGAGGCTGTGGAACGCGGACTTGAACTTCTCCGGCTGAGCCTCGTACTCGAAGTGGTGAATGCCCATGGCCGCGATGTAGAGGAGGACCAGAGTCGCGAACAGGAAGACCAGCGCCTCGTCGCGCGCGTACTGCACGGCCTTGGCCAGTCGAGCCATCGCGGCGTTGTACTGCACCACCCGGAAGACGCGGAACACGCGCAGCAGGCGAAGACCCCGTACCGGGCGGAGGTCGATCATCGCGGGCCACGCGAGGGTGAGGAAGAACGGGACCAGCGCCAGGAGATCCACCACACCGTAGAAGCTTCTGACGTAGCCCCACCGGTCTTCCGCAGTCCAGATCCGGAGCGCGTATTCGATCGTGAAGAGGACGACGATCGCCGTCTCGACGGTGGCGAGAAGCGTGTTCCACACGGGCGGCAGGTCGGGAACCGTCGACAGCGACAGCGACACCAGCGAGGCCAGGATCAGAAACATGACGCACTTGTCGAACAGCCGGCCGGCCGCCGTATCGGAGTTCTGCACGATGCTTCTGATGTCCACGGGCGAAACCTCCCTCCGGACCTATCGGGGCGGAAGCTCGAGTTCCGCGCAAGTCTCGTTGCCGGCGGCGTCGGCGGCGCAGAGCGTAGCCTCCGTCGCATCCGGCGGGATCTCGGCCCGCCACAGGTATTCGCCGTACCAGCTCATGGGGACGGTGCCCTGCCCCGCCGCGGCGCCCGGCCCTCCCGCAGGCCCTGAGCCGTCCGCAGCGCGCCACCTGATCTCGACGTGCTGCCACTCGGCTTCCAGGGTGGGGCTCTTGCGGTCGTGGACGCGGGCCTCGATTCGGATCGCGCCCGGCTCTCGCACCGCGCGCAGGGGGCCGAGGGACGGCGGGGCGGTGTCCGGGGGGAGGCCGCGGCCGAGGAAGATGCGTTCGTCGGCGGCGGTGGGGTGTTCGCCCTGGGACATGACGACGTCGAGGCGGGCGTCGCCGTCCAGGTCGGCGAGGGCCATGCCCAGCGTGCCCGGGGTGTCCTCGCCCTCGAACACCTCCGGCGCGGCGCGCAGGCGGCCGGCGCCGTCGTTCACCAGCAGGCGGTCGGGGCCGCTCAGGGAACCGATGAGGAAATCCGCGTCCCCGTCGGCGTCGAAGTCGAGGAAGGCGACGACGTTGTCATCCTCGCCGATGTTCTCGGAGTCGGGCCACCAGGCGTCGGTCGCGTCGCGGAAGCTCCCCTCGCCGTCGTTACGGAAGACGTGTTCGCGCCGGCTCGAGCCGCGTTCGCCGACGATGTCGCCGTCGTTGGCGGTCACGAGGTCCAGGAAGCCGTCCCCGTCGAGGTCCATGGCCTCGAACTCGTAGTTGTTCGTGTACTGCGGCAGCGCGCGCGGGTCCTCCTCGAAGGCGCCCGTCCCGTCGTTGCGGAAGAGGAGGCTCCCCGCGCACCGCTTGCAGGAAACGAGGACGTCGAGGTCGAAGTCGTTGTCCACGTCGACGAGTTCCAGATCCCACGAGAAACGCACGAGGGTGGCCGGCATGCGCCCGTCGGTCGCGTCGGTGAACCGCCCCGCCCCGTCGTTGAGCCAGAGCCGCGTGCGCCCGCCCGCGTTCGTCATGTTGTTCCCCGGCCCCCAGTCGGCGAGGACGAGATCGAGATCGCCGTCCCGTCCACATCGCCGGGCTCCGCGTCTCCGAGACTGAGGGGAAGCCGCGGAAGATGGGTGTCCGTGCGTTCCTCGAAGGCGCCGCCGCCGGTGCCGGCCCCCGTGCCCAGGTAGAGGCGGCTTTGGGTCTGGTAGGTGGCGCCGACGAAGATGTCGGTGTCCCCGTCTCCGTCGAAGTCGCGCGCCTTGATGACGCGGGCGAGGTCGGGCGCGGGGCCGAAGACCTCGGCGCTCCGTTCTTCGAAGGGCCGGCCGGGGCCGCGGTTCAGGAAGGCCCGGTTGGGCTCGGGCTCGCCGGGCTCGGAGTAGTTGCCCCCGTTGGCGAACAGGAGGTCGACGCGCCCGTCTCCGTCCAGGTCGGCGAGTTCCACCTTGTTGGTCCACTCCGCGGTAGGCGGGAGGAGTTCCGCGGTCGCGTCCTGCCAGAGAGCAACCGGGATGGAGGCCGCCGCATTGTCTCCCGAAGCGGGCCCTGCCTCCTGGCTCGCCGGACCCGCGCAGGCCATGAAGAGAAGAGGGATGAAAAACGCGGGCACCCCCCGCTCGACCGGCCTTCGCGTGTTCGTGCTTTTGCTCACGCTTCCCTCACCCCCCTGGTCACCGCGAGCCCGTGGCGCGGCCCCCGACTCCGGTACATCGGACGGCGGCCGACGGATGGGCGCAACGGGCTGCGGAGGGGAGACCAGCGCGGGAAGGCGTTCCGCGGACCCACCTTTGGGTGGCTTGACCGGTTCTGGTAATCACGGTACTCTATTCTCAAGAGTACTCTACTGTCCTTGAAAGCCGAGGCCGAGCATGATCCAAACGGACCCGCAGCCCAATCCCGAAGACGACCTGGCTTTCATTCGCCGCCTGATGGAAGGCGCGCGGGAGGCGGAGGTCGACCATAGCGGGCACCTGATTCTGTGGGGGTTCCTCCAGGCCACCGCCGCAATTCTGGCATACCTGGTGCGTCAAGGTGCTTTCGACGTCTCCATCAGTGCCATCTGGGCCGTGGCGGTCGGCATCGGCTTTGCGGGCTCCTGGCTGCTCGCACGCCGCTTGAAAAAGAGCGCTCCGGTCAACTCGCTCGTGAACCGGGTTCTGGCTGCCATCTGGGTTGGGTGCGGGCTTTCGCTGACGCTCGTGGGGTTCCTCGGAGCAGGCCCCGGGTCATTGCCGTCTGCGGTCACGCCGGGCGCCAAGAGTGTCATCATCGGGTGCGCGTTCTTCGCATCGGCTCCGCTCTTCAACCGGACCGCCTACTGGGCGCTTGCGGCCGCGTGGTGGATCGTGGGCAGCGCGTTGCTGGTCCGTCCCTCTCTGGGATCGAACTTCGTGTTCGTTTGCGCGCCGATCCTGTTCATGCTCATGCCCGGGCTGGTGCTGCGAGCGCGTCGCCGTACAACCCCTCGGCTCCATGTGACCGCATGACGAACTACGACTACCGCCAGTTCGACCCGCTCATCCATTCGAGGATCCGGCTTTCGGTACTGGCCATCCTCGTCAGCGTCGACGACGCCGAGTTCACGTACCTGCGGGAGCAGGTCAAGGCCACCGATGGCAACCTGGGCGCTCACCTGCGCAGACTCGAGGAGGCCGGATATCTGCATGTCACCAAGCACTTCGTGGAACGGAAGCCCTTGACCCGCTACCGGGTCACCGACACTGGGCGAATGGCGTTGCGGAGGTACGTCGACAGCGTGGAGCAGTTGCTGCGCGCTACGCCGTCCGACGCACCTCGGAGTGCGGCAGGGTAGGGGCGTGCTTGCACTTGACGACATTAGCCGTAATGCCCGGCGCTGCAATGTCCGGCGCGCCAATGGCGGGCGGTGGTCGGCCGTCTGCTCCGTGTCCGTCGCGGCGGTCACATTGTGTCTCCCACCGATGTGTCTCGCGCCGGTGGCCCTGGCTGCCCAGGAGTCGTCGACGGTGACGGGCCGCGTGCTCGACTTCGCCGGGCGCCCGCTCGCCGGCGCAGATGCCTTTCTGCTCGAAACCCTCGAAGGCGGGCTCACCGACCTGGCTGGCGCATTCACCTTCACCACCGGCGGCACCGGCCCCGCTACGCTGGTGGTTCAACTGGCAGGTCACCTCGAAGTCCGACGGGCGGTCGATCTCCCCCTCGATGGCCCTGTCGCCATCGTGATGCAGCTCGCCCCTGTCTCCTTGGAGCCCATCACCGTCGAAGCCGGCGCCTTTCGTCTGGGCAACCTGCCGGATGTGACCCTCAGCAACCTCGAAGTCGTGAGCACCCCGGGCGCTGCGGCCGACCTCTTCCGCGCGATCCAGACGTTCCCGGGACTTCAGAACGTGGGAGAGGGGGCGGGGCTCTTCGTGCGCGGCGGCGACATCTCGGAGACGCGGGTGCTGCTCGACGGAGCGACGGTCATCTCCCCCTTCCGCCTCGACACCGACCGTACCATCTCGTTCGGGCGCTTCGACCCCTTTCAGCTGCGCGGCATCCACTTCTCGGCGGGCGGCTTCGGGGCCGAATACGGCGATGCCCTCTCCGCCATCGCCGATCTCCAGAGCGTGGACAAGCCAAGCGCGAGCCAACTCGGCATCACCGCGGCCATCGGTGGCGTCTCGGGGGGCCTCGATGTCGATGTCTCCGAGTCTGTGGGTTTTCGCGTGACCGCCACACACAGCGACACCGACCTGCTGATGCGGCTCAATGGGAGGAGAGACGAGTTCGACGAGGTCCCCAAGTCCAACGATCTCAGTGGAGGCGGCGAGTGGGTGTACCGGGCCGGAGGGAGCCTCAAGGCCTTCGCGCTCGTACAGACCGATCACGTTGGCGTCCGGATTCAGGATCCCTCGTATTCCGGCATCTACCGCTCCGACGCGCGCGCGGATCTGTTCGCGGTGTCGGGTCTCGACGGCTTCGGCGCGGGAGACCTGACGTGGGGGGTGGCGACCAGCGGATCCCGCAAGGACGAGGATTTCGGCGCCTTCCGCCTTGAACGCGACGACCGGCTGACCCAGGCCCGCGCCAAGATCGAGGTCCCGGTGCGGCAGGGCCTCTCACTGGCAGCCGGGGCCGAACTGGAGCACCGGGACGCGGACCTCGCCGGCTCGGTTCCGGTGGCGTCACACGACAACGCGCCGGACGCCGCGACCACCGTCTTTTCCAGCCGCGAGTCGGGCGCGCGGCTCGGCGGGTTCGGCGAAATCGAGCTGCAA
This sequence comes from Candidatus Palauibacter sp., assembly GCF_965222475.1. Lineage (GTDB taxonomy): Bacteria > Gemmatimonadota > Gemmatimonadetes > Palauibacterales > Palauibacteraceae > Palauibacter. The sequence continues at coordinate 287,119 of NZ_CBDCUB010000001.1, read as the reverse complement.
CCCTCGAACGTGCTTCGACTGCTAATCGGCATGCGCGCCGATCGGTCGACTTTCACCGGGCGCACGACTCTCGACCCCCGCTTGTCGGCCACCTGGCGGCCAACCGACCAACTCACCCTGACCGCTGCGTGGGGCGTCTTCCACCAGATCCCCGATCCCCTGCTCTTCGAGCCGACCCTCGGGGACCCCTCCCTACCGGCTATGTCCGCCCGTCACTGGATCGGCGGCGCGACGTGGGACGACGGTACCCGACTGGTGCGCGTTGAGGCATATCGCAAGCGCTACAACTCGCTCGCCGCACGGACGAGGGACGGCTTCACGCGCGGCGGGGGAACCGGAAATGCCACCGGACTCGACGTCTTCGTGAAGGAGGACCTGGCGTTCCTGGGCCTCGACGGGCGGATCGCCTACAGCTTCATCCGCTCCGAGCGAACCGACCCCGACAGCGGGCGCCTCGCCCCCTCGCCGTTCGATGCGACTCACACTCTCAACCTCGTCCTCAACCGCGGCTTCGGGGGCTGGCTGGACGTGGGCGTCGCCTACCGCGCCGCGACCGGAGTCCCGTTCACTCCCGTGGCGGGCGCGGCGTTCGATCGGGATCGCGGGTTGTGGCAGCCCGTCTACGGCGCACCCATGTCCGAGCGGCTCCCCAGCTACGCGAGGGTCGATCTGTCGGCAAGCGTGCTGCGGAGCTTCTGGCGCGACAACATCACCGTCTTCTTTGTCTCCATGATGAATTCGCTCGACCGGTCAAACGTCCGTGAGTATCGCTACAGCCGCGACTACTCGGAGCGGGTTCCCCTCAAGACTCCGTTCCCTCGCAGCATCTATTTCGGGGTCACGACTACCCTGCCATTCTGAACGTGAACAAGGAGAAGAGCGTGTCCCGTTCGTACGAACCATCGCGCCTGGCGACGCGGTTCTCGGTGGCCCCTTCCGTCCCGTCGGCCTCCTTCCTGCTGCCCGCCTTCGCTCTGCTGCTTGCCTTCGTTCTACAACTCGGCACGCCCCATTGCCTGGCCGCCCAGACTCCGGATCCCGGCGAGCTCGCCGAGCGCTTGCGCACGGGCATGGAGGAAGCGGACATCTCGGGCGATGACGACACCCTGGGGAGGATGGCGATCCTTGCCCGGCGCGCGGTCACGGCCTTTCCCGACGACGCATTGCTCAATCACTACATGGGGTACGCGCTCTACCTTCGCGCCGGACGAACGATGGAGACCGACACGGGCGCGGCGCACGCGCTGCTCGAAGAGGCGGGGTCGTACCTGGAGAGATCCATCGAGATCGAGCCGATCGCGGAATCGCATGCGCTGCTTTCATCTTCGCTTGGCATGCGGATCGATGGACCCGTTTCGGCGATGAGACTGGGGGGGGCATCGGGTGCGGCGATGGACCGTGCAAAGGCGATGGGGCCCGGCAATCCTCGCGTCAGGCTGCTGGAGGGGATCTCGGCCGTCCACACACCGAAGACGTTCGGCGGCGGTCACGAAGTTGCGCTGGAGCACTTCCTCGCCGCGATTGAACTGTTCGCGGAGGATGCGCCGCAGCCGCCGCTCCCCGCCTGGGGTCACGCCGAGACGTATGCGTGGCTCGGACAGACGCATGTCGCGCTGGGGCAGGTCGAAGCGGCGCGGACGGCGTATGAGCGGGCGCTGGAGCTTGAGCCCGGGTATGTGTGGGTACGAGAGGTGCTGCTGCGGGCGCTGGGGGGGTAACGCGTACCGAGGCCCAAACTGCCTCGCGTCTCAATGGGTCGCGGTAGCCACGCACACGCACCCCGCTCGCCAGGACGATCAGTCGCTGCCAGCAAGCCGACTTGGGCCACTCTCGCGTCACCCACGCGCCAGGTCCTTCGCCAGCCGGACCGTCGTGGCCTCCGAAGGCGCTCGCCGCCGAAGCTGGGCGACGCGGCCGCCCCCGCTCAGCGAAACATGTGCCGAAGCCGCTCATTCACGTCCCTCACGCTGAACGCCTCCGCGTTGAAGTCCTCGCCCATCCACTCGCTGATCCACTCGTGTTCCTCGTGATCCGGATCGTCCCGGATTTCCAGCTTCTCCTCGAAGCCCCAGCTCCCTCCGGAGTCCTCCGGCGGACACGCGCGCTTGCCGGAAAGGCACGCCGGCAGGCGGATCTTCGGGTCGCGGGGCAAGATCTTCTGGAGCGTGATCCGGTGGCTCCAGCTGTCGCCGAAGTCGTACTCGTACTCGATCCAGTCCTTCTCCCGCTCGAGCAGATGCCTGACCCGGTATTTCCTCTCGTCGAGGTCTTTGGGCATGCCGGGCGGTGTCCAGTCGTCCACCCACGGGCCGGGCCGGGTGAAGCGCTGCTCGCCCCTGACGAACATGTGGAGATGGCAGTCCTCCCAGCCCATGGCGGCCTGAAGCACATGGTGCAGGCGGTCGAGAGTCATCGACGGCGACACGAGGATGCGGCGCCAGATGGGAGGGCTCGTCTCCCGCAGGACGACGCGGAGTTGGTATGTGACGGCTGGCGGCGGCATGGCTATCTCCTCTCGGCCCGGCGGCCGGACAAGTACTTGCGCGCGGCGGAGTCCGAGTCAACCTCACGCCTCCGGCTGCCCGGAACGAGTGGGTTGCAGCTGTGGAGGCGTTCCCGCGGGAACGTCCATCGGCGAGATCGCGGACCCGGAGGACCGGCCCATGGCAACGACCTTCAACCTCAACGGGGAGGCCGTCTCCAGCGACGCGCCCGAGGATTCGATGCTGCTGTGGGTCCTGCGGGAACGGCTCGGAATGACGGAGACCAAGTAGGGATTGACGTCTACCCCCCTCGGTGTAGTATCATGCCGTATACTTGCTCCCCGCCCGACACGCCGAAAGGCCTCGGGCGGGGTTATTTTTGCCGATTGGCCTATGAACCGCCAGCCTCCAGCCAAGCGTGCCGTCGCCTTCGTGGATGGCCAGAACCTGTTCCACGCTGCTCGCGAAGCGTTCGGCCATACCTATCCGAACTACGACGTCTCAGCCCTCGCCGAGCAAGTTTGCGCGGGACAGGCATGGGAGCTGGCCCAGGTACGCTTCCACACCGGGATTCCCGATGTCGGCGACAACGCCAGATGGCATTTCTTCTGGACTCACAAGCTCGCGGCGATGGGGCGCCAAGGTGTCGTCGTGTATAGCAGGCCACTCCGGTACCGGAACCGCACGGTGGCTCGACGTGCGGATCGCGCTCGACGGTGACCTTGTCGGCCTTCGGCCTCGGTTGATCAACTCGAACTCGTCCGCTGACCTCTCTTTACGGTCCAGCGGCCGACGGACGGGCGCAACGGGCTGAGGAGCGGACACAAGCGGGGGGAACACGTTCCCGCGGGAACGTCCATCGGCCAGATCGCGGACCCGGAGGACCGGCCGTGGCTCGACTCCAGCCGTGGGTCGCCAGCCCCTTCGCCACGCATCACCGTGGTCGGGGCCGCTCAGGGAGCCGATGAGAAAGTCCGCGTCCCCGTCCGAGTCGAAGTCGAGGAAGGCGGCGACGTTGTCGTCCTCGCCGATGTTCTCGGAGGCGGGCCACCAGGTGTCGGTCGCGTCTCGGAAGCTCCCCTCGCCGTCGCTGCGGAAGACGTGCTCGCGCCGGCTCGAGCCGCGTGCGCCCGCCCGCGTTCGTCATGTTGTTCCCCGGCCCCCAGTCGGCGAGGACGAGATCGAGGTCGCCGTCCCCGTCCACGTCGCCGGGCTCCGCGTCTCCGAGGCTGAGCGGAAGCCGCGGAAGGTGGGTGCCCGTGCGTTCCTCGAAGCCGGCGCCGTCGGCGCCCAGATAGAGTCGGCTCTGGGTCTGGTAGGTGGCGCCGAAGAAGATGTCCGTGTCCCCGTCGCCGTCGAAGTCGCGGGCTTTGATGACGCGGGCGAGGTCGGGCGAGGGGCCGAAGACCTGGGCGGTCCGCTCCTCGAAGCGCCGGCCGGGGCCGCGGTTCAGGAAGGCGCGATTGGGCTCGGGCTTCCCGGGCTCGGAGTAGTTGCCCCCGTTGGCGAACAGGAGGTCGATGCGGCCGTCCCCGTCGAGATCGGCGAGTTCGACCTTGTTCGTCCACTCCTCGGTGGGTGGGAAGAGGTCGGCGGTGGCGTCCTGCCAGAGAGCGGTGGGGATGGGAGCGGCCGCGGCGTCTCCCGAAGCGGGCACTTCTTCCTGGCTCGCAGGTCCCGCGCAGGCCATGAAGAGAAGAGGGATGAAGAACGTGGGCGCCACCCCCTCCACCGGTCTTCGCGTGTTCGCGTTTTTTCTCACGCTTCCGTCACCCCCCCCGGTCACCGCGAGTGCCCCTGGCCCGGGCCCCGGCTCCGGGTACATCGGACAGCGGCCGATGGACGGGCGCAACGGGCTGCGGAGGGGACACAAGCAGGGGGGAACACGTTCCCGCGGGAACGTCCAGCGGCGCGATCGCGGAGCCGGAGGACCGGCCATAGTCGACTCCGGACGCAGATCGGATGCGCGTCAACGTTTCCGTTGACAACAAACTCGTTGACGTGTAATTTGTGCGCTGTCCCGATGAGCTCTCTGACGGAATCTGCGGGCTCCAGATCCAAGGAGAAGTAATGAAATCATCTACCGGCCGCTGGGTCAGCGGTGACGACTTCCATGACCGGAAAGAAGAGCTGGCTCTGCTTGAATCCCGAGTCCGCGACGGCAATCACATGGTCCTTACCGGCCAGCGCCGCATGGGCAAGACCAGCGTCCTGCGCGAGCTCGGGGACAGGCTGAATGAGGAGGGATGGGTCTTTCTCTTCGCTGACGTCGAGGGCGCCACGACCGAAGAAGATGTGATTGCCAGCCTTGCCGAGGCCGTTCATGCGATCCGCCCAATCGCGCGTCTCGTCAGTCCCATTGGCATGAGGCGCTGGTTCCGCGACCGATTCCGGAGCATCGACAGGATCAGCGCCAAAGAGTTCGCACTTCATTTCCGTTCCAAGTTGAATCCAGGAACCTGGCGGCGCCACGGGGAACGCCTCATCAGCCTCTGCGCCAAGCACGACAAGCCGGTTCTGATTGTGATTGACGAGATGCCGATATTCCTCGTCAGGTTGCTCAGCTATGAGGATGGCGTTCGTCGCACAGACGAGTTCCTGAGCTGGCTGCGGGCCGTCTTCCAGACTGTTGACGGACGCTACCCGGTGCTGATCGTGTCCGGCAGCATCGGGCTCGCCCCCCTGGTCCAGCGGCTGGGTCTCTCGGATCGAATCAACTACCTGGATCCCATTCGCCTGCTCCCGTGGAGCCGTGAAGACAGCATTGAATGCTTCGAAGTCCTCGCGAAGAGTTACGGCTTGTCCGTTGACGACGGCGTCGCGAGTTCGGTATACGAGCACCTCGGTATCGGGATTCCGCAGCACGTGCAGTCCTTTTTCGCGCGGCTGCGCGAATACGCGATAATGAGGAACCTCGATCGGATCAGGGTCAGGGATGTCGCCGAGGTGTACCGCACGGAACTTCTCGGACCGTCCGGACAGAATGACCTCGCTCACTACGAGACGCGGCTGCGCGAAGGGCTGGGAGATGAGGGCCGCTTCGGCCTCGCAATGGAGATCCTCGCCGAAGCGGCTACCCAGGAAGTGTTTTCGGCCGACGCGCGCCGGGCTCTGGAGAAACGGCACTCCAGGGTGAAGTCGGACGTGCAGCGCCAAGTGACGGAGACGCTCGATATCCTGGTCCATGACGGATACCTGGAACTGAGGGACGACGGCCACCGATTCGAATCGAACCTGGTGAGAGACTGGTGGGCGACACGCTTCCGCAACCACCACCGGCCCCTCACCATGGATGTAGTGAACAGCTGAGGGGATGACCTCGATGAGCGAAGCCCCACGGCCCACGATCCGCAAGTTCAACCCAGGTGTCTTCCAGTCCGACCAGGAAGTGCTGGATCAGTTCGTCGTCCGGAGTCGGGAGCTGGAAGCCGTGCTGGAGGTACTCCGCGGCAATATCGACGCCCCATCGTGCCAGCACACCCTTGTCGTCGCTCCTCGCGGTCGCGGCAAGACGATGCTGCTGGCCCGTGTCGCGGCTGAACTGCGTACCGACTCGACGTTGCGGCAGGCTCTCGTACCCGTCCGCTTCATGGAGGAGAGTCTGGAAGTCTTCACCATCGGAGATTTCTGGCTGGAAGCCCTCTCCTACCTGGCGAAAGAGTGCGTCGTACGCCATCCCGAACTGGCGCGGGAGCTTGAGGAAACGCACGCCGCTCTGGTACGGGAGTGGCGAGACAGCGGGATCGCCGACCGTGCCCGCGTCGCTTTGCTGGATGCGTCCGACAGGTTGGGCGCGAAGCTGGTGCTCATGGTCGAGAACCTGCAGGGACTGACCGAAGATGTGGACCGAGACTTCGGGTGGCAGCTTCGCCAATCCCTGCAAACGGATCCCGAGATCATGTTGCTCGGCACGGCGACCAGTCGATTCGAGGGGCTGGACGACGCCAGGGAGCCGTTCTTCGAACTCTTCCGGATCCTCAATCTGGACCCGCTGAATACCGAGGAATGTCAGCGGCTGTGGGAAGTCGTCAGCGGGGACTCCAGGGATGAGCGGGAGATTCGGGCCCTCGAGATCCTGACCGGCGGGAGCCCTCGTCTTCTGGTGATCGTCGCCGAGTTTGCCCGGCATCGGTCACTGCCGCAGATGATGGAAGAGTTGGTGACTTTGATCGACGATCATACCGAGTACTTCCGCGGGCACATCGAAGCACTCCCGAAGACCGAACGTCGCGTCTACCTGGCGGTGGCGGACCTCTGGCAGGCATCGAGTACGCGCGAGGTCTCCGACAGGGCTCGGCTGGACGTGCGCAAGACTTCGGCCTTGCTGGGCCGCCTCGTCGGGCGCGGCGCAGTCACGGCCGATGGGAGCGGCAGGAGTCGGCGGTATGCCGTTAGCGAGCCGCTCTACTGCATCTACTACAAGCTGCGGCGGCAGCGCGACGAGACGGCCGTCGTACGGGGACTGATTCGCTTCATGGTGGCCTTCTATGCCCGGAAGGAGCTGGCCTCGCTGTTTGGCACGCTGATGGCAGATGTGGACAGGCTGCCCGCGCTATGGGATGCGTTCCTCCCGGTGGCGCGCGAAGACGTCGACATCAGCGAGATCGCCCCCGGCATGGCTGACGCGACCTACCGTCGGCTTCTCAAGCGTGACGGAAGCAGCGCTGATCCTGAGAGTACGGCTCGGGTGGCCGCAAACTTGATCGAGGTCGGCTCCAGACTGGGGTTGGCAGGTGAGCATGAGCTTTCGCTGGAGTACAACGAAGCGGTGATCCGCCACTTCGAGTCCGTCCCGGAATGTCAGTTCTCGGTCGCCGTAGCGTTTTTCGGGAGGGCGTTGGCGAAACAGAACATGGGGGAGACCCACGAGGCGCTGGCCAGCTTCGGCGAAATGCTGGGTCGTTACGGACACTCGGCTGTGCCGGATTTCGACGTGGGCATCGGCATGGCGCTGCTGAACAAAGGCTTCTTGCATGGTCGCCTGAACGAGCCGGAGGCGGCCATCGCCTCCTACGAGGAGTGCGTTCGCCGCTTCGGGAAGGCCGCTGAGCCCGGACTGCGAGTGTCGGTGGCAGTGTCACTCCTGAACAAGGGGTCCACCTTGGCTCGGGACGCGATGGACGCCGCACTTGCCACTTGGGATCACCTCATCGAGGCCTTCGCCGACGATGAGATCCCGGATGTTCGGCTGCAAGTTGCGGGCGCTTTTGCGAAGAAGGCGGGCGCGGCGGTGTGGACCGGTGTAGAAGAGGACGCAATCTCGACGTGCGACGAGGCGGTGCGGCGCTACGGAACCGAAAGTCACGTCGAGATTCGGCGCGAGATCGCGCTCGCTCTGGAGTTCAAGGGGGTAGCCCAAAACCGGCTGGGTCGTGCACGAGAGGCTCTCCAAACGTGTGACCTTCTCATCGAGCGCTTCGGCGATATCGCTGACCGTCAGGGGATTCCCATGAGGTGGCGCGTGATGGGAATCAGAACCCAGGCGATGGTCCTCGAGGGTGACGAGCCGGGCGCGCTGCGCGGGTTCAGGGAGATCTGCCGCGGGCTGGATCCCGCCAACGATGCGATGGTCCATAAGGTCGTCTGGGATACGATTGGGCTGGTTGCCATCGGTCTCGCGCCCGACGATTTGGCCGAAGTGCTGGCCGAGGCCAGGAGGCCATCCGATTCGCTCCTCCCTCTCCTGGCCGCCCTCCGTAAGATCGCGGGAGATCCCATGCGAGTCTCCGAAGAAGTGTCCAAGGTCGCCGAAGACGTGATCCAACAGATCGCCCTGCGGCGATCCGAACTGGAAGATGGGGGACATAAGGAGATGCTCAGAAGTTCCGCAGAAATCTCGCCGGAGGAATTCGAGCGGGCAGCGCTCAGGGTGCTGCGGGCCGCGTGGGGAGAGGATTCCGAGGAGATCACTCTTGACAGGCGCGAACGCGTCAAGGGAGCCGGCGGACAGTATGAGATCGACGGCGTACTCCGCATTCGCCGCTTCGGCGGGGCGGAGATTGTCGTGTTCGTGGAGTGCAAACGACACGGGAGGAGACTCGGTCGGGACCATGTGATGGCTTTCGAGGCGAAGATTCGTGATTGCGGCGCGCACAAGGGCATCCTCATCGCCTCCAGCGGCTTTCAGAGCGGTGCCATCGAATTTGCGCAGAGCCGCGGCATTGCCACCGCGACGATCACGGATGGCAGGCTGAACTATGAGACGTTCGGTCTTGGTTCGTCTCCGACCGCTCGTCCAGGCACAGGGTGGCCAAGATGGGAGATCTTCGTCCATTCCGTGTCGGATCAGGGGGGGATCGTATGGTCTCTGGCCAACGAGGCACGCCCAGACGACCTCCGCGAGTGGCTCTTGTCGGATCCTTGAATCACTGACCGAAACGGTCGTTTTTTCGTTGCGATCACGCGCCCCGGGAAGCTACTTGGTCCAGATCGCGACCACACCGCACCTGGCGTCGGGTCCGGAGAAACGGGCCGGGAGCGAGGCGGGTCCCCGGTACACCTCCACTCCGCCCACCTCGATCGGCAGCACCACGTGGTTGAGGTGTCTTATTTCGACCCTCATCCCGTCGACGAGCACCTTTGCCGCGCACCCCGACCTCCTGTTTATCAACCCGGAGCCGAGCATCGTGTGGTCCGCGATGAACTGGGTCATGCGAATCGGCCGCCAACGTTCCATGTAGTCCTCGGAGAAAAACTGCCCCAGCCCGAGTAGCTCACCCCAGTGCCTTCGTTCGTAGAAGCCCTTGATCTCCAGACGGCGCGATCTCTCCGCGACCGCCACGAGAGGTTCCATCTCCACGGGTTCCGGCACGAGCCCCACCTCCACCTCCGTTGTGATTCCGGGGCTCATGACGATGCGGTGGCGGAGAAGCGCGTAGCCGAGCCGCCGAACCTCGAGCTGGTGCTCCCCCCGGGGAATCGCGTTCAGCACGAACTGGCCTTGCCGGTTGCTCTCGGCGAGGCCGGGGCGGCCGACAACCGAGACCGCCGCCGTGGCCACCGGATCGTCCGTCTGCGCGTCGTATATCCGGCCCAACAGGCGGCCGGGCGACGACAGCGCGAAGACGACGCGGAGTTCAACTTCGTGGGTGCCCCCGCGTTCCAGCGCGACGGTCACCTCCCTGCTTCCATCCGACCCGACCTCCGCCCAGAGGACGGCGCCCTCCGCGTCCCGCGGCGCGCATACGCCGTAGCGCCCGCCCTCGCCGGTCGTCCCCCGCGCCGGCCGCCGGCCCGCATCCGTCCATTGGACCGCGACCACGGCGCCGGGCAGCGGAACTGCGCCGGATTCGTCCATCACCGTGACCCGCAGCTCCGGACGCTCGCCGCACTCCCTCTCCTGCTCCTGCCCCCTGGCTGCGGAGGCGCCGACGCCCAGCGGAAGCGCCGCCAGGAGCGCGGCGGTTCGACCTCTTTGAAATGCCCCGCGCAAGATGGACAAGATGGACATGTGTCCTCCGGGTTATTGCGCTTTCCGCCGGCCCCCTCCGGTGAAACTCGGCGACGCCGAGCCTCCCCCTCCCTCTTGACGACCCCACGTCGTCCCGCGTCACCCATCGGCGTGGTCGGGGCCCCCCATCCGCCGTACGTTTGAGGCAGTTCGACCGACCTCCCATGCCCAACCCGGAGCGGCCCATGGCAACGACCTTCAACCTCAACGGGGAGGCCGTCTCCAGCGACGCGCCCGAGGATGCGATGCTGCTGTGGGTCCTGCGGGAACGGCTCGAAATGACGGGGACCAGGTTCGGCTGCGGGCGCGGGGCCTGCGGGGCGTGCACGGTCCATGTGGACGGCCGGGCCATGCGTTCGTGCCGCCTCCAGCTGTCGCGGGTCGCGGGGAGGGACGTCACCACCATCGAAGGGCTCTCTCCGGACCGGTCCCACGCGCTGCAGCAGGCCTGGGTCGAGGAACAGGTGCCGCAGTGCGGCTACTGCCAGTCCGGCCAGCTCATGCAGGCCGCGACCCTGCTGGCCGAGAACCCGTCGCCGACCCCGCGAGGAGATCGTGAGCCACATGGACGACATCCTCTGTCGCTGCGGTACCTATGGGCGGATCATCCGCGCCATCCAGCGCGCTGCGGGTGAAACCGCCGCAGCCGCAGGGAGGTCCGGATGAACGCGCGCGCCGACTTCTCGCCGACCCAGTCCAGGAGGACGTTCCTCAAGCACACCGGCGGGGGCCTCTCCTTCCGTGCTCGTGTTCGGTCCGGCCGGCGTCACCCTCCGGGGCCCCGTGGACGGCCGCAGGGCGGACGGCTTGCCTGGGGCGGACGGGCGGCCCGCGGCGGAACACGCCTTCGGGGCCTGGGTCAGGATCGCGACCGACGGCCAGGTCCTCATCTACAACCCGGCGGCGGAGATGGGTCAGGGCTCCATGACGGCCCTGCCCGTGATCCTCGCCGAAGAGATGGACGCGGACTGGGACCGCGTCCGCATCGAGCATTCGCCGGTCGAGCCCACCGTCTACGGACGCAGCTGGGGCGGGCGCGGGTCCGGCGGGACGATGATGACGGTCGGCAGCATGGCGGTGCGCGGGTACTTCACGAACCTGCGGCTGGCCGGAGCGCAGATACGGCGCGTGCTGCTGGACAACGTCGCCCGCGAGTGGAACGTGCCCGCCGGTGAGCTGACGACGGAGCCCGGCGTGGTGGTGCACGCCTCCAGCGGCCGGCGCATCTCGTACGGCGAGATCGCGGCCTTCGCCCGGGTGCCGTCCGAACTGCCCGAAGTCGGCGAAGCGGAACTCAAGTCTCCCGACGACTTCCGGCTCATCGGCCACTCGGTGCCGCGGCACGACATCCCGGCCAAGACCGATGGCAGCGCCCGCTACGGGATGGACGTGCGGGTGCCGGGGATGCTGTACGGGATGATCGTCCGCTCCCCCGTCCACGAGGCGCGTCCGGCGTCGTTCAACGAAGCCGAGCTCCGCGCGCTGCCGGGCGTTATCTCCACCGTGACGCTGGACTACGGCGTCGGCGTGATCGGCGAGACCGTCGAAGCGGTGTTCGCCGCGCGCGACGCGATGAACATCGAGTGGGCCGGAGGCGCGGCCGCCGAAGGGTTCGACAGCGTGCCCGCGCTGGAGAGCTACGCGGACATCGCCGGCCCGGACGGCGCCCCGGGACGCACGATCTCCGAGAGCGGAGACGCCGCCGCGGCCCTCGAGGGCGCGGCCCGCCGCTACGAAGCCGACTTCTACAACGACTACGCCTACCACGCCCAGATGGAGCCGCTGAACGCGGTCGCCGCCGTCAACGAAGCCGGGGACGGCGCGGAGGTGTGGGCCGGGACGCAGGCGGCGGACGGGGCCCGGTCCGCGGTTGCGAGCACCCTCGGCGTGCCCGTGGAGCGGGTGACGTTCCACCCCTGCTACCTGGGCGGGGGGTTCGGGCGGCGCTCGATGTCGGACTACGTCGTCGAGGCCGTGCACCTGTCCCGGGCCGTCCGGCGCCCGGTCAAGCTGATCTGGACCCGCGAAGACGACGTGCAGTACGGGGCGTTCCGGCCGCAGAGCCTCCAGCGCATGACCGGCGGCGTGGATGCCGGCGGCGACCTCACCGCGTGGACGCACTGCGTGGTGGGCGACGGCGGCGGCCTGCTGTCATCGGGGATCCGGATTCCGTACTACGACATCCCGAATCAGCGGATCGAGAGCCGCGGGGTCAGCCACGGCGTGCGCACCAAGCACTGGCGGGCCGTCGGGCACGGCCCCAACAAGTTCGCCATCGAGGCCTTCATCGACGACATCGCCCGCGGCGAATCCATCGACCCCTACCAGTTCCGGCGCACGCTCCTGCGGGACGCGCCGCGCGCCGTGGCCGTACTCGACGAGGCCGCCGGGATGGCCGGCTGGGGCGAGCGTCCGCCGAGTGGACGCGCGCGGGGGATCGCCTTCGCGGAACGAAGCGGATCGCTCGCGGCCGGCGTGGCCGAGATCTCGGTGGACGAGACCAGCGGCCGCACCCGCGTGCACCGTTTCTGGTGCGCCGTCGACGGCGGCATCATCGTGCAGCCGGACAACGCCCGCGCCCAGATCGAAGGCGGCATCGTCACCGGACTCAGCAGCGCGCTGTTCGAGCGGGTCACCGTCCGGGACGGCCGGGTCGAACAGTCCAACTACCACGACTACTCGATCCTGCGCATGTCCGACATGCCCGAAATCGACGTGCGCTTCATCCCCTCCCGCGAACCCCCCATGGGACTCGGCGAATCGGGCACGCCGCTCGCGGGCGGCGCGGTGGCGAACGCCTTCGCGGCCCTGACGGGACGACCGCTGCGGCATATGCCGTTTTCGCCGGAGCGGGTGCTGGAGGCGCTGGAGGGGTGAACGCCGCGTGCCACAGCTCCGAAGACGTTGTTCTCCGCCGTAGTCGTGGGCCGGCCGTTAGCGCACGATCGTCGTCGGCATGCGAGAAGCAGAAAGAATAGCTGCACCCTGGGCCCGATCGTCCCCAGCGTGTTGGTGTTCTCCCTCAACGCCGTCTCGCCCCTCTTGCCGTCATGCGTTGCCGTTGCCATATCATGTCCCTTCGATACATCCGACGACGGTCGGGGCGTGGGGCGCCATCCACCCGACAGTTAGGTCAGTTCCGGGGCGTACGATTAGGAAACAAGCTCAAAACGGTGCAACTAATGTCCACAAAACAGATTCGGATTGAGCAATCGGTGTCCCCTACGGGCATCATCACGTACTCGACTGAGATCATGCATCGCGGCCTCGGCAAGCATCGTAGAATCAAGGATCGCGACCAATCCGTTGTCGTGATGCGAGCGCAGACGCAGCTAGAACAATGGGCTGCGCAATGGGCCAAGCAACAAGCTCGCGAGAAGGCTACACAGAAGAAAGAGAGGGCTCAAAAGCAAGCTGCGCTCCGAACGCAGATCGCTGCGAAGCGGTTGACGGGGATCGAAAACACTCTAAAGCATACATTGAGCCATGACGATACGGTGGACTGGGACAGTCTCAAGGATCACAGCGCATTCCCTGAACCCGGGCCATCCTTAAAGCCACCCCAAGAGCCCCTACCACGAGAACTGCCGCCGGAGCCTGATATGGGCTCGATGAAGTACCAGGCCAAGATATCGTTTTGGGACGCATTCAGTTCCAAGCGCTCGGCTCTTCGCAAGCAAGAAGCTCAGAATCTCTATACGGTTGATCAGAGGGCATGGCAGGACAAGTGCAGCAAGATCCAGCGTTTCAATGAGCAGTTGCAGACCGACTACAAAGCGGCGGTTATACGCACCGAAAAGGATCATCGTCGTCGAGTGCGCGAATGGGAGGAAAGGCGGGCGCAATTTCGGTCGAAGCAGGGGGAGCAGAACAAGAAGATCAATCAGCGACGCGCTGACTGGCAGGCTGGCAAACGGGCGGCGGTTGAGACCTACTGCGATATGGTGCTTTCCGGCTCGCAGTACGACGAATGCTGCCCTCAGGAGTTTGAGTTGGAGTACAGTGACGATAACGGCATCTTGATCGTAGATTATCAATTGCCTGCGCCGGACGCACTTCCTACGCTCATGGAAGTCAAGTACGTGATTTCTCGCAAGGAGTTTGTTGAGAAGCACCTGCCACAGACGAAACAACGCAAGCTCTACGACGACCTGCTCTATCAAATCTCTCTGCGCACGGTCCACGAATTGTTTGAAGCCGACACCGCAAGGTCTTTAGCTGCCGTCGTGTTCAACGGGTACGTCACGTCGATCGATAAGCGTACTGGTAAGAAGGCGACGGCATGCGTGCTATCCGTTCAGGCGGATCGTGAGGCCTTGGGGGAGATGGATCTCAAGCACGTTGATCCGAAGGCGTGCTTTCGAGCGCTCAGCGGCGTGGGCAGCGCGAAGCTGCACAGCATCACGCCGGTGGCACCACTTCAGACGTTGAGCCGAGATGACGCACGGTTCGTTGCGGATCAGGCCGTCGTGGAGGGGCTGGATGAAGGTGACAACCTGGCAGCGATGGATTGGGAGGACTTCGAGCATTTGATTCGCGAAGTCTTCGCGAAGGAGTTTTCCGGCGATGGAGGTGAGGTCAGAGTCACGCAGGCCAGCCGCGACGGCGGTGTTGACGCGATCGCATTCGACCCGGACCCAATCCGTGGTGGCAAAATTGTAATTCAGGCCAAGCGATATACGAACGTCGTAGGCGTCTCAGCCGTCCGCGACCTTTACGGCACGGTCATGAACGAGGGGGCCATGAAGGGCATTCTCGTGACGACATCAAACTACGGGCCGGACGCCCACAAGTTCGCGGCGGACAAACCGCTCACCCTGCTCGACGGAGGCCACCTGCTGCATATTCTGGACCGCCACGGCCACAAGGCCAAGATCGATCTGGCCGAGGCCAAGCTCCTGAATGATGGAAGCTGAACCCGAAGAGCTTGAAGCTGTCGCCCACACCTGCCTGATGCATAGCCAATTCCTCCGCGATCCGAGCGGCTAGGATGGCGGCCGGTTACGGCGATGGGCGCGTGACGATTGGTCATACCATGGTAGGCCGCGTGGCTGTAACCAACGTCACGGCCGTCCCTGCGCTAGGCCCGCGAATTCGCTTCGGGCTTTCCTGGACTCTCGGACATCTCATTCGTTCGCGAGAGGGGAATCGGCAGGACGAATATCACCTCATTGACTTCGGCGGCGAGTTACGGGTGGGGGCAGATGACCTCTTCGTCGGCCAGCTCGTGCGGGACGGATCGCAACAACCTCTCCGCTCGCTCGGCTATGTGGATACCCAGGGAGGCTCCGTCGCTCTCGATCTAGGCAGACATCGGCTGGAACAGCTTGAAGAGTGCCGGGCTGGCGGCGTTCTCACAATGAAGATGCAGCTGTGGCCTCGCATCGAGATGGGCGGAGCGACAACCGATGCTCGAGTCGAGGAAATCCGGATCCGGATCCCACGGGACGATTGGGTCGCGGCTCTAGGCGCACTCACTGGGGAGCAGATCGATCTCTTGGAGATCCGTTACCACCTCATGTACGCGGATGGTTACGGGACAAGCCTCGCGGAGCTTCGCCGCGCGCGAGACGCGGTGGACCGAGGCGATTTCAACCACGGAGTCGTGCAGGCGCGAAAGGCCGTCACCCTCATGGAGGAATCGGTCAAGGTGGCGACTGGAGATGGTCTCAAGGCCGCTCTGACGGACAGGATCGACAAACGGCATGCGGACCTGTACGGAGGGATTGTCAAGCGCGCGAAGGACATGGGCAACATCACCACGCACCGTGCCGAGGCTCGTGAGTACACCCGCGTCGAAGCCCTCTTCGCCATCCGTCTGGCGACGATCACACTCGAGGTCATAGCTGGGCTGCTGGCGGAGTGAAGAACGGAGACTCCGGGAGGAGGTAGCCCGGGCACGGTCGCCGGCGACGACCGATTGGCAGGGGATGCCGTCCTAACACAACGGAACGCCCATGGCTTCTACACTTACTTGGCTGGACTACTCCGAGCGCGACCGGCGTCGCGCGCTGGATGTCATCGACCTGTTCCGTGAGACGGGTACGGTTGACGAACTCGGGCTAGCGGGGATTCGCAACAGCTTCTCGGATCTCTTTTTCCCCGGCACCAGCACGATCCAGACTCGGGCGTGCTACTTCCTGCTCGTGCCCTGGACGCTCCTGCGGCTTGAGCGCCTGAGGAAGCCGTCGAGCAAGGCCGCGGCGAGGGCTCGGCGGGCCGAGCTCAACCTCAACGGCCGGATGCTGGCGGGCGACGACACGCGGGGCGTGTTCGGGTCCCAGGCGGGGAGCGCGTTGAAGCGGCTTCCGAGCGAGGTCTATTGGGGCGGGCTTCGAAGCTGGGGGATCCGCACGTTCTCGGGCCACAAGTGGGCCTACTTCCGATCGCTTGACGGATTCTACCGGCGCGGAGCCCAGTTCCGGGGTACGCCTCGAGATCCGGAGGGGAGAAGCGCGCCGCCGGCGAACTGGCACCCTCACCTCCCCGCCCCTCCGTCGGGCTTCCCGTACGAGAACGTCTCGGTTGCACTGCGGCCTCAGGACGCCGAGTACCTCCGAGAGAGGATCCAGGCTCGGCACCCCGAGAGCCTGTTGGCCGTGCTCGCAGGCCGCGCCAATCCGGAGGACCTCGACGCCGATCGACCGTGGCAACTCTCCCGGCTCAGCGAGATATCTCCGGTGTTACGTGAGCAGCTTCAAGACGCCGAGTTATTCGCCGTCTGTATGCAGGGAGCGGCCCTGCTCTACAACCTCATGCTCTCCGAACTGCAGCAGCACGAGCGGCGCGTGGAAACCTACCGGAGCGAACTGGGGGACTGGACCGTCGACGTTGAGGCCCTCGGATCGGATCTGGCGGATTGGCGACTGAACGGGGTGTGGAGCGTCGTGCGGGCGCAGGGCCGCTCGGTCGGCTATCCGACGCAGGCCTTCGTGACGCGCTGGATCGACAACCTGAAGCTCGGTGGGCCTGAAGCTGTCGTCCCTCAAGACTCCGCGGCCCGAACTCTCGTCCGGGAGCGCGAAACGCAACTCAAACGCGGTCGCGCGCGGCTGACGAGCCCGCGGCACCTCGAGCTCTGGGGAGGACGATCCGGCACCAGGCGGATGAGCTACCGGTGGGGCGGAAGCGTGCGGACCGGTACGAGACTGCTCCTCAAGGACATCTTCGATGGGCTGGCGCGGAGCGAGGGCGATGCTGGGAACGCGTGAGCGGACGCTCCTTCTGGAGAGCCTGCGCCCGCCGGCCGGTTACCGCTTGCGTCGCGCCGTGGGGACCAGCTACACGCTGGACCTGATCGCCCTGCTGACGGCCCCTCTCGCTTTCACCTTCTTCGACGCGCACGACGAGGACGGCGCGCCGGTGACCGATCCGGTGGCGCTCCTCGAAGCGCTGCGGCGGCACGCCGAGAACGTCACGCTTTTCTGCCAGGCCGGTGCGATCGCGGTGCCGAAGCCGGAGCAGACGCTGCTGGCCTATCTGGAAGGCTCGGTCATCGAGGTGCAACCGCCCCGCGCGGAAGGGATCTTCCACCCCAAGCTGTGGGTGCTCGCTTTCGAGGCGGACGGGGCGCCGGCGATCTACCGCGTGCTGTGTCTCTCCCGCAACCTGACCTTCGCCCGGTCCTGGGATACCTGCCTTTCCCTCGAGGGACGGCTGATGGACCGGCAACGCGGCTACTCGAGGAACAAGCCGCTGGCAGATCTGCTTCTGGCCCTTCCGGGGCTCGCCACCCGTCCGATTCGAGCCGAGTTGCGGGAGGACATCGAGCGGATGGCTTACGAGGTCCGAAGAGTGGACTTCCGGCCGCCCCAGCCCTTCACCGACTTCCACATCCACCACTTCGGGCTAGGGCGCAAGCGCGGATGGCCGTTGCCCGCTGCCTCGCGGAGCCTCGTGATATCGCCGTATCTCGTCGGCTCCGTCGTTCAGAAACTCGTGCGAGAGCATGGGCTCGACGTGCTGATCTCCCGCCCGGAGGCGTTCGAGGAGGTCATGCGCAGTTCGGGGCGCGAGGCTCTCCCGAAGACGTGTTACGTGCTATCGCCGGGAGCCGACCTCGACTCTCGCGAGGCACAGGAAGAGGAGGCGGAGCAGGAGCCGAATGGATCGCCGCCCGTTAACGACCAGGTCGAACTCGCGGGCCTGCATGCCAAGCTGTTCCTGTTCGAGAACGGCCGGGAGGCACGGCTGTTCACCGGCTCGGCGAACGCGACCGCCGCGGCCTTCGGGCTTAACGTGGAGGTGCTGGTCGAACTCTTCGGGAAGAAGAAGGACTGCGGCATCGCCTCGCTGCTCGGCTCCGAAGACCACCCGCGGCTCGAAACCCTTCGATCGCTCCTCCAGGAGTACACGCCTCCCGGCGACCCGGTACCCGAGGAGGACCCCAAGAAGGACCTCGAGAGGAGGGTCGAGCGGTTGGCTCGCATCCTTGGGGCCGCGCGCCTGACGGCGACGGTCCGCGACGTGGACGCGGAGCAGCGCTGGGACATCGCGTTGTCGGGAGAACTCCCCCAGATAACTGACGAAGCGGCGGTATCGGTATGGCCGGCCACGCTCTCCCCGGAGGCTGCCCAGCCGCTCATGGGCCCCGCCACGGACCAAGGTGAGTCGGGCGGTCCGACCGACGGGATCGCCACCTTCAGAGGGATGTCTTTCGAGGCGCTGACCGGGTTCTTCGCCTTCGAGATCTCCCTGCGGGAAGGATCGCACGCCGTCCGGCAGCGGTTCGCGGTCACGGCCGAGTTGATCGGGGCGCCCGAAAACCGGAAGGAGCGCCTGCTTCGCTCTCTCCTGAAGGATCGGCGTCGCGTGCTCAGACTTCTCCTTCTGATCCTAATGGATGAGGGGGCCGATGTGTCGGCCTTCCTGCAGGCGGCCGACCCCGACGACACCGGATCCCAGGGATCCTTCGGGGGATGGCCCGAGGCGGCCCTGCTGGAGGCGCTCCTTCAGAGCCTGAGTCGCAGCCCCGACCGCATTGACGAGGCCGCCCGGCTGATCACGGACCTCGCGAAGACACCGGAGGGGAGGGATCTCCTGCCGGACGGCCTGAGCGAGATTTGGGAACCGGTGTGGCAGGCGCGGAAGGCTGTCGAGTCATGAGCCGCCGGGAGGGGGGCGAGCGCCCGGACACCAACGCCGTCCTCAAAGGCCTCAAGGGCTTCCAGCGCGACACCGTGGAGTATGCCTTCGAGCGACTCTACACGGCCCCCGACTCGACCCGCCGCTTCCTGGTCGCCGATGAGGTGGGTCTCGGGAAGACGCTCGTGGCCCGCGGCGTGATCGCGAAGGCACTCGATCACCTGTGGGACGGGCCTCACAGGGTCGAACAGATCGACGTCGTCTACATCTGCTCCAACGCCCAGATCGCCCGACAGAATGTCCGCCGGCTTCAGATCGGGGACAGCCGGTTCGTCCGGGCCGACCGGTTGACGCTGCTGCCGCGAGAGATCCGGGGCCTGCGCGGGAACCGGGTGAACTACCTCGCGCTCACGCCCGGAACCTCGTTCGACCTGAGGAGCAGCATGGGGCGCCGGGACGAGCGGGTCCTCCTCTATCATCTCCTGCAGCGGGGCTGGCCGGATCCACGGGCGGGGCCCATGAACCTATTCCAGGGGTACGTGAGGAACACGAAACACTTCCGCTGGGAGCTGAGGGAGTTCAAGCGCTGGCAGCATATCGACGTGGAACTCGCGGAGGCGTTCAAGCTCCGCGTCCACGAGGAGGGCGAGGGTCTGCGGGAGCGTTACCTGGACCTCTGCAAGCGATTCCGGCGGTCCAGGAAGCGGATCCCGGGGAACGATCGCTGGAGGCAGGCGAAATTCATCGGCCGGCTTCGTTCGCTGCTGGCCGAGGTCTGCGTTACGGCGCTTGAACCCGACCTCGTGATCCTCGATGAATTCCAGCGCTTCAAGGACCTCCTGGACGGAGAGGATGCGACTGCGCAGTTGGCGAGACGGCTGTTCACATATGCCAATCCCGAGGAGAACTCGGAGGTTCGTCTCCTCCTGCTCTCCGCGACGCCGTACAAGATGTACACGCTGCACCACGAGAGCGCCGAGGACGATCACTACCGTGACTTCCTGCGGACCGTCGAGTTCCTCGACCCCAGCCTCAGGGAGAGGGGAGACCTCCGGCGGCTCCTGGATGACTACCGGCAGGCGATGTACGGGATCGAGTCCGGGACGGAGGCGCTCGAGCGGATCAAGCGAGAGATCGAGGCCCAACTCCGGCGGGTCATGTCACGGACTGAGCGACTTCGGGCCTCCACGGACGCCCAGGGGATGATGCGCCAGGTACCGAGCGCGGGACTGCAACTCACCGCGGAAGACGTAGGGGACTTCCTGGCGCTCGAGAAGATCGGCCGTGAAGTGAGACAGCCTCAGGTCCTCGAGTACTGGAAATCGGCTCCGTACCTGCTGAGCTTCATGGATGACTACAAGCTGAAGACCGCGGTCGTCGCGAGGCTGGACACGCCATCGGAGAACGGGCTCGCGAAGCTCCTGACCGATAGCGGGCGCGCATTCCTTTCCTGGGGAGATGTCGAGGCCTACGCGAGGCTCGACCCGGCCAACGCCCGTCTGCGCAGTCTCCTCGAGTGGATGGAGCGCGGCGAGGCGTGGAAGCTGCTCTGGCTGCCCCCTGCACTTCCCTACTACGCCGAGTCCGGTCCGTGGAAGGCGGCGCGCGAGCAGCAGCTCTCCAAGCGCCTGATCTTCTCGACCTGGACGGTGGTTCCCAAGGCGGTCGCGAGCGTGGTGAGCTATGACGTGGAACGCCGGATCTTCGAGCGCTTCGATGACTCGATCCGCAACACGCCCGACGAGCGCAGGAAACGCCGTCCCCTGCTTCGCTTCGCGTACTCGAACAAGAGGCTTACGGGCATGCCCGTGCTCGGAATCCTCTACCCGAGTCCGAGCCTGGTGGAGTTGGGCGATCCCGTCCCGGTACCGGAGGGCGAGGCGACCCTGGCTGACGCGGTTGGCCGCGCCCGAGCGCGACTCGAACCGCTGCTGGACAGACTCACGGAGCCGTATCTCGACGCCGAGCGCGAAGACGAGAGTTGGTACTGGGCGGCCCCGATCCTTCTCGATCTCGAGAGATACGGCGAGTCGACGAAGGATTGGTTCGGTCGCTGGGACCTTCCGAGGGTCTGGAACGGAGCGCAAGAGGATGAAGACGAGGGCTCCCGGTGGGTGGATCACGTCAAGGAAACGAAGAAGCTCGTCGACGCGGGGGTCGACGCAGTGGTGCGGGGATCGCTGAACATCGGACGACCCCCCAGGGATCTCGCGGAGGCTCTTGCCACGAGAGCCGTAGCCGGCCCCGCGACGAGCGCGCTCAGGGCCCTCACACGTGCCTCAGGCTCGGATACCTGGGCGGCCACCGGGGCCCGCGATGCGGCCGCCCGCATTGCGTGGAGCTTCCGGACGCTGTTCAACCTCCCGGAGGCGATGGCGCTCCTCCGAGGGGAGAGGCCCGGGGATGAGACTCCCTACTGGCGACAGGTCGTGGACTACTGCGCGGCGGGCAACCTACAGGCCGTGCTGGACGAGTACGTCCACACGCTACGGGATCTCGAGGGGCTCTTCGCAGCCGAAGACGAGGAGGCCTGGGAAAGACTGGCCGTGGCGGTGGCAGGCGCGCTGTCGCTTCGTACAGGTGCGCCGCGCGTGGATGAGCTCCGATCCGCCGACGACACCGTGCGCATCGAGCACCGCCGGCTGCGCAACCACTTTGCCATGCGTTTCGGCGCCCAGGAAAGCGACGACGGCAAGGCGGGGGCGCGCGAGGGGCAGGTGCGGCAGGCGTTCAACTCCCCCTTCTGGCCCTTCGTGCTCGCGTCCACCTCCGTCGGCCAGGAGGGACTGGACTTCCACGCCTATTGCCATTCGGTCATGCACTGGAACCTGCCGTCGAACCCCGTCGATCTCGAGCAGCGCGAAGGCCGGGTGGACCGCTACAAGGGCCACGCCGTTCGCAAGAACGTCGCGCAGGAGCTCGGGGCGGAGGTTCTCGGCGGCGACTCGAAGGACGTGTGGCGCGCCCTGTTCGAAGCCGCCCGGGCTCAGTCAGCGAACGGGGGCGGACTCGTGCCGTACTGGCTGTTCCCGCTCGAGGACGGCGCGTACATCGAGCGGCATGTGCCGGCGCTTCCGCTGAGCCGGGACGCGTCTCAACTCGAGGCGCTCAAGCGGTCCCTCGCCGTCTACCGGATGGTGTTCGGGCAGCCCCGGCAGGACGACCTGATGACCTTTCTCCTGGAGCGCTGCAGCCCCGAGACGCTGCGGGAGATTGAACCGTCTCTGCGGATCGATCTATCTCCAACTCGTGGACGGCGACCGAACCTCTGAGACGGTGTCTCAAACCTGCCCGGCCTAGCTGCGGCTCAAGGAAGGCGCCCCATGGCGCTGGGTTCTTCGCTTGCCGAGGCTCCGGCCACCGCGCGATGTTGAGCCGAGCCGCAATTTGCGGAGGTCTCGGACAGGCAGGACAGCGCACGTGGAGATTGTCGGATCCCAAGAGGACATACCACGCAACCCCGTGGGACAGGTTCTGACGCACGAGGGTCGCTCGATTGCGTTAGTCGACCTCGGCCGGGATGCCAGTGAGGCGTTGCGAGCGTCGTGGTCCGAGGATCGTCCGTTCGAGTCCGGCGGAGTAATCGAGAGCGGCTGGCTGCTCCCGACGCTCGGCGCCGGAAGCACGGCCGCGTCGTCGCTGCTCGCCGGCAATGTGTTCCTGGCGACAGCCAACCCGGCGAGCCTGATGACCATCGGGACGGGGGTCGGTTCAGCCGTCATGGGCCCTGCCGGGATCGTGGGACAAGCGCCGTTCGTTGCCGCGAGCAGCGCCCTTATGCCGGTTGTGGCGCCGGTGATGCTCTTCACGACCGTCTCGTCCTTGATGATCTGCGCACGCCTCGACCGGGCGCAGAGGACGCTCGGACAGCTCGCCGAAGTGGTGGAGCGCGTACGCCGCCTCCTGGACGCCGAAGACTACGCCCGGTTCGAGACCGCGGCGGAGCGGATTGACGAGATCCGATCCGAATTCGAGCGCTGCCGACGATTCGCCAGCGACGTGCCGGACAGGCTGGCTAGGGTCGAGCACGACGTAAGCCTGCTGCGCTCCAAATACGGACTGCTGGCAACCGGAGACGTTCATTCGGAGGAGGACGCCAAGTCCGCCGTGTCGGACCTCAATCGGTTCTTCCTGGCAAGTCTCTACGACATCCAGATCGACGTGCTGCAGCTGTACCTGGCGCTCCAGAACGATCCGGACGTCGTGGAGTTCCGGCAACCCCGGCTGCGCGAGAAGATCGAACGGTACGGCGGGGAATTCCGGCAAATCCTCGATGACGACCGCGTCGGGGCCTACCACAGGAAGCTCAAGGGAGAGGCGGCCAAGTCGGGGTTGTCCCGACTCCTGGGTGACCTCCGCCTCCCCGGTGATCGGCGCCTCCCGCGCGGCATGCGTCGTCTACTCGGAGGCCAACTGGCGGAGCGCGTGGAGAAGACCCGGCTCATTCGCAGCGATTTTGACGCGGTCCTGATGCACATTGAGCGCTGGATCGAGGCGTCCGAGGCTGCCACGGATGAATCGCGGCGACAGTCCATCGTCTTCTACCGCGAACCCGATGGCGAGCGCGCATTGCGCGCGTACCACACGGAAGACGTTCGGTTGGAGCAGGCATCGTCGGGCGATCCTATCTGATGAACCCGACCGTGCAACCGCGCACCCTCGGAAAGATCCTCCAGCTACAGAAAGACAGGCCCAGCGATGCCACGACGCACGTGCGAAGCGAGGCGAGCCGATGGTCTCCGACTTCAGCCTGGCCGCCATGAGCGCGCGCATGGCGGGGGCGGGCTTCGACACCGTCGACGGCGTGATGATGATGGATCTCGGCGAGCGCTACGCGCGCGAACTGGGCCCGCTTCCGTTCGAGATTCCGGGGATGTTCGGCTGCGGTCTCTTCCAGAGGGCCGAACCACCGCCGGAACCGGGGTGTTGAGCGGTCGAATGCCTTCTCTCCTGCTTCAGTCTTCATTCCACCGCCGCCAGCACGGCCCTCCCGGCCGCAGTGATCCGATACCGCTGCTTCCTGCTCGTAGGCGTGTCAGGGATCGTCATCTCAATCCACCCAGCATCCATCATCGGTCTGAGAATCTGGTTCCTGAACTTGGTGCGGTCCTTTCTCCCCACCACCGCCATGAGTTCCGTGATGGGCCGCGCCGACAACGACTTCCGTAGAATCGCCACTTGGTGCCGACTTGGTGCCGACTTGGTGCCGACCCGGTCTCCGCCCGATCCCTCGGCGGTCGCGTCCGAACCCTCGCTGCGCTTTCCCGCCACGCCGACGCTCTCCAGGTAGTCATCCGAAAACCCAAACTCGAACCAAAGGCCTCCAGGCTCCAGGTGGATCTCCGGTTCCGGTGTCCCGGCCCTTCTGCAAGCACGAAGAACGCGGTCGATCCCGCGTCCCCACGACTCGATTTCGCCGGTCCAGAAGAAGGCGTTCGCGATGTCCGGGTTGTAGGGCCGGGACGGGTGCGGGCCCAGCAGCTTCTCGAGCGTCCAACCCTCGGGTAGAGAGCCCGGATTGTAGATGCGGAGGCGGTCATCGTGTACTCGAATCTGGATCGGCGCGGGGATCGCGTAGTCCCGGTGCACCACCGCATTCAGCAGCGCCTCCCGAAGCGCCGACTCGGGCATCGGATAGCTTTCCACCCTGTGGATCCCGTCGTAGCCGATGCCTGCCTTCAGGTACTTGAAGAGCAGCACTTCCATGGTCTTGTCGACCTGTGTGAAGAGATCGCCGGATATCACATCGTGAAAGCGCACGTCCCATTCGTTTCGGAAATAGCCGACCTTCACATGCGCACCCGCCACGAACCGCTCCGGATCGCGATGGAACAGGAGAACGGACGCCTTCGTCAGGTAGTCGCCGTCCGTGAGACGCAGCTTCTCAATGAGACCGGCATCGTCGTCGTCGAGCGCGTTCCCCGAAAGCCTCCCCTCCTTCCTTGCCCGCTTGCGAAACCCGGCCAGCGCGGCTGGATCGAGATCTTCCAGCGATACCCGTGGATCCGGCATCCCGTCCCAACACCTGCCGGTCTTTCCAAGCAGAAAGCGGTCCAGAGCAGGACCTCGGAGTATCTGGTTCGTGCTTCCGCTACGCTGGTAGTAGACCCCTCGGTAGCTGATCGCCACCGGGTACGGCTCGACGATGATGCGCAGGTAGGGGACACCGCCATCCTCCCGCACATGCATCGCGGCAACGACGCCGAGCAGGTCACGGAGCTTGTTCGGCAGTTCCTCCAGCAACCGTCTGCGTTCGCGGGCACCGACTCCCACGACCGTGCCCTCGTCGTCGCGGCCGATCTCCAGCGTGCCGCCAGCCGCGTTGGCGAAGGCGCATACGGACTTGAGGTGGTCGTCCCGCCACGCGGTCTTCCATTCGAGGCGCTGTCCTTCGCTCATTGAGTCTCCTCGCCGCCGTCCGCTTCGGTGCGGTCCTCAGCCGCGGAGAGAAGTTCCCCCAACATGACAAAGATCTCCACAAAGGCTTTCATCGCACTTGAGGAGTGTGCCCTCCTTCGTAGGCCAGCCGGAACACGGTGTCGCCCAGCCAGCGCTTGAAGTCGGTGTTGTCGACGAACTGCTTGAACAGCTCGGTGTCGTCCTTCATGATGCTCGTCATCACCCGCGCGAGCGCCCTGTCGTGCTCGATTCGGGCGTTCTCGCGGTCCGAGTTCTCCCGGGCGTTCCTGAAGGCCGTGTCCTGCGCCACCTTGGCCGGGATCGTCTCGGTGATCATCCGGCTGACCCGGTCGGCGTGCTGCCAGTCGATGCCGCCGAACAGATCGTTGAACTGCTCGATGATCGCCGACAGGCGGTCGATCTCGGCCTCGCCCCTGCCCGTGCCCCCGACGCCCGGCACCGGCTCGATCTCCGCGTCTTCGTCCTCCAGCATGATCTTCCGCATCGCGCGCTTCTCGACCCGGTAGCTGTCCATGTCGATCGTGTCGAGGATGCCCTTCGACAGGTCCTCCTCCACGGGCGACGGCAGCTTCGGGATCAGGAAGTTGAGGAAGATCGAGCGCTCCTCCCAGTCCGGGTTGTTGTAGGGGAGGATCGAGGAGAGGAAGGCGTAGGTGCGGACGAAGCCCTTGGCCTTGCTCTTGAACGCGACCTGCTCGTCCTCGCCCAGTTCGTTCACGTACACCGCCACGCAGCGGTCCAGGATGGGGTCGAGTTGCTCGCGCTCCACGTCGTCCAGGTACCGCTGCACGAACTCCCGGACCCGGTCGGGCGAGTACACCTGGGCGCCGTCGAGGTCGGCCTGCAGGTCGTGAAGCTTGTTGGGGTCGGTCTCGTCGGCCAGGACCGTGGTGCGGTAGTAGGTCGAGAAGGCCTCGGTGATGGTCTCCGCGTCGTTCAGGAAGTCGAGCACGAAGACATCGTGCTTCTTCCGGTGCGCCCGGTTGAGCCGCGACAGCGTCTGCACCGCCTTGATCCCCGAGAGGGTCTTGTCGACGTACATGGTGTGGAGGAGGGGTTCGTCGTAGCCGGTCTGGAACTTGTCGGCGCAGATGAGGAAGCGGTACGGATCCTCCCGGAACCTTTCGGCGATCCTGGACGACGGGAACCCGTTCAGCGTGCTCTCGCTAACCTTCTCTCCGCCGTAGTCCCTCTCCCCCGAGAACGCGACGATCGCCTCGTACGGGCTCTTGCGCTCCTTCAGGTAGTCGCGGATGGCACGGTAGTACTGGATCGCGCGCTCGACCCCGTTGGTGACCACCATCGCCCGCGCCTGGCCGCCGATCTTCCGCTGGGCGATCACCTGCTCGTGGAAGTGGTCGACCATGATCTCGGCCTTGAGCCGGATCGCGTGCTCGTGCCCCTCCACGTAGCGCCGGAGCTTCTTGCGGGCTTTCCCGACGTCGAACTCCGGGTCGCCCTCCACCGTCTTGGCGAGCTTGTAGTAGCTCTGGACCGGCGTGTAGTGCTTGAGCACGTCCAGGATGAACCCTTCCTGGATCGCCTGCTTCATGCTGTAGTTGTGGAACGGCAGGTGCCGGACCGTGTCGTCGCTCTGACGGTCCGGAGCGCCGAAGATCTCCAGCGTCTTGTTCTTCGGCGTGGCCGTGAAGGCGTAGTAGCTCGCGTTGGGGAGCAGCTTGCGCGACTCCATCAGGCGTCTCAGCCGCTCGTCGTAGGGCTCGTCCTCGCCCGCCTCGTCCGACTCGCCCAGCACGGCCGAGACCGCCGAACCGGTCTTTCCGCCCTGGCTCGAATGTGCCTCGTCTATGATCATCGCGAAGGTGCGCCCGCGATGCTCGTTGCCGATCTCCTCGCGGACGAAGGGGAACTTCTGGATCGTCGAGATGATGATCTTCTTGCCCTGCGTGATGAACCGGCGCAGATCGCCCGACTTCTCGGCGTGCCCCACCGTGGACCCCACCTGGGCGTACTGCCGGATCGTGTCCCGGATCTGCTTGTCCAGGATGCGGCGGTCGGTGACGACGATGATCGAATCGAAGACGGGCTTGCCGTCCCTTTCGAGCGGGATGAGCTGATGGGCCAGCCAGGCGATCGAATAGCTCTTGCCGCTGCCGGCCGAATGCTGGATCAGGTACCGCTTCCCCGCCCCGTGCGCGCGGGCGTCCTCCAGGAGCCGGCGCACCACGTCGAGCTGCTGGTACCTCGGCCAGATCTGGACCTTCTTCTTCCTGCCGGTCTTCGCGTTCCTCGGCGCCGCCACCTGCGCGTAGTTCTCGAGGATGTTGGCCACGCTCGCCCGGGTGAGGACCTCTCGCCACAGATATTCCGACTTGAGGCCGTTCGGGTTGGGCGGATTGCCGGCCCCGCGCCGCCAGCCCCGGTTGAAGGGCAGAAACCACGACGCCTTCCCGCGGAGGTGGGTGCAGAAGTGGACCTCGTTCTCGTCGAGCGCGAAGTGCGCCACGCAGCGCCCGAACCGGAAGAGGGGCTCGCGCGGGTTGCGGTCCCGCCTGTACTGCAGGATGGCGTCGTTGAAGGTCTGCTTCGTGAGGCTGTTCTTCAGCTCGAACGTGAAGACGGGGAGCCCGTTGATGAAGAGCCCGATGTCGAGCGAGCGCTGAGTGTCGTCCCGGCTGTACCGAAGCTGGCGCGTGACGCTGAACCGGTTCTGGAGGAAGCGCCGCCGGGCCGTCTCGTTCCGGGCGGACGGTGTGCCGTAGAAGAGGTCGAGGTCGTGGGGGCCGTGCTTGATCCCGTTGCGCAGGACGTCGATCGTGCCGCGCTTGCCGATCTCGCCCTGGAGGCGGGCGAGGAACTTGCGGCGTGTGGGGCCGTCCTCGTCGAGGCGGAAAGCGGGGGCGGCGTCCGGCTGCGTGGCGTGGAGGAAGGCGCGGAGCTGGATCAGGTCGACGCAGTACTCGCGGTTGTAGTCGTGACGGTTGCCGGGGGACCAGCCGACGCCGCCGTAGGGGGCAACACGTTCCCCGACGGTGCGGCCGGATGGGGGATCGCAGGGGTCGCCGGCGAGGGCCTCGCAGATCAGGCGTTCGAGGCCGCGTTCGGTGAGGTCGGTGGTCATGCCCCCCAGACCGTGATGCGCGCGTCCCCGAACGTGCGCTCTTCGCGGAACACCTTGTCGGCCCACGTTCGTCCCGCCCGCATGTCGAAGACGATCAGGTGGCCCGCGTCCGTTCCGCTCAGGTCCATGTAGGCCGCCGTCTGCTCCAGCCCGTTCTCGACCGTGCGCGAGTGGGAGCGCCCCTCCCTCACCACCTTGCATTCCACCACGAACCGGCTCTCGCGGCCGTCGCCCGCCGGCCAGACCACGAGCAGGTCCACCCGCCGGCTCCCAAGCGCGTACTCGCGCTCGATCCGGCCTCTGCCGTTCACGACCCGGTGCAGGAACGCCTGCAGGACCAGCTGCGGGCCGGCCTCCCGGTACCGCGCCCGCTCGATCCAGTGCTCCGAGTTCCCGCGGAAGAACTCCTGAAACGCCGAGAGCGGCCCGTCCATGTCGAGGGCTCCATCCGCACCGACGTACCACGCCGTCCGCTTCGGCATCTCGTCCTGAAGGACCGAGGTCAGCACCCGGGGCAGCACCTCCGCGTAGATCGGGTTCGCGATGCGCAGCGGGGGATCCGCCGCCACCAGGCCGAGGTCCCGCGCATAGTCGGCGTCGGCTTCGGAGTGCGCTCCGTCGTCCCCGCCCAGCAACGGCTCGACGACGCGCCGCACCCTCGGCTCGCGCAGCTTGTCGGCGAGCTGGTCGATGTGCGTGTCCCGGCGCAGAATCAGCGTCTCGCGCGCGTCGAACACGCCCCGCTCCGAGATGGGGCGGCCGCGCGGGAGCGGACGCTCGCGCTTGAAGCAGAGCTGTCTGGCGAGCGCATTCACCAGCCACGGCTGCCCGCGCGTCTGGGCCCACACCGCCTCCACCGCCGGCGGCGCGAACTCCTGGCCCGTCTCGTCCGTGTGCTGGCCCAGCAGGGTCTCGACCTCGGCCCGGGTGAAATCCCCCAAGCGCAGCGACTCGGCCTTGATGTTGAAGGCGCTCCCCCCCGCGATCACCTCCCGCTCGGAACTCGCCCGGATCCGGTAGTCGCGCACGTAGCGCACCCCGCACAGGATGACGCTCTGCGGAAACGCCTCCGGACGGTGGGCGTACCCGGTGCGCAGCTGCCGCAGGGCCGACACCAGCGAGTCCCCCACCATCGCGTCGATCTCGTCAATCATCAGCACCAGCGGGGCGCCGGCCTTGGCCCACTTCCGCAGCAGGGCCCACAATGCGCTGTGCGGCCGCCGTTCCGCGTCGTACCGGAGAACCTCCTCCGCGAACGCGGGTTCGCCCAGCGTGTCCTCGGCCTCGGCGGCGATCTGGACGGCGATGGCGCCCATCGCGCGCCCCACGTCTTCGCGGGCGGTCTGCGCGGTCTCGACGTTGATGTAGGCGCACCGGTAGTCGCCTTCCGCACCGCCGTTCAGCAGGTCGCGCAGCGCCAGGAGGGAGGATGTCTTCCCCGTCTGCCGGGGCGCGTGCAGCACGAAGTAGCGCTCGGTGCGGATGAGACCCAGCACCTCGTCCAGATCGAACCGCTCCAGCGGGGGCACGCAGTAGTCTCGCCCGGGCCTGACCGGGCCGGCGGTGTTGAAGGAGCGGTGCATGGTCTAAAGTTGGCCGGGTGGAGCGGGGCGGGCAAGAAACGGGCCCGCGGGGCTCGCACTGGCGCTAGTCGGTGCCCTTGCCCCCTCGGGCACCGAGGAAGTACCCAAACCCCACCCCGGCACCGAAGGACATCGCGTGCCCGATCACCTGAAGGGCTTGTTGCTGCTGGTCGGAGTTGCCAAGGAAGAGGAACGCCAAGATCGCGACAGGCAACCCGATTGCAGCCCCTATGAGAACCCACTGCTTCTTGTTCTTCGAACGCCAGCGCTCTGTCCGATGGCCATGTTGCTTTACAAAGCGGTTGGAGTGGAATTGGTACTGGCGCTCGTTGTCCGCGTCCGCGACCCTGAGGGCTTCGGCCGCTATTTCGGCTTCCTTGGTGGATACTGCAACCCGCGTTGTCTCCAGTTCCAGAGCCTTGGACACCAACTCCACGAGAACCCGAAGGTCGGGTGGCTGCTCGTCTCTTTTTGCGGGGAGGTTGCCCTCGTCACTCATCCGAGTACACCTCGCCGTATCCGTGAGTACCGCGGACCAAGACTCTTCCGCCCGCTGTTCGGATGGCCCTCGCCAGGGCTTTCGCCGGAACACTAACGACGACATACCCCCCGTAAGGAGACTTCCGGATCCGGGTCACGGCACCGGTTGTCACCTCGGTTCCTCGGCGCCTCGCTTCCGCTAAGGCTGCCGCGTGCGAATCGAAATGCGTGTCTGGGACAGCGCGCGGTAATGCTAGCTCAGTCGCTTCGCTCATGCTCTTTCTCACTTGTCAGCGTCCCGTCGGCTCCAAGTATGCCATCCGATACCGCAGTCACTCGACAGCGGTCCGGCTTCCGGTTCCCCGAATCTAACGGGAATACGGCGGCCAACTCGCGCTTCATCCCAAGCCCGTTGCTGCTCCAATGCCCTCTTCCTTCTTCGGCGGCATCGCTCAGCCGCACTGTCCGAAGAGTTCTTCGGCGGGCGTGGCATCCGCCCGTCATCGGACATCGGCCCGTAATATATGCGCTCCAGAGCCGTTGGCGACAATCTGGCATGTCCCGTGTGGGGAGCAAATGAAGTTGTCCGGTTTGAACATCGTGCCCGCGGAGGCGGGCGCGGCGAGCCGGAGCGGGCACGGGCGATCCGACGCGAGCTGCGGGCTGAGGTTGTTGTCGACGAAGAACCTCATGCCGCCAGCTGACGCTCGAAATCCACTGCCGCGTGGATCTCGGCGTCCGTCAACTCCCACCAAGTGCGGACAGACTCCAGGTTCTCGTCCTCGGCCACGAAGAGATCGTGGATGTTGATCGTCTTGACACCTCGGCCCGCTATCGAGGGCGCACCGAACGACACCATGGGATCCAGCACCACCGGCCTATTCCGCCCGAGCGGATACCACCGGCTAGCCAGCCCCTCGGGAGACTCGAATTCAATCTGCCGCGCAAGTTCCCGAATAACGGGCGCGATCACCCACTGCCCGCCCGACATGAGTTCGAGGATCGCTTCCCCCCGGCCCTTATTGACTCCTTCCCGGAGTCGGAGAAGGATCGATCCGCCATCCGTGAAGAATGTCTGCCTCGCGAAGTGTTCCGTGCCCAGGACCCGGCGAGCCTCGTCGAGTGCGCGGCGGACCTTCTGAAGTGACACGCCGTGATCGAGAAACCGCTTCACGAAGAGCAAGTCCACAAGGTCCAGGAAGGACGCGTAGGAACTCTCGGTCCCACTGCCCCGCAGCACCGGCGGCAGACCACGCACGGCGTCACCGTAGCTGTACTCGTACCCCCTTAGCCAGCGGCGTACCCTCCCCGCGGTGAGGCCCACCAGCCGGCCGGCTTCCGCCACCGCGTGGGAAGGTCGACCGAGCTGATCGTGGCAGGTCGATTCGGTCATTCGAACAGCCCTTCGGTTGATCGTTGATCCCCCATATCGTCGTCTCCATCCGGCGGCGCGCCGCCGGCTCCCGCGCAGCAAGCTTGCCGGTGACGCCATCGGCGATCAAGCGGGGCGGGCGGGAGTGCCTTCGTCGAACAGCTGCCTCAACGCGCCACCGCCGTTCTCAGCGCCTTCGCCTCGTGTTCGAGCACCGCGCGGACCTGCCGCTCCTCGACGCCCGGGAACCACTCGACGAACTCGTTGATCGTCGCGCCTGCGGCGAGGTTCTCGAAGCGGGCGTATACCGGCACCCTCGTGCCGGTGAAGGCCCAGGCCCCGCTGATCTTGCGGGGGCTGCGTTCCACTGCCGGGCATGTGTTCCAGTCCGTCATGCGCCTGCCTCCTTCGCGATGTCGCGTTCGGACGCATGTAGGTTCGATTCGGTGTGGACGGCGGCGCTGCGGCTTTCGACTCCGGACGGGTCTGCCTCTGGCAGTCTGGCCGCCGCCTCGCGCACGTCGAGCTTGCCCGTCACTGCATCGGCGATCAGCCGGGTTCGGTATTCGTCAATGAGTTGCAACTCGCGTAGTAGCCGACCCGTCGCGTCTTCAAGCCTCGCTACGTGCTGGACAATCCAGTCGCATATGAGTTTCTGTTCTCGCTCAGGTGGCAGATGCACCGTTGTGGCAAGCAACGTGCCGTCGTACAGCCTCAGGAAGCCAGCGGTACCGGTACCCAGACCTCGTGCGACACGTCGGAAATAGGCACGATACGTCGATGTCCGAAGGAGCTCCTCCAAGTAGTCCATCCGGAACGGGATTCTCGCTTCGAACACCGAGTAGTCCGGACTCACAAGTCCATCGATATCCGAACAGAAGATCAGACCGTTGTTTGCCTGAAGACGATTCACCACCAGTTGACCCGCAGCGACAAGCTTGTATCCGACGAGAGTCTGCCCCTGGGAAGGCCGAGCAAAGTGCTCCGAATAGACCACTATTCCGTGGTCTCGCCGCAACGAAAGCAGCGTTTCTTCACCGGTCGCGGAGCGGTGATCGACGGCTCGCAGAAGTGTCTTGAGCCGTCGCCTCTCCCAGTGTTCTGGTATGTCCCCCAGCCACGCCGCGCCGGAGTCCTTGTAGGCCGGATACGGCTGGCCCGTCTGGACATCGATCTGGCCCGTGACCGCCTCGTGGATGATGGCCTGCTTCTGCTCCTCCAGGAGTTTGATCAGCCGTTCCTTCGCCCGGATGTAGCGCCGTATGCGCCGGTCGGCGCGGTCGAGGAAGCGGGCGATGGCCGTCTGTTCCAGCTTGGGAGGCACGGGTGCCCAGAGGTTCAAGATTCGATCAACGGACAAACCCGGCTGAGCGGCCGCAATCGAATACTGGTTCAAGTTCATGCCCCGCAGGAGAGCACCGAACCAATAGGGAACGTGGCCGACATGTAGAGTTGCCACCACTGCGTGCTCTGAGGCCCAGAAGCGTCCGCGCACCAAATGTACGTTGCCGCACAGAGCCCCCTGTCGGCCGATGAGTACGAAGTCCCCATCGTGAGTGTAGCTCGACGTGTACCCTCGCAGCCCGTTGCCACCATACACCGGGTGTTGTCCAGTCTCGTCGATGGACATCGCAGTGATGGTGTCACCGCTCTGCATGTGGGCAAGCGTCTTCAGCCTTCTTACCTCCCAATGCTCCGGCACCTCCCCCAGCCAGTCGATTCCGGAGTCCTTGTAGACCGGATAGGGTTGCAGTGCCGTCATGCTCGACCGGCTTCCCTGCTTCACGCTTGGAATGGTGTGCCTCATCCCTCGGTGGCCAAAGCCGGGGCTTTCCTGCCCTCCGGCACCTTCCTGCGATCGAACAGCCCGGCCAGTACGGGATCCCTTGGCCGCCGGGAGAACCGCTCCCGGAGTTCCTCGCCGGACGTGTCCACAATTTCCTCGTTGATCCGGTCGCGGGTCTCGCGGAGCCACTTCATGACGTCGAAAGACTTCTCGTCGGCATCACTCTTTATGCTCGAACTCCTACGGGGCACGCCAAGGTCATCCGACCGAACCGGGGTCGTGCTCGTCATCCCTTTGTGTCTCGGAAGTGCCGGACCCACGCACGGCAGTCCGCACGGTTTCCGGCGCCTTGATGCGGTCGAAGAATTCCGCCAGAACGGGATCTGATGGACGCTTCTTGAGCCATCGCAGCCGCTCCTCCGGAGTCATGTCCTTGGTCTCCTCGTAGTGGCGGTCGCGGGTCTCGCGGAGCCATTTCATGACATCGAACGACTTTTTCTCGGCCTCACCCGTCATTCTCGAGCTCCTTCGGGCTGCGGATGTCGAGGGGGACGTGTCCCCGTTCCAGGTTCACCTCATTATATCGTTGGATCCGCCACAAGTTCACCATGTGCCGGAAGTTCCAACTCGCCAGCACGCTGACGCCAGCCACCGTCGCAGCGGCGATGTGTTCCGCGTCTCGGAGCGACGTCTCGGCGAGTGCGCCCGCTTCAATGTACCGGTTCGCCAGATTCTGGACCTCGCGCGTGATCTCGATCTCTTCCAAATGGCCCGGGTCGATTGACGTCAGAATATCGCGCACCGCCTGGGGGGCGTCATCGAGTTCCCGGGAGGTAGCTTCCGAAATCACCAGGGTGATCTCGCCCCGCGCACACCGCTCGATCAACCGCCGCGACGGCCCTCGGAATTCCTCGTCCAGGCAGCCGCCGATCACCGACGTGTCGGCGTAGACGCGGAGCTTCCCGTACGCGGGCACCGGCTCGCGCACCAGCAACCCCGTCAGCAATCCCTCCGCTTCCCGCTCGACGACCGCGATCTCGGCGCGAATCTCCTCCAGCGTCCGCATCGGCTCGGGCTTGTAGAAGTACCGGTTGAAGCTGATCTCGTAGCCGGTCTTGACGCTCTTCGGGACGTACCAGGCGTCCTCGGCGTACGGAAGCACCTCGCGACGCAGGAACCCCTCGATGCCGCCTTCCTCCTTGAGCGGAATCTGCTCGGTGTCACGCAGTTGAGTGTCCGGCTCGTACTCGACGACTCGCGAGCCGCCTCCGCCGCCAACATCGTAAAGACAAAGACCCTGGATCGGATCGGCGACCGTACCGCGTCGATGCATCTTCTTGACCACCGGCTCGGCCGTCTCATCCCGCTCTGCCAGCGAGGCTTGCAGCAGCCGCTTCCGCTTCGCGGTCATCTTGACCCGATGGAGCGGCATTTCGTTTTTCAGCGCTTCCAGGAAGCGGTTGAAGTCGAGGTGGGGACCCTGCCCGAGGCGCGGCGCCAGCGACTCGACCGCGTTTCCAAGTTGTTCCTCGTCCACTTCAAGGCAGGCATCGAAGAACGTGTCCCTCCTTTGCTCGGACAGGTCCACGGCCAGCCGCAGCGGCCGCTCCACCGTCACCTTCCAGTAGCCGAACGCTTCGTTGTCGAAGATCTTGCTCTCCTCGGTCTCCTCGAAATCGAGGAACGTCTGGCAGATTCTCTCGATGTCGTCCGGCCCGAGTTCGCAGTTCTTCTTCCCCAGGTTCTTCCGGAGCGGCCGGAACCACTTGGTGGCGTCGATCAATTGCACCTTGCCCTGCCGGTGCCCGGGCTTCCGGTTCGTGAGCACCCAGACGTAGGTGGCGATGCCGGTGTTGTAGAACATGTTGAGCGGCAGGGCGACGATCGCCTCCAGCCAGTCGTTCTCGACGATCCAGCGGCGGATGTTGCTCTCGCCCTGCCCCGCCGATCCGGTGAAGAGCGAGCTGCCGTTGTGGATCTCGGCGATGCGGCTCCCGAGTCGGGTTCCCTGCTTCATCTTGGAGAGCTTGTTGGCCAGGAAGAGCATCTGGCCGTCGCTGGAGCGCGTGACCAGGGAGTACTCGGGATCGTCCGCGTGCTCGATCACGAACCGCGGATCCCGCATCTCCTTCTTGCCGCCCATGCGCTCGAGGTCCGTCTTCCAGCTCTTCCCGTACGGCGGGTTGGAGAGCATGAAGTCGAACTCGCGCGTCGGGAAGGCGTCGTTGGACAGCGTGGAATGCTCCGGACCGCCCACGATGTTGTCGGCGGCCTCGCCTTCCCCCTTTAGCAGGAGATCGGCCTTGCAGATGGCGTAGGTCTCGGCGTTGATCTCCTGGCCGAAGAGGTGGGTGGACACCTGCTTGCCCCGCTCCTCCGCGAGTTGCTGCAGCACGTCCTCTCCCACGGTCAGCATGCCGCCGGTCCCGCACGCACCGTCGTAGAGCAGATAGGTGCCGTCATCGATCTCGTCGTCGACCGGGAGGAAGACGAGCTTCGCCATGAGCTCCACCGCGTCGCGCGGCGTGAAGTGCTCGCCCGCCTCCTCGTTGTTCTCCTCGTTGAAGCGCCGGATCAGCTCTTCGAAGACGGTGCCCATGCCGTGGTTGTCGAGCCCCGGGTGCCGGACCGTGCCGTCGGTGTTCATGACCGGCTCCGGACTCAGGTTGATGTCCGGCGAGGTGAGCTTCTCGATCAACGCGCCCAGGGCGTCGGCCCTGTCGAGCCTCGGGATCTGATTCCGGAACTCGAAGTTCTCGAGGATGTCCTGCACCGAGGGCGAGAACCCGTCGAGGTAGTCCTCGAAGTCGGCCCTGAGCTGCTGCCGGCTGGCCCGCGCCCGCAGGTCGTGCAGGGTGAACTTCGAGGTGTTGTAGAATGGCTGCTCCGCCGCCTGCCGCAGGGCCACCTTCTGGTCGGCGATCCCCAGCTCATCCAGCTTGTCCTTCATGTCCAGGACGGCCTGCTTGGTGGGTTCCAGCACGGCGTCGAGCCGACGCAGCACGGTCATGGGAAGGATCACGTCGCGGTACTTGCCGCGCACGTAGACATCGCGCAGCACGTCGTCCGCGATCCCCCAGATGTAGTTCGTGATCCAGCCCAGATCGCCGGTCGTCATCTTCCGATCCAGATCTCCCTTCGAAATGCACAACCCAGTACTTGACGCCCCAGGGCAAGCCCATGAACGCGTGGGCGGATCCAGGGACGAAGAAGCGGCGGTGATACATGCATCGCAGAAGGCCTGCCTGACAATAGGGCCGGGGGGCAGGCGCTGGGCCCGCGGTAGCGGGTAGCGCCGACCCCAGGAGTGAGCGCAAGGTCGGCGAAGTCCACCCGGCACCGGGGTTCCCCCCCTTCATCGCCGTCGATTGCACTGGGATGAGCGAGTTTGCTCGACCTGAAGACCGGCGGTTACAATGGCCCGCCGCAACCACGAACGCGATGGCACCCTGAACCGGCACCACTACCATGGCGAGCCGAGAAGGAGATCTGCCCGGATGAGCCCGCGAGAGATGACTTGGCATGCCGCAATCAAGAGGGTCCTCAAGGATGCCGGGACCGCGCTTCACTTTACGGAGATTGCTGAGCGCGTCGTGTCCCGGGGGTTGCGCCAGACGTTTGGGCACACACCGTCCAACACCGTCTATGCAGTCCTGGTCGAGAAGAAGGCGATGTTCGAGAAGGTAGCTCCCGCCACCTTTAGGCTCCGCGGGGTTGGCGACTCGAGCGGTGGACGAGCCGGCCCCGCTCCCGAACCCCCCCGGACCGGCCCACTAAGCCCGATCATGGCGCTGGGAATGTTTTGGGAACGGGATCTCGTAAGCTGGACCAGCAAGCCGGCGATTCTTGGTTCCCAGCAGCCGGGTACCGATCCCGTCAACATGACCGAGCAAACAGGGATTTACCTCCTCCACGATTTCCGTGATATCGTCTACGTCGGTCGAGCTACCGAATCAACACTCGGGGCTCGCCTGTCTGCACATACTCGTGATCGCCGCAAGACTCGGTGGAGCCGGTTTTCGTGGTTTGGTTTTCGGCCAGTCGAGGAGAACGGGACACTTGGTCCGATCCCCAAGACGTACGACCTGCGAGATGTCGTGATCGCTATGGAAGCCCTGTTGATCGAGGCTCTTGAGCCGCCGCAGAACCGCAAGGGAGGCGATGGATTCCAAGGTATCGAGTACATTCAAGCCGAAGATCCGGAAAAGGCGAAGGAGCGGCTCCTCAGCGAATTCAAGCACCTCATGCGGCGAAGCTAAGGTGGGTAGGTGCATTACTGCGCGAGTTGCGCGAAGGTCTGCGCGGCGCGTTCCGTGAGCGTCTGCCGAGTCTCGCCCGGCCGCAGCCGCTCCGGGTCGGACATGGCCCACTTGAGCTTGTCCCGGACGGCAGCGTCGGCGAGATCTGAGGTGGTCTTACTTCGTTGGACAGTCCAAGGGCAAAGTTAAGGTGGATTCCGAGTGATTGTGAGAGCCCTCGGGAGCCTTCTCCGTGAGTTGTCCCGGGGTGAGTGCTCCACCCGTAGGTCCTCCCCCGGCGGGGGAAGGACAGCTTCCAACATGGGCCCCGGTGGCCGGGAGGGGAACCCGGCCGGCGAGCGGGGCTTGGCCGCCGTCGGCGCGAGGCGCCCGGCATGGGGAGATCCCGCGTGGCTCCCCGTCTGTGCGGGCTCACGGGGGCGCGCTCCGGCAGGCACGAAGATCCGCCGTTCACACCGCCCCCGTGCCGTTGCGGTAGGCCTCGCCCGGCGTCCGCCCGCCGAGGGACGAATGCGGGCGCACCTCGTTGTAGAAGTCGAACCACGAGCCGATGATGCGTTCGGCGTCCAGACCGTCGCGGAGCTCGTGAAGGTACACCGCCTCGTACTTCAGCGACCGCCACGGCCGCTCGATGAAGATGTTGTCGAGGAAGCGGCCCCGGCCGTCCATCGAGAACGCCGCGCCCGCCGCCAGCACCCGGTCCGCGAACGCCTCGCTGGTGAACTGGGCGCCCTGGACGCTCTCATGTTTGTCAAGCGGACGATGGGGCGGTGAGGACGCGGTAGATCTCGCGGGCCACGTAGCGCTTCAGGCAGCGCATCACCTCGCGCTTGGAGAGGCCCTCCCCGGTGCGCCGCTCGACGTAGGTTCGGGTTCGTTGGTCGGTGCGCATCCGGCACACGACGATCATGTGGAGGGCGGAGTTGGCCTGGCGGTTCCCGCCGCGATTGAGACGGTGGCGTCGCGTCTTACCGCTCGATGCGGGCAGCGGACAGGCACCGCACAGCATGGCGAAGCTCGCTTCGGAGCGCAGCCGGCCGGGATTCTCGCCCGCGGCGACCAGGAGCTCGCCCGCACTGGCGGTTCCCACACCTTCGAGCTTGAGCGGATCGGGTGCGAGTTCCTCGACGAGCGGAGCGATGAAGCGGTCGAGTTCGGCGATCTCGTCGTTGAGGTCCAGGATCCGGCGGGCGAGGGACTTCAGCGAGAGCTTGGTCGCGACCGCCGGATCCCGGTATCCGGCGGCGTCCGGCCTCCAGGCCGCGCAGATGCGCAAGCGCCGCATGCGGGTGAGGTTGCGGACCCGGTCACGCACCTCGTCCGGCGCGGCGACGATCGTGTTGTGGAGCTGCCGCAGGGCCGCCCGGCGGCACTTGACCGCGGTCTTGCGAGTCGTGCGCAGCACCCGCGGGGCCTCCACCGCGCCGCCGCGGTCCTTGGCCACTTGGACCCGGCATCCCGTGCGAGCCGCCTCGGCCGCCGCGACCGCATCGAGTGCGTCGTCCTTTCCCCTGGCTCTTCGCGCGGCCCGGTCGGGACCGGTCACCTCGAGCACGGGCACTCCGGACAGCGCCAAGTGCCGGGCGATGCCGGCGCCGTAGCTGCCGGTGGATTCGACCCCCACGCGCAGCAGCTCGCCGTGAGACCGGAACCAGGCAAGCATCGCCCGGTAGCCGGCTCGTGTCGTGGAGAACGATTCGGTGCCGAGCACCGAACCTTCTCGATTCACGATCGCGGCGGTATGCAGATCCTGGTGGGTGTCGACGCCCCCGATGATCCCGGTGTCCTCAGCTGGCGTACTCGCCATGTCGGCCCCCTCT
Organism: Candidatus Palauibacter sp.; assembly: GCF_965222475.1. Lineage (GTDB taxonomy): Bacteria > Gemmatimonadota > Gemmatimonadetes > Palauibacterales > Palauibacteraceae > Palauibacter. The sequence goes on along the minus strand of NZ_CBDCUB010000001.1, from coordinate 247,300 downwards.
GTCCATGATGGGTGAACGGGTTGGCACCGAACTCGGCCGATGTCGGACACGACAGTGAAGGGACGCCTTGGGCCAGGCTCTCATAAGGTCACGATGCCGGTCGAGGCCGGAGCCTCAAACCGGTTGCCCCCGGGTGGCCGACGAGTCCAGGGCATGACAGCTCGGTCGGTCGGAGTGCGGGTCAAGCCACCCGGGGGCGGCCGCGGCCGCCCCTGCATAGACCTCTAAGAGCGTCTGTCAGTATTTGAGTCAGACCACCCGAAGGGAACCGGCTCTCAAACACTCACTGTCGGTATTCAGGATCTCCGGAGCCCTCCAGCCCAGTGCGTGGTCCAGGGCCTCGACGCGGAACGACGCGTCCATCGTGTTCGACAGCCGCCACGCGAGCACGTGCCGGGTCGCCCGGTCCATCACGGCCACGAGGTAGAAAAAGCCCTGCGTCACGGGAACATAGGTGATGTCCGCGCACCACACGTGGTCCGCCCGCGAGATCTCGAGGCCGCGCAGCAGGTAGGGGAAGACCCGGTGCTCCGGACTCGCCACGCTCGTGCGCGGCCGCCGGTAGGTCGCCTCCATCCCCATCAGCCGCATGAGCCGCCGGATCCGGTGCCGGCCCGCGACGACGCCCTCGCGGCGGAGATGCCGCATCAACTGCCGGCTCCCGTAGAACGGATACGCCATGTGCAGCTCGTCGATGCGCCGCATCAGCGCCAGGTTCTCCGCGCTCTCGCCCTGCGGCCGGTAGTACACCGACGACCGGCTCACCCCGATCAGCCCGCACTGCCTCGAAAGACTCAGCGGTCCATCCCGCTCGATCATCCGCCCCCGCTCCGCCCGGCTCAGCGCTTGAGCCCGCGCCGAAAAAAATCCCGCTCCACCGTGAGCTCCCCGATCTTGGCGTGCAGCTCCCGGACCTTCGCCTCGTGCTCCTTGGCGAGCTTGCGGCCCGCGCCCCCGGCGAACACCTCCGGCAGCCCCTCGAGCAACTGCCGCTTCCACGTGCTCACCTGGTTCGGATGAAGCTCGTGCCGCCTGGCGATCGCCTGTACGCTGTCGCGTTCCCGCAGCGCCTCCAGCGCCACCCGCGCCTTGAACTCCGGCGTGAACCGTCGTCTCTTCCCGGCCATCTCGGTGCCTCCCGTTCCGCCTGGAATCCACCTTAACGACCTGTCCAAAAAACTGGGACCACCTCACCATGACCTCTGGATCGCGGCACAAGCCGGAGAGACCAGCGAGCATGTCGTTCGCCGGTTACGGCACGAACTTGTCCAAGGAAGACTGCGGCGAGCCATGGACAAGTAACCGGCTACCGGGTTCAGGTGTTAGGCGAATACCGTACTTGTACACCTTGAACACCTGATGCGGGGTCCCGTGGTTGCATCCGTTTAGCGAGAAATGCGCACCTGTCCCGGTGACCATGGTGGGGGATGTTCAGCTACCAAGTCCTCGATACGCTTGCCATACTCCTCTTCATCAAGAAGGCAGTTCAACAGATCGCGGAAATCCCCTGTAGTTAAAGCACATTGGGTTGCCATTCGACTCAACAACCTATTTGGTATATCAGTTCCGCCGGATCCATGAGAGATCATCGTCTTGATATGCGTTTTCTGTCCATCACGGATGAAGCGGAGATACGTATGGTCGTTGTCTTCTTTGACGAAACCCTTACGAATCAATCCCCGCACCACCTCCCGACGAGAGTAGACTCTGCTACTCATCTTTGCGAAGATATCGCAGAACAAAATCCTGCATCCGACGCGCCTCCTCGGTTAGATCTTCAAGGTCATCATGTCTCATAACGGTTGCCAACGCCGCAGCCTCTCTTCGGAAATCTCCAACCGCAGCATCAAGTGTCTCTCCCGTTCCTAGAAGACTCCAAGGCTCCCGCTTCACGACGATGCCTAACACGTCATCTTCCCGCCACACGCACCACTCCCCATCCACGATCACATACCGACCCAACGCATATTGCAGATTTTCCTTGAAGACCTGATGGCGAAGTGGTGCTGAGCTTAGGTCAAGATCAAGAAGAGATCTGCAGGATGCAATGACGTGTTCTGTGAAATCGACTTCGTTCAACGTTGGACTTGTCAAGATTGCGTGACCATCCTTCTGACCTGTTTCCGCTATAAGCTTCTTCCCTCTCACCACACCGGAACTTTTCAGAAGTTACGTCATGAAGCCCGATCCGCAAACTCCTCTCCCTGACGCTGAGATGCGATGGGTCGTGCGGCTCTCGGAAGGCGTCCGCCAGGCACGCGTCCAGGTGGCCCGGGTCCAGGCGCATGTGGTCGTCCACCGCCACCTTGACCAACTGCGCGGTCCCCAGACCCATCACCTTCATCCCCTTCTCCCGGGAGTAGTGGGCGGAAGCCGCGACCAGCACCCTCGGCGGATGCAGCTCCGGGTGCCGGGCGAAGAACTCCTGGATCCCGGCCGTGTCGATGCGCTCGCGTCTCGCGCAATCGGTCGCTGGACGGTCTGCTCATATCCGTACGGGTGCCGGTCTCAATTCCACAGGGCCCCGATCGGGACGGCGAAGAGTCCGTCGCCGAACGACGTGGTGTGATCTCCGTCGTAGAGGAGCACGCCCATCCGGAACCGCTTGCCCGCAATGCGCCGGAGGCGCTTCAGGCCGGTGAAGTCCCGGGAGCGAAGCGATGCCGCCGCCTTGACCTCGATTCCGTAGCAGTCGCCCGCGGCGTCTTCGATCACCACATCGACCTCGACCCTGTCCTTGTCGCGGTAGTGATGGAAGGTCAGGGGCTCCTCCGTCCACAGTGCCTGTTTCCGCAGCTCGTTGTAGACGAACGATTCCAGGAGCGATCCGAATTCTGCCGGATTGCGGAGCAGCCGGCGGCGGTTGATCCCTCGAAGGGCGCATATCATTCCGGTGTCGGCCGCCGGCCGCCGCGCGCTCGACATCGGCGCCCTCGGCTACGGCTCGGTGAAGTCCATCCTCGCCTCCGGCCTCGACCGCGCCGGCGATGACGAGGCGCGCACCGCGTCGCTGCCCGCCGACCACGCCCACATCGGCGGACCGGACTACTACGCCGCCGCCCGCAACGGAACGTCCCCGAACCGAAAGGAGTCCTGACCATCATGCTTCGACAACCCACCCTCGACCTGCTCCACGAACTCCGGCTCTCCGGCATGGCACAGGCCTTCCAGGAGCATGCCGCCATGCCCGACATCGCCGAGCTGTCCTTCGAGGACCGCCTCTCGCTCCTCCTCGAACGAGAGAAGACCGACCGCGAGCGGCGCCGCTACCAGCGACTGAAGGACCACGCCAGGCTCCACCTCGACGCCGCCATCGAAGATCTCAACTTCAAGGCGCCCCGGGGCCTCGACCGCTCCCTCGTCCTCCGCCTCGCCTCCGGGCAGTGGATCAGGGACGGCCAGACCGTCCTCGTCACCGGCGCCACCGGATCCGGCAAGTCCTACCTCGCCTGCGCCCTCGGCCACCAGGCCTGCCGCAACGGCATCTCCACCCGCTACTACCGCCTCTCCCGGCTCCTCGGCGAACTCACCCTCGCCCGCGGGGACGGCACCTATCCCAAGGTCGTCCAACGGCTCGCCAAAACCTGGCTCCGCATCCTCGACGACTGGGGCCTCGCTTCACTCTCCGGACAGGGGCGCCACGACCTGCTCGAGATCCTCGACGACCGCTACGCCCGGCGCGGCACGCCCTCAAGGGCGCTTCCATGAGGAGGCTCTACGACTCGACGAAGACCGGTGATAGCCGGTAGACTCCAACCCTCAACCCACACCCCGGCTCCGCTATGGACCCCCGTTCTCCAACGTGATCGGCATGGCTCGGAATCGCCGGTCGGCTTGTCGGAATCGGTGGTCGGCTTCGTCGGAATGCGCACAGGCGCGCGCGCACCTTCCGGTGCCCCTCGCTCACGAACGGGCTCTCCGACAGCACGGTGCGGATCTCGACGACCAACTCCTCGTCGCTCAGCTCCGTCTTCGGGCCGCGCTTGCCCGGCTTGCGGCCGCCGGCACCCGCCGAGCACAGCGCGTACACGCTCGAACGAGGCACCCGCCAAGCCTCGCACACCAGCGTCAGCGCATACGGAAACCCCAGGTCGATTTCCGCGGAGACCCCGGACCTGCAGTGGTCGCCGGCCCCTGTCGCGGCCTCGTACCCGGAGAGGGTGGCGCTAACGACGCCTCCCCTGAGGCCGATGGTCGTCGGCGCGGCCAGCGGCGCGGCCGCCAGCGTGAGGGATCAGGGGCACGAAGGCGGCGGCGACGCTGGAACGGCGACCTCCGGGCAGACCTCGGTCGGGCTGGCGGAGCCTTCCGTGCCGATCAGGGGTGTTCCCGACCGTCGCCTAACTGCTGTGCCGCCAGAACGCGGAGGTGATCGCGGATCGCCTGCTCGCTCTGCGTGGTGCGGCGCCTGCACTCTCCGCTCCACTTGAACCCGTGGACCGCGGAGACGGCGAGCCCGCCTGCGTGGATCCCGCTACCCCATCGGTAGTTGTCGAAGGTTTCGTCCGAGTCGAAGTCGTCGCGCGATGGCCCGTAGACCCCGGCGGCGAGGGCGAGAGCGTTCAGAGCCAAGACGCCATCGATAATCGGCGCCGCCGCGCTGCGCGTGCAGTGTCCACGCTCCACCGGTCCCTCGGCCTTGGGCGGTCTGGTCATGAAGAACATGGAGCACGCGCTCGAGAGCGGGGCGATGACGAGGACGGCGGCGAGCGTCGAACGACGGGTTCGGGACACGGTGTCTCTCCCTGCGGATGTGATTTGTCTGTCGGCAACGACAATGTCTCGCCACCGGAGCGTTCTCGCCACGTAGACGACCGATCCCCAAGCGGAGTCACCCCTCCGCCTCACCACAGGGCCGGCGTCGAGTTCCTCCCGTAATCGGTCGCTGAACGGTCTGCTCGTACCCGTACGGGTGCTGGTCTCAATTCCACAGGGCTCCGATCGGCACGGCGAAGAGTCCGTCGCCGAACGACGTGGTGTGATCTCCGTCGTAGAGGAGCACCCCCATCCGGAACCGCTTGCCCGATTGGCTTGTCGTCCAATCGTTATCGTGGACACGCCGGAACCCGGAGGTGGCGGAGAAGTTCCCGAGGTCCTTGTGACGTTTGACATCCGGGAGCGGTGCTGCTCAGGGTAGAACCTGGCAGACCGGAGGGAGGTCGACATGGCGCGGCGGCGGTACACACCCAAGCTGAAGACGCAGGTCTAAATTGCGCGCCATCCTCCTCCTTGCCTGTGTCGCGGCCTGCGCCGCGCCGGACGCCGGCTTCTCCCCCGCGGCCGTCGACCGGGTTCAGCCGGAGCTCTTCGAGACACCCGGAGCCCAGTCCAACTCCTGGATCGACTACGACGGCGACGGCGACCTCGACCTGTTCGTCGCGCTGCGCGACCAGCCCAACCGGATGTTTCGGAACGACGGGGCTCGGGGGGATGGCGGTCCGGCGTGGACCTTCACTGACGTGACCGCGGAGTCGGGATCGGCGATCCCCGCCGCACCGTGGGCGTCGCGTGGTTCGACTACGACCGGGACGGCGACCTGGACATCTTCGTTGCCACCTACGGGCCGGATGTCCTGTGGCGCAACAACGGCGACGGCACCTTCACGGACCTGACCGATCCGGTCACGCTGGGAGTCGACTACCATTCCACCTCGGCCGTGTGGGGCGACGTGGACCACAACGGCCTACCCGACCTGGTGGTGACGTCCTACCTGTCCGGCATCGCCGCAGTCGAGGACCACCTGTTCATGAGCGCCGGGGGCGGCCGCTTCCACAACGCGCTTCCGGCCAGCCTCCTCGAGAACGGACCGAGCCACGGCGTGGCCTGGGCGGACTTCGACGGCGACGGCGACCTGGACCTGTCGATCGCCAACAACCACGAGACCGGCGGCACCCACCACCTCTACCGCAACCTTCTCGACGCCGGCGCGGCCGACCGCTCGCTGCAGGTCGTGGCCGTCGACGCCACGGGACGGTCGGTGGTTCCCGGCACGGAAGTCCAACTCCTCGACTCCGCGAGCGGGGAGCTGCTGGGCACGCGCCTGATCGACACGGGGGGAGGCTACTGCTCCCAGGGCGCCGCGCCGGCCCACTTCGGTCTTCCGCCGGGCGTCGAGCGCGTGGACGTGCGCGTGACCCTCGTGGCGGACGGGCGACGGTCGACGGTGGTGCGGGAGGGCGTCCTGCCGGCGGACTACCAGGGGCGGTGGCTCACCGTGCCAGCTCATGATCAGAAACGGTAGGCTGGGGGTGTGCCCTTGGAGAGGCACCTGATTCTCTCTAGGGGGCTTCCCCGTCGTCTCCCCCGATGAAGTCTTCCGCTTTTCGTGCGGGAATCTTGAGCACGAGAATGAGGAAAATCGGCCAGACGAAGATGAGTTGCATCAACGTCTGACCGGCATCGTCCGTCGCGACGATCCCGAAAATCGCAAAGGGGATGTAGAGCATCAGCAACCAGAACAAGCCCCATTTGATAAGAAAACGCCATGCATCGCGTGCCTCGGGTGCATCCCGTGCATCCTTCATCGATCAACTCCCCCTGATGGGGCCAGGGCTGCCCTCTCCGGCGTTGAGACCGGCTTGCAAGCGAAAAGTAGACTGGGGCGTGTGCCAGGACGGCAAGGGAAAACGTTGACACGGAATAACTGTAGTAACAATAATTCATGCGAATCGAATTCGACGAAGAAAAGCGCGCGGAGACGATCAGGGCCCGAGGCTTGGACATGGCGCGGGCGGCAGACGTGTTCGCGGGCGCGACGCTGACCGTCGAGGATGATCGGCAAGACTATGGCGAGACTCGCTTCATCACGATCGGCGTTCTGGACGAGGCGATGGTGGTGCTCGTCTCGTCTGGACGCCGCGCGACGCTGCATGCAGGGTCATCAGCATGAGGAAGGCCAATGAACGAGAACGACGACTCTACGGTCCGAGGTTTTGATCCGGAGACGGCACCCGACCTCTCGAAGGACGGCTGGCCGGAGAAGTTCGCGAAGGCGCCCGTGCGCCGGGGCCGTCCTCCCAAGGCGCGGCCGAAGATATCCACCACCATCCGGCTGTCCCCGGAGGTCATCGACCACTTCCGGGCTGGAGGCCGCGGTTGGCAGACCCGGATCGACGACGCACTGCTCGACTGGATCAAGCAGCACGACATGGCATGACGCGTCAGGAAGTCGCTGTGCCCATGTGGACTGCATCCCAGCCCGTGGTGGAATCGTAACCTGTCACCGGACAGGGGCTGGGGATGCAGATGGCCTACGATCTGTGGCACGGCCCGCGACCGCGCCAGCGAGATCGCGGTGGAGCGCTTTGTGCCGGTATGACCGAGCCGCTGTGCGCTCGACGCCCGACCGATGCGGGAAGCCGCGGCTGGGCCGGATGCCTGGAGGACCTGGAACTCCTGTTCGCCTGATCCCCCCGCCCGGGGCCCGACCGAGCGCTGCATTTTGTCCAGCCCCCTTATTCCTGGCGCGGAAGCTGCCCTTCGCTGGTCTTGCCGGACAAGGTATACCGGGGTACGACGCATATCGTATCTTGGCGGCAACCCGAGACCGGGGAGCTGCCCCGACCGACGCGCGACGGAACCGAAGACGACGATGGCAAGCACCAAGACGGATAGCGGCGCGACGACGGGCTACGAGGCCCAGTTGCAGGCGCTGGGCTTCGGAGGCCGGGGGCCGTGAGCATCGACACCACCTTCCTGCGCCGCTGCATCGCTTCACTGGAGCGGTCGGTCGAGGGAATCGAAGCGCAGGAGGACCGCGAAGATCTCATGTACGACATCTACCGCGCCGCCTGCGTCAAGGAGTTCGAACTCGTACTCGAGCAGAGCGGAAAGTTGCTGCGGAAGCGGCTCGCCGCCTGGTTCGCCAGCAACCGACAGGCGGACCGCCTGCACTTCAAGGATCTGTTCCGCCACGCGGCCCGCCACGACCTCATCGACTGCGAGACGGCCGAGCGATGGCTGCTCTACCGGGACAACCGCACGGACACGGCGCGCGACTACGGCGAGGACTTCGCGGAAGGCACCCTGAAGCTGCTGCCGGTCTTCATCGGCGACGCCAAGGCGCTCGCCGACATGATCGAACGAGTGGACGTTGCCTGACCGCGTGCACCTGTCGGCAAGGCACCGGCGCGCTCTCGAAGCACTGCTCCGCGAACACCTGCCGGATGTCGAGGTGTGGGCCTACGGCAGCCGCGTGAACGGCCTCGGCCACGAGGGAAGCGACCTCGATTTGGTGCTGCGGGGGCCGGGGCTTGAGGATATCCCCGCCGACCAACTGTTGGATTTCGAAGAAGCGGTGCGGGAATCCACGATTCCGTTCCTCGTCGAGGCGAGGGACTGGGCGCGGCTGCCGCGGCGGTTCCACCGGGCGATCGAAAGAGAGTATGTGGTGGTGGTAGGGGGTGACCCGGCGGTTTCCGGGGACGATGTCGAGCAGCAGGGCGACCGGGGTGCGAGAAAACGCGAGTCATGAGAGGGCCCGGAACCCCCGTCAGATCCGCTGCCGCGCCTTCGTCGGCGACAGGGACGGCTACGTGATCGGGGTTCGGCTTATGGCCTCGATCTAGACGGCGCGTTTCAGCAGTTCGATGAGTTCGCCGGCGTCGAGGCGGCCGGGGGCGTCGGCCCCCTCGAGCAGGCGGTCGGCGAGGTCGCGCTTGCGGCGGTGGAGGTCGACGATCTGTTCCTCGATCGTCCCCTTGGCGACCAGCCTGTAGATGGTGACGGGCCGCGTCTGGCCGATCCTGTGCGCGCGGTCGGACGCCTGGTCCTCGACGGCGGGGTTCCACCACGGATCCATGTGAATCACGTAGTCGGCCGCGGTCAGGTTCAGTCCCACGCCGCCGGCCCGGGTCGAGATCAGGAACGCGTCGCCCAAGCCTGCCTGGAAGGCGGCGATTCGCTTGGCCCGCGACTTCGCCGGCGTGCTTCCGTCGAGGTACTGGTAGGGGACGCCGGTCTGCTCGAGGTGGTCCTCGATCAGACGCAGGTGCCGAACGAACTGCGAGAAGACGAGCACCTTGTGGCCGCTGCGCCTCAGTTCGTCGAGGATCTCGGCGAACGCCTTCATCTTCGAGCTTGGCGGCGCCTCCCCGGGCGCCACGAGCGCCGGGTTGCAGCAGGCGAGCCGCAGCCGGGTCAGGTGGGCGAGCACCTGCATCCGCGCCTGTGCCGGCGCCGTGCCGTCTTCGGACTGGGCGGCGAGATCCTCCAGCGCCCGCTGCCGCAGCGCCTCGTACAGCGCCCCCTCTTCGGCCGACAGCTCTACGTGATGCGTGATTTCCGTGCGCGGCGGGAGGTCGTCGAGCACGTCGGACTTCAGGCGCCGCAGGATGAAGGGAGCGGTCAGGCGGCGCAGCCGCGCCCGCGCGTCGGCGTCGCCATCGCGTTCGATGGGAAGGGCGAAGCGGCGGCGGAACCGGTTCAGCGACCCCAGCATCCCCGGACTCAGAAAGGCGAACAGGGAGTACAGATCCAACACGTTGTTCTGAATCGGCGTCCCCGTGGTCACGAGCCGGAACGCCGCCTTCAGCCCGCGGGCGGCGCGGGCGCGCTTCGTGGCCGGGTTCTTGATCGCCTGCGCCTCGTCGAGCACGACCGTGCTCCATTCGACCGCCGCCAGCTTCTCGGCATCGACCTGCAGGACGCCGTACGTCGCAAGGACGAGGTCGAAGGCGCCCAGGCCTTCCAGGCGCCGCTTCCTGTCGGCGGCCGGTCCATCGTACGTGGCGACGTTCAATGTCGGGGCGAAGCGGCGCGCTTCGGCGAACCAGTTGGCCACGACGGATGTCGGAGCCACGACGAGCGCCGGCCCATCCGGAGCGCGGCGCAGGAGGAGCGCGAGCGCCTGCACGGTCTTCCCCAGTCCCATGTCGTCGGCCAGACAGGCCCCCGCCGCGAGGTCCGCGAGGCGGGCGAGCCACCGGAATCCGTCCACCTGGTAGGGGCGCAGCTCGCCGCGCAGCGTGCCCGGCGTCTCCGGCTCGCCGGCCTGTGCCTCCCGCCACTTCCCGAGCCGGTCTCGCCAGGCCGCGTCGGCCGTCAGCGTCGCGCGCTCCGCGAGATCCGAGAGCGCGGGCGCCGCCAGCGGATGGAGACGCAGCCCGCCGCGGAACGGAGCCGTGAACGTGCGGAGGTCGTCCAGCGCCCCCCGCAGGGCCCTGGTGAGCGCCACGTAGGCGCCGTCCCCCACTTCCAGAAAGCGCGACCCGGGGCTGCGGTCCATGAACTCGAACAGCCGCCGCAGGTCGTAGCTCGTTTCTTCGTCGAACTCGATGCCGCCCGAAGCCCGGAACCAGTCGCCCGCGGACTTGACGGAGAGACGCAGCGACGGCGTGTCGGCGCGGGCCACGATCCTCAACGACTCGCCCTCGGGCCACAGTGAACGGGCCTCCGCCGCCGCGAGCTGTTCCACCAGATCCAGACTCTCCGCCACGCCGCACACCGTCATCGCGTAGTCGGGGCCCAGTCCCGCCAACGCCGGACACGCGGCCGCGAGATCCCGGACCGCCGCGGCTTCCGCCGCCAGGTCGCGCTCGGCCCGCACCGCCTCGCCCTCGCGGTGCGCGAACACGCTCGTGCCACCGGTCCCGGGCGTGAAGTGCGCCGCCGATCCCGGCACGGGCTCCACCACGATCTCCACCGCCAGACCCGCCCCCCGCGGCGCCAACCGAACCCACGGATGGGGATCGGCCGGGACGCGCCTTCCGCCCGCCTCGTCCTCCGCCTCGTCGTCCATCGTGCCCTGGACGCGGAACTCGCCGGCGAGACCGGAGACCGCGCCCACGAGCCGCTCCCTCGCCTCGACCGGCAGTTCGATGCCCTCGGCCGGGATGACGTCCATCATCTCCTTGTGGGCCGCGCCGAAGCGGGTCACTTCGTAGCGTGCGTCCCCCACCCGCGCGAAACGATAGTCGCCGCGGTCGTGCTCCCGGTGCGGGTCGATCCGCACGCGCAGCCGTCCGTCCTCTTCCTCGATGAGAAGCTCCGGGTCGCGGCGGGCGAGGTCGACCCGAACGCCATCCTCGTTGAACAGGTGCGGGTGTCCGGCCAGAGCGTAGACGCCGGCCATGCCCAGGGAATACTGGGGTCCTCCGCGCCACACATCGCGAGAGTGGAGAATCCCGGCCGCCACCGCACGATCCTGGTCGGTGAGGGAGTCCATGTCTCCCGCCTGCTCGGCGAGACGCTTCAGCGCCACCGCCCGGCCCTTGCTCCACTTGCGGTTCCTGCCGGCCACCTGCTGGCGGGGCTGGAAGGTGGTTTCGCCGAAGTGACCCGACCCGAGAACCCAGACCAGGCGCTGCGCGCGGGGACTCGACCGCTTCCCGGCCTTTCCGCGCTTTTTCCGCACGCCGTGGGCCACCTTCTCGATTTCTCTCAGCGGGTACTCCCAGTCCTCGGCGGGTTCGATCAGCGAGACGAGGGTCTCCGGGCCGAGACCCGCGCGCAGTCCGGCCTCCAGCCCCGGGACCTCCCGCCAGGCTTCCCCGCCCCGTGCGTGCAGACGTTGGATCCGGCCGAGGGCCGAGCAACACTCGGCCGCCAGCCATCTGTATCCGTTCGAAGTGGCCCGCGTCGCGAACTCGAGGAGGGCCTCCGCCCGCTCTTCCTCCTCGAACACCTCGAAGCTGTCCAGCCAGCAACTCAGCAGACCCTCGAACAGGCGCAGGATGAAGGGGGGCGCGCCGTCCGGCGTCGCCCACACGCCCTCGCCGCTCCGCACCGCAGCCGCATCCATCACGAACTCGAGGAATAGCGGCTGCGCATCCTGCTGCTGGCCGATGCGCAGGAACCGCTCGAGCGACGCCGTGTTGGCGGGGGTGTCGGCGCGCACCAGGGCGAGGAGCGAGAGCGTGAAGGCGCGCAGGGGCGGGAAGACGTTGCGCTTGCGCGTGCCCGCCCTCTCGGCGGCGATGGCCTCCGCGATGAAGCGGGCCGCCTCCTCATCGTCGCCCCGCAGCATCGCGAGGAGGGCGCGCGTCGCCGCCCGGCCCGTCCTCGCCGGCTTCGCGTCGCGGGCCTCGGCCGGAAGCGCGTCGAACACCGCGAGCGCATCCTCGGGCCGTCCCTCCAACACGCGGATAAACGCGATGTCCGCCGCGTGCCGCGCCGGATCGCGCGAGCACTCGCGCCAGGCCTTGACGGCCAGCTCGGAAGGAGCCGCCACATCGATGGCCAGGCCGAGCCAGCCGGCGAGCGCCTCCTCCACATATGGCGGCGGGATCCGCCACAGCAGCTGCCCCGCCCCGGGGTGGACGAGCCAGCGCCAATCCCGGTACTCCGGTTCGTCCAGATCGTGGGCGAGCGCGTCGAAGCGGCCCGCGACGACGTGGCAGCGGAGCCGCATGATGTCCCCGGCCTCGGATACGCGCGGAAACCGTCCGGCGACCGCCGGCGTGAACTGCCGCTCGATCCGCTCCAGGTTGCCGTCCTCGAACGCGGCGATCGTCAGGCGGGGCGCCCAGGCCGGCACCGCCGACAGCCCCGTATTGGGTCCGGGCCGGTACACGATCCCCGCCTCATGCACCTCCTTCGTCGCCGCCATGAACTCCGTCTGCGTGAACGTGCGGCCGCGCAGGGCGAAGCGCGCATCATACAGGAGGAGGGTCATGTTCTTACGGCCGAGGTCGTGCGGACTCACCACGCCGTACGCCTGGGCCGCCAGCCGCCCGGCCGGCGACAGCCCCTCGTAGGCGTCGGCGGGGCCGTCCGCCTCGGAATCGGCGATGCCCAGAGAGCCTTGCGTTTCGTCGGAATGTGGGGACGTCATGGGGGCGTGCCGTTCGCCTTCGCCGGAACCGGTCATACCGAGCTGCCGGGGGGACAGACTCGCACGGTCGCCGCCCCCGGGCAAACCCGGCACCGCGACTCTGTTCGCTGCGCCTATTGGGGCGCTGCGCCTCCCGCGCCGGGTGCGCTCCCGACCTACTTCTGCCTCACCTTCGCGAGAGCCGTGGTCTCGTCACCTTCCGCCAAGCACAGGCAGTTCCGGCCTACAGGTGCTTCGGCCGCAGAGGCCGGGCGGCGGTCGCGACGATGGCCCCGGCGAGACGGGAACGGTGACAGTCCCCGGAATCGCGTTCGTAGCAGGTGATCGCCACGCTTTCTCCGGCGTCGATCCATCCGGTGATTCTGGACACGGCGTCCCGGCATTGAGGCAGGGTCGTGGTTTCGTACCGAGCAAAGAGCCGGTCGCACGCCGCCCGGTCGCCGAGGTTGGCGCGTGCCCCGGATTCGATGCCGAGTTCCCGGAACGGCTCATACCGGATGCCGAGTTCGTCGCAGCCTTGCATGAGGAGTCGCTTCGAGAATCCCCACTTGCGACTGAGCGGGTTCCGGCGCACGTCGCAGAGGCGAGAGATTCCAGACCGAAGAAGTTCGTTGAAGTAGGCTTCGTAGCTTCGTCCCTCGTAACCGATCGTCGCGAGAAGGCCGCCCTTCGGGTGGGCGTTGTCTCGCGCAGCTTCGTTGCGGTCGCGATGGGCAACCGGCGGTCGGCGATTCCCGCCAGCTTTAAGATCGCCGCCTCGGCTCCGGAGACGAGCCACGAAAACGGATACGTCGCGGTTCTTGAGCTTACCGGCGAGCCGATGGCCTTCCGGTGTGAGATTCCAGGCACCGGAGACGAGGATACCGCGGGACGCGAGTTTGTCCCGGTCGGCTACGGCGGTGAAGGAACGCGGCCCGTGTTCGTCGGCGATGAAATCATATGGCGGATCGATGCCGCGTTCCCGACACCGGCGGCCGTAGTCGAAGAGGAGCCCCTGGACATCGCTCTCACCCATCTTTCCTCCGACGGCGCGCAGGACAGAGAGAAGGACGCGTTGCCGATGAAATAGCCGGGGGATTGCCGCACCGACTTCCTCACCCATGCCGCAGGTGGCCTCCGGACCCGGATGCACTCCGAGCTCGAGCGCCGCGACGAGGGGACGGCGGTGCATACCGGAGGAGGAACGGAAAGCGGCCACGAGTTGTGAGCATGGCGAGCAACCTAGCCAACCGACAGTTGCGGTTCCACTACAGAGCGGAGTCACGCCGATGCAGGTCATCGCCGCAAACAAGATGTGGTCAAGCCGATGAACCTGTCGCCCCTACTCCGGATCGGGACCTCGGCTGGCCAGCGCCCTTCAAGGAATCGCTCTTGCTGCCTACGAGCCCCGTCTCCCCAGTTGTTCCCGATACCAGGCCAGCTGGCGTCCCGCTGTATACTGGGGCAGGACGCATGCTGTATCTTTGGCGGCCATCCGGGTCCGGGAGCTTGCCCGGGCTCGACGCGGTGAAGTTCGTGGTCCGCAACATGCGGGTTGCGGCACGCAGGGCGCCTGCGCGGGAAGATGCGCCGCAGTACGGCAAGGCTGCCGTGTTCGAGGCAGTCGTGAACGCGATCGTGCATCGCGACTACTCAGTGTCCTCGCGGCGCATCAGGCTGTCGATGTTCAAGGATCGGCTGGAGATCGACTCGCCCGGCCAGCTTCCCAACGGGATGACGATAGACGGCATGAATTCGAGCCAGGCGACACGCAACGAGGTGCTCGCTTCCATATTCGGACGAATCCCCGTTGGCGACGTTCCCGGGTCGCGGCATCGCCGATACATGATGGAACGGCGAGGGGACGGCGTCTCGATCATCCTCACGGAGACTCGCGAGACCGCCGGCATGGTCCTGGTCATCCCGGCCGCCAGACTCGAACTCACGCCGTCGGACGCCACGGTCACGGTGCACTCGGAGGGCGAACCGCTAGCCGGCGCCGACGTCCTGGCCCTGTTCCCGAACAAGACATGGCAGCGGGCAACAACCGATGAAGCCGGTGAAGCGGAGTTCGACCTGTACACGACGCACCTGCCGATGACCGTTTACGCCGCGGTGCGCGGGTATGCCGCCGGGCTGGCACGGGAGTGGACGCCGCGCCAGGGCGGTCTGGTGCTGGAATTGGCTCCGCGCCCAGCCGGAGGCGCGGCGATATTCCCGAAGGCCACCGGGCATATCCCGGGACTGCGCGGACGACTGAATCCGAAACGCGATGCGTCGGACCGCACCTATCTGTACGCGGACAACGTCGCGATCGAGGAGGGACGGCCGCAGCCCGTGTCCTTCCGGCTGGGCAAGCCGATGCGGCTCACGGACGCGTTCGGCGTCGAGATGTCGGCAACCATAGTCGACATCTTCGGGCGGGCGGCCCTGGTGGAGTACAGGCCGTTCGATAGAGGCGCGGAAGACTGACGAGGCGGGACCGCGTCAGGAACCGGCGCCGGGAGCCATCAAACCGTGCGCCCTGGGGAGGAACTCCGACATCATCCTCGCGTAGTGGCGATAGTACTCATCCCACGAGATTCCCTCGAAGTCCCTCGGGTTCGCGTCAATGTTCCCCTGCAGCCGGCGCGCGCACAGCGCCTCGGCCACCACCTCCGCCAGCAGCACCCGGAAGTGAAGGGCGTCCTGCTCCGGATACTGCTCCGACTTCGGACCGAGGTAGCGCTTCAGCGAGGGGTGGCGTGCTCCGATTTCCAGCACGTTCCTGTTCCACCGGTAGCGCAGCGCGCCATGATCGACATCCTCCAGCTTGATCACGATGCCCGAGCCCGCGGCGGGCGCGGCGCGGAGTTCCGTCTCGGCCTCGTGTTCTCCCAGGCGGGCAATCACCTGGGTTGGCGCGGCCTCGTCATCCAGTAACGCCACCTTGAGCTTGCACAGGGCGATCCCGAGACTGGCGCTCAGGACCAGCCTTCTCGGCCCCGAGATGCGGAAGTCGTCCGATGACAGCTCAAGATCGAACTCATGGCCCGCCGCCCGCGCGAGCCCGGCGGGGGCGAGTAGCCGGATGCTCCTGCGCGAGCCGCCGCGGATGCGATAGCTCTTCCGTTCGAACTGTAGTCCGGCGACCTGCGAATACCTGTCCGCCTCCGAAGCGAGCACCGCAACCGTCGACTCCGCCTTGATGGGGCCGACGCTCGCCTCGAGCCCGGTCGCGACCGTCTCCTCCAGCGCCCTGACCGACCAGGTCGCCCGCAACACGCCCTCCTGCGCCTCGAGCCTCGCCAGAGGCACTCCGGCCGCGTCCGCCCGGATCTCGTCCGTCAGGCACCGCACCCGCACCGGCTGGCCTTCGCCGATCTCGGGGAACGCCTCCGACCTCACCGTCAGCCAGCACTTGAAGGAATGCCCTCGCACGACCTGCGCGTACTGCGGAGTCAGCGAATAGCCGCGAATCTGGAACTGGCTACCCTTCTCTCTACTCTTCGGGTCGCGGGACATCTCTTCGTCCGAGAAGTCCTCCATGAACTGGTTTGCGGCTTTCTCGAGCGCGTCGAGCCGCTTGCGCGTCTTCCGGCTCTCGACGCTGCGCGCTCTCTCTCGCTCCTCCCGTGTCCGTTCCTCCTCGACCAGGGGCCTGAGCATGGCAAGCGCCCTGGCGTAGAGCGCCTCCACGAACGGATGATCCGGGGTAAGCCCGGTCTTGCGCGACGGATCGAGAATCGGGACCGGGTTCTCCGGCGGATGCGGGTCGCCGCGCGCCTGGCGCTCGTCGTATTCGTTCCAGAGGTCGTCGATCGCTTCGCAGGTCAAGCGGCCGAAGAACCACTGCGCGTGCGAGTCCCATTCCAGCCCGCGGTCGAAGAGCGTCGCCTCGTGGATCGCATGCCGCGACTTGACCAGAATGCCGCCGTGCCGGAACCGGTTCCGCTCCGAACGGAACCGCTTTCGCGCTCTGAAGACGAGGAGCTTCGCCTTTGCCCCGGGATATCCGGGTACGGCGAACGTCTTCGAGACACGCTTCCTGCCCGCGGGCCTGGGGAGGCCGACCGCGCGGTCCCCGTCCGCCTTGAGCCCCCGCACCACAAGAGTCGTTTGTTCCTGCCACACGATGTCACGGAGACGCACCAGCCGCGCCACGTTCGGCACCAGCGTGTCGATCTTCGGAATCCGGTGGTTCCGTTCGATCTCGATGGTGACCACGGTGCCGGTGCCCTGGCCGATGCCCAACCGCTTGCGCACCTCGGGCAGGACCTCGCGGGAGTCTTCCGCCTCGTACTCCAGATTCGAAAAGATGCGGCAGGTGTGCATCCGGCCATCGCCCGCGATCGACTCGAAGGTCACCGTCCCGAGCGCCGCGATGTCCTTGGCCCCGCGTGAATTCGTACCGCGGACGGGTTTGCCCACCTCCATCCCGCTCACCCGCCCACCGATTCTGCCGAGCTTCCGGTTCATCTGTTCGGTGGTCATCCCGTCGGCGAAGTCGCGCACCCGCAGAATCGAGGGCTGCCCCTTGCCGCGTCTACCGAGCTCGATCTCGACGCACCCCTTTGCGCCAAGAATCTGGTACCGGTCGTCGGAGTTGGTGACCAGTTCGACGATCGCGTCGTAGACGTCCCGTATGGCCAGCTTGGCGTCCTGTACGACGCGACGCGACGCGACTTCAAGCGGTCTTCGCCTGACTGCGTTCATAGGCCGGGCTGGTGTCCGGGTGGGCGTGAAAGGGATGAAGAATCTTGAACCGCTGCCGGCCACATGCAACGTCTCAATGGAAGCTTGCCGAGCCGTCCAGCGGTTCCAGAGGAACGCGTTCGGTGATACCGAGCGAAGCCGACCGTGGGGCCGGCAATCCGGAAGGGCGCTGGACACGGATCGATCGGTGATCGTCGCTGTTGACCTCCCGAGTTACGTTGGACATGGTTATTCTTCCGGACCTGAGCGGAACCTCTCGGTGGCCTGTCGAACCTCTTGGGAGAGCCCTTGTACGGACGACGCCGTGGGGGTGCCCATGGCCGGGACGCAAGAAGGGCGGCGACCCCTCATCGATGAGAGAGCCGCCGCCCCAAGAAGGCAACCGTTCAGTCGGGTCGCTAAAGGCAACCGCGCCGGTCGCATAATTCACTTGTAATACCTGTCGCCGGGTTACGCAACCACGGAGTTTTCACCATGTACCTGCTGTACCTCGACGAGTCGGGAAACGAAAACAACCCAAGGCTTGTGCGACACTTCGATTGGGAGAACGGCGTCATTCATGGCTTGGTCCACGTTGGTCCGAGTCGCGGACGGAACTGCGACTGCCCGGCCTGCTCGTCTCGGCGAATCCGCGGAAGCCTCGGTGCGTGGATTCCCCAAGAGACCTCCCCGTAGGGCCCGAGGAACTGCTGACCCGGGCCGCTATGGTTGGTGCGCCGCCGAGCGGACCTTATGATCCGGCGTGGCGGTCGGAGCGACCGCCGGGACATCGGGAGGCACGCGCGTGGAACGCAACATCGGACGGATCTGGGTGGCCCTGCTGGTCGTGGCGCTGGCTGTCGTCGTCGTTGTCCAGGGTGATTCCCTGACGCCGGTCGACGTAGGGACAGAAGAAGGGCCGTTTCTGACCGCCCTCGTCCAGCTGGGCATCCTCTACGTCGTCGCCCTGTTCGTCGAACGCTCGCTCGAGGTTCTCATCAAGGCGTGGCGCCAGGGCGGGAAGACTCGCCTCGAGGACAAGGCGCGGGCGGCGGAAGAGAGTGGCAGCGCGGCGGCCGAGAGCGAGTTGCGGGAATACAGGGCGGGCACCCAGAAGCGGGCGCTTCTCGTCGGTTTGACGCTGGGAATCCTGGTATCGCTGTCCGGCGTCCGGCTCCTTGGCCCGATCTTCGAGTTCGGCGACGCGGCGGCGGCGTTCCAGCAAGCGGTGTTCCAGTTCACGGACATCATCTTGACGGCCGGGCTGATCGCCGGCGGATCGGCGACCATCCACGAGTTGATGGCGCTCATCGATGATTTCCTGAAGGCCAGCCGAAGACGCGCGAAGCAGTAGTGAACCCGGCGACCCTCGCCGCATGGCGGCCTTGATCCAGCAGGAACCCGACCGGCGGAACCGCTAACGGATTCGAGCGGGTTCGGGGCTGCTCGGGAAAGGGAGGTTACGATGCAAGGAGAGACTGGTTCGGTTTTGGGGCCACCGCCCGACGTTGGCGCGCGCCGCCCGTCGTACGACCCGGATTGGTACGAGAAGATCGAACGAGCAAAGCAGGCTCGCGAGCTCGGTGAAGAGCTACAGAAGAGCGCGCGGAAACACAAAAACATACATGGTAATGCCCGAAAACATGACTTCCGAGAGAAGAACTCCCCTGTACGAGGGGTACCATTCCAACCGCTTCAAGCGCGGAGGTAGCGGCGTCGGCGTCGAGGTGCGCCGCGTCGATGCCGGCAGTGGAGGCCCGGGTCCGAATCGAAGCGTCGAGGGTCTCGAGCTCGGCTTGTAGCTGGGCGGTTTGCTGGCGCGCGGCTTCCCGGAGGGTACCAGCATAAGCGCCGAAACAGCGTCGGCACGGCGGCTTCGCCCGCGCGGACGCAGCTCGCGCGGCCGAGGAAGGCGGGCGGATTCCGTACGGAGACGACATCTGGAGAGGACCCGTCGTTAGGGAGAAGACGAGCGAGACGACGCGTTGGAACTGATGTCGAAGTCGATGCGCTTGTTCGCCGTCAAGCCATCCCGGGTGCGACGCGGTCTCCGAGCGTGTCGGTGATCCATTGATTCAGACTCTTCCCTTCGGCGGCGGCGGCGGCGACGACGTTCGCGTGCAGCTCGGACGGGATGCGCACGTTGAACCTCCCCGAGTACCGGCGTCCGGGCTCGACGCCGTCCTCCTCGCACATCTCGAGAAACACCCTGAGCGATGCCGCGCCTCCCTCTTGAGACCGGCGACATCGCGGGCGTAGAAGTCCGCGCCGCCGTTCAGGCCGACGAACTCGCCCCGGAACATCTCGATGTCGGGGTCGAACTGGACGATGGCCCGGTAGCCGTCGATCTCCATCGTGTTTCTCACGGCTCCACTCCGTTCTCCCTCAGCCAATTTCGAATACTCGCCAGGGCACCCTTGTCCGTATCGGGCGAAGGATGCCGACGGTGGAACACCCGCCGCTCACCAAACAGCCTCACGCCAACGCGGGACCCTTCCCGTTGGCTGATTTGCTTGCGCCTCACAACGCATGGTACCGAAAAATGGTACCGCATGTCAATGGGCGAACCTAGTGTAGTGTCGCAGAGATGAGATGGTCAATGGGGGAAACACGTGCTATCTTCGGCGCATGCCCAAGATACGAAGGATCCGGTTGCGGCCCGGGGACCGCGAGGAGCTCGAACGGCGGGTTCGAGCCCGGAAGACCCCGCAGCGGCGCGCCGAGCGCGCCAGGATCGTCCTCGGTTCGGCCAGCGGCCTGTCGGGCCGGGCCATGGCCCGGAAGTTCGGCCTCTCGCTGCCGACCGTGCAGCGGTGGCTGGACCGGTATGAGGCCGAGGGTCTCGCCGGACTGGAGGACCGGCCCCGCCGGGGCCGTCCGCGAACGAGCATCACGCCGGAGGTGGAGGCGGAGGTCGTGCGCCGGACGCTGGAGGAGAAGCCGCCGCGGGGGACGCACTGGAGCACGCGCCTGATGGCGGAGGCGGCCGGGGTGCACCACAGCCAGGTGGGGCGGGTGTGGCGCGCGCACGGGCTGAAGCCCCACCTCACGCGCACCTTCAAGCTCTCGACCGACCCGGAGTTCGTGGAGAAGCTCCGCGACGTGGTGGGGCTGTACGTGGACCCGCCGGAGCGGGCGGTCGTGTTCGCCTTCGACGAGAAGAGCCAAATCCAGGCGCTGGACCGCACGCAGCCGGGGCTTCCGTGGAAGAAGGGCCGGTGCGGCACGATGACGCACGACTACAAGCGCCACGGGACGAGGGCCCTGTTCGCGGCGCTGGACGTGGCGACCGGGGAGGTGATCCACAAGTGCGTGCCCCGCCACCGGCACCGGGAGTTCCTCCGCTTCATGGCCGAGGTGGAGAAGCGGGTCGATCCGGAGCTGGACCTTCACGTCATCCTCGACAACTACTCGACGCACAAGCACGGGAAGGTGGAGGCGTGGCTGGAGAAGCACCCCCGGGTGAAGTTCCACTTCATCCCCACGTCGTCCTCGTGGCTCAACCTCGTCGAGCGCTTCTTCTCGGAGCTGGCGCAGCGCCGGCTCAAGCGGCTCGCCGTGACCGGCGTGAAGCAGCTGACCGACACGATCACGGCCTACATCGACGACCGGAACCGGGACCCGGCGCCGTTCAAGTGGACCGCCGCCGTGGAGGACATCCTGGCGAAAGTGAGCCGTGCGAACGCCACTTTAGCGGCACTACACTAGCCCCTAGCAGAGATCCACGCACTCGTTGGGGTGGACTCGGCGACCGCGCCGACCGGATACGGGGCGCGCATGACCTCCGCCCACCACTCAACATCCGCCTCGAGATCCCAGGTCGCACGGCCCTCGGCCACGACCCAACCGTCCCGTCGGAGCCGCACGGCGACTTGGATGGTGCTGCACGCCACCGTGGTGAGTGCGATCGTCAGCGCTGCCCAGCGCACCGTGGTCATCCGCGACGTTCATCTGTCACGGCCGGTTGTCATGCCCCCCCCCCCGGAGGCTGTCAGTGGCGACGCTCAAACTCCACCATGACCCGATGTTCGGAGCCCTCTCGAGGGGAGACGGAGCCCTCGATGAGGTTCTGGTCCACCTGTTTCCCCTCGAAGTACTGTCGCACCGCGCCGTTGTCCTTGAAATCCAGTCTTACCTTCGCTCCGCGGCGGGATCCCTCCACGGTCCACACCTGTGGGGGCCGGCGAAGCTCCGGCGGCGGAGTGGGGTCGCTGAACGTCTCCTTCATGATCGTTCCGGTCACCGCCCCGTCCGAAGTCTCCGTGACTCGCAGCGTCCACCTCGGCGGAAACGGCCACCACGTGACGGGCTCCTCATTCGGAAAACGACGCACCCATGTGCCCGTGATCGACCCATGGGAAGGATCGAAGAGAACTCCGCAAGCCTCGATCGCCGGGATGCTCAGCATCAGACAGATCGCCAGCATGCGACGCCGATAGGCCTTCAGCCGAGGGTTCGTCACGGCAGGAGCTTCATTCGTATTTGATCATTCGTGGGAATGGCACCGTCGTCTGGACGTAGAGGTGATCGTCTGGTCCCAGAGTTGGGCCGCGCACTTCCTCTGATTCGGGGAACAGGAGCCGCCGTCCTCCTTCACGATGCGCCAAAGCCCCACCTTTGGGCTGGCGAATCCCAGGGGCGTCACTCGATCCGCACGAAACCAGGGGAAAGACGAGCAGAGCTGCGAGGAGCCTGGAGCCCGTAGATGTCATGCCGCAGCCTCCGAACGTGTCTGTGTCTGGCCTGGCCACATCGGTGCTCCTGATTCTCCGCCCTGTAGTCCGGCGAACGGCTCTGGAAATCGTCGGACCCTTCCGCGCTACCGCCGCTTGTACTCACGGTAGTCCACGCTGTTCCTCCGACTTCATTCCGCCGCCGACTCACAGCCGCAACTCCCAGCTCCTCGGGTCCCGTTGCTCTGCCGTCTCTCCGGTCTCTCCGTGCCAAGCGAACCATTGACGGTGCGAGGGCATCCTAACGATGAAAACCAAAAAGGAGGAATTCAGTGCTGATCGCAACGGTTTCGATGACGGTGTCGGTGATGCTGGGAGCAGCCTTTGGGCCATGCCAACCCGGGTACTTTGCGGACTATCCCGGCGCAGAGGTTCGCGAAGCCCTGTTTGTTGACATCGATCTCAGTGAGGAGCAGTGCCGCTTGCTCGAAAACATGACGACGGCGCTCCATGAAGAGATGAGATCGATGAATGCCGAGTGGGCATACAAGCCAGGAGAAGAACGTCGTCAGAAGGTGAGGGAGCTTTACCATCAACACGCGGTCACGGCGGCTACCATCGCGACCGAGGAGCAGGCGGAGCGTATCGCGATCAATCTCGAGGGATTGAGGGAGAGGCTGGCTGAAACGCCACCCGCCCCTCGGGATTCCTCGGGGACGGCGTTCACCTACAGGTGTAGCGATGGATCTCCTCACGGTCCAGCGCGTCACGTTCAACGCCAATGACCCAGTCCGCTCCCCATCGCTTGACGTCGAGGCCGGCCGGGAGATCGGCTGCGGTGACGGTTCCGCTCGGGTCCGCCTTGATCCACGCTCGCGAGGACTCCGTGTTCACCCGGAACTCGCCGATGGCCACACCGCCATCCGCCGCGGCGACAACCATGCCGAAGCTCGGCGTGGTCGTGTGGCGAGCGATCCGTCGTTGATCTCGCTTCAGGTCTTCCAGGGCGGGAACCTGGCTTGCATGCCGGTACCTCTCGCTGAGCAATTCCTCGAGGAGCGGGTCGGAGACCGGTGAAGGCGTGGCGGAGGATCTGACGACCGCCCGCAGATCGCCTCGAGCCGAGTACTTGCGCATCTCCCACTGAGCGTCATCCGCGATCCAGACCCCATCGTATGCGGAAGCGATGTGGAGGCGTCTCCCGAACGGAGGCTGGGTCACCTGCAGGCTTCCGTCCTGCTCGAACAGGGCAAGCTCCTCCCCGGGCCACGTTCCTATGGGGTGTACGGTGTCTCCGGCCGGAGGAATCGCCACGATCTCGACCGCCGGGCGCACCGTACCCTCCACCGGGGCGAGCGATGCGAAGAACACCGCGATCACCGAGCCGTCCTCGAGCATGCCCATGGGTCTCGGCGGAACGGGATTCGACGCCGGGTCAACGGCGCTCGCGGTCGCAAAGCCCCGGGCGAACCGGCCGTCCGCATCGAGAATGGTGACGCGCCGCAGGCCGATGTCCGCCGCCGCGAGGGAATCCGGTGGTCTGGGGGCCAGCCACTCGAGACGCCCGAATTCCCCGGGGCCGTTACCTGTCCCGCCCCACGTGGAGACGTGTCGCCCCGCGGAGTCGAATACGACGATCTCATTCCCGCTTCCGTTCACGACGGCGACACGACCGTGCGACAACACCTCCACATCCCTGAGGTCGGAGAGGACGTACGCATCGTCGTCTTCGCGACTCCGAATGACGAGGTCGGACTCGCAAGCCAGCCTGTGTCGCTCCGCGAGCACGTGGGGCGACGGGCCGAGCTCGATGACCCGCACGCCGGCGCTGTCGAAGACGGTGGCGGTCGCGGCATCCGCTATCGACTCGGCGTGGGAGCGGTCGTTCGAGCAGGCCGATACGAGGGTGAGCACGGCCGAGGAGAAGAGCAGACCTCGTCTCATTGATCGCAACTCCGATCGAAGGCAAGAGGCCCTGGAGCCGGAATCGGCCCAACAGGAGACTGCCCCCGGTGGACCATTCCAGCCGGCCAAAACGGTTGCCCCGGTTGCACGCGCTCAAGGGAAGTTTGATCTCCCTCCGGGATTCCGGCGCACTCTGTTCGTTCGTCACGACGATGGCATCGTGAACCCGGCATCGTAAACCCTTGCGTAGGCGACGAGCCACCCGTCTGCTCCCGTCGCGCACCCTATCGACGCTGAAGACTCGGATTCTTCGCCGTGATGAAGACATCCGAATCCACCACGTAGGTCCGGCCCGCCATCATGGAAGATCCACGCCCAGCCGTCTCGCGTACCTCTGGAAGGTTCCTCCACGCAGTCCTGTAAGATCATAGGCCTGCTTGAATCCGATGCGGCCCTCCATCGCCGCACGCAGCACCTGGGTCGCGAACAGCTCGCCGACGCGCGTGTTCTGGTTGTTGTAGAAGTTCCCGCCCGTCGACTTCGTGCCACTCCTGCGTTCTCGATTCACGTACTCCTCGTAGAAGTCGAAGAAGGTGCGGCGGTCGACGAGATTCAGGTCGAGGGCGCGCCGGGCGGCGACTATGGGGCTCACCTTGAAGCTCCGGGCGAGGGTCTCGAAGGGACGCGCCTGGCGCCTGACTCCCTGCCAGCGTGCCCTGACCTCCCGTTCCGGTGCGAGCAGCTCCGCCGCCGCTCGGTTGCACCAGTCCTCCACGTCCGTACCGCCGGGGAACAGAGCTTCGAAGCCGGACAGCCACTCCTTCCCCAACCAGATGTGCGCCAGCTCGTGAGCGAGCGTGAACATCTGCGCCGACTTCGCATCCGCACCGTTCACGAAGATCAGCGGCGCGTAGGGGTCGGTGAGCGCGAATCCGCGAAACTCCTCCACGCTCAGCGGGCGATGCGTGTTGTTCTCCACCACGCCGTTGATCACCGCCATCACGCCGAGTTGCTCGATCGCTCGGCGCAATTCTCTGACGGCGTCCTGCCAGGTGCCTACTCCCGCGGCCCAGCCACCATCGAGGCCGAGCGTCCGTCGCATCTCGCGACAGAAGGTGTGCGGGTCGTGGGAGTTCCAGCGTTGGATTGCAACTTGTCACCTGACAGGCGACACCCTAAAGTGTGATGATGATCGCATCGTTCCGCCATCGAGGGCTGCAGGCGCTCTATGAGGGCAGAACGGTGCGGCGAGTCGCGCCCGAGCACGTTGGCAAATTGCGGGACATCCTTGCGGCGCTCGATCACAGCCGGGGGCCGGAGGGCATGAATCTGCCGGGGTTCCGGTTGCACGCGCTCAAGGGACCGCTGAAGGGGCATTACGCGGTTTCGGTATCCGGCAACTGGCGCGTGACCTTCCGGTTCGAGGACGGCGCGGCGGTCGATGTAGACTACGTGGATTGTCACTGAGGAGAATACCGATCATGGCCATGCACAACCCGCCGCATCCGGGCGGCATCGTGAAGCGGCAGTGCCTCGAACCCCTCGGTTTGACCGTGACCCGGGCCGCCCAGGGTCTGGGCGTGACCCGGCAGGCGCTCTCCGAACTCGTGAACGGGCGAACGGGGATCTCGGTCGAGATGGCGATGCGGCTGTCGAAGGCCTTCGGCTCGACGCCCGAGACCTGGCTGGGGATGCAGATGGCCTACGATCTGTGGCAGGCCCGCGACCGCGGCAGGGAGATCGCGGTGGAGCGCTTTGTAGCGGTATGACGGATCCAATCGATCCCGACGCCGCGCCCGACCTCTCGAAGGACGGCTGGCCGGAGAAGTTCGCCGAGGCGCCCGTACGCCGGGGCCGTCCTCCGAAGGCGCGGCCGAAGGTATCCACCACGATCCGGCCCGACGCTCCCTGAGTCCAACCGACGCTGAGGATGAAACGCACAGCCCTGATCGTGGGCGCGGGAGCTTGGCTTCGGGCTCCTCGTGGCGCCGAACGCCATCGCAGGGCTCCGGCGGCTGGGCGTGGCGGATATCGTGCCGGCACGCGGCCGTGCCCCGACGCAGGGCGAATTTCGCCGCATGGATGGCACGGTGCTGAAGCGCGCCGGGGTCCGTCATTCGTCGCGCGCTCCATCCGTCGGAGCCGCCGCCGCGCTCGTGCGGCATCGTCGGGGTGCGGGGCGCGTCCCGCGCCGCGGAGCAGCTGGGAGACCTCTCCGGGGTCATGTACCTGGGCCCGGGACTCGAATCGGCGCTCATTCGCTCGAGCGACACCGGGGTCTACTGGTTTCCGTCATTCGCCCGCGAGCTCGTTCCATCCGATACGCGCGATCCCGAGGCCATCGTGGCCCACTATTCGCCGCGCATGGACGCGACCTTCCGGGCCGTCACGTCCAGGACCGAAGAGTTGCGCTGCGACGAACTGGCCGACCGCGACCCGCTGCCGCGCTGGAGTGAAGGCGTCGTGACGCTGCTCGGGGACGCCGCGCACCCGTTGCTGCCGCACACGGGCCAGGGCGCGGCGCAGGCGATTGTCGATGCCGTCGCCCTCGGCCAGGCTCTCGACGAGGGCCCGAACGTGGAGGACACGCTGCGGTCGTACGAACGCGAGCGGCGCCCGAAGACGGCTGTCCTCCTGGCTCAGGGCCGCTGGACCGCGAGGGTGATGCGCATGACGAACCCCATCGCCTGCGCCCTCCGCGAGGCGGCGATCCGGCTCGCGCCGGCCAGACCCCTCA
Organism: Candidatus Palauibacter sp.; assembly: GCF_965222475.1. Classification (GTDB taxonomy): domain Bacteria; phylum Gemmatimonadota; class Gemmatimonadetes; order Palauibacterales; family Palauibacteraceae; genus Palauibacter. The sequence continues at coordinate 220,560 of NZ_CBDCUB010000001.1, read as the reverse complement.
TCAGGACGTACGCAAGGCTCAACCGACGCGGCCAGCGTGCGCTGACGCCGCTCCGGTGGAGAACTTCGATCGCCATGAAAGGTCACGTGCCGGTTCCTGCGCCCCGCATCGTCGACGCACAATAAAGAACCCGGCTGTCCATTTGGGAAGCCGACGCCCTCACCCGTGGGGAACATGACAGCCTGCTTCCGGGCCCGGAGCGGTGTAGTCCTTACGGACGACAACCGTACATTCGTTCCTCCAGGGCCCTGGGTCCTGACCTTCCCACCCTTAAGAACGAACGTGACCCGGCTCACGGGTTCGGCGCGTGTTCGTGCTTGCGCCAAGCATCCTCCACCGCCCGTACGAACGCAACCGGGCGGCCCCTGCCCCCCTGCCATGATCCCTCGTCAAGGCGGCAATACCACTGATGCGGGGCGCGACGCGTCGGCGGTGCGTTGGGCGGCTTCTCACGACAGAGGTCGGCCGCACGGCGGGGTCGCGACCGACGAAGCAGCCTTACCCGATCGCGAGCACGAGCCCGCTCTGGAAGACCACTTGCCGGGTCTTGTTCCCGTCATCGTCGATTTCGGAGAGACCCATGGCGTAGATCAGGTCGAGCCCCAAGCCGAGCGAATCCGACAGCTTCAGCTCGAACCCCGCGCCAAAGGCGAGTCCGAAGTCGCTTGACGTGACCTCGCTGACCCCGTCCTCCCCGCATGCCACTCCCGTGTCCTCCGCCATCCCGGTCCGCCCCGAAGGAACGCGGTTGGGAATCCCCGGAGGGACGGGAGGGCGGGTGTTCTGAGCCTCGTGTGTCGTCACAGCCACGTTGCACGAGAGGTTGAGGGCCAGGTAGGGCCCGGCGAGGAGGCCGAAGTTGAGACTCCCCTCCTGGGCGTCGGCGCTCAGCCGAATAAGCGTGGAGAATTGCAGGTAGTCCAGCTCGGCCATTGCCTCGGCGAGCGTCCTGCCCACGGTGATCGACGGCGGCACGTCCGCGCCGCCGCCCTTCTGGGCCAGCCCCAAGCCGATGCGTACGCCCAGGCCGCCGCTCAGCGGGATCCCCGCGTCGATCCCCGACACGACCCCGTACCTGGTTTCCTTGAACGCGGATGCCCTTCGGGCTACCGATTCATCGCCGGACAGGGTTGCGGCGCCGATTCCGCCCCTGAGGCCGATGGTCGTCTGCGCGCCGAGCGGCGCGGCCGCCAGCGTGAGGACCAGAGCCACGACGCGGGTGGCGGCGAGCATGGAACAACGACCTGCGGACATGGCGTCTCCCTCCCTGCGGATGCGATTCGTTTGCGGCCAAGCGGCGGCCCTTCCACTCCCCATTCTCGAAGCTCGTCGTCCCACGGTAAAGCACCTGGACGCGATTCGGGTCTCGCCGTGCGGACTCCCGAGTTTCCTCGTACTCCGTGCCAACGTACGCAAGCAGGAGGTCCGGCGCCCCGCGGATCGGCTGCCACGGCCTGTGGCGGGCGCCCGTTCGATGTGACGTCGGGGACGGGGCGCCCGTCATCCTTGATGAGGCCAGGTTGCATGAGCGATCCGGAACGCAGCCTCGGGAGGAGCTTCATGCGCTGTCGCTTGCTTCTCGGTCCAGCCGTCCTGTCCGCGCTGTCGTGCGCCGACGCGGCGGATCCGGCCGCCCCGCCACCGGAGCCTGCAGTCACCGTGACGCCGGCGGCCGACACGCTGGTGATCGGTCATGCGCTCCGGCTGAGGGCGACGGTCACAGGGGCTGGCGCGCGGGTGACCTGGACATCGAGCGACGCTTCGGTCGCGGCGGTCGATGCTTCGGGGCTCGTGACGGGAGTCGCCGACGGAACCGCCACGATCACCGCCTCGAGCGGAACCGTCCAGGGATCCGCGGAGATCAGGGTGGCGACCGCCGATTGGGTGACTCTCGCGACGTTCTACCACGCGACGGACGGCCCGAATTGGACGCTAGGCTACCTCTGGCTGACCGAGGCCCCGCTGGACAGTTGGCGCGGAGTTACCACCGACGAGCATGGCCGGGTCGTACAGTTGGCACTTCGAGGGAACGGGCTGACCGGCTTCATTCCTCCGGAACTCGGCAACCTCGCGGCTCTGGAATCAATCTCTCTGACCGGCAACCGTCTCTCGGGTCCCCTCCCGCCGGAACTCGGCCGTCTCGCAAACCTTCGCAACCTGGTGCTGTGGAACAATGAACTGACCGGAACCATCCCGAGGGAACTCGCGAACCTGCCCGAACTGCGTTTTCTCACGCTCTCGGGAAACAATCTGACCGGTTCTATACCGCCCGAACTGGGCCGTCTCACGCATCTTCGGGGACTCTCCCTCGAATCCAACGAGCTGTCCGGTCCGGTGCCGCCGGAGATCGGTGAGCTGGCGAACCTCACGCACCTGGCCGTGACGCACAACGCCGGGATGTCCGGTCCGCTTCCATCCACCTTCGAGAACCTTCGCCAGGTGCGGGCGCTGCTGGCCGGCGGCACCGGGGTGTGCGCGCCCGCCGATCCCGGCTTCCAGGCCTGGCTCGAGACGGTCCCCAAGCGTCGGATCGCATCGTGTGCGGACGCGGTTGAACCGATGGCGTCTCTGACGCAGGCCGTGCAATCGCATGCGTACCCGGTTCCGCTGGTCGCGGGCAGGAGAGCGCTGCTGCGCGTCTTCGTGCTCGCCACAAGCCGGACGACCGCGGTCATCCCGCCGATTCGAGCCCGCTTCTTCATCGACGGCCGGGAAGTGTATGTCGGGGACATTCCGGCGGGATCCAGGCCGATTCCCACCGAGTTGCAGCAACGGAACCTGTCGTTGTCGGGCAACCTCGAGGTGCCTGGATCCGCGGTGCAGCCCGGTCTGGAAGTCGTGATCGAGGTCGATCCGGACCGCACGCTGGCGTCCGGCATCCTGCGGACGAATCGGATCCCGGCCGCCGGCCGCATGACGATCGACGTGCGGGAGGTGCCGCCGATGGACATCACCTTGATCCCGTTCCTCTGGACCGGCAGTACCGACACGACAATCGTGGACATCGTGCATGCCATGGCGGCCGACCCGGAGGGCCATGAGCTGCTGGGGGATACGCGCATGATGCTGCCGATATCCGAGCTTGCGGTCACCGCACACGCACCCGTCAGGACCAGCAACACAAAAAGTCGCGAGTTGCTCCAGAAGACGGAAGCGATCCGCACGATCGAGGGTGGAGCCGGCTACTACCTGGGCATGATCGACGACATCGACGGCGGGGCCGGGCGGGGGTACATCTCCGGTCGATCGAGCATTGCGGAACCGATCGCTTCGACGATCGCACACGAATTCGGCCACAACTTCAGCCTCTATCACGCGCCGTGCGGGGGTGCAGGCGGCACTGACCCGTCGTATCCCCACCCGGACGGTATCATCGGAGCGTGGGGATACGATTTCCGCATCAACGCGGTGGTATCACGACTGGCCCTCGACTTCATGTCCTACTGCGAATTCGACTGGGCCAGCGACTACCACTTCACCAACGCGCTGCGCTTCCGGATCTACGACGAAGAGCGCCGGACCGGGGCGTCCGGGGACGCCCTGTTCGTCTGGGGCGGAGTGAACGCCGACGGCGAGCCGTATCTCGATCCGGCGTTCGTGGTCGAGGCGCCGCCTTCACTCCCCGAGTCTCCCGGCGAACACCGGGTTACCGCCCGTACGGCAGACGGCGACGTGCTCTTCTCGTTCAGCTTCGCCATGCCCGACGTGGCCGATGGCGACGGGAGTTCGTCATTCGCCTTCGCGATACCGGCGCAGGCCAACTGGGCGGGGAACCTCGCCAGCGTGACGCTGACGGGTCCTGGCGGCATCGCCACACTGGACCGAGGCACGAATCGGCCGATGGCCATCCTGCGCGATCAACGCACCGGGCGCATTCGGGGCATCCTGGACGTGTCGGCCGCAGCACTTGGCCGGCCGGATCTCGCGGCCACCCTGTCTGGAGAGCCGGGACTCGAAGTGCTCATCAGCCGGGGCCTCCCCGCCACGTCGGAATGGCGTCGCTGAGTGCAGCATCCCCGCCGGAGGAGATGGCTCCGCAGGGGTTCACCAAGGTTGTTTCTGCTGGTCGCCCAGCTGCCGTGCCGCCAGAACACGGAGATGGTCGCGAACCGCCTGCTCGCTCAGAGTGGTGCGTCGCCGACACTCTCCACTCCACTCGAAACCGTGGATCCCGGAGACGGCGAACGCGCCCGCGATAATGGCGGAACCGATGCGGTGCTCGTCGTAGGCCTCCTCCGTGTCGAACGCATCACGCGAATCCCCCCAGATTCCCGCAGCCTGTCCGAGGTGGCCGAATCCGACGAGGCCATCGATGACGGGAGCGGCAACGCTGCGGGTGCAGTCGCCACGCGCCACCGGCCCCTCGGCCCCGGGCGGTCGTCGCATGAAGAGCATGGAGCATGCGCTGACGAGCGGGGCGATGACGAGGATGACGGTGAGCGTGGCACGACGACCTCCGGACATGGGGTCTCCCTCTTCGAGCATGTGATCCGGGTGTTGCCGGTCACCGAGTTTCGTGCGCCGAATAGCCTCTCCATGCAGACGACCGATCCCCGAGGCAAGTCACCACCTCCGCCGGGGTTGGGCCGGCACCGTACAATCCATTTGCGTCAAGCGGCCGACGGCGGAGGGCTGGCTGGAGAATGGGGCGAATTCGTGGGAGGCCCGCCGCCCGAATACGGCGTAGCCCTGACGCCCGCCATGATCCTCCGGGACCTCAACCGTGCAGTGCGGGGCGCGTCAGCCCCAACAGGTGGGCACACTCGAACACGACTCTTCTCGCCAGTTCCGGATCGGGGATGGCGGCGAGGGAACCATAGTCTGATTTGAGCTCGCCGCGCCGATAGATCTGTACGCCGTTGATCGTCGTTCCCCGCGGCCGGCAGTAGATCGTCAGGCCATGGAGTTCGTTGGCAACGTAGGAGGACTGGCTGACGCGTCCGTTCGACTCCCAGCGAAGCCAGTTTCCTTCCGCAATACGCCGCACGATAGACCCTTCGTGGGTGGTCCCGTCCGGGAGCCAGTATATCCAGTAGCCATGCGGCATCGTGAGGCGAAGCGGGCCCTCGTCGTCGTTGTACCAGGGTCCTCTCGCGATGGTCCCGTTTTCCGCCCATTCCATCCAGTCGCCGCGCTCCTTCCCGTGCTGCATGAGCCCTTCGTGCTCTCCTCCTCTGCTGCGACGACGTGTCCAGTAGCCGTGCTCCCGGCCATCGAAATACGGGCCTTCCATCGAAAGCCCCGAATCAAACCGGGTGACCCAGCGTCCGTACCGTTTCCCGTCGATCAGGAGCCCCTGAGCCGTGTGGTCCGGCCGGTAGGGTTGGGCTCCGGGTCGATAGGTGTAGCGGGCCGATCCCCTCCCCTGAGCGTACCCGTTGGAACACTCCCCGCTCCAGGTCACGGTCGGATTGGTGTGCCTCTGGACCCACATGTAGCATCCCGGCGGATTGGCCAATTCCATCCAGCACGGGTATGCGCTGGATCCCCGCGGGCAAACCTCCCTGCGGTCGACGGAAGAGGGCGCGGGTGGGGCGTCGTCGTCCACGAAGTTGAAGTCCACGCTTCCGGTCTCGAACCGCGGCTGGTGCTCGTGGAAGACGAAGATGTACTTCGTGTCGGTCAACGTCTCACCCGGGGCGACCAACTCGCCCTTTCCCGTTCGCTGGATGAGTCCGGCGACATTCCCCCACGCGTTCAGGCCCGGATGACGTCCGGCCTCGGGCCAACTCCAGTCGGTACAGGGCGGATCCTCTGACGCGATCCGGTAGTCCGCCACCAGGTGATCGAGCCATCCCTCCGACCCGTTGTACAACAAGAAGTCCAACTGCCACACGTCGACGGGCTGGCCGTGGTTCGGCCGTTTCTCCGCGTACGAAACCGCCGTCTCGCGCTCCTCCGAAACGTTGCACGTACCGGCGCCGGACTCGACGAGCCGAGCCATGCCCCGCAACTGGATCCCGACCGTGTCATGCAGGACCTGCGCGTGGACACCCGGCGCCGCGAGCGCCAGCAGCGCCACTGTCACCAGCCGCACAACGTTCGTTGGAACCAGCCTGGGCACCGCCTGGATTCGGATCCTCACCTCCGGAGTCTGAACCGCTGGATCTTCCCCGTCGCCGTCTTCGGCAGTTCCGCCACGAACCGGATCCAGCGCGGGTACATGTAACGCGGGAGACCCTCCTGGCAATGCGCAACAAGTTCCGCCGTGAGCGCGTCCGCGGCCGGTTCGGCGCCCACCGTCTCCTTCAGTGGCTCGGTGAGCACCACGTGCGCCTCCGGCTTCACCAGACCGTGGTCATCCTCGCGGCCCACGACGGCCGCTTCCAGCACCGCGCGGTGCTGCATGAGGCGGGCCTCGATGTCGAACGGGGAGCACCAGATCCCCCCCACCTTGATCATGTCGTCGGCGCGGCCCTGGTAGTGGAACCAGCCCTCCGCGTCGCACACATACTGATCGCCCGTCCGGAGCCAGCCGTCCACGATCGAGCGTCCCTCCAATTCGGGACGGTTCCAGTAGCCGGGCGTCGTCGAGTCTCCGCGGATCTTGAGTTGTCCCGCCTCGCCCGGGCCCGCCTCTACCCCGTCCTCGTTCAGGATCCGCGCCTCGTAGCCGGGGACGACCCGGCCCGTGCTCCCGGGCTTCACCTCTCCCGGTGCGTTCGAGATGAAGATGTGGAGCGCCTCGGTGGAGCCGATCCCGTCCAGGATCTCGAGCCCCGTCGCCGCCTTCCAGCGGCGGAACAGGTCGGGTGGCAGCGCCTCGCCCGCCGAGACGCACAGCCGCAGCGAACTCAGATCTGGAGCGCCCCGCCCCGCCATGCCGCTGCGGGCCGACCCTCCCCCGGCGGCGCCGTCGTCCACGGCGCCGCCACCCGCCGCCCGCGCCAGGTCCAGCGCCTGGAGCTGGGCCGCGTACAGCGTCGGCACGCCGAAGTACGCGGTCGGACGCAGCGTCTCGATCGTCTCGAACGTGGTCTCGGGCGTCGGCCGCCGCGCGTCGAGGATCGCGGTGCCTCCCACCCACAGCGGGAACGTCATCGCGTTCCCGAGCCCGTACGCGAAGAAGAGCTTCGCCGCGGAGTAGCAGCGGTCGCCCTCGCCCAGCCCGAGGATTCCGACCGCGTAGTGTTCGCAGGTGGCCGGCATGTCCCGGTGGCGGTGCGGCACCCCCTTGGGACGCCCCGTCGTGCCCGAGGAGTAGAGCCAGAACGCGATGTCCTCCGGCCGGGCCGGCGCCGCCTCCAACTCCGGAGAGGCTGCGGCCACGTCGTCGAGTACGCCGCTCTCCGCCTCAAGCGCGAGCCCGCAGGCGCCGGTGCGCGCCGTCGCCAGACCCGGCACGACCTCCGCCGCGAACTCCGGCGAGTAGACGACGGCCCGGCACCCGGAGTCGCCGATGATGAACGCGAGGTCTCGCGCCCGCATGAGGTAGCTCACGGGCACGGGCACGATCCCCGCCTTCACCGCCCCCCAGAAGAAGTGGAAGAACTCCGGACAGTCCTTCACGACCATCAGCACGCGGTCGCCCGGCCCCAGCCCGAGCCCGAGCAGCGCGTTCCCCGCCTGCCCCACCCGCCGCGCGAGTTCGCCGTAGGTGACGCGCGCGCCGGCCTGCTCAATCGCGACGTTGTCGCCCCGCCCCTCGGCCAGGTGCCGGTCCACGTACCACGCCGCCGCGTTGAACCGCTCCCCGTACGTGAGCTGCGCGGGAGACGACGAACGATCGATGGTTAGCCGGGCCGAATTCATGCCTGCCAGTCTACGGTCGATTGCGGAGACGAGCGTCCTCGCGGTTCACGATGCGCAGCAGGCCTACACCCGAGAGGTCAGGTACGACGATTTTCCGTCTCCGCAGGAAGAGGCGGAATTCGTGGGACGGGACATCCGCGAACGCGGCCTGCCATCGTCCGCTTGCGTCGTCCGCACGCGCCTGACGTCCCGCGTGGCATCTCCGTCAACGACTTGGCGTTCCTCGAGTGGCGTCCATGGTCATGTCTGTCTCTTCCTCGGGGGTGGATGCTTCCCCAGGCGTCCCCGCCGCAGCCGCGACCATGGATCCGCCTTGTTAGTCTTTAAGGCGCTGATGACTCGGGTCGCGGGGTCACGTATTCCACGGTGTCGCCGTCAGCAGCAGGCGGCCGCGGAAGCCCGGCCGGGGCGGGTCCTCCAGACCATTCTTGTAACCGAGCGGGATCTCGACGTGCATCCGGCCGTCATTGTCTGGATCGGAGAGCGCGACCCGCTTGGTGGCGTTGCCGCTTCCCACTTCGGTCCGGAGGCCGTACCAGACCGCTGCCTTGCCGCCACTCTGGAGCAGGTGCAGGGTGATCGTCTCGTTTAGGAGTGTCTCGCCCTCGAAGTGCTCGTCTAACCAGAACTTCTTGTCGACCTCCAAGAGCGGGACCTCGATTGCTTCTCCCAGGAAGTTTGGCGCCTCAGTGGGACGGGGAAGGCCCCATCGATGAACAACGACGGGAGGATCCCGTAAACGCGTCGGTACTCCAACCTGAAGGGGAGACTGCGCGTGATCGACCTCCCCGGCAGGGGGGCGGGATTGGTCAACGTCCGATCACCCGCTCCGGAGGTTCCGGCCAGAACCCGATGTTGTGCTGCACGTCTCCGTTGTCCGCAGTGTGGATGGTCACATGGCAGAGGGTCGTCCGGTGACCGTTCTCGCCCATGTCGCTCTCGCCGCTGCTGGTCGAGCTTGACACCTGAATGGGCCGGGTCCGCTCCGGGCCCGCCGTGACGTCCACGACTGCCAGCGACGATGACTCGAAGTCGCTGCACACGAAGCTCTCGGCACCGTTACGGGACCGCCAAAAGTGCAGGTCCTCGCCGAATGCGGAAGTACGCGGGGACCACATCGTGGATTCCCGGCCCCCTATCGCGGTGGGCAGGCGCTGTTCGCCGATGAATGTGACGGAGTCGGTGGCCGTGTCCGTCACCCACAGTCCCCACCACTTCCCCCGGACGCCCGTCCCGCTCGGCCCCGCCCGTAGTTCGAACCTGTAGGCTCGCCCCTCCACCCACTCGTACCGGATCATGATCTGATGGCATTCGCACTCCGCGTTGCGCGGATTCACGAGCCCGTCTGTCCGGGCCGCGTCCGAACCCCAGATCGAGAAGTTGACGACCTTCCCCCAACGCCTTCGGCCGCGGATCCGGAGGTGACCGTCCGACTGGAATCCCGCGTACCCGAATCCGACCTCCGGCGAGGAGTTATGGAGCGCGAAGGTGTACGCGTAGTAGTGCAGGAGGCTCTTTTGACGGAGGCTCTCGGGCGGATCGGCCACTGGCACGAAGGTCCACGCCAGGCTTTCGTACCCGTAGCCCGGAAAGCCATAGTTTGTGTAGGTGTTCCCCGGGCCCCACTTGCCGTATTCCCGGTTGACCGAGAAATGGGCCGAGACTTCGTGTTCTCCGGTGATCTCCATCTGGTACACCGAATCGGTGGAGAGCGTCGTTCCGTTTTCGGCCCAACGGTCGAAGTCGTAGCCGGGGTTGGGGATCGCAATCAGCGTGGTGGTGACCATCTGTCCCGCCGCCAACTGCCACAACCCACCGCCGGAAATCGTCCCTCCGTTCGTCGGCACTGATTTGATGCTTACCGAGCGGACGCCGAATTCGATCGGGGCCGGTTCGGACGGGCCATCAACGCACGCGATGGCGCTGACCACAAACAGGGCGGCTCCAGCGCGGACCCGCCGGTTGATGTCAAGCGACTCGATTGGGATCCCCATCACTCCGTTCGCTGTTTCATGTGGGTCACGTTCGGCGAATCCCAAGCCCGGTTCGGATGCCATCGGCCATCCCACAACGATTGGCCTTCGAGCGCGGCTTGGCCCCCAGCAAGACCGCGACCAGCATTCACCGGCGCCAATCCTCCCGTCCCCGGCGCCGGTTCTTCCAATCGCGCCGCCATGTCGGGCTCCCCGTCCGAGGCATCGCCCGAGGTCGTGAAGAGGACCAGCGTGTCGGCCGCAACCAGATGCACTCCGATCATCGGCTCCAGAATCAGGGGTGCCGGCCCCATGACGACTGCGGTGCCGGTCTGGCTGCCCGAGTTCATGGTCACCGTGAACTCCTCGCTCGTGGCTCGCCCTCGTTCGATCGTCGCCTTGTCGGTGGACAGCGTTCCTCCCTCCACGGCCAGCGGGATCGTCATGGGGAAGGGCGCCGCCTCCGCCAGGGACAGTACCACCCTGGCCGGCCCGGGGGCCGCGAGATCCGGCGTATCCGTCCTTTCCAACCGGACATCGAGGGGGAAGGGCGTGCCCGGATTAAAGCCCAGATTGAGGTAGCCCAGCTCCGAAAGTCCCGCGAATACTCCGTCGGACAGCTCGGCAAGATGGTTGTGCGCCACAGACAGGGATTTCAACGCCGCGAGGCCGGAAAAAATCCCCTCCGGCAGCTTGGCGAGCTGGTTTTCGGCAAGGGACAACTCCTCCAGCCTCGTGAGCCCCGAGAACACTCCCGGCGGTAATTCGGTCAGTCGGTTGTCCCACATGATCAGTTTCCTCAGGAGCGGAAGGTCCACGAGCACGTCTTCCGACAGCTCCGTGATCTGGTTTCTGTAGATCCACAGCTCAACCAGCGCGGGAAGGCCGGTGAAGACACCGCTTTCCAGCGCGCCCAACTGGTTGTCTCTCAGGATGAGTATTTGGAGACGCGATAGCCCGTCGAACACTCCCGGCCCGAGATCCCGGATCCGGTTCTCTTCCAGCGCCAGACCCTGCAATCCGGAGAGCCCCGAGAACACGCCGGGCTCGAGGAGGACAAGGCGGTTTTGATGCAGGTGCAACCATTGGAGTCCGGAAAGGCCGGCGAAAGTGCCGCTCTCGATCTCGGCGATCCGGTTGCCGCCGAGGCGCAGTGTCACAAGACCCGGAAGGCCGTCGAACAGGCCGTTCGGCAGTCCTTGAAGCCGGTTGTCGTCCAGGTACAAGACTTCGAGACTGCCGAGGTTCGCGAACACGTCGGGCGGCAGCCCGGTCAACCGGTTCTCGTGGAGCGGCAATATCTCCAGGCCGCCGAGGTTCGAGAACACGCCGGAGGGCAGCTCGGTCAGTCGGTTGTCCGAGAGATACAGTTGCTCCAGGTCGCCGAGTTCGGAAAACACCGCTGCGTCCAATTCCGCCAGCCGGTTTCTGTACAGAGTGAGAATCCTGAGTCGGCCCGGCCCGGCGAAGATCCCTGCCGGCAACGCGTCCAGGCGGTTATCCCCAAGGTGAAGTTCTTCCAGGTTGTCGAGATCCGCGAACAGCCCCGCTGGCAGTTCGTGCAGCTCGTTCCGGTACAGCCACACACGCTCCAGCCGGGAAAGCCCGGAGAACAGATCGGGCGGGAGCCGGGTCAGTTCGTTGTCGGCGACCGCGAAGACTTCCAGCCGCGGTAGTCCCGACAAGAGCCCGCCGGGGAGTTTCTTCAGCCGGTTGCGGTCCATGATGAGGACTCGCAACTCGGTCAGCCCGGAGAAGATGCCCGCCGGGAGTTCGGTCAGATGGTTGTCGGGCAGCCACAGCTCTTTCAGTTCGGTCAGCTCCAGGAAGTCCCCGGCGCGCAGTTCGGTGAGGGCCTCTCCGGTGCCCGTGCTCGCGCTCGAGGGCGGAGGCGCTGGCGCCATGCGCGTTTGGGCTACCGGCGAACATTCCGTAAGCTCCGGCACCGGGAGCCCGCTGCTCTGTCCACGTAGGGCGGACCTCTCCCGAGGGCTGCAGCCGCGGCTCCGCGCTCCTTCCGCCCCGCGGAGATCCGACGCCACGTTCGAGCCCTGCGGCGCGGGCCCCCGCAGGTCGAGCGCAGCTATCGCCGCCAGATGAGAGCCTGCCATCGCGTGGCACCGGTCTACCGCCGTGATGGCCATCAGCTCATCCCGGACCCGCGGCGTTCGGTCGCACACGCCCTCTTCGATGGTCGCCAACGCGACAGTGGAGGAACCCAACCGGTAGCCCGCCCCTTCTGCCGGCGTATCGAGCGAAACTCCGAGGACCTCGCGCGTCGGGTCGACTTCGCCGTCATCCCGGACCGTGATCTCGAGCGTTGCACGCCCTGATCCGGCCTCGAATCGAATCGTACCGCCGGTCCCGGCGTCGTGGTCCGTTTCGTCCGCGTCGTCGGTCCGCGGGTCGTCGTCTCCGCCGATCGTGTAGCCCACTTCGAGTGCCGATTCGGGTGCCGGGCGCGCTTCCAGTTCCACGACGACCCTCTCGCCCTCGAGGACGGTCACCGGACCCGTCAGGAACTCTACCATCGGGTCACCCGGACGATCCACGGTGGCGGAAAAGCCCTGTTCCACGGAGAGGCCCCCGGGGTCGCTCGCCGTGACGGTCAGCGACGCGGTGCCGTCGGAAACGGCGACGACGGTGACGGTTGCGCCTTGAACGGAAGCGGTCGCCACGTCTTCGTCCGAAGTGATTGCCTCGAAGGTCAGGGCGTCGCCATCGGGATCGGCGAAGTGTCCGGAGACATCGATCGTGACCGTGTCTCCACCAAGCAGTTCCAGGTCCGCAATGTTCCCCACGGCTTCCGGCGCGCGGTTCGGCACCTCGACCCTGAAGCTCTGCCGTGCCGAGAGGCCAGTCGGATCCGTCGCCGTCACCGCGATGGCCGCCTCGCCCTTCGCTACCCCGGTCACGACCGCGTTGCTCCCCGACACCGAGGCGGTGGCCACGCCGGCGTCGGAGGTCTGAGCCGAATAGGTCAGCGCATCTCCATCCGGGTCATTCAGGTAGTCGGACAGGTCCACCGTGGCGGTTTCTCCCACGTCCACGGTCTGGGCGGGGATCGTCCCGGTTGCGACTGGCGAGTTGTTCACCCTCTCGGGGTCGGTTGTCCCGTCTCGACATGCGGATGTGAACAAGGCCGTTACGACCAGTCCCACCGCCGTGGAGGCCGAGAGGCGTGCGAACCCCCGTGACCGAGTGCAGGAGCCGGGTATGATTTCCTGCCTCTTGCTTCCGGTAAAGTCTCTCTGGCTCATTGGAGCTGTCCCGCTTTCACGGACGGTTGATTTCTGTGGATGATCATCTCCGGTGCTGTTCCCTTCAGTCCCTCTCAGGCGCTCGGGAGAGGTTCCGGGCGGACACCTCCGGTGCGCCTCAGGCTGCATGGTTCCTCTCGTAGTTGGCCGGCGACTCGTAGCCGAGGGCCGGGTGAAGCTCGCGCGTGATGTAGAAGCCTTCGATGAAGCCGAACACCTCCCGCCGCGCCTCGGCCGCGGTGCGGAACGAGCGCCGCCAGATCAGCTCGCACTCCCCATCGATGCACTTCAAATGTGCAGCGCCGATTGATGGAGCGAAAGAAGCAAGAGTGTATGGATAGTGACGTATAATATATGATAACGAGTCGTATTGTGTGGTACGGCTGCGACACTATGGAAGCGGTACGGGCGGAGAGGGCCCGCAGGGCGGACCGGCCGGGATCCCTGTTGGCCGGTTACCGCGTCGATGAGCGTGAGACGATGAGGGCAGCAGAGGATCGACGACTCGCGCCGCCTGCGTCGACGCGATCGCCTTCGGCGGCTCCTGCCAGGCCGGGAAGATCGTCAACGCGGAGGCGGCTTAGCGAGACCTCGAACCGAGCGATATCCCCGCAAGCATCGACGGGAAGATCCCGTACACGCCTCGGTACTCCAACCTGAGGCGGAGACTGCGCGTGATCGACAGGTCGCCGGCGGCGATCAACAGCGGCGCCAGGCCGATGCCCGTCTCCTCGTTGGGCATCGTGTCGGTTCGGTATACCGTGGCCCCCAAACCCAACAACCCTTCCAGCCTGCGGCCCCTGAAAGAACCTGCGCGCTGCCGACACTTCCCCGCCTATTCTGAGTGAAGAATCCGATTGGAGGACGAGTGCGGCCGCAGAAATCCTGTACTCCCAGGCCCCGGGAGCCCATGACAGTCCGGCCAGGAAATACATCTCCTCAGGCTGTCGTCCGGCTCGCGGGAAGGTCACGGGTTCCGCACACGGTGAACTCCGAGCCGCCGCGGCGGATGAGGTAGGGTTCCCTGGCCACCGGGACGACCACGTAGTTGCGGCCCAGGGGATAACGCCGTCTCAGGGCCGCGATGGCGGTTCGCGTGACGTGGTCCGCGTTGATCTTGCATTCGAACGCATCCAGGCGACCGTCCTCGCGGCGCACCACGAAGTCGACTTCCCTGCCCGACTTGTCGCGCCAGTAGAAGATGTCGTCGTCCAGATAGCGGAACCGGAGAGAGTCCAGGACGAGGTGCTCCCACAGCACGCCCCGGTCCTCCTCCCTGATCCTGCTCCAGCCACGCTCGAACGTGACGAAGCCGGTGTCGAAGGCGTAGCACTTGGGGCGGCTCACGATCTCGCCGCCGCCTCCGCCGCGGAAGGGACGGAGGAGATGGACGGCGTGCGCAATCCGCAGCGCTTCGACGTACGTCTTGACGGTCGGTCGGCTCAGCTCCGTGAGGCGGGAGAGACGACTGTAGTCGACCTGTCCCCCGCTCCACCTCAGCAGAAGTCGAAACAGCGCCAGGAACCCCTGGCGGTTGCGAACGCGGAACAGTTCCAGGATGTCCCGGGCGTAGAAGCTGTCGATCCACTCCGCGCACAACCGCGCCGACTTCGTCTCCGCCAGCAGCGGTTCCGGCAGCCCGCCGTGGAGCAGCCGGTGATCGAAATCCGCGCGCGCGAACGGTTCGGCGCACTCCTCCCACAGCACCGGGCACAGGTGGACCGCCAGCTTCCGGCCGGCCAGCGAATCCCGGAACTTCCCGGTGGCCGCGAGCGTGGACGATCCCGTGGCCAGGATCTTGAGCGTTGGGTCCTCGTCGGCCGCGATCTTGAGGAGAAGGCTGGGATCCGGCAGACGGTGTGCCTCGTCCACGACGAGGACAGTTCCCGGTGTGAGCCCGCCGAGGAAGAGTTCGGGGTCGTCGAGTCTCCGGACGGTGGAAGGAAGATCGCAGTTCAGGTAGACGGCATCCGGCACCATCCGGGCGAGGGTCGTCTTCCCGACCCGTCGCACCCCGGACAGCCACACCAAGGGCCTTTCGGCCCACGCTCGCCGGATTCTCTCCAGCCACATGGGACGCTGAACCATAAGCCTATTTTACATTTAGTCGTACCATCCGGCAAATGCGGAAGCAAGCTCGACTGGACTGTTCGCCCTTCCCGGAGCTGCGCTGGGCGAACCCCCCCCGCTCTGGGGACTCGTAGGTCACGGCAACGTGACAACATGGGCACATTGCCGGGAGTGAAGTTGATGCGACATCACCTGGTTGTACCCTGGGTAAGTCTGACGCTCCTTGCTGGCTGCGCCGACGCGCGGTCGCATGCCGAACTGATCTCGGACGCGGCTGCGGATGTCGACGCGATTCGCTTCGAGCGCGCCATGGCCCGCTACGACTCGGCTCGCACCGCCTCCCCCGACGACGCCGAGGCTAAGGTGGATGGATCGATCGGGAGCTGGGGGTACGATTTCCGGGACGGCGGCAGCCTCGTTCCGCCGACGTATCGCGACCTGATGTCCTACTGCAATCCCCGCTGGATCAGCGGGCACCGTTTTTCCGAGGCGGAGGCCTCCTCCTCTGTGGATGGCGGCGTTTCCCGCTCGCTCCTCTTGTGGGGGGGCACCGACGCGGCCGGGCGGCTCTTCCTCGAACCCGCGTTCGTGGTTGAGGCTCCACCGGCGCTGCCGGAGCCCGGCGGCGGCGAGTTCGAGATATCCGGTCGGACCAGCGACGGTGAGGTGCTGTTCGCACTGAGCTTCGACATGCCGGAGGTCTCCGACGGGGACGGGCGATCCTTCGCCTTCGCGCTGCCCGTGCAGGCGGGCTGGGAGCGCCGGCTTGCGTCCGTTATGCTCTCCGGGCCGGGCGGCAGCGCCACTCTGGACGGAGACACGGACCGGCCCATGGTTATTCTGCGCAACCCGCGGACCGGGCAGGTGCGGGGCTTCCTGCGCGAGCTGCCGCCCGCCGCCCTGGCCGGGGGCAGGGTAGCGACAGATGCCATATCGCCGGAGCCGGGCCTCGAGGCGCTCTTCAGCCGTGGCCTTCCGGACCCCGGGGGCTGGCGACGCTGAGCCGACCGGCCAGGGTCAGCGGCCCCTGCCTGGCCGAGTTCCCATGCTTCTCCGCGATCCCGGTCCAGTGCGACGAAAAATACACGAACACTTCGGGGAGCGCGTTGCCCCGAGCTTCAGCCCGCCGTCATGGTGTTCCTTCTGGTTGCCGTGATCCAGGGCCCGGGGTATGCGCTCCACGGACGCGGCGAAGGCCGCGACCCCGCGGGGGGAGGTGAGGCGCACGAACCGAATGTGAGCCCAGCGTGGATCGGGAAGGGACGCGATCATATTGCGTCGCTTCCGAGCATGCTGCGTGATCGTCCAGCCGAGCAGCGAATCATTCTTCCGCCAGATCCTGAGCTCGGACCAGAACCGCTCCTGGTTCGTTCCCCAGACCAGTTCCCGGGATCGCCAGCGGTGCCACGAGCGGCGAAGCAGGCGCCAGACGAGGAGCCGCAGCGGCAGATCGAGTCACACGACGGTATCGAGGCGCGGCCAAAGGATCCGCCGGGAGAACTTCTCATACGAGCCCGCGACGACCCAGCGCCGTCCCCGGGTCGCCTCTCGAATCCGGCGCTCGAACTCTTCGGGATCCGCCTGGTTCAGGCCGACCCATTCGGGCAGCCAGTTGAGCGCGTCCAGTTCGACAAACGCCGCCTCCGACTCGACTCGGCGCCCGGCGTGGCCGCCTCGACTCAATTGCCCGACGTCCTTCCGAGCCGTCCCAGCGACGGTGCGAAGTGTTCTTGGCGTCATGATTCACACTCTCGAAATGGGCGACCGGCTCAGATCGGAAACCTGATCGGGGAAGGCATCACTCGCCCCGTGCGTTGGCCGCCGCGCGCGGGGGCGGCTAGAATGGCATGTACCATTAAGGACAGGGGTTTCGGTCGATGAAAACCTATACTGCCGTCGTGGAGCGCTGCCCGGATACGGGCCTTTACGTCGGCTACGTTCCCGGCTTCCCGGGGGCGCATAGCCAGGGCGAGACGCTTGAGGAGTTGAACGGCAACCTCAAGGAAGTGATCGCTCTGCTTCTGGATGAGGGACCGCCTGCGTTCGCGGGCGAGTATGTCGGTACTCAGACCGTAGTCGTGACCTAGCGTCGGGTGCCGCCGGTCCCCGTCCTCAAACCGCGTCAAGTCATCGCGATCCTCACCACGCTCGGCTTCAAAGGAAGTGCGGCAACGCGGGTCTCACAAGCGGTTTCGGCATCCCGATGGCCGCGCGACCACCGTACCGGTCCACGGAGGCCGCGACGTGTCACCTATCCTGCTTCGTCGCATCGCCCGCGATGTCGGCATGCCGGTTGACGAGTTCGTCGAATACCGCTGATCGGGAGAGCCGGAGGGCGGGCGTCCAACTCCTGGGGGGTCACTTCAAGATGCAAGATGCACGCAGAGTCGATACCGGACGGCCAGGCTGGCCGGCTTTCCGTGGCGGGGCCCTGCTCTCGTTCGGTGCAGCCCTCGCGCTCCTGGTCCTCGGGGTCGGCGGCTGCCAGTCCGACAGCACCGAAGGCGGAGCGGCGGGCGGCGGCGCGAGCACCACGGCCAGCGCCTTCGTCGAGGCGGGTGGTGCCTTCCCCGAAGGGTGGCCCTTCGCCGCCGAAGACGCCCCCGTCTCGGCCACCGAGGGCATGGTCGCCTCGACCGACGCATACGCGTCGCGCGTCGGCGTGGAGATCCTCGCGGCCGGTGGCAACGCGGTCGACGCGGCCGTCGCCACCGGCTTGGCGCTCGCCGTCGTGAACCCGGAGGCCGGCAACCTGGGAGGCGGCGGGTTCATGATGATCCGCCTCGCCGACGGCACCGTCTTCGCGCAGGACCACCGTGAGAAGGCGCCCTTGGCGGCCACCCGCAACATGTATCTCGACGAGGACGGGAACGTGACCGACCTCTCAGTGCGGGGCCACCTGGCGGCGGGCGTGCCCGGGACGGTGTCGGGGCTGTGGGAGGCGCACCAGCGCTTCGGCACGCTCGAGTGGACCGACGTCGTGCAGCCCGCCGTCGATCTCGCGAACGGCTTCCAGGTCACCACGCGCCTGGTCTCGACGCTCGACGCGGCTCAGGAGGGGATCCGCGCCTTCCCCCGGAGCGCGCGCATCTTCCTCCCCGCGGACGCCGTCCCCGCCATCGGCGACACCTTCTCCCAGCCGGAGCTTGCCGGCGTCCTCACGCGCCTCCGCGACCAGGGACCCGACGACTTCTACCGTGGGGAGACCGCCGCCTTGATCGCGGCGGAGATGGAGCGCGGCGGCGGTATCATCACGCTGGAAGATCTCGACGGCTACCAAACGGTGTGGCGCGAACCGGTGGCCTTCGACTACCGCGGCCACACGGTGCATTCGATGCCGCCGCCGTCTTCGGGCGGCCTCGCGATGGCCGCCATCGCCAACATCCTGGAGCGGTGGGACCTCGGCGCGATGGGGTGGAACAGTCCCGAGACGATCCATGTGATGGCCGAGTCCTTCCGGCGCGCCTACGCCGACCGCAATGAGTACCTCGCCGATCCGGACTTCGTGGAGCTTCCCGTCGAGGAGTTCCTCTCGGAGGCGTACGCGGACAGCCGCGCGGCCACGATCTCCACGGAGCGGGCGACACCCTCCGCCGAGGTCGCGCCCGGGATCGACGCCTTCCTCGACGAGAGTCACACGACCCACTACTCGGTCGTCGACGGCGAGGGGAACGCGGTCGCGGTCACGACCAGCATCAACTCGTGGTACGGCGGCAAGGTCGTCGTGGAGGGCGCGGGCTTCTTCCTCAACAACACGATGGACGACTTCGCCGCCAAGCCGGGCACCCCGAACCAGTTCGGCCTCGTTCAGGGCGAGCGGAACGCGATCGGCCCCGGCAAGCGCATGCTGTCGGCCATGAGCCCCACGATCGTCGAGGACCCGGACGGCGGCCTCTTCCTCGTCACCGGAACCCCCGGCGGCGCCACGATCATCACCACCGTGCTGCAGTCCATCTTCAACGTCGTCGACCACGGAATGAACGTCGTGCAGGCGGTCCACGCCCCGCGGGTGCACCACCAGCACCTCCCCGACCTCGTCTTCCACGAATACGGGGGACTCGGGCCAGCCACCGCGGGCGCGCTGGAGGCGCTGGGCCACACCGTCCGCGAGCGCGACCCGGGCCCGCCCGACGCCTACTTCACCGGCGGCATGTCCGGCGACGTGCAGCTGATCATGGCGCTGCCCGACGGATCCTGGACGGGCTGGTCCGACCCCCGCCGCGGCGGGAGAACACTCGGTCGCTAGCTCTGGATTTCAGGATGGTTGCCTCACGCTGCCTCGGCCCCGTGCGCGTCACAACGGGTCTGGTCGCCACGGCCCGCCTGAGCAACGGCGCGAGATCTCGATCAATCATGGGGGTGTCGGTGCCTCTGTGTCGTCCTATGCCAATTGAAAGTCTGATTTTCAATTGGCATAAGGCTTCACAGGGACTTCCAGCAACCACCCACAGGCAGACCTCGGGTCGCGCTCGTCATGAGGACGATCCGGCCATGGGGCGAAGATCGGCCAGCTCATGGCCGACAACGGAGCGGCGTACCCCCTTCCCGCGCCTCGTGGAGGCCACCGGTCACCAATGTCCTTGTTACGCGCAGCTAGACGACGCCACTCTCGCGGGTCACCTCACGGGTGCAGCGCGAGGTCTCGCCCGTTAGGGGCTGCACGGGGCGCGCGTTCATCGGATACAGTGCCGCGAAGACGAACAGGGCGGCGTGGTGAGCGAGCCCTGGTACCGGAAGTAGCCGCGTCCCCCGGGAAGCAGCGTGCCCGGATCGAGCGCGCCGACCGCGGCGGGCGACTCATCCGGGCCGGGAATCGCCTCCCAGAGGCTCTGGATCGTCGGGTCGGCATCGCCTGCCTGCATGAAGACGCCGATTCACGGCGAGGTCTCCCTCCTCGGCCGCATGCACGAAGTGCACCTCCATCGGGGAGGCGGCCCCGTCGACCGTGTGTTCGCTCGGCAGGTGGAAGTGGAACTGCACGAGCGAGGCCGGTGTCCACGACCTCTGCTTCCGTGGCCTGCCACTCGATGTCGAGGCCGCCGGCATCCGCGCCGGCCGGTGTCGCAGACCGCGAAGGACGGGTCGAGCCCGCCCCGGTCAGCCCGTCAAGAGCCCGCGGTGCGGGTCGAGGGGACGGCGATTACGTTGCCTTCTCCACCGCTCACACCTGCTCCGCTTACCACTTTTCCAGGAGGCGACGCCTTGACGGCGGGACGAATCATCTCGCAATCCATCTCCCGCGCCGACCTCACGGCCATGGCCGAGGCCCAGTTCGGCGACTGGATCAAGGGGGTGGTCGACGTATCACGGGGCATCATGGCGGTTGGGGGAGACCTGCACGCGGACGATGAGGCGCTCCTCCTCGAGCACGGCTCCCGTCAGCAGGACCTCTGGGGAATCAACCTGTATCTGGATGAAGAGGGACCGGGCTGGATCGAGTTCGATTCGCTGATCAACATTCGGCCCGGGCTGGGGAACCGCTCCCGCGGCGTCGACGACGAGCGGACGCGCGAGCGCATTCGCGCCCTGGTCGAGTCCCTCGTCATCGCCGAATAGCCGCCGGGGAAGCGCGCGTAATGGGAAGCCCCCTGCACAGGCGGGCCGCAGAGGGCGGCTGGGCCAAGCTCGATCTGGTCGAACAACTCGGAAACGTGGGCAGCGAGGTGGAGCGCGCCATTCGGGCCCACGAGAGCGGGCGAACGGGCCGCTTCGAGGGCGCCCTCGCGCGGGCGCTGGAACTGTTCGACCTGACGGCCGCGGATCACCGCTGGCACGGCCACCGCTGCCAAGAGGTCCTGCGGGCCCGCGAGGAGTTCTGCCGCCTTTTCTTCGATCCCGACGTCCCGCCCGGCTCGGCGGACGGCCTGCGCAGATACTTCTTCGGCTTCGCCTACGCCGCGCGCATGCGCCACTATCGGCGTCTCTCGGACGCCACATAGCAACCCATCCCCCAAGGGGGATGTCCTTGCCTCGGGACCTGGCTCTGCGGACATTCCGCTTGAACTGCGCTGACCGAACGGGCATCGGCGTCGTGGATGCCAAGGTTGCGGAAGCGCCCGGCGACAAGGTGACATGAGGCAAATCGACAGGTTCTCGTCGAGCGGGCCGACGTTGAGCGAAGCCTGGCCCCGTGTGGATGCTGCCAGGTTGTTACGGGGCCTCCAGGAGTTCCTGCTCTTCGTCTTTGTTCTGGAATTCATCTTTTCGGTGCTCCAGTAAGTTCGCACGGACTCAGCCCACCACCGCACCCTCCGCTTCACGCTCGCGTTGGTCTTGCCGAGGGGTAACGGACGTGGCGCATTACCCTCCACGCCCAGAGAACGGAGATGACCCCCATGTCGCACGTACCGGTGCCCCGCCGCCGTCGTTCGTTCAGCGCGCTCACCCCGCTGGCGGCGCTGTTACTCCTGCCCGCAGCGGCGCATGCCCAGGATCGTGACGTTCGCGTCACCGTGTCCGAGGGCACGAACATGGCCGCGACCGTCTCCCCCGACGGAAGCCGGATGGTGCTCGACCTCCAGGGCACGCTGTGGGTGATGGACGCCGGGGGCGGCGAGGCACGCGCGATCACGGACATGTACTACGACGCTCGGCAGCCGCAGTGGGCCCCGGACGGGAGCCGCATCGTCTTCCAGTCCTTCCGGGACGGGCGCTGGCACATCTGGTCGATCCGGCCCGACGGCTCGGACCCGGTGCAGCACACCTTCGGTCCGTACGACGAACGGGAACCGGCCTACTCCCCCGATGGCGGATCGATCGTCTTCGCCTCGGACCGGTCGGGGAACTACGACATCTGGACGCTGGATCTCGGCCGCGGCGTCACGAGCCAGGTGACGGACGCCCCGAGCCACGAGTTCACTCCGCAGTGGTCGCACGATGGCGACGCGCTCGCCTACGCCTCGAGCCGGGACGGTGGAGCCATCGTCGTCAGGGGAACCGATGGCTCGGGGCAGGTCGTTGCCGCGATCCCGGGCGCGGTCTCCCCTGCCTGGAGCCCCGATGGAGGGCACATCGCCTACGCCGCCGTGGGCCGCGGGGAGACGGGACTGTACGTGGCGGCGCTCGAGTCGGGCCCGAACTCCCCGCCGCGGCGCCTCAGCGCGGACAACGCCGATGTCTTCCCCTTCCGTCCCCACTGGGTGTCGGGAGATGAGGTAGTCTACACCTCGGACGGCGTGATCCGGATGGCGGCGGTGGACGGGAGCGGGAGTTCCGACATCCCCTTCGAGGCCACCTTCGAGTTCACGCGACCGGACTACGAGCGGACGCCGCGTTCGTTCGACGAGGCCGGGCCGGAACCCGTGCTCGGGATCGTCGCTCCGGCCGTCTCCCCCGACGGTCGACACGTCGCCTTCACCGCGCTGGGCGACCTGTGGCTGCTCGACCTGGAATCCGGCGCGTCCGGCAGCGCCGGTGACGCGACGCCGCGCCGACTGACGGACGATCCCTTCGTCGACGTGCTGCCCTCGTGGTCGCGCGACGGCTCGAGGCTCGCCTACGCCTCCGACCGGGCGGGCTCGCTCGACATCTGGATACGCGACATGGACACGGGCGCCGAGCGCCGGGCCACCACCGCCCCGGGCGGCGAGATCGCGCCGGTGTTCTCCCCCGCCGGCGACCGGCTCGTCTTCACCTCCGTCATGGGTCTGTCGAGCGCCGTGCAGATGGTGGATCTCGCCACGGGCGACGTCACGACGATCCGCGACGACCTCTTCGCCCCCAGCCGCCCTTCGTTCTCCCCGGACGGGACGACGGTCGCCATGTCCGTCCTCTCCCAGTACTCGACGCGCTTCCGGGAGGGGCGAAACGAGATCCTCCTCCAGCCGCTCGACGGGGGCGAGACGCGCCGGGTCACGGCCACCGAGCACAGGAACATGGGCGTGCGGGTGCTGGACGGCCCGGTGTGGTCGCCGGACGGACGGCGCATGGCGTACGCCAGCGAAGGCGTGCTGTGGCTGGTCGAAGTAGACGCGGACGGGGCCCCGAGCGGCCCGCCGCTGCGGCTCAACAACCACCACACGGACGCGATCTCCTGGACGGGCGACTCCCGCTCGATCATCTATCAGACGACCCGCGGCCTCCGCCGCTACCACCTCGACGACGGACGCTCCGAGGAGATTTCGGTGCAGATCGAGTGGCGGCGCCCCGCGCGGGAGGGCTCGGTCGTCGTCCACGCGGCCCGCGCCTGGGACGGGGTCTCCGACGACGTGGCCGAGGACGTCGACCTCATCGTCGAGGGCAACCGCATCTCCTCCGTCGTCCCCCACAGCGACGCCACCCACGAGGCGGGGGCGGCCAATGGTGGCGAGGTCGTGGACGCCGGCGAGCACACCGTCCTCCCCGGCCTCGTCGACATGCACTCGCACATGGGCTACGGGATGGGCGAGGCGCTCGGCCGCACCTTCCTCGCCTACGGCGTCACGACGATCCGCGACCCGACCTCCGACCCCTACGAGATCGCGGAGCGCCGCGAGTCCATCGACTCCGGCCGCCGCATCGGACCCCGCGAGTTCGCCACGGGCCGGACGATGGACGGCAACCGGATCTACTACTCGGGCGCCGGATCGCTGGGCCCCAACGGGAATCTCGAGCTGGAACTCGACCGCGCCGAGCACCTGCGCTATTCCCTCATCAAGACCTACGTCCGCCTGCCGGACCTCATCCAGCGCCGGATCATCGACTTCGCCCATTCCATCGGCATCCCCGTTTCGAGCCACGAGATCTACCCCGCCGTCGCGCACGGGGCGGACCACGTCGAACACATCTCCGGCACGAGCCGCCGCGGCTACTCGCCCAAGGTGACGGCGATGTACCGCACCTACGACGACGTGATCCAGCTCCTCACCGCCTCGGGCATGACGATCACCCCGACCATGGCTCTCATGGGCGGCTGGTGGAAGTCCGTCGGAGAGGATCCATCCTGGACGACCGACCCGCGCTTCGAGGCCGTCTTCCCCGAGGGAATGGCCGAGGCCATGGCCACCCGCGCCGCCGCGCGAGGCCGAGCCAGCGGCATCGACGACATGCTCGCCGACGCCGGCCGAACCGTGACCCGCGTCGTCCGGGGCGGAGGCCGCGTCGTGGCCGGCACCGACTCCCCCATCATCCCCTTCGGCGCCGCCCTCATCGCCGAGGTCGAGAACTACGTCTGGGGCGGCCTCACCGAGGTCGAAGCCCTGCGGACCGCGACCTCCGTCGCCGCCGAAGCCCTCGCTATGGAAGGAGAAATCGGAACTCTCACCGGCGGGGCGCTCGCCGACATCCTCATCGTCGAAGGCAACCCGCTGGAGAACATCGAGGACCTCCGCCGCGCGAGAATCGTGATCAAGGACGGCGAGGTCTTCCGGCTCGAGGATCTGCTGACGCCGCCGAGGGTTCTGGTGCCCTGAGCCTGCGCACGCGCTCCGTTGAGACCGGATTGAGACCGGCCCGTGATATCGGTGCCAGACACAGCTGGGCCGAGGCCGCGCGCGGAGTCGCGTCAGGTCGCACGTTTCTTCCCGTACCTAACCGCACTCCATGAAATAGCCGAAGATAAGTGAGCATCTACGAAACCCTTGGCCGAATCGACGCCGAGCTGGCCCTTGGGCACGGCGCGGAGCCGCAACGCGCCCTCACCGACCTCATCCGCAATATGAGCCGACCGGTGTTGGAAGAATGGCGGGTCGATCTCCAGGCACGGATCGATAGATTTCAGCCGAAGCGTCACCTCGAACTCCAGCAACTCTTTGACGAGAGAACGGGCGTTCAGCCCGCCAACGACGCCGGGCTCACCGATGCCATGGTGAGAGAACGGCCCGCCGTGGCGGAAGACCTCTATTTCCAAATCGACGCTACGGATAGCAACTTCAAGGGCGCACTGAGAACGCTCGGCGAGAAACACATCTTTCAGTGGGCAACCTCATACACCCAATCCCTAAGCCACCACTTCAACTGCTACCTTCCACTACTTCAGTCGGAGTTGGCCGGCGAAGCCGCTCATTCCATCCAGCGGCAACTGGAGGAACACACGCGAGCCATCTTCACCCAAGGGTACAAGTACGGCCAGCAACGGGGCCTGACCCAAGACATCTTGACGCAAAAGTCCATCGGGGGGTTGGCCAGCCTGCTCGACCTGCCTCTCGACTACTACCTACAACGAGCGAGCTACAGCCACACTCGCGAGGAGACATCGTCGCTTCGCTCCCTCCTGTCGGCCAGCATCAGGGGTATTCTGCGAGGATACGCTTCCCTCCGCCTCGGAGATATCGACGGTGCAACCCTCCTGGCGAGATTTCCCAACCGCTGGGCGTACCAACTCGCCTTTCTTTCTACCGACGCGATCGAAGACATCGTCACTCAGCTACCCGAAGGTTCCTTGAAGGTCGGCCTCGGAACGGCGGCGTTGCCGCTCTTTGATTGTCTTGATTCCCTGATGTCCCGGCCGCGCGAAACCTATTTTCCACTCCCACTCTTTGGTCAGTTCTCATGGGAGCACAGACGCTTGGACGTCGGTGTGCGTTCACCCTCTGCGTGGGGATCTGACCGGGTGATCTACGCCCGTGCTCACCTCGCTGAAGCCTTCGTCTCAGAACGCGACCTAGACGATGCCGCCGCTCGCCGCTTCGCCGTCGTGATGGCGCCTCTAAACCGAACTTCCGCAGCCCGGAACGCGGCAAGTTGTTGCGACGTGGTCACATGACTCGATTTCGGGGGTGGGTGCTACTGGGTACGGGTCACGGTTTGACGCCGAGGAGCCGGAAGGCCTCGGCCTGAAGGGGGGTGGGACGGGCGAGGATGTCGGCGGCCGGGGCTCCGGGCGCGACGGGTCGGACGCGGTTTTTGGTGAGGGTGGCGAGGTCGGCCAGGAGTGTCCGGAAGCTGTGGACGGGCAGCCCCTCGGGAGTGCGCTTGCGGGCGGCCTTGGCGCGCGCGGCGGGCGAGGGTCTCGCGGGCGCGACGGGCGAGGCGCGTTGGGCCTCGGCGGCGTCGGGGTCGTCGTCGTCGAAGAGCAGCGGGGCGAGGGCGCGTCTCATGTGCCACTCGACGTAATAGGCGAGCATGCAGAGGAAGACGTGGGCCCGCACGCGCCCCTCGAGGCGGTGGTGGACGGGACGGACCTTGAGGTCGACGCTCTTGAAGCTTCGGAAGGCGCGCTCCACGCGGCTGAGGCTCTTGTAGGAGCGGACCACGTCCCCGGCCGGCAGTTCGTCGGCGGGCACGTTGGTGCGGATGACGTAGATGCCGTCCAGGGCCGCCTCGGCGGCGATGCGCTCCTCGTTGCGCGCGTACGCGAAGCGGCCGTCCCCGGCGACCTCGGTGTCGAAGTGCTTGCCGACCTTGCGGGATCGCAGGGCGCGGTCGGCGCGCACGGCGATCTTCTCGGGGTCGGTGAGCGGGCTCCGCTCGCGCCGCGTGGCCGCGGCGACCTTCTCCAGCTCGCGTTCGGTGGCCTCGAGGAGTTCCTCGCGCTTGCGGGCGCGCTCGGCGGCCAGGAGCGGGTTGCGGCACGCGACCAGCCGCTCCCCGGGATAGTCGGGCGACTCGATCTCGGCGAGGTTCCGCTCGTCGAAGAGCGACAGCTGGAGGTCGCCGCCGCCGGCGAGCTTGCGGATCGCGTCGGCGCGCAGGGCGGTGATCCACCCCAGCCCCGCGGGCCGCAGCTCCTCCCGGATGCGGGCGCCGGTGATGAGCCCCCGGTCGCCGACCAAGACGATCCGGGACAGGGAGAAGCGCTCGCGCAGCTTCGCCACCTGCGCGCCGACGACACCCGGATCGGCGGTGTTGCCCTCGAACACCTCGACGGCCACCGGACACCCCTCTCCGTCGCACAGCAGCGCGAACACGATCTGGAGCTTGCCGCGTTTGCCGTCGCGGGAGTAGCCCCGCCTGGCGAGCGGACACTTGCGGCCCTCGAAGTAGGTCGAGGTCACGTCGCACAGCACCAGCGAGCCGTCCGCCAGGCGTCTCCCCGCCAGATGCCGCTCGATGCGGTCCCGGCGCCTCAGCAGCCAGTCCATGGCCCGGTACAGCTCGTCCGCGTCCGCGTCCCCGACGCCGAGCTCCCCGCCCAGCGTGTGGCTCATGGTCTCCCCGCCAAGCGAGCGCGCGGTGGCCAGCTTCGAGCGGGGGTCGAGGACGCGGGCGACGATCATGGCGACGGCGAGCGCCCGCTCCCGGGACGGACGGCGGTCCAGCAGCTTCTCGAGCCCCAGGGCGCGAAGGGTGCCCAGGACGGCGGCGACGTGGCCGTGGGGCCGGGAGCGAAGGATCTCGAACGCGTCGTCCATCGAGGGAAGCGCGACGCCCCCCTTCAGGAGGATGCGGAGCCCCTCGACGAGTTCGTCGGGCCACTTCGAGAGGTTGGCCAGCGTGCGCTTCCTGACCTTGCCGCCCTCGCGGTAGGACTCGCGCAGAAGGACGGCGGGCGGGGAGTTCCGGTTGGGGACGCGCTCGACGTACATGGACATAAACATAACGCATACAACACATCGTGGCAACGCTATGCATCTTACGCTACATGGGTACCGAGAACCGCGCATGAAGCCGCGTATGCGGTTCCCCGTTAACGAGTTACGGCCTGCAGCGGCCCCGATTCACGCGGAAGTTCGGTCTAAAGCCGGATGTTGCCCACCGCGTCCGAACCAGCGATCGGTTCGATGGCATCGTGATTGACCTCGGTGATTCGGATCGCTCCGAATTGGCCGAGCGCGCCACGGAACTGCTTGCTAGACGCATCTACAAGCTTCGCAGCAAGATCGAGGGGGCGAGATCGATCACCTACAATGTTGCGAGCGAGTTTCCGCTCCATACACCGGGGAAATCGCCGTTCTACCACGTCCGGCGCACCAGCGTCCGCAACGTCCTAGCTCGATTCGACCGCAAGAATGGCGTTCGGCTGTGGTGCAGCGTGCGGCGTAGCGGCAAAACGACGGCCTGCTTCGACCTGGACACCACGCCAGGAGGATCGGTGATCGTTCCGCAGACGTGCGGAACGGAGCAGACGACCAATGGACGGGTCTTCTACGATGGGGTGCGTGAGGCAATAGAAACCAGAACTCAGCCGAAAGCGACTTTCGTTGAATCGGTCGTCCGCGACTGCGCGCCGCTATCCGTGGATCGGGCGGATCGTACGGTGTTGGTCATCGATGAATATGAGACTCTGTTCGGCCATCTTCGCTCGGTCGCGGAGTCGGAGCCCGCGATTCGCTATACGGTGGCCCAGCCGCTCCTCAATCAGATGGTCGAGTTCGCGCGCGACAACCTGCTGGTGCTGCTGGGTCAGCAGCCGGGCGCACATTTTATCTTAATGGACCAGAATCAACTCGCGCCCTACGTGAAGCAGGATCCATTCCCCTTGTTCGAGC
Source organism: Candidatus Palauibacter sp. (assembly GCF_965222475.1). GTDB lineage: Bacteria > Gemmatimonadota > Gemmatimonadetes > Palauibacterales > Palauibacteraceae > Palauibacter. Next base: position 192,159 of record NZ_CBDCUB010000001.1, on the reverse strand, counting down.
ACCATCTGAAGACCGGGGAGTTTTCCCAACTCGTGGATAAGGTGCTGAGGGATCAGATCAGCGTCGACACCGGCTTCGTCGACGCCCTCCACACGGAGACGGCCGGCCATCCCTTTTTGACCGTGAATGTCCTCTGCGCATTGGTGGATTGGCTGATCGAGCAGAAGCGTCCGGCCAGAGGGATCACCCTCGACGATGGAGACTTCGCACAATTCCAGGCCGAGAAGCTGGGCCCTGAGCAGGTGAGCCTCGGCCGCCACTACGACTTCTTCCGTGAAACTGCGAAGGCGGCGATGGGCGAGAACAGCTACCGCCACAACCGCTGGCTGTACACGGCTTACTGGCTTGTCCGACAGATCGCTCAGGCTGACTCGGGGAGATTCGCCATTCGGCGCGACGACTTGCCCGATCTCATGGAGAAGATTCCCGCTCCCGGCATGCTGCCGGAGACCAACGAGATGTTGCGTACCGCGACTCAGGCGAATTTCCTGTCGTATACGGACGCGGAAGTCTCTGTGAAGGTGCGGACCCTGGGCCGACTCGCGGCATCGGTTCGCCCGGCACTGGCGTAGGGGGATGCGCCCCCGGCATGTCCTGGCGGAGGTGGCCAAGCGCTCTGACACGCGGCGCGGTGAGCTCTGCTTCTACTGGGTCGCCTCCGGAGGGGACCGCGACGAGTTCGCACAAGGACTGCTCGAGCTAAGCGCCGACCTGCCGCTCTGCCCTGTCGTCGTTCGAATCGGGGGGGTCGTCGACCCGAACGCAGTCGCGCATGACCTCCTACGAGTGCTTGAGAGCGCAAAAACCCAGTTAGTTCGTCCGGATTTTGCGGAACGGATTCGGGCGGAGGGCTGGCTGGACGTGGTATTGATCGCGCGCCGGGAACTGGAGTTGGATAGCACGTCGTCGCCAGTCGTGCTGCCGGATTGGTTCCCTGTTCGGGCATCAACATCCGTTACGGCCACGATCGATGATCTTACGTGGTCGACGCGGGTGGCGCTCAGCGCGGGCGAAGTCCAGGTGGCAGACTTGAGACGATTGGTCTTCGAACTGGATCGCACGCTGGTTAGGGTCCTGCGGACTAGTGTCACGTCACACATCAAACGTCGGATAGAGGCGCTTGAGCTTGACACGTGCGTCGTCCGTGGTGAATTGCCAGTTGACCTTGGCTTGGATTCGGTCTCTGGCCGCCTGCCAGGCGGCGACTTCGGCGCGTAGGGTGTCGATGGAGTCGATGCGGCGATTGAGGCATTGGCGGATCATGACGTTGAGTTCGACCTCGGCGACATTCAGCCAACTGCCGTGCTTGGGAGTATGGACGAACTCGAAGCGATCCCAAAGCGCCTTGGCCTCGGCGGGTTCGAAGGTTTCGTAGAGCGCGCCGGGGCGGTGCGTGTTGAGGTTGTCCATCACCAGCGTGATTCGGGTGGCGTCGGGGTACTGCGCGGCGATGTCGCGCAGGAAGCGGGCCCAGTCGGTTTTGGTCCTGCGCTCGGTCACCTTGGTCTGGCGTCGGCCGGCCAGTGGTTCGGTGGCCATGAACACGTTGCAGGTGCCGAGGCGCCGGTACTCGTAGTCTTCGCGGGCCGCCCGCCCCGGTGCCGGCGGGACGGGCGTGCGCGTCTCGCCGATCAGCTGGCGCGGCGTCTCGTCCATGCACACCACCGGGAAGTTCGCATCGTACGGACGCCGGTAGACGTCGAGCACCCGCTCCATGCCCGCCGCGAAGTCGGCATTGCGCCGCGGCGGGATCACCCAGCCGACGCGCCGCCACGGTTTGAGGGCGTTTTTTTTAGCACCCGCCGCACCGTCTCGTGCGAGACGCTGTCGATATAGCCAAGTTCCACCGCGCGGTCCGCCAACAGGCGCAGCGACCACTGCGCGCGCCCCTCGGGCGGATCGCCGCAACTGAGCGCGACCAGCCGCGCCTCGAATTCGCCGTCCGCCTTGCGAAGGTATTTCGCGCGACGACCCTGCCGGCCCCCAAGCGCCGCATCCAGACCGTCCTCCACAAACCGCTTCTTGACCCGGTCCACCCTGCGCGCGCTGATCCGCAACACCCCGGCGATCGCCCCGCCGGTCGTGCGCCGCTCGTTGAACTCGCCCTCGTCGCAATTGAGCAGAACCAGCGCGTTGATCACCTTCCGCGAACGATGCGAACCCTTGCGTGTCATCGCCGCCAACGCCTCGCGCTCCCCCGCTTCCAACTCCACCGAATACCGTTTCATGCCAGCCTCCCAGCCATCGTGAACCGGCAAGAAGTCTATCACGATCCTTACGACATATCACGTGTGACATGACACTAGTCATGCGCAGGATCATCGGAGAGTGAACGCCCTCTACGATCGTCTGCGATCGGGCAGCGATGGGCTGGAGTCGTTCGAGGACTTGCTGTCAGGTACCGAATCGACGCTCAATCGGATTAGGAATCCCCGGGATTACAGACCGAGTGTGAGCCGACACCCAACCCTTGTGGGGCACATTTGGCGCGTTACAAATGCAACGGCGCCAGATAAGCTGCCCGCGTTGGCGAAGAGCCTGGCCGCTGCTGTCGGAATCGCCGCTCCGGAAGCGGAGGGCTTCTATGAGACCATGACTATGGTACTCGAGAGGCCCAGTCAGCCCATAGAGGACGCAAACGTTCGATGGGGCTTCAACTTCGTCGTGAGCGTGCGGGCCGCATGCCAGCTCATTACTGCGGCAGCCCACGCGGACGAATACGCCGAGTATCCAGTGCAGTTGGCGCGCTCCTTGTCGCTCGACCTTCGTACCTCTCTTGATCGGTCCATGGATGGGCCCAAGCCGCCGAGTTGGATCGAAGCCTGGAATCGTAGTCCTGGTCGCACACGAGCCTCACGGCCTGCCGTTCACGCCCCCGCCGGAGCCGGTAGCGGTAGACCCAAGGGATACGGAGGGGATCTTCCCGAACGCCCCAGACGTGTTCGGGACCCACATGGTGCACGAGCACATCGTCGGGCGCCTTCACTTCACTTCCGCGATCATCGCGCCCGACCGGTCAAAGACGAGCCACCGTACCGCCACGACATCCCGATGCCGCACCCGGGTCGTCCCATCGGGCGCCAGGATCCGCTGACGCCCCCGAGGGTTCTCGTGCCGTCACCCCGGGGCTGCCGGCTGCCCGGCGTCCTCAGCCTCCGAACGGAATCACGACCCCGGCCTGAACCGCCAGGTTCCGGTGCTTGCCCGCGCCCCCGCCCTCGGCGAAGTCCGAGAGGGCAATCGAGTACACCACATCGAGGGCCAGCCTGAGGCTTTCCGAAACCGCCAGTTCCGCGCCGCCGCCGGCCGCGATCCCGAAATCCATCGACTTCGCTCCGTCCCCGCACGATCCCGATTCATTTATCGAGCCGAATTCCGGGATGTCGAGACTGACGCTCGCATCGCAGGAAAGGTGAAAGGCCGTCCACGGGCCCAGCAGCACGCCGAGCGATAGCGGTCCCTCTCGCGACGTCCCCACTCTCGCCAGGGCCGACAATTGAAGATAGTCCATCTCGAGACCGACCCGCCCGATGCTTTCCTCCACGCTGAGACCCTTTTGCACGTACGCCCCTCCGACACGAACCTCAAGCGCATTCGAGACGGGAAGACCCACATCGACCCCTGCGGTGAACCCCGTGCGGTGGGTGTCCAGGCCCAGGTCCGGGAAAGCCTCGTGCGAAACCGTAGACCGGCTCAACCCCGCTCTGATCCCCACCATGGTTTGTCCCATCAGTGGAGCGGCGACAAGCAGCGGCAGGAGCGACACGACGATTCTGCGCATCATCGGAGTCCTCTCGTCCAGGCGTGAATGATCCGTGAGCAGCTCTGCATCTTCAGCCTCATGACGCTCCCGACCGAAGAATCGTCACCGCTGGTCAGAAGACGCCGATGAGGATGAACACCACGGCGATCCCGCTCAGCACCCAGATCACCCGGTCGCTGCGCTGCAGGAGGATGTGCTTGTTGAGGATCGCCCCGATCGGGGCGGCGAAGGCGTAGGTGGCGAAGAACGTCTGGACGAAGTCCAGCATCAGGGAGCCCGGGTTGAAGCCGCCGCCGCCGATCCCCAGCGCCTCGATGATGTCGAAGGTCGTGAAGATGATCGTGAACCACGCGCCCAGCTGCAGGTAGAGCTTGGCCTCGGTCCGCCGTCGCTGGCGGAAGATCGCGAAGACCGCGAGCACCTGGCGGAAGGCGAGCGACAGCGCCCCGCCGGGATCGTTCGTGTAGTAGAAGAGTCGCAGCCGGTGGGCCCAGCGATCGAACCCCCGCAGGACCGGCAGATCGGAGAGCACGTCCCACCGGGTCCCCAGCAGCGTGATCGCGATGAGCGCGAGGGCCGCGATGATCGGTTCGTAGACCCCCGTCCCGCTCGCAAACGCGCCCATCGACCCCCCGGCCAGCATCATCACGAAGGAGTCGGCGAACAGGCGGACTCGGGTCCCGCGTTTGGCGGCCCAGAACGGCTCGGGCGGAAGCGTCTCTCCCTTGGCCGGCATGAAGGCGAGCTGGCGCGGGGCCAGTCCCTCCGCCTTCCGTCGCGCCTGGTCCTCGTTGAACTTCCGCACCATGCGGTGGATGAGGAAGATGTCCACCAGCCACCACACGACCGCGCCTCCGCCCGTGAAGAACATGAGGAGGCCCGTCCCCGTGCGGTCGAGGTAGAGGCGGTGTCCCCCGAAGAACCCCGCCACGAGCCAGAGCAGGTACGCGATGGACCGCCGCTTGAGGGGATAGCTGTACAGCTTCTCGAGCACGGCGCGCGAGAAATCGAGATCCCCGCGGCCCTCGACCCGCGGGGGACCGGCGTGCAGCCAGTGCATTCTAGAAGGCCACCGGCTCCTTGAAGCGGCCGTACACCTTCTCGAGTACGATCCGGATCTCGCCCAGCGTGGCGTAGGCCCGCACCGCGTCCAGCAGCGGCGGCAGCAGGTTGTCGTCCGCGCGCGCGGCCATTCCCAGTGCTTCGAGGCGGCGGTGGACATCCTCCGAATCCCGACGCCCCCGAAGCTCCGCCAGCCGCGCCTCCTGGATGGCCGCCGCCTCCTCCCCGATCCTCAGAATCTCAAGCGGAGGCTCCTCCGCGTCCTGGAACCGGTTCACCCCGACGATCGTCTGGGTCCCCTGCTCCACCTCATCCTGGAACCGGCGCGCCGACGCCGCGATCTGTGCCTGGAAATAGCCGGACTCGATCCCGTACACGACGCCGCCGATGTCGTCGATCTCGCGGAAGATCTCCTCCGCCTCCGCTTCGAGTTCGTCGGTGAGCGACTCCAGGTAGTAGGAGCCCGCGAGCGGATCGATCGTATGGGGGACGCCGGTCTCGTAGGCGAGGATCTGCTGCGTGCGGAGGGCGATCTTCGCCGCTTCCTCCGTGGGGAGCGCGAGCGTCTCGTCCATCGCGTTCGTGTGCAGCGACTGGGTGCCGCCGAGCACGGCCGCCATCGCCTGGTACGCGACGCGCACGATGTTGTTCTGCGGCTGCTGCGCGGTGAGCGACACGCCGGCGGTCTGCGCGTGAGTCCGCAGCCGGAGACTCCGGGGGTTCCGGGCTCCGTACACGTCCCGCATGTGCCGCGCCCAGATCCGCCGGCCGGCCCTGAACTTCGCGATCTCCTCGAAGAAGTCGTTGTGCACGTCCCAGAAGAAGGAGAGCCGCGGCGCGAAGCTGTCCACGTCCAGCCCGCGCTCGATCCCCCGCTCCACGTACGTGAAGCCGTTCTTGAGCGTGTAGGCGAGTTCCTGGGAGGCGGTGGCCCCCGCCTCCCGGATGTGATAGCCGGAGATGGAGATCGTGTTGAAGCGCGGCGCCTCGTCCGCCGACCACTCGAAGATGTCGGCGATGATCTTGAGCGCCGGCTCCGGAGGGAAGATCCACGCGTGCTGCGCCTGGTACTCCTTGAGGATGTCGTTCTGGATCGTGCCGCGGACCCGGTCCAGCGGCACCCCCTGCTTCTCCGCCGTCACGAGCAGGAACGCGTACAGCATGAGGGCCGGGCCGTTGATCGTCATCGACACGGACACCTTGTCGAGCGGGATGCCGTCGAACAGCGTCTCCATGTCGGCGAGGCTCGAGATCGCGACGCCGCACTTCCCCACCTCTCCCTCGGACCGGCGATCATCGGAGTCGTATCCCATGAGGGTGGGAAAGTCGAACGCCACGGAGAGCCCGGTCTGCCCGCGCTCGAGGAGGTACTTGTAGCGCTCGTTCGTCTCGTGCGCGGTGGCGAAACCCGAGAACAGCCGCATCGTCCACAGCTTCGTCCGATACATCGAATGATACGGACCCCGCGTGAACGGGAACTCGCCCGGCGCCCCCAGCCGCTCCAGGTAGCCCCGCGCCCCGTCGGCGCCGTCGGCGCCCCCGCCGCCGTCCAGCACGTCCAGCGGCGTGTAGAGGGGCTTGATCTCCCGCCCGGAGATGCTGCGGAAGATGGTGTCGTCCCGCAGCGGACTCTGCCGGTAGACCGCCTCCCAAAGTTCGAGCTGATCGCTCAGCGCGCCGTGCTTGCTCATCCCCCGTCCTGTATCCTTATGACCTTCAGCCTCCTCGGCCTTCCCCATGTCGTCAGTTCGCAAGTTAGGGGGAAACGGGCATGCCGAGTAGGTACGCCTCGGCCTCGGCTTTGCAGACCGCTGCGGACCGGGAGTCCCTCGCGTGGGGCCCGGCCTCCGCCGACGTTCCCGCAGGAACGTCCCGGCGCTGGGGACAGTAACCAAAGCCCTCGGGGAGAGACGATGCGAGCGACATGAGGCGCGACATGCGAGAGAGGCTGGGGATCGTACTGGTTGGCGGGTTTGGCGGACTCTTTCTCGCCGCGGACGCGGGGTACGCGCAGCGGGGTCCGCTGGTCGCCGACCGCCCCGACTTCACGGAGGCGGCAGAGACGGTGGGGCCTGGCGTCATCCAGGTCGAGTTCGGGTACACCCTCGCGTATGACGAGTTGCGCGGCGACCGGGACGGCGGCGACGGCACCGTGTGGACGCATTTTTTCGGGGAGCCCCTGCTCCGTGTGGGGGTCGCCCACGGACTGGAACTCCGGTTCGCGGCGAGCCCCGTGTCGCAGCGCACCCGCACCGATGACCTGCGTGTCGACGACAGCGGGACGGAAGATCTCGATCTGGGGATTAAACTGGTCCTGGCCAGACAGGTGGGTCGCCGTCCGGCGATCGCGGTCATCCCGCAGATGACCCTTCCCACGGGGAGCGAGGCGTTCTCCCGTAACCGGCTGTCGCCGGGGGTGAACCTCATCTACGCGTGGGACCTCACCGGGGAGGTCTCGCTCGCGGGCAGCACGCAGGTGAACCGGGCCGTAACCGCGCGGGGCGAGGGCTACGCGGAATGGGCCCAGTCGCTGGTGATGGGGCTGGTCGTGGGCGCGCGCACGGGGGTCTACGCCGAGTGGTACGCGTTCTTTCATGTCGCGCCGCAGGGGACCCGGACCGAACACTACGCCAACGGCGGCTTCACCTGGAGCTTGGCGGACGACATCCAGTGGGACATCCGGCTGGGCGCGGGATTGAACGAAGCCGCCACTGACTTCTTCGCGGGGACCGGGTTCGCGCTCAGGATTCCCTGAAGTCTTCGTACAGGCGGCGGGCAAGGGCGTAGGGGGACGCCCCGGAATCCATCGTCTCGGCGGGGGCTGCGCGCCAGATCCGCTCGGCGTCGCGCCGGGAGCGGCGGAGGAGGGCGTCGCGGGCGCGGCGGAGGCGCGCGGCCCGGCGGCGTGACTCGAGCTTCCCGGTCGAGGTCAGCCAGTCGAAATGCCGATCCAGGCGATCGGCGAGTTCCTCGACGCCCCGGGCTTCCGAGGCGACCGTCTGGATGATGGGCATCCGCCAGTCGGCCCCGGCCCCTGCCCCGGATTCCGGTGCGCGGTTCGCGAAGCGGATGGACATGATGATGGCGATTTCCTTCTCGAGGCGGTCGGCGCCGGGGCGGTCGGATTTGTTGATGACGAAGAGGTCCGCCACCTCCATGAGCCCGGCCTTCATCGCCTGCACCCCATCCCCCGACTCCGGGACGAGGACGACGGCGGTCGTATCGGCGGAGACGGCGATGTCCAGTTCGGCCTGGCCCACGCCGAGCGTCTCCAGAATCACGCGGTCGTAGCCGGCGGCATCCATGAGATCCGCGGCTTCGCGCGTCGCCGTGGCAAGGCCGCCGAGCGATCCGCGGCTCGCCATCGAGCGGATGAACACGCCGGGTTCCGTCGACAGCTCGCCCATGCGGATGCGGTCGCCGAGGAGGGCGCCGCCGGTGAACGGACTCGTCGGGTCGACGGCGACGATCCCCACCGTCAGCGACCGGTCGAGGTAGCGCCGGGTGAGCGCGGCGGTGAGCGTCGACTTGCCGGCGCCGGGCGGCCCCGTGATGCCGATGCGCCGCGCGCGGCCGGTGCGCCCGTCCAGCCGCTCGAGCAGCGCCTCGAATCCGACACTCTCGTTCTCGACGTGCGAGATCCCCCGGGCCAGCGCGAACGGCTCGCCGCCCGCGATGCGGTCGGCGAGCGCCCCCGGATCGAACCCGGAACTCATATCAGGAACTTTGTCGCCAGCCCGAGGAGCAGCACGAAGCCGAACAGATCCGTAAAGGTGGTGACGAAGATCGACGAAGCCACGGCCGGGTCCGCGCCCAGCCGCTCCAGCACGATCGGGAAGAAGGCACCCAGCGCCGACGCCACGGCGAGATTCCCCCACATCGCGATCATCACCACGAGCCCGAACAGCGGCTCCGTGTTCGGAAGCAGGAAGGAGGCAGCGGCAACCAGCAGCCCGATCGCGAGGCCGTTCACCAGCCCCACGATCAGTTCCTTGGAGACCGCGGACCAGCGCTCGCCGGGCAACTCGTCGGCGAGGGCGATGCGGCGGATCGTGACCGCCAGCGCCTGCGTCCCCGCGTTCCCGCCCAGACCCGCGATCACCGGCATGACCGCCGCCAGGATGGCGAGTTGTGCGATCGTGTCCTCGTAGAGCCACACCACGAGGGCGGCGAACGAGAGCGTCACGGCGTTCACCGCCAGCCAGGGCAGCCGGCTCCGGATCGCGCCTGCCGTCGTGCCGCGCAACTGCTCCTCGTCCGACACGGCGGCGAAGCGCAGGATGTCCTCGGTGACCTCCGCCTCCACGACGTCGATAACGTCATCGAAGGTGATCTGCCCGACCAGCCGTCCGTCCGCGTCGACAACTCCGATCGCGGTCAGGTTGTAGCGGGAGAGGAGCCTCCCCACCTCCTCCTGGTCGACGTCCACGGAGACGACGACCGCGGGCTCCTCGAGCAGGTCGGCGAGTGGCGTCCGCGGAGCGGCGAGCACGAGGTCCCGGAGGTTGACGACGCCGTGCAGCCGCCGGCGCCGGTCCACGACGAAGACGGTGTAGAGGTCCTCGCTCTCCTCCGCCTGTGCCCTCAGCTCCTCGATCGCCTCCGCCGCCGTCGCCTCGGAGTGCACCGCGCACAGATCGCGCGTCATGATCCCGCCGGCGGACTCCTCGGGATACTCGAGAAGTTCGCGGATCTCCTGCTCTTCCTCGTCCGGAACCGACTCGAGGACGCGGTCCCGCTCCTCCGGATCGAGTTCGCCGATGAGGTCGGCCGCGTCGTCGTCCGCGAGTTCCTCGACGAGTTCGGCGATCCGCTCCGGCTCCATGCTCGCGAGGAGTTCGCCGGGGCGTTCCTCTTCCTCCATCTCGGCCAGGGCGTCCGAGGCGAGCGAAGCCGGGATGAGTTGGAGGAGGGCGATGCGCTCGTCCTCCTCCAGGTGCTCGAGCACGTCCGCCAGATCGCTGGGGTGGAGCGGCTCCACGAACGCGATGAGCGCGTCCCCCTCGCCCGATTCCAGGCGACTCCGGACCTCCTCGATCAGGAGGTGACGCTGCTCTTCCGGGTTCTCGGACATGCTCGCTCGCGCGACGGCGGTGAGGGGCGAAAAACCGTGAGAATGCTACGCGCGGCCGCGAACCTCGGCCAGCAGCCGTTCCTGAAGCCGGAACATCGGTGACCCGTAGCGGGCCTCGCCGTCCGGGTGGTCGTGCCCGAGCAGATGGAGGACGCCGTGGATGACGAGTCGCAGGATCTCCTCGGCGGGGTCGAGACCCATTTCCCGGGCCGAGGCGTCCGCGACCTCGGGACAGACGTAGACGTCGCCGAGCCACGGATCCGCGCCGAGCCCGAACGCGAGCACATCGGTGACGCCGTCCGCGCCGTGGTAGTCGCGGTTCAGCGCCCGGATCGACTCCGCCGACACGAAGGCGATCGAGAGTTCGGCGCCCTCCGCGGGGCCCGTCGCGAGCGCCGCCCGCGCGGCGGCTTCAACGGCGGCGTCCGAGGGGGCGCTCCCCGCCCAACCGTCGAGGGGATTGATGTGGATCGTGGGCCGCGAGGGCTCCGTCAATCGACCGGATCGAGGGGCGGATCGAGGGACGGGACGGGGCCCGTGTCGCCCTGGGCCGCCTGCTCGAGGTCGAGCGACGGCTGTCCTTCGTCCCCCTCGGCAACCACAGGCTCGGGCGGCGGCTCGGGCGGCGGCTCGGGCGGCTCAGGCGCGGCGGCTTCGGGAACCGTCGGCTTGGGGTAGTCGATACGGTGGTGGTAGAGCCCCGTCAGGACGTGGGCGAACTCCCGCTTCACGATGCGCAGATCCCGGTAGGTCAGCTGGCAATCGTCGAGTTCGCCGTGATCGATGCGCTCCTCGAAGAGGTTATCGATGAGGGTTCGAATCCGCTCGGGACTCGGGTTCGCGAGGACGCGGGACGCCGCTTCCACCGCGTCCCCCAGCATCGCGACGCCGGTCTCTCTCGTCCGTGGCTTCGGTCCGGGGTAGGCGAAATCGTTCGGGTCGATGTCCGCCGAGCCCTCCTGCGAGCGCGCCTGTGCGCGCGCCTTCTCCAGGAAATAGCGGATCGTCTGCGTGCCGTGGTGTTCGCGGATGAAGTTCTTGACGACCTCGGGCAGCCGGGCCTCGTCCGCCATCCGGAGCCCGGAGCGCACATGGTCGCGCAGGATCTCGGCGCTCTGCCACGGGCTGAGCCGGTCGTGCGGGTTCAGTCCCCTCGGCTGGTTCTCGATGAAGTACTGCGGCCGCTCCAGCTTCCCGATGTCGTGGTAGTAGACCCCGACCCGGCCCAGGAGCGAGTCCGCGCCGATCGCCTCGCACGCCGCCTCGACGAGGTTGGCGAGGTTGATCGAATGGGAATAGGTACCGGGAGCCTCGCGCGCGAGCCGCCTGAGGAGCGGCCGGTTCATGTCGGACAGCTCCAGCAGCGACTGCTCCGTCGTGCGTCCCGTGAAGACCTCGAGCAGCGGCAGGCCCACGCCGATGCCGAGCCCGGTGCACAGGGTCGCGTTGAGCGCCCCGAACGCCGCCGTCGTCCAGAGGTCGTTGAGCGAATAGTGGCCGGTGAAGTTGAGGAGGATCCCCGCTCCGAGGTACGCCACCGCGATGAGGGCGATCAGCACCCAACTCTGCGAGCGAGTGCGGATGCCGGTCACCGCGAAGGCCGCCGTCACCCCCCCGGCCACCGTCACCATGGGCGCGGCGAGTCCCGCGAAATGCGGCTGGCCCATGAGGATCCCGGTGATCGTGGAGACGACGATCAGACCCAGCAGGCTGTCGAACAGCGCCGCCGCGAGGAGTCCGGCCAGCGCCACCGGCACGAGCGCCGGTGAACTCTCCGTGGCGGCGACGACGCCGGCCGCCGACATCACGACCACGATGAGCCCGAGCAGCACCGAGAAGCTGCGCATGTTCTCGTAGATGTCGCGGCGGAAGCGATATGTGGCGAAGACGAGGATCCCGAGCATGCTCATGACGAGGAGGACCATGCCGAGCGCATGGAGGAACCCCGTCCCCGTCCCGGCCTGGCCGCGCTCGATGAGTTCCCGCTCGTAGGCGAGCAGGCGGCGGTGCTCCTCCTCGGAGACCCTCGTGTTCTCGGTGATGATGCGTTCCCCCTCGAGCACGAAGCCCTCGAACTGGGGGATCGCCGCCCGGGCCAGTTCGCGCGTCTGGCGCGTCGCGTCCCGATCGATCCGCAGCGTCGGCTGCGCCTGGAGGATCAGCTGCTGGAAGAGCATCGCGCCCGCAGGCGGCAGGCGATCACCGATCTCTTCCCGGGCCTCCCGCGAGAAATCGCCGAGCCGGACGAGTTCGTTGACCGCCCGCACCCGGTCCTCGCCTTCCGTCGCCTCGCGCACGACGACGTTGACCGAACTGATGTCCGCGAGGTCACTCTCCCGGATCGCGCCGACCCGCAGTCCCTCGAAAGCAGCCTCCAGTTCCGCGCGCAGTTGCCCGCGGGCTTCCCCATCGAGGAGGTGATCGATGATGAGGGAGTCGACGGCCTGCTCGACCGAGACGTTGATGCCCATCTCCCGCACCGGCGCCTCGACGCCGGCCCGGACGAGCGACGCCGTGCTCGCGGGCCCCCGATCCTCCTCGGCGGCCTGCGCTTCGGCCGCGGCGATTACCGTGTCGAGCCGCGCGAAGAATCCGCTCACGCGTTCGATGCTGCTGTCGGCGCGCGCCGGTTCGAAGCGGAGGGTGGGCGTGATGACGGCTTCGGCCTCGTCCTGTTGCTCGCGGAGCCGGTCCGCATCCTTCGGGATGTTGAAGTCGAACGCCGCGTTCAGCGTCTGCCGGGCGACGCTCCCCGGGACGATGCCGTCGTATTCGGGCAGGGAGGTGCGCGGGAAGAGCCAGGGGACGGCGAGCGCGATGAGGAGGACGACGCCCGCCCGGAACCCGTGGTGGACCCACGCGTCCTTCGGCCCGCCGGCCGGGGGCCGGTTGGCGGGACGCAGATAGTCGCGGACCCGGCGGTACAGACTCAACGCTCGGACTCCCGGTACGCGCGGATGATCTCCTTCACGAGGCGGTGCCGTACGACGTCCGCATCGTCAAAGTAAACGAAGTCGATTCCCTCCACGTCGCGCAAGACTTCCTCGATCTCGAGCAGGCCGGAGTCCTCGGGCCGCGGGAGGTCGATCTGCGTCTTGTCCCCCGTGATCACCGTCTTCGAGTTCAGCCCGAGCCGGGTGAGGAACATCTTCATCTGGGCGGTGGTCGCGTTCTGCGCCTCGTCGAGGATGAGGAAGGCGTCGGAGAGCGTCCGGCCGCGCATGTAGGCGAGCGGCGCCACCTCGATCACGCCGTCCTCGATCGAGCGGCGCACGCGGTCCGGCGGCATCATGTCCTCGAGCGCGTCGTACAGCGGGCGCAGGTAGGGGTCGACCTTCTCGCGGATGTCGCCCGGCAGGAAACCCAGCGCCTCGCCGGCCTCGACCGCGGGGCGGGTGAGGATGATCCGGCGCACCCGCTTCCGGTTCAGCGCCTCGACCCCCGCGGCCACGGCGAGGTACGTCTTGCCCGTGCCCGCGGGACCGATGCCGACGACGATGTCGCGCTCGCGGATCGCGGCCAGATACCGTTCCTGCCCGGGCGACTTGGGCCGGATCGCCCGCCGCGCCCCGGCCAGCGCCACCTCCGCCTGCCGCCCTTCGCCGCGTCCGCCCCTGCGCTCGTTGCGCCCTCCCTTGCGTCCGTCGCCGCGCCCTCCCTCCCGGGAGCGCCCGGATCCGCCGGCCCCCCCGGCGGCGGGGCCGCCCCCGTCCGGCTGTTCGAGGAAGCGCTCCACGTCAACGGCGTCAAAGGGGCGCCGCAGCCGGGCGTAGCGGATCATGCGCTGCGCCGTGGGCGACGCGCGGTCGACGTCCGCCCGGGGTCCGGAAAGGATCATGTGGTCGTGGCGGAGGACGACGCGGATGTCGCAGTGCCGCGCGAGCGTGGTGAGGTTCGAGTCGTTCACGCCGGCCAGGAGTTGCTGGTCGGCCCCCTCGATGGAAAGGCGTCGTTCCGTTGCTACCGTCACGCCTCGCTCCTCCCGCTCACGGAGATGCCGAGTTCCTCCAGTTCCGCCGGGGTCACGGTCGACGGCGAGCGCTCGAGGAGCCCGCGCGCCGCCGCGGTCTTCGGGAACGCGATCACGTCCCGGATCGACGCGCACCCGACCATCTCGGCCACCAGGCGGTCCATGCCGACCGCGACCCCGCCATGCGGCGGGACGCCGAACCGGAAGGCCTCGAGGAGGAAACCGAAGCGCGCCTCGACCTCCTCCGGCGTGAGCCCCGTCGCCTCCAGGATGACGCGCTGAACCTCGGGGAGGTGGCAGCGGATGCTGCCGCTCCCGAGCTCGATCCCGCTGTAGACGAGATCGTACGCGCGCGCGACGACGGAGAGTGGATCCTCCCTCAGACGCTCGATATCGGGGTCCGCCGGCATCGTGAAGGCATGCTGGGCCGGCACCGGAAGACCGGTCTCGGCGTCCTCCTCATAGAGCGGGAACTCCGTGATCCAGAGCCACGCTTCGCGGCTCTCGTCGACAGCGTCGAGTTCGCGCGCCGCGGCGCGCCGCAGCCGGTCGAGGGCGGGCGAACTCTCCGCGTCCGGACCCGCGACGAGGAAGACGAGATCGCCCTCCCCCACCCCGAATTCAGCTTCGAGCCTGGCCCCGACCTCCTCTCCCACGACCTTCGCGGGCGGGCCCGACCAGCCGTCCGCGGAGCGCTTGAGCCACAGCGCTCCCCTGGCGCCGGCCTCGCGGGCGAGCTTGTCGTAGTGGGCGATGCGCGAGCGGGAGAGCGCGGCACCGCCCGGGAGGACGAGCCCTCGCACGCGGCCTCCGGCGCGGACGGCGCCGTCGAAGATGCCGAACCCGATGCCCGTGAGCGTGCCGGTGAAGTCCCGGACCTCCCACGGGATGCGGAGGTCCGGCTTGTCGGTGCCGAACCGTTCCATCGCTTCCGCGTGCGGGAGGCGCGGGAAGGGCGCCGGGAGGTCCTCCTCGAGCCCGTCGCGCCACACGCGCTGGAACATGCGTTCGGCCGCGCGGAACACGTCGTCCTGTTCGACGAACGCCATCTCGATGTCGATCTGCGTGAACTCGGGCTGCCGGTCCGCGCGCAGGTCCTCGTCGCGCAGGCACCTGGCGATCTGGAAGTAGCGGTCGAAGCCGCCGCACACGAGGAGCTGCTTGTACAGCTGCGGCGACTGCGGGAGGGCGAAGAACCGGCCCCGGTGCACCCGGCTGGGGACGAGATAGTCGCGCGCCCCCTCCGGCGTCTGCCGCGTGAGGAGCGGGGTCTCGATCTCGACGAACCCCTGCTCGTCGAGCGAGGCGCGGACCGCGTTCGTCACCGCGTGCCGGAGCCGGAGGTTGCGCTGCATCTCCGGGCGCCGCAGGTCGAGCACCCGGTGGCGGAGGCGGAGTTCCTCCGACGGGAGTTCCTCGTCCGGCGGCTGGTAGACGAGGATCGGGAGCGGGTCGGCGACGGAGATCCGCTTGAGGCTCGTGACCCGAAGCTCGATCTCGCCCGTGAGCATGGCGGGGTTCGCCTCGGGACGCGGTGCCACGACACCCGTCGCCTGGACGACGTCCTCGGGGTTCAGCGCGGTGACGAGTTCGAGGGCGTCCGCGGCCGTCCACTCCGGGCCGAAGGAGAGCTGGAGGAGGCCGGTGCGGTCGCGAAGGTCTACGAAGAAGAGCCCGCCCAGGTCGCGCCGGCGGTGCACCCAGCCGATGACCCGGACTTCCCGCTCGACCCACGAGGCCTCGACCTGCCCGCAGCCGGCGTCGCGCCAGGCTGTGTTCAGCGAGGCCGGCTCACGCCTCTCGGTCGGTTGCGTTAGTTTGGACAGGGGAACTCGCGGGAACGGGGAACGGTCGGAAGAAGTGCGGAACACACTGGAAGATAGCCGGTTTTCGAACACGCCAGCAAGCAGCGGCGGCCCACGTCCCGAACTGCTCGCCGAGCGGGGAGAGGGAGTGCGGCAGCGGCTCGTCGGTTTCTTCGCGGAGCGGGGAGAGCCCGCCTACCGCGCCCGGCAGGTCGAGGAATGGGTGTGGAAGCGGGCCGCGCGTTCGTTCGAGGAGATGACGAACCTCCCGGCGCCCCTGCGCCCGGCGCTGGCGGAGGCGTTCTCCCTCACGCCGCTCGAACCGGACTACGTGGCGCGCTCGAAGGACGGGACGATCAAACACCTGTGGCGGCTCGGGGACGGGGAGCGGGTCGAGTCCGTGCTCATCCCCACCCGGGAGCGGCTCACGCTCTGTCTCTCCTCACAGGCCGGGTGTGCGCTCGCCTGCCGGTTCTGCGCCACCGGGTACTTCGGCTTCCGTCGCCAGTTGCGCGCGGCGGAGATCGTGGCCCAGTACCGGGATTCGCTGCGCGTGGCGCGGGAGGAACTGGGGCGGCCCATCTCCAACGTCGTGTACATGGGGATGGGAGAACCGCTGGCGAACCTCGACGGGGTGATCGGCTCGCTGGCGGCGCTGCACGGGGGCTTCGGGCTCGGCGCCCGGCGGATCACGGTGTCCACGGTGGGGCTCGTCCCGGGGATCCTCGAACTCGCGCGGCGTCCGGAGCCGTTCGAACTCGCGGTGTCGCTGCACGCGCCGGCGCGCGAACTGCGGCTTGAGCTGATGCCGATCGAGAAGCGATACCCGCTTCCGGAGCTGTTCGAGGCGCTGCGCACGTATCAGGGCTACAAGAACCGGCGCATCAGCCTGGAGTACACGCTCATCCGCGGGGTCAACGACGCGCCGGCGCTGGCGGACGCGCTCGCGGACCTCGCGCACGGCCTCATCTGCTTCGTGAACCTCATCCCGTTCAACCCGATCCCCGCGCGTCCGGAGTGGGGTCCGAGTCCACCGGCGGCGATCGAACGTTTCTCGGCCGGGCTCACGGCTCGGGGGGTGGGGAACGCGGTGCGGCGGCCGCGGGGACGCGACATCGCGGCCGCCTGCGGGCAGCTGCGGCTGTCCACGGAGGGCTGAGCGCCGAGGGTCGGCGCCCCCGCGTTCAGTTGCGGCGGAGGACCTCCTGCCAGTCGTGTCCCACCACGACGGTCGCGTCCAGGAAGAGGTCGGGGTCGAGCACCACGGCGACGGAGTCCGAATGGACGCCGTTCGCCACCTCCCGCGCGGCGCCCAGTCGGCCCGATCGGTCCAGAACGTAGGTGACCTGGTGTTCGAAGTGGTCCGCGTTGTCCGTCGCGACGACGTCGAAGCCGAGTGCCCGCAACTCGTCGGCGAAGCGGCGCGCGAGACCCGGCTCACCCACCCCGTTCAGGACCTCGACCTTGATCCGGTTCGCGACGCTGAGTTGGGGTGACGGACTCTCGGGCGCGTCGCTCTGCGGGCTCGAAGCGCTCGGCGCGGGACCGGCCGCCGCGGGCTCCGCGAGGCGCACGACCTGCCACTCCTCCCAGAAGAGACCGATGAGCGCGCCGGCGCCGACCAGCGCGGCCGTCGTGATCAGTCCCCGGACCGCGGAGACCACCCGCTGGAAGGGGCCTCGTCTCCTTCGGTAGGGCTCACGCCCCCGGGGTACCCTGCGAACCTGCTGCCTGGACCGCCTCCTCGAACGCACCTTGTCGCCTCCCGTCGTCCGCCCCACCACCGCCGACAGCGCTCGACCGCCCCTCCCCGTACTCCTGCATCCTCCATCGGATGATTTGTGCAAATCGGGGCGCCGACGCAAGCCCGGAGGGGCGGTGGGCCCAGCCCCCCGGTCAGCGGATCGTGGCCGGAGGCGCCGTGACGGCCCGCCAGAAACCGGCGGTCACGGGGGAGATCGGGATCCCGCGGCGGAGGAGGTTCCCGATCTTCGCGGTCGCGACCTCGCCGAGCACGGCGCACCCGTCGGACGGCATGCGTCGGCGCCAGTCCGCGCGCTCCCGGGCGAGGCCCGTGCGGCCGGGCTCCAGGTAGTCGGCCATGTACAACGCCCGTCCCAGCGCCCGGAAATCGGCGTGCCCCGTCGTGTGAAAGGCGATCGCCCTCAGCAGCGACGCGTCTTCCACTCCCGCCGCCCGCAGGCGGTTCGCGCACGCCGGACCGTGGAGGAGCGATCCGGACCACGCCCCCGCGTCCTCAACCTCGGGGCCCAGGGTCTCCGGGGATTCGTCCTTGAGAGCGTCGTGGAGGAGTCCCGCCGCGCGCCAGCGGATCCGTCTCATCCTGTCGTGGCCGAGGGTTCCGCTCCACTCCCACAGGAGTTGGCCCACGCGCTCGGTGTGACGGCGGCGCGCCGGACTCATGACGGCCCAGTCGGGGTGGCGTCCTTCGGCGCCGGCCGCGTGGATGATCGGATGGAGCCTGGGCAACGGCGTCTCGTCACGGGGTGAAGTTTGTCGGGATCGCGCGGGACCCCGAATATAGACGCAATGCCCGTCCTTTACGACTCACTCCTCGCCCGAGCCCTGGCCCGCGCGATCCTCGATCGCTGGGAGGGCTCCCGCATCGCCGGTCTCCGCATGGCGCCGGCGCGCCGCGCCGTGGAACTGGCGTTCGAGGACGGGTCGAGGCTCGTCGCCATGCTTCATCCACTACACGGGTACGTGCTGGGACTCGACGATGACGCGCCGGACTCCGGGGTGGGCGGCAAGACGCTCCGCGTGGGACGCCTGTCGCTCATCGACGCGCGTGCGCCGGCCGACGAGCGGGCGCTGCTTCTGACGTTCGGGGACCGGACCGGGCGCGCGTGGGAACTCCTCGCGATCGAACTCCGGACCCGCCGCTGGAACGCCGTGCACTGCCGCCGAGTCGAGAACGGCGAGTCCGAGTCGGAGTCCGATGGCGGGTACACCTCGCCGTGGCGGATCGAGACGGCGTTGCTGTCGCGCGATGCCGGCGGACGGCTCCTGCGCCGGGGGGCGCGCTATGTGCCCCCGACATCCGCGCGCCGGGGCGTCGCGGCTCCGCCCTCCCAGGCGGAATGGACCGCCGTCCTGACCGGCGACGATGCCGCCCGCCGCCGGGCCGTGCTGCAAACCTGGGCCTGGACGAGCGCGCTCAACGTCGACTCGATCCTGTCCGGCGAGGATCCGGCGGAGACGTACGCGCGATACCTCGACCTCCACCCGCTCGCGGCCGGCGGCTCCGCCGAGTCCGGGCGGCTCGAGTCCGGGCGGCTCGAGGAGACCGCGCGCCTCGTCGCCCAGGCCGGCGGGCCGGCCTCGCTCCTCGACGCCCTCCCCGGGAGCGACGCCGATGACGGCGGCGAAGACGAAGCCGCGCAGCTGCGGAAGCGCCTCGGCGCCCGGCGAAAGCGGCTCCAGCGCCGCGTGGCCGCGCTCGAACGGCAACTCGCCGCGGCCGGGCCGCCGGACGAGCCGCGCCTCCTCGGGCAGATCCTCCTCGCCCGCAAGGACGAGGCTCCGAAGGGTGCCGCGACGGTCACACTCGAGGGATTCGACGGAGCCATGCGTGAGATCGCGCTCGACCCGGCGCTCGATGTCGTCTCGAACGCGGAGGGCTACTTCGAGGAAGCCCGCCGCCGGGCGCGGGCGCTCGGGCGGCTGCCCGCCGAGATCGCGGCGGCCCGGTCGCGCGTCGCCGAGTTCGACGAGCACCTCGAACGGCTCGCGGAGTCCGGTCCCTCGGAGGCCCTGTGGGCGGCGGTCGGAGGAAAGCCGCCCGCTCCGGGCACCGGAGGGTCGCGCTCCCGCCAGCCGGAGGCGCGGCTGCCCTACCTCCGGCTCCGGACCACGGGCGGGCTGGAACTCCGCGTGGGCCGCGGCCCGCGTGACAACGACGACCTCACCTTCCGGCACTCCGCCCCGGACGACATCTGGCTCCACGCCTCGCAGGCGTCGGGCGCCCACGTCATCCTCCGCTGGGGCCGCAGGGACGCGAACCCGCCCCGCCGCGATCTCCTCGAGGCGGCCATCGCGGCCGCGGTCCACTCCGGCGCGCGGCACAGCGGCACCGCCCCCGTCGTGTGGACCCGCCGCAAGTACGTCCGCAAGCCGCGCAAGTCTCCGCCGGGAACGGTCGCGCCGGCCCGCGTTCAAACGATCTTCGTCAAGCCCGATCCAGACCTCCTGAAGAGACTGCGCGACGATGAGTCCCGCTGATGAGCGCTGACGTTTCCGCAGAAACGTCTCGGGGCGCCGATCCGCGTCTCGACCGGGCCCGCGGCTGTCTTCTCGGACAGCTCGCGGGCGATTCGCTCGGCAGCCTCGTCGAGTTTCAGAGGCCCGGCGAGATCCGCCGTCTGTATCCCGACGGAGTCCGGGATCTTGAGGACGGAGGCACGTTCAACACGTTGGCCGACCAGCCCACGGACGACTCCGAGATGGCGCTGGCCCTCGCCCGTACCCTCATTGCGCGCGGCACCTATGACGCGGAGGCGACCTTCGCCGCGTACAGGGAATGGCTCCATTCAGGGCCGTTCGACTGCGGTGGCACGATTCGGGGGGCGCTCATGGGGACCCTGAACCCCGCCAGCGAGGCCAACGGCGCGCTGATGCGGATCAGCCCGCTGGCGATCTTCGGCGCCCGTATCCCGGTCGACACGGAACGCCACTCCGGGCTCGAAGCGGTCGCCGATTGGGCGCGACAGGACGCGCGTCTCACTCATCCGAATCGGGTCTGCCTGGACGCGAACGCTCTCTTCACCATGGCACTGGCCCATGCGATCGACGCCGGTCCGACCGCCGAGGAGTTGTACGAATGGGTCGTGGACTGGGCGAACAACGACGCGATCTGCGCGGAGGTGCGGGCGTGCGTCGCGAGCGCAGCCGACGGCCCGCCGGACGACTACTTCACGAGCATGGGCTGGGTGCGGATCGCCTTTCGGAACGCGCTGTGGCAGCTGCTGCACGCCCCTTCGCTGGAAGAAGGCGTCGTCGACAGCGTCATGAGAGGCGGCGACACCGACACCAACGCCGCGATCTGCGGGGCGCTCCCGGGCGCCGTCCACGGTCTGGAGGCCGTGCCCAAACGCTGGACCGAAGCGATCCTCCGCTGCCGTCCCGAAGCGCGCCGCCCCGGCGTTCTGCGCTCGCGCCCGAAGATGTACTGGCCGGTCGACGCCCTCGACCTCGCCGCCCAACTCGTCGCGCCCCAAGGTCGTTCGTAGGCTCCGTCTTCGGCGGCGTCAGCGCGCTTCGAGGAGAGCGCGGATCGCGGCGAGTTCCTCGCGGATGGCGGTCAACTCCCGACTCTTGGCGTCCTCTCTCGGCCGGACCACCCATGACACCAGGGTGGCGGTCAAGGTCCCCACCAGAGCCGCACCGATCGTCATCAGACCGAGGCCGATGGCGCGTCCGGCAGGAGTGATTGGGAGGGGGTCGGCCTGCTGGCCGGTCGTGACGGTGAAGAACGACCACCACAGCGCGGTCGGACCCGAGCCGATGCCCCCACCCGCCGGCCGTTCGAGATAGAGAATGGCGATGCTCGAACCCACCACGGTCAGGATCGCGACGGACACTGCGACGAGGGCCGTGGTCTGGGCCCTTCGCCCCTTCCAGAAGGAACCGACGACCCTCGCGGCGCGGATCCCTCTCACGAACCTCAGAATCCGCAGAACGCGTCCGACCCGGAACGCGCGAAGTTCGGGGACCGTGGGCACGCTGGAGAGGAGATCGATCCAACCCCAGGTCATCATGTACCGTTTGCGGTCTTCGGCTCGGACCAGCGAGAGCCAGCATGAAGATCTGGTAGGGTGACGCGGTTGGAGTTGGTTGATCTCCTTGATTCATGCTTCCTCCCGGGAAAGGAGTCGTCGTGCGGAGGTGTCTGCGTCAGAGGCCGATAGAGCCCTCGAGGCAGGAGCGGGGGACATCGAACGCGTCCACCAGGGGGATCGCCTGGGGACGGATCTCCGCGCAGAGGGCCGTGACCATGCTCCGGATCGCCTTGCTCTTCGGGGGATCCAGGTAGCCCTGCTCAAGGAACCACGCGGCGTCCCGCTCGATGGCGACGAGCGCGAACAGGCTGCGCAGCCGCTCGAGCCACTCCGCCACGCCCGAGGTGGGGGTGCGGCGCTCGCCCGCGAGCATCGAGCGCAGGATCTCGCACTCGACGTGAGTTCGGGCGGCGGTCAGCGCGTGGTGCTGGCAGTCGGTGAGGGCGTCGAACGAGGTCATCCCGCCCGCGATCCGGTGCCGGATCAGGCGGGCGAGTGAGAGCAGGAGGTCCGAGCGCCGGGCGTCGAGGATCGCAACGTGAAACGCCGGGTCTCTGAGGTGCGCCTCGCTCGTCTTGCGCGACACGATCGGGTTGCGCTCGGCCACGGCCCGCCGGGCGCGCCCCGCCGCGAACCGCGCGAGGCCCAGCGCCCCGAGATCCCCGAATTGCTGCCGGAAGCCGGTGAGCAGGTCCTTGGCCACGAGCTGCATGAGGACGGTGTTGTCGCCCTCGAACGTCGTGAACACGTCGCTGTCCGCCTTGAGCGCCGCGAAGCGGTTGTGCGCCAGGTAGCCGCGTCCCCCGCACGCTTCCCGGCACGCCTGGATGGTGTCCGAGGCGTGCCAGGTGGCGTAGGCCTTGAGTCCGGCGGCCGCCGCCTCCGTGCGCCGGCGGTCCGTGCCGCCCGGTGCCGCGGACTCCCCGGATGCCGCGGATTCGGCCGCGAGGTGCTGCGCCTGCAGATCGTGGAGCGCGAAGTTGAGGGCATAGGTCGTGGCGAGGCGCGGGAGGAGGCGACGCTGGTGGCTCGGATAGTCGAGCAACAGCCGCTCGGCCTCCCCCGGTGGGCCGAACTGACGTCGGCGGGCGCCGTAACGGACGGCGATCGTCAGGGCGACCTTGGTCGCGCCCAGCGCCGCACTCCCCACGGCGACGCGACCGCCCACCAGCGTCCCGAGCATGGTGAAGAAGCGCCGGGCAGGGCTCGCGATCGGGCTCCGGTAGCGGCCCTCGTCATCGATGGAGGCGAACCTGTCCAGGAGGTTCTCACGCGGCACGCGCACGCGGTCGAACAGGAGACGACCGTTGTCCACGCCGTTCAGGCCCAGCTTCTCCCCGCAGTCCTCGATCGTCACGCCGGGCAGCGGCGCGCCGGCGTCGTCCCGAATGGGGACGAGGATCGCGTGGACGCCGCGCCCCTCCCCGTCTACTTCCAACTGTGCGAACACTGTGGCGAGCCGGCCGTCCCGTGCCGCATTGCCGATATAGTCCTTCCGCGCCCCCGGTACCGGCGTATGCACCTCGATCTCACGGGTCGCGGGGTCATGGACCGCCGTCGTCTGAATATCATGGACGTTCGATCCGTGCAGCGTCTCGCTCATCGCGAAACAACCCGGTAGGGCCAGCGTGCCGGCGTCTCTCAGGTATTTCTCGTGATGACGACTTGAACCCAGTTGATGGATGCTGCCGCCGAAGAGCCCGAACTGGACGCCGAACTTCGTGAGCAGGCTGAGGTCGAAGAAGGCGAGCGTCTCGAACGTGGCGACGAAGCCCGCGGGATCGCCTCCACCCCCGTACTCCGCGGGGTAGCCGAGCGCCCCCAGCCCCTCATCGGCGAGCACCCGGCACCAGGCCGCAACCTGGGCCCGGTACTCCGGCGTGGGGAGGCCGGATACGTGGCGAAACCGGCCGTCGCCGAGGAGTGCGCGCACCCGCCGCCGGGTCTCCGGAGCCGGGCCGTCGAGGAAGCGGGCCATGGCCTCGCGGTCGAATCTCGCCTGTACGACCGGGAGGGGCGCGATCGGCCGGACCGGGTCGAACAGGGTCGCCACGGCGTCGGGACCGCCCAAACCGAGCGCGTCCTCGATGCGGAGGATCGCCTCCCGCTCCTCGGGCGTCGGATGGGCCCCATCGGCCTCCGCGATGGCGATGCCGAGTTCGGTGAGCGAACGGCGGCGCTCCGGGGATACGTCGGCGGCCCGCCGCCGCACCGCGTCGAGGAGATGGACGAGTCGGTCCGCCGCAGGGGCCGCCTCGGGATCCAGCCACTCCGCCAGGGCCCCCTCGGGCAACCCCGCCTCGCGCACCTGCTCGCGGAGTATGGCGATTTCCTCGGCCGCGAGTTCGCCGTCCGCCCAGGCGACGTAGAGGAGGGGGTAGAAAGCGAGCGCACCCGGCTCCGCCACGCTCAGAGGCCCTCCGCCTCGAACCCGATCTCCTTGTGCGCGCCGTCGCAGAACGGCTTGTTCTTCGAGGCTCCGCAGCGACACAGCCACGGCTTCTCGAAGCGCACCGTCCCCTCGTGCCCCTCTCCGCTGATTTCCACCACGCCATCGAAGTGGTAGGGACCGTTCGCGTGCGGAGTGACGACGACCTCGGCCCCCGCGTCGTCCGTGGCGTCCGCCGCGACGGACCTGCTGGTGTCGATGGGTCCCGACGCCTCGAAGTCGGTGTCCTTGTGCGCCCCGTCGCAGTACGGCTTGTTGGCGGATCTGCCACAGCGGCAGAAGGCGGCCCGCGGCTTCACGACGCCTTCCTCCGCGCCGGGCTCCAGCACGCGCAGCGATCCCTGCGCCACGAGCGGCCCGTCGCCGTGGCACCGCACGGTGCAGACTTCGCCGCCATCTGGGTTGGTGAGTCCTGGCATCGGATGTCGCCTCCGCGCGGCGGTTTCGGGTGGTGGGCCGGAGAAAGGAAACCCCGCGACAGGCAGCTTGCAACCCACTCCGGTAGCGGGGTACCGTGCGCGTGACGCCCTACCCGAGCAGGAGCCTCAGGTCCCGATGAAGAACCCACCCGATGGCTGGCCCAGAATCGCACCCGCCGTGTTCTACGACGATGCGGCCGCCGCGATCGACTGGTTGACAGCCGCGTTCGGATTCGAGGTGCAGGTGAGAGTCGAGAACGAGCAGGGACAGATTGTCCATTCGCAGCTCGTCGTGAACGGCGGCCTCATCATGGTCGGACAGGCGGGTCTGTCGCCGGACCGGACGTACCTGCGATCCCCGCAGGCTGTCGAGGGCGCGAACACACAGGCGCTGGCCGTATTCGTCGACGACGCCGACGCCCACTGCGAGCGCGCGCGGGCGGCCGGCGCCGTCATTGTGGCCGAGCCGACGACGCAGGACTACGGCGAGGACTACTGGTCCGAGAGGGGCTACCAGGCCCGCGACCTCGAGGGACACCACTGGTGGTTCATGCAGCGGCTCTGAGGCGGCGGGCCCACGGCCTCAGGGCACGAGTTCGGTTCGTCTCGGCTTCAGCAGGAACACACCCTCGAGCATGCTGGTCACGAGGACCGTCTCGCTCTCGAACCAGGGAAAGGCCGTCCAGGCGCCGTTGAAGCCCGGGGGATCCGCGCCGTAGGGTGTGGTGTCGAAGAAGCCCACCTCCCGCGGGTTCTCGGGATCGCTGATGTCGACGACGCGGAAGCCGGCCTGATAGTTGGCCTGGTACATCCGGTCGCCCTTCACGTAGAGGTTGTGGTCGGTCGCGTTGTTGGGGCCGTAGTAGTCCGCGACCGCGACCGGGTCGTCGAGGTCGGTCACGTCCCACACGATCGTCTTTGTGCGGTCCGTGGTGCCGACGAGTTCGTCGAGTTCGTCGTCCAGATAGAAGTAGCGCCGGTCTTCGCTCAGCCACCCCTGATGGATGTACGCCACGCCCGGGTAGGCGGCGGCCGAGATCGGGTTCGGGTTCGACTTGTCCGTCACATCGACGATCCGGAGCGCCGTCTCGTTCGAGGCGAAGCACAGTTCCCGCCCCTGATAGTCCATGTCCGGGCCGTCATAGACGAGACACTGCGCGTCGTGCGTCCGCCCCTGGAAGAGGAGTCCCTCGGTGTCGGTGAAGCAGCCCGCGAACCCGGGCGCGAGCGGCTGGCGGATGTCGATCATCACGAGCCCGCCGCCGCAGGTGTGCCCGTCCCCGCTCGTGGAGACGGTGAAGGCGGTGCCGGCGCCGGTGTCGATGATGAGGTTGTGCGCGCTCCCGATCTCGTCCCAGCGCAGGTCGGGTGCGAATTCGACGGGGGGATTCGACACCTCCCGGAGCCGCGTGAGATCGAACACGACGAGCCCGTGGTCCCCCGCCCCGTCGCCGGTGAAGAAGAGATGGTCGGCGTAGACCTTGAGGTCGCGGGCGCCGCTGCGGTTCGCGGGGATGACGCCGAGGTAGACGGGATTCACGGCGTCGGTCACGTCGACGATCGCCGCGCCGCCGGAGCGGCCGACGAGACCGTACTCCCGGCCGGTCTCGGGGTCGGTCCAGCCCCAGGCATCGCTGACCCGCTCGCCCGGCTCCGCCCCGATCGAGGCGAGGGGGAGGTAGGCCTGGAGATCGACGTCCGAGCAGTCGAACCCGGCGGCCTCGTCGTCCTCGCAGCTGACTTCCCCGGACGTCACGGCTACCGGCGACCCCCCGGGGCGCAGCCACACCGGCCCGGACCAGTCGCCATCGGGCGTCTTCTCGTAGACGGCGACCAGGCCGGCGCCCCCCTCGGCCCCGGGACTCCCGATGATGGCGAGGCCGGAGCGGAGGGCCAGCGCGGCGCCGAAGCCCGCGACGAAATCGGGCTCCGAGGCCGTGAAGGAGCCCGCGGCCCGCCATTCGGACGCCATATCCGGGCGGGTGAATCCGTCCACGCGGCCCCGACCGTCCGCGGCGCCGGGCGCGCCGACGAGGAGTTCGACGTCCGAGGCGGCGAGCGCGGCGCCGAAACGCTGCCCCGGCCCCGACTCACGCGGCGCCAGTGTCGCCCGCTCCGACCAGGCGCCGCCGGGCCCGCGGGCGAACAGCACCACCCGCCCGACGGACCCATCGGCCGAGGGGGCGCCAACGGCGAGTTCGTTGTCGCTGGCGAAGAGGATGGTGGAGCCCAGACCGGCGCCCCGGCCGAGGGCGGGCGCTTCGAGCGCGGCCTCCAGGCTCCACGCGCCGTCCGCGCCGCGCGCGAACGCGTACACCTTGCCCGAAGTTCCCTGTCCCGGCGCCCCGACCGCCGCGAACCCGCCACGCACGGCCATCGCCGCCCCGTAGCGCGCGTTGGCCCGGAGATCTCCGGCCTGCAGCGAGCCCGCTGCGCTCCACGCACCGTCCGCACCGCGCTCGTAGACGTGGACCGCGGTCCCCGCGCCCCGACCGCCCGGCGCCGAGACGAGCGCCAACCCGCGATCCGCCGCAACGACTCGCGCGGGCGGCTGCAGGATGGCCATCACGCGGCCCATGCTCATCTCTTCCGGCGCCGCGCCGGCTTCGGAACGGAGCCGCAGCACCCCCGACTCCGCCCAGCCGCCGTCCACGCCGCGCGCGAATCCGTACGCCCCGATCATGACCTGCGGGTCCCCGCTCGCCACGAGGAATCCATCTTCCACCGGCGCCATCGTGCGGCCGAACGACTCCCCCAGGAGCGAGCCCGCCGACCACACCTCCTGTGCCTGCGACCAGCCGCCGTCGCCCTTCTCGAAAACGAGCACGGACGCGGGCCCCCGGCCGAACGCCGGCTTGAGGACGAGGATCTCGTCCACCGATGGGGCCCATACCGCCGCCCCGAATTCGTCCTGCGCCGCTACCGGCCCGGCCGTCGCGGCCACCAGGAGTGCAAGTGAAAGAACGCGTCTTGTCATTTTGCTTCCCCGTTCAAGAGATCTCATCCCATGGGCTTCATTCGGCGAGGCGTGCACTCACAAGCCTGTTCATGCTCACGCCTTGTTCGGCTGCCTGAATCGCGAGAGAGCGGTGGATTTCGGGCGGCAGGCGGACCATGAATCTCCCGCTGTACGTGCGGCTGGCCAGGGGCTCCGGGGGCGTCTCCCCAGTTGCCTGCATGTCCTCGAGGCAGCGTCGCACGACACGCTGGATCCCCGACAACGCTTCCGTGGGAGTGGACGCCAGCCAGCTTAGCGAGGGAAACTCGGCGCACAGGCCTACATGCTCGTTGTCTTCGGCGGACCAGGTGATGCGATAGGTATAGCGGTCGCTCATGTCGTGCCCTCCAGCTTCTCGATCGCCTTGATGACTTGGCGCACCTGATAGGGCTTCGCCATTCCCTTGGCGTTCAACTTGGAGAGTTCCGAGAACCGAACGCCCCGCGGGTTGTTGCGGAGTTTGGCAAGTATCGCCGCCGAATCCCGGCTCACGGTATCGTTATTGATACTAACACGTCAAGCCTGCTCCTGTATCGCTGACCGCAGCCGGAATCGATGCGAGGCTGGTCCTGCGGGTTGCTAACCCTGGTCAGCCATGGCGAATCGCCGCAGACCGCCAGGTCTTACCATGCACCGCCTCGGAGAGGGCGGCGG
The DNA here is from genome assembly GCF_965222475.1 of Candidatus Palauibacter sp. GTDB lineage: Bacteria > Gemmatimonadota > Gemmatimonadetes > Palauibacterales > Palauibacteraceae > Palauibacter. The sequence goes on along the minus strand of NZ_CBDCUB010000001.1, from coordinate 164,167 downwards.
ACAGCTCCCCGAAGGCGGCCTCGCTGCGACCCAGGGCGGCGATGAGCGCGGATCCGACCACGACGCCGTCGGCCATGCCCGCGACCGCCGCCGCCTGCTGCGGCGTCGAGATGCCGAACCCCACCGCGACCGGCAGCCGGACCATCGTCCGGAGCCGTCTCACCTGGTCGTCAAGCGCGGCGTCCAGCGCCTCCCGCGCCCCCGTCACCCCGAGGCGGGAGATGTAGTAGAGGAACCCGGAGGCGTGGCCGAGGATCGTCTCCAGTCGCGCCCGTGGGGTGGTCGGGGCCGCGAGCGGGATGAGGTCGAGCGGACCCGAGGCGAGCCGGCGCTCGAGCGGCGGGTGCGACCCCACCGGGAGATCGGTCACGAGCAGCCCCGCCGCCCCCGCGGCCTCCGCGCGCTCGAGGAAACGCTCCACGCCCATGCGCAGGATCGGGTTGACGTAGGAGAAGACGACGACCGGCGGCAGGTCGGCCGAGATCTCGGCCAACTGGTCGAGCGCGGACTCTACCGTCACGCCCTGTTCCAGCGCCCGCCAGCTCGCGGCCTGGATCGTGGGTCCGTCGGCGAGCGGGTCGCTGAACGGGATCCCCAGTTCGATGATGTCCGCTCCATCCGCCGCCAGCCGCTCCAGCAGGCGCGGGGTGTCCGCCGGCCGAGGATACCCGCTCGAAAGAAACGGGATGAACGCCGTCCGGTCGGCGAACGCGCCCTCGATCCGCGAGGTCAAAGAGCGTCGTCTTCCGTCGTCACGGCCGCCCGGTGCGTCCCCCACTTCTCGAACCACTTCCTCAGGTAGAGCTGCGTGCGCAGGAAGTTCGAGGGCCGCCGGCTTGTCCCGTGCCATTCGCCCTGGAATCGTACCATGACCGTCGGTACGCCCTCGTAGTGGAGCGCCTGGTAGAACTCCTCCGTCTGGCCCATTGGGGTCCGCAGGTCCATCTCCCCCGTCATCAGCATCGTCGGCGTCGTCACGTTCCCCACGTAGAAGATCGAGGACCGGTCCATCCACTCGGCCGCGTCCTCCCAGAACGGCTTCTCGAACGTGCGCAGATAGCCGATCGCGTCCGACGTCCCCATGGCGGACATCCAGTTCACGATCGGACAGTTGGCCGACGCCGCGCGGAAGCGGTCGGTGTTCCCCACGATATAGGAGGTGAGGATGCCGCCGCCCGAACATCCATAGACGAAGAGATTGTCCCGGTCGATGTAGCCCCGCCGCAGCATCTCGTCGACGCCGCCCATGAGGTCGGGGAAGTCCGCGCCCGGATAGTCGTGGTTGATCGCGTTCGCGAACCGTGTGCCGTAGCCCGTGCTCCCCCGGGGGTTCGTGTAGAGGACCACATAGTCGTTCGACGCGTGTTCCTGGAAGGCGAAGTTGAACCCGCCGTTGTACATCCCGTGCGGCCCGCCGTGAATGGCGAGGATCAGCGGATATTCGCGCTCCGGATCGAAGTCGGGCGGCTTCACGATCCACCCCTGGACATCGAAGCCGTCCGTCGACTCGTACCACACTTCCTCCACCTCACCGAGCGCCACGCCGTGCAGCACGTCCGCGTTGACCTCCGTGAGGCGGACGGCGTCGCGAGCGTTCGAGAGAGAGAACCGATACAGGTCGCCCGGCTGGTGATCGGTCGAAATCGTGCCCACCGCCGTCCCGTTCTCCGCGAACGAGGAAAGCGAGAACAGTTGCGCCCCCTCCGTCAACTGCGTGACCCCGCCGTCCACCGAAACGAAGTGGAGCTGGCGATACCCTTCTCGACTCACGTTGAAGTAGAGACCACTCCCATCGGGTGCCCACTGGAAGCCCCCGGACTGGCGGTCATAGTCGCCCGAGATCAATCGCGAGCCGGACCCGTCGCGGTTCATGACGTAGATCTTCTGGTTCCGGTACGTATCCCGGTGTTCGTCCCCCGCGGTGTAGGCGATCAGACGGCCGTCGGGCGAGGGGACGGGTCCCGCGTCGGGCCCGCGCCGGTCCGTGAGCCGGCGGATCTCGCCGGACTCCAGGGAGACGGCGTAGATCTCCGACTCCTGCCAGTTCGAGGGACGGTCCCAGTCGGGAGAGCGGTAGGACGTGAAATAGATCTCGGTCCCGTCGGGGCTCCAGGCGATGCCCCCGTGGTTCCAGTCTCCGTCGGTGAGCTGGCGGGCGGCGCCGCCATCTGCGGGCACGACGAACACATGCGTCCAGCCCGTGTCCACGTAGCCCTGGCGGTCGCGCTTGTAGCCGGCGCGCTCGACGATCTTGGGGCCGGCCGTCCAGGTGGCCCCGTCCGGACTGGAGGGAAGGTCCACGCCCGCGAAGTCCGCCCGGTGGTCCACGCGGCTCGTGAACGCGATCCACCTCCCGTCCGGAGACCAGCGGGGCGACGACGGCCCGTTCTCGAGACGCGTGACCTGGCTCGTGAGGCCCTCGTCGTCCATCCAGCGCACGAAGATCTGCGACCCCGAGGGCTCCCCCGCCGCCGTATACAGGATGCGGGTTCCGTCGGGGGACCAGCGCGCGCCGCCCCCGTCGATGAGCGCCCGCTTGCGGCCCCCGTCGGCGTCCATGATCCAGAGAGAGGACTCCCGCCGGTCGTTGACCTTGTCCACCCAGCCGCGCGTGTACACGACCTGCGACCCGTCGGGCGAGATCCGGGGATCGGAAACGGATTCCATGTCCATGTAGATGTCGAGCGACAGTCGCCGGGTCTGGGCCTCGGCGTCGGCAGCCAACCCTCCGGCGAAGAGGGCCGCCAGGAGGGCGGCGCATCCGAGTCTCGTCTTCATCCTTCACTCCTTTTGTGAGCGGCCCGTGGTCGGACCTGGAAGTATCGGAGATGTGCGGAGCAGCGGCCAGCCGTTCCACCGCGACCGTCAAGTCATCGAGATCCTCCAGATATCCCCCAGCGCGCCGCGAACGACATCGGCCCGGCTTCGCCTCAGGACCGCTGCGTGATCCGCCTGATCCCGAAGTTCGGTCCCGGCGAGAGACCGGCGAGAAGGCTCGCGGCGGAATCTGGCGCCGAGAGCGTACGCTGGCCCTGCCCGCCCAGGGACATGGGCACGAGGCATAGTACAATTATGCCATCGCCATAATGTATGTGCCCATCGTTGCAAGACTTACGGTCACTTGGTAGGATTGGCCGTCTTGACCGGGCCGGGCCCAGTGGGTCCGCTCATGATATCGAACGGGATCTGCTGAAGGGGGATTTGTCGATGGGCGCCGACAGGCCATTGCGGAACGGTCCAGACTATGTTAGGCACGCTGCGCCGAGCGCCGAGCGCCGAGCGCCGAGCGCCGAGCGCCGAGCGCCGAGCGCCGAGCGCCGAGCGCCGAGCGCCGAGCGCCGAGCGCCGAGCGCCGAGCGCCGAGCGCCGAGCGCCGAGCGCCGAGCGCCGAGCGCCGAGCGCCGAGCGCCGAGCGCCGAGCGCCGAGCGCCGAGCGCCGAGCGCCGAGCGCCGAGCGCCGAGCGCCGAGCGCCGAGCGCCGAGCGCCGAGCGCATGACTGTGCCTCAGGTGAGGGAGCAATGCCGCCCGGACCGCCTGCCGCCCCGCCGGGGCGGCGGTTCCTCTCCTTATACCTATACCTATGCCTACCAAGTTATCGCGAGCTATCGAGAAGAGCGGTAGGAGGGTCCAAATGGAAGTTAGGTAGGCAGTTGAATCATTGGGGCGTCCGACATCCGTGCCCGGCTGTCATTCATCGAGGAGAGAGACGATTGAACGGTCGAACGGGGATGGCCGGGTGCGGCGTGCGACGGGATGCGGTCGCGAGCGCGGAGCGCCCACCGCCATGACTGCGCCTCGCGCGCGCGGGCCTGTCCGCTCCGCCCGGGCGCTGGCCGCCGCGGCGCTGCTCGCGCTCTTCGGCGCGCTCGCCCACCCCGCCGCGGCCCAGGACCAGACCGCCGTGCTGGTCAGCAATACGGAGCAACGCAGCTTGGTGACGCAGCCTCTTCGTGACGGCGTCGCGTACGGCCAGACCTTCACGGTCGGCGCTGATGGTGGCAACTACACGCTGAGCTCGATCGAGATCGTGAAGGGTAACGCTGGTATTTCGTCGGCGGACATGGATTTGCTGACTGTCGCCATCTGGTCTACCCATGCGTCGGGGGCAAGCGCAGGGCACCCGGATAGTCCGCTTTACACGCTGACCAAGCCGGCGAGCATCCCAAGGCTTGAGCACCTGGTGAGGTTTGACGCTCCCCCCAACTCAACGCTGGGGGCGGGCAAGACGTATGCCGTGGTCATGATCTCACGAAGTCGATCGCCAATGCCGGCAACTCACCCGGCTGGGATTGGGTGACGACCACCGCTGAAGATGCGAACCCGGCGTCCGGTTGGTCTATCGGCAATACGGGACACCGCCGTGCGGCCGGGTCTACAAGCTGGCGCGCCAGCTCGGGGGATGTTAGCAAGGCGCTCGCGATCCGCGTCAACGGCACCGCTGGCGGCGGCGAGCCGGTCTGGTCCGCGACCATGACGGCGGGCGACACTCCGGCGGGGCACGGCTACGACGCGACCGGCACGCCCGCGGTCGGGACGCTCGACGACGACGATTTCGATTACGGGTCCACCCCGGCGACCACCTATAGGGTCCTTGCCATCGACGTGGCGACGAATGTCGTCAGATTCATCGTCGACGGCGCACTTCCGACAGACGACGCCCTGACGCTGGAGTTGGGCGGGCACGCGCTCGCATCCTCGGATCAAATCCCTATCGGCATCGGCGGCGGAAGGACGTGGTATTGGACCGTTCCGGCCGCACTGGACGATCTGGCGGCCGAGTTTCCGCTCGGGAGCACGGCGACGGTGTGCCTGCGCACGGACACGCAGGTGTGTCCGTTGGGGCGCATCGTGGCGTCGGAGCTGCGGGTGGCGGATGACGTCTCGGCGGAGGAAGGCGAGAACCTGACCTTCACGGTGGAGCTGTCGCCGGCGAGCGAGGTGTTCGCGGAGACGGTGACGGTGGCCTGGGCCACCTCGGGGGGCACGGCCACCTCGGGCACGGACTTCTCGGCGGGTTCGGGGACGCTGACCTTCGCGCCGGGCGTCACGGAGCAGACCTTCACGGTGGCGACGATCGAGGACATGACGGACGAGGGCGACGAGACCTTCACGGTGACGTTGTCGAACGCGACCAGCGCGGCGATTTCGGGCGCGACGGCGACGGGCACGATCGAGAACGACGACTGGCCGCCATTGGCCTGGTCCACGACCCTGACGGTGGGACATGACTTTTTGGCTTTTGAACACTACGGCTACTACGCCTCGGTCGGTTCGCTCTCCACCGACCCGTACTTTAGGTACAGGTCGGCCACCTATGTGGTAGAGCGGGTCACGGTGACCACGGGCCGGGAGGTGTTTTTCAATCTCGACAGGAGCGGACTTCCGACAGAAGACGTCATGACGCTGGAGATCGACGGGCACGAGTTCCCGTTCGGGGACAGAAAGTCTGAATCTACCGATAAGACTTGGGTGTGGGATGCTCCGGCGGATCTGCACGACCCGGCGACCAATTTTCCGGTCGGCTCCACGGTGCTCGTGTGTCTGCGCACCGAGGGGGAGGTGTGTCGGACCCCGACGCCGATGCTGAGCGTGGCGGACGTCTCGGCGGCGGAAGGCGAGGACCTGACCTTCACGGCGAGGCTGTCGCTGCCGAGCACGGAGACGGTGACGGTGGACTGGGCGACCTCGGGCGGCACGGCGGTCTCGGGCACGGACTTCACGGAGGGCATGGGGACGCTGACCTTCGAGCCGGGCGCCAGGGAGCAGACGTTCACGGTATCGACGACCGAGGACATGACGGTGGAGGAAGACGAGACCTTCACGGTGATGTTGTCGAACGCGACTGTCGCGATTTCGGTCGCGACGGCGACGGGCACGATCAAGAACGACGACTATCCGCCATTGGCCTGGTCGACGACCCTGACGGTGGGAAATTTCAGCAACGTTCTGTTCGGCTACCGCCCCGGCACTGGTTCGCTCTCCGACGACGATTTTGAGTTCGGGTCGGCCACCTATGAGGTAACCAACGTCGGGGTGTACATTGACGGGCGAGAACCTGATGTCACCTATGTGCGGTTGAATGTCAACCTGGCCGGACTTCCTAACATCCTGACGCTGGAGATCGATGGGCACCAGTTCCCGTTCGACAAAACGGTTCGCAGCACCGGTACCTTTTGGCTGTGGCTTGCTCCGACGGCTCTGCACGACCCGGCGACCAATTTTCCGGTCGGCTCCACGGCGACCGTGTGCCTGTACACCGAGGGGAACGCGTGTCCGACGGACGGCAACGCGGCGCCGACGTTCAGCTCGGATGCGACGTTCGACGCGGCGGAGAACCAGACGGTGGCCGGCGCGGTGCTGGCGACGGACTCCGACGCGGGCGACGACGTGACGGGCTACGAGATCACCGGCGGGGCGGATGACGCGTTCTTCTCGATCGGGGCGACGGACGGGGCGCTGACGTTCGACGCGGCGCCCAACTACGAGGACGCGAAGGACCAGGACACCGGCAACACCTACGTGGTGGTAGTGACGGCGACGAGCGGCGCGGGGGAGCGGGAGAAGACGGCGACGCAGACGATCACGGTGACGGTGACCGACGTGGACACGGAGGCGCCGGGCAAGCCGGACGCGCCGGCGGTGTCGGCGGCGTCGGTGACGAGCCTGACCGTGACGTGGACGGCGCCGGCCAACGCGGGCCCGGCGATCACCGACTACGACTACCGCCACCGGACGACCTCGCCGGAGGGCGCGTGGACGGAGGTGACCGGCACGACGATCACGACGCTGTCGGCGACGATCGGGAGCCTGGCCGAGAACACGTCCTACGACGTGCAGGTGCGGGCGACCAACGACGAGGGCACGGGCTCGTGGTCGGACTCGGGCTCGGGCCGGACGGACGCGAACGCGGCGCCGACGTTCAGCTCGGATGCGACGTTCGACGCGGCGGAGAACCAGACGGTGGCCGGCACGGTGCTGGCGACGGACAGCGACACGGGCGACGACGTGACGGGCTACGAGATCACCGGCGGGGCGGATGACGCGTTCTTCTCGATCGGGGCGACGGACGGGGCGCTGACGTTCGACGCGGCGCCCAACTACGAGGACGCGAAGGACCAGGACACCGGCAACACCTACGTGGTGGTAGTGACGGCGACGAGCGGCGCGGGGGAGCGGGAGAAGACGGCGACGCAGACGATCACGGTGACGGTGACCGACGTGGACACGGAGGCGCCGGGCAAGCCGGACGCGCCGGCGGTGTCGGCGGCGTCGGTGACGAGCCTGACCGTGACGTGGACGGCGCCGGCCAACGCGGGCCCGGCGATCACGGACTACGACTACCGCCACCGGACGACCTCGCCGGAGGGCGCGTGGACCGAGGTTACCGGCACGACGATCACGACGCTGTCGGCGACGATCGGGAGCCTGGCCGAGAACACGTCCTACGACGTGCAGGTGCGGGCCACGAACGACGAGGGGACGGGCTCGTGGTCGGACTCGGGCTCGGGCCGGACGGACGCGAACGCGGCGCCGACGTTCAGCTCGGATGCGACGTTCGACGCGGCGGAGAACCAGACGGTGGCCGGCACGGTGCTGGCGACGGACAGCGACACGGGCGACGACGTGACGGGCTACGAGATCACCGGCGGGGCGGATGACGCGTTCTTCTCGATCGGGGCGACGGACGGGGCGCTGACGTTCGACGCGGCGCCCAACTACGAGGACGCGAAGGACCAGGACACCGGCAACACCTACGTGGTGGTAGTGACGGCGACGAGCGGCGCGGGGGAGCGGGAGAAGACGGCGACGCAGACGATCACGGTGACGGTGACCGACGTGGACACGGAGGCGCCGGGCAAGCCGGACGCGCCGGCGGTGTCGGCGGCGTCGGTGACGAGCCTGACCGTGACGTGGACGGCGCCGGCCAACGCGGGCCCGGCGATCACCGACTACGACTACCGCCACCGGACGACCTCGCCGGAGGGCGCGTGGACGGAGGTGACCGGCACGACGATCACGACGCTGTCGGCGACGATCGGGAGCCTGGCCGAGAACACGTCCTACGACGTGCAGGTGCGGGCCACGAACGACGAGGGCACGGGCTCGTGGTCGGACTCGGGCTCGGGCCGGACGGACGCGAACGCGGCGCCGACGTTCAGCTCGGATGCGACGTTCGACGCGGCGGAGAACCAGACGGTGGCCGGCACGGTGCTGGCGACGGACAGCGACGCGGGCGACGACGTGACGGGCTACGAGATCACCGGCGGGGCGGATGACGCGTTCTTCTCGATCGGGGCGACGGACGGGGCGCTGACGTTCGACGCGGCGCCCAACTACGAGGACGCGAAGGACCAGGACACCGGCAACACCTACGTGGTGGTAGTGACGGCGACGAGCGGCGCGGGGGAGCGGGAGAAGACGGCGACGCAGACGATCACGGTGACGGTGACCGACGTGGACACGGAGGCGCCGGGCAAGCCGGACGCGCCGGCGGTGTCGGCGGCGTCGGTGACGAGCCTGACCGTGACGTGGACGGCGCCGGCCAACGCGGGCCCGGCGATCACCGACTACGACTACCGCCACCGGACGACCTCGCCGGAGGGCGCGTGGACGGAGGTGACCGGCACGACGATCACGACGCTGTCGGCGACGATCGGGAGCCTGGCCGAGAACACGTCCTACGACGTGCAGGTGCGGGCGACCAACGACGAGGGCACGGGCTCGTGGTCGGACTCGGGCTCGGGCCGGACGGACGCGAACGCGGCGCCGACGTTCAGCTCGGATGCGACGTTCGACGCGGCGGAGAACCAGACGGTGGCCGGCACGGTGCTGGCGACGGACAGCGACGCGGGCGACGACGTGACGGGCTACGAGATCACCGGCGGGGCGGATGACGCGTTCTTCTCGATCGGGGCGACGGACGGGGCGCTGACGTTCGACGCGGCGCCCAACTACGAGGACGCGAAGGACCAGGACACCGGCAACACCTACGTGGTGGTAGTGACGGCGACGAGCGGCGCGGGGGAGCGGGAGAAGACGGCGACGCAGACGATCACGGTGACGGTGACCGACGTGGACACGGAGGCGCCGGGCAAGCCGGACGCGCCGGCGGTGTCGGCGGCGTCGGTGACGAGCCTGACCGTGACGTGGACGGCGCCGGCCAACGCGGGCCCGGCGATCACGGACTACGACGTGCAGTACCGGGCGGGCAACAGCGGGGACTGGAGCGACGCGGGCCACGCCGGCACGGCGGTCACGGCGACGCTCACGGGCCTGTCGGAGAACACCTCCCACCAGGTGCAGGTGCGGGCCACCAACGACGAGGGCACGGGCGACTGGTCGGACTCGGGCAGCGGCCGGACGGACGCCAACGCGGCGCCGCCGCCGCAGGATCTGCAGGCGGAGGCGGGCTCGTCCACGAGCGTGACGGTGACCTGGTCGGCGCCGGACGGCGGCCCGGCCATCACCGGCTACGAGGTGCAATACCGGGCAGGCGAAAGCGGGAGCTGGAGCAACTGGAGCCACGGCGGCACGGCGACGACGGCGACGATCACGGGGCTTGAAGCGAACACCGCCTACCAGGTGCAGGTGCGGGCGCTGAGCGCCATGGGGCCGAGCCCCTGGACGGCGTTGGCGAACGTGCGAACCAACACGCCGCCGGGCCCGAACAGCGGCATCTGCGGCCGCACGCCGCGCGTCCGCGACCGCATCCTGGTGCTGCTGAAGAACCGGCACAGCTACAAGGGCGACTGCTCCGGGGTGACCGGGACGCACCTGGCGAAGCTGAAGTCGCTCGACCTGGGCCGCAACTCGAGCAACGAGAGCGAGTTCACGATGAGATTGAAGGAGGATGACTTCCAGGGGCTGGTGAACCTCGAGAGACTGTACATGAGGGAGACCGGGCTGGAGTCCCTGCCCGCGGGGGTGTTCGGCGGACTGGCGGAACTGGAGGAGCTCGAGCTGAACGAGAACAAGCTGACGTCGCTGCCGGCCGGGCTGTTCTCGGACCTGCGATCGCTGGAGCGTCTGAAACTACAGCAAAATCCGTCGCTGGAGTCGCTCCCCTACGACGAGTTCGAGGCGCTGCCGGAGCTGACCTATCTGCGGGTGGACCTGGTGGGCCGCAGGAAGCTCCAGGTGGCGGGCGGCGAGGGCGACGCAAGCCTCGAGGTCGCGGCGGGTGGCACGGTGACGTATCGAGTGCGCCTGATGGCCACGACCAACGCCAGGGCCGCGAATCCCGTAAAGGTGACGGTAAGCTCGGACGTGACCGAGGTGACGGTGTCGCCGACGACCATGAGCTTCACGAGGGAGAACTGGTTCCGGAGCCAGGAGGTGACGGTGAGCGCCACGGCCTCGGCGTCCGGCACGACGGCGAAGCTGACCCACGGCGCCGATGGCGCGTATTACGCCTACGACCGGTGGCCGCTGCCGGGGGTGACGGTGAGGGTGGTCCAGAGTGGCCAAAGCGGAGATGCGGCGGGGCTGACGGCGGGGGCCATGGAGCAAGACCGGGCCGCGCGCCTCTGCTTCGCGCTGGCCGGCGGAGACGGCGCAAACCCGGCCGCGGTGGCTGCGGCGTTATGGGAGGATGGAGACATGAGCGAAGACCGGCGTGCCGCCCTGGACAGTCTGGGGAACGGGAACGGAAGCTATGACCTCGGCGACCTGCTCGCCTGGATGAACCGCTGCCGGCGGGGCGAAGGACCCGGGCCGGCCGCCGACGGCGCGGAACCGCCCTCCCCGCCCCCCGCGCTGCCCGCGTCGCGGAGGGAGGGAGGGGCCAGCCGCCGGCGAAGGGGCGCGCGCGGCCCCGCCCGCCGCCGCCGGTTCCCGGGCCCGCCCGCCGCCGGTTCCCGGACCCAGCGGTCCGGGTGGCTGCGGACGGCGCTGCTGGCCGCGCTGGTCTCGGCCTGGGGCTGCGGGGACGGCATCGTCGGCCCGCGGGCTGACGCACCCCGGCATGACGGACCCATCGCGGCGGTCGTGGATGCCGGCCCCCTGCACGTCCGGTTGACGGCCCCGGCCGGTGCCCGAGACATCGGTGCCATGCTCGTGGTCGAGGGTCCGGCCATCGACTCGGTGCAGGCGCCTGGGCTCGAGATCTTCGAGACGGACGACTCGTCCTCGACGCGGCGCGAGATCGTCATCGCCGGAGCGCTGGCGCCGGACGCGCCGGTGCTGCGGATCTGGGTGCCCCACCGGGGCGACGAGGCACGCTATCGCGTCAGCCTGCTCCAGGTGGCGGGCAGGGACTTCACGCTCAGAGACCTGACCGCGTACGGGACCGCGATCTCCCGCTGACACGCCGGTCAGGTCATCGCAATCCTCCAGATATCGCATCGTCCTTCCTGCGGCGCCGATCCGCGAAGGGGTGGCCAGACGGGCAGGATCTTGCCGCGGACCGGCTGCTAGCTCCGCCTGTAGACGGTCCCTCGATGAGCGACGCGTACGACGAGTACCACCAGCGCATCGTCAAGCACCTCGTACACCACCCGATAATCGCCGACCCGGACGCGCCGAAGGCCGCGGAGGCCTCCTTTCAGGGAACTGCCCGCAAGGGGGTGTTCGCCCAACCCGTCGACCGCCTCTACGATGCGTGAACGGTCTTGCTTCGGAACACGGGAGAGCGCCTTGGCCGCACTCCGCTTAATCCGTACCGAGTATGTCACCCCTGACCTCATCCCAGTCCAGTACGGGATCGCTGGGATCGCGAAGTCGTTCCAGCGCGACCGTCAGATCATCGAAGTCTTCCAGATATCGCTCCAGAGCGTGGCGAACGACATCGGCCCGGCTTCGCCTCAAGGCGGCCGCCGCCGCATCCAGGGCTTCGACCATCGCAGGGGGCACGCGGGCGGTGATCTGATCCATTATCGAGTGTCTCCGACATTTGTTAGAATTGATCCAGTGTCAACGAATGTCAATGAGATTACTCTACTCCCGCAGGCCGTCCCCGGCAAGGGAGCGCAAAAGGGAGCGCAAAGAGGCCAGATAGAGGCCTGCTATGGTTCGATGCGACGATAGCGCTCGAAGAGTTGCAGCTGCCTCGATGTCGTGTCGACCTGCCGGCCGTCGATGAAGACGGTCTCGGCGTAGCCCGCGAAGTCGAGCGGGTCGTCGGACCAGATGACGACGTTGGCCCGCTTGCCGGGCTCGAGGCTCCCGACCGCGTCGTCGATCCCGAACGCGCGGGCCGGCCCCAGAGTGATCGCCTCCAGCGCATCGTCCCAGTCCATCCCGTACCGGACCGCGTTTCCGGCCTCGTGCGTGACCTGACCCACGCGGTGCGAGCTTTGCGTGGTGAGGATCACGTCGACGCCGGCCGCCGAGAGCAGGCCCGGATTCTCGTATCGGGTGGAGAGCCGGTCGAACTGCGTGGGCAGATTCGCGAGCGCCCGGACCATCACGGGCACCCCGGCCGCGGCAAGGCGCTCCGCCAGCAGCCATGCCTCCTCCCCACCGTCGATGACCATGCGAAAGCCGTATTCGGCCTGGATTTCGAGCGCCATCTCGATGTCGGTCGCGCCGCTGGCCCGGACGATGAGGGGGATCTCGCCGACGAGGACCGCGGCGACCGCGGCCCGGCCCGGCTCGCTCGCGTCCTCCTCCACTTCGTCCCGGGCGCCTTCGAGCGCTTCGCGAAGCTCCATGACCGCGCCGGCGCGGCTCCCCCCGGCGGCCGCCCCGGGGCCGGGGCCGAGCGATGCGTAGAGCGCCACCGGATCGCGGAACAGCACCTCGGCGCGCGTGGCGCCGAGGGTCGTGAGCGCCGCGCCCTGCCCGGAGAGGACGCCGCCCGCGGGCGACGTGATCGCGCCGGTGACCCCGTCGGCCCGGGCGATCGCAAACAGCATCGATCGCGGGTCGAGCCCGTCGCTGACCCGGAACGCACTCCGGTTCGCGCCCCGGTCGAGACTTCCATGCCGCGTGGACGCCACGGCCCCCACCTCGATGAGGCCGAGCTGCGTGCCGGCTTCGATGAGACCCGGCGTGACCACCTTGCCGGTCGCATCGACGATGGCCGCATCTCCGATGGACACCTCCGCGGCCGGCCCGACGGCGACGATGCGGCCGTCCTGGATGAGGACGACGCCGTTCTCGATCGGCGGCCCCGCGACCGGGTGCACGGTCCCGCCGGCGATCGCGATGGTCTGGGCGGCCGCGCCGGCCGCGACGAACGCCGCGAGCCCGAGCGCAATGCACGCCCCGCGCCGGGAGGGGGTCATCGGCCGCCTCCCTTCTTCACCAGCCCGAGTTCGAAGTCGCTCACCCGCTGGTAGTCGGAGTCCTTCCGGTCCCAGCGCCGCGCGCCGTCGATCCACACCTGATCTGGAACGGAGTAGACCGAGAACGGGTCGCCGGACCAGAGCACCAAGTCGGCGTTCTTCCCGACCTCCAGCGTCCCCACGCGGTCGTCGATCCCGAGGGCCCAGGCGGGGTTGGCCGTGACCCAGCGCAGCGCCTCGTCGCGCGAAATCTCCATCCCCCGTCGCCGGCCCGCCCACATCGACTTGGCGGCCTCGTGGTTCATGTACTGGGCGCGCATGTCGTCGTCGGAATGAACGATCGCGCGGGCGCCCGAAGCGGAGACGAGGGCGACGTTCTCCGGGATCCCGTCGATCGCCTCCATCTTGAATCCCCAGTTCTCCGACCACATGGAGGCGGAGGTCCCGCTCTCGGCCAGGAGATCGCGGATCTTGTAGGCCTCGACCGCGTGGTGGAATGACCGCACCTGGAAGCCGAACTCGCGTGCCACCTGAAGGTTGGTGGCCATCTCGTCCGCCGTGTAGCAGTGCCACTGCACGAGGATGTTGCCCCTCAGCACCTCGGCGAGCGTCTCCAGGCCCAGGTCGCGGTCCGGCGGCCCACCCCGGGGATCGGCCAGCCACGCGTCCCACTCGTCGCGGTACTTCGCCCCGGCGATGAACGCCTCCCGGTAGCCGAAGACGTTGCCCATCTTCGTGGTGGGGAACTCGTCGCCGCGCTTCGGATTCTCGCCGCAGGCCAGCTTGACCGTGCGGGGCGCGTCGGGGAACAGCATCTCCTGGGGCGTGCGGGCGGGCACGGGCTTGACCGTCACCCCGCGCCCTTCGATGAGGTCGCCGGAGCCGGGCAACAGTTGCAGCGTCGTCGTCCCGCCCGCGAGGACGCGCACGAACCCGGGACCCTGCGGCCAGATCGAATGTTCGATCCAGACGCCGGGCGTGGTCATGCCGGTCTCGTTGTTGTCGAAGCTCGTCGGAACCTCGGGCGTCGCGGAGACGCCGAGGTGAGAGTGCGAGTCGATGAGACCCGGCGTCACGAAGCGCCCGGCTCCGTCGAGGATCACCGCATCCGCCGGCGCCTCGAGGTCGCGGCCGATCTGTACGATGATCCCGTCTTCGAACAGGATGCTGCCGACGTATTCCTCGCCGGCCGCGGTCATCAGCGTCGCGCCCCGGATCAGGGTCGGCGGATGCCCGGGGGCGGCGTAGGTCGAGCGCCACGCGCCGTTGGGGACGCCGTGGCGAAGGTCGGCCAGCTCCGCCGCGGTGGGTTGCTGCGCGTCTGCCGGTCGGGCCGGCGCGGACCCGGCCAGCCCGGCGGCCGTGGCGGTCGCGAGGAGCAACCGTGCAATCGTGTCATGCATGTGACCCCCTCGATCGTGGTTCCCGCGGGGACCGCGGCGACCGAAAGAATCCGTCGGGCCGGCGCCGGGCCGCAAGTCGGCGGGGTCTCCTACAGAATCGTGGCGCCGAGAGCGGAGGCGACGAGACCCACGCCGAGCTGGGCGGTCTGGTTGCGGTCGTCGAGGACCGGGTTGAGTTCGACGAGTTCCAGGCTGACGAGCCGCCCGGAGCGCGACGCCTTCTCGCACACGAGGTGCCCTTCCCGGTAGGTCAGCCCCCCGCGCACGGGCGTGCCCACGCCGGGAGCGATGCGCGGATCGAGCGCGTCGAGGTCGAACGAGAGGTGGAACCCGGCGGTCCCCGCGTTGGCGCGCTCCAGCGCCTCGTCCATGCACGGCGCCGCGCCGCGTTCGTCGATCTCCGACATCGTGAACACCCGCACGCCGAGTTCCCGGATGAGTCGCTTCTCGCCGGCGTCCAGATCACGCGCCCCCAGGACGCTCACATTCTCGGGACGGAGGTTCGCTCTTCCCCGCGTCAGGCGCGGTTCCCCGTGCCCCAGCAGCACCGCGAGCGACATCCCGTGGATGTTGCCGCTGGGCGACGTGTGAGGCCGGTTCATGTCGGCGTGGGCATCGACCCAGATGACGCCGATGGACGCCTCCTGAGGCCGATAGTGGTCCGCTACGGCCGCGACCGATCCGATCGAAAGCGAGTGATCCCCGCCGAGCACGAGCGGGGTGCAGCCCCGGTCCAGACCCTGGCCCACGAGGGCGTGCGTGCCCTCGGCGACGTGGGCGACCTCATCCAGAAAACGCAGTTCGCTCTCGCCCGCCGCGGTCGTTTCGAGTCCTCCGGCGGTCAGCGTGCCGAGCTCGGTGACGGAGTGTCCTATGGCCTCGATCTCCCGGCTGATTCCCGCGATACGCAGCGCGGAGGGGCCCATGTCCACGCCCCGGCGGCCGGCGCCGAGGTCGATGGAGACGGAGATCAGCGCGATGTCCCGATGGTTGCCCAAGAATCGTTCCTCTTTTGTTGGTCGCGAGTGCCAGGCGACACTACTATTCGGGGTTCAAACCGCAACCTCCGGAACGGAGTCGCCGTATGTTCTCCTTCCCCCGTCGCCCCTGGGCAGCCGCCCTTCTCCTGCTCATCCCCCTGTCCGCCCTTCCGGCGCAGGGCCAGGAAGAGGAGAAGAAGGACCCCGATCGGGGCCTTCCCCTGGAACCGGCCCGCTGGGCGCGCTTCACCACGAGCGAGGGGACCTGGATCTCCCTCGACGTGAGTCCCGACGGCCGGACGATCGTCTTCGACCTCCTGGGCGACCTCTATCGGATGCCCATCACGGGAGGCGAGGCGACGCGGCTCACGAGCGGTCTGCCGCACGACATGCAGCCGCGCTTCAGCCCGGACGGGTCGCGGATCGTGTACGTCTCGGACCGGAGCGGCGACGAGAACGTGTGGCTGATCGACGCGGAGGGGGGTGAGCCGACGCAGCTCAGCAAGGGCATCGGGAGCGTATTTCTCTCCCCGGAGTGGATGCCGGACGGCGACTACATCATCGTCTCGCGGGCGCGGCCCTTCCTCGGCCTCGAGAAACTCTGGCTCTATCACGTGGACGGCGGCACCGGCCTCGAGATGGTGACCGGAGGCGGGGGGCAGCGCATGCTGGGCGCCACGGTGGACGCCGAGGGACGCTACATCTGGTACGCGGAGCGCTTCGGCACCTGGCAGTACAACGCGATCTTCCCGCAGTACCAGCTCTGGGTCTACGACCGCCGAACCGGGACGCGCACACCGATGACGAGCCGCTACGGCTCCGCGTTCCGCCCCGCGCTCTCACCCGACGGCGAGCTGCTCGCCTACGCCACGCGCGAGGACGCCGACACGGGAATCCGGCTCCGCGAACTGGATTCGGGAGAGGAACGCTGGCTCGCCTACCCGGTGCAGCGCGACGACCAGGAGTCGACGGCCTCGATGGACGTGCTGCCGGGCTATTCCTTCACGCCGGACTCCGAGGCGCTCGTCATCTCGTACGGGGGCGGGATCTGGCGCGTCCCGATCGATGGCGGCGAGCCGACCGGGATCCCGTTCACGGTCGAGGCGGAGGTCGCCGTCGGCCCCGAGGTGGATTTCGAGTATCCGATCGAGGACACGCCGACCTTCGTCGTGAAACAGATCCGGAACGCGCGGCCGTCGCCCGACGGACCGCGGATCGCCTTCACCGCGCTGGACCGGCTATATGTCGCCGACCTGCCCGACGGGGAGCCCCGCCGCCTCACGGAGGACGAGGTGGGGGAGTATCACCCGGCGTGGTCTCCCGACGGACGCTCCGTGGCGTACGTGACGTGGGATGACGACACGGGCGAAGGCCACATCCGGCGCGTGTCCGCGGACGGGGGCTCGAGCACGAACCTCACCCGGACCCCCGCCTACTACCAGCAGCTCGCCTGGTCCCCCGACGGCGGGCGCATCGTGGCGATCCGCTCGTCGCGACGGAACGTGCAGGAGGCCATCGATCCCTTCATCGGATTCGGCCTGGACTCCGAGTTGGTCTGGGTTCCGGCGAGTGGAGGGGAGCTGACCAGGATCGGGCCGACGGGCGGACGCAGGCAGCCGCACTTCACGTCGGACCCGGACCGCATCTACTACTACGGAACGGCGCGGGCCGACGCCGTGCCCGGTTCGCCGAACCCGCCCACCGTGACGACCGCTCTCTCCTCCGCCCGCTGGGACGACACCGACAGGCGGCGCCACCTGCAGGTCACCGCCCGGGCCAACCTCGACGCGGGCGGCGTCCCGCCGGGGTACGAGCGCTCCCCGCAGTCGGACCTCCCGATGCCGCGGACGTTCGACGACGACCAGCCCCGCGAACTCATCATCCGGCTCGGCGCCGGGTCGGTCGTCATGGCGCCGCAGGGTGACCTGGCGCTGGCGCACGTGGGCGATGACCTGTACGCGGTCACGGTGCCGGACCTAGGCGCCACGCTGCCGAGAATCGATGTCGCCAAGCCGGACTCGGCGGGCGTGCCCGTGTGGAAGCTCAACGAACTCGGGGCCGAGTTCCCCGTGTGGGGCGCGGACGGACGGACGGTCCACTGGTCGCTGGGCAACGCCCTCTTCTCCTACGACCTCGACGCCGCGGCCGGCGACACGGCCTACGCGCCGGCGGAGCAGCAGATCGAGGTCTCGGCGGAACGCGATATCCCGCGGGGCACCGTCGTCCTGCGCGGCGGGCGGGCGATCACCATGAACGGCGACGAGATCATCGACAACGCCGACATCGTGGTCACCGACAACCGCATCGCCTCGGTCACCTCGGGGCCGGGGGCGGTGCCCGAGGGCGCGCAGGTCATCGACATCAGCGGCAAGACGGTCGTGCCCGGGTTCGTGGACACGCACTCGCACATGTGGAACCTGTGGGACTTCCACTGGGCGCGCCCCTGGATCTACCAGGCGAACCTGGCCTACGGGGTCACGACGACGCGCGATCCGCAGACGGCCACCACGGACGTCCTCTCCTACGAGGACATGGTGCGGGCGGGAAGAATGGCCGGGCCGCGCGTCTATCACACCGGCCCCGGCGTGTTCCGGTTCGACTTCATCCGCGGCTACGAGCACGCGCTCGATGTACTGCGCAAGTACAGCCAGTACTACGACACGCAGACGTTCAAGATGTACATGTCGGGCAACCGGCGGCAGCGTCAGTGGCTGATCATGGCGGCGCGCGAACTCGGGCTCATGCCCACGACGGAGGGTGGCCTGGAATATCGCCTGAACATGACGCACGCCATGGACGGCTATCCGGGGATCGAGCACTCGATGCCGATCGTTCCGGCCTATCAGGACGTTGTGGAGCTGTTCACGACCTCGGGCACGGTGAACTCCCCCACGCTTCTGGTCTCGTACGGCGGACCGTGGGGGGAGAACTACTTCTACACGCACGAGGATGTCTTCGGCGACGAGAAGCTGACCCACTTCACGCCGAAGCGGGAGCTCGACTTCAAGGCCCGGCGCCTGCAGACCACGGGCCCCGGCCCGGGCGGCTGGTTCGCCGAGGAGGAATACGCCTTCCCGAAGCACTCGGCGTGGCTGGCACAGCTCGTCGAGAACGGCGGCAACACCGGCGTCGGCAGCCACGGGCAGCTGCAGGGCCTCGGCTACCACTGGGAGCTGTGGGCGCTGCAGAGCGGCGGCATGGACGAGCACGACGCGCTGCGCGCCGCGACGCTCATGGGGGCCGACGCGATCGGACTCAGCGGCGACCTGGGCTCGATCGAGCCCGGCAAGCTCGCGGACCTCGTGATCCTCGACGCGGATCCGCTCGAGGACATCCGCAACACGAACACGATCGACAGGGTGATGATGAACGGGCGACTCTACGACGGCGACACGCTCGACGAGTTGTGGCCCCGGCAACGGTCCGCGCCGCACGAGCCGTGGAGGGATACGGCCCCCGCCGTGAGCGCCGGGCTCCGGGGAGGTGACCGATGAGTCGGCGCGCGAGGGTCCTGGGGACAGCGGCGCTGGCGGCGGTGGCCGGTGCGGCGACCGCGATTCCCGCGGCGGCCCAGATGTTTGGGCCCGGCGGTCCCGGAGGACGGGAGCCGCTGCCGCTGCGGGGGGCGCGCACGGCCAGCTTCACGGCCACGGAAGGGACGTGGATCTCGCTCGACGTGAGTCCCGACGGGTCGATGATCGTCTTCGACCTCCTGGGCGACCTCTACACGATGCCGATCACCGGCGGGGAGGCGTCGCCTCTCCTGACCGGGATGGCGTACGAGACGCAGCCGCGCTTCAGTCCGGACGGGGAGTCGGTGGCCTTCATCTCCGACCGCAGCGGAGGCGACGCGCTGTGGACCCTGCGCCTCGATCTCACGGACACGACCCAGGTAGCCGGCGGCGGATCGAGCCTCATGCTGTCGCCCGCGTGGAGCCCGGACGGGGAGTACATCGTGGCCAGCCGCACGACCGGGCTGGGCGGCGTCGCGCAGCTCGCCATGTACCACGCGGAGCGCGGCTCACCCCTGGCGCTGCCCGGATCTTCCGCCGTCAAGCGGATCGGCGCGGCGTTCAGCCCGGATGGACGCCACATCTGGTACGCGGGCGGCTTCGGCGACTGGCAGTACAACGCGGCCCTGCCCCGCTACCAGCTGTACCGCTACGACCGCGAGCTGGGCGCGACGACGACGATGACGAACCGTTACGGGTCGGCGTTCCGTCCCGCGATCTCGCCCGACGGCCGGTGGCTCGTGTACGGGACCCGCTACAACGCCGACACCGGCCTCAGGAAGCGCGACCTCGAGACGGGCGAGGAGACGTGGCTCGCCTATCCCGTGCAGCGCGACGAGCAGGAGTCGCGGGCGCCTCTCGACCTCCTGCCGGGCTACGCCTTCCTCCCGGACGGTTCCGCGATCGTCGCCTCGTACGGCGGCAAGATCTGGCGGATCCCGATGGCTGCGGGAGAACCGACGGAGATCCCGTTCGAGGCGGAGGTCGAACTCGGCGTCGGGCCCGAGGTGAAGTTCGAGTACCAGATCGACACGACCGCGATGGTCACCGCGAGCCAGATCCGGAGCCCCGTCGTCGGGCCCGGAGGCGACCAGGTCGTCTTCACCGCCTTCGACCGTCTCTGGATCCGTGACCTGCCGGACGGCGAGGCGCGCCGGCTGACTGACGGGGACGCGGGCGAGTTCCATCCGCAGTGGTCGCCGGACGGCGCGTGGCTCGCCTACGCGACATGGGACGACACCGACGGCGGCCACATCATGAAGGTCCCGGCGGCCGGCGGCGAAGCCGTGCGGCTGACCGAGACGGCGGCGCTCTACTCGAACGTGGCGTGGTCGCCGGACGGCGGGCGCCTCGTCGCCACGCGCGGCGCCGCCCGCCAGCTCAAGGAGGCCTCGGGCGCCTTCTTCGGCCCCATCGGGGGCGAGTTCGTGTGGGTGCCGTCGGCCGGGACGCAGCCGGCCGAGGCGGAGGTCATCTCGCCCACCGGGCTCCGCGACGTGGCGCACTTCGCGGCGGACGATCCCGACCGCATCTACGCCTACAGCCCGGTCGAGGGCCTGGTGTCCTTCCGCTGGGACGGCACGGACGTGCAGCGCCACCTCATCGTGCGCGGACGCCAGGGGATCGCCGGCATCGGCGACCCTCACCCCAACGAGTGGGAGTTCCTGCCGCGGCGCGTCTTCCCGTGGCGGCAGGGGCCCGACCCGACGGATCCCGCGTCCCCCGCGGAGGCGGGCGGTCCGGCGCCCGCCGGTCTCATCATGGTCTCGCCCGAGGGAGACCGGGCCTTCGCGCAGTTCGGACGAGATCTCTTCGTCGTGGACCTGGCCGAGGTCGGGGCCGAGCCCCCCGCGATCACGCTGTTCCGGCTGGACGACTCCCCCGTGCCGACCCGCAAGCTCACCGACGTCGGCGGCGAGTTCCCGTCGTGGGCGCCCGATGGCGGGGCCCTGCACTGGGCGATGGGGAACGTCCTCTTCAGCTACGACCTCGACCATGTCGAAGCCGAGGAAGAGGAAGAGGAGGAGACCGCCCATGCGCGGGCGCTGCTGCGCGTAAGGGCGGCGGCGATCACCGACACACTCGAGGAGAAGCACGCCGAGGCGGACAGCCTCGAGAACGCCGACGAGGAGGTGCCGGAGGAGCTGGAGGACGAGATCACCCGCCTCCGGGCGGACTCGGTGCAGGTCGTCGCCGACTCGCTCATGGCGCGCGCCGATTCGATCCGGCAGGCGGCGGAAGAAGTCGCGGCGAAGTCGGCCGCGGTGCGGGCGGGCGACGCGGAGGTCCTGGCCGACACGACGGAGACGTACGAGGCCGTCGAACGCAGGATCGAGGCGCACCTCCCGCGGGACATCCCGCGCGGCACGGTGGCGCTCAGGGGCGGGCGCATCATCACGATGACGGAGGTCCCCGAGGAAACCCCGGCCGACACGGCGGGGGCGCCGGCCGACACGGCGGGGGCCGCAGCGGCCGACACCGCCGGGGCCGCAGCGGCCGACACCGCCGGGGCCGCAGCGGCCGACACGGCGGCTGCCGCAGCGGCCGACACGGCGGAGGCCCCCGACACGGCGGCGGAGCCGGACGAGCCCGCCATGAAACCCCTCATCATCGAGGACGGCGTCGTGCTCGTGACGGACAACCGGATCGTCGCGGTGGGACCGGCGGACTCCGTGGAGGTCCCCGACAGCGCCACGGTGATCGACGTGAGCGGAAAGACGCTCGTCCCCGGCTTCGTGGATACGCACTACCACGCGCAGTGGCTCGTCCCCGAGGTCCATCCGGAGGAGGTGTGGCAGTACCTGGCGACCCTCTCCTACGGGGTCACGACGACGCGCGATCCTCAGACCGGCTCCACGGACATCCTCAGCTACACCGACCGGCTGCGGACCGGCGGCATGACCGGGCCGCGCGTCTATTCGACCGGACCGGGGGTCTTCGCCGGCGAGAACCTCCGCGACGCGGACCACGCCAAGACCATCCTGCGCCGCTACGCGGAGTACTTCGATACGAAGACGCTGAAGATGTACATGACCGGGAACCGACAGCAGCGTCAGTGGATCATCCAGGCGGCCCGCGAACTCGAACTCATGCCGACGACCGAGGGCGGGCTCGACTACAAGATCGACATCACGCACGCGATCGACGGATACCCCGGCATCGAACACAACCTTCCGATCGCGCCCATCTATTCGGACGTGGTCGAACTGTTCAAGACGTCAGAGACGACGAACAGTCCGACGCTGCTCGTCTCCTACGGCGGTCCCTTCGGCGAGAACTACTTCTACACCCACGAGGATGTATTGGGGGACGACAAGCTCGCGACCTTCGTGCCCAAGTCGAACATCGACGCCCGGGCGCGACGGCGCGGACCCGGCGCGGGCGGGAGCCCCGGACAGGCCGGCTGGTTCCTCGAGGAGGAGTACGTCTTCCCGCGCCACGGCGAGTTCGTGAAGAAGATGCTCGAGGGCGACGCCCGCATGGGGGTGGGAAGCCACGGGCAGATCCAGGGCGTGGGATACCACTGGGAGATGTGGGCCATGGGTTCCGGGGGCGCGTCCAACTACGACATCCTCCGGGCCGCAACCATTCTCGGCGCCGAGGCGATCGGGTTCGGGAAGGAACTCGGGAGCATCGAGGAAGGAAAGTTCGCCGACCTGGTGATCCTCGACTCGAACCCGCTCGATGAACTCCGGAGCACGGTCGACATCCGCTATGTGATGAAGGACGGGCGACTGTACGACGGGATGACGCTCGACGAGGTCTATCCCGAGACGCGGACCCTGGAGCGGCAGCGCCCCGCCGAGGAGAGCGCGGCCAGCGCCGCCGCCGGGATCCGGAGGAGGTAGGCCCGGCCGGTCGCGGCCGCCGGGGTCACGCCGGGGTCACGCCGGGGTCAGCGCATCAGGCACGGGGTCGCGTTGGCGACGGCCCAGGGGTGGATGATGCGCCGGGTGAGGCCGCCCGCCCCGTCGTCCTGCCACTGGACCTGAAGGCCCGTGAGCGCGCGCTGCGCGCCGGCCTGCAGGTCCCCGAGCGGGTATACGCTGTACGGGCCCAGCACCGTCTCGGTCATGGCCGTGAACAGGAAGTCGCGGATCGCGCTGCGGTCCGCGTCGCCCGTGGCGGAGATCGCCTGGTCGATCCCCTCCGCCAGGAGTTCCACGGCCCCGAAGCCCGCGGCCGGATGGTAGCCGGGTGTCGTTCCGTACGCCGCCTCATAGCGTTGGACCATCGTCTCGCTGTCCGAGATGAAACCCGACGTGCGGATCGTCGGGTCCCAGGGCGCGTTACCCATGACGCAGCGCCCCGCTTCGCCCACCTCGTCGGGGAACGTGGGTTCCGCGGGGCCGAGAAGGAGGCTCATGAGGAGCGGCCGGTAGCCCACGGCGGTCGCGGCTCGCGTGAACTCGATCGCGTCGGTGGCGTATCCCCCGCCGATGAATAGCGTCGCACCCGCATCGCGGGCCGCGGCCAGGAGCGCCTCGTGGTCCGCGGCCCCGACCGCGTAGGAGGCGGCCAGCACGATGTCGAGTCCGTGCGCCGCGGCCACTGCGCGCACGCCTCCCGCGACCGACGCCGGGAAAGCGGTATCCTCCCACACGAGGGCGACGTCGCGAGCCCCCACCAGGGCGGCCACTTCCACGGAGCCCCCGAGGTAGCCGGGAGCCGGGTTCAGGAGTTGGGCGCTCCACTGCCTCTGTCGCCCCGCCCACAGCTCGGGCGCCGCCGCCGCCGGCGCCACCAGCGGGATGCCGGCCGCCTCGGTCACGGCCAGGACGGTCGTGGTGATCGGGCTGCTGTAGGGGCCCAGCAGGGCGTCGATCGTGTCGGAGGCGGCGAACTCGGCGTACAGCCGGGCGCTCGTCTCCGGGTCGCTCCCGTCGTCGCGAAGCACCAGCTCGACGGGCCGTCCGCGCACGCCGCCCCGCTCGTTGAGGATCTCGACCGCGAGGCGGTATCCGCGCGCGACTGCGTTGCCCAGCTCGCCGTGGCGTCCGCTCTGCGCAATGGCCGCCGCGAGCGTGATCGGTCCCCCCTCCGGCTCCGGCTCCGGCGCGGCCGGATCATCGATGCAGCCGGCCGTTACCAGCACCGCCAGCACCAGGCCGGCCAGGTATTCGTGTTTCATGGTGTGGTTGCTCCAAACTTTGAGGCTCGGGTCTTCCGCGACCGCTGCGAATCCGCGCCGGGGGAGTTCTAGCGCAACTCCACCTCATCGCCGCTCAGGGTGCGGATCCTCGCCACGAGCGCGGGTTCGGGCCCCTCGTCCACCTCGAGTGCCAGAGAGAGCGTCGACAGCGTGGATCGTAACGGGGCGGGGTCCGGGTGTTCGGCCCGGAACGAGATCAGCTGACCGCCCGGCGGGGTCGCGCGGGCCGGGTGCGGGGTCGTCCCCCAGTCGATGAAGAAGGGCACGAGGCCGTCGTGAAGGGACGCGCCCGGAGACGTGACTTCCCAGCGCAGTTCGGTGCCGTCCGGCCGGAGCCGCGAACCGGGCCGAACCTGCCCCAGAGACACGCCGACGCCCGAGGCCCTGGCGACGAGCGCGTCGAGGTCGGTCGCCCGGGCGGCCCATGTCACGAGCCTCGGTTCATCGAGTTCCGCGATCCCGAACGGAGGCGGCTCGCCCCCTGCGGCTGCCTCGGGGTCCGGGCCGAGGATCTCGAGATAGACGTCGCGGCCGAGCGAGAGGAGGTAGTTCGCGGTGCCCGGATTCTCGTGCCGGCCGCCGAACACGGCCTCGACGCCGAGCCGTTCGGCCACCCGCGGCACGCCGTCGAGGAGGTCGGCCGTGCCGAGCAGCAGGTGGTCGAGGTTCATGGGTACAGGCACGGATACGGGCCCGGGCGCCGGCGGCGGGAGAGTAGCCAATTTCGTCAGCCTTTCCTGTCTTCGAGTTCGACGCCGAGGCCGTCGGCGATCCGATTCACGAACGCGTAGTAGCCGGCGATCGCGCACATGTCGTGGATCGCGCGGTCGTCGAAGCCACGCGCCTTCAGCGCCTCGATGTCGGTCGCCGTTGTCCCTCCGGGGGTGCGGGTGAGGCGCGCCGCGTAGTCCAGCATCGCCCGGTCGGCCTCGTCCAGCCCTGCCTCCGTATGGTCGGCGGCCAGGGCGGCCACGAGCCGCTCGATCTCTTCAGGAGAGCGGCCGGTGGTGCCGATCAGGCGACGGAGACCCTCCCCGTGGTGGACGATTCAGTAGTGACAGTCGTTGAGCCCCGAAACCGTCACCGCGATCATCTCCCGTTGAATCCGGGAGAGGGGACCCGGCCCGTACATCAGCTCCCGGTAGAGATCGTAGTGCAGCGGGATGACGCGGCTGTGGACGCCGTGGATGCGGATGATGTTGTCGTCGTCGGGGACGCGATCCCCTTCCGGGATCCGAGCCGGCTCCGGATAGTCGATGAAGGCCACGCTCAGGAGCCCCCGCCCGGATCGAGGAGGCGGGCGACCTCCTCCACATCCTTGTCCCCCCGCCCGCTGAGACAGATGACGACGTTCCGGCCCGCCCAGCGCGCGGCCTCGCGGCGGAGACCCGCCAGCGCGTGCGCGCTCTCGAGGGCCGGGATGAGGCCCTCGAGCCGGCACAGATCCTGGAAGGCGGCGAGCGCCTCGTCGTCCGTCACCGACTCGTAGCGCACCTGGCCGGTCTCCTTGAGCCACGCGTGCTCGGGTCCGACGCCGGGATAGTCGAGACCCGCCGAGACGGAGTGCGCGGGGATGACCTGCCCGTCGGCATTCTGCAGCAGATAGCTGTAGTTGCCGTGCAGGACGCCCGGCTCGCCCGCGGTGAGCGAGGCGGAGTGCCGGCCGGTCTCCAGGCCGTGGCCCGCCGCCTCGATGCCGACGAGTGCCACGCGCTCGCCCGCGTTCCGCTCCCGGTTGCGCTCGATGAACGGCGCGAAGATGCCGATCGCGTTCGAGCCGCCGCCCACGCAGGCGAAGAGGGCGTCCGGCGCCACCCCGCGTTCCGCGAGTTGCCGGACGGTCTCGTCTCCGATCACGCGCTGGAAGTCGCGAACGAGGCCCGGATACGGCGCGGGGCCGACGACTGAGCCGATGATGTAGTGCGTCGTGTCGACGTTCGTGACCCAGTCGCGGATCGCCTCGTTCGTCGCGTCCTTGAGGGTCCGGCTCCCGCTCGAGACCGGGATGACCTCCGCCCCGAGCAGTTCCATGCGCTCGACGTTGAGCGCCTGGCGGCGCATGTCCTCCTCGCCCATGTAGACCGCGCACTCGAAGTCGAGCACCGCACAGGCGGTGGCCGTGGCCACGCCGTGCTGCCCCGCCCCCGTCTCGGCGATGATCCGCGCCTTGTTCATCCGCTGCGCGAGGAGCGCCTGCCCCATCGTGTTGTTGATCTTGTGGGCGCCGGTGTGGTTGAGGTCCTCCCGCTTGAGCCACAGCTCGAGGCCGAGGTCGGCGCCGATGCGTGACGCCCTGTAGAGGGGCATGGGGCGGCCCACGTAGTCCGCCAGGCTCTCCTCGAGGTCCCGGCGGAAGGAGGGGTCGTCGCGGGCGTCCGCCCACGCTTCGGTGAGTTCGTCGAGCGCCGGGATCAGCGTCTCGGGCACGAACTGCCCGCCGAAGTCGCCGAACCAGCCGGGGGCCGGGCTGCTCATCTTGCCTCGGCGGGGGCGGGGGCGGGGTTCGCCGCGTCCCGGACGGCCGCGAGGAATTCGAGGATCTTCTCGATCGACTTCTCTCCCGGGGCCCGCTCCACGCCCGAGGAGACATCGACGATGTCCGGGCGCCCTTCACCGATCGCGCGCGCCACGTTGCCAGCGTCCAGCCCACCCGCGAGGACGAGCGCGCAGCGGTCGCGGTCCAGTCCCGACAGCCACGCGTGCGGGAAGGCGGACCCGGTACCCCCGGGTCCACGCGGCGAGAATCCCTCCACGAGGATCGCGTCGGCGGCCTCCCGGTACTCGTCCCAGCGGCGGATCAGGGTGTCGCCCGAGGTGGGCCGGATCCCCTTCCAGACGCCCAGTCCCTCGGCCCGCAACTCATCGCAGACCCGGGGTGGCTCCGCGCCGTGGAGCTGCGCGATGTGAAACCCCGCGGCGTCCCGCTTCCGGAGGATCTCCGCCGGGCTCGCGTCCAGGAACACCCCCACCGCGCGCGTGTCCCCCTCGAGCGCCCCCACGACGGCGGCCGCCTCCTCGGCCGTCACCTCCCGCACGCGGGCGGCGAACACCACGCCCACGTAGTCCGCGCCGGCCCGGGACGTCACCGCGGCGTGTCGCGGCTCCCGGAGGCCGCAGATCTTCACCCGAACCGGGGTCATGAGGCGCCGCCGCCGTCCGCGCCCTCGACGCCCGCCGCCTGCATCGCGGCACGCCGGGGACGCCGGGGGTGTCCGGCCAGCGCCTCGACGCCCGCCGCCGGATCGCCCGCCATCAACCAGCCGCCGACGAGGACCGCGCCGGCCCCCGCACGACCCGCGGCCGCGGCGTCTTCGGACGAACGGATGCCGCTCTCCGCGACCGCGACGACTTCCGCCGGGAGCCGCGCGATCAGGTGCAGCGAGCGCTCCAGATCGACCTCGAAGGTCGCGAGATCCCTGGCGTTCACGCCGACGATGCGGGCGCCGGCCTCGAGCGCCCGGTCGATCTCCTCCTCGTCGTGCGCCTCGACGAGCGCGGCGAGCCCGAGCTCTCCGCTCAACTCGAGGAGTTCACGCAGCCGGGTGTCGGCGAGGGCCCGGACGATGAGCAGAACCGCGTCGGCCCCCGCGGCGCGCGCCTCGTACAGCTGGACCGAATCGAGGGTGAAGTCCTTCCGGAGGAGGGGGACGCCCACGGCGCCCCGGGCGGATCTCAGATCGTCGAGCGAGCCGCCGAACCAGGGTCCGTCGGTGAGGATCGAGATCGCCGACGCGCCGCCTGCGGCGTACACGCTCGCGACACCCGCCACCTGAGCGTAGGGATTGATCTCGCCGGCCGAGGGCGAACGCCGCTTGAACTCGGCGATCACGGCCACCTCGCCGGGCCTGCGCAGGGCGGACTCGAACCCGCGCGGGGGCGGCGCTTCCTCCGCCTGCGCGCGGATCGCAGTCCGGAACAACTGCAGACGGGCGACCTCTTCGCGTTTCGCGGCGAGGATCTCGTCGAGGATCGTATTCGGTGTCATGGCGCCAAGCTGCGACGGAGCGGCCTCGACGGCCACCGGGGGGTCGGCGACCCTCCCGGGCCTTCGTCGACCGGGGTTGCGATTCGGTTCATATTCGGGTAGATTCGGCGGACGTTCGGTGCCCCGCAAGGGGTCAAGGTAGCGGCTCAGGACCGGGACGGGAAACGATGGCTCTCACGAAGCGGCAGCGCGAGATGCTGGACTTCATCGAGGGATTCATACGGTTTCGCAGGTATTCGCCGAGCTTCGAGGAGATCGCGGAGGACTTCGGCTACCGCTCGCTCGCGACCGTTCACGAGCACCTCGAGAACCTCCAGGCGAAGGGCTACATCCGCAAGAATTACAACGAGAGCCGGTCCATCGAACTCGTGGAGGGGAAGCTCCGCGTCGCGGCGGTGGAACTGCCCCTGTACGGCAACGTGGCGGCCGGCCAGCCCATAGAGGTCATTGAGGAACAGGAGACGGTCTCCGTCCCCGAGGACATGATCTCCGGATCCCTCAGCGAGCACTATGTGCTGCGGGTGCGCGGCGATTCGATGATCAATGAACAGATCCGTGACGGTGACTACGTGATCGTCCAGTCGCGGGAGACGGCCTACAACGGCGAGATGGTGATCGCGCTCGTCGACGGTGAGAGCGCGACCATGAAGAAGTTCTACATCGAGCCGGGGCAGATCCGTCTGCAGCCCGCGAATCCCGCGCTCACGCCGCTGTACCTCCAGCCGTCGCGGGTGAAGATCCAGGGCGTGGTGATCGGAGTGATCCGCCGCTACTGACGTCCGCGGAAGGACCGCGCCACTTCTGTCGGGAGCCCCGCCCGGGGCTCCCGACGCTGTAACGACGGAGGACCGCTCTCAACTCCCCGAGAGTACCCGTCCCGACGGCCACCCACCTCCCACCTAAAACCGTCGGGGCGGAGGTTCCCGTCACCGGATCGACGGTGTCGGGTCAGCTGCCCGGGCTTCTTCACCCACCATATGCCTCGCGTCTCCGAGACGTTACGGGAAGAGAGGCCCGACGTGCTCCGTGACGAACGCGGCCACGAGCTGATCGGCCCCGATCCGCTCGAGTTCCGTGAGCGCGCAGCCGGGCCATGTCCTCGCCTTCCGGTTCAGAGTGCTCCGATGGAGGCCCAACCGCGCGCCCACGGCCTTCCAGTCCAGACCGAGGTCCCTGAGTTGGTGCGCCCGCGGGATGACCAGCGCTCCGAGGAGCCGGTTCAACGTGGCGGGCTCGGTGGCGCTCTCGCGGAACTGCTGGAAGAGGATGACGGGTACCCACGGCATTTTCCTCTCGATCTCCCGGAGGAGTTCGAGCATCTCGCGCGGGCACTGTCGTCGGCAACCGACGATCAGGCAGTCAATGTCCGCGTCATCCGCATTGAATCCTCTCGCGACGTCCAGCAACCGTCCGGCGCCGCCGATTGCAGCGTTTATTCGCTCCGCATCCCCGGGCATATCCGCAAGGATCCGGATCATTGTTATGTATACTTTCCGGGAGGCGTGCATGAACCACCCTGAACCGACCCTCCCACAGTGGTTTGAAGCGCACTGACGGGGCCGCCATCCAGAGGCCGCCGCCGCGTCGAGCACGACGACAGCGCGGCCGACCCCGTCCCCTACCGGAAGTCTACCCGCCCCGGGAAGACCGCGTTCCTCGCCATGGTCATGGCCCGGCCGGCCGGGGTCGATCAGGCGGTCGGTCGGAACTCCCGCAGGGACTCCAACCAGGCGCGCGCGGCGCCGGAGTCGATCGACCGCTCGGCGGCGGCGACGCCCTGGACCAGCGTGTCGACGGCGCCCGCGGCCCAGAAGGCGGCCGCCGCGTTGAGGACCACGGCGGCACGGCCCGCCCCGCCCTCGCTTCCGCCGACGACCCGCCGCACCCGTTCCGCGTTCTCCGCCGGTTCGCCACCCGCCAGATCGCCGGGATCGTACTCCGGCCAGCCGAAGTCGGAGGGAGCCACCGCGAACTCGGACAGGGCGCCGTCCTCCACCTGGAAGACACGGGTTGGACCGAGCGGGCTCAGTTCGTCCATGCCCGGCTCACCGTGGACGATGAGCGCGCGCTCGTGTCCCAACTCGAGCAGGGCGTCGGCGACGAGGCGCTGCAGATCGGGGTGCGCGACGCCGACGATCTGGCGTCGCACGCCGGCGGGGTTCGCGAGCGGGCCGAGCAGGTTCATGATCGTGGTCACGCCGAGCGCGGCGCGGACGGGACCCACATGCCGCATGGCCGGATGGTGGGCCGGCGCGAACATGAACACGAACCCCGTCTCCTCGAACATCCGCTTCTCGTCTTCCGGAGAGAGCTGGATGGGGACGCCGAGCGTCTCGAGCACGTCGGCGCTCCCGCACTTCGAGGTGAACGACCGGTTGCCGTGCTTGGCGATCCGGACGCCGCCCGCGAGGGCCACGATGGAGGCGGCGGTGGAGATGTTGAAGGTGGTCAGCGTGCCCCCGCCGGTGCCGCAGGTGTCGATGATGCGGTCGTCGTCGAGGTGGAGGGGGATCATCGTCTTCCGCAGCGCCCGGACGCCCCCCGCGACCTCGGCGGGTGTCTCGCCTCGCATGCGGAGGGCGGTGAGGAGCGCCGCCATCTCCGCCTGCGTCGCCTCGCCGCTCATTAATCGGTCGAAGGCGGCTTCGGCCGCGGCCGCATCGAGCGTTTCTCCGGAAAGCACGCGCCGGATCGTGTCCATCACCTGGATCCTCCCTGGCAACGCCTGATCAGCGCCCCGCTGCGATTCCCGCCGCCGGGCTGAAGCTGCTAGTCTACACGCATGTCTGCTTCCGCGGCGTCTGCGGCCCGCTTGCTGGCCACGATCGAGTACGATGGGACCTCGTTTCACGGATCCCAACTACAGCCCGGCGTGCGCACCGTCCAGCGCGAGGTCGAGGCGGCGCTCTCCAGGCTCTTCGATCGGCGCACCCGGATCGACCTGGCCGGCCGCACAGATGCAGGCGTCCATGCGACGGCGCAGGAGATCGCCTTCGCGGCACCGCGACGCTGGGATGCGGACGAACTGGCGCGCGCGCTCGGCGCCGTCCTTCCGGATGACATCGGGGTTCGGCGAGTGCGGGAGACGGCGGCGGACTTCCATCCGCGTTTCGACGCCGAGGCGCGCCGGTACCGCTACGCTATCGCAGCCGGGGCGCGGAGGCGTCCGTTCCTGCGGGACCGCTGCTGGAGCCCCGGCTGGCCGCTCGACCCGGAGGCGCTCGCGCGGCTGGCCGCCGCCATCTCCGGCGAGCGGTCCTTCGAGCGGTTCGCCCGCGCCGGACAGCCCGAGCGGGGGACGCGATGCCGGGTCGGGAGCGCCATCTGGCTCTTCGATCGGCCCCCGTTCGCCTTCTTCGAGATCATCGCTGACCGCTTCCTCCACCACATGGTCCGCTACCTGGTCGGGACGTCGGTAGAGATCGCGGCCGGCCGCCGCCCGTTCGACGATTTCGAGCGCCTGCTGGCGGGCGAGGCCGGATCAAGACCTGTCTTCCCCGCCCCGCCCGGAGGCCTTTACCTCACTGGCGTCCGCTACGCCGGCGAGTGGAACTCCGATCCCGACCTGCTTTGGTGAAGCCCTCACCGTGCCAGACGAGTGGCCCGGAAAGACCGGGGGCGCTATCAGGGGCTGCGCGGAACTTCCACCAATTCGGGTTGCCACAGATCGATGTAGGGGACCCCGTCCGGCCCCTCTCGGTATCCGATCGCCTACCCCATGGTCGTGAAACCCACGAGCGATGGCTCCACGCGCTCGGAGTGGACGAGAACACCCAGACGGGGATCGATGATCTCGACTACCGTGTCGTACGCGATGTCCCAATCCCGAGTCCCGACGACCCTCCCCTCGGGTGTGTCCACCTCAGCCAGTCCATTCTCCCAGTCTTCACAGGGCACTCTGATCAGGATCCACAGCCGACCCTCGTGATCCTGCCTGATGGCCTCCAGGGTGACGTCCGGTGGTTCGCTAAACGAAGGCCCTTGTTGTAATGCCACGGCTCGAACCACGGAACGTCCCGCCTCAGCACAGTCAACCTTACACCGTCGATGCTCCAGCTTTCGATCACGTACTGGTTCACGAACGCGGACCACACGGAGGACTCGTCGGCTTTCTCGATGCGTCGCAAACGATAGATCGACATGTCGGGCCGGATCACCTGGTCCGCGGATCCGAAGGACTTCACGATGTTTCGCTCGCGGTCCAGCAAGTGAATCGGGTGCCCGACGAGATCGGGAGTCGCCATGCTGGATTGCACGACGATCCGGCCGTCATCCAGGAATACCGTTTCCCGTACTCGAAGTGGCAGGCGGAGAGTCCTTGCAACGTCGAACGTCGGAGTCAACACGGTCTCGCGAAGAAGCTCGCCGTCGAACAGGTGGAGCGAGTCACCCGTCGTCAAAGCACCTGTCATGACAAAACTGAACTCTCCCGGGCCCTCCCCGTCTCTACCGATCACACGGATAAAGGCCCCCTTCGGATCGAAGATCATAAGCTCGTGTGGAGTCACTTCGTGTCCGAGGACGAGGGTACGGCCTGACGAATCGATCGCCACAGACTTCGTGAATCCGACACTTGGATCGTCCAGGCTGCCCAGGGTCACCATGTGTGTTAGGGAAAGCGCGCACGAGGTACAGGCGGCGTCTGATTCGATGGCTACGAAGTCCTGACCCGAAGCGGGCGTGGCTCCCTGAACAAGGCTGGCCGCCGCAAGCGCGATGGCCAGCCCTGGAACACGTGCGGGCCGATGTGTTCTGCCCATGCTCATCGTCCTCCTAGTCCTGGGCGTGGAGAAACTGCATGACATCGGAGGATGCAGGGAAGTTCGCTACCACACCCCCGTCGCAGTCGAGCACCTGAACCGCGCCCCGTTCGGCGTTGAAGAGCACCCTCTCCGGATTCTCCCGCCTCAAGCGCACGACCTCGCTCAACCCGCGTCCGAGTGCGGCGTACCGAGCAAGCCTCTTCCTTGATGAGCTAGATGCAATGAGTTGGCGAAGCCTTACCGCAGCCAGCCTCAGCAGCGGTACCGGCCGCCACCGTGTCCCGTCCACGCAGCCTGAAGGCGGCCGTCGTCTTGCTACCTGGAGATCACTCGTAGCTCTTTGGCGGCGTTCCTGGAGGCTCGACCCTCCTGGTCCCGCCAGGTTGCCCGGCGGCGCTGGGGAGGTGAACCCTTCGGGGGAGTTCCGCGTACAGTTATCGTGCCCTTGCATAGTGCGTCGGGTGCGGTTGAGCGGCAGAAACTGCTGACGGATCGATGTCGATGCGTGAAGGGAACCGAATCGGAAGGACGATACGCGCGGTTGTGCGCGTTCTCGTCGCGGCGACCGTCCTCGTCTTCGCGGGTCTCGGCGTGGGGGCGGTGGTGACGACGCTCGGGGAGCGACCGGTCCAGGTCGACGAGAGCGAGCCCGCGCGCAACCCGTTCACCCGGACGTCGCTGGCGGAGCCGGCGCTGGCGCCGCAATCCGTGGCCGACATCTCGGACGCCCGGCGCACGCCCACGGTCGTCGCCGCGTACCGCGTGCTCCCATCGGTCGTGAGCCTGCGGACCGAGCGGACGGTGCGGGAGAGACCCAACCCCTTCCTCTTCCGCGGGGGCCGATCGCGGGTCGAGTCAGGGCTTGGATCGGGGTTCGCGATCGACAATGAGGGCACGATCGTGACCAACGCCCATGTAGTGAGCGGCGCCGACCGGATCGAGGTGGTGGACTTCAGCGGCCAGCGGTTCGAGGCGGAACTCATCGGCTCCGACGAACTCACCGACCTGGCCGTCTTGCACATCCCTCCGAACCGCGTGCCGGCGGCGCCGCTCGGCACATCGTCGGACCTCTTCATCGGAGAACCCACGGTCGCGCTGGGGAATCCGTCGGCCTACGCCCTACGCAACACGGAGGCGACGGTGACGTCGGGCGTGGTGAGCGGCCTGGGCCGGGACATACGGTCCCAGCGCGGACGGGAGGTGCTGTACGCCGACATGATCCAGACCGACGCGGCGATCAACCCGGGTAACTCGGGCGGGCCGCTGGCCAACGCGGACGGCGAAGTCATCGGGGTCAACAGCTCGATCCTGTCGGTCTCCGGCGGGTCCGAGGGACTGGGCTTCGCCATCCCCATCGACCGCGCTCTGCTGGTCGCCGCCGAACTCCGTCAGTTCGGACGGGTGCGCCGGCCGTGGGTGGGGCTGCAGGTGCTCACGGACCGGCGGGACGCGTCGTCGGTCTTCGGCCGGCCGCTGGTCGAGGAAGTCCTCGAGGGTACGCCGGCCGCCGAGGCCGGGCTGCGGGCGGGCGACGAGATCCTGGCCCTCAACGGGCGCGTCATCAACCACGACCTCGACTGGCAGGTGGGTCTCGCGGACGCCGGTGTCGGCGCGACGGTGGACGTGTCCCTCCTGCGGGGAGGGCGCGAACTCCAGACCCGGCTTCGGCTGGACGAGATACCCACGGGGCGGGCCGAGCGGATCGAGGTGCTACGGGGCCTGCAACTGATCACGGTGACGCCGCAGGTCAGCCAGGAGCGCGACCTCGCTGTCGAGTTCGGGGCGTTCGTGGTCTCGGTCGGCGACGCCGCGCGACGCGGCACGGGGCTCCGCGAGGGCGACGTCATCCTCAGCATCAACCGCAACGAGGTGCGGTCCGCCGAAGAAGCCGGCGAACTCTTCGAGTACTCCGCGCGGGCGCCGGACGGCTCGGTCCGGCTGTACATCGCACGAGGGACCGAGACCGGCTATCTCCGGACCTTCCGCGTCCGCTGAGACGACGACCGGTGGTCGGACCCGGCTTCTCGAAGAAGGGGTGGCCTCCCGGACTTTCACGGGGGACGGTCAAGGGCTAGACTGCGACCTTACGGCGACCGAGGTCGCCACGGGAGGCCGCTGGATCGGACAACGCGCCTGATGGCGGAACGTCGCTACCCACATCCTCTCATCGACCGCTACGCCTCGGGCGACATGGCGGCGATCTTCTCCCCTCGCATGCAGGCGCTCGTCTGGCGCGACCTGTGGATCGCCCTCGCCGAGGAGGAGCGGGCGCTCGGCGTCGACATTCCCGACGCGGCGATCGCGGCCATGCACGCGGCGCGCGAGCAGATCGACCTCGACCGGATCGCCGAGATCGAGCGCGAACTGCGGCACGACGTCATGGCGCACGTGCATCATTTCGGCGAGGTCGCGCCCGAGGCCCGCAAGTACATCCATCTCGGCGCGACGAGCGCCTTCGTGGGCGACAACCACGGCCTGATCCAGCACCTCCAGGGCCTGGAGATCGTGCGCGAGCGGCTGCTGGGCGCGATCAATGACCTGGCCGCCTTCGCCCGCGCGCAGGCCGGCGTGCCCACGCTCGGCTACACGCACCTGCAGCCGGCCCAGCCCGTGACGATCGGGAAGCGCGCCTGCCTGTGGCTCCAGGATCTGCTCTTCGATCTCGAGCAAGTGGAGGCAGTGCGGTCGGAACTCCGCTTCCGAGGCGCGCGGGGGACGACGGGGACCGAGGCGACCTTCCTCGAACTGTTCGAGGGGGACGGCGGCAAGGTCGACCGGCTCAACGAGCGGCTCGCCCGGCGGTTCGGGTTCGCGGGCACCTATGACGTCATCGGGCAGACGTACCCCCGGAAGGTCGACCACCGGGTGCTCGCCGTGCTCGCGGGAATCGGCGCCTCGACCTCGCGCTTCGGACACGACATCCGGATCCTGCAGGCGTTCGGCGAGATCGAGGAGCCGTTCGGCAAGCGGCAGATCGGCTCGTCGGCGATGCCCTACAAGCGCAACCCGATGCGGAGCGAACGCATCTGCGCGCTCGCGCGACACCTCTGCACGCTGGAACTCAACGCCTCGTGGACCGCCTCCGTGCAGTGGTTCGAGCGCACGCTCGACGACTCCGCCAACCGGCGCATCTCGCTCCCCGAGGGCTATCTGTCCGCCGACGCGCTCCTCATCCTCGCCCGCAACGTGAGCGCGGGGCTCGTCGTCCACCCGGCCGTGGTGGCGCGCCGGCTGGGTCGGGCCCTCCCGTTCATGGTCACCGAGGAGATCCTCATCGCCGGGGTCCGCCGGGGCGGCGACCGTCAGGACCTGCACGAACGGGTGCGGGGGCACGCGCTCTCCGCGCGCGAACGGCTCGACGACGGGGCCGAGGATAACGACTTTTTCGCGCGCATCGCCGGCGACGGAGACTTCGGACTCAATATGGAGGAACTCGACGAACTCGCCGACCCGCACCGTCTCGTGGGCCGCTCCGCCGACCAGGTCGAGCGCTTCCTGACCACCCGCATCGACCCCCTGTTCGAGGCCGCGGACGCGCCGCGGCCCGCCGAGGAGGTCCGCGTATGAACCCCGGCTTCGCCCCGAAAGGATGCCAATGACGCACACCACGCTCGGCGCGAACCCGCCGACCGCGCTACATGACATCGACCTGCCGCTGCCGCTGCTGCGCAAGGGGAAGGTCCGCTCAATGTACGACCTCGGCGACCGGATCCTGATGGTCGCCAGCGACCGCATAAGCGCCTTCGACTGCGTGATCCCGAACCCGATTCCCCACAAGGGCGCCGTGCTGACGCAGCTCTCCGCGTTCTGGTTCGACCGCACGACGGACATCGTGAGCAATCACAGGGTGGCCAGCACGCCCGCGGGCATCGCCGGGGCAGCGCCGGAACTCGCCGACACGATCGACGTCTGGGGCCATCGCGGCATGCTCGTCGAGAAGGCGCGGCCCTTCCCCGTCGAGTGCGTCGTGCGCGGCTTCATCTCCGGCTCCGCCTGGAAGGAGTACAGCCGCCACGGGACGCTGGCGGGCGAACCGCTCCCCGCGGGGCTGCGGGAGTCCGAGGAATACCCGAGCCCGGTCTTCTCCCCCTCGACGAAGGCCGAGCAGGGCCTGCACGACGAGAACATCACCTTCGCCCGGATGTGCGACATCGTGGGAACCGAACTCGCGACGGAACTGCGGGACATCAGCCTCGCGCTCTACACGGCGGGCCGCGACACGCTGCGCGAACGCGGGATCATCCTCGCCGACACGAAGTACGAGTTCGGGCGCGCCGCGGACGGGCGGATCATCCTCATCGACGAAGTCATGACGCCGGATTCGTCCCGCTTCTGGCCCGCCGATTCGTACCGGACCGGGGGCGGGCAGCCCTCGCTCGACAAGCAGCCGGTGCGCGACCGCCTGCAGGCGATGGTCGGGCACGGGGAATGGGACAAGACGCCGCCCGCGCCCGCCCTGCCGGAAGAGGTGATCCGCACGACCTCGGAGCGCTACCTGGAGGCGTTCCGGCGCATCGCGGGGCACGAACTGTACGAGGCGCCCGCATGAGCCGCGTCTGGTCCGTGGACATCCGGGTCACGCCGCGCGAGGGGATCCTCGACCCTGCGGGGGAAACGATCCGCCGGGCGCTCGGTAACCTGGGCTACGACGGCGTGCGCTCGGTGCGGGCCGGGAGGCTGATCCGCCTCGAGGTCGAGGCGGAAGGGCCGGAGGCGGCGCAGGCCGCGACGGAGAAGATGTGCGAGCAACTGATCGCGAACCCGATCATCGAAGACTACGTCGTGCGCGTACGGGAGGGGTGAAACGGATGAGGGGGAACGGATGAAGGCGGGGATCGTGCGGTTCCCCGGGTCGAACTGCGATGCGGACGTGTACCGGGCCGTGACCGAGGGGCTCGGCGAGAGCGCCGTCTACCTGTGGCACAAGTCGAACGACCTCCAGGGCGCGGACGTCGTCGTGCTGCCGGGCGGCTTCTCGTATGGCGACTACCTGCGGGCGGGGGCAATCGCCCGCTTCAGCCCGATCATGCGCGAGGTGATCGCCTTCGCGCGCGGCGGGGGCCTCACATTGGGGATCTGCAACGGGTTCCAGGTACTGTGCGAGGCGCACCTCCTGCCCGGCGCGCTGGTCCGCAACCGAACCCTTCGCTTCCGCTGCCACGATGTCGGACTCCGGGTGGAAAGCGAGCGGACGCCCTTCACCACGGCCTATTCCCGGGGTGATCTGCTGGATATCCCGATCGCCCACGGCGAGGGCCAGTTCGTGGCCGAGGCGGCGACGCTGGATGAACTGGAGGCGGAGGACCGGGTCGTGTTCCGATACGTCGACCGCCGGGGGGAGGCGACCGACGCGGCGAACCCCAACGGCTCGGCGCGCAACATCGCCGGGATCACGAACGCCGAGGGCAACATCCTCGGGCTCATGCCGCACCCGGAGCGTCATTCGCTGGCGGTCCTCGGCAATACGGACGGACTCGGCGTCTTCCGGTCGCTGCTCGCGGCGGTCTCCGCCTTGAGCGGCTCCGGGAGCGGCCGGACGCGGCTCGAGGGGGAACGGGCGGCGGCGGACCGCGCGGTCGCGGGGGTCTCGTCATGACCGACCTCGCGCTCGAACGCCGCCCTGCCGCCGGGAGCCGGGACCGCGTCGAGGCCCGGCCGGGCGATCCCGTCATCAGCGCCGCCCTCGTGGCCGAGCACGGCCTGAGTTCGGAGGAGTGGGAGCAGATCCTCGAACTCATGGGGCGGGAGCCCACCTTCACCGAACTCGGCGTGTTCAGCGCCATGTGGTCGGAGCACTGCGGGTACAAGAACTCGCGCCCCCTGCTGAAGACGCTGCCCACGGAGAGCGCCGCCGTGGTCCAGGGTCCGGGAGAGAACGCCGGCGTCATCGATGTCGGCGGGGGCTGGGGGGTCGCGTTCAAGATCGAGTCCCACAACCACCCCTCCGCGGTCGAGCCCTACCAGGGCGCTGCGACGGGGTCGGGCGGGATCCTGCGCGACGTGTTCACGATGGGGGCGCGGCCGATCGCGATCTTCGACAGCCTCCACTTCGGGTCGCTCGACTCGCCCCAGTCGCGGTATCTCTTCGACGGAGTCGTACGGGGGGTCGGCGACTACGGGAACTGCGTCGGCGTCCCCACCGTGGGCGGCGAGGCGATCTTCGATCCGGCGTACGAGAAGAACCCGCTCATCAACGTCATGTGCATCGGCGTGCTGCCGCTCGAGCGACTCATCCGGGGCGAGGCGGAGGGCGTCGGGAACCCGGTGATGGCGGTCGGCGCGCGCACGGGACGGGACGGGATCCACGGGGCGACCTTCGCGTCGGAGGAACTGGACGAGGAGGCGCTCGACAGCCGGCCGCAGGTGCAGGTGGGCGACCCGTTCACGGAGAAGCTCCTCCTCGAGGCGAGCCTGGAACTCATCGAACGGGACCTCCTCGTCGGGATCCAGGACATGGGGGCCGCGGGTCTGACGTCGAGCGGGACGGAGATGGCGGCCCGCTCGGGTTCGGGGATCGACATCGACGTGGCGTACCTCCCGGTGCGGGAGGAGGGGATGACGCCGTACGAGATGCTCCTGTCGGAGTCGCAGGAGCGGATGCTCCTCGTGGCGAAGCCGGAGCACGAGGCGGACGTGCGCGAAGTGCTGGAGCGCTGGGACCTGCAGGCGGCGACGATCGGGCGCGTGACGGACGACGGGATGTTCCGTGTGCGGGAAGCGGG
Source organism: Candidatus Palauibacter sp. (assembly GCF_965222475.1). Taxonomy (GTDB): domain Bacteria; phylum Gemmatimonadota; class Gemmatimonadetes; order Palauibacterales; family Palauibacteraceae; genus Palauibacter. The sequence continues at coordinate 124,423 of NZ_CBDCUB010000001.1, read as the reverse complement.
CCGGGTGCGGGTCGAGATCCCGGTGAAGCCGCTCGTGGACGATTGCCCCACCTATGTCCGCGAGGGCGTCATGAGCCCGGCGGTGGCCGAAGCGCGCGCGGTGGACCTGGAGGCCTACGGGTCCTTCGCCGCGGACGGGGATGTGGACGAGGCGCTGCGGACGCTGCTCGACGCGCCGGTCATCGCTTCGCGCCGCTGGATCTACGAGCAATACGACACCACGGTCCAGACAAACACGCTCGCGGGCCCGGGCTCCGACGCGGCGGTGCTGCGGCTGCCCGCGGCGGGGCGCGCCCTCGCCGCGTCCACCGACGGGAACGGACGGCACACCTGGCTCGATCCGCGGACGGGCGGACGGGCGGCGGTCGCCGAGGCCGCGCGTAACGTGGCCTGCTCCGGGGCGCAGCCGCTTGCGGTGACCAACTGCCTCAACTTCGGGAGCCCGCTCCGGCCGGAGGTGTATTATCAGTTGTCGGGCGCGGTCCGCGGGATGGGGGAGGCGTGCCGAGCGCTCGGAACGCCCGTGACGGGGGGCAACGTCTCGCTCTACAACGAGACGGGCGGGCAGCCGGTCTATCCCACGCCGGTCATCGGGATGCTGGGGGTGATCGAGGACCTCGAGCGTTGCGTCCCGTCGGCCTTTCAGCGCGAGGGGGACGAGATCTGGGTGGCGGGCGCGACCCGCGACGAGATCGGGGGATCGGAATACCTCGCCGCCTGTCACGGCGTGGTCGCCGGGTTGCCGCCGGCCGTGGACCTCGAGGAGGCGTCGGCTCTGGTCGACTTCCTGGTCGAGGGAGCGGCGGACGGGGCCTTCGCTTCGGCTCATGACTGCTCCGACGGCGGGCTTGCGGTCGCGCTTCTGGAGTGCGCGATCCGCGCCTCGGGGGGGCCGGTCGGCTGCACGGCCGATCTGGACCTGGCGCCCGCCGGGGCGGACCTGTCGGCGGCGGGGCGCTGGTTCGGCGAGTCGCACTCGCGCGTCGTGCTCACGTGCCGGCCCGGCGGGGGAGAACAACTCGCCGCGCACGGGCGGCACCACGGCGTACCCGTGTCGCATGTCGGCACCGTGGGTGGGCCCGACGGCCCGTGCCGGCTGACCGGCGCCGGCCACACGATCGCTCCGCCGGTCCGGGAGCTTGCCCGGACCTACGAAGAGGCGATCCCGCGTCGCATGAGCGAGGAGGCAGGCATCACCTCATGAGAAAGCTCCCGACGGACGTGACCGGGGACGCGACGCGCGAGCCGCCGGACAAGCTGCGCGAGGAGTGCGGCATCGTGGCGGTCAGCGGCTCGGGCGCGGCGGCCGAACTCTCGTTCCTGGCGTTGTACGCGCTCCAGCACCGCGGCCAGGAGTCCGCCGGGATCGTCACGGTGGATGACGAGGGGGCGTCGAGAGTTCACAAGGGCATGGGACTCGTGGCCGACGTCTTCACCGACCAGGTGCTCGGTCGCCTGGAGGGCTCGATTTCGATCGGGCACGTGCGGTACTCGACGGCGGGCGACTCCAGCCTGCGGAACGCCCAGCCGCTCCTCGTACAGTACGAGGACAATCCGCTGGCCCTGGCGCACAACGGCAACCTCACCAACGCGAACCAGCTCCGGCGATCGCTGGCGCGAGACGGAACCATCTTCCAGACGGACTCCGACTCCGAAGTCATCGTCCACCTCATCGCCCGCTCCCGGCGCCGGGATCTGGACGGGAAGATCGACGATGCGCTGTCGCAGGTGGTCGGCGCCTTCTCGCTCCTGCTCTGCATCGGCGACACCATCTACGCGACGAGAGACGCGCGGGGGTTCCGCCCGCTGGTGATGGGGAGGCTCGGGGAAGCCGTCGTCTTCGCGTCGGAGACCTGCGCCCTGGACATCATCGGAGCCGCCTACGTCCGCGATGTGGCCCCCGGGGAAGTCCTCAAGATCCGCGCCGGCCACGTCGAATCCATGCGGCCGCTGCCTCCCGAGACGCCGAGTGCCTGCCTGTTCGAACTCGTCTACTTCGCCCGCCCCGACTCGCGCGTGTGGGGGTGCAGCGTGGACGAGGCGCGACGGGCGTTCGGGCGGCAGCTCGCCCGCGAGCACCCGGCCGAGGCCGATTGCGTGTTCGCCGTGCCGGACTCGTCGAACTCGGCCGCCCTGGGATACTCCGAGGTGAGCGGCCTGCCGTTCGAACTCGCGCTCATCCGCAACCACTACGTCGGGCGCACGTTCATCCACCCGACGCAGACCGGACGCGACTTCAAGGTGCGCGTGAAATACAACCCCGTGCGGGAACTGGTGGACGGGAAACGCATCGTCGTCGTGGACGATTCACTCGTCCGGGGCACGACGAGCTGCGGTCTCGTGACGCTGCTGCGCGATGCCGGCGCAGCCGAGGTGCATTTTCGGGTCGCCTCGCCGCCGGTGCGCTCCCCCTGCTACTACGGGATCGATATGCCCACGCGCGAGGAGCTGATCGGCTCCAGTCATTCGGTCGAGGAGATTCGGCGGCACCTGGGCGTCGACTCGCTGGGCTATCTCAGCATGGAGGGGATGCGCGACGCGGTCGGGGACCACGGGCCGTTCTGTGACGCCTGCTGGACGGGCAACTATGCGGCGCCCCTCGTCGACATCGAGCGGCTCAAAGCCCCGCAGGGGACCTGATGGCCCGTGGTCTCGCCCTCTGCTGCCTCGCCTGCCTCACCGTCGCGGGGCTCTCGGGCTGCGAATCTCCTGGATCCGCGGACGTCACCGCGTCGGGCGACGCCCTCTGTGCGCAGATCTTTTCGACCAACGACACGCACGGACGCCTGCTGCCCGCCGTCCAGAGCTGGTCGGAGGGGCGGCCCGTCGGAGGGTCGGCCGCCCTGGCCGCGTACGTGGCCCGTGAACGCTCCTCGACTCCCGAATGCCCCCTGTTCATCGTGTCCGGCGGCGACGTCATGCAGGGCACGCTGATCTCGAACCTCACGGACGGCCGCTCGACGATCGAGGCCATGAACGGGATCGGCTACGACGCCGTCGCGATCGGAAACCACGAGTTCGATTGGGGCGTGGATGTGCTCGCCGAACGGGTCGCCGAGGCCGACTTCGCCATGCTCGGGGCGAACGTCTACCTGAAGGATACCGACCGGCACCCCGACTGGGTCCGGCCGTGGACGATCGTCGAGAAGGACGGCGTCCGCATCGGCTTCGTCGGGATGGTCACGCCGTCCACCCCGACCATCACGCGGGCCGCGAACGTGGTGGACTTCGAGTTCCGCTCCATCCCGGACGCCCTCGACCACTACATCCCCGTCGTGCGCGAGACGGGGGTCGATTTCGTCGTCGCCGTCATGCACGAAGGCGCCTTCTGCGAAGACGATGTGTGTGAGGGCCGGGCTCTGGAGGCGCTGGCCGCGACGACGGAGCGCTTCGACTACGCAGTCACGGGACACACCCACTCGCGGGTCGAGGCCGAGGTCGGCGGCGTGCCCGTGATCCAGTCATTCTCGAACACGACGGCCTATGGACTCGGCCGGATCGACCGGAGCGCGGACGGGACCGTGAGCGCGCGACGCCTCGGCATCCGACAGGTGTGGGCGGACGAAATTGCGCCGGATCCCGCCCTCGAGGAGGTAGTCGCCTCCTACACCGCCGAACTGTCGCACCTCATCGACCGCATCGTGGTGACACTTCCCGAGCCGCTACCGGCCCCGCGAAACGGTGACTTCGCTCTGGGCCGGATCGTGGCCGACGCGCAGCGGCACGCGAGCGGCGCCGACATCGCGCTCATGAACAACGGCGGTATCCGGCGGCCACTCCCCGCCGGTCCCGTCAGCTACTCCGACCTGTTCGAACTGCAGCCGTTCGCCAACATGCTGATCCGGCACACGATGTCCGGCGCACAGCTACTGCGGACACTGGAGCATTCTGTCCGGTCGTCCGGGGACGTGGACCTCCATGTGAGCGGGATCACCGTCCGCTACGATCCGGCCGCCCCCGAGGGCGAGCGGATCCTGCAGGTGACGCTCGACGACGGCTCCCCGGTTCGGCGGGAGGGCCGCTACGAGGTCACGGTCAACGACTTCCTCTCAACCGGGGGCGGTGGCTACACCACCTTCGCGGAGGCCGAGGCCGCCGAAGCCGTCGGTCTCGCGGATCTCGAGGCCCTCGTCTCATACCTGGAAGCGCAGCCCCAATCCTTCCCCATTCCGCGCGACCCCCGCTGGATCGAGTCCCCGGCCCGCTAGCCCCGGCCGTCAGGCGAAACAAACCCCGGAACCGCTCGCAGGTCCCTCACGTAGGGAGGTCGCTATCCCGGCGGGGCAGTGCTGGGCGTCGACGCCATCCCGAATGACAACCCGGCCATGCAATACATCATGAACCCGCAGCTTTCCGTACCCATCGCCTCGAGTAGACGCGTGATGGCGTTACGAAAAACACCGTCCATCGTTACATTTTGAGGGAATCCTGCTGCATACCGTTTGGAGTGATAAACACCCGGTGCCTACGCCCCGGAGTCTCTACCTCACCAAGCAGGAGTACGCCATGAAATACGCTACCCTCTTCAGAAGCCCGGCCCTCGTCGCTTTCGCGGCATTCGGCGGCCTCTTTCTGCCCTCGGGGACCCTCGCCCAGGGCGTCACCACCGCGGCCGTCAACGGGCGCGTGACCGGGCAGGATCTGGCCCCCCTTCCGAGCGCCGTCGTTACCGCCGTGCACGGCCCGAGCGGAACCTCCTATTCGACGCTCACGCGCGAGGATGGCCGCTTCAACCTTCCGGGCATGCGCGTGGGTGGACCGTACACGATCTCGGTCTCGCTCATCGGCTTTCAGGACGAGTCGCTGGCGTCGCTCACGCTCGCTCTGGGTGACAACCGGCGGATCGACTTCGTTTTGGGCGTGCAGGCGGTCGCCGTGGGCGAGATCACGGTGACGGCCGAACGCGGCGCGATCCTCTCGAGCGGGCGTACGGGGCCCCAGCAGACCGTGACGACGCGCGAGATCGAGAGCCTCCCGACGATCGCCCGCAGCATCCAGGACTTCGCCCGCCTTACGCCGCAGGCGCTGGGCACGAACATCGGGAGCAGCGAGAACACCGGCGGGATCAGCATCGGCGGAAAGAACAACCGCTTCAACAACATCTCCGTCGACGGCGCGATCCTGAACGACGTGTTCGGCCTCCCGGCCAGCGGCACGCCGGGCGGCCAGGCGAACTCGCAGCCGATCTCGCTCGACGCGGTGCAGGAGTTCCAGGTCGCGATCGCGCCCTTCGACATCCGCCAGGGCGGCTTCACGGGGGGTTCGATCAACGTGATCACGCGCTCGGGGACGAACGACTTCGACGCCTCGGGCTACTTCTTCGGACGCAACGAGAGTTTCACGGGCGCCCTCGACGAGAACGAACTCAGCCAGTTCAGCGAACTGCAGGCCGGATTCAGGGCGGGCGGCCCGATCCAGCGCGACAGGATCCACTTCTTCACGAGCGGCGAAATCAAGCAGTCGAGCCGCCCGCTGGCCCTCGGACTCGCCGGCAGCAGTCAGACCACTACGATCCCCATCAATTCGGCGTCGGTCAACGAGATCATCGACATCGCCAACGCCGTCTGGCGCCATAGTCCTGGTATGTTCGAGGAGGAACTCCAGCGCGAAACGGACGATCTCAAGCTCTTCGGCCGCCTCGACTTCAATCTGTCGGACGATCAGCATCTCACCGTGCGGCACAACCATGTGAACGCGAGTTCGGACCGCGGGATCTCCCGCAGCAGGTCGACATTGGGGTTGCCGAGCCAGGGGTACGAGTTCGGTGCCGTCTCCAACTCCACTGTGCTGCAGCTGGACAGCCGATTCGGGGCGAGCACCTCGAACATGTTGCGTCTGTCTTACCAGCGTCAGCGAGACATCCGAAACCCGGACTTCCCGAACTTCCCGTCGGTGACCATCGAACCGCCCGAAGCCCCGCGCGGCGAAAGCGTCAGGCTGGGCGTGGAGCGCTTCTCTCAGCAGAACGCGCTTGACCAGGACGTGTTCGAGATCACCGACGACCTTAGCCTCTTCCGAGGCGACCACACGATCACCCTGGGGACGCACAACGAGTTCTATTCTTTCTCGAACCTGTTCATCCAGGACGCGTTCGGAGAATGGCTGTTCTCGGGAGATGACGCCCTCGAGAACTTCCGGAACGGGGTTGCGACCCGATACCGAGCCTCCGTCTCGCGCCTGTCGGAACGATTCCCCCGGGCCGAATGGAGCGCCATGCAGTTCGGCTTCTACGCCCAGGACCAGATCGAGCTGAGTGACCGCTTCAACGTCACGCTCGGCCTCCGCGCGGACATCATGGCGCTGCCCGGCGCACCGCTGGAGAACCCCAACTTCGCCGCCGCCTTCCCCGGCCGAAGCACGAGCGAAGTGCCGAGCGGGAACGTCATGTGGTCGCCCCGGCTCGGCTTCAACGCCGCGCTCGACGAAGACCGGACGACCCAGCTCCGGGGCGGCACCGGGATCTTCACGGGCCGCAATCCGTTTGTGTGGCTCTCGAACCAGTATTCGAACACCGGGATGGACTTCATCCGCATTGACTGCCCCGTCTGGGAGGGCTGCACTCCGCCTCCGTTCACGGGGGATCCGGACAATCTGCCGAGCGCGCGCGAGGAGGCCACGACGGAGGTGAACCTCACGGACACGGACTTCAAGTTTCCCCAGGCGTGGCGGACGTCCGTCGGCATCGACCGGGAGCTTCGCGACGGGCTCGTGCTGACAGTCGAGGGGATCTATACGAAGAACGTCAACGATGTCATGTTCCAGGATCTGAGCCTCGTCCGCGAGGGGCGGGCGAGCGATGGCCGCGTGTTCTTCGCCAGAGAGAGGGTCGACGCCGAGTTTGCCCCCGGCGTCTTCCTGCTCGACAACACCAACCAGGGCCGTCAGATACAGTTCACGACGCAGCTGCAAAAACGGTTCGGTGGCGACTTCCTGCCGAACCTGTTCGGTAGTCTGTCCTACACGTGGACCGACGCCACGGACGTGAACAGCGGCCAGTCCAGCCGCGCGATCTCGAACTTCCAGTACAACGAGGTCGGCGTCGACCCCAACGATCCGGGCGAGGGGACGGCGGACTTCGAGATCAAGCACCGGATCGTCGCCTCGGTCTCGCAGCGCATTGCCTGGAGCGAGGACGTGGGGACGACGATCACGGCCTTCTACGAGGCGCGGGCGGGCCGACCCTTCAGTTGGACGTACTTCGGCGACGCGAACAACGACAACCGCAGGTTCAACGACCTCGTCTTCGTGCCCGGCGACGCCGACGACGCGATCTTCCAGACGGACTGCCGCGGTTGCCTGGACTTCGCCGCCTGGGATGCATTCGTGAGCAACGTTCCTGATCTGGACGCGTTCCGGGGCCAGATCGTGGACCGGAACTCCTCGCGCGAACCGTGGGTCCGGAGCCTCGATCTGCGGATCGCCCAGGACCTGCCCCTGCCGGGCGCCGGCAGCCATAACCTCCAGGTCACGCTCGACTTCATCAACGTCGGGAACTTCTTCAACGAGGAGTGGGGAAGGCAGAGGTACGCCCCCTTCCAGGCCCCCACGATCCTGTCGTTCCGCGGCTACGACTCCGACACGGGACGTCCCATCGTCCGGTTCTATCAGGGCGACGAGAATGAGGACGGCGTGGCCGATGCCAGCGATGTGCTGAACATCGACAACATCCTGTCCCGGTGGGCGCTCCAGCTGGGCGTGCGGCTCTCCCTGTAGCTGGCGGGTCGACCGGTTCAGCCGGTCTTGACTACGTTACGAGAGGGGGCCTTCCGGGGCCCCCTCTTCGCATCTGCGCGGCGGGTCAGTCCTCCGCCAGGAAGCGCTCCGCCATCTCGACCAGCTCCGGGCTGCCGATGAACGTCGGCACGCGCTGGTGCAGTCCGTTGGGCTCGAGGTCGAGGACGCGGCGCCGGCCATCGCTCGCCCTTCCGCCCGCCTGCTCGCAGATGAGCGCCATGGGGGACACCTCGTAGAGGAGCCGAAGCTTCCCTTCCGGCTTGTCCCTCGTCCCCGGGTACATGAAGATCCCGCCGCGCAGCAGGGTGCGGTGAAAATCCGCCACCATCGAGCCGACGTAGCGCGCCGAGAATGACGCCCCGCCGTCCGGGGGGCTGCGGAAGCGTTCGACGAGACGCTGCTGCCCCCGCGTCCAGCGCTCGTAGTAAGCTTCGTTGATGCTGTAGATGTTCTTCCCGGGCGAGGGGATCTTCATGTTCCGGTAGGAGAGGAGGAACTCCCCGATGCCCGGGTCGAGCGTGAAGCCGTGTACCCCCGCCCCGGTCGTGAACACGAGCATCGTGGATGACCCGTAGAGGACGTAACCGGCCGCCAGCTGCGCGGATCCGGGCTGCAGCAGATCGCTCTTCCGGACCTTCTTCCCGGCGCTCTGCTTGCGATACACGGAAAAGATCGTCCCCACCGAGATGTTCACGTCGATGTTCGAACTGCCGTCGAGGGGATCGAAGGCGATGATGTAGGGCCCGGGGTCCCGTGATTCGGGGATGTGGATGAACCCCTCTTCCTCCTCGGAGATCATGCCGCTCAGGCTGCCGCAGCGACCGAGAATGCCGACCAGGACGCCGTTCGCGTAGTCGTCCATCTTCTGCACCGCCTCGCCGTGCACGTTCTCGGTGCCGCTCACGCCGAGGATGTCGATGAGGCCGGCCCGGTTCACCGCCGCGGAGATGACCTTCGCGGCGAGGCTGATCCCGAGCAGGATGTCCGTGAAGGCGCCGGTGGCCTCGGGGTGCTCGCGCTCCTGTTCGGCGATGAAGTGTTCGACGGTGGTGATGGATCTGCTCACGGCGGCTCCGCGGGAGACGTGCTCGGCAGCCCGTGGCTGCTCGGGATGGGGGGCGCGCCAAGGTTACGGAAGGGCACTTTTTCCCGTCAAGCCGCGTCGCGGGCGGGGTCCGCCCCGGGGGGCGGGCATCAGGGCGGGTCGACGATCCGCCAGCCGTCCGCGTCGCTCTCGACGCACAGGGGTCCGTCGACGTCCGTGCGCCAGACGCGCTCTACCCGGGCCGAGTCGAGCCGGGCCAGTGTGACGGCGTGCGGATGGCCGTAGCGGTTTTGCTTGCCGGCCGAGATGACCGCGATCTCGGGGCCGATCGCCCGCAGCCACTCGAGTGAGGTGGAGGTACGGCTCCCGTGGTGGCCGAGCTTGAGGAGGTCGGCCTCCGGATGGTCCGGCGCGAGGCGGGCGAGGATCGCCCGCTCGACCGGTTCGCCGGCGTCCCCGGTGTTTACGTAGCGGAAGCCGTGCGCGGTGAGCCGGAAGGAGAGCGATCCTTCGTTCGCGTCGGTCCCGGCCTCCTCCTCCGGCCACAGGATCTCGAGTTCCACGTCGTCGATGCGCAGGTGGTCGCCGGCACGGGGCGCGTGCCACGAGGCGCCCTCCTCCTCGAGCCGTTCGAGGAACGCGAGGTACGCGGCGCTGGGCTCCGGGACGCCGGGGTCGAACACGCGCCGCACCCGCAGTTCGTCGAAGACGGCCGCCCCGCCGCCATAGTGGTCGAGGTGGGGATGGGAGATGGCGAAGAGCTCCACGGTGCGGGCGCCCATCGCGAGGAGGAACGGCACGACCACGCGACCGCCCGCATCGCTCATGGCGGGGCGGCCGGATGCCGTGCCGGCCGCGGCGAACGCGCCGCCCGGGCCCGCGTCGAAGACGAGCCAGCGGCCGGCGCCGGTCCGCACCACGGCGGCGTCACCCTGCCCCACGTCCAGCGTGCAGACGAGCGCCGTGCCGCGGTCGAGCAGGGACCGGACGGAGGGCCAGGCGCTCGCCAGCGCGAGCCCGGCGCCGACGGCCACGATGCCCAGGCCGCGTCGCACCCGCGTCCGGTCGAGCGCGAGGGCCGCGAGGCCGGCGGCGGCGAGCCAGGCGCGGGGGCCGAGGCCGGGCCCGGACCAGCTGAGCGGCAGGTCGGCGAAGAACGACGCGATCGCCGCCAGGCAGGCGAGCGATGCGTCCGCGGCGCCGGCGAAGAGCACCCACAGGCCCCACGGCAGGATCAGCGTGAGCGCGAGCGCCGGCAGCGCCAGCCCCACCACGGCGCCCGCCACGACGCTGGCCGGGATCGAGGCGATCACGATGCGTTCGAAATGGAACGCCGCGATGGGCGCCGTCGCGAGGAAGGCCCCGCAGCTCACGGCCAGCGCGCGGGCGAGTGCCTTCACGCGACGACCCGAGAGCGGGCGGGGGAGCCTCACCCGCCCCCCGAACACCACGCCCGTGAAGCCGGCGAACGAGAGTTGAAAGCCCGGGTCCGTCACGATGAGCGGATCGGCCAGGATCGCGAGCGTCGCCGCCAGCGCCGCCAGGTCACCGATCCGGGCCGGCCGCGCCCTGCGGAAGGCGAGCGCCCAGCCCCAGAACATGAGCGCGGCGCGGACCGCCGAGGGGGGCGCGCCGATGAGGCCGACGTAGGCGCTCGTGAAGGCGGCCGCCCACAGGAGGCGCCGCGGTCCCTGCACGCGCAGGCCGATGAGCCACGCGAGCGACGCGCCGATGAGGCCGACGTGGAGCCCCGAGATCGCGAGCAGGTGGATGATCCCCGCCCCCACGAACGCATCGCGCGTGGCGGGATCGAGCGTGCTCCGGTCGGCGAGCAGGAGGGCCTTCCCGATCGCGCGGTGCCGGGGCGCGAGCCGGGCGTCGAGCCGCGCCAGCAGCGCCGCCCGCCACCCGATGATCCAGCGGTCGAGGCCGCGCGGGCCCCTTACCCCGTGCGCGGCGGGGCGCGCCTCGAGGCTCGCGCCGCTCAGCCAGCCGAGCGCCTCGGGCGGCCGGGGCAGCCGACCGGGGTCCGCCCTCCGCCACGTGCCCCGGGCGAGCACCGCCGAGCCGGCCGCGTGCGCCGCGCCGGGCCGCACGAAGGCGCGCAGCGCGCCCAGGCGGCAGATCGCCCCGCCCGAGACGATGCGGGCGTCGCGGATCGACACCCGGACCAGGCCGGCTCCCGGGCCCGCCTCTCGCGCCGGAACCGCGTCCGCGGCCGTGCCGGCCACCACGGCCGGCGCGTTCCCCTCCAGCTTCGTCACACAGGCGCCGAGCGCCGCCGTCCCCCGCGGCAGACCCGCCAGCACCCCGACGAGGACCGCGAGGGCGACGGCCACGGCCAGCGGGACGCCGCGCCCCCGGCGATCGCCCCCGGCGGAGCGCACCCCGGCCCGGCCCGCAAGCACACAGAGGAGACCGATCCCGACGGCGACGGCACCCGGAGGGACGGCACCGTCCGCGCGCGCCAGCGCGAGCCCGGCCACGTCGCCGGCGGCCAGCGCCAGCGCCATGAGGAGCAGGGGTGAGGGAGAAAACCGCGTCGATCAGCCTCCGAGTCGCAGGGTCCGTCCCCACGCTCGGAGCGACCGTCAACGAGGATTCAAAGCGGCGGGTCGCGCTCCTCCGCCTGGAACCGCGGGGCCGCCGGGTCCTCCCCGAGACCCTGCATCGCGTCCGCCGGGGGCCGCACGATCGCGGCCCGGCTCGCCTCGCGTCTCCGGACGCGGCGTTCGGCGCGCCACGCGAGCGCGGCCGAGAGACCCATGCCCCCGAGGATGGACACGAACACGACCAGGGGCAGCGAGGCACGGATGCGTACGAAGGCCAGATCGATGTTCACGAGTTCGTTCGCGTTCTCGGTCGTGAACCAGAAGGCCGCGAGGATGACGACCGCGAAGACGACGATGCGCGTCAGGTAACGAATCGGAAGCCCCCTTCGTCCCCGTGGCATGGCACACCCATGAACGTGGCCCCCGTCGTCCCGGTCAGCCGTACCTTCGTGTAGACGCCGATTCGCCCGCGATCGCCGGGGAAGGCGACGACCTTGTTCTGCTCCGTCCGGCCCAGCACGTCCCCGGGGGAACGCGCCGGCCGCTCGACCAGCACCTCGCGCACCGTCCCGACCTCGGACTCGTTGATCTCTCGCTGGATCGCGCGGTGCACGCCGATGAGGCGCTCCAGCCGCTCGCCCCCCACCTCGTCCGGCACGAAGTCCGCCGCCGGGAAGCGCGTGGCGGGCGTCCCCTCGCGCCTCGAGTACCTGTACAGGTAGGCGTCATCGAACCTCACGTCTCGCATCAGCTCCAGCGTGGCCTCGAAGTCCGCCTCCGTCTCGCCGGGAAAGCCCACGATCACGTCCGTGGAGAGCGCGATCCCGGGCACCTCCCGGCGCGTCGCCTCCACCTTCTCCAGGAACGCTTCGGCCGTGTAGCGCCGCACCATCCGCTTCAGCACCCGGTTGGAGCCCGACTGCACGGGCAGGTGGAGTTGACGGCACACCGCCGGTTCCTCCGCCATCACGCCGAGCAGTTCCGGCGTGACGTCGTTGGGGTGGGGCGAGGTGAAGCGCACGCGACGGATCCCGTCCACGCGGCTCACCGCCCGCAGCAGCGTCGCGAAATCCCGGTCGTCGAACCGGTACGAGTTGACGGTCTGCCCGAGGAGGACGACCTCGCTGAAGCCGTCCGCGACCGCCCTTCGCGTCTCGGCCAGGATCGCCTCGGGCGCCCGGTTCTTCTCTCCGCCCCTCACGTAGGGGACGATGCAGAAGGTGCAGCGGTGATCGCAGCCGCGCTGGACCGTGATCCACGCGCTCACCCCCTGCTGCCGCACGCCGGCCACGCCCTCGTAATTCTCTTCCGCGTCCAGTTCGAGGAGCGTCTGGCCCCGCTCGATCGCATTCGCCTGGATCGAGCCGATCAGCTCCGGGAGGCCGCGATAGGTGTCCGGGCCGGCCACCAGATCCACACCGGCCGCCTCCTCGAGGAGGCGGGGGCCGAGCCGCTGCGCCATGCACCCCGTCACGCCGAGGACGAGTTCCGGACGCCGCTTGCGGTGGCGCTGCAGTTCGCCGATGCGGCCGCGCACGCGTCGCTCGGCGTGCTCCCGGATCGCGCATGTGTTGACCAGGATGACGTCCGCGCGCTCGGGACCGTCCACGCGCACGAACCCTTCGTCCCCCAGCAGCCCCTCCATCAACTCGGTGTCGTTGATGTTCATCTGACAGCCGTACGTCTCGATATAGACGCGGCTGCCGAAGGGGCGCGGACCGCGAACGCCCGCCGGAGCGGCGCGCCGCCCGCCGGAAGTCTTGAGGCTGACGAGACTCGTGCTCACCGTCGTGCTCATGTCGTGGACGCTAGCGTTGCCGCAGGGAGAAGGACAGCGTCACCCGCCGGAAGCTCTCGGCGATTCCCAGCGCCGCCACGTCGCCGCGCGAACCGGTTTCAAAGGCGCAGTCGAACACGGCGAGCCCCTCCTGGAATTCCCATCCGAAGCCGCCGGTGAACGCCCGTTCGTCCAGAGCTTCCGGACCCGGACTGAAGGGAAGGCCCGTTCGGCGGGCCCCGATTCGCACCGGCAGCCGCCCGCCCAGGAGCGACATCCCGCCGTACTCGATCCCGCCGCCCAGCCATGCGACATCGTGCGAGGTGAACTCCGAGCCGGGGCCCCCGGCGAACGGCTCGACCGCCGACCACCACGTCCGTCCGGCTCCGGCCGTGACCAGGATTTCGCTCGTCACGCGCACGCTTCCCCCGAGTTCGAGCGACGCGGGCAGGTCGAACTCCGCGTCCGGACGATCGGAGCCCTCGACGGTCGCGTACAGCGTCCCGCCCTGCCCGTACCCCGCCCCGACGACCACCCGGTCGGACACCCGGACGGACCCGCCCGCCTTGAAGCGCCACGCACGCCAGGACAGCTCCCGGGCCCCCGCGATGTCCAGGAGCGCGGGGGCGCCGCCGGTCGGATCAGCGAACCCGCGGAAGAACGACTGCCGCAGCGCCCCCGTCAGCCGCTGCGCCGCGATCCCGACCCCGAACGGCCCCACCTGGCGCGCGAGGGAAAGGTCGATGCTGCTGATCCCGCCGTTGTGCTCCCGCGTCTCCTCGTACGGGACCGCGCCGTCGTGCAGTCGCAGCGTATCCTGGAAGATGTTCGACCAGTCCTGGTCCAACTCGCCGCCGAAGGCGATGCCGACCGCCCAGCCGTTGAACGGCACCAGCGCGCGAATCGTGGTGAAGCGCTCCCGGCCCGTGTCGACGGACGTCCCATCACCCTCTACCGTGACGCCCTCGCCCGAGAGCGACAGCGAGAATCCCGGCTCCTCGTGGAGAAGGAGGTCGGCCGGGTTCCCGAGCGTGAACGATCCGCCGAGCAGCCCCGTGCCGGACCCGCCGAGGGCCGCCGCCCGGCCGTCCACCGGGGCGACCGGATAGCCGAGGCCGATCGACGTGAGCGGCGCCTGCGCCGCGAGCGGCGGCGCCAGGAGCGCGGCAAGCACGAGGCAGGTCCCGAACCGGCGTGCGCCGCGCATCACGGCACGCCGAACTTCGGGGCGGCGCTGAACACGAGCCGGAGCCGCGGCTGGAACTCCGGCGGCGATTCGGCAGAGCCGAACTCCCAGTAGCCCAGCACCTGGGCGTCCGGGTCCCCGCGAAAACCGATCCGGATGCGGTCTTCCGAGCCGGCCACGGCCCGCGCCACGAGGAAGGTGAGATTCATCCGGACCGGTTCCCCGCTGGCCAGGAGGTCCGGGTGGAGCCGCGTCCCCTGCAGATCTGCGCCGCCGATCGGCGTCTTCGCGCCCCGCTCGAAGGGGTCGCCGAGCAGGCTGACCCTTCGCGCCTCGATCGCCCGTTCGGCGGCATGGACCTCGGGAGCGGCGAGTGGATACAGGATGACCTCGGCCTGGCTGATCGTGACCCCTTCGAGCGACGTCCCGCCGAGGCTCTCCGGCGGGGCGAACTCGAAGTAGATCCGCGACGCGGGGAGCCCCCCGATGCGCAGTTCGGAGCCCGTCGGCGGTAGCGGCGGATCGAGGATGAAGGTGCGCTCGTCCCACTGCTGCACCTGGGGAACGGGGAGCTGCCGTCCGACGAGCGTCGGATCATACCGGAGGACGATCCGGCTGACCCGGAGGCTCGTCTCCGGACCCTCCACCACGAGGGCGAATCCGTTTCCTCCGTCCTCGTCCTGCCACGCCTTCATCAGCGAGTCCTCCGCCACGGCGACCGACATGAGGAGGGTGTCGGAGACCGCCTCCAGCACGCCCGACGCGATCTCGACGCCCAGATCGCCGCCCGGCTCCTCCCAGGGCACACCCGTCGAGGCCCGCCGCCAGGTCGCGGAGTCCGGATCGAAACGCTGCTCCAGAGCGAGCAGCCGCAGCGTCAGCGGAAAGCCGCCGAACTCGGAGCTGACGGTGTCGATCCGCACGAGCAGTTCCACTTCCTCGAAGGTGGCGACCGGCAGCGTGTCGCCCAGCGTACGGATGGTGTCCGGAACGTTGAAGCGGGCGAACGCGCGACTCGCCACGAGCGGCCCGTTCGACACGGAGACGAACGGCGCGTTCGAGGGCAGCGCGAAGCCGGTCACGGTCGTGTCCCGCCACGTCCCCAGCTCCGCCACGGAAACCGTCACATCCCTCGTCTGCGTGCCCGCCCCCGGGACCTCGCCGGGACCGAGCGAGAGCGGGTCCTCCGTACACGCGGCGAGCACGGCGAGCGTCCCGAGCGCCACGATCCCGAGCCGGAGCGCCGCGGCGAATCGACCGGGCGAAGGGTTCACGAAGGGGACCCCGGCGCAAGACCGAGCTGCCGCGGGCCGAAGTGGGCCGGCAGGAGGTCCCGCAGCCGCCAGGTCGTCGCCACCCCGTTCCCGCCCACGCTCATGACCTCGAGTTCCAGGCCGAACTCGGCGAGCGCCTGGCGGCACATACCGCACGGCGACGCCGGGACCGCTCCGCCGGACGCCACCACGATGCGGGCGAAGGACCGGGCTCCCGAGACGACCGCGTGGCCCAGCGCGACCCGTTCCGCGCACGTCCCGACCGGATAGGAGGCGCACTCGACATTGCACCCCACGAACACTCGCCCGTCCGCGGCCTCGAGGGCGGCCCCGACCGCGAAACGCGAATACGGGGCGTGCGCTCGCTCGCGGGCAGACCTCGCTTCGGCGGCGAGATCTTCCCACGAGAGCGTGACTCCATCCTGCGCGCGCGTCTCCGTCATCGGCTCCCTTCAGCGGCGTGGTCCGGCCCGCCCACGTAGCAGCGGGGCAGGCGGCGACCGATCGCCGTCAGCACTTCATACTCGATCGTACCGGCGGTGTCGGCGACCTCCGCCAGGGTGATCTCCTCCGTCGCGTCCCGGCCCAGCAGCGTGACCACGTCGGACGGTTCGACACCCGACACCTCAGAAACGTCTACCGAGGTCACATCCATGCAGACCCCGCCCCGGATCGGCACCCGGACCCCGCGGACGAGCGCTCGCCCGCGGTTCGAGAGACGCCACGCCAGACCGTCGGCGTAACCGATCCCGAGCGTGGCGAGGCGTTCGGCGCCGCTCGTGGTGTACTTCGCTCCGTAGCTGACGGTCGATCCCGGCGCCAGGTCACGGACCTCCAGCACCCGGGCGCGTACCCGCGCGACGCCTTCCGGATCCGCCGGCGCCCCGGCGATCCCCGTCCCCCGTCTTCCGCCGTACAGGTAGATCCCCGCTCTGACGAGATCCAGATGATACTGCCGATCCCCCATCGCCGCATCGCTGTTGGCCGCGTGCAGGAGAGGGATGTCGACGCCCGCCGCCTCGAGGCGCGTGACCGCGGCCCGGAGGCGCGCCAGTTGCCCGCGCGTGACCGCGGCGTCCGTCCCCGCGGAATGGAAGTGCGTGTAGACGCTGGCGAGCGAGACCCCGCCCCCGGAGAGGACGGACGCGACCTCGGGCGCCCAGTCGGCGGCCGCGGCCGCGGGAAGCCCCGCTCGCCCCATTCCGGTGTCGACTTCCAGATGCACCGCGATCCGTCCCGCCTCCGCCCGCGCCCGGGCCGCGAGTCTCCGGAGCGAGTCGAGGCTGAGCGCCGCGCCGTCGAGTCCCGCCTCGAGGAGTTCGGAAGCCTCGGCGGCGGCCGAGGGCGCGAACACGACGATCCGTCGCTCGATCCCGCCGCGCCGGAGTTCGGCTCCCTCTCGCGGGGTGGCGACCCCGAAGGCGTACGGTTCCAGCGGGTCCAGCGTGCGGGCGACCACGATCGCACCCAGACCGTAGGCGTCGGCCTTGACCATGGGCACGAGGCGGGCGGGCGCCACGTGATCGGCCACGCGCTCCGCGTTGCGCGTCAGCCCGGCCAGATCGACCTCCAGCCAGGCTCGGCACGCGGGGTCTGCGGGACTGCGGGTCAAGGGGCGCCTGCGAGATCGGGGAATCGCTCGTCGAACTGGAGTTGCCACCCTATCGAGCCTAGCTTCCCCGCGCCATGAACCGTGCCATGAACGCAGAACCTGTCGATACCGATGCCGAACGCCTGCATGCGGAGCGGGCGCGCGAGGGAGACGAAGCCCTGGGCCGCGCCCTCGCGCTCGTTCGCTTCCTCCGCGTGCACTGTCCCTGGGACGCGAAGCAGACCCCGGAGACGCTGCGCCCCTACCTCCTCGAGGAGGCCCACGAAGTCGCCGACGCGATCCGGAGCCACGACGACGAGGGCCTCGCGGGCGAACTCGGCGATCTGCTCCTCAACGTGGCCTTCCAGATCGTCCTCGCCGAGGAGCGCGGCGCCTTCGGGGCCGGCGGCGTCGTCGAGGCGCTCGAGGCGAAGATGGAAGCGCGGCACCCGCACGTGTACGGCGATGCCGAGGCGCCGCCGGACTGGGAGTCGCTGAAGGCCGCGGAGCGCCAGGCCAGGACCGAGGCGAGGGGCGGGCCGGAATCCGCGGCGTCGGCGGGGACGGACCCCTTCGCCGGGGTCTCCGCGGGGCTGGATCCGCTCAGCCGTGCCGCGCGGGTTCAGGAGCGGATGGCGGCGCTCGGCTTCGACTGGCCCGACCTGGCGGGGCCCCTGGAGAAGGTGCGGGAGGAGGCGGCCGAACTCGAGCGCGCCGCCCGTACGTCGGACGCCCGCCCGCGGCCGCGCCGCATCGGAGAGGCGGGGGCCCGCGTCGTCGACGAGGTCGGGGACCTCCTGTTCGCGGTCGTGAACGCGTCCCGGCTCGCCGGAGCCCATCCCGCCAACGCCCTCCTGGGCGCGATCGAGAAGTTCGAGCGCCGCTGCCGGCGCATGATCGAGGTCGCGGAGGCGCGCGGCATCGC
Source organism: Candidatus Palauibacter sp. (assembly GCF_965222475.1). Taxonomy (GTDB): domain Bacteria; phylum Gemmatimonadota; class Gemmatimonadetes; order Palauibacterales; family Palauibacteraceae; genus Palauibacter. The sequence continues at coordinate 106,339 of NZ_CBDCUB010000001.1, read as the reverse complement.
GTGGCGGGGCGCCGACCTCGAAACGCTGGACGCGGTGTGGGACGAGATCAAGGCCGAGGAGTAACGCGCACCCTCAATCCAGGCGACCGATCCACTCGTAGATGTTGCATACGACCCGGCCCGACTCCGTTTCGACCGGGATGAGAATCCTGCGGTAGGACGCTCCCTCGAACGCATCCAGCCGCCCCCAGGCCTCGGGCAGCGCGAGACTCTCGAACACCTTCACGGCCACGCGAGCGCCCGAAGCCCGGGGCACGAAGCCGGGATAGCCCTGCCGCGCCGCCCACCCTCGGTCGATGAGCGTGCCTTCGACCGTCCCCGGGACCCATCTCCCCACCAGCGTCGCCACGTGATGCTGGTTGTCTTCCCCGGGAAGAAGCGATCCGTACGCCGCGAGGCGCCGCTCCGGGTGGTCGAGGAGTTCTTGCATGAGCCGGTCGAGGACCGGCTCGAGATAGCGGCGCAGTTCCGTCACGGCGTCCCCCGCGCCTTCCCCGCTCAGGAGGGCCTCGAGTTCGGCGAGGGAGGCCGCGCCCACCGGATCGCGATCCCCCCCCGGCAGCGTCGCCACGAGTTTCTCGAATCCCTCGAGGAGGCCGCCCACGCGGGCCGGACTGTACACCGGCTCCCGTCGCGCGGCGTTGATGCGGGAGAGCGCGTCGAGCAGCCGGGCCGGATCGTCTGCCGGACCGGGCTCGTCGCCCGAAGTCACGGACCGCCCTCCCCCCGTGCGCCCAGAAAGTCCCGGATCGCCGGCCAGAACCGCGCCGGCTGCTCGATGAAGGGGAAGTGCCCCGAGCCCGCGATGCGCGCGAGACGGCTGTCCGGCAGGGCCTCGTTCATCGCCTCCACCATCTCGACCGGGATCGGGTCCTCGGCGCCGTGCACGATGAGCACGGGGACGGCGACATCCCCGAGACGGTCCCAGAAGTCGAGCCCCCGCAGCGGCGCCATGAGGAGCGCCGCGACCTGTTGGCCCCGGCGCGCCGTCCGCTCGTGGAGAGAGAGGCGCAGCAGGCTGTCCGCCACGCCCGCGTCGGCGAAGGTGCCGCGGAAGACGTGGAAGAAGATCCGGTTCATGGCCGCCGTGTCCCGGGCCGCGAACGCCGGCGTCCGCCGGATCGAATCGAGCGCCGCCACATCCCCCGAATCCCGCCGCGCGAACTGGTTCCCGTCCGTCTGATCCCGGAAGCGGCTGCCCGGCTCCACGGGCGAGACGAGGATGAGGCCCGTGAGCCGCTCCGGCCGCTCGAGCGCATACAGGAGCGCGGGGATCGCGCCCCAGGAATGCGCGAGCAGCGTGAACTGCTCCTCTCCCGCGACGCGCTCCCGGATGCGGTCGATGTCCGTCAGGTAGCGCTCCATGGAGATGCTCGTCGCGTCGAGCACCGCGTTCGAGGCGCCGAGCCCTCGCTGGTCGTAGAAGATGACCTGGTGCGTCTCGGCCAGCGGTCCCAGCCAGGGGCGGAGATATGAGTGGTCGAGCCCCGGGGCCCCGTTCACGACGACGACCGGGTCCCCGAGGCCGACCTTCTGATAGAAGAGTTCCGCCTGGTAGACCGAGAGCGACCCGGCCAGGGTGGGCGGCCCCGACGCCGGAGCCGGGGGTTCACACCCCGCGGCGAGGGCGGAGAGCGAGAGGACCCCCGCCGCCGTCCGCGATCTCCTCACGGCCCGGCCGTCAGGATTCCCAGGCCACCGCATCGCCGAGCGCGAGCGGCCCGCCCTCGAGCACCATGCCGTAGGCGCCGCCGCGCCAGTCCGGCGCCAGCGCCGCCTTCAGCCCCGCGGCCGCGTCCTCCATGCGCTCGCAGGGGAGCGTCTCGCCGCGGATCCTGATGCGGCAGCCCGAGATCCGCAGGACCCGGTCCGCCGTGTCGCAGAAATCGACGCCCCGGACCAGCAGGTTGGCCCGGCGGGCATCCGGGCTCACCTCGACGCCGACCTCGCGCGTCGCGACCTCCCAGGCGCCCGCATCGAGCAGCGTCACCTGCCGATAGCCGCCGCGGTCGGCGTTGCCCTCCAGCCCCTCCCCCGCCACGAGAGTAGCCTCCGACACCGGCCGCATCGGACCGAGTTTCTCCGACTTGAGCCAGATCGCCTCCAGCCGCGCCCCGCCGGACTCAGCCATCATTCACCTCCACGGGGGTCACCTCCAGAGCGGAGATATGCAGATTGAGGCCGTGGTTCACCCGCAGGCCCACGACGCCGTCCACATGCTGCCCGTCGCGACCCATCCGAAACACCTCCTGATCGTTCACGCCGAAGATCAGATCGTCCCCCGCCGCCTCGACGTAGAGGACGTTCTTCGCCGTCGCCGCGCCATCGCCGCGCGCCGCCCAGGTCACGACCGCATCGTGCTTCGTCCACGGGAGCAGCGTGGATGTCTCCCCGCCATCCCGGCGCTTCACGATCACGCTCCCGTCCTGGCGGAGGAGGAGGTAGGTGTAGGCCTGGCCGTCGCCCTCGAGGTCGGTGCCCCCGAAGAAGACGCCGAACCCCTCGTTCCGCCCCTCCGGGTCGAACAGGAACACGGTGGACTCGACGCGAAAGTCTCCGCTCGCCGTCGTCCCGGGATGGTAGAAGATGCCCGCCGGCCCCGTCGTGATGTGCCAGCCGGGCGGCATCTCCCGCACCGCGTCCATTCCATCGCCCCCGTGGTCCGCACGGGCGAGCCAACCCTCCGGCGGCGGAAGCTGGTCTTCCTGCGCGGCGGCGGCGAGCGGCATGACCAGACCCGGGACAACCAGAAACCAGCTCGCGCGCGCGAGTCGCATCGCCCGGACGCGCAGTTTCGGGACAGACCGCATGTTCGGCATGACTCCGGTTTCAGGGAATCGGCGCCCATCGCGGCGGCGGCATGATCGTCTTCGGCGGGATGATAGTCACTCCGGCGGCGACTCGCAGGATTCGCAGCGCGCGAGCCTCAGCGAGACCACCTCGGGCGGCACCAGGAAGCGGACGCCGAGCCGGCTCGTCCCCACTCCCGTGGTCACGAACAGGTGCCGTCCGTCCTCGACCACGTGACCCGCCGCGTAACGGGCGCCGAAGCGGGAGGGGGTGATCCCGGGACCCACGAAGGGGATGATGACCTGGCCGCCGTGCGTGTGTCCGGCGAGCGTCAGCGAGACACGCGCCGGCACCTCGGGGAAGAGATCCGGGTTATGCGTGAACAGGATCACCGGCTCGCCGGCGCCCGCGCCCTCGAGCGCGTCGTCTATCGAGGGATGACCCGTCCAGTAGTCGGCCACGCCCGCGATCCAGGTGTCGTGCCCCCGCACGCGCACGCGCTGCCCCCGGTTGTCGAGCACCGTGATCCCGACGCCGGTCAGCGCCTCCTCCACCCGCCCGGCCGACAGCCACCGATCATGGTTCCCGAGCACCGCGAACACGCCGTAGCGCGCGTCCAGCGCGGCGAGGTCCTCGGCGATCTCCTCGGGCGGGACGAAGCCGCCCCCGAGCACGTTGTCGATCGTCAGGTCCCCCGCGATGAGCACCAGATCCGGAAGAGTCTCGTTCACGCGCCGGACCACGCGCCGGAGCTTCTCGCGGCCGTTTCTGGGAGATCCGACGTGCAGGTCGGCGATGAGCGCGATGCGCGTCTCCTCGCCCTCCGGCCACCCCGGCACCTCAAGCTCGATCTCGTTCAGGACGAGCCGTCCGGGTTCCCACCAGAAGGCCCACGCGGCGAGCACCGCCGCGGTCGCGAGGAGGAAGAGGAGCATCCAGCCCGTCCAGCCGGGTCGGAATCGCCGGGCCGCTATGGTCCGCCGTCCCCGGGCTCGCCCTCGCGCTCCGTCTCGCGCTCCGTCTCGCGCTCCGTCTCGTCCTCGGTCTCCTTGGGGGCGGTCCAGAACTCCGCCGACTCCGGCGCGGCGGCGGCGAGTTCGCGGCCGTAGAGCGCCGCGTTGAAGAGGATGCGGAAGTTCCCGAACGGCTGTCCGCGCCACTGCGGCCGCATGCCGAGCAGCACAACGCGTCCGTCCCCATGCGCCACGTCGACCGCCGCCGCGTAGCCCGCGAGATGTTCGGCTCCCAGCAGGTATCCCGACAGCAGCGGCGAACCCTCCACCTCGTATTTCGCCATCACCCGCCCCTCGAACCCTTCCTCGGTCGTGAACACCGGACTCTGTCCGGCGACGACGGACGCCCGCTCCGGCATCCCCGACATCACGGGGTGCGACGGGTCGACGATCATCTCGAGGATCGAGCCGCTCTGGAAGTAGTCCTGCCGGCTCAGCCCGGCGACGACGTTGCGCACGGGCAGGTGCAGTTCCTCGATGGCGAACAGCGCACTCCGGTTGAGCGTCACGAGCGTGCCCCCGCCCCGCACGAAGGCGTCCAGTTCCCGTACGCCCCCGGGACCGAGGCCGCCGGCGTAACGCGGCGGCACGGAGCCCTTCGCGAACCCGTTGAGGATCTGCCCCTGCGAGAGGTCCGCCACGATGATCACGTCATAGCGGTCGGAAAGGTCACCCGCGAGGACATCCGCGTTGCGGAGGCTGGCGAAATCGAACCCGTAGCGCTCGAGCACCCAGCGCGTCCACCCCTCATCCATGCTGGCGTTCCAGGGGCGATAGAGGCCGATCCTCGGGGCGCGCAGGCTCGTGCCCCCACCGCCGCGCGTCGCCTGGAGTCCGAGATCGCGGACGACCCCCGCCTCGCTCGGGAACCCCGAGATCGCGTACCGGCCTCCGGTCCCCGGCTCCTCGTCCGCTCCCGCCGCACCGGGCAGGTACGAGACCCGGGCCCCGGCCGCCCACGCCCGGTTGATCGCCTTGAAGGCGTTGTTCTGGGCCGGGTCGACGACGAGCGCCGATCCCCCGCCCGTGATCCGCCCCGCCGGCGGCAGGATCGCCGCCGCCACGCGGTGCGAGTCGAACCCGACCCCGATCGGCGAATCGAAGGGCGACGCGTCCTCCACCTCCGCGTCCCACGCGAGCGCCTCCCCCGACAGCGGCAGCAGCGCCTCCCGCAGCTGCGGGCCGAGCGGCGCGGCGGCCTCGATCACGCGCACGCCCATCTGCAGCGGCAGCGTCCACCCCGACACGTCGTACGGCTGGTCGGGCGGACCCTCCGGGTACTCGCGCAGATCCGGATAGTCCTGGATGACGAACAACTGGCGCACGAAGTGGGCGAACTCCTGGTCCATGCGGATGACCCACGTCCCCGCCGGATGGTCCAAACCCTGGTGGCTCGCCGCCCGCTCAAGCTGGTCGATCTCGATCCCGTTGAAGGCGAGCCGGCGCAGCAACTCCACCGCCGCAACCGGATCGCGCTGATCCTGCGGCACGAAGTACGCGTAGGGCGGCCCCCCTTCGTACTGCGCGATGATGTCCCGGCCCGCCTGGTAGCGGTTGTAGAGGAGGTCCGTCCGGTACTTCGCCGCCACGTCGAGCACCGAGATCGACGCCGTGAGCATGTAGTCGACGGCGTCGCGCAGCCGCCACCACCCGCCCTCCCACGGACTGGAGTAGAGCGACTCCGGCCGCAGGTCCCGCTCCGAGGGCGGGAAGTCCCCGATCGTGTAGAACCCCGGCGTCGCGTACCGGTACAGCGCCGTCTCGGTGAGGAACGACACGACGTTGTGGAAGTTGTGCGCGTGGTCCATGAACCCCGGATACCAGTTGTCGAACCCGGTGCCCATGTGAGTCGCGCCGCGCTGGCCCCGCTCCTCGAGCGCCTGCGACATCGCCATCCCGATCAGGTTCACCATGCGCCACATGAGCGGATGCACGTGCGGCGAGATCGGCTCGGCGAAGGGCGGGATCCAGATCCGGGTCGGGAAGGGCGAACTCTGGTGGTGGTTGTAGAGGATGTGCGGCTCCCACTCGCGCGCCACGCGGGTCGTGTACCGGGACTCGATCTGGTTGATCATGTAGCCGTCCCGGTTGTTGTCGTGCCCGATGTATTTCTGGTAGAGGAAGGGGGCGGACGCGACCTCGTACGGCGTGCCCACGTTCGAGTGGTACCAGTCCGCGATCATCGTCTGGCCGTCCGGGTTGATCGAGGGCCAGAGGAGGAGGATGACGTCGTCGAGGATGGCGGCGATCTCGGGGTCCGCGTCGCCCGTCACCAGGTCGTACGCGAGCTGGATCGTATGCTGCGCGTGCGCCACCTCCGATGCGTGCAGCCCGCCGTCGATCCAGACCAGCGCCCTCCCTTCGGCGGCAAGGCGCTGCGCTTCCCCGTCGGTCAGGCCGCGGGGATGCGCGAGCCGCTGTGCGATCTCCCGGTGGCGATCCAGGTTCGCGAGGTTCTCCGCGCTCGAGATCAGCGCCAGGTAGACCGGCCGCCCGAACGACGAACGCCCCACCTCGCGCAGCTCCAGACGGTCGGTCGCAGCGGCCAGCCTCTCGAAGTACTCGATCGATGTCTCGTACGTCGCGAGCCGGAAATCCGCCCCGACGGCGTGCCCCAGCACCGAACCCGGCGTCGGCACCGAACCCGGCGTCTGGGCCTCGGCCCGGCCGGCCCCGACCCCGGTCACGAGCGCGAGGGCGCCGGCCACCGCCAGCGCCCGTGTCGTCGGCGTCCGTGTCTTCATCGTCCGCGTCGTCATCTCCCGCCTCCCTCCGCGTCGATCCAGGCGTCGACCTGCCCCTCAAGCACGACCATCGGCACGGACCCGTTCCGGAGCACGACATCGTGGAAGCCCCGGATGTCGAACCCGTCGCCGAGCGCGTCCTCGGCCCGGGCCCGCAACTCGAGCAGCTTGCGCTTCCCCATCTGATAGGCGAGCGCCTGCCCCGGCAGGTCCGTGGAATAGCGCAGGGATTCCGTTGCGATCCGGGTCTCCGATTCGAGCGTGTTCTCGCGCATGAACTGGCGCGCCTCCTCTCGGGTCGTGCCGAAGTAGTTCATCCCCGGATCCACGACGAGCCGGGTCGCGAGGAAGCTCTCCAGGATGTAGAAGCCGTACTCGCTGTAGAGGTCCTCGTACACGCCCGCCTCGAACCCGAGGAAGGAGGCGTAGGAGCCCCACCCCTCCGCGTAGGCCGTGTAGGAGGTGTTGCGCCGGTAGTCCGGCAGCGTCTCGCTCTCCCGCTGACCCGCGATCTGGAAGTGGTGCCCGGAAATCAGCTCGTGCAGCGAGATCGACGCGAGCCCGAGCCAGCTCCGTTGGTCCAGGTTCGAGCCGTTGTAGTAGTAGATGCCGGTCGGTTCGGCCGCCGTGGGGGCGGAGTAGTAGCCGTACGCCATCGCCGGCTCGAGTTCGGGCGCCAGCCGCCTCGCATCCCACGGGGCTTCGGGGACGCCGAAAAAGTAGCCGTCGATGCGCTCGAGCATACGGGTGGATGCGGCCAGCAGTCGGTCGCGCACCTCCTCGTGGGAGGTCGGGAAGTAGCGGGGGTCCGTCTTCAGGTGCTCGTGGAACGACTCGGCGCTCCCCTCCGACCCGAGGCGATCGCGAATGTCCGCCATGCGGCGGCGGAACTCGGCCAGCAGTTCATGCCCCGCCGCCTGCGCCTCTGCCGGCGTCACTTCCATCGTCGTGTGGAGGCGGGTCAGATAGAGGTAGTAGTCGCGGCCTTCGGGATACTGCGAGAGGCCGACCCCGGCCGGCGCGCGCGCCGTGTACGGCCCCTCGAGGAAGGCGGCGAGTTCCTCGAGCGCGGGGTTGATGGAGTCGCGCACGATCTCGCCGATGCGGGCCCTCGCTTCCGCCACGCGGTCGGGATCCAGTCCGGCGGCGCGATCCGCGGGCAGCGCGAAGGGGCCGCCCTCGGCCTCCCCCGCCGTGGCGCGCACGAGCTGGATGACGGGCGCCAGGTTCTGGCTCGAGACGATGAAGTCGCGCTCGAACTGTCCCCGCACGTAGCCCTCGAGGTCGCGCACGTGGGACGGGACCTGCTCGACGAGCGACACGAAGCGGTCGAGGTCCTCCTCATCCTCCAGCGGGAGGAGGGGGAAGATCTGGCTGTAGCTGCGGAGGACGCTCGAATAGGGGGTGAGCACGCTCCGGAGCCAGAAGTACCGGTGTCCCTCGACGGCTATCTCCGCCTGCCAGCGGACGGTCTCCAGCGTGACGCGCTCCTCGGCCGACAGGGCCGCACCGTCGATGGCCAGGGCACGATCCAGCTGCCGCTGGAAGAAGGCCGCCCGGTCCTCCGCCTCCTCGTAGCCGAGGTTGGGGAGCCGCTCCACATCGAGCCCCTCGCGCAGGCGGATGATGGGGCTCGTCTCGAGATCGCGGGCCCAGGCGGAGTCGAGCAGGGCCCCCAGAAGCGCGGGCGCCCGTTCGGCGGCGGCCGCGCCGGGCGGTATCCCTTCACCCGCCGGATCGTCGGCCGGGGCGCCGCACGCCGCCGCCCAGACGGTCAGCCCGATCCAGAGCCCGACAGACCTGCGAAGAAGGGGCACTTCAGCGACCTACGGCGTCGATGGGGGCCCCGTCTTCCGGATCCTCGTCGCGGGGTCCGAACTGGACGAGCAGTGCGCCGATGATCGAGGTAAGGATCCAGACGATAAACAACGGTCCGATGAACTCCTCCGGACGAAAGAGGTCGGTGGCCAGGCCTCCCATCGTCGCCCCGAACCAGACGGCGAAGTTCTGGAGCTGGAAGTCAAGCTGGCGACCACGTCTCATGCTCTGCACCGCCCGCAGCATGAGATAGATGACCGTGCCGCCCAAGCCCAGCGCCGCCCCGGTCTCCGCGTGCGTCATGAGAAAGCCGCCGGCGACTCCGACGGCCCCACCCACAGCGATGCGCACGGGAGAAGGCGAGTGCGATTTGGCGACGCGAACCGCAGGAACCGCTGGTGGTCCGGACTCGGGGGCGGGGGACGGGACGGGCATCTCCTCCGCGACGAATTCCGCGATCGCCGTTCTCGTCGCGCGGGCATCGATCCCCGCCTCGGCCGCGATGCGCTCCAACTCGTCGATGCTCAGCGTGTCGCCCCGGGCGTCGATCTCGGCCGCGCGCTGGAGAATGAGGGAGACCTGCGAGGTGGTGAGCTTCATCGGTGCGTCATTCATGCGTCATCGCCCTCCGGACTCGATCTGTGGGACGTCTTCCTCCGTCGTCTCTTCCCGGGGCCCGAAGCGGACGAGGAGTCCGCCGACGATCGAGGTGAGGATCCAGCCGAGCAAGGTCAACATTAACCCTTCGAACCCATGCGCGGCCGAGACTATCAGCGTCGCCATGAACCAGAGGGTGAAGTTCTGGAGCTGGAAGTCGAGCTGGCTGCCGCGCTTCATGCCCTGCACGGCACGCAGTATGAGGTAGATGACCGTGGCGCCGGATCCCACGATGGCGCTCCCTAATGAAAGCGCGAAGAGGAACCCGAAGGCCAGCCCGACCGCTCCGCCCGTGAGGATACGCCCGGGAGAGGGAGATGCCGGGTTGCCGTCGCGAGCCGTGGTGACGGCCGGAGGTCGGGGCTCGGGGGTGGGGACGGGGGCGGGCATCTCCTCCGCGATCAATTCCGCGATCGCCGTTCGCGTCGCCCGCGGATCGATCCCCGCCTCGGCCGCGATGCGCTCCAACTCCTCGACGCTCAGCGAGTCGCCTCGGGCGTCGATCTCGGCCGCTCGCTTCAGGACGAGCGAGACCTGGGAGGCGGTGAGCTTCATCGGGGGACCGGATACGGGCGGGTCGGTCATGCGTCTCGCCCTCCGCTGCTGTTGTCCGCCACTACGTCGGTTCCTGCCCGGCCACCCGCGCCTGGCCGGCGCGCCAGTGCGCACCCAGATACGCGATGTAGTGAACGCTCAACTGGTCCACCATACGGATTGCGTGATCGAGGAGCCTCCGCCGCGTCATCCGTTCGTCCCTTCCGAGCCAGCCGAGGACCAGCAGATCCACGCGCTCCTCGTGCTCCAGAGTCCGAATCAGCCGCAGACAGCCTCCGGTACGTAGGCGATGTCCGGACGAAGGTTCTCGACCATCCCGCCGTGTTCCGGCGTGATGATCCGAACCCCTGCGGTCGATTCCCCTGCGAAGGTGTCCTCCAGAAGGCTTTTTTCCGTCGCTGCAAGACGGGTCCCACGCCTGGATCAGTTCGCCGACGCTTTCCGGGCTAATGATCAGCCGAACGCCGGCGGCTTCGATCGCGGCCATCCCGTCCCCGTCTTCGAGGGTAACGGCCGTCACGGAGGGGGCCCATCGCGGTACGATCTCTGCCAGTCGGCGATCCGCCGTGACGAGGATCGAGTCCGTCTGCTTTGCGCATGCGATGTAGAAGCAGTCGTACACCGAGTGTCCGGCTTGAACGGCGATCATGGTCGCATCCCGCACCAGTTCCGCGCCGGGGTGAAGAACCAGGAACCTCCGACAGTCTGGAGATCTCGTGAATGAAGGATTCAATTGAACGAACCTCTCCGCGACGGCTCTTCTTCCAGACCACGTTGGCGCACTCGGGCAACACGAGGTCCGGTGCGTGCCGCTCGATCCGGGCACCCGCCACCTTCAGTGCTTCGTGGCGTCCTTCCTCCGCCACAAACCACTTCACGGCGACGCTGGCGTCGACCGTGACTCTCACCGAACGCGGTCTTCCCTGACCAGAGCGGTACTGTCGCTCTGCCTGGCGTCGACCGTCGTCGCCGCCAAGGCATCGGCCCGTGCGAAGAACTCGGCCGCGCGGCGAGGTCTCGACACTTCTCGCTTGAGCACGTGACGGACTTCGCCCTCGAGGGAACGTTCGTTTTCCCTCGCCTGCGCCTTCAGCCGGGCGATTACCGTGTCGTCCAGGTTCCGTATCGTCAGGCTTCCCATCCTGGTCTCCCGCCTCTGGATCTCAGTGACGCTATCAGAGCGACGCTATCATAGTGACGCTATCATAATGAGCGCATACCGCATGCGCGAGCACTCAGGCGTCACGTCTCTCGACCTGATTCAGGGCACTCCACCCTCGAGGATGGTCACCAGGCTGGACGGATCCAGATTCCCCCCCGACACGATGCAGACAATTTTGTCCCCCCTGACGGCGCCCGACAGGGCCGCCGCGACCGAGGAAGCGCCGGCGCCCTCGGCCACGACGCGGTTGCGGGTCGCGAGCCGCCGGACCGCGCGGGCGGTGTCCGCGAGCGTGATCTCGACCGATCCGGCGAGGAGATCCTCGGCCAGTTCCCACATGGTCGGCTCGACGTGCGGTCCCCCGATACCGTCCACGAAGGACGGCGTATACGGGATCGAGACGGCCCGGCCCGCGCGCAGCGATTCCGCGAACGGGGCCTGGCCGACGACCTCCGAGGCGTACACGGGAACATCGGGTGCGAGGGCGCGCAGGCCGGCCGCGATGCCGCACGCCAGCCCGCCGCCCCCGAACGGCACGATGACGGCGTCCACGTTCGGGAGGTCCTCCATCAGCTCCAGCGCGATCGTGCCGTTGCCCGCCATCACGTCGCGGTCCATGAACGCGTGCACGAAGCGCCCCGTCATCCCCTCGAAGCGCTGCGTGCGGAAGACCTCGAACCACGAGGCGACCGAGGTCTTCACCGCCGTGGCGCCGAGCCGGGCGATCGCGTCCAGCTTGAGTCGCGGCGCCGTCTCCGGCACGACGACCGAGCACGGGACGCCCAGCCGCCGGGCGTTCCAGGCGACGCCCTGCGCCATGTTGCCCGCACTCGCCGTCCACACGCCCGCCGCCAACTCCTCGGGCGGAATCAGGCCGATCGCGTTCGCCGCGCCACGGATCTTGAACGAACCGATCGGCTGCAGGTTCTCCAGCTTGAGCCAGATCTCGGGCCCCTCGTCGACGCCGAGGCGGACGAGCGGGGAGCGGAGCGCGGCCACGTAGACCCGCTCGCGCGCCGCCTCGATTTCCGGCAGGCCGGGGGACTTCACGCGGTGAGACCCGCGACCGCAAGTGGCAGGCTCGCCAGTGCCGCGGTGAGGTCAGCGGCCAGATCCTCCGTGCCCTCCAGTCCGGTGGAGAAGCGGATGAGAGCGTCCCTGATGCCGGCCTTGGCCCGCTCCTCGGCGGACATGCCCGCGTGGATGGCGGCGGCGGGCCGCACGACGAGCGACTCCGGGCCGCCGAGACTGGCCGCGACCGTCGGGATCGTCAACGCGGCTATGAAGGCCTCGGCCGCGTCGACCCCGCCCGCGAGTTCAAACGACATCATCCCGCCGAAGCCGTCGAACAGGCGCGCGGCACGCCCGTGCTGGGCGTGGCTCTCCAGCCCCGGATAGTGCACGACCGACACCGCGGGGTGGGCTTCGAGCAGCGAGGCCAGCCGCCCGGCCGACGCGTTCTGCTCACGGACCCGCACGCTCAGCGTCTTGAGACCCCGCTCGAGCAGGAACGCCGCGTGCGGGTCGAGCGCCCCGCCCAGGTGGTCGTGCATGACCTTCACGCGGCGCACCAGTTCGGCCCGGCCGGCCACGCTCCCGGCCACGATGTCGCTGTGTCCGTTCATGTACTTCGTGCAGCTCTCGAGCACGAGATCGAAGCCGATTTCGGCGGGCCTGAAGTTGACCGGACTCGCGAACGTGTTGTCGATCATCGTCACCAGCCCGTGCTCGCGCGCGAAGGCCACCACCGCCTCGAGATCCGCGACCTGCACGAGCGGATTCGTGAGCGTCTCCACGTACATCGCCCGCGTGGTTGGCCTCAACTGCGCGGCCCAACTCGACGGGTCCTGCGGATCGATCACCGTATGCGTAACCCCGAACCGCGGCAGGTCCTGCTGGAGGAAGCTGGCCGTGCCGCCGTACAGCGTGTCCTGCACGAGCGCGTGATCCCCCGCCGACAGAACGGTGAGCAGCGACCCCGAGATCGCCGCCATCCCGCTGGCGAGGACGAGTGCCGCCTCCGTCCCTTCGAGTGTGGCGATACGCGCTCCCAGCACGCGATGGTTCGGCGTCGTGCTGAGCCGAATGTACCCGATGTCGTGATAGTCCTCGCCGCGAAGCACATAGTTGGCCGTCTGGTAGATCGGCGTGACGATGGCCCCCTCGGGCCGCGGCTCCTGCTGCCCCGCGTGTACGGCGTCCGTGGAGGGCGCCCTTCCCGTCTTCTTCATCGCGTCCGTATCTCCCGCAGAGTTGTCAGTGCGCCCAGCCGGCTTCGCGTCGCGAAACGCCCGTCTTTACTGGGTTCCTCGGTCAGGGACGTTCCCGCGGGACGTTGCTTCGCCCGATCGAACGCTTGCGCTAATCCCACATCACCCGGTGGATGCGCCAGCCATCCGCGGTCTGCTTCCACACCTCGAGGAACTTTCCGCTCAGCTCGGTGCCATCGGGACCTCGCACGCGGTACGTCCCGTTCGCGAACGCCAGGCTTCCGTCCACCTCGACATCGTCGATCGTGAACCGGGCCTCGAGGAGGGGGGCGGAGCCTTCGAGCGCGCGGCCGATCGCCTCGTGCCCCCTTACCGCCGCAGCGCCGGACGGCAGCCGCACAGCGTTCGGTGTGAACACTTCCGCTACCGCCGCTTCCGGCGTGCCCGCGATCAGCGAGGCCTCCCAGCGGCGGGTCACGGCCTCGATCTCCGCCCGCACCGCGGCCGCATCGGCCGACGGTCCCGCCTCGCCGGACCCTCCCGCCTCGCCCGCGCCGGATCCCCCACCGCACGCCGCCGCGAAAAAGCCAGCCGCCGCCACGAGCCACCGGAACCTGTTGTTCATGCGCCCTTGTTCATGCGCCCTATTGTATCGGCGGCGGAATGGGACGGCGACGCATGCCGCTTTCCCCGTCGGGGACGCGGACGTAGGATGGCGGCGCGCGCCGCAGGAACGACCCGCCGCGCCGTTGAACGAAGCTGCCCCGTGCACCCCCCTGGAGGTCCGAATGAAGAAGATGTTTCGCTCGATTCCCTGCCTCGCCATTGCCCTCGGCGTTGCGCTCGCTTTCGCCACGGCGGCGGAGGCCCAGGATCGTCGTATGAGCCCTCGCGGCGAGGCCGCGACCCAGGTCGGCGGCTCGTTCGATGCGGATGGACGCTACCAGGACGGATCTTGGGTCGTCGTGACGTACGGCCGCCCGATTCTGCGCGGCCGGGACCTGTTCGGCTCGGGCGACGAGTACGGACAGGCCTTCCTGCGCGGGGCGCCCCTGTGGCGCGTCGGAGCGGACCAGTCCACCCGCTTCATGACCGAAGTCGACCTCATGTTCGGCGGCGAGCGCCTGCCGGCGGGCGAGTACAGCGTGTTCGCCGAGCTCACCGAGGACGAGTGGACCCTGATCTTCTCCAACTGGGGCGTGAAGGAGACCTTCCAGGAGGAGAACCCCGACGCGCTGTGGGGCGCCTACGGCTACACGCCCGACCGCGACGTGCTGCGCACCACGATGGACGTGTCGACGATCATGCTGTCGGCCGACCAGCTCTCCATCTCGTTCATGGACATGACGCAGGAGGGCGGCGAGTTCACGATCTGGTGGGACGACCAGGTCGCGACGGCCCCCTTCCAGGTCGCTCGCTAGCGTAGCGAAACGTCCCCGATTCGCTTCAGCGGCAGGGCGGTGATGGTGTCGGTCAACGGGTACTCGACATCGCCGGGGTAGACGACCCATAGATGTTCGAGGCCCAGATCCCGGATCACGACGTGCATCGACTTCGTGGTCCGGGGAGCGTCCGTGCACTTGAACTCGAAACCCCAGCGCCGTCCTCGCCGCAGAAGCAGCAGATCCAGTTCCGCCCCCCGCTGCGTGCCGTAGAAATAGGCCTCCCGCTCTCCGTGCTCGAGGAGCGTCTGCTCCAGGGCGAACCCCTCCCAGCTGGCGCCGTAGCGGGGATGCACGGCCAATTCCATCATTCCCTCGATCCCGAGCAGGGAATGCAGGATGCCGCTGTCTCGAAGGAACACCTTCGGCGACTTCACCAGCCGTTTGCCCAGATTCTCGAACCACGGCGGGAGCAGGCGGATCATGAACGAACCCGCCAGCAGGTCGCGGTAGTTCCTCACCGCGGTCACGCTCACGTCCATGGAGCGCCCCAGTTCAGCCGCGTTCCACGTCTGCCCGTGGTAGTGCGCCAGCATCCTCCAGAAGCGGCCAAGCGCTGCCGGTGCGACCCTCGAACCGAGCCCCGGAATGTCCCGTTCCAGGAAGGTGCGCGCGAAGGACTCCATCCAGCGGGACCACGCCCCGCCCGAGGGGGCGAGGTAGGCTCGCGGAAAGCCGCCCCGCAACCACAGGCGATCCTGGTTCTCCGGCCCGGCCTCGGCGAGCGAGAAGCCGCCCACATCCACGAAGAGGACGCGGCCGGCCAGAGTCTCCGAAACGCCCTCGATCAGGTCCAGCGAAGCGCTACCCAGGACGAGGAACACGGCCTTGCGGTCGCGGGCGTCGCAAATCGGGCGCAGGACTTCAAAGAGTTCCGGCATGCGCTGGATTTCGTCAATGACGACGAGCCCTTCAGTGCCGCGGAGCAGCCTCTCGGGCGTTGCGGTCAGGGCTGCCCTCTCGGCGCGCACTTCCAGGTCGAAGATGACGGCTGGCCCATCCCGGGCGGACACGACCTGCTCGGCGAGGGTCGTTTTCCCGACTTGGCGGGCACCCAGAAGAGCCACCACCGGAGCCTCGGACAGTCCCCGCCGGATCGCACCCTCGAGACGCGGTCTCGGTATAGATTGTTGCATATCGTACTCCCGAGATGCGATATTCAACAATCCTAGGGTACGACGATCAGATCCTCTTGTCCACCGGGCTGCCGCTGTAATTCCTGGCCCAGGCCCCGCGTCTTCAGGACGTTGTCGCCGAATAGCGGCGGAACCACTCCAGCGTCGACAGCATCTTGCCGATGTGGTGGCTCGGGCGGCGGCGGATGCCGTGCGGCTCGCCCGGGAAACGCACCAGCGAGGTCTCCACGCCGAGCAGCTTCAGCGCCTTGAAGTACTGCTCGGACTCGGACATCGGCGTGCGCCAGTCCTCCTCGCCCGTCACGATCCGCGTCGGCGTCGTCACGTTCTCCACCACGCTGAGGAGCGAGCGCGACTCGTAGTGCTCCACATGGTCCCACGGGAATCCGGGGAACCAGTACCTGACGCCCGAAGCGGCCATGTCGGCCGTCAACACGAAGCTGTACCAGTTGATGACGGGGTACCACGACACCGCGGCCCGGAAGCGGTCGGTGCGGCCGACGAGCCACGCCGTCAGCACGCCGCCGCCGCTCCCGCCCACGACGTTCAGCTCGTCAGGGTCCGCGTAGCCGCGGTCGATCACGGCGTCGACGCCCGACATGAGGTCGTAGAAGTCGTCGCCCGGGTACGCGTGATGGATCAGATTCCCGAACTCCTCCCCGTAGCTCGTGCTGCCGCGGGGGTTCGTGTACAGGACGACGTAGCCCTGCGCCGCCATGAGCTGCTTCTCGAGGTCGAAGCGCGCTCCGTAGTTGGAGAACGGGCCGCCGTGGATCTCGAGGATGAGCGGATACCGGCGCGATGGGTCGAAGCCCGGCGGCTTGATGATCCAGCCCTGGATCGGCCGTCCGTCGTGTGAGGACTCGTACCGGATCTCCTCGACTTCGCCGATCTCCCGCTTCGCGAACAGGTCGTCGTTGATCCCCGTAAGCACCCGGATGTCGCTGCCGGGGCGACCCGTTGCGACCTCCGAGAGGACGGCGGGCGTCGTGTAGTTCATCGCGAAGCTGCCGCCCTGGGCCACGGTATAGGTCGCGCCGGCGTACGCCCGGCCGACACCGCCGACGTTCTCGGTCAGCACCCGGTGGTCGGTTCCGTCGTCCCCGGGACCGAAGAGCGCGAGCTTGGTCATTCCCTCGTCGTCGTACAGCGCGTACAGGCCCGACCCGTCGGGCGCCCACGTGGCGTTGTACACCTCGCGGTCGAGCCCGGCCGAGATCGAGCGCGGGTCGCTCCCATCGCGGTTCATGACGTAGAGCTGCGTGAGTTGATAGCCCTGGAAGCGGTCGTCCATCCCGAAGTAGGCGATGTGACGGCCGTCCGGGGAGACGATCGGCCCGTCGTCCGGGCCCCGGCGATCTGTCAACTGCGTGGCCGCGCCGTCGCCGACGGAAACCTCGAATACCTCCGTGTCCGCCACGAACACACTCTCGGTGTCGCCCCCTCGCGGGTCGCGCGACATGACGAGGGAGCCGCCGTCCGGCGTCCACGAGAAGTGCGTCCCGCCGATCCCGTTTCCGGCCCAGTGGTTGTCGCCGCTGGTGATCTGGCGCGGCGTCCCCCCTTCGGCCGGGACCACAAAGACATGGACGAACCCGTGCGGGAGGTCGCCCAGCTGGTCGAAGCGGTATACGAGCCGCTCGACGACCTGGGCGGGCTCGGCCCACTCCGCGCCCTCGGGCGGCGTCGGCATGCCGCCGATCGTCGGCGCCGGCTGCGGCACCAGTTTCCCGAACGCGATCTGCGTCCCGGCCGGCGACCACGCGAAGGATCTCGGCGGTTCCGTCACGTTCGTGATCGCGGAGGTCTCGCCCGAATCCATCCAGCGCACGTGGATCTGCGCATCCCCGCTCC
Source organism: Candidatus Palauibacter sp. (assembly GCF_965222475.1). Classification (GTDB taxonomy): domain Bacteria; phylum Gemmatimonadota; class Gemmatimonadetes; order Palauibacterales; family Palauibacteraceae; genus Palauibacter. The sequence goes on along the minus strand of NZ_CBDCUB010000001.1, from coordinate 88,958 downwards.
GGTTCGAGATGAAGGCGAGCCGCGTGCCGTCGGGCGACCAGCGCGGCGAACTGTCCGTGAAATCTCCGGCGGTGAGCGGCCGGTGACCCGACCCGTCGGCGCCCACGATCCACAGGTTCGAGAACCGGCTGTCCGTCATGATATCGGCGCGCTGCCGGGCGTAGACGACCCAGCGGCCATCGGGCGAGATCCGCGGGTCGGCCGCGATCTCGACCTCGAAGATGTCCCCCATGCGCAGCGGGCCGGACTCGGCGCCGTCCTGCGCCGCAGCGGGCGGAGGGGCGGAGAGGATGGTGGCCGTTGTGATGAGCCAGAGGGAGACGAGCCAGAGGGAGACGAGCCGGGGGGAGGCGGATCGGGGGGAGAATCGGGTGCTGCGTCGCCGGGCGGTCATTTGACGCTCTCCGTCCATGTCGATGGGGTTGCGGCTGGCAGCCCGCCTGGTGATGGCGAACGGGACCAGGAATCCACCGTACGAAGAGAGGAGCCGCCGCGACAGGATCGGACAGGCAGGAACGATGGATCAGCGGCCGATGCTAATGCAGCCGCATCTCGCAGAGACGTTCGTACAGGTCGGGTGCCGGTGCGTTCCGAAGGAATCGGCGGGACGGCCTGCGCAGGTCGCCGTCCCGCGTAGTCATGAATCTACCGACCGCGACACACCATGCGGAATGGTTCGGGCACGGCGGGATCGAGAGGTCGGGCGTGTAGCCCGGCGGAGGTACCTGTACGAATCTCCGACATGGCGGCGGCGGACGGATCGAGGCAGCGAGACGGCGCAGATGGTTCTTGCCGCGGCCGTTGGGTTCAGCGCTATGGATGTCGCGCAAGGCACGTTCCAGCGAGCGCACGGTTTCGCGATCTCCGCTACGATGCGCCACGTAGATCGGATCTCTCCCGCCACCTGCCATCCGTGCGGCCCGCGTTTCGTAGACTCTGACGAATTGATCAAACGCCGGTCGATACCTCTTGCCATAGGTCTGCCAGCGGGCCAGCGCATGATGCAGCGCCAGGGCCGCGCTGCGGTGGTGGGGGTCGTCGCCGTCCGGCACCGGCGGTTCCACTAGAAGGTATCCGACCCTGGTGGCGAACGCCTGCAACTCGGCCGGTGACCGTTTCTCGTGAATCTGGCGGAGGACCGCGACGGCCATCAATCCGTCGCCGTTGCGGAGCGCCCTGTACGCCTCATCCGTGGTCGGCGGACGTGTTTCGCCGGTTCCCTCGTCCACCACCAGTCCCCAGGTGACCGGATCGTAGCAGGCAGTGGATCCGAGAATCGCCAGAATGACCCATCGGCGCGGATTCGTCACGGTGCCAACCAGAACTGGATCCTCCTCGGCCGCAGGATTCTCCGACCGATGCCTCGAGCATACCACCGATTGCAGCGCGCGCACATGGTGCCGGGCCCCCCCAAGAAAAATGGTTCCTCGCTGTTTCAAGTGGGTAGGTTGAAGTTGAGTTTGCCGCACACGAGATAGGCGATGGTGATGAAGTTCTCGGTGGTCCGGTAGCCGCGGGCCCTGGCCTTGGCGGCCTGGACGAGAGAGTTGATGCCCTCGATCATGCCGTTGCCGATCCTCGAGCGGAACCAGAGGAGGATGCCGTCCCAGTGCTTCCCGATCGTCTTCGCCGCGTCGATGACGGGCTGGAGGCCGCTTTCGGCGGCCCACGAACACCACTTCTCGAGGTAGGTCGCCGCCAGCCGGGGCGGGAGATCCCGGAACACCTCGAAGGCGAGCTTGATCCGGTAGGCGAGGGCCGTCTTCAGTCCCCGCCGCGACGGATCGAGCAGTTCGCCGAGCCACCGCCGCTGGGAGGCGGTGAGCTTGCCGCGTCTCTTGAGCCACAGGTAGCGGGTGCGGTTCAGCTCGGGGCGCTCCTTGCGCTCGGCGCGCCTCACCTCATCCACCGCCCGGTTCATGAGCCGCTGGACGTGGAAGCGGTCGAAGGTGACGCCGGCCTCCGGGAACGCCTCCCGCGCCCCCTTCATGTAGGCCGCCGACATGTCCATGCAGAGGTCCCGGACGCTCCCGGCCCGGCCCCCGCGCGCCTCGAGATCCTCCCGGAACAGGCTCACGACCAAGGCGTCGCGCCCCGGCGTCGCGTACAGAAGCCGCGAACGGTCCAGGTCGGCGAACAGCGTGATGTGGTCGTGGCCCCGCCGGCACGCCGTCTCGTCCACCGCCACCGCGCGCACCGACGAGAAGTCCGCCTCCGCCCGGGCCTCTCCCACGCGGCGCTTCAGAAGCCGCCACAGCCGCGTGTCGTGCTCGCCCACCAGGCGGGCCACCGCCCTGACCGGCATCTCCCGCGCCAGCGCCACCGCCAGCGCCTCGAACCACAGCGTGAAGCCCGAGCCCGGCTCCGCCCACGGCACCCTCGCCCGCCTCACCCCGCACGCCGGACACCTCACCCTCGGCACCCGGGCGTGCAGGTAGGCGCGGTGCTGGAAGAAGTCCAGGTGCCGCCAGCGCTTCCCGCTCGCGTCGTGCGCCTTGCAGCCCCCCCGTCCGCACGAGGGGCAGTCGAACGTTCCGCCCGGCTCGAAGTCCAGATGCAGGTCCAGGCGGCGCTCCGCCGCGTCGAACTCCGTCCGCTCCACCCGCCACGGCCACTCCAGCCCCAGCGCCCGCTCGAACAGTCCCCTCTCCGCCATGCCGCCGTCCCGCCCGGCCGCTCCGCATCCCTCCACCGCCCCGGCCGGCCCCGGAGACCACCGGGCACGTCACGGACCCGCTCGGGCACCGGCGGCCACCGCCGCCGGCCCCGCCACTCTACCGCCCCTCATCCACCCCCAGCAGCGAGGAGCCAGTTTATAGCCCGGGCCGCGTGAACATCGATCCTGCTGTCTCCATGCACCGGGGCCGGCGAGCGTATCGCCATCTGTGCTCCAATATACCTGTTTCGTGGCGAGAACAGGGTCCACCCGAGCATTTGCGCCGCGATTCCTTCCTCGGTGCTCCGCCGATTGCACCTGATGCAGCGAGGTGTCCCAACGCAAGCAACATCACCAACGCATTCTACTACGTCCCTTTCGAAGTCCTATGCTCGTTGTAGCTGGCATCGGTACCGCCAAAGCATAGGGTCCGGTCCTTCGCCTATCGACAACAGAAGCTGCCCGGCTTGACACCAAGTAGTGACGTTGGGGCACGGATTCTCCGGTTCGGTCAAGATCATCTCGCCACCTTCATCAAGAACCGGCTTACCCGCCATGTCCGTCACCGGCACCGGAGATGAACACGGAGGCGGCTCTTCGCCCGATGCGAACAACTCTCGCACATAATCCCTACCGCCGGTTTGAAAGACCTCGAACAACGCAATGTCCGCGCCATCGGAGGTCCGGTCGTCATAGGACTCATACAGACGGACAAAAGCGTCGTTTGCACCTTCATAGGGGATGCCTTCCTGGTTGCCCGCCATCGCCATCCCCGCACGACGTAAAGCAGCCGCGGCGTTGATCGAACTTGACCCTGCATCTTCGCGCATCAGCTGCGTAAGGTCCTCGGCAAACGCATCCAGTTCCGCGAGCGGCCGGGACTCGAACTTCTGTCTCAAAACGGCGATGGCCGCGTTTACGGACTCGAACGATTGCGGCCGTTCGCGTAGGGCCTGAAGGGCTGCAGCCGGTGTCGGCGCTTGCCACACACCTTCCTTCAGGAGCATCCCTTGTGGCATGTCGGTCTGAGCTTCCAGCCCTGCCGGAACGACCAACATGCCCAACAACAATATAGACTTTTTCATTCCTCTTCTCCTTTTAGCAACTATTCGGTACGGTCGTGCCATGTCCCGCAATTCCCCTATAACCCAGAAGCCAGGACGTGCCATACCGCCAAAACCGGTTCGTACTAGTATAGGCACTCGCCTGGAAACCCGCCTTGCTGAAATACTGATAGAAAAACTTGGTTCCTCGCTGTTTCAAGTGGGTAGGTTGAAGTTGAGTTTGCCGCACACGAGATAGGCGATGGTGATGAAGTTCTCGGTGGTCCGGTAGCCGCGGGCCCTGGCCTTGGCGGCCTGGACGAGAGAGTTGATGCCCTCGATCATGCCGTTGCCGATCCTCGAGCGGAACCAGAGGAGGATGCCGTCCCAGTGCTTCCCGATCGTCTTCGCCGCGTCGATGACGGGCTGGAGGCCGCTTTCGGCGGCCCACGAACACCACTTCTCGAGGTAGGTCGCCGCCAGCCGGGGCGGGAGATCCCGGAACACCTCGAAGGCGAGCTTGATCCGGTAGGCGAGGGCCGTCTTCAGTCCCCGCCGCGACGGATCGAGCAGTTCGCCGAGCCACCGCCGCTGGGAGGCGGTGAGCTTGCCGCGTCTCTTGAGCCACAGATAGCGGGTGCGGTTCAGCTCGGGACGCTCCTTGCGCTCTTGCCGCCTCACCTCGTCGACCGCCCGGTTCATGAGCCGCTGGACGTGGAAGCGGTCAAGGGTGATCCCGGCCTCCGGGAACGCCTCCCGCGCCCCCTTCATGTAGGCCGCGGACATGTCCATGCAGAGGTCCGTCGAACTCCGTCCGCTCCACCCGCCACGGCCACTCCAGGCCCAGCGCCCGCTCGAACAGTCCCCTCTCCGCCATGCCGCCGTCTCGCCCGGCCGCTCCGAATCACTCCGCCGCCCCGGCCGGCCCCGGAGACCACCGGGCACGTCACGGACCCGCTCGGGCACCGGCGGCCACCGCCGCCGACCCCGCCACTCTAACCGCCCCTCATCCACCCCCAACAGCGAGGAGCCAGAAAAAAGGGCCGCCCGTCGCCGGGCGGCCCTTTTCTGATCTCACCTTACGCCTGGTGGCGATCGGCGATCATGCGACTCGGGTCACGTTCTCCGCGGCCGGGCCCTTGGTCCCGTCCGTAACGTCGAACTCGACGGCCTCGCCCTCCTTGAGGGTGCGAAAACCGTCTGACTGGATCGCCGTGTGGTGTACGAAGCAGTCCTTACCACCGCCTTCGGGCGTGATGAAACCGAAGCCCTTCTGGTCGTTGAACCACTTCACTGTACCTGTCGTACGCATTCCCTACTCCTTGCTGTAGTCACTGTCGGAGTTCGGAAAACCCGCATCTGCCGACCGTTGACCAGTTCGACGCGGTCTCCCCCGCGCCAGGGTCGTGGCACTCGCCACGCAAACCTATAAAAAAAAGGGCGGCCGTGTTGAGAGGCCCCCCCGATCCTGCGATCCTGCCTTCTCAGCCCGTGACCTCCGGCATACGACCGGGTAGGTCCGGACGGGCGCAATGATCGCGGAGTGTGGGCCGCGCGTCAAGGGGGACCGATTCACACGCCTACGTCGACGCGGGCGTCGATCCCGACGCTGGGGCTCCGCCGCTCGAGCAGCAGAACGTCGCGCCACCGCCCCGCAAGCCGGCCCAACCGCTCGCGCCGCCCGACCTGCCGAAAGCCGGCGCGCTCGTGAATCCGGACGCTGGCCTCGTTTTTCGGGAAGATGCCCGCCTGCAGCGTCCAGATCCCGGCCCGCTCGGACGCCTCGACAAGCGCGGCCAGCAGCACCTGTCCGACTCCGCCTCCACGGGCGTCCGCGTCCACGTAGACGCTGACCTCCGCCACGCCTCCGTGGACGCAACGCTCCGAGACCGGGGCGAGCGCGGCCCACCCCACGATCCGCCCGCCGCTCACGCCCACGATCCGGCAACCTTCGAGGTGATTCTCACTCCACGCCTCCCAGCTTGGCGCCGTCATCTCGAAGGTCGCGTCTCCGGTCGCGATCCCCTGCTCGTAGATCGTCCGCACCCGGTTCCAGTCCTTCGGAAGGAGCGGCCGGATCTCAAGAACCATCGTCCCTTCTGCCTCCCTCGCCATGAGAATAGCCCGACGCGTCAACCAGGTATCATCTGTCCGCCGGCAGGGACCGGCGCGCTACTCGGCAGCCGCGAGTACGCGCTCTACGAGGGCCTCCGTCTCCGGTTCGAAGGGGTGGAAGCGTCCGCCCCAGTACGCCCGGATCAGGCCCTCCCTGTCCACAAGCAGCGTGTGCGGCACGCCCGGGTAGAGGTCCAGCGACTCCGTCAGCGCGGGTCCATCGCCCATGAAGTTGGGATAGGTGATGCCGAACTCGTTCAGGAACCCCTCCACTAGCGCCACATCCCCTTCATCGATCGAGATCCCGACCACGGTGAAGTCGTCCGACGGGTAGCGGGCCTGCATCTCCTCCAGTTCCGGCATCTCGTCGCGGCAGGGGATGCACCAGGTCGCCCACAGGTTGAGGACGACGACGCGGCCTCGGAACTGGGCGAGATCGGCCGGCTGTCCGTCGAGATACGTCACATCGAGCGGAGGGAGCGGCCGGTACGAACCGCGGCCTTCCTCGCCGCAACCCCACGCGAGCCCCGCGGCGAGCAGCGCCGGCAGCAGCACGGCCCGGCCGCGTGCGGGTCGCCCGGGCCTCATCGGTTCGACTCCATCGGGTCCTCCATCTCTCGTTCGAAGTCCATGTTCGTGGGTGTCGGGAAGACGCCGAGGGGCCGCTCGTAGGGCTGGTCGGTGACGACGACTTCGGGTTCCGTCGTGAGGGGTACGTCGGCGGGGACCGGTTCGAAGGTGAGGTCGTCGACCCAGAGTTCGCCGTCCCCCGTGATCATCGCCCCGAGGAGGATCGTCACCCCCTCGGGCGGGATGTCGATGACGATGTCGCGGGGCCCCCAGTCGCCGGTTCCCTCGACCCGGCGGTCCTCGCTGTTGTCCAGCGCCAGCATGGCGTACTTGCCTTCCAGGATACCGTCGACCCGCACCCACAGCCCGCCCGAGTCCACGTCGTCCGCCCGCAGATACCCCCGCAGGCGCATCCGCTGGCCCCGGTAGGCGGTCGCGTCGACCATCTGGACGCTCGCTACCCACTGGCTGCGGCGGCGGTTCCCCCTCGCCTCGAGCCGCATGCTGGAACCCCCCGAATGGGCGACCTCACGGTCGAGCCGCAGCCGGTAGTCCGCCTCGTCCGGGCCGACGAGCACCCAGGCGTCCGGCATCTGGGCGGAGAGCCCGCTTCCGCCCCCCGCGGCCAGCGCCGCGAGCGCTCCGACCGCCGCCGCCGCGAGCCCTCGGAGCCCCGTCCGCGCACCCCGGGTCCGCGCGCCCGGCGTCGCCCAAGTCATCGCGGGATGAGCCAGAGATCGGTCTGGCGGCCGTCGATGTACCATGTGCGCTCGCCGTCGAAGAAGGCGTCCTCTTCCAGCATGATGCGGACCGTCTGGCCGTCCCACTCGGGGACCGCGACCGCCGCGTTCAGTTCGATCGAGTGCGCCGTGTTCGGGAAGAGCGGATAGTCGCCGCGGCCCGGCACCCCGCCCTGATTGTCCCACAGCCCGATCGTGGGTCCGGCCCCGTGCCCGTGGAAACCGATCGGGTGCGTGTAGATCGTCGCGGCGATCCCCCCGGCCTCCGCCTGGGCCAGCGCGCCGGCCAGAATGTCGTTCCCCGAGCGCCCGGCCGCGAAGTTCTCCGTGAGGATGTCCTGGAGACGGTTCCCGGCCGCGAGCGCGCGGACCAGCCCCGCGGGCGCGGCGTCCTCTCCCGGTCTCAGCACGTAGGCGTGCTGCTGCGTATCCGTGTTCAGCCTCAGGTAGGTGATCCCGAAGTCCACGTGGAGCAGATCTCCCGGCCGGATCACGTTCTCCTCCGGACGAGCCGAGAAATCCCCCTCCCCCTCCCGCGCGCCGCCCGCCTTCTCGTGGCGCTGCACGGACACGCTGGGCTGGAACCAGGTACCGAGCCTGAGGTCGAGGATCCGTTCGCGATACCACCACACGACGTCCTCCGTCGTCGTCACCCCCGGCTGGATCACCTTCGCGCTGAACCCCTCGGCGATGATCCGGTGCGCGATGCGCACGATCTGGGGATAGACCTCCATCTCCTCCGGGGTCCGCGTCTCGAGCCACCCGATCGCCAGCCGTTCGGCCGGCATCACGCGTTCGCGGTACTTCGCCGGGAGCGCGTCCATGAAGGCATCGTATTCCGTGCCGGTGAGCCCGTCGGCCAGCGCGAAGGTCGAGGAGCGGTTGACCGAGATCCGCCCCGGGTCGCGCTCCGCGATGATCTCCGCCACGCGCCCCCACTGGTCGGGCTCCATCTCGGGATCCCACGCGCGCGGGAAGGGACCGATGTCGTACCGGGCCACCGCGACCCGCTCGAGCGGCTGCCCCGGCCCCCGGTCGTGGAGAATGAGGACCGTGCGCCGCCGCGCCGCCATGTACGTGGACGGGAGCATGGTCTCGATGACCGGATCCTCGTTGTACTCGCGCGCGGCGACGATCCACAGGTCCACCCCCTCGCGGCGCATGATCTCGGGCACCACGGTCTCGAGCCGCCGCTCCAGCCAGCGGTCGATGACGGCCGCCCGCTCCCGCAGCGGAAGCACGACGGGCATCGCCCCGTCCGTTCGCTGCGCGTCCGCGAAACCGCCGTGGGCAGCGGGGATCGCCGACTGCGCCGCCAGCAGAGATGGCCCCGGGGACAGTCCCGGAGCAGGTCCCGGCGTCAGTCCCGGCGTCAGCGAAAGGCCGCCGAGCAGCGCCCAGACCGCGAGCGCACGGCCGGCCAACCTCGAACAGGAGGGAATCGGAAAGCGCATCTCGAGTCTCCGTTGCGTGTCCAGCGTCCGGGAGCGACCCGGAACCTGGCCCGGTCGCGGCCTGAACCTACCGAATCGAGCGCAAACGGGAGAGGGGGAATGGCGGAATCCTCCCCCCTCGCGGCATCGTAGGATCTCCCAGCCCCAGCCCGGAGGACGCCTCATGAAGGACGCGGATTCGGATCTCCTGCCCGACCTCTACACCCAGCGGGAGCTGGACAAGGCCCGCGGGCGACACCGGACCCTCGGCCGCATCGAGGGGGCCGCCGCCGTCGTGGCCGCGGGGGCCATCTTCAATTTCCTGGGCTGGATCCCGACGATCCTCGTCCTCGGCGTCGTCGGCTATCTCATCTACCGCTTCTTCGTGAAGCCGCGGAAGTCCTCCAAGGATCTGACGTAAGTCCGTTTCGGGTCGTTGGGACTCGTGCCCACCTCGCGGACGAGGCCCCTCTCCACGAGTCTGGCCAGCCGTGTGCGGGTCGAACGCGTCGAGAGTCCGACCTCCTGGGCGATCTCGCGGGTGCGGTGTCCGTCGCCACGCTCCAGCACGCGGAGGATCGAACTGTCCCGCCCATCGACCAGGGCTGGACCCACCTTCTCGGTGCGCAGGGTGACCCGCACGAAGAACCCGATCTCTTCCCACACCGGGGCCGGAAGACCCGCGTCCCGACAGGCTCTGATCATTCGCGGCACGCCGCTCCCCCACTGCTCGACGAGCCCGAGTTCGTGGAAGACGCGGCCGAGTACGCGGTTCCTCACCTTCGAGACGCCGAGCGGCAGTGCCTCCAGCGTGAGTCCGAACGGGAGAAGGCCGGGATTCTCGACCTCCACGCGGTCATCGAAGATCGCGATTCGGATCGGCGCGCCGCGCTGCGAATAGTCCGCATGGACCACGGCGTTGATGACCGCCTCCCGCACGGCCTCGGGCGGCAGATTCCAATGGTCGGTGCGCCGCACGGGGCCGATGGTGGCGCCGTGGAGCAGGTGCTTCTTCACGAACGAAACCGCTTCCTCGACCGCCTGCAGCGGCGGCATCTCCAGCCGCGTCTGGTCAAGGATGACCGCCTTGCTCGTTCCGCCGAAACGCCCCGCCTGGATCCACGCGTCGGGGAAATGGTCGAGCCGGTCGCGGCCGAACAGAAGCATCCCGCCGATGGTCGGCACGAGACGGCCCTGGTAAGGAGCGAGGAGGCGGAGGTTCTCGAGATCGCGCCGCCTCAGCTCCCGAACCGCTGCGAACGACTCTGAAGCCGCTCGGAAGTCCAACGCTTCCGAGTCAACCGCCGGCAGCGCGTGTTCGTCGTAGGATTCGCCGGTGGCGAAGCGCCGCAGCTCCGTGATGAGTTGGGGGTCCGCTCGGCGGTTGGTCGAGCCCACCCGTACGTAGGTTCCCGCTTCGAGTCCGGCCTTGGCGATGAAATGCGGGCGCACAGAACCGGGGTGGACCCGAACCGCGAGCACGTGCTTGTTACGAAACGGCAGGATTTCGAGATCCGGCAGCAGCGGAGGCTGGATCGCGTCGCTAATCAGATTGGCGGCACGTCCCTCCAGATCCAGGGGTTGGTCGACGCCACCGACGTGGCCAGTCCGGTCTTCCACACCGATGAGCACGGTGCCTCCCGCCGTATTGGCGAACGCGACGACGGCGCGCAGGAATCCCTGCGGCGACGAAAGGTCGCGCTTGAACTCGAGGGTCTTGCCCTCGGGCCGCCGGAGCATGTCGTGGAGGTTCATTGCTCGGAAATCTACTCTGAAGCGCACCGGCCTGCAAAGCTTCCGAGTTCATCCTCCCTCGCTCCGTCAACGAGCCTTCAACGGGATCAGGTCCAGGCGGCGAGAACGACCGCCTGTCCGATGAGGGAGACGGCGTTGTAGCCCAGGCTGAGCCCGAAGATCCCCGGCTTCCGCTGTTCGTAGGCGACGCCCTGGTATCCGACGTTGAGGACGAACCCGACCGTCACCAGCAGCCCCACGTGGACCCCCGCCATCGCGCCGGAGCCGTCCATCGTGGCGAGGAACTGGGCCAGGACGTACGCCGTGACCAGCGACAGGACGAAGCTCGACCCGTGCGTCTTCAGCGGGTTGAAGTCCTTCTGGATTTCCTCCGCGGTCGTCTCCATGAGGGCGAGCCACTGCTTGCCGAACACCGGACCGTACCAGAGGAAGCCGACGACCATCGGGAGGATGCCGGCGACGAGGACGGCGAGCCAGTTGACGTCATGCATGATTCATCTCCGTTCCGAGGGGATCTGGATGGGGAGGAGGATCGCCGACGCGCGCGCGCCGGCGTGGTGGATCGTGTTCTCGGCCGGCGTCATGCGGGTATGGCGGCCCAGCGGTTCGCCGGTGTTGGGGTTCACGTCGAAGCGGGGATAGTTGGAGCTGGAGATCTCGAGCCGGAGGCGGTGCCCGGCCGCGAACAGATTGGCGGTCGGGAACAGCCGGATCTCGAACTCGTAGACCTCCCCGGGCGTCATCAACGTCTCTGTCTCCCGCGAGTCCCTGTAGCGGGCGCGGAGGATCCCATCCGTGATATTGAGATCGAACCCTTCGGGATAGTCCTCATTCGGGGGATAGACGTCGACGAGCTTGGCCGTGAAATCGGTATCGGGGGCACTCGATGAGGCCCACAGGGCGACGGTCACCGGGCCGATCACCTCCACATCCTCGGCCAGGGGCTCGGTCTCGAACACGAGGACATCGGACCGGTCCGCGGTGCGGCGGCCGTCCACCTCGGAGGCGAAGAACCCATTGTCGGAGCCGCCCTGGAGCGACTGGAACGTTCGCTCTCGCTGGTCGTAGCCGCCTCGCTTGAGCGCGCCCGAGAAGGCGCCGCCGATCGTGGGCACGGGGTGCTCGGGGTCGTAGGTGTAGGCCGTCGACCCCTCGTCGTCGCCGGGCGGTTCGGAGGTGAGCCCGCCCCCGGCGCGCAGGTAGAAGGGGGTCGGCTCGGTATCCTCCAGCGGCCATGCGTCCGCCGTGCGCCACTCACCGCCGTGGAAGAGGCGGCCGTTCTCGTCGCGGTGCCCGTCGCCGCCGCCCATGACGAAGATCGTGACGGGGCCCACGCTCCGCCCCGCGGGCCGCGAGTCATCCTCGAACAGGTCGGTCGAGCGCTGTCCCCGCATGTGCCGGTCGAACCAGCGCAGGTGGAACTCGCGCGAGAAGTCGTCGATCGCGGCCTCGGCTCCGAACTCGATGTCGCCTGCGGTCGAGCGGCTGTTTCCCCCGTGGGTCCAGGGCCCCATCACCAGCATCATCGGGGAGGACTTCAGGCGAGACAGTTCGGCGAAGCTCTGGATCGTCCCGGGGGCGTAGGAGTCGTACCAGCCGCCCACGTGCAGCATCGGGATGTCCGCCGTCTCGTCATAGTACTCCGCCCAGTTGCGGCCGATACCACGGAAATAGTCGTCATAGTCCCCGCGGTTCTGCATGGTGAGGTAATAGTCCTCGAAATTGGAGGCGACGGAGAGCGGATTCGCGCCCTTTTGGAACGGAGTGTCGGGGAACCAGTCCGAGGGCGGCTCCTCCTGGAGCCGGAGACGGATCTCGGGGTCGTCCGCCACGGCGGCGAGCTGGAGGTGGGCCCAGCCGAGCTGCTGGCCGAGTTCGAACGCGCCGTGATTGCGGACCTTGTGCGTCCAGGCGTCCGAGAGCCCCCCCATCGTGAGGACGAGCGTCGCGAGGGCGGGCGGGTTCAGCTTGGCGGCGTCGGCCTGCGTGTGCGCGCCGTAGGAGGTGCCCCACATGCCGATCGAAGGCTCCGCGTAGTCGAGCCCGGTGATCCACTCGATCGTGTCGTAGCCGTCGGGCGCATCGAACTCGTGATACTTCTGGAACTCGCCCTCGGAGGCGTAGAGGCCGCGCGTGTCCTGGAGCACGACGATGAAGCCGTGCGTCGTGAACCAGCGCGCCTGGTCGACGAGCCCGCGCGAGGTCTTGTCGTACGGGGTCCGGTGCAGGAGGGCGGGAAAGGGTTCGTCCACCGGCTCATAGTCGCGCGAGGGGCGGTAGATGTCGGTCGCGAGCCGAACGCCGTCCCGCATCTCGACCATGAGGTTCGTCTCCACCTGGAGCGCGTCGTATGGACCGCGCCCCGCCGCTTCGGCGTCCGCGTCCGGGGCTCCGGAGCCGGCCGAGTCGCCGCAGGCCGCGACCCACAGCGCTCCCAGCAGGGCGAGGCCGCATCGTGCCCGGCGGCTTCCGCTCCCCGCGACGCCCCCCCGCGAGGCCTGGGCGACGCTCCTCACGCCGGGACTCCGGCCGGGGCTCCAGCCGGGGCTCCAGCCGGGGCTCCAGCCGAGACGGTCGCGAGGGCGTCCACCAGGTCGGCGATATGGCTCAGTTCGTCCACGCCTTCGAGACGGTCCAGGGCCGCGTCGATGCGCGCGTCGTCCATCACGAGGCTCGCGCAGTCCCGGAACTTGGCGTGCAGCTCCTCCCGGCTGAGGGGACGCTCCGGGCCGCCGGGATAGGTGTCCGCCTCGGTGTGGAGTTCGGTGCCGTCGCGGAGGCGGACGTCGATCGCGCTCCGCATGCGGTCATAGCCGCGCGCGTCGATCTCCTCGTCGAACCGGACCGTGACCCGCCGCATCATGTCCGCCGCCTCGCCGGAGAGGACGAAGTCGTCGTGGAACTCGCGGATCCCGGCCCGGCGGCGGAGGACGATGCTGGAGAGGACGAAGGGGATGCAGAACTTCGCCTCGAGTTCGTTGTTGGGCACCGGATACCGGAGCGGGTTCAGGATGTTGTGCCCGGCGCCGAAGGTGATCTCGGCGATGTCGTCGGGAGCGAGGTCGTGCTCGGTGACGAGTTCGAGCATGGCGGCCATGCCGGGGTGGCCGAGGCTCCCCGAGGGGAACGGCTTCACGGAGACGCCGGGGTCGAGCAGGGTGTAGGGGGCGCCGAGGGCGCCGACCAGCCGCTCGGGCTCGAAGCCGCCGCCGAACACGCGGAAGAAGCCCCACGGCGCCTCGAGCGCGTCGTGCCCGGCCGTGAAGCCGCGCGCCGCGAGGTCGACCGCCAGGATGCCGTTCTCGGCGGCGCGGCCGGCGTGGAGCGGCTTGGTCATGGTGCCGAACCCGAGCCGGATCCCCGACGAGAGGCTGGCGGCGATGCCGAGCGCCATGGCGAGTTCGTCCGCCTCCAGTCCGGCCAGCTTGGCGGCCGTCGCGCAGGCGCCGAGCGTCCCGATCGTCGCCGTCGAGTGGAACCCCTCCATGTAGTGCCGGGGGTGGATCGCCTCGGCGATCTTGCACTCCACCTCGAAGCCGATGAGGAACGCCTCGAGGAACTCGGCCCCCGTGGCCCCCTCCCGCTCGGCGACGGCGTACCCCGCCGAGAGCGGCGCCACCGTAGGGTGCGTGAGGAGCCCGAAGATCCGGTCGGGGGCGTTTGAGAGTTGCGTGTCGTCGAAGTCCATCGCGTGGCCCGCCGTGCCGTTGGCCCGCGCTGCGAGCGAGGCGGGGGCGCGGGTGTCGGGCGGCCCGAGAATGGTCGCCTGCGGGTTCCCGCCCTGCGCGGCGATCTGGTCCTGCACGATGCGGGCGCAGGCATCCGTCGAACCGGCGAGGATCACGCCCGTGCCGTCCGTGACGCAGCGCCGCCCCTCGGCCAGCAGCCGCTCCGGAAAACCGTCGATCGTCGTCTCGAGTATGAAGTCGATGACCGCGCGGGTCGCGCTCACTCGTGCTCCTTGTGGTTGGGTTTTTCGGGTTCGTGTTTTCGTGCCCCGCGGCTCCTGCCGGGCCCGCGTCCTTTGTCGGGCCCGCGCGCTCTTCCCGCCACCAGCCGGCTGCGCACCGCGGGGGCCGCGAAGCTGATCACGGCCAGCGCGAGCAGCACCAGGCTGATCGGGCTCTCGAGGAAGACCGAGTGCGACCCGGAGGACAGCGTCAGCGCTCGGCGATAGTTCGTCTCGATCATGGGACCGAGAATGAGGCCGAGCACCGCCGGGGCGAGCGGGTATCCGTATCGCAGCATAGCGAAGCCGACGAGCCCGTAGAAGAGGGCCACCCAGGCGTCGGCCGGGTTCCCGCGCAGGGCGTAGGTCCCGACGAGGGAGATGGCCACGACGAGCGGCATCAGGATCGAGGGCCGCAGGCGCACGACGCGCGTCCACAGCGGGATGCCGAGGCGTCCCACGGCCAGCATGAGCAGCACCGCCACCACGAATCCGGCGTAGAGAGCGTAGACGAGGTCGGCGCGCTCGGTCATGAGGAGCGGCCCCGGCGCAACCCCCTGCACGGTAAGCCCGCCGAGGAGCACCGCGGCGCTGGCCGACCCCGGGATTCCGAGCGCCAGCAGCGGGATCATCGCCGCCCCGACGCAGGAGTTGTTCGCGGCTTCCGGGGCCGCGATGCCGGCGGGTTCGCCCGTCCCGAACCGTTCGGGCGTCTTCGACACCCGCCGCTCCTCGTTCCACGCCACGATGGAGGCGATCGTCGCCCCCGCGCCGGGGATGGCCCCGATGATCCCCCCGATCGCGGAGCCGCGCAGGATCGTGCGCCAGAGGCCGAACAGTTCGCGCGCCTTGGGAAGGGCGCCCGCAATCCCACTGCCGGGGGCCGTCTCCTTGCGCTGGCCGGTCGCCGCCTTCAGCGCCTCGGCGATGGCGAAGAAGCCGATCAGCATCGGCACCAGCCCGAGCCCGTCCATGAGCATGGTCGTGCCAAGCGTGAGCCGCGGCGCCCCCGTCAGCACGTCCAGCCCGACCACGAAGAAGAGGAGGCCCAGCAGCGCGCTGATGATCCCCTTGAGCGGATCGTTCCCCACGAGGTTCGCCACGATCGAGAGCCCGAACACGCCGAGCCCGAAGTACTCCGCCGGCCCGAAGGCGATCGCCGCCCGCGAGAGCGGCCCCAGCGCCAGCACGAGGAGGATCGTCCCCAGCAGCCCGCCGCTCATCGAGGAGAAGAGGGAGATTCCCAGCGCGCGCCCCGCCTCGCCCCGCCGGGTCATCGCGTAGCCGTCGAAGGTGGTGGCAAGGGCGGGCGAACTCCCCGGGACCCCGATCGCGATCGCCGTGATCGATCCCCCGTACTCCGCCGCCATGTAGATCGAGACCATCATCAGCAGCGCCGGCGTCGGATCGAGCGCGAAGGTCACCGGAAGGACGAGCGCGAGTCCCACCGTCGAACTCAGCCCCGGCATCGCTCCCGCGAACACGCCCAGCAGGCTGCCGGCGAGGAGCGCCAGGAGGTTCCCCGGCTGGAGCGCCGTCAGGAGGCCGTCGAGGAAGGCGGTCACGCGCCGCGCCGCCCGCTCAGAAGCCGGACGGCAGCGGCACGCCGAGCGCGACCATGAACACGAGATAGATGAAACCCGCGAAGACGAGCGGCACCGAGACGAGCACCACCCGCGAACGTTCCCCCGTCAGCCACATGAGCCCGGCGACGAGGAGGGGGACGGATAGCACGGTGCCGAGCCGCGGCCACGCGAGGAGGAAGGCCGCGATCCACCCCACCGCGAGCCACAGGCGGGTGCCGCGCCCGACACCGCGCGAGGCCCCGCCCGAGGCGCCGGCGCCCCAAAAAACGTTCCCGCGGGAAAGTCTCTGGCCCGAATCGACCCCGGTGCCGCCATCCGCACCCGCCTCCGGAGGCCGCTCCGGGGGAGACCACGGCCTGGCGCGGACCGCGAGCCAGGCGGCGCAGGCGATCACGAGCGTCGCGAGGAGCCGGGGGAAGAAGGCGGGGCCGGGGGCGCCCTCGGCCAGCGAGGCCGGATAGCTCCGCGAGTCCAGGAGGACGCCGACTGCCAGGACCGCGAGGAACGCGGCCTCCGCGAGCAGGCGCATCGGCGGGGCCCGGCGCGCGGAGGGGCTACTCAACGCGACTCATCCAGGATCCCCAGCCGCCTCAGGAGATCCCGGCTCGTCATCACTTCCTCGGCCATCCAGGCGCCGAAGGCGTCCGAATCCTCCATCGTCGCGTACTCGAGGGCGGCACGCTCCATGTATTCGCGGAACCCCGGATCCTCGATCGCGGCCAGCAGCCGCGCGCGGATGTCGGCCCGCGTCTCGGGGGCGAGTCCCGGCGGTCCCACCACGCCCCGCCAGTGGACAGGCTGGAGGTCGTACCCCTGATCCGCGTAGCTCGGCGTGTCCGGGAGCGCCTCGACGGGAAGCGCGACGCCCAGCACCCGCATCGTCCCCGCGCGCAGGTGCTCGCGCACGATGTTGTAGTTCGTGTGGGCCGCGTCCGTGTGCCCCCCAAGCGCCGCCACGACCGCGTCGGCCGACCCCTCGTAGGCGATCCAGCGGATGTCCGGATCCCCCGCCGCCGCCCGCAGCCGGGCGAAGCCGAGGAAGTGGGCCGACGCCGCCCCGAACCCCGACACCGAAACTTCGCCGGGCCGTGCGTGGGCCGCCTCGAACAGGTCTCCGAGCGTGCGGAACGGGCTGTCGTCCCGCACCGCGATCAGGAACGGATCGATCTGGATGCGGAGGATGGGAGTGAAGTCCTCCGGCGCGAACGGGATCCGCCCCGTCGCCATGTTCACGGTCCCGCTCGCGGTGAAGACGCCGAGCACGTGGGGGTCCCCTTCCCGGCCCTGGAGGTACTGCATGCCCGCGGCGCCCGCCCCGCCCTGCCGGGTCATCACGGTCACGCGCTGGCCCCCGAAGTGCGGCGGCGCGGCCTCTGCCAAAGCCCGCGAGAGGAGGTCGGTCGGCCCGCCCGGCGTCGCCCACGAGACGATCTCGACCGGACGGCTCGGAAACGCCACGTCTTCTCCGGCCGGCGAACACGCGACGGTCCCCAGGGTCACTGCGGCCAAGGTCGTCAGCGATACGCGCGTTCTCGTCGCAACCGCGCGTTGACGTCCGGATGATGGAGCAGACCATCTCTTGGGTTCCATGGGAGGAATGTGAGGTCTCGGTCGAAGGCAGGCCACGGGAGGGTGGTCGGATCCAATTGAAAAGACTGGTCTGACTAGTTATAATGATTCGATGCGACTCCTCTACTCGACCTACGAGGCGAAGGCCCGTTTCTCCGAAGTGTTACGTCACGTCCGGGAGGGCAGAACCGTGACCATATCCTACCGGGGGGAGCCGGTGGCCGAACTCCGTCCGCTTCGGCGCGAAACCACGGATCTCGAGGAACGGCTGGCGGATCTGGAGCGGCGAGGGGTCCTTACGCCGCGTCCGAAGCACCGCGAGCCCATGAAGCTCGGTACGCCGGTGCCGGGCGCCATGGAACGGTTCCTGGCCGACCGCGGAGAGTGAGCACGGCCTATGTGGACACGTCCGCGATCGTCTCGGTCGCTTTTGTCGAGGCGGGCGCGGAAGATATCGCTCGCCGATTGGGGAGGTTCCGGGATCTGATCTCATCCAGCCTCCTCGAGGCGGAGTTGCGATCCGCCTGCGCCAGAGAGGGGAGGCCCTTTCCGGAGAACCTCGTCTCGGGGTTCCGCTGGATTCAGCCGAACCCGCCTCTGTCGCGAGAGATGCGGGCCGCGCTCCGAGCCGGTTACCTGCGGGGCGCGGATCTCTGGCATGTGGCATGCGCCTTGTATGTCGCGCGGAATCCGTCGGATGTCTCGTTCATCACCCTTGACGAACGACAGGCGGAGGTGGCGGCGGCGCTGAAGTTTCGGCTCGGATAGAGCCGGCCGGGCACGGGTCTCCCGGGCTGGTGGCGGCGGGCGGTCGGTCGGTAGACTGGCCCTCATGAACGAGCCCGGAAGCGAGACCATGCCGCCGCGGACCGACGCCGGCTGGCGGCGGGACGTGTGGCCCGGCATCCACTGGGTCCAGGAATGCGGCGCGCACCGGGCCGGGATCGCCCGCGCCGTGCAGGAGAGCGGCGCCCACTGGTACACGCCCGGCCGCGAGCTTCACGTCCCCCAGAACGCGTACCTCCTGACGGGCGAGCGGACGCTGCTCTGGGACACCCTCTCGCCGGCATCGGACGACATCCTGCTCCCGGCTCTGGAGGACCTGCTCGGCGGCCGGCCTCTCGACTACCTCGCGCTCTCCCACCCCGACGTCCCCCACGCCGGGAACACGCTGCAGGTGCTGCGGCGCTACCCGGAGTGCCGGCTGGTCGCGCCGGCCGCGGGCGAGACGCATGCGCTGTACCATCTGGACGAAGCGATGAAGGTGGGCCCGGAGGATGAGATCGATCTCGGCGGGCTCCGGGTGCGCTTCCCCGAGGCGACGTTCCTCGACGCCGCGATCCACACCTGGATGAGCGAGGAGACGACCCGCACGCTGTTCACCGTCGACTGGATGGGGTTCCCGCACCAGGGCGGCGAGTGTCTGCGGCGGACGGACGAGATCGAGACGCCGGTGGACGTGGGTCGCCTCGAGGAGTTCCACAGCCGCGTCATGTTCTGGTTCCAGTACGTGGACCCGCCCAGGGTCATCGCGGCGACGGACGACCTGGCGGCGCGTTTCGACGGCTACGGGTTCGCGCCGGCGCACGGCCTTCCGATCCCGGGCGCGGATGCGGCTCCCTGCTACGAGCGCATGAACGAGGTCGTGCGGCGCGTGGCGGCGAGCGGGCGCGGAGGCGTGCTGTGAGCGCCCCGTGAGCGCGATCGGGCTGGGCGGTGGCGTCTCCTGGGTGCACGAGTGCTTCGCCGAGACGGACGGCCACATCCACGTCTCCGTCTACCTCGTCGACGCGCCGGAAGGGGCGATCCTCATCGACTCCGGCTCCTTCCACCACCGGCAACGCCTCTCGGACCGGATCAGCGACGCCACCGCGGGGCGCGGAATCGGCGCCATCGTCCTCTCCCACTCCGACTATCCCCACTCGGGGAACATCCCCGCGTTCCGCCGCGACTGGGGCGACTTCGAGATCGTCGCCTCCTGCGGCGACCCCGAACTCCAGGGACTCCCCTACGCGCGTCGCACCCGGATCGGCGACGTCACCGAGGTGCTGGGACGCCGCTTCGCCGTCCTCGATCCCCCGCTCGCCGACCGCAACCACACGACGTGGGTCTACGACGAGGTCTCGCGCACGCTGTTCGTGGCGGACGGGTTCGGGACGCTGCACGCCCCCGGCGCCTGCGACATCGACTGGGGACGGATCCCGGAGGACGGACGCGCGGAAGGCGTGCACGAGTTCCACGCCCAGACGCTGCCCTGGCTGCGCTACGCCGACCCCGACCGCGTCATGGGCGCGCTGCGCGCCATGCTGGAGCGGCACCCCCCGGCCTGGATCGCGCCGATTCACGGCCCGCCCATCGCCGAGGGCGACGTGGACCGCTACATGCGGGACCTCGGAGACGCGCTGACCCGCATCACGGCTTCCTAGTGTAGTAGGGATGCACTCTATGCGGCTTCATGTCCGACCCGTTCTGGACGGCGCCTCCACGTGGCCACGAGCCTTCATTTCCGCGCGCTTGCTGTTCTGTTGGCGGAGAACCTCCTACTACCTCATCTTCCGCTACGGATCACCGGAACCAGTGCAGCCTGAACGAAGTGCTTCGGTCGAGTCCCGGGCTGTTGCCTCAGGAAGGCGAACCTACTCGTGGAAGCTGCTGCAGAGAAAAGACTAAGGCTGCTCAACGCCGATTACCGAGAGGTCGCGGGACGTGAGCCCCAAACGTTCTACTGCCCGATTCTGTATCGGGACGAGGAGGTTGAGTTGTGCAGGGCTCACATTGTCAATGAGTCATTTCCCGAATCCGATCGGAAATGGACCATCCAGAGAGCTGACGTCGACAGCTGGTTTGGCTCCATGTTCGAAGCTGATTTCGTCAAGCTGAAGTACCGAGAGAAGCTCAAAGTATTGGATGTCCTGGCCGACCCTGAGCTGACGAGACAGCTTCGCCCCAAGTTCACTCTCGATGGCGAAGAGGTGGAGCACTACGCTGTCACCGGCCCCGTCCCGGATCGCTTCTCGCCCGTCCTCGTCGACCATGAGTCCGAGCCGATTGAATTGGTTCTCAAGGTGCCGCCGGAAGAGCTGCTGAAAGGTGAGCGGAAGCAATGGGACGTCGCGTTTGAACAGGACCTGCGGCTACCTGCGTTAGTGTCGCTGCTGAAATCGGCACACCTGACGCTCTTCCAGCTGGTGGGGTACAGGTACGCGTTGTCGGCGGGCGGGCGTTTCCTGGGTCGCAAGGTGTTGGGAGATTTCTTTGACCGGACGGTCGAACTGTCACGATCAGATGCCCTGCTCGAGGCGCGGAACCACTTCAAGGAGTTTCGCAATCTTGTCCGTCCCATCGTGCCGCCAACGACGGATCTTGCAGGAACAGTGACGGATGGACTGTTCCACCTGTGCAGGTATAGCGGCGGTTTGGCCAAAGCGGTGTTCGTTCGAACCGGCGAACACTTGCATACGGTCCTCGTGCCGGTGCTTGACAATGGGGAAACGGCGGCGCGATTCATGGCATTCCTCGATCAGTCTTCCGTGACTTTCGAGGCAAGGCCTGCGCGATACATGGGCGACCATTGGGAAGTGTCGCCAACCTCCTGGGAGTTCGAATGGCCGAGAGCCAACTTCGAACGGACGTGGCATCGGCCTTGAGCGTCAGCGCGTCGGGGGTATGATGGCTCGGACTGCAGGCCGGAATCGTCGGCCGAACGAGCCGGGGGGAGGAGCGCCGTTGTTGCCGGAGTTCGGATCGGGAGTGGTTCAAGCTTTTGTCCAGGCCGCCGAGAACGGGCTGTACCTGCCCGACCGGTTGGCGACCCCCCGGACACCGAGCGGGCTTGAGTGGCACTACGCGCGGGGAACCTGGCGGGACATCTACGGAGAAGCGCCGACGTGGGACGACATCGCTGCGAGGCTCTCCGGGTACGGGCTCGGGCAGGTACTGAACGGGCTCGGTGGGGTCAGCGCCGTACTCAATTCCTACGAGCCGCTTGCCGGACAGCGCCGGATCATTGGGGCCCTCTTCCAGTCACCAGACCAGATGGGGCGCGACATTCAAGCGTGGTGGGATCGGATGAAGCGCGAAGGCCTCACGGATCTCCCGCTTTTCTTCAGTGAACACCAGATCTTGGCTCTCGCTAAAATCGCTCTGCTGGTCTGCCCACCCGTAACTCAGATGAAGGTCCGGTCTCTGCAACCCCTTGGAGAGTCGCTGCTCATGGTCAGCGATCTCATCGACGACGAGACCGCGGACGACCTGCCTGCCGGCTTCGATGCCCTTGAAGGTCGGATCCCGTGGCTGCGGTTTCTGCTAACCAACGGGCTGTTCAACGCTTCCGACGACATTTCGCACGCACTAGCCCGTGCGCACGAGCTTTACTTCACGGATCAGCCGGTACTGCGGGATGCCCCCGGTGGCGTCGACTTGCCCGGTCGCTTTCGCGAGATCACGGGACTAGACCCCGATCTTGCGCTTGCCACGGGAATCGCCCTGCTGGCGAGGTGGCGGACCGTGGACCCCCGCGCAGACCGGCCACCCGGCCCGCTCAGCGTGGAGGCGTTCGCTTCGTCCTTCAGTTTGAAGAACCGCGAGATGGAGGCCTTGTCGGATTTCCTCTCGGTCGGCGCGAAGGCCGCCAAGACCGAACTTGAGACCCGCGGAATCGGCCCGGGCAACCTGCGCCCGTACGATCCCTTTCCCCTGGCCGCCACACCCCTGGTGAGGCTGGAGGGACGCCTGTATTGCCCTTCGGTTCGGCTTCTCCGCTGGAAGCTGACGACGGGACTTCACCACGTATTTCTTAGTCCTTCCAAGAGTCCCGAAGCAGATCGATACCTGACCTTCGCGGGCCGTATATTCGAAGACTATGTCGAGGAGCTTCTTGGCCGTGTGTTCCCGCCGGAGGCGCGGCGCTACATCGGCGAAGCCGACTTGAGGCAGTTCGTGGGCCGAGGGAAGGCCTGTGACGGGGCGATCCTCTACGGCGACTCCGTCGTTCTGGTCGAGAGCAAAGCGACGCTCTTCCCGTACGCGGTAAGGGCGCAGGGTGATTTCGACACCTTGCAACGGAAGCTCGGTCATATCTTCGGAAGGGCCGCACAGCAGTTCACCAACACCATCGCAGCGATTGAAGCCGGGCGTCTCGGGCATGTGATCCAACCCGATCGCGTGTCCCGCTATCTGCCGCTGGTCGTCACCTTGGACACGCTTCCTATCACACCCTTCTTCTACCAGCTCATCGAAGAGGAAATCACTCGACGAGACGCGCTAACCCACCGGAAAGCTCGCCCTTTGCAGGCAATGGCCGTGTCCGAACTGGAGTTGCTGGAGGGGTACATCGGTGAAGGGGGAAGCCTCGCGGACCTGCTGGAAGAGAGGATTGGGAATCAAACGTACCGCGATGACTGTATCAAGAACTATCTGCTGGCACGCGACGGCCGGAAGGCGCTTCGCCGCAATCGTCATCTCCTTGGGCGATACGAAGCACTCGTCAAGCAAAGCATGGAGATCCTGAAGTCCCGGGCGAGGAGTCAGTAGGGCGCGCGGGGTAATTCAAGGCGGGGATGGCGACGGCCGTCCTCCGAGAATGGCCGATCGACTCCGTGCAACGGCGTCATTCGCGGCTCGATGCCTCGTGGCGGCCATCGTTGTGCAGCGTAATCGTGAACAGCCCGTCGACCGAGGTTATAGTGGGCACGGCAAGAGAATGTGTCTTCATTTCGCCGAAGATGCGGGCCACACCCTCACCTTCGTCACGCATGATTCCGGCGTCAGCGAGTACACGGACCAGCATGGGGTTGCGCGACGCGTGGATGGGGCGTCCCTGGCGTAGGGCCTCCAGGGTGGCCGGCGGGACGAGGTCGCCTGGGTTGGATGTCTCAACGCGATCCGCGTAGAACCAGATTTCGGTTTCGCGGCTCGTCACTTCGTAGTCGCGATGCGCGACGGCGTTCACGAGGGCCTCCTGCCACGCGAAATCGGGGTATTCCGGCGTATCCTCGAAGAAGAGGTCGCGCAGCGTCTCGGAACGACGTACCTGGCTCCGAGCCATGACCTTGCCCTCTTCTACGGCGCGAGCAAGGGGCGGGTCGGCACGACCGATCTGGGTCACGTTTCTCTCCGTTCCGTGGAGACGTTCCGTTCCTGTCACCCGGAAGACCCGGATTCCCGCTCTTGGATGCCACTTGAGCGCCGGACGGCGAGCGAAGAGAAGCAGGGCGGCGGTCGTGATCCGCCAGTCACGGCTGTCCTTCTCGATCAGCCCGTAGTACTCGAGTAGCTCAAGGACGGGCCTCTCTCCGACCGGTGTCTTCCGCAGGAATGAAGCGGCCAGGTCAAGGTCCAGGTGCTCAATCATCGCTTCCGGTCGATACCGTTGCTCGCAGCCGACTCGCCGGTACGCCTGCTTCCGTTCGTTCATGACCTCCTGCGGCTCGCGTAAGATCCGATCTCCCACGCGGTAGGGGAAACCGTTCCCTTCGATCATGACCGCCTCGGCCGCGATGGGGACTTGGAACGCCAGAATCTCCTTGCCGTCGATTGTCAGTCGTTCGGTCCGGCAACTGACGGATGGACGCAGGCGGCGGGCGGGAACGGCCCGAAAATCCTCCAGCGCCCCGCCAGAGTAACCGTGACCGCTGGGCGCGCCGTCATCCTCCACGCCCAGCAGCAGTAGACCGCCATCGGCGTTGGCGAAGGCCGCGACGGAGTCGGCGATCTTGTCTCGAACATCGCGCCGCTTAAGTGCCTTGGGATCTCCCGAGCTTCGGTCCCACGCTGACTTGAACTCCACAAACCGACCCTCGCCCCGTGAGAGGATTTTGCGGAGTTCGGCATCGGTGAAGCGCGGCGACATCACGGCGACATCATCCCGAAGATACGCTCGCGCGCCGCAGCCCCGGCGTGAAACCCCACGCGTCGGCGTCGAACCAGACATCGGCTTCTCCAGTGCCGAAAGCAGGCGTTGTCATTGTACACCTCCGGTGCGGGCAACTTCGAGCGGCGGCGCGGAATCTGCCGACCGCGACGCCACCTACCGGCGAAGTATGCTGATTCGGCGCGACCGCGGCCACGTTGGTCCCGCGATGATCCAGTTCGCGCTATGGCCGGTCATACCGTTACGTATACAGGCTACTCGTTCGAGAACGCCCAAACGTTCCATATGAACCACACGTTGCAGGTCGGGCTCAACGGGGTCACAACTCGCGGCCTGGATCGCGCCGACCCACGGCCCCCCGATCGCCGAGGTCGACGTGGGCCGGTCGTTTGACGGCTCTCGGGCTGGCTGCATCGCCCGGCTGATCGCGGAGGACTTCTATCGCGACGGGCTGGACCTGGCCTCATGCAACATGGGTCACCAGGGTGAGCGATCAGCAGACGCCGATGACCGTCTTGGGCGTGCACCACCAGGTTCGAGAGCAGGTGGGCAAACGTGGCTCGGTATTCCAGAAGTAGCGGCCGCACGAACCATCCGGTCGTCAGGCGCGGACGACCGGGTCGTTCGCCGGTTCTTGACGTTTATCGGGGCGATGGATCGCGCTCGCAACGCCACGCAGCTCTGGAACGCCGGGCTGAGTCTCTTTCTCGATAGTCCACAGATCTTCGATCCGCAGCACGCCTCGGGCATCGACTTTGACGCACTTCAGCAACTTCCAAGGATCAATCGAGTGAGTCGGAAGCACCGCCCGGATACACGCGCTTGGCTCGGCATCGCCGCCAGTCTGGTGGACAGCCGTCTGTCTCCTGTGGTTCCTCGGCAGGCACGGTTGCGATCATTGCGAGAAAGCAGACAGGAAAGTGCGTTTCGGTCGCCGACGGTTCGCTCCGCCGCAACCCAAGCAGTCGTCAGTAGCCCAGCTCGCCGTCCCCGCTGGCACGACGGGAGAGCCGGTTCCCCGCCCCCGCCATGTCTATCCGGATGAGGCGCCGGGCGGCGGGCAGTCCTGTCCCTCGAAGGAGGGGGAATAGAGCACGGCCGTCGGGACGAGGCCATCCCGACGGAGGCCGTACAGGAAGGCACCGTCACCGGTCCTCCAGAGGAACTCGTCGTGCACGGCGCGGGCGACGAGCGCGCCCGTAGCCGGGTCGATCACCTCGAGGACCGTGTCCATCAGCTTGTTGCCATCCAGGGCTCCGTCGTCCACGCTCCAACCGGAGAGCTGCGCCCATTCGCTGTCGGCCACCCAAGTCGCGATCCACAGCAGCCCCTCTTCGTACGCCAGGCTCCCGATGACCGATGGGCCGGGAGCCTCGAGTGGGTAGCCCGGCTGGGGCGGGCCGGGCGTGAACCAATCGGGCGATCCCTCCAGCCTGACGTCCACGGCCGGGTCTTCGGGATCCCACGCTTCCACGACGTATTCGGTCGGCCGCGCCCGCCACACTCTGCCCTCCGCATCGGTCGTCATGGGGAAGAAGAAGAACCCCATCAGCCATCGCTCGCGAGGCACGGCGTCGGTCTCCGCGAGCGTCACGCCCTCGGAGTCGATCATCCTCGTGACGCCACCCGGAGTCCCGTCGGCCGAGCCGCCCCAACCCCCGACGATGAAGCCCGACCCGGAGGTCGCGGGGAGAAAGTTCATCCCCATCATGTCGCCGATTTGCGTTGCCCCCAGCAGCTGCCGGGTGGCTGACAGGCTCGTGATCCGCCGCGTCATGGGATCCAGAATCAGCACGCCTCCGTCGGGCGAGGGGCGAAGCCTCCCCATGCCGGGGGCGACGAACTCGCCCGGACCCTCCCCGCTCCGGCCGAAGCTCTCCCGGTAACGGCCCTCGGCGTCGTAGACCATCATCTCCGCGCCGTTCTCCGGGGTGGAGAGCACGAAGTCCCCGGACTCGAGCCGCGTGATCCACGTGGGGAGTCCGATGGTGCCGGGATCGTCGATCCCACCCAGGCTGAGCACCTCCTCCAGCATGACGGTGCACTGCGGGTGATCCGTGGAGATGGGCACGACGTCCTGCGCCCGAACCGGCGTGGTCACGGCCAGGATCGCAACGAGGCTCCAGCGGCAGGATGCGGAACTCATATCAGGGTCCTCTCTTCTCTCTGCTCCCGGGCTCGACGAGCCTGCGTCAGGGCCATTTCCGGGGATGGGACGGATCGTGCATGGCCATAGCCCCCGGCGGCGAAATAGTTCCGGATCACGATACGGGGCTGCGCGGTGAGATTCATCGGCCCGCGCGGACAAGTGGGCATGGCTACGGATCCCGCGCTGGCCCGGTCCGCAGGCCGGCGAGATCGGCCAGCGCGTGCACGAGACCGCTGTCCCGCACGTAGATCTTGGGCGATTTGACGAGCCGCTTGCGGACGTTCGCCACGAACGGGGGAAGCCGCCGCAGGATGAACAGGCTGGTCAGCGTATCGATGTAGCGCCCCACCGTCGCCGTGTTGATCCCCAGGCTCCTCGCCAGTTCCGAGGCCCGCGGCAGCCCGCCCTGCCAGTGCGCGAGCATCGTCCACAGCCGACCCAGCGTCTCGGGCGGCAGGCGCCTGGAGACGAACTCCCCCACGTCGCGCTCCGGATAGGTGCGGATGAAGTTCCTCCGGAAGGCGAAGCTGTCTTCGTCGCTCCCGGCCAGGAAGCTGTCGGGCAGCCCTCCCCGGACCCAGCATATACGGCTCAACGTCCTGACGCAGTCGACATCACTCGCCGGGACAAGGCCTCCAGCGGGGCAGTTGATTCCCCCCTTCGGGCGGGTCCGCGGCATCGGCGAGCGGGGTCGCGTATTCGGGGAGCCACATCCGCGTGGTCAGCTCCGCGGTAGCGGATCCCGGCGCGTCCGCCATGACGCGCATTTCGACGGCGGCGGCGAGCGGTGAGTCCAGGGGCCGCAGCGTCGCGCGTCGCCAGGTGAGGCGTCCGTTTTCCATCGTCGTGCAGCGGGGCTCCACGCCAAGATCAGCCGACAGGTCGGCGACCCTTGAGGGCCACCAGCTTTCGGCCCGCTCCCGGGTCAGGTCGGTCTGAACGAGGTCGACATAGACCAGCCTCGACCGCGGGACCGGACCGTTCGCGCCCCACGAAGTGAAGCCGTAGTGCAGCCAATTGCCGTAGTAGGCATCCTCGATGGAACCTTCGTCCGGATCGATCACGATGTCGGGACGCGCGATGCGCAGATCGGCAAACGTCATGCCGAGCTGAATCTCCTCGGTGGGAAACGGACTCGACTCCGGCCACTCGACCGGCGGCTCGCCGCAGCCCGCGAGAGAGCCGAGGAGCGCGGCCGCCGACACGACGGCCACGCCCCTCGCCGCGTGGCCCCTCACCCGATATCGATGTCCGGCTTGCACTTCGTCTTCTTCATGCACTTGTTGTATTTCCGGTGGCAGTTCTCGCCCCGGCTGTCGAAGCACTCATCCCACACGTCCAGGCATGCGCATGTGCATGCGTTGTAGTCGCATGTGGACGCAGCCCGGCCGGGCTGCACAAGGATGACGGTGGCCAGCAGGAGATTGAAACCCAGGAGTGCCCAGCGTCGCTTCATCATCGTCCTCCCCCTCTTCGATTCGGGCGGCGGCGCACGGTCCCTCCGTCCCTTGCCCCCCGAGGTCCGCGCCATAGTCGCCCCGCGCGTCAACGCAGTCTCAACCGCCTCACCAGGCTCAACAGGGTAGGCGGCGGGGCTACCGGCCGAGCAGCTCCTCGAGGTCGGCCTCCGACGCCTGTCCGACGATCCGGGCGTGCTCCGACACGAAGGTCGGGGTGCCGGTGACGAGCCAGCGGACGGCGAGCGCGGAGTCGCGGGCCAGTCGCGCCGCCGTCGCCGACGACTCCAGGCAGCGGGCGAAACGCGTTCCCGCGGGAACGCCGGCCGCCTCGGCGGCAGCCTCCCAGTCCACCACCGCCGCTTTCCATTCCTCATTCGTCATCAGGTAGTCGTGCATGCGCCCGAAGGCGTCTCCTTCCTCCGCGCAGATGGCCGCCCGGGCCGCCTCCCTCGAGCGGTCCGAGAGCGGGACGTGCACCAACACGACCCCCGCCCGGCCAGCGGTGGCCCACCTGGTCACGGTCTGGTGCGAAGCCCGGCAGAAGGGACACTGGTAGTCGCTGAACTCGAAGATCACGGGCGCACCGCCGCTCCCGAGCGTACTTCTCCTGCCGGAAGCGGCCTCCTCCCACTCCGCGCGATAGAGCGCCAGCGCCTGCCGCTCGACCTTCCACGCCCGGAGCCGGCTGCCCAGTACCCCCGAAGGCCGGAACGCGATCACGGCCAGGAGGAGGAAGCACACCCCGAGTCCGATGTCCTGGATCGCGGGCCGCTTCATGGCTCTCGCCTACCCCGAGCCGCCGCCGGGAGCGGCACGATCAGGACCTGCTCCACGTCGACCTCGTCTCGCACGATACCGACCGCCTCCAGTTCATCGGCCCACAGCAGGTCGAACCCCGGGGGGAACTCGATGTCCCGGCCCCGGCTGCCCGGTCCCGCGTACACGCTCCACACGGATGGTTCATCCCGAACACGCGCGGAGTCCGTTTCCGGCGGCCGATAGCCCCTCACCCAGACGCGTCCGTCCTCCCCGGCATCCACCTCGCCCAGGACCGGGAAGGAGTCGGGAAAGGGCAGGATGTCGAGGACCGCCGTCTGACCTTCCAGCAGCGAGGGCGGCAGGGGACGGCTGTTCAGCACTCGGCGACGCCCCGCGATCTCCCACGCCCGGTGGCCGCCGGTCACCGGGTCGGGAGGGAGCGAGACCACGATCGGGTCCATAGGGGTCCCCGCATCGGACACGCGCTCCACCCGAGCCCGCTCCGTCGACCCGAACAGGATGACCGAGTCCCGGGGGAGCACGAACGCCTCCGGCGAGAACGGTGCCCTCCCCTGTTGGTAAATGGAGGCTGCGTAACTGAAGTACCGTCTGCCCAGGGTCTCGGCGATCGGCTCGAACCCCCCTCCCCCCGGTGACGTGAGGAAGATGAGCATCGTATCCGGATGCGAGTCGCCGACCTCGTCCGGCTGGCGGTACGGTTTCTCCGCCGTCCACACGAGTCGGCCGTCCGCCAGGGTGCCGTTCAACTTCGGGTACCGCAGACTGTCCCCGGCAAGACTCGGAACCGCAATCCGACGCACGTCCCCATCGGAGTACGGCCACACCGACGCCTCATCCCTTCGCTCATCGAAGGCGAGGAGGGAATCGCCGCGGTATGCGAAGAGCGCCGTCAGGTCCCGGAACTCCTGCGGCCCGCCTCCGGTCCCGCCGCGCGTACGGCGCCACTCTCCATCAAGACCAAAGGTGCGAATCGTCGCGTCGCCGCCGTTCGCCACGACCAGAATGCCAGCCCGCCGGTCGAGGATGACGCCCACGACGCCGTAGAAGTCCGTGTGCCCGTCTCCGGTCCAGCTTCCCAGACTCAGCCGCGGCAACCCCGCGCGCAGGGGCGCGGGGTCCGGTTCGGGCGTGGCTGAACCGTTGCGGTCGAGATCCCCATCCAGACACGCCACCAGTAACACCGGTGCGGCGAGGAGGACCCAGGGATGGCGTACACGGCGTCGCAGTTCTCGCCTCCGTTCTCGTCGCACGCCCGCGACGGCGTGCGCGTCTAGACGGGGATACACTTCTTGCTGATGCACCGAGAGAACCGGATGTTACAGTTCCAGCCACCGTTCACGACGCATTCGCCCCATTCCTGCGCACATTCGCACAGGCAGTCGCCTTGTTGGCACGCCGCCGCCGACGCCGACGCCGCCTGACCGGGTTGGGCCAGGATGGCGGTGCCGAGCAGAAGGTTGACGCCCAGCAACACCCATCGTCGCTTTCTCACGATCTTCCCTTTCTTCCGACGGGGAAGGCCGGATCGCGGCCGCAGCCGAAGCCGGACGCGACCCTCCGGGACGGGCCCTCCGTCCTCCGCCTCCCAAGGTTCACAGGCCAGCTTGGTGCCACGTGTCAACGGAGCGTCATCAGGGCCCGAAAAGGACCGCAATGAACGTCCGGGCGGCGGTTTCCCGTGCTTCGGGCGGGCCGGTAGGTTCCCAGTTTCCGGGTTCCGAGCAAGAGAGAGTTGGGGATGATCACCACGTATTTTTTTGGCTCCTCGCTGCTGGGGGTGGATGAGGGGCGGTAGAGTGGCGGGGCCGGCGGCGGTGGCCGCCGGTGCCCGAGCGGGTCCGTGACGTGCCCGGTGGTCTCCGGGGCCGGCCGGGGCGGTGGAGGGATGCGGAGCGGCCGGGCGGGACGGCGGCATGGCGGAGAGGGGACTGTTCGAGCGGGCGCTGGGGCTTCAGTGGCCGTGGCGGGTGGAGCGGACGGAGTTCGACGCCGCGGAACGCCGCCTGGACCTGCATCTGGACTTCGAGCCGGGCGGAACGTTCGACTGCCCCTCGTGCGGACGGGGGGGCTGCAAGGCGCACGACGCGAGCGGGAAGCGCTGGCGGCACCTGGACTTCTTCCAGCACCGCGCCTACCTGCACGCCCGGGTGCCGAGGGTGAGGTGTCCGGCGTGCGGGGTGAGGCGGGCGAGGGTGCCGTGGGCGGAGCCGGGCTCGGGCTTCACGCTGTGGTTCGAGGCGCTGGCGGTGGCGCTGGCGCGGGAGATGCCGGTCAGGGCGGTGGCCCGCCTGGTGGGCGAGCACGACACGCGGCTGTGGCGGCTTCTGAAGCGCCGCGTGGGAGAGGCCCGGGCGGAGGCGGACTTCTCGTCGGTGCGCGCGGTGGCGGTGGACGAGACGGCGTGCCGGCGGGGCCACGACCACATCACGCTGTTCGCCGACCTGGACCGTTCGCGGCTTCTGTACGCGACGCCGGGGCGCGACGCCTTGGTCGTGAGCCTGTTCCGGGAGGATCTCGAGGCGCGCGGGGGCCGGGCCGGGAGCGTCCGGGACCTCTGCATGGACATGTCGGCGGCCTACATGAAGGGGGCGCGGGAGGCGTTCCCGGAGGCCGGCGTCACCTTCGACCGCTTCCACGTCCAGCGGCTCATGAACCGGGCGGTGGATGAGGTGAGGCGCGCCGAGCGCAAGGAGCGCCCCGAGCTGAACCGCACCCGCTATCTGTGGCTCAAGAGACGCGGCAAGCTCACCGCCTCCCAGCGGCGGTGGCTCGGCGAACTGCTCGATCCGTCGCGGCGGGGACTGAAGACGGCCCTCGCCTACCGGATCAAGCTCGCCTTCGAGGTGTTCCGGGATCTCCCGCCCCGGCTGGCGGCGACCTACCTCGAGAAGTGGTGTTCGTGGGCCGCCGAAAGCGGCCTCCAGCCCGTCATCGACGCGGCGAAGACGATCGGGAAGCACTGGGACGGCATCCTCCTCTGGTTCCGCTCGAGGATCGGCAACGGCATGATCGAGGGCATCAACTCTCTCGTCCAGGCCGCCAAGGCCAGGGCCCGCGGCTACCGGACCACCGAGAACTTCATCACCATCGCCTATCTCGTGTGCGGCAAACTCAACTTCAACCTACCCACTTGAAACAGCGAGGAACCATTTTTTTGGTCTTCTCATCGGCCGCGAGCCGCCGGTCCGGTCAGCGTTCGGCGCATCGTCGAGGGACGGCGCCCGCCTGCACCGAGGCCTCCTCGTGGCCCTGTCCGCAGCCCTGCTCACCGCTGCCGCCGCGTGCGCACCCGATGCCGGGACACCCGGCACCGCGGACCCCGGCGCCGGCGTCGCACCGCGGGCGGACTACGCCGAAGTCGCCGCGGCGCTCACCTCGATGATCGAGCGGGAGCGCGACCAGAAGGGGCTCGAGGCGTTCTCCATCGCGCTCGTGGACGAGGACGACATCGTGTGGGCGGCCGGCTTCGGGGCGCAGGATCCCGAGCGCGGCATTCCCGCCTCGGCGGAGACCGTGTACCGGGTGGGCTCCGTGTCCAAGCTCTTCACCGACATCGCGGTCATGCAGCTCGTCGAGCGGGGCGAACTCGATCTCGACGCGCCGGTACGGCAATACCTGCCGGGTTTCGCGCCGGAGAACGCGAGCGGCCGGATCCTCCAGCCCGAGACGCTCGAGTCCATGTGGGAGCCGCAGTTCGCGGCGGAGGGAGCGGCGAGCGGCTACGGCCTCGGGTTCGCGGTCGAGGAGCGCTTCGGGCAGCGCTGGCTCGGCCACGGCGGGGCGATCTACGGCTTCTCGACCCAACTCGCTTTCCTGCCGGAATCCGGGATCGGGGTCGTGGCGGTCTCGGCGGTCGACGGAACGAACACGGTGACGGGACGTGTGGCGGACGCCGCCCTGGAGTTGATGCTGGCCGCACGCGCGGGCGCGCCGCTCCCCGAGGCACCGCTCCTCGGCACCGATCCGATCGATCCGGCGCTCGCCCTCGTGCTGGAAGGCGTGTACGGGACGGGCGAGGAAGCCGTGGAACTCGACGCGCGCGGCAGCCGGCTCGCGCTCACCCCGCTCCGGGGCGGCGCGACTCTCAATGTCCGCACCCGGGGCGACACCCTCATCGTCGACGATCGCCTCGCCTTCGGCGCGCGCTACCTGCGGGAGGGCGACGACCTGCTCGCCCTGGGGGATGCGCCGGCAAACGCGCCGGAAGCCGAGCCACGGCGGCTCGCGCGGCGGCCCGAGGCCGGCCCTCCTCCCCAGATCCCGGCGCGCTGGGCCGGACTCATCGGGGAGTACGGGTGGGACCACAACGTGCTCTACATCCTCGAGCGCGAGGGTCGCCTCCACGCGCTCATCGAGTGGTTCTTCCTCTATCCGCTCGAAGAGGTGTCGAGAGACGCGTTCGCCTTCCCCGACCGGGGCCTGTACCACGGGGAACGACTCGTCTTCACGCGGGGCGCCGAGGGCCGGGCCACCGCAGTCGAGGCCGCCTCCGTCCGGTTCGGCCGCCGGGAGGTGGGGACCGAGGCGGGGGGCACCTTCCGGATCGATCCCGTGCGTCCCGTCGAGGATCTGCGGGCCGAAGCGCCGGCCGCTTCACCGCCCACCGAAACCGGCTCGTTCCGGGAATCGGAACTCGTCGAGGTCACGTCGATCGAACCGGGGATCCGTCTGGATGTCCGCTACGCGACGACGAACAACTTCATGTCGTCCGTGTTCTACGACGAACCGCGCGTCTTCCTGCAGCGCCCCGCCGCCGAGGCCGTCGCCCGGGCGCACCGCGCGCTCGCCGCGCACGGGTACGGACTCCTCCTCCACGACGGGTACCGGCCCTGGTACGTGACGAAGATGTTCTGGGACGCGACGCCCGAGTCCGACAAGATCTTCGTGGCGGACCCCGCCAGCGGTTCACGGCACAACCGCGGCTCGGCGATCGACCTCAACCTGTTCGACCTCGCGACCGGCGAGCCCGTCGACATGGTGGGTACGTACGACGAGTTCTCCCCGCGCTCGTTCCCCGACTATCCGGGCGGGACCTCCCGGCAGCGCTGGCTTCGGGAACTGCTGCGGCGGGCGATGGAGGCCGAGGGGTTTACGGTCTACGAGGCCGAGTGGTGGCACTTCGACCACGAGGACTGGCGCTCCTACGCGATCCAGAACGCGACCTTCGATGAACTGCGGCGCTGACGGCGGCTCGCGGCGAGAGCGCGCTAGGGTTTGAATTGAACCGCTGCAGCAGGTTGTACGCGATCTCCTGGAAGTGCCTGAGCGTTCCCTCCTCGACGCCGCAGCGCTCACTGCCGATCGCGATCATCCTCTGGTTCAGGTCCACCTTGATGTCCGTGAATCGCTCGCGTCGCACATGTGCATCCAGTGCCACGAGGAAATCATCTTTGTCGTGTACCCCCAGCGCGAACTCCATGGTCAGGTACGGTCCCTGCATGACGGGATTTCTCAGTTCCAGTCGCACGTCCTTGAGATGAAGATCGTCGAGTGCGAGGTCCGTCACCGTGATCTCACTCATGTTGGGCTCCCCTCAGTTGCCGGGCAGGACTGCGCCGCGGCCGGATCGCGAACTGCCTTTCAGTTAGATGTCTCGAATCGGCGAGACATTACGTGAGGCGATCCCCAGGCCTCGCGCTCCTCGTCGGAGGCCTTCGTGCCTGTCGGCAGCAATGTGCACTACCGTAAGGGGTTACGAACTTCGGAGAGTCGGGTCCGGCAGGCGTCCCGGGGCGCTTGATTCCAGGCGATTTCGGTGACAGGCGCGCAGGGCCTCTTCGGCTGCCGCGATTCCGGAGGCATGAAGCGGCCGGGCCGCGGGTAGCGGAGGGGCGGAGGGCGTCGGTTTGCCGGCTTCCCGCGGGCCGGTAGGTTTCGACTCACCGGATCCTGCTGAACGGAGATCGGCTCATGCTCACGGCATACCTCTTCTGTCTTCTGGTGGGCGGCGGCTTCCTCGCGCTGTCCGTGTTCGGTGACTTCCTGGACGGCATGAACATCGACGTGGATGTCGATGTCGACGGGGAGATCGACGCGGGGGGCGGGGCCGACGTGGCGAGGCTCCTCTCCCTCCGCACGATCGTGTACGCGATGTTCGGCTTCGGGGCGACGGGCGCTCTCCTGCACGCCATCTGGGGGGGCGCGAGTGCCGGGCTGACGGCCGTCCTGGCCGGCGTCACGGGCCTCGCCTCCGGGGCCCTCATCAGCACCGTGTTCCGCTATCTCAAGCGCTCGGGAGCGGGCACCCCGCTCGGCGAGCGGTCGCTCGTCGGGCTGACGGGCGAGGTGTCGATGGAAATAGCGCCGGACAGCGCGGGTACGGTGAACGTGTTGCGGGGCGACCGCCGGTACAGCGTCCGGGCCCGCCTGGATTCCGCGGGTCCGGACGACGGGCCGCTGGGCCCCGGCCAGTCGGTCGTCGTGGTCGGCATGGCGGACGGCATCGCCACCGTCGTGCCCGTGGACCTGAAGCTGCTCGAGGAATGACCCTCCAGCGCCGTCCCCCCACAGCTCGAAGGCATCACCGCCCGTTCCCGCAGGATACCAGCCGGTAGATACCGTAGTCGTCACGATTCACCGCATAGACCGTCGGCCAGCCGGTAGCGAGCCGTCCCTGCGCGGGATTCGTAAACATAATCGTTTCGACCTCGAATGTTTCCAGATCGACCAGCCAATACTGGTAGCCCGTGCGGCTGTAGATCGGCCTTGCGGGGTTCACCGAGAACGCCACTCGACCATCCGCCAGCGCATGGACATTGGTAAGATATCGTTTGAATGCAACTACCACCACTCGGGCTGAACTGCGTTCACGGGCGGCGTCCTGTGCTGCCCTCATGTAAGGCTCATCCATCAGTACCCACTGGCCGAGTTGCGGGATCCGTTCCTGCAGATCGATCAACTCCGCTCCGCCAACGCCGTCCAGTATCGAGGCCATGTTGTCTTCCTCGTTGTGGATGTAGACAACTCCCCCTGCTTCCCGCACCTTACAGCCCATGCATAGACGTCTATCGCGAACACAGCCATCCGTGGATTGACAGCGGACGGGTAGGTCCTCGGTCCTGCCGATGCCGCCCACACGTTCACCCGCAAACGTATATAGATCCACGGCAGAGGAGTCCGCGCCCGGTGCCAACAGGATGATCCCGTCTTCCCTGAGAGCGATACTTCGATACACACTCGACAGTGGGAACACGTCCAGCATGGGCTTTCGTCTTGGATACACCATCACTTTCCGGTTAGGACGATCCAGCAGCAGGACCCACTCGGATGAAAAGGCGAAATCAACAAGCTCGCCGATTTCCGCCGGGCCTCGACCCTTCGTGCCGCCATACATGCTGAGGAGTGAGCCCAAAGTATCTATTTCTACCAGAGAAGCGTTGAACATATCCATCAAGAACAGCACATCGAGATCGACATCATATCTCATGTCGGTGGTAACGCTTAGCCAATCGCTGTCGGCCGTTGTATCCGGCGCGGCAAGCAGGGCTTCCGTCCGTAGTGAATGGTCACCCCTAGCAACGGCAACGCCGGCGACATTGGCTTGCGGCAGTGGCTCCGGTTCCTGTCGATCTTCTTGTTGGCATCCACTCGCACCGAACACACTCGCCGCGACCGCGACCGGAAATACCACAGGGAATTGCATCGACTTACGAGCAGGTGTGCGGTAAATCATGAGTGAAGTAGCCTCCTGGCAGGAGAGCAAACGGACGTGGAAACATCACACATGAAAGGTAGAGTTCCCCTCCCCACCTGCCAACTGGCGTCGTGGACGCCCGTTGGCGAAAAAGTGCGTCGGGCGGAGAGGCGGCGATCCCTGAAGGAGTTATTGCCGATGGAGCACCGTCGGACACCACGGTTTGGTGGGCTTCGGGCGGGCGGAGTAGGTTGCTCGGCGTGGAGCGGAGGCGCGCGCGCCTTGCGGCAATCTTCTGACAACCGGAAATACCACGCGGACAGCGCGGGTAAGGTGAATGTGTTGCGGGGCGAGCGCCGGTACAGCGTCCGGGCCCGCCTCGACGCGACTCGCCCGGACGGACCAGCCGCTGCACGCTGGCCAGTCGGTCGTCGTGGTCGGCATGGCGGACGGCATCGCGACCGTCGTGCCCGTGGACATGAAGCTGCTCGAGAAAAGAGGTTGAGATGGGTGAGTTCCTGAGTTCCCTGGCCGCCCCCGTCACGATGGCGGCCGTCTTCATCGTCGTCGTGCTCGTGGCGATCATCACCATCAAGAACCTGATGGTGATCGTCCCCCCCAACCGCGCCGCCGTGATCACGGGCCGGAACCGCATGCTGACCGACGGCCAGGCCGTCGGCTACCGCTCGATGTCGGGCGGGCGCACCCTCCGGATCCCCATCATCGAAACCGTCCAGCACATGAACCTCGAGACCATCCCCATCGAGGTCGCCGTCACCAACGCCTTCTCGAAGGGGAACATCCCGCTCAACGTCGAGGCGATCGCGAACGTGAAGATCGCCTCGGAGCCCGAGTGGGTGTTCAACAACGCGGTGGAGCGCCTGCTGGGGAAGACGGAGACGGAAGTCCGTGAACTGGCCCAGGACACCCTCACCGGCAACCTGCGCGGCGTCCTCGCCACGCTCACGCCGGAAGCCGTGAACGAGGACCGGCTCGGGTTCGCCAAGGCGCTGGCGGACGACGCGGGAGAGGACCTGGCGTCGCTCGGCTTCCACCTCGACGTGCTCAAGATCCAGAACGTGAGCGACGAGCGCGGCTACCTCGAGGCGATCGGGCGCGAGAAGTCGGCCGAGGCGATCCGGGCCGCCGAGATCGCGGAGGCCCAGGCGGAGGCGGACACGCGCGAGGCCCAGGCCGAGGCGAGACGGCGCGCGGAGGTGCGGGAGGCCGGGGCCTCGATCAAGGTCGCCGAAGCCCAGAACGAACTGCGGGTGCGCAGGGCCGAGCTGGGCCGAGAGGGTGAGACGGCCGAGAAGATCGCACGCGTGAGGGCGCAGGAGGCCGAGGTCGAGGCCGAGAAGATCCTCGAGATGAAGCGCGTCGAGCGCGAGGAGCAGCGCCTGCGCGCCGACGTGATCGAGCCCGCCAAGGCGGAGAAGCTGGCGGCGTTCGCCCGCGCCGAGGCCGAGGCGGCGCCGATCCTGGAGCGCGGAAAGGCCCAGGTCGAGGTGCTGAGGCGGCTCTACGCGGAGGTCCAGACGGGCGGAGACGCGGCGTTCGCCGTGTTCATGGCCGAGAAGCTCCCGGAACTGCTCGAGATCGCCGTCGGCGCGGTGGAGGGCGTGGACATCGACCGCGTGGTCGTGATGGACGGAGGCCAGGGCGAGGGCGTGTCCAACGCGCTCAACCAGCGCGTGCGGGGCGCCTACGGGACGATGGAGGGGCTGGCGTCGGTGCTGGGCCTCGACATCCAGGAGGTCCTGCGGCGCGCCGTGGGGTCGGGCGACGAGGACGGGGGGCAGGGTGCGGCGAAACTTCCCCCCGCGTAGTCACTTGGGGTAACGTCCCGCCTCACTCTGGCTGGCCGGGAGCGAGGTTAGCCACGGGCGTTTCCAAGAGAACTTCCTGCGGTGGAGCGGCTGAGCGTGGAACGAAAGTGTGGCGCTCAGAGCTCCACCGCACCAGCGGCGGGCACTCGTCTGATCGCAACACGGTGCTGCCGGTTCTTCGCCAAGTGCCCGGAGAGGAGCATGGCGACTAACCGGGTGTTTCCAGAACGGCAATCACCTGATAGCTGCCCTCAAAGGAAGGGGGACGGAGGGCACATTATTCCCGGGCGTTGGTTGTGAGCCAAGGGCGAGCGGACTGACCCCAACCACATCTCTCAAAGCAACAGCGTGGTGCTACCGTTCCGAAATTACCGCGTACTCCTCATCCGTCGGCCCGTCAGCAACGTGCTCCGCAGTCTCGTCAAGAAACTCACGCCACCTGCACAGCGGTGCCACAACCAACACCGCACCATCATCGCTTACGATGCTACCAAGGCCACAAGCGTCTAGACTAGAGAACACGTCTCTGTTGTCGCTTCGCAATTGTCCAGGTATCCCCCGTCGTTGGTGCAACCGAAACCCTTGAATTTGCCGTCTTCATCCACGTTCTCGACACACAACTCGCTACACAACTGAGCCTCTGCACCGGTCGGCGCAGCGAGCCAGATCAATCCCAAAACCACAGAGGGAACCATTCGCTTGAGTGTCATGTGCTAATTCCTCCGTTTCACGGTGAAGGAGCCCTATCGACCCCTCAGTTCGACTTCGAGCCGTCGAAGAACCGGCTCCAGTTTTTGCTCGCCCCTGGCCCACAGAACACGCCGCTCTGAATCGTAACCGATCAGCACACCCCAATCACTTGGGATGGACGTACTGCCCAGATAGCGCCCGGTAGTTGTGAAGAAATCCCAGTGCCGAGACTCCCCTTGACGTCGCGGCACCAGAAAGGTTGAGTCCGTCAGGGCTACAGCCGCGCTGAAAAACGGAAACTCGGTCTGGGGGCGACTGATTTCAATGCGACCCGCCCGCTCCTCGATCGTAACGACGTCATCCGCTGTAAAATCGTACTCGAAGGGCGCCTCGATCACGCCGTTCAAACGTGCCCCGGCGAGTGAGTAGTGGTAGACTTCGTACGGTATCCGACGGACGAATAGTACGTCGCCGGCGGGAGTCAGAGCTACGGTGCCGGCACCGGAGTAAGTGAGTGCAAGACTGTTTTCTGCAGTTGGTGCCGGTGCAAAGGAACGCACGTACGCTAACTCACTGTCGAAGACATGCACGGCGGAGTCAGTCGGGAATCCATAGCTCGTGATCCCGGAAACCGCGACCCTCCCATCTGCGGTAGCGACCAAGTCGTTCATCGCTGGAAACGCGAACTCGAGTCTTCGCCGGTCAACGAAAGACCCGTCGGATGTGAGGCGTGAGATGGAACTCGTGGCTCGATCAAACGCGTGAATCGTACCATCGGCACCTACGGTGATGCGGTAGAGGCCGCGAAACTCACCGGGCCCTTCCCCCTGCCGACCTGACTTCCAAGCAACATCGCCATTTGGATCGAAGGCGATGATTTGCATACTGGACACATCGGCAACATAAACGAAGCCGTCGGGGCCCAACGCGGAATCCATGAGAACACCGAGGTCTTCCTCGGCCCCCCGTATCGAAACGTCCTCCAGGACCAGCGGGAATCCGAGGTCGAATTGGAACTGTTGCGCTATGAGTTGGGAAGAAGACAGAGAGCACCCAATACAGAAACCAAAGAACAGGGCCAGGGGCGCACCTACGGTTGTGCGAGGCTTGCGGCGGAGTTGAGACACGGACTATGCCACCTTTCCAGAAAATGAGTTAGGTGTCCGCAACAGAGGCCTCAGTTGCGACACCCTGGACGCGGACCTCCTGTCCCTCGCTAGCGTGTACTTGTACGGTTGCCGAACTAAAGCCGGCTTATCAGCTCGGCTAGCACCCGGCCAGCTGCGGGGAAGCAATCGAATAACTGCAGTCACATGGACCTCAGTTGCGGCATCTATAGCGATCCCCGCCCAGAGGCTTCAGAACCAACTGCACGCGGGCCTCTTGTCCCTCTTCCACCTGCACCTGTGCCGTTGCCAAGCTGAAGCCGCCGCACAGGGTTTGGATCGTGTACGAGCCTGGTGGGAGAGGCCCGACCGAGAAGACACCGGACCTGCCCGAGGTGGCAGTGTGATCCGTGCCAGCAACCATGATGCGTACGGACCTCAACCCCTGCCCAGTGCTCGCGTGAATCACGTCGCCGACGATCATGCCCGGGGCGGTGACTTGTATCTTGAGCCCCGCATCGGCCTCGGGTCGTGCATCAACCACGGTCGGGACCCCTGTGATGCGGTTGTACGAAGCTACTAACGAGACCTCCGCCTCCCGCGGTATGTCGCAAAGCCGGTAGCGCCCCAGCGAATCTGTCCGCACGTCGATCTGTCGTTGCGCCCCTTCACCGATGGTGTACGAACCCCGCACACGCGCGGCCGGCAGCCTTACGCCCGTGACCTGATCCGCCACGATTCCCTCAAGCGTGACGTTCCCCGGACCTCCGACAGGTTCGCAGAGTTGGACGGTGATTTGCGGCATCGGGTTACCCGCTCCTACGGTGGTCACGGTTGACCAGAGCAGCGTCGCACCGCACCTAAGGGTTAACGGCGTCATGGCGAAGACGGGTAACCCCGCCCCATCCGCGTACACCTCCGCCGCCCCAAGCTCCCAAGCGGACATCTCGCGTGCAAATTCAGGATCCAGGGGACGGCCATCGAGGAACACCGTGTTTCTCCGGCCGCAGATAGCAGCCTTGATGGGGGCACGGTCCTGAAGGATCTGGACAAGCTGAGGCAACCTGATAGACCCCTTCCTTAGCACAGTCATGGAAGCCGGGTCGGTAAACGTCCCCCAACCCCGCGCCATCCGATCGTAGTACCCCGCTTCCGCCAACCGGGCGGGACGGCCCCGGATGCCAACTTCCAGGGGCGCCACACGGATTGCGGCTGGCGTCAGCCGCACCGACAACTCTACTGCCTGCTCCTCCTCTACGGTCAGCGGAATGCTCAGTTCCGCATACCCCAAACGACGAACGAGAAGCACATACTCCCCGGGAACGATCGCCTCAAAGGAGAACACCCCGTCGGGATCCGTGAGAGCCTCGGCGGTCAAACCGGAAGAGCTCGTTAGCCGAACCGTTGCCGCCTCGACCGGACGGCCTCCGCCCACCTCCTGAACTGTGCCCGTCAGCCGGGTCGGTTGCTGTGCGTGCATTGCCGGCGGGGACAGCGCCGGTGTGATCGTGCCGGCCCACAGCAGCAGCGGGACGAGAGGCCGTCCTGACCTCAACGCTGGCTCACGTCCGAAGGCCAAGGGATCACACGCAGGGTGGGGAACGGAAGGCCACTTGAAAGCACGGCACCCGCTGCGTCGATATCGCGAATTCGGCGGATGTCGCGGCCAAGCAGCGCACCCTCACCCGTATCTGGAGCGAGCACATACGTGGAGATCTTGAAGTGACCCCCAAAAGTTGGACACCCGACCTCCGGGTTTATTGTGCTGCTCAGCCCTCGCGGTAGAAGTCCTCGATGATGGTCATGGGTGGCCGGTCTCCAAGGGAGGAGTGACGGCGCACCCGATGTAGTAGTTGATCCGATCCCGCACGACGGCCGCGAGCTCCTCGAGCGAGCCGGCGTCGAGGATCAGCGACCGGTTCTCCACCTTGAACCGTCCGAAGAAGCTCTCCATCTCCGGGTTGTCCCTCGGTCCGCGGAGTGCGTAGGAGAGCCGCGCACCCGCCGCCAGCAGCCGGCCGGTCCATGCGTAGCCGGTGAACACGGGGTCCCGGTCCTGGTGGACGATGATCCCGTCCAGCGAGTTCCGGAGGCGGGCCAGGGCCCGCTCCGCCGCCGTCCAGGCCGAGAGCGCCAGATCGGAGTTGGCCGACGCTCCAACGGCGAAGCCCGGCACGTACTTCGCCCGGTGATCGAGGATGGGGATCAGCCACGCCTTCCGGGTCCCGCCGGCGTAGAGGAGTTCGGTGAAGTCCGTGTAGAAGACCTCCAGCGCTCCGATCTCCGCCTTCGGCCGTCCCGACAACAGGTTGGCGCGCGGACCCGCCGCGTCGATGGCCCGCCGGACCGCGCTCGGCTTCGGCCGCGTGACCGTGCGCCTCAAGGACAGATCCCACAGCCGGTGCAGCCGCGCCACGACCTTCCGGTTCACCCGGTATCCGTATGTCTCCCGGAGTTCGGCGGTGGTCCGCCGGTACCCATACTCCGGGTGCGCCTCGGCGATCGCCTTGAGCGGCGCCTCCAGGTGCGCGTACTTCCGTGCGTAGGCGACCCTCGTCCGCGTGTGGTGGTACCACGTCGAGCGCGCCAACCCCACCGCCCGCAGCGATGGCGCCAGGCCGTACGCCTCGCGCGTGCCGGAGACGAGCGCCACCTTCTCAGCCACGCTCAGCCGCTCCGGCCCAAGAAATTTTTTAGCAGCGCGATCTCGACCTCCTTCTTGCCCAACAGCTGCTCCAGATCCCGGATCCGGCGCTCGTACTCCTTCACCGTCGTCTCCTCGGCGAAGACCTCCGGCGCCCGGTCCACGAACCGCCGCCTCCAGAGCTGTACCGAGTTCGGGTGCACCCCATACGCCTTGGCCACCTGCCCAGGCGTCTTCTCGCCCCCCAAGACCTCCAGCACCACCTGCGCCTTCAGCTTGGGCGTGTACCGCCGCCGTGCCATGACAACCTCCCTCCGGTCTGCCAGGTTCTACCCTGAGCAGCACCACGCCCGGAGGTCAATCGTCACAATGGTGGGGTGTCCAGGATCTGGGGGTCATATCCTCTCCTGATCGCTACCCCTTTCGCGGCGCTCGCGGGTGACAAGACCGACCTGAAGAATCGCTACTCCTCTGCCTACATCTCCCGTGACACCAATCGTTCCATGGTACCCGTCTTCGGGGGTCCCGACCCCCACCATGCCATCGACGGTCTCCGCCAAGTATACTGGCCTCAACCCGTCGAACTCCGTCCACCACAGGAGATTGCCGAGCGCGTCGTATTTTCTCGCCTCTGGAAGAAACAATGGCGCAACCAGAATCTCGTTCGAGCCTTCCAGGCATGTGACCAGGGACCGGTGAATCGTCTCGGAGACCCAAGGGTTGTCGGTGTCGTAGAACCTCCCGAATGACCGAACCCACTCACCCGACGTGGAGAACAGATGGACCGCGCCGGAGTGTTCCGAGTGCAGTCCGGTGGTTACCAGGTGGTCTCCGAGGACGCACCCGTCTTCGACATCCATTCTGAGCTGGAAGGTCGTCCGATGCTCTAGCGCCCCTTCCTCG
Organism: Candidatus Palauibacter sp.; assembly: GCF_965222475.1. GTDB lineage: Bacteria > Gemmatimonadota > Gemmatimonadetes > Palauibacterales > Palauibacteraceae > Palauibacter. Next base: position 45,477 of record NZ_CBDCUB010000001.1, on the reverse strand, counting down.
TTCCACCCGAAAAGATGCACCCGGCCCGTCGACTCGAACACCCCCAAGAGCCCCGCGCGACCAACCGAAAGCGCCGTCGGCCGCTGGAATTCTCCGGGCCCGGTCCCAGCGCCACCAACGATCTGAACACCGGCGGCGATCGCTTCCGGGGGACCCGCCCCCAATGCAAACACCCGCAAGTCGGACGCCTGCCCGTCAAGCACCAAGAGAGTTCCGCCGGGACCGAACTCAGCACCTGCGACGGAACCAAATTGCAACGGAGACGGCTCGTCCAACACCCCAATGGATATAGTGTTGTCTCCTTCCCGCAGTTCAACGACGAAAGCTGCCGCTGGGGGCACGGCCCCGGCCGACGATTCGATCACGGCCGCCGGTGCACCTGGTCGGATCAACAGTTCGGGCAACGGATGGACCGTAAGCCGCTCACCGTCACAACCAGCCAGACCGAACAGATACAGTGATAACACCGCTCCAAACCGCCGATCCGGGCCAGCCCTCCTGCTCCGAGGCATCGCTGCTTCGAGCTTCGCTCAGATTCTAGTAGACAACATCACACCCCGCCCAGCAGATCTCGATACCCATCCGGCAGGTTCTCCCCGATTGCCATGTCGGCTCGCAAGTGTCGGCTGTGTCCTCCCCGCCGGGATGAACAACGCACTTGTGCTTTGCCAAGCAGTCCCCGGCCGACGCGGCCTTCGGCTGCCATAGTACGGCCACGGCGCCACCCAATAGCAAGCCACACAACAGCGTTACGAAACGTCTGCTCTGCTTTCGCATTCCTCTTCCTCCTGTGTTGGAGTTGCCTACTTGTACTTCAGAACGAAGATGGGTTCACGACGGTGCTTGATGGGGGTAGTATCCTGCTCGAAGAGGCCCATTCCATCAGCGCCGAGGCACCGCTCGCGCGCCCGAGGCGACGCACGACCGAACCCGCGAACTCGCCCGGTAAGGCACCCCGGTCAGCCCAAGTGATCTCTCGCTGCAAGACAAGAATCTACTGAGTCAGGGCATTCAAATGCCGAAGCCCTGCGCGGGAATTGGCGGTAGTGGCGACGCCGAGAGCAGCAAATCCCATGTCGTTCTCAAGTGCGTAATTCCGAAGACGCTGCTTGATGATATTCACCGCGTCCATCACATCGGGTCGAGTGGACCACGAACAATCCGGGCTGCCGACATATATCAGCGATAGGCGCGTCTCGCTCTTCGGGGGCGTCACTTCGTTGTTAACGCGGCTCGCATCCGACTGGTCCCCGTGAAACACTTGGATCAGCGACACCAGCGCGAGGCCGACCACAACCCCTATGAAACCCGTGCTCACACTCCTACGCGTCAACAGCATCGCCAGTCCTTGACCACAACTCGTACCTCCAGTTCGGGACCGTTCATGAGAAACGCCCTAGTTTTCAGCCCACCTGGCACACCCTGCAGCATCCGCCGGTCACGCCTCCGAGCGACGCGCACCCGGACGAACTGCCGCCCAGACCGAGCGCACAGGTGCACGCGATCAGGACGGCGAGGCGTACTCTCGTGATTCTCTGCACGGGGAGAATCGCTTTCTTGTTGTCGGTCTCTCGCTCCGGAGCTCGGGCACGGCCTCGCGGCCCGAAACGGCCACCCCCCCGCAACCCGTCGTCCCGGATTGGATCTTCGTCTCTACATCCTATATCCCGCCCGTGGGCAAGACTTGCTTCGGGTCCGTCGGGCCTTCATGGAAGGGGGCAGCTCTTGGCGAGAGTGCCCTACTCGGTAAGTGTAGTTTTGCCAATCCAGTAGGGGCGCGGGCGCTCCGGAGAATCCCATCCGTGAGACCACGGCACCCGCCGCCGACGGCTGGTTTCGCCACCCTGGTTCCCACCGACGCAGAGGGGCTGGACGATCGACCTCCGGGTCGACCGGACGCTACTCCGCTCGGGTCACGAACTCGAGTGAGTCACGGCGGAAAGGCTCAGGGCAGCAGCCCTCAACGAGATCCTGGCACGAGGCTACGTCCGGATGCGATGGGCGGCTCTCCGTTGCGACGCGCGGGGCCGACGCGGGGGCGTGAGGGCGTGGTCATCGGGCGACGGAAAGGTCTCGCCCGACCTTCCGCCGGAGTGGTCGGCCGCGAGGCAGCCAAAGGGGAAGTTGATGAATTCCCTGGCCGCCCCCGTCACGACGTGGCCATCATCACCATCAAGAACCTGATGGTGATCGCCCCCCCCCAACCGCGCCGCCGTGATCACGGGCCTGGAGCTATCCCGCTTTCGCGGACGATTGATGGCTATGTCGATCATTGTTCAAGGAATGGAGCGCACTGTGGGGTTCTGAGCTAGACGCAATACCGATGAATCTTGTTACGACATCGATTAGTCGAACCAAGTGTCGGGCAGCGGCTTAACCGGGGACACTCGTCGCCTTGCGGCGTTCGGTTTAGGCTGTCGGGCGAATCGATGCGAGAAACCAAGGCACGCTCCGCCGACGCATCGCGCGCCACCGTTCTCGAGACCCCGTCTTCCCGATAGTTACGGGTGCCGCGGGAGTACCACACCGATTGTAAGCTCGAACCGGTCTCTCGATCCGGTGGGCGTGTCCGACTGCAGTTCCGCGGGTGTCGCCGGTTGGCCACGCCCGTACTGGGCGCGGAGCCAGACCGTCCTGCTGTCGTTCGACCCGATGAGGAGCGTGGCCTGCGCCGCCCAGCCGGTGGCTCCCGTGGCCATGAGCCCGAGTTCCGGGGCGATCCACTTCTCCCACGCGGAACCGAATTGGCCGGGCGGGGGCGTAGTTGAGGATACGCCGTACGTCGACACCACACTCCCCAGCGACACCGCCACATGCCCGGACAGGCGCCGCGCAAGTTCGATCCCGAGCGCGGGGGACCATGACGAGAACTCCGAGCCCGTCCGGCTGAGGCGGTCCCAGCGGTCGCTCGTGTTCCTCGTCAGGATGAGACGGGCGCCCGCCTCCCATCCGCCCACGGGCTTCCACCTTCCATCGGCCTCGATCCGGAGCCTCCGATCCGTGGACTCGAAGTGTTCGAGATCGAGATCGCCCCGAAAGCCCCTGCCGACCAGCGTCGTGAACCGGGCATCGAGGGCGAGGTCGAGGGAGCCGGAGGAGAGCGAGCCCGCTCCACCGAGCGTCCAGCCGCGCGTATCCCAGTCGTCGGCGAGCTCCCGAAAAATAAACGTCGTGAAGCGGCTTTCGGTAAGCGCTTCGCGTCGGCCGTAGACGACCCACTTCACCGCTCCCGCGCGCCCGCTCGCCGAGACGGTGAGTCCCTTCGCGTCGCGCTCGAACCGGCGTCGAAGACCGGCCGCGAGGAGGTCGAACGCAACAAGCGGCCCATATCCCTCGGGCGTGTAGGCGCGGGATGCGGCAGCCCTTGAGTAGATGGTTGAGGTTTGGGCGGTCTCCTGCAGGCCGCCGAGAACACCGATGGTGAGGCCGCCGGAGGAAGACACCCATGCGAGACCCACGGTCGCGCCGGGAGTCGCGGTCCGGTTCAGGCGCGGCACTCTGGCATCATCGGTGAACGTCCGCTGGGACTCGTATCCGAGGGCGAGTCCCAGGGCGAGACGTCCGAATCGCCATCCGCTGGCTCCTTCAACGCGGACCAGCGTGCGGGTCTGAGCCTCGCCGGTCGTGTCGAACACGGCGAAGGGGCTCGTTGCGTAGGGCATGAGCTGGTCGGAGAAGGAGCCGTCGCCGAGGCCGGTCCGCTGAACGACCAGGCGCCCGATGACCGCCGCGCGCTCGGAGAGCGGCCGCCACCCCGAACCGGTGAGGGTGACGTTCGTGACCTCCGTGGGGTCGAGAGGACGCCGGTAGCGCCCGGACCGAGCCTCGCGCGAGATCGAGAAATCGGTGCGCCGGTCCTCCAGTTCGAACGGCAGGGCGGCCGGATTGCCGACCGTCCACAATGTGCCGACCCGGGGAGCCGGAAACGCCAGCAGGGCCGGGAACGGGCTCTCGGAGCCGGGCAACGTCCGGGGCAGGTCTCCGAGGACCTCCAACGGCCGCCACCGCGCGAGCCAGGGCTGTTCCGCGCGTGGGGTCGTGGCCGCTGCTTCGGTGGCCTGGCCCGCCACCGGCGCGGGCCCCGTCGCGGCCATGCCGAGCGTGGCGAGGACGCTCACGACAGCGATGTCGCCCCAACCGGACCGCGTAACGCCTCTGAACCGTATCACCGGCTATCCGCCTCCGCCCAGAGCCGGAAAGACGCCATGGAGAGGAAGCAGCACCTCGAGTCCGAACTGTACGTCCGGATACGGCCGTGGGCGCACGTCCGGCGAGCCCACGGCCCCACGGCGGTCGAACGCGTTGAAGAACCAGAGGTTGACCTGTCCATTGAGGGGCAGAGTCTTGGAGACCTGAAAGCTCAGCATCCAATCGGCCGGGCTGGCCCGCAGCCTCCAGGCCCTCCCCGCCCTCGGGACCCGCAGATCCTGATACTCCGGCAGACCGCGGTCCGCCACCGGGACCCGCACCAGTTCGCCCCGTCGCGTGATGTAGCCGGCGAAAGCCAGACTGTCGTGTGCGGCCTCGTCAACGAACTCATCGGTGATGTTGTGTTGAATCGTCGCAGTGAGAACCAGGCCCAGCTCCGGCTGATGGTGGATCATCCGGTACGTGACCATCGCCCGCTTCCCGAACTCGAGCGCGGGATCGAAGAACGGATGCCGCTCGTCCCGTTCATGGATCTGAAACGCTCCGAACCCCCCTCCGAAATCGAGCGCGTTCTTGATCTGCTCGGTCTCCACCAGCGCGCCCGTGACCAGCGCCCGGGTGCGAAGCGCTCGAAGCTCGGGGAGCGCCGCGATCAGTTCGATCCCACGGTTCGTCTGCTCGACGATGTTCCGGGGATGATGGATGAGGATCGGTATCGTGTCCGCGTGGGTCGCGGGTTCGATGATCCCCGGCTTGATCCCGTTGCCGATGATCGAGTCGGTGAGCGCAAACGACTCGCGGAGCAGGATGTCGGTCTCCGGGACGCTCCCGACCCCGCCCCGGATACGGTCGCGGAAGGCCACCAGGGAGATCTCGGCTCCGCCGACGCTCAGTTCGAAACCGGCCTCGGCCTTCGTGGCCCGGACCCAGCCCAGATCGGCGCCGGTCGGGTGGCGGATGAACGTCGTGAGCACGGCCAGACGCTCGGCAGGGTCGTTCGTGAACTGATTGACGTTGATGAGATCGTAGTACTTCGGTCCGGGGAAGAGACGGCTGAGGGTGGGGGCCTTGGCCACGCGGCCCCAGTTTCCCTTGAGCCGCAGCCACGGAACGGGAGCGAGTTCGACCGTCATCCGGGGCTGGAGGAACGCGTCGCGAACGCCGTCGAACCACGTCGCGCCCTCGTGAAGGAGGTCCAGCCTGAGCCCGCCCTGAAGCTGGACCGTGCTCTGGCCACCGAGCCCCACGGTGACGCGGTCGTCCACGTACCAGCCGCTCATGACCAGGTCGCCTATGTCCTCGTAACTGCGGGGCCGAGTCCAGCCGCGGACGCCGGTGAAGGTCATGTACGGCGGACGGGTGATGTCGAAGAACCTGCCTCGCCCCGAGTTCCATTCCCGGCGGGGTTCGACGCCCACGCGGATCCGGTGGTCGGTAGAGAACAGATCGCTCCGGGTCTCCAGTTCGAGCCGCCCGAAGAAGAGACGAGGTCCACCGTCGACCTCCACATCCGCGACGTAGGGACCCAGAACGAAGGACCCCTCCTGCCGGCCCTCCGTGAGCCGAGTCGTAACCGGCAGCGCCCCGCGCACCAACTCGTTGTGGGCTTCGGAATCCTGCTCGAATACCGTGATGGACCCGGTGAACGAGAGGCGCGTATCCTCTCCGAGCCAGAGCCTCGCCCGCTCGGATGCCCGGATCCCCCGATCCCGGACTTTCGAGCTGGCGTCGTTGCGGATATTCGGGTCCTCGGGCCGGTCGTCAAAGAGCTGAAAGACGTCCAGTCGCGTGTCGAACGTCAGTTTCTGCTGCCCGAGTCCCGTCGCGTCCGGCGATCTCGGGCCTCCGAAGGCGAGCCTGTGGGAGAGCTGGCCCGCCACCCGGACCGCCTCGTCATCGGCGATCCCGGGCCGGCTTCTCGTGCGCGCCATGTCGAGCGCAAGGGTGAAGTTCTGTCGTTCACTACCGAACCCGGTTCCCCACAGGAACGTCCCCTCGAGCGTCTCGGCATCGAACTGTCCGGCGATCTCCGGCGGCACCTCGCCCGCACGCGTGTCGACCACGACGGCCCCCTGCGTCAGGTCTCCGTAGCGGACCGAGGGGAGTCCGCGGATGACCTCCACGCGCTCGAGCGTGTTCGCCGGAATCTTGCGCAGATCGATCCCGCCCCCTGCGGATGTCGTGAAACCGACTCCGGCTCCGGACCCCAGCGATTGCAGGTTCGCGTTGTTGGAGACGGGGATGCCGTCCAGGATGATCACCGTGCCGAAACTCGCGAGATCGTTGGAGCCAATGCCCCCGGACCCCGAGGTCGCCGCGGAACGCAGGGCGAATTGCTGAACGCCTCCGAGCCCCGGCGGTTCGAGCGGCACGCCCGGGAGGAGTTCGAGGATCCCGGCCAGCGAAGTGGCGGTCTGATTCTGGATCGCCTCCAGATCGATGACGCTGGCCGTGGCCAGTTCTCCGCGAGCCCGGCTTACCGGATCCACGGTCACCGAGAGGCCCTCCAGTTCGATGGCCCGCGTCGCCACCTCAAGGTCCCGGAAGAGAACTGCGCCCGGTGCGAAGGTGAGTGGGACACGCAGGTCCGCAAATCCGATTCGGCGGACGCGTACGACCTGCGGGCCCGGCGGGATGTCGACGAGCCGATAGGCGCCGGTGGAATCGCTGAGAGTGGCGAGATCGGATCCCTCGATACTCACAATGGCGCCGTCGACCGGCCGCCCTGTCGAGGACTCCAGCACGCGGCCCGAAATGGTCCCGTTCTGTGCGTGCAGCGCGGTCGAGAAAGGCAGCAGACCAAGCAGAATCGCGAGCGACCCCGCTGCCATGATCGACCAGCGTCGAACTACCAGTGGACGAACCCCGGTGTCAGATCGGCCAGCACGAAGTCCACGGCGCTCGTGTTCGAATTGCTCAGGATGTCCCGTCCTCCCTCGCTCCGGAGCCCCTGCCGCTGAAAGGACAGGCGTGCTTCCTCCAACCCCAGTCCGATCGTGTGGAATCCGCCTTCGTAGCGTTCGAAGTCCGGGTGTATCAGCGGCACGCAGACGGGGCGTCTACGTTCCAGGTCCGGGTACACGGAGGCCCGGCCCACAACGTCCAGTATCAGGTCGCGGGGTACCCGCACGTAATCCCGGCTACCCAGGTCCCGGTACATGACGGGAAGCTCGCGAGGATCGAATGGTTCGGCGAGGAAGGACCCGATCTTCCACGGCGTGAGGATTATGGATCCAAACAGCGTCACATGCGACGTCAACCCGACATCTATCATATTGGGAACTGCGGGATTGTCCGCCGCCCGTATGGCACGGATCTCGAAGTCCGCGCCGGACAGGTCCGGGAGATCGGGGTGGACCGGCGTATGATCGATCGCCGACATGGCGACGAGTCTGGTCTCCCCGGGCCCGATCGGGTACTCGCCTCCCGCTCCCGGAAACGCGAGCATCGCCAACGAGTAGACCCCCAGCGGATCGGTCCGCACGTCCTGGCTGTGCGCGCAATGCCCGTGGATGTTGTCCTGGCCGCTCACCGTCGCGCCGAAGACCATTCCGTCCAGGAACAGGGTGCGGTCGGAGTTGTTGTACACCTCGAAGTAGTCGGCGTCGCTGTAGCTGCCGCCCACCTCCCAGGACGGCGGGCTCCAGTTGCTTATTTCGCTGATCACGAGCGAGCCGGGCACATCCGACGACAACTCGAGTTCGAGCGACTGCTCGCCCCTCCCCCCGATCTCGGTCGTGATCCCGTCGCCGAAACTCCGGATCGGAAGCTCCGCGGCCGATGCCTCCCCCGCGGTCATGAATCGGCCCGCGTACACCCGATACAGCCCCGGGAGCAGATCCGCGATCCGCGCCTGACCGCTCGCATCCGTCCGGAGGCGGACCCAGTCCGCGGTCCCGCTCCGGAGGAGATTGACTTCAGCACCCGGCACGCCGCGCCCCCATCCCAGGGCCGACGCGAGCGACGCATCAGACGGCTGAAGACGCACGTGCACGGTCAAGACCGCCAAGGGGATCCCCGGCTGTTCCGGCTCTCTCCCGGTGATGTCCCGCTCGGTGCCGCAGGCCGCGAGCGCGATCGTGACGAGTACAAGCACCAGGGCACGGCTTGGGCGGGGCCCCTTCGTGATTCCCTCTTCAACGGGCATGTTGGTCTCCTTAGCCGCGCAGAACCATGGCCTCAACATATGGCGCGGTCGTAGGCGTCGCCCACCGGACCCATGGACTGCGCGATGCCCCGACTCGCGGCAGCACCTCCCCGAAGGCGAACGAGGTGTACTGCGAGCCTTGATCGGAATGGAGCACGCGCGCCCGTCGGGACGGCGGCCAGCGAGGGGCCATCGCCGGCGCGGCCTCAACCAGCGCCGATCCGCATAGTGCGTCGCCATGGCCCAGCCGACGACGCAGCGGCCCCAGGCGTTGAGCACGTACGTGATGTTGGCCACCCGGAACTACTAGCGGTGGTCACGCTACGGGTCCTTCATGTTCTGTGCCGCAGGCTTCGACTCCCAGCAATGGCATGATGAGATCAAACCCCGCCATGAGGCTTAAGCGGGGCCTGATCGCAATGTTCCCGCTTCTAGTGTCACGCTCCGGTCACCAGCACCACACGGTTGTTACCTCTCTGCGAACAGCCAAACCCGAGCTGGCCCTCGGATCACCAAAGGCAGCTGCAGCAGTGTTGGCACCCGTTCTTGTCCTTCGCGCCCATGTTGAGGCAACCGCCGCCGAAGTAGTAGCCGAGGTCTGTGCATTCCTCCCAGCACGTGGTGTTGATATACGAAGGACAACAGCCGAGATCCTCGTCGTACGCGCCGCAGTAGTCGCCAGAAACACGGGTCGACCCGAACGCCTGGCTGGCTCCGAAGCCGATCCCGCCCACGACGAAGAGCACGAGGAGAGCGGTGAGACAGCGCTGAACTAGTCGAGACATTGTGAACCTCCTTGGGGTGTGAGGAATACCATACCGCCTGCGGCTAACGTCCGCTGTGCTACCTGGCCGCAGGCACTTCACCAACTTCACCAACGCTTGGGACTTCCAAGGGTCTTTCCGGCGACTCGAGGATGGGCTGATCCAGCACGGCACGAACCGAGTCGACAAACACCTGGCTGGCAAACTGGCCCCTGCGCACGTAAGCCACCCTGCCGTCCGGCTCGATGACCATCGTGAGCGGGACCGTCGTCACACGGAACAGTCGCACGAACCGGGGGTCGTCCAATTCGACCACCGGATATCTCAGGTCGTGGTCGCTGCGGTACGCCGTTACGAGGTGCGTCGAATCCAGCGCGACGCCGACGGCTGTGACATCGTCCCGGGAATCCGCGAGATCGGTGAGAGCGTTCCACGTGGGGACAGAGTTGACGCAGTACGGGCACGTCGTATTGAAGAACAACAACACCTGTCTCGTGCCAGCATCAGGCTGCCCGAGGCGGACGGCTTCCCCGGCACTTGAGACGGTCTCGTAGATCGGGACGTAGAGTCCAGCGCGAGGATTCCGTGCCCGGTCGAAGAGCCGTCGCTCTCGCTCCTCGGCCGCCTGCTTGCCCTGGGCGACGCGCACGAGCAACCCGACAGATACGACGATCGTCAACATCAAGACCGCTTGGATCCACCGAGTCCGACTGGTTCCGCTCATGTCTCTCCAACGTGCCAAGATTCATGGGGCTGCGACTCTTACTTTTCTTTCGACGCTGCCCTTAAAGAATAAGGACGCTGTACCGCGCGGGGCTAGACGCAATACCGATGAGTTCTGTTACGATATCGATGAGTGGCACCGGCTCGGCGCAAATCGGGGACACGCCGTCGCCTCGCGGTCTCATGCTCGGCTGTCGGGACCGTTGAGGAGCGGCCGCCCCCCCCCCTCTCTGCCAACACGCGCGAGACACGAGAGGAGAAAGAGATTAGAGTAGGGCGGGAAGCGCTCTTGAGCGCGGCCGGGGATCTGGCCGGGCATGTGGGCGTACGCGCGGCGTGCGAGGCCCTCGGGGTCGCGCGCGCCACGTTCTACCATCGCCGGAGGCCGGAGACCGGTCAGCGGCGGCCCCGGCCGGCTCCCGCCCGGGCCCTGGACGCGGCGGAGCGGGCGGAGCTCTTCCGCGTGCCGTGCTCGCCGCGCTTCGCCGACCGCGCTCCCGCGGAAGTCTACGCGACGCTGCTGGACGAAGGCGTCTACCTCTGCTCGGAGCGGACGATGTACCGGATCCTGGCCGAGAACCGGGCGGTCCGGGAGCGCCGGGCGCAGCGCAGCCATCCGAACCACCCGAAGCCCGAGGTGGTGGCGCGTGCGCGCAACGAGGTGTGGTCCTGGGACATCACGCGGCTCCTCGGGCCGGAGAAGTGGGCGTTACTTCTACCTGTACGTGATCCTGGACATCTTCAGCCGCTACGTCACGGGCTGGATGGTGGCGGAGCGGGAGACCGCGGGCTTGGCCGGGCACCTGCTCGCAGAGACGTGCCCAAGCAGAGACGTGCCCAAGCAGGGGGCGGCCCCGGGTGCTCACGCTGCACTCGGACAGGGGCGCTCCCATGACGGCCAAGTGCACGGCGCAGCTGCTGACCGACCTGGGCGTCACGCAGTCGCTGGGCCGCCCCAGGATCTCGAACGACAAACCCGTACTCGGAGGCGCAGTTCAAGACCGTCAAGTACCACCCCGGTTTCCCGGGCCGGTTCGGCTGCATCGAGGAGGCGAAGGACTTCTGCCGCACGTTTTTCCAGTGGTACAACACCGAGCACCGGCACGGCGGCATCGGCCTGCTCACGCCCGAACAGGTCCACCTCGGCCGCGCGCCGGAGTGATCGAGCACCGCCGGAACGTCCTCGCCGCAGCCTACGCCGCCCGCCCCGACCGCTTCGTCGGCGGCCCGCCGAGCGCCCTGGAACTCCCGGCCGAGGTGTGGATCAACCGCACGATCCCCGTCAGGGAAGCCGGTGAACCGGAGCCCGCAGACTGGGGAAAGGAGGCCTCACTAAACTGAAACGTCACATGTCTCAAATTCGTTGGCAGGTTCCGCCCTCAAAATCAGACATGAACCTCGCCAGGAGTTCCCCATGAGGGGTCTCCGCAAGTTCCTTTAGCGTGCTTCCGGACCATTTCTTCGATTTGCGGTGCAGGGTCGTTCGTGTGAATCCCAGACGCCGGCCCACAGCTTCCCAGGGGCGGGCGGAGGTTCGCAGCTGATGAGCTCGCAAGATCACGAGGGTACCCAGAAACAGCCGGAGGTCGACCTTCACTTGGTGATACTCGCCCGGAATTCCTGCGAAAGCGTGACGGGGGAGCGTCGAAGGGCCGCGGCCAACTCCGTCACGCTTCGAACTGGCAGGCTGGTCGCTGAGCGAAGGCCGTACGCCAGAGAGGATCCCGGCCAGCGAAGTGGCGGTCTGATTCTGGATCGCCTCCAGATCGATGACGCTGGCCATGGCCAGCTCTCCGCGGGCCCGGCTTACCGGATCCACGGTCACCGAGAGGCCCTCCAGTTCGATGGCCCGCGTCGCCATCTCCAGGTCCCGATAGAAAACGAGGTCGGGTCAATAGGTGTGTAAACGTCATCAGGCGGCGATCCTCTCCCGACCTTCGGGGACGGGCTTTCCGTCCTCGAACCTCCTCCCCTCGTACACCTCCCCCAGCAAGTGGGGAGCGGTGAGCTTCCCGGACCGCTTCTCGGCCACCAGCAGCAGCAGCCAGATCAGCGCCGTGGCGTTGTCGCCCCGCTTGAACCGCTTCGCGGCCGTCGTGCGGAGCCGGACCGAGGCGAACGGGCTCTCCACGACGTTGGTCGTCCTCAGGTGCCGCCAGTGCTTCTCCGGAAAGTCGTAGAAGGCCGTCATCCGGTCCCAGTCGTCCTCGAGCACGGCCACCGCCTTGGACTGCGCATCCGCGTAGCGGTCGGCGAACGCGTCGCGAGCCTCCTTCGCCGCCGCCCGCAGCATCTCCCTCGCCGCGGCCTGCTCACGCTTCGGCAGCCGGTCCGGCACGCCCAACGTCTTGTGGTTCCAGCACCGCTGCTCGGCCGCCAGAGGCCACACCTCCCGCGCCGCGCCCCGGATGCCCAGGTTCCCGTCGGCCACCAGGAGCTTCGGAGTCCCGAGCCCCCGCGCCTTGAGGTCCCTCAGCACCGCCGCCCACGACTCGACCGACTCGCGGTAGCCCGGCGTGACCGCCAGCACCTCCTTCGTCCCGTCGCTCATGGCGCCGATCACCACCAACAGCGCCGCCTTGTCCCGCTCCAGGCCCGCCTTCACGTAGATCCCGTCCGCCCACGCGTACACCAGCTCACGGTCTCCCAGAGGCCGCCGGCTCCACGCCTCGTGCTCCGCCGTCCACCTCGCCCCGAGCCGCCTCACCGAGGACTTCGACAGCGGCGCCCCGTCGCCCAACAGCCCCCGCAAGGCCAACTCGAAGTCGCCCTCGGCCAGCCCGTGCGGGTACAGCTCCGGGATCAGCTCGCCCACCTCCCGCGTCCGGCGCGCGAACAACGGCAGCACCCGGCTCTCGAACCGTTCCTCCAAGCCCCTGACCCGAGGCCGCCTGACCTCGATCGTCCCCGAACTCGTGGCCGGACGCCGCGGCTTCCCGTACCCGTTCCGGTAGCCCGGAGGCGCGTCCACCGCCGCACGCCGCTCCGACTTCACCCGGCCCAAGAGCTCCGTCACCTCCTCCCCGGCGCCGCCTGGATCAGACCGCGCATCTCCTCCCGAACCCACACCCCGGCATCTCCCACACCGGCCCGCTGGACTTCTCCGGCCTCTCCCGCGTATCGTGCCCCATGAGGCGACGTCCTTTCTCCGGGTCTCACCCCGGATCCGCTGTGATAGGTCAGCTGAAAGGTACGTCGCCTCGCTTTTTACACACCTTTTGTTCCTACCTCTAGAAAACCTCGTCCGGGGTGAAGGTGAGTGAGACGCGCAGGTCCGCGAATCCGATTCGGCGGACGCGTATGACCTGCGGGCCCGGCGGGATGTCGACGAGCCGATAGGCGCCGGTGGAATCGCTGAGGGTGGCGAGATCGGACCCCTCGATACTCACAATGGCGCCGTCGACCGGCCGCCCTGTAGAGGACTTCCAGCACGCGGCCCGAGATGGTCCCGTTCTGTGCGTGTAATGCGGTCGACAGCAACATCAGGTCAAGCAGAAGCACCAGCGGAGTGACCCCCGCGAGCCGCGAGTGCCGCACTACAACCAGAGGACCAGCCCCCGCATCGGATCGGAAATCGGGAAGTCCACCGTGCTTGGGTTCAAAGTTGGCCTGGGATGAAGCCGCTCTCCGAGGGCGCGAGTGACCTTATACGTTACCATTCAGAAGAGGCAGGTGCAGCAGTATTCGCACGGGGGCGGTTTATTCTCATCGTCGTCATCGTCGTCATCGTCGTCATCATTGTCATCGTCGATTGGATCGAACGGCATGCATGCGCCGCCCCAGTAGCCAAGGTCCACGCAACTCTCGAAGCAAGAGTATCCGGTATGCGGAGGGCAACAGCCGAGATCACTCTCGTACGCGCCGCAGTAGTCGTCAGTGAGACGCACCGACCCGGACGCCTGGCTTGCTCCGAAGCCGATCCCGACCACGACAAACAGTACGAAAAGGACGATCAGGCAACGCTGGATTCGTCGAGACATCTTGTGTCCTCCTTGTGGTGTTCAGATCAATCATGCCGCCTGTGGCGGCGGACAACACCCCTGTGCCACCCGGCCGTCGACAGCGCATCAACATTGGGCAACCTCACCCGTCGTTCTCGCGAGCCCGGGATGCCTCCAGCCTTGCTCAACGGCGGGAGTATGAACTACCGCCAGAGCGCCATTCCCGGCGTCAGGTCGGCCAGCACGAAGTCCACCGCACTCGTGTTTGAATTGCTCAGGATGTCCCGCCCTCCCTCCCCCCGGAGTACGCGGCGCTGAAAGGACAACCGTGATTCGTCCAAGCCGATGGCGAGCCCGTAGAACCCGCCTTCATAGCGCTCGAAGTCCCGGTGTAGCAGCGGCACACAGGCTGGGCGTTCGCGTTCCAGGTCTGGGTTCACGGAGGCACGACCGACCACATCCAGAAGCAACTCGCGGGGGACCCGCACGTAGTCTCGAGACATAGTTGACGCAGTACGGGCACGTCGTATTGAAGAACAACAACACCTGTCTCGTGCCAGCATCAGGCTGCCCGAGGCGCACGGCTTCCCCCGCACTGGAGGTGGCCTCGTAGATCGGGACGTGGATGCCAGCGCGAGGATTCTGCGTCCGGTCAAAGAGTCGTTGCTCTCGCGCCTCGGCCGCCTGCTTGCCTTGGGCGACGCGCACGAGCAGCCCGACAGATACGACGATCGTAAACATCAAGACCGCTTGGATCCACCGAGTCCGACTGGTTCCGCTCATGTCTCTCCAACGTGCCAAGATTCATGGGGCTGCGACTCTTACTTTTCTTTCGACGCTGCCCTTAAAGAATAAGGACGCTGTACCGCGCGGGGCTAGGCGCAATACCGATGAGTTCTGTTACGATATCGATGAGTGGCACCGGCTCGGCGCAAATCGGGGACACGCCGTCGCCTCGCGGTCTTATGCTCGGCTGTCGGGACCGTTGAGGAGCGGCCGTTCAAAGTCGGAAACGAACCTCGCCAGGAGTTCCTCGTGAGGGGTTTCTGCAAGTTCCTTGAGAGTGACGCCAGGCCATTTCTTCGATTTGCGGTGCAGGGTCGTTCGTGTGAACCCCAGACGCCGACCCACAGCTTCCCAGGGGCGGCCGGAGGCCCGAAGCTGGTGAGCCCGCAGGATCACGAGGGCATCCAGGAACGGGCGGAGGTTGAATTCGCCCGTGACACTAGCGCGGAATTCCTGCGAAAGCGTGACGGGGGAGCGTCAAAGGACGGCGGCCAACTGTGTCACGCTGCGAATTGGCAGGCTGGTCGCCGAGCGAAGGCTGTATGCCAGAGAGGATCCCGGCCAGCGAAGTGGCGGTCTGATTCTGGATCGCCTCCAGATCGATGACGCTGGCCGTGGCCAGTTCTCCGCGAGCCCGGCCTACGGGGTCCACGGTCACCGAGAGGCCCTCCAGTTCGATGGCCCGCGTCGCCACCTCCAGGTCCCGGAAGAGAACTGCACCCGGCGCGAAGGTGAGTGGGACGCGCAGGTCCGCGAATCCGATCCTGCGGACGCGTACGACCTGCGGGCCCGGCGGGATGTCGACGAGCCGATAGGCGCCGGTGGAATCGCTGAGGGTGGCGAGATCGGACCCCTCGATACTCACAATGGCGCCGTCGACCGGTCGGCCTGTCGAGGATTCCAGAACGCGGCCCGAAATGGTCCCGTCTTGTGCGTGCAGCGCGGTCGAGAAAGGCAGCAGACCAAGCAGAATCGCGAGCAACCCCGCTGCCATGATCGACCAGCGTCGAACTACCAGTGGACGAACCCCGGAGTCAGATCGGCCAGGACGAAGTCCACGGCGCTCGTGTTCGAATTGCTCAGGATGTCCCGTCCTCCCTCGCTCCGGAGCCCCTGCCGCTGAAAGGACAGGCGTGCTTCCTCCAACCCCAGTCCGATCGTGTGGAATCCGCCTTCGTAGCGTTCGAAGTCCGGGTGTATCAGCGGCACGCAGACGGGGCGTCTACGTTCCAGGTCCGGGTACACGGAGGCCCGGCCCACCACGTCCAGTATCAGGTCGCGGGGTACCCGCACGTAATCCCGGCTACCCAGGTCCCGGTACATGACGGGAAGCTCGCGAGGATCGAATGGTTCGGCGAGGAAGGACCCGATCTTCCACGGCGTGAGGATTATGGATCCAAACGGCGTCATGTGCGACGACAACCCGACATCGATCATATTGGGAACTGCGGGATTGTCCGCCGCCCGTATGGCACGGATCTCGAAGTCCGCGCCGGACAGGTCCGGGAGATCGGGGTGGACCGGCGTATGATCGATCGCCGACATGGCGACGAGTCTGGTCTCCCCGGGCCCGATCGGGTACTCGCCTCCCGCTCCCGGAAACGCGAGCATCGCCAACGAGTAGACCCCCAGCGGATCGGTCCGCACGTCCTGGCTGTGCGCGCAATGCCCGTGGATGTTGTCCTGGCCGCTCACCGTCGCGCCGAAGACCATTCCGTCCAGGAACAGGGTGCGGTCGGAGTTGTTGTACACCTCGAAGTAGTCGGCGTCGCTGTAGGTGCCGCCCACCTCCCACGACGGCGGGCTCCAGTTGCTTATTTCGCTGATCACGAGCGAGCCGGGCACATCCGACGACAACTCGAGTTCGAGCGACTGCTCGCCCCTCCCCCCGATCTCGGTCGTGATCCCGTCGCCGAAGCTCCGGATCGGAAGCTCCGTGGCCGATGCCTCCCCCGCGGTCATGAATCGACCCGCGTACACCCGATACAGCCCCGGGAGCAGATCTACGACCCGAGCCTGACCGCTCGCGTCCGTCCTGCGGCGGACCCAGTCCGCCGTCCCGCTCCTTAGCAGGCTTACCTCGGTGCCCGGCACCCCGCTCTCCCAGCCGAGTGCCGACGCGAGCGACGCGTCGGACGGCTGTAGGCGTACTTGGATGGTGAGCGACGCCAGAGGGATCCCCGGCTCTCCCGGCTCTCGCCCGGTGACGTCCCGCTCGGTGCCGCAGGCCGCACCGTGAGGGCGCGAGCGACTACGGCCATAGTGGAACCCCCGGCGTCAGATCGGCCAGCACGAAGTCCACGGCGCTCGTGTTCGAGTTGCTCAGGATGTCCCGCCCCCCTTCGCTTCGGAGTACCCGCCGCTGAAAGGACAGGCGCCGGTCCTCCGCTCCCAGGGCAATCGTGTAGAATCCGCCCGGGTAGCGATCGAAATCCGGATGTAGCAGCGGCACGCAGGGCGGGCTCTCGCGTTGGAGGTCTGCTAGTACCTGGGCTCGACCGACCACGTCCAGCAGCAGGTCGCGGGGGATCCGCTGGTAACTTTGGCCCGCGAAGTCCCGGTACATGATGGGAAGCTCGCCAGGATCCAGGGGCCGGGCAACGAAAAAACCGACATTCCCCGCAAGCAGATCGCTGAGCGCAGCGCCCCCTAGCCGCGTTACGAAGGGCCGCAGCCCCACATCGATCATGTCCGGCACCGCGGGATTGTCCGCAGCCCGCGCCCCGCGGATCTCGAAATCCGCGTGGGAAAGATCGGGGAGCTCGGGGTGGACCGCCGTATGATCGATCGCCGACATGGCGACCAGTCTGCTCTCCCCGGGTCCGATCGGGTACTCGCCGCCCGCTCCCGGCCACTGGAGTAGCGCTAGCGAGTATACCCCCAGCGAATCGGAGCGCACGGCCTGACTGTGTGCACAGTGTCCGAAGATGTTGTCATCGCCTCTTACCGTCGCGCCGAAGACCATTCCGTCCAGGAACAGGGTGCGGGCGGAGTTGTTGTAGACTTCGAAGTAATGGTGGTCGGTGTAGGACCCCCCCACTTCCCAAGACGGCGGGCCCCAGCCGCTTATCTCGCTGATGACCAGCGAGCCGGGCACATCCGACGACAACTCGAACTCCAGCGATTGTTCGCCTCTGTCCGCGAGCTCGGTGGTGATCCCGTCGCCGAAGCTCCGGATCGGAAGCTCGGCGGCCGATGCCTCCGCCTGCGTCAGGATCCGGCCCGCGTACACCAGATACAGCCCGGACAGCAGATCGACCGCTCGCGCTCGACCGGTCCGGTCCGTCCTCAGGCGAATCCAGTCTTCGGTCCCATTCCTGAGAAGATTCACCTCCGCGCCCGGCACGCCGCTCTCCCAGTCCAGTGCTGAGGCAAGCGCCGTGTCGGACGGCTGAAGGCGCACATGAACGGTCAAGACCGCCAAGGGGATCCCCGGCTGGTCCGGCTCTCTCCCGGTGATGCCCCGCTCGGTCCCGCAGGCCGCCAGACCGAGCATGATTAGAGCAAGTCCCACCGAAACGCTCAGGTGGGCGTGGGACCTGCCCGCGATCCACTCGTCCTCTGTCATAATCAATGGCCGCACGCAGAATCCACTTCACCTCTAGGCCCAATGCGGGATGCCGCAGGCAGCAATCCCCCCCCGGCGCGATGAGAACAAGCCCCCACCGCAAAGGTTCACGTGGGGCTTTGCTCACCAGCCGTCGTCACCTGTCGATGCACGTGCAGCACTCTTCTTGGCAATCGTATCGGTTCACTGGGTCCCAGCGCAAGCAATAGCCGCCGAGGGCATAACCGAGTTGCCAGCAAGTCCAATAGCAGTAGCCGTCGCTAATGGGAGGGCAACAACCGAGATCCTCCTCCAATTCGCCGCAGTAAACGGAAACGCGGGCCGACCCGAACGCCTCGCTGGCTCCGAAGCCGATCCCGCCCACGACGAAGAGTACGAAGAGCGCGGTAAGACAGCGGCGGGCTAGTCGAGACATTTTTTTACCTCCCTGGAGTGTGAGGAAATCATACCGCCTGCGGCTATCTGGCCGCAGGCACTGCACCAACGCTGGGGACTTCGAACGGTTGCCCCGGCGACTCGAGGACAGGCCGGTCCAGCACGGCTCGGACCGAGTCCACGAACGTCTGGCTGGCAAACTGGCCCCTGCGCGCGTAGGCCACCCTGCCGTCGGGCTCGATGACCATCGTGAGCGGGACTGTCGTTATGCGGAATAGCCTCACGAACCGGGGGTCGTGTAGTTCGACCACCGGGTACTTCAGGTCATGGTCACTCCGGTACGCCGCTACGAGGTGCGTCGAGTCTAATCCTAAAACAAGCGAGTAGCGCTGGCGAGGCATCATTATGACGTTGGGTGGCGGATTATGGGCCGAAGAGTCTGCCGGGAAGCCGTTTTTGGGTGGGGCCGAGGCGGGGATGCGGGGTTCTTCGCTCGGCGGGCGGGGCTTGAGGGGGCGTGATTTGGCGCCGGGAGACACCGGTCCCGGCGTTGTCCTCGGAAGAGCGAAGGAGTGTGAGAGCCGGGGGTGGCGTCAGCCGAAGCCGGTCCTCTCGATCGTGCGCCAGACGCTGAACAGGCGGTCGGTGGTGGGCTGCCAGCCGATGATCCGGAGCGTGGTCCGCCGGGCCCGGCGGATGACCTGGCAGGGCACGAGGATCATCTCGCGGACGAAGCGCCTGAACTCCATGGCGACGTACCTCCGGCGGTCGGCCTTCAGGTGCATCATCATGGCCAGGAAGCTCTTCAGGTTCCACGCCAGCGCCGCCATCACCATGTAGGCCCAGTTGCTCACCAGGTCGTAGACCGGCACCCGGAGCGCGTTCACCCCGTTCTTGAGCTGCTCGATCACGTTCTCCCGGTCGCAGCGGGCGTTGGCCAGCCGGACGACCTCCGCCGCGCCCAGGTCCCTCCGGGTGGTGATGTGGAAGAAGTAGCGGATCTCGTCGACCAGGGCGAGCTCGCCCTTCATCTTGCCGGTGTTCTTGCGCACGACCACCATCCGGTACGTCCCGCGGCACTTGGCCGGCCGGTAGTCGTACTCGGCCACGTCCTCGAAGTTGAGCCGCTTGTTCACGTAACCGCGCTCGCGCACGATCCGTCCCTTCACGTCCTCCCGCTTGCTCCGCGTCTTCCCCGTCCGGGACGTGTGGCGCGGCTTGCGCTTCAGAGGCTTCCAGTCCTCCTCTTCCAGCGCCTCGGCCCGCTCGATGATCGCTGGCTGCGCGTCATAGCCGAAGATGAAGTCCGCCCGCTCGCTCCAGCGGTCGAAGTTGACGGTCAGCGAGAAGTCCGTGTCCCCGCGCACGCACACCCTGGGAACATGCGGCGAGACGAGGGCGAGGGCCTTGTCGATCCACGCCGCCGCGCCCCG
This sequence comes from Candidatus Palauibacter sp., assembly GCF_965222475.1. GTDB lineage: Bacteria > Gemmatimonadota > Gemmatimonadetes > Palauibacterales > Palauibacteraceae > Palauibacter. The sequence goes on along the minus strand of NZ_CBDCUB010000001.1, from coordinate 25,591 downwards.
GTGGCTCACCGCGTTGCCCGGCCGGTTCACCAAGTAGAGCACCTCGCCCGTGTTGGCCAGCGACACGACCAGCGGGTGGTAGCCCCACACCCCCTTGTAGGACTGGTCCATGCCCGCCTTCTTCTTCCCCAGCGTGGGCGCCAGCGTCCCGTCCACGTCCACGTAAGCCACCGGCCCCAGCAGATCCCGGCCCCGGCCCCGCCATAGCTTGGGCCCGGCCGCGTTGACGCACTCCATGAGCTCGATCACGCCGGACTCGGAGAAGCGCCGCGTGAAGTCGCCCGCCGCCGTCGGGCTCGGGATCAACTCCGCGCCCAGCGCATCCATGTAGGCCGCGTCGTGGCGCAGGCCGCCCAGGTCCTCCAGCCGCGCGCCCCCGCACAGCAGGTTGTAGGCGATGTTCAGCACGTGGTCGGACTCGTGGTACGGCAGGTGCCGCTTCAGAAGCTCCAGGTGCCGGTCCATCTCCCGCGCCAGCCCCAGCTTCGACACCAGGCGCCGCACCGCGCCGATGCCGCCGTAGCTCATCGCGCTCGTCCGCGCCCCGATCTCGTAGTGGACCGCGCCCGCCGAGAACACGGGCTTCGCCCGCGCCCGCCGGCGTCCCGCCTTACAGTGCCGCGCCTTCACCTTCCGCTTCCGCCGGGCACTGTTCCCGCGGCTCTGGCCGTGCGACATTCTCTTCACCGGAAAGGCCTCCTGGTTGGGACCGGGCGTCCGCGCCCGAATCCGCTAACTACAATCAGGATACGTCTTTCCGGTATTCTTTAACAGGGGTCCGCGACGAATCACGCTTGTCTTGGGTCTAGTGCGACCCCGATGGCCGTGACATCGTCCCGGGAATCCGCGAGATCGGTGAGCGCATTCCACGTGGGGACGGAGTTGAGACAGTACGGACACGTCGTATTGAAGAAGAGCAGCACCTGTCTCGTGCCCGGTTCGGGCTGCCCCAAGCGCACGGCTTCCCCCGCACTGGAGGTGGCCTCGTAGATCGGGACGTGGATGCCAGCGCGAGGATTCTGCGTCCGGTCAAAGAGTCGTTGCTCTCGCTCCTCGGCCGCCTGCTTGCCTTGGGCGACGCGCACGAGCAGCCCGACAGATATGACGACCGTAATCATCAGGACCGCTTGGATCCACCGAGTGTGACGGGTCTCGTTCATACCCTCCAATTGAAACACTGCTGATGCAGCGGCACAGGTCGGAATCGAGCAGATTTGTCGCAGAATCGCTCAACCTTGTCCCATACATGCGCTCAGCAGCGGCCGAACGAGATCGGCAACGAAGCGTGCCATAAGTTGAGCGCGGGGTACCTGTTGGAGTTGCTGAAGCGTGCTTCCGGGCCACCGCCTCGACTTGCGGTGCAGCGTCTGGCGCACGAATCCCAAGCGCTGACTCACGGCCTCCCAGCCGAGGCCGGAGGTGCGCAACTCGTGGGCCCTCACGATCACGAGGGCGCTCAGGAGCTGGCTCAATGTCGCTCGCGTAGCGACACTCTCCCGGAACTGCCGAGACAGCGTGGCGGGGGAGTAGGAAACGGCCCCTGCCAGATCCTTCACGCTGCAAAACGGTACGTCGGTTGCCGCACGCAGGCTGTGCGGCAACGCTGAACGGAGGGCGGCAGGCAGCTTCGATTCCTGAACTTGGTCAGCCAGCCGGAACAGGGGGACGGTTCGGAGCGCCGCGTCGATCCGGGCTGGGAGTTCGATCAACTCATCGAACCAAAGGAGGTCCGACACTCGCGTGTCGCGCAACTGGCGGGCGACCTCGGGATCGGGATCCGTGACGAGGATGACGGGAACCCCAAGCGTTTTCCGTCCGATCTCCCGCAGGAGTCCGATCTTCCTCGTCGGAATGGGCTGGCGGCAACCCAGAATCAGACACTCAGCGTGTCCATCGCCATTCGTGAACTCGTCGGCACCCTGCGCGGTTTTCGCTTTGCCGTCGACTGCTGCCGCGATCCGCCTCGCGTCGTCCGGTGAATCTGCAAGAATCTTGATCATCCGGAGCCTCCGCCAACCGTCCTTGATGCACCTCCCTACCCTTTATAGCCCGCCCGAGCATCAAACTTCGTTCGGACTCGATGGGCGGTGGGACCGAAGGACGGCGTCGGAATCGCCGAGAACCCGCTCGGGCTGTACGGATTCGGGCGTTCGGGCTAGGCTCCGAACTTCGCGAGGCGACCGGCGCTGGCGGCGGCGAGGCGCATGAGGTCGCAGCCGCGGACGCGGCCGTGGGCACCGGTGCGGCAGGCGGTCTCGCCGAATGAGGTGGCGGCGTCGCTGCGGGCCGGGTCGCCATGGATGAGGAAGGGAACGGGGTGCCAGCTATGGCTGCGCATGATCGACGGGGTGGAGTGGTCCCCGGTCACGAGGATGACGTCGGGCCCGGCGTCCACGAGATCCGGCACGATGGCGTCGGCCTCCTCGATGGCGGCTACCTTGCGGTCGAAGTCGCCGTCTTCTCCGGCCTTGTCGGGAGGCTTGAAGTGGAGGAAGAAGAAATCGTGCTCGGCGAGCCGCGCCCGCAGCGCGTCGACGAGCGGGGGCGCGCCGGCAGGGGCCGTCCACGCGTCCATGCCGACGAGGCGCGCGACGCCGCAGTACCTGGAGTACGCGGCGGCGGCGGCGGCCCGCATCCCGAACACGTTCTCGAACAGCGGCCAGTCGGGCTGGCTAGAGACGCCGCGCAGGAGCGCCATGTTCGCCTGCGGCTGGCCCGCGAGCCGCTCGGCGGCGGCCGCGATCCACGCCTCCAGGAGCCGCGCCGTAGGCTCGGACTCGGCGTTGAGCGCCATGGGGGCGCGGGGAGGCTGGCCCGTCTGCCCCGAGTCGGTGTCGTCCACGGCGTCGCTCGAAGCGACTTCGGGGTGGAGCACGAGGACGAAACGGTGCTCCTTCACGTGACGGACGGAACATTGGGCGCCGTCCAGTTCGATGCCGTTGAGCCGAGCGGCCAGGGGGGCGGCTTCCTCGCTCGAGATGCGGCCCGCGCGGCGGTCGGTCACCCGGCCCCGGGCGTCGAGGGTGCAGAAGTTGGCGCGCACGGCGATGTCGCCCGGTCCGAGCGGGAAATCGATGCCGAGGGCTTCGAGCACACCGCAGCCGGTCTCGTACACGAGGGGGTCGTAGCCGAACAGCGCCAGGTGGCCGGGGCCGCTGCCCGGCGTGATGCCCGGCGCAACGGGGTCGTGGAGGCCGCACGTCCCGGCGCGGGCGAGTTCGTCGAGGTGTGGCGTGCGGGCGGCCTCGAGTTCGGTCGGCCCCCCGGGCTCGCGCGGCAGCCCGCCCAGCCCGTCGAGCACGTAGAGCAGCACCTTGCCGCCCCCGCCTCCGGCGAGACGGGAGATCCGGTCGAGTTCCATGCGGCGGAACGTATGAGCGCCCCCCGCAGTCGGCCAACAGCGCGCGGGTGGGCGGCGCCTGGTCTGGCGGCACGCGGCCGGCGGGCGGCCCTGTGAGCCTCGCGGTCGCGGCGGAGGGCGTCACTCGGCGCTTCGGGCGGCGCTGGGCGCTGCGCGGGGTCGATCTCGCCGTGCCCCGCGGCGCGGTCGTCGCACTGCTCGGCGCGAACGGGACGGGCAAGACGACCCTGCTCCGTGTGATCTCGACGCTGCTCAAGCCGACGGCGGGCCGGATCGAGATCCTCGGTCACGCCCCGGCCACGGCCGATGGCTTGCACACGGGAACGGACGTTCCGCACGGCCTTTGGCTCGATCTCATGCACCAGCGCGGTGCTACCCTCCTCAATGCCCACCAGATGGACATGGTTCCGCTCTCCGAGGACATCCGCCAACCTCGCCAGGTACTGGGCGAGACGCGCCATCGGTAGCGTATGCGGCGTGAACGCGTCGATCGTGAACCGATACTCCGCCCCTTCGCGGGTCGGCCGTTGTTCCTCGCGTTCCGGCGTTTCCAGACTCACGCTCGCTTCATGTTTGCACGTTACGTTTGCTGAGAATACCGCAGCATCGGGTCAGAGTATACGCAAGAAACGAAGATCGGGTCCAGAAAACCGCGGGAATGTTCCCGCGCGGCATGTGGATCCGCGACCGCTGGCGCGGTCAGCGAAGGGGCATGCCAAACTGCGGCACGTTGACCGGGCCGGAGGCGCCCGGATTTGGCTACGACCGCCTTCGGCGGCCCGCCTAATCCGGGGGGCGACTTGGCGGACCAGGGGTCTTAACAGTACGCTCGGCCAACATGACCAAGCGGACCAATCGGGGCGCCCGAATTTGAACCGGGGACCTCAACCTTGGCAAGGTTGCGCTCTCCCAGACTGAGCTACGGCCCTCCGAAAGACACGACGAGCGGATTGTGCCGGGCGTCCCGGCTCAGCCGCCGCTCCAGAGGACGATGGCGCCGCAACGGTGGGACGGAGGGGCGAAGCGGCCGGACAGAGAGACGGGCCGAGCGTAAACTTCCAGTGCCACCAGTTCGGCCGGCGTAACGAGGCGATCCACGTCCTCTTCCTCCCGGTCGGCTCCGCGGCTGTCGACGCGCAATGCCCCGTCGAGATAGATCGGAACTCTAGGACAACTGATAGTCTGTGACGAGACGATCCTGCACCCGCGTCCGACGCAAATCTCCCGCACCGCGGAAACCCCCTCCAGGAGATCCGTGACGCGTTCGGAATCCATCTCCTCTATCTCCTCACGCGTCAAGAAGTATCCCTGTCCGAGGCGCGTGCTCTCGGCCCTGCGCGCGTAGAAGCCGATGCTCTCGAGACGCGGATCCCGCCGTGACACAAGGATCCGAGATGGCGCCTCCGGATCAGAACTCAGTTCGGCGCGGACATCGGTCGTGGAACCGGAGACAATGAAGATGGAATCCCCTGCGGAGCCGGTCTCGGGGTGTGTGATCAGGAGTCGGTAGTCGCCGGGACTCAACTCCCGAATCTCGAAGAATCCGTGTTCGTCGGTCGTTGTTAGGGTGTAATCGGTCCCTTCGAGTCTGATCTCAGCGGCGACGACGGACCGACCCCGCGCCCGACCGGTGGCCCGGCCGACGAGGTGGCCAGGGCGCGAGATCGGGATCGTCAGGTCACGCACGACGATCGTCGTATCGGCCGGGACCACGGGAGCGAGCCCGCCGCTCAGCCCGGCGAAGCTGGCCCATACGTTGACATCTCCCCGTGGATCGAGCTCGCAAAACCGATATCGGCCGTTATCGTCAGCGGTCGTCGTCTGCTCCCGCCTGGTGCCGCCGGGTTCGGTGATCCAAGCGGTGACGGTTGATCGGGGCAGGATCACCTCGGTGAGGGAGTCCATCACCGTGCCTTCGACGACGAGCGGAGGCGGCCCCGCCACCTCCTCCGGCTCGCAGAGGACGATGCGCCGCCGCTCCAGTTCGTATTCGTTCAGCCACTGCCGCGTCCAGATGATGACGGTCGTGCAGAACGGGTCGGGCCGGGCCTCCTTCACCACATCCGGAACCTTGTACGCTCCGTTGTAGACCTCGACGGCCCCGATCCCGGTCGCCGACAACGTGGTGATGAGGCCGCTCCGATCCAGACGGCCGTCGATGATGACCTGGGGACCACCGCATGCCAGGCTCCCTCCGCCGCGACCTCGAGCGAGGATGATTTCCCGGATGAGGTTGGGGGCAGCCGCCCATGTGCCGACGCCCCACCGCTGCACAAAGGCGGGATCGTAGAACTCGCCGATGCCCTCCGCCTGCCGGTCGTAGAACCCCACCCGCTCCAGGTAGGCGGGTCTCCACTCGATCTCGACTTCCAGTGGTTCGACGCCGAGGACGACGGGTTCCAGCCGCAGCTCCAGCGACAGCGTCCCACCGCCCCGCACCTGCACCTCGCCCGTCCTCGTCCCGTACGCGATGTGCCGGACTTCGAACGTGTGGGCTCCGTCGAGGACACCAGCGAGACGAAAGGCGCCGTCTGCATCGGAAAGGGTGGATGCGCCGACCGCTGGGATGGCCACGAGCGCCCCCTCGACCGGCACGCCGGTGCTCGCGTCCACGAGGCGCCCCACGACATCCGTCGCCTGCTGCGGCAGCGGCGTCACGGCCCCGACCGGCGTGGCGATGGCCGCAAGGAAGTGCGCGGCGCCGGCCAAGGTACGGAGGACCTGCCCGGCGACCCCTTCGCTACCTCGGGATGCGCGCCACCTGGACCCGCGGATAGGGATCGTTCCTGTAGGACACCGCGTACACATCGCTCACCGCCAGCAGTGAGGGAATTGCATCGCCCCAACAGCTGATTCAGCGGAACAGGTCGGAATCGAGCAGATTTGTCGCAGAATCGATCAACCTTGCCCCATACATCCGCTCAGCAGCGGCCGAACGAGATCGGCAACGAACCGTGCCATAAGTTGAGCGCGGGGTATCCGTTGGAGTTGCGTGAGCGTGCTTCCCGGCCACCGCCTCGACTTGCGGTGCAGCGTCTGGCGCACGAATCCCAAGCGCTGACTCACGGCCTTCCAGCCGAGGCCGGAGGCGCGCAACTCGTGGGCCCTCACGATCACGAGGGCGCTCAGGAGCTGGCTCAATGTCGCTCGCGTAGCGACACTCTCCCGGAACTGCCGAGACAGCGCGGCGGGGGAGTAGGAAACGGCCCCTGCCAGATCCTTCACGCTGCGAAACGGTACGTCGGTTGCCGCACGCAGGCTGTGCTGCAACGCTGAACGGAGGGCGGCCGGCAGCTTCGATTCCAGAACCTGGTCAGCCAGCCGGAACAGGGGGACGGTTCGAAGTGCCGCGTCGATCCGGGCTGGGAGTTCCATCAACTCATCGAACCAAAGGAGTTCCGACACTCGCGTGTCGCGCAACTGGCGAGCGACCTCGAGATCGGAGTCCGTCACGAGGATGGTGGGAAGCCAAGGCACCTTACGTTCGACCTTCCGCAAGAGTTCGAGCTTCTCCGGTGGTATCGGATGCCGGCAACCCGCGATCAGGCATTCGTCGTGGCCCTCGGGATCCGTGAACTGACCCTCATCCGTCACAACCTGAAGTGACCCCCAAAAGTTGGACACCCGATCTCCGGGTTTATTGTGCTGCTCAACCCTCGCGGTAGAAGTCCTCGTATGTGGACGCCCCCTGGTGGGCAAGCCGGCTTCAGAATCGAGTCGGTGGCAGCCTGGTCAGGTACTGTCGTATGTCCGGCCTCTTGATGCAGCCCTCGTTGGCCGCGGGCCCGTATGGTGTTCGTGAGATCGGATCCAAATCGATGAAGCGGGCTCGAAGGCCCTGTAGCGCTTTCTGGTTTTTCCGATCCCGTCTTCCAGACCGTTTGCCCTTACCTGTTCTCGCGTCCTGCCCACATCTGCCGGCAGTTTCTCTGCTTTAGCTTCTCTCCTTTCGCCGCCCGCTCAGGCGGCAGCGCGAACCTGATAGATCTCCTTCTTCGTGCTCAGCGCCCAGACCATCCGCGCCGTCCTGTTGGCGAGTGCGACCGCAACCAGCATCTTCGGCTTGCGTGCCAGCATCCCGGCCAGCCACGGATCCGTGATCTCGCCGCGCCGGATCGCGTGCTGGACAACCGTCATGGCTCCTATGATCAGGAGCCGCCTGAGATCGCGCTGGCCCAGCGGATCGCCAGAGGCCTGAATCCCGGTAGAGTCGAGGGCTGGCGCGCCGGCCGTAGGGTCCGGTGGCTATTCCGTCGCTTTCGCTCCGGGCCGCAGACCGGCTCCCGTAGTCACGTTTCCAGCCCCCGCTCATCGAACCGGACGTGCGGATCTCCCGCATCCGGCTCTCAGTCGGGATCATGCCTTCGCCCACGGAAGGTGTCGTGTCGTCAGCGCAAGGCGCGTGAGGCCGCATTCCTCCCACAGCCGTCGGTTGGAAAATCGCACGTATTTTCCTGATTTCACCTTGTGCTTCCGGCAGAACCACTGTCGCAGCCGCAGGGCCGCGTACGCATCCACAGCCGCGTAGGCCGGACTGACCTGGCCGAGTGTGAAGTAGTTTGCCCATCCGGACAGCATCCGATTGAGGCGCCCTACAACCTCCTCTGCTGGACAGCCCTCGTAACGTGGCTCCGTTTGCGCCCTGATCCTGCGGCGTATGCTTTGAATGCTCGCCTTGCTGGGCCTGGTGCCGATGTACCGGCTTCCGTCCGTCGGGCGATAGTTCCAGCCGATGCGGTATCCAAGGAACTCGATCGGCTCCTCGGGGCATCGGAGGCATCGGGTCTTCCGGGCGTTGACCGGTAGCTTCAGTCGTTCCATGAGCCGGTTGACCGCCGCCAGCATCTCCGCCGCCGGGGCCCTTCCGAGCACGCAGAAGTCATCCGCATAGTTCACGATCTCCGCACCGAAGCGCCGGGCATGACCCAGCGCCTTCCAGCCAAGGATGAACCGCCGCATGTAGATGTTGCTCAACAGCGGCGAGATCGGAGCCCCTTGCGGAGTCCCCTTTCTCTCCTTCCGCGCCCGGTTCGTGCGGCGTGTGCCGCCCTCCCCGTCCTCCTCGACCACCGGCATCTCCAGCCACGCCTTGATGAGTCCGAGCATCCGCCCGTCGCTCACGCGCCGGGCAACACTCTTCATCAATTCGGCGTGCGGTATCTCGCCGAAGTAGTTCGAGAGGTCCGCATCGACCACTTCGTTGCGGCCCCCGCGCAGCAGGCGGTGGACCCGCCTGACCGCGTCCTTGGCGCTTCGTCCCGGCCGGTATCCGTACTGCTCCGGCTCCAGGTCCGCCTCGAAGATCGGCGACAGCACCAGCATCGCCGACGTCTGCGCAACCCGGTCCCTCAGGCAGGGGATGCCCAGGGGACGGAACTTCCCCGGCTGCTTCTTCGGAATGAGCACCTGTCTCACCGGGTTCGGCTTGTAGGTGCCATCCTTCAGGTCCCGCGACAGTTCCCCGATCCAGCTCTCCACTCCGTGCGCCCCGATGTCCGCGACCGTCACACCATCGACGCCAGCCGCTCCGCCGGTGCGCCGGACCATCCCCCATGCCGCCAGCAGGAAGTCCTCCCGCCATACCTTGTCGACAAGGGCGTGAAAGCGCCGTCCGGGTTCTTCCTTCGCTTTCGCATGTAGCACGGTCTGGAGTCTCCGAACGCTCACCGACCCTGTTAGGCTCGCGCCAGTGGTCATGTCCCTGCCTCCTTTCCGTACCGCTCCCAACTCAGGGCCCCTTCCCTCGACGGGCATTACCCCGCGTCCCCGGTACTACGGGCCCATCCGCCACCCTGCCGGCCCGGCCTGCCCCTCGCGGGGTTCCGGTTGCCGCGTGCCACGGCACCGGCGGGGCTTCCCGTGTTGCCACACTCTCCATCTTCCACACGTGCCGACGCCACTACCCCGGCGGAAACCAGCCGATTGTCCCGTCGCTCTTCTTTTCCCGGCCAGTCGGCGGCCTTCCCCTTTCTTGCGGAGGGTCGGCTCCCGCGTTTGATGTTTCGAGGCCTGCTCGGCGTTCACTCGCGTTTCGGCCCGCGTGGTCGCTGAACCGCCTTCCGACTTAGCTCCTCCCTTGGCCGTCTCCACCGTTTCCGACTTCGTGCCCGTGTAGGGTGTCGCGTATCGTGCGCGGCCCGTACCGAAGTGCTTCAACCCATGTCGTTACCTCCATGAGCCGCTCCGGTTGCTACCGGCTGGAGCGACAGTTGCCGGGCGGGATTTGCACCCGCAAGGAAGGCGCGCCTTTCCACGGCGCACGCAAGAACTCGTCTAAATTCATACAGGACTGCACGATCTGCGTTTCTTGCCGTTGGGCCGTCACTGACTCGATCATGTCGCGACAGCGGGAAAGACGGAACCGATTGGCGGGAATCCATGTCACCTCGCTCCCCCCTGCGGCGAATCCCTTGCCGGAACGTTTCGTCATCGCCGCCACCCCTCCGCTCCCGGTATCCCGCGGCTGAACAGCACCTCCAGCCCCGCCCGGCCGGCGCGCCCGGCCGCGTCCATGGCGGCCTGGATCGGAGCCGGCAAGTCCCGCAGTATCCCCCGCACCTGCCGCGTTCGCGGATTGCGCAGGATCGCCATCCCAAGGTTGCTCTCTCCATCCAGTGTGGCGTACCCCGAGGGGCCCGTGAGGGTGATGCTGGCCAGGCTGCCTTCCCACCCGGCCTGCACCGGAAGCACGAAGGCGAAGGATGAACTCCCGTCGCCATCGGCCGTCTCGGGCATGGCGAAGCTGAGCGAGAAGAGTTCGGTCCCGCCGCCGGTCCGGCCGGTCACGGTGTACGCGCCGGCAGAGGACGGCAGGGCCGGGCGCGCGTCAACGACGAACGCCGGTTCCAGGTATGGCACCGTGTCAGCGTCAATTCCGCCCCACAGCAGGAGCCCGCGGGTGACGTTCGCAGCTGCCACAGCCGCCCGAGGCACCTCGTCCACCAACCGATAACGAAGCGCGTTCGTGAAGTGATAGTCGCTGACCCACTCCGGCCCACAATACGACATAAGATCTGGCCGCGATGGATGCACCAACACCCAGCCGCCTTCATGATCATACCCCCAGCTTCCGCTCGATCCGTCGGAATAGGGATAACCGCTATCGAGTCCTGCGGCACCGCCACATGGAGCATGGTTGAGACTCATGTTGTGCCCGAGCTCGTGAGCTATGGTTGCAGGAAAAGGCATTGATGCGCTTAGCCGATTGCCGCGCGCATAGCCAGCCAATCCCAGATCTCTCCTTGGCGACACGAAGGCCATGTAGTGGCCGCTGCCGCCTTCCATCAGGCGGATGGCTTCCAATGTGCCCAGGCTCACGCCCTTGTTGTGGTCCGTCAGGACGGGCTCGTGCGCCTCCACGTCCAAGACGCCAACCGGCAGCAGCGTCCGGGTATCCCTGAGCATCTCGTGGTTCTCCGGATCCGCCGCCATGCCGCTGGCGAGGTGCAGAATCGAGGAGTCCGGGTTGGCGGCCCACAAGAACGGGACCAGCGTCAGATCGAGTGTGGGCATTGCCTGCACTTCAACGGTCGCACGGCCCGTGCCCGGAATCCGCTTCGCCACCCCCAGCGCCGAGTCCAGCGTCCCGTCAGGGTCGACCTCGATGACCATCTCGAGTCCTGGCTGTACGATATGACCGGGAATCTCGGCGTTGGCGGATTTCGAGAGATCGCCCTCGTAGACGTCCGTCGGGATGGGCGTGGTTGCTGCCGGGATGTTCTCCACGTGCACCTCCCGGCCGTCAAGGTAAAACCGGGCCCGGACCGCCGGAATGCCGGCGCTTGTCGCGCGCTGGGCTGTTGGAAACACGCGCAGCAGCGCCCGCTCGCCGGCAACCAGTGGGACAGGAAAATCGCGCGACTGCACTGCTTGGACCAGGTACGCGGCGGCGGCATCTCCGGCGTTGCAACTGGCGATGCGCCGCTTCCGGATCCCTGCCAGCCAAGCCTCGAACGCGGGGTTCGAAGGCGCGCACAGGCCCGTGCCTGCAGCCGTAAACTCGTCGAGTTCCCGAAGAGCGGTCAGGCTTGGCGGAAGAACGCCCGACATCGTTGCGTTGTTCGTGACTCCGAGTTCCCGGAGCCTGGTTAGCTGTCCCAGTTCTGAAGGAATCGAGCCCGTCAAGTCGTTCTGATCGAGCCAGAGCTGTTCCAGACTGGAGAGCTTGCCGAGTTCGGGTGGAACGGAACCGGTCAGCGCATTCCTGACCAAAAGGAGTTCTTCCAGCTTGGTGAGGTTGCCGAGTTCCCGAGGGATCGGGCCGGTCAATTCGTTTTCGCCGAGCGCAATACTGGTCAGATTGGCCAGATTTCCGAGTTCGGGCGGGATGGGGCCGGATAGGCCGGTGCGCCAAACGTAAAACCGCGTCAGCTTGGAGAGCCGGCCAAGTTCCGGAGGAATGGGCCCCGTCAAAGCCGTAAACGAAAGGAGTAGTTGCTCAAGTCGTGCAAGATTTCCGAGCTCAGGGGGAATCCGGCCAGACAACTCCCAATTCTGCAGGAACGATAGAACTTCCAGGCGTGTAAGACCACCGAGTTCCGGCGGCAGGGCGCCGGTCAAGCCGTTCTCGAACAGGTCTAAGTACCTAACCCGTCCATCGCTGTCCGTCGAGACGCCGGACCACTCTCGGAGCGGTGCATCGCTGAGCCAGTTGTCGTTATTGGTCCAATTCGGTCCGCCGGTCGCAAAGTAGAAGATCTCAAGGATCTCCCGGTCCGTTAGCGGGGCACACTCCTCGCCGGTGCCCTCATGCGACGGTATTCCGGCCAACCACGTCTGAAAGGAGGCGTCGGATGGCGCGCACAGCTCGGTGTCGGTGTAGTGGAGTTCGACAAGCGACAGGCGGGTGAGAGACAACGGCAGGCGACCGGACAGCCCGTTGTCTCCGATACGCAGACGGCGCATCTGGGCCAGCTTGCCCAGATCGGCCCGCAGGCGACCTGTCAGCCCGTTGTCGGTGAGGTCGAGCGTCACGACACGACCGAGGGAGTCGGCGGTCACTCCGTACCATTCCTCCAGAGCCGGAGTCCCGAGCCAGCCGTCGGAGTTCGCCCAGTTCGGTCCGCCGGACGTCTGGTAGAGGGTTTCGAGCACATCCGCGTCGGACGCGTTGCAGTAGGGACCGTCGGCGCGATGCTCCATCCTTTCCAGCCATGAGAAGAAGGCAGAGGTGCCCGGCGCGCAGAGACCGGCGTTCTCACCAAACCTGAAGTATTCAAGCCCATCGAGCTTGAGTAAGCTCTCGGGGATGGTGCCGGTCAGGTCATTGAAAGCGAGATTCAGAACCCGCAGCCCAGTGAGGTTGCCGATCTCGGGTGGGATCGGGCCGGTGAGGTTGTTCCAGCCGAGGTACAGCTGGGTCAGCTTGGCGAGGTCGCCGAGTTCGGACGGGATCGGGCCGGAAAGAAGATCGTTCAGTCTGAGGTTCAGCCAGGTCAGGTTGGCGAGGTCGCCGAGTTCGGGCGGGATCGGGCCGGTGAGGTTGTTTCCGCCGAGGCCTAATCGCTCCAGCTTGGCGAGGCCGCCGAGTTCGGGCGGGATCGGGCCGGTGAGGTTGTTTCCGCCGAGGCCTAATCGCTCCAGCTTGGCGAGGCCGCCGAGTTCGGGCGGGATCGGGCCGGAAAGGTTGTTTCCGCCGAGGTCTAATCGCTCCAGCTTGGCGAGGCCGCCGAGTTCGGAAGGAATCGGACCGGTCAGACCGTTGAATTGAAGGTGCAGCTCCTTCAGGTTAGCAAGATCCGCGAGTTCCGTCGGTAGCAAACCCTTCAGGCCATAGCGCAAATGCTCGCCGGCATCGTTGTCCCAGCGACCGGCGAGAACCAGCGAGATGACCCGTCCCTCGCCGTCCACCTCCACCCCGTACCAGTCCCCCAGCGGGGCATCGGTCAGCCAGTTGTCGTTGTTGACCCAGTTCGGGCCGTCGGTCGCGTCGTAGAGCGCCACCAGCGCCGCCCGGTCCGGGTTCTCGACGGTGATCGCGGATGTCCCTGAGGCATTCCCGGCCGCCGCCGTGATCGTGGCCGTCCCCTCCGTGACGCCCGTGACCAGTCCCGCCGCGTCCACCCGGGCCAGTGACGCATCGCTCGACGACCATGTGAACTGAGCGCCTTCGACCCGGTGCCCGTTTTCGTCGAACGCCTCCGCCACCAGCCGGAGTGTGTCACCGGGCGCGACCGTGTCCGCGGCCGGTGACACGACGACCGAACCGACCGACTGCATGACCGTCACCAGCGCCGCACCGGAGACCTCGTCGACCGTGGCGGCGATCGTTGTCGCGCCTCCGCCGATGGATGTCACCAGCCCGGCCGAATCCACCGCCGCGACGGTCGTGTCGGCGCTCGACCAGGACACCGGAACGCCACCCATCACACGTCCGGCCTGATCGCGCACCTCGGCAGTGAGTTGCGCGGTCTGTCCCAGGGCCGTCAACGCCAGCGTGTCGGGGGTCACCGCTACGGTTGTCGGCGCCGGAGCCACCACCGCGAGTGCCGCGCGGCCCGTGACTCCCGCCGCGGTGGCCGTGACCTCCACCTCGCCCGCGCCGACCCCGGTCAAGAGACCCGCGTCGTCCACCACGGCGACCAGCGTGTCGCTCGATGCCCACGAGAACTCCGCCTCCGGCACGGCATGGCCGTTGGCGTCGGCCGCTTCGGCCACCAGGCGCAGGGTGTCGCCCACGACCAGCGTGTCGGCCGCCGGAGAGACCGTAACCGCGCTCACCTCCTGGGCCACCGTCACCGTCGCGGTGCCCGATGCCGAGCCCGCCGTCGCAGTGATCGTCGCCGTCCCGTTGCCCACCGCCGTCACCAGCCCGGATCCGCCGACCGTGGCCGCGCCGGTGGCGTCGCTCGCCCAGCTCGCCGCGGCACCCGCCATCGCCTGGCCGTTCTGGTCGCGCACCTCGGCGGTGAGCTGCGCGGTGGCGCCCAAGGCGCCGAGTTGGGCGGCCGCGGGCGTCACCATCACGGTCGCCGGCCGCGGAGGGTCGGGGGGCGGGGCCGGAGGTTCCGTGGCCCCGTCGCCGCAGGCGTACGCCCAAAGAGTCGCCGACAGCGCCGCTGCCACGAGGAGGCCGCGCTCGACAGGTGTACCCCAAGCCAAACGTTCCATGAGTCAGTCCCTGCCGGATTGCCGCCCACTTCGTCTCTACCAACGATTCTAACCTTTCGGGTGTAGGCTATGGCAATGACTGTATCTCATTATGTCTATGCCGTAGTTGTGCTTAGCCAACGAGGCCGCCATGACGGATCCCAAACCTGCGGATGACCTGTCGAGGGGCATCCTTGACGAGTACGGCGATCTCCAAGCCGCCATGAAGCGCGGCGTGGCGCTGAAGAAGCAGGCTCGGCGGACCGTGCCTCGCGACACAGGCTGAACGGCCTTCCCCGGAGCGTCCGCGGCTGCGGCGGACGGGGTTGTCGGACGCCGCTGAGGCGGTCAAGCCAGCATACCCCTTGTGGGAACAAACGGGCTGGTGAGGGACTCCGCCCCTTCGATCCCCTGGGGCCGGCCGCGCTTCGCTGCGGCGTGCGTGTGCGCGTAGCGTGAAGGCTGGTGCCGGTCGAGCTTGCCGAGGGCGTGCAGCTTGGCGGCTCCGCTCTGGACCGTGCCCGTGCCGGCGCGCGTCCACCCCTCGCATCCGCGCCACGTTGTGCTACGCGGCGTGTTCCGGCGGGCGTTGACGCTGGTGGCGGCCACGACGCTATGGCGTCGGCGGGAGGCGCACCGGCGAAGGGATTCGAGGCCCGCGCGTCGCCGCCCGCCGCTCTTCCGGCAGCACCAGTGGACCGGCGGCCGGGACGGCGGGGGGCGTTGTCCGACCGGTCTGCCATCGGGCGCCCCCGAGCGGCCTCTTTGGGTCAACATGAATATGGCATAGGCAGAGAATAACTGCGGGTATTGCCAATAAGCCCCCCTGCGTCTCCATTCGTTGGTACAGTCGAAGCCAGCGACAATGCAGCACGGAGGAAATCGTGGAACGTGGGAGCAAATACCTACCACAGGCCAGAAGCGGATGAACCTTTCACTTGACCCGGACCTCCCGCGCGTGAGGAAGGTGAACATGAGGCGCGGGACGCTCCTGCTTCTTTCGGCGCTGCTTTTCAGCGGTTGTTCTGCCTTCTTCGTGACCAATCCACCGCCGGGTGACGGACCGTTACCCGAGGGATCCTGTACGTACAGCTACCTCATACCGGCCGTTGATTTGGCGATGGCAGGCCTCTGGACGGGCGCAGCGCTTGCGGTCAAAGATTCCGAGGACGATGGGGCCTTGCCTGTGTTTCTTGCTGCGGCGCTTGTGCAGGCCATGGCCGCCACGGAATCCGGATTCCCGCCGATATCGGAGTGCCGACGCCGCCAGTCGATGAGCGAGGAGGCCGTGGCGCGCCAGCTGCGCGCCACAGGACTTGGCCTCGTCAGGTCCCCGCAAGTTAAGATGGCCGGTGTGAACACCCTGCATCGCCGCACGAGTAACCTTGAGCCCAGCTTCTTCTACGATGCTCCTGGATTCTGGCATTCCACGCCGCTTCCCGGGTCCACCGTACCGACCATCGCGGTCGTCTATCGCGCGCCGGAGACGGACAACCCGTGGCACCGCCGGACGTGGTACAAGGCGAACTCTGGCTTCGCTTACAAGCCCGAACTGATGCGGACCGGGCGATAGGGGAGAGCTTCCGGGCGCTCCGTCTCAACCAAGGCGGCTCCGGCGCACACGAGAACCTGTTGATCGCGCCGGGACGTGGCAGGAAGCGGAGGCGCGCATAGCTCCACGTGACGACACTCCGATAGTCGCTGTTGGTGTGGCCGCGGCAAGCTCTCCACCGGCTGCCGGCCGACGCGCGTCGAGGAGATCACCCGGCCGCCCCTCACGCGCACGCCGTGCTCGCCCACCCTCTCCTCGCTCGCGTACACCGAGCGGGTGAACGCCACCTGCATCTCCACCGCCTTCTTGCCGTCGTGCCGCTCCGGCGGCGACACGAACCGACCCCTCAGGGCGCCCGTCGACCCCGCCTCCGTACACGGATAGGTCGGCTTGTCGTCGAATTCCTCCTGCAGCGTGTTGCTTGGCAAGTAGTCGTAGTCGTCGCCTGCCCCGTCGTCCGCGATCGTCACGCACGCGGAACTCGGGCTGCCGATATTCGGGTCGCGGTCGTCCGCCGGGTGAGCGGTCCCGGATAGGCTGCCGACGCTGCAGCTTGTGCGCTGAATCGACAGCGTCACCGGCCCGTGCTCGGCGTAACCGACGGGGAACGGCTCCGTCTCCAAGTCCCAGTACCCCGTGGTCGCCGACGTCTGATTGAAGTCGGGCTACGTGTCCGACAGGCCCTCGCGCATCAGCGGCAAGTCCCCGCAACTTATGTGCGACCCGTTCGTGGTTCCGTCCAGGCTCGACTGACGCCCCGGCGACGGATAGTGACGGTCTCTCTCCACGTGGGCGTTGAGCCAGAATCTGCCCAGCATGGCGGGGTTGCCCCAGTCGTGGTAGTTGCGGATGCTCGTCGCCCTGATCCGGTAGCGGATGCTCCCGCCCTCGGTGATGGCGCCCTCCTCGATCTCGTCGCCGCTCCCGTCGAGCAGATGCAGGCTCAGCACCGGCCGGCCCGACTGCTTCTCCCCGGTGCGCGCCGTCGCCGGCGCCGACCACGTGCCCCCATTCGCCTTCACCGAAACCTTGTACTCGGTGTTCGCCTCCAGGGGCCAGATCCAGAGGCGCTGGTCCGTCGTCCGCCTGGACCGCGACTTGCTCCCGTCTTCATCGGCCGGCCAGTACCGCACCCGGTAGCCGGAACCGGTCGGCGTGGTCCAGCTCGCCTCCAGCAGCCCCGCCGTGCCCGAGGGCGCGCTCACCGTCAGTGCCGTCGGCGCGTCCGGGTGCAGCGGCGTCGCCTCCGCCTCGTTCGACGGCCCGCTCGCGCCGCCGGCATTCACCGCCCGCACCCGGAACACGTAGGCGATCAGGTTGACATGCTTGGTCGCCGTGTAGCTCGTGGCGTTGCTCCCGCCCCGCCTGCTGTCGGGAATCGCCTTCCACCCGGTGTAGTCTCCCGCCTTCCGCTTGTAGCGGTATTCGTGGCGCGAAATCACGGCGTCCGGCGGCGGCAAGGCCCACGCGAGCGTCACCCGCTCGTCGCCGGGCGTCGCGGTCAGGTTGGCCGGGACGGGTGCGGCGGGCGGATCGACTTCGGAATTGTTCACGACTGCCGGGACGCGGCCCACGCCGGTGGTGAAGGAGGCCACCTCGAGGTTGTTGTTGTCGGCGATGGCGTCGCTCCCGGCGACCGACTTGTCGTAGCGGACGACGACGGCCTGGCCCCGGTAGATTACGTCCGTGGGGTCGATGAAGACCTTCTTGCTGTCCGACCCTGCCCCTCTGGCTGCATCAATCTGCTTCTCTTCGCCGTCAACGGTGATCGTGAAAGCGTTGCCGGCTGCAGTCGGCAATTGCTGCGCCGGAAGGCCGAGCTTCTCGCTGAACTTGAGTTCGATTTCGCTTCCGTCTTCGGAGACCTCCGCACTGCTGAGCGTCGGCAGGGGCACCCGCACCGTCACGGGCGTCTCCGAGGACCAGTCGAGGCCGGCGTCCTCCCAATAGTA
Organism: Candidatus Palauibacter sp.; assembly: GCF_965222475.1. GTDB lineage: Bacteria > Gemmatimonadota > Gemmatimonadetes > Palauibacterales > Palauibacteraceae > Palauibacter. The sequence continues at coordinate 7,638 of NZ_CBDCUB010000001.1, read as the reverse complement.
GCTAATATCCAGATTTGTATCTTTCGCATCGGTGAACGCGAACGTGCCGCTGCTGTCGACATGCAGCACCAGCTTTGCCCGGTCGGCACTGGTGAGTGCGCTTTCCAGACCGAAGTACAACCACCCGGGGCCGTCGTCGTCTTCCCGAACCCAGAGGGCGTCAATGGTGTAGTCGTTGGTTCCCACCGAGAACGTCTTGTCGGACAGGTCGCCTACGTCCAACGTTTGATAGAACCCGGACCCTGCCACAAGACCGCCGACCGTTGCAGACTCCACCCGTCACCACGCCGCACCAGATGTCGCCGTCGTCGGTGTCCAGCGTGCAGGTCTGGGCCTGCGCCGGCACGGCGAGGGCGCTGGAGAGCGCCAGCAGCGCCGCGGCGGCGAGCGCCCGGGCCCGCCTCTGCGGCGGAGGCCGCATAGGCGTAAGGAGAGGAAGTCACCGCCCCGGCGGGGCGGGGGCGATGGCGGGCGGCGTCGCTCCCGCGGGCGAGCCGTCCGCGATGACTTCGAAACGTGTCGACCCCTGCCAAACACTGCTTCCGGGATTCAGAAACGAGTGCGCACTCCCAGGATCATGGCGGCATTCCCAATGCGGTCGTGTCCGATGTGCACCAGGGGACTGAGTGTCGCATCGCTCCGGCCGGGGATCGGGATAGTCTCCCACTCCTCCTGGAATAACACTCGTCCCAGGACGAAGCCTGCCGCGCCCCCTCCGAGGATGCCCCACCAGAAGGCGTTGCCCGTTATTTCACAGGAGTCGTCGCTGAACAACAGCAGAGTGGTTTCCCTGCAGACAACGCCATCGGCCGCGTAAGCCCCCACTAGGCCTCCCACCAGTATTCCCCCCAAAGTCGGATAGGCCCAGGCGTAGTCGACACAGCAGGTCCTTACCTCAAGCATGTCGACTTCCATGTTGGAGACTTCCTTGAGTTCCTCCTGCGAAAGCTCCAGCGTGAACCCGGCGTCCCTCGTCTCGACAACGTCCCCCGTCAATACGTCTCCGTCGATGGTCACACGGACACGATTGCCAATGTCCTGAGCTGTCAGTGAGCCACAGGCGAAAAGGCACAGGCTGGCGATGATTGCAGCGGCGGTTCCGACGGCATCCCGGTATGTCATGGTCATCCTTCTGGCCGTGGCACTCACCGACGCGAACAGGCTCGGCGTTGCCCTGGGGCGTGATGCAAACGGGAGCGACCGGTTCAGAAGCGAACCCGCGTCCCCAGAATTATGGTGGTGCCTCCGTAACAGGGCCGCAGGCCCGCCAATGGAGCAAGCGATACCCCGCCGAGATCCCCGTGCGGGATGACCTCCCACCTGTCGGTGAGAACCATCAGCGCCACGGCCAGGCCGGCCGCTCCGCCGATGAGGCCTCCCCACAGCTCGTTATTGCCCGTTCTGGTGCAAGTTTCGGACACAATGGGGAACGGGAGGAGGATAACGGCCTCCGAGCAGGTCTTGTCATTGGTAAACTCTCCTAGACCCCACCCCAGGAGCAGACCGCCTCCGACAGCGATCAACCGTGCGCCGCGCATGCAACAGGTTCTCACTTCGAGGCTCTCGACCTGCCCGTACTCGACCTCCTGCTCTCGCGTGAACCCGGACAAAAGGCCGGACGACAGAGTCACCGTGAATCCCGTCTCACTTGTGTCGGTGACGTCTCCCGTCACCGTGTCACCGGCGATGACCACGCGGACGTGATCACCCGCGTTCTGGGCAAAGACGGAATCGAAGGTGACAAGCAGCAGAAGAACCGTCGAGAACGCCGCCGCAGCAGCAGGTGATGACTTCATTGCTTCCTCCGCTACCTCTGGTTGGCCGACGCGGCCGGAAACACCTGCAGCGGCAGATCTCCCGACCTGGAGAGCACGTAGCCCCGATGGTAGGCGCCGCGGTCGTCGGCGTATCGTCCGGGGGGCAGGCCGGGAAGCTCTCCCACATCCACGGTCACGGGACCCGTCGTGCCGGCCGCGCGCGTCACCGTCACAACTCGGCTTTCCACGCTTCCAATGGGAATCGTAACCGTCGACCCTCCGTCCATCACGCCGTTCGTGACGCCTATGGGCAGGTTGATGTCGAACGGCGCACCTGCGTGGGCCCTGGCCTTGAACTGTCCCTCTCCGGCCGGTTCGAGGGATATGGTTATCGGCAAGGGGTCCGTGGGATTATCCTGCAAGTGCACCGAAAAGAGCCGGGACATCCCCGCAAACAGGCCGTCCGGCAGGCTGGTCAACAGGTTGTCGGCGAGCTCGAGGCTTCCCAACGAAGTGAGGCCGGAGAATGCCGCGCTCGAGAGGTCGGGCATTCGATTGTCGTTTAGATCGAGAACCCACAGTGAAGTCAGTTGGGAAAAGACTCCATCCGGCAGAGTGCCGACGCCCAGCTCGTTCTCGTAGAGCCATAGCTGCCTCAGCAAGGGCAGCCCGGCAAAGGCCTCCCGGGTAAGGCTGCGGAGTTGATTGCGGGACAGTTGCAATGCTCTCAGCAGGGGCATCCCAGAAAACACGCGGTCCGGGAGGCCGGTCAAGCGATTCCCGTTCAGATGCAGGCTCTCAAGCCTCGACAACCCGGCGAACATCCCCTCCTCAAGGCTGGTCAGCAGATTGTTCGTCAGATTGAGTTCCCTCAGTTCGGCAAGCTCGAAGAACGCCGCCCTCGGCAGGCTGGTCAGGCGATTGTTGGACAGCCGGAGCGTCTCAAGCGACGAAAGTCCGGCGAACAAAGCGTCCGGGAGCACAACCAGGCTGTTGTCGGAGACCGTTAGCGCTTCCAGCGAAGAGAGCCCGGCGAAGTCGTCCGGTTTGAGCGAGGTGATTCCGTCGTTGGTGAGGTCGAGCCGGCCGTCGATGGCCGCCAGATGATCGTCGGTGACCAGCGCACAGTCGGAAACACTGCGGATCTCGTAGAGGATGGCGGCCACGACCTGTTCGGTCCGGCCGCAGATGCCGGCGGCGGCGGCTTCGATCGAGGCGAGGACGAGCTGCTGGGCCAACAGCGTGCCGTCCGTGGCGGTGGCCGTCACCCTCGCCCTTCCCTCGGCCACGCCGGAGAGCGTCAGTGTACCACCGGAGACGCTCGTGGTCACCACGTTGGTGTTGTTCGACGACGCGTCGTAGGTGAGCGCGTCGCCGTCCGGGTCGGTGAAGTAGCGCGACAGGTTCACCATGGTGGATTCACCTGCCGTCACCGTTTGCTCGGGGATAGTGCCCACGGCCTCCGGGGCCCGGTTGCGGCCCCGCACGGTCACGCTCACGCTGTGCATCGCCGACAGGCCCCCGGGGTCCCGCGCCGCGACGGTCACCGTCGTATTCCCCTCGGCCATGCCGGAGAACGTCAGGGCGCTGCCGGAAGCGTCCGCGGTCACCACGCTCGTGTTGCTCGACGACGCGTCGTAGGTGAGCGCGTCGCCGTCCGGGTCGGCGAAGTAGGACGACAGGTTCACGACGGTGGATTCGCCCGCCCGGAGGGTCTGGGCGGGGATCGTGCCCACGGCCTGCGGGGCGCGGTTGGAGCGTTGCACCGTCACCGCCACGTTCTGTGAGGCCGCAAGACCACCCGGGTCCCTCGCCGTAATGGTGATCGCCGCGCTTCCCTCTGCCACCGCGCGGACGGTGATGGTGCTCCCGGACACCGAAACCGCGGCCACCGCAGCGCTCGATGTCGTGGCCGTGTACTCCAGCGCGTCCCCGTCCGGGTCGGTGAAATAGGACTGGGCGTTCACGGTCGCCGACTCGCCGCCGGCCAGAGTCACCGCCGGGATGGCGCCCACGGCCGTCGGAGCCTGGTTGGGCGCTTCCGGTTCGGTTGGCGGTTCCTTGTCGCCGCACGAGGCCGACCAACCGGCAGCGAGCGCCGCGGCCATCCAGATGAACAGGCGGGCTCGGATTGCAGGGATTAGCGTGCGCAGTCTCATGAAATGTTATCCTGTAACGCTGGTGGTCGCATGCTTGGTGCCGCCCGGGCGATCATCTCGGCGGGATCACGTCGACGACGCGGCCGTTCACGTCGGTGACAACGATGGGCTTCCGCAGGATGTCGTTGCCGAGTTCGGGCGGGATCGGGCCGGTGAGGTCGTTGATCCAGAGCGACAGATAGGTGAGGTTGCCCAGCACGGACGGAATGGGGCCAGAGATGCCATGGTGTGTCCGGCCTTGCCCATGTCCCGGACAGGTCCAGCCGTACGACCCGCCCGGAAGCATCCGTATCCACCCCGTACGATTCCCCGGGCGGCGCGTCGGTCAGCCAGTTCTCGTTGTTGACCCAGTTCGGTCCGTCCGTCGCGTGGTAGAGCGCCACCAGCGCCGCCCGGTCCGGGTTCTCGACGGTGATCGCGGATGTCCCCGAGGCGTCTCCCGTCGTGGCCGTGATCATGGCCGTCCCCTCCGCGACGCCCGTGACCAGTCCCGTCGCATCCACGGTCGCCACCGAGGCATTGCTCGACGACCAGGTGAACTCCGCTCTCTCGACCCGGTGCCCGTTCTCGTCGAACGCTTCCGCAGCCAGCCGGAGCGTGTCGCCCGGCGCGACCGTGTCCGCCGGTGGCGACACGACGACCGAACCCGCCGCCTGCATCACCGCCGCCACGGCTTCGCCCGATGCTGAGTCCGCCGTCGCTGTGACCGTCGTCGTGCCGCTGCCCGCCGCCGTGACCGACCCGGCCGAGTCCACCGCTGCGACGGTCGTGTCGGCGCTCGACCAGGACACCGGAACGCCACCCATCGCACGCCCGGCCTGATCGCGCACCTCGGCGGTGAGTTGCGCGGTCTGTCCCAGGGCCGTCAACGCCAGCGTGTCGGGGGTAACCGCTACGGTTGTCGGCGCCGGAGCCACCACCGCGAGTGCCGCGCGGCCCGTGACTCCCGCCGCAGTGGCCGTGACCTCCACCTCGCCCGCGCCGACCCCGGTCAGGAGACCCGCGTCGTCCACCACGGTGACCAGCGTGTCGCTGGATGCCCACGAGAACTCCGCCTCCGGCACGGGATGCCCGTTCGCGTCGGCCGCTTCGGCCGCCAGGCGTAGCGTGTCGCCCGTCACCAGCGTGTCGGCCGCCGGAGAGACCGCAACCGCGCTTACCTCCTGGGCCACCGTCACCGTCGCGGTGCCCGTTGCCGAGCCCGCCGTCGCCCTGATCGTCGCCGTCCCGTTGCCCGCCGCCGTCACCAGCCCGGATCCGCCGACCGTGGCCACGGCGGCGCTGCCGCTCGACCAGGTCATTGCAGCACCCGCCATCGCCTGTCCGTTCTGGTCGCGCACTTCGGCGGTGAGCTGCACGGTGGCGCCCAAGGCGCCGAGCTGGGCGGTCGCGGGCGTCACCGCCACGGTCGCCGGCCGCGGAGGGTCGGGGGGCGGGGTCGGGGGTTCCGTGGCCCCGTCGCCGCAGGCGTACGCCCAAAGAGTCGCCGACAGCGACGCCGCCACGAGGAGGCCGCGCCCGACAGGTGTACCCCAGGCCAAACGTTCCATGAGTCCGCCCCTGCTGGGATTGCCGCCCACGTCGTCTCCACCGACAATTCTAACCTCTCAGGTGCAGGCCATGACTATGACTGTAGTCCTATTATGTCTATGCCGTAGTTGTGCTTAGCCAACGAGGCCGCCATGACGGGGCCCCAAACCTGCGGATGACCTGCCGAGGGGCATCCTTGACGAGTACCGCGGTCTCCAAGCCGCCATGAAGCCCGGCGGACCGTGCCTCGCGACACAGGCTGAACGGCCTTCCCCGGAGCGTCCGCGGCTGCGGCGGACGGGCTTGTCGGACGCCTCTAATGAGGGGGAGCCAGCATACCCCCCGTGGCCACACTCCGTGCGTCCCCTGCGGAGGCTGGCGGGGGGCCGTGCCCCCTCCTGACCCCCGGAGATCGCCGCCGCAGCAGCGGCGCGAAGAACACTCTACGGACGGTCCCCGGAGGCGGGGTCCCGGAAGGGTGTCGAGCGCCGCTTTCAGGCGGCGGAGAACCCGTTCGCCGACCAGCCTGGCCGCCGGGCTGTTCGGCATCGCCGCGCAAGGACGGGACGCGGAGGTCGCGGGCGGCAGCCACGCAGTCCCGGCTCCGGACGCGCTTCCGGGGACAGACCATGCCGGGCGGCCTCCTTGTGCCGCGCGGATGTCGTTCGGGGGTCCGGGGGAAGCCCCCGGCCAGAGGTTTTTGTAATGCAAAAACACATCTGCCTCCACGGAGACCCGCAGAAACGAACGGCCCGAGTCGCACCCGGCGCGAAAGCGGACCGGGCCGCCAACTCTGGACGACGCGCCCGCCCGGCGCGAGGTTTCAAACGCGCAGATCGTGCAGTCCATCAATCGGAGGTATCGAACGATGGCACGCACGAAACGAGGCCGGCGCTCCTACGGCGCCGGCGAATGGGGCCGGAACCGGGTCAGGATCTTTCCCGACCCAAAGACCGACATCTTCCAGATCGAGTGGCGGGAGAACGGGCGCAGGCTCACCCGGTCCCTCAAGCACCGCGACTGGGCGCGCGCGAAGAGCCAGGCGGATCAGTTCGCCGCCGGGTTCATCGACGCGCCCAACGGCAAGGCGGAAGCCGAGCCGGAGCCGCTCACCCTGGAACGGCTTTTTGACATCTACGGCGAAGAGGTGACGCCCACCAAGAGGCGTCCGTCCCGGGCGCGGGACAGGGTCGCGATGGCGATGTTCCTCAAGTTCTTCGGCAGAGACCGAAGGCCGGAAACCTTGTCACAGCGGGACTGGGACCGGTTCATCCGGGAGCGCCGGGCGGGCACGGTCGGTCCCAGTGGCAAGCCCGTGGGCAACCGGATGATCGAATGGGACCTGACGTTCCTGATGGCCGTGCTGAACTGGGCCGCGAGGTCGAGGGACGAAGAGGGCCGCCTGCTCCTCGACAGGAACCCGCTGAAGGGTCTCAGGAAGCCCATCGAGAAGAACCCCACCCGGGTCGTTCTCACGGAGGAGGAATACCAAGCCCTTCTCCAGGTCTCGCGGCAGGTCGATTGGCGGTTTCACGTCGCCCTCGTGCTCGCGCACGAGACAGGGCACCGGATCGGCGCGATTCGCAACCTCAGGTGGGCTGACATCGACCTTGAGGGCGAAACGGTGCGGTGGCGCGCCGAGCACGAGAAGACTGGCTACGAGCACCGGACGCCCTTGACCCCCGAAGCCAATCGAAGTCTTCGAAGTCGTTCGAGAGGCGGGGAGGCGCAACCCGGCCTGCGGGGACGCGCCGGTGCTGCCCGCGACCATGAATCCCTCGGCGTGCCTGGGCTTCCCGCAAGCCCGCTTCTGGTGGAAGCAGGCGGAGCGGCTCGCGGGACTCGAACCGAAGCGCGGAAGGGGCTGGCACTCGCTGAGACGGAAGTTTGCCAGCGACCTGATGGACCTGCCGCTCAAGGTGCTCTGCGAACTCGGAGGCTGGAAGGCGGCCAAGACCGTGCTGCGCTGCTACCAGCAGCCAGACGAGGCGCAACTCAGGCAGGCAATCCGGAGCCGCCGCAGGCCGCGGCGGGCCTGAACCCAATCGGCGGGAACAGATTGGCGGGAATCGCACCAGCGGAATCCATAACGTCAACGCTCACAACAGTATCCGCGCCCGATGGTGAATGCTGGCCCATCTTCGATATTCTGCCCAGCCTCGGCTTGCCCCCGGTGCTGTGCTGTCGCGGCA